>CAWBNV010000001.1:0-738409 GCA_963790285.1 uncultured Alphaproteobacteria bacterium
GATCGGGGACCGGGATCGAGGCGTCGCCAGTGACGCCTGAAGCCGCCGCCGAGCTGCTTGCCCTCGTCAGCGACGCCACGCTGTCGGGCAGCCTCGCCAAGCAGGTGTTCGAGGCGATGCTCGAGACCGGCGGCAGCGCGGGCAGCATCGTCGAGGCGCGCGGCCTGCGCCAGACGAGCGATACCGGCGAAATCGACGCCGCGATCCTCGCGATCCTCGCCACCAACCCCGACAAGGTCGCCGACTATCGCGGCGGCAAGGACAAGCTGTTCGGCTTCTTCGTCGGCCAGACGATGCGGAGCATGGGTGGCAAGGCCAATCCGGCGGTCGTCAACGACCGGCTCAAGGCGGCGCTCGACGGCTGAGCGGAGTGTGTCTGCAAAGCCACGTGGCTGACGCGATCGACCCGGCGCCGAACCTTTTCATTGATCCGTCACGCACGCTGCCTATCGCCACCCTCGACCCGCTCCGTACGCGAGCGGACGAGGGGGATCATCGTGACCATGACCGTTCGCGCGGCGCTGTTTGCCGCCACCAGCCTGCTCGCCACTGCAGTCGGCGCAGCGCCGGCCGCGCCCGTCGCGCCAGCCGATAACGCCGACAGCGGCGAGATCATCGTCACCGCCGAGCGCCGACCAGAGAACCTCCAGCAGGTGCCGCTGTCGGTCGGCGTCGTCTCGGGGACGCAATTCCGCGATTTGCAGTCGGGCGGCGGCGACATCCTCGAGCTGTCGGCGCGCGTCCCCGGCCTCTACGCCGAGACGACGACCGGGCGCATCTTCCCGCGCTTCTACATCCGGGGGCTGGGCAACATCGACTTCTACCTCGGCGCATCGCAGCCGGTGGAGATCATCCAGGACGACGTCATCCTCGAGCACGTCGTGCTGAAGTCGAACCCGGTCTACGACGTCGCCCAGGTCGAGGTCCTGCGCGGGCCGCAGGGGACGCTGTTCGGGCGTAACACGACCGCGGGCATCATCAAGTTCGATTCGATCCGCCCGAGCGAGGACCTCCAGGCGCGCGCGAGCGCGACCTACGGCGAGCTCGGTACCGTCACCTTTGACGGCGGCGTTGGCGGCGCGATCGTCCCCGGCAAGATCGCCGTCCGCGTCTCGGGGCTCTACCAGCATCGCGACAACTGGGTGGCCAACACCTTCACCGGAACGAGCGCTGACAACACGCAGGTCAACAAGCGCGACGCGCTCGGCGGCTTCAACGAGCGCGACCTCCGTGCCCAGATCCTCGTCACCCCGACCGAGAAGCTGTCGCTGCTGTTCGAGGGCCAGGGCCGCTCGTACAAGGGCACGTCGACGATCTTCCACCGCGGCGCGCTGATCAAGGGCTCGAACAACACCGATACCACGGCCCGCGACACTGTCGCGCTCGACGAGGGCGTCGGCAATCCGCAGGCCTACGAGACGTACGGCGCGTTCCTGAACGCCAAGTACGACTTCGGCCCGGTGACGCTGACGTCGATCACCGCCTATGAGACGCTGTCGGGCTACAGCCGCGGCGATACCGACGGCGGCGCGGCGGCACTGTTCCCGGTGAACGGCGTGCCCAACGGCTTCGGCCAGAGCCAGGGCAAGGTCAACCAACTCGATCAGGTCAGCGAGGAGCTGCGCCTGTCGTCGAACGGCGCGACCCGGTTCAAGTACCAGTTCGGCTTCTTCTACTTCGAAAACCGCGACATCACCGAGTTCGACCAGCGCGCCTTCCTGATCGGGACCAATCCGAACAACAACGTCCTGCTCCACGACGACAACACGTCGTTCGCGCTGTTCGGCCAGGCGAGCTACAAGCTGACCGACAAGCTGACGATCACCGCCGGCGGCCGGGTCACCAACGACACCAAGCGCACCGTGCTGTTCAAGACGGCGAACACCGCGGCGAACGTCGTCACCTACACCGGGCGGACCAACGTCCGCCTGCCCGACACGCAGGGGTCGGGCGACATCAGCGCGCTGTACGAGGTCAGCCCCGACCTCAACGTCTACGCCCGCGTCGCCCGCGGCTTCCGCGGCCCGACGATCCAGGGGCGCTCGGCGGTGTTCAACAGCGACTTCACCACGGCGAACTCGGAGACGATCCTCAGCTACGAAGCCGGCTTCAAGGCGCAGGCGTTCGACCGCAAGCTGCGGTTCAACGCGAGCGCATTCGGCTATACCGTTGATAACATACAGTTGAACGGCAACGATGCCAATGGTAACGGCGTACTGTTCAACGCCAACCATGCGAACGCCTATGGGCTCGAGGCCGAGGCCGAGTACCACCCGACCTCGCACCTGCAGTTCGGCGTCGGGCTGAGCCTGCTCCATACCGAGATCAAGGACAGCCGCGTCTATGCGCAGGTGTGCGCCCTGAACGGCGTCGTCACCTGCACCGTGCTCAACCCGGTGATCAAGGTCGGGCCGAACTTCTTCGCCCAGATCGACGGCAACCCCCTGCCCGACGCGCCCGAGTACACGGTCGACGTCAACGGCCGCTACGGCGTCCCGCTCGGCCGCGACGGCGAGCTGTTCGTCGCCGGCGACATCGCCGTCCAGGGCTATACCAACCTCGTCCTCTACCGGACGCAGGAGTTTTATTCGAAGGGAACGTACGAGCTCGGGCTGAAGGTCGGCTATGCGACGCCGCGCTACGAACTCGCCGTCTTTGCGCGCAACCTGACCGACCAGAAGAATTTGAAGGGCGTGATCGAGAACTACAACGCCGCGGTGTTCAACGAGCCGCGGATCGTCGGCGGCTCAATCCGCTTCACCTACTGACCCACGCCCGCCGCGGCAGCCCCTGCGCCCACAGAAGTGCGGTGAGGTCGCCGCGGCGGACGTGGGCGCTCGCCGCGGCGGCGGCGGCGGGCTTGGCGCGGTAGGCGACGCCGAGCCCGGCGGCGGCGAGCATCGGTGCGTCGTTCGCCCCGTCGCCGACGGCGAGCACGTCCGCAGGGTCTACGCCCGAGGCGCGGAGTTCGGCCAGCTTGGTGCCGGCGTCGACGATTGGCCGCGCGACGGTGCCGGTCAGCCGGCCGCCGGCGACCAGCAGCGTGTTGGCGACCACCCGGTCGAACCCGAGCTCGGCGCCGACCGGGCCGGCGAAGGCGGTGAACCCGCCCGAAACGAGGATCGTCCGCGCGCCGCCTGCGCGCATGGTCGCGACCAGCGTCGCCGCACCAGGCATCAGCCGGACGCGCTCGGCGCGGCAGCGGTCGATCACGCCGGCGTCCATGCCGGCAAGCAGCGCTACCCGGGCGTCGAGCGCGGCGGCGAAGTCGAGTTCGCCGCGCATCGCCGCCTCGGTGATCGCCGCCACCTCGGCCTTGATACCGGCGTAGTCGGCAAGCTCGTCGATGCACTCGCACTGGATCAGCGTCGAATCCATGTCGGCGATCAGCAGGCGACGGACGCGCGTCGCCGCCGCCGGTTGAACGATGCCGTCCGCGTCGGAAAGCGCCGCCTCGAGCGCGGCGCGGGCCGTCGGTTGGTCGAGCCCGCTGACCGCGACATCGGCAGCGTCGCCCGCGTCGAGCCACGTAACCGCGCCCGGCGTGCCGCCCGCCGCGCGAAGCGCGTCGCTTGCCGCGGCGACGTCGCCCGGCGACAAGGCTCCGGCGGCGATCAGCGTCGCGACGAGAGGGTGCGGTGAAGCCACGGGTCGTCGTTATCGCGGGGCCGACGGCGGCAGGCAAGTCGGCGGCCGCGCTCGACCTCGCCGAGCGCATCGGCGGCACGATCATCAACGCCGACGCCAGCCAGCTCTACGCCGACCTGCGGATCGTCACCGCCCGCCCCTCGCCTGCCGACGAGGCACGCGTGCCGCACCGGCTCTACGGCATCCTCGACGCCGCTGATGCGTGCGACGCTGCGCGCTGGGCCAGGATGGCGCGGGAGGCAATCGCGGCGACGCTGGCCGAGGGCCGCGTGCCGATCGTCACGGGCGGCAGCGGGCTGTACCTTCGTGCGCTGCTCGACGGCATCGCCGACGTCCCGCCGATAGACCCAACCATCCGCGCCGCCGTCCGCGCGCTCGACCCCGCCGCGGCGCGCGCCGCGCTCGCGGCCGAGGATCCGGCGGCGCGCGTGACCGATCCGCAGCGCGTCGCCCGCGCACTCGAGGTCGTCCGCTCGACTGGCCGGCCGCTGGCCACCTGGCACGCCGCACGAACCGGCGGGCTCGATGCACGGATCGCGGCTCACGTCGTCGACCGCCCCCGTGCCGAGCTCCATGCGCGAATTGAGCGGCGCGTCGCAGCGATGCTCGCCAGCGGTGCCGTCGCCGAGGTCGCGCAACTTGCGGCTCGCCGGCTGCCGGCGGATGCGCCCGCGATGAAGGCGATCGGCGTCGCGCCGCTGCTCGCGCTTGCGCGGGGCGAGGTCGACCAGGCGACGGCAGCCGCTCAGGTCGCGGCGGCGACGCGGCGATATGCCAAGCGGCAATCGACATGGTTCCGCAACCAGACAGGGTGGGCTTGCCCGACGCCGCCGTTTACTTAATAAATCGAAAATAGTCTATTTACACGGAATTAATCCGGCGGTAATTCGGCCCCGCTTAGAAGGGGTCAAGCCATGAAGATCGTTGCACTCGCTACCACTGCCGCTCTCGTCCTGGTGCCGGGAGCCGCTCTTGCCAAGGCACCCAGCGGCAGCGCCACCGCCGGCCTTGCGGCGATGGGCGAAACTAACCTGATCGTCCTCAACAACATGACGGGCGGCCACGACGTCGAGGGCAAGACCTTCGTCGGCGGCAGCATCACCGGCAACACCTCCAACTACGGCATCGGTCGCAGCAACCAGGGCGAGGCCGCGTCGGCGCGTCCGACCCTGACGGTCGGCGGCGACATCAACGGCGCGAATATCGCCAATGGATCGAATGGCGGCAACGGCACCGTCGCGACCCGCAAGAGCGTCGACATCGGCGGCAGCTTTACCGGCGGCAACTTCAACGTCGATGGCGCCGCCATCCGCGCCGGCGGCAACCTCGCCGCGTTTAACATCAACGGCGGCACCGACGTGACCTACGGCGGCACGGCGAGTGGCTTCCAGAACACGCAGCCGGTCAAGGATGTGTCGCTCGGCGTCGGGGGCGCCAACGACCTCAAGGCCGCGATCGCCGCGCAGACGACGTCGCTGACGGCGAACCTGTCGGCGCTGTCGACCGCCCTCTACACGCTGACGCCGGCGAATAATCCAAGCTCGTACTTCGCGCCCGACCAGAACACCAACCGCTTCATCGCGCGCGACACCGGCCTTGGTTATGCCGTGATCGACGTCACCGCGGCGCAGCTCGCGGCGGCGAACAACTTCACCTACGATATCCCGGCGGTCGGCAACGGCTTCCTCGCGACGATCATCAACGTCAGCGGCGCGACGAGCTACACGCTCAATGCCAACTCGAACAACTCGGCCTACAATCCCTATGTCCTGTGGAACTTCGGCAAGGCGTCGTCGATCACGCTCAACCGCCAGTTCAACGGCTCCCTGCTGGCGCCGTTCGCCACGATCAGCAACTCGACGCCGATCGAGGGCTCGGTCGCGGTCGCCAACTTCAACCAGGGCGGCGAGGTCCATCTCGGCACCTTCATCGGCAACGCCAAGCTGAGGGCGGCACTGGCACCCGCCGGTGGCCCGGTCGGTGCGGTGCCGGAGCCGGCGCAGTGGGCGATGTTCATCGCCGGGTTCGGCCTCGTCGGCATTGCCTCGCGGCGGCGTCGCGAGCACATGATCGCTGCCTAAGCAAGGCATCCGCAATTATGTTGCTCGAAAGTAGTTGACGACGCAACAAAGCATCCCTACCCACGCCGCTTCTGACGGAGGGAGCGGCGTGGACAGCACGGCAACGAACGGCGCGGAGGTCATCGTCCGCGCGCTGACCGACCTCGGCGTCGAGGTCGTGTTCGGCTATCCGGGCGGGGCCGTCCTGCCGATCTACGACGCGCTGTTCGCGCAGATCCCGCATCCGCCACATCCTCGTCCGTCACGAACAGGCCGCGGTCCATGCCGCCGAGGGCTATGCGCGGTCGACCGGCAAGCCCGGCGTCGTGCTCGTCACCAGCGGCCCCGGCGCAACCAACGCCGTCACCGGCATCACCGACGCGATGCTCGATTCGATCCCGCTCGTCGTTCTGACCGGCCAGGTGCCGACGCACCTGATCGGCACCGACGCCTTCCAGGAATGCGACACGGTCGGGATCACCCGTCACTGTTCGAAGCACAACTACCTCGTCAAGGATGCGTCGCGGCTCGGCGAGGTCATCCACGAGGCGTTCTACGTCGCGACCAACGGCCGACCCGGTCCGGTCGTCGTGGACTTGCCCAAGGACATCCAGGTCGCCCGCACGAAATACATTCGCCCTGACGCGCCGTCGCACAAGACGTACAAGCCGCAGGTCAGGGGCGACCGCCACGCGATCGAGGCCGCGGTCGAGATGCTCGCCGCGAGCCGAGCGGCCGATCCTCTATACCGGCGGCGGCATCATCAATTCGGGGCCGGGCGCGAGCTTCCTGCTGCGCGAACTCCAGCGGCTGACCGGTGCGCCGGTGACTTCGACACTGATGGGGCTCGGCGCCTTCCCCGCGTCGTCGCCGGAATTCCTCGGCATGCTCGGGATGCACGGCACCTACGAGGCAAACATGGCGATGCACGGCGCCGACCTGATGGTCTGCCTCGGCGCGCGCTTCGACGACCGCGTCACCGGGCGGCTCGACGCCTTCTCGCCCGACAGCCGCAAGATCCACGTCGACATCGACCGCTCGTCGATCAACAAGACGGTACGCGTCGATCTCGGCATCGTCGGCGACGTCGGCCATGTCCTCGAGGACATGATCGCGGTATGGCAGGCGCGCGGCCACCGCGCCGCCAACCTCAGGCCGTGGTGGGACACGATCGCGGGGTGGCGGAGCCGCGACAGCCTCGGCTTCGCGCAGAAGGGCAGCGACATCCTTCCCCAGCACGCGGTCAGACGGCTGTGGGAGGCGACGCATGCGCGCGCGCCGATCATCACCACCGAGGTCGGCCAGCACCAGATGTGGGCGGCGCAGCACTTCGGCTTCGAAGGCCCGAACAAGTGGCTGACGAGCGGCGGCCTCGGGACGATGGGTTATGGCCTCCCCGCCGCGATCGGCGCGCAGCTCGGCAACCCCGAAGCCTTGGTCATCGACATCGCCGGCGAGGCGAGCATCCAGATGAACATCCAGGAACTCGGCACCGCGGTCCAGTACCGCCTGCCCGTCAAAGTGTTCATCTTGAACAACGAATATATGGGCATGGTCCGCCAGTGGCAGGAGCTCAATCACGGCGGACGGTACAGCGAAAGCTATTCCGAAGCCCTGCCCGACTTCGTCAAGCTCGCCGAGGCGTACGGCTGGAAGGGCCTGCGGATTGAGACGGCGGACTCGCTCGACGATGGTATCGCGGCGATGCTGGCTGCATGACGGCCCGGTCATGGTCGACTGCCGCGTCGCCAAGCTCGCCAACTGCTTCCCGATGATTCCGAGCGGTGCGGCGCACAACGAGATGATCCTCCACGCCGACGAGACGGTTGGCGAGGCGGACGAAGATGCGGCGGCGCTGGTGTGAGCGCCGCCTGACCTCCGAGCGCCACACCCTCTCGGTCCTCGTCGACAACGAGGCCGGCGTCCTCGCGCGCATCGTCGGGCTGTTCTCCGCGCGCGGGTACAATATCGAGAGCCTGACCGTCGCCGACGTGTCCGACGACCATGCCGTCAGCCGGATCACGGTCGTCACCAGCGGCCCGCCGGCGGTCGTCGAGCAGATCATCGCCCAGCTCGACCGGCTCGTTCCCGTCCACCGCGTGCGCGACCTGACGGCGCTCGGGCCGCATGTCGAACGCGAGATGGCGCTGGTCAAGGTCGCCGGCGCCGGCGACAAGCGCGTCGAGGCGCTGCGCCTCGCCGACATCTTCCGCGCGCGGCCGGTCGACACGACGACGCGCAGCTTCGTCTTCGAGGTGTCGGGCTCGACCGAGAAGGTCGACAGCTTCATCGCCCTGATGCGCGAGGTCGGGCTGGTCGAGGTCGCGCGCACCGGCGTGGTCGCGATCGCGCGGGGACCGGAGGCGGTCTACTAATGCCTTATCCAGCTTTTTGCGGCATCGCCTTTGCGAAAGCAGGGATGTGCGCACTAGGCTCACTGTGGGCTGCGGATATGCCGCGCATATTTCGACAGCAGGGCCGTAGCCTACTCGAACAGGGAACATGAATATGCGCGTCTACTACGACTCCGATGCCGACCTCGGCCTGATCCGCGGCAAGAAGATCGCGATCGTCGGCTATGGCAGCCAGGGCCACGCCCATGCCCAGAACCTGCGCGACAGCGGGGTCGACCGAGGTCATCGTCGCGCTGCGCCCCGGCTCGGCGACCGCCGCCAAGGCGGAAGCGCGCCGGGCTTCACCGTGATGACCAACGCGAAGCGGCCGCGCACGCCGACATCGTCATGGTGCTCGCCCCCGACGAGCATCAGGCGGCGATCTACGCCGACGACCTCGCGCCGAACATGAAGCCGGGCAGCGCCGCTCGCCTTCGCCCACGGACTCAACGTCCACTTCCAACTCATCGAGCCGCGCGCCGACATCGACGTCTTCATGGTCGCGCCTAAGGGCCCCGGCCACACCGTCCGCTCCGAATATGTCCGCGGCGGCGGCGTGCCGTGCCTGATCGCGGTCCACCAGGACGCCAGCGGCAACGCCCACGACGTCGGCCTCGCCTATGCCAGCGCGGTCGGCGGCGGCCGCTCGGGGATCATCGAGACGACCTTCCGCGAGGAGTGCGAGACCGACCTGTTCGGCGAGCAGGTCGTGCTGTGCGGCGGCCTGACCCAGCTCGTCATGGCCGGGTTCGAGACGCTGGTCGAGGCGGGCTACGCGCCGGAAATGGCGTATTTCGAGTGCCTCCACGAGGTGAAGCTGATCGTCGACCTGATGTACGAGGGCGGCATCGCCAACATGCGCTATTCGATCAGCAACACCGCCGAGTTCGGCGACTATGTCACCGGCCCGCGCATCATCACGCCCGAGACCAAGGCCGAAATGAAGCGCGTCCTCGCCGATATCCAGGGCGGGCGCTTCGTCCGCGACTTCATCCTCGACAACCGCGCCGGCAACCCGGTGATGAAGGCCGAGCGCTCGCTCCAGGCGCGGCACGAGATCGAGGAGGTCGGAGGTCGCCTTCGCGGGATGATGCCGTGGATCACCAAGAACGCTCTGGTCGACCGGGCGAAGAACTGACGGTCGCGCCTTAGTCGCCGCTGACCGCCGCGGTGCGGATGCGGATGCTCCGCATCGCCACCTGGACCTCGACGAGGAACAGGATCAGCCCGGCGATCAGCAGGACCATGGCGACGATGAACAGGCCGGCGACGATTAGATTGGCACTGAACGGCGTGAAGTTGTCGACGAACAGGATCGCAACGACGACACAGACGAACAGCGCCGACAGCGTGCAGAGCCCGATCGCCCAATGCGCCGCGCTCGTCCGCCGGCCGAGCATGCCGAGCTCGACGACCGCGCGCCGCGCGGCGGCCGGATCGTAGCCGGCGATCTCGGCCTCAATCTTGCGCGCCCGGTCGATGACGCGGCCGAGGCGATTGGTCAGGACGTTGAGGATCGACGCGATGCCCGTCAGCAGGAACACGGGTCCCAGCGCGAGTTGGATGTTATGCGCGATCGCGTCGACGTTGCCCGACATGCTGCTCCCCGGCTGTCGCCGGGGAGCCATGCCACGCGTCAGGCGATCCGACCAGCCGCGACCGCACGCCGCCGTGCGAGGCCGACCGCGGCGAAGCCGGCGATGAGCAGCGCCCAGGTCGACGGTTCGGGAACCGCGGCGACCGATGCTCCATCGGCGAACGACGGCCCTTCCGGGTTGGCGAGGACGGCGAGGTCGAACGCCGGGCTCCCGCCGTTGTCCGTCAGCATCATCGCGTCGATGCTGCTGTCGTCGACCAGGGTCGCGTTGTGCTGCGGCTCGACGTAGCTTCCCACAACATTGCCCGAAACGATGTTGCCGCTGCCACGGACGATCTGCACCCGGGCCTGATAAGCGGCCCCCGGCAGCGTCGACACGTGGTTGTTGCTGATCGTGCTGGACACGCAGTCGTAGCACGCAACCGCCTGTGAGTAGGTCGACGTCACGGTGTTGTTGCTGATCGTGAGCCGCAGCCCGGCGTCGAAATCGGTGAAACCCTGGGTCGAGCCATAGGCATTGTTGTTCGTCACCGTGATGTCGGAGGTGAGCGCATGACCGGCGACGCTCCACATCTGGATGCAGTCGGGGTGAGCACCTTCGCGCGGATTGGTTCCCGTGCACGAATTAAGCACGGCCGTGACATTGTGGCTGTCGGCAATGTCGATGCCGTCCGATGTCGAACCGACGATCGTGTTCTTGGCGATGAACCCGGCCGTCAGCGAGCCCAGCCCAATCGCCGAATACAGGCCGCTGAACTTGCTGTTGGTGACCTGGACGTTGTGCGTGCCGCTGAACGAGACCCCGAACTGGTCGACCGTCCCGCCGCCGTGGACGGTCACGCCATCGATATAGACGTTCGCGCCCTCATAGACGGCAATACCCTTGGCCCATTGACCGTTGGCGGCGATGTTGAACGTGCCGCCCGAGACCGCGACGTTGCGATCGTGATCGAGCACCATCGTCGTATTCATGACCGCGCTGCTCGCGTCGATCGTGACGCGGCTCGTGAAGGCGCGGTTGGTCAGCCGCACTTCCCCGAACGTGCCGACCAGCTTGACGGTGTCGCCGCCTACGGCCCTGGACAGCATGGCGGCCAAGTTTGCCGGCGTCGCGACAAGGGTCGCGGCATCCGAAGGTACTGCCGCGAACAGGCATGCGTAAACGGCAGCGCCGCGCGCGCCGAACATTATCGATGTAGTCACAATTCCCCACCCTTCACTAAACAGTAATATCGCGCATCCCTTCGCTATATTACTGACTGTTAATCACGTGGAGCTTACTTCTCCACATATTCGACCTTATCCGCCGACTATTAAAAAACAATCTAGCCTCCTTCAGACGATATTGTCCGTCGGCGAAACAGTCCGCGTGCCGGCACAGCATTGCGTCGCCCACGGCCGGCGCGCTAGGGTGGCCACGCTCGAGGCGGCACCGGGCGGCAGGCAGCGACACGACATGACGACGATCCGTATCTTCGACACGACGCTCCGCGACGGCGAGCAGTCGCCGGGCTGCTCGATGAACCTCGACGAGAAGCTGCGCCTCGCCGCCCAGCTCGAGGCGCTCGGCGTCGATATCATCGAGGCGGGATTCGCGATCGCCAGCGAGGGCGACTTTGCCGCTATCCGCGAAGTGGCGCGCCAGTGCGAGCGGGCGATCGTCGCCAGCCTCGCCCGTGCCGCCGCGGGCGACATCGACCGCGCCTGGGCCGCGGTCAAAGGCGCACGCCGCCCGCGGATCCACACCTTCATCGCCACTTCGCCGCTCCACATGCGCGTGAAGCTCGGTCTCGCTCCCGAGGCCGTGCTCGACGCGATCCAGCGCTCGGTGAGCCATGCGCGCAACCTCTGTGACGACGTCGAATGGTCGGCCGAGGACGCGACGCGCAGCGACCCCGACTTTCTCGCCCGCGCCGTCGAGACGGCGATCCGCGCGGGGGCGAGCACGATCAACCTGCCGGATACGGTCGGCTATGCGACGCCCGAGACCTATGGCGCGATGTTCCGCGACGTGCTGCAACGCGTGCCGAACGCCGGCGAGGCGGTGTTCTCGACGCACTGCCACAACGACCTTGGGCTGGCGGTCGCCAATACGCTGGCCGCGATCCTGGCCGGCGCGCGGCAGGTCGAGGCGACGGTCAACGGCATCGGCGAGCGGGCCGGCAATGCTGCAGTCGAGGAGATTGCAATGGCGCTTCATGTCCGCCGCGACGTGCTGCCTTTCACGACCGCGATCAACGCCGGTGAGATCACCCGTGCCAGCCGAATGGTGAGTGGAATCACAGGCATGGCGGTCCAGCCGAACAAGGCGATCGTCGGCGCCAACGCTTTCGCGCACGAAAGCGGCATCCACCAGGACGGGATGATCAAGGACGCCTCGACGTACGAGATCATGACGCCCGAGAGCGTCGGCCATGGGGCGTCGAACCTCGTGCTCGGCAAACATTCGGGGCGTGCCGCCTTCCGCCAGAAGCTCGACGAGCTCGGCTACACGTTGTCGGACAACGAGTTCGGCGACGCGTTCAGGCGCTTCAAGGACCTCGCCGACGCCAAGAAGCAGGTGTGGGACGAGGATATCGTCGCTCTCGTCGACGACGAGGTCTTGCGCGGCCACGACGCGATCCGCGTCGTCGAGGTCGAGGTCTATTGCGGCAGCACCGGGCCGCAGCGGGCGATCCTGACGCTGTCGGTAGACGACGTCGAGACGACGGCGGCGGTCCGCGGCAACGGCCCCGTCGACGCGCTGTTCGCCGCCATCCGCAAGATCGTGCCGCACGACCGCGCGACGCTCCAGCTCTACCAGGTCCATGCGGTGACGCAGGGCACCGACGCCCAGGCCGAGGTCAGCGTCGTGCTCGCCGAGGACGGGCGGACCGTGCGTGGGACGGGGGCCGACGTCGACACGCTCGTCGCCAGCGCGCGCGCGTACGTCAACGCGCTCAACAAGCTGATCGTCAAGCGCGGACGGTCGGCGCTCGACGACATCGCGAGCGCCTGAGGAACCTCGGGCCGCCGGCGCGTTGACGGCGGGCAACGGGAGACGCGCGTGCCGGCCTGGCCCGACCATCTGTGGATCGTCCGCCACGGCCAGAGCGCCGGCAACGTCGCCGCGGACGCCGCCGAGGCGGCCGGGCAAGCACTGATCAACCTCGACATGCGCGACTGCGACGTGCCGCTGTCGGCGCTGGGGGCCGAGCAGGCGGCGGCGCTTGGGCGGTGGTTCGCGGCGCTGCCTGCCGACGAGCGGCCCGACGTGATCCTCGCCTCGCCGTTCGTCCGCGCCCGGCAGACCGCCGACGCGATCGCGGCCGCACTCGCCGATCCCGCCCGCCGCTGCGACGAGCGGCTGCGCGAGCGCGAGTTCGGCATTCTCGACCGCCTGACCCGCGCCGGTGTCGTCGAGCTCCACCCCGATCAGGCGGCGGCGCTGACGATGCTCGGCAAGTTCTACCACCGGCCGCCCGGCGGCGAGAGCTGGACCGACGTCATCCTGCGCCTGCGCGCGCTGCTCGACACGATGGCCCTCCACCACGCGGGCCAGCGCGTCCTCGTTGTCGCCCACCAGGTCGTGGTGCTGTGCCTGCGCTACGTGCTCGAGGCGATGGACGAGGCGACGATCCTCGGCATCGACCACGCCGGCGACGTCGCCAACTGCAGCATCACCGAGTACGACTTTGCCGCCGGCACGCCGCGCCTGCTGCGGTACAACTTCGTCGCGCCGATCGCCGACGCGGTCCCGGTCACCGCCGCCCCCGACACGCCGGTCGCCGCCGGATGACACCGATCGACGCCGGCCTGCTCACGCGGATGCCGCTGCCCGACCATGCCCGCGACGCCGACAAGGACGCGCGCGGGGCGATCCTCGCCATCGGCGGCAGTGCCGAGGTTCCCGGCGCGATCCTCCTCGCCGCGGTCGCCGCGCTGCGGGCGGGAGCGGGCAAGCTGCAGATCGCGACCAGCGCGCGGGTCGCCGTCACGCTCGGGCTGATGGTTCCCGAGGCGCTGGTCGTCGGGCTGGACGAGACGGCGGCGGGGGGCATCGCGGCGAGCGCGATCGACGTGTTGGGCCCGCGCCTCGACCGGGCCGACGCGGTCGTCTTCGGCCCCGGCATGGCCGACGCGGACGCGGTCGCGGCGCTGACCGAGGCGATCCTCGCTCACCCTTCCCGCCCGCCACTGGTGCTCGACGCCGCGGCGCTCGAGCGGCTCGACCCGGCTGCCGTCGCGGCGCGCGGCGAGTGCGTGCTGACCCCGCACGCGGGCGAGATGGCGACGCTGCTCGGCATCGACCGCGACGCCGTCGTGGCCGAGCCGGAGCGTGTCGCGGTCGATGCCGCGGCCCGCTTCGGCGCCGTCGTCGCGATGAAGGGCGGGGCCACCGTGGTCGCGACGCCCGACGGCGCGACCTTCCGCTATGGCGGCGGCGGTATCGGGCTGGCGACGTCGGGGTCGGGCGACACGCTCGCCGGGATCATCGGCGGGCTGCTCGCGCGCGGGGCCGACCCGCTGACGGCGACGGTCTGGGGCGTCTACCTCCACGGCGAGGCGGGCAAGCGTCTCGCCGAGCGCTGCGGCCGGATCGGCTTCCTGGCGCGCGAGCTGCTCGCCGAGGTGCCGCGGGTGATGCACGAGCGCTGCCGCGGCTAGCGAACCCCGTTGGTACCAAGATCGCGGATCAACGCGGCGAGGAGGTACAGTCGCGGGCCGACACTCGCCAGCTCGACATATTCGCCGTCCGAATGGAAGCCGCCGCCGACCGGGCCGAGGCCGTCGAGCGCGGGAACGCCGCGCGCCGCCGCCATCGCACTTTCCGACGCCCCGCCGTTGCCGCCGGTGCCAAGCGTGCGGCCGGTCGCGGCGTAGAGTTTCGCCGCGCGGGCGGCGAGTGCGTCGGTCGCCGGGTTGTTCGGCAGCGGCGGGAAAGCCGGCTCGTGGCGGATCTCGACCGTCGTGCCGGGCACCGCGACCTGCGCCGCCGCCGCCTTCAGCTGCTTCTCGACCTGGTCGTTCTGCGCCGCCTCGCGCGCGCGGACACTGAAGGTCGCCACCGCGCGGTCGGGGATGATGTTGTTGCGCGTGCCGGCCGACAGCAGCGTCAGGTTGACCGTCAGCCCGTCGCCGGTGTGCGGGAACTTGTCATAGCCCTGGAGCTGGTGGAGCAACTCGACCGCCGCGTTGCGCCCGTCCTGCGGCGCGACCCCGGCATGCGCGGCACGGCCGGTGACCTCGATGGTGAACACCGTCGACCCTTTGCGCCAGACGGTGATCTTGTCGGGCGCGTCGCCGGGCTCGAGGTTCAGCTCGACGTCGGCGGTGTTCAGCAGGCGATCGATCAGCTTGCGCGTCCCCGGCGAGCCGCGCTCCTCGCTTGTCTCGATCAACAGGGTGATCGTAGCGAAGTCCCTGAAGCCGCTGGCATGGAGCAGTTCGAGCGCCTTGATGCCCGCGACCACGCCGCCCTTCTCGTCGCCGACGCCCGGGCCGTGGAGGCGCGTGCCGTCGTTCGAGAAGTGCCACTTGGCGACCGTGCCCGGCCCGAAGACGGTGTCGATGTGGCCGATCATCAGGATGCGCGCCTTGCCGGTGCCGCGGACGACGGCGACGGTGTTCTCGGGCAGGCCGGGCGCCTCGGCGGGAACGGTCTCGATCGTCGCGCCGATCGCCTTCAGCCGCGGCGTGAGGACGGCGACGACCTTGCGCCCGCCCTCGGCATCGCCGGTGCCCGAAATCGATGTCGACGACCTGTTCGAGCAGCTTGAGGTGGTCGGGCCGCGCCGCCTCGGCGGCGGCGAGCAGCGGATCGGGCGCGGCAACTCCCGCTGTGGGGACCGCGAGCGCCACGGCCAGCGCGAGCCAGCCGCTAACCGCAGCGGCGAAACGCGATCTGGAAGTTGACGAAGGTCGTGCCACACCCGACCCCGCTTCCCTCGGTTGCACGAACGCACGCGAACCGGCGGGGTTCGTGAGCGCAATCGAGGGAGGCGTAGCAATGATCATCGGCGAAGCCTAACCCAGGTCAGGGCCCGTAGGACAGGCCTAAGATGCACCAGCCGCCCCGTCGCCCCCCAGCCGGGCAGCGAGCGCTGCGATCAGCGCATCGACCGTCGTCAGCCGCGCCAGTTCGGCCGCACCAAGCACCACCTCGAACGCCCCGTCGTCGTCGCGCCCGATCAGCGGCAGCGGCGTTGCCGCCTGCGTGGGGTAAGCGGCGCGGAAGTCGGGACGGTGGAAGAAGGCGACCTCGCCGGGCAGCGTCGCGAGGAAGTCGCGCCACTGCCGCCGCATGCCGAGCGCGCCGTAGGTCACGCCGCACAGCGAACACGGATAGGTCGCCGGCGACAGCGTCTTGTGGACGAGGTCGAACAGCCCGGCGACGACCCCGGCGTCGGCGTTGTAGACGAGGACCAGCCTCACTTGCGCCCGAACAGCCGCGCGAGGTCGCTCGTCGCCAGCTTGACCCACGTCGGCCGGCCGTGGTTGCACTGGCCCGAGTGCGGCGTCACCTCCATCGCGCGGAGCAGCGCGTCCATCTCGGCGAGCGACAGCGATCGCCCGGCGCGGACGCTCGCGTGGCACGCCATCGTCGCGGCGACAGCGTCGAGCCGCTCGGCCAGCGCGAGGCCGTGGTCGAAGGCGGCGAGGTCGTCGGCGAGATCGTGGACGAGGCCGGCCGCATCGACGGCTCCGAGCGCGGCGGGAACGCCGCGGACGAGGACCGCGGCGGGGCCGAAGCCTTCAACCAGCAATCCCAAGGCGGCGAAGGCGTCGGCATGCTCGACGACGTGCGCCGCGGCGGCGGGGTCGAGGTCGACGACGGCGGGGAGCAGGAGGAGCTGGGTCGCCGGGGCGCGGCCGGCGGCGGCGGCCTTGAGGCGCTCGAGCGTCAGCCGCTCGTGGGCGGCGTGCTGGTCGACGAGGATCATGCCGTCGGCGGTCTCGGCGACGATGTACGTACCCGCGACCTGCGCGCGCGCGACGCCGAGCGGGTATGCCGCCGGCGCGGCGGGCGGCGCGGCGGGCGGCCGCACCGCCGGCGACCACGGGGCGGCGGCGTCGGCGAAGCTCGCCTGCGCCACGCGCGGCAATTCGGGGTAGGGCTGCGGTGCACCATGCGCTACCGGCGGTTCGGCGGTGAACGCCGCGAGCGCCCCCGCGGCGACCGTCGTGCTCGCGCGGTGGCCGGCGGCGTCGAGCGCGCGGCGGAGCCCCGACACAATCATCCCGCGGACGACGCCGGCATCCCGAAAGCGGACCTCGGTCTTGGCCGGGTGGACGTTGACGTCGACGAAATCGGCCGGCACGTCGAGGAACAGCGCGACGACCGGGTGGCGGTCGCGCGCGAGCAGATCGTGGTACGCGCCGCGGACGGCGCCGACGAGCAGGCGGTCGCGGACCGGGCGGCCGTTGACGAACAGGAACTGGTGGTCGCCGACGCCGCGGTGGAAGGTCGGTACGCCGGCGAGGCCGCCGAGGCGCAGGCCGTCGCGCGCGAGGTCGATGGCGACGGCGTTCGCCGCGAAGTCGGGGCCGAGCAGCGCGGCGAGCCGCGGCGGCCGCCCGGCTTCGCCGCGCTCGCCCGGCTCGACGCCGAGCAAGCGCCGGCCGCCGTGGCGCAGGTCGAAGCCGACGTGCGGATTGGCCATCGCGAGGCGGCGGACGGCGTCGACGCACGCGGCGAGCTCGGCGCGCTCCGACTTGAGGAACTTGCGCCGTGCCGGCACCTGCGCGAACAGCCCCGCGAGCGTGACGCGCGTCCCCGGCGGCAGCGCGGCGGGACCGTCGGCCGTGACGCGGCCATGATCGATCGTCAGCGCCCAGCCGTCCCTCGTGGCCGTCCGGCTAGCGAGCGTCAGCACCCCGACGCTGGCGATCGACGGCAGCGCCTCGCCGCGGAAGCCGAGCGTCGCGATGGCGGACAGGTCGCCGTCGGGCAGCTTCGACGTCGCGTGGCGCTCGACCGCGAGGCGAAGCTCGTCGGGCGTCATGCCGCAGCCATCGTCGGCGACCGCGAGCCAATCGGCTCCGCCACCGTCGAGCTCGATCGCGATCCGCCGCGCGCCGGCGTCGATCGCGTTCTCGACGAGTTCCTTCAGCGCCGACGCCGGCCGCTCGACGACCTCGCCGGCGGCGATCTGATTGACGAGATGATCGGGCAGGCGGCGGATCGGCATCATCACCACCCTACCCGCGCGCGCCGGCCGATGACAGCGTTGCTGTTGCGTAACTTTAATGGTTGATTAATGCCGACCGCTGGCGTTAACGCCAGGGTAAGACATCGCCGACACTCGCTCCAGGGGGACCATCATGCTCCGTAAGCTTCTCGCCGTCGCGGCCCTCGCCGCCGCCGCCCCGTCGCTCGCGGCGACGAACCTCGTCGTCAACGGCAGCTTCGAGCAGTCGAACGTCGGCACCGATCATCAGGTCATCGGCAGCGACCTGCCCGGCTGGGCGATCTCGTCGTCCTACTCGCGGTACGTCGACCTGCTGACCGCCGACGCCTCGACCAGCTATTACTTCTCGTACGATGGCGGCGGCGGCCCCGGCTCCGACGATCGCCGTCTGCCGGACAGCTTCAAGGGTGCGAGCCCCGACGGCGGCAACTTCCTCGGCTTCGACGCCGACCAGACCTACGGCTCGCCGATGACCCAGACGATCGACAACCTCGTCGTCGGCCAGCAGTATACGCTGACGTTCGACTGGGCGGCGACGCAGCTGCGCAACCGCCGCGGGCCGACGACCAACCAGTTCGTCGTTAGCCTCGGCGGCGAGACGCACGCGACGCAGGTGGTCGACGTCGCCGACCAGGGCTTCGTCGACTGGGCGAAGGTCAGCTTCACCTACACCGCCACCGCCGCGAGCGAAGTCCTCCAGTTCGTCGCCAACGGCACCCCGGCCGGGCAGCCGCCGTTCGCCCTGCTCGACGGCGTGTCGCTGACCGCGGTGCCCGAGCCGGCGACGTGGGCGCTGATGGTCGTGGGCTTCGGCCTGGTCGGCTTCGCCGCCCGCCGCCGCGGGATCGCCGCCGTCGCCTGAGGGTTGCGACGACGTGCCCGAAACGGGCGGGCGAAGGGTCTTCGCCCGCCCTTTTCATGCGCGTCTGTCCTTGCCGAACTACCTTAGTCGCGCCTAAAGCGCTGCTTGCAAGTTCGGCGCGGGGGCGCGTCGTCCGCCCTCCGATGGTCAGCCAATATGTCGATCTTCAGCCGCCTGTTCTCGTTCCTGTCGCAGGACATGGCGATCGACCTCGGGACGGCGAACACGCTGGTCTATGTCCGCGGCCGCGGCATCGTCCTCAACGAACCCTCGGTCGTCGCGATCGAGACCATCGCCGGGCGGCGGGTGGTCAAGGCGGTCGGCAACGACGCGCGGCTGATGATGGGCAAGACGCCCGGCAACGTCGAGACGATCCGCCCGCTTCGCGACGGCGTCATCGCCGACATCGACGTCGCCGAGGACATGATCAAGTTCTTCATCGGCAAGGTCCACACCTCGCGCTTTCCGCGCTTTCCCGAGATCGTCATCTGCGTGCCGTCGGGCAGCACCTCGGTCGAGAAGCGCGCGATCCGCGACGCCGCGACCAACGCCGGGGCGAGCGCGGTCTATCTGATCGAGGAGCCGATGGCCGCCGCGATCGGCGCCGGCATGCCGGTGACCGAGCCGATCGGCAGCATGGTCGTTGACATCGGCGGCGGCACGACCGAGGTCGCCGTCCTGTCGCTGCGCGGCCTCGCCTATACCACCAGCGTCCGCGTCGGTGGCGACAAGATGGACGAGGCGATCGTCAGCTACGTCCGCCGCAACCACAACCTGCTGATCGGCGAGATGACCGCCGAGCGGATCAAGAAGGACATCGGCATCGCCCGCCCGCCGCAGGACGGTGTCGGCCGGACGATGGAGATCAAGGGCCGCGACCTGATGAACGGCGTGCCCAAGGAAATCACGATCAACCAGGCGCAGATCGCCGACGCGCTCGCCGAGCCGGTGTCGGCGATCGTCGAGGGCGTCCGCCTCGCGCTCGAGAACACGCAGCCCGAACTCGCCGCCGACATTGTCGACCAGGGCATCGTCCTGACCGGCGGTGGCGCGCTGCTGCACGAACTCGCCGACGTCCTGCGCGTCGCGACGGGCCTGCCGGTGACGGTTGCCGACGATCCGCTGACCTGCGTTGCGCTCGGTACGGGCCGCGCGCTCGAGGACCCGATGTACCGCGGCGTCCTGACCACCGCCTGATGGCGTGGCCGTGGACTGGCCCCCGCAGCGGCGGACGTCATACGCTCGGCGCGAGCAGAACCTCGCGCTGATCGGTGCCGTAGTGACCGGCGCGGTGCTCGCGACCGCGCTCCTCCTGCTCGTCCTCAGCCGGGTCAACCCGGGATACACGACCCGCCTGCGCGGAGCCGCGGCCGATGTCGTCGCCCCGTTCTGGGCGACGGTGCGCGGGCCGTTCGACCTCGTCGACGGCGCGTTCGCGAGCGTCGGCGACTATGTCGGCACCGTCCCGCGCCTGCGCCGCCTCGCCGCCGAGAACGTCGCCCTGCGCCGCGCCGTCGAGGACCGCGACGCGCTGCTCGCCGAAAACCGCGCGCTGCGCCGCCTCGTCACCGTCGTCGGGCCGCGGCTCGACCTCGTCGCGGTGGCGCGCTTCGCCGGCGCCTCGGCGGGCAGTTACGCGCGCACCGCGCTGATCGCGGCGGGGACGCGCGACGGCGTCTTTGCGGGACAGGCGGTCCGCGCCGCCGCCGGGCTCGTCGGCCGGACCGTCGAGGCCGGGGCGCACGCGGCGCGCATCCTGCTGCTGACCGACCCGACGAGCCGCGTGCCGGTGATCGTCGTCCGCACCGGCCAGCCGGCGCTCGCGGTCGGCGCGGCGGGGCCGCTCCTCGAAGTTCGCGACCGCGCCGGGGCCGAGGTCCCGCTGCGCCGCGGCGACCGGCTGGTGACGTCGGGTGCCGGCGGGCTGTTTGCGCCGCAGATCCCGGTGGCGGAGATCGTCGACCCCGGCGCGACGCCGCGGGCGCGGCCGCTCGCCGACCCGGCGGCGCTCGATTTCGTCGCCGTCTATCGCGCCTATCTGCCGCTGCCGGAGGTGCCGGCCGTGGTCGCCGACCCCGTCCCCGTGCCGCGCGAGGCACGCCGGCGATGACCGCCGCCCCCTATCGCCTGCTCGCCCGCGACGAGCGCGTGCGCTACTGGCGCAGCCTGTCGCAGCGGGTCGTGCCGGCGGCGGTGACGCTCGCGCTGATCGTCGTGACGACCGCGCCGCTCGTCGTCAGCGCGCCCGTCATGCCCGACCTCGGGCTGCTGGCGGTGTTCGTCTGGGCGAGTTTCCAGCCGCGGCTGATGCCGGCGTGGCTGGCCTTTCTCCTTGGCGTGATCAGCGATCTCGTCAGCGGCACCCCGCTCGGGGTCGGTGCGACGCTGCTGCCGCTGGTCGCGGTCGCCGTGCGGCTCGTCGACGCGCGCTTCGCCGAGCATCGCTATGCGTTCGACTGGCTGTTCGCGGCGGTCCTGATCGTCGTCGCCGCGGTCGTCGAGTGGCGGTTGCTGGCGGTCGCCGGCGTCGAGGGGCCGCTGTCGCCGCTGCTGATCCGGGCGGCCACGACGGTTCTCGCCTACCCCGCCGTCGTCGCGCTGGCGGCCCGCGTCGAGCGCCGGCTCGCGTGACCATGCGTGCGTTCTACCCTGCATGACTCCCGACCCCCGCTTCTCACGGCGCGCGCTGTTCGTCGGGGCCGGCATGGGCGCGGTCGGCGTCACGCTGGCGGGGCGGATGGCGTACCTGTCGGTGTGGGAGGGCGCGAAATACGCGGCGCAGGCCGAGGGCAACCGCGTCTCGCTGCGGCTGATCCCGCCGCGCCGCGGGTGGATCGTTGACCGCGCCGGGCGGCCGCTCGCGCTCAACGCGCCCGACTACCGGCTCGAGCTGCTGCCTGAACAGGTCACCGATCTCGACGCGACGCTCGCCGCGATCCACAAGGTCGTGCCGCTGACCGCGGAGGATCTCGACCGCATCCGCGCCGACCTCGCCCGCCAGCCCAAGTACATGCCGGTCGAGGTCGCGCACGGTATCGACTGGCCGACGTTCGCGCGGATCAACGTCAACCTGCCCGACCTGCCCGGCGTCGCACCCGTCCCCGGCTATGCCCGCGTCTATCCGGGTGGCGAGGCGTTCGCCCACCTGCTCGGCTATGTCGGCACGCCGACCGCCGACCAGTTCGCAGCGACACGCGACCCGCTGCTGATCTTCCCCGGCTTCAAGATCGGCAAGGACGGCATCGAGCGCCGCGCCGACGCCGGGCTGCGCGGCAAGCCCGGAGCGCGGCGCGTCGAGATCACCGCCCGCGGCCGCGTCATCAAGGACCTCGACACGCGCCCCGACACGCCGGGCAAGACGCTGCGCCTGACGATCGACCGCGAGCTGCAGAGCTATGCCGCGCGCCGCCTGACCGACAATTCGGCGAGCGTCGTCGTCATGGACGCCAACAGCGGCGACGTCCTGTGCATGGTGTCGATGCCGGCATACGATCCCAACGTCTTCTCGACGCGCGTGACCGCCAAGCTGTGGGCCGCACTCCAGGCCGATGACCACCACCCGCTGATCAACAAGAGCGCGCAGGGCCTGTATCCGCCCGGGTCGACGTTCAAGACGATGACGTCGCTCGCCATCCTCGGCGCCGGTATCCCGGCCGAGCAGGGGACGGTGTGCACCGGCACCTACCATCTCGGCAGCGCGGCGTGGCACTGCCACTCGAAGCGCGGCCACGGGCACGTCAACCTGCACAACGGCCTGCCGCAGAGCTGCGACGTCTACTTCTACACCTTCGGCCGCGCGGTCGGCATCGACGCCATCGCCGCCACCGCGCGCAAGTTCGGGCTCGGCCAGAAGTTCGAGCTGCCGCTCCCCGGCCAGTCGGCGGGCATCGTCCCCGACACCGCGTGGAAGGAAGCGCGCTACAAGAAGGCCTGGGGCGTCGGCGACACGCTCAACTCGTCGATCGGCCAGGGCTATATTCTCGCCAACCCGCTCCAGCTCGCGGTGATGGCGGCGCGGCTGGCGAGCGGGACGGCGGTCGAGCCGCGGCTCTACGCCGACGGCCCGCGCACGCCCGCCGCGCCGCTCGACGTGCCGCCCGAACATCTCGCCGCGGTGCGCCAGGGGATGAGCGATGTCGTCAACGGGGCGGGCACGGCACGCGCGGCGCGGCTGAGCGTCGAGGGCGTGCAGATGGCGGGCAAGACCGGGTCGGCGCAGGTGCGCAACATCAGCAAGGCCGACCGCCGCGCCGGGCGGACGAAGAGCGAAAGCCAGATCTGGAAGTACCGCGACCACGGCCTGTTCGTCGCCTTCGCCCCCGCCGACGCGCCCAAGTATGCGATCAGCGTCGTCGTCGAGCACGGCAACCACGGTGCCGCCGCCGCGGTCATCGCCCGCGACGTCATGACCTTCCTGTTCGAGCCGGAGCGCGCGCTGAAGACGCTGGCCCCGATGGAGGCCGCCGTCGCCGCCAAGCGCGCCGCCGCGCTCGCCGCCGCCGAGGCCGCGGCCAAGGCCGCCGCCGCCGGCCCGGTCGACCCCGCCGCCGTCGCCGCGTCGCTGACCCCGACCGCGGAGGCGAGCGGTGGCCCCGATTGAGGGGGAGCGCGCGATCGGGGCACCGGCCGCGGCGCGCTCGTGCTGAACGGCCCATGGTCGGCCCGCCTGCGCGCGCTGCCGTGGGGCGTGCTCACCGCGATCGTCGCGGTCGGCGGGTTTGGCCTTGTCGTCCTCTATTCGGCCGCGGGCGGTAGTTTCGCGCCGTGGGCGGCGAAGCAGGGTATTCGCTTCGCCGTGCTGCTGCTCGGCATGCTGGCGCTGGCGCGGGTGCCGGTGCGGCTGTGGCTGCGCTGGGCGTATCCACTGTACGGCGCCGTCCTCGTCGCGCTCGTCGCGGTCGAGGCGCTCGGCGCCATCCGCGGCGGCGGGCGGCGCTGGCTCGACATCGGCATCATGCAGCTCCAGCCGTCGGAGTTCATGAAGCTGGCGATCGTCCTCGCCCTCGCGCGGTACTACCACCATGTCCCGCGCCAGTTCACCAGCCGGCTGGCGGCGCTGTGGCTGCCGCTAGCGCTGATCGGCGTCCCCGCGGCGCTGGTCATGCTCCAGCCCGATCTCGGCACGGCGCTGGCGATCACCTTCGGCGGGGTGGTGACGATGTTCCTCGCCGGCGTCTCGCTGTGGTGGTTCGCCGGCGCGGCGGCGCTCGGCGGCGCGGCGCTGCCGGTCGTGTGGTCGCTGATGCACGGCTACCAGAAGAAGCGCGTGCTGATCTTCCTCGACCCCGCCAGCGACCCGCTCGGCGCCGGCTACCACATCACCCAGTCGAAGATCGCGATCGGCAGCGGCGGACTGTTCGGCAAGGGCTTCCTCCACGGCACGCAGAGCCACCTCGACTACCTGCCCGAGCTCCACACCGACTTCGTCTTCGCGACGATGGCCGAGGAATGGGGGCTCGCCGGCGGGCTGTTCATCCTCGGCGCGTTCGGCGTCATCCTCGCCTGGGCGGTCCGCGTCGCGCTGGGCGCGCGCGCGCCGTTCAGCCGGCTGGCGGCGATGGGGCTGGCGGTGACGCTGTTCTTCTACCTCGCGATCAACCTGATGATGGTCACCGGCCTCGCCCCCGTCGTCGGCATCCCGCTGCCGCTCGTCAGCTTCGGCGGGTCGGCGATGATGACGGTGCTGATCCTGCTCGGCATCGTCATGGGCATCGCCCGCGCCGGCGACGCGCCGCTGAGCCGCTAGACAAGCCGTCCGGTGGGTGCTACCCGCCCCGCTCCCGGACGTATAGCTCAGTCGGTAGAGCAGCTGACTCTTAATCAGCGGGTCCCAGGTTCGAACCCTGGTGCGTCCACCATTTCCAGTCGCTAAGCGATTGAGTTTAAAAGAGAATAATTGGACTGCCGGGATTTCCCCCACGGCTTCCCCCACACTAAAACTTGGGAAGGGCAGATAGGCTCGGTCGGCCTAAGCAGCGTGCGATTATTTTCTTTCACGCCGACATCGCGCGGCTAACCCCTCGAGTCAATCTCGTCGGCACGTCCGCTTCCGCCCAATTCCGGACGCTCCGCCGCGCCGACTTTGATCCCGAAAGCGGCCGCTCATTTATCTAGGCGAGGAGTGCCAGCTTTGGAGTTCTGTACAAACCTTTTCTGGCCGGGATTGCGTCCCGCACAGATCTAGCTAGGGGCCGGCCCCTAGCTGTGCGCTCTGGGCGAGGGGCTCGCGCCCCCCGCCCAGAGCGCCCCCGGCAGGGACCGCTGCCAGCCGAGCACAGCTGCGTGGTCCGACAGCTGCTTTCGCAATGCGATGGCGGGTTAGCCCAAGCGCGCAACACGTTTGGGCAACTCCACGTGACCTGGGCGGCGCGAGAAGCACCCGACGATACCGAAGCCGACAATCATCATCAGCCACGACGCCGGCTCGGGAACGGCGGTCGTCACGGCATGGGCGATATCGGTGCTCGCGACAAATCCCGCGTTGCCGGAATTGTCGTCGAAACTGAGCACATCGTCGGGGAAATAGTGCAGCAACCGGGCGATCGGATCGCTGTCGAGTTCGAAGCCGTTCGGTGCACCCGCGTCGAGCACGGCCCCGAGAAAGGTCGTCCCGTCGAAAACGACGACCGGAAAATTGCCCACCCCGAGCCCCGAGTCCTGGCCATAGCCGAGCGCATCGAACTTCGTGAAGGCATACGAGCCGATCTGGACAGACACCGAAGCCCGCGGATCGTCGGATAGGCTGGCGGTCCGCAGGCCGGGGATCGAGACCGGCAAGCCGGTAATGAAGTCGATGTTGAAGAAGGTCTGGCTGACATCGACCAACCTGGAGGGGTCGAACGTGACGGAGTAATAAATCACGTCCCCGGTGTGAAACCCGAACGATGCGGTCGGATCCAGTACCTCGGTGATCACCCCATCGTACTTGATATTCACCATGCTCGCCTGGGCGGCCGATGCCATCGCCGCGAACGCCAGGGCAACGAGGTAGCGATGTTTCGACAAGGGATCCTCCACGTGACTGACTGTCGGTCATGCCAGGCCAGGCCGAATGCCTGAACTTGCGCAGTAGCTTAGATAACCAGCCGTCAGCCCCGGCTCGCGTCAAAAGCCCAATTCACGCTGTTTTGACGCCTGATTGACGTCAGTGACGTCCGCACCGCCAGGCGAGATGGGCTTCGCGGCAGACGTCCGGCCAATGGCCGGTGGATTCCCAATAGGCCCACAGCCCCTGTCGCCGCGCGATCTGCGGGAAGCGGCGGTCGGTCAGCAGCGCATGCGAGCTCGGCCGAAAGAAGACGTTGGTCACCACAGTGTCATGCAGGGCGATGCGCACCGCGTCGTCGATCCGGCCAAGGTTCGCCAATACCAGTACGGGACGGCCCGCCGTCGCCGGGTCGGCGGCGGCGGCGGCAATGAGATCGCTCGCGATCTGCCTGGCCTCCGGTCCCTCCGGCATCTCGATGGCATAGCTTTGGCGGCGCATCGCCTCTTGTTCGGCAGGCTCGATAAAGTCGGGCACTCCGGACGTCGGCTCCAGCATGGCGCGGGCGGCCGCGGGATAGCCGCCGCGCATCAGGATGGTGAACCGTGCCGACGACAGCATCGGATTGGCGGAGTAGCTGTCGCGTGCTTGATCGAGAAGCTTCAGCGCCGCGCGCGGCTGCCCCGCTTGCGCCAGATACTGCGCCAGCGCCGACGTTATCCGCAGCCGGCCGGGATCGTTGCTCAGCGCGCGTCTGGCAAAGTCCACCGCGGCATCGCTCCGGCCGACACTCGCCAGAAAATCCGCCATTTCGAGGTTGAGGAAGGGGTTCTGCGGCTCAATGGCGAGGCCGCGCGCCAGAATCGTCTCGCGCTCCCTGAGCGGCGCGCTCCCCGGCAGAAGCAGCGACCGGCCGAGGTCGATCAGTCCGACCCGGTCATTGAGCCGCGCGGCCCGAGCGAGTTGCGCGCTCGCCGCGGCCCGTTGCTGGTCATCGCGCGGCGGCTGCGCCGTCGCCGCCGCCATCGCGAGGCCGGTCCCGAGCAGCGCGTGCGGGAAGGCTTCATCCGGCGCCTGCTCGGCAAAGCGCCGCAGCGCCGGCAGCGAACCGTCAGCATCCCAGCCATCGAGTCCATCGAGACTGTCGCAGGCTGCGAGCAGCAGCATGCTCGACTGGTCGGATCGCGATGCCAGCGGCGCGCCGGCGGCGCAGTTGACCAGGCTGCCGGTCGCGGCAGTGACGTCGTTTTCCAGCCGGGTGATGTCCCCGCCGTGCACCGTGAATATCTTCGACCACAATAACGTGCCCGAGCCGGACACGATGCGGATCATGATCCCCGGCGCCGGCTGACGGCGAACCTCGCTCTCGACGACCCAGTCGCCCGGGTCAGACGTCGCGTTCGGTACGTCGGGCTGCCGACCTGCCACGACACGCGTGGCACCCGCCTGCGGCATCATGCCGATCATCTTCAGCGCGACGGTGTCGCTCGCGCCCTTCGCCCAATCATCGCCGGCCCCGGCCGCCAGCGTCCGCACGAAGATGCTCGGCGGGGCAGCGGCGCGCTGTGCCGCCGGCACCGTCGCTCTGCCGATGATGACGGCCGCGGCGGCGAGCGCGCCGGCGGCGATCACGGCCGCCGGCCAGCGGACCTCGCGACCAGCAATGCTGGGCGCTGCCGGCAACCCGGTGCCCAAGGCCTCGGGCGGATGCTGCGCCGTCGTCCGGGCGCGGTCGCGAAGCGCGCACAGCCAGCGGTCAAAGGTCGGATCGAGACGCTGCAGACCGGCGAGAAGCTGCCGGTCGCCTGGTGCCACCGCGATGGTCAACCGGTCGGTCAGCAAGGCGATGCGGGTATGCGAGATATCGAGTACGGGCGCGCAGGCCAAGCGCAGCTCGCCCAGGCATTGCCGCAGGCTGGCCAGTCCCTGTTCGCGTCCCCGGTCGCTCCACAGCAGGCCTATCGCAGCTTCACGGTTCAGCTGCTGGCCGGGCTCCGACGCGAGCAGGGCGAGCAACGCCCGCGCCTTCCGTCCGCGCGGCGTTACATCCGCACGGTCCGGCCGCTGAATGGCGACGTCCTCGGCGAGATCGAGCCGCCACTTATCCGGTGACATCATGTCCTCCGGAGCCACCTTATCACCCGGCCCACGCTCCCTCCTACAATTCACGGGTAAAACAAAATATGCGTTCGGTAATGCTGAAATAATGAGCAGCCTAGGCCGAGCCGGTTTTTCGTCTTCGGCGAACGGTACACCCTCGCTCAGCGTCCGGAACTGGGCGAAAGCGGGCGTCCAGCGCTGATGGTGAACGAACGTCCGCTGTGCACCCTCCTCCTCCGATAGCGGACGGTCCGCTCCCGGCCCCGAGGCGGACGATCAGCTGCCTTCAGGCGCCTCCCGAAAGCGGTCGTCCGTTCATGTTCCGAAGTTTGGGCGCCCTGTACGGCTAGGACGGGGTGGAGAGCGACGTTGACCGAGCTGCAAACGCAAGTGACACGGGGATGACCAAAGAAGTTGGTGTCGCCATCGAAGCCTGGTCGCAGCAATCTAGCGGAGTTCCCGATCGTCTCTCGAGCGTGAACGTCCGCGCGCCGGTTCGCGTGTCGAAGGTGAGCACGCGCTGACGGTCGCGCCGCCCCGCCGCCAGCACGCGAGCGGCAAATGCCCGCCGTTCGCCGACCGGCTCCAGGCCGAGCCGGGACCAGAAGGCCATCACCGCGCCGTCGATCGGCTGACCGTTCACAGCGACGAGCGTGTCGCCGCTGCGGATGCCGGCGCGCGCCGCGATGCTGCCTTCGCGAACGTCATCCACGACGTAGGCGTGCGCGGATCTGGTGATCCAAAGGTCGGCGTAGGTCGGGACGATCGCCCAATCGTCCGCCAAGCGACGTGCCGGTCAGAGCGTGATGGTCGGACAGTGTCGTTATCATGTCCTCGGCATAGTGCAGGAGCGTATCCTGATCCCGTACCGCGGCGCGTTCGGCATCGAGTTGCGGCGACGACGGCAGTTTTCCGCCCGGCAGCTCGTCGAGATAGGCGTAGTTGTCGCCGATCAGCGCCGGGAGAGCATTGGCGTCCGCTTGATAATCCGCCGCCGTTAACTTCGTTGCCTCGGCGTGCACCGGCGCGCCGGCGATGGCTCCGAGCCACACCGCCGCCACCCACCTCCAGGACAGGCCACTCGCTTCGGCGTTCATCATGCAAGCTCCACCCAGACCACGCGCCGAAGCGACGCCGCACCCAGCGGATACATATGAGCATGGATCGGGCGCTTGAACGATCTTGCGCGTAAGCGCGGACGGCAGCCTCCAGCCCCCCTCCCGCTCCTTGGCCGGCTCGGCTAGTTCTGACCACGTGACCGCTCCGCCGCGTCCCGACCTTGTCGAGTTTCATCGGCCAGTGCACCTGCCGGGCGCGGAGCTGGTCTCGGTCGCGTACCGGGACCGGAGCTTCCCCGAGCATCGACACGAGGAGTTCGTGATCGGCGCGGTTACCGCCGGCGCCGAAACGTTGACGGTACGAGGCGTCCCCCATCTCGCTGCCGCGGGAGCGACGCTGCTGCTGAAGCCCGGCGAGCCGCACAGCAACGCCTGAGGGCTGCACGACGTCTACTCGGCGAGGGCCGACCGACGGTCGAGGTCGCGTTCGAACTCGGCTATGCCGACCAGAGCCACTTTACGCGTCACTTCCAGCGCGTGGTCGGCACCTCGCCCGCGCGATACGCGCGAGGCGTGACGAAGCGTCCCCTCCGCCGCTAGAAAGTGGCCGGCCGCAGGGAACGTCCGCCGGTCGGCCGAGATATTCGGCCGTGAAGCTATGTACAGGAGACCATGCGGACCTTCGGACTGTCGGCGGGCGCTTTGCACCGTTCGCCGCAGCAAGACCCGCTCTGCGCCGACCATCTCCTCACGCACAGTCGACGCACAGGCCCCGGACCTCGAGGATCGGGCGGTGCGGGGCGAAGCCCGTCGCGCTCGCTGCGGCGCGGACGTCGGCGGCGATGCGGTCGTCGTCGACGTGGCTTGTCCGCCCGCAGCGGTCGCACACGAGGAAAATGCAGTCGTGGCGGCAGTCGGGGTGGGCGTTCGCCAGATAGGCGTTGCTGCTCTCGACGCGCACCGCGAGGTTGGCGGCGACGAACAGGTCGAGGATGCGGTAGACGCTGTTCGCCGCGACGCGGCGGTCGAGCGCACGCGAGACGGCGTCGGTGATCTCGTACGCGCTCGCCGGGCGGTCGACCGCAACCAGCACGTCGAACACCGCCGCGCGCAGGTCGGTCCACTGGTCGCCGGCGCGCTCGAACGCGCTGCGCGCCGCCGTCGCCAGCGCCGGCCCGGCCGCGAGGCGGTGCGTGTGCCCGGTCCCCATGCCCGGACTATGCGGGTGGGCGGGAGCGTTCACAAGGTCCGGCCGTGGCCCGACAGCCGCCAGTTGAGCAGGTGGGCGGCCGCGATCGTCACCCCGCCGAGCACCGTCAGGACGACCTCGGTAGCGCTGCCCTCGCCCGCCACGAGCCCGAACGCGAGCAGCGTCAGCCCCGTCGCCCCGAGCACCGCCGGCCGCCGGTCGCGGTGCGCCGACCAGCCGCGGACGAGCGCGACGCTTGCCAGCGGGGCGGCGGCGGCGAAGATCAGCGGGTGGACCCACCACTGGCGCGGCAGCGCCTCGGCGAGCGCCGGCAGCGCCAGCGCGACGACCGGCAGCGCGAGGCAATGGACGAGGCACAGCAGCGACAGGCCGATCGCGCCGCGGTCGAGCCAGCGCGTCGACGGCGGCGGCACCTGATCGGCGGGAGACGGGCCGCGCGCCATCAGAAGCTCTTGCGGATGCCGGCGAAGAACGCCCGCCGCGGCCCGAATTGCGGCGCCCCGACGCCGACGCCCGAGCCGTCGCGGATCTCGTACGTCCGGTCGCCGACGTTGGTCACGTCGAAGCGGACGGCGAGGCCGTGGAGGAAGCCCGGCCCGTCGAGGCGCTGCTCGATGCCGAGGTTGACCTGGAGATAGGCCGGCAGCTTGCCGCCATTGGGCACGATCCCGTTCGGATCGCCGGCACGCAGCCCGTCGCCATAGACCGCGTCGATCGACGGCGTCAGCGTGCCGATGCCGTCGTGGATCGCGTAGCTCGCGCCGGCCGACGCGGTCCAGAACTGGCTGTGGTCGGTGAAGATCGAGTGGCTGGCGATGTAGGCGAGCTCGGCGGGGGCGAAGAAGAACTGGCTCGAGACGATCCCCCGTCCCTTCTCCTGCCCGCGCGACGCGTTGCCGTAGAGGGTCAGCGTGACCCGCCTTGTACGCCGTCGTGACCTCGATGCCCCACGCCCAGCCGTGCGCATAGTTGAACGGCGACAGGACGAGCGACTCGCCGAACTGCCCCTCGTCGAGCAGGTTCGTCTTGATCTTGTAATAGCCGTCGAGCCCGACGGTCAGCCCGGGGAGCACCGTCTGCAGGACGCCGGCGTCGAAGTAATGCTCGCGCTCGGCCTTGACCGCGCCAAGCGTCGCCGCCGATGCGGGATCGACCGCCTTCGTCGTGCCGGCGAACTGCGCGACGGTCGGTCGTGCCGATCAGCTCCTGCGGCGGCGGCGTGAAGTCGCGCGCGTAGCCGGCGTGGACGGTCGTGCTCTTGTTCGGGATCCAGACGAGGTTGACCCGCGGGCTCAGCTGGTTCTCGGCCGTGTAGGCGTGGACCGCGTCGAACCGCGCACCGACATTGAGCGTCAGCTCGGGCGTGATCGCCCATTCGTCCTGCAGGTAGACGCCGTAGAGCTGCCCGGTCTTGCTGCCGGCACTCGCGAGCGTGAACGGCACGTCGCTCGTCGGCATCCCGTTACCGTCGACCGGCAGCACGCGCGAGGTGACCAGCGACCGCGTCCGCTCGTTCTGGAAGAACAGCCCGCCGCGCAGCGTGTGGTGCTCGGCGATCTTGTCGGACGCGTCGGCCTGGATGCCGTAGGCGAGGCTCGACAGGCGCGAGGCGTCGGAAAAGCCGTTGAAGATGATGTCGCCGCCGCTCGGGTCGGGCGCGAAGCTGGTCCGCGAATAGCGGATGAACGGCGCGACCTGGACGCTGACCGGATCGGCCGAATACTGGTACGCGACGACGCCGTAGTGGGTGTACTCGCGCTGGTTCTGGTCGAGCTGCGCCGAATCGAAGCTCGACGCGGCCGTTGACCGTGAACGCCGGGCGTCTGGCCCGGATTGTTCGGGATCTGGAAGCGGCCGATCGCGGTGCCGCCGAACGCGCGTCAGCCGGCTGGTGTCGGACAGCAGCTGCGACAGGTAGACGAAGCCGCGGTACTGCTGCGGTCCGGTCGTGGATCGCCTCGCGCGCCGGCGTCGGGTTCTCGATGCCGAGGTCGTTCTGCAGATAGCTGACCGAGACGAAGTAGTTGAGCCCGCCGGACGCGTCCTTCAGCGTGAAGCTCGGCTCGATCCGGCCGTGCGACGCCGCCGTAGAAATCGACGTCGCCGTCGAGGTCGAAGGTGCCGGTCTGGGTCCGTGATGTCGACGACGCCGGCGGTGCGGTAGCCGTACTGCGCCGGCAGCGTGCCGGTCAGCAGCGACACCGACTGCGGCGATGCGCGTGTCGATCGTCTGGCCGAAGCCGCTGATGCTTTCGGGGATGATGACGCCGTTCAGCCGATACTGGACGTTGCCATGCTCGTTGCGGACGTGGATCTCGTCGTCGCTGTCCTGCGACGACGCCGGGGGCCTGTGAGCAGCACCTGCGCCAGCCCACGATCCTGCGCCGCTGCGGCTGGACGTCGAGCGTCGACGCGGTCGAACGTGTACTTGCTCGCGCCGAGGCTCGGCAGGATCGCGTCGCGCGCCTCGTCGAGCTTCTTGGCGGTGACGACGATCTCGTCCCCGGTCGGCGTCGTCGCCGGCGGCGGCAGGCTCGGCGGCAAACGCGGCGACGGGGGGAAGGGCGGCGGCGAGAACCGCTCCGACGGCCACGCCCGTCATCATCACCGCCCGCCGCATACCGTACTCCACATCATGGTATATTATCTCATAGGGGTGCGACGCCGCGTTGCCAAGCGGTTAATCGGCGAGCGGCAACCGCTCAGCGGGGGCGGCGGCCGAGACGCGACCGCTCGAACCACCACAGGCCGCCGCTCGTCGCGAGCCACGCGACGAACCACGGCCATGCGCCTTGTGCGGCAGGATCGATCCGCGCCGGCGGCGAGGCGGCGGCGAGCGCGCGCGTCGCGGCGAAATCGGCGGCGGCGGCGACGTTCGGGAGCGCGTCGCGTGCGGCGACGGGGAAGACCGTCAGCCGCTGGCCGTCGCCGGTCACGACGCTGTGCCAGCCGGCGACGCGTGGCCAGAACGCCGCGCACCCGTCGGCCGCGGGGTCGCGGCGCGGTACCGTTGCCCGCCCGTCGGGCGCGTCGACGCGTGCGGCGGCGGGCAGGTCGCACAGCGCGACGCGCTCGCCGACCCACCCCGGACCGATGCGCGGCCGCGCCCGGCCATTGGCGCGCGCCAGCGTGGTCAGCGCGCCACTCCACAGTTCGCCGAATTCATCGCCGCGTCCGGCGAGGACGAGCCGATAGGCGTCGGCGAGCGGCCACAGCCCGACCCGCCCCTGCCCGGCCGCCTGCCACACGCCGACCGCCGCCCCGCGCGCGTCGCGCATCAGCGGCGCGCCGCGCGCCTGTACCGCCCAGCGCGACAGGACCGGCGCGTCACCGCCGCGGTTGAGCGTGGTCGGTGCATCGACGGTCCCAGGCCCCGCGCGGGCGAGGCGGACCGCATCGTCGGTCGCCTCCGCGAGGCGTACGGGGACGAGCGCCTCGCCGCCCGTTACCGCCAGCCCCAGCCCGCGCAGGGCGGTGCGGACCGGCGCGGTCAGCGGCGCGTCGATCCGGACCAGCACCCCGAGCCCGGCGCGCGCCGCACCGGCCACCGCCGCCCGCGCCGTCGGGCCCAGCCCCACCCAGCGACGGGCGTCGATCACCGCGACGTCGAAGCGCGCGAGCGTCGCCGCAGTCAGCGGCAGCGGCGCGTCGCCGAGCGCCAGCCCGCCGCCGGTGGCGATCTCGACGTGGAGCCTGACGCCGGCGTCGCTGGCCCAGCGGCGCAGATACTTGACCTCCGGCCCCGGCGCGGCGGCGAGCAGCAGCAGGCGCGTCGTCGCCGCGGGATCGACCCAGACCGCGACCGGCGCGTCCTCGACGATGCGGTCACCCGCGCGCACCCGCAGCGTGAACTCGGCCGGCCCGGGGACGCGCGCCGTGCCGGTCACGACGAAGCTGCCGCGTGCGTCGGGCGTGACGCTCGCGACGCGGCGGCCGGCAGGGTCGATCAGGTCGACGCCCGCGCGCTCGACGCCGGCGACGACGCCCCCGACGGCGAACGCGGCCCCGGCAGCGACCGGCGGCGGCCGATCGAGCCCGACGAGCCCGCGCGGCGGTTCTCCGGCGGCGTCGAGCGGGACCCCGCGCGCGGCGTCGCGGTCGCGCGGGCGCAGCCCGTCGCCGACGACGTGGAGCCGCGCCGGCGCGTAGCGGCGCAGCGCGGTGGCGAGGTCGGGAACCCGCTCCGCGCCGGCAAGCGGCGCGGCCTCGGGCAGCGCGACGACCCGCTGGCCGAGAAGCGGGCCGCGCGCGCCGTGCGTCGCCACGACGAGGGTCCCGCCGCGCGGCGCGGCGACGGTCGTCAGCGTCAGGTAGAGCAGCCCGGCGACGACCGGCTGGCCGGCGAGCAGCAACGCGAAGCGCCACGCCGCGCCGCGGTCGGCCGGACGGCGCCACCAGCGCCACGTCAGCCGGAACATGCCGATCGCGGCGGCGAGCGCCAGCAGCGCGGCGAGCACGGTCATTGGTCTCGCCCGAGCGCGTCGAGGTAGCGCCGCCCGATCGCGCTCGGGCCGGCACGCGCCGTGACGCCCGCCGCCGGCCGCGGCAGCGCCCGCCAGACGAGGCCGGCGAGCGCGCGGCGGCATGCGGCGCACCGCGGCTCGCGCTCGATCGCGTCGATCGCCGCGGCCAGCGCGAGCGGATCGACCGCCGACTGCGCTCGGCCCCAGCGGCCGAGCGCGGCGAGCTGCGCCGCGGTCGGCTCGCGCGTTGCGAGCGTCGCCACGACCGTCGCGGGGAGCGGATCGTCGCCGCTACCCGCGACCGGCGGCAGGCCGCCCGGCACGAGCCCGTCGCGCTTGCCCGTCAGCCGCCGCGTCTCGTCGACTTGCGGCAGGACCGGCCCGACGCGCGCGAGGAAGATGCGCGTCGCCTGCTGCACCTGCTTGATCAACCCGAGCGCGCGATAGGCGAACGGCAGCGCCGCGCGCGGTGCCCCCTGGCGCAGCGCCAGCTCGGCCTGCCACATCGCGTCGAGCGCGCCTTTGAGCTTGGCCTTGGTGTCGGGGTCGAGCAGGGTCGCCGCCTCCGCCTCGTCGTGGACATGGCCGAACTGCGCGAGCGTCGCCCCCTCGCTGCCGAACGCCGGCGCACCTGCGGACGGCGCGGCACCGGGCGCGGCGGCGGGCGGGGCGTCGGCGGTCGGCGGGGCGGCGGGCGCGGGCTTCGCCGGCGTCGCGTCGGCGGTCGGCGGCAGCGGCTGCGTTCCCTCCTGCTCCTCGCCGAGGAACTGGCCGTAGCGCAGGCGGAGCAACCGCTGGTCGGCCCCGATCGCGTCCGACCGCGCGACGAAGCCGTCGCGCGGCAGGCGGTGTTCCGCCTTGAGCAGCGTCTCGGCGTCGATGATGATCTGGCGCTCGCTGCGGAAGATCGCCGGCGCGGTGTGCGTGACGACCCCCTCCATGCCGGCGGCGTCGCTCTCGATCGCCGGCCAGCGCAGGATGACGCTCGGGCTGCGCGCGGTCTGCGACCCGCGTATCGGCGACCTCGAGATAGGCGACGAGGTCGCTGCCGCGCGCGAACTTGAGCGCGGCGAGGTCGGGCGCGACGGCGAAGCGCATCGCCCGCGCGCTGCCGGTGCCGCGGACGGCGACGACAGTGTCGCGGAACTTGACGTTCTCGCCGTCGCCCTCGGCGATCGTCAGGTGGAGGCGCGCGGTCGCGGCGACGCCGTAATCGTCGTGCGCCTCGAAGCGCAGCGGCCACGGGCGCGGCGCGGCGACAACGGTCAGGCTGCGCTCGGGCGCGACCACCCGCACCTCGGGCGGCACGTCGGGCAGCGCGTCGAGCCGGTGGAGCGGCGGCCGCGCACCGCCCTCGGCGACGACGCGGTACAGCGCCGAGCGGTCGAGCAGGCGCCGCGCGGTCCAGACGTCACCGGCCCGGACCAGCGGCGTGCGCGTGCCGTCGGCGAGGACCAGCGCGGCGGCGGCGGGCTGCGGCGCGAAGCGGAGCGTCCATTCGAGCCGCGATCCCTGCGGCGCGCGGACATCGAGCGTCGCCGCATCGTGGCCGGCGAGCCGCGTGTACGGCGGCGGCACGACGCGGATCCGCCCGGCGACGAGACGCGGCACGCCGGGCGCAGCGACGGTCGGTTCGACGGCGACGAGCGGCGTGGTGGCAGGCGGCCGCGGCACGAACACCGCGGCGACGACGATCGCCGCCGCCACCCACGCCGCCGCGATCGTCCGCACCCGCCACGGCGGCCGCAGGTCGGGCTCTGCCGCGGCGATCCGGCGCTCGAGCCGCGCGCGCTGGAGGCTCGCGAGCGGCGACAGGTCGTCGGCGAACAGCAGCTCGGCGCTGTCGTCGGTGTCGCCGGCCGCGTCGAGCCGCCGCGCCAGCCAGCGCGGGTCGACGCGGCGGGCACGCCACGCGAGCAGCCCGACTGCGCCGATGCCGAGCAGCGCTGCCGCGATCGCCGCGCCGACCCCCATCAGGTGCGCGGCAACGACGACCGCGGCGGCGACCAGCGGGACCCCGACCGCCGCGAGGTTGCCGATCCGCCGTCCGACGACCGGCGGGGCGAGACGCGACAGCGCGGTCATTCGCCCTGCCGTCGCCCGGTGGCGAGCGCGCGCTCGACGAGGAACAGCGCGGCGACGGCGAGTGCGAGCCACGGCCGCAGGTCGCGCGGCGGCGGCACGTACGCCCCCGCCCCGGCGAGCGGCGCGACGTCGGCGGCGGCGGCCAGCGTCGGCGCGGCGGGCGGCGACGACAGCAACGCCGCGAGGCGCTCGGCGAAGTCGGGCTCGAGCAGCGCCGGCGTCGCCGCCGCGTCGAGCGGCCGGACGAAGTGGAGCAGCCGCCCGCGGCCGAGCGGCTCGGCGACGACCAGCGGGGCGCCGTCGGCCGTCCAGACGACCGCGCCGCGGGCCGCGGGGAGGACGTCGACGACCGTCGCCCCGCGCCGCACGCGGTCGGCGAGCGCCGGCGGCAGCGCGCCGGGCACCAGCCAAGCGATGGTGGTAATCGCAGGCGGCAACGGCTTGCTCGCCAGGCCGGAGTCGATCGTGGCGTGCGGCTGCGCGGCACCGGTCGCGGCAACGAGGTAGCGCGCCGCGGCCTCGCTGCCCGGCACGAAGCGGACGACCAGCGCCGCGGCGCGCGGCCTCGCCGGCACCGCGACCGGCATCGCCCCGCCCCCGACGCGCCACGTCACCGCGCGCGAGAGCCGCGGCAGCTCGGCGTCGAGACCGCTCAGCACCGCCGGCGCGACGACGGTCAGCGCCACGCCGGGGGCGAGCTCGGCGTCGAGCTGGCGGAGCAGGCTGGCGACCGCGCCCGCGGCGGGCGATTTCGCGGCGAGCGGCGGCAGTCCGGGGGCGAGCCAGACGCCCCGCGCGCCCGCCGCCACCGTCGCCCCGACCGCCCCGGGGATGACCGCGACGACAGGCCGGGTGTCGCCGACCGTGTCCGCCGCCGGCCGCGCCAGCCACAGCACGACGAGCGCGACGACGAGCAGCCGCACGGCGAGCAGCCACCACTCGTCGAACCGCAGCCGCGTCCGCGGGCGCGGCCGCGCGGCCAGCCAGCGCAGCGCGGCGAAGTCGACCGGCGCGCGCTCGGCGCGGCGCGCGAGATGGACCGCGAGCGGGATCGCCAGCGCGACGAACGCCGCGAGCGCCGCTGGGAACAGCAGCGTCATCGCTTGACCGCGAACAATTCGGCGAGCGGCGCGTCGGCGGGCTCGTCGAGGAAATGGGTCGCGAAGCGGACGCCGGCAGCGGCGGCGCGCGCGGCGAGCGCCGCCCGCGCGGCGGCGAAGGCGGCGAGGAAGTCCGCGCGCATCGCCGCGCCGTCGCCGACGACGTCGCCGCCGGTTTCGGGGTCGATGAAGCGGTGGCCGCCGGCGAAGGGGAAGTCGCGCTCCTCGGCGGTCAGGATCTGGATCATCGCGACGTCGCGCCGCGCCGCCGCCAGCCGCTCGCCGAGGCTCACCAGCGCGTCGTCGAACAGGTCGCCGAGGACGACGACGAGGTCGGACGCGCCGATGCGGTCACCGATCGCTGTTGCCGGCAGCGTTCCTCCCGCCGTCACCCCCGCGAGGTCGAGGCGCAGCCGGTCGCGCTGGCGCAGGCCGCCCGCCGGGGCGACGACGCCGGTCCCGCTTTGCCGCAGCACGATCCAGCCGAAGCGGTCGCCGCCGGCGAGCGCCAGCTCGGCGAGGCACGCCGCGAGCAGCCGCGCCGCGTCGAGCCGCGACCAGCCGGGGCGCGCCGCGTCGCCCTGCCCCATCGACGCGCTGGCGTCGATCACGATCCACAGCGCGACCGGGCTCTCGCGCTCGGCCTCGCGGACGAAGAAGCGGTCGGAGCGCGCGTACAGCTTCCAGTCGACGCTGCGCAGCTCGTCGCCGGGTTCGTAGGCGCGGTACTGGGCGAACTCGAGCCCGCTGCCGCGGCTGCGGCTGGCGTGGCTGCCGATCCCGCCCGCCCCCATCGCGCGCGTCGTCAGCCGCAGCCCGCGCAGTCGGCGGCGGACGTCGGGCGGAATGTGAACCGCCACCGTCAGGCGGCGAACGGCACGCCGCGGACAACGTCGGCGATTACGGCGTCGGCGTCGCGCCCCTCGGCCTCGGCGGCGAAGGCGAGGACGAGGCGGTGGCGGAGCACCGGCGCGGCGAGCGCGACGACGTCCTCGCGCGTCGCCGCCAGCCGGCCGCGGAGCAGCGCCCGCGCCTTGGCGGCGAGGATCAGCGACTGGCCGGCGCGCGGCCCCGCCCCCCAGCGGACGTACTGCGCGACGACCGGCAGCGCGCCGCTGCCCGGCCGTGTCGCCCGCGCCAGCCGGGTCACCCACAGCAGCAGGTCCGCGCCGGCATGGACGTCGCGGACGAGCGCCTGGAGCGCGAGGACGGCGGCGGCGTCCATCACCGCCGGCACCGCCGCGCCCGCGCTGCCGGTGGTCGCGATCAGGATGTCGCGCTCCTCGGCCTCACTCGGATAGTCGACGCGGATGTTGAGCAGGAAGCGGTCGAGCTGCGCCTCGGGCAGCGGATAGGTGCCCGCCTGCTCGATCGGGTTCTGCGTCGCCAGCACGAAGAACGGCGCCGGCAGGACGTGCGTCACCCCGGCATAGCTGACGGTCCGCTCCTGCATCGCCTCGAGCAGCGCCGCCTGCGTCTTGGGCGGCGTGCGGTTCAATTCGTCGGCGAGCAGCAAATTGGTGAACACCGGCCCCGGCTGGAAGCGGAAGCTGCGATGGCCGGTGCCGTGGTCCTCCTCGAGCAGCTCGGTACCGAGGATGTCGCTCGGCATCAGGTCGGGGGTGAACTGGACGCGGCGGAAGCCGAGGTCGAGCGCCTGGCCAAGCGTGCGGACGAGCAGCGTCTTGCCGAGCCCGGGAACGCCCTCGAGCAGGCAGTGGCCGCCGGCGAGCAGCCCGATCAGCAGCTGCTCGACGACCTCGTCCTGCCCGACGATCGCCTGCGCGATCGCCGCGCGCAGGTCGGCCAGCGGGGCGAGCCGCGCCGCGACCTCGGCCTCGGTCACGCCGCCCTCACGAGTTGAGCGCGTACATCACGATGTTGACCGCGAACTTCGTATTGTCCTCGGCGAGGAAGCGCTTGTTGTGCCAATCGTAGTCCCACTCGCACCCATAGTCCTTGTTGCTGTAGATCAGGCCGAGCCGGCCGTTGATCGCGATGCCGCGCAGATAGTCGTGGATCAGGTCGTCGCCCCAGCCGTTCAATTCGAAGCCGGTGTTCGGCGGTCCGGCGAACTTGAAGAACGCCTTGAAAATCGGGTGGTTGGGCGGCAGGCGCTTCAGCGCGCTGGCGCCGAAGATGGCCGCCATCTGCCGCTCGAACGACTTGGCGAACAGGCCGTCGATGTCGTGGTTGCAGTCGTCGACGAGGACGAAGCCGCCGTTCCTCACATAGCGTTCGAAGTTGCGCCGCTCGGCCGGGTTGAACTCGACCAGCTTGTGGCCGGCGAGGTAGACGAACGGCGCCGCGAGCATCGCCGGATCGGCGAGCGCGACGACGCGTTCCTTCGGGTCGATCCGCAGGTTGGTGTAGTCGACGAGCGACGTCAGCAGGTTCGACGGCATCCGCGCATCGACGTCCCAGTCGCCCGACTCGTATTTCAGCCGCGTGAACCAGAAGTCGTAGGCGCGTGCTGCCGTCGCCGGCCGGCTGGCCGCGGGAAGCCCCGCGAGCACGGGTGCGGCGAGCACCGCGCCGAACCCTCCGGCGAGCAGGCGCACGAACTCGGCGCGGGTCAGCCCGCCCAAGCGCCTAGACTGCGTCGGACAGCGAGGTGAAGGTGAAGTCGCGGATCTTCATCGGCGGCAGGACCATGATCAGGTCGCTCTCGTCGCCCTTGACGCGCACCGGGCGGCCGAGTTCCTCGATGTTGTTCAGCATGATCACCGGCGATTCGTTGAAGCGGAAATTCTTCAGCGGATACTTGATCGCCCCGTTCTCGATATAGAACGTCCCGTCGCGCGTCAGCCCGGTCAGCAGCACCGTCTGCGGATCGACCATGCGGATGTACCACGTCCGGGTGACGAGGATGCCCTTGGCGGTGCCGCGGATCAGCTCGGCGGTCGACTTGGTGCCGCCGGCCATGACGAGGTTGCCGATGCCGGCGTTGGCCTTCTTGCCCTGCTTCTGCGCCCAGAAGCGCGAATATTGCAGGTTGGCGACCTTGCCGTCGACGACGAGCGGCAGCTTCTCGCGCGGCAGGCCGTCGTCGTCCCACGGCATGACGATGCCCTGCGGATGGCCGGGATCGGCGGTGAAATTGACGCGAGGGTCGTAGATCTGCTCGCCGAGCTTGTTGCCGCCGCCCTTCTTCGACAGGAAGCTGCGCCCCTCGTCGGCCGAGCGCGCGTCGAAGTCGTTGAACATGAAGGCGAGCAGCCCGGCGGCGGCGACGGGTTCGAGGATGACGGTGTACTTGCCGGGCTCGAGCGCCTTGGCGTCGGCCGACGCGCTCGCCTTGCGCATGGCGATCTGGATGTCGCTCTTGGTGTCGAAGGCGCCGGCGTCCTGCAGGTTGCGCCCGACCCAGCCCGACCCGTGGCCGTCGTCGGTGCGGACGGTGCAGGTGTAGTCGAGGTTCGTCGCGCGCTGGTAGCCGAAGTTGCCCTTCGAATTGGCGAAGGCGACGAAGCTCTGCCCGTCCTGGAGGAAGCCGGCGGCGACGAGCTTCGCGGCCTTGCACGGGTTGATCGAGTCGGCGGCGACCTGCGCGCGGTACTCGGGCGTGATCGCCGCGGTCGCCGCGCTGAACGTCGGCGTCGGCGTGTAGACCTGCTTGCCGACGGCGGGGATGAACTCGGGGTTGTCGGGCGCCAGGCGGGCGAGGTCCTCGGCGCGACGGACGACGCGGGTCAGCGCGCCGTCGTCGAACTCGTTGATCGTCGCGATGCCGACCTTCTTGCCGAACGCCACCTCGACGGCGAGGTCGATGTTGCTGACCACGCCCGCGGTCGAGACGTTGTTGAGCGCGAAGCGGACGTTGCCGTCGATCGAGCCCTTGAGCTGCGCGGTGCACTGGTCGGCGGTCGACAGCGCGATGACCTTGTCGAGGATCGCCTTGGCCTCGGCCTCGGTGAGGATGCTCATCTGGATAGGTCTCCGGGTCAGCCGAGCGAGCGCGCGGTCGAGATGACGTTGATGCCGTTGAAGCGCGCCGTCGACGAGCCGTGGCTGACCGCCGAGACCTGCGCCGGCTGGCCCTTTCCGTCGAAGAACGACCCGCCGAGGCGGTAGTCGCGGGCGTCGCACACCGCGACGCACGCGTTCCAGAACTCGGGCGTGCGGATCTGGTAGGCGACGTCCTCGATCATGTTGCCGACCTTGCCGTTCTTGATCTCGAAGAACAGCTGGCCGCCGAACTGGGCGTTGTAGCGCTGCTGGTCGATCGAGAACGACCCGTCGCCGACGATGTAGATGCCGTTCTCGACGCCCGCGACCATGTCGGGGACGCTGAGCTTGGCCTTGCCCGGCTCGAGCGAGACGTTCGCCATCCGCTGGAACTGGACGCTCGACCAGCTGTCGGCGTAGCAGCAGCCGTCCGACGCGGTCTTGCCGAGGATGTGCGCCTGGTCGCGGATCGCCTGATAGTCGACGAGGACGCCGTCCTTGATCAGGTCCCACTTCTTGGTCTTGACGCCCTCGTCGTCGTAGCCGACCGCGCCGAGGCTGCCCGGCTGCAGCTTGTCGGCGACGATGGTGACGTGCTCACTGCCGTACTTGAAGCGGTCGCGGCGCTTGTCGAGCGTGGCGAAGCTCGTCCCGGCATAGTTCGCCTCATAGCCGAGGACGCGGTCGAGCTCGGTCGGGTGGCCGACCGATTCGTGGATCGTCAGCCACGTGTGCGACGGGTCGAGGACGAGATCGTACTTGCCCGGCTTGACCGATGGCGCTTTCAGCTTGGCCTGCGCCTGCTTCGCCGCGGCGATGGCGTCGGCCTTCATGTCGTACGACTTGCCGTACACGACGACGCCGTTCGGCAGGACCGTCTGGTCGGCCTTGTTGCCGTCGAGATATTCGTAGCCGAGGCCCATCGGCGCCGACAGTTCGCTGCGCGTACGGAACTTGCCGGTCGACTTGTCGACCGCGGTGACGCGCATCAGCGGCCAGATGCGATGGATGTCCTGGTCGATGTAGCTGCCGTCGGTCGACGCGAAATACTTCTGTTCGTTGACCGAGAACAGCACCGAGTTGACGAAGCTCGCCCCGTTGGCGAGCGCCGCGCCGTTGACGTCGAGGAGCAGCGCCGCCTTGTCCTTGACCGGCACGCTCATCGCACTGACGCGGATCGGCGCCTTCCACGACTGCTCGCCGACGCCGGGCGTCGGGGCGAGCTGGACCGGGGCGGTCTGGTTGCGCGCATTGGCCTTGGCGACGGCGGCGGCCTGGCGCGCGGCGGTCGCGACGCCGGTCGTCGTCATGTCGTTGGTCGCGGCAAAGCCCCACGCGCCGCCGGCGATGACGCGGATGCCGACGCCGATCGATTCGGTGTTGACGACGTTCTCGACGTGGGCGTCGCGGGTGATGACGAACTGGCGCAGGTAGCGGCCGACGCGGACGTCGCAATAGGTCGCCCCCGCGCTGGTCGCGGCCTGGAGCGCGGCATCGGCGAGCGTCTTCTTGGCGGCGACGGGGATCGCCCCGTCCATCAGCGCCTCGGCGGCGACCGCGCGGCCGAACGCCGGCAGCAGCGCCCCGCCCACGCCGATGCCGCTCGCGGCGAGAAAGTCACGTCTGAGCAAGGCATCTCTCCCCGGTCGGCCGGTCGGCCACCCGACGTTTGTTACGGAAGCCGCAGCCCGCCGACAAGAGCGGCCGCGAGCATTTATGGCGTCGGCCGCGCGCGCCTGCTATCGACGCCCGATGACCGTCGACGTCGTTCCGCCCGACCTGCCGCCGGGCCACCGGCTGGCCCGTGTCCTCCTCGCCGTCGGCGTCATCGCGCTCGCCGGCTGGATCAGCTTCGGCTTCCTGCGGGCGATCCTGTGGGGCGGGATCATCGCGATGGCGATCGCCCCGCTCTACCAGCGGCTCGAGGCGCGCTGGCCGGGCGGGCGGCGCGGCACGCTGCCGGCGCTGGTGACGCTGCTGGTCGCGGTCCTCGTCATCGCGCCGCTGACGCTCGCCGCAGTCGAGGCGGCGATGGAGATCCGCCAGCTCGTCCACTGGCTGACCGAAGCGCGGACGAGCGGCATCCCGGTCCCCGCGATCGTCCACGGCCTGCCGGTCGGCAGCGAGGCGGTGAGCCGCTGGTGGGCGACGACGCTCGCCACTCCCGACGCCGCCGCGGGCACGCTCGACAAGGCCAACGTCGTCGTCATGCGCCACACGCGGCTGTTCGGGGCCGACGTCCTGCGCCGGACGATCGCCTTCGTCTTCGCCCTGCTGACGCTGTTCTTCCTGCTGCGCGACCGCGAGCTCGTCGCCGCCGAGGCCCGGCGCGCGGGGGAGAAATTATTCGGCGTCGCCGGCGAGCAGGTCGCCGAGCTGATCCTGCTGTCGGTCCGCGGCACGATCAACGGGCTGATCCTCGTCGGGCTCGGCGAGGGCGTCGTGCTGACGCTGATCTACCTCGTCGGCGGCGTGCCGCACCCGCTGCTGTTCGGGCTGCTGACCGGGCTCGCTGCGGCGATCCCGATGGGGGCGGCGGTGCTGATCGCCGTCGCCGCGCTGGTGCTCGCCGCCGCCGGGCACGTCGTGCCGGCGATCGTCGTCGGCGCGGTCGGGCTGATCTTCGTCCTGATCGTCGACCACACGCTGCGGCCGGCGCTGATCGGGTCGACGACGCGGCTGCCGTTCCTGCTCGTCCTCGTCGGCATCCTCGGCGGGGTCGAGGCGCTCGGCCTGATCGGCCTGTTCGTCGGCCCGGCGGTGATGGCGGTCCTCGTCATGCTGTGGCGCGAGTTCGTTGCGCCCGAGACGATCACGCCGTCAGGTTGCGATGCTCGCCCTTCACCCAGCGGACCGTTCCCGTCGACGCGCGCATGACGACGCTCTCGGTCGTCACCGTCCCGTCGCGGCGCGTCCGCACGCCGTCGAGCAGCGACCCGTCGGTCACCCCGGTCGCGGCGAAGATGACGTCGCCCTTGGCGAGGTCGCCGAGCTTGTAGATCCGGTCGAGGTCGGTCACCCCCCACTTGCGCGCGCGGGCACGCTCGGCGTCGTTCCGGAACACCAGCCGCCCCTGGAACTGCCCGCCGACGCAGCGCAGCGCCGCCGCCGCCAGCACGCCCTCGGGCGCGCCGCCGCTGCCGAGGTAGATGTCGATGCCGGTGTCGGGGTTGGTCGTCGCGATGACCCCGGCGACGTCGCCGTCGCCGATCAGCATGATGCCGCAGCCGAGCGCGCGCAGCTCGCGGATCAGCGCCTCGTGGCGCGGGCGGTCGAGGACGCAGGCGGTGATCTCGGCCGGCGTGACGCCCTTCGCCGCGGCGAGCGCGGTGACGTTGGCGGTGACCGACTTGGCGAGGTCGATGACGCCCTCGGCATAACCCGGGCCGATGGCGATCTTGTCCATGTAGACGTCGGGCGCGTTGAGCAGCCCGCCTTCCTCGCCGATCGCCAGCACCGCGAGCGCGTTCGGCCCGGCCTTGGCGGCGATCGTCGTTCCCTCGAGCGGGTCGAGGGCGATGTCGATTTTCGGCCCGGTGCCCTGCGCGCGGCCGACCTTCTCGCCGATGAACAGCATCGGCGCCTCGTCGCGCTCGCCTTCGCCGATGACGATCGTGCCGTCGATGTCGAGTTCGTTCAAGGCGTCGCGCATCGCCTCGACCGCGGCGGCGTCGGCGGCGTGCTCGTCGCCGCGGCCGACCTGCGCGAGGCAGGCGATCGCCGCCTTCTCGGTGACCCGGACCATCTCGAGGACGAGGACGCGGTCGAGGGTCGATGACATGGGGGCTCCTGGTACGGTTGACGGGGCTCGGTAGCCCAAAGGTCGGGGTGGGGAAAGCCGGCGCGCGCGGCCGAAGACGGTGCCTCAGCCGAAGTCGAGGATGTGGAGCATCAGCGGCGGCGCGGTGACGCTTGGCGACGCGGCCATGCGCGCGAGCGCGGCGGCGACCGCCGACTGGCGAACGGCGTGGGTGACCATGACGACGTAGACGCCGGCGTCGCCCGGCTCGCTCGCCGCCGCCGGGCCGCGCTGGATCAGGCTCTCGATCGACACGCCGGCGTCGCGCAGGATCGCGGTCAGCTCGGCGAGGACCCCGGGGCGGTCGACGACGCTCAGCCGCAGGTAGCAGCGCCCGGTCGCCGCGGCGGCGTCGGCAGGCCCGAGCGCCGCCAGCCGCGCCGTCGGCATCGCGAACGCCGGCCCGACCTCGCCGCGCGCGACGTCGATCAGGTCGGCGACGACCGCGCTCGCCGTCGGCCCCGCCCCCGCCCCGGCCCCGGAGAAGAACAGCCGGCCGACGAAATCGCCCTCGGCCACCACCGCGTTGAGCGCGCCGCCGACGTGCGCCAGCGGGTGGGCGAGCGGCACGAGGCACGGGTGGACGCGCTGGAACAGCGTGCCGCCGATCTCCTCGGCGAGCGCGACGAGGCGCACGCGGAAGCCGAGCGTCGCGGCATGCGCGAGGTCGACCGCGGCGACCGCGCGGATGCCCTCGGCGGCGACGCCCGCGAAGTCGATCCGCGCGCCGAAAGCGATCGCGGCGAGGATGCTCAGCTTATGCGCGGCGTCGATGCCGTCGACGTCGAAGCTCGGGTCGGCCTCGGCGAACCCCTTGGCCTGCGCGTCGGCGAGGACGGCGGCGAACGACAGCCCCTCGGCCTCCATGCGCGTCAGGATGTAGTTGCACGTGCCGTTGAGGATCCCATAGACCCGGTGTAGCCGGTTCGCCGCCGCGCCGTCGCGCAGCGCCTTGATCACCGGCACGCCGCCGGCGACCGCCGCCTCGTACTTCAACGCCGCGCCGTTCGCCTCGGCGAGCGCCGCCAGCTCGAGCCCGTGGTGGGCGAGCATCGCCTTGTTCGCGGTGACGAACGCCTTGCCGCGCGCCGAGCGTCGCGCGGGCGAGCACCAGCGCCGGGCCGTCGCTGCCGCCGATCATCTCGACGACGACGTCGACGTCGTCGCGGTGGCTGAGCTGGGTCGCATCGTCGAGCCACGCCGCGCCGCCGAGGTCGACGCCGCGGTCGCGCCCGCGGTCGCGCGCCGACACCGCGGTGACGACGATCGGCCGGTTCGCCCGCCGCTCGATGAGCGACGCGTTGGCATCGAGCAGGGCGACGACGCCGCCGCCGACGGTGCCGAGCCCGGCGAGGCCGATGCGCAGGGGGGAGGTCATAGCGGTGATCCAGCCCGCTTGTCGCCCGCATTGACGCCCATCGACTGGAGGTAGCGCTTCACCCCGCGCGCCGCCTGGCGGATGCGGTGCTCGTTCTCGACGAGCGCGATGCGGACGAAGCCCTCGCCTTCCTCGCCGAAGCCGGTGCCCGGCGCGACGGCGAGATGGGCGTGCTGTGATCAGCTGCTTGGCGAACTCGACCGAGCCGAGGTGGCGGAGCGCGGGCGGGATCGGCGTCCACGCGAACATGCTCGCGCGCGGCACCGGGATGTCCCAGCCGGCGCGGGCGAAGCTTTCGATCAGCACGTCGCGGCGGTGTTTGTAGAGGGCGCGCGTCGCCGCGATGCAGTCCTGCGGGCCGTTGAGCGCCGCCACCGCCGCCGCCTGGATCGGCGTGAACGCGCCATAATCGAGGTACGACTTGACCCGCGTCAGCGCGGCGATGAGCTGCGGATTGCCGACCGCGAAGCCGATCCGCCAGCCGGCCATCGAATAGGTCTTGCTCATGCTGGTGAACTCGATCGCGACGTCCTTCGCGCCCGGCACCTGCAGGATCGACGGCGTCGGCACGTCGTCGAAATAGATCTCGGCATAGGCGAGGTCGCTGATGACCCAGATGCCGTGGCGTTTGGCGAAGGCGACGACGCGTTCGTAGAAGCCGAGGTCGACCGTCTCGGCGGTCGGGTTCGACGGATAGCCCATGACGAGCACCGTCGGCTTTGGCACGGTATAGCGCATCGCATGTTCGAGCTTGTCGAACAGGTCGGGACCCGGCGCGGCGGGGATGCCGCGGACGGTGCAGCCGGCGATGATGAAGCCGAACATGTGGATCGGGTACGACGGGTTCGGCGCGAGGATGACGTCGCCGGGCGCGGTGATCGCCTGGGCGAGGTTGGCCAGCCCCTCCTTCGAGCCGAGCGTGACGACGACCTCGCGCTCGGGATCGACCTCGACGCCGAAGCGGCGCGCGTAATAGGCGGCCTGCGCCTTGCGCAGCCCCGGGATGCCGCGCGACGCCGAATAGCCGTGGGCGTCGGGCTTGGCCGCGACCTCGGCGAGCTTGGCGACGACGTGCGGCGGCGGCGGGCTGTCGGGGTTGCCCATGCCGAGGTCGACGATGTCCTCGCCGCGCGCGCGTGCCGCCGCCTTCATCGCGTTGACTTCGGCGAAGACGTACGGCGGCAGGCGGCGGATACGGTAGAATTCGTCGGTCATGGCGACCCCCAGTAGCGGGCGGTCCGACCGGGCAGGCGGGCCCGGCCGGAGCCGGGCCCGGCAGTCGTTACATCGGCTTGGCGGCGTCCGCCGGGGCCGTGTCGGTCGACTTCGTCATGGTGTGCTTCATCATGTGGTGATGGTGCATCATGCGGTGGTGCGACATCATCGAGTGGTGCGCCATGCCGTCGCCCGCCATCGCCTTGCCGGCGTTGTCGCTGGCACGGTCACCGACGCCGCCGGTCTTCATCGCCTGGTCGGCGCTGAGCGCGTACCGCTCGGTGGTCATCGACTGGTCGCACGAATCGCGCACCGTCGCCGAGCACTTGGGGAGCGCGCCGCCCGCGGGAGCGGCCATCTGCGCGGCAGCGGGAACCGAAAGGGCGAGGGCACCGAGCGCGAAAATCGTCTTCAACATGACCATTGCTCCCTTGACGCCGGCGTCTGGTTGGCCGGTCCGCTCCCCCTATATACGGGCGGAACGAACCCGCAAAGCCTTGGCGGACGCCGCCAGTTGCGTAAAGACGGCGACGGGAGACCGTGATGACGACCAGCCAGACCGACGACGCGCAGGCTCTTGCCCGCTGGACCGACGCGATGGCGCGCAGCCAGGCGATGCTCGCCGCCTTCGCCGCCAAGCGCGGCGACACGCCGTTCGCCGACGGGCTCGACGATCCGCTCGGCGTCGGCGCGACATGGGCAGCGTGGACCAAGGCGGCCGCCGCCGACCCCGCGCCACTGATCGCGGCTGGCGCCAAGTTCGCCACCGACGCGATGGCGCTGTGGCAGTCGTTCCTCCCCGGCAGCACGGTCGAAAGCCCGGTCGCGGGCGTCACCGACAAGCGCTTCGCCTCCGCGGCGTGGCGCGAGGCCCCGGCGTTCGACCTGATCCGCCAGACCTACCTGCTCGCCTCCGACACGATCCTGCGGGCGACCGCCGACGTCGACCTCGACCCCGCGACCAAGGCCAAGGCGCTGTTCCACACCAAGCAGCTGGTCGAGGCGCTGAGCCCGGCCAACTTCCCGCTGACCAACCCCGAGGTGCTCGCCGCGACACGCGCGACGAACGGGGCCAACCTGCTCAAGGGATTGGAGTTCATGCTCGGCGACCTCGAGCGCGGGCAGATGCGGATGACCGACGAGGCGGCGTTCGAGGTCGGGCGCGACGTCGCCGCGACCCCGGGCAAGGTCGTGTTCGAAAACCGCCTGTTCCAGCTGATCCAGTACACGCCGACGACCGAGACGGTGTTCGAGACGCCGCTCGTCATCTTCCCGCCGTGGATCAACAAGTTCTACATCCTCGACCTGACCGCGGAGAAAAGCTTCATCCGCTGGGCGGTGGCGAACGGCCTGACGGTGTTCGTCGTCAGCTGGAAGAACGCCGACGCGAGTCTGACCGACGTCACGCTCGACACCTATGTCGCCGAGGGGCAGCTGACCGCGATCGCGCAGGTCCTCGCGCGGACGGGGGCGGAGTCGACCCACGTCATCGGCTACTGTGTCGCCGGCACGGTGCTCGCGGCGACGCTGGCGCTGCTCGAGGCGAAGGGCGAGGCGCACCGCGTCGCCACCGCGACCTTCTTCACCGCGCAGATCGACTTCGCCGACGCCGGCGACCTCAAGATCTTCACCGACGACGACGCGATCCGCACGGTCGAGAAGAACAGCGCCGCGACCGGGGTGACCGACGGCCGCGCACTCGCGGCGACCTTCAACAGCCTGCGCCCGAACGACCTGATCTGGGGCTATGTCGTCAACAACTACCTGCTCGGGAAGGATTATTTCCCGTTCGACCTGCTCTACTGGAATTCCGACGCGACCAACGTGCCGGCGTGCTGGCACCTGAGCTACCTGCGCGACATGTACCGCGACAACCTGCTGGTGAAGCCCGGCGCGATCCGCGTCGCGGGCGTGCCGATCGACCTCCGGACGGTCAAGACGCCGACGTACATCCAGTCGGGGCGCGACGACCACATCGCGCCGGCCAAGTCGGTCTACAAGATGACGCAGATCTTCACCGGGCCGATCCGCTACATCCTCGCCGGGTCGGGCCATGTCGCCGGCGTGGTCAACCCGCCGGTGCTCAAGAAATACCAGTATTGGACGAGCGACACGCTGCCGCCGACGCTCGCCGAGTTCCAGAAGATCGCGGTCGAGACCAAGGGCAGCTGGTGGCCCGACTGGCTCGCGTGGCTGACGCCGCGGTCGGGCGGGCAGGTGCCGGCGCGGGTGCCGCAGAATGCCATCGAGGACGCCCCGGGGCGGTACGTCAAGGAACGCATTTGACCGCCGCGCGACCGTGACGATCGTTCCCGCCGCCCTGCTCGCGCTTGCCACCCCCGCTGCCGCGCAGGACGCGATGGCCGGCATGGATATGGCGGGCATGACCGGCATGACGGGCATGGACATGACCATGCCGGCCGCGCTCGGCGCCTACCCGATGACGCGCGAGGCGTCGGGGACGAGCTGGCAGCCCGACGCCTCGACCCACGACGGCCTCCACCGGATGGCTGGACCGTGGGCGCTGATGCTCCACGGCACGGTCGATGCCGTCTACGACACGCAAAGCGGCCCGCGCGGCGGCGACAAGGCGTTCGTCGCCGGCATGGTGATGGGCATGGCGGCGCGCGACGTCGGCGAGCGCGGCCGCGTCCAGTTCCGCGCGATGCTGTCGCCCGACCCGTTCATGGGTGCGAGCGGTTATCCGCTGCTCCTCGCCACCGGCGAGACCGCCGACGGCCGGTCGCCGCTCGTCGATCGCCAGCACCCGCACGACCTGATCGCCGAACTCAGCGCGAGCTACAGGTATCGCCTGTCCGACCGCGTGAGCGTCTTCGTCTACGCCGGCCTGCCCGGCGAGCCGGCGTTCGGCCCGCCCGCGTTCATGCACCGCGCCTCGATCATGGATTCGCCCGCCGCGCCGATCAGCCACCACTGGGTCGATTCGATGCATATCAGCGAGGGCGTCGTCACCGTCGGCGCGGTCGTCGGCGCGGCCAAGGTCGAGGTGTCGGGGTTCCGCGGCCGCGAGCCCGACCAGCACCGCTTCGACATCGAGACGCCGCGGCTCGAACTCGGTCGCCGTCCGCGCGAGCCTGAACCCGACGCGCCGCCTCGCGCTACAGGCGAGCTGGGCGCGGCAGGTGTCGCCCGAACAGCTCGATCCGTCGCGCGACGAACGCCGCTGGTCGGCGAGCGCGATCTACACCGCGCCGATCGGGCCGGCCGGCTACTGGGCGACGAGCGCGATCTGGGCGCAGCGGCGCGCGACCGGACCCAACGGCCGTGGCCCGGCGCTCGCCGCATGGGTACTCGAAAGCGCCGTCCATCCCGACGACCGCTGGACCGTATTCGGCCGCGCCGAGCGGATCGACAACGACGAGTTGGCGGGAAGCAATCAGCCGGAGACGGTCGGGCGGATCGAGATCGGGGCCGTCCGCGACTTCCGCGTCGCCGCGCACCTCAAGGCCGGGATCGGCGCGTCGGCGCTGCGCAGCCTCGTCGGCGCGGCGCTCGCGGCGAGCTACGGCGGCGACCGCTGGGGCGGAATGGGGTTCGTGCGGCTGAAGGTCGGGTGAGCCGGCGGGGGTTTGCCCGCCGGCCCGCCGGGTTCAGGCGATCGCCGCGCGGCGACGTCCGGCGACGCCGATGAGGCCGAAGCCGACGATCATCATCCCCCACGCCGCGGGCTCGGGGACGGCGCCGTTCGCCAGCGTCAGGTTGCGGAAGTAAGCGTCGCCGGCGACGCCGTTGAAGTCCTCGACCTTGAGCGCGAACGCATCGCCGGTGGTCACGGTGAAGGTGAAGCTGTTGCGCGTGAACGTCGTGCCGTCGACGCTGACGAGCGTGAACGGCGTCCCGAACGCGTACTGCGTGTCGGTCGCCAGCCAGCCGTCCGACGACCCCGGCGTGGTGCTCGTCGCCCCGCCCGGATAGACGCCGATGTACGCCCCGCAGCCGCCGGCGGTCGCGCACGAATAGTCGACGGTCAGCGTGTACGTCCCCGCCCCGGTGCCGGCGATCGTGTTCGTCAGCAGGTCGAAGCCGCCCTGCGTCGCGGTGAAGTTGAGGGCCTTGCCGCCGTCGGGTCCGGTGACGATCTCGCCGTGGCCGGTGGTGGCGTACTTCGACGAATCGAGCGGGGCGGTGAAGGTGTCCGAGAACAGCGTCGTCGCCGATGCCGACGTCGCCATCGCCGTAGCGGCCAGAAGCGCGAGAACCTTGGTCATGACATCATCCTGCAAACTCGTGTCGGATGCGGAGCAAGAATTATGCCAGGCGGTCGGCAATGTGCGATTACAGCGGCATCGCCGGCGGCACGTGTTAACTTACCGTAACAAGTGTAAAGCCGGCCGACACTTTTAGCGATGGCGGCGACGACCGTACCGAGAGGTCGCGCTCGCCTGGGCGGGATCGCGAGGGGCCGCAGGCGAAGCCGGCGGCGCGTCCGGACCGGTCCCGCCGAGGTAGGCTCCGCCGCCCCGCTGGCCGGGCGCACGCGAGTCGAGGATTAGCGGACGAACGCCAGCGCGTGCTTCCGCTGATCCCGGCCGCTTACCGCCGAGGGCCCATCCCCGGCATGACCGGGGGCGGCGGGCGGCTGCGGTCGCGGCGGGGAAGCTGCGCCTGGTAGGCGATCGCGCAATGTTCGGTGCAGTACGGGAAGCTCGCCTGCGCCGGCTTGCCGCAGAAGTGGAAGTCGGTCTCGCCCGGATGGCCGATCGGCCACTTGCAGACCTTTTCAGACAGGTCGAGCAGCGTCGTCCGCGCCGGCTTGGCCGGGGTCGCCGCGCGGCTGCGCTTGGGCGCGGGCCTGGCCGGGGCGGCATGCGGCGCGGCGAGGCCTTCGACCACGCCCTCGGCGGCCGCGACCACCGCCTCGATCACCGCCGCGGCGGCCTCGGTCAGCTTGACCGGCGACGGCCGCGCTTCGAGCCCGAGCCGGTGCGCCTTGCCGATGACCGCGTTGCGGCTGACCCCCTGGCCGAGCGCCTCGGCGATCTGGCTGGCGGTCATGCCCGCCTCCCAGTGCGTCTTCAGCATCTCGATGCGGTCGTCGGTCCACGACATCGGCAAGTCCTGTCTCGCCTTGCGGCTCAGGGGGAGCAGCGGCTAAGGAAGCCCATGCTCGATACAACACGTCCCGCCGGAATCGCCCGCGAACCCGGCGAGGTCGTCATCCCCGGGGTCAACTGGCAAGGCCTGCAGACACTCTACTTGAAGGAGGTGCGCCGCTTTTTCAAGGTGCAGCTCCAGACCGTGTGGGCGCCGGCGATCACCACGCTGATGTTCCTCGCCATCTTCGCGCTCGCCCTCGGCCGGGCGCGGACGAGCGTGATGGGCGTCCCCTACCCCGACTTCCTCGGCCCCGGGCTGATCGTCATGGGGATGATCCAGAACAGTTTCGCCAACACGTCGTCGTCGCTGCTGATCGGCAAGATCCAGGGCACCATCGTCGACGTGCTGATGCCGCCGCTGTCGCCCGGCGAGCTGCTCGTCGCGTGGGTCGGCGGCGCGGTGACGCGGGCGTGGCTCGTCGGCTTCGCGGTGTACTTGGCGATGCTGCTCGCCCCGGGCATCGACGTCCCGATCAACAATATCGGGGTCGTGCTGTACTTCGGCACGGCGGGGGCGGTGATGCTGGCGCTGCTCGGCATTTTGACCGGGATCTGGGCCGACAAGTTCGATCATGCCGCGGCGGTGACCAACTTCGTCGTCCAGCCGCTGACCCTGCTGTCGGGCACCTTCTACGCGATCGACCGCGTGTCCCCGGCGATGAAGCTCCTCAGCCACGCCAATCCGTTCTTCTACATCATCGACGGCTTCCGCTTCGGCTTCCTTGGGCACGCCGACGGGCTCGCGGTGCAGGGCGCGGTGATCATCGGCGTGATCGACGTCGCGCTGTGGCTGCTGTGCTTCCAGCTGCTCAAGCGCGGCTGGCGGTTGAAGGCCTGAGGCGACGACAACCGCCCGGGCCGCGCGCAGCGGACCGGGGGCCGGTGGATCGAACCATCCCGCCTCCGCTCCCGGAGCGCCGGGGGGGCGGAGGCGTTCAGGTCAGGCGCGTCACGACGGGGGCATGGATCGTCTGGGGTCGGAGAACGGCGGCCTCTTTTCCGCCTGACCGGCTACGGCTTCGGTCACGCATGGGTCCGACGGGTCGGGTCCGGGCGCGGTCGCTGTCGCAGTGTTCTCCTAGAGGATCTTGGGTCGTTACCATGCTCCGTCGTGACGAACCCGCCGCTCCAAGCGCGGCGGGCCCAGGCGAGCGCGGGGGTCGCTCACCCCGGGCCGGCCATGCCCGCGGTGTTCCACGGATGTTCCCAATTGTCAAGCGGTTTGTCGCGCGATCGATAGCGTTTCCAACAGCTTGTAGGGTTTAGTTCACCCTAAGTCGCGGGCACGGCGGGACTTGTGCGCGCACGGTCGTCGCGCCGCCGGCCGGCTCGGGGCCGAGGACGAACGCCCCCGGTCTGCCGCCGAAGGCCAGCCGCACCGGGGTCCGCCGGCGCAACTCGGCGACCGGCGCGGTGCCGTCGACCGCGGCGCGGACGCTCGCCGGGCAGACGGTATCGATGGTCCCGGTCAGGCGCAGCGTCGCTCCCGCCGGGACGACGCTCGCGGTCAGCCGTGCGACCTCGCCGGTCGCGTCGCCGAGCGTCGCGCTCCGGATCTCCACGGTGCCGCCGTCGCGCCAGCCGGCGAGGTCGCGCAGCCGCGCCGTCGCGGTGATGCCGGCGTCGACCGCGAGCGTCAGCGGCGCGCCATGTCCGAAGCGGACCCCGGTGCCGCTGAGCACGACCTGCGCCTGCTGCGGCGGGGTCGCCGACCACGCCTCGTTCGACCGCGCGCGCGTCTCGCGCAGGTGGACCTCGAAGTGGACCGCGGTGACCGGCGCGGCGAAGAGGCCGGTCGTCGCAGTCGCGCGCTCGAGCACCGTCGACAGCCGGGCGATGCCGCCGGCGCCGAGGCGCACGCTGGCGACGCCGGACGCCGCCTGCGCGCGGAGGCGGGCGCCGTCGAGGCCGTCGATCGCCGCGGCGACGGTCGGCGTCTCGGTGCGGACGATCGTCAGGTCGCGCTGCCACGGGTTGCGGTTGGCGCGCGCGCGGGCGGCGTCGACCGTCAGCCGGACCGGCCCGTCGAGGGCATAGCGCGGACGCGCGACATCGGCCTCCAGCCGGTAGGGAAAGCCGCCGATCGTCACCGGCGTGCCCGGCAGCACGGCGCCGAGGTCGGCGCGCAGCGTGTCGCGCCACCCGGTCCAGAAATGCCAGTAGACCGCCGCGCCGAGCACGAGCGGGACAACCGTCAGCCACAGCGGCACGCGTTTCATGGCGCGTTCAACGCGTTCAGCGCGGCGTGGACCCGCGCCTCGATGTCGCTGCGCTCGAGCCCGGGCGGGATCGGCTCTCCCACCGCGAACGTCACCACGCCCGGATATTTGACGAAGCCCTTGGGCCAGCACGTGCCCGAATCGAGCGCGACCGGCACCACCGGCAGGCGCAGCGCGCGGTACAGCCCGGCGAGCCCGGCCTTGAGCGGCGGCGCGTCGCCGGGCCGCGTGCGCGTGCCTTCGGGAAAGATGACGACCGGCCGCCGCGCCGCCTTCGCCGCGTTGGCCGCGCGGACCATCGCCCGCAGCGCCGACGCCGAGCCGGTGCGGTCGACCGGGATGATGCCGTGGGTCCGCGCGACCGTCGACCACAGCGGGATCGCCAGCAGTTCGGCCTTCATCACGACCGCCGGGGCGGAGAACAGCCGCAGCACGAGGTACGTCTCGTACGCCGCCTGGTGCTTGAACGCGACGATCGCCGGCTCGGTCGGCAGGGTGCCGGTGACGCGCCAGCGGATGCCGAGGACGCGCCGCGCGAGCAGGTCGAGCCACCCCGCCCACGCGCGGGCGATCGGGATCACCGCGCCCGGCGCGACCTTGCCGGCGGCGAGCGCGGCGAGGACGTAGAACACCGACCCGCCGTAGAACAGCGGCGCGAAGACCAGCGACCGGACGAACGCCGCCAGCCCAGCGCATCAGGCCGCGCCCGCGCCGAGCGCCGCCATGCGCAGCAGGTATTTCGAATATTCGCGCGCGATGCTGTCGGCGCCGGGCTCGCCGGGCACCGCGTCCTCGACGATGCGGACCTTGCGCGGCATCTGCGCGGCGAGTTCGAGCCGCGCGCGGCGCATGTGCGCGGCGCTCGTCACCAGCCGCAGCGAGCCATAGCCGTGGCGCAGCGTCCACGCCGTCGTCTCGATCGCGTTCGACCGCGTGTCGACCGCGGCATAGCCGAGGTCGGCGCGCGTCGTCAGCAGCTTGAGCGGCGCGCCGACCGACGCGGCGAGCGCCGCCTTGCCGATGTGCGCGCCGACGCCCGAGACGAACATCCGCCGCGCCGACCCGGCCGCGAGCGCCTCGATCCCGCGCTTCAGACGTCCGCCGCCGCCGGTCAGGACGACGACGGCGTCGGTCGTCACCGCCAGCGGGGCGGCGGTCGGCAGCGTCAGCGCGAACCACGCGAAGCCGGCGAGCCACGCCAGCACGACGACCGCGGCGATCCGGACGGCGATGGCGGCGACGCGCGCCGGCAGCGGACGACTGCCGCGTCCGGCGCGGGGCGGCGAGCGGCGCGGGGCGGGGCGCGAGGGAGCGCGGCGCGCGGGCCGGCGCGCCACTACATCTCCCCGCGGGCGCGGCGCAGTGCGAACCACTTGGCGACGTTGGCGTTCTGCTCGGCGAGCGTGTCGGCGAAGACGTGCCCGCCGCGCCCGTCGGCGACGAAGTACAGCGCCTTGGTCGGCGCCGGGTCGAGCACCGCGGCGATCGACGCGCGCCCCGGATTGGCGATCGGCCCCTTCGGCAGCCCGGGCTTGAGATAGGTGTTGTAGCCGGTGTCGCGCGCGAGTTCGGACTTGAGGATCCGCCGTCCGAGCGGGCGCCCGGCAGTGATCGGGTAGATGACCGTCGGGTCGGCGTCGAGCTTGATGCCCTGCCGCAGCCGATTGCTGTAAACCCCTGCAACCAAACGCCGCTCGGCCGGCAGCGCGGTCTCCTTCTCGACGATCGAGGCGAGGATCACCGCCTCGGCCGGGGTCTTGACGACCGTCGCCGGCGACCGCTTCGGCCACAGCCGCGCGACCTCGGCGGTCATCGCCGCCTGCATCCGCGCGACCGCCGCCGCGCGGGTCGAGCCGACGGCGAAGTCATAAGTGTCGGGCAGGACCGAGCCCTCCGCCGGCACCGCGACCGCGCCGGTCAGCTGCGCGTTCGCCCGCAGCCGCTCGGCGACGAGGACCGACGGCAGCCCCTCGGGGATCGTCACGCGCAGCGCGATGACCTCGCCCTTCTGCATCTGCCGCAGGTACGCGCCCCAGCCGCGGTTCTCGGTGAAGCGGTAGACGCCGGCGCGGATCGGCGCGCGGCTGCCGAACAGGCGCGCAAGGAAGCGGAACTGCCCGGCCGATTCGATCACGTCGGCCTCGTCGAGCCGGTCGGCCGCGCCCGCCAGCGTCGTTCCCGCCGGGATGACGACGTCGTGCGTCGGTCCGGGGGCGCGGTTCCACGACCACCACCGCGACGCGAACAGCGGCACGCCGATGACGAGCAGCAGCGCGACGAAGGCGAGCGCCGCCCGGCCCCCGCGGCTGGCCCGGCGCGCCACGTCAGACCGCCCGCATCACCAGCGTCGCGTTGGTCCCGCCGAAGCCGAAGCTGTTGTTGAGCACCGCCTTGATCTTCCGCGGCTTGGCGACGTGCGGGACGAGGTCGACCCCCTCGCACGCGTCCGACGGATGATCGAGGTTGAGCGTCGGCGGCGCGACCTGGTCGCGCATCGCGAGCGCGCAGAAGATGCTCTCGACCGCGCCGGCGCCGCCGAGCAGGTGGCCGATCGCCGACTTGGTCGACGACATGCTGACCGTCTCGATCGCGCTGCCGAACAGCCGCCGCACCGCGCCGAGCTCGAGCTCGTCGCCCATCGGCGTCGAGGTGCCGTGGGCGTTGATATAGTCGATGTCGGACGGGTTCAGCCCCGCCTTCCTGAGCGCCATCGCCATCGAGCGGAACGCCCCCGACCCTTCGGGGTGCGGCGCGGTGACATGGTAGGCGTCGCCGGTCAGGCCGTAGCCGATGACCTCGGCATAGATCGTCGCGCCGCGCGCCTTGGCCCGCTCGTATTCCTCGAGGCAGACGATGCCGGCGCCTTCGCCCATGACGAAGCCGTCGCGGTCGCGGTCGTACGGGCGGCTGGCGCGCGTCGGCTCGTCGTTGAAGCCGGTCGACAGCGCGCGCGCCTGGGCGAACCCGGCGATGCCGAGCGGGCAGATCGCCCCCTCCGCGCCGCCGGCGAGCATGACGTCGGCGTCGTCGAGCGCGATCAGCCGCGCGGCGTCGCCGATCGCATGCGCGCCGGTCGAACACGCGGTGACGACGGCGTGGTTGGGGCCCATCAGCCCGTACTTGATGCTGACCTGCCCCGAGATGAGGTTGATCAGGCGGCCGTGGACGAAATGCGGGCTGACGCGGCGCGGGCCCTTTTCGTGGAGGACGATCGATTCCTTCTCGATCCCCGGCAGGCCGCCGATGCCCGACCCGATCATGCACCCGGCGCGGAAGCGCTGCTCCTCGGTCATATCGGTCAGCCCGGCGTCCTCGAGCGCCTGGCCGGCGGCGTCGATGCCGAAGACGATGAACGGATCGACCTGGCGCAGGACCTTGTGGTCGATTCGCTTCGTCTGGTCGAAGGTGTCGCCGGTGCCGTCGCCGTGCTTGACCTCCATCGCGATGCGGCACGCATAGTCGGTCGCGTCGAAGCGCGTGATCGGGCCCGCCCCCGACTTCGCCGCGAGGATGTTCGCCCACACGACCTCGGGCGATGCGCCCAGGGGGGTCACCATGCCGATGCCCGTAATCACGACGCGACGCATCGCGGTCCTCCCAACTCTGCCGCCGCCGGTGCAGCCGTAACGCAAAACGGCCCCCCGCCGTCGCGGAGAGCCGTCATACGTGTCGCACGCGACCGGATCAAATGGCGATCACGCCTTGGCGTGGGTCTCGATGAAGCCGATCGCGTCCTTGACCGTCAGGATCTTCTCGGCGGCGTCGTCGGGGATCTCGACGCCGAACTCCTCCTCGAACGCCATCACGAGCTCGACCGTGTCGAGGCTGTCGGCGCCGAGGTCGTCGATGAAGCTCGCGTCCTCGGTGACCTTGTCGGCTTCGACCCCGAGATGTTCGACGACGATCTTCTTAACGCGGTCGGCGACGTCGGTCATGATGGAATTCTCCGCTGGGTGGCGCTGATGCCTTGGTGGGATAGCGACGCTCGCCGGGCGTGACAAGCCGTCGGTCGGATCGGTGTCGGTCGGGCGAACGGCGGTCAGATCATCGCCATGCCGCCGTTGACGTGGAGCGTCGCGCCGGTGACGTAGCCCGCCTCGCGGCTGGCGAGATAGACGATCGCGGCGGCGACGTCGGCCCCCTCGCCGAGCCGGGCGGCGGGGATGCGCGCGGTCAGCCCGGCGGTCTGCTCGGGGGTCAGCGCGGCGGTCATCGGCGAGGCGATGAACCCCGGCGCGACGCAGTTGACGGTGATGTTGCGGCTGGCGACTTCCTGCGCGAGCGCCTTGCTCATGCCGATCAGCCCGGCTTTCGACGCGGCATAGTTCGCCTGCCCCGGATTGCCGGTGACGCCGACGACCGAGGTGACGCTGACGATGCGGCCGAAGCGCGCGCGCATCATCGGCTTGAGCGCCGCGCGGCACAGGCGGAAGGCGGCGGCGAGGTTGACCGTCAGGACCGTGTCCCACTCGTCGTCCTTCATCCGCATCGCGAGGTTGTCGCGGGTAACGCCGGCGTTGTTGACGAGGATGTCGAGGCCCCCGAGCGCCGCCACCGCGGCGGGCACCAGCGCGTCGACTGCGGCGGCGTCGCCGAGGTCGCACGGCAGCACGACTGCGCCGGGCAGCTCGGCGGCGAGCGCCTCGAGCGGCGCGACGCGGGTGCCCGACAGCGCCACGCGCGCCCCCTGCCCGACCAGCGCGCGGGCGATCGCCGAGCCGAGCCCGCCGCTGGCCCCGGTGACGAGGGCGGTCATGCCGGTCAGGTCGAACATCGTCATCGCTCCCTTCGCTGCCCGGCCGCGCCGGTCACAGGCCCTTCGCCAGTGCCTCGATCGTGCCCATGTCGAGCGCCGCCTCGGCGGTCGCGTCCGGCGTGATCCGCTTGACCATCGGGCTGAGCACCTTCGCGCCCAGTTCGACGAACCGCGTCACGCCGGCGTCGGTCATCGCCAGCACGCTCTCGCGCCAGCGGACGCGGCCGGTGATCTGCTCGACGAGGAGGCGGCGGATCTCGTCGGGGGCGGTCACCGGGGCCGCGGTGACGTTCGCCACCAGCGGCACGAACGGCGCGGCCATCGCGGCATCGGCGAGCGCCGCCGCCATCGCGTCGGCCGCCGGCGCCATCAGCGAGCAGTGGAACGGGGCCGACACCGGCAGCAGGACCGAGTGGCGCGAGCCCTTCGCCTTGGCGAGATGGATCGCCCGCGCGACCGCCTCGACGTGCCCCGACACGACGACCTGCCCCGGCGCGTTGTCGTTGGCGACCTCGCAGACCTCGCCCTGCGCGGCGTCCGCGGCGACGGCGAGCACCGTGTCGAGGTCGAGCCCGATCAGCACCGCCATCGCGCCGACGCCGACCGGCACCGCCGCCTGCATCGCCTGGCCCCGCGCGCGCAGCAGCCGCGCGGCGTCGGCGAGGCTCAGCACGCCGGCGGCGCACAGCGCGCTATATTCGCCGAGGCTGTGCCCGGCGACGAACGCCGCCTTGTCGGCGAGGCTGACGCCGCCCTCGTGCTCGAGCACCCGCAGCACCGCGATCGACACCGCCATGATCGCCGGCTGGGCGTTCTCGGTCAGCGTCAGCTCGGTCAGCGACCCGTCGAACATCAGCCGCGACAGATGCGCGCCGAGCGCCGAATCGACCTCCTCGAACACGGCGCGCGCGGCCGGGCTGGCGGCGGCGAGCGCCTTGCCCATGCCGGCCGACTGGCTGCCCTGGCCGGGGAAAACGAATGCGCGGGTCAAACTGGTGCCTCGTCCGTTGATTGGCGGGTGCGATTAGGCGCATCGCCGCCGCGGTGCAAATGGGCGGGCGGCGGCAGGCGCGGCCATCGCCATTGCGCCTGCAGGCGGAATCGATAAGGTCGCAGCCGCCGGCCGGCTCGCGCGTTCAGCGTGCCGCCATCGGCACGGAATTAGCATCGCCATTGTCTCAGACGAGGAACGATAAGATGAACCTTGGGAAGTTTCTGGCCGGCGCTGCGGTCCTCGCGCTCGTCCCCCTGACCACGACGCCGGCCGCAGCGGCGGTGTCGAAGGCGGTCGGCACTGCGCTTGCGCAGGCGCAGAAGGGTGCCGGCAGCGCCAACTCGATCGCCGCGATCGCCACCGCGAAGGCCGCGGCCAAGACGCCCGAAGAGCGCAGCAAGGTCGCGCAGATGGCGGCGTACGTCTACACCAAGGCCGGCCAGTACGGGAAAGCCGCCGACGAGCTCCAGGCCGGCGGCAGCGCGACGCCCAAGCAGCTCGCCTCGCTCTATTACAACGCCGGCAACTATACGAAGGCGGTCGCGCTCGCGCGGCAGGCGGGCGGCGAGGACATGACGATCCTGATCGCGCAGGCCGCGATCAAGCAGGGGCATTATGCCGAGGCGGTCGCGTCGTACAACAAGCTGATCCAGACCAACGGGGCCAAGCCGCAGTATCTCGAGAACCTCGCCGGGGCGCAGTACAAGGCCGGCGACAAGAAGGCGTACCTGGCGACGACCGAGAAGCTGATCCGCATCGACGCCTCGCCGGCGCGCTGGCAGACGCTGCTCGTCGAGCTGCAGAAGACGCAGATGCGGCCCGAGGCGAAGCTCGCGCTGTTCCACCTGATGCAGGCGACGGGCAACCTGACGCGCCCCGAGGACATCAGCGAGTTCGCCAAGCTCGCCATCGTCGGCGACCAGCCCGGCGTCGCGCAGGAGGTGCTGACCAAGGCCGGCGGCGCGCTCGGGTCCGACCCGATGGCGGCGAAGCTCGCCCAGGCGGCGGCGTCGCGCGCGCAGGCGGCGGGGGCCAACGCGGCCAAGCTCGCGGCCGACCCGAACACGGCGGCGAAGGCCGGCGGCGCGTATCTCGGGCTCGACAAGTACGCCGACGCGGCGGCCGCCTACGGCAAGGCGGCAGCGGCGAACGGCCCCGACGCCGACTCCGCCAAGGTCTTCGAGGGAATCTCGCAGGTCAAGGCCGGCGCGGCCGGCGCGGCCAAGACGACCTTCGCCAGCGTCGGCGACAAGGGCGGCATGAAGGACGTCGCCGACCTGTGGAAGCTGTACGCGTCGACGAAGGCGTAAGGCGGCACTCCCCCTCTCCACGGCCGCGGCTGCGCCGCGGCCGTGGAGAGGGGCTCGCGCGAGGCGCTTGCAATCCCCGCCGCCTTCGGCCATAGGCGCTCACCGACGACGCGGCCGGGTCTTGCCCGGCCGTTGCCGTTTTCAGCAGCAAGTCCGGAGGGGCGTCGCACCGTGCGGCGTCAGCGATCGGCGACAGGAGTGCCACCCCACATGCCGATGTACGAGCATGTCTTCCTCGCGCGACAGGACCTGGCCAATGCCCAGGTCGAGGCGATGAGCGAAGCCTTCACCAAGATCATCACCGACGGCAACGGCCGGGTCGCCAAGAACGAATATTGGGGCCTCCGCTCGATCGCCTACCGGATCAAGAAGAACCGCAAGGCGCACTACGTCATGTTCAACATCGACGCGCCCGCCGCCGCGATCGCCGAGCTCGAGCGCCAGGTCGGCCTGTCGGAGGACATCCTGCGCTTCATGACCGTCCGCGTCGACCAGATGGAGGAAGGCCCGTCGGCGATGATGCGCCGCAACGAGAGCCGCGAGCGCGAGGGGCGTGATGGCGGCCGCGACGGCGATCGTCCGCGCGGCGACCGCCCCGACCGCGACCGTCCGCGCAGCGGCGGCTTCGGTGACCGCGATCGCGGTGCCGGTGCCGGTGCCGGTGGTGGCGACCGCGGCGGCTTCCGCCCGCGTCCGGCCTGAGGAGTTAGCACATGGGTCGCCCGTTTTTCCGCCGCCGCAAGTCGTGCCCGTTCTCGGGTCCGAACGCGCCCGTCATCGACTACAAGGACGTCCGCCTGCTCCAGGGCTTCGTCTCCGAGCGCGGCAAGATCGTGCCGAGCCGCATCACCGCCGTTTCCGGCAAGAAGCAGCGTGAGCTGGCGCAGGCGATCAAGCGCGCCCGCCACATCGGCCTGCTGCCGTACCTCGTGAAGTAGGACGCTAGTCATGGATGTGATCCTGCTCGAGCGCGTCGAGAAGCTCGGCAACATCGGCGACGTCGTCACCGTCAAGCCGGGCTTCGCGCGCAACTTCCTCCTGCCCCGCGCCAAGGCGCTGCGGGCGTCGGAGGCGAACAAGAAGCGTTTCGAGGCCAACCGCGCGGTGATCGAGGCCGAGAACGCCGGCCGCCGCGACGTCGCCATCGCCGATTTCCAAGGCGATCGACGGCAAGTCGATCGTCCTGATCCGCCAGGCGTCGAACGCCGGCGCGCTCTACGGCTCGGTCGCGACCCGCGACCTCGCCGAGGCGCTCGTCGCCGACGGCGCGAAGGTGACCAAGAACCAGATCGTCCTCGACAAGCCGATCAAGTCGCTCGGCCTCTACGACATCCGCATCGCGCTCCACCCGGAGGTGTCGGTGACGGTCAAGGTCAACATCGCCCGCTCGCCCGAAGAGGCCGAGCTCCAGGCGAAGGGCGTCGACGTCACCGCCGACATGTTCGAACGCGACAACGCCGGCTTCACCGAGGCGTTCGACCCGAACGCCGAGCCCGGTACGCTGCCGGCCGACATGGCCGATGCACCTGCGGACGAGCCGGCCGCCGCCTGATCAGCGCACCGCGCCGCCGCGACGGCGGCGCGGCGTTCGCCGCCCGATAACCGCGAAGTGTCGGCATGCTTTACACATGGCGATAAGAGTGTTGCCGTCGGGCTAAGGTTATCCGTGGCTTGAGACTTGGCGCGGTTCTTGCTGGGCTGTTGCTAAGACGCTGACTTGGAGCCTGACCCGTGACCCTTCGCTCGCTTGCCGTTCTCGCCTCCGTCACCGTGGCGACCGTGTGCGCCGCCGTGCCGGCCCAGGCCGTCAACCTCGTCGTCGTCAACGCCTCGTTCGAGACCCTCCCCGCCGGCGGGCTGCCGCTCGCCGGCTGCGGCGCGGGCTGCTCGTTTTCGACGTCGGCGATCCCCGGTTGGGTCAACAGCGGCGGCACCAACGGCCAGTTTCAGCCCGGGTCGTCGTCGGGCAACTTCGCTTATTTTGACTATGTCCCCGACGGCGCCACGGTCGCCTATACCAACGGCGGCTCGATCGTGCAGACACTGACCGCGACCGCGGTCGCCGGCCACACCTATTCGCTGTTCACCGACTTCGGCGTCCGCCACGACGTCGGCAATCCCGGCTCGATCACCCTGTCGATCGGCGCCACGAACATCGGCGCGTCGGGCGCCTATCCGACGTCGGGAACGTGGTCGACATACAGCGCGGTCTACACCGCGACCGCGGCCGACGCCGGCGCGGCGATCACCGTCACGCTCGGCAGCTCAGGCGGCCAGGGCGATTTCGACAACGTCCGCGTCACCGATACTGCGGTGCCCGAGCCGGCGACCTGGGCGCTGATGCTGACCGGCTTCGGCCTCGTCGGGGCAGCGACCCGCCGGCGGGTCGCCACGGCCGCCTGAGCCCGATCGCGGCCGGGCACGCCACGACGACAACGGCCGCGCCGCCCGCAGGCAGCGCGGCCTTTGTCTGGTCGGGACCGGCGTCAGTCCTCGACCTCGTCCATCTCCTCGGCATCCTCGTCGAGGTGCTGGTCGATCGTCTCCACCAGCAGGTCGAGCTGGTCGTAGGTCGCGGTGAACTCGATCGTCTCGCCGGCGTCGTCCTCGATGTGGAGCAGGTAATCCTCGCCGGCCTCGGTGATCGTGAACTTGGTGAGTGTCTTGGGCATGGTCGATCCTTGCTGGTCTCGCCGGAGCGAACGCGCGGCGGGCCGCTGGGGTGCAGCGCGATTGCAATTTGCCGCAGCGGCACCTTTATCGGGGCATGACCGACCTGTTCGCCGGCGACGACGCGCCCGCTGCCGCCGCGGCCGCGCCGTCCGCGGACGGCGTTCCCCTCGCCGAACGCCTGCGCCCGCGCGCGCTCGCCGATGTGGTCGGGCAGGGTCATCTGACCGGGGCCGACGGTGCCATCGGGCGGATGGTGGCGGCGGGCAAGCTCGCCAGCCTGATCCTGTGGGGGCCGCCGGGGACGGGCAAGACGACCATCGCGCGGCTGCTGGCGCAAGCGGTCGGCATGCGCTTCGTCGGGATCAGCGCGGTGTTCGCCGGCGTCGCCGACCTCAAGAAGCTGTTCGCCGAGGCCAAAACGGCGGCGCGCGCGGGGCAGCGCACGCTGCTGTTCGTCGACGAGATCCACCGCTTCAATCGCAGCCAGCAGGACGGCTTCCTGCCGTTCGTCGAGGACGGCACGATCGTGCTCGTCGGCGCGACGACCGAAAACCCGAGCTTCGAGCTCAACGCCGCGCTGCTCAGCCGCGCGCAGGTGCTGATCGTCCGCCGCCTCGACGCGGCCGCCCTGGTCGCGCTGCTTGCCCGCGCCGAGGCCGCCGAGGGACGCGCGCTGCCCTTGACCCCGGACGCGCGCGAGGCGCTGGTCGCCTCGGCCGACGGCGACGGGCGCTTCCTGCTCAACCAGGCCGAGACGCTGTTCAGCATCGCCGTCGATGCGCCGCTCGAACCGGCGGCCTTGAGCGACCTGCTCCACCGCCGCGTCGCGGTCTACGACAAGGACCGCGACGGCCATTACAACCTGATCTCGGCGCTGCACAAAAGCCTGCGCGGGAGCGACCCCGACGCCGCGCTCTACTATCTCGCGCGGATGCTGACGGCGGGCGAGGAGCCGCTCTACGTCCTGCGCCGCCTCGTCCGCTTCGCCAGCGAGGACATCGGGCTGGCCGATTCGAACGCGCTCGTCGTGACGCTGGCGGCGAAGGACGCGTACGACTTCCTCGGCTCGCCCGAGGGCGAACTGGCGATCGCCCACGCCTGCCTGTACCTGGCGACCGCGCCGAAATCGAACGCGGCGTACGTCGCGCAGAAAGCGGCGTGGCGTAGCGCGACGGCGACGGGATCGCTGCCGCCGCCGGCGAACATCCTCAACGCGCCGACCAAGCTGATGAAAACGCTCGGCTACGGCAAGGATTACGCCTACGACCACGACGCTGCCGAGGGGTTCTCGGGCGCGGACTATTGGCCCGAGGGCATGGCGGCGCAGGCGTTCTACCGGCCGACCGAGCGCGGCCACGAGGCGCGCATCGCCGAGCGGCTCGCGCACTGGGCGCAACTGCGCGCCGTCCGCCGCGACGGCTGACGCTTGGCGTTCACCCGCTTCGTCGCCGTCGACTGGACCGGCGCGGTCGGCGAGCGCCACGCGAGCATCGCCGTCGCGTCGTGTGGCCCGGGCGACGCCGCCCCCGAGATCGTCCGGCCCGGCCACCGCTGGTCGCGCGCCGAGGTCTTCGCGCTCGTCGACGTGCTGGCGGCACGTGGCGAGCGGGCGCTCGTCGGTTTCGACTTCTCGTTCAGCCTGCCGCATGCCGACGCGGGGTCGTTCTTCCCGGGCGAACCCTCGCCGCCCGAGGCGCGGACCCTGTGGCGCGAGGTCGACCGCGTCGCCGCCGCCGATCCGCACGACGCTGCCCACGCGGTCATCGCCGCTCGCCGCCGCCACTTCTGGACCGGGGCCGCCGACGGGCCGAAGGCGGCGCGCGCGCGGTTACGGACCGTCGAACACCGCTGGGCCGCGCGCGGCCAAGGTGCGGCGTCGTCGGTCTTCGCCCTCGTCGGTGCGGCGCAGTGCGGCAAGGCAAGCCTGTCGGGCATGCGCCTGCTCGCGCGCACCGCGGTGCCGGTGTGGCCGTTCGACCCGGTGCCGGCGGCCGGGCCGCTGCTCGTCGAGATCTACTGCCGGACCTTCGCCGCCGACGCCGGGGTCCGCGGCAAGATCCGCGACCGGGCGACGCTCACCGCCGCGCTTGGCCGGCTCGGCTCGCCCCCCGCCGACGTGCCCGATCGCTTCGCCGACCATGTCGGCGACGCACTGATCTCCGCCGCCGGCATGCGCGTCGCCGCCGCCGCCCCGGCGACATGGTCGCCGGCCGGGCTGGCGGCGGTCGCGGCGACCGAGGGCTGGACTTTCGGCGTGGCGTGAGCGGCGACGCTCGGCTAGACAGCAGCGCTCATGGACGCGACCGCCCTGCCCCCGATCGTCCTCGTCATGCTCGGCGGCGGGTTCGGCGCGGGGCTGCGCTACCTCGTCGGCGAGGCGGCGCTCGGCGCGTTCGGGCCGGGGCTGCCGTTCGGTACCTGGGCGGTCAACATCCTCGGCGGGCTCGCGATGGGGCTGCTGGCGGGATCGCTGGTACGGACCAACGCCGCCGGCGAGGGGCTGCGACTGCTCCTCGGTGTCGGCGTGCTGGGCGGCTTCACCACCTTCTCGGCGTTCAGCCTCGAACTGGTGACGATGATCGTCCGCGGCGACGTGCTGCTCGCCGCCGCCTATGCGGTGTCGTCGGTCGCCGGCAGCGCGGTCGCGCTCTACGCCGGCATTCTGCTGGTCCGGCCGTGACCCGGACCTTCACCGTCGAACCCGACGGAGTCCGGCTTTTCATCGTCGGGGACGACGACCGGGACATCCGCCTCGACCGCTGGTTCAAGCGCCACCTGCCCGAGATCAGCTTCAACGTCGTGTCGCGCTGGGCGCGGACGGGTGCGCTGCGCCTCGACGGGGCCAAGGCCGATCCCGGCGACCGCATCGCCGCCGGACAGACGATCACCGTGCCGCCCGCCGACGCGGTGCCGGAGGGTGGCGCGCCGCGCGACGCGCCGCGCCGCGCGCTGAGCCCGGCGGAAATCAGCTACGCGCAGGGGCTCGTCATCCATCGCGACAAGGCGGCGATCGTCCTCAACAAGCCCGCCGGCCTCGCCACGCAGGGCGGCACGGGCACGACGACGCATGTCGACGGCCTGCTCGACGCGCTGAGTTTCGGTTTTCCGCAGCGCCCGAAACTGGTCCACCGGCTCGACAAGGACACCAGCGGCGTCCTGTTGCTGGCGCGCACGGCGCGGGCGGCGGCGTTCTTTTCCAAGGCCTTCGCCGGACGGACTGCGAGGAAGGTTTACTGGGCGCTGGTCCTCGGCATGCCCGAGCCGACCGAGGGCGAGATCGCCGCCGCGCTCGCCAAGCAGCCGGGGACCGGCGGCGAGAAGATGCACGTCGACCTCGCGGCCGGCCAGTCGGCGACGACCCGCTACCGCGTCCTCGACCACGCCGCGACGCAGGCCGCGTGGGTCGAGTTCCAGCCCCTGACCGGCCGCACCCACCAGATCCGCGTCCACGCCGCCGCGCTCGGCCACCCGATCGTCGGCGACGCCAAGTACGGCGGCCGCGACGCCTTCCTGACCGGCGGGATCAGCCGCAAGATGCACCTCCACGCGCGTCGACTGATCGTCGATCATCCCGACGGCGGCGTGCTCGACATCGCCGCCGACCTGCCGCCGCACATGGCCGACAGCTTCGCGATGCTCGGCTTCGATCTCGCGGCCGGCGACGTCCCGCTCGACGTCGTCCGCTTCGCCGACACCCCCGAAGGCCGCACCCGCGCCGAAGCCGCCGCCGCCAAGTCGCGGCGCAAGGCGCGCCGCGGCGAGCGGCAGAGCCGCGGCGGCGAGCGGCAGGGGCGGGGCGAACGCGGACCGCGCTGACGCGCTCGGCGTCGGGGCAGCGACGCGGCGGCCCTTATTCCGCGAACGGCGCGCACGCCGACGCGGACGGGCTAGGCCGCGCGCGCCAGCACGTCGCGCACCGCGGTCAGCGCTTCGGCCGCCTTCGCCCCGTCGGGCCCGCCGGCCTGGGCGAGGTCGGGGCGCCCGCCCCCGCCCTGCCCGCCGACGGCACCCGCCGCGACCCGGACGAGGTCGACGGCGCTGAACCGCCCGACGAGGTCGTCGGTCACGCCGACCGCCACCGTCGCCCGCCCGTCGTTGACCGCGACCATCACCGCGACACCGCTGCCGAGACGCTTCTTCTGCTCGTCGATCAGGCCGCGCAACCCCTTGGGATCGAACCCGTCGAGCACCTGAGCGGCGAAACGCACGGTGCCCGCGAGCTCGGCCTCGGGCGACGCGTCGGCCGCGGTGCCGCCACCGAGCGCCAGCGCGCGCTTCGCCTCGGCGAGTTCGCGCTCGAGCCGGCGCCGCTCGTCGACGAGGGCGAGGACGCGCTCGGGCACCTCGTCGGGACGCGTCTTGAGCGCCGCCGCAGCCGCGCGCAGGCGGTCCTCCTGCCCGGTCAGGAAGGTCCGCGCCGCCTCCCCGGTCAGCGCCTCGATCCGCCGGATGCCGCTCGACACGCCGCTCTCGCCGATGATCTTGAACAGGGCGATCTCGCCGAGTCCGGCGACATGGGTGCCGCCGCACAGTTCGGTCGAATAGTTCGCCTCGCCAGCGAGGCCCATCGACAGGACGCGGACCTCGTCGCCGTACTTCTCGCCGAACAGCGCCATCGCCCCTGCCGCGACCGCGGCATCGGGCGTCATCAGCCGCGTCGTCACCGGGCTGTTCTCGCGGATGTGCCGGTTGACGTCGGCCTCGACCGCGGCGAGGTCGTCGCGCGACAGCGCGGTCGGGTGGCTGAAATCGAACCGCAGCCGGTCGGGCGCGACGAGCGACCCCTTCTGCGTGACGTGCCGGCCGAGGCGTTCGCGCAGCGCGGCATGGAGCAGGTGCGTCGCCGAGTGGTTGGCGCGGAGCATCGCCCGGCGCGCGACGTCGATCGCGAGCGTCGCCGTATCGCCGACCGCGATGCGGCCGGCGGCGACCTCGCCGAGATGGACGTGGAGCTTGCCGAGCTGCTTGGCGGTGTCGGCGACGGCGACGTGGCCGCCGGCGGTGACGAGCGTTCCGGCATCCCCGGCCTGTCCGCCCAATTCGCCGTAGAACGGCGTCTGGTTGGTGACGATGGCGACACTGTCGCCCGCGGCCGCCGCCTCGACGCGGGCACCGTCGCGAACGATGGCGACGACCTGCCCCTGCGAGGTGTCGCTCGCGTAGCCGGTGAACTCGGTCGGGCCGACGTCGTCGAGGATGTCGAACCAGACCGCCGCCGACGCACTCTGTCCCGAGCCGGTCCACGCCGCCCGCGCCGCGCGCCGCTGCTCGGCCATCGCGGCATCGAAGCCCGCACGGTCGATGCCGATGCCGCGTTCGCGCAGCGCGTCCTCGGTGAGGTCGAGCGGAAAGCCGTAGGTGTCGTAGAGCTTGAACGCCGTCGCCCCGGGAAGGCGATCGCCGGCCGCCATCGACCCCGTCGCCTCGCCGAGCAGCCGCAGCCCGTTGCCGAGGGTGACGCGGAAGCGCGTCTCCTCCTGGAGCAGGGTCGCCTCGATCAGCGGCTGGGCGCGGATGAGCTCGGGATAGGCCGCGCCCATTTCGGCGACGAGCGTCGGCACGAGGCGGTGCATCAGCGGCTCGGCGCTGCCGAGCAGGTGCGCGTGGCGCATGGCGCGGCGCATGATCCGCCGCAGGACGTAGCCGCGGCCGTCGTTCGCCGGCAGCACGCCGTCGGCGACGAGGAAGCCGCTCGTGCGCAGATGGTCGGCGAGGATGCGGTGCGACGCCTGGGTCGAGCCGGTCGTCGGCGTCCCGGTCAGCGCCCCGCTCGCCGCGATCAGCGCGCGGAAGGTGTCGGTGTCGTAATTGTCGGTGACGCCCTGGAGGACGGCGGCGATCCGCTCGAGCCCCATGCCGGTGTCGATCGACGGGCGCGGCAGGTCACGGCGCGTCGCGGCGTCGACCTGCTCGTACTGCATGAAGACGAGGTTCCAGATCTCGACGAAGCGGTCGCCGTCCTCGTCCGGACTCCCCGGCGGCCCGCCGGGGATGTGGTCGCCGTGATCGTAGAAGATCTCGCTGCACGGACCGCACGGCCCGGTCTCGCCCATCGACCAGAAGTTGTCGTTGGTCGCGATGCGGATGATGCGGTCGTCGGGCAGGCCGGCGATGCGCCGCCAGAGGTCGAACGCCTCGTCGTCGGTGTGATAGACGGTGACCGTCAGCCGCGCCGGGTCGAGCCCCCATTCGCGCGTCAGCAGCGTCCACGCATGCTCGATCGCCTCGGCCTTGAAATAGGCGCCGAACGAGAAGTTGCCGAGCATCTCGAAGAAGGTGTGGTGGCGTGCGGTATAGCCGACGTTGTCGAGATCGTTGTGCTTGCCGCCGGCGCGGACGCACTTCTGCGCCGACGCGGCGGTTACATAGGGGCGCGTCTCCTGACCGGTGAAGACGTTCTTGAACGGCACCATGCCGGCGTTGACGAACATCAGCGTCGGATCGTTCTGCGGCACGAGCGGTGCCGACGGCACGACGCGATGCCCAGCGCGGCCGAAATGGTCGAGGAAGCTGCGCCGGATATCGTTGGTGTTCATCCGACCGACTTAGGCGAGCGCCCGATGGACCTCAAGCGCCCGACCTTCCGCCCGGCCGGACGATAGCGGCACCGCGACGGTCGGCGCGGTGCCGCGTCGCCGCCTACATCTCGGCGGCGTCGTCCTCGCCGGGTCCGACCATCAGCGCCTCGCCGAGGCCGGCCGCGTTGTCGCGTACCGCTTTCTCGATGCGGTCGCGGACATCGGGGTTGTCCTTCAGATACTTCTTCGCGTTCTCGCGGCCCTGGCCGATGCGGATCGAATCGTAGCTGAACCACGCGCCCGACTTCTCGACGACGTTCGCCTTGACGCCGAGGTCGAGGATCTCGCCGGTCTTCGAGATACCCTCGCCGTACATGATGTCGAACTCGACCTGCTTGAACGGCGGCGAGACCTTGTTCTTGACGACCTTGACGCGCGTCGTGTTGCCGACGACCTCGTCGCGGTCCTTGATCGCGCCGGTGCGGCGGATGTCGAGGCGGACGCTCGCGTAGAACTTGAGCGCGTTGCCGCCCGTCGTCGTCTCGGGATTGCCGTACATTACGCCGATCTTCATCCGCAGCTGGTTGATGAAGATGACGATGCAGCGCGACCGGCTGATCGACCCGGTCAGCTTGCGCAGCGACTGGCTCATCAGCCGCGCCTGGAGGCCGACGTGGCTGTCGCCCATCTCGCCCTCGATCTCGGCGCGCGGCACGAGCGCGGCGACCGAGTCGACGACGAGCACATCGATCGCGTTCGACCGCACGAGCGTGTCGACGATCTCGAGTGCCTGCTCGCCGGTGTCGGGCTGCGACACGATCAGCTCGTCGATGTTGACGCCGAGCTTCTTCGCGTAGGCCGGGTCGAGGGCGTGTTCGGCATCGACGAACGCCGCGGTGCCGCCGTTCTTCTGCGCCTCGGCGATGGCATGGAGCGCGAGCGTCGTCTTGCCCGAACTCTCCGGACCGTAGATCTCGATGACGCGGCCGCGCGGCAGACCGCCGATGCCGAGTGCGATGTCGAGGCCGAGCGACCCGGTCGGGCTGCTCTCGATCTCCATCGTGGCGCGGCTGCCGAGCTTCATCGCCGAGCCCTTGCCGAAGGCCCGGTCGATCTGCGCGAGCGCCGCCTCGAGCGCCTTGGCCTTGTCCATGTCCCCGCCCACCACCTTCAACGCCGCTGCCATCGTCGTTCTCCCTGGTTCAGGGAGCCGACGTACCACCTCTGTTCTAATAGAACAAGACGCGAACTAATAAATCTGCGCGAACGCGCTTTCGATCGCCGGCAGCGCGTAGGGCTTCTCGAGCACCGGCACGTCGGCGAAGCGCGCGGGCAGCGTATCGGGGTGCGAGCCGGTCGCGATGATCAGCGGCACGCCGGCCGCCCGGATGCGGTCGGCGAGCGGAAAGATCGGTTCGGTGCCGAGATTGACGTCGGCGATGACGAGGTCGAACCCGCCCGCGCCGATCGCCGCCTCGGCGTCGGCCAGCGTCGTCGGGCTCGCCACGACGCGATGCCCGAGGATGTCGAGCATGTCCTCGAGCACCATCGCAATCAGCACCTCGTCTTCGATAACGAGGACGCGCTTCCCTTGCGGAACAGCGGCGGGAGCAGTCGAGCCTGCGGTCATCGCCTCGTCTAATCCTTCGCCGTCGGCCGCGCATCGATACCGAGGCGCTGTTTGCTGTCAAGCGCTTGCGCAGCGACGGCAGCGGCGACGGCGTCGAGCAGGTCGTCGGCGGTGAACGGCTTGGCAAGGAACACCGCGCCCACCTGCTCGAGCGCGCGCCGCTGCGGCGGATCGGCATAGCCCGACATCAGCACGACCGGCAGGCCGGGGCGGCGCGACTGGATGTGTTCGAGCAATTCGACGCCGTCGATCCCGGGCATGACCACGTCGGAGACAAGGATATCGATCGCAGCCGTGCCGAGCACGTCGAGCGCGAGCGCGCCGTCGCTCGCCATGATGACGTTGAAGCCGCCGCGCTTGAGCGCGCGCTCGACGACGAGGCGAACCGCGCGCTCGTCCTCGACCAGGAGCACCGTGCCCGAGACCGGCGTGCGCGCTGCCGCTGGGCGGAGCGGCTCGGGGGCCGGTGACGCGGCCGCCGCCGCGGCGACCGCGGGCAGGTAGATCGCGAAGCACGTCCCCCCGCCCTCGGCCGGCGTCGCGAAGATGAAGCCGTTGGTCTGCTTGACGATCCCGTACACCGTCGACAGCCCGAGCCCGGTCCCCTCGCCGACCGGCTTGGTCGTGAAGAACGGCTCGAAGATCTTGCCGGCGATCTCGGGGGCGATGCCGGTGCCGGTGTCGACCACGGTGATCGCGACAAGGTCGGTCGCCGGCATCACGGGATGGCCGAGCGCCGGCACGTCGCGCGGCGGCGAACGACGCGCGCGGCGATCTCGAGCCGGCCCCGGCCGCTCATCGCGTCGCGGGCGTTGACGGCGAGGTTCGTGAGCACCTGCTCGAACTGGCCGGGATCGGCGAGGATGACGCCGGTGCTCGGTTCGACGACGAGGTCGACGTCGGCCCCGATCGAGCCGGCGGAGCAGCGGCTCGACCCGTACCGATCGCGGTCGCGACGTCGAACACCTCGGGCCGCAGCGTCTGCTGCCGGGAGAAGGCGAGCAGCTGGCCGACGAGCTTCGCCGCGCGCCCGGCGTTCAGGCGGATCTGGGCGAGGTCGTCGTAGTCGGCGTCGGCGGCCGTGCGGTGTTCGAGCAACTGGTCGCACAGGCCGATCACGGCCGTCAGGATATTGTTGAAATCGTGCGCGATCCCGCCGGCGAGCTGGCCGACCGCCTGCATCTTGGTCGCCTGGGCGACCTGCTGTTCGAGCCGGATCTGCTCGCGGATATCGCGGACCGCGATCAACGCGCCGAACCCCCAGCCGACGGGTGCGCGGATGACGGTAACGACGGCCGGCTCGTCGGGGCGGACGGCGAGCCGCAGGCGGCACGCGACCTGCAGGACGCGCCAGCCGAGCACGTCGCCGATCGCCCCCGTCAGCCGGTCGCGGTCGGCCGCGACCGCCAGCGCCGCGATGCCGAGGGGCCCGGTACAGTCGCAGCCGACCGTCTGCGCGAACGCCGGGTTCGCCTGCACGCAGCGCCCCTCGCGATCGAGAACGGCGAGCCCGAGCGGGAGCGCGTCGAGCATGTCGGTTGCCCTGGTCGCCGCACTGACGGCGAACGGGCGCCGGCCAGGTCGCGCTCACCCGCGCTCGCGCATGATCCGCGCGGCGTCGCGCTTCCAGTCGCGCGCCTTTTCGGTGTCGCGCTTGTCGTGGAGCTTCTTGCCCTTGGCCAGCGCCAGCTCGACCTTCGCGCGGCCGCGATCGTTGAAGTAGATCATCAACGGGATGACGGTCATCCCCTGGCGCGTGACCGCACCGTTGAACTTGCTGATCTGGCGCGCGTGCATCAGCAGCTTGCGCGGGCGCTTGGGCTCGTGGTTGTGGCGGTTGCCGTGGCTGAATTCGGGGATGTTCGCGTTGACCAGCCACATCTGCCCGTCCTTCAGCTCGGCATAGGCCTCGGCGATCGACCCCTCGCCCTGGCGCAGCGCCTTCACCTCGGTCCCGGCGAGCGCGATGCCGGCTTCGACGACGTCGTCGATGAAGTACTCGTAACGGGCGCGGCGGTTCTCGGCGACGATCTTGGCCTTGACGCCCATGGTGACGGCGGGGCGGCTCATGCGATCCCCGCATGCGCGAGCGCGGCATCCACGCGGGCCTTCGCCGCGTCCGACGGCGCGGTGATCGGGAGCCGCGTCGTCTCGCCCATGCGACCGAGGCGGGCGAGCGCATACTTCGCCGGACCGGGGCTGGCGTCGGCGAACAGCGCGTCGTGGAGCGGGTAGAGCCGGTCGTGCAGCGCGAGCGCCGCGGCGTAGTCGCCCGCCGCGCACGCCGCCTGGAACGCCGCGCATTCGGCGGGAGCGACGTTGGCGGTGACCGAGATGCATCCCGCCCCGCCCATCGCCATGAAGCCCAGAGCCATGTCGTCGTTGCCGCTGAGCTGGCAGAAGTCCTGGCCGCAGGCGGCGCGCTGCGCGGCGACGCGCGCGACGTTGCCGGTCGCGTCCTTGACCCCGACGATCGCCGGCAGCGCGGCGAGGCGCGCCATCGTCTCGACGCTCATGTCGACGACCGAGCGGCCGGGAATGTTGTAGATGACGATCGGCAGCCCGCCATGCGTCGCCAGATGGGTGAAGTGCGCGATCAGCCCGGCCTGGCTCGGCTTGTTGTAATAAGGGCAGACGACGAGCGCGGCGACCGCGCCGGCGTCGGCGGCGTGCCGCATGTGCGCGAGGGCGACGGCCGTATCGTTCGAGCCGCAGCCGGCGATCACCGGCACGCGGCCGGCCGCGGCGCGCGACGCACGCGCCGACGACGGCGTTGTGCTCGGCGATCGTCAGCGTCGCCGATTCGCCGGTCGTGCCGCAGGCACGAGCGCCGCCGAGCCGCTGGCGATCTGCCAGTCGACGAAGGCGTCGAACGCCGCCCAATCGACCGCGCCGTCGGCGGTGAACGGCGTGACGAGCGCGGGGATCGAACCGTGGAACATTATCGCCTTCCGCCGCGCCGTCGCAGCCGTTAGTCAGGCGCGCATGAGTAGGCGTGATATGGAGCGTAACGGGCGCTTGTCCAGTAAAGTCCGCTGGCTGGCCGTCGCGGCGCTCCTCGCCGGGACGGCGGCGGCGGCGCTGACGCCCGGCATGCGGGCGCTGTATTCGGCGCGGCTGGCGGAGACGGCGGCGGGGCGGTTCACGACGCTGGCGCTGTCGCCGACGCTCAATCCGGCGACCGATCCGTTGATGGATGCCGTCGTCCAGTGGGACCGGCTGCGTCGCGATTCCGGTCCCGCGACCTTCGCCGAGATCGCCGCCTTCCTCCACGCGCATCGCGGCTGGCCGGCCGAGACGACGTTGCGCCGCCGCGCCGAACGGCTGTGCGACGCGAACGTCCCGGCGGGCGAGCGACTGGCGTTCTTCCGCGATTTCCCGCCGTTGTCGGCGACGGCGCACCTGCGGCTGGCCGAGGCGTACCGGCTCGGCGGCGACCCGGCGCTGGCCGCCGGCGAGGCGCGCGCGGCATGGACTTCGGGCGGGCTCGATCCGGCGAGCGAGACTGCCCTGCTCGGCGAGTTCGCGTCGGCCCTGACGCCGGCCGACCACATCGCCCGGCTCGATCGCCTGCTGTGGCATGGCGAGCTTCCCGCCGCCGAGCGCATGCTCGCGCGCGTCCCGCTCGACCCCGGCACGCTGGCTGTCGCACGGCTGCGGCTCCGGCGCGGCGCCGGCGAGGAGGCGGTCCACGGCGTGCCGGCGTCGCTTCAGGGCGACGCCGGGCTGACCTACGACCGCGCGGCGGCGGCGAAGCGGCGCGGCGACGTCGGCGAGGCGCGGCGGATCATGGCCGACTATGCCGGGCCGCCCGGACTCGTCGCCGAACCCGACATGTGGTTGAAATTGCGGCTGGAGCTCGCCCGCGGAGCGATGCGCGACGGCGACGCGAACCTCGCCTACCGCATCGCCGGCGGCCACCGGCCGTTCGCGCTCGGCCGCTCGCTCGCCGAGCATGACCTCGCCGTGCGGCAGGCGCTGATCGACACCGAGTGGCTCGCCGGCTGGCTGGCGCTGCGGCGGCTCGGCCGGCCAGAGGTGGCGCTGACGCACTTCGAGCGGGTCCGCGACACCGCGCTGACGCCGGTCAGCCAGGCGCGCGGCGACTATTGGGCGGGGCGCGCGGCCGAGGCGGCGGGGCGCGATGCGCGACTCTACTACGCCGCCGCGGCGACCCACGCCGACTATTATTACGGCCAGCTCGCTGACGAGCACGTGCGTCCCACCGCTGACAATTCCCCAGGCCACCCCGGTCGCGGTATCGCCCGAGGCGCGACGCGTGTTCGAGGCCGACGAACTCGTCCGGGTCGCGCGCGACCTCGGCGAAATCGGCGACCGCTCACGGCAGACGTTGTTTATCAAGGCCTTGGTCGAGCGGGCTGAGACGCCGGAACAACAACGGCTGCTCGTCGACCTCGGCAAGGCGCTCGACCGCCCCGACCTCGGCGTCATGACCGGCAAGGCGGCACGGACCGAGGGCGAGCTCGCGCTCGTCGACGCGCGCCTATCCGACCCTGCCGCTGCCCGCGTCGCTCGATGCGAGCTGGACGATGATCCACGCGATCAGCCGGCAGGAAACACAGTTCGACCGCGCCGCCGTCAGCGCCGCCAATGCCCGCGGGCTGATGCAGTTGCTCCCCGCGACCGCGGCCGAGCAGGCGACCAAGCTCGGCCTGCCGTTCGCCACGGCGCGGCTGACCGACGACCCGGTGTTCAACGTCACCCTCGGCGCGGCCTATTACGGGCGGATGCCGCGACAATCTCGGCGGGTCGCACCTGCTCGCCGTCGCCGCGTACAACGCCGGGCCCGGGAATGTCCGCAAGTTCATCGCGCTCGAACGGCGACCCGCGCCTGCCCGGCGCCGACGTCGTCGACTGGGTCGAGCTGATCCCGTTCAGCGAGACGCGCGACTATGTCCAGCGCGTGCTGGCCAACGCGGTCGTCTACGACGTCATCCACCCGGCGACGGCGACGATGCCGGCGACGAACCGGCTGAGCGCGTATCTGGGCAAGAAGACGGCGGGGTGAGATCCTCCCCGCTGGCGCGGAGGATCAGATCACCCCGGCCTTCTCCGCCACCCGGCGCAGCTCGGGATCGACCGGCGGGTAGGTCAGGTCGACGCCCTTCCCCAGCACCGCGATCGCCGCCTCGAGCCCCGCCAGCCGCGCCGCCTTCTTGTCGTCGGCGGCGATCACCGTCCACGGCACGTCGGCGCAGCGGTCGAACATGTCCTCGTAAGCCTCTGAATAATCGTCGCGCCGCGCGCGGTTCCGATAGTCGTCGAGGCCGGTCTTCCACCGCTTGTACGGCGTCTCGAGCCGCTCGCGCAGGCGCTGGTCCTGCTCGGCCGGTGTGACGTGGAGGAACAGCTTGGCGATGCGCACGCCGTCCGCGACCTGCTGCGCCTCGAAGTCGTTGATCTCGGCGTAGCCGCGCTTCCAGTCGGCCTTGGGCGTCAGCGCCTCGATCCGCTCGACGAGCACGCGACCGTACCACGTGCGGTCGAACACCGCGATCTCGCGCCGCGCCGGCAGCCGCGCCCAGAAGCGCCAGAGGAAGTGGTGCTCGCGCTCGGCCACCGTCGGCGCGCCGATCGACCAGACCTTGGTGAAACGCGGATCGAGCGTCGTCGGTCAGCCGGCGGATCAGCCCGCCCTTACCGCTCGCGTCCCACCCCTCGATGGCGACGATGCCGCGCAAGCCTTGCGTGATGTACGCCGCCTGGATCAGCTCGAGCCGGTGCTGGAGATCGAGCGAGGCGCGCCTCGTAGTCATGTCGCTTGACCTTGGAGCCTCCTCGAAGTCGCGCAGGCGGAGCTTGGTCACGCTTACTTCCCCGAACTCGCGCGGCGGTGGCGCGCGGTTCCCCGCCCGGGCGCGCAGAGCATCGTCATTCCACCGTCCGGATGTGCAGTTCCTTCAGCGACTTCGCCGGGACGACGCTCGGCGCGTTCATCATCAGGTCCTCGGCCTTCTGGTTCATCGGGAAGACGACGACCTCGCGGATGTTCGGCTCGTCGGCGAGCAGCATGACGATGCGGTCGACGCCGGGGGCCGAGCCGCCGTGCGGCGGGGCGCCGAACTTGAACGCGTTGATCATGCCCGCGAAGTCGCGGTCGACCTGCTCCTGCGAATAGCCGGCGATGGCGAACGCCTTGTACATGATCTCGGGGCGATGGTTACGGATCGCGCCCGACGACAGTTCGACGCCGTTGCAGACGATGTCGTACTGGTAGGCGAGGATGTCGAGCGGGTCCTTGGTCTCGAGCGCCTCCAGCTCGCCCTGCGGCATCGAGAAGGGGTTGTGGCTGAAGTCGATCTTCTTCGCGTCCTCGTCATATTCGAACATCGGGAAGTCGACGATCCAGCAGAACTTGTACGCGTTCGGCTCGATCAGCCCGAGGTCGGTGCCGATCTTGGTCCGCGCGAGGCCGGCGAGCTTGGTCGCCTTCGCGGGTACGTCGGCGGCGAAGAAGACGCCGTCGTCGGGGCCGAGGCCGAGCGCGGCGATCAGCTTGGCGGTCGCCGTCCTCGCCGTGGTTCTTGGCGATCGGCGCCGACCGGCGACGCCCGTCCTTCAGGTTCATGTAGCCGAGCCCGGCCCAGCCCTCGCCCTGCGCCCAGCTGTTCATGCCGTCGAAGAAGCTGCGCGGGCGCGTCCCCGCTCCCGGCGCGGGGATGGCGCGAACGACCGCGCCCGTCCTCGACCATCGACGCGAAGCGGCCGAAGCCCGAGCCGCGGAAGTGCTCGGTGACGTCGACGATCTCGATCGGGTTCCGCAGGTCGGGCTTGTCGTTGCCGTACTTGAGCATCGATTCCGCGTACGGAATGCGCGGGAACGGCCGCCGGGGTGACGCTCCACGCCGTGTCGCGGCCGAAGCCGGCGAACTCCTCGAACACGCCGGCGAGCACCGGCTCGATCGCTGCGAAAACATCGTCTTGCGTGACGAAGCTCATCTCGAAATCGAGCTGGTAGAACTCGCCGGGCGAGCGGTCGGCGCGCGCGTCCTCGTCGCGGAAGCACGGCGCGATCTGGAAGTAGCGGTCGAAGCCGGCGACCATCAGCAGCTGCTTGAACATCTGCGGCGCCTGCGGCAGCGCGTAGAACTTGCCCGGATGGACGCGGCTGGGGACGAGGAAGTCGCGCGCGCCCTCGGGGCTGCTCGCGGTCAGGATCGGCGTCTGGAACTCGGTGAAGCCCTGGTCGATCATCCGCCGCCGCAGGCTGGCGATGACGTTCGAGCGCAGCACGATGTTGGCGTGGAGCCGGTCGCGGCGCAGGTCGAGGAAGCGGTACTTGAGCCGGATGTCCTCGGGATAGTCGGCCTCGCCGGCGACCGGCAGCGGCAGCTCGTCGGCGCGCGACTGGACCGTCACCTCGGCGGCGCGCAGCTCGATCGCGCCCGTCGCCATCTTCGGGTTGACCGCCTCGGGCGCGCGGGCGACGACCTCGCCGGTCACCGTGACGACGCTCTCGGCGCGCAGCCGGTCGAGCGTGTCGAACGCCGGCGAGCCCGGATTGGCGACGATCTGCGTCAGGCCATAATGGTCGCGCAGGTCGACGAACAGGACCCCGCCATGGTCGCGCTTGCGGTGGACCCAGCCCGACAGCCGCGCCGTCGTCCCGGCGTCGGCGGCGCGCAGCGCGGCGCAGGTGTGCGTTCGGTAGGCGTGCATGGGCGACAGTCCGGCGGTGGGGAGCGACGCGCGGTGACACACGCTCGCCCGACCGATGTCAAGGCGCGCGCGGGCGGATGGCCTGCCGACCGCGGCCGGGAACGCCGCCGGAACGTGACACAGGGGCGCAGCGACGGCTCGGCACGCGGCTCGGCACGTTACGCCGTGCAAGGAGGCCGCAGCCGCGCCCAGCGCCGCGGCTCCGCGCGTCAGGAGTTGTCCACTTGTCGATCACCGTCCTTGCCGTCGTCTTCGGCCTCGTCACTCTTGCGGCGCTCGCCGCCGTCGCGTGGCGCTTCCGCCGCCTGCCGATCGTCGCGCTGATCGCCGCGCGCGAGCGCGACCTCGCCTTCCACCGCGACGCGCTTGCCGGGCTCGAGGCGGCGATCGCCGCGGCCCGGGCCGAAGGCCGCGACACCGAAGCCGCGCGCCTCGCGCCGCACCTCGCCGGCCACCGCGCGCGCCTCGCCGCACTGGCGCAGGGAGCCGAGTTCGCCGGCAGCCGCCGCTAGGCCCCGCCCGCTGGCGCACGGGCGCGCGATCCCCTATTACGCCTCATGCTCATCCACCCGCTGGTCACCGACACCGCCACCCTCGCCGCGCTGTGCGACCGCCTGAAGACGGCCGACTTCGTCACCGTCGACACCGAGTTCATGCGCGAGAACACGTTCTTCCCCGACCTGTGCCTGGTCCAGATCGCCGGCGGCGACGAGGCGGCGGCGATCGACCCCAAGGCGCCGGGCCTCAGCCTCGCACCCCTGCTCGACCTGTTGACCGAGGCCGACGTGGTGAAGGTGTTCCACGCCGCGGGGCAGGACCTCGAGATCATCTACAACCTGACCGGCAAGACGCCGTCGCCGCTGTTCGACACGCAGGTGGCTGCGATGGCGCTGGGGATGGGCGAGCAGGTCAGCTATGCCAACCTCGTCCAGTCGTACCTCGGCGTCGCGATCGATAAAGGCGCGCGCTTCACCGACTGGGCGCGGCGGCCGCTGGCGGCGAGCCAGATCGACTATGCGATCGGCGACGTCACGCACCTCGCGGCGCTGTTCCCCAAGATGGTCGCCAAACTGCGCAAGACAGGGCGCGGCGCGTGGCTCGACGACGAGATGGCGCGCGTGTGCGATCCGGCGACCTATGCCAACGATCCCGAGATCGCGTGGCAGCGCGTCCGCATCAGCAGCCGCAAGCCCGAGGTGCTCGGCCGGCTGAAGGCGCTGGCGGCGTGGCGCGAGCGCGAGGCGAAGTCGAAGGACGTGCCGCGCGGGCGGATCGTCAAGGACGAGACGTTGGGCGAACTCGTCTCCGCGCCGCCGCGGACGCAGGCCGACCTCGCGCGCTTCCGCGGCCTGTCGGCGACGTGGGCGGGGAACGATATCGGCCGGCGGCTGATGGACGCGCTCGCCGAGGCGACGCCGCTGGCGGCCGACGAGATGCCGGCCAAGGAGGTCGCCCGCCCCGGGCTGACGAGCGAGGGCGCGCTGATCGCCGACCTGCTCAAGCTGCTGCTCAAGATCCGCGCCAAGGAGGCGAACGTCGCCCCCAAGCTGCTCGCGCGCGGCGACGAGCTCGACGCGATCGCCGGCGGGGTCCGCGAAGGGCTGGCGATGCTGTCGGGGCTGGCGGTTCGACGTGTTCGGCAAGGACGCGCTGGCGCTCGTCGACGGACGGCTCGGCTTCGCGGTCAAGGACAAGCGCCTGACAATGACGGCGATCGACGCCGCCGCCTAGCGATCCGGCCGGTAAACGGCACGGTCGATCACCGGCTGTGGAATAATCGCTTTTACATTGGCGGCGCATGCGCCGATCCTGCGTGCGCGGAAGAGGTGCCCCCGCGCCGTCCGCACACTGGGAGGAATTCGCCATGGATGCCAGGATCGACAATTCGACCGAGAGCAAATGCCCGATGGGCATGGGCGGCCGCGGCCACGGTAACAAGGAATGGTGGCCGCAGCGGCTGCGCCTCGAGGGCCTGAACCAGCACAACCCGCGATCGGACCCGATGGGGCCCGACTTCGACTATGCCGCCGAGTTCGCGACGCTCGACCTGCAGGCGGTGATCGCCGACCTGCACGCGCTGATGACCGACTCGCAGGACTGGTGGCCGGCCGACTTCGGCCACTATGGCGGCCTGTTCATCCGCCTCGCGTGGCACAGCGCCGGCACCTATCGCATCACCGACGGCCGCGGCGGCGCGGGCGGCGGGCAGCAGCGCTTCGCCCCGCTCAACTCGTGGCCGGACAACACCAACCTCGACAAGGCGCGCCGCCTGCTGTGGCCGATCAAGGCGAAGTACGGGCGCAAGCTGTCGTGGGCCGACCTGTTCGTCCTCGTCGGCAACGTCGCGATCGAGTCGATGGGCGGCAAGACGTTCGGCTTCGCCGGCGGCCGCGCCGACACGTGGGAGCCCGAGGAGTTGTATTGGGGCCCGGAAGGGTCGTGGCTCGGTTCGGAGCGCTACAGCGGCGAGCGCCAGCTCCACGAGGCATTGGGCGCGGTCCAGATGGGGCTGATCTACGTCAATCCGGAAGGCCCCGACGGCAACCCCGACCCGCGCGCGTCGGCGCACGACATCCGCGCGACGTTCGGCCGGATGGCGATGAACGACGAGGAGACCGTCGCGCTGATCGCCGGCGGCCACACCTTCGGCAAGACGCACGGCGCCGGCGATCCCTCGGCGATCGGGCCGGAGCCCGAGGGTGAGAACATCGAGCGGCAGGGCCTCGGCTGGGTCAGCAGCCACGGCACCGGCCACGGGGCCGACGCGATCACCGCCGGGCTCGAGGTGACGTGGAGCCAGACGCCGACGCAGTGGAGCAACCATTATTTCGACAACCTGTTCAAGTTCGAGTGGGAGCTGACGAGGAGCCCCGCCGGCGCGCAACAGTGGGTCGCCAGGAACGCGCCGGCAGACATCCCCGATGCGCACGACCCGGCGAAGAAGAAGCTGCCGACGATGCTGACCAGCGACCTCGCGCTGCGCTTCGACCCCGAGTACGAGAAGATCAGCCGGCGCTTCTACGAGAACCCCGATCAGTTCGCCGACGCCTTCGCCCGCGCGTGGTTCAAACTGACCCACCGCGACATGGGACCGATCGAGCGCTACCTCGGCCCGCTCGTGCCCGCCGAGCCGCTGATCTGGCAGGACCGCGTGCCGGTGCCCGACCACGCGCTGGTCGACGATGCCGACATCGCCGCGCTCAAGGGCAAGATCCTCGCCACAGGGCTGACCGTGCCGCAGCTCGTCGGGGCCGCGTGGGCGTCGGCGTCGACCTTCCGCGGCTCGGACAAGCGCGGCGGGGCGAATGGCGGCCGGGTCCGCCTCGCGCCGCAGAAGGACTGGGAGGTCAACAACCCCGCCGACCTCGCCGAGGTGCTGGGCAAGCTCGAGGCGATCAAGGCCGAGTTCGATGGCGGCGCGTCCGGCGGCAAGCAGGTGTCGATCGCCGACCTGATCGTGCTGGCCGGCTCGGCGGCGGTCGAGAAGGCGGCGAAGGACGCCGGCGTCGACGTCGTCGTGCCGTTCACCCCCGGCCGCGGCGACGCGACCGCGGCGATGACCGACGCCGAGTCGTTCGCGGTGCTCGAACCGATGGCCGACGGCTTCCGCAATTATCGTCGCGGCGAGCAGTTCATGGCGCCCGAAGAAGCGCTGATCGACCGCGCCCAGCTGCTGCGGCTGAGCGCGCCCGAGATGACGGTCCTCGTCGGCGGCCTGCGGGTTCTCGGGGCGAACGCCCACCACGCCGAGGCCGGGGTGTTCACCGACCGCGTCGGGGTGCTGAGCAACGACTTCTTCGTCAACCTGCTCGACATGTCGACGGTGTGGAGCCCGGCCGGGACCGACAATGCCTTCACCGGCCGCGACCGTCACACCAACGCGCCCAAGTGGACGGCGACGCGCGTCGACCTGATCTTCGGGTCGCATTCGGAGCTGCGCGCGCTCGCCGAGGCTTATGCGATGAGCGAACTCGGGCGAGAAGTTCGTCCACGACTTCGTCGCCGCGTGGACCAAGGTGATGAACGCCGACCGCTACGACCTCGTCACGACGCCGACGCATGCGGCGGCGGATGCGGGTGCAGCGGTGCCGGTCCACGCGTGAGGGTGCGGGGGCGGCGCTCCAGCGCCGCCCCTACCCGCCTGCGACCCGCTCTTCGCTGGCCAGCCCGAGCACCGCCGCCAGCCCCTTGAGTCGCCGGGTCACCGCCTCGCCGAACAGCGGGGCGTCGGCAGCGGCGAGCGTCAGGACGAGCGTGCCGGCCTCGACCGTCAGCCTGCTCGCAGCGAGCGGCGCGGCGGTGCCCCCGGTCAGGCGCTGGCCGAGGCGCAGCGCGAGGCCCCACGCGCGGGCGGTGGCGAGGCTGGCCGGATCGGCGAGGCGTGACAGGCGCGCCGCTTCGACCGTCGTCGGCGTGCCGCCGAAGCAGGCGACCAGGGCGGCGGCGAGGATCGCCCGCTCGCCCGGCGTGATCGCGACCCAGTTGCCGTGGAGGGCGATGTCGAGCCCGCGTTCGGCGCGGAAGTCGGGGTGGGCGCGCCACGCGATGTCGCTGAGCAGGCAGGTCGCGAAGCGCAGGCGGCGCATCGCCGGGCTTTCGCCGCCCGGCGCGTCGGCACCCCGACTGCCGAACACATCGTCCATCCACGCCATCAGCAGGTCGCCGTGTTCGGGGAAGCGCCCCGACCGCGTGCCCTCGTCGCGCGCCGCGGCGAGCAGCGGGTCCTCGGCGCGGAGGTCGGGCGCCATACGCTCGTAGAGCAGCCCCTCGCGCAGGCCGTAGGCGCTGGCGACGATGCTGCTGCTGCCGAGCCGCTCGACGACCGCGCCGAGGAGCAGCGCCGCACCCGGCAGCGACGGCAGGCGGCTCGTCGAGATCGCGGTCACGTCCTTCAGCGTCTTCGGGTTGACCCGCGCCAGTGACCGCGCCAGCCGCGCCGGGGCCGACGTCGCCATCGTGTACTGGTGGATCACGGGCAGCGGATAGTCGACCGACCAGATGTCGAGCTGCGCCAGCGCGCGCCACGACCCGCCGACCATGTAGAAGGGCTTGCCGGTACCCTTCGCGCGCCCAGTCGACCTGATCGAGCGCGGCGGCGATGAACGGGCGCAGCGCGCGGCTGCCGCGCTTGCGGACGGCGTCGAGGCGAAGCGCGCCGATGGGCAGCGAGATACGGTCGTGCGCCTCGCCGTCGGCGACGCGGATCAGCTCGAGGCTGCCGCCGCCGAGGTCGCCGACGACGCCGTCGGCCCCGGGGATGCCGGCGATGACGCCGAGCGCGGCGCCGCGCGCCTCGGCCTCGCCGTCGATCACCTCGATCTCGAGCCCGCATGTCTCGCGCACCGTGTCGAGGAAGCGCTGCGCATTGGCCGCCTCCCGGACGGCAGCGGTGGCGACGGTGCGCAGGTCGCCGACGCCCATGTCGCGCGCGAGCAGCGCGAAGCGGGCGAGCGCGGCGACGGCGACCTTCATCGAGCCGCCCGTCAGCCGCCCGTCGGCGGCGAGCCCGCGGCCGAGCCCGGCCATGACCTTCTCGTTGAACACGACCGCCGGCGTCCGTGTGCCGCCTGACATAGACGACGAGGCGGACCGAGTTCGAGCCGATGTCGATGATGCCGACGAGATCGCTGGCCGGGCCGTGCGTCGGCGCGGCGGCAGTCGGAGCCGGCTTGCGCGACCACGGCAGGACGATGCTCATCGCCGCTCCATCGCCGACCGCGCCGCGGCGGGCAAGGTCATTCGGCGGCGGCGGCGCGGTCTTCGCGGGCGGTGTCGTCGTCGGCGAGCGCGAGGTGCGGCACCATCTCGTGCCCGCGCAGCGCCGCGCCGCGCCCCGACAGCGACGGGTTGGTCATGAAATAATGGTGGAGGTTGAACGCCGGCGCATGGCCGCGCGCGAGCCGGTGGTAGCTGCCGTCGGGGCGAAGCGACCACGACTGCTCGGTGTCCTTCAGGTTGGCGAGCATGACCTGGTCGAGCACCTGCGCGTGGACGGTCGGGTTCTCGATCGGGACCAGCACCTCGACGCGGCGGTCGAGGTTGCGCGGCATCCAGTCGGCCGAACTGATGAACAGCTTGGCCTCGCGGCTCGGCAGGTCGTGGCCATGGGCGAAGGCGAAGATGCGGCTGTGTTCGAGGAAGCGGCCGATGATCGAGCGGACGCGGATGTTGCTGCTCATGCCGGGCACGCCGGGCGACAGGCAGCAGATGCCGCGGACGATCAGGTCGATCTCGACCCCGGCCTCGCTCGCTTCGTACAATTTGTCGATGATGCCGGTGTCGACGAGGCTGTTGAGCTTGGCCCAGATCGCCGCCGGGCGGCCGGCCTTGGCGGCGGCGATCTCGTCGTCGATCAGGCCGTAGAGCTTGGGCCGCATCGTCAGCGGCGACATGCCGAGCTTCGCCAGGCCGCGTCGGCTGGACATAGCCGGTGATGTAGTTGAGCACCTGCGCCGCGTCGCGCGCGAGGACCGGATCGGCGGTGAAGAACGACAGGTCGGTGTAGATCCGCGCCGTCACCGGGTGATAGTTGCCGGTGCCGAAGTGGACGTAGGTGCGCAGCTCGTCGCCCTCGCGGCGGACGACCATCGACAGCTTGGCGTGCGTCTTCCACTCGACGAAGCCGTAGACGACCTGGACGCCGGCGCGCTCGAGCGCGGCCGCCCACATCAGGTTCTGCTCCTCGTCGAAGCGCGCCTTCAGCTCGACGACGGCGGTGACCGACTTGCCCGCCTCGGCCGCGTCGATCAGCGCGCGGACGATCGGCGAATTCTTGCCGGCGCGGTACAGCGTCTGCTTGATCGCGATGACGTCGGGGTCGAGCGCCGCCTGCTTGAGGAAGGCGAGCACCACCTCGAAGCTTTCGTACGGGATGGTGGACGACGAGGTCCTTGTCGCGGATCGCGGCGAAGCAGTCGCCGCCATGCTCGCGGATGCGCTCGGGAAAGCGCGGGGTGTACGGCTCGAACTTGAGGTCGGGTCGGTCCTCGTCGACCAGCACCGCCAGGTCGGCGATGCCGAGGATGCCGGTGACGACCGTCGTGTCGCGCTCGCCGACACCGAGCGCGTCGCGGACCAGCGCGTGGAGCCCCGGCGGGGTCGCCGCCTCGATCTTCAGCCGGATGACGTCGCCGCGCCGCCGCCGCTTGATCGCCGACTGGAAGAAGCGGACGAGATCCTCGGCTTCCTCCTCGACCTCGATGTCGAAGTCGCGGATGACCCGGAACGCGCCGTCGCCGAGCAGCACGTAGCCGGGGAACAGCTGGTCGAAGAACAGCCGGATCGTGTCCTCGAGGCTGATGTAGCGCGCCGTCTTGCCCGGCAGGCGGGTGAAGCGCGGCAGCATCGCCGGCAGCATCAGGAGCGCACGCAGGATCTCGTCGTCCGACTGGCGGCGCAGTTCGAGGATCAGGCTGAACCCCTTGTTCGGGATGAACGGGAACGGGTGCGCCGGGTCGATCGCCTGCGGGGTCAGCACCGGAAAGACATGGTCGAGGAAGTGGCGCTCGAGCCACGCGCGGCACGCGGGGTCGAGGTCCTTCGCCTTCAGCACGTGGAAGTCGGCCCCGGCGAGCCGCCGCGTCAGGTCGGCCCACGCCGCCTGCTGGCTTTCCATCAGCCGGTCGCCGGTGACCGCGATCGCGGCGAGCTGCTCGGCCGGTGTCGCGCCTTCGGGCGAACGCGTCTCGATGCCGGCGTTGACCTGGCCGCGCAGCCCGGCGACGCGGACCATGTAGAACTCGTCGAGGTTGTTGCCGCTGATCGACAGGAAGCGCAGGCGTTCCAGCAGCGGATGGGCGGGGTTCGCCGCCTCGTCGAGCACGCGCTGGTTGAAGCTCAGCCACGACAGCTCGCGGTTGAAGTAGCGTTCGGTATCGACGACCCCGTCGACGACGGGCGCCGGCAGGGTCGAGGCGTCGAGGAGGCGCGGGGCAGCCATGACCGGAGTGTAGCGCGGCAAGCGTGACAGGTCGATGACCACGCCGGCGCGGGTGCCCCCCGCCCGAAGTCGCGGCGCTGCCAGCGTCAGGCAAACTGGACAAAGTTGATGAAAGTCGTGCCACGCTTGGGGGGCCGCACTCCCGCCCGCCCGGCACCCGCGGCTGCCGGGCGTCTGTGCAGGGCGGAGACAGGTCATGCCGGCGAGGCTGTCAGACCGGGGCAGTGTAGGACAGCGCAATCTCGTGTCGCCCGCACGCGTCAGCCGCCGAGCAAATCCCCCTGCCCCTCGATGACCGTGCGCGCCAGCGGCACCGTCACTTCGCGCCCGCTCGCCAGCGCGGCGGCGTCGAGCGCGGCGACGGTGGTGGCGACGGCGGCGAAGCTGCGTTCGATGCGCACGACGACATACGCGACGACGTCGGGGGCGATGCGGATACCGCGGTCGGCGAAGTGCTTGACGACGAGCGCCGACAGCAATGCGTCGTCGGGCGGGCCGATGACGAGCGTCGGCGTGGCCGCCAGCCGCGAGGCGAGGTCGGGCAGCCTCACCCATGTGCGCGGCGGCGCGCTGGCGGTGAACAGCACCGGGGCGGCGGCGGGGCGGCATTCCACGCGTGGAACAGCGCCTCCTGGTCGCGCGCATCGGCATCGTCGATCAGCGTCGCATTGTGGCGCGCGGCGAACAGGCGGCCGAGGTGGGTCTTGCCCGACGCGCGCGGGCCGATCAGCAGCGTCCGTAGGGCCGGCTCGCCCGCCAGCCAGCGGACGGCATCGGCGTTCGCGGCGGCGTGGACGAAGTCGGTCGCGCCGCTCGCCGGCCGATAGGCGAGCGGCAGGGGCAGCTGGCCGGCGGGCGGCGCGGCGCCGGTCAGCGCTGGCGCCCTCGAAGCGGTAAGGCGAGCGGCTCCCGGCTCACTGGGGCGCGAGCGGGTCACGCGGCGCCGCGTCGGGCTCGCCGATCGCCTCGGCCTTGGCGAGGTCGTCGGCGCTCGGCGGCGGCGGGACAACGGGGTCGCCGGGTATGCGGCGGCGGAGCAGCACCCCGCCTGCCTCGGGGGCAAGGCGCCAGCCTTTCTGGTCGAGGTGGTAGGCGAGCGCCGCGTCGCTGTCCGAATGGCGGATGACGATGTGCGATACCGCGCCGAGGGCGAGCCGCGACAACGTCACCCCGGTGACGCCCGGCGTCGCGCGCAGCTCGGCCTCGGTCGCCGCCCAGCTCCGCGCGTCGGGGGTGGCGACGTTGGCCTCGGTCCCGCTCGCCGCGGCGAGCCCCTCCCCGCTGCCGATGACCGGCTCGGGGGCGAGCGCCGGAGCGAGCTCGATCGACCAGCCCCTTCTCGACGGTCATCGCGCCGCTCGGCGAGGCCGCGGACATAGATCGCGTCGACGGCGCGGACCGCCTCGTCGAGCATCGCGTCGACCCCCGCCGCGCTCGCGGTGCGGAACGTCGCGCGGCCGATCTCGACCGCGTCGGGGCCGTGGCGGGCGATCGCGGTGGCCGTCACCGGACCGCCGGGCCACGAGCGGACGAGGCGGATCTCGGCGGTCAGGACGTCGGCCGCCTTGAACCGCGCGAGGATCGTCCGCCACAGCGCGCGGTCGCTGCGCCGCGCCTGGATAGGCGGTGAGCACGACGTTGTCGCCGGCACTGGCGGCCGGGATGACATAGTCGACCGCGCTCGCCGCGTCGCGGAAGCGCAGCCACGCCGCGCTCCACGGGGTCTTCGCCTGGTAGACGGTGCGCGTGCCGGCCCCGTCGATCAGGACCGGGAGCAGCAGCATCGGCGGAGCCTGTCGCCCTCGGTGCCGCCGACGAAACCGCTGGCGCGGTCGCGGTCGAAGACGATCGCCAGCCGGCCGATATAGCGGGTCAGCGAGAACTGCTCGGCCTCGATCTCGACGCCGGCGACCATGCCCTCGATCGTCGCCGTCGGCCAGCCGCGGCGCGCCCGCGGCCGGGTTGCCGGTGATCCGCGCCCACAGCAGCGGCCACGCGCGGCGTTCGGCGAGCGCATAGGCGTCGGCGCGCGCGTCGGTCGGGTTGGCGGCGACGACGTCGACCGCGACACCGGTGATCTTGTACGCGCCCGGCCCGCCCGGCGCGGCGGCGGCGCGGGATCGCGAGCGCGGCGAGAAGGATGGCGAAGCGAGGCATCGCCTGCGTCTTTGGCCCAACCGCGCCGCGATGGGAAGGCGATGATCCGCCACGCCCGCCGCGGCCGCGTTGCCCGCAGCCCGCGCGCCGCCTAAAGACGCGAGCATGGCCGACCCCCTGACCGATGCCCCGATCACCTATGCCGACGCCGGCGTGTCGATCGCCGCGGGCAACGCGCTGGTGAAGATGATCGCGCCGCTCGCCCGCGCGACGGCGCGGCCGGGGGCCGATGCCGAGCTCGGCGGCTTCGGCGGCTTCTTCGACCTGAAGGCGGCGGGCTACCGCGACCCGCTGCTCGTCGCGGCGAACGACGGCGTCGGGACCAAGCTCAAGCTCGCGATCGCCACCGGGCGGCACGACACGGTCGGCATCGACCTCGTCGCGATGTGCGTCAACGACCTGCTCGTCCAAGGGGCCGAGCCGCTGTTCTTCCTCGATTATTTCGCGTGCGGCAAGCTCGACACCGGCGTCGCGGCGGCGGTCGTCGCGGGCATCGCCGAGGGCTGCCGCCTCGCCGGCTGCGCGCTGATCGGCGGCGAGACCGCCGAGATGCCGGGCATGTACGCGCCCGGCGACTACGACCTCGCGGGCTTCAGCGTCGGCGCGGTCGAGCGCGGCGAGGCGCTGACCGGCGACCGCGTCGCCGCCGGGCGACGTCCTGCTCGGCCTCGCGCTCGTCGGGGGCGCATTCGAACGGCTACTCGCTGATCCGCAAGCTCGTCGGGCGGCAGCGGCGCGCGGCTCGACCGGCCTGCGCCGTTCGACATCGAGCGTGCTGCTCGGGGACGCGCTGCTGGAGCCGACGCGGATCTATGTCCGCGCTCTGCTGCCGCTGGTCCGCGGCGGACACATCCACGCGCTCGCCCATATCACCGGCGGCGGGCTGCTCGAGAACGTGCCGCGTATCCTCCCCACGGGCTGCCACGCGACGATCGACGCCGGCCGCTGGCCGCTGCCGCCGCTGTTCGCGTGGCTGCAGGCGCAGGGGCGGATCGAGCCGGGCGAACTCGCGCGCACGTTCAACTGTGGCATCGGCATGGTCGCCGCGGTCGCGCCCGACGCGGTCGAGGCGGTGAGCGCGGCGCTGGCCGCGGCCGGCGAGACGGTCCACGTCATCGGCCGCATCGAGGCGGGCGAGCGTGGCTGCACGGTGCGCGGCGACGCCGAGGTGTGGCAGACGCCCGCGGCGTGGTCGGCGACGCACCATGGCTGAGCCGCGCGCGGCTCGGCATCCTGATCTCGGGGACGCGGCAGCAACATGGCGGCGCTGCTCTACGCGTCGCGGCTGCCGGAGTGCCCGTACGAGGTCGGCGCTGGTCGCGTCGAACAACCCCGCCGCGCCCGGCCTCGCGCTCGCCGCCGCCGAGGGCGTGCCGACGTTCGCCCGCGACCACACGCGGCATGCCCGCGCCGAGTTCGACGCGCTGATCGACGCCGAGCTGACCCGCGCCGGCGTCACCCATGTCGCGCTCGCGGGCTATATGCGGCTGCTTTCGGACGCCTTCGTCGCGCGCTGGGCGGGGCGGATGGTCAACATCCACCCGTCGCTGCTGCCGGCGCACAAGGGGACGCACGTCCACGAGGCGGTGCTCGCGGCGGGCGACGCGGTCAGCGGCGCACGGTCCACCTCGTCACGCCCGACCTCGACGGCGGGCCGATCCTCGGGCAGGTCGCGCGTCGCGGTCGTTCCCGGCGACACGCCGGCGAGCCTCGCCGCGCGCGTCCTTCACGCCGAGCACCAGCTTTACCCGCGCGTCATCGCCGACCTCGTCACCGCGCGACCGCGCCCTGACGCGCTGCTCGACCGCGTCCGCGAGCTCGCGCTGGCGCTGCCCGAGGCGCGAGGAGAAACTCAGCCACGGCATCGCCCGGCTTCTTCGTCCGGGGCGGCAAGTTCTTCGCCTATTTCAGCGCACAACCACCACGGCGACGGCATCACCGCGCTGCTGGTCAAGGCGAGCGGCGTCGAGGAAGCAGGCGGCCTGATCGAGCCCGACCCCGAACTTTATTTCCGCCCGGCGTATTTCGGCCCGGCCGGCTGGATCGGCATGCGCCTCGACCGCGGCACGATCGACTGGGACCATGTCGCCGACTGGCTGGCGCGCAGCTGGCGGGCGAGCGCGCCCGCGGCGACTGGCGATGCTGCCGATCTCAGCCGACGATCTCGGTCTGGGCGAAGAAGTAGGCGATCTCGATGGCCGCGTTCTCGGCGCTGTCGCTGCCGTGGACGGTGTTCGCCTCGATCGATTTCGGCGTGGACCTTGCGGATCGTGCCCTCGGCGGCGTTCGCCGGGTTGGTCGCGCCCATGATGTCGCGATAGGCGAGCACGGCGTTGTCGCCCTCGAGCACCTGCACCACGACCGGGCCCGAGATCATGAAGGCAACGAGCTCGCCGAAGAAGCCGCGCTCGCGGTGGACGGCGTAGAAGCCCTCGGCCTGCGCCTGGGTCAGCTGGAGGCGCTTCTGCGCGACGATGCGCAGGCCGGCGGCCTCGATCATCGCGTTGACCGCGCCGGTCAGGTTGCGCCGCGTCGCGTCGGGCTTGATGATCGAGAAGGTCCGTTCGGTGGCCATGGGGTCTCCGGGAAGCAGCTGGATGAGGGGAAAGCGCCGCCGCTCTAGGCAAGTGGCGGCGGAATGGCAACTGGCGGCCTCCCCCAACCGCCGTCAGGCGGCTTTCTCCCACCGCCCGCCGTCGCCCTCGCGCCAGTAGACCGGCGTCACGCCGTCGCGCGCCTTGAGCGCGCGCCAGTGGCCCGAGCGCGGGCGAGCGCGTCGGCGTCGCCGCCGTCGAACAGGTAGAGCGCGCGGCGGTACGAGCGTCAGGTCGCCGGGCAGGACGCCGTCGACGACGGCGATCAGGTCGGCGGCGTTGGCGTCGCCCGGCAGCAGTCGTCAGCAGCACCGGCTGGTCGGCGGCGAACGGTCCGTCGACCGCGTGCGGCAGGAACGACGCCGCGTCGTACGTCCACAACGCCGCGTCGAGCCGGGCGAGCAGCTCCGCATCGGCCGAGCGGACGACGCTGCGATATCCGGCGGCCACCGCCTTTTCGAGCAGGCGCGGCAGGACGGCGTCGAGCGGGCGCGACGGCGAGCTGGTAGAAGTTGACGTCGGTACCGCGACGTCCGCCCTCGCACATGCGCGCCGACGTCACCCCTCGAAGTTCGTCCGCGACGAACCGCTCGAGCAGCCGCACGCCGTAGCCCGTCGCGCCCTTCGCCCATAGCGGGCCGTCTTTCGCCGCCCAGACCATGCCCGCGATGTCGAGGTGCGCCCATTTCACGCCGGGCTTGATGAAGCGGGCGATGAACTGCGCCGCGGTGATCGAGCCGCCCTCGCGCGGGCCGACGTTCTTCATGTCGGCGATCGGCGAGTCGATCAGCTTGTCGTACGCCTCGCCCATCGGCATCCGCCACAGCTTGTCGCCGGTCGCCTCGCCGGCGGCGAGCAGCTGCGCGGCCAGGCCGTCGTCGTTGGCAAACAGCCCGCCCATACTCGTGGCCGAGGCTGACGATCATCGCCCCGGTCAGCGTCGCCAGGTCGACGATGACTGCGGGCTTGAACTGTCTCCTGCGCCCACCACAGCACGTCGCACAGCACGAGCCGGCCCTCGGCGTCGGTGTTGATGACCTCGATCGTCTGGCCCGACATCGAAGTGACGACGTCGCCGGGACGCTGCGCCTTGCCGTCGGGCATGTTCTCGACCAGCCCGCAGACGCCGATGACATTGACCCTGGCCTTGCGCGCGGCGAGCGCGTGCATCGCGCCGGCGACCGCTCCCGCCCCGCCCATGTCCCACTTCATGTCTTCCATGCCCGGCGGCGGCTTGAGCGTGATGCCGCCGGTGTCGAAGGTCACGCCCTTGCCGACGAGGACGACCGGAGTCGCGTCGCCGCCGCCGTTCCAGCGCATCGTCAGCACCTGCGCCTCGCGGTCCGAGCCCTGGCTGACGCCGAGGAGCGCGCCCATGCCGAGCGCGCGTCATCTCGGCCTCGCCGAGCGCCTCGACGACCAGGCCTTCGGGCGCGGTCGCGCGCACACGCTCGACGAAGCTTTCCGGATAGATCACGTTCGCCGGCTCGCTGACGAGGTCGCGGGTCAGCGCGACGCCCGCGGCGACGGCGGCGAGATCGGCGTGGCCGCCGTCGCCGCCGACGATCGGTGATCGCGTTCGAGCGTCGGCTTCTGCGCCGGCTTCATCGTCGTGTGGTATGTGTCGAAGCGGTAGGCGCGGAGCGTCGCGCCGTGCGCGACGCGTGCCGCCGCGTCGGCGCGTCAGCTTCGATGCCGGTCACGTCGATCGTCGCCGCCGTCTCGCCGCTCGTCACCAGCCTGGCGGCGACCGCGCCGCCGGCCTTCTCGAACGCCGCCGCGTCGGCCGTGTCGCCTCGCCGAGGCCGACGACGAGGATGCGGTTCGCCGGCGTTCCCGCGGCGCGAGCAGTTCGACGACGCTGCCCGCCTCGCCCTCGAAGCGCGCCGCGGCAATGGCGCGGGCGACCTGGCCGCCGGTCGCCGCGTCGAGCGCGGCGGCGGCCCCGGCGAGCGGCGCGCCCTTGGCGGCAAGGACGACAAGGGCGCCGGGGGCGGCGGGAACGATCGCGGCAAAGTCGATATGCATGGCAACTCCTTGGATGGCCGCCGGTCTATCGCCGGCGCGGCCGTCGCGCAAACCGCGGCCCAGGCGGCAGCGCTCCGCCTTGCGAGCCTGCCGCCCGGGCCGTAAGGACCTCGCCGGGGGTCGAGCCCTCGTCGTGCGAAGGCGACGCTTGCCCCTGAGATCCGCCCTGCTCGCCGGCCTCGCGCTCCACCTGCCGGCGCTCGCGCTGGCGCGTGCCGGTGCCGCCGCGCCCGGCAGCCGCTCGCCCGGTCGCCGTCGGCCGAAGCGCCGCCGCCATCGCTGCTCGAGCCGAACGTCGGCGACGCGATCGCCAAGCCCGGCGACGTCGTCGACTTCGCCGCCGATGCGATGGAGTATTCCGACAACGAGCGCGTCGTCACCGCGACCGGTCACGTCGCGATCAACCGCGACCGCTATGCGCTGACCGCCGACACCGTCGTCTACAACCGCACCAGCGGCCAGGTCGAAGCGCGCGGCAACGTCACCACGACCGATCCCGCAGGGCAACAAGGCGTACGGCGACCGGATCCTGCTGACCGACGCGCTGAAGGACGGCGCGATCGACAATATCCTGCTGGTCCTTGCCGACGGCGGGCGGCTGGCGGCGGATTCGGCGGTCCGCGTCAACGGCGTCAGCACGCTCAACCGTGCGATCTATTCGCCGTGCGCGGTCGAGGCGAGCGACGGCTGCCCCAAGAAGCCGGTGTGGGCGATCAAGGCGCTGCGCATCATCCACGACCCCGCGCGCCACCGCATCTCGTACCGCGATGCGCGGGTCGAGGTGCTCGGCACGCCGATCCTGTTCCTTCCGGCCTTCTCGCACCCCGACGGCACGAAGGGGCGGGCGTCGGGCCTGCTGGTCCCCGAGCTCGAGGTGCGCAACTCGCTCGGCGTCGGCATCGGCATCCCCTACCACCTCGACCTCGGCCCCGACCGCGACGTGACGATCAAGCCGTGGCTGTTCACCGAGGTCAAGCCGGCGCTCGACATCCGCGCGCGGCAGCTGTTCAAGGCCGGGCCGGTCCAGCTCCACGCCTATTTCACCTATGGCGACGTCGTCGACTTCGCCCCCGACGGGGTGACGACGGTCGACAAGGGTCAGCGGCCGCGCGGGTACTTCGAGCTGAACGGCCAGCTGCAGCACAATGCCGAGTGGCGGACGACCTTCCTCACCCGGCTGAGCAGCGACGACACGTTCAACCGGCGCTATGGCCTCGACTACGACGACACGCTGCGCAGCACGATCAACGTCGAGCGGTTCCGCGACAACAGCTATCTGTCGATCGCCGGCTGGGGGTTCCAGAACCTGCGCGCCAACAAGGGCCGCGACACGACGCCGATCGTCCTGCCGCTCGTCGACTATGACTGGCGACCGGAGGCGACGCTGCTCGGCGGCAACCTCGAGCTGGCCGCCAATTCGATGAACCTCGTCCGCATCCGCGGCCAGGATGTCCAGCGCGGCACGCTGCAGGGGCGGTGGGACCGCAGCTGGCTGACCGGGCTGGGGCAGCGGGTGACGGGCACGGTGCTGCTCCGCGGCGACCTCTACAACACCAGCAACCCCGCCGAGGCGACACTGCCGACCTACCGCGGCAACGAAGGCTTCCAGGAGCGCGGCATCGCCGTCGCGGCGCTCGACGCGATCTGGCCGTTCAGTGGTCCGGCGCTCGGCGGCACGCAGACGATCACGCCGCGCCTTCAGCTCGTCGCCGCGCCGCTCAACCTCAACCGCGGCATCCCCAACGAGGACGCGCGGTCGAACGACTTCGAGGACACCAACCTGTTCTCGCTCAACCGCTTCAGCGGCTATGACCGCTTCGAGAGCGGGACGCGGCTGACCTATGGCCTCCAGTACGCCTTCACCCGTCCGCACCTGCGGCTGACGAGCGAGATCGGCGAGAGCATCCGCCTCGACGGCGTGGGTAACGGCCGTTTCCTCGCCGGAACCGGGCTGTCGGGGCAGTTCTCCGACGTCGTCGGGCGCAACACGCTCGAATATCGCGACCTGTTCTCGATCACGCACCGCTTCCGCATCGACAGCCACAGCGGCGACCTGCGCCGCAACGAGGTCGACATCACCGCCGGCACCGCGCAGACCTACGCGACGATCGGCTATGCCTATTTCAACCGCAACATCCTGATCGAGGACCTGCGCGACTTCCAGGAGGTCCGAGCCGGTGCGCGCGTCGCCTTCTCGCGCTTCTGGTCGGCCTATGGCTCGGTCATCATCGACCTGACGACGCGGTCACAGGAGCCGACGACGACGGCCGGCGGCTATCAGCCGATCCGCCACCGCATCGGCGTCCAGTACGAGGACGAATGCTTCCGCTTCGGCGTTACGTGGCGGCGCGACTACACCTCGGACCGCGATTTCCGCGCCGGCGACAGCTATATCTTCACCATCGCGTTCAAGAACCTCGGCCGCTAATCGCCGGTTCAGCGGTCCGGGTGCAGCGTCGGCGGCGTCCCTTTGCGCAACGCGCCGCGCAAGTGTAGACGGCACGTTAAACATGGGTGTGGTTGCGGCCGAAGGCGGCGGGGCCTTCAGGAGATGTCGATGAGATTGCGTACGCTGGCGGTTTTCGCCGGGGTTTGGATGGCGACACCGCTGCTCGCCCAGAATGCGTCCCAGGCCGACAATTCGCCCGACACGGCGTTCGTCCTGCCCGACGCCGCCGCGCTCGCCGACTTCAACCCGAACCTGCGCAAGGCAACGGCGATCGTCAACGGCGACGTCATCACCGACACCGACGTCGAGCAGCGGCTCAACCTCGTCATCGCGGCCAACGGCGGCAAGATCGACGAGGAGGAGAAAACGCGCCTGCGCCTCCAGGTGCTGCGCAACCTGATCGACGAGAAGCTCGAGATCCAGGAGGCGGCAAGCAAGGACGTCAAGGTCACCGATGCCGAGGTCGACGGCGCGTACAACCGCGTCGCAACGAACTTCAAGAACCAGAACGCGACCTTCATCGACTTCCTGCGCCAGGCGGGGTCGTCGCCGCAGTCGATCAAGAACCAGATTCGCGGCGAGCTCGCCTGGTCGAAGCTGCTGCGCAAGCGCGTCGAGCCGATGGTCAACGTCGGCGATGACGAGGTCAAGGCGGTGATCGACAAGCTGACCGCGGCGAAGGGCAAGGACGAGTACCACGTCGAGCGAGATCTTCCTCTCGGCGACGCCCGAAACCGAAAGCCGGGTGATGGCCGATGCCGACCGCATCGTCGGCCAGATCCGCGGCGGCGCGTCGTTCGTCGCCTATGCTCGCCAGTTCTCCGAAGCGTCGACCGCCGGCGTCGGCGGCGACCTCGGCTGGGTCCGCGCCGAACAGCTGAACGACGCCGTCGCCCCCATCGTCACCAAGCTGACCCCGGGAAGTCCCGAGACCGGCGTCAGCGATCCGATCAAGGTGCCCGGCGGCATCGCGGTCATGGCGCTGATCGCCAAGCGCCAGGTCCTCGCCGGCAACCCCGACGACGCGCTGCTCAGCCTGAAGCAGCTGTCGCTGCCGCTGCGCCCGGGCATCACCCAGACCGAGGGCGAGGCGATCGTCGCCAAGTTCCGCGCCGCGACGCAGTCGATGGGCGGCTGCGGCCGCGCCGAAGCGGTGGCCAAGGACATCGGCGCCGAAGTCGCGATCAACGATTCGATCGCGATCAAGGACCTGCCCGCTCCGCTGCAGAACGTGATGAAGCAGCTGTCGATCGGCCAGGCGACGCCGCCGTTCGGCTCGGCGAGCGAAGGTCTGCGCGTCCTCGTCCTGTGCGGCCGCGACGACCGCCCGGCCAAGGTGGTCGAGCCGAGCTTCGACGCCGTCTACAGCCAGATGAACGAGGAACGCGTGAACATGCGCGCGCGCCGCTATCTGCGCGACCTGCGCCGCGACGCGATCGTCGACTATCGCTAGGGCCGATATGGGCCCGCCCATCGCGCCGCTGGCGGTCGCGCTCGGCGACCCTGCCGGGATCGGACCCGAGATCGTCGCGGCGGCGTGGGCCGCGCGGGCGACGCGCGACGTGCCGCCGTTCTTCGCCATCGGCGACCTGCGCTCGGTCAAGGCGGTGTGGGACGGGCCGATCGTCCTGCTCGGCTCTCCGGCTGACGCGGGGGCGATGTTCCCCCATGCGCTGCCGCTCGTCCAGGTCGACGATCCCGGCGAGATCGTGCTCGGCCAGCCCAACCTCGCCGGCGCGCGCTGTGCTCTCGACAGCATCGAGCTCGCCGTCGGCCTCGTCCGGACCGGCACCGCGTCCGGCGTCGTCACGGGACCGGTGTCGAAGGCGCAACTCTACGCGATCGGCTTCACCTATCCGGGCCAGACCGAGTTCATCGCCGAACGCTGCGGCGTCGCGGCGGCGAACGTCGCGATGATGCTCGCCGGCCCGACGCTGCGGACGGTGCCGGTGACGATCCACACCGCGCTCGCCCAGGTCTTCACGGCCCTGACGACCGAGCTGATCGTCGCGCGCGGGCGCGTGGTCCACCGCGGGCTGCAGCGCGACTTCGGCATTGCCACGCCGCGTCTCGCGGTCGCCGGCATCAACCCGCACGCCGGCGAGAACGGCACGCTCGGGCGCGAGGAGATCGACGTCATCGCGCCCGCGGTCGAGGCCCTGCGTGCCGAGGGCATCGACGCCGTCGGCCCGCTGTCGCCCGACGCGATGTTCCATCCCGCGGCGCGCGCACGGTACGACGCAGCGCTGTGCATGTACCACGACCAGGCGCTGATCCCGCTGAAGACGATCCACTTCGACGATGGCGTCAACGTCACGCTCGGCCTGCCGATCGTGCGCACCTCGCCCGACCACGGCACGGCGTTCAACATCGCTGGCCACGGCCTCGCCTCGCCCGACGCGATGATCGCCGCGATCCGCATGGCGGGCGAAGCCGCGGCGCGGCGGCGCGGGTGAGCCTCGACGGGCTCCCTCCCCTCCGCGAGGTCATCGCCACGTACGGCCTCGCGGCGAAGAAGAGCCTCGGCCAGAACTTCCTCCTCGACGGCAACCTGCTCGACCGGATCGCGCGCGTCCCCGGCCCCCTTGCGGGCGAGGCCGTCTACGAGGTCGGCCCCGGCCCCGGCGGGCTGACCCGCGCGCTGCTCCGCGCCGGCGCCTATGTCACCGCCGTCGAGCGCGACGACCGCGCCCTCCCCGCGCTCGCCGACCTTGCCGCGGCCGCCGACGGCCGGCTGACCGTCGTTGCCGGCGACGCGATGGCGATCGACGAGGCGACGCGGTTTGCAGAACAGCGCGTCCACGTCGTCGCCAACCTGCCGTACAACATCGGCACGGCACTGCTCGTCCGCTGGCTGACCGGGCCGTGGCCGCCGTGGTGGGCGAGCCTCACGTGCATGTTCCAGAAGGAGGTCGCGCAGCGGATCGTCGCCGCGCCCGGCAGCGATGCCTACGGGCGCCTCGCCGTGCTCGCCCAGTGGCGCAGCGTCCCGCGCATCGCCTTCGACGTCCCCCGCCAGGCGTTCACACCGCCGCCGAGCGTCACCTCCGCGGTGGTCCATATCGTTCCAGCCGCCCCGCTCGCCAGCATCGCGGTCGCCACCCTCGAGCGCCTGACCGCCGCCGCCTTCGGCCAGCGCCGCAAGATGCTTCGCGCGAGCCTGCGGGGCCTGCCCGGCGGTGTCGAGGCGCTGTCCGCAACCGGCATCGACCCTGTAAGGCGTGCGGAAACGCTGAGCGTTGCCGAGTTCGTCGCGCTCGCGCGGGTGCTCGAGGGGAACCCCGCCGCAGGGTGACGCGTCGTCGTTCGCACTCTTCCGGGAGATGCCGATGCTGGCTCTGGTCGCTGCCGCCGCGCTTGCCGCGCGTGCCGAACTCCCGATCGCCGAGGTGGACCTCAGCGATGGGACGCGGCGGTTCGCGGTCACGCTGACGATCGGCGGCACGCCAGTTCGGGCCGGGCTCGACACCGGCTCGGTGGGGCTGCGGCTGCTCCCGTCGGCGGCGGCGGCGACCGAGGCCACAGCGCAGGCCGAGCATTATTCCTATGGCGCGGGAACATCGCTCGACGGCGTGGTCGCCCGCGCGCCGGTCGCTGTCGACGGACTTGCCGCCATCGTCCGGGTCGAGGCTGTGCACGCGGTCGGCTGCACCGCCGAGCGACCCGGCTGCCCGGCCCGCCGGATCCCGCCCGCCCGCTTCGGCATCCAGGGCAACGGCCTCCCCGGCGAGGGATTTCCGGCCATCCTCGGGACCGCGCTGGCCAAGGCGGCGCTGCCCAACCCGCTGGTCGCGCTCGGCGCGCATCGGTGGATCGTCACGCTGCCGCGTCCCGATGGTGCGGCCGGACGGCTGATCCTCAACCCACGCGATGAGGAGACGGCGGGCTTCGTCACGATCCCGCTCGCCGATCGTGGCGCCGACCGGCGCAACGACGCCGTCGCGGCATGCCTGACAGTCGGCAGCGGCGAGCCGATCTGCGCCCCGACGCTGATCGACAGCGGCGCCCCGGGAATCGAGGTCGTCAATCACCGCGCCTCCTCTGAGGGTGCCGGCGGCAGCGGGACGATTGCCTTTGGACCGCGCGATACTCCCGTCGCGACGATCGCCTTTCCCCTCAACAGCAAGGCGGCGGCGTCGCGGCTGGAATTCGTTCGCGACGAGCGGGTGTCGGGGCCGCGCATCCGCTCCGGGCTGGTCGCCTACTTCGCCGACGACGTGCTGTACGACGCCGACGCCGGCACAATCGCCGTGCGGCCCCGCCCGCCTTATGCCGGCGGTGCGATCGCCAAGCCCTAGCGTCGTACCTAGTTCTTCGTCTCGACCGGGTGCGTCGGCTGGTTGCTGGCGACCGGCGTCGGCAGCGTCGGCGGCGCGGCGAGCGCCGTTTCGAGACGTCTGGCGGCCGGGCAGTCGCCCTTGCACAGCGTCCGGATGCGGTCGAGGTTGACGCGCGCACGCACCGTCGCGCCGCGGGCGACCAGCGCCGTGCCCTGTCCCTCGAGCGCGCCGATGTCGTTCGGCGTCAGCGCCAGCGCCTCCCGATAATAGCGGATGGCGCGGCCGGGCAGCGCCTGCGCTTCGTAGGCGTGAGCAATGCCGACGAAAGCCGGAGCGCTCCGAGGATCGACGGCAAGCGCCGCCTCGAAGGCGTCGATCGCCGCCGCCGGATGCTTGGCCGCGAGTGCCGCGTCGCCGGCGGCGAGCCACCGTGCCGCGCGCGGGTTCGGCGCATCGTCACGCGCTGCGCCAACAGCGACCGTCGCGACGGTCCCGCCGACGAGCAGCGCCGCTGCAATCCCAAGGCCTCGCCGCATGTCGTTCCGCTCCGCAACAGCCTTCGACTCTAGCAGAGCCGCGTCACCCGCGCGATGTAGAATCCGTCGCACCCCTGATCCCCCGGCGTTACCACCGTTCGATCTACGGCCGGACCTCCCAACAGGTTGCGGAAGGATTGACGCGTTAACGACACTTGTTCGTCGAGCAACGCCGCGACGCGCGCCTCGCCCTCCTCCGGGAGCAGTGAACAGACCACATAGACGAGCGCGCCGCCAGGTCGGATGAGCGACGCTCCGAGCCCAAGCAGTCGCGCCTGTGCCTCGACCAGGCGGGCGAGCCGCTGCGGCGTCAGCCGCCAGCGCGCCTCCGGATTGCGCCGCCACGTCCCGGTCCCCGAACACGGCGCATCGACCAGCACGAGGTCGGCACCGCCGGCGAGATCGGCGAGCGCCGCCGCCTCGCGGTTCGGATCGAGCAGCCGCCGCTCGGCGATCGTCACCCCGGCGCGCTCGAGGCGCGGCCCCATCCGGTCGAGCCGCCCGCGGTCGGTGTCGCTGGCGACCAGCCGCCCGGCATTGCCCATTGCCGCGGCGAGCGCGAGCGTCTTGCCGCCCGCGCCGGCACACAGGTCGACGACCGTCATCCCCGGCCGCGCCTCGGCGGCGGCGACCGCGATCTGGCTGCCCTCGTCCTGCACCTCGATCAGGCCGGCGCGGAACGGCTCGCTTGCGGCGACGTCGAACGGCGCGGTCAGCCGCAGCCCATCGGGGGCGAAGCGCGTTGGCACTGCGCCCGGGATCGCCACCGCGTCCCGCGTCGCCTTCAGCGTGTTGACCCGGAGGTCGAGCGGGGCGCGGCCGAGCAGCGCCGCCACCTGCCGCGGCGTATCCTCGCCGAAGTGCGAGGCGAGCCGGTCGAGCAGCCACGCCGGCGCGGACGACGGGGTCGATTCAGGCTCGCCCGCAACCAGCGCAGCGGGCGCATGGCCGCCTGTGCCGAACGCGTCGAGCAGGTCGGGCGCGGCAGCGCGGGCAAAGCCGATCAGCGCTCCGCGCCCGCTCCCGGGACAGTCGCCGATCGCCCGGACGACATCGAAGACGAGGTCGCGGACGGCGCGGCGGTCGCGCGATCCGGCAAAGCGGCGTGTCGCGAAGTAGCGCGCGACGACGGTGTCGGCCGCGGCTCCGCCCTCGCGTGCCGCGGCGGCGACGAGGTCGAGGCACTCGATCGCCGCCTGCACGCGCGCGGCGGGAGTCATCGCGCGGTCAGCGTCGCGACGCTCACGTCGGGTAGTTCGGCGCTTCGCGGGTGATCGCGACGTCGTGGACGTGGCTTTCGCGCAGGCCGGCGTTGGTGATGCGGATGAACTCGGCGCGGCGCTGGAAGTCGGCGATCGACGCCGCGCCGGTATAGCCCATCGCCGCCTTCAGCCCGCCGACGAGCTGGTGGAGGACGTCCTTGACCGGGCCCTTGTACGCGACTTGCCCCTCGATGCCCTCGGGCACGAGCTTGAGCTGGTCCTTGATGTCCTGCTGGAAATAGCGGTCGGCCGAGCCGCGCGCCATTGCCGCGACCGAGCCCATGCCGCGGTACGACTTGTACGTCCGCCCCTGGAACAGGAAGCTTTCGCCCGGAGCCTCGGTCGTGCCGGCGAGCATCGACCCGACCATCACCGCCGCCGCGCCCGCCGCAAGGGCCTTGGCGATGTCGCCGCTCGTGCGCAGCCCGCCGTCGGCAATGACCGGAATGCCGAGCTTCGCCGCGGCCGCGGCGCTGTCGATGATCGCGGTCAGCTGCGGCACGCCGACACCGGCGACGATCCGCGTCGTGCAGATCGACCCCGGGCCGATGCCGATCTTGATGCAGTCGGCCCCGGCCCCGGCGAGCGCGCGCACGGCCTCCGCCGTGGCGACGTTGCCCGCGATGACCTGCGTCGAATTCGACCGTCGCTTGATCCGGTCGACCGCGGCGGCGACGTGGACCGAGTGGCCGTGCGCGGTGTCGACGACGATGACGTCGCACTCGGCGTCGATCAGCGCCTCGGTACGGGCGAAGCCGGCGTCGCCGGTCGTCGTCGCCGCCGCGACGCGGAGGCGCCCGCCGGCGTCCTTGGTCGCGTTAGGATAGGTCACCGCCCGCTCGATGTCCTTGACCGTGATCAGCCCGATGCAGCGATAGGCGTCGTCGACGACAATCAGCTTCTCGATGCGGTGGGCGTGGAGCAGCCGCCGCGCCTCGTCCTGCGTGACGCCCGGGCGGACGGTGACCAGGTTGGCGTGGGTCATCAGCTCGCGGACCGGCTGGTCGAGGGTCTCGGCAAAGCGGACGTCGCGATTGGTGACGATGCCGACGAGCTTGCCCGGACCGCCGTTCGTCGCGGCGTCGACGACGGGGATGCCGCTGATCTTGTAGCGCTTCATCAGCGCGAGCGCCTGGCCGAGCGTCTCGTCGCTGCGCATCGTCACCGGATTGACGACCATGCCGCTCTCGAAGCGCTTGACCTGCCGCACCGCCTGCGCCTGCGCGTCGACGTCGAGATTGCGGTGGAGGACGCCGAGGCCCCCCGCCTGCGCCATGACGATCGCCATGTCGGCCTCGGTCACCGTGTCCATCGCCGACGACAGGATCGGAATGGTCAGGGCGATGCTGCGCGTGATCCGCGTCGAGGTGTCGGCCGCGCTCGGCAGGACGGCCGATTCCGCGGGAACGAGCAGGACATCGTCGAAGGTCAGGCCGGTCCGGATTTCCATGCGCGTGCTGCGAGCCTCGACTGCCCGCGGCGCGCGAATCGGGCCACGGTGTCGCGGTATACTTAGCGGGTGCCGCCAAGGCTAGGCCCCGGCGGCATGCCTCCTGCTCCGAACCTCACGCCTTCTGCGCGAGGTACGTCTGCCAGTACTTGGCCAGCGTCGCGCGCGGTCCGCTGTTGACCGCGCCGAACGCCGTCGCCGCCCCGGCCTTGTCGCCGCCGCGCGCGAGCGCCGCGCCGAGGCGGAGGTTGGCGGTCGCGGCGTCGACGCCGCCCTTGCTCAGCGCCAGCCGGTACATCTCCGCCGACTTGGCGTATTCGCCGTAGCCGTAATACGCATCGCCCTGGCCGAGCGCGGTCTTGCCGGTCGACGCCGAGCGCGCCTCCTTGTCGGCCGCGGCCATACCGGCCTTGTCGGCCGCGAGGCGGGTCGTGATCGACTTGTTGTACTCGGCGATATACGGCTTCGAACTGCTGACCATGCCCTTCTGCATGCCTTCGGCAAGGACGCCCTTGGCTTCGCCGGGCAGGCCCTTGCCGATCGCGGTCTCGACGTACTCGGCATAATCGCGCTCGCCGTTGAGCGCGCCGGCGGTATCCATCAGGCGGAAAATGTCGAGGACGGTCTGATCGTCGAGCTTCTGCGCGTCGCGGAACAGCAGCAGGACGTCACGCCAGTTGGTCGGCGTCGGATAGGCGCTGACGAGGTCGATCGACGCAGCTGCCGTCTCGGCCGGCATCTTGTTGTCGACGGCGATCTTCAGCTCGGTGCGATAGAGGTTCTCGTCGGCGGGCTTGCCGTTCGCCTTCGACGCGGCGATCGCCCTGCGCAGCGACGCGATCGCCTGCGGGTTCTGCTTCTGCCGCGAATAAAGGACGGCGAGATTGGTCAGCACTTCGGTGTCGTTCGGAGACGCGGCGGCGAGCTGCTCGTAATAGGTCGTCGCCGTGGCATAGTCGTTGCCGTTGAGCGCGAGCCCGGCAAGGTTGCGGATATACTTCGGCTTCTCGCTCGCGGGCAGGAACTCGCTGTCGATGCTGCCCTTCAGCGCCTCGGCCATCAGCTTGTCGTCCTTGGTCTTGCTCGCAATGCCGAGCTTGAACTGGGCGATGTAGAAGCGGTCGGTCGCGTTGAGGCCCGGCAGCGCCTCGGCGGTGCGGATCTGGGCGAGCGCGCCCGGAAAGTCGCCGGCGGCGGCGAGCTTCTGCTCCTCCTGGAGCGGCACGCGCGCGGCCTTGGAGATGTTCTTCGGATCGACCCCGCCGGCGGCAGGCTGGTCGGCCGCTGGCTCGGGCTTCTTGGCGGCGGCCGGGGCCACGGCGAGCAGCGGCACGAGGGCGGCGGCGAGCGCGAGACGTGAACGGAGCATCGAGGCTTCTCCCAAGGAACGTATAGGCATCAAGCGCTAAGCCGCAGCCGCGCGCCGGTCAATCGGTCGCGGCGGCTGAACCGGGTTTGAACTTGGCGCGGGCTCCCCTAAAGCGCGGGGCGATGCTCGCCGTCCTCTCCCCCGCCAAGTCGCTCGACCTCGAGTCGGCCCTGCCCGCGGTCGCGCCGAGCGAGCCGCGTTTCGCGGGCGATGCCACGAAGCTCGCCAAGGCGGCGGCGAAGCTGCGACCGGCGGCGCTGCGCAAGCTGATGCATATCTCGCCTGCGCTCGCCGACCTCAACGCCGCGCGGTTCAGGGCGTTCGATCCCGAGGGCTTCGGGTCGCGCCCGGCGCTGTTTACCTTCGACGGCGATGTCTACGCCGGGCTTAAGGGCGGGGCGATGGACGACCCGACGCGCGACTTCGCGCAGCACCATGTCCGCATCCTGTCGGGCCTGTACGGCGTGCTGCGCCCCTTGGACGCGATCCAGCCGTACCGGCTCGAGATGGGCATCGCGTTCGGCGTCGGGCGGACGAAGACGCTCTACGCCTTCTGGGGCGACCGGATCGGCCGGGCGCTGGCGGACGATCTTGCCGACCACCAGGATCCGACGCTGATCAACCTCGCCAGTGTGGAGTACTTCGGCGCGGTCGCGGTCGACCGCCTGCCGGGCCGTGTCCTCGCGATCGACTTCCGCGACGACCACGACGGCGAGCTGCGCTTCAACACCTTCGTCGCCAAACGCGCGCGGGGGGCGATGGCGCGGTTCCTATGCGAGCAGCGGCTCGACCGGCCCGAGGGGCTCAAGGATTTCGCCGAGGAGGGTTACCGCTTCGACGCGCGCGGCTCGGACGACGACCGCTGGCGCTTCGTCCGCGCGGCGCGCACCGCCGCTTGAGCGCCTCCGTCGCCGCCCCTAGGTAGGGGGAATGCGAACGCCCGCCGACCGACCGCCCGACCCGGAGGCGACGACCCGCGACCGCTTCGCCGAGGATGCGGCGACGTTCGCCGTCAAGGGCCGCGACACGCCCGACCTCGACGCCGGCGTTGCGGCGATCCGCAACGTCTTGCGGACGCTGCCGCCGCGCCCCGGCGTCTACCGGATGACCGACGCGGCGGGCGACGTGCTCTACGTCGGCAAGGCGCGTGCGCTGAAGGCGCGGGTGACCAACTATACCCAAGTCAGCCGCCTGCCGCGCCGGCTCCAGCGGATGGTCGCGCAGACGCGCGGCATGACGATCGTCACGACCAACAGCGAGGCCGAGGCGCTGCTGCTCGAGGCGCAGCTGATCAAGCGCTTCCGCCCGGCGTACAATGTGCTGCTGCGCGACGACAAATCGTTCCCGTTCATCTTCCTGCGCGAGGACCATGCTTTTCCGCGCATCGCCAAGCACCGCGGCGCGCGCGTCGGCAAGGGCGTGTTCTACGGCCCCTTCGCCAGCGCCGGCGCGGTCAACACGACGCTCAATGCCCTGCAGAAGGTATTCCTGCTGCGGTCGTGTTCGGACAGCTTCTTCGCCAACCGCTCGCGGCCGTGCCTGCTCCATCAGATCAGGCGCTGCTCGGCCCCCTGCGTCGGTCGGATTGCCGCCGAGGCGTACGGCGAGCTCGTCGAAGACGCCAAGGGCTTTCTGTCGGGGCGTAGCCAGGAGGTACAGCGCAAGCTCGGCAGCCAGATGGAAACGGCCGCGGCGGCGATGGACTTCGAGCGCGCCGCGATCGTCCGCGACCGGCTGCGGGCGCTGACGTACATCCAGGGCAGTCAGGCGATCAACGCCGGCGACGACGCCAAGGATGCCGACGTCATCGCGCTGGCCTGCCGCGCGGGCACGATGTGCCTGCAGGTGTTCTTCATCCGCGGCGGGCAGAACTGGGGGCATCGCGCCTTCTTCCCGGCGCACACCACCGACGTCGCCGAAGACGAGGTGCTGAGCGCCTTCCTCGCGCAGTTCTACGACGACGTACCGGTCCCCCGCGAGGTGCTGCTCGATCGCACGCTGGCCGAGATGGACCTCGTCGCCGACGCGCTGTCGGCGCGCGCCGGCAAGCGCGTGGCCCTGCGTCACGCGCAGCGCGGGCCGGCACGGCGGCTCGTCGAGCAGGCCAAGCGCAACGCCGAGGAGGCGCTCGACCGCCGGCTCGCCGAATCGACGACGCAGGGCAAGCTGCTCGCCGAACTCGCCGAGCTGTTCGACCTCGCCGCCCCGCCGAACCGCGTCGAGGTCTACGACAACAGCCACATCATGGGGACGAACGCGCTCGGGGCGATGATCGTCGCCGGACCGGAGGGCTTCCGCAAGAACGCCTATCGCAAGTTCAACATGAAGGACGACAAGATCACCCCGGGCGACGACTTCGCCATGATGAAGGCGATGCTCGGCCGCCGCTTCGCCCGGCTCGAGCGCGAGGACCCCGACCGGACGAGCGGCGACTGGCCCGACCTGCTGCTGATCGACGGCGGGCGGGGGCAGCTGAACGCGGTGCTCGAGGTGATGGGCGACCTCGGCGTCCACAACGTGCCGATCGTCGGCGTCGCCAAGGGCCCCGACCGCAACGCCGGGCGCGAGACCTTCTACCTGCCCGACGGCCGCGAGCTGACGCTGCCGCCGAATTCGCCGGTGCTGTTCTTCCTGCAGCGGCTACGCGACGAGGCGCATCGCTTCGCCATCGGCGCGCACCGGGCGAAGCGGTCGAAGGCGATCGTCGCCAACCCGCTCGACGACGTCCCCGGCATCGGCCCGGCGCGCAAGCGCGCGCTGCTGATGCACTTCGGCACCAGCCGGGCGGTCCGCGGGGCGACGCTCGAGGATCTCGAGAAAGCCCCCGGCATCAGCAAGGCGACGGCGGCCGCGCTCCACGGCCACTTCCATCCCCGCGGTTAGCGCCGGACGCGGGTCCACACCTGCGTCTGGCAGACGAGGCCGGGAACGATGCAGCCGCTGACCTCGATCGTCTCGGGGTCGACGAGCGCCAGCGAACCCTGGACCGTCCGGCCGAGGTCGGGGACGAAGACCTCGCCCGACCAGTGTCCCGGACCGTCGGGAACGAGGCCGCGGAAGAGCTGCGTGCCGACCAGCCGGTCGGTGCCGCCACCGGCCGCGTCCTCGCGCGCCCGCTCGCTCGCCGCGGCGACGGTGCCGCACAGCCGCCCACCGCACGGCGCCATCGCCACCTCGACGCTGCCGGCCGGGTTGCGCCATGTGCCGGTCAGCGGCGGGGCGGCGGCGGCCGGAACCGCGACGAGCAGGGCGGCGACAGTGAGCAGGCGGTGCATGAGCGGTTCTCCGAAGCGGGACACCCCTATCCGACGGTGATGGACACGCGCTGAACGAAGAACGTCTTGGGACTGGCGTGGTATCCGCCCCTTTGTCCGCCGTCCCGGGCACGCTATGGGTTCGCGTCTTGGGGGAACCGATCATGGCACATGGCATTCCGTTCACGCTCGGCGCGCTTGTTCTCGCGCTCGCCGTCTACGTGTGGGCGATCCTCAAGGTCGGGCAGGCCCGCGGCCGCCACAACGTCGTCGCGCCGGCAGTCAGTGGTCCACCCGAGTTCGACCGCGCCTTCCGCGCGCAGCAGAACACGGTCGAACAAATGGTCCTGTTCGTTCCCCTGCTCGGCCTCGCCAGCTTCGTCTGGAGCGACATCGCCGCCGGCATCTACGGGCTGGTGTGGTCGGTCGGGCGGCTGCTCTATATCGAGACGTACATTCGCGCCGCCGACAAGCGCAGCGCCGGCTTTCTGCTGTCGGGCGGGCTCTCGTTCGGCGTGCTGATCGCGATCATCGTTACGTTTGCGCTGCGCCACGCCGGGATCGGCTGAGGCGTCAGACCCCGTGGAAGCGGGCGAAGTCGGCGACCGCCGCGCGCCGCGTCCGCAGCGTGTTGACCGGCGCGGCGGGGTCGGCGACGCCGATGGCCATGCCGCAGAACAGCATTCGCTCGGGCGGGAGGGCAAGGAACGCGCCGACGGTCGCCGGATAGATCGCCCAGCATTCCTGTGCGCAGCTGTCGAGTCCCTCGGCGCGCAGCAGCAGCATGAGCGTCTGGAGGAACATGCCGAGGTCGGACCATTGCGGCGGCCCCATCGCCCGGTCGATCGAGGTGAACAGCGCCAGCGGCGCACCGAAGAACCGGAAGTTCTGCGCGAACCAGCGGAGCCGCGCCGTTTTGTCCTCACGCGGAATGCCGAGCGCGGCGTACAGGTCCTCGCCGACCTCGAAGCGATGCGTCCGGGCCGGCTCGGGCAGCGTCTTGGGGTAGATGTCGTACTCGGCTGGCTCCCCGCCCGGAGCCTCGGCGAGACGGCCGAGCATCGTCGCCTTGAGCGCCGCGAGCGGTTCGCCGGCGACGACGTCGACGTGCCACGGCTGCAGATTGCCCCCCGACGGCGCCCGGCTCGCCGCCTCGATCACCCGGCGGATGACCGCGCCGTCGACCGGATCGGGCAGGAAGCCCCGCACCGACCGCCGGGTCGCGACCGCCTCGTGCACGTCCATTCCGCCCCGCCGTTGAGTTGGCGTCGACCATAGCCTATCCCCGTGCCATGCTGTCCAGCCTGCCGAACCTGCTGACGCTGAGCCGTATATTCGCCGTGCCGCTGCTCGTCGCGCTGCTGTGGGACCCCGGCGTCGCGCTCGACGCTCGCCGCCTTCGTCGTGTTCTGCATCGCCGGCGCGACCGACTATCTCGACGGCTATCTCGCGCGCGCGCAGGGGACGGTGTCGAAGCTCGGCGTCTTCCTCGACCCGGTCGCCGACAAGATCATGGTCGCGGCGACGATCGTCATGCTCGTCCACGTCGGCGACGATCCACGGCATCGCGGTGATCGCCGCGCTCATCATCCTGCTGCGCGAGATCACCGTCTCGGGCCTCCGCGAGTTCCTCGCCGGGGTGCAGGTGTCGCTGCCGGTCAGCGCGCTCGCCAAGTGGAAGACGGCGTTACAGATGATCGCGCTCGGCGCGCTGATCCTCGCCGGCGCGACGCCGGCGCTCGCGCCGTGGCTGCCCGCGTTCGCCGTCGGGATGACTGGCGCTGTGGCTCGCGGCGCTGCTGACGATCGTCACCGGCTACGACTATCTGCGCGTCGGGCTCGAAGCACATGGACGCATGATCGAACTCCTCTACTTCGCGTGGGTCCGCGAGCGGATCGGGGTCGACGGCGAGATCGCTGCCGCGCCCGCCCGGAGTGGACGACTGTCGGCGCGCTGCTCGACTGGCTGGAGACGCGCTCGCCGGGTCACGCCGCTGCCCTCGCCGACCACGGCGCAGTTCGCGTCGCGGTCGACCAGGTGTTCGTCGCCGCCGACGCACCGCTCCCCGACGGTGCCGAAGTGCGCGATCTTCCCGCCGGTCACCGGGGGCTGACCGGGCGGTGATCGAGGCCCGCGTCCAGGCCGCAACCGATCGACGGTGTCGAACTAGCGGCCGCACTCACCGGAGGCAGCAGTACCGGTGCGATCGTCACCTTTACCGGGCTGGTCCGCGACGATGCCGACGATCTCGGCGGCCTCATCAGCCTGACCCTCGAACACTATCCGGCGATGACCGAGCGCGCTCTGGCGGCGATCGCTGCCGAGGCCTGTCGCCGCTGGCCGCTGACCGGGGGAGCCGTCGTCCACCGCGTCGGCCGGATGCTGCCCGGCGAGGCGATCGTCGTGGTCGCTGTCACCAGCGTCCATCGCGCCGCAGCGTTCGAAGCCTGCGCGTTCCTGATGGACTGGCTCAAGACGAAAGCCCCGTTCTGGAAAGCCGAGGAGCGCGCCGGGGGAACGACATGGGTCGAGGCGCGGGCGAGCGACGATGCCGCTGCCGCGCGCTGGTCGCAGCCATAGCGACGGCATCGCCCGGTCCCCCGATCGCCGCGATCAGCCCTGTGCGGTCGCGGGGTCGGGTGTAACCGTCGTCTGCCCTTCCGCCTGGCGGCGATCGAACTCGCGCCGCGCTTGGGGCTTGACGAAGACCGCGACGACCGCCGGGTGCTCCTCGCGCAGCCGACGTTCGTAATCGGCCACCACCGTCTCGATCGCGCCGGCGGTGACGCTATCCTCGAAGTCGAGATTGGCGGTGACGATCACCTGGTTGGGCGCGAGCTGGACGGTCGCGACGCCGTTCACGCTCACGACCTCGGCGAGGCGATTGGCTTCCCGCTCGGCGGTCAGGGCGATCTGCGGATCGGCCCGCTCGCCGATCAGCAGCGCCTTCGATTCGCGCGCGAGCAGGACGGCGACGACCGCCAGGATGACGCCGATGACGATGCTTGCGCCGCCATCGTAGATCTCGCTGCCGGTCAGCAGCGTGAGGCCGGTGCCGGCGACGGCGACGAGGATGCCGAGCAGCGCCGCGCCGTCCTCGAAGACGACCACGAAGTCGGTCGGGTCCTTGGACTCGCGGAAGCCCTGCCAGAACGACTTGCCCTCGAGAACCTGGCGCACCTGGCGCAGGCCGACGATGAACGACACGCCCTCGAACACGAACGAAGCACCGAAGACGGCGAAGACGATGGTGGGATCCCGGATCGGTTCGGCCGCGCGGATATGGGCGATCCCTTCGTAGATCGACACGCCCGCGCCGACGGTGAAGATCAGCAGCGCGACGATGAAGCTCCAAAAATAGAGCTCGCGACCGTGGCCGAACGGGTGGTCGGCGTCGGCGGGCCTGGCGGCGCGCGATTTGCCGTAGAGCAGCAGCCCCTCGTTGCCGGTGTCGACAACGCTGTGGATGGCCTCGCTCGCCATCGCCGCGCTGCCCGTCAGCGCGGCGGCGACGAACTTGGTGACGGCGATCGCGACGTTGCCCGCCAGCGCGGCATAGATTGCGACGTTCGACGACTTTTCGGCCACCCGCTTCTCCTTCGCGCACCCAACGTCCGGGATGCGCGGCGGTTCGGCGTCAGACGGTGAGCACGACTTTGCCCGTCGCCTTGCGGTCCATCATCCAGCGGATCGCCGCGGCGCCCTCGCTCAGCGGAAAGTGCTTGCTGACGTGCGGCTTGATCTTGCCGGCCGCGTACCAGTCGAGCAGTTCGGCCATGTTGGCGCGGTGGACATCCGGCTCGGCCTGGGTGAACGCGCCCCAGAACACGCCGACGAGGCTCGCACCCTTGATCAGCGGCAGGTTCAAGGGCAGCGACGGGATGTTGCCGCCGGCGAAGCCCACGATCAGGTAGCGCCCGTTCCACGCAATGCCGCGGAACGCCGGTTCGGCATAGCGGTCGCCGACCGGATCGTAGACGACGTCGACGCCCTTGCCGCCGGTCAGCCGCTTGATCTCGTCCTTGAGGTTGCCCGTGGCATAATTGATCGTGTGGTCGGCGCCATACTCGCGGCACAGCGCGAGCTTGTCGTCGGTCGAGGCCGCGGCGATCACGGTCGCTCCCATCACCTTGCCGAGCTCGACCGCGGTCAGTCCGACCCCGCCCGCGGCGCCCAGGACGAGCATTGTCTCGCCCGGCTGGAGCCTGGCGCGCTGCTTGAGCGCGTGGTGCGACGTTCCATAGGTCATGATGAAGCCCGCGGCGACGTCCGACGGCATGGCGGCGGGGATCGGCACGACCTGCGCGCGGTTGGCGACGACCTGCTCGGCGTAGCAGCCGTTCCCCGTCATGGCGACGACGCGGTCGCCGACGCCGAGCCCCTCGACCCCCTCACCGACGGCGTCGATGGTACCGGCCGCCTCGCCGCCGGGCGAGAAAGGCAGCGCCGGCTTGAACTGGTAGAGGTTCTGGATGATCAGGCTGTCGGGGAAGTTGACGCCCGCCGCCTCGACCTTGATCCGCACCTGTCCGCGGCCCGGCTCGGGAGTGGCGACGTCCTGGTAGACCAGCTTCTCCGGCGGCCCGTGTTCGACGCAGACGACGGCTTTCATGGCGCGGCTCCCAAGGTTTGGCGCACCATAGCCGGCGCGGGGTCGCTGTAAACGGCCGCCGCCGCGAGCAGTGCCTCGGCCAGCAGCTCGAACTCCGCCGCCCGCGGACTGCTCGCCCGCCAGGCCAGCGCGATCTCGCGGCTCGCATGGTCGCCGGCGACCGGCCTCGCGACGACCGGCGTCCCGGCAAGGATGCCCGCGTCGAGCGCCATCTTGGGCACCAGCGTCAGCCCGAGGCGATTGGCAACCATCTGGACGAGCGTGTGGAGCGACGTGCCGAGGATCGCGGCATCGGGGCGGAGATCGGGTCGTCCGCACGCCGCAAGCGCGTGATCCTTGAGGCAATGCCCGTCCTCGAGCAGCAGCAGCCTCACCGGGTCGATCGCGGCGGGCCGGACCGTCGCCGGCGGATGCGGCCAGTCGGCGGGGTGGAAGGCAAGGTAGAAGGGATCGTCGAACAGCCGCCGCGTCGCGATATCGCCGCACGCCCACGGCAGCGCGAGGAGGACGGCGTCGAGCTGCCCGCGCGCGAGCGCCTCGCAGGCCGCCCCCGACTGCTCTTCGCGCAGGAATAGCTTGAGGTCGGGATAGGCGGCGCGGAGCCCGGGGAGCAGGCGCGGCAGAAGGAAAGGCGCGATCGTCGGAATGACGCCGAGGCGAAGCTCGCCCCCGAGCGGCTTGGCGGCGGCGCGGACGAGGTCGGCGAGTTCGTCGGCTTCGCGCAGCACGGCATAGGCCTTCGCCACGACGCGTTCGCCAAGCGGGGTGAAGCGGACCACGCGCCGCGTACGCTCGACGAGGACGACGCCGAGCAGGTCTTCGAGGTCGCGCAATCCTGCCGATAGCGTCGACTGCGTGACGAACGTCGCCGCCGCGGCCCGACCGAAATGGCCGGTGCGGTGGAGCGCCGTGAGATAGTGAAGCTGCTTCAGGGTCGGCAGGAAAGTCATCGCTTTGATCGATCAATCTCGTCGGAATAATCCATTTGCCGAATATGCGCCGCTTCGCCATCTGGCCAGCGCAACCCCCTTTTCGGAGAACTCACTTGCTCAGCGTCGGCGACAAGCTTCCTTCCCTCACCCTGTCCGTCCAGCAGGGCACATCGGCGCTGCCCGGCGGCGAGACGATCGACCTCGCGAGCCACGCTCCGGGCAAGTGGAAGATCCTGTTCTTCTGGCCGAAGGACTTCACCTTCGTCTGCCCGACCGAGATCATCGGCTACAACGACCTCGCCGGCGACTTCGCCGACCGTGACGCGGTCCTTGTCGGCGGGTCGACCGACAGCGACTTCGTCCACTACGCGTGGCGCAAGGCCGATCCGCGTCTCGCCGCGTGCGACTTCCCGTGGATCGCCGATAACAAGCACGAGCTGACCCGCGCCCTCGGCATTCTCGACAAGGATGCCGGCGTCGCGCTGCGGGCGACCTTCGTTGTCGACCCCGAGAACGTCATCCAGCACATCACGGTCAACGGCCTCAACGTCGGCCGCAACCCCGCCGAGACGCTGCGTATCCTTGACGCGCTCCAGACCGACGAGCTGTGCCCGTGCAACTGGTCGGCCGGCGAGGACACGCTGCAGCCGATGGCTGAGGCGGCGTAGGCGCAGCGCGGCCGCGTCTAGCGAAGGAACGCGCTTGCGTTCGTGAGCTAGGCGCGGACTCGCGCCAGCCCGGCCGGCGGGGCGGCTACGACCGTAGCCAAACCCGTCCGACGCAACGCGGGCTTGGCCCGCGTTCTTCTTTTGGAGCTCGTGTCATGACCCTTAACGACCTCGCCCGCACGTTACCGGAATACGCCAAGGACCTGCGGCTCAACCTGTCGTCGCTGCTCAACGAGCAGGGGCTGACCGATCAGCAGAAGTACGGCACGATCGTCGCCTGCGCCCACGCCGCGTCGTACCGTCCGCTGATCGTCGCGGCCGAGGCGGAGGCGGGCGCGAAGATCGCCGAGACCGCCCTGACCGCAGCGAAGGCGGCGGCGTCGATCATGGCGATGAACAACATCTACTACCGCTTCCTCCATCTGTCTTCGAACAAGGAGTACGCGACGCGCCCGGCGAAGCTGCGGATGAACGTCATCGGTGCGCCCGGGATCGACAAGGCCGACTTCGAGCTGTTCTGCCTCGCGGTGTCGGCGATCAACGGCTGCGGCATGTGCATCGACGCGCACGAGAAGGTGCTGCAGGCCGCCGGCGTGTCGCTCGACACGATCCAGACGGCGGTGCGCATCGCCGCCGTGATCCACGCGATCGCTCGATCGCTCGCGGCGCTGCCGGCGGTCGCGGATCCGGCCGGGGCCGCAGCAGCCTAGCACGACAACGGCGGCCCATCGCTGGGCCGCCGCCATCGATCTGCCGCAGGCGCGCGTCAGAAGTTGCGGTTGGCGCCCATGTTGGTCGAGCCCATTCCGCTCGATCCCGCGCCGGTCGTCGAGCCGACCGCGTCGGCGGCCTCCACGCCGGTGGCGCTGTGACCGAAGTTGCGCGTGGTCTCGCTGCCGACGTCGACGCCGTAGTAGGTGTCGACGTCCCGGTTGCGCAACCCGCTCGACGCGAACGTGTCGACCTCGTCGCGGCTGTAATTCGGCGCGCCGCGGAGGTCGTCCGCGCTGTGCTGGATGTTGTAGCCGCCCTTCGTCTGGTCGTACGTCAGCACGTCCCACGGCAGCGGATGATAGCGCTCGCCGATGCCGAGAAAGCCGCCGAACGACATGACGGCATAGGCGACCTTGCCAGACCGCTTGTTGAGCATGATCGAATCGACCGTGCCGAGGCGCTCGCCGGACGCGTCGTAGACAGCCGTGCCGATGACCTTGTCGGCGGCGATGAGCGTGCCGCTTTCGTCGGCGGTCAGCGCGTCGGTGCGGTCGCGCCCCATGCCATCGCGGTTGTCACCGAGGTCGCGGCTGCCGCCGTGCATCATCGCTGAGGGGGTGGCAGTTCGCGGCTCGGCCCCGTGCGTCGTGTCCTGAACCGTCAGGCCGTCGTCGTACTCGGCACTGCGCGCCGTCCCCGACGGGGTACCGGTCTGCGACTGGCCCGATTGCGACTGGCCCGATTGCGACTGGCTGCCGAAGCGATCGTCGTTGGTCATGATGCTCTCCTGGCTTGCCGCGCGGGATACCCGCACGGGACTGTCGCGATAACCAGCGACGTGGAGCCGCGTTCCGGTCCGGGGGGTGGCGTTGCGCCCGACCGGGGTTTATGAGCGTTGCTCGAATGGAGGCCGTCCGATGCGCCGACTGCTCAACTACCTCGACGCGGTCAAGGCCCGCGACCCCGCCGCCCGATCGCGGTGGGAGGTGCTGCTCTATCCCGGCGTGTGGGCGCTGGCGTTCCACCGCGTCGCGCATGCGCTGTACGCGGCGCGGCTGTTCCTGCTCGCGCGCATCGTCAACCACACCGGGCGCTTCCTGACCGCGATCGACATCCATCCGGGCGCGCGGATCGGGCGCAACTTCTTCATCGACCACGGCTTCGTCGTGATCGGCGAGACCGCCGAGATCGGCGACGACGTGACGATCTACCAGTGCGTCACGCTCGGCGGGACAGACCCGGCGAACGGCATCCCGGGCAAGCGCCACCCGACGATCGCCGACGGCGTTATCATCGGCTCGGGCGCGCAGGTCCTGGGGCCGATCCTCGTCGGCCCCCGGGCGCGGATCGGGGCGAATGCGGTCGTCACGCGCGACGTGCCCGAGGGCGCGACGATGGTCGGCATCCCGGCGCGCGCAGACGCTCGTCGAGGCCGACACCTATGCCCGCAAGTTCGTCCCTTACGGCACGCCGTGCAGCCAGAAGTACGATCCCGAGACGCAGAAGCTCGAGCTGCTCCGCTGCGAGCTCGAGACGCTGCGCGCGCGGCTCGACGCGCTGACCGGCAGCTCGACCGAGCCGGCACCGCGCCAGATCCAGGGCTGACCGGAAGCGTGCGCGACGGGCTGGGGCTGCGATCGTCGCGCGCCCCCCTGCCAGTCCTGCTCGCCCTGCTTCTCGCCATGTGCGCTGTCATGCCCGCCCGCGCCGCCCTGCTGACCTGGCCCGACCTGACGCAGCGGCCGCAGCCGCAGCCCGACGCGACCGTGGCCTATGGCGCGGACATGCTGCAGCGGATCGACGTGTGGGTGCCGCCCGGGGTTGGGCCGTTCCCGACGGTACTGATGGTGCACGGCGGCTGCTGGACGACGCGCATCGCCGACCGCCGGCTGATGAACCTGATTGCGGGCGATCTGCGGACGGCGGGCTACGCCGTGTGGAACATCGATTATCGTGGCGTCGACCGCGCCGGCGGGGGCTATCCAGGGACGTTTCTCGATGCCGCCGCGGCGGCTGACGCGCTGCGGACCAACGCCGCCCGCTTCCACCTCGACACGAAACGGATCGTCGCTGTCGGTCATTCGGCCGGGGGCCATCTCGCCCTGTGGCTCGCCGGCCGCGCGCGGCTGCCGGCGGGGAGCCCCCTGCGTGCGCCCGACCCGCTGAAGATCGCCGCCGTCGTCAGCCTCGGCGGCCTGCCCGATCTCGCGGCGACGGCAGCGAGCCCCGACAATGGCTGCGGCACGGAGGTTGTCGCGCAGCTCGTCGGCACCGGCCGCAGCGACCCCTATGCCGACACGTCGGTCGCGCGCCTGCTGCCGCTGGGCGTACCGCAGCACCTCGTCAACGGCAGCGACGACCGGATCATCCCCCGCCGGCTGGCCGACAGCTACGTCGCAGCGGCGCGCGCCAGCGGCGACACCGCGACGCTCGACGTTCTCCCCGCCACCGGGCATGTCGAGCTCATCGCGCCGGAAGTCCGCGGCGTGGGCCGCCGCGCGGCGTCTGATCCACGAGGCGTTCGCCCGGTGAGCGACAACATCGCCGTGCTACCGGTGCGACGGGCGCAGCAGACGCTGTTCGACCGCGCCGAGCTGAACGCCATCCTCGGCATCTACGGCCGCATGGTCGCGGCCGGCCTGTGGCGCGACTATGCGGTCGAGCATGGGCGCGACACGGCGGTCTTCTCCGCGTTCCGCCGTGCCGCCGAGCGCCCCGAGATCCAGATCGTCAAGGCCCCCGCGCTGCGGACGAAGCAGGGCATGTACGCGCTGGTCGGGGAGGCGGGCGTTGTGCTCAAGCGCGGCCACGACCTGCGCGTCGTCCTCGCGCCGCTCGAGCGCAAGCTGATCAAGGTCGTTGACGCCTAGACGGCGACCTCAGCCGCCGAGGGTGACGACCGCCTTCTTCGCGTCGAGCGTCTTCGCCGGCGCGGCCATCAGTTCGCGCAGGAAGGCGCCCTTGTTCACCGTCGGCGTGTCGGGATCGCCGGCCGACGAGCGGATGCTCGCCTCGGGCTTCGCAGCCTTGGCCTTGTCGAGCAGGTTGGTCTCGGCGGGCGACTTCGGCGTGATCTTGACGCCGGGGCCGAACAGCGCCTCGGCGGCGTTGGTCTGCGCGTCGTCGGCGAGCGCGCGCGCCGCTCCGGGCTTCGGCGGCGCCAGCGCAAAATCGGGTGGAACGACGAGCGGCGCGTTGCGGCTGATCGCGAACTCGTCGGGCGCGTTACGGTTCGACAGGCGCTCGCGCCGGTGGGCGCACCCGGTGACAGCGACCGCGAGCAGGACGACGGCGGCGACGGACGACTTCATGGCGGGCACTCCTAGACCGGTTTGGCCGCGGGCGCGAACACGCTCCGCAGCAGCAGCACGGCGACGCCGACGCTTATAGCGGCATCGGCGACGTTGAAGATGTAAAAATGATGGTCGCGCCAGAACAGGTCGACGAAGTCGATCACATGGCCGAGCCGCGCCCGGTCGGCGATATTGCCGAGCGCGCCGCCGAGGATCATCCCCAGTGCCGTGACATCGATGCGGTTCGTCTCGCGCGCGATCCACCACGCCACCCCGGCCGCGATCGCCAGTGTGACGGCGACGAGCAGCCACTTCTGCATCTCGGTCTCGGCGCGGAGCAGGCTCATCGACACCCCGACGTTCGGCGCCCACAGCAAGTCGAAGAACGGCAGGACCGCGACCACCCCGCGCGCCGGCAGGTCGAGGACGTGCGCCACCCAATACTTGCTCAGCTGGTCGGCGACGAGCACGACCGCTGCGACGGCATAGCCGCGCTTCATGCCGCGGCTCCGACGACCGTCGCGCACCGCCCGCACAAGCCCGTTTCAGGCACCACATCGGGCAGGTGGCGGCGGCAGCGGTCGCAGCGGAGCCGCTCGGTCCGCGCCGTCGAAACCGCCGCACCGGTCGGAAGCGCCGGGTCCGTCACCAGCGTTACGTCGGCGACGATGGCGAGTTCGGCGAAATCGCTGCTGGCGATCAGCGCCGCGTCTTCGGGCGCGGCGGTGACGATCAGGTCGGCTTCGAGGCTCGACCCGACCGTCTTGGCCTTGCGCGCCGGCTCGATCGCCAGCGTCGCCAACCCGCGCAGCGCGCGCAGCCGCTCCCACCGAGCACCGAGCGCGTCATCGCGCCAGCCGCTGCAGTCGGGCCATTCTTCGAGGTGCACCGACTCCGCGTCGGGGAAGCGCGTCCGCCAGACCTCGTCGGCAGTGAAGACGAGGACCGGCGACAACCAGCGGACGAGCGCATGGAACAGCGTGTCGAGCACCGTCCGGCACGCGCGCCGCCGCAGGTCGCTCGGCGCGTCGCAGTAGAGGCTGTCCTTGCGGATGTCGAAATAGAACGCGGACAGCTCGCTCTGCGCGAACGACACCAGCACCGTCGTCACCGCGGCGAAGTCGAGCGCGGCGACGGCGCGGCGCAACTCGGCGTCGACCTCGGCCAGCCGGTGGAGGACCCAGCGTTCGAGCTCGGGCATGTCGGCGACCGCGACGCGCTCGGCCTCGTCCCACCCGGCGAGGCTGCCGAGCAGGTAGCGGAAGGTGTTACGCAGCTTGCGGTAGGTGTCGGTCGCCCCCGCCAGCGCCTCCTTGCCGAAGCGGACGTCGTCGAAATAGTCGATCGACGCGACCCACAGGCGCAAAATGTCGGCGCCCTGGGTCGTGCAGATGGCGAGCGGGTCGACGACATTGCCGACCGACTTCGACATCTTGCGGCCCTGCGCGTCGAGCGCCATGCCGTAGGTCAGCACCGCCTTGTACGGCGCGACGCCGCGGGTGCCGACGCTTTCGAGCAGCGACGACTGGAACCAGCCGCGGTGCTGGTCCGACCCCTCGACGTACAGGTCGGCGCGCGCGCCGGGGCCGTAGCGCCCCTCGACGACGAAAGCGTGCGTCGAGCCGCTGTCGAACCAGACGTCGAGGATGTCGTCGATCCGCTCGTAATGTGCCGGGTCGCGGCCCTCGCCGAGGAAGTCCGCCGGCTCGGTCGCCCACCACGCGTCGGCCCCGCCCGCGGCGACGGCGGCGACGATGCGCGCGTCGACCGCGGCATCGCGCAGATAGTCGCCCGTCCGCCGGTCGACGAACAGCGTGATCGGCACCCCCCACGCGCGCTGGCGGCTGATGACCCAGTCGGGCCGCCCGGCGACCATCGCCGTGATGCGGTTGCGGCTGCGCTCGGGCACCCAGCGGGTGTCGGCGATGGCGCAGGCCGAGCGCGCAGCGTTCGACCGCAGGACGCTCGGCTGGCCCGCTCCTCGCCGCTTGCGGTCGAGGGGCTGGACTGTCCATCGGGATGAACCATTGCGGTGTCGCGCGGAAGATCAGCTTGGCGTGGCTGCGCCAGCTGTGCGGGTAGCTGTGGGCATAGTCGGCGCTCGCCGCGAGCAGCGCGCCCGCCGCCCGCAGGTCGGTGCAGATCGGCCCGTCGGGGGCGTTGAACTTGGCGTTGATGACGCTGCCCTGCCCGCCGAGCCAAGCCCAGTCGGCGCGGTAGCGGCCGTCGCCCTCGACCGCGAAGACGGGGTCGAGGCCGTTCGCCTTGCACAGGTCGAAGTCGTCCTCGCCGTGGTCGGGGGCCATGTGGACGAGGCCGGTCCCCTGCTCGGTCGTGACGAAGTCGCCGGCGAGGAACGGGCGCGGGCGGGCGAAGAAGCCGCCGAGGGCGTGCATCGGGTGGCGGGCGACGGCGCCGGCGAGGGCGGAGCCTTGATGCGAAGAGTGCCCGATCGGATTGTCGCTTCGACACGTCCGCGGACTCGAGCGCTCCGGACCAGGTCGCCATCGCACGGCAGCCGTGCGAAGCTGACATCAGCGTTGATCTGCGGCCAGCGAAACTGGATGCGTCGACCATCCTTGATGTCAGAGCACGAATACTCTAATTTCCGCCCCATACGCGATCGCCTGGTTGACCGGGATCGTCCACGGCGTCGTCGTCCAGATGACGGCATAGGCCCCGACCAGCTCGGGCGCGTTCGGGGCCTCGACGATCTCGAACGCCACGTCGATCTGGGTGCTGACGATGTCGGCGTATTCGACCTCGGCCTCGGCGAGCGCGGTCTTTTCGACCGGCGACCACATCACCGGCTTGGCCCCGCGGTACAGCTGGCCGCTGACGCGGCGAACTTGAGCAGCTCCGCGACGATCGTCGCCTCGGCCGCATAGTCCATCGTCAGGTACGGGTCGGCCCAGTCGCCCATGACGCCGAAGCGCTGGAACTGCACCGACTGCCGCTCGACCCAATGCGCAGCATAGGCGCGGCATTCGGCGCGGAACTCGACCGCAGGGACGGCATCCTTGTCGAGCTTTTTGGCGCGGTACTGCTCCTCGACCTTCCACTCGATCGGCAGGCCGTGGCAGTCCCAGCCGGGGACGTACGGCGCGTCATAGCCCAGCGAGGAGTGCGCCCGGACGATCAGGTCCTTCAGGATCTTGTTGAGCGCGTGGCCGACGTGGAGGTCGCCGTTGGCGTACGGCGGACCGTCGTGGAGAATGAAACGCTCCCGCCCCGCCCGCTGCCGCCGCAGCGTGCCGTAGACGTCCTCCGCCGCCCAGCGCGCCAGCCACTTCGGCTCGGCCTCGGCGAGACCCGCGCGCATCGGAAAGTCGGTCTTCGGCAGGAAGACGGTCGCGCTGTAATCTCTAGCCGGCTGGTCGGACATAAGCGTCCGCGTCTAGCGGGGGCCTTGCGCCGGCGCAATCGCTCCCGGAGTAGCCAGCGCCGCCCGCGCCGCGTCGCAATCAGAGGCAATCTGGCGGCGCAGCGCATCCAATCCGTCGAGCTTCCATTCGGGGCGAAGGAAGGCGATGAGCGCGACGTCGATCGTCCGCCCGTAGAGGTCGCCTGCCCAGTCGAACAGATGGACCTCGAGCAGCTCGAGCGGCGGCTCGATCATCGGCCGGATGCCGAGGTTGGCGACGCCGTCGACCCAGCGCCCGTCGACTTTCGCGCGCACCGCATAAACGCCGTACGCGGGGCGCAAATACGCCCCGAGCGCGACGTTGGCGGTTGGAAAGCCGAGCGTCCGCCCGAGCTTGGCGCCATGCTCGACTGCCCCGCGGACGGTGAAGGGGCGCGTCAGCAGCGCCGCCGCGCCCGCCGGATCGGCGTTCTGCAGCAGGTGGCGGATGCGGGTCGACGACAGCGTGCCGCCGGCGTCGGCGACCGCGGGGACGACGCTCGCCGCGATCCCGTGCTCGGCGCCGATGCCGGCGAGGTCGGCGGTATCGCACGACCGCCGGGTGCCGAAGGTGAAGTCCGCGCCGCTGACCACCGCCGCCGCGCCGATCGCGTCGCGCAGCCACACCGTCACGAACTCGGGTCCCGACAGCGCGGCGAACGCGGCGTCGAAGGCAAAGACATACGTCCCGTCGACCCCGAAGGCGGCGAGCAGGTCGAGCTTCTGGTCGGTCGTGGTCAGCGCGAACGGCGGCGCGTCGGGACGGAAGGCGCGCGCCGGATGGGGGTCGAACGTCGCGACGAGCGCCGGCCGCCCACCCGCCCGCGCCCGGGTGAGCGCGTCACCGACGACCGCCTGATGGCCGCGGTGGAAGCCGTCGAAGTTGCCGAGCGCGACGACCCCGCCGCGTAACGCCGCTGGCACGCGCCCGTCGAACAGCCGCTCCATCAGGCGGGGACCAGTCCAGCGCGGAGCAGCCGCAGCACGTTGCCGCCCATGATCTTGGCGACCTGACCATCGTCGAAGCCGGCGTCGAGCAGCGCCTGGGTCACCGCGTCGAGCTGGGCGGTGTCGAACCCTGTCGTCACCGAGCCGTCGAAGTCGGACCCCAGACCGACATGGTCGATCCCCATCACGGCGACCGCGTGGCGGATTGCCTTCGCCGTCGCTACCGGGGTCGGCGCGCAGACGGCGGCGTCCCAATAGCCGATGCCGATGACGCCGCCGTTCTTCGCCAGCGCGCGGAGCTCGTCGTCGGACAGGTTGCGGTTGGTGTCGCACGTCGCCTTGACGCCGCCGTGGCTGACGACGGCCGGACGCGTCGCGACGCGCATGACGTCGGCGAAGCAGGCGTGGCTGCAATGGGCGAGGTCGACGATCACGCCCTTCCGCTCCATCGCCGCGACCATCTGCACGCCGAACGGCGTCAGGCCGCCCTTCTTCAGCCCGTGCATCGACCCGGCGAGTTCGTTGTCGAAGAAGTGCGCCAGCCCGATCATGCGGAAGCCGGCGGCGTAGAGGACGTCGAGGTTGGCCGCCTTGCCTTCGAGGTTCTGCGCGCCCTCGACCGACAGTAGCGCGCCAACAGGCCTAACGATGCTCGAGGTGGCAAACCCGTTCTCATGAGCGCAGCTACCGGGCGCCGAACGATCAGCGATCAGTCGATCAATGTCGGCAGCCGAGCGGATGATCCTCAGTTCGCATCCGCTCGCCGCCTCGGCGCGGCGCAGCTTCTCGGCGTGCCACAGCGAGCGCTGCAGCAGCGACCCCCACGTCCGGACCGGCTGCAGCTGCCCGATCGCGAGCAGGGTGATGTTGTCGGTGTCGGCCCCGTTGCTCTCGTAATTCTGCCCCCGCGGCGTCTTGGTCACCGAGCTGAATACCTGGAGCGCGACGTTGCCGGCCTGCAGCCGCGGCAGGTCGACGTGACCCCGCGTCGCCCCTTCGTCGACGTGGCGCTGCCACAGCAGCGTATCGGCATGCATGTCGGCGATCGCCAGCGTCGCATGGAGGGCGGCGGCGCGCGGGCCGACCGGCCACGGCCCGCCGACGACCTTGTTCATGCTCCGCTCGGCGACGGGCGGCGCGAGGACGAGGAACGCCGCCAGCGCGAGCGCGACAACCCCGCCAATCCACACCGCGACCCGCATGCGTCCCCCGTCAGCGCCGTTCGAGCGTGACGAAGCTATAGCCGGGCGCGTCGCCGTCGCCAGCATGATCGTCGCGGGCGACCTCGACCCAGTCGGTCGGGTCGAACGGCGGCAGGACCGTGTCGCCGCGCGGCGCGGCATGAACTTCGGTCAGCTCGATCCGGTCCGCGACCGGCAGCGCCGCGGCATAGACCGCCGCCCCGCCGATGATCATCGCCTCCCCGCCGGCGGCCGCCAACGCGGCGGGGAGGTCGGGAACGACCGTTACCCCGTCCGCACGCCACGCGCCGCGGGTCAGAACGATGTTGTGCCGGCCGGGCAGCGGTCGCCCGATGGACTCGAACGTCCGCCGCCCCATGACGATCGGCTTGCCCATCGTCAGTGCCTTGAACCGGCGCAGGTCGGCCGGCAGGTGCCACGGCAGCGCCCCGTCACGGCCGATGACGCCGTTGGCCGCACGCGCGACGACAAGGGTGATCACACCGCGACCGGCGCGGCGATGGCGGCCTGCGGCGCGTAGTCGTCGACCGCGAAGTGGTCGATGGCATAGTCGAAGATCGTCGCCGGGCGGCGCAGCAGGCGCAGCCGCGGGCTCCCCGCCGGCGTCCGCGCCAGCTGTTCGGCGACAAGGTCGGCGTGGTTGAGGTACAGGTGGCAGTCGCCGCCCGACCAGATCAGCTCGCCGGGTTCGAGGTCGCACTGCTGCGCGAGCATGCGGACGAGCAGCGCCGCCTCGAAGACGTTGAAGGCGAAGCCCAGTCCGAGGTCGCACGACCGCTGCCACAGCATCCCCGACAGCCGCCCGCCGCTCACGTGGAACTGGTACGTCATGTGGCACGGCGGCAGCGCCATCCGGTCGAGGTCGGCAACGTTCCAGCCGGTGAACAGGTGGCGGCGCGAGGCCGGGTTGCTCCGCAGCCCCTCGACGAGCGCCGCGATCTGGTTGACGCCGGGACCACGGCGGAAGCCCTCCCCATCGGGCACGAACGTCGGCCAGTCGACCCACTGCCTGCCGTAGACCGGCCCGAGGTCGCCCCACGCGGTGGCGAAGGCGTCGTCGGCGACGATACGCGCCTCGAATGCGCCGCGGTCGAGCGGCGGGTTCGCCGCATTGTGCCGCGCGAGCGGCCAGTCGGTCCAGATATGGACCCCCTGCGCCACCAGCGGCCGGATGTTGGTCTCGCCGGTCAGGAACCACAGCAGCTCGCGCGCCGCCGTCTTCCAGTAGACCCGCTTGGTCGTCAGCAGCGGGACCGCGTCGTCCGCCAGGTCGAAGCGCATCTGCTCGCCGAACAGCGACCGCGTGCCGACGCCGGTGCGGTCGACCCGCTCGTCGCCGTGGTCCCAGACGCGGCGGACGAGGTCGAGGTATTGCTGCTCGTAGTGGCTCATCGCGTCAGGTTCAGGCCGCCAGCCGGGCGAGTACCGCCTCCGCCTCGGCAACGGTGCGGCGGACGATCTCGGCGCAGGGCAGCACCGCGGTGATCATCCCTCCCCCCTGCCCGGCTGCGAGGCACTGCCGCGCCGGGTCGACGTGATCGACGTCGCCGGCGATCGGGCCGAGCAGGCCGGCGCGCGCCGACTGCGCGACCTGCGCCATGAACGGCAGCGGCTCGCGGTGGCCGAACTCGCGCGTCGTGTCGTTGGCGATCGCGCGCAGCGTCTTGCCGGTAAAGGCGCGGCTGATGACGGTGTCGCTCTCGCTCATCGCGACGATGGCGTCCTTGTACGCCTGTCCCGCGTGCGCCTCGGTCGAGGCGATGAAGCGCGTCCCCATCCACACCCCGACGCAGCCGAACGCGAGCGCCGCGGCGAGCCCGCGCCCGTCGACGACCCCGCCCGCGGCGATCACCGGCACGTCGACCGCATCGACGACCTGCGGCCACAGCGCCACCGAGGCGACGCTGCCCGTGTGCCCGCCGGCCTCGGTGCCCTGCGCGATGACGACGTCGCACCCGGCTTCGACGGCCTTGACCGCGTGGCGAACCGATCCCGCCATGCACATGACGACGATGCCCGCCGCTTTCAGCTCGGTAATGATCGCCACCGGCACGCCGAGCCCGGCGATGAACGCCTTCGCGCCCTCGGCGATGATGACATCGACCGATGCCGTCAGCGTCTCGGGTTGGGCGGTGAGCAGGTCGACGCCGAACGGCTGATCGGTCAGGTCGCGCACCCGCCGCATCTGGTCGCGGATCGCCACCGGCGGCAGCCCCGCCATTCCGAGCGACCCGAACCCGCCCGCCGCCGAGACGGCGGCGCACACCTCGGCGTACGACACCCCGCCCATCCCGGCGAGGAGGACGGGGTGGTCTACGCCGAGGAGAGTGGTGATGGGAGTGATCATAAAGGGCTTTCTTCTCCCCTCTCCCCTTGAGGGAGAGGGGTGGCGCGTTCTTCACGCGCCGGGGTGAGGGTGCGGATGGCGGTCATGATGCGCACGTACACCTCCTGCGGTCGGTCGATGACATCGGCATTGGCGAAACGCAGGACTGTCAGACCTTTCGCCGCCAGCCAGCTTGTCCGCCGCTCGTCGTAGCCCAACTGGTCAGCATGCCCTTTGCCATCCAGTTCAACGACCAACCTCGCCTCGGCACAGTAGAAGTCAACGATGAAAGGGCCGATCGGCTGCTGGCGGCGGAAGCGTGTGCCGAGCCTGCCGCCGCGCACGATCTGCCAGAGGTCGCGTTCGGCGGGGGTGGCGTCGGCGCGGAGTACGCGGGCAAGCGGGATCAGCGTATCAGCATCATAGCCTTGTCTCTCTCGCAACTTCCGCTCACCTCTCGCACTTACCCTCACCCCGGCTCGCTTCGCTCGCCACCCCTCTCCCTCAAGGGGAGAGGGGAAGGCACCTACTTGCGGATGATTACTCCGCCGCCTCCAGCGCGCCCCAGCCGAGCATCGACTTGGTTTCGAGGAACTCGGCGAACGCGTGGTCGCCCCATTCGCGGCCGTTGCCCGACTGCTTGTAGCCGCCGAACGGGGCCATCAGGTCGCCCTGCGCGCCGTTGATGAACACCTGCCCGGCGCGCAGCTTCCTGGCGACGGCATGCGCGTGGTCGGGCTCGCCCTGAACGTAGGCGGCGAGGCCGTAGACGGTGTCGTTGCCGATCGCGACCGCCTCGTCCTCGCTGCCATAGGCGAGCATCGTCAGGACCGGGCCGAAGATCTCCTCGCGGGCGATGGTCATGTCGTTGGTCACGTCGGCGAAGACGGTCGGCTTGACGTAATAGCCGGTCTCGAGTCCCTCGGGCTTGCCCGGTGCCCCCGGCGACGAGCGTCGCGCCCTCGTCGATGCCCTTCTGGATCAGCCCCTGGATCTTGTGCCACTGCGTCTCGCTGACGACCGGGCCGATCTTGGCGTTGCCGTCGGGCGGACCGACCGTCACGGTCTCGGCGGCGGCGGCGGCGATGGTCTTGGCGGCCGCCATCTTGCCCGCCGGCACGAGCATCCGCGACGGCGCGTTGCACGACTGGCCGCTGTTGGTCATCATCGACACGACGCCGCGGGTCACCGCCGCCTCGAGGTCGGCGTCGTCGAGAACGATGTTCGGCGACTTGCCGCCAAGCTCCTGCGCGACGCGCTTGACCGTCGGCGCCGCGTTCTTGGCCACCTCGATGCCGGCGCGGGTCGAGCCGGTGAAGCTGACCATGTCGACGTCGGGGTGGCTCGACAAAGCGACGCCGACCGTCGGGCCGTCGCCGTTGACGAGGTTGAACACGCCCGCCGGCACGCCGGCGGCGTGCATCACCTCGGCCCACAGCTGGCCGCTGAACGGCGCGACCTCCGACGGCTTCAGGATCATCGTGCAGCCGACCGCGAGCGCCGGCACGACCTTGGTCGCGATCTGGTTGATCGGCCAGTTCCACGGCGTGATGAACGCGCAAACGCCGATCGGCTCCTTGGTCAGCATCGTCGTGCCGCGATGCTCCTCGAACTTGTAGTGCTTGAGCACCTCGATGCCGGTCATCAGGTGGCCGACGCCGATCGCCGCCTGCGCCTGCATGGCGAGCCAGCCGGGCGCACCCATCTCCTCGGTGATCGCCGCGGCGATGTCGGCATAGCGCTTCTGGTACTCGGCGACGACGTTCTGGAGCAGCTCGATCCGCTGCTCGCGCGTCGTCGTCGAGAAGGTCGCGAACGCCTTCTTCGCCGCCGCGACGGCACGGTCGACGTCGGCCGCAGTGCCCATCGCGATCCGGCCGGCGACGGCCTCGGTCGCCGGATTGATCACGTCGAGGCGCTGCGAACCTGCCGGCTCGACCCACGCACCGTCGATGTAGAATTTGGTGTAGTCGCGCATCCCAAGGACTCCTGCATTCAGGTTCGATCCCTTTTAGCGCGCCGGAACGCGCCGTGTCGCGGGCGAAGTTGCCGCTTGCGGGAGGCGCCCGTCAGGCGAGCATGTCGCGCACGAAGTTCGCCAGCCCGAGCTGGCGCTTCCGGCGCAGCCGCTCGGCCTTGAGGATCGCGCGGATATCGCCCAAGCAGCGGTCGGGATCGTCGTTGATCAGGATGTAGTTGTATTCGCCCCAGTGGCTGATCTCGGTCGCCGCGCGGCGCATGCGCTGGGCGATGACGGGGTCGCTGTCGGTGCCGCGGCCGCGTAGCCGGCGCTCGAGTTCGGCCATCGTCGGCGGCAGGATGAAGACGCGGACGAGGTCCGATGCCGCATCGGTCTGCTGAAGCTGCTGCGTCCCCTGCCAGTCGATGTCGAACAGCACGTCGCGCCCGGCATGGAGCGTGTCCTCGACCGGGCCGCGCGGCGTGCCATAACGATGGCCGAACACCACCGCCCATTCGAGCAGCGCGTCGCTGTCCTTCAGCCGGTCGAACTCGGCGGCATCGACGAAACGATAGTCGCGCCCGTCGATCTCGCCTGGGCGCGGCGGGCGCGTCGGTCGCCGACACCGACATGACGATCTCTGGGTCGTCGACGAGCAGCCGCCGCGACATCGTCGTCTTCCCCGCCCCCGACGGCGACGACAGCACGAACATCAGCCCGCGGCGATGGAGAGGGAAGTGTCGGTCGGGCATGGGCGACCATAGGCCGAGCCGGGGTTGCACGGGAAGGCCCCTCTCCCGGCGACGCGGTTTGGCGGAAGAGCCTCGGCTGGCCGGGAACCCTACGCCGCGTCCGGCCCCAGCATCGCCTCCGCCCGCACGATCTGCCGGAACCGCGTCTCGTCGATCAGGTCGAGCGCGCGGGCCAACTCGAGCAGCGTGCCGCCGGTCTTGTGCGCGTGCTTGGCGATGCTCGCCGCATTGTCATAGCCGATCTCGGGCGCCAGCGCGGTGACCAGCATCAGCGACTGTTCGACCAGTTGCGCGATGCGGTCGCGGTTCGGCTCGGTGCCGGCGACACAACGGTCGGCGAAGCTCGTGCACGCATCGGCGAGCAGGCGGACCGACTGCAGCACGGCCGCCGCGATCACCGGCTTGAAGACGTTCAGCTCCATGTGCCCCTGCAGGCCGCCGATCGTGACCGTGACGTGATTGCCCATGACGCGCGCGGCGACCATCGTCAGCGCCTCGGCCTGCGTCGGGTTGACCTTGCCCGGCATGATCGAGCTGCCCGGCTCGTTCTCGGGCAGGCTGAGCTCGCCGAGCCCCGATCGCGGGCCGGAGCCGAGCAGGCGGAAGTCGTTGGCGATCTTGGTCAGGCTGACGGCGAGCACGTTCAATGCCCCCGACACCTCGACCATCGTATCGTGCGTCGCCAGCGCCTCGAACTTGTTCGGCGCGGTGACGAACGGCAGGCCGGTCAGCGTCGCCAACTCGGCCGCGACCGCCTCGGCGAAGCCCATTTTGGTGTTGAGCCCGGTGCCAACCGCCGTCCCGCCCTGCGCGAGCTGATAGAGGTGCGGCAGCGTCGCCTCGACGCGGGCGATGCCGTTCGCCACCTGCGCCGCATAACCGCCGACCTCCTGCCCGAGGCTGACCGGCGTCGCGTCCTGGAGATGGGTGCGGCCGATCTTGACGATGTCGGCCCACGCGTCGGCCTTGGCGGCGAGCGCGGCGTGCAGGTGGCGCAGCGCCGGCAACAGGCGGGCGTCGATCTCACGCGCGGCGGCGACGTGCATCGCCGTCGGGAAAGTGTCGTTCGACGACGCGCCGGCGTTGACGTGGTCGTTCGGGTGGACCGGGAGCTTGCCGCCGCGGGTGCCGGTCAGCAGCTCGTTGGCGCGCCCGGCGATGACCTCGTTGGCATTCATGTTCGACTGGGTGCCCGACCCCGTCTGCCAGACGACAAGCGGGAACTGGTCGTCCCATTTGCCCGCCGCGACCTCGCCCGCCGCCTGCTCGATGCACGGCGCCAGGTTGTCGTCGAGCACGCCCATCCGCGCATTGACCCGCGCCGCCGCCTGCTTGACCAATCCGAGCGCGTGGACGAGCGGCAGCGGCATCCGCTCGGCGGTCTCCGGCCGGGCAGCGGCGGGGTCGGTGCCGATGGGGAAATTGCCGATCGACCGCTGCGTCTGCGCTCCCCAATAGACGGCCGCGTCGACTTCGATCGGGCCGAAGCTGTCGGTTTCGCGGCGGGTGGTCATGCTTGGCTCCGATGGGCGGAGCGCCTTCCTACCGAAGCCGGGCGTGCCGTGGAAGCCCGACGAAAAAGGGCGCGCCGGCACCCGGCGCGCCCTCGGTGAAGGCTTTCAGATCAGGCGGCGACGGCGGCGCTACGACGTCGTGCAGCGAAGCCAACCAGACCAAAGCCCGCAACCATCAGCGCCCAAGACGCGGGCTCGGGAACAGTGGTCAAGGCAACGGCGTCGATGAACGACGTGGTGTCGCCGTTGGCAATGCCGTCGAACGAGATGGTATACGACTGGCCGGCGATCGCGCCGAACTTGCCGCTCGTCCGCGCGACGAACGCGCCGAAGCCGCTGGTGTAGGTACCGAGCGAGGCGCCGTTGACGGAGACGGTGTAGCTGTGCAGGCCGCCGTTGTTGTTCCGATTGGCGTCGATCCAGCTCAGCGCGAGGCCGCCGGTCGCAGTCGCGACGACGGTCTGCGTCAGCGTCTGGTTCGCCTGCAGCATGCCGTAGTAATTGCCGTCGGGCGTCGTCGTTCCGCCCCAGGCGGAGCTGCCCGAATGGATCACCCCACCGTTTGTACCCCACGCGTTGGGTGCGCACGGCGCATTGCCGCCGGCGGCGAAGGCGTCGTAGCAATAGTCGCTGACCCCCGCGCCCGCGGCCTCAAAGCTGCCATCGACGAGGGCCGTCGCGCCGGCAACGGCGGGAACAACGGCAAGAGCGGTCACGATCAGCAGGCGGCTCAGCATCACAACATCCTTTTCACTTCCGCACGCCAAGCAAGAACCGTACCACTCCGCTAAACCGTTGATTGCGCTTGGGACGACCAGCGGTTCACCCCGCAAAACGTAAAGAAAAGCGACACTTTGCGAAGATCAGCGCCGCCAGCGGGCGGCAGTAGGTGACCGCCCTTATTTCTTGCGGAAGCGATCGAGCGTGACGACGTTCGATCCGTCTTCGATCGGCGGCGGCGGCGGCGGCGCGGGTTCCGGCTCGGGCTCGGCGGTGTCGGTGTTCGGCTGAAACTGAAGCGCGAAGTTGACCGCCGGGTCGACGAAGCCGGTAACCGCGGCAAATGGAATCGACAGCTTCGCCGGCACCTGGTTGAAGCTCAGCCCGATGGTGAAGCGCTCGTCGGTGATCGTCAGGTCCCAGTAGCGGTGCTGGATGACGATCGTCATTTCGTCGGGATAGCGCTCGAGCAGGTGCTTGGGCATCTCGACCCCCGGATAGCGCGTGCGGAAGGCGATGTAGAAATGGTGCGCGCCCGGCAGCCCGCCTTCGGCGTCGATCCGCTCAAGGACGCGCTGGACGACCGAGCGCAGCGCCGCCTGGACGATCTCGTCGTACGGAATCAGGCTGTCGACGGTGGTGTCGTTCACGGGTGCGCTCCGGGTGTTACGGCATAGGTGGCGCGCGGCGGTGGACCGGTCAAGCCGCCTCCGCGACCGCCGCGGAGATTTGGCGGCAGGACGCTCCCGCGGCGCGTGCGAGCGGTCACGACCGGCGCCCGCTCGCCTGCGACCACCGCCACGCGCCATGACACGGGGTGAACGCGAAGCTGTCACGTGGGAACGCACCGACGGTCACGGGCGTGGACAGGTGGGGAGCTTCTGTTGCTCGGTGCTCCCCGGACCGCCGGTGTCCGCTTCTGTTGCCCGGTGCGGCCCGGACCGCGCTTTCGGCCAGTGTAACTTAGTCCGTTAGGACCGGGTTACGCTGCGATTGCGAATGCCTCGTTGTCGTTGGCATTTCAGGGTTTTGAACGGTTTAACGGCTCATTCAGGCCGGGCAAAAGTCGTCGCCTTTGAACACACGTCGATCCTATTTCGGCCCCATGTCCTCCCCGCGACAACCGGGAGATGAGTGGTGGAGCCGCCGGGTACCGCCCCCGGGTCCGCTGTGCCTATTATGCGAAACCGTTTATCGCCATAGCTTCCCGTTGCCGGGTCACGTGGGCAATATAGCGCGGCAGCGGCGTTTGTTCCAGCCCCGCGGGCCGGTAGCCGATCAGGCGGCGCGGAGTGCGGTGACGACGCGGTCGACGATCGGCTGGAACACCGACGCGGGCGCGACGGCGGCCGACCCGACCTGCGCGCGATAATGGTCGAGCAGCCCCTGGTTGATCTCGTCCCACGTATAGCGGCGGCTGAGCGCGAGCCCCGCCTCCCCCGCACCCGCGGCGGCGCGGTCGTCGGTCAGGTAGGTGGTCAGCGCCCGGGCATAGCCGGAAATGTCCCCGGGCGTGACGAGCTGCCCCGACAGGCCGTGGTGGACGAGGCTCGACGTGCCGGTCGCCCGCGCGCCGACAACCGGCAGGCCGCACGCCATCGCCTCGAGCGTGACGTTGCCGAAGGTCTCGGTCGTCGACGGGTTGAACAGCATGTCCGATGACGCATAGGCACGGGCCAGCGCCTCGTCGGCGAGATGGCCGGCGAAGACCGCCTGGGGCATGCGCGCCCGCGCCCAGTTCTCGGCCAGTCCTTCGCCGACGATCAGGACGCGGTGGGGAACGCCGGCCGCGACGAGCGCATCGACGGTGTCGGCGAAGACGTCGAGGCCCTTCTCCATGACCAGCCGGCCGACGAAGGCGACGACCCGCTCGTCGTCGCCGATGCCGAGGCTCCGCCGCCAGTCGAGCGAGCGGCGACCGGGGTTGAACATCGCCGGCTCGACGCCGCGGCTCCAGATCTTGATGTTCGTCGCCATGCCGTCGGCGCGCAGCTGTTCGGCCATCGATTCCGACGGCGCATAGACTTCGGGGATGTCGCGGTAGAAGCTGCGCATGATATGCGCGGTGATGCGGTTGACCCAGCTCAGCCCGTAATAAGTCAGGTAGGTGTCGAAGCGCGTGTGGACCGAGGCGACAACCGGCACCCCGTTCGCCTTGCCCCAGCGCTTGGCGGTGAACGCCAGCCGGTCGGGAGCCGACAAATGGATCAGCGTCGGGGCGAACGCCTCAAGGTCGCGCCGCGTCGCGGCGTCCATCCCGAGCGCCAGCCGATAGTCGCTGCGCCCTGGAATCTTGACCGACGGCACCGAGATCAGCGTGCCGGTCGGTTCGAACGCCGGCGTCGGGCTCGTCGGCGAATAGACCCGGACCGCGACGCCCTGTCGCTCGAGGTATCCGACGAGCAGATTGAGCGCCTTATTCGCGCCGTCACGCTGGTAGTTGTAGTTGCCGGAGAAGAGCGCGACGCGAAGCGGGTCCTGATGCACGGGCGCATCCTTTACTGGCCTGACGGGTCAGATACGCAGGCATTATGACTTTGGTTGGGCAACGCACAAAGTCGGCGCGCGGGTGCATCGCGCCAGCACGCCCCGCGGTTTGCTCGCGCAAATCTGGTGGCGAGGCTGTTGTTTACGTTGGCGGCACTGTTACGGCCCGCTCGCCGCGGCGTAGCCGGCCCGGCTGGCGTACGCGGGTGCGGGAGGTCGCTACCTCCCGCACCCGGTTCCGGTTCAGCCGACGACTTCGCCGAGCGGCGACGACAGGCTGTCGGCTTCGGCCGGCAGCGGCACCGCCGTTGCCTCGAGCTTCGCCGCCTGGCTCGCCCGCAGCGCCGCGTCGCGGCTCGTCGCCGTGACGCGCATCCGCGCCATCGCCGCGCCGGTACCCGCCGGGATCAAGCGGCCGACAATGACGTTCTCCTTGAGGCCGGTCAGCGTGTCGACCTTCCCCTGGACCGCGGCTTCGGTCAGCACGCGCGTCGTCTCCTGGAACGACGCGGCGCTGATGAAGCTCTTGGTCTGGAGCGAGGCCTTGGTGATGCCGAGGAGCACCGGCTTGCCCTCGGCCGGGGTTTCGCCCTTGCCAAGCTTGGCGTTCTGCTCCTCCATCTCGAGCCGGTCGATCTGCTCGCCGACGAGCATCGTCGTGCCCCCCGACTTGGTGATCTCGACCTTCTGCAGCATCTGGCGGACGATCGTCTCGATGTGCTTGTCGTTGATCCGCACGCCCTGAAGACGATAGACCTCCTGGATTTCGGCGCACAGATATTCGGCAAGCGGCTCGATTCCGAGGACATCGAGGATGTCGTGCGGGTTCGGGTTGCCGTCGATCAGATAGTCGCCGCGGCGGACATAGTCGCCCTCCTGGACCGAGACATGCTTGCCCTTGGGGATCATGTACTCGGCGACTTCACCATCGTCGCCGTTGATGTTGATCCGGCGCTTGGTCTTATAGTCCTTGCCGAAGACGACCCGGCCGTTGATCTTGGCGATGACCGCATTGTCCTTGGGCACGCGCGCCTCGAACAGCTCGGCCACCCGCGGCAGACCTCCGGTGATGTCGCGCGTCTTGGCCGCGTCCTTCGGAATACGGGCGACGACATCGCCCGCCTCGACATCCTGCCCGTCGGCGACCGACAGAATCGCGCCGACCGCCAGCATGTAGCGCGCCGCCTCGCCCGATGTTTCGTCGAGCAGGGTGATGCGCGGACGCAGCTCCTCCTTCTGCTTGGCCCCGCGCCAGTCGGTGACGACCTTGTTGGCGATGCCGGTCGCGTCATCGACGTTCTCCGACATCGACAGGCCCTCGATCAGGTCCTGGTACTTCACCTTGCCCGACTTCTCGGTGATGACCGGCAGCGTGTACGGGTCCCACTCGGCCAAGCGGTCGCCCTTGCTGACGATCGCGCCGTCCAAGTGCATCAGCGACGTGCCGTAGGCGATGCGGTGGATCGACCGCTCGCGCCCGTCGCTGTCGAGCAGCACCAGTTCGCCGTTGCGCGCCATCGAGATGTTGCGCCCGCGGCTGTCGCGGATGGTCGACATGTTACGCAGCATGACCGTGCCGTCGACGAGCGCGTCGAGGGTCGACTGCTCGCTGACCTGCGCCGCACCGCCGATGTGGAAGGTCCGCATCGTCAGCTGGGTGCCGGGCTCGCCGATCGACTGCGCCGCGATGACGCCGACCGCTTCGCCAATGTTGACCGGCGTGCCACGGGCGAGATCGCGCCCGTAGCACTTGCCGCAGACGCCGCTCTTCGTCTCGCACAGCAGCGGCGAGCGGATCTTGACCTCGGCAACCGCCGCTTTCTCGATCTTGGCGACGTCGACTTCGCTGAGCAGCATGCCGGCCGGGGCGAGCACCTCGCCGGTCTTCGCGTCGACGATGTCGTCGAGCACGGTCCGACCGAGAATGCGCTCCGACAGCGACACGATCGTGTTGCCGCCCTCGACGATCGCCTTCATCGTCATGCCGCGCTCGGTCTTGCAGTCGTCCTCGATGACGACGCAGTCCTGGCTGACGTCGACCAGACGCCGCGTCAGATAGCCCGAGTTGGCCGTCTTCAGCGCCGTGTCGGCGAGGCCCTTGCGCGCGCCGTGCGTCGAATTGAAGTACTCGAGGACGGTCAGCCCCTCCTTGAAGTTGGAGATGATCGGCGTCTCGATGATCTCGCCCGACGGCTTGGCCATGAGGCCGCGCATGCCGGCAAGCTGCTTCATCTGCGCCTGCGACCCACGCGCGCCAGAGTGCGCCATCATATAGATCGAGTTGATCGGCTTCTCGCGCCCGGCGTCGTCGAGCGGCCGGGCCGAGATCTCGCGCATCATCGCGTCGGCGACCTTGTCACCGCAGCGGGCCCATGCGTCGACGACCTTGTTATACTTCTCGCCCTGCGTGATCAGGCCGTCCTGATACTGCTGCTCGAAATCCTTGACCATCGCGCGCGTGTCGCCGACCATCCTCGACTTCTCGGGTGGGATGACCATGTCGTCCTTGCCGAAGCTGATGCCGGCCTTGAATGCGTTCTGGAAGCCGAGCGTCATGATCGCGTCGGCGAACAGCACCGTCTCCTTCTGACCGCAGTGGCGGTAGACGGTGTCGATGACGTCGGCGATCTCCTTCTTGGTCAGCAGGCGGTTGATGACCTCGAACGGGACCTTGTGGCTCTTGGGCAGCGTCTCGCCGAGCAGCATCCGGCCCGGCGTCGTCTGGACGCGGCGCAGGACCATGTTGCCCGCCTCGTCAGTCGTCTCGACGCGCGCAGTGATCTTCGAGTGGAGCGTCACCGCCTTGGCGTGGAGCGCCTGGTGGACCTCGGCCATGTTGGCGAACGCCATGCCGGCGCCGGGCTCGCCCTCGCGGTCCATCGACAGGTAATAGAGTCCGAGCACCATGTCCTGCGATGGCACGATGATCGGCTTGCCGTTGGCGGGGCTGAGGATGTTGTTCGTGCTCATCATCAGCACGCGCGCTTCCAGCTGCGCCTCGAGGCTGAGCGGGACGTGGACGGCCATCTGGTCGCCGTCGAAGTCGGCGTTGAACGCCGAGCAGACGAGCGGGTGCAGCTGGATCGCCTTGCCCTCGATCAGCACCGGCTCGAACGCCTGGATGCCCAGCCGGTGGAGCGTCGGCGCGCGGTTCAGCAGCACCGGATGCTCGCGGATGACCTCGTCGAGGATGTCCCAGACTTCCTTGCGCTCCTTCTCGACCCACTTCTTCGCCTGCTTCAGGGTCATCGACAGACCCTTGGCGTCGAGGCGAGAGTAGATGAACGGCTTGAACAGCTCGAGCGCCATCTTCTTCGGCAGGCCGCACTGGTGGAGTTTGAGCTCCGGACCGGTGACGATGACCGAACGGCCCGAATAATCGACGCGCTTGCCGAGCAGGTTCTGGCGGAAGCGGCCCTGCTTGCCCTTGAGCATGTCGGACAGCGACTTCAGCGGACGCTTGTTGGCGCCGGTGATCGTCCGGCCGCGGCGGCCGTTGTCGAACAGCGCGTCGACCGCCTCCTGCAGCATCCGCTTCTCGTTGCGGACGATGATGTCGGGCGCGCGCAGCTCGATCAGCCGCTTCAAGCGGTTGTTGCGGTTGATGACCCGGCGATAGAGGTCATTGAGGTCCGACGTCGCGAACCGGCCGCCATCGAGCGGAACGAGCGGGCGCAGCTCGGGCGGGATGACGGGGACGACGTTGAGCACCATCCACTCGGGACGGTTGATCGGCGCGGTCTCCTCGCCGTCGGCGGTCGTGACCGGGATGAAGTGCTCGAGCACCTTCATCCGCTTGATGATCTTCTTCGGCTTCAGCTCCGACTTGGTCGTCTTGAGCTCTTCCTCGAGCGCGGCATACTCGGCCGGCGCGTCGATATCCTCGAGCAGCTTGCGGATCGCCTCGGCGCCGATGCCGGCGACGAAGCTGTCCTCGCCGTACTCGTCCTGCAGCGTGACGAACTCGTCCTCGGTCAGCAGGGCGAACTTGGTCCACTTCTTGTCGGGCGTGCCCCAGCCGAGATGCTTGCGGACCTCGTCCCCGTCGAGCATGCCGGGCTCGAGGACGACATACTGCTCGAAGTACAGCACGCGCTCGAGGTTCTTGAGCGGCATGTCGAGCAGCGTGCCGATGCGGCTCGGCAGCGACTTCAGGAACCAGATGTGGGCGACCGGGGCGGCGAGCTCGATATGGCCCATGCGCTCGCGGCGGACCTTCGAGACGGTGACCTCGACGCCGCACTTCTCGCAGACGATGCCCTTGTACTTCATGCGCTTGTACTTGCCGCACAGGCACTCGTAGTCCTTGATCGGACCGAAGATGCGCGCGCAGAACAGGCCGTCGCGCTCGGGCTTGAACGTCCGGTAGTTGATCGTCTCGGGCTTCTTGATCTCGCCGAACGACCACGAGCGGATGCGCTCGGGGGACGCAAGGCTGATCTGAATCTGGTCGAACGTCTCCGGCTTCGCCGCCGGATTGAAGAAGTTCATCAGTTCGGTATTCATACGACCGTCCTTCTATCTCTGGCCCGGCTGCCGTGGCAGCGAGCAGGACCGCGCGGAGCGACCGCAGCGGCGCAAACGGCCCGCTCTCCGATCGGAGAGCGGGTCACGTCCGCTACTCGACCTTCTCGTGGTTCTGCAGCTCGACGTTGAGCCCCAGGGACCGCATTTCCTTGACGAGCACGTTGAAGCTCTCGGGGATGCCGGCCTCGAAGGTATCGTCACCCTTGACGATCGCCTCGTAGACCTTGGTCCGTCCGATGACGTCGTCGGACTTGACGGTGAGCATCTCCTGCAAGGTGTAGGCGGCACCGTACGCCTGCAAGGCCCAGACCTCCATTTCGCCGAACCGCTGCCCGCCGAACTGCGCCTTGCCGCCCAGCGGCTGCTGGGTGACGAGGCTGTACGGCCCGATCGAGCGCGCGTGGATCTTGTCGTCGACAAGGTGGTGGAGCTTCAGCATGTAGATGTAGCCGACCGTCACCTTCCGGTCGAACATGTCACCCGAACGCCCGTCGAACAGCTCGACCTGACCCGATGCATCGAGCCCGGCGAGTTCGAGCATTCCCGACACGTCGGCCTCGCGCGCGCCGTCGAACACCGGCGTCGCCATCGGCACGCCGAGCGACAGGTTCGCCGCCAGCTCCCCGAGCGACTCGCCGTTCATGTCGGCGATCTCGCTGTCGTACTGGTGGCCGTAGATGTCTTTCAGCTTGCCGCGCAGTTCGGTCGTATCGGCCGAGGCCAGCCCCTTGCCCTTGGCATGGATGTCCTCGAGCATCGCCCCGATCTGCTTGCCGAGGCCGCGCGCGGCCCAGCCGAGATGCGTCTCGAAGATCTGCCCGACGTTCATCCGGCTCGGCACGCCCAATGGGTTGAGGACGATATCGACCGGCGTTCCGTCCTCGAGGAACGGCATGTCCTCCTGCGGCAGGATGCGGCTGATGACGCCCTTGTTGCCGTGGCGCCCGGCCATCTTGTCGCCCGGCTGCAGCTTGCGCTTCACCGCGACGAACACCTTGACCATCTTGAGGACGCCCGGGGGCAGCTCGTCGCCCGCCTGCAGCTTGGTCTTCTTGTCGTCGAGGCGGGCGTCGATCGACTTCGACGCCTCCTCCCACTGCGCCTTGAGCGCCTCGAGGTCGGCCTGGACGGCGTCGTCGGTGACGCCGAACTTCCACCATTCGCGACGCGGCACCTCGGCGAGCGTCGCCTCGTCGATGACGCCGCCCTTTTTGAAGCCCTTGGGCGCGGCGGCCGCGGTCTGGCCGAGCAGCATCGCGCGCAGGCGCGAATAGGTCGAACGGTCGAGGATCGCGCGCTCGTCGGCAGCATCCTTGTCGAGGCGCTCGATCTCCTCGCGCTCGATCTGGAGCGCGCGCTCATCCTTGTCGATGCCGTGGCGGTTGAACACGCGGACCTCGACGACCGTCCCGGCGACGCCCGGCGGCAGCTTCAAGGACGTGTCGCGGACGTCGGACGCCTTCTCGCCGAAGATCGCGCGGAGCAGCTTCTCCTCCGGCGTCATCGGCGATTCGCCCTTCGGCGTGATCTTGCCGCACAAAATATCGCCCGGCTCGACCTCGGCGCCGATGTAGACGATGCCCGCTTCGTCGAGGTTGCGCAGCGCCTCCTCGCCGACATTCGGAATGTCGCGGGTGATGTCCTCCGGCCCCAGCTTGGTGTCACGGGCCATGACCTCGAATTCCTCGATGTGGATCGAGGTGAAGACGTCTTCCTTGACGATCTTCTCGTTGATCAGGATCGAGTCTTCGTAGTTATACCCGTTCCACGGCATGAACGCGACCAGCGCGTTGCGCCCGAGCGCGAGTTCGCCGAGCTCGGTCGACGGCCCATCGGCGATGATGTCGCCCTTGGTGACGATATCGCCGACCTTCACCAGCGGCCGCTGGTTGATGCACGTGTTCTGGTTCGACCGCTGGAACTTCATCAGCGTGTAAATGTCGACGCCCGACTTGCCCGCCTGGACGTCCTCGGTCGCGCGCAGGACGATGCGCATCGCATCGACCTGGTCGACGACGCCGGTCCGGCGCGCGGCGATTGCGGCCCCGGAGTCGCGCGCGACGGTGCCTTCCATCCCCGTGCCGACGAACGGCGCCTCGGCCTTGACCAGCGGCACCGCTTGGCGCTGCATGTTCGAGCCCATCAGCGCGCGGTTGGCGTCGTCGTTCTCGAGGAACGGGATCAGCGACGCCGCGACCGATACCAGCTGCTTGGGACTGACGTCCATCAGCGTGATCTGGTTCTTCGGCGCCATCAGGAACTCGCCCGCCTCACGCGACGAGATCAGGTCCTCGGTGAACGTCCCGTCCGTCTCGGTGCCGGCGTTGGCCTGCGCGATCGTGTGCTTGGCCTCCTCCATCGCCGACAGATAGACGACCTCGTCGGTGAGCTTGTGGTCGACGACGCGGCGGTACGGCGTCTCGATGAAGCCGTACTTGTTGACCCGGCTGAACGTCGCCAGGCTGTTGATCAGGCCAATGTTCGGCCCCTCGGGCGTCTCGATCGGGCAGATGCGGCCGTAGTGCGTCGGGTGGACGTCGCGAACCTCGAAGCCAGCCCTTTCACGGGTAAGCCCGCCCGGCCCGAGCGCCGAGACGCGGCGCTTGTGGGTGACCTCCGACAGCGGATTGGTCTGGTCCATGAACTGGCTGAGCTGCGACGAGCCGAAGAACTCGCGCACCGCGGCAACCGCCGGCTTGGCGTTGATCAGGTCGTTCGGCATGACGGTGTCGATGTCGACCGAGCTCATGCGCTCCTTGACCGCGCGCTCCATGCGCAGCAGCCCGACCCGGTACTGGTTCTCGAGCAACTCGCCGACCGACCGCACGCGGCGATTGCCGAGGTTGTCGATGTCGTCGATCTCGCCCTTGCCGTCCTTCAGCCCGACGAGCGTCTTGACCACCTCGAGGATATCCTCGCGGCGCAGCACCGTCATGTCGTCGGGGACGTCGAGCGCCATCCGCATGTTCATCTTGACGCGGCCGACCGCCGACAGGTCGTAGCGGTCGGGGTCGAAGAACAGGCCGTAGAACATCGACTCCGCCGTCTCGCGCGTCGGCGGCTCGCCGGGGCGCATGACGCGGTAGATCTCGCTCAGCGCGTGGTCGCGGTCCTCGACCTTGTCGGCCATCAGCGTGTTGCGCATCCACGGGCCGACGTTGACGTGGTCGATGTCGAGCAGCTCGATCGTCGCCTGCCCCGAGGCGTCGATCTTGGCGAGGTTCTCGGCGGTCAGCTCGTCGCCGGCCTCGATATAGATCTCGCCGGTCTTGTCGTTGATCAGGTCGAACGCGCTGTAGCGGCCGAAGATCTCCTCGGTCGGGATCAGCAGCGACTTCAGCCCGTCGGTCGCCGCCTTGCGCGCAAGCCGCGGCGTGATCTTGGTACCGAGTGGGAAGGCGACCTCGCCAGTCTCGGCGTTGACGACGTCGAAGCTCGGCTTCGTCCCGCGCCACTGCTCGCTCTCGAACGGCACGACCCAGCCGTGCTCGCCGTGCGCGCCCTGCCCGCGGACCCACGTCACGCGGCCGTAGAACTCGTTGAGGATCTCCTCGCTCGAATAGTTGAGCGCATAGAGCAATGTCGTCACCGGTAGCTTACGCTTGCGGTCGATGCGGACGTTGACGATGTCCTTGGCGTCGAACTCGAAGTCGAGCCACGAGCCGCGGTAGGGGATGACGCGCGCGGCGAACAGGAACTTGCCCGACGCATGCGTCTTGCCGCGGTCGTGGTCGAAGAACACGCCCGGGCTGACGGTGCATCTGGCTGACGATGACGCGCTCGGTGCCGTTGATGATGAAGGTGCCGTTGCCCGTCATCAGGGGCATGTCGCCCATGTAGACGTCCTGCTCCTTGATATCGAGGACACTGCGCGCCTCGGTATCGGCGTCGACCTCGAACACGATCAGGCGCAGCGTCACGCGCATCGGCGCGGCGTACGTCATCCCGCGCTGGCGGCACTCGTCGGTGTCGTACTTGGGATCCTCGAGCTCGTAATTGACGAAGTCGAGCTCGGCGGTCCCGGCAAAGTCGCGGATCGGGAACACCGAGCGCAGCGTCTTCTCGAGCCCCGAGACATAGCCATCGGCCGGCCGCGAGCGGAGGAACAGCTCGTACGATTCGCGCTGGACTTCGATCAGGTTCGGCATCTGGACGACCTCGCGGATCGTGCCGAAGGTCTTGCGGACGCGCTTCTTCGTCGTGAAGCTGGTGCCGGTCGCGGCGGGAACGGGAGGAACTGCCTTGGTCGCCATGGTCGTCCTTCATCTGTCGCCGACGCCGGAGCCGCAGCCCCAACGCCAAAAAGTGCGTGTTCCTCGCGTGGAACCGCACCGCCAGCCTCGTTGAACCCTGCCGCTGCCCCCTATTCCAGACCGGTCCGTGAGCAAGGCGGACGGTCACCCGAGGACGGGAAAGGCGACGCACCCATCGTCGAGAGGGTGTGCCGGAATGTCGTGGAGGAGGCGATATAGCGGGTGGTGCGGGGTTTGGGAAGGGGCGTTGTTCCCGCCTGTCGCCAAACGGCCAACCCGTGTCGAGGCCGTCGCCGCACCTACGCCAAGGCTACAAACGCAGAGCGGGCGGCCCCGTTGCCGGAGCCGCCCCTTCCTTCCGCCGTGGCCGTCGAGCCTACTTGAGCTCGACCGTCCCGCCGGCGGCTTCGATCTGGGCCTTGATCTTGTCGGCCTCGGCCTTGTTGACGCCTTCCTTGATCGCCTTCGGCGCGCTCTCGACCAGCGTCTTGGCTTCGGTCAGGCCGAGCCCGGTCAGGGCGCGGACTTCCTTGATGACGTTGATCTTCTTGCCGCCGTCGCCGGTCAGGATGACGTCGAACTCGGTCTTCTCCTCGACCGGGGCGGCAGCGGCGGCACCGCCACCGGCGGCGGGCGCAGCGGCGACCGCGGCGGCGGCCGAGACCCCCCACTTCTCCTCGAGCATCTTGGCGAGGTCGGCGGCCTCGAGCACGGTCAGGGTGCTCAGCTCGTCGACGATCTTCTGCAGGTCAGCCATGGTATTCTCCTAAGTCTCTGATGACGTTGAATGAAAGTTACGCGGCGTCCTTGAGGTCGCCGTCGCGCGTGGCATAGGCGCCGAACACCCGCGCGAGCTTGCCCGCGGGCGCGTTGACCAGCTGCGCGAGCTTGGTCGCCGGGGCCTGGACGAGGCCGACGATCTTCGCGCGCAGTTCGTCGAGCGACGGCAGGGTCGCCAGCGCCTGCACGCCCGCGACGTCGAGGACGGTCGCCCCCATCGCGCCGCCGACGAGCTCGAACTTGTCGTTGCCCTTGGCGAAGTCGACCGCGACCTTGGCCGCCGCGACCGGGTCGGTCGAGGTGGCGAAGCCGACCGGACCGGTCAGCATCTCGCCGAGCGGCTGGTACGGCGTGCCCTCGAGCGCAATACGCGCGAGGCGGTTCTTGGTCACCTTGAAGGTCGCTCCCGCCGCCCGCATCTTCGTCCGGAGATCGGTGACCTGGGCCACCGTCAGACCGTGGTTGCGCGCGACGACGACAACGCTGGTCTCGGACAAAGTCTTGGCGAGGGCGGAAATCTGCTCGGATTTTTCCGTGCGATCCATGCTCTCTCCTTAAAGTTCGCCGCCGCGAAAGTGCGGTCGGCGTGAGCCTCAAGGATGGCGCTTGCGAGCCATCCATTGGCCCGCCCGAGGGATCGTCAGCCGCCGCGAACGACGGAACAGGCGCGCTCCGAAAGGCGCACCGGTATCAACTTTCCCCGTCTCATGCCGGCCCCTCGCGGGCTTAAGTCAGTGCTGCAGGCAACACCGACACCGACAATCTCGGACGGTTCCGCCCCCTTCCCTCCTCGCGGAGGGTCGGAGACGGCAATTCATTCCCTCCCGCATGCGGGAGGGAGACGTTACGCGACCCCGTGGCCGGGAACGGTCGTCGTGTCAACCTTGACGCCCGGCCCCATCGACGAGCTGAGCGCGACCTTCTGCAGGTACTTGCCCTTCGCCCCGGTCGGCTTGGCGCGGGTGACGGCGTCCATCAGCGCGTCGAAGTTGGCGCGCAGGTCCTCGGCCGGGAAGCTCGCCTTGCCGAGCATGCCGTGGATGATCCCGGCCTTCTCGACGCGGTACTCGACCTGGCCGCCCTTGGCCGCCTCGACCGCGGCGGCGACGTTCATCGTCACCGTGCCGAGCTTCGGGTTCGGCATCAGGCCCTTGGGCCCGAGCACCTTGCCGAGGCGACCGACGAGGCCCATCATGTCGGGCGTCGCGATGCAGCGGTCGAAGTCGATCTTGCCGCCCTGGACGATCTCGAGCAGGTCCTCGGCCCCGACGACGTCGGCCCCGGCCTTGAGCGCTTCCTCGGCCTTCGCCCCGCGGGCGAAGACGCCGACGCGGACCGTCTTGCCCGTGCCCTTGGGCAGGGTGACGACGCCGCGGACCATCTGGTCGGCGTGGCGCGGGTCGACGTTCAGGGCGATCGCGACCTCGATCGTCTCGTCGAACTTGGCCGTCGCGTTCGCCTTGACGATGCCGAGCGCGGTGTCGAGCGGGTACAGCTTCTCGCGGTCGACCGAGGCGGCCTGCGCCTTCTGCTTCTTCGTCGCCGCCATCTTAAGCCTCCACCACGTCGAGACCCATCGAGCGCGCGCTGCCCTCGATCGTCTTCATGGCCATTTCAATCGAGTTCGCGTTGAGATCGGTCATCTTCGTCTCGGCGATCGTGCGGATCTGCGCCGACGTGATCTTGCCGGCGCTCGCGCCCTTGCCCGGGGTCGTCGCGCCCGCCTTGAGGCCGGCGGCCTGCTTGATCAGGAACGACGCCGGCGGCGTCTTCGTCGCGAAGGTGAAGCTGCGGTCGGCGAACACCGTGATGACGGTGGGGATCGGCGTCCCCTTCTCGAGCTCGCTCGTCTTGGCGTTGAACGCCTTGCAGAATTCCATGATGTTGACGCCGCGCTGGCCGAGCGCCGGCCCGATCGGCGGGGAAGGCGTCGCGCTGCCGGCCTTGACCTGCAGCTTGATGTAACCGGTAATCTTCTTCGCCATGACGGCACTCTCCTAAATGTGGTCCATGCGGCGGGCGGACCCGCCTCCCACAGTCTGCTGCTTTGAAACTTTTACTTGGGCTTCTCGACCTGCTCGAAGGCGAGTTCGACGGGGGTCGCGCGGCCGAAGATCGAGACGCTGACCTTGACCCGGCCGTGGTCGAAATCGAGCTCCTCGACGAGGCCGTTGAACGACGCGAACGGCCCGTCAAGCACCTTCACCTGGTCGCCGATCTCGTAGTTGACCTTGAGCTTGACCTTGGCGGTCGACACCGCCTCCTCGGCCTTGGTGTTGAGGATGCGCGCGGCTTCCGCCTCGCTGATCGGCTGCGGCTTGTTCTGCTGGCCGAGGAAGCCGGTGACCTTGGGCGTGTTCTTAACGAGATGATAGATGTCGTCGTTCATCGCCATCTTCGCCAGCACATAGCCGGGAAAGAACTTGCGGTCGCTCGTCACCTTCTTGCCGCGGCGAACCTCGGTCACCTTCTCGACCGGCACCTCGACCGACTCGATGAACGCGTCGAGGCCCTTGCGTGCCGCCTCTGTCACGATCGCGTCGCGGACCTTGTTCTCGAAACCCGAATAGGCGTGGATGATGTACCAGCGGTTGCTCATGTCAGCTCGCCAGGCTCAGCAGCAGCTTGACCAGCCGCCCGAGCACCTGATCGACGCCGAGGAAGAACAGCGACAGCACGGTCGTCATGATCAGGACCATGATCGTCGTCTGGATCGTCTCGCGCCGCGTCGGCCAGGCGATCTTCGCCGTCTCGACACGCACCTGTCGCACGAATTCGCCGGGAGACGTCTTGGCCATCGGAACCACGAAACCTTTTTCACCAACACCGACGACCAGCCCAAACCCGCGCGTTGCAGGCCCGCGGCTGGTCACGAAACGTCTCGGCCCCGGCTGGCAGGAGTGGAGGGGCTCGAACCCCCGGCCCTCGGTTTTGGAGACCGATGCTCTACCAACTGAGCTACACTCCTACGAGTGCCGAGACGCGCGATATACGGGCCGCCGCCGGTGGGAGCAAGGCCTTATCGAGCGTTGACAGGACAACCCGCCTTCGCCACTAACGCCCGCTTCCGCGAGTACGGCGCGTGGAGAGGTGGCCGAGCGGTCAATGGCAGCAGACTGTAAATCTGCCGGGGCAACCCTACGTTGGTTCAAATCCAACCCTCTCCACCAGCCGCGCGGGCCATGCTAGGGGTGACCCTCACGCGGGTATAGCTCAATGGTAGAGCACTAGCCTTCCAAGCTTGTGATACGGGTTCGATCCCCGTTACCCGCTCCATCCGCAAGGAGCCGCATGGGCCGACGACCACATCCGCGGAACGCGGCCGGGCAGAAGAGCAGCTATCCGCGCCTGTACGGCCGCCACGCCGTCTTCGCCGCGCTCGACAACCCCGAACGCATCCACCGCAAGCTCCACATCACCCACGACGTCGCGAAAGAGATCGTCCTGCCCAAGGGGCTGGCCATCCAGTATGGCGACGCCGCCGACCTCGGCCGGCTGGTCCCCGCCGACGCGCCGCACCAGGGCATCGTCCTCGAGGTCGAGCCGCTGGACAATCCGTGGCTCGGCGACCTGCTCGCGGCGAGCGCGGGCAACCGCCGCCCGCTGGTCGTCCTCGACCAGGTCACCGACCCACACAACGTCGGGGCGATCCTGCGCTCGGCCGCCGCATTCGGCGCGCTCGGCGTCGTCACCCAGGACCGCCACGCCCCGCCCGAGTTGGGCGCGCTCGCCCGCGCCGCGTCGGGGGCGCTCGAGACGGTGCCGTGGACGCGCGTCGTCAACCTCGCCCGCGCGCTCGACGAGATCGGCGAGGCGGGCTTCTGGCGGATCGCGCTCGACGGGACCGCCCCGGCGACACTCGAGGCGGCGCTCGGCGAGACGAGGCCGGCGCTCGTCCTCGGCGCCGAGGGCGAGGGCCTGCGCGCGAACACCGCCGAGCACTGCGACGAGCGCGCCCGCCTGCCGATGACCGGCGCGATGGAAAGCCTCAACGTGTCGAACGCGGCGGCGATCGCGCTCTATGCAGCGGCGCGGCGAGGCTAGTAGCTGTCCTCGGCGTAGACGGCGGCGACGTCGCCGCCCCAGCGGCCGTGGTACGCGGCGAGCATGCGGTCGGCGTTGGTCAGCCCGCTCGCGGCGATCTCGTGCAGCGGGCCGAGGAACCCCTGCTCGCTGTCCCCCGCCCCATTGAGCCGCGCGCGCGCCGCGAGACCGGCGTCGGCGATCTTGAGCACCTCCTTCGCGAGGTCCTGCAGCGTGCCGCCGTTCGGGCTCGCCGCGTGCAGCGCCCGGGCCGGGACCTCGTCACGGAGGCGCGCATGATCGGTCACGGTCCAGTGCCGACACAGGTCCCACGCGGCGTCGAGCGCGGTGCCGTCGTACAGCAGTCCGACCCACAGCGCCGGCAGCGCGCAGATCCGGTCCCACCGCCCGCCATCGGCCCCGCGCATCTCGAGATAGCCCTTGAGCCGGACCTCGGGGAAGGCAGTCGACAGATGGTCCTTCCAGTCGGCGACCGTCGGCGTTTCCCCATAAAGCGGCGCGAGGCGACCCTGCAGGAAGTCGCGGAAGCTCAAGCCGGCAGCATCGATATAGCCGCCATCGCGGTAGACGAAGTACATCGGCACATCGAGCGCATAGTCGACGTAGCGATCGTAGCCGAAGCCTTCATCGAACACGAAGGGCAAAGTCCCTGTGCGGCCTGGATCGGTGTCGGTCCAGATATGGCTGCGGAAGCTCTTGAAGCCGTTCGGCTTGCCTTCGGTGAAGGGCGAGTTGGCGAACAGTGCAGTGGCGAGTGGCTGGAGCGCGAGACTGACGCGGAACTTCTTGACCATGTCGGCCTCGGACGAATAGTCGAGGTTCGTCTGGATCGTGCACGTCCGCTTCATCATGTCGAGGCCGAGCCCGCCGACCTTCGGCATCTGGCGGAGCATGATCGCGTAGCGGCCCTTGGGCATCACCGGCAGCTCGTCGCGGCGCTTGTCGGGCCAGAAGCCCAGTCCGAGAAAGCCGAGGCCGAGGCGGTCGCCGACCTCGCGGCACTGCTTCAGATGACGGTTCGACTCGGCACATGTCGCGTGGAGATCGGCGACCGGAGCGCCCGACAGCTCGAACTGGCCGGCAGGCTCGAGGCTGATCGCGCCGTCGGGACCCTTGAGCGCGATGACGTTCTCGCCCTCCACGACAGGCTCCCAGCCGTATGTTTCCATGCCCTTGAGCAGGTCGCGGATGCCGTTCGGATCGTCATAGCCCGGTGCGCTGTGATCGGACAGGCGGTACACGAACTTCTCGTGCTCGGTGCCAATCCGCCAGTCGGCCGCCGGCTTTTCGCCGCGGGCGAAGACGCCGACGAGCTGGTCGCGGCGCTCGATCGGCGCGTCGTCGCCGGAGGCGGTCGATTGATTGCTCATGCCGCGCGCTTAGCCGGGCCGTCACGGCCGCGCAATCGCCCGGCCCGGTCGACCATGGCGGGGAACGCCGCGGCGGGCTGACCGTTGGCCGCGACAAGCCGAATTTTGCGTTTCGGACCAACGGTTAGGGCGAGCCACGTACGATGTCGACTAGTGCCAGGTACCCTGCCGACAGCCCTGCCGAAGTGGCGCCACAGGGCTGGATTGCCGTCGCCAAGGCGACCTGGGCCGAGGCGAAGCACGATAATATCGGGCTGATCGCGGCGGGGGTCGCCTTCTACGGCTTCCTCGCGCTCGTGCCGCTGCTCGCCGCGCTGGTCCTCGCCTACGGCCTGATCGTCGATCCGGCGACGATCGCCAAGCACATGCACGCCGTGACGCAGATGGTCCCGGCCGACGCCGCGAAGCTGATCGACGGCCAGCTCGACGCCATCGTCAAGACGGCGACGAGCAAGAAGGGGTTTGGCCTACTGTTCGCGCTGCTGTTGTCGCTGTACGGCGCGATGAAGGGCGCGGGAGCGGTCGTCACCGCGCTGAACGTCGCCTATGAGGCCGACGACAAGCGCGGGTTCGTCAAGTCGACGCTGGTCAGCGCCGCCGTCACCGTCGGTGCCGTCCTCGTCGCCATCGGCGGGCTACTCGCCGCGTCGGTGACCGGCTTCGCCCACGACCTCGCCGCGCGCTGGTCGTCACTCGCCGCGACCGCGGTCACGGTGGGCTCGTGGTTCGCCGCTGCCGCGCTCGCCAGCCTCGCCGTCGCCGCGCTCTACCGCTGGGCCCCCGACCGCGAGGACGCGAAATGGGCGTGGCTGACGCCGGGCGCACTCGTCGCGACGCTCGGCTGGATCGCGATGACCGCGGGGTTCGGCTATTATGCCGCGCATTTCGGCAACTATAACGCGACCTACGGTGCGCTCGGCGCGGTCGTCGTCCTGCTGATGTGGCTGTACCTGTCGGCGTACATCCTGCTGCTCGGGGCCGAGCTCAACGGCGAGCTCGAGAAGCACGTCACGGCGTAAGGTCGTAGGCGAGGTCGTAGAAGTGCGCGCCGCCGTCGATGCGGATTGTCATCGTGCCGGTGATCCCAGCGAGGCCGCCGAGCCCCGAGCCGGGGATGACCGCCACCTCCATCGCCTGCGTACCAGCGTGCATCGTCGCCCGATGCGCGAGCGAGAAGCTGCCGGTGCGCCCGTCGAGAGCGCCGTCGATCCGCTCGTAGACGACATAGCCCGCCGATCCCGCCTTCGGGTCACCCCCCGACAGCATGACGCCGTGCGCGGTCCCGCTCAGCGGCCCGGCATAGGTCTTGCTCAGCGCCCAGCGCGCGCCGGCAAGCGCGGCGACCGCAGGATCGTCGACCGGGGTCACCGTCACCTCGAACGTGCCGCTGACGTGGTGCATCGCCGCCTCCGAATGCCCGGCGAGAGCAAGGATCAACACTACCGCCGGGGTCATGTACCGCATCTGTTCACTCTGATTTGACACATGCCTCGCGTCAAGCCGCGTGATATGTGCCGAGTGAAGTTCTGGGGAGAACGGCGATGCACGACCTGGTGATCCGCGGCGGAACCATCGTCGACGGCAGCGGCGCCGAGCCGTTCGTCGGCGACGTTGCGATCGATGGCGGCCGGATTACGGCGGTCGGCACCGTCCCGGCGACGGGGCGCACCGAGATCGACGCGACCGGGCACCTGGTGACGCCGGGATTCGTCGATATCCACACCCACTACGATGGCCAAGCGACGTGGGACGCCGAGCTCGGCCCGTCGAGCTGGCACGGCGTCACTTCGATCGTCATGGGTAACTGCGGCGTCGGCTTCGCGCCCGCCCGGCCCGACAAGCACGACTGGCTGATCGGGCTGATGGAGGGCGTCGAGGACATTCCGGGCACCGCCCTCGCCGAGGGCATGACGTGGGGCTGGGAGAGTTTCCCCGAGTACCTCGACGCGCTCGCGGCGATGCCGCGGACGATCGACGTCGCGACTCAGGTCCCCCACGGCGCCGTCCGCGCCTATGTCATGGGCGAGCGCGGCGCGGCGAACGAGGCGGCGACGCCCGACGACGTCGCCGCGATGGCGGCAATCGTCGAGGACGGGCTGCGCGCCGGCGCCCTCGGCTTCACCACCAGCCGCACCGTTCTCCACCGCGCGAGCGATGGGCGCGTCGTACCGGGTACCTACGCCGACCGCGCCGAGCTACTCGGCATTGGCGAAGGGATCGCACGCGCCGGCCACGGCGTGTTCGAGATGGCGTCCGACCTCAACCCGTGCGGCGAAGAGTTCGCGTGGATGAAGGACGTCTCGATCGCCACCGGCATGCCGGTCAGCTTCGCGCTGCTCCAGTCGCCGCTCGACGACGAGGGCTGGCGCGACCAGCTCGCGCGGACCGAGGCGGCGAACGCCGAGGGCGCGAAGGTGACGGCGCAGGTGGCGCTGCGCGGCACCGGCGTGCTGCTCAACTGGCGCGGCACCGCCCACCCCTTCATCACCCGCGCCAGCTGGCAGGCAATCGCGGGGCTGCCGTGGGACGAGCAGCTGGCTCGGCTCCGCGACCCCATATTCAAGGCGCAGCTGCTCGCCGACCCCGCCGCCCGGCCGGAGAACGACTCGGCGCTCGTCGATCTGCTGCTGCACGGCTGGACGATGCAGTTCCCGCTCGGCGACGACCCCGACTACGAGCCGACGCCCGACATGAGCCTGGCTGCCGTCGCGGCCCGCAAGGGGCGATCGCCCGAGGAGGTCGCCTACGACACGATGATGGCGGACGACGGGCGCGGGCTCATCTACCTGCCGATCCTCAACTACGCCGACGGCCACCTCGACCACGTCCTCGAGCTGCTCGAGCACCCGGCCACGGTCGTCAGCCTCTCCGACGGCGGTGCGCACTGCGGCGTGATCTGCGATGCGGCGTCGCCGACCTTCATGCTGACGCACTGGGCGCGAGATCGCAAACGGCCGGGCAAGCTGAGCATTGCGCAGGCAGTCAAGCTGCAGACCGCCGACACCGCGGCGATGTATGGCCTCGGCGACCGTGGGCGGCTCGCGCCGGGCATGCTCGCCGACGTCAACATCATCGACTTCGCCCGGCTGAAACTCGCCAAGCCGTACATCGCCTTCGACCTGCCCGCGGGCGGCAAGCGGCTGCTGCAGAAGGCGAGCGGCTACGCGTGGACGATCAAGTCGGGCGTCGTCACTTTCCGCGACGGCGTCGCCACGGGGGCCCGGCCGGGGCGGCTGGTGCGCGGCCCGCAGGCGGTTCCCGCCTGAGGCTCAGTCGATCACCCGGTCGGTGCGCGCCCACGCCAGCCAGACGACCGTGCCGACGAGGTTGATCCCCGCGGCGAGCGCGAAGGTCCAGCCATAGCCGCCGGTCACATCGAGCAGCCAGCCGGTGATATAGACGCCGACCACGCCCGGGACTGTCGCGACCGTGTTCGACAGCGCATAGAAGGGAGCCGCGTGGCGCGGGACGACGTCGAGGAAATTGCTCAGGTAGCCGCCCGACGTCAGCCCGTAGCAGCCGAGCGCGAAGCACAGCATCGCCACCGCCTCCACCGGGCTCGTCGCACGCGCGGCGAGCAGCAGCCCAGCGGCGCTGCCGAGCAGCGCGCCCGCCTGCATGGCGCGGCGGATGGTCAGCAGTGCGACGCCGCGCGTCGCCAGCCAATCGCACAGGGCGCCGGATACGTTCTGGACGGCAAAGGCGCAGCCCCACGGCAGGACCGCGGCGAGACCCGCCTTGCCGACATTGAGGTGCTGGACGTCGTGGAGGTAGCTCGGCATCCACGTCAGCATCAGGTACAGCGTCCAGTTACTGGCGACGTGGCTGATGACCAGTGCCCAGCAGGCGCGCCGGCGCAGCAGCATGCGCCACGGGACCGGGGTCGGCACCGTCTCCGCTTCGCGCGTGGCGAGCAGCGCGCGCTCGCCCGCGCCGATCGTCGGATGGCGCGCCGGCGCGTCGTGGACGGCGACGAACCAGATCCCTGCGACCATCAGCCCGGCAACCCCGAAGACGACGAACATCGCCGGCCAGCCCCACGTCGCAACGAGCGCGCTCGCCGCCGACAGCCCGACGACAGTGCCGACCGGGATGCCGCTATGGTTCAAGGCGACGCCGCGCGAGCGTTCGCGGAGCGGCAGCCAGCGCGCGAGCAGCCCCATCGTGCCCGGAAAGGTCGCCGCTTCGGCCACCCCCATGGCGATGCGCACCGCGATCAGCAGCGGCAGCCCGGCGAAGGCGGCCGCCGGTGTCAGCAGCGTCGCCAGCGACCAGGCGGCGAGCGCGACCCCCAGCACGATCCGCGCGCCGAACCGGGCGACGAGCACGCCGCTCGGCAGCATTGCGAGCAGGTAGCCGACGAAGAACGACGTCAGTACCGCGCCCTTGGTCGTCGCCGACCAGTGGAAGCGCTCGGCCATCGGGATCACGGCGACGGAGATGTTGACCCGGTCGACGTAGCAGACCGCGGTAGCGAGGAAGCACAGGGCGACGACGACGAGCCGCTTTGGAATGCCCGTCGATGCTGCCGCCGAAACCATGCCCGTCCTCCCCGCGCCATACGGCACCGCGAGCGCCGGCTTGGCAAGCGTCGGCTACTCGCGGTCGAGCGATGCGCGCTCCGCCAGCGCCTGCCAGACGGCGATCGCCGCGACCGCAGCGGTGTCGGCGCGGAGAATGCGCGGGCCGAGCGAGACGGCGCGCGCCTGTGGCAGCGTTCGGATGCGCGCGCGCTCCTCGGCGGTGAAGCCACCCTCGGGGCCGATCAGGATCGCCGCCGGCGCCGCCACCCGCGCCAAGGTCGTGGCGAGCGACGCGCCGCCGGTCTCGTCGGCGAACACCAGTGCGCGCTCGGCGTCCCAGGCGCCGAGCAGCACGTCGAGTGCGACGGGCGCGGCGAGTTCGGGCAACGCCGTCCGCCCGCACTGCTCGGCCGCTTCGATCATGTGCGCGCGCAGTCGCTCGAGGTTGAGCTTGTCGACGATCGTCCGCGCGGTCAGCACCGGCACCAGCCGCGCGACACCGAGTTCGCACGCCTTCTCGGCGACCCAGTCGATCCGCCCACGCTTCAGGGGTGCGGCGCACAGCCACAGGTCGGCGACCGCCTCGCGCGGGGCGAGTCGCTCGTCCAGCCGGACAACCGTCGCCTTGCGGTGCGGCATGACGACTGTCGCCGCATAGTCGCCCGAGCGGTCGTCGAACAGGCGGACGCGGTCTCCGGCGACGCGGCGCATGACCTGCGTCAGGTAATGACTGGCCGGCGGCGGCAGGGTCACGTCGCCACCGTTTGCCAGATCGACGTCGACGAACAGCCGCGGTGCCGTCGACAGAGTGCCGCCTGGTTCAGCCGACACGGAGCGGTGCCGTCGCGACCCAAACAAGTCCAGACCACGGTGTCCTGCCGTAAGGATGGACGAAGTCGCGCGAGTCGTCGCGGATGAGGCCAAGCCGGGCCATGACCTCGCGCGAACGATGATTGTCTGCAGCGGTATAGGCGAGAATCTCCGTTTGATCGTACGCGAAGGCGTCGGCGAGCGCCGCCCGGGCTGCTTCTGTGGCGTAGCCATGTCCCCACGCCGGCCGGTTCAATCGCCAGCCGATTTCGCGGTGAACGCCGAGCGGGTGCGCAGCGTCGTGGCGTGCGACGACGCCAACGTAGCCGAGGAACTCGCCCGCTGTGTTGAAGGCCGCCCACCGCGAGCAACCATCACGCACTGCCGAGTCAACATAAGCGTCGAACTTGGTATCACTTGCCGCGCGATCGATCGGCCCGCCGAGATCGGCCATGACGTTCACATCGGCGTGCAGAGCAGCAAAGGCAGCGCGGTCGCTCTCCTCCCAAGCGCGCAAGGTCAGGCGCGACGTGACGAGTGCGGCGCGCGGGTCGCGAAAGCCGCCGGGCATCGCGGCCGCGACACTTGACTTGGGCAGGGTAGCTTCGCTCATGGCCGCCATGCCTAGCATCGCCACTCCCGACGCGGAAACGGTGCCGTCGTCGTGGGTCGATCGCCTTCCCGCAAAGGCGCGGCCGTTCGCCCGCCTGGCGCGCTTCGACCGGCCGGCGGGGATGTGGCTGCTGTTCTGGCCGTGCGGCTGGGGCCTTGCCGCCGCCGGCGGGCTGCGACCTGCTGTCGCCGCCGGCGGGCTGGTGTCGCACTGGTGGCTGCTGCCGCTGTTCCTTGCCGGTGCGATCGCGATGCGCGGCGCGGGGTGTGTCTACAATGACATCGTCGACCGCGAGCTCGACCGCTCGGTGGCACGGACCCGTGACCGCCCAGTGGCAAGCGGCGCCGTGTCGGTGCGCGCAGCATGGGCTTGGCTGGTCGTACTGGCGCTGTGCGCGCTTCCCGTCCTGCTGGCGCTGCGCCCGCTCGCGGCGGGAATCGCGCTGGGATCGCTGGCGCTGGTCGCCGCCTACCCGTTCATGAAGCGAATCACGTGGTGGCCGCAGGCGTGGCTCGGCCTGACATTCAACTGGGGGGTGCTGGTCGCGTGGAGCGCCGTCGCCGCCCCGTCGCTCGCGATGGCGCTCCTCTACGCCGCCGGTGTCGCATGGACGCTCGGCTACGACACGATCTATGCCTTGCAGGACATCGAGGACGACGCACTCGCCGGCATCCGGTCGAGTGCGCGGGCGCTCGGCGGCGCGGCGCAGGCGGGCGTCGCACTGTTCTACACGCTGACCGTCGGCGCCCTCGCGGGCGCGCTGTGGCTGGTGCGGCCCGACCCGCTGACGCTGCTCGCCGTTCTGCCGGCGGCGGTCCACCTCGCGAGCCAGACCGTGCGCCTGCGCGACCGGTCGCCGGCCACGGCACTGCGGCTGTTCCGCGGCAACCGGCTGGCGGGCTTCCTGGTCTTTGCCGCCTGTGCGGTTGCGGGCACGTAGGCGGCGCGAACGCCGACCCCCGCTCGCGCGGGGGCCGAACCGTTCCTACAGCGGCGAGAGGTTGACTGCCGCCTGCTTGCCGCGCCGGTCGAGCTCGAGCTCGAACGAGACGCGCTGGCCTTCGTCGAGGCCCGACATGCCGGCGCGCTCGACGGCCGAGATGTGGACGAACGCATCGGGGCCGCCGTCTTCGCGCTGGATGAAGCCGAAGCCCTTCGTCCCGTTGAAGAACTTGACCGTGCCGTCGACCCGCTGGCCTGGCGTCGGGGCCGGACCGCCGCCGAACTCGCGGCTCGCACCGCCATAGCCGCCGCCGCGCGGACCATCGTCGCGGCCGCCGAAGCCACCCGCCCGCGGCTCGCGCGGGGGAGCGCGATCGGTCACCGGCATCGGCTCGCCCTCGATGTGAAGGTCGGTCGCCGACACTCGGCCGTTGCGCTCGGTCAGCGTAAACTCGAGCGGCTGGCCGTCGGCGAGGCCGGTCAGCCCCGCCTGCTCGACCGCCGAGATGTGGACGAACACGTCCTCGCCACCATCATCGCGGACAACGAAGCCGAAGCCCTTTTGCCCGTTGAAGAATTTCACGACACCCTTGGCCGTGCCGAGGTTGACGCCCGGGCTGGCGTCGCGCGGCGGACGCGGCCCACCGAAGCCACCGCCGGCCGGACGTCCGCCGAAGCCGCCGCCACCGCCGCCGCCGAAGCGCGGCGCGCCGCCACCGAAGCGATCGCCGCCGCCGCCGCCGAAGCGGTCACCGCCCCCGCCTGCGGCGGTCGCCGCCGCCTTCGAACTGGTCGAACCCGCGTTCACGCTTGTCGAAGCCACCACGGCCGGGGCCACGCCCGCGTTTATCAAAGCTCATCGTCAGAAAGTCTTTCGCTGTTCAGTCGTCATCGGGCGTCCCGCCGGCCCTCCCGGATGATCCGGGCGCAGGACAAGTTGCTCCATTAACGGCTTTACACCACATCGGGCGGCGCGGCGAGCGGTTTATCGCGGCCGCCGTCGCGCGCGAACGACCGGGCCTTGGCGATTTCTACACCTTTTTGCGGCATAGGCGATGCTGCAGCGCACGCAAGGGGGCAGCGGTGATCGACGCCATTCTCGACTACGGGACCGACCATTCGGCCATCTTCGCGGCGGGTATCATCGTCGTGGTGGTCATGGGGCCGCGGTGTCGGTCTGGGGCTATGGCCGCTATCACGAACGCGCGATGCGGCGACGCGCGGGCGACCTGATCGGCTGACGCCGGTCTCTCCTGATCCGTCCACACGACGCCGCACTCGGCGTGACTTGACCGGCCCGCACTGCTAGGTCCGCGCCGCATGACGGTCTATCTCCACGAACGCGATCTTCCCGCCGATGTCTTCGCGCCGGGCGCGATCGCCGTCGATACCGAGACGATGGGTCTCCACCCGGCCCGCGACCGGCTGTGCCTCGTCCAGCTCGCCGACGGGCGCGGCGACGAGCATCTCGTCCGCTTCGCGCCCGGCGACTATGCCGCGCCGGTGCTGAAGGCGGTCCTCGCCGATCCGGCGCGGACCAAGCTCTATCATTTCGCGCGCTTCGACCTCGCGGTGCTGAAGGCTTATCTCGGCATCGACGCCGGGCCGGTGTTCTGCACCAAGATCGCCTCGAAGCTCGTCCGCACCTACACCGACCGCCACGGGCTGAAGGACATGCTGCAGCGAGACGATCGGCGTCGAGGTGTCGAAGGCGCAGCAGTCGTCCGACTGGGGCGCGCCGGTGCTGTCCGACGCGCAGAAGGACTATGCCGCGTCCGACGTCCGCTTCCTCCACCGCGCGGTCGAGGTGCTGACCGAGCGGCTCGCGCGCGAGGGGCGGACCGCGCTCGCGCAGGCGTGCTTCGACTTCCTGCCGTGGCGCGCCGCGCTCGACCTCGCCGGCTGGAGCGAGACCGACATCTTCGCCCACCTATGACCGACGCCGTGCTCGACCGCCGCGCCCGCGCCGCACTGCCCGGCAGCCGCTGGGACGGCGTCGTCGCAATCGTCAAATACGCGCTGCCCGCCGCCGCACTCGCCCTGCTGGCGACGATCGTCCTGTGGCCGCTGACCAGCGCGCGCGAATTCTCGTTCCTGCTCGACAAGGACAAGGTCGCGATGTCGCAGCGAGCGGCTGCGCACCGACACCGCCGTCTATCGCGGCGAGACGAGCGCCGGCGATCCGTTCGTCGTCCGCGCCGCCGGCGCGGTCCAGCGGTCGTCGGCGGTGCCGGTGATCGAGCTGATGGCGCTCACCGCCGACCTCAAGCTCAGCGACGGGCCGGCGCGGGTCACCGCTCCCGGTGGGCGCTACGAGATCGACCGCGACCTGCTCGTCGTGCGCGGCCCGGTGATGATGCACGCGGCCAACGGCTATTCACTGAACGGCGACGCGATCCGCGTCAGCCTGCTCGACCGCACCGTCGCCACCGACCGCCCGGTCAGCGGGACGGTCCCGCTCGGCACCTTCCGCGCCGGCGCCATGACCGGCGACATCGACGGCAAGCACGTCCGCCTCGGTGGCGGCACCCACCTCCACATCATCCCTGCGTCGCACAGGAGGCCGGCATGATCCGCGCGTTTACCGTCGTCCTGCTGCTCGCCGCGACCGCCGCGGGGGCGCAGAGCGCGCTGAAGAACCACAATGTCGACGCGCCGCTCGACGTCGACGCCAAGTCGATCGACGTCCTCGACGCCAAGGGTCAGGCGATCTGGTCGGGCGACGTCCGCATTACCCAGGGCGACATGAAACTGAACGCCGACACGGTGACGGTGTTCTACAGCCGCAACAAGAAGGGCGGCGACCCCGTCATCGACCGGCTCGACGCGCAAAACAACGTCAAGCTCGTCACTCCGAGCGAGACGGCGAGCGGGCGCTACGGCATCTACGACGTCGGCCGCAAGACGATCACGCTGGCCGGTGGCGTGACGCTGAGCCACGGCGATTCGGTCCTCCACGGCCAGCGGCTCGCGATCGACCTCGACACCGGCCGGTCGAAGCTCGACGGCGCGAATACCGGCCCGGCGAGCCCGGGAGCGCCAGCCGGCAACGGCCGGGTCACGGGGCGGTTCGTCGTGCCGGAGCGCAAGACGAACTGAAACGCTTCCCAGCGACTTCCGCGGCGGCTAGAAGCCGTTTCGGCGGCGCGCATGCACAAGTCGCGCCAATTCGCCGGTCGCCGGCGGCGTCGCGAGTGGAGTGAACGGGTGGCGGATGTCGAGGTCAGCGAGCGCGATACGGTGAGGGCCGCGGCGGCGACGCGCGAGGGGCTGTCGGTCGTCGCGATCGGCAAGCGCTACGACAAGCGCGTCGTGCTTCGCGACGTGTCGCTGTCGGTCGCGCGCGGCGAGGTCGTCGGCCTGCTCGGGCCGAACGGCGCGGGCAAGACGACGTGCTTTTATTCGATCATGGGCCTCGCGATGCCCGATCAGGGCCGCATCCTGCTCGACGGTCACGACATCACCGGCCTGCCGATGTACCGCCGCGCCGCGCTCGGCATCGGCTATCTGCCGCAGGAGACGTCGATCTTCCGCGGGCTGACCGTCTGCCAGAACATCAACGCCGTCCTCGAGGTGGTCGAGCCCGACCGCGCTGTACGTGCCGCGCGGCTCGAGCAGCTGCTCGACGAGTTCCACATCACCCGGCTGCGCGACGCTCCGGCGATGGCGCTGTCGGGCGGCGAGCGGCGGCGGTGTGAAATTGCCCGCGCCCTCGCCGCCAAGCCGTCGATCATGCTGCTCGACGAGCCGTTCGCCGGCATCGACCCGATCTCGATCGCCGACATCCGCAGCCTCGTCGTCGATCTCCGCGCGCGCGACATCGGCGTCCTCATCACCGATCACAATGTCCGCGAGACGCTCGAGATCGTCGACCGCGCGTGCATCATCTACGACGGCCGCGTCCTGTTCGAGGGGACGCCCGAGGCGCTTGTCGCCGACGAGACCGTGCGCCGGGTCTACCTCGGCGAGGGGTTCAGCCTGTGACCGGGCGTCCGGAGGCGTGGCGGCAAGTCACTGGGCGGTCAAGGCCGCGCCGGCGGGGATGACGGCGGGCGGGGGCTCGGCAGCATGAACCTGCGTCCGCGCCTCGACCTGCGGCAGACGCAGTCGCTGGTCATGACCGTCCAGCTCCAGCAGGCGATCAAGCTGCTGGCGCTGACCAACGTCGAACTCGAGGCGTTCGTCGAAGCCGAGATCGAGAAGAACCCGCTGCTCGGGTCCGGCGGCGGCGACGAGGTCGTCGCCGCCGCCCCGTCCGCGCCGGTTGCCGGCGAGACGGCAACCGACGAGCTGATCGCCCGCGGCGACGGCGCGGTCGACGCCCCGCTCGACGTCGACTTCGCCGCCGAGACCTTCCACCACGACGGGCCGAGCGACAGCATCGCCGACGGTGGCGGCAGCTTCGACGGCGTGGGCGCAAGCAGTGTCGTCGGCGGCGGCGGCGACGGTGAGGGGATCGACTTCGACGCCGTCGCCGGGGCGGCGGCGAGCCTGCGCGACGTCCTCGACGAGCAGGCGGCGGTCGCGTTCGACGACCCCGGCGACCGGCTGATCGCGCGCTACCTGATCGACCAGATCGACGACGCCGGCTATCTCGCCGCCGACGTCATTCCCGACCTCGCCGATCGGGTCGACACCGGGCTCGCACGCGTCGAGTCGGTCCTCGCGGTCATTCAGCGTTTCGATCCGGTCGGTTGCGGCGCGCGGACGCTCGCCGAATGCCTGATGGCGCAGGCGCGCGAGGCCAACCGCGCCGACCCGGCGATGCTCGCGCTGCTCGCCCACCTCGACCTGCTCGCACGCGGCGACATGGCGAGCCTGCGCCGCCTCTGCGGCGTCGACCAGGACGACCTCGGCGACATGATCCGCGAACTGCGCGGCTACAACCCGAAGCCCGGCCTGCGCTACGGCGGCAGCGACGCGCCCGCGGTCGTTGCCGATGTCTTCGTCCGCCGCGCACGCGCCGGCGGCTGGACGGTCGAGCTGAACGCTGCGACGCTGCCGCGCGTGCTGATCGACCGCCGTTACCACGCGACGCTTGCCGCCACGCCCCCGGGCAAGGAGGCCAAGGCGACACGCGCCTTCCTGTCCGACGCGATGACCAGCGCGACTTGGCTCGTCCGCGCCCTCGACCAGCGCGCACGGACGATCGTCAAGGTCGCGACGGAGCTGGTCAAGCAGCAGGAGATGTTCTTCGCCCACGGCGTCGAGCACCTGAAGCCGCTGACGCTGCGCGCCATCGCCGAAGAGATCGAGATGCACGAATCGACCGTCAGCCGGGTGACGTCGAACAAGTATCTCGAGTGCGAGCGCGGGCTGTTCGAGCTCAAGTACTTCTTCACCAGCGGCATCGCCTCGAACGACGGGGGCGAGGCGGCGTCGGCGCTCGCGGTCAAGGACCGGATCGCCCGGCTGATCGCCGCCGAATCGGCGTCGGTCCCGCTCAGCGACGACAAGCTCGTCGACCTGCTCCAGGCCGAAGGCTTCGACATCGCCCGCCGCACCGTCGCCAAGTACCGCGAGGCTCTCGGGCTCGGCTCGAGCGTCGCGCGGCGGCGGGCAAAATTGCTGGCGGCAGGGGTTTAACCGTTTCGCCTACTCGCGTTATTGTGGCGGCGGGCAGCAGGGGTTCGGGCATGACTTGGATGCGACTGACGCAGGCGGCGGCGCTCCTCGTCGCGGCCAGCGTGGCGCGCGCGGACGTGGTCAGCGACTGGGCAGAGTTCTCCGCCGCCGTCGCGGACGCCGCGCCCGACGGGCCGTTCGATGTGAATCTCTACCTCGCCGGGACGCGAGCCGACCTCGCCATGTTCGAGGCGGCGGACAGTGTCGATCGCAAGTACGCGTCGTTCCTCCACCTGCCCGTCGCCGCACCGGGCGCGTCGGGAACGATCGCCGTCGCCACTGCCGCGCACGACGTCCTGCTCGCCGCGTTCCCGGCGCAGAAGGGAACGATCGAGGACCGCTACTGCCTCGCGCTCGCCGAGGAGCGCGACGGCCCCGGCAAGGCGGCGGGCATCGCCGCCGGCCACGCTGCGGCTGCGGCGGCACTGAAGGCCGGCGGCCTCGACCCGGCGGTCAGCCTCGTCCCCTATTTTCCCGCGGTCCGCCCCGGCCAGTGGGTGGCGACCGCGCCGACGGTGATCGACGTCCATTACACGGCGCTGAAGCCGTGGTTCATGGCGTCGGCGGCCGAGTTCCGCCCGGGCCCGCCCGTCGCGCTCGACAGCCCGCGATGGCTGAAAGACGTCGACGAGGTTCGCCGCCTCGGAGCCAAGGCGAGCACCGAACGGTCGGAGGCGGATACCGTGCTCGCCCGCTTCTGGGCACAGGCGCGGCCGATCGCGGCGATGCGCGCGATCGCTGCGCAACCCGGGCGCAGCCTCGTGCAGAACGCGCGCTTCTACACGATGATGGCACTGGCCGGCGACGATCTCGGCGTGGCGCTGACCTCGGCCAAGCTGCATTATGGCTTTTGGCGGCCCATAGCGGCGATCCGTGCCGGCGGCGGCAACTCCGCCGTTCAGGCCGACCCGAATTGGGAGCCGCTGCTCAAGACGCCGATGCACCCGGAATACCCGTGCGGCCACTGCGCCTTCGGTGCGACCGGCGCTGCCGTGATGGCAGCCGAAGGGGTGCCGGCATCGGGTCTACCCTTCACCAACAGCACCATGCCCGGCGTCACGGTGACGGTGGCGAGCGCGGAAGACTATGTGCGGCAGGACTCGTTCAGCCGAATTGCGGGCGGGGTCCACTTCCGCTCGACCGCCGAGGTGAGCGAGAAGATGGGGCGCGCGATCGCGGCGAACACGCTGGCGAAGTTCGCGCCGCCGCTCTAGCCGCAGTCAGCGGTCGCCCTGCCTGGCGTCGCCAAAGTGGGCGGCGAGCCAGTCGCTGGTCAGCGCCGCCACCCGCTCCTCGACCTCGCCCCACCACAGCCAGTGGCTCGCCCCGCTCAGCTCGTGATAGTCGACCGTGCCCGGCAGCCGCCGCGCCGTCGCCCGCGCGATCCCCTTGGGCGTGATGCGGTCGCGGTCGCCGACGATGACCAGCGCCGGCATCGCCAGCCGCGCATGGTCGACCGTGAACGCCGGCGCGCGGGCGGCGAAGGGCAGCGCCATCTCGAACAGGACGCGCCCGGAATCCCAGACGAGGGTGTAGATCTCCGCCGTCGCGATATCGTCGGGGACGCCGTTGTAGATGCCCCAACGCGCGCGGCGGGCGTCGATCAGGGTCGGCGAGCGCCACCACTTGTTGCGCGTGACGACCCCGGCGAGCGTCCGGACCGGGTCGAGGCTCGGCACGTTCGTCGCCGCGGTTGCCGCCGGGGCGAACAGCATCAGTCCCGCCGCGCCGACGCGCGCCGCGACCGCCTGCGCGAGGAACCCGCCCATGCTGTGCCCCGCGACGATGACCGGCCCCGGCAGGCGGGCGATTTCGGCGGCAAGGAAGGCGATGTAGTCCTCGAGCCCCAACGCCCCCAGTTCGTCGGGCGGCGGCAGCGCGGGGTCACGGTCGTGAAACGGCAGCGCCGGCGCGTGCGTCGCATAGCCGGCCGCCTCGAGTCGCTGCCGCAGGCGGTCGAACGTCGCCGGCGTCGACCACATCCCGTGGATGAAGACGATCGGCGGGGCCGACCGCGCGAGCCCGGCAACAGCCGCAGCCGGCGGCGAAAGTGGGGCCAGCGGCTCCGGCGTCACCGCACCACGCCCGACGCGGCGAGGACCGCCATCGTCACGAGCTCGCTCGCCCCGCTCGTCATCGGCGCGATCTGGACGGGCGCGCTCATCCCGACGAGCAGCGGCCCGACCATCGTCCCGCCGCCGAGTTCCTTCAGCAGCTTGGCCGAGATGTTCGCCGACTGGAGGCCGGGCATGACGAGCACGTTCGCCGGACCCGACAGGCGCGAGAACGGATAACGGCTCGCCATCCGCGGGTTGAGCGCGACGTCGGGCGACATCTCGCCTTCGTACTCGAACGCCACCTGGCGCGCGTCGAGCAACGCGATCGCCTCGCGTAGCGCTCCGAGGAACGCGCCGGGCGGGTTGCCGAAGTTGGCGTAGCTGAGGAAGGCGACGCGCGGCTCCTGCCCGAGCCGCCGCGCGACGGCAGCCGACTGGGTCGCGATGTCGGCGAGCTCGTGCGCCGACGGCCGCTCGTGGACCGTGGTGTCGGCGATGAAGATCGTGTCCGACCGGCCGACATACATGTGGATGCCGAACGGCGTGTGGCCGGGCTCGGGATCGAGGACGTGGCGGACCTGGCGGAAGGTCGTCGCGAAGTTGCGCGTGATGCCGGTGACCATCGCGTCGGCCGCGCCCATGGCGACCATCAGCGCGCCGAAGATGTTGCGCTCGTGATTGACCATGCGCTCGACGTCGCGGAGCAGATGGCCGCGCCGCTGGAGCCGCACGTAGAGCGCCTCGATCATCGCCGGGACCAGCGTCGAGTTGGCGCTGTTGTGGATCTCGAAGGCGTGCGGGTCGGCCCCGATCCGCGCGAGGCCCGCGCGCACCGGCTCCTCGCGCCCGACCAGGATCGGCTCGCCGTAGCCGTTCGACTGGAAGTTGACCGCGGCGCGCAGCACGACCTCCTGCTCGCCCTCGACGAACACGACGCGCTTGGGGGCCGCGCGCGCCGCCTCGAAGCTGCCGGCGAGGACGGCGTTGGTCGGATTGAGGCGGCTCCGCAGGCGCAGGCGGTAGGCGGCCTCGTCGGCGAACGGCTTCTTGGCGATGCCGCTCGCCATCGCCGCCTTGGCGACCGCGACCGGAATATGCTCGATCAGCCGGGGATCGAACGGCGCGGGGATGATGTAGTCGGGGCCGAAGGTGCGCGCCTTGCCGCCGTACGCCGCCGCGACCTCGTCGGGCACCTGCTGGCGCGCGAGGTCGGCGAGGGCGTGGGCGGCGGCGAGCTTCATCGTCTCGTTGATCGACGTCGCGCGGACGTCGAGCGCGCCGCGGAACAGGTACGGAAAGCACAAGACGTTGTTGACCTGGTTCGGATAGTCGCTGCGCCCGGTGGCGACGATGGCGTCGCTGCGAACGGCGGCGACCTCCTCGGGCGTGATCTCGGGATCGGGGTTGGCCATCGCGAAGATGATCGGGTTCGCCGCCATCGACGCGACCATCTCGCGGCTGAACGCCCCCTTCTGGCTGAGGCCGAGCGCGACGTCCGCCCCGACCATCGCCTCGGTCAGCGTCCGCGCGTCGGTGACGGCGGCGTGGGCGCTCTTCCACTGGTTCATGCCGTCGGTGCGGCCCTGGAAGATCACCCCCTTGGTGTCGCACATGACGACGTCGCGCACGCCCAGAAGCTTGATCAGCTCGGTGCAGGCGATCGCCGATGCTCCGGCGCCGTTGACGACCATCTTGATGTCGCCCGGCTGGCGGCCGGTCAGGTGGAGCGCGTTGATCAGCCCGGCGGCGGCGATGATCGCGGTGCCGTGCTGGTCGTCGTGGAACACCGGGATATTCATCCGCTCCTTGAGCGTCGTCTCGATGATGAAGCACTCGGGGGCCTTGATGTCCTCGAGGTTGATCCCGCCGAAGCTCGGCTCCATCAGCTCGATCGCGTCGATCAGCCGGGCGACGTCCTCGGTCTTTAGCTCGATGTCGATCGAATCGATGTCGGCGAAGCGCTTGAACAGGACGGCCTTGCCTTCCATCACCGGCTTCGAGGCGAGCGCCCCGAGGTTGCCAAGGCCGAGGATCGCCGTCCCGTTTGAGATGACGGCGACGAGGTTGCCCTTGATCGTGTAATCGTACGCCGTGTCGGGATCGGCGGCGATCGCCTCGACCGGTACCGCGACGCCGGGCGAGTAGGCCAGCGACAGGTCGCGCTGCGTCGCCATCGGCTTCGACGCGATGATCTCGATCTTCCCCGGGCGGCCGCCCGAATGGAAGAACAGCGCCTCGCGGTCGAACGCCTCGCCGGTGGTCTCGTCGCTCATGGCAGGCTCCCTCCGCGCAGACCCGACCCTATAGGCGCCGGTCGGTGGCGGGCAAGCGTTCGATCCTCGCCGCCCCTGGGGCGGATCGCTTGGCGTTCCCGCCGCGGCTGGGGTAGCGATCGTGCACGATGGCCGAAGCCTCCCCGATGATGGCGCAGTATCTGGCGCTCAAGGCGCAGGCGGCGGGCTGCCTGCTGTTCTTCCGCATGGGCGACTTCTACGAGCTGTTCTTCGACGATGCGGCGAAGGCGGCGGCGACGCTCGACATCGCGCTGACGAAGCGCGGCGAGCACGACGGCGCGCCGATCCCGATGTGCGGCGTGCCGGTCCATTCGGCCGAGGTCTATCTCCAGCGGCTGATCCGCGGCGGCCACCGCGTCGCCATCGCCGAGCAGGTCGAGAACCCGGCCGAGGCCAAGAAACGCGGGGCCAAGAGCGTCGTCGCGCGCCGCATCGTCCGCGTCGTCACGCCGGGCACGCTGACCGAGGACGCGCTGCTCGACGCGCGGACGGCGAACTGGCTGGCGGCGGTCGCGAGTGTCGGCGGCACGGTCGCGCTCGCGTGGTGCGACGTGTCGACGGGCGCGTTCCGAACGCTGGCGACGACGGCGGCCGACCTGCCCGCCGAGCTCGCGCGCCTCGCTCCCGCCGAAGTGATCGCCGCCGACGACCGCGGCGGGGCGATCGCCCGCCCGACCGCCGACTTCGACCCCCGCGCTGCCCGCCTGCGCCTGTGCGTGCGCTTCGGCGTCGCCACGCTCGACGGCTTCGGCACCTTCGCGCCGGCCGAGGTCGCTGCCGCCGGCGCGCTCGTTGCCTATCTCGACGCGCTCGGCCCGTCGCCGCTGCTGACGCCGCCGGTCCCCTCCCCGCCCGCGGGCATCATGGCGATCGATGCAGCGACGCGCGCCAGCCTCGAGATCGCCCGCAGCGCGGGCGGGTCGCGCGCCGGCAGTCTGCTCGCCGAGGTCGACCGGACCGTCACCGGCAGCGGCGCGCGGCTGCTCGCCGACGATCTTGCCGGGCCGCTGACCGATGCCGCGGCGATCGGCGCGCGGCTCGACCTCGTCGGCTGGTTTTGCGCGCGCGGACCCGTGCGCGACGCGGCGCGCGCGGCGCTGCGGGCGATGCCCGACCTCGAGCGCGCGCTCGCCCGCCTCGCGGTCGGCCGCGGGTCGCCGCGCGACCTTGGGGCGGTGCGCGACGGGCTGGCGGTCGCCGTCGGCCTGCGCGAGACGCTGGCGAGCGTCGCCCAGCTCGACCCGCCGCCGCTGCTCGCCGCGACGCTCGCGCGGATCGGCGCTCACGGTGCCGTCATCGAGGGCCTGCGCGCCGCGCTCGTCGCCGAGCCGCCCGTCGACGCAGCCGGCGGCGGGTTCATCGCGCCCGGGTTCGACGCCGCGCTCGACGCGCTGCGGGCCGACGCCCACGACGGGCGCCGGCTCGTCGCCGCGATGGAGGCGCGGCTGCGCGCCGAGACGGGGGTGGCCGCGCTCAAGATCCGCCACAACAATGTGCTCGGCTATCACATCGAGGTCGCCGCGCGGTCGGCCGACGCGCTGCTCGCCGACGCGAACTTTACCCACCGCCAGACGCTCGCCGGCGTGGTCCGCTTCGGCTCGCTCGAGCTCCACGGCCTCGCCACGCGCATCGCCAGCGCCGGCGACCATGCGCTGGCGGCCGAGGCGTCGCACTTCGAGGAGCTGCGCACCACCGTTGTCGGCCATGCGGCCGCGATCCAGTCGACCGCCGCCGCCCTCGCCCGGCTGGATGTCGCGAGCGCGCTCGCCGACCGCGCCGGCGACGGTGGCTGGACACGGCCGAGGGTCGACGACAGCTGCGCCTTCGCCGTCATTGCGGGCCGCCATCCCGTCGTCGAGGCCGCACAACGCGCGGCGCGCATGCCGTTCGTCGCCAATGACTGCGACCTGTCCGACGACCGACGGCTGTGGCTCGTCACCGGCCCGAACATGGCAGGCAAGTCGACCTTCCTGCGCCAGAACGCGCTGCTCGCCGTCCTCGCCCAGGCGGGCTCGTTCGTGCCCGCCGCAGCGGCGCACATCGGGGTCGTCGACCGGCTGTTCAGCCGCGTCGGCGCGGCGGACAACCTCGCGCAGGGCCGCTCGACCTTCATGGTCGAGATGGTCGAGACCGCCGCCATCCTGGCGACCGCGACCGCGCGCAGCCTCGTCATCCTCGACGAGGTCGGGCGCGGCACGTCGACCTATGACGGGCTGGCGATCGCGTGGGCGGTGGTCGAGGCGGTTCACGACCGCCACGCGCGCTGCCTGTTCGCGACGCACTATCACGAGCTGACGACGCTCGAGCGTCGCCTTGACGCCGTCGCGCTGGTCACCGTCAAGGTCCGCGAGTGGAACGGCGATCTGGTCTTCCTCCACGAAGTCGTGCCGGGCGCTGCCGACCGCAGCTACGGCCTCGCCGTCGCCAAGCTCGCCGGGCTGCCCGCCCCGGTGATCGCGCGGGCGAAGGCGGTGCTCGCGCGCTTGGAGGCGGGCAAGGCGCGCACGGGAGGCCTCGCCGCCGACCTGTCCGACCTGCCGCTGTTCGCCGCTGCACCGCCCCCACCGCCAACCGACACGCTGCGCGAGCGGCTCGCGGCGATAGACGCCGACGCGCTGAGTGCACGCGAGGCGCTCGACATCGTCTACGAACTGAAGGGCCTGGCCTGAAACGCCGCGACGTCGCCCGGCGTCCGCAGCCGGTACACCCGCCCGCCGAACCCGCGCAGCGCTGCCGTGATCCGCGGCCCGACTGTGGTGCGGAAGCGTACGACGTACCACAGGAAGGCGAGGTTGAACCGTTCGGGGCAACCGTCGGCCATGTCGGGCCGGACCGTACCGCGCAGCGTCCACGCCCGGCGGAGGATCCGCCACGCGCAGCGCCACGTCGGCAGGTCAAGGATGATCACCGCGTCCGCCGCCGCGAGCCGCAGCGGCAGCGTCCCCGAATAATTACCGTCGATGATCCATCGCGGTCCCGCGACCATCGCCACGACCTTCTTAAGCCACGCCGTCTTGCCGGACTCGACCCACCCCGGCTGCCAGTATTGCTGGTCGAGATGGACGAGCGGCAGCCCGGTCGCCGCCGCCAGCGTGCGCGCCAGCGTCGACTTGCCCGCGCCCGGCGAGCCGATGACGAGGATGCGGGCAGGCGCGGCGGACATCGCGCGTGTCATACCCACGGACGACGCGATTGCCACGCCCCACTCCTGCGGCGGCAGGCGAAGGGATGCGGAGCGGTGCGCTGCATCGTCGGCGATCGAGGTTCGACCCTCATGCCGTCATGCTGGCGCACGCCAGCATGACCCGCGATCGAAACGATGGCGCAAAATCACTGTCCTACAGGGGGTTGCCCGCGTTAGGCTGGCCGGATGATGGGCAAAGCTTCCTTTTCCGCGCCTCATCCCGGCGAAGGCCGGAACCCGGCCGCTTGGCAATGCCAAACCTCGGCCTCGGCAACGCAACTGGTTTCCGGTCTTCGCCCGGATGACGCGGAAGCGTCGCAGCGGGCCCGCGCCCCGGCGGTTAACCATCGGCTATCGCGCGCGGGCGAAAGCCACCCGGTGCGTACCGTCAACTTCATCAACTTAGCCTTAAATTCGGTTAACCTTCGTAAGCGTAGCGCTTGCGTCGCGCCGCATCCTCCCGCACCGTGCGGCCGGGCAAGGAGAGGCGGGGGCCGATGGACAGCGTGATCGGCGACGGCGCTCGAGTCGCGCGACCGCGGCCTCGTTCGCGGGCGTCGGCCTCGCCGCCTTTACCGCGACGATCGTCAACGGCGTCGTCGGTGCGGGTGTGTTCACCCTGCCGGCGGTGATGGCACTCAACCTCGGTCCGCGCGCGCCGCTCGCGTTCGTCGTCTGCGCCGTGGCGATGGGGGCGGTCGTCGCCTGCGCCGCCGACGCCGGGCGGCGTGTGCCGACGAGCGGCGGCATCTACGGTACCGTCACCGCCGGGCTCGGCCCGCGCGCGGGCTTCGTCGCCGGCTTCGTCGGCATCTGGCTGTCGAGCGTGCTGTCGTGCGGCGGCATCGCCGCGGCCTTTGCCGACGGTATCGGGCTGGCGGTGCCGGGGCTCGCCGCCGGGCTACCGCGCGCGGGGCTGATTGTCGGCGTCCTGGCCGCGCTGATGCTCGTCAACCTGCGCGGGGTCGGCTTCGCGGCACGCTTCCTGACGGTCGCGACGATCGTCAAGCTCGTCCCGCTGGCGCTGTTCGTCGGCGTCGGGGCGTGGTTCGTCACCGGCGTCAACCTCCACGCCGGGAGCGCGGGCGGAGGTGACGGGTTCGGCCGCGCGGTGATCTTCGCGCTGTTCGCCTTCTCCGGCATGGAGACGCCGCTCAGCGCGAGCGGCGAGGCGGCCGACCCGCGGCGCACTGTGCCGCGCGCGATCGTCCTGTCGATGGTCTTCGTCCTCGCGCTCTACGTCGCGGTCCAGCTGGTCGCGCAGGGGCTGCTCGGCGCAGGGCTCGCGGCGGCAAAAGACGCGCCGCTCGCCGAGGCGATCCGTACCGTCAGCCCGGCGCTGGCGATCGTCCTTGCCGCCGGCGCGACGCTGTCGCGGCTGATCTGGATCGGCTCCGACCTGCTCGGCGCGCCGCGGGCGCTGTTCGCCTTCGCCCGCGACCGGCTGCTGCCCGCATGGTTGGGACGGGTCGACGCGCGCTTCAAGGTGCCGCGCGCGGCGATCGTGGTCCATACCGTGCTCGTCGCCGTACTTGCCGTAAGCGGCACGTTCGAGGCGCTGGCGATCTTGTCGGGGCTGGCGAGCACCCTGCTCTATTCGCTTAACTGCGCGGCGGCGTGGCGGCTGGCACGCGCCGGTGGCGGCCGCACGTGGCTGGTCGGGAGCTGCGCCATCGTCGGCATCGCCGCGATGCTCGCGATCGCCGTGCAGGCCAAGCCCGCCGAACTCTTCGGGCTCGCCGCGGCGGTGGCCATCGCGCTCGGCCTCTATTCCGGACGACGCATGTTCGCCGGGGGAACGAGCCTTCAAACCGACGTGTCGGATTAGCTTACACTTTCGCTTTCGTTTAAGGACCCACCCTAGCATTCTCAATGTGTTGCGGATCACGATAGGATGGCACGTTCCTTGCTGGAGATTGGATGTTTTCTCGTCGCTCCGGAGTTCAGCAAATGGCTATCAAGACCCTCGCCGCCGTCGTTGCGCTCGGAATGGCGTCGGTCGCCGGCGCGACGACCGTTCTCAGCGAGAATTTCAACGCGACGGCGTTCCGCGGAGCGTTTCTCCAGAACGATCAAACTGACCGGTTTGGTCCGAGCACCCTTTATTTCGCGGCCAACGCCGGCGGCTGGACCTTTGCCGACGGCTATAGCGGCGGCTTCCCCCACGTCCTGATCGCGACCACGACCGACGGCCTCGATGGTGCGGTGTGGCTGCAGGAGACCGGGTCCTCGGCGAGCCACGCGCTGAGCGGGTTGACTGTCGGTAAGCTGTACACCGTCAGCTTCCTGCAGTCCGGCGACAACGTTCCCGGCAGCGCATGGAACTACAATGTCGCGATCGACGGCGGCACGATCTACGCCGGCAGCGGCGTGACGCTGGCGTCGGGCACGAATCCCGGGCTAGTCGTCACGACAAGCTTCGTCGCCGGGGCATCGAGCGCGGTCCTGTCGTTCACGGACGCGACGACCAGCAGCGGGGCCAATCTCGTATTCGACAACGTCAGCGTCACGGCCGTTCCCGAGGCCGCGACGTGGACGATGATGATCGCCGGCTTCGGAGCGGTCGGCGTCACCGCGCGCCGTCGTCGGGCGGTCGCCGCCTGACGGCAGCCGCGCCGGTTTCGCGCGGCCGGCGGCGCGCCGTTCACCCGTAACTGTCGACCGCGCCGTACATCGCCGTCAGTGCCGTCCGCTCGCCCGCCGTCAGCTCGGGGCGCCAGACCTCGAACAGCAGGATCGCGCGCGGCTGGCCGGAGTCGTTCCACGCCTCGTGCTCGATCAAATCGTCGAAGATCAGCGGCTCGCCGGCACGGACGGCGCGGACCTCGTTGCCGACGCGCAGCCGGCAGTTGTCGGGCACGATCAACGGGATGTGGACGATCAGCCGCGTGTTGAGCATCCCGTTGTGCGGCGGGATGTGCGTGCCCGCAGCAAGGATCGAGAACAGCGCCATCGGCGAACGCCCGGCGATGTACGGGATCGGCGCGGCAGCCAGCGCGGCAACGGTCGCCGGGCATGCGGCGTGGGCGGCGGCGACCGGCACGCCGTCACGCCACAGGTGGTACGCGCTCCACCGCGCGTCGCCGAGCAGACTGTGCTCCTTCGACGGGCGATTGGCCGGGCGCTCGACGTACGGGGCGAGACCGGCCTCGGCGGCGATGACCCCCTCGACCTCGGCGCGCATCGCCGGCCACTGCGCCGCAAGCGGGCCGAGCCAGGGGAAGTCGGCGGGGTCGTGGAAGGGAATGGCGGCCAGGCGCGGGTAGAAGAAACTCGTCGGCGCCTGCGGGTAGGGGTGGGCCGCGCCGGTGGTGATCGCCAGCGCCTCGGCGAAGCGCGGATGCGGCGCTGTATCGACCCCGGCGGCGGCGAGCGCCCCGCGCAAGTGGGCGTCGAACCGCGCCCCCGCCGCGGCGAGCGCGCCGCGGGCATGGGCCAGCGCCTGTGCCGTTGCGGGGGCGAACTCGACGCCCTCGGGTGCGGCGCGGACCGCGGCCTCGAACCAGCTGACCGCCGCCCGCTCGTCGCCGGCGCGGGCGAACAGCTCGCCGCGCATGACCAGCGCATCGAGGTTGGCGCGGTCGGCGGCGAGCACCTCGTCGAGCGCCTTGTGCGCCGCCGGGCGGTCGTCCTGCAGGAAGCAGGCCTGGGCGAGGAAAAGCCACGCCTGGGGCGCGGCGCGGCCGGCGGCGACGATCGTCTCGAAGGCACGCCGGGCAGCCTCGGCGTCGCCGCGGGTGAGCGCAGCGATCCCGTCGTCGACGACGCGGAGGAGCGCGGCGTCGTCCACTACTTCGCCCCGCGTGCCGGCGGGTTGAGCATGCCCGCGCGGTGGGCGCCCTGGAAGGCCAGCATCCATCCCGGATACTCGCGCGGCAGCGCGCTTGCGGCATCGAGCGCGGCGAGGTCGTCGCCCGACAGGACGACGTCACCCGCGGCAAGGTTGTCGGCAAGCTGGTCGGGGCGCTTGGCCCCGATGATGACGCTCGTCACCGCCGGCTGGTGGAGCAGCCACGCGAGCGCGATCCGCGCGACGCTGACGCCGTGTGCGGCTGCGATCGGCCGCATCGCGGCCAGCACGGCATCGCCGCGGTCCGGGTCGACCGGCGGGAAGTCGAAGGTGAGCCGGCGGCCATCGTTGGTCCCCTCGACGTACTTGCCCGACAGGAAGCCGCCGGCGAGCGGCGACCAGACCATCAGCCCGACGTCTTCTGACCGCATCAGCGGGATCATCTCGCGCTCGAGGTCGCGCCCGGCGATGCTGTAATAGGCCTGGACGCTGACGGGTCGCGCCAGGCCGAGCCGCTCGCTGGTTCCGACCGCCTTCATCACCTGCCACGCCGCCCAGTTCGACAGGCCAATGTAGCGGACCCGCCCCGAGACAACGATCGCGTCGAGGCCGCGCAATTGCTCCTCGATCGGCGTCGCGACGTCGAAGCCGTGGATCTGGTAGAGGTCGATGTGGTCGAGCTCAAGGCGCTGGAGGCTGGCGTCGACCGCGTTCATCAGGTGATAGCGCGACGTGCCGCGCCCGTTCGGCCCTTTACCCATCTCGCCGAACGCCTTGGTCGCGACGACGATCTCGCCGCGGGCGATCCCGAGCGACTTCAATGCCGCGCCCGTAATCTCCTCCGATCGACCACCGCCGTATACGTCGGCCGTGTCGATGAAGTTGACGCCGGCATCGATCGACGCCTTGACCAGCGCCGTCGCGTCGTCCTGGCCCAGCCCGCCCATCACCTGCCACATGCCCGACGTGCCGCCGAAGGTCATCGTGCCGAGGCACAGCTCGGAGACGAACAGGCCAGTGCGGCCGAGGGGGTTGTAGCGCATGGGTGAGGACTCCGCGCCGCGGTGGCGCAGGCCGCCGTTTGCCCCTATCTCACGCGCATGTCACGCTTGGACGCCATTCCCCACCGGCGCGCGCTGATCGACCGCCGCGTCGTCGGCGATGCGCTCGCGGCGATCCCGGCGGGACCCGGGGCGCGCGACGCCGCCGCGGCGCTGCTGCGGACGGCGCTCACCGATGCCCGCGCCGAGCTTCGCCGCCGCCTCCACGAACACCCGTCGCGCGGACTCGAGTTCGCCGCGTCGCAGGCGTTCGTCACCGACCAGCTGCTGCGCCTGATCTTCGACTTCACGACGACCAAGTTGTTCACCAAGCCCAACCCGACGGCGTCCGAGCGGCTGAGCCTGCTCGCCGTCGGCGGGTACGGACGCGGCGAGATGGCCCCGTACAGCGACGTCGACATCATGTTCCTCACGCCCTGGAAGCAGACCGCGTGGGGCGAGCAGGTGATCGAGACGATGCTCTATTTCCTGTGGGACCTTGGCCTGAAGGTCGGTCACTCGACCCGATCCTTGGACGAGATGATCCGCCAAGCGAAGGCCGACCTGACGATCCGCACGGCGCTGCTCGAGGCGCGTTTCGTCTGGGGCGACCAGCCGCTGTACGACGTCGCCGCCGCACGCTTCCGCAAGGAGGTGGTCGCCGGCACCGCGCGCGAGTATATCGCCGACAAGCTCGCCGAGCGCGACGCGCGGCACCTGCGGATGGGCGACAGCCGCTACGTCGTCGAGCCCAACCTCAAGGAGGGCAAGGGGGGCTTACGCGACCTGCACACGCTGTTCTGGATCGGCAAGTATGTGTACCAGGTCCAGTCGGTCCCTGAACTCGTCGACCGCGGGCTGCTGACGACGCAGGAGCTGCGCCAGTTCGTCCGCGCCGAAAACTTCCTCTGGGCGGTTCGCTGCAACCTTCATGACATGGCGGGTCGCGCCGAGGAACGGCTGACGTTCGACGTCCAGCGCGACCTCGCCACCCGCCTCCGCTACACCGAACGGGCGGGCATGAGCGCGATTGAGCGCTTCATGCGCCACTATTTCCTGATGGCGCGGCAGGTCGGCGACCTAACTGGCCTGTTCCTCGCCCATCTCGACGACAGCTTCGGCAAGTCTACGTGGCTCCCCCAGATGACGCGGCGACCGCGCCGGCTCAACGGCTTCACCATACGCGGCGGGCGCATCGGCATCGCCGGCGACGACTTCTTCCACGCCGACCCCGTGCGGCTCGTCGAGATGTTCGCGCTCGCCGCGCGCGAGGGGCTCGAGGTCCACCCGCTGGCGATGCGGCAGGCCGGCCGCGACGCGGCGCTGATCGGCGAGAAGGTCCGCCGCGACCCGCGCGCCAACGCGCTGTTTCTTGACGTGCTGACCAGCCCGCGGTGCGAGGCGGTGCTTCGCTGGATGAGCGAGGCCGGCGTCTTCGGTCGCTTCGTTCCCGACTTCGGCCGCGTCGTCGCGCAGATGCAGTACGACATGTACCACCACTACACTGTCGACGAGCATACGATCCGCGCCATTGGGCTGCTCGCGCGGATCGAGTTCGGGCGAGCTCAAGGTCGACCATCCGCTGTCGAGCGCGATTATCAAGCAGATCGTCTCGCGGCGGGTCCTCTACGTCGCCGCCATGCTCCATGATATCGCCAAGGGCCGCGGCGGCGACCACAGCGAACTCGGCGCCGAGATTGCCGAGCGCCTGTGCCCTCGCTTCGGACTGAGCCCGGCCGAGACCGAGACGGTCGCGTGGCTGGTGCGCTTTCACCTGCTGATGAGCGGGACGGCGTTCAAGCGCGACCTTAGCGATTTCAAGACGGTTCTCGACTTTGCCGAGATCGTCGCCAGTCCCGAACGCCTGCGGCTGCTGCTGATCCTGACCGTCGTCGACATCCGCGCGGTCGGGCCGAACGTATGGAACAACTGGAAAGCGCAGCTGCTCCGCGACCTCTACGATGCCGCCGAGGAGGTGCTTCGCCTCGGCCACAAGCAGACCGGGCGGCGCGAGCGGATCGCCGCCAAGCAGGCGGCGCTGGCCAAGGAGCTCGAATGGCCGGGCGACGAATTTACCGCCTACGCCCGCCGTCTTGCTGACCCGTATTGGGTCGCCGAGCCGCCGGATGTGCTGTTCAAGAACGCGATCCTCGTCGAGCGCGCCGACGCCGCGCGGGCGCCGCTGTCGATCACCACCGACGTCGATTCGGGCATGGGTACGACGCTCGTCACCGTCTATGCGGGCGATCATCCGGGGTTGTTCTACCGCATCGCCGGCGCGATCTCGCTCGGCGGGGCGAACATCCTCGACGCGCGCATCCACACCACCCGCGACGGCCGCGCGCTCGACAATTTCGTCGTGGCCGACCCGCTCGGCCGCCCGTTCGCCGAGACGAGCCAGCTGCTGCGGTTGAAGCGGACGATCGAGGACGTACTGACCGGCAAGGTCCGCCTCGCCGACCGCCTCGCGGCCCGCCCCCTCGCCCGCCGCCGCGCCGAGGCGTTCCGCGTCGAACCCAACGTGCTCGTCGATAACAAGGCGTCGAACCGCTACACCGTCGTCGAAGTCAATGCGCTCGACCGGCCCGCGCTGCTGTGGTCGCTGACCCATGCGTTGTTCGCACTGCGCTTCGCGATCCATTCGGCGCACGTCGCGACCTACGGTGAGCGGGCGGTCGACGTCTTCTATCTGACCGACCTTACCGGCGCGAAGATCGACGACGCCAGCCGTCTCAAAGCGCTCGAGAAGCGCCTCCTCGAACTCGCCACCAGCCACACGCCGGCGATGCTGGCGGCGGAGTAACCGATGTCGGTCGCCCTAGCCCTGTTCGCCGTCGCGTCAGTCGCCGCCGTCGTCGTTGCCCTCCAGTCGTTCGGCATCAACCAGGAATATGAGCGCGCTGTCCTTTTCCGCCTCGGACGCCTCGGCACGACCAAGGGGCCGGGCTGGTACTGGCTCGTCCCGTTCATCGACCGGGTCCGCAGAGTCGATCTGCGAACCAAGACGGTCCAGCTCGAGACGCAGGAGACGATCACCCGCGACGGCGTCGCCGTCCGCGTCAATGCTGTCCTCTGGTTCCGCGCGGTCGATCCTGCGATGGTCGTTACGGTGGTCGAGAACTGGGAAGGTGCCGTCATCCAGGCGGCCGAGACCGGTATGCGCGACGCGATCGGCCAGAGCGACCTCGACGCCATGCTCAAGGACCGGATCGGCATCAACCAGCGCCTGCTCGGCCTGCTGATCGGAGCGGCCGGACGATGGGGAGTCATGATCGACGCCGTCGAACTCAAGGACGTCGACATTCCCGAGGCGATGCAGCGCGCAATTGCGCGCGAGGCCGAAGCCGTCCGCGAGAAGCGCGCGCGGATCATCAAGGCCGAAGGCGAGAACGAGGCGGCGCAGAAGCTCGCTGAAGCCGCCGCGACGATCGGCACCTCGCCCGGTGCACTCGAGCTCCGCCGCCTCCAGACGCTGAGCGAGATCGGCGTCGAGCACAACAGCACGATCATTGCGATGCTACCGGTGGAGCTGCTCCACGCTGCCCGCGCGGTCGCTGGACTGCCGCCTGAGAGTGCCGAATAATGCGTATTCCTTGCGGCCGGAACGCGCGAGATATGGGCCGATGACCGACCTGCTCGCCCGCATCTGCGACACGACGCGCACCGAGGTCGCACGGCGTAAGGCGCAGCGTTCGCTCGCTGACCTTGACCGCATCGCCGCCAACACCTCAGCGCCCCGCGGCTTCCGCGCCGCACTCGATGCTGCTCCCGGCTTCGGACTGGTCGCCGAAATCAAGCGCGCGTCGCCATCGAAGGGGCTGATCCGCGCCGACTTCCAACCGGCCGACCATGCCCGCGCCTATGCCGCCGGCGGTGCGGCATGCCTGTCGGTGCTCACCGACGTCCCGTACTTTCAAGGGCACGACGACTTCCTCGTCGCCGCGCGCGGGGCGTGCGACCTGCCGGTGCTGCGCAAAGACTTTACGATCGATCCGTGGCAGGTCGCGGAGGCGCGGAGCCTTGGGGCGGACGCGGTCCTCGTCATCATGGCCGCCGTCGCCGACGGCCTTGCCAGCGAGATCGAGGTATCGGCGGTCGAGCGCGGGATGGACGTCCTTGTCGAGGTTCATGACAGGCGTGAACTCGACCGCGCGCTGCGCCTCCAATCGCGTCTCATCGGGGTCAACAATCGCGACCTGCGCGACTTCTCCGTCGATTTCGCCCGCACGTATGATCTCGTCGGCCACGCCCCCGCCGGATGCACCTTCGTCGCGGAAAGCGGGCTCACCGGCCCCGCCGACCTCGCCGCGATGGCCGCGCACGGGGTCCGCTGCTTCCTGATCGGCGAAAGCCTGATGCGCGCTCCCGACCTGACGGAAGCGACGCGGGCGTTACTCGCGGCATGACGCTGACCCATCTCAATCATGCCGGTGAGGCCCGGATGGTCGACGTATCGGCCAAGGCCGTCACCGCGCGGACCGCGGTCGCCGAAGGGTTCATCGCTGTCGCCCCCGACGCACTCGCCGCGATCGAAGCCGGCCGTGTCGCAAAAGGCGATGTCATCGCCGTTGCTCGGGTGGCCGGGATCATGGCGGCCAAGGCGACCGCAGGGCTGATCCCGCTTTGCCATCCGCTGCCCCTCAGCGGCGTCGACCTCGATCTGGCACTCGAAGCCGGCGGCATCCGGGCTACGGCGACGGTTCGTACGACCCACACCACTGGCGTCGAGATGGAGGCGCTGACCGCCGTTTCTGTCGCACTGCTGACAGTCTACGACATGGCCAAGGCGATCGACCGCGCGATGGTGATCGGCGAGATCCGCCTGCTGGCCAAGCGCGGCGGCCGATCGGGCGAGTGGCGGCGCGACGCGTGAACACGCTGCTCGGCGTCGACGAAGCCCAGGCGCGGCTGCTCCACGGCGTCGAGCCCTTGCCTCGGGAGGATGCGCCGTTCGCCGCCGCGCTCGGGCGGATCCTTGCCGCCGACGTGATCGCCCGACTGACGCAGCCGCCGTTCGCCGCCTCGGCCATGGACGGCTACGCGATCCGCTTCGCCGATCGTGGGCCGTGGCGGGTGGTCGGCACGAGCGCCGCGGGCCGGCGGTGGCCGGGCGCGCTCAGGCCGGGCGAGGCCGTCCGCATCCTAACCGGAGCACCCCTGCCCGCCGGAGCCGATACTGTCGTCGTACAGGAGGACGTCGCCCTCGGCCGTGACATGCTGACGCTTACCGGCGATGGGCCGCCGCGCGAGGGCGCGCATATCCGTCACGCCGGGCTCGACTTCGCGGCGGGCAGCATCGTCGCCCGCGCCGGCCAGCGCGCGACGCCGACACGGATCGGGGTCGCCGCTGCCGCCGGTCACGCGACCCTGCCGGTGCATCGTAGGCCGCGCGTTCTGCTCCTGGCGACCGGCGATGAGCTGGTGCCGCCGGGCGCGACGCCGGGCCCCGACGCGATCGTCAGCTCCAACGGCGTAATGCTCGCGGCGCTGCTCAGTACCCATGCCGAGGTGATCGACGGCGGTATCGTTGCCGACAGCACTGCGGCGCTTACCAGAGCCATCCGTGCCGCCGATGCCGACGTGCTGGTCACGATCGGCGGAGCGTCGGTCGGCGACCACGATTTCGTCCGTCCGGTACTCGCCTCGCTTGGGGTCGAGCTCGACTTCTGGCGGATCGCGCTGCGGCCGGGCAAGCCGATGCTATCCGGGCAGCTTGGCGCGATGCGCATCGTCGGGGTGCCCGGCAACCCGGTGTCGGCGTTCGTTTGTGCCCTGCTCTTCGTGCTGCCGGTGCTGCGCGCTCTGTCGGGCGAGGCAGACCCGCTGCCCGTTACCATTGATCTGCCGACCGCCGTTGACCTGCCGGCGAACGGGCCCCGGCGTGACTATCTTCGCGCGGCGGTCAAGAACGGCGAAGTAGTGCCCGCACATCGGCAGGACAGCGCAATGCTGCACGTTCTCGCTGCGGCCAACCTGCTGATTGTGCGCGAGGCAAATGCATCCACGGTGGTTGCAGGGACGCTCGTGCCGTGCATCGCGCTTGACACCAGATGTGGTGTTGCCTAAACGTTCGCCATCGGTTCCTTGGAGAACGCTGATGTTGACACGCAAGCAGCACGACCTGCTCACCTTCATCAACGCTCGGCTCAACGAGAGCGGCGTGTCCCCCTCGTTCGAGGAGATGAAGGAGGCGCTTGCGCTGAAGTCTAAGTCCGGCGTTCACCGCCTGATCAACGCGCTCGAGGAACGCGCCTTCATCCGCCGCCTGCCCAACCGCGCGCGTGCGCTCGAGATCTTACGCATGCCCGAAGTCGTGCAGCGGGCGGTGAGCGCACCGCCCCAGCCCAGGGGCGACGTGATCCACGCAGACTTCCGCCGTCGCCCGACGCCGGTGAACGAAGTTGTCGAGTTGGCGCTTCACGGAAAGATTGCCGCTGGTCAGCCGATCATGGCTTTCGAGGATAGCCGCCTGCTCGCTGTCCCCGCTGCGCTACTCGGGCCCGGCGATCATTATGCGCTCGAGGTATCGGGGGACTCGATGGTCGACGCCGGTATCCTCGACGGCGACTATGCGCTCGTCCGCAAGTGCGACAGCGCGCGCGACGGCGATATCGTGGTCGCCCTCGTCGACGGCAGCGATGCGACCCTCAAGTACTTGAAGCATGCCAAAGGCATGGTTGAGCTCGAACCAGCCAACGCGATGTACTCGACGCAGCGCTACTTACCCTCGCGCGTGCGCGTCCAGGGCAAGCTTGCCGGGCTGCTCCGCCGCTATGGTCAATAGGTCGGCTCGCCGCGGCTCGCCAGCGGGGAGGTAGCAGGCGATAACGCACGAACGCGCGGTCGCCAGGCTTGGGGCTGCGGCAACCACGGGTGGTCACCGGTGAGGGCCGCGACGGTTTCGAAGCGGCGCGGGCTTCGCCAGATGGCGACTGCGCCCATCGCGCCCAAGGTCGCCCGGTCGAGCCTCAGCCAACGTGGGCGGCACCAGTCGGGCAGTCGGCGATCGCTGACGACGACATCGGCGGCGGCGCATGCCGGGCCGAAGGCGGGGCGGCCGATCCGGTCCTTCGATAGTGTTGCAAGCAGGCGCAAACTGTCCGCGCCGCTGCCCACCCGCGCGACGCAGGCGTCGATCGTGCAATCCCCAGCCGGCAAATCGGCGATTGCGGCATCAGCCGTCGACGCCGTCACTCCGCCCCACACGTCGCGGAGGAAGTCTCCGGTTCGGTCGCGCAGCAGGGCGAGCCGCGGTCCCTCGGCATCGTAGGCGTCTAGCAGCACGCCGACGTGATGGCCGTCTGCGCTGACCAACACGTCGGGCGGTCGCGCGGTGAGCGCGAGAGCCGCACCAAGGGCAATCGGTATGACCCCGAGCCACCGCGGACGCGACTGCCAGATAAAGAGCCAAAGCCCGCCGCCAACGAGCAAGGCATAAGCGGAGACCGGCATCAAACCGAGGCGCACCACCGATCCGGGCCAGGCAGCGACAGTGTCCGCCAGCGCGATCAGCGCGTCCACTGCCTCACCGAGGAGCCACCACACGGGATGAGCAAGATCAACGGGATCGAGCGCGAGCGCCACGACAAGCAGCGGCATGATCGCGAACTCGGTCCACGGGATCGCGATCAGGTTGGCGAACACGCCGTACGCCCCCGTCGAGTTGAAGTGGAAGAGCGCCGTGGCCGAGAGCAGCGCCTCGGCGACAACGCCGGTGACGAGCAGCGCGACGAGGTGTTGCACAGTCCGCGACGCCCACGAGGCGTTCTTCCGTGGCGACGTCAACCAGCGCCCGGCGCGCGAATTGAACAATGCGACAAGCCCGGTCACGGCGGCGAAGGTCAATTGAAAGCTCGGCCCAAGTAGTGCCTCGGGGCGTACGGCCATGATGACAAAGCCGCCTGCCGCGAGCAGCCGGAGCGATAGCGCTTCTCGACCCAAGATGATCCCGATCAGGACGACGACCGTGCCGATACATGAACGGACAGTTGGCACCTGTGCGCCGGCGACGACGGTGTACGCGATCCCCGTCGCCGCCGCCGTCGCCGCGCCGATCGCCTTGACGGGCAAGCGCAATGCGATCCACGGACTCAGGCACAACAGCGCGCGCGTCAGCCACATCGTCCCGCCGACCACGATGGCGATATGGACGCCCGAGATCGACAGCAGGTGCGCCATCCCCGACCAGCGCATCGCTAGGTTCGTCTCGGTCGAGATCTGCCCTTGATCCCCTGTGACGAACGCGGCCGAGATCGCGCCCGCGTCGCCGGGCACCTGCGCTTCTATCCGCCGCGTCAGCCGAGCGCGGGTATTTTCAAGCCATTCCGCGACACCCGAGGGCTGCGGGGCTGGCCGCGTGACGACCGCCGCTCCTAGTGGATAGCCAGTTGCACCGATCTGGGCGAACCAAAGCGTCCGGGCGAAGTCGTAGCCTCCGGGGAAACTCGGACCTTGCGGAGGCAACAGCATCACCCGGAGCCGCACCGTCGCACCGGGCGCGAGGCCGGCGGGAACCGCGCTCGTCTTGAGACTCAGCCGGACATGCGGCGGCAGCCCAGGATCGGCCGGCGTCATGACGAAACGTACCTGTCCACGCCCCGACCGCACTTCGACGCTCTCGACCGTGCCCGTGATATCCCCTTCGAAGCGGTCGCGAAGGACGGGGCTGGCGACGATGTTGGAGCGAAAGGCGGCAATACCCACTCCGAGCGCAGCGAGCACGCCGCCCCACACCAACATTCGGCCGAGTGGCCCGCGCAACGCGGCACCGGCACCCGCGACCGCCGCCGCGCCGGCGACCGCCGCAAGCCGCTCTCCGGCCCACGGCAGCATGAAATAGAGGACAACTCCGAGCCCAAAGGCGGCAGGCGACCACAATGGAATCTGGGCGCGCTCAGCCTGAAGCCAGTCTTCGAACACTGCCCAGCCTGCTGCGCAGTGACGCCACGGTCCAGCCGCTGCCATGCCAAGCGCGGATCTAACGTGGGTCGCCATCGCGCCCGGTCAGCGCGCGCCGCGCCTCAGCCTGCGCGCGCGGGCAGGCGAGGACAGTGGCCCGAGGCGACAGCGACGACCATGACGACCGTTCCGCCCTCGATGATTGCTCGCAGCGGCCATTCGCGGTGGCTCCGCCTGAGCAACCCTGCTTAGAGCGCCACGGCGATGAACAGCAACGTCGCCGAGGTCCAAACAGGCTCGCGCCGCTAAGCGGCAATGCCGATTCGAACTCGCTTGCCCGCCCGAGCGCTACCCGGCTGGCCCCCGCTCGCTCGCCTATGCTAGACACCGCGCGCTCCCCTCTACCCCGCGCATCATTGGACATATCCCGTATGGGCGCAACGCCCCAAGACCCTGTCAACGCTGGCGTTGTCACTCGCTTCGCCCCTTCCCCCACCGGGTTCCTCCACATCGGCGGGGCGCGGACGGCGCTGTTCAACTGGTTGTTCGCGCGGCATCACGGTGGGCGCTTCCTGCTGAGGATTGAGGATACCGACCGGGCGCGATCGACGCAGGACGCAGTCGACGCGATCCTCGACGGGATGCGCTGGCTCGACCTCGGCTGGGACGGCGAGCCTGTCATGCAGTTCGCCCGCGCGCCGCGCCATGCGGAGATCGCGCACACGCTGCTGGCCGCGGGTCACGCGTACAAGTGCTTCGCCACGGCACACGAACTCGAGGAGATGCGCGCCGCCCAGCGCGCGGCGAAGCAGCCGCTGCGCTACGACGGGCGGTGGCGCGACCGCGATCCGGCCCAGGGCCGTGACGCGCCGTTCGTCATCCGCTTCCGCGCCCCGCGCGACGGCAACACCACGATCGCCGATCGCGTGCAGGGCAACGTAACGGTGGCGAATGCCGAGCTAGACGACATGGTCCTGCTCCGCTCCGATGGGTCGCCCACGTACATGCTGGCGGTGGTCGTCGACGACCACGACATGGGTGTGACCCACGTCATCCGCGGCGACGATCATCTGAACAATGCCTTCCGCCAACTGGCGCTGATCCGAGCACTCGGCTGGCCTGAGCCGGTCTACGCCCATATTCCTCTTATCCATGGCAGCGACGGAGCGAAGCTGTCGAAGCGCCACGGTGCGCTCGGCGTCGACGCCTATCGCGACGTATTGGGCATGCTCCCGGAGGCGGTCGGTAATTACCTGCTCAAGCTCGGCTGGGGGCACGGCGACGCCGAGTTCATCGAGCGCGCTCAGGCAATCGAATGGTTCGACCTCGCCGGCATCGGGCGCGGGCCGGCGCGGTTCGACCTGAAGAAGCTGGAGCACGTCAACGGCCACTATCTTCGCCTCGCCGACGACGCGCAACTCGTTGACCTCGTCAGCCCACGTGTCGCGACCGCGCTCGGGCGCCCGCTGACTGACGCCGATCGCGATTTGCTGCGGCGCGGCATGGGCGAACTTAAATTGCGCGCGGCGACGCTCGTCGATCTTGCTTCCTCCTCGGTGTTCTATGTCGCAAGCCGACCGATCGCGATGGACGCAGGTGCACAAAAACTGCTAGACGATGCCGCCGCCGTGGCCCTTGTTGCGGCGGTTCGGACGGCGCTGGCTGACGTTCCCTGGAACGCGACGGCGATTGAGGCGGCGGTGCGCGGGGTGGCTGCGGACGGAGACGTCAAGCTCGGCCGTGTCGCGCAGCCGCTGCGCGCGGCGGTGACGGGATCGGCGACCTCGCCGGGCTTGTTCGAGGTACTGGAGCTGCTTGGGCGCGACGAGGCGCTGGGCCGCTTGGACGATGTGGCGCTAGGCAAGGAACGAGTGGCATGACCGTAACCGCCCATCTAAGCATCGACGGCAAGGACGCCGACTATCCGGTCATGGCCGGCTCGGTTGGCCCCGAGGTCGTCGATATCCGCAAGCTCTATGCCGAGACGGGGCGCTTCACCTACGATCCCGGCTTCACCAGCACCGCGGCGCTGCAAATCGAAGATCACCTATATCGACGGCGACGCGGGCATTCTGCTCCATCGCGGCTATCCGATCGACCAGCTCGCCGAGCAGTCGTCGTTCATGGAAGTGGCCTACCTGCTCCTGAACCGCGAGCTGCCGAGCAAGGCCGAGCACGACTTGTTCGTCCACACTATCACCCGCCACACGATGGTTCACGAGCAGCTGGCGACCTTCTACCGCGGCTTCCGCCGCGACGCGCACCCGATGGCGATCATGTGCGGCGTGGTCGGTGCGCTGAGCGCCTTTTATCACGACTCGACCGACATCACCGATCCCAAGCAGCGCGTGGTCGCCAGCCACCGGCTGATCGCCAAGCTGCCGACGCTGGGCGCGATGGCGTACAAGTATGCGGTCGGCCAGCCGTTCCTCTACCCGGACAACTCGCTCAGCTACACGGGCAACTTCCTGCGCATGACCTTCGGCGTCCCCGCCGAGCCGTACGTCGTCGATCCGGTAATCGAAGCGGCGATGGACAAGATCTTCATCCTTCACGCCGACCACGAGCAGAACGCGTCGACCTCGACCGTCCGCCTGGCGGGATCGAGCGGGGCCAACCCATTCGCCTGCATCGCGGCGGGTATCGCCTGCCTCTGGGGTCCCGCGCACGGCGGCGCAAACGAGGCGGCACTCAACATGCTCCGCGAGATCGGCACCGTCGACCGCATCCCCGAATACATCGCCCGCGCAAAGGACAAGGACGACCCGTTCCGCCTGATGGGCTTCGGCCACCGCGTCTATAAAAACTACGACCCGCGGGCGACGGTGATGGCGGCGACGGCGAAAGAGGTGCTGGCCAAGATGGGCGTCACCGACCCGGTCTTCGACGTCGCCCGCGAGCTCGAGCGGATCGCCCTCAGCGACCCATACTTCATCGACAAGAAGCTGTACCCGAACGTCGACTTCTATTCGGGCATCATCCTGTCGGCGATCGGCTTTCCGACGTCGATGTTCACCGTCCTGTTCGCCATCGCGCGGACCGTCGGCTGGGTCGCGCAGTGGAATGAGATGATCGAGGATCACGACCAGAAGATCGGCCGCCCACGCCAGCTTTACACCGGCGCGACGCACCGCGACTATGTCCCGCTGAGCGCGCGCTAGCGGATCGCGCACACGCCGCTTCCGCCGCGGCGCGTCCCGTTCTAGGCTCGTGCCGTCGACGCAGGGGGAGCCGCCGTGTCCGAACCGTCCAGCCGCCGTTCGGCGAGCCTGATCGTGCTCGTCGCCCTCGCGTGGCTCGTCGCCGCGGCGGCGGTGGTGATCGCGGCGGCCAGTGACATGGGGCCGCTCGACGGGCCCGCGCTCGCCCGGTTCGCCGCCGGGCTGACGCTGCGCCTCGCGCCGCCGCTGGCGGTGGTGATCGTCGGCGTCGAGTTGCTCCGGCGGTCGCGGCGCGATGACGGGCTGGCCGAACTCGAGGCGCGCACCGCCGCCGCGGCGGCCGCGGGTGAAGCGGTCCGCGACGGGTTGCTCGATATCGACGCGACGCTGACGGCAATCGGCGGGCGCCTTGCCGACTTGCGTGCAGCGACGGTGACCGAAGCCCCGCAACTGATTGAGGCTGCGCGCGGCGTCGAAGCAATGACGGCCCGGCTGGCGGCGACAACCGACACCACGGCGGCAGCGGCGCGTGACCTCGCCGCGGTCGTTCCGCGGGCGCAGGCCGACGCCGAAGCGCTGGCGGCCACGCTGGCGGCGACAGGCGCAACGGCCGCGCACCAGCTGGGCGAGGTCGAGACGATGCTCGCCGGCGTCGCCACCCGGCAGGATGAGATTGCCGCGACGGTCACGGCGATCGGCGTGGCGAGCGAGGCGGCGGCGGGTACGATCGAGGCGCGGACGGCGACGCTCGCCGCCGCCACCGACGCGGCGCTGGCGCAGGCGGCGGCAGCGCTCGACGCGGCGCGGACCGCAGTCGACGAGCAGGCGGCGACCACGCGCACCGGCATCGAGGGGCAGCAGCGGGCGATGCTGGCGACGATCGACGCGGCGCGGACGGGGATCGATGCGATCGCCGGGCCGGCGACGGCAGCGGTGGCGCGGCGGATCGAGCAGATTACCGTGGCAACACAAACGCTTAGCGACGCGCTTGCCGAGCACGAGGCGCGGACAAATGCGATGACCGCAGGAATGGAACGGAGCTTTGCCGTGCTCGACAAGCGGCTGGGCCATGCGGCGACGATGGGGACGGCGACGCTCGACGGGTTCCAGGCGCGGCTGACAGCGGTGCGCGAGCTCGCCGACGCGGTCCCGCCGCAGCTCGAGGCGGCGACGGCGGGGTTCGGCGCCGTTGAGGCGGCGGCGGCGCGGCTCGGTCCGGCGGCGGCAAGCGCCAGTGAGATCGCCGCCGCCCTCGCCCGAGCGGCCGCGCCGGCCGAGCGGCTCGTCGCCGACCTGACCACGGCGCAAGCGGCGCTGGCGGCGGTCGAGCAGGCGGCGCATGGGACGACGCTGGCAGCAGCGAACCAACTCATCGAGGTACTTGGCCGCGTTCGTGAAGTCGCCGCGACAGCCACCGGCAACGTCCGCGACGCGCTCGCCGGCGTCGTCGCCGAGGCCGAGGCGGCGCTCGCCGAGGCGGGTACCCGGACCGCGGCGCAGGCCTTCGCCGACCCGATCCGCCACGAGATCGCCGGGCTCGAGGGGGCGGCGGCGCTGGCGGGCGAGGCGGCGCAGGCGACCGCCGACCGCCTCACGGCGCGGCTGATGGGGCTGACCGAGGTGGTAGCGACGGTGGAAAAGCGGTTGGCGCAGGTCGGCTGAACGAACCGCTACGTCATGCCTCCCGCGCTACCTCCCCGTGCACGGTCGTGCGTCCAGCCGTGACGCCTCCGCGGAGCGCGCGGTGCAGGGCGTCGCGGTCGAGCGCCCCCTCCCACGCCGCGACGACGATCGTCGCCACCGCGTTGCCGACGAAGTTGGTCAGCGACCGGCATTCGGACATGAAGCGGTCGACGCCGAGGATCAGCGCCATGCCGGCGACGGGCACGTCGGGCACCACCGCGAGCGTCGCCGCCAGCGTGATGAACCCCGCCCCCGTCACCCCCGCCGCGCCCTTCGAACTCAGCATCGCGACGCCGAGGAGCAGGGCCTGCTGGCCGAACGACAGATGGACGTCGGTCGCCTGAGCGATAAACAGCGCGGCGAGCGTCATGTAGATGTTCGTCCCGTCGAGGTTGAAGCTGTATCCCGTCGGCACGACGAGCCCGACGACCGCCGGCCGGCACCCGGCCGCCTCGAGTTTGGCGATCAGCGACGGCAGCGCGGCTTCCGACGACGACGTGCCGAGAACGAGGAGCAGCTCCTCCTTCAGGTACGCGACCAGACGGAAGACGGAGAAGCCGACCGCGAGGCCGACCAGCCCGAGGACGCCGAAGACGAAGACGAGGCTGGTCAGGTAGAAGCTGGCGACCAGCCCGCCGAGATGGACGAGCGCGCCGAGGCCGAACTTGCCGACGGTGAACGCCATTGCCCCGAAGGCACCGATCGGCGCCGCACGCATCAGGATGGCGACAATGCGGAACACGACCGCTTGGCTCGCGACGAGCACCCGCAGCAGCGGCGCCGCCGCCCCGCCCTCCCCCGTGCCGACCAGCGCCAGCGCGATGCCGGTCAGGATGGCGACGAACAGGACCTGCAGGATGTCGCCCTCGGCGAGCGCGCTGACCAGCGTCGTCGGGATGATGTTGGTCAGGAAGCCGACGACCGTCGTTGCGTGCGCCTTGGCGGTATAGGTCGCGACCGCGCCGGCATCGAGGCTCGCCGGCGCGATATGAAGCCCCGCCCCCGGCTGGACAACGTTGGCGACGACCAGCCCGACAATCAGCGCGAAGGTCGACAGCGTCAGGAAATAGGCGAACGCCTTGCCGACGACGCGCCCGACCGCGCCGAGTTCGCCCATGCCGGCGATCCCGGTCGCGACCGTCAGGAAGATGACCGGGGCGATGACCATCTTGACCAGCTTGATGAAGCCGTCGCCGAGCGGCTTCAGCGCCGCCCCCGTCGCCGGCGCGAAATAGCCGACGAGGACGCCGGCGACGATGGCGACGAGGACGATGAGGTATAGGCGCGACGCGCGCGTCGGCGGCAGCGCCGCCTCCCGGTTCGCGTCGTCCACGACCCTCACCGCGCGCCGCCGCGGTTCGGACCGGCGTCAAGCTGGCTTGACGAAGTTGACGAAGGTCGCGCCACGCATCCCCCCGCCCCTCGCCATGCGGAACCCCGCTGGTTCGCAGCAGCGACCGGGCGGGTCCGGAGCGGGCGGGGAGTGGTCATCATTGCCGCCATGCTAGCCGCAACGCCGCGTCGTAGGACAGGCGAAATCGCCAGTGTGTCGACCGCCGGCAAGGGCCGCTGGCGCGATGCCCGCGAACCGCGCGGCCGGCGGCTCAGTCGGGCGCAAACGAAACATCGCTGCGCAGCGAAGTCTGCTCCCACGGTGTCTGCCCGATCGTCGACGCGTCCGAGATCTTGGCGCGGACCCGCTGGAAGGTGATGATGATGAGGTCGCTCGGCTGCGTCGGGTGGGCGATCTCGGCGGCGAGCGCGGCCGCGTACGGGCTGTGGTCGCCGTCGCCGTCGGCGGCGGTCTGGCCCGGCGCGGTCGAGAAGGCGATCAGCGAGCCATTGCGGGGGCGCACCTCGACCAGCCCGCCGCTGCCGCCGCGCTCGCCCGGAAACGCGACGCTGCGGCAGGCATCGAGAATGACAATGGTGGTCGTCGGCTTGGCCGTGTCGAGTACCCTCACCACGTCGTCGACGCTTTCGCCATAGCTCTGCAGCGCCGTCTTGCTGGCGATCGGCACCTTGACCGGGATCAGGTAGTTGACGCCTTCGACTGCCGCCCCGTGACCGGCGTAGTAGAACAGCGCCGTCGTGTTCGGCCCCGCCTTGCGCACTTTGTCACCGAAGTCGGCGAGCGCCTTCTTGATGCCGCCGACGTCGAGGTTGGCGAGCGACGTGACATCGAAGCGTGCGGCCCTGAGCGAGGTGGCGATCAGCTTGCCGTCGTTGACCGGGTTCTTCAGCGCGTTGAGGTTCGGCGCGTAGTCGCCGTTGGCGATGACCAGCGCGAGGCGCGGCCCGGGTGCAACCCGCGCGCCGGTGGCGACGACGCGGCCGGCCGGGGCTGCGGTGTCGGGAACCGCGCCGAAGTTGCGCGTGGCGGCGGGCGGCTGCTCCGCGACGATGAAGCTCGCCGCCTGCTTGAAGCCTGCGTTGACGGCCAGCCGGAACCACTTGTTGGCGACCGCGAGATTGACCGGCTCGTCATCGAGCCCGTCGCGATAGATCAGGCCGAGCTTGTAATAGGCTTGTCCATAGCCCGCCTCCCCGGCGGCATTGTACAGTTCCCGCGCGGTTTGGAGGTTTTTCGGCACGCCGCGACCGCGCTGGTACATTTGACCCAGATTATACTTCGCGACGGGCGAGCCGAGGTCCGCCGCGGCGCGGTAGAACGACGCCGCCTTGCCGACATCGCGCTCGACACCCCAGCCGCTGCTGTACATTAGCCCAAGCTCATTCATCGCCTTGCGGCTGCCCTGCTTGGCGGCGAGCGTGAAGTACTGGAAGGCGGTCGCATAGTCACGAGGCACGCCATGACCAAACAAATAGGCCATTCCCATCCCCGTTTGGGCATCGGCAACGCCCTGCTTGGCGGCTTTGCCGTACAGCTCCACCGCTTTCGTATAGTCAACGGCTGTTGCTTGACCGTAGTAATACATGTCGCCGAGATCGCTCGTCCCCTGTGCGTTCCCTGCCTGGTCCGCCAATGCGAATACCTTGAGCGCCAGCGCTGAGTCGTGCGCTAAACCACGGCCATCGATCGCGACTTCGCCGAGACGGACGGCTGCGTCGATGTTGCCCTTGTTGGAACGCTTTCGCGAAATAATCTGCCGCGCGCCGATCGTCGCGGCCGACGACGATGCCTGTCCGATACAGGTCGCCAAGCTTCACCATCGCCGTGACGTCGCCCGCGTCGGCGGCGCGCTTGAGCGCGGGGATATCCTGCCCGGTGGCGGGAAGCGCCAGTACAAGAACCGCCGCCGCGACCCAGTGCCCGATGCGCATCGTCTGCCCCCCAACTGCCCGACTTCAACGTACGCGCAGTTTGGCCGGCAAAGCAATTTGCCGCTGCGAGCGCGGGGGGGGCATGGCGACCCACGGTGGCCGCTATCGGTCGGTCCTCGCCTCAGTGACCCGGCTGTTGCGCTCGGCCGTGCGGCTTGCCAATGTCGCGCCAACTAGAGGGGATCTTTCGATGCGTCGTCTTCTGCTTGCCGCCGTCCTGCTCGCGGGCACGGCCCCGCTCGCCGCCGCGCCGATCCCGAAGGAGCAGCTGCTCGTCGCCCCCGCGGGCGCGCGCCATTATCCGATCACCTCGTCGGCAGGGCAGCATGGCGACGTCTGGTCGTGGACGCTCCCCGACGGACGCATCGCCTACCGCATGTCGCTCAACCTGCGCGGCTGGATCACCGAGACCGACGAGGTCGTCACGCTCGGCCCCGACAAGCGGCCGACCGCGATCGCCGTCCGCGGCTTCACCGACCAGGGCGACGCCACCGAAAGCTTCAGCGTCGATGCCGGCGGCGTCGGCCATTGGCAGACGGCGGTCGACCACGGCGAGGGTCCGTTCGCCGGGCGACGCTACAATACCTATGGCGGGCCGTGGCTCGCCGGCGACCTCGACATCGAGGCGCTCGTCGCCGCCGGTGACAAGGGCATCGACCTGCTGCCCGGCGGGCACGCGAGCCTCAAGGTCGGCCAGTCGGTCGACATCGACGGACCGCAAGGCAAGAAGACCGTCCGCCTCGCGTTCATCAGCGGCTATGGCTTCGCGCCGCAGCCGGTCTGGCTCGACACCGACGGCCACTTCTTCGGCAATGCCGGCGGTCTCGCGCTGCTCCCCGAAGGCTATGCGGGAAGCAACCTCAAGCTCAAGGCGATCCAGGAAGCCGCGACCGCCGACATGGTCAAGGAGGTCGCGCACCGTTTTCTCGCGCCTGCCAATCGCTCGCCGACGCTCGTCGACCATGTTCTGATGTTCGATTCGGTCGCCGGGCGTTACGTCCCCGACCGCGCGGTGCTGATCGCCGACGGCAAGGTTGCGCGCGTCGGGGCGGGCGGGTCGATCCCGGCGGCGGGCGCGGTCGTCATCGACGGGCGCGGCAAGACGATCCTGCCCGGCCTGTGGGATTCGCACCAGCACGTCGGCGGCTATGACTGGGGGCTGCTCCAGAACGTCGCCACCGGCATGACCAACTACCGCAGCCCCGGCACCGAGATCGGCGACGCGCTCGACCTGTACAAGCGCCGCGCCGCCGGCGACCTGCTCGCCCCCGACGGCAAGATCTCGGTGATCATCGATCAGAAGGGCCCGCTCCAAGGCAACGGCGCGATGATCGTCACGTCGGCGGCGGAGACCGTCGCGGCGGTCGACAAGATCAAGGCGGCGGGGCTGTGGGGGGCGAAGTTCTACACCTCGATGAACCCGGCGTGGATCGCGCCGGGCGCAGCCGAGGCGCACAAGCTGGGCCTCCACGTCCACGGCCACGTGCCCGCGGGCATGCGCCCGCTCGACGCGGTCCGGGCCGGCTATGACGAGGTCACCCACATCAACTTCATCATGATGCAGGCGATGCCGCAGGCGGTCGTCGACAAGGCGAACACCGCCGCGCGGCTCGAGGGGCCGGCGAAGTACGGCAAGGACGTCGACCTCGATTCGCCGATGATGCGGGCGTTCTACGCCGAACTCGCCAAGCGGGGGACGATCGTCGACCCGACGCTGACGGTGTGGGAGCCGCTGATGACGTCGGACGGCAGCGTCATCGCCCCCGAATACGCCGCCTATGCCGATGTCTCCCCGCCGGCGGTCGCGCGCGGCTGGCACACGAGCGGCTATCCGTTGTTCGAGAACGTCACCCGCGCCGACTTCCGCGCGAGCTTCGCCAAGATGGTCGGCATCGTCGGGCGGCTGCACAAGGCGGGGGTGCGCGTCGTCGCCGGGACCGACGGCTATGGCCTCGAACTGGTTCGCGAGCTCGAGCTTTACCAGCAGGCGGGGATGACCAACGCGCAGGCGCTGCAGACCGCGACGATCGTCCCGGCGCGGATGGTCGGCATGGCCGACCGCACGGGATCGATCGCACCGGGCAAGACCGCCGACATCATCGTCGTCGACGGCGACGTGTCGCAGAACCTCGGTAACCTGCGCCACGTCGACACCGTCTTCCTCGACGGCACCCGCATGGCCGGGGCCGACCTGCGCGCGGCGAGCGGGCTGTCGGGAATGCCGAAGTAGGCGCGAGGCTTGCCAAGCGCGGCGGCAGGTTCCACCACCGCGCGCATGTCTCGACCGCCCCGCCCTCCCGGCCGCCCGCCGACGGACCGCCCGCCGGGTCCGGGACGGCCATTCGGTGCCGGTCCGTCAGGTCGACGCGTGCGCGACCCGGGTTCCCGCGCCGCATCGCCCGAAAACGACGGCGCGTCACGCCCCTCTCGCCGCCGGGTTCCCGACGGCGGCGCGCCGCTCGCGACCAACCCGCGCGACGCGGCGCGGCTCGCCAATCACGCCGAGCGGCCGATGCGCAAGCGCCCCGAGCCGGGGAGCGCGTCGAACCCGTTCGGCGGGCGGCCGGTCAAGGTGCCGGGGTCGCGCCCGGCCGGTCCGCGCGCGGACGGAGCCGCCCGACGCCAAGGCGCCGCGCACCCGCGCCAACAACGCCCCGCGCCGCGACCGCGGCACCGCCCGCGCCGAGGCGCGCGCCGCCCCCGACCGCATCGAGCCGCAGCGGATCGCCAAGCTGCTCGCCCGTGCCGGCGTCGGCTCGCGGCGCGACATCGAACGCTTCATCGCCGACGGCCGGGTCAGCGTGAACGGAACCGTCCTGACCACCCCGGCGCACGTCATCGCCAGCCTCGACGGCGTTCTGGTCGACGGCCGGCCGGTGGCGGCGATCGAGGCGACGCGACTGTTCCGCTTCCACAAGCCGGCGGGGTTCCTGACGACGGCGCGCGACCCCGGCGGGCGGCCGACGATCTTCGACGCGCTGCCGGCGGGCCTGCCGCGGCTGGTGCCGGTCGGGCGGCTCGACATGAACACCGAGGGGCTGCTGCTGCTGACCACCGACGGCGCGCTGAAGCGGGCGCTCGAGCTGCCGGTCAACGCCGTGTCGCGCCGCTACCGCGTCCGCGCCTACGGCGAGGTCACGCAGGCGGTACTGGAAAGCCTGATCGAGGGCATCGAGATCGACGGCATGCGCTACGGCCCGATCGACGCCGACATCGAGCGGCGGACCGGGCGCAACCTGTGGCTGACGGTGACGCTGACCGAGGGCAAGAACCGCGAGATTCGCCGCGTGCTCGAGTTCCTGGGGCTGCAGGTCTCGCGGCTGATCCGCGTCGCCTACGGCCCGTTCGACCTCGGCGACCTCGCCGCGCGCGCAGTCGACGAGGTGCCCGGCGACGCGATCGCCGCGCTGCGGCGTTCGATCGCGAAGGGCCGCGAGTGAGGGCGAACGCGATCCTCCCCGGCGCGGGGCGGATCGAATGAGGATCATCGCCGGCACCTGGCGCGGGCGGCCGCTGGTCGCGCCCGCGGGCGCAGCGACGCGACCGACGAGCGAGCGGGCGCGCGAGGCGCTGTTCTCGATGCTCGCGAGCCGGCTGGGGTCGTTCGAGGGGCTGCGCGTCGCCGACCTCTACGCCGGGACCGGCGCGCTCGGCCTCGAAGCGCTGTCGCGCGGCGCGGCGCACGCTACCTTCGTCGAACGCGAGCGCGTCGCCGTGACGGCGCTCAATACGAATATCGCGCGAATGGGTGCGGAGTTCGCGACGACCGTGCTGGCGATGCCGGTCGAGGCGGTCGGGCGCGCGCCCGCGCCGTTCGACCTGCTGCTGCTCGACCCGCCGTACGGTGACGACGCACTGCCGGCGATCGCCCGGCTGGTGGCGAACGGCTGGATCGCGCCGCACGCGCTCGTCACGGTCGAGACGGCGAAGGGCGTCGACCCCGCCCCGCCGGGTTTCGCGCTCGACACAGTCCGCGCGCACGGCAAGGCGCGGCTGCACGTCTTTCGCCGCGAGGGGTGAGCGAGCGGGGGAACGATCGGACCTGAACCGTAGTTGACCGTTGCGTTCGGGAGTGAGTCATGGACCGGGTCATCGTCGCGGCGTTCGTCGCCACCTTCATCGCCGCCGTTGCCGCCGTCGTCGGCGTCCCTGTTTTCGCGCAGGACGTCCCTGCCGGCGCGCCGCCGATGTCGGCACCGACGCCGGAGGGCGTTATGCCCGATGCGCCACGTGCCGATGGCCGGGCCCGCTTCGCCGCGATGGACACCGACCACGACGGCAAGATCAGCAAGGCCGAGTGGCTCGCCGCCGGTCGTCACGAGCGCGGCTTCGCGCTCATGGATGCCGACCACGACGGCTTTCTGACAACCAACGAACTGCGCGACGGCATGGCGCGGATGCGGGCCATGCGCGAGGCGAAGGGCAAGGAGTAGGCGCTACGGCCCGTCGACCGCCGCGAGCAGACGTTCGGCGGCGACGCGGTGGGGTGCGTCGATCATGCGCCCGTCGAGCTGCACCGCGCCCGTCGCCGGCCGCAAGCGCGGCGATCACCGCCCGCGCGTGCGCGATCTCGGCCGCGGTGGGCGTGAAGCCGGCGTGGATCGGCGCGATCTGCTTCGGGTGGAGCGCCATCATCCCGCTGAAGCCGTCGAACCGCCCGCGTGCCGCGTACGCCTCCAGCCCGGCGAGGTCGGCGAGGTCGGGGTAGACCGTCTCGATCGCCGCGACGCCCGCGGCGTGGGCGGCGAACAGTGTCAGCGAGCGGGCGAGGTCGTAGGGCGGGCGGTAGCCACCGGCCTCATCACGCGGACCGACCGCGCCGACCGCGCTCGACAGGTCCTCCGCGCCCCACGTCAGCCCGACGAGCCGGTCGGCGACCTCGGCATAATCGTCCATGCGGAACAGCGCCCGCGGCGTCTCGGTGACGATCGGCAGGATCCTGAGCGCGCTCCCGCCGAGCGCCGCGGCGAGCGTCCGTACGCTCGCGGCGCCTTCGGCCTTGGGCAGGACGACGCCGAAGGCATGGCCGCCGAGCGCGGCGAGATCGGCATCGAGCATGCCGCCATCGGCACCCGCAAGCGGGTTGATGCGGACGAACACCGGCAGCGGCGGCGCATCGGCGAGCCACGCGGCGACGTTCGCGCGCGCTTGAGCCTTGGCCGCGGCGACGACCGAGTCCTCGAGGTCGAGGATGAGCGCGTCGGCCCCGCTCGCCGCCGCCTTGGCGAAGCGCTCGGGCCGGTCTCCGGGGACGAACAGCAGCGACCGCAGCCTCATGGGCGTTTGCGCATCAGCGCCATGCGCAGGCATGAACACACCACCTCGTCACGCTGGTTGATCGCCTCGTGGCGGAAGGTGACGACGCCGGCGTCGGGGCGCGATTTGGACTCGCGCACCTCGACGACTTCGGAGCGCACCCGAAGGGTGTCGCCGATGAACACCGGCTTGGGCATGACGAGCTTGTCGTAGCCGAGGTTGGCGACGAGCGTGCCGAGCGTCGTCTCGGCGACCGAGATGCCGACCATCAGCGCGAAGGTGTAGGTGCCGTTGACGACGATCCGCCCGAATTCGGTCCCGGCGGCATAGTCGGCGTCGAGGTGGAGCGGCTGCGGGTTGTGGGTCAGCGCGGTCAGCAGCAGGTTGTCGGTCTCGGTCACGGTGCGCCGGATCGGATGGTCGATCCGGTCGCCGACCGTCCATTCGTCGAACCAGCGTCCGGTCATTGTTTGGTCCTTGGGGGGGCGAACCTCGGGGGCTTGAGCCGGTACGTCGCCGGCGTGCGGGAGAGCTTGATCGGCGCGGCGATCGCGTTGTCGACGACCATGCCGCGATGGGCGGTATGCGGATGGGCGAGCGCCTGCGCGACGTCGAGCACCGGCGCACACGGCACGCCGCCGGCGATCAGCCGCGCGGCGAGCGGCGCGGCCGGCTCACCGGCGAACGCCGCCTCGAGCACGGCCTTGAGCGCGTCGCGGTTGCTCACCCGCGACCGGTTGTCGGCGAAGCGCGGGTCGGCGGCGAGGTCAAGGCCGAGCATTGCGCACAGCTTGGCGAACTGGCCGTCGTTGCCGCAGGCGAGGAACACCGCCCCATCGGCGCAGGCTATGCTGTCGTACGGTGCAATGTTGGGATGGGCGTTGCCTGAGCGACCGGGCAGCGGCGCGCCGTTCAGCCAGTTCGCCGCATGCGGGTGGAGGATCGACAGCGCGCAGTCGAACAGCGCGATGTCGACATATTGTCCGCGCCCGCTGACGCGCCGCTCGGCGAGCGCGAGGAGGATGCCGATCGCCGCGTTCAATCCACTGACCATGTCGACCGCCGGCACGCCGAGCCGCGTCGGTTCGCCGGCGGCATCGCCGTTGATGCTCATCAGCCCGGTCATCGCCTGGACCGCAGCGTCGTAGCCCGGCAGGCCGCCGAGCGGACCGTCGGGACCGAAGCCGCTGATGCTGCAGTGGACCAGTTGCGGGAAGCGCGCGGTGAGGTCGCCGAGGCCCCATGCGGCGAGCGTCCCAGGCTTGAAGTTCTCGACGAGGACGTCGGCCCCGTCGAGCAGGCCGAGCAGCACCGTCCGATCGGCATCGGTACGCAGGTCGAGAACCATGCCGCGCTTGTTGCGGTTGACGCCGAGGAAATAGGCCGATGCGCCGTCCGCGACGGCCGGCCCCCACACCCGCGTCTCATCCCCCTGCGGCGGCTCGATCTTGATCACGTCGGCGCCATGGTCGCCAAGGATCTGCGTCGCGTAGGGCCCGCCGAGAACGCGGCTGAGGTCGACGACGGTGATGCCGGCGAGCGCGCCGGGGGGAGCGGTCATGGGCGCTGCTTAGCGCGGCGGCGGCGGGCGGTCACGCGGGTTCAGGCCGGCGCGGTCAGGAACACCGCGGCGTCTCCGCGTGTTCGTAACGCAGGCGGGTCGGGCCGGACAGGAGAAGAACGATGATGAGATCGATCGCAGCCGTCGCGCTGGCGCTCGCTGCCCCGCTCGCGGCGCAGACTCCGCCGACGACACAGGACCTCAACGCCGCCACCGCCGCGGCGGTCGACGCCCGCGACGCGGGCCAGGCGGCGGCGCAGACGGCGCAGATGGCGAACGAGTCTGCCGAGCACCGTGCCGACCGCGACGCGTACATGGCCGCGCTGATCGCCCACGACCGCGCCGTCGACCGCGCCAACGCGCATGTCGCGCGCCAGCAGGCGGCGTACGCCGATGCGATGGCGGCGTGGCGGCTCCAGGTCGCCGCATGCCGCCGCGGGGTCACCGAGGCGTGCCGCGCGCCGACGCCGAACCCGGCCGACTTCTACTGAGCGGCGCTACCCGGCGAGGCGCTGAAGCTCGCGCTTCAGCACCTTGCCGATCGCGCTGCGGGGCAGCTCATCGACGACGCGGACGGCGCTGATCCGCTGCATCTTGCCGAGTCGCGCGTTGGCGAAGGCGCGCAAGTTCTCGGGGTCGGCGGGTTGCCGCAGGGTGACGAAGGCGACCGGCGTCTCGCCCCATTCGGGTGACGGCACGCCGATCACCGCCGCCTCGTCGACTGCCGGATGGGTGACGAGGACCGCCTCGATGTCGACCGGATAGACGTTGAACCCGCCCGAGATGATCATGTCCTTCGCCCGCCCGATCAGGGTGAAGAAACCATCCTCGTCGATCGCCGCGATGTCACCGGTGCGGATATAGCGGTCGCCGGCGGGCGAGAACCATTCGGCCTCGGCGGTCTTGGCCGGGGCATTGTGGTAACCGGTCATCATCGCGCCCGACCGCCCGACGACCTCGCCGGGCACACCCGCGGGCGCGAAGTCGCCGTCGGGTCCGATGACGCGCAGGTCGTGGCCGGGCATCGGCTTGCCGACGGTGTGGAGCTTGTCGGGGTGGGCGTGGGCGACGAGCGCGCAGCTGCCGCCGCCTTCGGTCATACCGTAGTATTCGATCAGCCCGCCCGGCCAGCGGCGCAGCACCTCGGCCTTGAGGTCGGCGGCGAACGGCGCCGACGTGGCGAACTTCATCCGATAGCGCGACAGGTCGAACGCGTCGAAGTCGGGGTGGTCGAGGAGCCGCCGGTACTGGACCGGCACGAGCATCGCGTGCGTCGCGCCGTGACGCTCGCTCAGCTCGAGAAAGCCACGCGTGTCGAACTTCGGCATCAGCACGACGGTGCCGCCACCCGCCAGCGTCGGGAACAGCGCAACGAGCGTCGTGTTCGAATAGAGCGGCGTCGACAACAGCATCACCGCGTCGGTGCCGTGGCCGGGCGGCGTCGTCAGGTGGTTGTGCGGCCAGCGCATCGCGACCGACTGGACGATGCCCTTGGGCGTTCCCGTCGTCCCGCTCGAATAGATGATGTTGAACGGCGCGGCCGGATCGACCGGCACCGGCGTCGGGGTCGCTCCCGCAGGCGCGAGCCAGTGGGCGAAGGGCGTGTCGGCGCCGTCGAAGCCGATCACGCGGGCATGGACGCGGTCCAATACCGGCGCGAGGGCGACCGCGACGGCGGCGTCGACGAACAGGTGCGACGCGCCGCTGTCGGCGATCATCGCGGCGAGCTGGTCCGGGGTCGACGACGGCGACAGCGGCGCGACCGCGGCGCCGATCCGGACGGCGGCGATGAAGACGGCGACATAGTCGATACGGCTCGCGGCGACGATCGCGACGACCCCGCGCGGGGTCACGCCGTCGCGCTGGAGGCTGGCGGCGATGCGGTCGACCCGCGCGTCGAACTCGCCCCACGTGATCGTCGCAGCGGCGTCGATCACCGCCGACTGGCCGGGCCGCGCGCGAGCGTGGAGCGCGACGAAGTGGTCGACACGGCCGACCGGCCCGGCGGCATAGGCGGCGACTTCGTCGTCGATCGTCGGCGTTTGCGCATTCATGGAACGCAGGCATGGCCGAAGCGGCGCGGCTCCGCAACGGCGCTTCGCGGCAGGGCTCCAAGCTGATACGCCCGACCCGGCAAAGGGGAGCGGCGATGATCGGTCGGGCGATATTGGTGGCAGCGCTGGTCGGCAGCGCGGCGATAGCGCGACCCAGCGACGAGGCGCGCGTCGCTGCCGTCCTTAAAGCGACGCCGCTGATCGACGGCCACAACGACCTCGCCAAATTGCTGCGCGAACGCGAGGGCGAGGGCCGCTGGACGCTCGACCTGACGCACGGCCTCGGCGGGCGGACGCCGGCGTATAATACCGACATTGCGCGGTTGCGCGCCGGCCACGTCGGCGGGCAGTTCTGGTCGGTCTATGTTTCGGCCGACCTGCCGCCGCTCGAACAGGTCAAGGAGACGCTCGAGCAGATCGACCTCGTCCACCAGTTTGTCGCCCGCTACCCGCACGACTTCGCCCTCGCCCGCACGGCCGCCGACGTCCGGCGCATTCATGCCTCGGGGCGGATCGCATCGCTGATCGGCGTCGAGGGCGGCGGGCAGATCGACGCCAGCCTGTCGGTGCTCCGCGCCTACCACGACCTCGGCGCGGGGTACCTGACGCTGACGCACTCGCGCACGATCGAGTGGGCCGATTCGGCGACCGACGATGCCAAGCACGACGGGCTGACGCCATTCGGGGTCGCGGTTGTCCACGAGCTCAACCGGCTGGGCATGCTCGTCGACCTCAGCCATGTCAGCGCGGGCACGATGCGCGCGGCGATCGCCGCATCGAAAGCGCCGGTGATTTTCTCGCATTCGGGCGCGCGCGCGGTAGACGACCACCCGCGGAACGTTCCCGACGACGTCCTCAGGCTCGTCGCTGCGAACGGCGGCGTGGTGATGGTCAACTTCGGCGCAACTATGTCTCCGAAGCCTACCGCCGGTGGAACGCCGAGGCCGGCGCGGAGAAGGCGCGGCTGAACAACCCGCCCTATGGCGGCCTGTTCATCGGCGACCGCGCAGGGGCCGATGCAGCCTATGCCGAGTGGAAAAAGGCGCACCCCGCCCCGCGTGACGCTGGCGCAGGTCGCCGACCATATCGAGCACATCGCCAAGATCGCCGGGGTCGACCATGTCGGGCTGGGTAGCGACTTCGACGGGGTCGACAACAGCCTGCCCGACGGCCTCGGCGGGGTCGAGACCTACCCGGCGCTGCTCGTCGAGCTCGCCCACCGTGGCTGGTCCGACGCCGACCTCGCTAAGGTCGCGGGCGAGAACGTGCTCCGGGCGATGGCCGCGGCCGAGCGCGTCGCGGCAGGCATGGCGGGCGAACCGTTCGGCACCGCGACACTCGCGATCGACGCCGCGCGCGTGAAATAGCGGGGCTACCCGGCGGGGCACGCGTCGCGTAAGCGACGGGCGATGCCGACGCCCGCACCGCCACCCGCTCCCGCCCCGCGCGCGGGCTTTCCGGCTCGGCTGCTCGCCGTCATCGTCCTCGTCGGCGCCGCGGTCTGGGGGGTGTTGTTCCTGCGCTCCGAGATCGGCGAGGGGGAGACGACGGGCTTCGATCGGGCGCTGATCCTCGCGCTGCGCCAGTCGGTCGATCCCAACAAGCTGCGCGGCCCGGCGTGGCTCCACGAGACGGCCCGCGACATCACCGCGCTCGGTGGGTTCACCGTGCTGGGGCTGGTCGCGCTCGCCGCTGTCGCCGTGCTGCTCGTCTACGGACGGCGCCGGCAGGCGGTCGTTTTTGCTGTCGCGGCGGTATGCGCGCAGGTCATCGCCGAGGCGGTCAAGCACGTCGTCGGCCGCCCGCGCCCGGCGTTCGTCCTGCAGTACGATCTGATCGCTTCGTCGAGCTTTCCCAGCGGCCACTCGATGATGGCCCCGGCGATCTATTTCACGCTGGCGAGCATCGTCGCCGCGGGCGAGCTGCGGCCCGCCGCGCGCGTCCTGCTGATGGTCGGCAGCGTCGCGCTGGTTCTCGCGATCGGCGTCAGCCGCGTCTATCTCGGCGTCCACTGGCCGACCGACGTGCTGGCCGGATGGACGCTCGGCTCGGCGGTGGCGCTGCTCGCCTGGGTCGCTCTGCGGTGGCCGGTCCGGTGACGCGCGACGCGGCCGTGGCTCATCGTCGTCGCCGCGGCGGCGCTGATCGTCGCGATGGTCGCCGCATTCGGCCACCCGACCGTGTTCACCGACACCGACGATTATTACACGCTCGGCCACGAGCTCGCCGTCGACGCGCACCTGATCGCCCCGCCCGAGCTCGACGAGCACGACACCGCGCAGGCCAAGATCGACGCGCACATGGGCCATACGCAGATGGCGTCGCGCTCGGCGGTGTACGGGGTGTTCCTCTACGCGCTCGAGTCCGTCGGCACGATGTGGCTGGTGACGGTCGCGCAGGCGCTCGCCGTCGCGTGGCTGGTGGCGACGCTGTGGCGCGCGGCGCTGCCGGAACGGCGGCGATGGGAGCCGGTCGCGGTCGTCGCGGTGCTCGTCGTGCTGACGCCGCTGCCGTTCTTCGTCGGCTTCGCCATGCCCGACATCTTCGCCGCGGCCGCGGCGATCGCCGCCGCGCTGCTGCTGATCTTTCCCGACCGGATCGGACGCGGCGAGCGGCGGGGCATCGCCGTGCTGGCGGTTTTCGCGCTGGCGGTCCACACCTCGCACCTGCTGATGGGCGTGGTCCTGCTGCCCGTGGCCGGCATCGTCCTGCTGGTGCTGAAGGTCGATCGCCGCAGCATCGTCCGCCGTCTCGCGCTGTTCGCCGGACTGATCGTCGCCGCGGGCGTCGCCAACAGCCTGTACGGCATCGGCATCCGCCTGACGACCGGCGAGCCGCTGCGCAACCAGCCGTTCCTGACCGCACGCGTGCTCGCCGACGGGCCCGGGCGCGACTACCTGCGCCACGCGTGCGCGGCGGGCGAGCCGTACACCCTGTGCCGCTTCGCCCATAAGCCGCTCGCCGACAGCGAGGACATCCTGTGGTCGGACCTGCCGAAGACCGGCGTGTTCATGCTCAGCGACTATGCCACCCGCGTGAGGCTCGAGGATCAGGAGGGGCGCTTTGTCCTCGGCACGATCGCCTACGACCCGTTCGGGCAGCTGGCGGCGTCGCTGCGCAACTGGGGGCGGCAGCTGGCGATGGTGTTCGTCGACGATCCGGTCCGCAACCCCGCCTTCTACCTCACCGACCCCTATTGGCGGCAGACCAACCTGCCGCCGATGATCGCCCGCGTCGCCGTGTGCGGGCCGAAGCACGACCGATGCCCGTCGCGGCTGACGGTCCGCGCGTCGAAATGGTGGCACGGGGCGGCAGCCGTCGCCGCGGCCGCCGTCGCGCTCGCCGCCTTCGCCGGCCGCGAGCGGCGGCGTCCCGGTCGTGTCACCGCGACGGCGCTCTTCCTGATCGCCGCCGTGGTCGTCAACGCCGCGGTCTGCGGCATCCTGTCGGGACCGTTCGCGCGCTACCAGGCGCGGATCGTCTGGCTCGTGCCGCTGAGCGCGATGCTGCTCGTCGCCGGCCGCCGCGAGGGAGACCACCCCAGCCCTGCGTAACGCTCATAATATCGCTGGAAAGCACGATGACCGTTGAAACCGCCATTGCCGTCAATCGCTTCGGCCTCGGCGCACGGCTCGACGAGGCGCTGCCGGCCGAGCCCCGGCGCTGGCTCCGCGACCAGATGGCGGCGTTCGTCCCGCGCCCCGCCGCACTGGCGTCGGTGCCGACGAGCGCGGCGATGGCCGAGCAGTACCACGGCTTCCTGATCGCGATCCGCGACAAGCTCGGGCCCATGGGTATCCCCGCGCTCGCCGGCCTGCCGCCGCTGGCCCGCGGCGCGCCGCCGGCTGGCGCCATGCCCGCGCCGCCCGCCGCCGCGGCCGACGCCGGTGCCGCGAAGACTCCGCAGATGGAGCTGCGCCAGCTGATCGGCCGCGGCTACCGCGCGAGCTATCTCGCGCTGGCGCAGGGGCGGCTCGGCGCCGCGCTCGTCTCGCCGGCACCGTTCGCCGAGCGGCTGACGCATTTCTGGGCGAACCATTTCGCCGATTTCGGCCGACAAGCTCGAGATCGATCGGGCTCGCCGGGACCCTCGAATTCGAGGCGATCCGCCCGAACCTGTTCGGCAGCTTCGCCGACCTGCTGCTCGCGGTCGAACGCCACCCGGCGATGCTGCTCTACCTCGACCAAGCGCAGTCGATCGGCCCCGCGTCGACCATCGGGCACAAGGCGGCGCTGCGCCGCAATGCGCCGCGCAAGGTCGGGCTCAACGAGAACCTCGCGCGCGAGATCATGGAGCTCCACACGCTCGGCGTCGGTGCCGGCTATACCCAGGCCGACGTCCAGGAGCTCGCCCGCGGCGCTGACCGGGTGGAGCGTCGGCGGTTTCGTTCGCCGCGGGATCGGCACCGAGGCTCCCGACGGCGCGTTCGTCTTTCAGACCGACTGGCACGAGCCCGGCACGCGGACGCTGCTCGGGGTGCGCTACCCCGACAATGGCGAGCAGCAGGCAGCGACGATGCTCCGCGCGCTCGCCGTCCACCCGGCGACGGCGCATCACCTCGCGACCAAGCTCGCGCGCCACTTCGTTGCCGACGACCCGCCGCCGGCGCTCGTCGAGCGGCTCGCCGCGGTCCATGTCGCGAGCGGCGGCAACCTGACCACGGTCTACGAGACGCTGATCGACGCGCCCGAGGCATGGGCCGTCCCGCTCGCCAAGTTCAAGACGCCGTGGGACTGGACGGTATCGGCGCTGCGCGGGGTCGGGGCGCGGACGGCCGACGCGAAGGCAGTCGGTGCGCTGACGGCGCTCGGCCAGCCGATCTGGAAGCCGGGCTCGCCCGCGGGCTGGGACGACGTCGGGCCGAGTTGGGCTGCGCCGGACGCGCTGTACCGCCGCGTCGAGGTCGCGCAGCGCGTCGCCACCGCCGTTCCCGCGGTGGACGCGCGGACGCTCGGACCGCGGCTGATGCCGGGGACGTGGTCGCCGGCGACGGCTGCTGCGGTGGCCAAGGCGGACTTGCCCGCACAGGGGCTGGCGATGCTGCTCGTCGCCCCCGAGTTCATGCGTCGATAGGAGGCCTGCCGTGACACTTTCCCGACGGACGCTGCTCACGGGCGCCGCGCTGACAGGCGTCGCCGCGCTGACCCCGCACCTCGCCTTCGCCGCCGCCCCCGGCGACGCGCGCTTCGTCTTCGTCATCCTGCGCGGGGCGATGGACGGCATGGCCGCGGTGATGCCGGTCGGCGATCCCGCCTACGCGGGGCTGCGCGGAGCGCTGGCGACGCCGCCGGGCGACCCGATCAAGCTCGACGCGACCTTCACCCTCCACCCGGCGATGACGCGCTTCGCGGCGATGTACGCGGCGAGCGAGGGCCTGATCGTCCACGCCGTCGCCTCGCCGTACCGCGAGCGGTCGCACTTCGACGCGCAGAACGTTCTCGAGACCGGCGGTACGGCGGCGTATGCGCTGAAGGACGGCTGGCTCAACCGCCTCGTCGCCGCGCTGCCCCGGCACGACCCGGCGATCGCGATCGCGGCGACGGTGCCGCTGGCGCTGCGCGGCCCGGCCCCGGTCACCTCCTATGCGCCGTCGGCGCTGCCGCAGGCGAACGACGACCTGCTCCACCGCGTCGCCGGGCTGTACGAGCACGACGCGCTGCTCCACCCCTTGTGGTCGGAGGCGATGGACGCACGGACACTGGCGCAGGCCGGTGGCGGCGACAGCGGCAAGGCCGACCCGGCTGCGCTGGGCCGCCTGGCAGCGAAGTTCCTCGCCCAGCCGGCGGGGCCGCGGATCGCGGTCATCGAGCTGCTCGGCTGGGACACGCACGCGCAGCAGGCGGGGCGGCTCAACGGCCAGCTCAAGCAACTCGACGCGGTGTTCGGCGCGCTGAAGGACGGGCTCGGCCCCGATTGGGCGCATACCACCGTTCTCGCGGCGACAGAGTTCGGCCGGACCGCGGCGGTCAACGGCACCGGCGGGACCGACCATGGCACCGGCGGCGCGGCGTTCCTCGCGGGCGGCGCGGTCGCCGGCGGGCGGGTCGTCGCCGATTGGCCGGGGCTGGCGAGCGGGCAGCTCTACGAGAGCCGCGACCTGCGCCCGACGACTGACCTGCGCGGCGTCATGCTCGGCGCGGCGGCGGCGAGCTTCCGTGTCGACCCTACCCGCCTGTCGCCGGCGCTGTTCCCCAGCGGCGGGGTGCGGCCGGTCGAGGGGCTGGTGCGCACCTAGATCTTCCCCGGACCGGGGACGATCAGACGCCGCTTTGTCTCGACCCGCGACCCGCGCTATACCCGCGGCGTCGCATCCGCAAAGGCCGCCCATGCTCCGTTCCGCGCTGCTCGCCGCCACCCTGCTTGCTGCCGTCCCGGCATTGGCCCAGCCGGCCCCCGCCGCAGCGACTGCCGCCACCCCCTCCTCCCCCCACGCGCGCCTCGTCGCGCTGTTCGCGGCATCGGACGAGGCAAGCCTCAAGCGCAATCCGATCCAGGCCCTGTTCCGCGGCGACATGCGCTACAGCGACCAGTTCGGCGACTTCATCACCGATGGCTACAACGCCCGCGAAAAGGCCGCCGCCGAAGCCGACCTCGCCGCGCTGAAGACGATCTCGCGCGCCGCACTCAGCCCCGACGACCGGATCAGCTACGACGTCTTCAAGTACCAGACCGAGATCGGCCTGCGCGGCTTCGAACCGAAGCTGCTCGCCGCGACGATCGTGCGCCCGATCGACCATTTCGGCGGCTTCCAGACCTTCGTCCCCGACCTGTCGTCGGGCGAGGGCGCGGCGCCGTTCAAGACGGTCAAGGATTACGACGACAACCTCAAGCGCCTGGCCGAATACGTCGTCTACCTCGATCGGGCGATCGGGCGGATGCAGCAGGGTCTCGCCGCCGGCGTGACCAACCCGCGCCTCGTCATGGTCAACGTGGTCGGGCAGCTCGACGCGCTCGTGCCGCCGACGGTCGAGGCGAGCATCTTCTACAAGCCGGTGACCAAGTTCCCCGACTCCTTCTCCGCCGCCGACAAGGCACGCCTGACCGCCGCCTATGCCGCGTTCATCCGCGACCGGCTCAACCCGGCGCAGGTCCGGCTGCGCGACTTCATCCGCGACGTCTATGTGCCGAAGGCGCGGACGACGGTCGGTCTCGGCGCGATGCCGGGCGGCAGGGCGCTGTACCGCTATCTCGTCGAGTCGACGACGACGACGACGATGACGCCCGAGGAGATCCACGCGCTCGGCCTGCGCGAGGTCGATCGCATCCACGGCGAGATGACGAAGGTCAAGGACGCCGTCGGGTTCAAGGGATCGCTCCAGGACTTCGCCCAGTTCCTCCGCACCGACTCGCGGTTCGCGCCGAAGAGCGCGGACGCGATGCGCGACGCCTTCCTCGCGATCGACAAGCGCGTCGGCGACGTCGTCGGCAAGGATTTCGCGACGATCCCCAAGTCGCCGCTCGAGATCAAGCCCGATCCGCCGTACAAGGAGAAGACGTCCGCCGGCGGCGAGTACCAGCAGGGCACGCCCGACGGGTCACGCCCGGGCACGTTCTACTACAACAGCTACGACCTGCCGTCGCGCTACACGTGGGGTTACGAGACGCTGTTCCTTCACGAGGGGCGGCCCGGCCACCACTTCCAGATCAGCCTCGCGCAGGAGAATACGGCGTTGCCCGCCTTCCAGCGCTTCGGCGGCAACACCGCCTACGTCGAAGGGTGGGCACTGTATTCGGAGAGCCTCGGCTACGAACTCGGCTTCTACACCGATCCGTACCAGAACTATGGCCACCTGAACGACGAGATCCTGCGCGCGATGCGGCTGGTGGTCGACACCGGTATCCACAACCTCGGCTGGAGCCGCGACAAGTCGATCAAGTACATGCTCGACAACTCGGCAATGTCGAAGACCGACGCGACGGCCGAGGTCGAGCGCTACATCGCGATTCCCAGCCAAGCGCTCGCGTACAAGGTTGGCCAGCTGACGATCCGCCGCCTGCGGACCAAGGCCGAGGCCGAGCTCGGGCCGAAGTTCGACGTCCGCGCCTTTCACGCCCAAATCCTGATGAGCGGGGCGCTGCCGATGGCGGTCCTCGAGACCAAGATCGACGACTGGATCGCCGCGACGAAGCGGAGCTAGCGAGATCCTGCCGGCGGCGCGGGGAGGATCAACGAGGCCCACCTTCCCCGCCACCCCCAATCGGCGTACGGACAGATTGCTTCGGGGAGAACCGCCAATGATCCGCCACCTGCTCGCTGCCGCCGCAGTGCTGTCCGCCACCGCCGCGTCGGCCGACCTGATGAAGCCGGCCGCACCGATCCTCGTCCGCGGCACGATCGTCAGCGTCGATCCGGCACTGCTGACGGTCAAGGCGGCCGACGGGGCGATGGTGCCGATCGTCCTCGCGCCGGGCACCAAGGTCGCGGCGATCTCGAAGATCGCGCTCGATGCGGTCCAGCCGAACAGCTTCATCGGCACGACGGCTAAGCCCGGCAAGGGCGGCGTCCTCGAGGCGACGGAGGTCCACGTCTTCCCCGAAGCGATGCGCGGCCTCGGCGAGGGCCATTACGCGTGGGACACGGGGCCGACGTCGACGATGACCAACGGCAACGTCGGCAAGGTCGGCACGATCAAGCACCACGCCGGCCGCACGCTGACGGTCGACTACAAGGGCGGCACGCAGGAAGTGGTCGTGCCCGCCAACGTGCCCATCGTCGCCCTCGCGGAGGGCAGCCCGGCGCAGCTGGTTCCCGGCGCGCACGTCTTCACGCGCGTGATGCGCGGACCGGACGGCAAGCTGGCGACCAACCAGGTCGCGGTCGGCATCGGCGGCGTCGTGCCGCCGATGTGACCCACTCGCACTGACGACGGCGGCTCAGGCGACCTTGAAGCCCTCGCGGTTCATCCGCCCGGTCAGCTTCTTGTTCTCCTCGGCGCTGAGCTTGTCGCGCAGGCGCGGGAAGACGACGTCCTCTTCCTCGCGGACATGCGCCTCGATCGCTGCCTTCATCATCCGCAGCCGCTCGAGCCACGCCGGCGACGCCTTGTCGATCTGCTCGAGGTCGTAGAGCCCCTGCTTGACCTCGGCATTGTGCTCGGCCCCCAGCTTGTCGGCATCGGCGACGTCGCCGAGCGCGCGGAGGGCGCAGTAGATCACGTCCTCCTCCTGGATCGCGTGCTTGCCGAGCGCGTGCTGGAGCGACAGCAGCATCGCCGCGCGCTTCGTCGTCTCGGCTTCGGTCGTCTTCTCGAGCGCCTCGATGATGCCCATCGCCAGCTTGTGCTCGGCCTTCAGCCCGTCGAACCAGTCGCCGGCGGCCGCGGTGATCGCCTGCACCGCCGCCTTGCGCCCGACGCTCGCGGCGAGCCCGAGGCCGAAGCCGACCGCGCCCGCGAGCAGGACGCCGCCGCCGCTGCCGTTGTTGTCATTCGAACTCGCCCGATAGGAAGTGGTCGCCATGATCGTCGCTCCGTGGAACTGCTGTTCGCACCACAAAGCGATGACGCTGGCCGCGGTTCCCCTCAGCGGGCAAGGTCGGCGGGCGTGTTGACGTTGCGGATCGGGCCGAGATCGACTTCGCGTGCGCCGCTTCGCCGCACCCACGCGCGGAGCGAGCGGTCGGGCGTCGCCAGCTGGTCGTCGAGACGCGGCGAGCAGATCGACCGGCCACAGACCGAGCAGCGGCTGACCGGCGGCGAACGGCCGGCGCGTCGCCCAAGCGGGCGCGGAGATCGCGCGGCAGGTCGGGCAGGTCGCACCCGCTCGTCAGCACCGCGTTAAAGCCGGTTTCCGCGGCATAGGCGAGCGCACCGGCGAGGCCACCGAGCGGGCCGAGGCCGGCGTGCGGGCGGTCGGCGAGCTGACGCAACCCCGAGGTACTCGCGACCGACGACGATGAGCGCGTCGACCTGCGGTCGCAGGCGCGCAATGACGTGCTTGATCAATGGCTTACCGTCGAGCGGCGCGAGCGCCTTGTCGCTGCCAAAACGCCGCGCCGCGCCGCCGGCGAGGACCGCGCCGAGAACCCTCAACGGCTCTCGACGAACATCTCGCGGCCGATCAGGAAGCGGCGGATTTCACTCGTCCCCGCGCCGATCTCGTACAGCTTGGCGTCGCGCAGCAGCCGCCCGGTCGGATAGTCATTGATGTAGCCGTTGCCGCCGAGCGCCTGGATCGCCTCGAGCGCCATCCACGTCGCCTTTTCGGCGGCATAGAGGATACACCCGGCGGCATCCTTGCGCGTCGTCTCGCCGCGGTCGCACGCCTGGGCGACCGCGTAGGTGTACGCCTTCGCCGTCGACAGCGCGACGTACATGTCGGCGAGCTTGCCCTGCATCAGCTGGAACTCGCCGATCGGCTGGCCGAACTGCTTGCGCTCGTGGACGTACGGCACGACGACATCGAGGCACGCCTGCATGATCCCGAGCGGGCCGCCGGCGAGGACGACGCGTTCATAGTCGAGGCCGCTCATCAGCACCTCGACGCCGCGCCCCTCCTGCCCGAGGACGTTGTCGAACGGCACCTCGCAGTCCTCGAACACCAGCTCGCACGTGTCCGAACCGCGCATGCCAAGCTTGTCGAGCTTCGGCGCGGTCGAGAAGCCGGCCATGCCACGCTCGATCAGGAAGGCGGTGATGCCGCGCGGACCCGCGTCGGCGTCGGTCTTGCCGTAGACGACGAGCGTGTCGGCCCCCGGGCCGTTGGTGATCCAGAACTTGCTGCCGTTGAGCACATAGCGATCGTTGTGCTTGTCGGCGCGCAGCCGCATCGACACGACGTCGCTGCCCGATCCGCACTCCGACATGGCGAGGCTGCCGAGGTGCTCGCCGCTGATCAGCCGGGGCAGGTACTTCGCCTTCTGCTCGGGCGTGCCCCAGCGCGCGATCTGGTTGATGCACAGGTTCGAATGCGCGCCGTAGCTCAAGCCCACGCTGGCCGAGGCGCGGCTGATCTCCTCGACCGCGACGACATGCGCGAGATAGCCGAGCCCGGCGCCGCCGTCGGCCTCGGGCACGGTGATGCCGTGCAGCCCGAGCGTCGCCGAGCTTGGGCCACAGGTCGCGCGGGAAGGCGTTGCCGGCGTCGATCTCGGCGGCGCGCGGCGCGATCTCGGCGGCGGCGAAGGCGCGCGACGCTGTCGCGCAGCATGTCGATCGTCTCGCCGTGGTCGAAGCGGAGGCTGGTCATGCCCACCCCCTAGCGCAACGCGCGGGTGAGCGGCAGTCGTTTTGCGCGCGGTGTGACGGCGCGCCGCCGGTTCGCTTTCGCTCGTGGAACGGCTAGAGCGACGTCATGGCCAGCCACCGCCACGCCCTGCTCTTCATCTTCGCGACGGTGCTGATCGACGTGATCGGCTTCGGCATCATCACGCCGGTCCTGCCGCAGCTGATCATGTCGCTCGCCCGCGTCGACGTCGCGGCGGCGGCGCGGATCGGCGGCTACCTGATGTTCGCCTATTCGGGCATGCAGTTCGTCAGCGGCCCGGTCCTTGGCGGCCTGTCCGACCGCTTCGGGCGGCGGCCGATCCTCCTCGCCAGCCTCGGCGCATTCGGGATCGACTATCTGCTGACCGGCTTCGCGCCGACGCTCGCGTGGCTGTTCGCCGGGCGGATCGTCGCGGGAATCGCCGGCGCGTCGTTCAACAGTGCATACGCCTATATCGCCGACGTCACCCCGCCCGAGCGGCGGACGCAGGATTTCGGCATGCTCGGCTTCGCCTTCGGTGTCGGCTTCATCGTCGGTCCGGCGATCGGCGGGCTGCTCGCCGGCTACGGGGAGCGCACGCCGTTCTTCGTCGCCGCGGGCCTGGCCGGCGTGAACGTGGTCTACGGCTGGCTCGCCGTGCCCGAGAGCCTCGCCGCCGCCGACCGGCGGCCGTTCGACTGGCGGCGCGCGAACGTGTGCGGCTCCGTCGCGCGCCTGCGGCGGCTGCGGCCGGCGGTGCTGCTGCTCGCGGGCGCGACCTTCCTGTGGAGCTTCGCGCAGATGTCGCTCCAGTCGACGTGGAACTATCTACACGCTCGCGCGCTTCGGCTGGACGACGTGCGCAGGTTGGCTGGTCACTCGCCGCCGTCGGCGTCTCGGCGATCGTCGCGCAGGCGGTGCTGACCCGCATGCTGGTCCCGCGCTTCGGCGAGCGGCGGCTCGTGCCTGGGCGGTGCTCAGCGGCGGTCGCGAGCTATCTGATCTACGCCATCGCGAGCGACGGGGTGGATGATGTACGCCGGGATCGCCGTCGGCACGCTCGGCGGGCTCGTCTATCCGTCGCTCCAGTCGCTGATGTCGGCCGAGGTCGGGCGCGACGAGCAGGGCGAACTGCAGGGCGCGGTGTCGAGCCTCGTCAGCCTCGCGGCGATCGTCGGGCCGCCGGTGATGACGCAGGCGTTCGCCTGATTTTCAGCGGCCCGCGCGCCCCGCTGCCGTTGCCGGGCGCGGCGTTCGTGCTCGCGGCGCGTGCTGGCAGCGGCACGCTCTTCCTGTTCCGCCGGGCAAGGCCGCGGCGATGCGCGGCGGGACGACTAGATGCGGCCCATCAGGACGAGCATGACGACGATGACGACGATGATGCCGAGGCCGCCGCTCGGGCCGTAGCCCCAGCCGCTCGAATAGCCCCAGCTCGGCAGCGCGCCGATCAGCAGCAGGATGAGGACGATCAGCAGGATTGTGCCGATGGCCCATGGTTTCGTCCCTGTTTCGTGTCGTAGCTGACCAACGCTTCGCCGCGCGTAACGGTTGCGCCGCCGAGCGACCCGCTCCTAAGTCGCAGCGATGTTGACCGTTGAAGCCGCGCTGACGCGCCTGACCCATGCCCTCGCCGCGGCGAAGGCCGCCGGGGCCGACGCGGCCGACGCGGTCTATGTCGGCGACGCGTCGACGCAGGTCAGCGTCCGCCTCGGCGCGCTAGAGGACATCGGCCGGTCGGAGGGCGAGGAGGTCGGCCTGCGCGTCTTCGTCGGGCGCGGTCGGCGAGCGTGTCGACGTCCGACCTGTCGCCCGCCGCGCTCGCCGCGGTCGTCGAGCGCGCGGTGGCGATGGCGCGCGAGGCCCCCGAGGACGAGTATGCCGGCCTTGCCCCCGCCGACCGGCTGATGACGCGGCGACGCGCCCGACGCTCGACCTCGACGACGGCGGCGATCCCGCCGGCGGATGCGCTGCAAGGCGCTCGCGATCGCCGCCGAGGATGCCGCGCGCGCCGTCGCCGGCGTGACCAACTCCGAAGGCGGCGGGGCGAGCGCCGGGCGCGCGGTGATGGCGCTGGCGACGAGCGGCGGCTTCGCCCGCGGCTATCGCGGCACGAGCTACGGCGTGTCGGCGAGCGTCATCGCCGGCGCCGGCCAGGCGATGCAGCGCGACTATGCCTATCACAGCGCGCGGCACTTCGCCGACCTCGACGCTGCGGAGGCGATCGGCCGCGAGGCGGGCGAGCGCGCGGCGCGGCGGCGTCGATCCGGCCAAGCTCGGCACGCAGGCGTTGCCGATCGTCTTCGACCCGCGCGTCGGCAGCTCGCTGCTCGGCCATCTGATCGGCGCGATCACCGGCGGCGCGATCGCGCGCGGGACGAGCTTCCTGCAGCGACGCGCTCGGCACCGAGGTGTTCGCGCCCGGCATCACGATCCGCGACGATCCGCACCGCGTCCGCGGCCTGCGCTCGCGCCCGTTCGACGGCGAGGGCTTGCCGACCGCGCCACGGCGGATCGTCGACGGCGGGCGCCTGACCGGCTGGCTGATGGATTCGGCCAGCGCGCGCCAGCTCGGCCTCGCCCCGACCGGCCACGCGGCGCGCGGCGTGTCGGGGCCGCCGGGCGCGGGGGCGACGAACCTGCACATGGCAGCCGGGAACGGTCAGCCGCCGCGACCTGCTCGCCGGCATCGCCCACGGCTTCTACGTCACCGAGCTGATCGGCATGGGCGTCAACGGGCTGACCGGCGACTATAGCCGCGGCGCGAGCGGGTTCCTCATCGTCGACGGCGAGCTCGCCGGGCCGGTCGCCGAGGTGACGATCGCCGGCAATCTCAAGGACATGTTCCGCAACCTGACGCCGGCCGACGACCTCGTCTTCCGCCACGCGACGAACGTCCCGACGCTGCGCATCGACGGCATGACGCTTGCGGGTGCGTGACGCCGCGCGACGACCTCGCGCTACTCGTCGGCGTCGACGCGAAGCGGCGGCGGCGCTGGCGCATGGACTTCTTCGACCGCGGCGGCGTCGCGCGGTGGGACAAGTCGCCGGGCAATCCGGTCAGCGCCGCCGACCTCGCCGTCGACGCGCAGCTCAAGGCCGAGCTGCTCGCCGCGCGCCCGGACTATGGCTGGCTGTCGGAGGAGACTGCCGACGATCGCCGCCCGGCTCGCCGCCCGCCGCGTCTGGGTCGTCGACCCGATCGACGGCACGCGCGACTTCATCCGCGGGCGGACCGGCTGGGCGGTGTCGGTCGCGCTCGTCGAAGGAGGGCGTGCCGGTCGCTCGCGTGCCTCGCCGCGCCGGCGCGCGGTCAGCTGTTCGTCGCCGTCGCCGGCGGCGGGCGCGACGCTGAATGGGCGAGCCGATCGCCGTATCGGGGCGGACCGCGCTCGCCGGAGTCCGGCTGCCGGTCGATCCGTCGACATTGCTGGCGTCCTTCTGGCCCGATCCGTGGGACGCGTTGGCGGTGGACAAGCCTAACAGCCTGGCGCTGCGCATTGCCTCGGTCGCGGCGGGGACCGCCGACGGCTTCTTCGAGGGCCGAACGGTCGCCGAGTGGGACATCGCCGCCGCGGCGCTGATCGTCGCCGAGGCCGGCGGGGCGATCACCGACCGCGACAACCGTGCCCTCGCCTTCAACCGCTCGCGGCCCGCACTCGACGGCATTGTCGCGGCGACCCCGGCGCTGGTCGAGCCGCTGCGCCTGCGGCTGGCCGCGGGCATCGCCGCGTGGCGCGCGCAGCGGCGCTAGGCGACGCGCGCGACTCGCAGCCGGGCCAGCTCGACCTTCATGCAGCGGTCCATGACCACCGCCAATCCCGCCGCTTCGGCCCGCGCCGCAGCCGCCTCGTCGATCACCCCGAGCTGGAGCCAGACCGCCTTCGCCCCGACCGCGATCGCCTGGTCGACGACCGCGCCGGCCTCGCTCGATTTGCGGAAGACGTCGACGATGTCGATCGTGTCGCCGAGCTGGCCGAGCTCGCGCCAGACGAACTCGCCGTGGACATGCTCGCCGGTGATCGTCGGGTTGACCGGCAGCACGCGGTAGCCGTGCGTCCTGCAGCGCCGCCATGACGTGGTTCGACGCGCGGTCGGGGCGGTCGGAGATGCCGACCAGCGCGATGGTCCGCGCGTCGGTCGAGCAGGGCGGCGATGTCGGCGTCGGCGGTCAGCGGCATCGGCGGGTCTCCTTCGGACGCCTACAAACCCAGCCCGGCCGCGACCTGTTCCGCCAATGCGCGCGAAGACCGCCGCGTGCGGCCCGTCGCCCGCCGCCGGCGGCGTCCCGGCGTCGGACGCGCGGCGCAGCGCGATGTCGAGCGGCACCCCGCCGAGGAAGGCGATGCCCGCCGCGCCCGCGGCCGCCTCGCGCCCCGCCATGGCCGAAGATGTCGGTGGCGACGCCGCACGCCGGGCAGACGAACGTCGTCATGTTCTCGATCAGCCCGAGGATCGGCACGCCGACCTCGGCGAACATCGCGATCGCGCGGCGCGCGTCGATCAGCGCGAGGTCCTGCGGCGTCGAGACGATCACCGCCCCCGTCGGCTTGATCTTCTGCGCGAGCGTCAGCTGGATATCGCCGGTGCCCGGCGGCAGGTCGACGACGAGCACGTCGAGCAGCCCCCAGTCGCCCGATTCGACCATCTGCGTCATCGCCGACGCCGCCATCGGCCCGCGCCAGATCATCGCCTTGCCAGGGTCGGTCATCATGCCCATCGACAGCGCCTTGATCCCGTGCGCGGTCGCCGGCACCAGCCGGTTGTCGCTCAGCTCGGCGCGCGCCGCTCACGCCGAGCAGCGTCGGTATCGAGGGGCCGTAGATGTCGGCGTCGAGCAGCCCGACCGCAAGCCCGCGCCGCGCGAGCGCGACGGCGAGGTTGACCGACGACGGTCGACTTGCCGACCCCGCCCTTGCCGCTGGCGACCGCGACGACGGTGCGGATGCCGGGAACGGGGCCGCTGCGCGCCGCCGGCGCGTTGCCGCGCTCGGCGGTGAGGACGATCCGCGCGGCCTTGACGCCGGGCACCCGTCGCACGGCGAGTTCGACCGCGGCATGGAGGCGCTCGGCAACCTCCTTCGTCAGCCCGTCGACGACGACGACGAGCCCGACGCTGCCGTCGTCCTTCACGACGATGCCGCCGGCGCGGCCGCTGGCCGCGAGGTCGCCCCCGGCGGGGTCGGCGACACCGCGCAGGGCTTCGACGATGGCATCTCTGGTTGGCACGGGTGATCCTCGGCAATCGAGCGGCGGGGCGCGGCGGCACGTCCCTCGCAATCGCCGCGTCGCCCCCGTATATAGGTCGTCCCGACGACGCAATTTCTCGAACATGGTGGCCATGCCCGCGACGCTCAACAACGACACTCCCGGCGGCCCGTGGGGAAGCGGCGGGTCGGGCGACGGCGGCGGCAAGAACCCGTGGGGCGAAACGCCGCCGCGTCGCCCGACGCCGCGACGCCCGACCGGGCGCGGCGACATCGACGATTTCCTCCGCCGCAGCCAGGATCGGCTGCGCGGCTCGCTGCCTGGCGGCGGCGGCGCAGATGGCGAGTATCCCGTGGCTGCGCGATCGCCGCGGTCATCCTCGGCATCTGGCTGTTCTTCACCGCGACCTACCGCATTCAGGCGCAGGAGCGCGGCGTCGTCATGCGCTTCGGCAAATATATCGAGACGACCGGCCCCGGCTTCCACTTCAAGCTGCCCGCGCCGATCGACACCGTCGTCCGCCAGCGGGTCGAACAGATCAACTCGGTCGATATCAGCGGCGGCGACGGCGCGGGCGAGAACCTGATGCTGACCGGCGACCAGAACATCATCGACATCGCCTATGCCGTGCGCTGGAAGATCAAGAACCCCGAGCTGTTCCTGTTCGAACTCGCCGAGCCCGAGGCGACGATCCACGAGGTCGCCGAGGCGGCGATGCGCGCCGAGATCGGCCGCTCGACACTGAACGACGCGATCGGGCCGCAGCGCGCGCAGATCGCCGAGCAGGTCCGGCAGCGGATGCAGGAGATCCTTGACGGCTATCGCGCCGGGATCGACGTCCGCGGCGTCGACATCAAGCAGGCCGACCCACCGCCGGCGGTCAAGGACGCGTTCAACGACGTCTCGGCGGCGCAGCAGGACGCGGTCAACGTCATCAATCAGTCGAAGGGCTATGCCCAGCAGCTGCTCGCGGTCGCGCAGGGGTCGGCGGCGCAATTCGACGCGGTCTACGCCCAGTACAAGCTCGCGCCCGAAGTGACGCGCAAGCGCATCTATCTCGAGACGATGGAGAGCGTTCTGTCGAAGGTCGACAAGACCGTCGTCGAACCCGGCGTCCAGACCTATCTGCCGCTGTCGCAGGTCGAGCGCCACCGCCTGCCCGCCCCCGCTCCCACCGTCCAGGCGAAGTGAGATGACGCTGACCCGTAACCCGATCGGCTGGCTTGTCGCCGCCTTCGTCATCCTCCTGCTCGCGTCGGCGACGCTCTACACGGTCCCCGAGACCAAGCAGGCGATTGTCCTGCGCCTCGGCAAGCCCGAGCGGATCGTCAACGCCTACGACGCACGCGCGCGCTTCGGCGACACCGATGCCGGGCTGGTCGCCAAGGTGCCGTTCATCGAGAACGTCGTGTTCATCGACAAGCGCGTCCTCGATCTCGACATGCCGCAGCAGACGGTGCTGTCGACCGACCAGCGCCCGCTGGTCGTCGATGCCTTCGCCCGCTTCCGCATCGTCGACCCGCAGCGGATGTACCAGACCGTCGGCAGCGAGGAGAACGTCAAGGAGGCGCTCGCGCGAATCCTCGCCTCGCGGCTGCGCAATGAACTCGGGCGCCAGCCATTCGCCGCGCTGCTGTCGCCCGAGCGGACGACGCTGATGGAAGACATCCAGGGCAGCGTGAACCGTCAGGCGAGCCAGTATGGCGCGCAGATCATCGACGTGCGGATCAAGCGCGCCGACCTGCCGACGGGCGCGCCGCTCGATTCCGCCTATGCCCGGATGAAGTCGGCGCGCGCCCAGCTCGCGCTGACGATCCGCGCCGAGGGCAACAAGCAGGCGCAGCTCGTCCGCGCCGAGGCCGACGCGAACGCCGCGCGCATTTACGCCGACGCCTTCGGCCGCGACCCGCAATTCTACGCCTTCTACCGCGCGATGCAGGCGTACCGTGAGACGTTCAAAGACGGCACGTCGACGGTCATCCTGTCGCCGAACAACGAGTTCCTCCACGAATTCGAGGGGCGGTCGGGCAAGTGACGCGGCTCACCTCGCGTTCATAACAAGGGGCGCTACGCCGTCTTGAATTTTCTGCTCGTGTTGCCGATCTGCATCACATCCCGCCGCCAGCCGGGCCCTTGACCGTCAGGAGACATCCCCCGTGCGTATCCTTCGCAGCGTCATCCCTGCCCTCGTCCTCGTCGGCGGTGCCGCCGCAGTCCTGATGCCAGCCGGAGCGCAGATCGCGACCTCGCCCGGCATGGCCCCACCGGCGCAGAATGCCGTTCCCGCTCAGCTGACCAGCGGTCCGATGAGCGCCCCGCGCAGCTTCGCCGACCTCACCGCCCGCCTGGCGCCCGCCGTCGTCAACGTCTCGACGACGCAGAAGATCGAAGTCGGCAAGCTGCGCGGCGGCGCGCCGTCGAGCCTCGAGGAGCTGTTCCGCCGCTTCCAGGAGCAGCAGGGCGGCGACGGTACGCCTGCCACGCGCGAGGCGACCAGCCTCGGCAGCGGCTTCATCGTCGACCCGAGCGGCTACATCGTCACCAACAATCATGTCATCTCGGGCGGCGAGCCGGGCTCGCCGCAGTCGAAGCTGCCGGTCGAGACGATCACCGTGACGCTCGCCGACCGCCGCGAGTTCAAGGCGCGAGTCGTCGGGCGCGACGTACTGTCGGACCTCGCGCTGCTCAAGATCGACGGGACCAACCTGCCATACGTCAAGTTCGGCAATAGCCAGAATGTCCGCGTCGGCGACTGGGCGATCGCCATCGGCAACCCGTTCGGGCTCGGCGGCACGGTGACGCACGGGATCATTTCGGCGCTCCACCGCAACATCCAGTCGGGCCAGTACGACCGCTATCTGCAGACCGACGCGCCGATCAACCAGGGCAATTCGGGCGGACCGCTGTTCGACATCGACGGCAACGTCATCGGCATCAACACGGCGATCTTCTCGACGAGCGGCGGCAACGTCGGGCTCGGTTTCGCCATTCCCGCCGAGCAGGCGCGCCCGGTCATCGAGCAGCTGCGCAACGGCGGCGGTGCGGTCAAGCGCGGCTATCTCGGCATCTCGATCCAGCCGGTCACCGGCAGCATCGCCGAGGGCCTTGGCCTGCCCAAGGACCACGGTGAGATCGTCGCCGCGGTCGAGCCGAACGGCCCGGCGGCGAAGGCCGGGATCAAGCAGGGCGACGTCGTTGTCCGCGTTGCCAACCAGGACGTGACCTACGACAATTCGCTCAGCTACATCGTCGCCGGCGTCGCGCCGGGTACGCGGGTTCCAATCGGCATCTTGCGCGGGGGGCGTCAGATCACGCTCGACGCGACCGTGATCCAGCGCCCGGCCGAACTCGCGCTGCGCGGGGCGACGGCTGCGCCTGAGGAGGAGACAACGCCCGATTCGCCCGCGGTTGTCCCTGGCGCAGCGGCAGCAAAGGCGAGTCTCGGCATCACGCTGACCCCGCTGACCCCGGCGGTGCGCAGCGAACTTAAGCTTGCCCCCGGCACCGTCGGCGTCGCCATCGCCGCCGTCAGCCCCGACAGCGACGCCGCGACCGAGGGTCTCCAGCGTGGCGACGTCATCCTGTCGATCAACCAGGTGCCGACGCCGACCCCCGCCGCCGCCGCCGCCATTGTCGCCGACGCGCGCAAGGCGGGTCGTGACACGGTGCTGATGTTCGTCCAGCGCGGGACCGCCCCGGCGCGCTTCATCGGCGTCAAGCTGCAGGGCAAGTAGAGGCCGGACACTCGCGGGCGGTGCCGTCGGCGGCCCGCGTCGGGCGGATGCGACGGCCGCAGTCGGTCGTCGTCCCGACGATCAGCGGCTGCTGCGCGCAGCAGCCGCGCGGCCTGCGGCCTGCGGCCTAACGGCCGAGCGTCGCCCCTTTCGGCATGCAGAACCGCGTTTCGCTGTCGATCGTCGCGTTCGCCTTGTACTTGGCCACGTAGGCGTCCCATGCCGCGTCGTGCGTCGGCTCCTTCGCGCCATAGACGTGGAATGTAACATAGGTCGACGCCGACGGCTTCATCCCGCCCTTCGCCGGGACGAGAACTGGCGCGGTAACGAAGCTGTCGTCTTTCATCCCGTGGCCAGCGTACCACGCCTTGTGGTCCTTGACGGCGTCGAGGAAGCCGGCCGGTGTCCCCGCGGCGCTGAGCTTCGACACTCGCATTGTCACCATCTGGTCGGCCCCGCAGGCGCCTGCGGCAGCGGCGGCGGTCGCGCCCTGCGCCAGGACGGCACAGGCCGCGGCGATCAGGGCGGTGGAAATCGGCTTCATGTCAGTCCCCCAAAAGTAGAAGCGGCTGAGCTTACAGGCGTTCAGAGACGCTTCAAGCGACTTGCACGATATTCTGCCCGGCAGCACCGGCCGGTGGCGACGGCCGAACTCTCCTTGCAGCATCCTGTCTTGCGCGGCATTCTTCCTGCCGACGAGGAGCCTGCCATGAACCGATCACTCGCCTCCACCATCGCCGGTGCTGCAGTCGCTTTCGCGTTGGTGACGCCGTTGCGAGCGGCCCCGACGGTCCACGGCCCGCGCGCCGCCGCCGACGCGGTGCTTGCGGCAGAAAAGAGCTACTCCGATCGCTTCGCCCGCGGCACGGTCGCGCAAGGGATGCGTGACTTCGTCGATCCGGTCGATGGGCTCGCTTTCGCGGGCGGCGACCCGGCACGCGGCAGTGCCGCGGCGTTTGCCGCGTTCGGCGGCGACCAGGCTCCCGCCAATCTCAAGCTCTCGTGGGTCCCGGCCGAAGTATTCGTCGCCGCGAGCGCCGACATGGCGGCGACCTGGGGCCGCTTCACCATGACCGACACGACCGGCAAGGCCCCGCCGTTCACCGGTCACTATGTCACGGTCTGGCGCAAGGCGGCGGACGGCACGTGGAAGGCGTTGATGGACATCGGCAACCCCGACGCGCCCGCGCCCCGCTGAGTGCGCGCCTTCAGGCGACGGCGAGTAGCCGGCGCCGCCGTGCGATCGCCCCCGTCAGCCCGAAGCCGACGATGAGCAGCGCCCATGCCGCCGGCTCGGGCGCTCCCGATGGCGCGCTCGCGTTCGCAACGCCCGGGCTGAGCGTGACCGTGCCGCCGGTCAAACCGTTCTGCGTCAGGAAATCCTGATTGAAGCTGATGAGCGGATCGAGCAGGATCGTCCCCGTGGCCCCCGGGTGATTGTTAACCGTCGTGTTGATCGGGGCACCCATGAACATGCCGGACACGACATGCGTCTCGCCGAACACCGTCGCGTACAGGGACAGCGTCCCCTTGTAGTTCAGGTAATCGGTGCCGCCGACCGTCGTGGTGCCGACATATTGCCCCGGCGCACCGACCGTGAACGCTTGGTCGTGAACATAGGCGACGTCGCTGCTCCCGTCGGCATAGACCGCCGTGATCGGATCGAACGAGATGTTTCCAGGGGCGGAGGCGGTCAGCGAGAGGTTCGTCGACAGCCCTTCGGTGTGGATATGGCTGACCCCGGTGATCGTGGCGACGTTCTCAAACGTCGTGTTAAGCGCCGGATCGAGGCCGACCGGCTTGGCCACCGTCAGCAGATACTGATACCGCAGCTCGCCATGCGCATAGGCACTGCCTGCGGTGTCCATCGGATTGGCCGCGAGCAGGTCGAGATACGGATAGCCGGCGATCGCGACGGTCGCGTGCGCGACGACGTGCGGCACGAAGGTCGGTGGGTTGGTCGGTGGGACAGCGCCATACGACACCGTCGATGTTGCGGAGCCGACGCCGAAGTGGAAGCCATACGCCCGGCCGACCGGTCCGACACCCATCGTCGGGTCGTTGTAATTCGTGTTCTCGATCGCGAACGGCGCGTCGAGCTGCGTCGGGTCCGAGCCCGGCAGGTCGGCAAACGCCGGTGACGCGAGGAAGCATGCGGCGACAAATGCGACATGGCTTCGGACAGACATCGGCAACCCCCCGGCTCAAAGTGCCGGCCCTGCGACACCAAGACAGCTTTTAGACGATCTGCCGCACTCCGCAAGATCGCGGAAGTCGCCGTGCCGCCAGATCTACAGACCGCCCAGTGCCATCTGCGCCTGTGCCGCGCCGGTGTCGGGAACGACTTCGTTCGTCCGGTCACTGATCTCCGCAAAGCGGGCGGCAACCGTCTCGGGCGTCATGTCGGCAGCGTCGACATGAATGCCGCGCGTGAGCGTCACGTACGCGCGCTCGAAGCCCCCGCCGCCGGCGTTGACAATGGCGTTCGCCGGGGCGTCGTCGCTGACGAGATACAGCGCCGCCGGCGCGACCGTCTCCGGCCCCATGCGCGCGAGAAGTTCGGGCGGCATCAGGTCCTCGGTCATGCGCGTCGCTGCGACCGGCGCTATGGTGTTGACGCGGATACCGTATTTCGCGCCCTCGAGGCTCAGCGTCTTCATCAGGCCGACGAGGGCAAGCTTTGCCGCCCCGTAGTTTGCCTGGCCGAAATTGCCGTACAGCCCCGTCGACGACGTCGTCATCAGGATGCGGCCGTAGCCCGCGGCGCGCATCGTCTCCCATACCGCCTTGGTCGCGATGACCGAGCCCATGACGTGGACGTCGATGACCTGCTGGAAATCCTCGTGGCTCATCTTCACGAAGGTGCGGTCGCGCAGGATGCCGGCATTGTTGATCAGAATGTCGATCCGGCCCCACCGCTCCTTGACGAAGCCGACCATCTTCTCAACCGCCGCGGCGTCGGTGACGCTCGCGCCGTTTGCAATCGCCTCACCGCCGGCGGCAACGATCTCGTCGACGACGAGCTGCGCCGCGCCGATCGAGCTGCCCGAGCCGTCGCGCGCGCCGCCGAGATCGTTGACGACGACCTTCGCCCCGCGCTTCGCCAGTTCGAGAGCATAGGCACGGCCGAGACCACCCCCTGCTCCCGTGACGATAGCGACACGGTCGTCGAAACGGATGGTCATGTGGTGCGCAGCTCCCCGGCGGACTTGGCCACCGTCTAGCTGCGCCACGGGGCGAGGGGAAGCCGGTCGTATCGCGCCGGCGAGCGGGCTCGCTGTCAGGCGACGCGGTCGACCGGCGTCTCAAGGTCGAGCGCGTAGCCGGCCGAGCGTACCGTGCGGATGACATCGGGCAGGTCGTCGCCGTTGATCGCCTTACGCAGCCGACGGATGTGGACGTCGACCGTGCGCTGCTCGACATAGACATCGCGACCCCACACGGCGTCGAGCAGTTGTTCGCGGCTGAACACCCGCGCCGGGATGTTCGAGGAAGTGGCGCAGCAGGCGGAACTCGGTCGGGCCGAGGGCGATGCCGTGGCCGTCGCGCGTCACCCGGTGCGCCGACGTGTCCATCGTGATCCCGGCATAGTCGAGGTTGCCGCCCGACAGCGCCGGCCGCAGCCGGCGGAGCACGGCGCGGATGCGGGCGATCAGCTCGCGCGGCGAGAACGGCTTGGTGATATAATCGTCGGCCCCGGTCTCGAGCCCGCGGATGCGGTCGGCTTCCTCGGCGCGCGCGGTCAGCATGACGATCGGCAGCGCGGCGGTGACTGGCGCGCGGCGCAGGCGGCGGCAGACCTCGATGCCGCTCAGGTTGGCGAGCATCCAGTCGAGAATGACGAGGTCGGGCTTTTCCTCCTCGGCAAGGACGAGCGCCTCCTCCCCGTCCCCGGTGCGGATGACGTCGAACCCCTCCTTGTCGAGATTGTAGGTGACGAGTTCGACGAGGTTGGCGTCGTCTTCGACGAGCAGGATCTTTGGCTTCATGGCTTACTCGCTTCAAACCTCAACGGGTTGCACTAGACCGCGTACGCCGTGTCGTCGGTCTTCGTCCGCCCGCCGAAATGGTCGCCGGTCGCGGTGAAATAGACCATCTCGGCGACATTGGTCGCATGGTCGCCGATCCGCTCGAGGTTCTTGGCGATGAACAGCAGGTGCGCCGACGGGGTGATGTGGTGCGGGTTTTCCATCATGAAGGTCAGCAGTGAGCGGAACAGGCTGTTGTAGAAATCGTCGACCGCCGCATCGCGCTGGCAGACGGCGACCGCTTTTTCGGCGTCGCGATCGACGAACGCGTCGAGGGCGTCGCTGATCATCTCGACGACGACGCGCGCCATCTGCGGGATGATGACAACGGGTTCGATCGGTGCCGTGGTCGTCAGCGTCGAGGCGCGCTTGGCGATATTCTTGGCATAGTCGCCGATCCGCTCGAGGACCGAACTGATCTTCAAGCGCGGCGATGATCTCGCGCAGGTCGTGCGCCATCGGTGCGCGGAGCGCGATCATCGTTACCGCGAGGCGTTCGGCCTCGGCCTCGAGCGCGTCGATCCGCGCGTCGGTGTTGACGATGCCCATCGCGACTTCGGGATCGCGGTTCATCAGCGCGTCGACCGCGCCGCTGATCTGCGCCTCGCACAGCCCGCCCATCTGGGTGACAAGCGAGCGCAGCGCGTTGATCTCGTCGTCGAACGACTTGACGGTATGCGCGCCCTGGTCGGCCATCGCTATTCTCCCTGCCGGTCAGCCGTAGCGGCCGGTGATATAGTCCTTCGTCCGCGGCTCGGACGGATTGGTGAAGATCGTCTTGGTGTCGCCGTACTCGACCATCGTGCCGAGGTGGAAGAACGCCGTCTTCTGGCTGACGCGCGCCGCCTGCTGCATGTTGTGCGTGACGATGACGATCGCGTAGTTGCCGCGCAGTTCGTCGATCAGCTCCTCGATCTTCGCCGTCGCGATCGGGTCGAGCGCCGAGCACGGCTCGTCCATCAGGATCACCTCGGGATCGACCGCGATCGCGCGGGCGATGCACAGCCGCTGCTGCTGCCCGCCCGACATCGCCGTGCCGCTTTCCTGCAGCCGGTCCTTCGCCTCTTCCCAGAGCCCGGCGCGGCGCAGCGAGCCCTTCGACGATCGCGTCCATTTCCGCCTTGTTGCGCGCCAGCCCGTGGATGGACGGGCCATAGGCGACATTGTCGTAGATCGACTTGGGGAACGGGTTCGGCTTCTGGAACACCATGCCGACGCGGGCGCGAAGCTGAACGACGTCCATGCCGCGCCGCGATAGATGTCGGTCGCCGTCGAGCTTGATCTCGCCCTCGACCCGCGCGCTGGCGACGGTGTCGTTCATCCGGTTGAAGCAGCGCAGGAAGGTCGACTTGCCGCACCCCGATGGGCCGATGAATGCGGTGACGTTCTCGCGGCTGACGTCGATCGACACATTCTTCAGCGCCTGCTTGGCAGCCGTAAAACACGCTGACGTCGCGCGCCGTCATCTTGGTCGTCAACCGTGGCCGCCGAATTGTGGCCGACCCCGATGGCGGTCTGCATGTCCATGGCTACCAGCGCCTCTCGAAGCGGTTGCGGAGATAGATCGCGACGCCGTTCATCATCAGCAGGAACAGCAGCAGAACGATGATCGCCGCGCTCGTCTTCTCGACGAAGCTGCGGTTTACCTCGTTCGACCACAGGAAGACCTGCATCGGCAGCACGGTCGCCGGCTGGGTCAGCCCGCCCGGTGGGGCCCCGACGAACGCGCGCATGCCGATCAGCAACAGCGGTGCGGTCTCACCCAGCGCCCGCGCCATGCCGATGATCGTGCCGGTCAGGATACCCGGCAGCGCGAGCGGCAGGACGTGCTGGAAAACGACCTGCACCGGCGATGCGCCGATGCCGAGCGCGGCGTCGCGGATCGACGGCGATACCGCCTTGATCGCGTTCCGCCCGGCGATGACGATCACCGGCATCGTCATCAGCGCGAGCGTCAGGCCGCCGACGATCGGGGCCGAGCGCGGCATGTCGAACGTGCCAAGGAACACCGCAAGGCCGAGCAAGCCGAAGATAATCGAAGGGACCGCGGCAAGGTTATTGATGCTGACCTCGATCATGTCGGTCCAGCGGTTCCGCGGTGCGTATTCTTCGAGGTAGAGCGCCGACAGGACACCGACCGGAAAGCTGAGCACCAGCGTGACGAGCATCGTCAGCAGCGACCCCTTGAACGCACCCCAGATGCCGACCGACACCGGATCGGACGAATCGGCGGCGGTCAGAAAGTTGGTGTTGAAGCCGGTCCGTACGAGGCCGTCGTGCTGGAGCCTGGCATAGGCGGTCTTGAACCCTGCCTCATCGGCAGACGCCGCCTTGCCCTTGGCGACGAGGTCGAGATTGCCTGCTGCCGGCACCCACAGCGTCACGGTCTGACCGATGATCGACGGGTCGGCGGTGACCGCCTCGCGCAGCGCCGTCCAGCCGGTGTCGGAGACGAAGCTCGCGCCGTTCGCGCCGAAGCGGGTGACGGCGGCGGCGGTCGTCACCCCGCTGAAGTCGGCGGCCGACAGCGCGGCTTCCTTGTTCGGCCCCTTGAGCTGGTCGGGGGTCAGATGGAGCGTCGCCGCGGAAATCGGAATTGTCAGCCGGATCTCGGTCCGCAGGAACCCGGGCACGCCGCGCACCAGCATGTTGACGAGGAGAAAGGCGAGGAAGAGCACCGACGCCGCGACGGCGGCGAAGCCGAGCGCGCGGAAGCGGCGTTCCGACGCGTAGCGGCGGCGGATGCGGCGCGTCATCGCCGGATCCGACCAGTCGGTCGGGGCCTTGGCGGCGAGCGGGGCGCGTGCCATCGGGGAAGCGATCGACGCCATTATTCGTACGCTTCCCGGTATTTCTTGACGACGCGCAGCGCGACGATGTTGAGAATCAGCGTCACGACGAACAGGACGAGCCCGAGGGCGAACGCCGACAGCGTCTTCGACGAGTTCGAACTCCTGGTCGCCGGTCAGCAGCGTCGACGATCTGCGTCGTCACCGTCGTCACGCTGGCGAAGGGATTGGCGGTCATGTTGGCCGCGAGGCCGGCCGCCATGACGACGATCATCGTCTCGCCGATCGCGCGGCTGACGGCGAGCAGCACGCCGCCGACGATGCCGGGGAGCGCGGCAGGGACGAGGACGCGCTTGATCGTCTCCGACGCCGTCGCGCCCATCGCGAGGCTGCCGTCGCGCATCGCCTGCGGCACCGCGTTCATCGAATTGTCGGCCATCGACGAGACGAACGGGATGATCATCACCCCCATGACGAGCCCGGCGGCGAGCGCGCTCTCGCTCGACGCGCCGGGGATGCCGACGGCGAAGGCGAAATCGCGCAGCGCCGGGGCGACGGTCAGCGCAGCGAAGAAGCCGTAGACCACCGTCGGCACTCCCGCGAGCACCTCAAGAACCGGTTTCAGGATGCTGCGCAGTTTCGGCGGTGCGTATTGCGTCAGCCAGATGGCGCTCATCAGCCCGAGCGGAATGGCGACCGCCATCGCGATAATCGCGCCAATGAAGATCGTCCCCCAGAACAGCGGGACGGCGCCGAACGCGCCCGAGCTGCCGGCTTGGTCGGCGCGAATCGCGGTCTGCGGCGACCATTGCAGCCCGAACAGGAACTCGAACGGCGAAACCATCTTGAAGAAACGAAGCGATTTCGAACAGCAACGAGAAGACGATGCCGAACGTCGTCAGCACCGCGATCAGCGATGCGACGATCAGGATGCCCATGACGATCCGCTCGACGCGGTTGCGCGCACGGAACTGCGGCGCGAGCCGGGTGTATGCCCACGCCGCGCCGCCGAATGCGATCAGGACGGCGGCGACCAGCGCTTCGGTCTGGAGCCGGTCGCGGTTGGCGACATAGGGCGCGACCGCCGCCTTCGACGCGGGGTTGAACGCGTCGGCAAGGTCGCCCGAAGCAAGTCCCTTCACCTCGCCGATGATCGCGTCGCGGTCGATCTGCGACTTCGGCTGGTCGGCGGCGGGCAGCGACGAGATGATCGTCGCATCGAGCAGCTTCGGCTCGACGAAGGCGAACGCGCCGAGCAGCAGCAGCGCCGGCAGGACGGCGGCGAGCGCGACGAATGCGCCGTGATAGACCGGGCGCGAGTGCGGGCGGTCGCCGGCGACCCGCGTCGACCGGTCGCCCGCGTCGAACACATTGGCCCGCGCCCGCGCGACGAAGAACGCGACGGCGCCGAGCGCGATGACGACCAAGGCGATCATCGAGAGCGACATGCGGACTCCGACCCCCGGCTCGACGGTTGAACGCGGCGGCGCGCCCGGAGGTCCGCCGCCGCAAGGACTCAGACGCGTACGCTTATTTGACGGTCGCCGGGTCGAGCGGGGTCAGTGCAGCGGCGGCGGCGGCCATCTTGGCACGGGTCGCGTCGGGGGCCGGGATCAGGCCGATGCGGCTCAGGTAACCGCCCTTGCCCCACGTGCTCTCCTTGGTAAACTCGGCAAGATATTCCTTGAGGCCCGGAACGGCGCGGACGTGCTGGTTCTTGACGTAGACATACAGCGGACGCGAACCGGCGTACTTGAAGGTCGAGATGGTCTCGAACGTCGGCATCACGCCGTTGATAGTCGACGACTTCAGACGGTCCTTGTTCTCTTCGGCATAGCTGAAGCCGAAGATGCCGAGCGTGTTCGGGTTGGCCTCGAGCTTCTGGACGATGAGATTGGGGTTGTCGCCGGTCTCGACGTAGGGCCCGTCCTCGCGCACCTTGGTGCAGATCAGCTTGAATTTGTCGCCGTCGGTCTTCTCCATCGCCGCGGCGCCGGCGTTGCGTCTTGCAGCCGGCGGTCATGATCAGTTCGCCGAGCGCGTCCCGCGTCCCCGAGATCGACGACGGGCCGTAGACGAGGATCGCGACCTTGGGCAGCTTGGGATTGACCTGGTCCCACGTCTTGTAGGTGTTCGGCTTGCCGAACGGCATCGCGGCGATCGCCTTGTAGATGTCGGTCGTCGTCAGCGCGAAATCCTTGCTCTTGACCGAGGTGGCGAACGAGATGCCGTCGATCCCGACCTGGATCTCGGTGATCGACGGTCACGCCGTGCGAGGCGCAGTCCTTGAGCTCGCCTGACCTTGATCCGGCGCGACGCGTTCTCGATGTCGGGAAACTGCGCGCCGACGCCGGCGCAGAACAGCTTCGCGCCAGCGCCCGTGCCCGTGCCCTCGATGACCGGCGGCTGGAACTTGGGGTTGGCGCGGACGAACTGCTCCGACACCGCCTTCGCGAACGGGAAGACGGTCGTCGAGCCGACCTCGCGGATCTGCGTGCGGGCAGCGGCCGGCGATGCGGCAAGAGCGAGCGTGGCGACGCCGGCCCCCAGAATGATCTTCAGCGACATGCTTCTCTCCCAATGCCGGGACTGCACCCGTGCGGACGGTCGCGGCCGAGCCCCCGTGGCCGGCCGCAGCACCGCGATACTGTTCGAGTAACCAGTTCACGTGAGGCTTGTGTGACGCTCACGTTACACTTTGGTGACGGCGGCCCCGGTCGGCGCGAGCGGGAGGGCGAACGAAACCTGGCTGCCCTCGCCCTGCTTAGACACGATGTCGAACGTGCCGCGGTGGCGTTCGATGATGTGCTTGACGATGGCGAGGCCAAGCCCGGTTCCACCCATTGACCGCGACCGGCTGGTATCGATGCGGTAGAAGCGTTCCGTCAGGCGCGGTAGATGTTCCGGGGCGATACCGTCCCCGCGGTCGCCGACGGTGACGCGGACCATCGGCCCCGTCGGAGTGTCGGCACGCTCTGCATCGACCGTGATCTCCGTTCCCGCGCGCCCGTACTTGAGCGCGTTCGAGACGAGGTTATGGAGTACCTGCAGCAGCTGGTCGCGGTCGGCGATGACGGCCGGCAGCGCCGGCGCGACACGGATCACCAGCCGTCGCTGATCGGCATCAAGCCGCATTGCCAGCGTCCGGCCGACATCGGCGATCAGCGGGGCCACGTCGAGCGCGCGTCTGCGGCCGGACGTGCTTGTCGAGCTCGATCCGGCTGAGCGACAGCAGGTCGTCGATCAGCCGGCTCATCCGCCCCGCCTCGCGGTGCATGATCTCGAGGAAGCGTAGCCGCGCCGGCTCGTCCTCGGCCGCCGGGCCCTGCAGCGTCTCGATGAAGCCGAGCAGCGTCGTCACCGGCGTCCGCAGCTCGTGACTGGCGTTGGCGATGAAGTCGACCCGCATCCGCTCGGTCAGGCGGGTCTGCGTGATGTCGAGGAAGGTGATGAGCAGCCGTTCGCGCTCCCCCGGCCCGTCGGCGCCGAGCGGCGCGGCACGAATCCGGTAAGCGCCGTTGTCGGTGCCAAGGCCAGTGACCTCGCGTTCGACCGGTGCCGCGGCCGAGGCGGCGGCGCGAACGGCGTCGAGGACGGCAGGATGGCGCAGCACGAGGCGCAAGTCGTCCGCAACGACCCGCTCGCCGAACAGCCGCCGGGCACCGGCGTTGGCCGCGATCACCCGCAGGTCGCCACCCACGATCAGCGCGGGATCGCCGAGCGCATCGACGCCGAGCAACTCCCGCGACGTGCTGTTCGTGCGCTCGCCTACCTCTGGCGCAGACGGTCGGATTGATGGTGCCGATGCCATTGGCCAGTCTTGCACGAGGAATGTGACAACCGTGGCGACGAGACAGAATACCGCAACCGCGCCAGCGCCATAGCTCGCCGCCACCACGGCTGCCATCAGCAGGACCGCCGCGGCGCGCATATCAGCCCGCGAGCGATGCCAGCGCGACGTCGAGCTCGGCAAAGTCGTCGATCACTGCGTCGGCACCAAGTTCGCGCGCCGGCCGGTCGGCGAAGCCGAACGCACAGGCGACTACCGCGACACCGGCAGCTCGCGCGGTCGCGACGTCGACTGCCGTGTCGCCGACGAACACGCTCGTCTCCACGTCGCCGCCGGCGGCCGCGATCGCGGCCAGCAGCGGTGCGGGATCGGGCTTGCGCACGGGGAGCGAGTCGCCGCCGATGTTGGCGGCGAAGCGCCCGGTCCAGCCGAGAGCAGCGACCAGTGCGCGGCTCAGCGCCGCCGGCTTGTTCGTGCAAATCGCGAGCGTCGCTCCCGCGGCGGCGAGCCGGTCGAGGGCGGCATCGCACCCGGGATAGGGTCGCGTGGCGTCGGCGATATGGGCGGCATAATGATCGAGGAACACGGGCATCGCCCGGTCGACATCGGCGGCGCTGCCCCCGCCCGACAACGCCAGCCCACGCTCAATCAACGCCCGCGCGCCGTGCCCGACGAGGTGGCGGACGGTCGCCGGGTCGATGGTCGGGCGACCTGCATCGATCAGCGCTGCGTTCAACGCGGCGGTGAGGTCGGGGCTCGAATCGACCAGCGTGCCGTCGAGGTCGAAGACGATGGTAGGGCCAGCCATGCCGCCGCTTGGCCCGGCCCGGCTGGAAAAGGCAAGGGCGATGTGGCACGGCGAGCCGCATGAGCGTTGCCCACCGCCCAGTCGCCGTCGTCATCCTCGCCGCCGGCCAGGGGACGCGGATGCGCAGCGACCTTCACAAGGTCCTGCACCCAGTCGCCGGACGGCCGATGCTCCTCCATCTGCTCGCCAGCGTCGAGGCGCTCGCGCCCGAACGCATCGTCGTGGTTGCCGGCGCACGCCGTGAACAGGTTGAGGCTGCCGTCGGCACGCGGGCTACGGTCGCCCTGCAGTCGGAACAGCTCGGTACCGCGCACGCCGTCCGCGCCGCCGAACCCGCGCTCGCCGGATTCGACGGGGATGTCCTCGTGCTGTTCGGCGACGCACCGCTGGTCGAGGCGGCAACCATGCGGCGGCTACTCGACGCGCTGGGTGAGGATACCGGCGTCGCGGTGCTCGGCTTTCGCCCCGCTGATCCCGGGGCTTACGGCCGCATCGTCGCCGACGCCTCCGGACGCATCGAGAAGATGGTCGAGTACAAGGACGCGAGCGCGGCTGAACGCGCGATCGATCTGTGCAACGCCGGAGCGCTGGCCGCGCGGTCGGCGGAGCTTTGGCCGCTCCTCGACCGCGTCGGTAACGCAAACGCGGCAGCCGAATACTACCTGCCCGACATCGTCGCGCTTGCCGACCGCCCGGGGCGCGTGGTCGAGACCGCCGCCGCCGAGGTCGCCGGCGTCAACAGCCGCGCCGAACTCGCCGCCGTCGAGGCGACGTGGCAAGCTGGCGCCCGGGCGCCGGATGATGGCTGCGGGTGTGACGCTGATTGCCCCGGAAACCGTCTGGTTCGCCTTCGACACGATCGTCGGACGCGACTGCATAATCGAGCCGCATGTCGTCTTTGGCCCGGGCGTGACGATTGCCGACGGAGCGACGGTCCACGCATTCAGCCACCTCGCCGGCGCAATGGTCGGACCGCAGGCCAGCGTCGGCCCTTTCGCTCGGCTGCGTCCCGGAACCGCTCTCGGAGCTGACGCCAAGGTCGGCAACTTCGTGGAGATCAAGGCCGCCGAAATTGGCGCGGGCGCGAAGATCAGCCACCTGACATATATCGGCGATGCCACGATCGGCGCGAACGCAAACATCGGGGCGGGGACGATCACCTGCAACTATGATGGGTTCTTCAAGTATCGCACGACCATCGGGGCCAATGCCTTCATCGGCTCGAACAGCGCGCTCGTTGCGCCGGTGACCATTGGCGCCGACGCGATCGTGGGTGCCGGGAGCGTCATCACCGCCGATGTCGAGCCCGGCGCGCTCGCTGTTGCCCGCGGGGCACAGAGCGCGAAGCCCGGCTGGGCGACACGCTTCACCGAGGCGATGCGCGCGCGCAAGCAGGCGCGCCGCTGATCCCGTCCGGCGCGACCGGCCGGTTGAGCGGCCCCCGGGTGCATGCTACCCGATCAGCTATGTCTGTCGACCTCGCCACCGTCACCCGCATTGCCAAGCTCGCGCGCATCCGCCTTGCGCCGGGTGAGGCTGAACCGCTCGTCGGCGAGCTCAACGGCATTCTCCGTTGGATCGAGCAACTCGCCGAGGTCGAAACCAGCGGCGTCGAACCGATGGCCGTGGTCATTCCCAACACGCTGCGCTGGCGTGACGACGTGGTCGCCGACGGCGGTGTTGTCGACCGCGTGCTCGCCAATGCGCCGCTCCGTGAGGCGGGTTTCTTCGCTGTTCCCAAGGTGATCGAATGACCCCCGGGGACCGGCGATGACCGCCCTTTCCGACCTGTCGCTCGCCGCGTTGGCCGCGGGACTGCGCGCGCGCGCCTTTTCCGCGGTCGAAGTGGCCGAGGCGCACATCGCCGCAGTCGAGGCCGCGCGCCCGCTCAATGCCTTTATCGTCGAGACGCCCGACCGCGCGCGCGCCGCTGCAACCGCTGCCGACGTGGCTCTTGGGGCAGGAGCAGCTGGGCCGCTTGCCGGTATCCCGCTCGGTATCAAGGACCTGTTCGCGACCGAAGGCGTCCAGACCACTGCCGGCGCGAAAATTCTCGAAGGGTTCGTGCCGCAGTATGAGAGCACGATCACGGCGAAGCTGTTCGCCGCTGGTGCCGGCATGCTGGGGAAGCTCAACATGGACGCCTTCGCGATGGGCTCGTCGAACGAAACGAGCGCCTTTGGCGAGGTCGTTTCGCCGTGGCGTGCGTCGGGATCGAACCGCGTCCTCGTCCCCGGCGGGTCGAGCGGCGGGTCGGCGGCGGCGGTCGCCGCGCGGCTGTGCGCCGGTGCGACGGGTACCGACACCGGCGGGTCGATCCGCCAGCCGGCGGCGTTCACCGGTATCGCGGGAATCAAGCCGACCTACGGCCGCTGCTCGCGCTGGGGAGTCGTCGCCTTCGCCTCGTCGCTCGATCAGGCCGGGCCGATGGCGCGCGACGTGACCGACTGCGCGCTGCTGCTCGAGGTGATGGCCGGGTTCGATCCGAAGGACTCGACGTCGCTCGATGCGCCGGTTCCCCGCTGGGCTGGCGGGTTGACCGGCGACCTGCGCGGCGTGCGCGTCGGAGTGCCGCGCGAGTACCGGCTCGACGGCATCGACCCCGAGATCGCCGCAATGTGGGACGCCGGCCTTGCTTGGGTTCGCGATGCCGGGGCCACAGTCGTCGACGTGTCGCTGCCGCACACGAAGTATGCGCTTCCGGCCTATTACATTATCGCGCCGGCCGAGGCGTCGTCGAACCTGGCGCGCTACGACGGGGTGCGCTTCGGGCGACGCGTCGATGACGGCGGTAGCCTCGATGCGATGTACGAGGCGACGCGCGCCGCCGGCTTCGGCCCCGAGGTCAAGCGCCGGATCATGATCGGCACCTACGTCCTGTCGGCCGGCTTCTACGACGCCTATTACCGCCAGGCGCAAAAGGTCCGCACCCTTATCGCGCGCGACTTCGACGCGGCCTGGGCGACGTGCGACGTCCTACTGACCCCGACCGCGCCGTCGCCGGCGTTCAGTCCCGGCGACAAGGCCGATCCGCTGGCGATGTACCTCAACGACGTCTTCACCGTGCCGTCGTCGCTCGCCGGACTGCCGGCGATGTCGGTCCCGGCAGCGCTGACCGCGACCGGGCTGCCGCTCGGTCTTCAGGTCATCGGCCGACCACTCGACGAGGCGGGGGTACTCAACACCGGGTTCGCGCTGGAACGCGCAGCGAAGTTCACGGGGCGGCCAACACGATGGTGGTAGCGGGCTGATCGCGCCGCCGGCGGCTGCGCTCAGGCTTTGACCCCGAACCGGGTATAGTCGTCGTCGACCCGCGGTGCTGCCGCCCGCGCCCCGGTCAGATCGTCGGCACTCGCCGCGCGATTACCTTGACGTGCTTCGATGACACCGCGCAGGAACAGACTGGCTGGCTGGTCGGGGCGTTCAGTCAAAGCTGCATCGATGTCGGTCAGCGCGTCGTCGAGCCGGTTCATCTTGAGAAAGACCATCGCCCGGCTGTCGAGCGCCTGCGCGCTGTCCACACCGAGCTCGAGCGCCTTGGTGCAATCCCTGAGCGCTGTGTCGAGCTGCACACCGAGCGTGCCCTTGAGCCAGCAACGGGAGTTGAGCAGCGCCGCGTCGCCGGGTTTGGCGGCGATCGCCGCGTCGATCGCGGCGAGCGCGGCGTCGGTCTCGTGCTCGCGCGCGAGCATGCTCGCCTTGGCGGACAACAACTGGCTCCGGCGCTCGCCGCCCGCCGCGATCGCCTCGTCGAGCATGGCCACCGCGACTGCCTTTTGGCCGCTCTCGGCGAGGAGACCGGCATACGAGGCAAGCGTGTCGGTCGAGCCGGGATCGAGCGTGTATGCCGCCTTGGCGTCGGCGAGCGCCTTGCCGTCCTGCCGCAGCTCGCGGAGCAACCGGGCGCGGGTGAGCAGGACGGCAGCGGTCGGGCGCGTCGCGATCACGTTTCCGAGATCGCTGAGTTCTCCCGTCCAGTCGAAGACGCTCGCGCGGAAGTCGGCGCGGGCGATGACCATCGGCTCCTTTTCGGTCGCATCGGCGATGGCGGTGGCGAACGCCGCCTCGATCGGCTTGAGCTTGCCCGCCCCCCTAGCGTCGCGGACGACCTGCCAATGGTGCGGATAGTCGCGCGGGGCGGTGATCTTGAGCTCGCGTGAGCGGGCGAGCGCGATCGCAGCGCGGGTCGCTGCGATCTGCTCGGGCGCGATCTCGGCCGCGGTCCCGTCGACACGGTCGCTGACGCTAACGACGCCATCCGACAAGGTCGCCGTGCGGGTGACCGCAAAGCCGGCAAGCGTCGAAGGCAGCGTTCGGTCGCCGTCGAGACCGAAGCCTTTGCCGCCGGCCGGTAGCCGCACATGGACGCTGAGCAACCGCGATTGCACATCGCCGGTGGCCACCGGGATTGCCCGCCATTCGGGCCGCGCGCGGTCGCCGTCGAACTTGATCTCGCCGGCCGCGCCGGCGAGGCGCGTCTCGTAACGCTGATCGCTCCGTGACCAACCGCCATTGGCTAGTCCGGACAAGCGGATGGTTGCCGTTCCGGCGGCAGTGTCATAGTCGATGCGGCGGTCGACGATCAGCATGTGGAGAGGAGCGCTGCCTGCAAACCGGTCGATCATCGCCTTCCGCTTGTCACCGCTGAGCTGGCTGTCGGCGGCCTTCAAGGCCTCGACGGCAGGGCCGCGAACGGTCAGCGCCAGGCGCGTGGGGACCGGCAGCCCAATACCTGCCGACTGGTCACCATCAATGTCGAGGGCGAGATCCGGCCGCGCGTTGGCGTGGGTCGCGACCGGCATCAGCGCCGCCCCGGCGGCTCGCAGCGGCAGGACATGGCGCAGGTTCGGCGTATTGCCGATGTCGGCAAGCCGCGCGCCGAGGCCGGTGCCGTCGAGCCAGTAGAGGCGGCCGTCGATCGTGGCCGCGACGAGAATGTGGTTGAACGCGCCCGCCGACGGCAGCCGGTTCGGCAGGAAGTCGCCAAGCCGGGTGTTGGCCAGCACCGGCTCGGCGGCAATGCCGAGCGCCTTGAGCATCGACAGCAGCAGCAACGTCTTGGCCTTGCAGTCGCCCGAGCGGATCGTCCACGTCCTGTCCGGCGGCTGGGGCACGTAATTGCCGTGGTCGAGCCCGTTGAACAAGTAGCGGACGTTGCCTTGGACCGACTGCAGCGCGAGCGCCGTGCGGGTCAGCGGATCGGGGCTCGCAGCACGGATACGCGCCACCTCCGCCTCGAGCGGCGAGCCAGGCGCGAAAGCGACGGGGGCGAACAGCGGCGCCATCGTGCGCGAGACGTCGGCCCAGTCGCGGAAGGTCGATAGCTCGACAAGCGGCAGCGGGTGGAAGCGCGCCGGCGCATCCCCCGGCAGGTCGGGCTGCTTGGGCAGCGGCGAGGTGACGCTGAGTTCCATCTCATTGCCGACGCGGACGAGCTTGCTCCCGGACAGCCTCGCCAGCGCCTTCCACTGGACGTTGTCTTTCGCCGGCCACAGCGCGCGGATGCGGGCGACGCCGACCTCCGTCTGGTCGGGGAGCAGCACCGCACTCGACTGCATATTACCCTTGAGCGCCGGGTCGCTGCGCGTTGTCGAGTAGGTCACGCGCAGGACGTCACCGACCTGCAACCCCTTGACCGGCATCGTCGCGGTCAGGACGCCGTCGAGTTCGAGCGCCTCGAGTCCTCGCTCGCGGCGCAGGACGGTCAGCGGCTCCTTCTCGGCGAGCAAGTCGATCTCGTGGCCATCGCGAATAATGGCAATGCGGTGGACGATCAGGTCGCCCTCGTCGGGCTGCCAGCCGAGGATGATCGTGCCGGCCTCGAGCAGCGACTGTTGCGACGTAACTCGGCTGGCGCGGTCGACGTAGCTCCACACCTCGCCGCCGGCCAGCCGCTGCTGCTGGTCGAAGATCAGCCGCGGCGGCGTATCGGCCTTGCCGAGGTCGATGGTGGCGGGCTGCACCCACGCGGGAGCCGGCTGATAAAGCGGCTTGGTCCCGGCGAACGCCGGAACGCCGAGCACCATCGCAGCCGAGCCACAGGCACGTCTTGAACATCATCGGCGGGGCAGTCCTGGAGGGCGTCTCAGTACTCTACCGCGCCTCGCCGCAGGGGCAAAGTGCTAGAACTTGCCGATGACGTTGAAGAAGAAGCCGTGCTCGCGGTAGCCGACGTTGGCGAGATCGTCGGAATAGTTGGTGAAGTTGTATCCCGCCCCGACCTTCACGTTGGGCCCGAAGTGCCGGTAGACCCCGACAAGGGCGCCGAGCCGCGCGTCGCCGGCGGTCGAGACGCGGAGCTGGCGGACCTCGCCGAGCAGGTCCCAGCGGCGGACCACCTCGTAATCGGCCCGCGCCGCCCAGAACACCGCCTGGCTGTCGAACCATGGCGCGCTCGCATCGCGCGACAGCCGCAGCTCGCCGACGCGCACCGCGACCTTGCCGCCGATCGCAAGGCGCGGTGTCAGCTGGTAGGTCGCGTCGATCGCGCCGATCGTGCTGCGCTGCGCATAGTCGATCGGCAGCGCATAGGCCGTGACCTGCGCCGGGGACGGCAGATCCGAGAGATAGGTCAGCTTCGCCAGCACGTTGAGGCGGTCGTTAGTTACCGGTCGATAGGCGCCGGCCAGCGCGACTTCGTAATAGTCGGCATCGAGCGAACCCGCATTTCCGCCACCGTTCGACAGCGACAGGTTGGCCTTGCCATAGAGGCGAAGCGCCGGCGACGCCTGGTACGTCACGAGGTTGCGCGTCGCATAGGTCGTGCGGGTCCCGAGCGTGTCGCTTGCCTCTCGGCGATATTCGAGCGCACTCGACCAGCGGACCAGCGGCGCGCCATAACCGACCGTTGCGCCGACGACCTCGCGCGCGATCCGCTGCCCGAGCGCGTCGGCGAGCTTGCCAGTCTCGTAGCGCCCACCGAGGGTCCAGCCCTTGGCTGGCGCGAAGTCGGCACCGTACGCCTGGGTCAGACCCGTCGGGCCCGCCCCGCTCTCGAGCCGTTCCTCGGCGAAGACGTTGATGTCGCTGCCGAAGCGATGCTTGGCGCCGGCCGTCAATCGCCCGAGCCGCCCGGTGTTGAAGGCGTCCGGGTTCTCGGCGGCAAGCGCATAGGCGAGGTACAGCGAACCGCGGTCCCCGGTCGCAAGGTTGACCTTGGCCTTCGCCCCGAGTCCGAGGTCGCCGCCCGACAGCTCTCCGCCGAGCGTCAGGCGCTGGGTAAGCGCGAGGTCGCCGGCGATCCCGTAGCGGTCGTTCGCCAGTCGGCCGCCGTCGCGTGCGAGCGTCTTCTGGCCGAAGACCGACAGCGACCATGGGCGGTCGCCGAGGCGGCCAGCAGTCGGGGCGGTGGCTTCCTGCGACGGCTTGGCGATCGGCGGGACGTGATGGTAGCCAATGGTGACCGCGCCATCGGTCCGCTCGCCGCGCAGCGACGACGGCGCCGTGAACGGCGTGAAGGCGGTCGCCTGCCCGGCTCCCTGATCGTCGGCGCGGACCCCGACGCTGCCGAACCAGCCGCGCCCGAGGTCATGGACCAACCCGGCCTCGACCGCCTGCCGGCGCGTCAGCGTGCCCTCCGTCAGGTCGGCCTTGCCCTTGAGGCGGGCGAAGCGACCGATGGCGACGTCGGCCGTCCCGCCATATTGATCGAGCGCCTCGCCGAAGGTGAGCTCGCCGGGCCCGGAGAACCCGGCCTCGCGACGGCGGTAGTAGCCGGCGACATGGCCATCGCCGCCGCCGGTCAGCTCGTGTAGATCGGCTGCGCCTTCAAGCACATAGGCGTTCGCCGTCGCTCCGCCCGGCGTCACCTGGGTGAAGTCGTAGCCGCCAGTCGACGAGAAGTTGGCACCGTTGCCGGTGCCGTTGGCGCGGGCGAACTCGCCGCGCAGCCAGGTGCCGGGCTTGTAGCGCGCGAGCAGGTCGGCCCCGTACAGCCCCTGCTTCGCCTGGTCCTCACCCTGGTGATAGCCGGTGACGCCCGCGCGCAGGTGCTCGCCGATCCACTGCTGCGCCCGCCCGCCATAGGTCAGCGCGCTCGGCCGCGTCAGGCCGGGCGTGTATTCGTACGTCGCGACAAGCCAGACCGGATTGCCGGCGAGCGAGTTGTTGCGGACGAACAGACTATCGTCGGCAACGATCGACAAGGGCGAGCGCAGCAACAGCCGGCCTTGGATATAATTCATGTCGTAGTCGCGTGCGACGATCAGCTCCTGGCGACTGAGGACGAGTCCGGAATCGCGGTCGCGGACTTCCATGAACAGGCGCTCGGATCCCTGCGCGATGTCCTGGTTACGCAGGTAATAGACCGAGCCACCCGTCGAAGCGAACTCCTCGCGGCTGGCGATGGTCCCGGGATCGGCGGCGAAGCCGTTGATCTGGCTGCGCCGCTCGCCGCCGGCGGTGGTCGCCTCGCTGCGCCAGTCAACCTCGCCGCCATAGAGCGACCGCTGGTAGCGGATCAGGTCGGTGCCGGTCAGCTGCGTGTGGAAGTTGCCCCACATCGCCTGCCCGTTCGGCGTCTCGGCACGCAGGTAGAAGCGGCCGTAGGTCGGCGCGTCTTCGACCGTCGTCGAGTCGTCGCCGTAGACCGGGTAATGGAGCGTCGGGTCGAGGCGGCGGAGAAAGGCGCGACTGTCCTTCTTGAGGAAATCGTCGAACAACGCATCGAACGGTTGCTCGCCGGTATCGGCGGCGGCAGTCAGCCGGACGGTCCCGAGCGCCTTCTTCCAGTAGAAGGCGAATCGCCCGTCGACGAAGTCGCGTCGCGTGTCCTGTCGGTCGACGCCCTGCAGCTCGGCCTTGGCGGCGCCAAAATTACGGTGCCCGGCAGTCAGGTCGGCAATGGCGACAAGGAAATCGTCGTTCTTCGGCAAGGAGATGGCCCGCCGGAGATCACTTTCGCCGATCCGGACGCCGATCTCGCGCGTCGTCGGCGGGACGATCTGACGCGCAACGAACCGCCCAGACGGATCGACCGGGACGCCGGTTCCCATGACCATGACTGGAGTCTTGGGGTCCGTGACTGTCCCGGATACTGTGACCTCCGCTCCGACGACTGCGATGTTACCGGCGGTCCGCTGGTTTTCGAACACCGGCCCCGTCCGCCGGTCGCGCGCGGCGGGCACGGGAGCCGACGACACCGCGAAGGCCGCAGGGGCAGTCTCGTCGAAGCGGCCGGTTTCATCGTAAGCCCTTAAGACGACACGGTAATTGGCGTCGGGCCCTTGAGGCAGCCACGTTGCTGGCCCGCCGAAGGTGACGGGGATCGTCGCCAGGGGGACGCCCGCAGTCGACTGAGTATCGGTGAAGATGCGCAGTTCGGCGCGGGCGATGAAGGCGACGTAGTTGGCGAGCGGGAAGAAGGTCACCGGCTCGCCCGGCCCGGTAACCGGCTGGGCGGTGACGACGCTGAGAACGGCTTGCGAATTCAACGCAGTAACCTGGACGTCGATCTTCGCGGCGGCGAGCGCGATGTCGGCTTGGCGCTGCTTGTCGGCGGGCGCGGCGGCCTTGCCCGGCGGCGTCTGGCCGTCGACCGTCACGCGGAACGCGTCGTCGGCGCCGCCCCATTCGAGGTTCGGACCGAGGAGACCATGCTCGACGCCGCTGTCGGCTGGACGTCGGTCGCAGTGATTACAAGGGCTTGCGGTGGGCGGCGCGGCGGCATGGACCACCGCGACGGCAAGGAGGGACGTTCCCAGGATGAGGGCGAGGCGACGGTTCACGGCGCTTCGTCCTCGATGATCAGGCGGCAGCGACGCTTGGCCGAATGCCATTCGCGCGCGATTTCGCCGTGCAATGTCGTGAGGCGCTGCCTGACAAGTCCGCGGTCGTCGCCGTTCACGGCGTACGCGATGCGCAGCACCGACGGCGCGGTGTCGAGCGTCGCGGCCAGCGCGGCGATCTTCGTCCGGTACGCGGGCGCGAGGGCGGTGCCGTCGAACACGTCGCGGGTCACGTCCAATCGGACGACGCGGAGCAGCGCCGCGCCGAAGTCGAGCTTGGCGAACTTGCCGCGCGTCAGCCGCACCGTCTCGGGGTTCTCGGTCGTCAGCCGGTAGCCGGTCGGCAGCGACCGCGGGTCGAGCTTGAGGATGAAGTTCGATCCCCGATCCTCGTTGGCGATCATCGGGCAGGTGATGTGGTAGCGCCCTTCGGCGTCGGTGGTGATGATCTGCCCGTTCACCGTCGCCAGCCGGACGCCCGCCAGCCCCGGCTCGCCGGCGTCCTGCGTGCCGTTGCCGTTGCGGTCGTCGAACACCTTGCCGAGGATGTCGGAGCAGTCGAAGTCGGCGTCGGCCTCGACGCGGACGGTCGCGGTGGCGACGTTCGACACGACGAGCCCGGCGGCGGGGTTGACGGCGTAGGCGGTGTTGACGTGCTCGCCCGCGCCGACGCCGGCGCCGACGGTCAGGATCAGGTCGAAGCGCTTCTCCTCGCTGGCGGCGAAGTCGACCGGCGGAAAGACGAGCAGCGACCCCTGCTCGACGGGCGCCACCGGCGCGCCGTTCAGTCGGGCGCTGCCGGCACGGTAGCGGAAGCCGGCCGGCACGCGGTCGGTGATCGCGATACTGGGGACCGGCCCGGCGAGCGTGTTCTTCGCCGTGATCGTGTACGGCACCAGCCCGCCGCGGCTGACGTTCGCCATCGGCGTCGTCTTGCTGACCTGGATCGCGCCGCCGAGGATCGGATCGATCGGCAGGTTGTCGTTGACGAACGCCGCCGAGATACCGCCGGTGAGGACCAGCGACAGATAATAGGCAGTGCTCGCGACGCCGGTGGCGCAGCCGCGCGGGCTGGCGGCGGGCGGCGCGCCGTCGATCGTCGAGACGAGCAGCGGATCGGGCAGCGCGGCGATCGCCAGCGCCGGTGTACAGGGCGGGATCACCGCCGACGGCTGGACCGGATTGTACGTCCCCCCGGCCGGCGGCGTCACGGTAAGCGTGTACGTCCCCGCCGGCGCGCCGGGGAGCAGCAGGAACTGGTAGATGCCGTCGGTCCCGACCGTCTGCGCGACGTTGCCGGCGCCGCCGAGGAGCTGCGTCGCGGGGTCGAAGCCGGCGGGTCCGGTGATGCGGACGCTCGCGCCCGGCACCGGCGACCGCTTGATCGAATCGTAGATCACGCCCGACGGGTCGAGCGGCAGCGATTGCTGCGGCGTCACCGACCCCGGCAGCAGCGTCAGCCCGGTCAGCTGGCCCGAGGCGAAGGTCGCACCCGCCGGGTTGCCCGGCGAGACGACGCCGTCGGTCGCCGGCGCGCCGGTCTCGTTGGGTCGTGCCCGGCCGAACGCGGCGCCGTTCGCCGGCGCGCGGAACATCAGGTTGTACGTCGATCCCGGCGGCACATCGGCGAAGCTGTAGCCGCCGTCGGCGCCGGTCGTCGTCGTCGCGACGAGGACGTCGCCCTGGCGCAGCTCGACCGTCCAGCCGGCGCGGCCGGGCTCGTCGGCCCCGCGGATGCGGTCGTGGTTGGCGTCGAACCAGACGCTGCCCGACAGCTTCGCCGCCGCGCCGCGCTCGCCGAACAGATAGCCGGTCGCGTCCTGCGCCGGGCCGAGCGCGATGCCCGCGATGACGTCGCCGGGTACCGGCAGCGCCGTGCCGCCGGCGTTGCCCGGCGTATCGATGCCGTCCTGATAGTTCGCCGGCTGCGTCTCGGCGACCGAGTAGGTACCGCCGGGGATGCCAGCAAAGCGGTAGCTGCCGTCGGGGCCGGTAACCGTCGTCGCGGTCACCGGGTTGCCGCGGGCGTCGGTGCCGGTCAGGCGCAGCGTCACGCCCGCGATCGGCGGCTCGACCGACTGCCGCCGACCGTCGTTGTTGCTGTCGTTGTAGACGAGGCCCGCGACCGAGCCGGTTCGCTCGCCGAAGTTGACCGGCGGCGGCGATCCCGAGCTGACGGTCAGCGCGAAGCGGTTGGTGCCGTTCTCGGCGGCGTCGCCATAGCCGGCCGGCTGCGTCTCGACGACGACATAGTCGCCCGGCCCAATGCCGGCGAACGAGTAGCTGCCGTCGGCCGCGGTCGTCGTCGTCGCGACGACGCTGCCGTCGGGGCGCTGGAGCGTGATCGTGACCCCGCCGATCGCTGTGTCGCCGGCATCGCGGACACCGTTCAGGTTGGCGTCGACATAGACGCTGCCCGAGATCGACTGGGCGCGCTCGCCGAAGCCGTAGTTGACCGCGTCGATGCCCGTGCCGAGCGCAATCGCCGAGATCACGTCGTTGCCGACCGTGCCGCCGGCCGTTCCGGCGCTGTCGAGCCCGTCGGCATAGGCGGCGGGCTGCGTTTCGGTCAGCGTGTAGGTGCCCGCCAGCAGGTCGGCGAAGGCGAACGCGCCGCTTGCGTCGGTCGTCGCGACGCGGCTGACCGCGACACCGTTCGCCGCCGTCCCGGTCAGCGTGACGACGACGCCGGCGATGCCCGCCTCGCCCGGCTGACGGACGCCGTCGTTCGAGGTGTCGACGAAGACCGCGCCGGCGAGCGTCGAGACCGTCTCGCCATAGTCGACGCGCGCGTTGCTGCCCGCGGTCAGGTTGACGGCGACGCTGTTCGGTGTCGACGAGCCGTAGCCGGCCGGCTGCACCTCGGTGACGGTGTAGCTGCCCGCGGCGAGGCCGTTGAACGCGTAGCTGCCGTCGGCGGCGGTTACCGTGGTCGCGACGACGACGCCGTTCTGGACCAGCTGGATCGTTACCCCGCCGATGCCCGGTTTACCCGGCTCGGCCCCGTCCCGCGGTGGATCCTTGAACACGCGGCCGGTGATGGCGACGCCGCGCTCGCCGAAATCGTAGCCGGCTCCGGCGACGCCGGCCCCGAGCGGGATCGCGGCAATGGCATTCGTCGCCGCGCCGGGCCCGAAGGCCGCATTGTTGACGGTGCCGCCGGGGGAGCCCGCTCCCTCCTTGCCGTCGGCATAGGCCGAGGGTTGCGCCTCGGTCAGCGTGTAGCTGCCTGCCGGCAGGTCGGCGAAGGCGTAGCTGCCGTCGGGCGCGGTCGTCGTCGTGCAAGCGAGCGGCGGCGACAGCGCGGCGCGCTGGGCGCAGATCTCGGCTCCGGCCGCGGTCGTCCCCGACAGCGTGACGACGACCCCGCCGATCCCCGCCGCGCCGGGCCTGAACACGCCGGTGTCGGCAAGGTCGGCGAAGACATGGCCGGCGAGCGTGCCGCCGAGTTCGCCGAAACGGTAGCCGACGCCCATCTCCCCGCCGGCAAGCTGAACGCCGGTGATGACGTCGTTGCCCGCGGTGCCGCGCACTGCGCCGCCGACAGTACCGGCGGCGTCCTGCCCGTCGGCATAGCCCGACAGCGGCGGCGTCGCCTGCGCCGCCTCGGTCAGCGTGTAGCCGGCGCCGCCCGACCCGGGGACGTTGGCGAAGCGGAAGTTGCCCGCGGCGTCGGTCGCCACGGTGCAGGCGATCAGCGTGCAGACGTCGACCCCGCTCGCGGTCGTTCCCGACAGGGTGACGGCGACGCCGGCGAGCCCGGTCTCGCCGCCGTCGCGGACATTGTTGTTGTTGCGGTCGACGTAGACCGTGCCGGCGAGCCCCTGCCCCGCTTCGGCGAAGTCGTAGCGCGTCGCGGCGGTGCCGGCGGCGACGACGATCGCCGTCACGCGGAGGTTGCCGCCGCCGGGCGCGGGCGTGTTCGCCCCACTCGCGCCGCCGCTCGCCCCGCCGGCCGAGCCGATGAACACCCCGACATGGGTGAAGCCCGGCGGCGGCGTCTCGGTCAGCGTGTACGTCCCGGGCCGCAGCACGCGGCACAGCGGATCGGCGGCGTCGGCGCGCGGGAAGCTGTAGGCGCCCGTCGCGTCGGTGGTGACGCTGCAGCTGATGCTCCGCCCGAGGTCGTCGGTTCCGGTCAGGACCACCGTTCCGCCCGCCAGCCCGACGGTCTCGCTGGCGTCGCGGACGGCGTTCGCATTGGCATCGAGGAAGATGGATCCCGCAAGGCTCGCGGTCGACACCTCGCCGAAGTCGCGGTTGGTCAGGTTCGCGCCGGGCGCGACGACGCCGACGACGATGTTCTCGGGTGACGGCCGCCCCGCCGACCCGGGGATCGGCGCGCCGATGCCGTTGCGGTCGATGCCGTCGGCGGTTCCGGCCGGCTCGACAAGCTCCGTGACGGTATAGCCGGTCGCGTCCGACGGCGGGACGGTGAACGCGTAGCTGCCGTTGGCGTCGACGCTCGCCGTCAGGTTCACAGGGACGCCGGCATAGTCGGTGCCGGTCAGCCGCAGCTGCGGCGACGACGCGAAGTCGCCCGGGCCGAAGCCGGGTTCGCCCGAATCCTGCGCGCCGTTGCCGTTGAGGTCGCGGTAGATCGTGCCGGCGACGCGCGCCGCGGCGACCTCCTCGAACAGATAGCCCGTCGCCGCCGTCCCCGCGGCGAGCGTGATGCCGCCGATGGTATTCGTCGCCGGCGCGCTGCCGAACGCGGCATTGTTGACCGTGCCGCCGGCGCTGCCCGCCGTCTCGAGCCGGTCGTACGTCCCGGCCGGCTGCGTCTCGACGATGGTGTACGTTCCCGGCGGCAGGCGGTCGAACAGGTAGTTGCCCGCCGCGTCGGTCGTCGTCGTCCGGTTGACCGCCGTGCCGAAGGTGTCGGTGCCGGTCAGCGTCAGGGTGACGCCGGCGATGCCCTCGCCGGGCTGGACGACGTTGTCGAGGTTGGCGTCGGCGAAGACGGTCCCCGCGATCGACGACGGCGCGACCTGGACCGTCGCCGTCTTGCTGTTGTTGCCCGGCACCGCGTCCATCGACAGCGGCGTACCCGACGCGTCCTGGCCCGGCGCGATGGTCGCGGTGTTGGTCAGGTCGGCGAGCAGCGGCCCGGCGAACGGATAGGCCGCGCGCGCCTTCAGCGTGATCGTTACCGGCGAGCCGTCGCCGGGGAACAGGCCGCCGAGCACGCATACGACCGTCGTCGTGCCGGCACACGCCGTGCTGCTGACCGACGCGCCGCCCGACGCGACTGCCGTCGGCGTTCCAACGACGACGAACCCCGGCGGCAGCGTGTCGGTCATCCGCACCTGCGCCGTCGGCGAGACGCCGTTGTTCCGCACGACGATCGTAAATCCGACCGGCTCGTCGATGCCCGCGGGCGACGCCGTCGTCCGCGTCTTGCTGACCACCTCGAGGTCGGTCGCTGGGAGCACCGTGGTCGTCTGCACCGCGCTGTTGTTCGCGAGCTGGCTGTCGGCGACGGCAGCGGTCGTCGTCGGCTGCTCGGTCGCGGTGACCTGGACGCGATCGGTGAAGGTCAGCGAGCTCATCGGCGGGGCCCCGCCCTCGCTGAAGCGGATGCGAAAGATCGTCTGGCGCAACGGATCGAGGAAATTGTTCGCCGGGCTGCCGGCATCGAGCCGGCACTGCACCGTCGCGCCGACGGTAACGCACGCCGGGGCCGGCGGCGCATAGAGCGTCAGGCCGTTCGACGCCGCGACCGGGTTCACGGTGAAGTCGGCGAAGGTCATCGTATAGCCCGCCGGCGGCTGCGGCGTGTCGACGACGAGGATGTTGCCCGCGCGCGACGGTCCGAAGTTCGATACGCGGATATCGTAGGTCAGCAGCTGGCCGTAGCCGATCGGGTCGAACCCCGGCCCCGGCTCCTGCTTGGTGATCGCCAGATCGTACGCCGGACCGATGACCGTGTGCGACACCGACCCGCTGTTGTTGCCGGGGTTGGTGTCGGTCGAGGTCGTCGTCACCGAAGCGACGTTCTGATAGGTGGTCGGAAAGCTGGTCGAGCCGCCGAACGGATAGACCGGCCGCACCGTCTGGAGCACCTGGTACGTCGTGTTCGCCGCGACGCTGCCGAGCGGGCAGACGATCGTTCCGCTCGCGGTGTCGGCGGTACACGTCGTTCCGGGGCGGGTCGTCGTCGGCGGCCCGACGAGGGCGAAGCGCGTCGGGTCGATGACGTCGGTCACCGTGACGTTCGCCGCGGTGTTCGGCCCGTTGTTGCGCGCGAAGATCGTGTATGTCGCGTTGACCCCCGCCTGTGTGACGTTCGGCGTCACCGTCTTGCTGGTGATCGCGACGTCGACGAGCGGCTCGATCCGATACTGCGCCGTAGACGCGTTGTTCACCGGATTAGGGTCGTAGGTGTCTGGCGAGGTGACCGTCGCGGTGTTGGTGAACACCGCGCTGCCGACGTCGTCGTTCGCGACCAGCGGTCGGTCGACGCGGACGACGAGCGTCGCCGATGCGCCCTTGGCCAGCGCGCTGAACGTCCAGCTGACCTGCTTCTGCCCGTTCAGCGTCACGATCGCCGGGTTGACCCCGTTGCTTGCGCTGACCAGCGTCACGACCGACGCCGCCGACGTGCCCGCAATCGGATCGGTCATCGTCACCGTCGCGACCGGCCCGGTCGTTGCGGCGACGTTCTCGTTCGTCACGACATAGCGGATGAAGAAACCGCCGGTCGGGGGGACCACGAGCCCGCCCTGGCTGTAGCCGACGTTATCCAGCGACACCGCCTTTGCGACCGACAGGTCGGCGCTGACCGCGCTGGCGATGACGGTCGCGCCGGCACAGTCGTTCGCCGTGTTCATGTCGGGCGGCATTGCGAGCGAACCGGCGGTCGAGCCGGTGCACGCATTGTTGGTCAACGGCCCCGACACGCCCGGACCGGCGAGCGTATGGAGCGTCAGCAGCCGCGAGCTCGTCGGCGGCAGCGTGCCGGCGATGTTGAGAAAGCAGGTAACGACCTGCCCCGATGCCGAGCACGACCAGGGCGCATCGGCGGACACGAAGGTTTCGCCAGGGGGCAGCGTGTCGACGGCGCGCAGGACGTTGGGCGGCGTGTAGTCGAGCGTCGAGGGGCCGTTGTTCCGGATCGCGATCTGCGTCGTGATCGCGCCGCCGGCGGCGACGGGCGACGGCGACTTGGTCTTGGTCAGCGACAGGTCGGCCCCGGCGGCGATGACCTCGAAGTTCGCCGTCGCCGTGTCGTTCGCCGCGGTCGGATCGACCACGCCCGCGGGCGGCGCGACGCTCGCGATGTTCTTGATCAGCCCGCCCGTCAGGATGGCGCCCGTCACGGGGATGGTGAAGGTCTGCGCCGCGCCCGCCGCGAGCGGGCCGGCGGTGCAGGTGACCGTCTGCCCCGCGACCGCGCAGCCGGCCGGCACCGCCCCGATCGCCAGGTTCGCCGGCACGGGATCGGTGACGACCGCGCCCGTCACGGCCTGCGGGCCGTTGTTCCTGACGCCGATCGAGAAGGTTCCGCCGGCCCCGATGGCGAAGGTCTTCTGCATGACCTTGATCGCCTGCAGGTCAGTTCCGGGGGTGATCGTCGTCACCACCGGCGGCGCGGCATTGTTGTTGCCGTTGGGGTCGCCGAACAACGGCGAGTTGATCGCCGCGGCGGCGTTGTTGGTGATGGTGCCGCCGGTCGAGTTGGCGACGGTGCCAGTGATGGTGACCGGCGGATAGCTGCCGATCAGCGCCGCGCCGCCGTAGGTGCAGGTGACGGTCACCCCCGACTGCGCGCAGCTCCAGTTGGGTCCGGCGGCGGAGACGAAGGTGAAGTCGGTCGGCGGCGGCAGCGTGTCGGTCAGCGTCACCGCGGCGGTCGCGTTGGGGCCGGCATTGCTGACCGTGACGAGATAGCTGATCGTGCCACCGGCGGCGACCGAGTGCGTGGGGATGTTGTCGGTCTTGGCCGTCGACAGATCGGCCCCCGAAACGACGCTCGGGGTGATCGTCAGGGAGTCGTTCGCCGGATTGGGATCGGCCGCGGTCGCGCTCGTCAGGCTGGCGGTGGTATCCGACGCGCCGATGGCGACTGCGGTTGCGGTATAGTTGAGGTTGACGTCCCCCGGCGCGAACGGCGGCAGCGTGCACGCGAGCGTCTGCGCACCGGCCGCCCCGCTGAGTTGGCAGAAACCGGGAAAGTTGCCCGGTGTGACGAGGAACCGGTCGGAGATCGCGATCGTCAGAACCGCGTCGGCGATCGTCCCGGGGCCGAGGTTCGTCGCCCGGATCGAAAAAACGGTGGTCCCGCTGTTCGGAACGGGGTCTGGCGCGAAGCTGTACTGCGAGACCTGGAGGTCAGCGGCGCGGACGGCTCCCGTCAGCGCAGCCGCCGCCACGAGGATAGCGGCTACGCACCGCAGCCGCCGCGCCAGCCAGCCACCCCCACGCAACAACACCTTGCCCCCGGAACCACGGCCGCCCCACAAGGCCGTGTAGGGGTTACACTATCATCAACTATATCTTTAACAAGTGGAAAATATCGTTACTTTGCTGATAACCTATCCCGCCGGGGGTGCAGGCAGGGCGGCGACCGGAACCGCCGTCGCCGTCGACACCGGCGCGCGCGGGATCGTGCCGTTGAACTGCGGCACCGCCGCGGCCGGTACACCGGGCAGACCAATGCCGCCGATGTCACGCGCGACCGGCCCCCACAGCTGCGGGTGCTCCTTACGCATGCTGACGCCGTACAGCGGCAACGCGAGCCCCTGATGGCACGTCGCGCAGTTGACCTTGTACGGGTCGCCGAGCGGTCCCTTACGGTTCGCCGGCATCGCCCACGCGAGCTTCTGGATATAGTCGTTGTTGATATTGCGGACCATGCGGATGCCGTACCACGCGGTGACCCGCTGCGGCCGGCTCTGCGACCAGTCGGACCACGACCGGCTGTTGTGGCAGTAGGTGCAATTGACGCCGAGCGAGCCTGACATGTGCATCATCAGGCCGTAGGTCGCCTCGGTCGCCTTGATCGGCACCTCGGGCCCGTTGACCGGCACACGCGACTGGACGCGGATCGGATAGGCCCCGAGCAGGTACGGAGTGAACGGATCATACGGCAGCGACGCGTACTTGACCGAATTATGTCCGGCCGAACCGACGCCGCGCGTGTTGCCGAACATCTGCTGCCCGGCGTTCGGCCGCGAGCTCGGGTCCTCGTTCCACACGTTCTTCGGCACGGCATTGCCGCGATGACACGTCCAGCAGGTGACGCCGACCCCCTGGACGTGGCTCGTCCAGTTGGCGTTGATGTTGCGCGTCATCTGGAGCATCCGCCGCGCGACGACCTTGGTGTAGATCGCGTCCGACGCCATGTTGTTCGGGTTGTGGCAGTAGTTGCAGCCCTGCGCCGGCGGCGCGACCCACTGGGTGATCGACGCCATCAGATGGTTGAACTGATCGGTCGACAGGTCGCCGACCACCCGCACGTTCTGATAGGCGTGGCCCGCGCGCTCGCCGCCGGTGTCGGGGTCGAGCGCGTAGGGCGTCGCCGGGATGCCGTTGACCGCCGCGAGCCGCGCCGCGAGGCGCGGATTGGTGATCTGCTCGGCGGCCGTGCCGCGATAGCCGAGCTGCGTGGTCTTCATCGGCGGAGCCTCGCCGCAGCCGGCGAGCGCGAGCCCGCCTGCCGCGACCACGGCGGTGATACGGACCAGGCTCATTTGATACCCCCCAGCGTCGCCGGATCGACCACCCCGGTCTTCGGATAGATCGGCGCATAGCCGTGCTGCTGCGCCCACAGGAACCAGTTGTCGACGACCGTGCCGGTCAGCAGGATGCCGATGCCGCCGGTCAGCGTCGTCAGCACCGCGAACCACCACGCCCAGCGATGGACCGACTCGAAGGTCGCGTTGAAGCCCATCGTCCAGCGCCAGAACAGTCCGGCCCGCTCCGCCGCCGTGCCGCGGTCGGTGATGTGCTCGAGTTCGCGCTCACCGCCGTAGCGCCCGACCGCGAGGATCGTCGCACCGTGCATCGCGAAGAGCAGGGTCGAGCCATAGAGGAAGACGATCGAGAGGCAGTGGAACGGGTTGTAGAAGAGGTTGCCGTAGCGGATCGAGAACGCCGCGGTCCAGTCGAGGTGCGGGAAGATGCCGAACGGCACGGCCTCCGCCCACGATCCCATCAGCAGCGGGCGGATGAAGCCGAGGCTGAGCATCAGGAAGATGGCGCTGGCGAACGCCCACGCGGTGTGCGTACCGAGCCCGAGGCGGCGCGCCCGGACGAAGGTCCGCGCCCACCAGAGCAGCACCGAGGCGGTCATGCAGAAGCCGGCGATCAGCCACCAGCCCCCTTCGGCGAGCGGCGGCAGGATCTGCAGCCCGTACTTCGGCGCCGGCGGCTCGAGCGCGAGCCACGGCAGCTGGCGGACGAACTGGATGGGATCCCAGTTGACGCTGGCGAACATGTTGAGCCCGATGATCTCGAAGGCAAGGAAGCCGAGGAACAGCGACGCCAGCCCGAGCCGTCCGAGATAGAAGGGGCCGACCTGCGCCTCGCCGAACTTGCCGAGCCAGTACGAGGGTGAGGGGTTCCAGTCGCGGCGCCAGTCGCCCTTGGGCAACGGGATGCCGGGGTCGGCCGCGGCGCGGACCTGGACCTGGTTGAAGATGTTTTGGTAGCCCATGATGTCAGCCCCCCTTCACTGGCGCCAGATCGGCAGGTCGAGCCACCACGTCCACCATTCGGGCCAGCCGCGCGACCAGAACGGCCCGCTGATGACGATGCACACCGCGCTCCAGAAGCCCGCCGACAGGGCGAGGAACAGCCCGAGGCGGTGGATACCGAGCGTGCCGACCGAGTAGCCGATCAGGTCGCGGAAGAACGTATCCTCGTGCTCGGGGGCCTTCATCAGCTCACCCTTCTTCGGGTTCGCCGCCGACAGGATCAGCGAGCCGTGGAGCCCCAACGCGAGCGTCGTGGTGAAGAAGAAGCTCACCGCGAGCATGTGGGCCGGATTATAATGGAAGTGGAGATACTGATAACCGGTGTTCGACACCCAGTCCAAGTGGCTGAAGATGCCGTACGGGAAGCCGTGTCCCCACGCGCCGAGCAGCAGCGGGCGGATCACCTCGAGCGTGACATAAGCGAAGATGGCGACCGAGAAGGCGAAGGGCACGTGGTACCCCATGCCGAGTTTGCGGCAGATCTCGACCTCGCGCAGCGCCCATGAACTGAAGGCTCCGATCGCGCAGACGGTGACGATCTGCCAGATGCCGCCCTCGGCGAGCGGCGCCAGCGCCAGCCCGTACTTGAGGTCGGGTGGCGCGATGTTGATCAGCCACGGGTTCCACGTCCCGCCGATCGCCGCGCCGTAGAAGATCAGCGCCGTCCCGAGGATCGAGAAGAAGATCGTCGTGACGCCGAAGAAGCCGACGTAGAATGGACCGACCCAGAAGTCGAAGAGGTCGCCGCCGATCAGCGTGCCGCCGCGCACCCGGTATTTCCGTTCGAAACTCAGCAGTGCCATGGTCGGCCCCTTCGCTCTGGGTGGGGTGATGGAAGGGGCCCGGTCGGCGGGCCCCTTCCCTCGTTCGTTACTGCGTGACTGCCGCCGGAGCTGCCGCCGGGGCCGGAGCCGCCGCGGGAGCCGCCGCCGGATCGGCCGCCGCGACCGCCGCCGGCGTCGCCGCCGCCGGATCGGCCTGCGCCGTCACGCCCATCGCTGCCGGACCCGACTTGGGACCGTCGAGCCAGTTGAACCGGTTCGTGCTGAGCAGGATGAAGTGAATCAGCAGGGCGAGCACGAACAGGAAGATGCCGAGCGCGGCCAGGACGCGCTGCGGATCAAAGGTTTGCCACATTCTCCACATGGTCGGTCCCCTTTAGCTGTGGGTTGCGGTAGCGGGCGTCACGACGCTCGCGGTGGTCGTCGGGGTCGCATAGCCGTTCGGGCCGGGCAGCCACGGACGCCATTGCCAGACGAGGAAGTGCGCCACGATCGCGATCACCGTGAAGATGATGAAGCTCATCATGAACAGTTTGTGGAAGTCCTTGGCTTCCTCGGCAGTGAGGTACGTGCGCACCCCGATGCCATCGTCCTTTTCAATCATTCGTCGCCTCCTTGTTGCCCGCCTGAAAAGGTCGCCGACCAACCGGCGAGGCGGAGTTCGACGCAGCGACAGCCGCTGCGAAGAATGCTGGGGCCGTTTGCGGCCGAAAGGGTGTACGGGCGGCTCATGCCGCCTGCGCCTCGAGCCGCGCCGCGGCGGCGACCCGCGCACGCGTGACCGTCGTCTCGCCCGCGAGCCGGGCGCCGCGCTCGGCACCGTCGCGCAACCGCTTGGCGGCCGAGATGCGGACGAGCACCGGTTGCGCCTCGACCCGCGCGGCAAGATCCTCGCGCGCGTCGTCGTCCCATGCGAGTTCGCGGTGGATGCGCGACAGGGTAGCGTCGGCCGCCGGCCGGGCGGCGTCCATCGTCGTCGCCAGCGGTAGGATGTTGAACAGCGCGTCGAACAGCGCGTTGCAAACTTCCTGGAGGATGTACGTCGCCCCGGCGTAGCCCATGAACGGCGTGCCCGTGTGGCGGCGGATGACCGCGCCCGGGAAGCTCGCGGGGACGTAGATCGACCGTCCGCCGAGTTCGGCGAGGTACATCCGTTCGTTGTAGCTGCCGAACAGGACCAGCGGTGGCTTGGTGCGGATCAGGTCGCGGACCGTCGCATTGTCGGGCTTGACCCCGGCGGTGCGGCTGACGGCGAAGGTGCACGGCAGGCCGAGATCGCTCTCGAGGAACGCCCGCAGGCCGCGCGCATAGGTCTCGGTCGCGACGACGGCGAAGCTCGCGGTGCCGAAGAAGTCCTGCGTCACCGACCGCCACAGGTCCCAAACCGGCTTGATCGTCGTGTGCTTCTCGCGCGCGATGAACGGCTCGGGGTCGAGGCCGAGCAGCTCGCCGAGCTTGCGGAGGAACAGCGTCGTCGACTCGAGCCCGATCGGCGCCTGAAGGTACGGCCGCTCGAGCGTCTCGCACAGGCCGCGGCCGAACTCGCGGTACAGGCAGACGTTGACCGCCGCCTCGGGCAGCCGGCGGACGTCGGCGAGGTGGCTGCCGAGCGGAAAGACCATGCCGACGTCGGCGCCGATGCCCTCGATCAGGCGGCGGATCTCGGCAAGGTCGCTCGGCAGGTTGAAGCAGCCGTATTGCGCGCCGATGATGTTGACCTTCGGCTTCGCGCCCTCCTTGAGGGCCTTAAGCGCCGGCACCTTCTTCGGTCCGTACTGCGTCCACAGCCACGTCAGCGCGCGGTCGGCCGCCTGCCACTGGTCCTCGTCGATCGTCCGCGGCAGAAAGCGTGCAATGTTGGTGCCCTCGGGGGTCACCCCGCCGCCGATCATCTCGCTGATCGAGCCGGTGACGACGACGGCGGGCAGGTCGGGATCGAGCGTGCCCCACGCGCGCTTCATCGCGCCCTCGGTCCCGTCGCGGCCGAGCTCCTGCTCGCCGAGGCCCGTGACGACGATCGGCAGCTCGTGCGGCGGCAGCCCGTCGGTGTAATGGAGGACGCTCGTCACCGGCAGGTTCTCGCAGCCGACGGGACCGTCGATGATGACCTGCAGGCCCTTGATCGCGGTGAAGGCGTAGACCGCCCCCCAGTAACCGCCGGCGCGGTCGTGATCGAGGACCAGCGTCATGATCCGACCGACTCCTCGGCCTTGGCGGCGGCGAGGCGCTGGCCGGCGTACTTGGCCTTGAACTCGGGGCGCAGGCGCGGCGTGTCTTCCCAGACGCCGGCGGTGTCGCCGATGCCGACGCCGGCGAAGAACGCGCTCATCTTGTCGAAGCGTGCCTGGTTGCCGAGGGCGGCGTTGACCACCGTCGCGAGGCTCCCAGCGCCGGCCGCGCCCATCAGCGGGCGCGCCGAGATCAGGTTGGTGAAGTAGAGCGCCGGGATCGACCGCTCCTTGGCGTGCTGGACGACCGGCGTCGTGCCGATGGCGAGGTCGGGCATGAGCCCGTCGACCGCGGCGAGGTCGTCGGCGAGGCTGGCGCGGTATTTGACCGTTACGCCCTTCGCCTCGAGCCAAGCGCGGTCGGGCTCCGACCACGGCGTCTTCGGGCAGGCGGTCCCGACGTAGTCGACGGTCGCGCCGCTCTCGATCAGGAGGCGGGCGACGAGCAGTTCGGAGCCTTCGTAGCCCGAGACGGTGATGCGGCCCTTGATCGGCGCGCCGGCGAGCGCCGCGGCGATGCCCGGCAGCGCGGCGTTCTTGGCGGCGTCCGTGACGTACTGGGCCGTACCCGTCGCGGCGCCGATCGCGTCAAGCCATGCCGCCGTGCCGTCGCGCCCGACCGGCGCCGAGCCGACGACCGTGCGCCCGGCGGCTTCGAACTCGCGGACGCTCGCGGTGTAGAAGGGGTGGATCGCGGCGACGACGGCGCAGTCGAGCGCGCTGTACAGCTCGCGCCACTCGCGCGTCGGCACGACGGGACCGGCGGCCAGGCCCATCGGCGCGAGCAACGCGCCGATGCCCATCGGGTCGGCCGGGAACATCTCGCCGAGCAGCGTGACGGTCGGCAGGTCGGGGCGCGACGCGGGCGCGGCGACGGGCCCGGCCTCGGCCTCGCGGCGGGCGTAGGCGAGCATCGCGCCGGCGAGGACGTCCTTCGCCTCGGCGTGGGTCGGGATGCCGAAGCCCGGCACGTCGATGCCGATGATGCGGACGCCGTTGATTTCCTTGGGCAGCAACTGGAGCGGCACGCCGCTCGCGGTCGGGACGCACAGGTTGGTGACGACGATCGTGTCGTAGAGCGCCGGGTCGGCGAGATCGAACACCGCGTCGCGGATGTCCTCGAACAGCTTGCCGGTGACGAGCGTCTCGGAGTTGAACGGGACGTAGCCGACGGTGCGCCGCGCGCCGTAGAAGTGGCTGGTGAAGGTCAGGCCGTAGACGCAGCACGCACTGCCCGACAGGACGGTCGCGGTGCGGCGCATCCTGAGGCCGACCCGCAAACTACCGAACGCCGGACACATCGACTGCGGCTGGTCGTGCGGACCGCGCGGATAATCCTTGGCGTACTGGTCGAGGATCGCCGACTTGCCGGCGTCGCGCGCAGCGGCCGCGAGCGTGCCCCCCGAACTGCACGCGCCGCGCCGGCGGTGCGTCGTCGCTGCGCGGCATGGCGGCCTCAGACAGCATCGTAGACCACTTCGAGGCTGACCTTCGGCACGAACGCGACGCCGCGCATCGCCGCCTGCGTCGCGGGCACGAGCGTGACGTTCGCCCCGGTATCCTCGGGGCTGAACAGGCCGAGGAGGCCGTCGGCGGTCAGCGGCGTCGGACGCACCGGCGGGGCCTCGGCGACATTGACCGCGAGCTCCTCGAACAAGCTGCCCCACTGGCCGCCGGGCGTGCCGATGATCTGGTAGTTGGCGCTTTTCTTGCGGATGTCCTCGTTCGCGGGGATCGCGATCAGGACCGGAATGCCGACGGCTTCGGCGAACGCCTGCGCCTCGCCCGAACCGTCGTCCTTGTTGATCAGGATGCCCGCGACGCCGACGTTGCCGCCCATCTTGCGGAAATACTCGACCGCCTTGCAGACGTTGTTGGCGACGTAGAGCGACTGCAGGTCGTTCGAGCCGACGACGATGACCTTCTGGCACATGTCGCGCGCGATCGGCAGGCCGAAGCCGCCGCAGACGACGTCGCCGAGGAAGTCGAGCAGGACGTAATCGAAGCCCCAGTCGTGGAAGCCGAGCTTCTCGAGCAGCTCGAAGCCGTGGATGATCCCGCGTCCGCCGCAACCGCGGCCGACCTCGGGGCCGCCGAGCTCCATCGCGAAGACGCCGTCGCGCATGAAGCAGACGTCCTCGATACGGACCTCTTCGCCGGCGAGCTTCTTCTTCGCGCTCGTCTCGATGATCGTCGGGCAGCTCTTGCCGCCGAAGAGCAGGCTGGTCGTGTCGCTCTTCGGGTCACAGCCGATCAGGAGGACGCGCTTGCCCTGCTGCGCGAGCATGTACGACAGGTTGGACAGCGCGAACGACTTGCCGCTGCCGCCCTTGCCGTAGATCGCGATGATCTGCGTCTCCTTGGTGACCGGCAGCGTCGAGACCGCGTCGGGCTCGTGGCTCGCTTCTTCACGCAGGGCATCGACGCGGTCGAGGACATCCAAACTCATGCGGCGTCGCTCCAGTCGAGGACCATCTTGAGGCACGCAGCGTCGCCGAACGCGGTGACGTAGGCGTCGTTGGCGGCGGCGGCGGGCGCCACGTGGGTGATGAGGCCGTCGAGCGACAGCGTGCCGGCGCTCAGCAGTGCGGTGACCGCGGCGAGGTCCGCCGGCGTGAACTCGGCGGCGATGCGGATCGTCGCCTCGCGCATGAAGGCGGGCGGGAAGGCGAAGCTCAGCCGGTCGTAGAAGCCGGCGAGGACGACCTCGCCGCCACGCGCCAGACGGGCAACGAGCGGGTCGAGCATGTCGGCGGCACCGCTGACGTCGTAGATGCTGGCATAGTCGCGGCGGTCGTCGCTGCCGCAGTCGATGACGGCGTAGCCGGTCGCGCCGGTCGCGCGGTCGGGGTTCGCCTCCCACACGGTCGGAGCCCCGCCAAGCGCGACGGTTATCCTCGCCAGCAGCCGCCCGAGGACGCCGTGCCCGACGATCAGTTCGGCGGGCCTGCCGCCGGCAAGCGCGTGGTGCGCGGTCGCGGCGAGCGCGAGCAGCGCGGCGTCACGGCCGAGCGCCGGATCGACCGGCAGCGCCTTGGCCGCCGGCAGGATGACGGTCCGCGCCGCGCCGCCGAACAGGCCGCGCGCGTCGGTGTAGCAGTTCGCGCCGGGGACGAAGACGGTTTCGCCCATCCGGTGCTGCGCCTCGGCCCCGGCGGCGACGACCCGACCGACCGATTCGTAGCCGGGAACAAGCGGATAGCCCATGCCGGGGAAGGCCGGCATCGTGCCGCGATAGAGCAGGCGCTCGGTGCCGGTCGAGATGCCGCTGAAGTCGACCTCGACGACGACGTCGCTCGCGTCGACCGGCCGAAGGCCGAGGGTACGGAGCGTCAACCGCTCGGGTGCCTCCAGAACCACTGCCGTCGTCTGCATCGATCGACCCCATCGCGCCCGGATTGATGCCCGGTGCGCCGTCAGGTGTCAGGCAAAGCTGACAGCTAACAGGTGTCAGTCTAGGTTGACGGTTTCAGGTGTCAACCAGCTTTTGTGACGGTAAGCACTCGAACGAGCGCAGGAATTGCCGTGGCGTGCTCGCGGCAGCGGGTGAACCCGGCTTCGGCGAGCATCGCGCGCAGCCGCGCCGCCGTCCGCGGCCGCCCCGATCCCATGGCCCACAGGTAGAAACCGAAATAGGCGTCGCCGATCGGCTCGGCCCCCGGCGTGCCGGCCATCGGCTCGGCGAGGAGCAGCGTCCCCCCCGGCGCGAGCGCGGCGTGGATATGCGCGAGCAGCGTCGCGACAACAGCGTCGTCGTGGTCGTGGACGACGCGGACCAACGTTACGAGGTCGGCCCCGGCGGGCAGGTCGCCGAGGAAGCTGCCGCCCGCGGTCGCCAGCCGCGGGTCGTCGACCCGCGCGACGACGGCGGGCAGGTCGAACACCGTCGCGCGCAGCCCCGGCGCGCGATCGAGCGCGGCGGCGGCGAACACCCCCTGCCCGCCGCCGACGTCGAGCAGGCGGCGGTGGCGGGCGACCGGATAGGCGTCGAGCACGGCCGCGGCGATGCCCGGCTGCGACGCCGCCATCAGCGCCGAATACGCCGCGACGCGCTCGGGGTCGGCAGCGCCGTATGCCCAATAGTCGGCGAGCTGCCACCCCGCCGCCGCAGCAGCGCGACCGGATCGGCGAGGTCGGCGTAGAGAAAGCGGTGGTGCGCGACCATCTCGGCGACGCCCGGATTGCCGAGCAGCGCCGCGCCGTCCGGACCGAGGGCGAAGCAGTCGCCGACGGGTTCAGCCAGCCTGAGGGCGGCAGCGGCGAGCACCAGGCGCTCGGCCCCCGGCTCGGGCAGGCCGGCGTGCGCGGCGATCTCGGCCACCGTCCGCGGGCGGGTGCGGAGGAACGGCAGCAGGCCGGTCGCGACGACCGCGGCGAGCACCTGCGAATGGACGAAGCCGGCGACGGTGGCGAACAGTCCGACGGCGCGGCGGCGCGCGACCGGGCGGGTCAGGGGGAAGCGTGCCGCCCAGCGCTGGAAGCCGGGGTCGGCGAGCCGCGCGTTGCGCCAAGCGATCCACCGCTCGCGCCAAGCCCGCGGCACCGGATCGCCGGCCGGCCGGTCAGGCCCGGTCACGCCGTCGTAACTTCGCAATCTTCACACAGCCACGCTCGTGCGGATTCGCCGAAATGCGCGGACCCGGCTTGTCGCGGGCCGTCGTCGCGCGGCTCGTTGCGGCATTCCACGGCATGACCCGACGTCCTTCCCATCGACGCACGCTAGTCGGCAGGGCCCCTGTAGGACAGGGCTTTCTCCGCCGCCCGCGGCAAAGAAAGCGGTGCCTTCGCGCGATCGCCCGCCGTAGAAGGCAGCGATGAAACCGATCGTCATCGTCGGGGCCGGCGTCGGCGGGCTTGTCGCCGCGGCGCTGCTCGCCGCGCGCGGGCACGCGGTCATCGTCTGCGAAGCCGCGGCGACGCCCGGCGGCAAGCTGCGCGAGGTGGTCGCCGGCGGGCGGCGCGATCGACGCCGGGCCGACGGTGTTCACGATGCGCGACGTGTTCGAGCGCATCTTCGCCGATGCCGGCACGCGCCTGTCCGATCACCTCACGCTGACCCCGGTGACGACGCTGGCGCGCCACGCGTGGGGGGACGCGCGGCTCGACCTGTTCGCCGACTCCGCAGCATCGGCCGCCGCGATCGGCGACTTCGCCGGCGCGGCCGAGGCGCGCCGCTTCACCGCCTTCATGGCCGAGGCGGCGCGGACCTATGCGACGCTCGCCGACACCTTCCTGACGCAGCCGGCGACGTCGCCGCTCGGGCTGACGCGGCGGATCGGGCTCACGCGGCCGACGGCGCTGGCGAGCATCCGGCCGTTCACGACGCTGTGGCGGGCGCTCGGCAGCTATTTCCACGATCCCCGCCTGCGCCAGCTGTTCGGCCGTTACGCGACCTATTCGGGCGCGTCGCCGTTCGCCGCGCCGGCGACGCTGATGCTGATCGCCCACGTCGAGGCGAGCGGCGTCTGGGCGGTCGACGGCGGGATGCACCGCATCGCGCGGGCGCTCGAACGCGTCGCCGCGGGACATGGCGCGACCTTCCGCTACGCGTCGCCGGTCGCGGAAATCGTCGTCGGACGCGACGGGGCGGAGGCGGTGGTGCTGGCCAGCGGCGAGCGGATCGACGCCGCCGCGGTCGTCGTCAACGCCGACCCGCAGGCGCTCGCCGGCGGGCTGTTCGGGGCGGACGCCGCGCGCGCGGTGCCGCCGCTGGCGCCGCGCGACCGTTCGCTTTCGGCGCTGACGCTGACGATGGCGGCGACGACGGCGGGCTTCCCGCTTGCCCATCACAACATCTTCTTCGGCGACGACTATGCTGGCGAGTTCGCCGACCTCGCCGCCGGTCGCCTGCCGCGCGACCCGAGCGTCTACGTCTGCGCCGCCGACCGCAGCACCGGGGCTGGACAGGGCGCGGAAGCGCTGCACATGATCGTCAATGCCCCGGCGACAGGGGCGGCGCTGGGCGAGGGGGAGATCGAGCGATGCGTGGCGGCGACCTTCGCGCGGCTCGCGGCGTCGGGGCTGACGGTCGGCCCGATCGAGACGGTGCGGACAACGCCGGCCGAGTTCGCGACGCTGTTCCCGGCGACGGGTGGCGCGCTTTATGGCCGCGCGTCGCACGGGTGGCAGGCGAGCTTCCGCCGGCCGGGAGCGACGACGCGGATCCCGCGGCTGTTCCTCTGCGGCGGCGCGACCCATCCGGGAGCGGGCGTGCCGATGGCGGCGCTGTCGGGCCGGCTCGCGGCGGACGCGGTCACGGCAACCTGACCGACCCCGGCCCCGGTTTCGACGGCGGCGTCGCCGCCGGCGGCTACCGCTGGTGGTACGTCGATGCGGTCAGCGACGACGGCCGCCACGGGCTGACTCTGATCGCCTTCATCGGCAGCGTCTTCTCGCCTTATTATGCGTGGAGCGGCCGGGCTGCGCCGGAGAACCACGTCGCGGTCAACGTCGCGCTCTACGCGCCGGGAGCCAAGCGCTGGGCAATGACCGAGCGCGGCGCGCGGAGCCTCGACCGCGACGCGCAGCACCTGACGATCGGCCCGAGCGCGCTGCGCTGGGACGGCAACACGCTGGTGGCGACGCTCGACGAGGTCGCCGCGCCGTTTCCCGTGCGCGTCCGCGGCACCGTCCGCCTGACGCCGCAGTCGTGGACCGAGACGTCGTTCGCGCTCGATCCCGGCGGCCGCCACCGCTGGCGCCCGATCGCGCCGCGCGCCCGCGTCGAGGTGGCGATGACCCACCCGGCGACATCGTGGTCGGGGACCGGCTACCTCGATTCGAACGCCGGCGACGAGCCGCTCGAGGCGGGCTTCGCCGACTGGGACTGGTCGCGGGCCCACCTGAAGCACGACACGGTCGTGCTCTACGACGGCGTGCGGCGCGACGGCTCGACCTTCGCGCTGGCGCTGCGCATCGCCGCCGACGGCACCGTCGAGCCGGTCCCCGCGCCGCCTCGCGTGGTGCTGCCGACGAGCGGCTGGCGGATGGCGCGCTCGACCCGCGCCGACGCCGGGCACGTCGCGCGCGTCACCCGGACCTGGGAGGATTCGCCCTTCTACGTCCGCTCGGCGCTGGCGACGCGGCTGTTCGGCGAGGACTGCGCCGCGGTCCACGAAAGCCTGTCGCTCGACCGCTTCCGCATGGGGCTGGTCCGCGCGATGCTGCCGTTCCGCATGCCGCGGCGGGGGTGAGGCGATTGCGGGCCGTCAGCGGACGCCGGCCTCGGTCCAATCGACCACGACTTGTCGGTCGCCGCCGGCAGCAAGTCGCTGCCAGATCGTGAAGACTCCGCCCGCCGCGTCCGGCGCGGGAAGGTAAAAAATGCCGACGACGGAAGTCCCTGTTCGCATGATCGGGATCGGCGCGCCGGTTTCGCCCGGCGTGTAGCGCGCGATGAACATCACCGCCGCCATGGCCAGGATGAATCCGATCACGGCCCCGATCCTTCCGACGCTGGTCTCCGCCGCCGTCCGAACCGGGTGCCGGCTGGACCGGACGTCACTTCTTCCGCACGTCCCACAGCTGCCAGATCGCCAGTCCGAGCACGATGACGGCGAAGATCGCGCCCTCGATCGCCCCGTAATAGTTCGCCATCACCCGATCCCCCATTCGCGTGCGGTCGCCGCAACCAGCGCGAGCGTACCGCGCGGGTCCTCTTCGTGGGCGAGGTGGCCGAGCGGGCCGAGCGACACGGCGCTCGCGCCGGCGATCTTCGCGGCGACGTCGGCGGCAGCCTTCGGCGGGATCGCGGCGTCGCGCTCGCCGTACGCGAGGCGCAGCGGTGCGGCGACGCGCGGCCACTCGGCGGCGAGCGCGGCAAGGTCCCAGTTCGCCATCATCGCCAGCGCGCCGGCGACATGCTCGCGGCGGCGGAACAGCCGCGCGTAGAGCTCGACCCCGCGCGCATCGATCGTCGAGCCGGTCGCGCGCTTGAGGAAGCTGTCGACCACGCCCGGCCCGCGCGCCTGGAGCGCCATGATGCCGGGGACGAACGGGTTGACGAACAGCAGCTTGGCCAGCGCCGGGAACAGCCGGGCAGCGACGCCGGGGAAAGGTGCGAGCGCGGCGTTCAGCCCGACGATCGGCACCGGCCGGTCGAGACTAAGACGCAGCGCGACCGCCGCACCCGCCGAATGGCCAACGACCAGCGCCGGCTCGACACCGAGCGCGGCGGTCAGCGCGGCGACGCTCGCCGCCACCGCGGGCAGGCTCGGGGTGGTCAGCGCCGAGGAGAAGCCGTGGCCGGGCAGGTCGGGCGCGACGACGGTCCACTCGGCGGCGAACGCCGGCAGCAGGTCGCGCCAGCTGTGCGTCGCCGCCCCCGTGCCGTGGAGCAGGAGCAGCACGGGCGGGTTGGCGTTACCGGCCGATGCGGCCGCGGGTCCCGCGACCTGGACGTGCCAGCGCACCCCGCCGGCGGCGATGAAGCGGCTTGCCGCGCGATTCGGCCAGTCGCCGCCGTCGGCCGCCCAGGCGGGCGTCATCGCTGGAGCGCCCGGACGACGCCCGCCGTCGCCGCCGCGCCTGCGACCGGCAGCGCGACGAAGCGCGCCGCCATCGCCGCCGCCAGTGCCGCGCCGTCGCCGCGGGGGCGCACCGAGGTGTCGATGAACACCGCCGCGACCCGCTCGGCAGCGAGGCCGCGCGCCGCGGCGAGGGCGTCGGCCGCCGCCCGCTCGCGCGACGCGGTGCCGTCGGCGGCGATATTGGCACGGCCGTCGGTCAGGACGACGACGAACGGGGTCCGCCCGCGGCGGCGCTCGGCGCGGGCGAGGGCGGCGGCGGTCGTCAGCCCCGCCGCCAGCGGCGTGCCCCCGCCGCCGGCGAGATCGGCAAGGACGCGCTTGGCCCGCGCGAGCGACCGCGTCGGCGGCAGGACGACCGCGGCCTGGGTGCCGCGGAAGGCGACGAGCGCGACCTGCGCGCGGGTGACATAGGCCTCGGCCAGCAGCAGCTCGACCGCGCCCTTGGCCTCCGCCAGCCGCGCGGCCGCGGCCGACCCGCTGGCATCGACCGCGACGATCGTCGTTGCCTCGGCGCGTTCGGCAAAGCGCGCGATGCGGAAGTCGTCGCGGCGAACGACGACGCGCGTTGTTCCCGCCGGCCGCCGCAGCGGCTGCCACGGTGCGGCGGCACGCAGCGTGTCGACCAGCGCCAGTCGCGCGCCGCCGCGAATCGCCCCGGCGCGGCTCGGCAGCGGACGGCCGCGGGTCAGTGCCACGCGCACGCTGCCCCCGCCCCCGCCCCGTCCCGGTGGCGCCCGCCCGGCGGCGAGCGCGGCGAGCAACCCCGGCGGCAGGGCGGCGGCGGTCGCGGCGACGAGGCGGTCGGCGGCGGCGGCCGTGTCGGGGCTGGTCGACGGCTCGCCGGGATCGTCGGCGGGCTCGGGGGGCGCAGCGTCGTCGGGCAGTTCCTCGCTCGCCGCCGGCAGCCGTGTCGCGCGTGGTCCGAGGACGAGCCGCGCCGCGACCGCGACGTCGGCGTCCGCAACCGCTACCCGCCCGGCGATCGCCGCGCAGCCGCGCGCCGCGCGCACCGCGAACAGCGCCGCGCGTGCCGAACTCGACGCCGAGCGCTACCGCCGTCGCGCACAGAAGATCGATGGCGCCGTCGCCGATTGCCACCGCGCGCGGCTCGCCCGCAGCGGTAGCCCCGACATCGTTCTCACCGGCCCCGCCGTTGCCGAGGTCGACCCACAGCGCGCAGCGGTCGGCGAGCGCTGCGGGCACCGCCTCGTCGCCCTCGCCCTCGTCGAGTAGGACGAGCCGGATGTCGCCGCCGTCGAGCGCCGCCGCCAGTCGCCCGGCGAGCGCACGGTCGATCCGCTCGGCGAGCGCGACGACGAGCGTTCCCCCCGCCGCCTCGGCGAGCAGCCCGCGGCTTGCGACCGGCCGGCCGGCGGCAAGCGTCGCGGCGAGGTCGGGACCGCCGAACAGTCGGTCGTCGGCGATGCTCAGCGGCAGCCGCAGCACCGGCCCGCAGGCGCCGGCACGGTACGCCGCCAGCCATTCGTCGCGCGCCGGCCCCGCAGGCGCCCGGACGACGACCCCGCCGAGTGCCGGATCGGCCGCGACCAGGCGCGCGGCGAGCACCGCATCGGCCCAGCGGTCGGGCACCTGGGCCCCGTCGGCCGCGGCGGCGGGGGTCACGCCGCCGACTTCGCCTGCCATGCGCCGCCGAACACCTCGTCGATCGCGCGGTCGATCCGCGCCCCCGAGCCGGCGTCGTCGAGCGGGTTCTTGCGCAGCCGGTGGCGCAGCGCCATTGCCGCGACGGCGATCAGGTGGCCGGCGTCGACCTCGTCGTCGCCGTCGAGCGCGGCGCTGGCACGCGCGGCGCGGAGCATCGTCAGCTCGCCGCGCAACCCGTCGGCGCCGACCGCGATGCACAGCCGCGACGACAGTTCGAGCGCGTCGTCGTCGACGGTCACCGCCGCGAGCCGCGCGCGCGCCGCGGCGATCTGCGCGCGGACCGCTGCCTCAGAGTCCGCCCACTCGGCGGCGAACGCGGCGGGATCGCGGTCGAAGGCGTCCCGGCGCTTGACCACGGCGATGCGCTCCTTGAGGTCAACCGGCGTCCGCACCTCGACCGACAGGCCGAAGCGGTCGAGCAGCTGCGGGCGCAGCTCGCCCTCCTCGGGGTTGCCGCTGCCGACGAGGACGACGCGCGCCGGGTGGCGAACGCTCAGGCCCTCGCGCTCGACGAGATTCTCGCCCGAAGCGGCGACGTCGAGCAGCAGGTCGACGATATGGTCCTCGAGCAGGTTGATCTCGTCGATGTACAGGAAGCCGCGGTTGGCACGCGCGAGCAGCCCGGGTTCGAAGCGCTTGACCCCGAGCGTCAGCGCCGCCTCGAGGTCGAGCGCACCGACCACGCGGTCCTCGCTCGCGCCGAGCGGCAGGTCGACGAACGGGACCGGCCCTTCGACCGCGTCGCCGTCGGCGGCGACCGGGTCGGCGGCATAGTCGCCGCGCGCTTCCGGGTCGGCGTTGAACCGGCTGCCGGCGACGACGCGGATCGGCGGCAGCAGCGCGGCGAGCGCGCGCACCGCGGTCGACTTGCCGGTGCCGCGGTCGCCGAACACCATCACCCCGCCGATCCGCGGATCGACCGCGGCGATCAGCAGCGCGGTCTTCATCTCGTCCTGGCCGACGATCGCGGAAAACGGGAACAGCGTGGTCATGGGCGACGGTGTAGCACGGCGCACGCGGCTGTCAGCCCCGATCGGCACGGCCCCCGCGTTGACCGCCGCCGCTGCCGCGGTAAGGACGGGCCGACAAGGGAGAACCGCGATGACCGAGCCGTTCCACTATAGCGCCGACGTCGACCTCCACGGCGCGCTGGCGCAGCCGGCGGGCGACGCGCGGGTTCCCGGCATCGCCGTGTTCCACGACATCAACGGCGTCACCGACCATCCGCGCGGCTGGGCCGACCGCATCGCGAACGAACTCGGCTACCTCGCGCTCGCCGCCGACGTCTACGGCGAGGGGAAGAACCCGGCCGATTTCCAGCAGGGCATGGCGTGGATCGGGGAGCTCAGCAGCGACGGCCCGCGGCTCGGGCGGCGCGCCGCCGCAGCGCTGTCGGCGCTCGCCACGCACCCGCGCTGCGACGGGCGGCTGGCGGCGATCGGCTTCTGCTTCGGCGGCGCGGTGGTGCTCGGCCTCGCACGCAACAACGTGCCGGGGCTGCTCGCCGGGGTCAGCCTGCACGGCGCGCTCCAGACCAAGACGCCGGCGACCGGACAGATCGGCGCCAAGCTGCTCGTCCTTCACGGCGCCGAGGACCCGATGATCGACTATGCCGCACTCGGCACCTTCCTCGGCGAGATGCGCGATGCGGGGGCCGACTGCCAGACGGTCGCCTTCACCGGCGTCGTCCACGCGTTCACCCGGCCCGACCAGGACGGCAGCATGAGCCCGGCGCTCAAGTTCAACGCCGCCGCCAACGCGCGGTCGTGGCGGATGATGGCGGCGCACTTCGCCGAGGTGTTCGGCTAGGGGCTAAAGCCCCTCGCCCCCGACCCAGTGCGCCTGTGCGAGCCGGCGGGCGACGGTCCAGACCTGGGTGCGGATGTCGGGAACGGCGACGATCTCCCAGAACGCACCGCGGGTCATCGGGCCGATGCCGAACAGCCGCGGGTGGGCCGTGCCGTCGGCGCCGATCAGCCGCGACTGCGCGTCGACGTCGAGGCCCAGACGCGCCGCGTCGGCGCGCGCATGGCCGTTCGCGATCAGCCCGCGGAGCAGCGGCTCGCTCGACCGCGCGAGGTCACCTTGCGGCCCGGTGCAGTTGACGATCCGGCGGACGTGGAGCGTCGCCTCCGCATCGGCGCCGCGCGGCCGGTAGGTGACGGCGACGCCGGTCCCTTGCGCGACGTAGCGGCTCGGCTTCCCGCCGACGATCGTCAGCTGGCCGCGCGCGACCATCGCGTCGATCTTGGCCGCGACCTGCGGCGCGAGGCGGTGGCGGTGGACGTCCCACCACGGGCGCAGGTGGCGGAGGAAGCGCGCGCGCTGCTCGTCGCTCGCCGACAGCCACAGCCCCTGCGTAAACGGCCGCAGCTCGTCGACCGCCGCGCGCCAGCCGCCGTCGAGCGCTTCGGCGCGGGCGCGGACCTCGGCGAGGAGGTCGCTGGCGACGGTGGTCGGCTTCTCGTTGCGGGTGCCCGGTGGCCCCGGCGGGACGTGGCGGTGCGGCAGCAGCCCGCGGCGCGACATCGCGACGATCTTGCCGGCGAACCCGGCCGCATCGAGCGACAGCGCGACGTCGACCATCGTCAGGCCGGTGCCGATCAGCAGGATCGTGTCGTCCGGGCCGAGCCCTTCGACGACCGCCGGGTCCCACGGGTCGGGTGCATAGACGTCGCCGGGCAGCGCGTCGGGGTCGAGCCCGGGCGGCGCGTGCGGCGGCAGGTTGCCGACCGCGACGACGAGCGCGTCGACGTCGATCCGCTTGCCGCCCTCGAGCGCGAGCGTCACGCCGTCGGGGCGGACGTCGGCGGCGACCGCGGTGTCGCGGACGAGGGCCAGGCGGTCGCCGGCGCGGGCGGCGCTGCGCTCGAGCAGCTCGCCGAGATATTCGCCGTACTGCTGGCGCTGGACGAAGCTGCCGCCGTCGCCGAGGCCGCGGGCGGTGCACCATTCGGCGAAGTGCGCCGGGCGATCGCTGAGCGCGCTCATGTTGCCGGCGCGGACGTTGAGCAGGTGCGACGGATGCGGCGCGGTGTACGCCGTCCCCCGCCCGAACACCGGCCGCCGCTCGATCAGCGTCGCGTGCGGCCCGGCGTGGCGCAGGATGTTGATCGCCAGCAGCGAGCCCGAAAAGCCCGCGCCGACGATGGCGACCGATTTGAAGATCATAGGGTTCTCCCCGCTTCGGGGAAGGATCTACGACAGCGGGCCATGCGTCAGTTTCGGCAACACATGGCGGGCGAAGAGGTCGGCTTCGGCGGCGTGGGGGTAGCCCGACAGGATGAACGCCTCGATCCCCATCGCCTCGTAGGCGCGCAGCTTGGCGAGCACCTGGTCGGGGTCGCCGACGATCGCCGCGCCGCAGCCGGAGCGCGCGCGGCCGATGCCGGTCCACAGATTATCCTCGACATAGCCTTCGTTGCCAGCGGCTTGGCGCAGTTCGGCCTGGCGGCGGACGCCTTCGCTGGTGGCGTCGAGCGACTTGGCGCGGATGGCGTCGCCGGTCGCCGCGTCGAGCTTGCTCAACAGGCGGGAAGCGGCGTCGCGGGCCTCGGCCTCGGTGTCGCGGACGACGACGTGGACGCGGTAGCCGAACTTCAGCGTGCGCCCATAGCCGTGCGCCCTCGTGCGCATGTCCGTGACGATGTCGCGGACGGCGGGCGTCACGTCGGGCCACATCAGGTAGACGTCGGCGGCCTTTGCCGCGGCGTCGCGCGCGTCGGGGCTCAGCCCGCCGAAATAGAGCGGCGGACAGCGCCCGGTCGCGGTCGTCACGCCCGGCGGATCGACCTCGAACCGGTAATGCTCGCTGTCGAGTTTCGTCCGCTCGCCGCCGAGCAGCGACTTCAGCGCGAGCATGACCTCGGCGGTGCGCGCATAGCGCGGCGCGCTCGCCAGCGTCTGACCGGGCAGGTCGGACGAGATGATGTTGACCGTCAGCCGCGGCAGGTCGGTGCCCGGCACCAGCCCGGCGATGCGGTCGAGCGTCGCGATCTGCCGCGCGAGCTGCGGTGGCCACGCCTCGCCGACGCGGACCGCCATCAGCAGGCGGATGCGCCGCGTCAGGACGGCGATCGCCGCGGCAAAGGCGGTGGTGTCAATGCCGAGCGCATAGCCCGAGGGGAGCAGGATGTTGTCGAAGCCGCCGCTTTCAGCCTGGAGGACGATGTCGCGGCAATGCTGCCAACTCGACTTGAGCTTGGGATCGGGGACGCCCAGGAACTCATAGTCGTCGTCGCACAGCGCCGAGAACCAGCTGACCTCGGTCATGGCAGGGGCTCCCCGAGCGCGGCTTCGAGGATGGCATACCATTCGGCGCGCTCGAACCGGACCTTGTACGCGTCGGCGGCCTCGGCGATCCGCGCCGGCGTCTGGCTGCCGACGATCGGGATCGGCTTGGCCGGGTGCGCCATGATCCAGGCATAAGCGACCGCCGCGCGCGCCGACGCCGTATTTCTCGGCGTGCGTGTCGAGCGCGGCGCGTACCGCCGTCGTGCGGTCGTCGGCGGCGTCGTTGCCGCCGAGCCGCCCCTGCCCGAGCGGCGACCACGCGAGCACCGCCAGCCCATACTTCATCGCCCGGTCGAGCGTCCCGTCGAACAGCGGCGCGGTGGCCAGCGGCGAGAACTCGGGCTGGGTCGAGGCGAGCGGGATGTTGAGGAACGACTTCAGCACCGCCGTCTGCGCCGGCGTGTAGTTCGACACGCCGACGGCAACGATCTTGCCTTGAAGCACCAGCTCCTCGAGTGCCGCTGCGGTCTCGGCCGGGTGGGCGAGCAGGTCGGGACGGTGGATCTGCCACAGGTCGATCCGCTCGGTCTTGAGCCGCTTCAACGACGCGTCGACCGCGGCGACGATGTATTCGGGCGACGAGTCGTACGGCACGCCCATGCGGATGCCGCCCTTCGACGCCAGCACCATGCGGTCACGCAACCCCGGCGCCTCGGCAAAGACGCGGCCGAGCAGCGCCTCGGCCGCGCCGAACGGCTCGCCATTGTCGGGGCCGTAGATGTCGGCGGTGTCGAACAGGGTGATGCCGGCGTCGAACGCGGCCTCCACCTTGGCGCGCGCCGCGGCGACGTCGTCGCCGGCAAACCGCCACATGCCCCACGCGAGCGGCGAGACGAGCATCCCCGACTTGCCGAGCAGGCGCGGTTCGGGCGACAGGATGATTTCGGTCATGGTCGCACCGTGTGGCACAGGAATGGACGGAATGGGAGATACGATCCGCTGGGGCATCGTCGGCACCGGCATGATGGCGATCGAGCATATCGCCAACCTGCGGCTGACGCCGGGTAGCGTCGTCACGGCGCTGGTCGACCCGTCGCCGGCGTCGCTGGCGCGGGCCGAGGCCGCGGTCGGCGGCGAGGCGCGGACCTTCGCGTCGCCGGCCGAGCTCGCGGCGAGCGGCACGGTCGACGCGGTGCTGGTCGCCTCGCCGAACTTCACGCACCACGACGTGCTGCAGCCGCTGATCGACGCGCGCCTCCACATCCTGTGCGAGAAGCCGCTGGCGACGACGCTGGCCGATGCGCGCGATGTCGCGAACCGGGTGGCGGGCTACGACCGCGTGTTCTGGACCGGCATGGAATACCGCTTCATGCCGCCGGCGGCGGCGTTCATCGACCAGGTCCACGGCGGCCGCGTCGGCGCGCTCAAGATGCTGTCGATCCGCGAGCACCGCTTCCCGTTCCTCGTCAAGGTCGGCGACTGGAACCGATTCGCCGCCAATACCGGCGGGACGATGGTCGAGAAGTGCTGCCACTTCTTCGACCTGATGCGCGTCATCGTCGAGGCCGAGCCGGTCCGCGTCTTCTGTTCGGGCGGAGTCGACGTCAACCACCGCGACGAGCGCTACGACGACCGCGTCCCCGACATCATCGACAACAGCTTCACCGTCGTCGACTTCGCGAACGGGGTGCGGGCGATGCTCGACCTCAGCATGTTCGCCGACGGGGCCGAGAACCAGGAGGAGATCGTCGCCGTCGGCGACCAGGCGCGATTGGACGTGCTGATTCCCGCGGGCGAGATCGTCTTCCACCCGCGGGTCGGCTTCATGAACCCCAAGCGCGTCGAGCGGACCCACGTCGCCGTCGACCCCGCCGCCCTCGCCGCCGGCCAGCACCACGGCGCCACCTTCTACCAGCACGCCGCCTTCGCCGCGGCGGTGCGCGGCGAGGGTCCGGTGGTGGTCACCGCCGACGACGGCCTGCGCGCGGTGGCGATGGGGCTGGCGGCGGAGACCAGCGCGCGCGAGCACCGGGTGGTCGAGATGCGCGAGCTGGGGCTGTAGCCGGAGCCCCTTCGCTCGCGCAGAGGACCGCGCCGCTGTGACAGATTAGTGACAGAGAGCGGCCAAGATCGTCTTTTGCGCCACAGCCAATTGCTTTCGTGACGCTGCCGCGTCAAAGCGCCACCGTTGGATCAGGCCGGCCGGGTGCGTCCCGGCCGCCGGTCATGGGGAGGGATCACATGTCGCTGCGTCCGCTGTTGCTCGCCGGAACGATGCTGTTCGCCGGGACGGCGCTCGCCGCGCCGTCGTTCGCCCAGACCGCGCCGGTCGCGCCGCAGGGCGGCGCCGGGCACCGCACCCGGCGCCGACGACGCGCCCGCCGACATCGTCGTCACCGCGCAGAAGCGGTCGGAGCGGCTGCAGGACGTGCCGCTCGCGGTGTCGGTGGTCAGCGGCGACACGCTCGCGAGCCAGGGCCGCGTCAGCCTCGAGGGCGCGCAGTATCTCGTCCCGACGCTCAACTTCCTGAAGAGCGGCACGACGCTCAACCAGTCGCTGTTCCTGCGCGGCGTCGGCACGGCGACCTTCTCGATCGCCGGCGAGCCGTCGGTGTCGACCGTCCTCGACGGCGTCGTCTTCAGCCGCTCGGGGGAGGCGTTCAACGACCTCGTCGACATCGAGCGCATCGAGGTCCTGCGCGGGCCGCAGGGGACGCTGTTCGGCAAGAACGCGAGCGCCGGCGTCATCAACATCGTCTCGAAGAAGCCCGGCGACAAGCTCGCCGGCTCGGCCGAGGCGGGCTTCTTCGGCGGCAACGGCAACGAGTACCGCGCGCGCGGCGCGATCGACCTGCCGCTGTCGGAGCACCTGCGCAGCCGCTTGACCGGCTTCTACGACAAGTATGACGGGAACATCTTCAACGTCGCGCCGAACGTCAATCACCGCGTCAACGGCTTCAAGCACTTCGGCTTCCGCGGCATCGTCGAGGGCGACGTCAGCGAGTCGACCAAGCTGACCTTCATCGCCGACTATCACAAGAACAACGACGACTGCTGCGCCGAGGTCATCGCCGGCGCGCCGCTGTTCACCGCCGGCGCGACCGCGCGGGCAGGTCAACACCGCCAACCTCGCGCTGATCCAGACCGTCCTGCCGACGCTGTCGGGCAAGGACGGGCGGCAGGTCGACCAGAACCTCGTCACCCACACCGACGAGGTCGGCTACGGCTTCTCGCTGCAGGCCGATGTCGACGCCGGGCCGGTGACGTTCACCTCGATCAGCGCCTATCGCAACTATTCGAACACCGAGATCCGCGACGGCGATTTCCTGCCGCAGGCGTACATCGGCTTCAACCAGCTCCACGACTTCGGCCCGCAGACCGGCTATACCTGGAGCCAGGAGTTCCGCCTGACCTCGCCGTCGCGCGGCTTCTTCACCTATGTCGCGGGCTTCTATTTCTCCGATGCCAAGTCGGAGCGCATCTTCACCCGCAACGACCAGGTCTGCGGCCTCGCCGCCGGCGCGGTCGCCCCTGCGGGCGTCCTCGTCCCGTGTTCGAGCCCGCTCGCCGGACCGTCGACCTTCCCGACCGGCACCGCCGACTTCGGGTCGAACTTCCGCAACATCGCGCTGTTCGGCCAGGGGACGATGCACCTGACGCCGCGCTTCCGCCTGATCGGCGGCGTGCGCTTCACCGTCGACCAGCTCGACGTGTTCCACAGCCGCGTGACGGCGCTCGCCGGGCCCCGGCATCGGCGGCAACTTCGATTCGGGCGTCAACAACAACGGTGCCGGCGGCGGCGTGTCGAACGGCATCCCGTTCCGCTCGCGCGCCAACAACACCAACATCAGCGGCAAGGCCGGCGCGCAGTTCGACGTCAGCGACACGAGCGTCGCCTACGCGACCTATTCGCGCGGCTACAAGGGGCCGGCGTTCAACATCTTCTACAACCTGTCGTTCACCGGCACGAACAAGATCGCGCCCGAGGACAGCGACGCCTACGAGGTCGGCCTGAAGAACACGCTGCTCGACGGCAAGCTGACGCTCAACCTCGCTGCCTATTACGCCAAGTACCACAACTTCCAGGCGAACAACCCCGACGTCGTCAACGGCGTCGTCACCACGCGCTTCACCAACGCCGGCGAGGTCTCGACCCGCGGCGGCGAGCTCGACCTGCTGTATCGCCCGCTGCGCGACCTCAGCATCTCGGGCGGCGTCGCCTACACCGACGCGCACGTCGACGCCTTCCTGATCCCGCAGGGCAACAACACCGGCGTCGTCCCGAGCGGCACCCCGCTCGGCTTCGCGCCGAAGTGGAAGGGCGACCTCGGCATCGACTACCGCATCCGCACCGGCGGCCCGGTCGATGTCCGCCTCGGCGCGCAGGGGTCGTACCAGTCGAGCGAACTCGCGCTGTTCGTCGCCAACGCCGTCGACCGCGCGGCCGGCACGATCGGGGCCTACGGGCTGGTCAACCTGACCGCGGCGGTGGTCGACGTGAACGACCGCTTCACGATCACCGGCACCGTCCGCAACGTCGCCAACCAGCACTTTGCCGCCGCGATCGCGAACGGCGGACCGGGCGGTGCCTATCGCTACCAGATCCCGCGCGACGCCGACCGCTATTACGGGATTACGGGCAAGGTGAACTTCTGAGCCGACGTCCCTCTCCCCGGCGGGGGAGAGGGACGATGCGCGTCAGGGCGTGACCTTGCTGACCTGCGAGAACACGGCCTGCCACTTGCCGTCGCGCTTGGCGTAGATATCGGTCCACGTGTACTTGCCGCTGGTGTCCTTGCCCTTGAAGCTCGACACTTCGTCGTCGCCACCCTGGACGATGGCGACGTCGCCGATGACCTTGACCGTCATCGGGGTATTCTTCTGCGACTTGTAGACCTGGTCGCCCGACTTCAGATCGGCGATCAGCTTGGCGCGCGTGTACCGGTCGGGCGCGCCGCTCTGGCCCGACCAGTCCTTCGCCACGATCCGCTCGATCGCCGCATAGTCCTTTTTGACCACCGCGACGGTCCAGTCGTTTTCCGACTGGACGATCATCGATTCGGGGGTTGCCGCCGACGCCGGAGCGTGGACGGCGGCCATTACGGCGGCCGCAAGCAGAATGCGCATGGGTGTTCTCCGAGCTGGAATGCCAACGCCCACGCAACGGTAACCGGCGATGCCATAGCCCCGGCGCGACGCCGCACGCAAGCTCAGGCGTGCGCCGGGCGGATCGTCGGGACGAGGAGCTGGATCCATGCCAGCGCGATCAGGTACGCGACCGCGACGACGGCGAGCATCGGCAGATAGCCGTAGCCGTGGTCGAGGCTCCAGCCGGCGAACTTGATCATCGCCGCGCCGCCGAGGTTGCCGGCGACCGCCCCGACCCCGATCACCGTCGCCACCCGCGCCACCGGGACGGCATCGGCCGCCAGCCCGAAGACGTTGGTCGAGAAGCCCTGGTGGGCGAACAGCCCGATCCCGACGACGACCGCCGCCGCCCACGGCCCCGGCGCGGCGAGCGCGAGCGGCAGCGGCAGGATGAGCAGCGCGTAGACGAGCATCGACCCCTTGCGCGCACGGTCCATGCTCGCGCCGCGGCGGAGTAGCGCGGGAAAGGCGAAGCCCGACGACAGGGCGCCGGCGGCGGCGAAGGCATAAGCGAGCGCGGTCGGGCCGCCGAGCGTCGCCTGGCTCATGTGGAAGACGCGGGCGAAGAAGTCGGGGAGAAAGAACAGCAGGAAGAACCAGCCGAGGTCGCTGAACAGCTTCGCCCCGACGATCGCCCAGGTGCGGCGGTCGGCGAACAGCGCGCCCCAGTCGGTCGGGGCGCGCTCGGGGGCGTCGGCGTCGACCGGGACCAGCCCGCGCGTGCCGGCGAACCACGCGATCAGCCAGACGAAGCCGAGCCCGCCGGTGACGATGAACGCCGCCCGCCAGCCGAAGGCGACGGCGAAGGCCGGGATCAGCAGCGGGGTGATGATCGCGCCGATGTTGGGCGCGGTGTTGCCGAGGCCGAGCGCGAACGACCGCTCCTCGACCGGCAGGTAGGTCGCCGCCGACTTGACCGCCGCCGGGGTGCCGACCGTCTCGGCGGCGGCGAGGACGACGCGCGCGGCGACGAACTGCCCGACCGTCGCGGCGAAGGCGTGGGCGATGCCGGCCGCGCTCCACACGCCGACGCCCCAGCCGAGCGCGCGGCGAACGCCGACGCGGTCGACGAACCAGCCGACGAAGGCGAAGGCGATGCCCGCGGTCAGCTGGAAGGCGGTGCCGATGGTGGCGAAGTCGCCGTCGCTCCAGCCGAAGCGCGCCTCGAGCGTCGGCTTCAACAGCGCGAGCACCTGGCGGTCGACATAGTTGAGCGCGACCGCGACGAAGAGCAGCGCGATCAGCAGCGAGCGGCGCCGGGCGGCGGTCATTCGGTCTCCCCCATGTTTTCCCGACAGTGGCGGTCGCGCCGGAAGGCGTCAAATGGGGTTTCGCTGCCCGCCGCATCCGTTACGATCGTTCCGATGGTCCCGCGTCGCTCGCTCCTCGCCGCCGCCGCGCTGCTGCCGTTCGCCGGCTGCGGAGCGCGGCAGCGGCTGCGCCTCGGCTACCAGTCGAACGGCCTGCTGCTCGTCGCCAAGCGGCGTGCGGCGATCGAGGCGGCGCTGCCCGGCGCGACGATCGAGTGGACAGCATTCGCCTCGGGCCCGCCGCTGCTCGAGGCGATGAACCTCGGGCGGATCGACCTCGGCGGGTGCGGCGACACGCCCCCGATCGCGGCGCAGTCGGCCGGCGCCCGGATCGTCTATGTCGCCGCGCAGCCCGTCAGCGGCAGCGCGGCGGCGATCGTCGTTCCCGCCGCCTCGCCGCGCCGGTCCGCCGCCGACCTGCGCGGGGCGAAAATCGCCGTCACCCGGGCGACGTCGGCCGAACGCTTCGTCCATGCCGCGCTCGGCCAGGCGGGGCTCGCCATGAGCGACGTCGTGCCGGTCAACCTGACCCCGACGCAGGCGGCAACCGCGTTCGCCGCCGGCGCGGTCGACGCGTGGGCGATCTGGGATCCGTTCCTCGCCCGCGCCGAGGCGGCCGGCGCGCGGGCGATCGTCGCCGGCACGGGGCTGGCGCGGAGCATCTCGTTCGTCTGCGCCAACGCCGATTTCGCCGCCGCCCACGCCGACGTCGTCGTGACCGTGCTCGACACGCTCGCGGCGACGGCGCGCTGGGCGACGGGCCACCGCGACGGGCTTGCCGCGCTGATCGCGGCGAGCGGCGAGAGCCCGGCAGTGGCGTCGTCGATCGCCGCGCGGCAGGACCTCGGGCTGCAACCGCTCACGCCGGCGATCGCCGCAGAGCAGCAGCGTCTTGCCGACTCGCTCGCCGCCGACGGCACCCTGCCGCCGGTCCGCGTCGCCGCGGCGCTGTGGCACGGCTGGCGCGGGTGAACGCGCATATTTCGCCGTACGGGTCACATTGCGCGGGCTCGTGCGTTATGTTGCACTGCACAATGAGACTGGACTTGCCATGCCCCGCCCTCGCCCGACGCAGCGACCGACCGGCCCCACCGCCGGCGACGGCGTCCTGACGCCGCTCGCCGCGCCGTTCGCCAATCCCGGCGCGCTGCGGATGCTGACCTTCGTTCCGGGCGATCTGCCGGCCGATGCGCCGCTGGTGGTCGTCCTCCACGGCTGCACCCAGACCGCGGCGGGCTACGACGCCGCCGCCGGCTGGTCGCGGCTGGCGGCGGCGCACGGCTTCGCGCTGCTCCTCCCCGAGCAGGTGCCGGCGAACAACCCCAACCGCTGCTTCACCTGGTTCGAAAGCGGCGACACGCGGCGCGGGGCGGGCGAGGTCGCGTCGATCGCGGCGGCGGTGGCGGCGGCGGTGACGGCGTTCAAGCTCGACCCGGCCCGCGTCTTCGTCACCGGCCTGTCGGCGGGCGGGGCGATGGCGAGCGTGTGCCTCGCCGCTTATCCCGACGTCTTCGCCGGCGGGGCGATCATCGCCGGCCTGCCGGCGGGCGCCGCGTCGGGGCTCGGCGAGGCGCTGTCGGCGATGGCCAGCCCGGCCGCACTCGCCGGGCCGGCGCTCGGGGACAAGGTCCGCGGCGCGTCGACCTTCACCGGGCCGTGGCCGCGCGTGTCGGTGTGGCACGGCGGGGCCGACCGGACGGTGGCGCGGGCGAACGGGGCGGCGATTGCGGCGCAATGGGCCGACGTCCACGACGCCGTCGCCGAGGCAAGCGAAGACCGCACCGTCTGGCGCAACGCGGCCGGCGTCGCCGTCGTCGAGTTCGTCGAGATCGACGGCATGGGCCACGGCACGCCGGTCGACGGGCGCGACGGCGACACGCCCGCAGCGTTCATGCTCGACGTCGGCATCGGCTCGAGCGCGCACATCGCCGCCTTCTGGGGCATCGCCGGGCCGCGCCGGGCGACCGCTCCCCGGCAGGCACCCCCGTCGCGGCCGCGGGCCAGCGAGCGGCCGCGGACGGCCTCCCGGCTCGACGTCGGCAAGGTCATCGCCGACGCGCTCCGCGCCGCCGGCATGACCAAGTAGCATGGCAGGGGGGCCGACGATCCCGACGGTGACGACCGCCCGCCTGCGGCTGCGCCCCCACACGGTCGCCGATATCGATGCGGCGACGGCGATGTGGGCCGACCCCGCCGTCACCCGCTTTACCGGCGGCCGCGCCTTCACCCGCGAGGAGAGCTGGGCGCGGCTGCTCCGCTACACCGGCAACTGGGCGTGGTTCGGCTACGGCTTCTGGGCGGTCGAGACGATCGACGAGGGGGCGTACGTCGGCCAGCTCGGCCTCGGCGAGTTCATGCGCGAGACCGCGCCGCCAATGCCCGCCCTGCCCGAGGTCGGCTGGTCGTTCGTCGCCGCCGCCCACGGTCGCGGCTATGCCAGCGAAGGGGTGCGCGCCGCGCTTGCCTGGGCCGACGCGCATGTCGCCGCCGCGCGGACGATGTGCATCATCGACCCGGCCAACACCGCGTCGATCCGCGTCGCGCGCCGCGTCGGCTTCGCCGAGGTCGACCCCGTACTCTACAAGGGCAGCCGCTCGCTGCGTTTCGAGCGCCCGCGCGGCGCGTCGGGGCCTGCCTAGGGGACCAGCTCGTCGGGCTCCTCGACCTCGGCGAGCGCGGCGACGAACTGGTCGACGCACGCCTCCCAGCGGAAATGGCGCGCGTAAGCCGCGCAGTCGTCGCGGCGGGCCGCTATGGCGCGGGTGATCGCCGCGGCGAGGTCGCTGTCGACCGCGCCAACTGGAGCGGACCAGCCGGCGACGGTGCCGCGCCCGTCCGCGCCGACGATGTCGAGCGGCCCGGGCACCGGGAAGCCGGCGACCGGCACCCCGCTCGCCAGCGCCTCGACCATGACCAGCCCGAAGGTGTCGGTCAGGCTGGGGAAGACGAACACGTCGGCCCCGGCATAGGCGGCGGCGAGCGCCTCTCCCGCCAGCGCGCCGAGGAACACCGCGTGCGGAAAGCGCGCGCGCATCCCGCCGAGCGCCGGGCCGTCGCCGACGACGATCTTGGTCCCGACGACGTCGGCTGAGAGGAAGGCGGCGATGTTCTTCTCGACCGCGACGCGCCCGACGCTGAGCAGGATCGGCCGCGCGAGGCCGGCATAGGCGGCGGGCGGCGCGATGTCGGGGCGGAACTGCTCGAGGTCGACCCCGCGCGACCACGGCCGCGTCCGCGTCAGCCCGTGACCGGCGAGCTCGGCCGCCAGCCGCGGCGTCGCCACCAGGATGTTGCGCGCCGCCGCGTGGAAGCGGGCGAGGACGCGCCACAGGAACGCCGGCGACAGCCCGGTCCGCGCCGCGACATAGTCGGGAAAGCGCGTGTGGAACGAGGTGGTGAACGGCACCCCGCGCTTGCGGCACCAGCCGCGCGCCAGCCAGCCGAGCGGGCCCTCGGTCGCGATATGCACCGCCTCGGGGCGGAAGCCGGCGATCAGCCGGCCGATCGCCAGCGGGTGGGTCAGCGCGAGGCGAATCTCGGGGTAGGTCGGGCACGGCACCGAGACGAAGCGGTCGGGGGTGATCGTCTGGACGACGTGGCCGCGCGCCTGCAGGTGGGCGACGGTCGTCGTCAGCGTCCGCACGACGCCGTTGACCTGCGGCGTCCACGCATCCGACACCAGCGTGACGCGCATCAGCCGAGCAGGGCCAGCAGGATACCGCGCGTTTCGGCGTCGATCTTGCCGCCGATGTCGGCCGGCCGGAAGTGGCGCTGGAAGGCGACCGTCGCGGCGGCCGGATCGGTGACGTCGTAGCCGTAGCGCGCCAGCGCGGCGAGGAACCCGGCGTCGGTCCAATTGGGGTCGGGCTTGGCCGCCGGCACCCGGTCGGCGAGGCCGGCGCGGGCAAGGCGCGGCCAGTCGAACAGCTCGCCGGGGTCGTCCTTGCGCGCCGGGGCGACGTCGCTGTGGCCGACGACGTTGCCCGGCGCGATGCCGTAGCGCCGCACGATGCCGCGGACGAGGTCCTCGACCGCTGCCATCTGCGGTTCGGGGAATGGGCGGTAGCCGAACTCGTGGCCGGGGTTGACGATCTCGATGCCGACGCTGGCGCTGTTGACGTCGGTGACGCCGCGCCACCAGCTCTTGCCCGCGTGCCAGGCGCGGTCGGCCTCGTCGACCATCGCGACGACGACCCCGTCCTCGGCGACGACATAGTGCGCCGACACCCCCGACGCGGGGTCGGCGAGGCGGTCGAGCGCGCCGGCGGCGTCGGGCATGCCGGTATAATGCAGGACGACCATTGACACCGGCAGCAGCCGCGGACCGAAATTGGGGCTGGGGCGCGAAATCATGCGCGGCCGGCGACGCTCGCATAGGCGAGGTTGATCGCCGCCATCCGCGCCTCGGCGACGCGGATGAACTCGGGCGGCGTGCCGGCGGCGAGGTGGCGGTCGGGGTGGTAGGTCTTGACCAGCGCGCGGTAGGCGGCGCGGACCTCGTCGCGCGAGGCGCCCGGCGCGACGCCGAGGACGGTGTACGGGTCGTCGCCCGACGGCGCGATGTAGCGGGCGCGGATACGAGCATAAGCGGGAGCGTCGAACCCGAACCGCTCGGCGACGGTGCCGAGATAGTCGAGCTCGGCCGGGTGGACGCCGTCGGTCACCGCGATCAGCAGCAGCGCCTCGAGCAGGTCCTCGAGCACCGGCGTCCCCGGCCCGAGCAGCGCCGCGGCCTGGCTGGCGTAGGCCTCGAATCCCGCCGTCGACGACTGCGCGAGGCGGTAGAAGCGCGCGGCGTTGGCGCGCTCGCGGTCGGGGACGCGGAACAGCCGCTCGAAGGTGGCGAACTCGGCCGGGCTGGCGTGGCCGTCGGCGCGTGCCATCTTGGCGGCCAGCGCGATGGCGGCGATGGTGAAGGCGACCTGGCGCTTCTCGGGGCTGCCGGCGCGGACGCTGGCGACGTCGGCCGCCGCCGCGCCACCCGCGAGCGCGCCGAGCGGGCCGCCGAGCACCAGCCCGACGCTCGTCCCGAGCAAGGTCCGCCAGACGCCCATTGCGCCCCCTTCGCCGCGCCACCGTTGACGCCGCCGCCAGATAGGCGATTATTCGTGCCGGCGTCAGCGGCTAATTCGAGGGCGCCCGGGGAGAGCCGCACCATGCCGAGCGTCGTCGTCGTCGGAGCCAGCCGTGGGATCGGCCGCGAGTTCGCGACCCAATACGCCGCCGACGGCTGGCAGGTCACCGCGACCGTCCGCACGCCCGACGGCGGGCTCGGCGCGGGCGTCACCGAGCTGGTCGCCGACGTCACCGACGAGGCGTCGCTCGCCGCTGCCGCCGCGGCGCTGCCCGACGGCATCGACCTGCTGATCCTCAACGCCGGCGTCGGCGCACGCGAGGGCGACCTCGCCGGGATCGACGCGGCGAATTGGGCGCAGGTGATGGCGGTCAACGGCCTCGGCCCCCTGCTCGCCGCACGCGCGCTGCTGCCGAAGGTGCGCAACGGCGGCACGGTCGCGGCGCTGTCGTCGACGCTCGGCTCGATCGGGGCGAACAGCGGCGGCGGGCTGTACACCTACCGCATGTCGAAGGCGGCGCTCAACGCGGGGCTGAAGACGCTGGCGATCGAGCTGAAGCCGCGCCAAATCGGCGTCGCCGCGCTCCACCCGGGCTGGGTCAAGACCGCGATGGGCGGGCCGATGGCCGAGGTCGAGATCGCCGATTCGGTCACCGGCCTGCGCCGCGTCATCGCCGACCTCGGCACCGCCACCGGCGTGTTCCTCGACTATCGGGGCAACGCGCTACCGTGGTAGGCTAAGCGTAAGGAATCGCTGCCGGCGGCGACGACGATCCGCCCGCCGCGGCGGGCCGCCTCGGCCACCAGCAGCCCGGCGAGCGCGGCGCGGGCGATCGTCACGGGGCCGCCGTTCAGCGCCGCCGCGACCGCCGGGTCGAGGCTCGGCGCGGGCGCGAAATCGACGACGTCGCCGTCGACGGTCAGCGTCCCGCCGCGGCGCGCCGCCTCGGTCGCGGTCATCGCGAGGCCCGCGACGATCGTCGCGACGCTCGGCTCGGCACGCCAGTCGAGCGTCACCCCGTCGCGGGTCTTCACCCACGCCGCCAGCAGCGCGCGCGCGGGCGTCGCGTCGTCCGACGGCGCGAGGATCAGCCGGTGGAGGCGCAGCGACGCGACCGCTGCCGCCGCCCCTTCGGCAATCAGTCCGCGAACCTCGGGATCGCCGTCCTCGAGCAGGTCGAGCGCCGTCGCCACTGCGCCGAGCGGCCCGGCGAGGTCGTGCGTCAGCCGCATCGCGACGAGGCCGGCAAGGTCGTTGCGCGCATCGCTCATCGTCCGGTCATCCCCGATAGCGCGGCGGCAACGGCGAAGGCGGCGAGCATCACCGCCGTCCCCCGGTTGAGCAGCCGCAGGTGGCGGTCGGTAATGCGCCCGCGCAGCATCCGCGCGAAGGCGGTGACGGCGATCCACCAAACCATCGATCCGGTGAAGGTCCCGGCGACAACCAGTGCGGCGTTGACCAGGTGGGCGGGCGTGTCGTGGCCGATGCCGACGAAACCGACCGCGCCGAACGCGCCGACGAAGAACAGGATCGTCGCCGGGTTGGTCAGCGTCAGCGTCAGTACCGCCGCCGCCATCTTGACGACCGAGGCGTCGTCGTCCTCCCCGCGCAGGTGCGGGGCCGAGCGCCAGATGGCGACGGCAAAGGCGAGCATGATCAGTCCGCCGCCGAACCGCAGGACGAGCGCATGGTCGGCGAGCAGGCGCGTCACCGCCGACATGCCGAACGCCGCCGCGGCGGCGAACATCGCGTCGCCGGTCGCCGCGGCCGCGCCGAGCAGGACCGCCCCGATCGTCTGCGCGGTCAGCGTCCGCTGCAGCACGAGCAGGTTGACCGGCCCGACCGGCGCGGCCGAAGTCAGCCCGATCAGCGCTCCGGCCGGGAAGTATAACGTCGCGAGGCCGCTCACCGGGTCATGCGTCGAGCGGGCGCAGGCCGAGCGCGAGCAGCCGCCCGTCGGCGGTCTGGGTCAATTCGAATTCGAGCCGCATCGCCGGCTCGAGCCGGTCGAGCGACGACGCGGCGACCGCCGAGGCGTGGACGAAGGCGTCGCGCGGGCCGCAGTCGGGCACGATGAAGCCGAAGCCCTTGGTCGCATCGAACCATTTGACGACGCCGGTGGCCACGTCAGCGCAGGGCGAGCGCGACAGGGGCGAAGCGGCCGTGCACCGCGCCGCCGGCAACCGCGCGCCACGCCCGGACCGCGCCGCCGGCCGCGATCAGCCACAGCCGGCCGTCGGGCAGCGCGCGCGCGGCGTCGGTCGGCGACGGGCCGGCGACGCCGTTGGGGTGCGAATGGTACCAGCCGAGCACCGCCGGCCCGCCGCGGCGCGCGCGGCGCTCGGCGTCGATCAGCGCCTGCGGGTCGATCTCGAAGGCGTGGGAGCGCGCGGCGGCGACGTTCGCGGCAGGAACCGCGGCGGCGATCCGGTCGCCCGCACCGACGACGATCCCGCACGCCTCGTCCGGAGCGGCGGCGGCGGCATGTTCGACGATCGCCGCCCAGGCGGTGGTTGCAATCGTGACGTCCATCCCGACATGGCTAGGCGATGGGGGATGAATTGTCGACTGCGGGCGCTGCCGCGTGCGGCGCCGTGACCGTGACGGTGCCCGCCGCGATGGCCGGGTGGCGGATCGACCGCGCCCTCGCCGTGCTGGTACCGACCCTGTCGCGCGAGCGGGTCAAGGCCTTGATCGGGGCGGGTCACGTCGCCGGCGCGGCGGCCGCGCACCACCGCGATCCCGCGCGCAAGGTCGCGGCCGGCGATACGCTGACCATCGTCGTCCCGCCCGCCGTCGCCGCCGACGCTGCGCCGCAGGACATCCCGCTGGCGATCGTCTTCGAGGACGACCACCTGCTCGTCGTCGACAAGCCGGCGGGCCTCGTCGTCCACCCGGCCGCGGGCAACCTCGACGGGACGATGGTCAATGCGCTGCTCCACCACTGCGCCGGGCGGCTGTCGGGGATCGGCGGCGTCGCTCGGCCCGGCATCGTCCACCGCATCGACAAGGACACGTCGGGATTGCTCGTCGTCGCCAAGACCGACCCGGCGCACGAGGCGCTGTCGCGGCAGTTCGCCGCGCATAGCGTCGAGCGCGTCTATGTCGCCGTCGTTGCCGGCACGCCGGTGCCCGCGGCGGGGACGGTGACGGGCGCGCTCGCCCGCTCGTCGGCCAACCGGCAGAAGATGGCGATCGTCGACGATGGGCGCGGCAAGCACGCCGTGACACATTATCGCACTGTCACCGCATTGGTGAATGCGACGAAGGTGGAGTGCCGGCTCGAGACCGGCCGGACGCACCAGATCAGGGTTCATATGGCATCGATCGGCCATTCGCTGCTCGGCGATCCCGTCTACGGGCGGACCCCGGCGGCAGTGCGCGACGTTCTCAAGTCGGCGGGTTTCGCGCGGCAGGCGCTCCATGCGGCGACGCTGGGGTTTGTCCATCCGGTGACCCAAGAAAAACTTTCGTTCCAATCGCCGGTGCCGGCGGATATAACGGACTTAATCGGTCGTCTTTCGTTACAGCCGACCGGATGAAGGGAGCCGACATGGCCGCCAACCTGCCCGCCAAGACCTCGATCCCCGTGATGGGGGGTGAGGCCGGACTCAACCGCTACCTGTCCGAGATCCGCAAATTCCCCCTGCTCGCCCCCGAGCAGGAGTATATGCTCGCCAAGCGCTGGGCCGAGCATCAGGACCCCGAGGCCGCCGCCAAGCTGGTGACGAGCCACCTGCGCCTCGTCGCCAAGATCGCGATGGGCTACCGCGGCTATGGCCTGCCGGTCGCCGAGCTGATCAGCGAGGGCAACATCGGGCTGATGCAGGGCGTCAAGAAGTTCGACGCCGACCGCGGTTTCCGCCTCGCGACGTACGCGATGTGGTGGATCCGCGCCTCGATCCAGGAATTCATCCTGCGGTCGTGGAGCCTCGTCAAGATCGGCACGACGGCCAACCAGAAGAAGCTGTTCTTCAACCTCCGCCGGATGAAGGGCAAGATCAACGCGATGGAGGACGGCGACATGAAGCCGGCCGATGTCGCGCGCATCGCGACGACGCTCGGCGTGACCGAGACCGAGGTCGTGTCGATGAACCGCCGCATGGCGATGGGCGGCGACACCAGCCTCAACGCGCCGCTGCGCGAGGAGGGCGAGGGCGAGTGGCAGGACTGGCTGACCGACAGCGGCCCGCTGCAGGACGAGATTGTCGCCGGCGAGCAGGAGAAGACGCAGCGCCACGAGCTGCTCGTCGACGCGATGGGCGACCTCAACGACCGCGAGAAGCACATCCTGACGCAGCGCCGCCTGATCGACGAGCCCGAGACGCTCGAGGAGCTGTCGCAGCAGTACGGCATCAGCCGCGAGCGCGTCCGCCAGATCGAGGTCCGCGCCTTCGACAAGCTCCAGCGGGCGATGCGCAGCCTGGCGGGCGAGCGGCGGCTGCTGCCCGAGCCCGCCTGAGGGGAGCCGCTCAGGCCGGCGCGCGGTCGGGACAACGAGCCGATCGGGCCTGTCCTACAGCACCCGAACAATGCTATGGCAGGCGAATGACGACGCTCGCCTTCGCACAAATGACCGCAGGAGGAACGTACCGCGGCGGTTCGTCCGCTCTTGCTTTCGCGATGTTCGTCACGAGCACACGCTTGTGAAGAATGCGAAGTTAGCGTCGGCGGCGTGCGCGTGACGGCGAGCCGTTCTGGTTCGTAAAGGTGCGCCGCGACGCCGGTCGGCGGTCGGCTGGCTGATCGGCCGCCTGCTGACGGTCGTCGTCGCCGCCGTCCTGTTCGCCGTCGCCTGGGCGCTCGCCTATCGCTGGATCGACCCGCCGATCACCGTGCCGATGATCCGCGACGCCATTGCCGGCCAGCATGTCGAGCGGACGTGGGTCGATCTCGACCACGTCAATCCGGCGATGGCGCGGGCGGTGATCGGGGCCGAGGACTCGGGCTTCTGCGGTCATCACGGCTTCGACCTCGCCGCGATCGAGCAGGCCGCGGCGCGCAACGCGACTTCCGCTCGGCTCCGCGGCGGCTCGACGATCAGCCAGCAGACAGCGAAGAACGCCTTCCTGTGGCCGGGCCGGTCGTACCTGCGCAAGGGGCTCGAGGCCTATTTCACCGTCCTGATCGAGGCGCTGTGGGGCAAGCGGCGGATCATGGAGGTCTACCTCAACCTCGCCGAGCTCGGCCCCGGCATCTACGGCGTCGAGGCGGCCGCCCACCACTACTTCGACACCACCGCCGCCCGGCTGACCCCGGCGCAGGCGGCGCGGCTCGCCGCGATCCTGCCGCAGCCGATCCTGCGCGACGCGGCCGACCTCCACGGCAAGGTCCGCCGCCACGCCCGCGCCATCGAGCGGCGGATCGGCGTCGTCCGCCGCGACGCCAACGACGCCTGCTTGGCCGGATGACGGCTGGCTAAAGTCCTTTGCGTCCCGACCGTTATCCCGATGTGGAACGCACGGAGGGGGACACGATGATCGGACGGATGGCAGTAGTGGCGGCGATGACCGCCATGGCGGCAGCGGCGCTTGGGGACGCGGCGAGGGCCGACGTCTTCTACCTCAACTACGAGGAGCCGGGCGTCCAGCATTCGACCGCGACCTTCACCACCGTCGGGGTCGAGACCTTCGACAGCCGGACGAACCGGCAGAGCTTCACCACCGACTTCGGCACCGCCGGAGCGATTACGGCGACGTACAGCGCCGTCCAGATCAACCCCGCCGACCGCTACGGCGGCGCGGGCGGAACCGGCAAGTACGCCGGCGCCTTCGCCGCGACCCCCTATTCGCTGACCTTCACCACCGACGCCGCGCGCCTGCCGAACGGGGTCAACTACTTCGGCTACTGGCTGTCGGCGCTCGACGCCGGCAACCAGGTCAGCTTCTACCGCGGCGGGGTCCAGGTCGGCCAGCTGACGCCGGGCGACGTCCTCGCCCAGCTCAGCGGCAACCGCAGCTATTACGGCAACCCCAGTCCCGCTTTCGCTCGCCTGAACAGCGGCGAGCCGTACGCCTTCATCAACTTTTACGACCGGACCGGCAGCTTCGACGAGGTCCGCTTCACCCAGTCGACGAGCGGCGGCGGGTACGAATCGGACAACCACACGGTCGGTTTCTACACCGCCACGGGCGGCACGCCCGAGCCCGCGAGCTGGGCGCTGTTCGTCGCCGGTCTCGGCCTCGTCGGGGCCGGCATGCGCCGGCGGCCGGTCACATCCCCGGCAGCTTGAACCCCGGCGGCAGCGGCAGGCCGGCGGTCATCTTCTGCATGACCGACTGGCCGGCCGCGTCGGCCTTGCCCTTGGCGTCGTTGAACGCGGCGACGATCAGGTCCTCGAGCATCTCCTTGTCGCCCGGCTGGAGCAGCGACGCGTCGAGGTCGACACCGAGGATGCGCCCCTTGGCCGTGGCCCGCACCTTGACCAGCCCGCCGCCAGCCGCGCCTTCGACATGGACCTCGTCGAGGCTGGCCTGCGCCTTGGCCATATCCTCCTGAAGGCCCTGGGCCATCTTCATGATGTCGTCGAGGTTAGGCATCGGCGGAACTCCTGTGGTCGGACGGGCCGGCATCGGCAATATCGAGGAGCCGGGCGTCGGGGAAGGCGGCAAGGATCGCGCGCACCCGCGGATCGGCGAGCGCGGCGGCCCGCTCGTCGGCTTCACGCGCAGCGGCAGCTTCGTGCAGCGTCGGCGCGCCGCCGTCCCGGGCCAGGGTCACGGTCCAGCGCGCACCGGTGATCCGGGCCAGCGCGGCCATCAGCCTGGGCGGCGAACCCCGGACCAAGGTCGGGCGCAGCGACGATCGTCAACACCGGCGGGGCATAGTCGACGAGGCGGACCTGCTCGGCGAGGGCATGGGCCAGCCGCGGCTCGCGCGACGCCTCGACCAGCGCCACGAGCGCCGCAAAGTCGGCGGGGAGCGCGGTCGCCACCGTGCTCGCCACCGGAGCATCCGGCCGCGCCATCGTCGGCCCGCGCGCGGGGATCGCGGGCGCTTCCGACCGGCCGCCGTCGTCGCCGCGCTCGGCCAGCTTGCGGACGAGTTCGGCAGGATCGGGTAGCGACGTCGCATGGACGATCCGTAGCAGCGCCATCTCGGCCGCCTGCGCGGGGATCGGGGCCGCATTGACCTCGGCCAAGCCTTTGAGGAGCAGCTGCCACAGCCGGTGGAGGTTGGCGAACGACAGCCGCGCCGCCCAGTCGCGGATGACGGCACGCTCCTCGGCGCTCATCGCGGTATCGTCGACGTCGGCGACCTTGGCGCGGGTGACGGTGTGGACGAGCTCGAGCAGCTCCTGGATCAGTTGCGCCGGATCGGTCCCGAGGTCGTAGCTGTCCTTGAACGCCGACAGCGCCGCCGCCGCCTCGCCTGCCAGCAGCAGGGCCATCAACGAGCGGACCGCGCCGCGGTCGGACAGGCCGAGCATGTCGCGCACCGCCGCCGCGCCGACCTCGCCCGCGCCATGCGCGATCGCCTGGTCGAGGATCGACAGGCCGTCGCGGACCGATCCCTCGGCAGCGCGCGCGATCAGGGCCAAGGCCTCGGGCTCGGCGGTCGCGCCTTCGAGTGCCACGATCCGCGCGAAATGGTCGGCGAGCACGTCGGCGGGGATGCGGCGCAGGTCGAACCGCTGGCAGCGCGACAGGACGGTGATCGGAACCTTGCCGACCTCGGTCGTGGCGAAGATGAACTTGACGTGCGGCGGCGGCTCCTCGAGCGTCTTGAGCAGGCCGTTGAAGGCCGCCTTCGACAGCATGTGGACCTCGTCGATAATGTAGATCTTGTAGCGCGCCGAGACGCTGGCGTAGCGGACCGCCTCGATGATCTCGCGGACGTTGTCGATGCCGGTGTTCGACGCGGCGTCCATCTCGATGACGTCCATGTGCCGGCCGGCTGCGATCGCGACGCACGGCTCGCAGACGCCGCACGGGGCGATCGTCGGGCCGCCGGTGCCGTCGGGTCCGACGCAGTTGAGGGCCTTGGCGATGATGCGCGCCGTCGAGGTCTTGCCGACGCCGCGGACGCCGGTCAGCAGCCACGCCTGCGCCAGCTGGCCGCGGGCAATGGCGTTGCCGAGCGTGCGGACCATCGCCTCCTGCCCGAGCAGGGTGGCGAAGTCGCCGGGGCGATACTTGCGCGCGAGCACGCGATATTCCGCCGGCGCGGCGGCTGGAGGATCGGCGAAGAGTTCATCCATGACGTGACCGCCGCCTGCACCGTCCGACCGCGGGGTGGGAGCCGGGAACGACCCAGCGCGAATTCGTTACGGCTGCTTCCTTCCGGACCTGACCGGGTTGGCGACAGCACTGCCCGCCCGACTCCCGTCCGCGATATGGCCTGCGCTGCCGCCCGGTGCAAGCCGCTTGCCGATCTCGTGTTGCCGTGGGACGCTGCGCTCCGTGACCGCGCCCTTCCCGCCTCCCGAGCGCAAGCGCCAGCCGCGCGGGCTTGCCTATCTCGCCGGCACCGAGCTGTTCGAGCGCATCTCGTTCCACGGCCTGCAGGCGCTGCTCGTCCTCTACATGGTCGGGCAGCTGCTGCGCCCCGGGCACGTCGAGCATATCGCCGGCTTCGCCGCCTTTCGCGCCGCCATCGAATCGGCGACCGGGCCGCTCTCCGTCACCGCGCTGGCGAGCCAGATCTTCGGCCTCTACGTCGGGCTCGTCTACTTCATGCCGGTCGTCGGCGGGGCCGTCGGCGACCGGATCGGACGGCGACCCGCGGTTGCGCTCGGCGCCGCGCTAATGACGGCGGGCCATCTCGCGATGGGGTTCGACGCGACCTTCCTCGTCGCGCTCGCGCTGCTCGTCGCCGGGGCGGGGTGCCTGCGCGGCAACCTCGCGGCACAGGTCGGCGACCTGTACGGCGAGGGCGACCCGCGGCGCGACGCCGGCTTCCAGCTGTACTTCACCGGCATCAACCTCGGCGCGTTCATCGCCCCCATCGTCTGCGGCATCCTCGGCCAGGCGTTCGGCTGGCATGTCGCCTTCGGCTTCGCGGCGGTCGGCATGAGCGTCGGCCTCGGCGTCTATCTCGCCGGCGGCCGCCACCTGCCGCCCGACCGCGTGCGGGTCCGTGCCACGACTCGCCTCACCCCGCCCGAGCGCCGCCGCATCGCCGTCCTCCTTGCCCTCCTCCCCGTCCTCGCGCTGTTCTGGGTTGCCCAGAGCCAGGTGTGGAACGTCTACAACCTCTGGGTTCGCGACCACGTCGACCTCGCCGTCCTCGGCTGGGCGATGCCGGTACCGTGGCTGCAGGCGATCGACGGGCTGGCCCCTGTCGTCCTCCTCGCCCCGACGCTGGCACTATGGCGGTGGCAGGCCGCACGCGGGCGCGAGCCCGACGACGTGACGAAGCTCGCGATCGGCTGCCTGATCTTCGCCGCCGGCTGCGGCTGGCTCGCGCTCGCCCCCGCCCGCGCGCCGCTCGCCTGGGCGGTCACCTTCCACCTGCTGTCGAACGAGGGGTGGCTGTTCTTCGTCCCCATCGCGCTCGCGCTGTGGAGCCGTGCCGCGCCAGCTCCGGCGAAGGGCGTCATGGTTGGCGTTTACTATCTATCAACCTTTATCGGCTCGATCGTCAGCGGCCGACTTGGGGGGCTGTACGAGGTGTGGTCGCCGGCGCGCTTCTGGAGCCTCCACGCGGGCATCGTCGCCGCCGCGGCGATCGCCTTCCTCGTCCTCCGCCCCGTCCTGCGGCGCGCGCTAGCGCCGGCTCATGTCGACGCTGCCGGGGGGCATGCGGACCTCGATGGGATCGCGGCCGAGGTGGATCTGGCAGGCGAGCCGGCTCGTGCGTGACGCGCCGACGGCGAAGTCGAGCATGTCCTCCTCCTCCGACGACGCGGGCGGCAGGCGGTCGAAGTCGGCGGGCCGCACGACAACGTGGCACGTCGAGCACGCCATCGCCCCCTCGCACGCGCCCTCGAGCGGCTGATCGGCGGCCTGGGCGACGTCGAGCAGCCGTGTCCCCGGCGGGGCGTCGGCCTCGACGACGCGGGTGCCATCGGCGGAGACGAAGCGGACCATGGTCATGGCGCGAGGTACCCGCGGGGCGTCATGCCGCCAGCGCCGTCAGTCGCCGCACCGCCGTGGTCAGCACCGCCGCGGCAGCGTCGATCTCGTCCGCCGTCGTAAACCGCCCGAAGCTGACGCGCAGCGCTGGCCCCGCGCCCATCGCCGCGAGCACGTGGCTCGGCCGCCCGCTCGCACACGCCGACCCGGCCGAGATCGCGAGCTCGCGGACGGCGGCGAGCAGGCGGGTGGCGTCGACCCCGAACGACAGGCTCGATGACCCCGGGCCAGCGCGGCGCGGTCCCGCCGTTGACCGTCACCGGCACGCCGAGCCCGTCGAGCAGCCGCGCGGCGAGCCCGGCGGCATGGGCGGCGTCGGCAGCCATCGCCGCGCCCGCGACCGCGGCCGCGGTGCCGAGGCCGACGCACAGCGCCGGGCTCAGCGTCCCCGACCGGCCATCCTCCTGCCCGCCGCCGTGGAGCAGCGGCACGAGCGCGACCCCCGGCCGCCGAATCAGTGCGCCGACGCCCTTGGGACCATAGATCTTGTGCCCGCTGACGGTGACGAGGTCGGCGTCGAGCGCGTCGCAAGCGACCTTGCCGAACCCCTGCGCCGCGTCGCAGTGCATGAGCGCGCCGGCGGCATGGGCGAGCGCCGCGATCGCCGCGACCGGCTGGATCACCCCTGTCTCGTTGTTGACGAGCATCGCCGAGACCAGCGCCACGTCTGGGCCCAAGGCCGCGGCGACCTCGCCCTGGTCGACCAGCCCGTCGCGGCCGACTCCGAGGACGGTGAGGCCGCAGCCGATGCTCTCCAGCCAGCGGGCGGATTCCAGGACGCAGCTGTGCTCGGTCGCGATCGTGACCAGCCGGCGGCGGCCGGCGGGGGCGGCGAGGAGCACGCCCTTCAGCGCCCAGTTGACCGCCTCGGTCGCGCCGCCGGTGAAGGCGACGGTCGCCGGATCGGCACCGAGCAACGCCGCGACCTGCGTGCGCGCGACCCCGATCGCGGCGTCGGCGGCATAGCCCCACGCGTGCGGCGACGCCGGGTTGCCGAAGCGCTCGCCCGCCCACGGCGCCATCGCCGCAGCCACCGCGGGATCGACCGGGGTGGTCGCCGCATAATCGAGGTAGATCGGCGCGGTCACACCCAAAGGTTAACGGCGGCCACGGCTAACTTCGCTAACTTCACACGACGCCGGGTAGAAATGATGCGGAAAGTATCACCCATCGCCCTACAATCGTTAATATCCGCCACCCGCCAAGTCACGCCCGTCGCCGCCGTCGCCGCCTCTCGATCACTGCCGCGGACCCTAGCACACGCGGTCGCTGTAGGACAGGTCAGGCTCCGCCCGGCGCGCTAGGCCGCGGGCCGAGCTTCGCCGCCATCGCCCGCCACGCGGCGGCAAAGGCGTCGACGTCGGCCGTCGTCGTCGACCAGCCGAGGCTGACGCGGATCGCCGCCCCCGGCTCGGCGACCCCCATCGCCGCGAGCACGTGGCTCGTCCGCACCCGCCCCGACGAGCACGCCGCCCCGGCGCTGACGGCGAAGCCGGCGAGGTCAAGCGTCATCAGCTGCGTCATCGCCGGCACCCCGGGCAGCCCGACCGACGCGATCGTCCCGACCCGTTCCGCCGCCGCACCGTGGATCGTCGCGCCGGGCAGCCCGGCCTCGAGCCGCGCGAGCAGCGCCGCCGCCCGCTCGCGCCAGCCGGTATCGGCCGCGCGCGCGCGCGCCGCCGCGGCGAAGCCGGCGATGGCCGGCAGGTTCTCCGTCCCCGCGCGCTGGCCGCGCTCCTGCCCGCCGCCGCGCAGCGTCGCCGCCACCGGCTCGGCGGCGATCAGCGCGCCGACGCCCGGCGGACCGCCGAGCTTGTGCGCCGACACCGCGACGAAATCGGCCCGCGGCAGCGGCAGCTTGCCCGCCGACTGGACGCAGTCGACGAGCAGCCGCCCGCCGGCGCGCGCGACGATGTCGGCGACGGTGGCGACAGGCTGGACGACGCCGGTCTCGTTGTTGACGTGCATGACCGCGACCAGTGCGCCCGCGCTGCCGGCGAGCACGGCCTCGAGCGCGGCGAGGTCGACGACGCCGTCGCCGTCGACGGGGATCACGCGCGCGTCCGCCGCGGCGGCGCGGACGGCGTCGTGCTCGATCGCCGAGACGAATATCGGGCCGTGCGCCTGCGCCAGCGCGAGGCTCAGCGCCTCGGTCCCGCCGCCGGTGAAGACGATTCGCTCCGCCGCGACGTCGAGCGCCGCCGCCACCTCGCGCCGCGCCGTCGCCAGCCGCGCCGCCGCCGCGCGGCCGGCGGCATGGACCGACGACGGGTTCGCCCAGTCGCGCGCGGCATCCGCCATCGCGTCTACCGCCGCCGGATCGATCGGCGCGGTCGCCGCCCAGTCGAGATAGATCGTCAACGGCTCCACCGGTTTGCGTTGCGCGGGCGCGGCCCCATCTATAGGGAAGCGCGGCGCGTCCGCGCACCCCCCCGCGCCCCTTTTGCTCCCGTCAGGTCCGATGCCCGAAGTCATTTTTCCCGGTCCCGAGGGTCGTCTCGAGGGGCGTTACCAGCCCGCCCCCCGCCCGCGCGCACCGGTGGCGATCATCCTCCAGCCGCATCCGCAGCAGGGGACGATGAACCATCCGATCGCGATGGCGCTGTACAACACCTTCGTTCGCCGCGGCTTCGCGACGCTGCGCTTCAACTTCCGCGGCGTCGGGCGCAGCCAGGGGGTGTTCGACAACGGCATCGGCGAGCTGAGCGACGCCGCGAGCGCGCTCGACTGGATGCAGCAGTTCAATCCCGAGGCGGCGACGACGTGGGTCGGCGGGTTCAGCTTCGGCGCGTGGATCGGCATGCAGCTGCTGATGCGCCGGCCCGAGATCAAGGGCTTCATCTCGATCGCCCCGCCGGCGAACATGTACGACTTCACCTTCCTCGCCCCGTGCCCGTCCTCTGGCATCATCATCGACGGCGAGAACGACGAGGTCGTCGCCGGCGCGAGCGTCCAGAAGCTCGTCGACAAGCTGAAGACGCAGCGTCACATCACGATCGACCACCAGACGATCCCCAAGGCCAACCACTTCTTCGAGCACGAGATGCCGGACTTGATGAAGGTGGTGGACGGGTATCTCGACAAGCGGCTGAGCGCGGATCGGTAAGGCGCGGCCGAAGCGAGCACGGCGAACGCTCTTGCGTTGGCAGGGCTAGCGGCGGACTCGCGCCGTCCCGGCCGGCGGGAGCACAGCCTCCCGACCGACGACGCGGCTTCGCCGCGGCGGCTCCCCCCGCCTCAGGCCTCCCGACCACCCTCTCCCGCCGCGCAAGTCGCCTCTCCCGCCAGCGGGAGATGATAGCACCCACCCAACGTCGGCGCCTGCACCCCCGTCGTCTCCGGCCAGCTCGTCGGCTTTCCCGCCAGCACGCGCACCGCGAGATAGGCGAACGCCTCCGCCTCGAGCGCGTCGCCGTTCCAGCCGACCGCCTCGACGGGGGCGACGGGGACGCCGGTCTGCGCGGCCAGCATCGCCATCAGCGTCGCGTTGTGCCGCCCGCCGCCGGTGACGAGCAGTCGCGCGGGCCGCTCGACCTGGGTTAGCGCATGCGCGACAGTGGCGGCGGTGAAGGCGGTCAGCGTCGCCGCACCATCGGCTGGGCTCAGGCCGCGGACGGCGCCGAGGCCGAAGTCGGCGCGGTCGAGCGACTTGGGCCCCGCCTGGTCGAACCACGGCAGGTCGAGCATCGCCGCGACGCGCTCCTCGTGGACCGTGCCGCTCGCCGCGAGCGCCCCGCCGGCGTCGTGGCTGAGCCCGGCCTCGGCACGGACCCAGTCGTCGATCAGCGCATTGCCGGGGCCGGTGTCGAAGCTGCCCCAACGCGAGCCCGCGAACCACGTCAGGTTGCCGACGCCGCCGAGGTTGAGGACGCCGACCGGCTCGGATCCGAGCGCGGCGACGAGCGCGCGGTGGTAGCCCGGCGCGAGCGGGGCCCCCTGCCCGCCCGCCGCGACATCGGCCGAGCGGAAGTCGCTGACCGTCGTGATCCCCGTCCGTTCGGCGAGCCGGGCGCCGTCGCCGACCTGCCACGTCCAGCCGCGGTCGGGGCGATGGGCGACGGTCTGGCCGTGGAAGCCGACGACGCCGACGTCCGCGGCGGCGACCCCCGCATCCGCCAGCAGCGCGAGCACTGCGGCGGCGTGGCGGTCGGTCAGCTCGGTAGCAACCACGTCGATCAGCGGGTGCGGCCCCGGCGCGGGGAGCGCCAGCGCCGCCGCCATCGCCGCGCGCAGCCGGTCGCGGAACGCCTCGTCGTACGGCGCGCAGGCAAAGACGATGGGGCGCACCGCCGCCTCGCCGTCGGTGTCGATCAGCGCCACGTCGATGCCGTCGATCGACGTTCCCGACATCAGCCCGAGCGCAAGCATCTCCCGTCCTCCGCGAAACGTGCTAGGCGGCGAGCCATGACTCACGCCTCCGCCTTCCTGCGCACTCTGGACGAACGCGGCTTCGTCCACCAGATCACCGACCCCGCCGCGCTCGATGCCGCCGCGGTCGCGGGGCGGGTGACGGCGTACGTCGGGTTCGACTGCACCGCGCCGTCGCTCCATGTCGGCAACCTCGTGTCGATCATGATGCTGCGGCACCTCCAGCAGACCGGACATCGACCCATCGTCCTGATGGGCGGCGGCACGACCAAGGTCGGCGACCCGAGCGGCAAGGACGAGGGCCGCCCGCTGCTCGACGACGCGAAGATCGCGGCGAACAAGGCGAGCATCCGCCGCATCTTCGAACGCTTCCTCAGCTTCGAGGGCGAGACGGGCGCGATCATGGTCGACAACGACGACTGGCTGGCGGGTCTCGCCTACATCCCGTTCCTGCGCGACATCGGCCGGCACTTCAGCGTCAACCGCATGCTGACGTTCGATTCGGTCAAGCTCCGCCTCGACCGCGAGCAGCCGCTGAGCTTCCTCGAGTTCAACTACATGATCGTCCAGGCGTACGACTTCCTCGAGCTGTCGCGGCGCCACGGCTGTGCGCTGCAGATGGGCGGCAGCGACCAGTGGGGCAATATCGTCAACGGCACCGACCTGATCCGCCGCGTCGACGGCAAGGCGGCGTTCGGGCTGACGACGCCGCTGATCACCACCGCCGACGGGGCGAAGATGGGCAAGACCGCGGCGGGCGCGGTGTGGCTCCACGAGGACGCGCTGCCGACGTACGACTATTGGCAGTTCTGGCGGAACACGCACGACGCCGACGTCGGGCGGTTCCTCAAACTGTTCACCGAGCTGCCCGTGGCCGAGATTGCGCGTCTCGAGGCGCTCGACGGGGCGGCGATCAACGAGGCGAAGATCGTCCTCGCCGACGCCGCGACGGCGCTGTGCCGCGGCGAACGGGCGCGGCCGCCGCGGCGCGCGACACGCTGCGGCTGCGTTCGCGCGGCGCGGCGGCGACGAACTGCTTCCGGAGATCGGCGCCAGCGAAGGAAGGCGATGCTGTCAGTCGACGTGCTCGTCGGCCTCGGTTTCGCGACGTCACGCAAGGAGGCTCGGCGGCTAGTCGAGCCAGGGCGGCGTGCGCGATCGACGGGGTCGCGGCGAGGACGTCTCGATTCGCCGCCAGAAGGACTGCGCCGGCAGCGCGTCTCCGCCGGCAAGAAGCGCCACGGGGTGATCACCGCCGGCTGAGGGAACCGCGGCCACGGTCGGGCGCTCTTTTCGGGCAGACCAATCAGCCCCCGGTGACGCCATGACAGACCCGCTCGACCGCATCCGCTCCGCCAAGCGCAACAAGCCCCCCGGCCCGAACGGGCTCGTCACCTTCCTCGCCGCGTTCAGCGTCGGACTGGGGCTCGGCGAGCTGCTCGCGACGCGGCGGCTGACCGCGACGCTCGGCCTCGACGGCGAGGAGCCGCTGGTCCGCGCCTACGGCCTGCGCGAACTCGGGGCCGGGGCGCTGACGCTGATCGCGCCGACCGCCGGCATCGCCAGCCGCATCGCCGGCGACTTCCTCGACCTCGCGACGCTGGCCAAGCCGGTCGTCGACGGCCCGCAGCGCGACAACGCACAGATCGCGCTCGCCGCGGTCGCCGGGGTCACCGCGCTTGACGTCTACGCCTTCGTCAGGCTGCGCGCGGCCTAGTCGCCCGCCCCAGGCCACGGCCGCCAGCTGTCGCTGGTGTCGGGCGGCGCGGGGCCGGCGGCGACGAGCTTTGCTGCCTCGGCCCGTGTCGCGGCGGCGACCCGCGCATCGCCGCGCTTGGCCGCGAGGCGCAACCATTTCCACGCCGCCGCGGGATCGCGCGTGACGCCGTCGCCGTGCGCGAGGGCGCGGGCGAAGGCGAGCTGCGCCGGCGCATAGCCGCGGTGTGCGGCGCGGCTGTAAAAGGCGGCCGCCACGGCGGGATCGCGGCGCACGCCCTGGCCGTGGGCGTACATCGCGCCCAGCATCGTCTCGGCGATCGCCGAGCCTTCGTCGGCGAGCAGGCGGAAATCGCGCCGCGCATCGCCGAAGCGCCCGGCCGAATAGGCGCTCAGCCCATCGGCGAGAACCGCCGCGGGGGCGGCGGCGCGCGCCGAGGGCGCGCCGAGGATCAGGACGAGCGACAGGGCGGCACGCATCGCAGCGCGACTAGCCGGTCAGCCGGAGCGCAACAAGGTCACGGCGGTGTCGCGCTCGAAAAGGTAGAGGAGGAGCCGCGCCGCCGCGCCGCGTACGCTGCCAAGCCCCCCGTCACGGTCGACGAGCAGCCGGGCGTCGTCGCGGGCGACCTCGATGAACTTGGCGGTCCGCTCGGGGTCGGCCAGGCGGAACGCCGCCTCGCCCGCCTGACGGACGCCGAGGATCTCGCCCGCGCCGCGCAGCTTGAGATCCTCCTCGGCGATGACGAAGCCGTCGTTCGTCGCGCGCATCAGCGCGAGGCGCGCCCGCGCCGTTTCGGACACGACGTCGCCGCGCAGCAGGACGCAGACCGACGCCCCCGCCCCGCGGCCGACGCGTCCGCGCAGTTGGTGGAGCTGGGCGAGGCCGAAGCGGTCGGCGGCCTCGACGATCATCAGCGTTGCATTGGGTACGTCGACGCCGACCTCGATCACCGTCGTCGCGACCAGCAGCCGGACCGCGCCGGCGGCGAAGGCGGCCATCACCGCGTCTTTGTCGGGCCCCTTCATCCGCCCGTGGACGAGGCCGACCGCGGTCCCGAAGCGCGCGCGGAGGAATGCCGCCCGCGTCGTCGCCGCCGCCGCGCCGTCGGTGTCCGGGCCCGCCTCGCTGCCCTCAACGAGCGGGCACACCCAGTACGCCTGCCCGCCGCCGTCGAGGTGACGCGCAAGGCCGGCCACGACGTCGGCGATGCGCGCGCTGGCAACGACGCGGGTGTCGACCGGCGTGCGCCCGGGCGGCAGCTCGTCCAACTTCGACACGTCCATCTCGCCGTACGCGGTCAGCGCGAGTGTCCGCGGGATCGGCGTCGCCGTCATCGCCAGCAGGTGCGGCGGGGTCGCGCCCTTATCGGTCAGCATCAGCCGCTGGTTGACGCCGAACTTGTGCTGTTCGTCGACGACGACGAGGCCGAGGTCGTGGTATGCGACCGTCTCCTGGAAAATGGCGTGGGTGCCGACCAGGATGTCGATCGTCCCCGCGGCCAGCCCGTCGAGGATCGGCGCGCGGTCGCGGCCCTTGTCCCGCCCCGTGAGCAACGCGAGACGTACCGGCAGGTCGCCGAGGAGTTCGGCGAGCTTCGCCGCGTGCTGGCGCGCAAGGATCTCGGTCGGGGCGAGGAACGCCGCTTGGCTCCCGCTCTCGACCGCGGTCAGCATGGCGAGCAGCGCGACGAGCGTCTTGCCGCTGCCGACGTCGCCCTGCAGCAGCCGCAGCATCGGCGCGGCCTGCGCCAGATCGCCGCGGATCTCCTCGATCGTCCGCCGCTGCGCCCCCGTCAGCGGCCACGGCAGCGCCGCGACAAGCGCCCCGGTCAGCGCCCCCGTCCCTGCCAGCGCGCGTCCGCGCCGCCGCCGCGTGCTCGCGCGCACCAGCAGCAGCGCGAGCTGGTTCGCCAGCAGCTCGTCATACGCCAGCCGGTCGCGCGCGCCGTCCCCGATGACCGCGTGCGCCGCCGCCAGCGCGGCGCGCCACGGCGGCCAGCGGTATTTGGCCAGCACGCTCGGTTCGATCCATTCGGGCAGCTCGGGCGCGCGGTCGAGCGCCGCCGCGACCAGCGCCGTCATTCGCCGGTTGGTCAGCCCCTCGGTGAGCCCGTAGACCGGCTCGCGCAGGGGAAGCGTCGACGCGGCAGCGGGCAGCACCACGTCGGGGTGCGCCATCTGTAGCGACTGGCCGTAGCGGTCGAGCCGCCCCGACACCACGCGCGCCTCGCCGATCGGCAGCAACTTCTTCGCGTAACTCCCGCCCTGCCCGAACCAGACGAGGTCGATCCACGTGTTGTCGCGGTCGGCCGCCTTGACGCGGAACGGCGCGCGCGGACCCCCGCTGTCGTAGGCGACCGGCGTCAGCGTCAGCGTCACCGTCCGGTCGACGTAGGCCTCGTCGAGCGCCGCCAGCGCGACGCGTTCGATCGCCATCACCGGCAGATGGAAGATCAGGTCGACCGCGCGCGTCAGCTTGAGCCGGCCGAGCTGGCGACCAAGCGTCGCGCCCACCCCCTTGAGCGCGGTGACTTCGGCGAACAGCGGGTTGAGCGCGGCGGGACGCATGGCTATGTCGCAGCCTAGCCGAACGCGCGCGCCGGGTCGAACCGGCGCGCGCGCGTTCGTGTTTGCGATTTGGCGCGTTTGCGATGAGTCGCGTCTGGAGTGCCGATGGACGAACTCGAATTCCGCCGCCGCCGGCTCGCCTTTCGCGCGTGGCACCGCGGCACGCGCGAGGCCGACCTGATGATCGGCGGCTTCGCCGACCGTTATGGCGCGACGTGGTCGATCGCCGAGATCGACTGGTTCGAAGCGCTGCTCGAACAGCAGGACGTCGACATCATGGCGTGGGCGATCGGCAAGGCCGCGCCGCCCGAGCGGTTCGCGGGACCGCAGATGGCCGCGCTGCAACGCCTCGACTATGTCGCAAAGTCGATGCGGTGATCGACTTCCGCGCCCTTGTCGCCGCCCGCGAGCCGCTGACGCTCGCCGGGTGCGTCGCGGGCTACCAGCCGTGGCTGATGGCCGACATCGCGCGCGCGGCGGTCGGGCGGGCGGTGTTCGTCGCCGCCGACGACGCCAGCGCGCGGGCGATGCTCGACGCGGTGACCTTCTTCGCGCCCGAGCTCGAGACGATCTATTTCCCCGCCTGGGACTGCCTGCCGTACGACCGCGCCTCACCGTCGATGCGCGTGTCGAGCGACCGGCTGGCCGCACTCGCCGCCCTCGCGCGGCCGAGCGACAGGGCGCAGCTGCTCGTCACCACGGTCAACGCCGCGCTCCAGCGGACATTGCCGCCGGCGCGCATCGCCGAGCTGACCGCAACCATCGCGCCGGGCGCGCGGATCGACCGCGACCGGCTCGCCGCGATGCTCGTCGCCAACGGCTACATCCGCACCGATACCGTGTTCGAGGCCGGCGAGTTCGCCGTGCGCGGCGGCCTGCTCGACCTGTTCGCCGCCGGCGACACCCACGCGCTACGCCTCGACTTCTTCGGCGACGAGATCGAGACGGTCCGCCGCTTCGATCCCGCGACACAGCGTACGGTCGAAACGACCAAGGGCTTCACCCTGCTGCCGGTCAACGAGGTCCTGCTCGACGACGCCACGGTCAAGGCGTTCCGCGCCGGCTACCTTGCCGCATTCGGCGCGACGGCGACCGGCGACCCACTGTACGAAGCGGTCAGCGACAAGCGCCGGCTCGCGGGCATGGAGCACTGGTTGCCGCTGTTCGAGCCGCGGCTGGCGACGCTGTTCGACTATCTCGGCGACGGCGCGGTCGTCGTCCGCGAGGCCGGCACCGACAAGGCCGCCGACGACCGGCTCGATGCGATCGCCGACTATCACGACAACCGCACCGCGGCGCTGAGCGCCAAGAAGGGCAGCTACCGCCCGCTGCCGATCGACGCGCTGTATCTCGGACGCGATGAGTGGACCGGGCTCCTGGCGGGAGCCAAGGCGCACCTGACCTCGCCGTTCAGCGTTCCCGACGGCACGCGGCGGACGATCGACTGCGAGACGACGGCACCGCGCGACTTCACGCCCGAGCGGACGGCGCAGGCCAACGTCTACGACGCGGTCAAGGCGCACGTCGACGATTTGCGTGCGGGCAAGGCGCGGATCGTACTCGCCAGCTATTCGAACGGGTCGCGCGACCGTTTGGCCGGGCTGCTCGCCGACCACGGCGTCAGCCGCGTCGCCACCGCCGACAGCTGGCAGGCGGCGCTCGGCACCGCGGCCGACGGCACGGTCGCGCTGACCGTCCTGCCGCTCGAGCACGGCTTCAGCCAACGGGGCGTCGCGGTGCTGACCGAGCAGGACATGCTCGGCGACCGCCTCGTCCGCCGCCGCCGCAGCGCCAAGAAGGCCGACGCCTTCATGGCCGAGCTGGCGATGCTCGCGCCCGGCGACCTGCTCGTCCACAAGGACCACGGCGTCGGCCGCTACGAGGGGCTGTTCGCGGTCGAGATCGGCGGGCGCGGCACGACGCTCGCCCCCGGCGCGCCCGGCGCGGTCAAGGCCAGCCGCGCGCCGCACGACTGCGTCATGCTGACGTACGCCGGCGGCGACAAGCTGTACGTGCCGGTCGAGAACATCGACGTCCTGTCGCGCTACGGCAGCGAGACCGACGGCGTCCTCCTCGACAAGCTCGGCGGCGTCGCGTGGCAGGCGCGCAAGTCGAAGATGAAGGAGCGGATCCGCGAGATCGCGGGCGAGCTGATGGCGACCGCCGCCGCCCGCGCGCTGCGCGAGGCCGAGCCGGCGATCCCCGACCCGCATGGCTATGCCGAGTTCGCCGACCGCTTCCCGTACAGCGAGACCGACGACCAGCTGAAGGCGATCGACGACGTCCTGACCGACCTCGGCAGCGGCCGGCCGATGGACCGGCTCGTCTGCGGCGACGTCGGCTTCGGCAAGACCGAGGTCGCGCTGCGCGCCGCCTATGCCGCCGCGCTGTCGGGGCAGCAGGTCGCGATCGTCTGCCCGACGACCCTCCTCGCCCGCCAGCACTTCGCCGGGTTCCGCGACCGCTTCGCCGGGCTGCCGATCGAGGTCCGCCAGCTGTCGCGCCTCGTCACCGCGAAGGAAGCGAGCGCGACCCGCGACGGTCTCGCCGCCGGCACCATCGACATCGTCGTCGGCACCCACGCGATCCTCGCCAAGGGCGTCGCGTTCAAGCGCCTCGGCCTCGTCATCGTCGACGAGGAGCAGCGCTTCGGCGTTACCGCCAAGGAGCGGCTGAAGAACCTCAAGGCCGACGTCCACGTCCTGACGCTGACCGCCACTCCCATCCCCCGCACGCTGCAGATGGCGCTCACCGGCCTACGCGAGCTGTCGATCATCGCCACCCCGCCGGTCGACCGCCTCGCGGTCCGCACCTACGTCATGCCGTGGGACGAGGTCGTCCTGCGCGAGGCGCTGCTCCGCGAGCATTACCGCGGCGGGCAGAGCTTCTTCGTCACCCCCAAGATCGCCGACCTGCCCGACATCGAGGAGTTCCTCAGGAAGGCCGTCCCCGAGGTCAGCTTCGTCACGGCCCACGGCCAGATGGCCCCGTCCGAGGTCGAGGAGCGGATGAGCGCCTTCTACGACCGCCGCTACGACGTCCTGCTGTCGACGACCATCGTCGAGAGCGGCCTCGACATCCCGAGCGCCAACACGATGATCATCCACCGCGCCGACCGGTTCGGCCTAGCGCAATTGTACCAATTGCGAGGCCGGGTCGGGCGATCGAAGACCCGCGCCTATGCGTACATGACGACTCCCGCCGACATGCAGATCACCGAGACGGCGGAAAAGCGGCTGCAGGTCCTGTCGGCGCTCGACAGTCTCGGCGCGGGGTTCCAGCTCGCGAGCCACGATCTCGACATCCGCGGCGCGGGCAACCTGCTCGGCGACGAGCAGTCGGGGCATATCCGCGAGGTCGGCTTCGAACTCTACCAGGAGATGCTCGAGGAGGCGATCGACGCCGCCCGCGCCGGGGCGGCGGGGCTGCCGGCGCGCGAGGAGGGGTTCAGCCCGACGATCACCGTCGATGCCGCGATCCTGATCCCCGAGGATTACGTCCCCGACCTCAACCTGCGCATGGCGCTGTACCGCCGCCTGAACGAGATGGAGGACCGCGCCGCAATCGACGCCTTTGCCGCCGAGATGATCGACCGCTTCGGGCCGCTGCCCGGCGAGGTCGCGAACCTGATCCAGGTCATCGAGATCAAGCGCCACTGCGTCGCCGCGCATATCGCCAAGATGGACGCCGGCGCGCGCGGGGCGCTCGTCACCTTTCAGAACGATCAGTTCCCGAACGGCGGCGGGCTGATGGACTATGTCGCCCGGCTCGGCGAGCGCGCCAAGTTCCGGCCCGACCAGAAGCTGTTCGTCGCCGCCGAGTGGACGGCACCCGAAGCCCGGCTGAAGGGCGCGCTGTCGCTGGCAAGCGCTTTGGCGAAGATCGCCGGCGGCGCTGCGGTCAAGCCGGCAGAGGCGAAGGCGGCGGGCCAAGCAGCGGCCAAGCCACTACCCAAGCCCCCCGCCAAGCCGATGCCGGCCCGCCCGAGCGTGTTCAGGTCGAAGGTGCGGGGCTAGGAAAGAACCGCCGTTACGGCCGCCGGTCCGGTCCACTCCCCGTCCGCGCGATCGAGATCGCGGCAAGCACGATCGGCGGCACGAGGATAGCGTACAAGATCCAGTCGAACATCTGTGGCATGGCGGCAACTCCAAACGGTGGAGTGGCTCAAGCGATTGACATTGCGTCTGGTTCCGGTCCGCTGCACGGTCCGCGGCGAACCGCCACGCGGGTCCGCGATCAGAAGTCCAGCAGGTTGCGCATGCACAGCCGACCGCCGTCGCCGGGTGCCATCCTCGGCTTGAAGCCGACCGCGCCGGGATGATTGAAGATCGAGTCGGCGTCTTCGTCGAGGATGCCGTAGAACACCTCGGCGATGATGCGGCCGCCGACCCAGCCGAGTTGCGTCCGCGCGCCGACGCCGTTCAACAGCGCCGTCTCGAGGAAGACGCGCTGGTCGTCACCCTTGATGGCTTCGGCGATCGGTCGCTGGGCTTCGAGGAGGACGTACAGCCAGAGCGGCGTGTGGCTCTGGAGGGCGTGCGGAAAGGGCGTCCAGACGAACGCCTGCGCGTCGTCCGGATTGCCGCCGGCAGGTACGGCGTCGGTCGCGACCCGTGTCATATGGTCGTGGGCGCTGAGATGCTTGACGGGCTTACCTGCAGCGATCAGCGCGTGGGCAACATGTTGCCCGCTGGGCAGGCCGTACGCGTTGCCGCGGAGCAGGTTGAGCAGCGCCAGCGACGGTCGGCCGGCGGCATCCGGCAGGTGGTCGGGCGCGATCGCCGTTACGGCTTGCGACGTCGAGCCGCCCGCAACGGCCTCGGGCAAAACACCGAGGGGATCGACGATGCTGCTGTCGATCTTGTACGCATATTGCAGCCGCACCGCCGGATTGATCGTGTCGTCGGCCGCGACGCGTCCGGTCAGGCCGATATCGGCCCCCGGCGCGGAAGCCGGGAAGAACCGCTCCCAGTCGTCGATGATGTGAAGCGTCGGAAGCGGGTCGAACCCGAGCAGGCTGTCGGCGTTCGGATCGCTGGTGCTGCCCGGAAAGATCGACAGCCGCGTCGTCCCGTTCAGGCGGTAGCCGGTCCGCACGCCCGAATGGCCATAGCGGTACGCGGCCCCGACGAACTCGCGCGGCAGGTTGGCGCGCTTGTCGCTCGTGTAGAGGACATAGGCGCCGCGGCGGACCTGCACCGACTTGTCCGCGAGATCCGCCAGTACTTCGGCGGCGACAATGCGCGGCAGGAAATCGTAAATCACGATCATCTGATAGGTCCACGTGACCTCGTGACGGGCCGAGGTGAACAGGTCGCCGGGGGTGTTCCACTGCGCCGGCGGGGTCGCCTTGAGCGCATCGACCACCTTGTTGTGGTATCGGATCATGCCGAGCTGGATCTGGCAGACGATCGAATTCTCGTCGTTGCGCTTGTCGCCGATGATCGCGCGACCGTTCGGCGCACGCAGCAGGTCGTTGTCACCGGTCAGCAGCGTCGCGCCGTCCGCGTCGTACATGTACGGCTGGCCGTCCGGCCCATCGCCGTAGACGTTGTCGAGATCGAACCTGGGCGTCCGCAGGTTCGACGGCACGTGCGAGCCCTGCGGCGGCTGGTCGGCGAGATTGAGCGACGACGTGCTGTCGAAGGTCAGGTCGTGATCGACGAACTGGCCGAAATAGGTGTAGCCCGCCGGAACCCACAGGTTCTCCTCGGGATCCGCCCCGTCCTTGACTGTGTCGGGGCCCGACTTCATCAGCGCGGCCGCTTCGACGAGCAGGTGCGGCGCCGTCGTGCTGGTTGCCCGCGGCAGCAGCGTCGTGAACGGCTGCAGGTGCGTCCCGATGAACCCGTGCGCGTTGTCAGCCATGACCGCTTCCTCGATGATCGTCGGACGCAAGCCCGACCGGGCGAAAGCAAGCGCAACTGATACTGACATAGATCATTAAAGTATCGTCAACAGAAGATTAGCTCTTTCCGTTTGCGTATCTACTATATTCAGGCGAGCCTCGTCTGTCGAGATATTTGCGACCGACCGAGTGTGCGATCATGCTTAACTTGCACGAAGATCGCGGCGGTTCAGACCCGATTGACGCTACGCTGGCGGCACTCTAAGGGAGCCTCCGTCGCGGCCTCTGGTCGTGCCATATGCACGCGTCCACGGATGCACGCTGGCCGGCGAAGTCTCGCCCGCCGGCGTGATTTGCGTGATTGCGCTGCGGAGCAGAATAAGGCGCTGATGTTCAACTCGCTTTCCGACCGGCTTGCCGGGGTGTTCGACAAGCTCCGCGGGCGCGGGGCGCTGACCGAGCTCGACGTGCGCGCGGCGATGCGCGAGGTGCGGATCGCGCTGCTCGAGGCCGACGTCGCGCTGCCGGTGGTCAAGGACTTCATCGACGGCGTCACCGCGCGGGCGATTGGCGCGGAGGTGACGCGCTCGGTGACGCCGGGGCAGCAGGTCGTCAAGATCGTCCACGACGCGCTCGTCGAGATGCTCGGCGGCGACGCGGCGCCGCTCAACCTCGGGGTGACGCCGCCGGCGGTGATCATGGTCGTCGGCCTCCAGGGGTCGGGCAAGACGACGACGACCGCCAAGCTCGCGCTGCGCCTGACCGAGAAGAGCGCCAAGAAGGTGCTGATGGCGTCGCTCGACGTTCAGCGCCCGGCGGCACAGGAGCAGCTGCGCGTGCTTGGCGAGCAGACGAACGTCGCCACCTTGCCGATCGTCGCCGGTCAGTCCCCGGTCGAAATCGCGCGCCGCGCGCGGACGGCGGCGAAGCTGCAGGGGTTCGACGTCCTCCTCCTCGACACCGCCGGGCGGCTCCACGTCGACGCCGCGTTGATGGCCGAGATGAAGGCGGTGGCCGAGGCGGGCGCGCCCGACGAGATCCTGCTGGTGGTCGACAGCCTGACCGGTCAGGACGCGGTCAACGTCGCGACGTCGTTCTCGACCGAGGTCGCGCTGACGGGCGTGATCCTGACGCGGATGGACGGCGACGCGCGCGGCGGTGCGGCGCTGTCGATGCGCGCGGTGACCAAGCGCCCGATCAAGTTCGCCGGCACGGGCGAGAAGCTCGACGCGCTCGAGGAGTTCGTTCCCGACCGCGTCGCCGGGCGCATCCTCGGCATGGGCGACATCGTCGGCCTCGTCGAGCGGGCGAGCGAGACGTTCGAGGCGGAGAGCGCCGAGAAGCTCGCCGCCAAGATGGCCAAGGGCCAATTCGATATGGACGACCTGCGCACGCAGCTCCAGCAGATGAAGAAGATGGGCGGGCTCGGCGCGCTCGCCGGCATGATCCCGGGCATGGCCAAGATGAAGGCGGCGGCAGGCAGCGTCGACGACAAGATTCTCGTGCGGATGGAGGCGATGATCGGCTCGATGACGCCGAAGGAGCGGTCGAAGCCCGACCTGATCAACGCCAAGCGCAAGATCCGCATCGCCAAGGGCAGCGGCGTCACGGTTCAGGACGTCAACAAGCTGATGAAGATGCACCAGGAAATGGAGGGCGCGATGAAGCGCCTGAAGAAGATGGGCGGCATGAAGGGCATGGCCGCCATGCTCGGCAAGATGGGCGGCGCGGGCGGCATGGCCGGGGTCGCCGGCCTGCTCGGCCCGGGCGGCGGGATGCCGGGGATGGGCAAGCTGCCGGGCAATTTCAACAAGCTGACGAAGAAACGCTGAAGTTCAAGAAATACTGGAAGGAAACAGAATGTCTCTCGCAATCCGGCTCGCCCGTGGCGGCATGAAGAAGAAGCCGTACTACCGTATCGTCGTCACCGACAGCCGCAACGCCCGCGACGGCAAGTTCATCGAGAAGATCGGGACGTACAACCCGCTGCTCAACAAGGAGAACCCGGAGCGGGTGAAGCTCGACGGCGAGCGCGCCTCGCACTGGCTGTCGGTCGGCGCACAGCCATCGGACCGCGTCGCGCGCTTCCTCGACGCGGCGGGTCTGCGCACCCGCGCGGCGCGATCGAACCCGAACAAGGGCGTTCCCGGCGACAAGGCCAAGGAGCGCGCCGACGCGGCGACCGCCCGCCAGGCCGAGATCGACGCTGCCGCTGCCGACGCCGCCGAGAAGGCGAAGGAAGCCGCGGCCGAAGCCGCTGCTGCGCCCGTGGTCGAGGACGCGCCGGCCGCCGCCGAGCCGGTCGAGCCGCCGTCGGACACGCCGGTCGCCGAGATCGACACGGCGACCGAGACCGACGCCTCGCCCGCCGGCCCGGCGATCTGAGCGGACGCGCCGCGGTGGCCGACGAACCCGCGAGGGTAGCGGCGACCGCGGCGCTGCCCGGCGCGCAGCCCGCTGCTCCGGCCGCCGCGACCCCCGATGAGCGGCGCATCGCCCTTGCGGCCGTCGCTGGTGCGCACGGCATTCGCGGCGAGGTGCGCCTCAAGCTCTTCGGCGACGGCGTGGACAGCCTTAAGGCGTTCGCAATCCTCGAGGCGGCGACGCGTACGCTGACGCTGCGCACGATCCGCGACGACGGCAAAGGTGGCGCGATCGCCCGCTTCGCCGAGATCGCCGACCGGACGGCGGCGGAGGGGCTGCGCGGGACGGTGCTGACCGTGCCGCGCGCAGCGCTGCCGCCGCTTGGGCCGGGCGAATATTATCATGCCGACCTGATCGGGCTGGCGGTCGTCGACACCGCCGGAACTGCGGTGGGGACAGTCGTCGCGGTCGAGAACTTCGGCGCGGGCGACATCCTCGAGATCGAGAAGCCCGACCGGCGGACGTTCATGGTCCCGCTGATCCCCGCCGCGGTGCCCGAGGTCGGCGAGCGCGTGGTGGTCGATGCGGCGTTCGTCGAGTGAGCGTTTACGGTATGTTAGCCCGAAAATGACGTTCGCTGCCACCGTCCTGACGCTGTATCCCGAGATGTTCCCCGGGCCGCTCGGGCACAGCCTGGCGGGGCGGGCGCTGGCCGATGGGATCTGGAGCCTTTCCGCCCGCAATATCCGTGACTTCGCCACCGACAAGCACCGCAGCGTCGACGACACGCCGGCGGGCGGCGGGCCGGGAATGGTGCTGCGCGTCGATGTCCTCGGCGCGGCGGTCGCGGCGGTTTCCCCGTGCCCGACCGTGCCGCTGGTCGTGCTCACTCCGCGGGGGGCGCTGCTCACGCAGAAACGCGTGCGCGAACTCGCCGCCGGGCCCGGCGTGACGCTCGTCTGCGGCCGCTTCGAGGGCTTCGACGAGCGGCTGTTCACGACCCCCCTCCCCGACGGACGCACCGTCGAGGCGCTCAGCATCGGCGACTATGTGCTGTCGGGCGGCGAGCCGGCGGCGCTGGTCGTGCTCGATGCTTGCGTCCGGCTGCTCCCTGGCGTAATGGGCGCGGCCCTCAGCGGGGACAGCGAGAGCTTCGAAAGCGGCCTCCTCGAACATCCGCACTACACCCGGCCCGCGACGTGGGCCGGGGAGTCGATCCCCGAAGTCTTGCGATCGGGGGATCACGCGAAGGTCGCCCGGTGGCGGCAGGCGCGGTCCGAGGCGGACACACGGCTACGGCGGCCGGACCTGTGGGAGCGTTACTCCAACGCTCGGGGTCGGTCGCCCTCTGGCGCGCAGGAACAGAAGGACGAATGAGATGAATCTCATCCAGACGCTCGAGGCCGAGCAGATCGCCAAGTTCAACGAGACCAAGCAGATCCCCCAGTTTCGCGCCGGCGACACGCTGCGCGTCGGCGTCCGCGTCGTCGAGGGCGACCGTACCCGCGTCCAGGCGTACGAGGGCGTGTGCATCGCGCGGTCGAACAAGGCGTTCGGCAGCAGTTTCACGGTACGCAAGATCAGCTTCGGCGAGGGCGTCGAGCGCGTCTTCCCGCTCTATTCGCCGAACATCGAAGCGATCGAGGTCGTCCGCCGCGGCGTCGTCCGCCGCGCCAAGCTCTATTATCTGCGCGGCCGCAGCGGCAAGAGCGCCCGCATCGTCGAGAAACGCGACGCGCGTCCCGGCGCGGCGTGAGCTCCGGCGACCGTGGGCTCGACCAGCCCACGGTCCGGACGGCGATCCCGGCTGCAGGCACGCCCCGGCGCGTGCGCCAGACATAGGGCGGTGGAGAAGCCGGGGTGAGGCTGGTCGGCTATCTGGTTGCGTCCTACGCCGTGGCCTACGTGCTCCACATCCCGGTCCACCACGGCTTCACCAACCCGATCATTCCCGCGGCCGTGCCGTGGGCGATCGCCGCCGTCGCGGCGGTGGTCCGTACCGTTCAGGGTCGCGACCTGCGGCCGGCGTGGTGGGTCCTGGCGGCAGGGTGCGCGTTCTTCCTGAGCGCGCACCTGCTGCCGCACCATTGACGAACTCGTGAGCGCCGTCTCCGCCTGAGGTCCACCCTCCGGCCGGACGAGGCGCTCGGCGCGCCGTAACTCCGGTCGCCGACCCTCGCGGGGCGAATGTCCCGTTCGATGACGTCGCCGTCGCCGTCGCTGCGCACCATCGCGTGGAGTTAAGATTGGCCGGCGCGGTGCCCGACGATGCGTCCAGAACCGCGCGCCGGCGACCCCGTGCGGCTGAACGACCGCCGCGTATGCGGAGAAAAGCGGTCGTACCCGCGTTTGTAGACCGGGTGCGCCAATAGAGGCGGACGCGACTCGAAGAACTCGGTTTGCCTCGCGCGCTCTTCAGTAAATCTTTAACTATAATAACTAAAATGTCGATAAATTCGGCTTAAAACGCGCGACTTGTCGACAAGTTGCACCGGGTACGACAGTGCGTGCATTTATAACTTTTTACACTGGTAGTGAAGGGAGTTTAATACACTTTTCACCATTGCGGTTCTGTCCTCTCCCAATGCCGGGCACACCGTACGGCCCGGCGGTACAAGCCAACAGTTGGGGAGTAGGACATGTCCAACAATCGTTTCTCGCCGGTCGCCAGCCAGACGCTAATCGCGCGCGCGAGTGCCGCGGGGCTATTCGCGTGCTTACTTGCTGCTCCCGCCCATGCCGCGCTGGTCAGCGCCTGTTCAGGGGTCAGCCTGCCGCCGTCGGTCGTCACCGGCATCCTGCAGCCGGTCCTGAACGGCGTGGTCAATCCGCTCCAGACCGACGTCAACGCGATCCTCGGCGTGCCGCTGATCGGCGGCGTCCTCGGCCTGCCGCCGCTCAGCATCAACCTCACGGGTCCGGGCGGCCTGTTGACCAATGCCGCGGCCGGGGCGCCGATCACGCTGTCGGTCCTGAAGACGAACGGGACCGTCATCGGGCCGGCCGATACCTGCAACACGACAACCAATTCGCTCCAGCTGAACACGCCGGCCGGCCTCGCGCTCGGCGGCAACCAGATCACCGGCCTCGGCAACGGCGCGCCGGCGAGCGCGGGCGAACTCAACTCGATCGCGGTCGGCAACGGCGCGACGACGGCCCCTGCGGCAACCACCTCGGTCGCGCTGGGTAACGGCGCGAGCGTGACCGCGCCGAACAGCGTCGCACTGGGTGCCGGCTCGACCGCGACCCGCGGCGCGGCGAACGGCTCGGCGGGCGAGGTCTCGGTCGGTGCGCCCGGCGCGACGCGCCAGATCACCAACGTCGCCGCCGGCACCGCGCCGACCGACGCGGCGACCGTCGGTCAGGTGACGGCATCGGCCGGCGCCGCGCCGATCCAGTATTCGGATCCCGCCGCGCCGACGACGCCGACGCCGGGCGTCGCGTCGAACAGCACGACGCTCGTCGGCACCGCCGCGGGCACTCCGGTCGCGCTGCACAATGTCGCCGCGGGAGCGTTGACGCCGACCTCGACCGACGCGGTCAACGGCGGCCAGCTCGCCGCGACCAATGCGACCGTCGCCGGCAACACGACCAACATCGCCAACAACACGACGGCGATCACCAACCTCAACAACGGCACCGCCGGTCTCGTCCAGCAGGCGACGCCGACGTCGCCGGTGACGGTCGCCGCCGCGACGGGGGGCACGAGCATCAACCTGGCCGGGACCGGCGGCAACCGCGTCGTGTCGGGCGTCGCCGCCGGCGTCGCGCCGACCGATGCGGTCAACGTCGGGCAGCTGAACGCGACCAACACGACCGTCGCGGGCAACACGACGGCGATCACCAACCTCAACACCGGCGCGGCAGGCACCGTCCAGCGGACGCCGGCCGCGAACGGCCTTGCCCTGACCGCCACCGGCGGCACCGGCGCGGCGCCGGGCGCGGCGCAGACGCTGTCGAACGTCGCCGCCGGCGTGGCGCCGACCGACGCCGTCAACGTCGGCCAGCTGACGACGACCAACACCAACGTCGCCGGGAACACGACGGCGATCACCAACCTGACCAACGGCGTCAACAACGGCACCGTCGGGCTCGTCCAGCAGACCGGCGGGGCGCCGGGCAGCGGCCAGATCACCGTCGGCGCGGCGACCGGGGGCACGAGCATCAACCTGGCCGGGACCGGCGGCAACCGCGTCGTGTCGGGCGTCGCCGCCGGCGTCGCGCCGACCGATGCGGCCAACGTCGGGCAGCTGACCGGCGCGATCGGGGCCGCGACCGCGAACAGCGTCCTCTACGACACGACCGCGGGGGGCGTGCGGACCAACCGCGTCACCCTCGCCGGCGGTGCGGCGGGGCCGGTGACGGTGACGAACGTCGGCCCCGGCGCGCTGACGCCGGCGTCGACCGACGCGGTCAACGGCAGCCAGCTCGCCGCGACCAACGCGACGGTGGCGGGCAATACGGCGAGCATCGCGACCAACACCGCGAACATCGCCGGCAACACCGCCAATATCGCCGGCAACACGACGGCGATCGTCAATCTCAATACCGGCACGGCGGGAACGGTGCAGCGCGGCCCGGCGGCGAACAATCTCGTGCTCACCGCGGCCGGGGGCACGGGCGCGGCGCCGGGGGCGGCGCAGGTGCTGTCGAACGTCGCCCCGGGCGTCGCGGGGACCGACGCCGTCGACCTCGGCCAGGTCAACGGGCTGATCGCCGCCTCGTCGGCCGCCGGTCCGCTGCAATACTCGAACCCCGCCGCGCCGACGACGCCGACCCCCGGCGTGGTGTCGAACAGCACGACGCTCGTCGGCACCGCCGCCGGGTCGCCGGTGGCCGTCCACAACGTCGCCGCCGGGGTCCTCAGCCCGACGTCGACCGACGCGGTCAACGGCAGCCAGCTCGCGGCGACCAATACGACCGTCGCCGGGAATACGGCGAGCATTGCCGGCAACACGGCGAACATCGCCGGCAACACGACCGCGATCACCAACCTGACCGCCGGCGTCAACAACGGCACGGTCGGGCTCGTCCAGCAGACCGGCGGCGCGCCGGGGAACGGGCAGATCACCGTCGGTGCGGCGACCGGCGGCACCAGCGTGACGATCGCGGGTACCGGCGGCAACCGGACGCTGACCGGCCTCAATGCCGGCCTCGCCGGCAACGACGCGGTCACCGTCGCCCAGATCAACGGGCTGACCGGCAACGGGCTCAACAACGTCCAGTACGATCCGACTGCCGCGGGCGGGCGGAGCAACACGATCACGCTCGCCGGCGGCACGCCGGGGACGGTGCGGATCACCAACGTCACGCCCCGGCGCGCTGACCGCGGGGTCGACCGACGCGGTCAACGGCGCTCAGCTCGCGGCGACCAACGCGACGGTGGCCGGCAACACCACGGCGATCACCAACCTCACCAACGGCTCGGCGGGCGCGTTCCAGTCGAACAACGCCGCCGCCGCCGCCGCTCCGATCGCCAGCGGGGCCAATGCCAGCGCCGGCGGCTTCGGCGCGTCGGCGACCGGGGCCGGCGGCCTCGCGCTGGGCAACGGCGCGTCGTCGACGGGGACCGGGTCGGTCGCGCTCGGCCAGGGTTCGACCGATGGCGGCGCCGCCCGCGTCGTGTCGGTCGGCGGGGTCGGCAGCGAGCGGCGGATCACCAACGTCGGACCGGCCGTCAACGGCACCGACGCGGTCAACCTCAGCCAGCTGCAGACCGCGACGAACAGCTTCACGGCGACCGCCGCGGGGCTGCAGGGCCAGCTCAACCAGACCAACTTCGACCTCAACCAGGTCCGCCGCCGCGCCAACGGCGGCACGGCCGGGGCGATGGCGGTGGCCGGACTGCCGCAGGCGTTCGAGCCCGGCAAGTCGATGATCGGCGGGGCGGTCGGCTATTGGGCCGACCAGGTCGCCTTCGCCATCGGCGTCTCGTCGATCGTCGGCGAGCGGACGGTGGTCAAGGCCGGCGGCTCGATCAGCAACCAGGGAGTCGGCGGCTTCAACGCCGGCATCGGCTTCCAGTTCTGACCGGCGGGCCGGCGGGGTGCTCCCCCGCCGGCCCGATGCCGCCACCGGTGCGCGCGCCGCGCCGGAGCGGCTTTCACTTCGGCATGGCGTCGCCTAGATGCTGCTGGCATGACCGCCCCCTCCTCCGGCCAGTTCGACCGCGGCGTGCATGCCTATCCGGTCCGGGTGTATTTCGAGGACACCGACCTCACCGGCATCGTCTACCACGCGAACTACCTGCGGTTCATGGAGCGCGCGCGGAGCGAGATGCTGCGGGCGCTGGGGATCGAGGCGCAGGCGCTGCTCGACGCGCGCGAGGGCTATTTCTCGGTCTACGACATCGCGCTGACCTACCTCGCCCCGGCGCGGCTCGACGACATTCTTGCGGTCCGCTCGTGCGTCGTCCAGGTCCGCGCGGCGGCGACGGTGATCGGGCAGGACATCTGGCGCGGCGACCGGCAGCTGACCCGCGGGCGGGTCACCGCGGCGTGGCTCGGCATGGACGGGCGGCCGCAGCGGCAGCCGAAACCCTGGGCGGCGCGTTTCACCGACCTTCGTGACAAGGCTGCCTGATGCCCGTGCTTGCCAAGACCGCCGTCGACATGTCGCCGCTGGCGCTGTTCCTCGCCGCCGATATCGTCGTCAAGCTGGTCATGCTCGGCCTCGTCGCGGCGTCGGTCGTGTCGTGGGCGATCATCGTCGAGCGGGGGCGGCGGCTGGCGGCGATCGACCGGCAGGCCCGCGCGTTCGAAGCGTGGTTCTGGAAGGCCGACAGCGTCGACGCGCTCTACGATCCGGCGAAGAAGGCGGCGCATCCGTCGGCGCGGCTGTTCGTCGCCGGGATGGACGAGTGGCGGCGCAGCATCCTCAACCGCCGCGCCGGCGGGTCGATCGACCGCGACGGCGTTCGCGCGCGGCTGACGTCGTCGATGGGCGTCGCCATCGCGCGCGAGGTCGATGGGCTCGGCGACCGGCTGAACGTGCTGGCGACGATCGGGTCGGTCGCGCCGTTCGTCGGGCTGTTCGGCACCGTGTGGGGGATCATGCGCGCGTTCGGCGCGATCGCGGCGTCGCAGAACACGTCGCTCGGCGTCGTCGCGCCGGGGATCGCGGAAGCGCTGTTCGCCACCGCGCTCGGGCTGTTCGCGGCGATTCCGGCGGTGATCGGCTATAACCGGCTGCTCCATGCGCTCGGCCGGCTCGAGGGGCGGCTGGGCGCGTTCGCCGAGGAGTTCCACGCCCTGCTGTCGCGCCAGCTCGACGGCATGGACGCGCGGTGACGGGGAACCGGGATGATCGGCACCCCCGCCCGCCGCGGCCGGCGCACGCCGATGGCCGAGATCAACGTCACGCCGCTCGTCGACGTCATGCTCGTCCTGCTGATCATCTTCATGGTCACCGCGCCGCTGCTCGTCACCGGCGTGCCCGTCGACCTGCCCGACGCGCATGCGGCGGCGCTGAAGACCGACGACACGCCGGTGCAGGTCTCGCTCGACCGCGCCGGGGCCGTGTTCATCGGCGAGGAGAAGATCGCCGACGACGCGCTCGCCCCCCGGCTGGCGGCGCTGCGGGCGAGCAAGGACGAGGCGACGCGCGTCTTCGTCCGCGCCGATCGCGGGCTCGACTATGGCCGGGTGATGACCGTCGTCGGCGAGGTGTCGGCGGCGGGCTTCCACAAGGTCGCGCTGGTCAGCGCCCCGGCGGGCACGGCGGCCGGCGCCAAGCGGCGCTGAGATGGCGGCGGTAGCCGAGAGCGCGCGCGGCCCGAGCGAGCGCCAGGCGCTCGTCGCGGTCGGCATCGCGCACCTGCTGCTGTTCGCGGCGCTGTCGTTCGGGCTGCGCTCGGTGACCCCGCCGCCGCCGCCCGACGAGGGCGTGCCGGTCGAGCTCGTCACCGCCGCCCCGGCTCCCCCGGCTCCCCCGGCTCCCACGCCGCCGGCACCCGCACCCGAACCCGCGCCGGCACCCGCCGCCGACCCCCGCCGCCGGCGCCCGAGCCGCCCAAGGCCGAGGCCCCGAAGCCGCCGAAGGTCGAGACGCCCGCGCCAACCCCCGACGAGACCGCGCCGCCGGCCAAGCCCAAGCCGAAGCACGCGGCGAAGCCCAAGCCGGACCCCGAACCCAAGGCCGAGGCCAAGCCTGCGCCGAAGCCGCTCGATACCGACGCGCTGGCGAAACTGCTCGACAAGGCCGCGCCGAAGAAGGCGAAGGCGAAGCCGCTCGACGCCAAGTCGCTCGAGAAGTCGCTCGATGCGGCGATCCCCAAGGCGCGCCCGCTCGACACCGCGGCGTTGTCGAAGTCGCTCGATGCCGCCCTGCCCAAGGCGGCGGCGCTGCCCAAGCGCGGCGACCCGCGCGTGCTCGCCGGACTGGCGGCGGCGATCAAGGCGCAGGTGACGCCGTGCTGGACGCTCCCGGCGGGCGGCGGCAGCGGCAAGGTGACGGCGCTACTCCATCTGTCGATCAACCGCGACGGGTCGATCGCCGGGCGGCCGGGACTCGTCAGCCAGACCGGGGTGACGGCGGCAAACGCGGCCTATGCGCGCGCCTTCGCCGAGGCGGCCGCGCGCGCGGTGCTGCGCTGCGCCCCGCTCAAGCTGCCCGCCGAGCAGTACGACGCGTGGGCGCAGGTCGAGATCAACTTCGACCCGAGCACGCTGTGATCCGCCACTGCGGGGCGGATCGTGCTTCGCCCCGCCGCCGACATGGGCTAAGGAGCCGCCATGCGTAGCCTGCTTGTCGCCGCCGTCCTCTTCGCCGCCGCCCCGGCCGCCGCGGTCGTTCGCGTCGACATCAACAGTGGCACGGCCTCGCCCCTGCCGGTCGCCGTGCCCGCCTTCCCCGCAACCGCGGAGGCCTCGACCGCCGCCGGATCGACCGGCGCGCTCGGGGGCCAGGTAGCGGGCGTCATCGCCGCCGACCTCGCCTCGTCGGGGCTGTTTCGTGCCGTCGACGCGTCGGTGCCGGTCGCCGCCGCCGACGTCACCGCGCCGCGGTTCGACGCGTGGCGGGCGACGCCGGCGCAGGCGCTCGTCACCGGCAACGTCACCGCCAATCCCGACGGTGGCATCACGGTCGGCTGCTACGCCTACGACGTCGTGTCGAGCGAGGAGCTCGCGCGGCAGGGGTTCGTCACCACCGCGGCGAACTGGCGGCGCGCGGCACACAAGTGCGCCGACCTCGTCTATTCGCGGCTGACCGGCGAGACCGGCTATTTCGACAGCCGCATCGTCTATGTCTCGGAGACGGGGCCGAAGACGAAGCGGATCAAGCGCCTCGCGGTGATGGACCAGGATGGCGCCAACCACCGCTTCCTGACCAATGGCCAGAATCTCGTCCTGACGCCGCGCTTCGCGCCGAGCCAGCAGACGCTGACCTACATGAGCTTCGCCGACAACCGGCCGCGCATCTGGATCTACACGATCGGCACCGGCCACCAGGACGCGGTCGGCGACACCGGCAACATGAGTTCGGCGCCGCGCTTCTCGCCCGACGGCGGAAGCCTCGTCTATTCGATCAGCCAGAACGGCACGACCGACATCTACAAGATGGCGCTCGCCAGCCGCAGCGTCGTCCGCCTGACGCACGGTCCAGGCATCAGCACCGCGCCGAGCTTCTCGCCCGACGGGTCGAAGATTGTCTTCGAATCGGATCGCGGCGGCGGCCAGCAGGTGTATGTGATGAACGCCGACGGGTCGGACCAGCGCCGCATCAGCTTCGGCGACGGGCGCACCGGTACGCCGGTGTGGTCGCCGCGCGGCGACCTGATCGCCTTCACGCGGCTCGCCGGTGGCTCGCGGTTCCGGATCGGCGTCATGCGCCCCGACGGCTCGGGCGAGCGGCTGCTGACCGACGGCCACCAGGACGAAGGGCCGACGTGGTCGCCCAACGGCCGGGTGATCATGTTCTTCCGCACCGGCGGGCGGACCACGCTGCATTCGGTCGACCTGTCGGGGACGAACGAGCGGACAATAAAAACGCCGCTCGATGCGTCCGACCCGGCATGGTCGCCGTTGTTGCCGTAACGAGCTGCGGCTCGCGTTTCATCGACTGACACGAAAGGACGTCTCCATGCTCCACCGCGCTTCCACCGTGGCGATGGTCGCCATCCTGATCGGCGTCGGTGCCTGCTCGACGAAGAAGAAGGCGCTGCCCCCCGCGCCGCCGCCGGCGGGCAGTGGCGTTGCGCCGATCACCAACCCCGACCGCACCGGCGGCGACACGACGGGTAGTGTCGGCTCGACCGCGGTTCCCGGCAGCGTCGCCGACTTCCGGCAGACGAGCGGGTCGGACACGGTGCTGTTCGGCTATGACAGCTACGACGTCGACGACACGGCGAAGGCGATCCTCGGCAAGCAGGCCGAGTGGCTCGCGCGCTATCCGGCGGTCAAGGTGACGATCGAGGGGCACACCGACGAGCGCGGGACGCGCGAGTACAACCTCGCGCTCGGCGACCGGCGGGCGACCGCGGCGAAGAACTTCCTCGCCGCGCAGGGCGTGTCGGTCGCGCGGATGCAGACGATCAGCTACGGCAAGGAGCGCCCGGTCGCCGAGGGCAGCGACGAGAGCGCCTATGCGCAGAACCGCCGCGCGGTGACGGTGATCGTGAGCGGCGCCCGCTAGCGGCTGAGCCGATACTCGATGCGGTGGCGGTAGACCTCGCCGGGGTCGAGCCGCGCCGAGCCGAACGCCGGCCGGTTCGGCGTATCGGGGAGGCGCTGCGGCTCGAGCACGACGGCGTCGCCGGCGCGGTAGAGCTGGCCGCCCTTCCCGCGCGTCGTGCCATCGAGGAAGTTGCCGCTGTAGAACTGGATGCCCGGCGCATCCGACCACAGGTCGAGGCCGCGGCCCGAAACAGGGTCGGCGACGACGCCATCCGCCGCAGCTTCGACGCCGTGCTGCACCCAGCAATGATCGTAGCCGCGCCCGATGGCGATCTGGGCGTCGCGCGCGTCGCGGACCCGGTCGCCGACGGCGCTTGGCGGTGCGGAAATCGAACGGCGTGCCGGCGACGGCGCGGACCTCGCCGGTCGGGATCGCGCCGGCATCGGTCGGCAGGAAATGCTCGGCGGGCAGCGTCACGACGTGCCCCATCGCGCCCGCGGCGCCACCCTCGCCGCCGAGGTTCCAGTAGCTGTGGTTGGTCAGGTTGACGATCGTCGGCGCGTCGGTCGTCGCGCTGTAGTCGATGGCGAGCACGTCGTCGTCGCCGAGCGTGTACGACGCCTGCGCCGTCAGCGTGCCGGGAAACCCTTCTTCACCGGCGGAGCTGACGTGGCGCAGGCTTACCGACCGCGGTTCGGCCGCGACGATGTCCCAGAGCTGCTGGTCGAACCCCTGCGGCCCGCCGTGGAGCGCGTTCGCGCCGTCGTTCGGCGGTACATGACAGGTCTCGCCGTCGAGCATGAACGTGCCGCGCGCGATGCGGTTGGCGAAGCGGCCGACGGTCGCCCCGAAATACTGCCGCTTGGCGAGGTACTCGGCGAGGCTGGCATGGCCGAGGACGACGTCGGCGGGAACACCGCGCGCGTCGGGGACGACGAGCGCCTGCAGCGTCGCGCCCCACGCGATGACGGTTGCCTCGATCCCGTTCGCGTTCGCCAGCGTCACCGCCGCAACCTCGCGGCCGTCGGGGAGCGTCCCGAAGCTCCGCACGGTCAGCGCCGGGCGATGCGGTAGACGCTCGCCGGCGGCGCATTGACGAACACCTTGGCGGTGCGCGTCGCGACCAGCCCGAATTCGTCGAGGATGGCGTCGGCGACCGGGCAGCGGTAGCCGTAGGTGAACTGGTACATCGCGCCACCGGGGCGCAGCTCGGCGAAGGCGGTCGCCAGGATCGCGCGGACGACGGGTTTGGGCATCGACAGGATCGGCAGGCCGCTGACCACCGCGCCCGCCTGCCCCGGCCCGAACAGCGGCATGCCGGCCAGATCGCCGGCGCTCGCCTCGACAAGGCGGACGGCGGGGAAGCGGTCGCGGAGCAGCGCGGCGAAGCTCGCCCCGGCCTCGATCATCACCAGTTGGTCGGGCGCCACGCCGGCGTCGAGGATCGCCTGGGTGAAGACGCCGGTGCCGGGGCCGAACTCGATCACGGGCATCGTGTCCGGCCCGATCTCGGCGGTGATCGCGCGGGCCAGCGCCGGGCCCGACGGCGCGATCGCCGCGACGCGCAGCGGCGCCCTGAGCCACGCACGGAGGAACGGCAGCAGGTCGGCGCGCGCCTGCCGGTTGACGGCGCGCAGGCGCACGCGGTCGGCGCGGCGGGCGGCGGTGGTCGGCATTCGGCAGGTCTCCGCGGCGAAGGCGCTGCCTTAACCGATCGCCGCGGCGCGAGGTAGCCCGCACGTGACGCCGTCGCGTAGTTTGCCATCGCGTGCGCTTGCGCTACGACGCGCTGCACAATCGCCCGAGGAGACGCCCGTGACCGCCGTTGGACACGACAGCCTGAACACCCGCCGCACGCTGACGGTCGACGGCAAGGATTACGCTTATTACAGCCTCGCCGCCGCAGGCGAGGCGCTCGGCGACTTCACCCGCCTGCCCTTCTCGATGAAGGTGCTGTTCGAGAACCTGCTGCGCTTCGAGGACGGCGTCACCGTCACCCGCGACGATCTGACGGCGATGGTGCAGTGGGCGAGCGACCGCCGCAGCGACCGCGAGATCGCCTATCGCCCCGCGCGCGTGCTGATGCAGGACTTCACCGGCGTGCCGTGCGTCGTCGACCTCGCCGCGATGCGCGACGCGATGACCGCGCTCGGCGGCGATCCGGCCAAGATCAACCCGCAGGTGCCCGTCGACCTCGTCATCGACCACAGCGTCATGGTCGACGAGTTCGGCACGCCGCAGGCGTTCGGCGACAACATGGACCTCGAGTACAAGCGCAACATCGAACGCTACGAGTTCCTTCGCTGGGGGTCGTCGGCGCTTAAGGGCTTCCGCGTCGTCCCGCCGGGCACGGGCATCTGCCATCAGGTCAATCTCGAATATCTGGCCAAGACGGTGTGGACCAGCGAAGGCGCGGACGGCGCAATGGTCGCTTATCCCGACACGCTCGTCGGCACCGACAGCCACACGACAATGGTCAATGGGCTCGGCGTTCTCGGCTGGGGCGTCGGCGGGATCGAGGCGGAGGCGGCGATGCTCGGCCAGCCGGTCAGCATGCTGATCCCCGAGGTCGTCGGCTTCAAGCTCGAGGGCACGCTCGCCGAGGGCATCACCGCGACCGACCTCGTCCTGACCGTCACCCAGACGCTGCGTGCCAAGGGCGTCGTCGGGCGCTTCGTCGAGTTCTACGGCCCCGGCCTCGACGCCCTGACGCTCGCCGACCGCGCGACGATCGCCAACATGGCGCCCGAATATGGCGCGACGTGCGGCTTCTTCCCGGTCGACCAGGCGACGCTCAACTACCTGAAGCTGTCGGGCCGCGAGCCGCACCAGGTCGCGCTCGTCGAAGCCTATTGCAAGGCGCAGGGGATGTGGCGCGACGCGACCGCGCCCGACCCGGTCTTCACCGACACGCTCCACCTCGACCTCGGCACCGTCCAGCCGTCGCTCGCCGGCCCGCGCCGGCCGCAGGACCGCGTCCTGCTCGGCCAGGCCGACGAGGCGTTCGAGACCGAGCTCGCCAGTGGCTACAAGAAGAGCGGCGACGAGGGGACGAAGCGCGTCGCCGTCGTGGGCGCCGATCACGACCTCGGCCACGGCGACGTCGTCATCGCGGCGATCACCAGCTGCACCAACACGTCGAACCCCAACGTCCTCGTCGCCGCCGGCCTCGTCGCCCGCAAGGCGCGCGCGCTCGGGCTGACGACCAAGCCGTGGGTCAAGACGAGCCTCGCGCCGGGGTCGAAGGTCGTCACCGACTATTTCGCCGAATCGAAGCTGCAGGACGACCTCGACTATCTCGGCTTCAACCTCGTCGGCTATGGCTGCACGACGTGCATCGGCAATTCGGGCCCGCTGCCCGAGCCGATCAGCGCCGCGATCGCCGAGCACGACCTCGTCGCCGCGAGCGTCCTATCGGGCAACCGCAACTTCGAGGGCCGCGTCTCGCCTGACGTGCGGGCCAACTATCTGGCGTCACCGCCGCTCGTCGTCGCCTATGCGCTGATGGGGACGATGCGCAACGACATGGTCAAGGACCCGATCGGCACGTCGACCGAGGGCAAGCCGGTGTTCCTGAAGGATATCTGGCCGACCAACCAGGAAGTCGCCGACATGGTCATGGCCAATGTCACCGCCGACATGTTCCGCGGCCGCTACGCCGACGTCTTCGCCGGCGACGAGCACTGGCAAGCGATCAAGATCGAGGGCGGCGCGACGTACACGTGGAACCCGGCGTCGACCTATGTCGCCAACCCGCCCTACTTCGAGGGCATGACGATGACCCCCGCACCGGTCGCCGACATCGTCGACGCTCGGCCGCTGGCGATCTTCGCCGACAGCGTGACGACCGACCACATCTCGCCCGCCGGCAACATCAAGGAAGCCTCGCCCGCCGGACGCTACCTCAATGAGCGTCAGGTCAGCCGTGCCGAGTTCAACAGCTACGGGGCGCGGCGCGGCAACCACGAGGTGATGATGCGCGGCACCTTCGCCAACATCCGCATCAGGAACGAGATGGTCGCCGGCGTCGAGGGCGGCGTCACGCGCATGCCGGACGGCGAACAGCTGGCGATCTTCGACGCCGCCGAGAAGTACCGCGCGAGCGGCACCCCGCTCGTCGTCGTCGCCGGCAAGGAATACGGCACCGGCAGCAGCCGCGACTGGGCGGCGAAGGGCACGATGCTCCTCGGTGTCCGTGCCGTGATCGCCGAATCGTTCGAGCGGATCCACCGCTCTAACCTCGTCGGCATGGGCGTGGTCCCGCTTCAGTTCGCGCCCGGCACCGACCGCAAGACGCTCGGGCTCACCGGCGACGAGACCTTCACCATTCTTGGGCTGGCAACGATGAAGCCGCGCCAGGCGATGAACGTCGAGTGGGCGCGGCCCGATGGCACGACCGGCACGTTCGAGACGGTTAGCCGGATCGATACGCAGCAGGAGCTCGATTATTTCTACGCCGGTGGCATCCTGCCGTTCGTTCTGCGGAAACTGGCGGCCTGAGGCGCCGAATAGATTAACGTTGTATAAATAGTGACCTAGCTCATAGATAAGAGTTGTCAACCAGACGATTAACCACTTTAATCCCTCTCGGCGTCACGTGACGTTCGCTTATCGGGGGATTCGATGTCGACTAAAGCTTTGCTGGGCGCTGCCATTGCGGCAGCGCTCGGGTGCGGTGCTGCGCCCGCCGCCGCTCTCACCATCTCGCTGCAGGACACCGGCGGCGTTACGCCGGGCACGCAGGCGTACGCCGGGTTCCGCGCCGCCGCGAATTTCTGGCAGTCGGTCCTGTCCACCGACATCAACGTCAACCTGAACGTCGGTTTCAACTCGACGGGGTTCAGCAGCCCGAACATCATCGGCCAGACGGCGAGCACGGCGTTCATCGGGGTCCGCACCGTCGACGTCTATCAGCAGCTCGCCACCACGGGATCGTCGCGTCTCGACAAGATCGCGGTGACGCACCTGTCGCCGCTGACCGCGGTGGTCGACTCGCGTGATCCGACCCAGATCGCCGGCGCGGTCAGCGTCATCACCCAGAAGGCGAAGGCCAATGGTCAGGGCGTCGTCCAGAACACGCGCGCCGCCAACCCGAACGATCCGGCCGGCACGTCGGCGTTCAGCCTCAATGGCGTCGAGACGGCGTCGTTCCGCGAGTATGACAACGACGGCAGCCGCAACAATCAGGAGCTTCGCGTCAACGGGGCCGTCCTGAAGGCGCTCGGCTACTCGCTGCCCGATTCGTCGTACAGCGTCGCCAATCGCGACGCGCAGGGCCACGGCATCGACGGCAAGGTGACGTTCAACAGCGCGTTCAGCTTCGACTTCGATTCGCGCGATGGCGTCGACCCGGGCAAGATCGACTTCGTCGGCACCGCGATCCACGAGATCGGCCATGCGCTCGGCTTCGTCTCGGGCGTCGACCTGTACGACGGCAACACGAACATCGCCGCCAACCTCGACACGCTCCAGGGCCTGATGTCGACGCTCGACCTGTTCCGCTACAGCGACGACGTCAACAACCTCGCGCCGGGCAGCGGCGAGGCGCTCGACTGGTCGGTCGGCAACTCGGCGACGGCGACCGACAACCTGCGCGGGCGTCCGTTCTTCTCGTTCGACGGGGCGACCAAGGGCCTGAGCGCATACGGCGGCGACAGCGGCTACTTCTCGACCGGTCAGTCGAATGGCGACGGCAGCCAGTCGTCGCACTGGATGGACACGCCGTACGTCGCGCTGCCCAACAGCACGCCCGCTGCGCGCTGCTCGGCGCCGATCAGGCCGTCGCGCGGCATCCTCGATCCGACCTTCGCCCGGTGCGAGGTGGGCGTCGTCACGTCGCTCGACCTCGCGGCGTTCGATGCGATGGGCTGGAACGTCAAGTACGACGTCCTGGCGAACATCGACAAGACGTTCACCAGCGGCCAGGCGCTCAGCGGCATCGGCGCGGTGCCCGAGCCGGCGACCTGGGGCATGATGATCGTCGGCTTCGGTCTGGTCGGCGTGACGTCGCGTCGCCGGCGCGTCCTCGCCTAGCGGGGTCCGGCGCGTCGACCGCGGAAGGCGGTCGGCGCGCCACCCCACCGGCAGCTCGATCGCCCAACGAAAAAGGGCCGCAGCGGAAGCTGCGGCCCTTTCCGTTGGTCGGTGGTAATCGCGTCAGGCGGTGACGGCGTCCTCGCGACGGCGGCGCGCGACGGCGCCGACGAGGCCGAAGCCGGCGATCATCATCACCCACGACGCCGGCTCGGGGACCGACACCGTCGGCGCGACCGAGCGGATGTAGGCGGCGTTGTAGCCGGTCGACGCGAACCCGTTGAGCTCGCCGAACGTGTCGTTGAGCTTGTTGTCGATGTCACCGTAGTTGGAGCCGAACGTCAGCCCGTACGACGTCACCGACGCGATCTTGCCCTGAACAAACTGCGGGCCACCCGAATCGCCGCCGGCCGAGCTGACTTCGCGCGCGCCCGTGCCGAGGTTGCAGTACTTCGCCGACGCCGGGCCGCCGAAGCCCCTGACGACAAGCCTGCAAGTGCCGTCGTTCGCCGCCAGGCCGTTGTCGAAGTCGGCGATGTACGAATAAGTCGTCTCGCCCGTGGTGCCGCCGAAGAAGGCCGCGTCGAGCACACCCTGGAACACCGGGTCGCCGAGCGTCGTGTCGTAGCGGTTGAGGCCCTGGCGCAGCCGTCCGGTGCCGAGATCGACGCCGACCGCCCCGCCGACGTCCGAACGCCCGCCGTAGCCGGCGATGTTGTACGTCGAGCCGATCAGGTCGCCCGTGTACAGCCCGTACCCGGTGGCGAAGGCCGGCGCGGCCTGCGCGAGCGTGATGACCGCGACGTCGTGGTCGTCGATGACGTCACCGGTGTAGAGCGGGTTGACGCTGAAGCTGGCGGCGTTGATTTGGACCGCGCCCGCCGCGGGGGTGCCGAGCGTGCCGACGACGGCGTCGGGATCGGTGCCGCCGTAGAAGGTCGCGGTCGCGGAGAGCGGCGTGATGTTGCCGTGCCCGTTGCTGACGCAGTGACCGGCGGTGAGGACGTGGATGCGGTCGTTGAGCAGCGAGCCCGAGCAGATGAAGTTGCCGGCCGCGCCCTCGTTCAGGATCAGCGCGACGACACCGCTGTACTTGCTGTTGTCATAGCCCGGCGCGGGCGAGTGGCCCCAGTAGATCGGGTTGCCGACCGTGCCCGGGGGCGTCGGCGGGGCCTGCGTCGCGGTCGACGTCTGGCCGATGATGTTGTTCGTCGCGGTCCACGTCAGGCCGTTCGACGTGCCCGAGATCGTTCCAGCCGACGCACCCGTCGCCAGCATCGCGGCACCGAGCGCAGCAATCTTCGCCGCGGACCCGCGGCCTCCTTTTAGCGACATCAACTAAAACCCCCTGGAGCGCCACCCCTGTAGTGGCCGCGCCAGACGCTACAAAAACGATGCGCTTGCGCAAGGAAAAAGATCGCTAGAACGACCGATCTGCGGCATTGTTGCCAGATGTTAATCACTTGTAAATACAAGATTTTCGGCGGTGTGGCTTTTTGGCACTCGACACGCGGTCCCCGCTTGGAGACAACGCACCGTCCCCACCGCGGGGCGGGCACTTGGGTGGAGTAAATAATGAAGAGTGTGTTGATGGCCGCAACGGCCATGGCATTGCTGCCGGTCGCAGCACAAGCGCAGTATTCGCAGGCGCTCGATTCACTGACGGGCTTCGAACAGATGGAGTATGTTCCGCCGGTGGCGAGCGACTTCACGTCGGGCGGCACCGCGCCGTCGCCGCTGCTCAGCGCCAGCATCGGCACGAAGCGCCAGTCGCCGACGGTAAAGCTGGCCGGCGCCGTCAAAATGAGCTTCGAGGGCATCAGCCAGTACGACGCCGCCGCGAACCGCCGCAACTTTATCCCGCCCGACACGATGGGTGCCGTCGGTACGACGCAGTACACGAGCTTCCTGAACGGCGGCTTCGCGGTGTTCGGCAAGGACAGCACCGTGCAGAAGGCGACGTCGGACTCCGCTTTCTGGCAGGCCGCCGGCCAGACCGACACCAATGGCGACAGCCGTGTCCTGTTCGACAAGAATTCGGGTCGCTGGATCGCGATCGCCTTCGGCGCCAGCGTCGCCGACATCCAGATCGCCGTATCGGACACGTCCGACGCGACGGGCACGTGGAAGTCGACCAAGTTTAACGGCTACACCGGCCCGGCTGGCGCCGCGAACAGCGTCGCCGACTATCCGACGCTCGCGATCGACCGCAACGCCGTCTACATCGGCACGAACAACTTTGGGTCGGACGCGAATAACTCGGCCGAGCGGTTCCGCGGCACCACGATGAACGTCATCCCGCTGTCGAGCCTCGTCAGCGCCAATGCGCCGACGACGACGGGCATCGTGTCGTTCAACAACGCCTACGATCCCGACGTCGGTGGCATCAACACCGCCTATGCCGGCTACGCGATGCAGGGCGTCAACTCGAACTCAGGAAGCGCCAACGGCAAGGTCGTCGCGCTGTCGATCTACGACTACACCGACATCGCGTACGACGTGAAGAATGCCGGCAAAGCGAATGCGACCCTCGCCAACGGCACCTACCTGAACAACGCCGACTTCACCGATCCGACCGGCCCGGCGCGCCAGCCGAACGCGGTTCCCGACCTGCCGACGGCGGGGAGCCCCTTCCCCAACAACGACCGCGTGATCGATAACCTCGACTCGCGGATCGGGTCGAGCGTCTACGAGGCGAACGGCCGCATCTACAGCGTCCAGACGGTCTCCGACGACAATTCGGACACCAGCAAGGTGCGCTGGACGGTGATCGACTCGAAGACGAACAAGATCGTCGCGCAGGGCGACATCGGCGACGGCGTCCACGACTTCTTCCAGGGGTCGCTGTCGGTCAACGGCCAGGGCGAGGTCGTGATCGGCTACAACCGCTCGGGCTCGGGCGCCGACGGCAAGGTCAGTCTGCTCGCGCAGGTGTTCCGCACCGGCAGCGACGGCGCGCTCATCGCGCGTGGCGGGGCACAGCTGATCAAGGTCAGCGACGTCGACGACTACCACAACGGCTCGCTCGACGGCTTCGTCGCCAACGGCCGCCAGCGCTGGGGCGACTACAGCTCGGTCACGCTCGACCCGAACGACTCGAGCAAGTTCTGGGTCATCGGCGAGTTCGCGCGCGAGTATAACGACCTCGCGGGCGGCCATCCCGGCGGCACCGGCGGTTCGCGCTGGAGCACGTGGATCGCCGAGATCGACACCGGCGCGGTTCCCGAGCCGGCATCGTGGACGATGATGATCGCGGGCTTCGGCCTCGTCGGTGCGGCGGTCCGCCGCCGCCGGACGGGCGTCGTTGCCGCCTGATCGCCTTCGATCACGGCTGCGACAAACGGCGGGCGGGGGTCATTCCCCGCCCGCTTTCGTTTCGCCCGCGTCCTGCTGCGTCGCTCAGCCCCAGTCGACGATCCGCCAACCGCGCGCGCGCGCCAGCCGCCGCAGCCCGCGCGACGGGTTGACCGCGACCGCCTCGGCCGCCAGCGCGAACAGCGGCGCGTCGGAGACATGGTCGGAATAGGCGCGCACGATCTCCGCCCCGGCGAGCCGCGCCGCGACCAGCGCCGGCTTGGCGGCCCCGTAGCAGTTCGGCCCGGCCAGCCGCGCACGGAGCCGGTCGCCGTCCCACACCGACCCGGTCGCGACGACGGTGGCGACGCCGACCCGGGCGCCGATCGCATCGGCGTAGAAGGCGAAGCTCGCCGTAGCGATCACCACCTCGAGCCCGGCGGCGCGGTCGGCGGCGATCGCCGCCACCGCGCCGGGTCGCAGCGCGACGCGCGCGGCGAACGCCGCCGCGCGGGCGGCAACGCGGTCGCGCGGGGCGGCATCGCCCATCAGCAGCGCCTGCACCACCGCCTTGAGCCGGCCGCGCGACACGAGCCCGAGCCGGTACGCGACGCCGGCGATGCCCGCCGACCGGCAGCAGCGCCAGCCGCCACGGTTGCTCGCGTGCCGCCCAGAACACCAGCCAGCGGGTGTACGTCGGCGCGCGCGTGATCGTCAGGTCCATGTCGTAAACGGCCGCGCGCATCGCCGCCCTTTCGCCCGCCACCACGGCGCGCGCAACCGCCAGTCGGCGGCGGCGCGTGCGCGCCGCCGTCGGCCGCACGCAACCGAACCGACGCGGCGACGTTTGGCCCTTGCCGGGACCATATCGTTCCCTCAACAATCGGAAGCGATGACCGCTGCGACCCTCACCATCGACGACGCGGGCGCGGTCCGGACGCTGCGGCTGGCCGGGATGCTGACCGTCGCCTGCGTCGCCGACGTCGCGCCCGGGATGGCCGCGCTGCGCCCCGACGGCGACCTGCGCGTCGACCTGGGCGACGTCGAGCGGATCGACACGACCGGCGCGTGGCTCGTCCACAAACTGCTGCGCGACTGGCAGGCGGCCGGCAAGACGGCGAGCCTCGAGCGCGCGTCGGCCGATGCGCAGCGGCTGATCGATCAGGTCGCGGCGAACGACAAGCCCGCGGCCCGGCGTCCGGCGCACGGCAACCGCGCGAGCGAGCGCCTCGCCGTGATCGGCGGCGCGGTGATCCACGCGACGAACACCCTCGGCAGCTTCCTCGCCTTCCTCGGCCAGACGCTCGTCGTCCTGTTCCAGACGTTGATCGAGCGCCGCCCGCTCAGGTGGAACGCGGTCATCCACCAGATGGAGGTCGTCGGCGCCAACGCGCTCGGCATCGTCGGCATGCTGCTGTTCCTCGTCGGCATCGTCCTCGCGCAGCAGGGCGCGGTCCAGCTCGCCCAGTTCGGGGCCGAGGTCTTCGTCGTCAACCTGATCGGCCGCTCGGTGGTTCGCGAGCTCGGCATCATGCTGACCGCGATCATGGTCGCCGGGCGCTCCGGATCGGCGTTCGCCGCGCAGATCGGCTCGATGAAGCTGAACGAGGAGGTCGACGCGATGGCGTCGATCGGCATGTCGCCGATCGAGGTCCTCGTCCTGCCGCGCGTCATCGCCACCGTCATCATGACCCTGCTGCTGTCGTTCTTCGGCGCGGTGCTGGCGATCATCGGCGGCGGGCTGTTCTGCTGGGTCAGCCTCGGCATCCCGCCGGCGAGCTTCGTCCAGCGCATCCAGGACGTGACGCCGATCAGCGACCTGTGGATCGGGCTGTTCAAGGCGGTCGTCTTCGGCTTCATCATCGCCGTCACCGGCTGCTTCCAGGGCATGCAGGTGACCGGCAACGCCGAATTGGTCGGCCTGCGGACGACGCAGGCGGTCGTCCAGTCGATCTTCCTCGTCATCGTCCTCGACGCCTTCTTCGCCGTCTTCTTCACCGCGCTCGGCTTCATCTGATGGCCTCCGCCCCCGCCTCCGCCGCCGCCCCGGCCGACGCGCCCGACGACGTCGTCATCCGCGTCCGCCACCTGCAGAACAGCTTCGCCGACCAGGTCGTCCACAAGGACGTCAACCTCGACGTCCACCGCGGCGAGATCATCGGCGTCGTCGGCGGGTCGGGGACGGGCAAGTCGGTGCTGATGCGCTCGATCATCGGGCTGCAGACGCCCGACGGCGGCACGATCGAGGTGCTCGGCCACGACGTCGCGACCCTCGACGATGCCGCCGCCAAGGCGCTCCGCCGCCGCTGGGGCGTGCTGTTCCAGGACGGCGCGCTGTTCAGCTCGCTGACCGTCGCCGAGAACATCGAGGCGCCGATGCGCGAGTTCTTCAAGCTCGACCAGGCGCTGATGGACGAGATCGCCAGCTTCAAGATCGCGATGGTCGGCCTGCCCGACCTCGCCGGCCCCAAGTTCCCGAGCGAGCTGTCGGGCGGCATGAAGAAGCGCGCCGGTCTCGCCCGCGCCCTCGCGCTCGACCCCGACCTCTTGTTCCTCGACGAGCCCACCGCCGGGCTCGACCCGATCGGCGCGGCGGCGTTCGACGAGCTGATCAAGCTGATGCGCGACACGATGGGGCTGACGGTGTTCCTCATCACCCACGACCTCGACACGCTGTACGCCATCTGCGACCGCGTCGCGGTGCTCGGCGACGGCGTGATCCTGAAGGTCGGAACGATCCCGGAACTAATCGCGTTTGACCATCCGTGGGTACACGAATATTTCTCCGGGCCGCGCGGCCGGGCGGCGGCGACGACCGCTCCGCAGGCTCGCCCCGCCGCGCCGGCGGCGGCAGCGACGGTGGCCTGACGTGACGGCTGTCCCGCGCCGCGCCGCGCCCCCAGCCGCAAGGGCGCCTGAGCCATGGAAACCCGCAGCAACTACGTCCTCGTCGGCGCGGTCGTCATCGCGCTGACGGTGGCGATGTTCGCCTTCGTCCTCTACCTCGCCAAGTTCTCGCGCGGGGACAAGAACGAGTACGACATCTTCTACCGCAGCTCGATCAGCGGGCTCGCGATCGGCTCGCCGGTCCAGTTCAAGGGCGTCCCCGTCGGCCAGATCAAGGAGATCGCCCTCCTCCCCCGCTCGCCCGACGCGGTGCGCGTCCGCATCGAGATCAAGGCCGACACCCCCATCCTCCACGGCACGACGGCGGCGATCGAGGGCGTCGGCTTCACCGGCGTCAGCCAGATCCAGCTGACCGGCGCGATGGCCGGGGCGACGCCGATCGTCGAGCCGGGGCCGTTCGGCGTTCCCGTCATTCCCGCCGCGCGCCGGCGCGCTCGGCCAGCTGCTCGCCAGCGCGCCGGAGCTGCTCAACAACGTCTCGGCGCTGACCGCGTCCTTGAACGAGCTGCTCAACCCGGCGAACCGCAAGTCGCTCGGCAACATCCTCGCCAACACCGACCGCCTGACCGGCAGCCTCGCCGACCGCGGGCCGGAGATCGCCGCGACGCTCGTCGAGACGCGCGCGACGCTCAAGCAGGCGACCGCCGCCGCCGCCGCGCTGACGCAGCTGACCAGCGCACGCCGACGCGCTGCTGACGACCGACGCCAAGCCGCTCGTCCACGACCTCGCGCTGACCGCGGCCCACGCCAACGCGACGCTCGGCAAGCTCGACGCCGTGGTGACGAGCGCCCAGCCGGGGATCGACACCTTCACGACGCAGACGCTGCCCGAGACGGCGCAGCTGCTGCGCGAGGCGCGCGACGCGACGGCGCAGCTCGGCGCGATCGCGGCAAAGCTCGACGAGGATCCCGCCGGCGCGCTGATCGGCGGGCGCAAGCTCCCGGACTACGCCGGTCCCGACCCGCGAAGAAGGGCAAGAAATGACGCGCTCCCCCGCCCTCCTCGCCGTGGTCGCTGCCGTCGCGCTCGTCGGTTGCGGCCCGCTCGTCCAGATCGGCGGCAACGCCAAGGCGCCGGCCTCGCTGCTCGCGCTGCGTGCGACCGCGGTACCGGCGGCGGCGATGACGACCACCGATCCGCGTGCGACGGTCACCGTCCTCGTCCCCGCCGTTCCCGGCACGCTCCAGACGCTGCGCCTGCCGGTGACGACGACCGACACCACCGTCGAATACCTGACCGGAGCGAGCTGGGCCGAGCAGCCGAACCGCGAGTTCCAGCGCGTCCTCGCCGACACCATCGCGGCCAAGGGCATCCCGGTCCTCGACCCGCGTCAGGCGACCGCGGCGAGCGGGCGGACGCTGTCGGGGACGCTGCTCGACTTCGGCCTCGATGTCCGCGATCCCGCGCACGCCGTCGTCCGCGTCCGCTACGACGCCGCGCTGACCGGGGCGGGGGCGAACGCGAGCAAGGCGCCGTTCGCGATCCGCCGTTTCGACGCCGCGGTCGCCGTCGCGAGCCAGAACCCGACCGACGTCGCCATCGCGCTCAACACGGCGGCGAACAGCGTCGCCGCCGACGTCGCCGCATGGATCGGCCGCTGAGCGTCGACTGACCCGCCGAGCGGGACCGCGGAGCGCGGTGCGTCGCTCAGCCGGCGAGGCTCTTCTCGACGATCTCGAATACGTCGCGCGACAGTTTGGGCACCGCCATGATCCGCTCGAGCTCGGCGCGCATCAGGGCGCCGCGCGCGGGGTCGAACCGCCGCCAACGACCGAGCGGGAGCAGCAGCCGCGCCGCCGCCCCCGGGTTGGTCGCGTTGAGCGCGATCACCTCGTCGGCGAGAAAGCGATACCCCTCGCCGCCGATCGCGTGAAACCGAACCTGATTGACGCCGAACGCGCCGATCAGCGAACGCAGCCGGTTCGGATTGCCCGGGTTGAAGTCGGGATGGCGGCGCAGCGCGACGACGCGGTCGAACGTGTCGGGGCGCGGCGACACCGCCTGGACGCTGAACCACTTGTCGATCACGAGCGGGTCGCTGCGGTGACGCTCGTAGAACCACGCGAGCGCCTCGTCGCGGCGGTCCGAGCCATTGACCAGCGACGCGAGCGCAGCGATGCGGTCGGTCATGTTGTCGGCGGTCGTCAGCTCGCTCCACGCCGCGTCGGTCGCGCCGCCGTCGACCATCAGATAACCGAGCGCGACGTTCTTCAGCGCGCGCCGTCCCTTGGCCTCGGGGGTCAGCTCGTAGCGGTTGCTGCCGTTGCCGTGGTACGCCGCCCACAGCTCGTCCTTGAGATCACGCGCGATGGCGCTGCGCGCCCCCTGCCGCCGCCGGTGGATCGCGTCGACGTCGACCATCGCCGCGGCGTCGCCGATCACCGCCTCGGTCGGCAGCAGGATCGCCTCGGCGGTGAACTCGGGGTCGAGCCCGGCGGTCAGCGTCGCGCGGACCGTGGCGACGAGGTCGGCCGGATCGCTGTCGCCCGACAGGAGATCGAGCGCCAGTCGCTGCGTCGCCTCCCAGCGCGCGAACGGGTCGTCGTCGTGCGCGGCCAGTACCGCAAGGTCGTCACGGTCCTGCGCAGCATCGATCACGACGGGAGCCGAGAAACCGCGATTGAGCGACATCAGTGGCGGTTCGTCTACACCGGCGAAAGTCGCCTCTGCGGTGCCATCCAGAACCAACAGCTGCTCGTCGCCGAACCGACGCCCGCTGCGCCCGAACAGGGCGACGCGGAACGGCATCGCCATCGGCTCCTTGACCGGCTGCCCCGGCGTCGGGGGAACCGTCTGGGTTAGCCGCACCCGCGCCGTCGCCGTCGCCGGATCGTGCTCGACCGCGGCCGCGATCCGCGGCGTCCCCGCCTGTTTGTACCAATGCCGGAACGATGCCGAGGTCGCGCCCCGACGCCTCCTCCATCACGTCAGCCAGTCGTCGGTGGTCACCGCCTGCCCATCGAAACGATCGAAGTAGAGGTCGGTACCGGCGCGGAACGCCTTCGGCCCCAGCAGGGTCGACAGCATGCGGATGACCTCCGCGCCTTTGTTGTAGACCGTCGCGGTGTAGAAGTTGCCGATCTCGATATAGGCGTCGGGGCGGATCGGGTGCGCCATCGGGCCGGCGTCCTCGGGGAACTGCGCGCCGCGCAGCGTCCGCACGTCGTCGATCCGGCTGACCGCGGGCGAGCCCTGGTCGGCGGTGAACTGCTGGTCGCGGAAGACCGTCAGTCCCTCCTTGAGCGACAGTTGGAACCAGTCGCGGCAGGTAACGCGATTGCCCGTCCAGTTATGGAAATACTCGTGCGCGACGACCGCGGCGACCGCGTCGAAGTCGTCGTCGGTCGCCGTCTCGGGATCGGCGAGGATGTATTTCGAGTTGAAGATGTTGAGGCCCTTGTTCTCCATCGCGCCGGCGTTGAAGTCGGCGACGGCGACGATGTTGAACACGGCGCAGGTCGTACTCGCGGCCATAGTTGACCTCGTCCCAGCGCATCGACGCCTTGAGCGCTGCCATCGCATGCCCGCAGCGCGGCAGGTCGGCCGTCGGCCGCCCAGATCGCGAGGTCGACGGCCTTGCCCGATGCGGTGACGAACCGGTCGCGCAGCGCACCCAGACGGCCCGCGACGAGGGCGAACAGGTAGCACGGCTTCGGCCATGGATCGACCCATTCGGCGAAGTGGCGCCCGCCGTCGAGCGCCCCGGCGGCGACCTGCTCGCCGTTGCTCAGCAGCACCGGGTACTGGCCGGCATCGGCCTCGAGCCGGACCGTGAACTTGGTCAGGACGTCGGGCCGATCGACGAAATAGGTTATGCGGCGGAAGCCTTCCGCCTCGCACTGCGTGCAGAGATTGCCCCCGCTCGCATACAGGCCGAGCAGGACCGTGTTCGCCGCAGGGGCGATTTCCACGACCGTCTCGACAACGGCGCGGTTACCCGCGATCGCCAGCGACAGCCGCGCGCCGTCGAAGACGGGCTCGACCGCCTCGCCGTCGACGGCGACCGAAACGAGGGTCAGGTCCTCGCCGTCGAGCACCAGCGGCCCGTCCCCGTCTCGCTCGACGAGCAGGCGGGAATGGACCCGCGTCCGCGCCGCATCGAGTTCGAATTGCAGCGCAATTTCGGGTATACGCCACGCCGGTGGGGCATAGTCGGCGAGGCGGATCGTCGGGGGTGTGGGCATGATCGTCCTTCGACAGCGCGTCGGGTCTAGCCGAAGCCGGCCAACGTGTTAAGCGACGGCGATGCACCTGCTGATCTTCGGCCTCGGCTACACCGCCGGGCGGCTCGCGCGGCGCCTCACGGCGAAGGGCTGGCGGGTGACCGCGACGAGCCGGTTTGGTACAGGCGGAACGCTGGCGCTCGATGACCCGCGAACCAGGGAGGCGATCGACGCCGCCACCCACATCCTGTCGTCAGTCCCGCCGGCCGACGGCCGTGATCCCGTCCTCGATCATCACGCGGACGCGCTACGCACCGCCTGCGCCGGCTGGATCGGTTACTTCTCCTCCACCGGTGTCTATGGCGACGCGGGTGGGGCTTGGGTCGACGAGAGCGCGCCACTTGGCGGCCGCCGCACCGACCGCGTCGCCGCCGACCGGGCATGGCAGGTTTTACGGAACGATATCAAGGTCTTTCGCCTGCCGGGGATCTATGGGCCGGGGCGTTCAGCGGTCGATCAGATCCGCGCCGGGACCGCGCGTCGCGTCGCCAGCGAGCAGCGTTTCAGCCGGATCCACGTCGACGACATCGGCCGCGCGGTGGTCGCCTCGTTCGACCGCGGTGCACCGGGCTGCTACAATCTGGCCGACGACCTGCCCGCACCGACGCACGCGGTGGTGGACTATGCCTGTAACCTGTTGGGTTGCTCGCCGCCGCCCGCGATCGCGCCCGACAGCTTGAATATGTCGCCAATGGCGCGTGGGTTCTATACCGAATCACGTCTCGTCGCCACCGGCCGAGCCCGCCGCGAGCTTGGCTTCACTCCGCGCTTCGCCGACTTCCGTCATGGCCTGCGCGCGTGCCTGTAAGCCCGCCGAGGGCGACAACGAGCCCCGCCAGCGCGAGCGCCGCGCCACCGGCCGCGAGCAGCGTCCATTGATAATGCTCGAAGATCGTCGACAGGATCAGGGCAAAAACGGGGACGACGACGCTGGTATAGGCGGCTGGCCCGGCCCCGATGCGGCGGATCAGCCGATAGTAGAGCGAGAAGGCGACAACCGACGCGGCGAGCGACAAATAGATCAGCCCCGCCCAATACTCGGGTCGCGGATCGAACACCGGGGCTCCCGCGGTCGTCCACGCCACACCCGCGTCGATGATCGCGCCGTAGCCCATCGCGGTGGCAAGCGTCGGCAGCGGGGGCAGCGTCCGCGCGAGGCTGCCGGCCTGGACGACATTGCCGACGGACGCGCAGATAACCGCTGTGGCGACAAGGCCGAGCCCGGCGGCGGTCTGCACCCCGACGCCGGCGGTCGCCAGCGCGGGCGCGAACACCAGCCCGAGCCCGACGAACCCGATCGCCGCGCCGGCAATGACCCGCGGCCGGACCGCCGTCCCAAAGAACATGGCCGAAAATAACGTATTCGGTACAATGAGCAGCGCGAAGACGAGCGCCACCAGCCCCGACGCCAGCCGCTGTTCGGCGGCGTAGACGAGGTTGAAGTTGAGCGCGAACTGGCACAGCCCGACGAGCAGCGCGAACGCATGTCCCCGCGCGCCCAGCCGCGCCCATCGCCCGAGTGCGACGGCGAGCGCGGCCAGCGCGGCGGCCGGCGATGATGAAGCGGTAGGCGACCGACCATACCGGCGCCACCGCGCCGAGCTGTCCCTTGATGATCAGCCACGTCGAGCCCCAGATCAGCGTGACGAGCGCGAACTCGCCGACGGTGATCCACCGTTCGCTAGGCTTGCCGCATCAACGCCTTAGCCGGCGAGAGCAGCCGCGAGCGCGGCGACGGCGGTCGCGGGCGTATCCCACGCGACGACGAAGCGCGCCAGCCGCTCGGCGGGGTCGCCCCAGTCGTAGAAGACGAAGCCGGCGGCGCGCAGCCGCTCGGCCTCGCCGTCGCGAAGCCGGGCGAAGACCTCGTTCGCCTCGACCGGCCAGACAATCCTGTCGCCCAAGGCAGCAGCGAGCGACCGCGCTCCGGCGTTAGCCACCGCCGCCGTCGCCAGCCAGCGGTCGCCGTCAAGATAGGCGAGAAGCTGGGCCGCGTTGAAGCGCCCTTTGCTCGGCAGCTGGCCGGCGCGCTTGCGGCGGAAGCGGATCGCGTCGACGAGGGCCGGGTCGAAGATGACCAGCGCCTCGGCCGTCATGCCGCCATTCTTGATCGCGCCGAGGCTCAGGATGTCGACGCCGGCGCGCCACGTCACGTCGCCAGGGTGGCAGCCAAGCCCGCAACCGCATTGGCGAACCGCGCCCCGTCCATGTGGACGCGCCAGCCGCGCGATCGGGCGAGCGCCGCCAGCGCCGCGACTTCGGCGGGCGTATAGACCGTGCCCGCACTCGGTCGCCTGGGTCAGCGACAGCGCGGCCGGCACGACCTGGTGGACGCCGCCGCGGTGGGCGGCCATCGCCGTCAGTGACCGACGCGGGGGTCAGCTTGCCGGCGTCTCCACCGCACAATAACAGCTTGGCCCCGCCGGTGAAGAACTCGGGCGCACCGCATTCGTCGACATGGACATGCGCCTCGGCGTGGCAGACGACCGCCCCGTACGGCGGGACCATCGCCGCGAGCGCAAGCGCGTTCGCCGCCGTGCCGGTCGACACCGGCAGTACGGTGCACGGCGCGCCGAAGGCCGCCGAATAGGTTGCGTCGAGCCGCGCCGACCACGCGTCGTCATCGTACGCCGCCGTGCTCGGGGCCGCGGCGGCGGCGACCGCCGCGACGATGTCGGGGCGCACCCCGGCGGCGTTATCGGACTGGAAGTTCATCGCCGCGCCCAAGCGTCAGCGGACCGCATCGGGCTGCGCCTCAGGGCGCGCCGCCGCGATCGCGGGCAGCGCGTTCAGCCGCGTGTCGATCGCGACGAGGGCGGGGAAGCGCGCGATGTCGGCCTGCAGCCGCCGCGCGTTCCACATCTGCGGCACGAGGCAGACGTCGGCGAGCGTCACCATGTCGCCGAACAGGTACGCGCCGGTCGCGCGCTCGGCGATCTCCTCGAGCGCGGCGAAACCGGTCTCGACCCAGTGGCGATACCAGGCGTCGACCGCCTCCTGCGGCTGACCGAGCTCACTGCGCAAATACTTGAGAACACGAAGGTTGTTCAGCGGGTGGATATCGCATGCGATCTGCAGCGCCGCGCCGCGGACCCGGGCGCGGGCGAGCGGATCCGAGGGGAGCAGCGGCGGCTCGGGATGGAGCTCGTCCAGATATTCGACGATCGCAAGGCTCTGGTTCAAACCTGCCGCGTCGTCGATGAGATAGGGCACGAAGCCCTGCGGGTTGAGCAGGGTGAAGCCGACGCTCGTCTGCGCCCCCTGCGCGAGGTTGATCGCCACCTGTTCGTACACCAGCCCCTTGATCGCGAGCGCGATGCGGACCCGGTACGACGCCGACGAGCGCCAATAGCTGTAGAGAGTGCGGCTCATTGGGGGTCCTGCGCGGCGTGGCGCGACCTTTAGGCAAGCGGCGGCGGCTTGTCATCCGCAACGACGCCGCGAACGCTACAGCGGAGCGGTGGTCACATCCCGTGTCGCGAGGTGGGCAATCAACGCGCGGAGCTGCGCCGGGCGGACCGGCTTGTGGATCAGCGCCACGCCAGCGGCAGCGGCGGCGGCGATGACGCCCGCATCGAGGTCGCCGGTGACGATCGCCGCGCCATAGCGCCGGCCGCCGACCACGCCGAGCCGCGCCACGAGGTCGAGCCCGGTCAGCGGCCCCGGTAAGCGGAAGTCACTGAGGATGACCGAATAGTCGGGATCGGCGGCGACCTGTGCGAGTGCCTGGGCCGTGTCGGCAGCGACGTCGACGGCGACGTGCCAGCGGCGGAGGAGAGCGGCGATCGCCTCGCGCACCTCGGGGTCGTCGTCGACGACGAGGACGCGGACGCCGGCGATCGGATCGGATGCGGGCGGCGGCGGGCGCGGCGTGGCGAGGGCGGCGGCGAGCGGCTGATGCAGCGCGAAGACCGACCCACGACCGACGCGCGAGGCGACGGTGATCGTGGTCCCGAGCAGCCGCGCGGCGCGGCGCGCGATGGCTAGCCCCAGCCCCATGCCCTTGCGCCGGTTGCGCTCGGGATTGCCGACCTGGACGAAGTCGTCGAAGATCCGTGTCAGGTCGTCGGCGGCGATGCCGACGCCGGTGTCCCACACCTCGAACCGCACGGCCTCCCCGCGGCGGCGGGCGGCGATCAAGACGCCGCCGCGGAGCGTGTTGCGCAGTGCGTTGGCGCCGAGATTGATCAGGATCTGCTCGATCAGCACGGGATCGGTGAACACCGCCGCGCCGTCGGAACGGTAGCGCAGGCCGAGCCCGAGCTCGTCGGCGATCGGGCGGAGATACGGGTCGAGGCGGTCGAACAGCTCGTCGGTGGCGATCGGCTCGGGCTTGGTCGCGACGACCCCCGCCTCGAGCCGCGAGATGTCGAGCAGGCCGCTGAACAGTCCCTCGAGCACGTCGATATTGGTCCGGACGTGGCCGACGACGCCGCGCGCCTCGGCGGGCAGGTCGAGCGTCTCGAGCGTGCCGGCGAACAGTCCGAGCGCATAGAGCGGCTGGCGCAGGTCGTGGCTGGCGGCGGCGAGGAACTGCGACTTGGCGAGGCTCGCGGCCTCGGCGGCGGCGCGCGCGGCGACGGCCACCTCGGTCTGCGCGCGAAGCCGGTCGAGTAGGTCGATGTTTTCGAAACGGATGGCGACGCCGGCCGCATAGCTTTCGGCCTGCATTCGGCCCATCAGGACCAGCGCGACGCCGGTGATCGCCATCGACTCCGCCGAACAGCGGGTATTCGAGGCCGGGGAAGGTCACCAACCGCGCGACCATCGGGACGAAGGTGGTGACGATGTAGCCGATCAGCGCCGGCCGGTTGTACGACAGGCCTGGCACCGCCCCCGCGGTCAGGACGACGAGGACGAGTACCGTCGTCGCCACCGAGATCGGCGCCGCGGGATGGGCGAAGAGGAACATCGTCGCCGACCAGAGCAGCCCGAGGCTGGACTGGTAGATCGTATGATGCCGCGACCAATAAGCGGCGAAGTTGGTCGCCGGGATGCCGGCGGCATAGCGGCGGAGCATGCGATACTGGCGATAGACCTGGGTTGCGACCTCGGCCGCTGTCCACGCCGCAACGATCCGCCAGTCGGTCCGCAGCAGCGCCGTCGCGACGATGAACACCAGCGCGACGTTCTCGATGACGATGTTGTTGCGCGCCTGGCGGTACTGCGTATCGATCAGTTCATTGCGGACACGCTCCGGTGCACTGCGGGCAGCATCGGCCGTACCTGATGTCAACGGATCAGGCCGATCTCGCGGGCGCGGAGGATCGCGTTGACCCGCGTGCTGACGCCGAGTGCGGCGAACAGTTCGGTCAGGTGGGCGCGGACGGTGCGCTCGGCGATGTCGAGGCGAAAACGGATCTCCTTGTTGGCGTGCCCCTCGGCGAGCAGCGCGAGAACGTCGAGCTGGCGCGGTGACAGGACGGGTAGCGCCGTCACCGCTTCGCCGCCGAAGCCGCAGCGACCGGCGGCGACATCGTCGATCACCGCGAGCATCGCCGCCGCGCCGAGGCTCTTCACGATGAAACCACTGGCGCCGGCGGCACGCGCGCGCAGGCGCGACCCCGTGTCGGCGCGCCCCGAGATAACGACGCGCGGCAGCGCCGGAGCGATCGCGGCGATGTCGCCGATCGTCGCGAAGCCGTCGCGGTCGGGCAATTCGAGGTCGACGAGAACGAGGTCGACGCCGGCGAGCATCGCGCACCCTGCGCTCGAGCTGTGCGCAGCGGCGAAGTGCCAGCGGGGCCGCGCGGCGGCGAGCATCGTCGCGAAGCCGTCGACGAACAGCGGATGGTCGTCGATCAGCAGCAGATGCACGGCGCCTCTCCCCGCGCGTCGCCAAGTTGCCCACAGTCGTCGCGCGACGCTCGCCCGACCGGCCAGAGGCCGACGATAGCAGCCGCGCCGATGAGACGCGACATGCCTCTTTAGGCAATCGACGCGGGTATGCGCGTCCGGGCAGTAGAGCGGCAATCATTGCTTGAAGGGGTCTCGTCATGCGTCGCTTGCTGCTGCCGGTTTCCGTCCTCTCCGTCCTCGTCGCCATGCCGGCGATGGCCGAGCACGCCGCCCCGCTCGAAGGTCCGCCGGGCGGCTGCGAGGAGGATCCCAACGGCTGTGGCGGCGGCGGTGGCCCGCCGCCGCAGCCGTCGCTGCCCGGGCCCGGGTCGGCCGGCGGATCGTATTTCGTCTACACCGACAGCAGCCACCACTCTGCCGAAGGTTATCTTATCGGCGATACGACCGTCCGCTTCGGCGGGGGCAAACCGCATCCGATCGGCGGCGACGGCACCGTCCGCGATGGCTTCAGCGGTTCGAACGTCACGCTGCGGGCGACCAGTGTCGACAGTTCCGAGGGGGCGACCGTCGCGACGACCGCATCCGCCGACGCGAACTTCTCGGCCGAGTCGTCCGCCGGCATCGGCTATCTCATCGAGGTGCACGCGGCGAACGACGCCGCTTTCGGCGCGCTGCGGCCGTTCCTGCGGACCAGCGGGGCGATCGCCTCGATCGGCGGCAGCTATTCGTTGACCGCTTCCGGTCAGTCCTATTCGGTTGCCTCGGCGATCACCGGCAACAATATCCCCCTCGACGTTTCGCTCGAGCGGTCCTTCGGCAGCATCTGCGACTTTTCGGGATATCATGACTCGACGGGAGCCGGGTGCGGAGTCGGGCTGCGCTACGACGTTGACCTCAACTTCGTCACCGGCTCGACGTTCACCAATGGCAATCCGCTGAGCCTCTACGGCACCATCTATATCTCGACGGAGACCCACGCCGGGGCCACCGGGACCAGCGGCTATGCCGGCCAGTCGTCGGCGTTCATCGACCCGACGGTGACGCTCAACCCGCTGTTCAACTCGCCGCTCTACACGGTCAACGTCGGCAACGCCGTTCAGCCCTATGTGCCTGGCGCTGTTCCCGAGCCGGCGGCGTGGGCGCTGATGCTGGCGGGCTTCGCCGCCGTCGGCGGCGCGTCGCGGCGACAGCGGCGGGTGGTCGCCGCCTGAGCGCCGCTCACGCTTTCGCGGCGTCGAACGGGTTCTTGCCGCCGCGGAAGTTCAGCCGGATCGGAACGCCGTCGAAGTCGAGCTCGTCGCGCAGCGAGTTGACCAGGTAGCGGTGGTAGCTCGCCGGCAGGTCCTCGGTGCGGTTGCCGAAGATGACGAACGTCGGCGGGCGCGTCGCCGCCTGCGTCGCATAGCGCAGCTTGATCCGCTTGCCCCCGGCGGCGGGCGGCGGGTTACGGTCGAGGGCGGACTCGAACCAGCGGTTGAGCGCGCTCGTCGACACGCGGCGGCTCCACGCGGCGCGCGCGTCGAACGACGCCTTCATCAGCAGGTCGAGCCCCTTCCCCGTCGCACCGCTGCACGCGATCAGCGGGACGTTGCGGATCTGCGACAGGCCGTCGTCGAGCGCGCGGCGGACGCCCTGGAACAGCGACGACAGGTCGTGCGCGACGTCCCACTTGTTGAGCGCGATGACGAGCGCCCGCCCCTCGCTGAGGACCATGTCGGCGATGCGCAGGTCCTGCGCCTCGAGCCCGAGCGTCGCGTCGAGGAGCAGAACGACGACCTCGGCGAAGTCGACGGCGAACTTGGTGTCGACCGCCGCCATGCGTTCGAGCTTGTCGGTCACCTTCGACCGGCGGCGGAGGCCGGCGGTGTCGACGAGGCGGACCGGGCGGACCGCGCCGTCGAAGTGATATTCCCAGTCGATCGCGATCGAATCGCGCGTGATCCCGGCCTCGGGGCCGACGACGAGGCGGTCCTCGCCGAGCAGGCGGTTGATCAGCGTCGACTTGCCGGCGTTCGGGCGCCCAACGATCGCGAGCTTCAACGGCTCGGCGTCGAGGCGCGCGTCGGTCTCTTCCTGCGTCTCGTTCTCGATGGCTGCTTCCCCGCGCAGCATCAGCGGGTCGAGGACGGGGATCAGCGCCTCGTACAGGTCGGCCATGCCCTCGCCGTGCTCGGCCGAGATCTGGACCGGCGCGCCGAAGCCGAGCTCGTAGCTTTCGGCGACCCCGCCCTCCCCGGCGCGCCCCTCGGCCTTGTTGGCGACGAGGATCAGCGGGGTGTCGTGCGCGCGCAGCCACTGCGCGAAGTGCCGGTCGAGCGGGGTGACGCCGGCGCGCGCGTCGAACACGAGGAGCGCGACGTCGCCGTGGACGAGCGCGGCGTCGGTCTGCGCGCGCATCCGCCCGGCGAGCGTCGCGGCGTCGGCGTCCTCGAACCCGGCGGTGTCGACGATGCGGAACTTGAGGTCGTGAAGCGACGCGTCGCCTTCGCGCCGGTCGCGGGTCACGCCGGGCGTGTCGTCGACGAGCGCGAGCTTGCGCCCGACGAGGCGGTTGAACAGCGTCGACTTGCCGACATTGGGACGGCCGACAATGACGACGGTGGGGTGGCGGGCGGTCATGGCGCGGGCTGTAGCAGGCGCACGGCTACGATGCACGATCAGGCAAAATCTTAACGATTGGCCGGTTCTTCCAATAATCGATCTGCCCCGTGCGCTAATCGGCCTCATCGATGTGGTGGAGGGTGGTTATGCGCAGTTTGGCGGTATTGATCTTGGCCGGCTTGGCAATGCCGGTCGGAGCGGTACAAACAATGACCGTGGTGCCTGACGCCACCGCGTCGGAACGCCTGTTCATTCCCGGCAGCCCGAACCAGTCCCATCCGGGCACCGGGACGCTGGGCGGGCCAGGTGGATCGGCGAGCGCGTTCCTCGCGGGGCGACCGTATGCAAGCGCGAGCGCATCGGGCTCGAACGTCCGGGCGTCGGCGCGGGCCGGCTATTTCTTCGTCGTCGACGGGCCATCGGCGTTCATCCCGATGATCGCGCGGGTCTCCATTTCCGCCTCGGTCGATCTCTACCCCCGCGATTCCTTCGCGCGCGTCTCGGTCAGCAGCCAGAACAACAACGAGGTTCACACGATCGAAGCGAGCGCGCCTGAGGACGGTTCGGGCGTCCTGACGTCGTCGTACAGCGGCGACATCCACTTTACCGCTTGGGCGGGCGACATCAACAGCATCGGCGTCAGCGCTCAGGCGTCGTCGGAGGGCGGGTACGGCGGCAGCGCCTACGCCGATCCGTACATCTTCATCGATCCGGCGTTCGCCGCGACCGACCCCAATTATGCGAGCGACTATGCGCTGACTTTCAGCGCGGGCGCGGGCAACGACCCGACCGGCACGGTTCCCGAGCCGGCGACATGGGCGTTGATGCTTGGCGGACTAGGTCTGATTGGATCGCGGCTGCGCCGGCGGCGCGGCGCGGCGGTCGTGGCCGCCTGACGCCGGCGGCGGCGGGAGGCGGAACGAAAGCGTCACACCCGCCGCGCGCTGAGCGTCGGCGGCGCGCGCCATCAGCGTGCGCGCGGCGGTGAAATAAGCGCGCGGCGACATGCCCATGAAGTCGCGGAAATCGCGATAGAAGTGCGGCTGATCGAAATAATCGGGGGAGAGCGCCGCTGTCACCGGCGCGCCGACCGCCGTCCGGACGAGGCCCAGCGTCTCGAGGAACCGCTGGCGCCGCAGCAGGCGCTTGGGCGCGAAGCCGAAGACGCGCAGGCAGAGCCGGTGCAGCGTCCGCGGCGATACCCCGGCTGCGGCGGCGAAGGCCACCACGTCGCGCGGCCGGCCGCGCAGGGCGACGTCGACCGCGACGAGCGCGGGGTCGTCAGGGGCGCGAACGGCCAAGGCGGCGGCGACGAGAGCCTCGAGCCGGGAGTGCCGTGCGTCATCATCGGGATCGTCGCGCAAGGCGTGCCGGATCACCGCCGCCGGGATCCCGAATTCATCGCCGAGCGGCCGGATGTCGTTGGCGAGGACGCTCGCGTCGCCGAACAGCCGCGCCCAGCCGAGCGGGGTGAGCCCGAAACCGGCCATTCGCCCGCTGGTCGCCTCGACCGTGCCGCAGCGGTCGGTCGGGCCGAACACCGTCTCGATCTGCGGCACCGCGGGGTAGCTCGGCATCGTGACATGCCAGTCGCCGGCCAGTGCGAAGCGAACATTGCCCCATTCGGGGTAGAGGAAGTCGGTCAGCGCGCACGCCGCCGTGACGACGTAAGAGAAGGTGACGTAGCTCGCCAGCGCCGCCCCCGGCCGGCGGATCGACACGACAGGGACCAGCCCCTCGGTCAAAGAGCTCGAAGCCGGTTCAACGGGGACGCCCGGTACGACGGTCCGACATAACCTTGAAACACCCGGACGCGCTGACCGCTGCATCGCTCGCCCGAAGATGAGCGTTATCGGTAGGCCGTCAGCTTGCCGTCGTCGGTCAGGATGAACACCATGTTGCCCGCGACGATCGGCGGCAAGTAGGCCGCTCCCGACAGCTTGACCACCGAGATCGGCTGCCCGGTGTACGGCGAAACCGACTCGAGCGTACGGTTCGATCCCGCGACGAGCAGGCGGTCCGACGCCAGCACCGGGCCGCTCCAGACGAAGGCGTCGGCCTTCGACTTCGGCCGCTTGTACTTGGGCAACTGGTGGATCCACTTGATCTTGCCCTCCGCCCGGGTGACGCAGATCAGCTGGCCGTCGAGCGTGACGACATAAATGAAGTCGCCCGCGACCCACGGCTGGTTGACGCCGGCGAAGTTGCGCTCCCACACGCGCTGCCCGGTCGACAGCTCGAGCGCGGCCATGCGCCCACCGTGACCGATGGCGAAGACACGCCCGCGGTCGATCACCGGCGAAGCGTCGATATCGCTCAATGCCGCCAGCGCCGTCGTCCGGCCGGTGCGCGCGAGCGCGTCGGACCAGACGGTACGACCGTTCTCGACGCGCAATGCCTGGAGCTCGCCGCTCGAATAGCCGGCGACGACGGTGTCGAGCGCAACCGCCGGGGCCGCCGCGCCGAGCAGGCCCGAGACCTCGACTGTGCCCTGGACGCTCCACGCCGTCGTCCCCTTGTCGCCGGTCAGCGCGAACAGCTGGTTGTCGGGCGACAGGACATAGACGCGCCCGCCGCTGAGCGTCGCCGCGCCGCGCAGCGGCAGCCCGAGCTCGCGTCGCCAGACGACCGACCCGGTCGCCGCGTCGTAGGCGACGACGACGCCGAAGCCGGTCGTCGCATAGACCTTGCCGTCGGCAAAGCTGACGCCGCCGCCGAACGCGAGGCCGGCCTTCTTCTTCAGCGCGATCCGCGCGACCCAGTCGCGGCGGCCGCTGGCGACGTCGAACGCACTGACCTCCCCGTCGGTGTCGATCGTGAACACGCGCCCGCCGGCGACGACAGGAGCGGCATTGAGGCGGCGCTGGCCGGTCGAGCCCTTGCCGATGCTCGCATGCCACGCGACGCCGAGCGTGTCGGGCAGCGCGAGGTGGCCGCCGTTCTTCGCCGCGGTGCCGCCGGGCTGCGGCCAGTCGACGTTGACCGCCGGCGGCGGCAGGACGACCGCAAGGTTCTTGAGCTCAGGCTCGACCTTGGCACGCTGCTCGAAGTCGAGGACCGAGATCCGCGGCCCCGTCGTCGGGGTCTTCGGCTTCGACTTGAATGCGTGACAGCCGCTCAGCGCCATCAGCGCGGCGGCGGCAACGAGGAGGTGGCGCTTCACTTGGCGAGCCCGCGCTGGCCGCCGACGAGCGTCGCCGGGTCGATGCCGAGGCCGATCGCGAGCTGCGCGGCGCGGTTGCGCAAGCTCGGCGGGGCGGACGCGTCGCGGACGATGGCGGCAAACAATGGCGCGGCGCGATCGCGATGGCCGAGCTTCAGTTCGGCGATTCCGCTCATCTCGGCGGCGACGGCGAACCACGGGTCGCCCGGCACCGCATAACCCTTCAGGCGCGCGATGACGGTCGCCGGCGGCAGGCTGTCGTATTCGAGCCGCGTCGCCTTGATCGTCGCAAGGTCGCGGAACGGCGCCGCGAGGCTCGCGTCGGCGGCGACGGCTCGGTAGTCGGCGAGCGCCTTGGCCGCATTCCCCTGCTCGACGGCGACCGCCGCTTCCTCGAGCTTGGCGGCGGCGCGGTAACCGGGCGCGCCGGTCTTGCCGAGGTCGGCGAGCACCGGCGCGGCGGCGGCGAGGTTGTTGCTGTCGATCTGCGTCAGCGCAAGGCTGAAGCGCTCCCCGACCAGCCCCGCGCGGCGCGCGCGGTCCTCGCGCCAGAACAGCCCGGCGGCGAGCGCGATGAGCAGGACGACGAGCGCGATCGCCCCGATCCGGCCATAGCGCCGCCAATAGCCTTCGAGCTTGGCCCGGCGATATTCGTCGTCGACCTCGCGCAGGAAGGCATCGTTGCGCACGTCGCGCGCGTCGGGTGTCGCCAAGTCACTCTCCAATCGGCGGGCGGACCATAGCTTCACCCCCGCTATTCGCAAGCACCCGCCCGTGCCGCGCGCCGACTTAACCGGAGATTACGGCTGGGCGGGCCGATAGAGCTCGGCGTCGCCGGGGAAGCTGCGGTCGCGCACCGCCGCCGCGTACGCCGCCGCCGCTGCGTCGACGCGCACCGCCAGATCGTCGAATCGCCGGACGAAGCGGGGCACGCGCTCGAACATGCCGAGCATGTCGTCGACCACGAGGACCTGCCCGTCGCACGCCGGCGATGCGCCGATGCCGATCGTCGGGCAGGCGACCGCGGCGGTCACCGCACGGGCGAGCGGTTCGACGACGCCCTCGACGACGACGGCGAACGCGCCGGCCTCGGCAACGGCGACCGCGTCGCCGACGATCTTGTCGTGTTCGGCCGCTGTCCGCCCGCGCGCAGCGTAGCCGCCGAGCACGTTGACCGCCTGCGGCGTCAGCCCGACGTGGCCGATCACCGGCACCCCCCGCGCCGTCAGGAAGGCGACCGTCGGGGCCATCGCCGCCCCGCCCTCGAGCTTGACGCCGGCCGCCCCTGTCTCGGCCATCACTCGCGCGGCCGACGCGAACGCAGCCTCGGGCGAGGCCTCGTAGGTGCCGAACGGCAGGTCGACGATGACGACGCTGTGGTACGACCCGCGTACCACCGCCGCGCCGTGGGCGATCATCATGTCGAGGGTGACGCGGACCGTCGTGTCGAGGCCGTAGATCACTTGGCCCAGGCTGTCGCCGACCAGCAGCAGGTCGCAGTGCGGATCGAGCAGCTGCGCCATGCGCGCGGTGTACGCCGTCAGCATGACGATCGGCGTCCCGCCCTTGCGCGCCGCGATTTGCGGCACCGTCAGCCGCTTCATCGGCGCGGGCGTCGGGTGCGCGCGGCTGGTCGCGGTATCGAGCGTGTATTGGGCGGACATGGATTCGCTCTAGCCGCGGAACCGCGCTTCCGCCACCGTCCGGTCGCCCGCGAGCGACAGCACGAGGTCGGCACGCCCCGGCATCTCGGCGTCGATCCAGCGGCTGAGCCGCTCGTAATGGGCGAGGAAGCCGACGACCTGCGCGTCGGTCATCGTCGCGCGGCCGACCGGACGGTGGCGCTCGGCGTCCTGCCGCCACGCGATGACGGTGGCGAAGTCGGGCGGGCGGAGCAGGACCAGCCGGTCGAGGCCGGCGAACAGTCCCGCGTAGGGTCCGGCGAGCGCCGCGTTGACGAACCGCCGCCACGTCCCGTCGGCATCGCGCTCGGCTTCGAGCGCATTGACCGGCGCGGCGAGTGCTGCCGGGGCCTGCGGCACCGCGCCGACGCACCACCCTTCGAAGACGACGACGTCGGCCCGCTCGACCACCGGCCAGCGCGCGACCGGTTCGGGCTCGTCGGCGATTTTGTCGAAGCGCGGCAGGGCGGCCGGAGTCCTCGCTGTGAGCCGGGCCAATACCTCCGTTCCCAGAACCATGTCGTGCGTCCCCGGCACCCCGCGCGTCGCCAGCAGCGGATGCACCGCCGCCGCCAGCCGCGCGCGCGCGTCATGGGCGAGATACAGGTCGTCGAGCGAGAGCGTCGCCACGCGCGCCCCGCCTGCGGCGATCGCGGCGGCGATCGTCGACTTCCCGGCCCCCGGCGGCCCGCACAAGCCGACGATCAGGGGCGCGCGTGCGCCGTGCCGCCAGCGCCGCACCGCGTCGGCGATGACCGCGGCGGCGCTGCCACCTGACGCGCCGGGAATGTCGTGCGTGCCCACGGCCAGCGCTCTAGGCCGGCACGCCGGGCCGCGCCAGCGCGGAACGTTGTGCTGTAACAGCGCCCTGTCCGCTGCTAACGGGTGTTCTGACGGGGGGGGTAGACGATGTTGCGCAAGCGGTGGGCGGCCGACAAGTCACCGATGGTGGGCGCCCTGTACGGCGTCGCCCTCGCGCTCGCCGGCGCCGCCGTCCGTGTGGCGCTCGTGCCCCTGCTGGGGGTGCAGACGCCATTTTCAGTCAACGCCATCGCCGTGCTGTTCGGGGTCGTCCTGCGCGGCTGGGTCGCCGGGGCGGTCGCCGTCGTCGTCGGCATCGGCGTGACCGGCCCAGCCCTGTTCGGATCACGCTGGGGCGCCGACGCGTTCGGCAGCGCCATCTCAGCCGCGGCAACCCAGATCACCATCGTCGTCGTCCTCTTCTTCTACCAGCGCCGGGTCGACGCCGACACGGCGCGCGCCGAGAGCGCCGAGGCGCAGCTCCATGACGCGCTCGAGAGCACGACCGACAGCATCTTCGTCCTCGATGCCGACTGGCGCTTCACCTACCTGAACAGCCACGCGGTGACCCAGATCGCCGCCGGGCGGGCGCTCGTCGGCGAAAGCATCTGGGAGAGTTTCCCCGAGGCGATCGGCGGGCCGCTCTACGCCGCCTACCAGACCTGCATGCGCCAGCGCATCCAGACCCAGGCGGATCAGTTCTACATGCCGCTCGACCGTCACTTCACCGCGCGCGCCTTTCCGACTGCCGCCGGCGGGATCACCGTCTTCTTCCGCGACGTCACCGACGAGCGCGCCGCCGCCGCCCGCCTCGTCGAGGTCGAGGCGACCCTGCGGACAATGGGCGAGGCGATCCCCGACCTGCTCTACGCCAAGGACCGTGCCGGGCGCATGGTCTACTGCAACCCGGCGACGCTGGCGGTGGTCGGCCGCCCGCTCGAGGAGGTCCTCGGGCGGACCGACGCCGAGTGGCTGGCCGACCGCGAGCAAGGCGAACGCGTGGTGCGCATCGACCAGGCGGTGATGGCGGCCGGGCAAACGACGACGGTCGAGGAAGCGGTGACCGATGCGCGTTTCGGCGAGGTCCGCATCTGGCAGTCGGTCAAGACCCCGCTGCGCCACCCGGAGACGGGCGAGGTTACCGGCCTCGTCGGGGTCAGTCGCGACGTCACCGACCTGCGGCGGACCGGCGATGCGCTCGAGGCGCGCGTCGCCGCGGCGGTCGCGGCGCGCGAGGTGGCGCAGGGGCAGCTCGCCCAGGCCGAAAAGCTGACCGCCCTCGGCCAGCTCGCCGGCGGCATCGCGCACGACATGAATAACGTCCTCCAGGCGGTGCTCGGCGCGACGGCGATGATCGAGCGGCGCAGCGACGAGCCCCAGGCGGTCGCGCGGCTCGCCGGCATGGCGGCCGAGGCGGCGACGCGCGGCGCATCGTTGACCCGGCGGCTCCTGTCGTTCTCGCGCCGCGGCGAGCTGCGCCGCGAGACGGTCGAGCCGGCCAAGCTCGTCGCGAGCCTGCGCGAGGTGTTCGAGCACACGCTCGGGGCCGACATCCGTATCGAGGTCGCGATCGACGACACCCTGCCGGCGCTGACCGCCGACCGTGGCGCGCTCGAGGCGGCGCTGATCAACCTCGCGACCAACGCCCGCGACGCGATGCCCGACGGCGGCCGGCTCGCGCTGTCGGCCCGGCACGATATCATCGACGGCACGCGCTATGTCGCCTTCGCGGTCGAGGACAGCGGCACCGGGATCGACCCCGAGATCCTGCCGCGGATCTTCGAGCCGTTCTTCACCACCAAGGCGCAGGACAAGGGAACCGGGCTCGGCCTGCCGATGGTCCGCAGCTTCGCCCAGCAGTCGGGCGGCTCGCTCGACCTCGACAGTTCGCCCGGCCGCGGCACGCGCGCGGTCCTCCGCCTGCCCGTCGATACGGTCGCCGCCGACAATACCGCCGCGCCCGCCGCCGCGCGCCGCCACGCCGGCCGCGTGCTGCTGGTCGACGACGAGTTCCTCGTCCGCCAGGTGCTCGCCGAGCAGCTGCGCCACGCTGGCTTCGACGTCGTCGAGGCCGAGGACGGCACCACCGCGCTCGCGCTGATCGGCGGCGGCGAGGCGTTCGACGTGCTCGTCAGCGACCGCTCGATGCCCGGGATCGACGGCGTGACGCTGATCACCCGCGTCCGCGCCGAGCGCCCGGCGCTGCCGGCGGTGCTGCTGACCGGCTTCGCCGGCGGCAGTGGCGCGCCTGCAGTGACCGCGGACTACACCGTGTTGCGCAAGCCGATCGCCGCCGATGAGCTCGCGGCACGCCTCGCTGGCCTGATCGGCAACCTCGACACCGCGACCGGCGGGGCCTAATCGGGTCGCGAACGACGAAAGGGCGACCCATGACTGCCAACCCGATGGGCCTCGATGGGTTCGAGTTCGTCGAGTTTACCGGTCCCGATCCCGCCGCGCTGGCGGCGCTGTTCGAGGCGATGGGCTTCACCCATGTCGCGACGCACCGGTCGAAGGACGTCCGCCGCTATGCGCAGGGGCAGATCAACTTCCTGCTCAACATGGACACCAAGGGACAGGCGGCCGAGTTCCGCAACGCCCACGGCCCGAGCGCCAACGCGATGGCGTTCCGCGTCGCGGATGCCGGCCGCGCGCTGGCGATGGCGGTCGAGCGCGGCGCGACGCCGGTCACCGGCCCGGTCGGGCCGATGGAGCTCAACATCCCGGCGATCGAGGGTATCGGCGGGTCGAACCTGTACCTCGTCGACGCCTCCGGCGAGCACGAGATCTACGACATCGACTTCCGCCCGACCGGCGCCGGCAAGGACGACCGCGCGGTCGGTCTACATACGCTCGATCACCTGACGCACAACGTCAACCGCGGGCGGATGGCGCACTGGGCCGAGTTCTACGAGCGCATCTTCGGCTTCCGCCAGATCCGCTATTTCGACATCGAGGGCCAGTCGACCGGGCTGTTCTCCAAGGCGATGACTGCCCCCGACGACAAGATCCGCATTCCCCTGAACGAATCGCAGGACGAGCACAGCCAGATCGAGGAGTTCCTTCGCGCGTACAACGGCGAGGGCATCCAGCACCTCGCGCTCGCCACCGACGACATCTTCGCCACGGTCGACAAGCTGCGCGCGAACGGCATCCGCTTTCAGGACTCGCCCGACACATATTTCGACCTGATCGACGAGCGCCTGCCCGGCCACGGCCACTCGGTCGAGGAGATGCGCCGGCGCCGCATCCTGATCGACGGCGCCCCCGAGACCGGCGGCGGCTTGCTCCTCCAGATCTTCACCGAGAACATGGTCGGCCCGATCTTCTTCGAGATCATCCAGCGCAAGGGCAACGACGGCTTCGGCGAGGGCAACTTCAAGGCGCTGTTCGAAAGCCTCGAACTCGACCAGATCCGCCGCGGGGTGATCCCGGCGAAGGTGAGCGCATGACGGTTCCCTTTGCCACGCAGCGCATCCACCACGTCGCGTACCGCTGCCGCGACGCCGCCGAGACGGTCGCGTTCTACGAGCGCGTCCTCGGCTTCCGCTACACCAACGCGTTCGCCGAGGACCATGTCCCCTCGACCGGCGCGTACGACCCGTACATGCACGTGTTCCTCGACTGCGGCGGCGGCAACGTCGTCGCCTTCTTCGAGCTGCCGAACCAGCCGGCGATGGGCCGCGACCCGAACACGCCCGAATGGGTCCAGCACCTCGCGTTCGAGGTCGCCGATTTCACCACGCTGAAGGCGGCCAAGGCGCATATCGAGGCGCAGGGCATCGCCGTCCTCGGCCCGACCTACCACGGCATCTTCCGCTCGATCTATTTCTTCGACCCCAACGGCCACCGGCTCGAGCTCGCGTGCAACATCGGCACGCCCGAGCAATATGCCGAGCTCGAGCGCGTCGCCGCGCCGATGCTCGCCGAATGGAGCACGACCAAGGTCGCCCCGCGCCACGCCGACTGGCTCCACGTCGATCCCGGCTCGCTGACCGAATGAAGCTCGCCAGCCTGAAGCACGGCCGCGACGGGCGGCTCGTCGTGGTGTCCGACGATCTGACGCGGTGCGCCGCGCCGCCGCCGGCGTGGCCGACGCTGCAAAGCGCGCTCGACGACTGGGCGCATGCCGAGCCGGTGCTGCGCGGCGTTGCGCAAAGCCTTGCCCACGACGCCGTGCCGTTCAGCCGCTTCCACGAGCGCGACGCCGCCGCGCCGCTGCCGCGCGCCTACCAATGGGCCGACGGCTCGGCGTACGTGAACCATGTCGCGCTCGTCCGCCAGGCCCGCGGGGTCGAGATGCCGCCGAGCTTCTGGACCGACCCGCTGATCTACCAGGGCGGCTCCGACGGCTTCCTCGGCCCCCGCGACCCGATCCCGCTCGCCGATGAGGCGTGGGGGTGCGATTTCGAGGCCGAGGTCGTCGTCGTCACCGGCGACGTGCCGCTCGGCGCGTCGCGCGAGGTGGCGCTGGCCGCGATCCGCCTCGTCGGGCTGACCAACGACGTGTCGCTCCGGAACCTGATCCCGGCCGAGCTGGCCAAGGGCTTCGGCTTCTTCCAGTCAAAGCCGGCGAGCGCGATGTCGCCGGTGTTCGTCACCCCGGACGCGCTCGGCGCGCGCTGGCAGGGCGGCAAGCTCCACGGCACGCTTGCCGTCGACCTCAACGGCGACGCCTTCGGCCGCGCCGACGCCGGCGTCGACATGACCTTCGACTTCGGCACGCTGATCGCCCATGCCGCGAAGACCCGCGCGCTCGGCGCGGGGACGATCGTCGGCTCGGGCACGGTGTCGAACCGCGGCGCCGACGGCGGCCCCGGCGACGCGGTCGCCGCCGGCGGGGTCGGCTATTCGTGCCTCGCCGAACTGCGCACGATCGAGACGATCCGCCACGGCTCGCCGACGACGCCGTTCATGCGCGCCGGCGACCAGGTCCGCATCGCGATGGACGACGATGGCCACTCGATCTTCGGTGCGATCGAGCAGACCGTCGCGTAGCGCTTCCGCGCTCGCGCGGCAGGTTGTGGAGGGTTGGCCTGCCGCCCGATCTCGCCTACCATGCCCTCGGCAGCACGGCTTCGGCCGCGCTGCCATGATCGCGCCGGTGTCCCGAAAGGGGCTTAAAAGGGAATGCGGTGCGGGCGCTCACGCGTCCAAAGCCGCGGCTGTCCCTGCAACTGTAAGCGGCGAGCGCGATGCACACGCCCCCTCGGGGGCAGCCACTGGGCGGTGACGCCTGGGAAGGCGTGCATCAAGCCCTGACCCGTGAGCCAGGAGACCTGCCAGCGCACCGGTCGCTCTTGCCCTGGCCCAGGGATTGGCCGCGGCACGGTTCTCCGTCTGAGCGACGATTCCGATGCGGCCGGGGCCGCAGCGGGGCCGTGCGCCGGACGCCTGTGCGTCCGTCCGTCGTGCGCTCCCGGCCGTCGTCGTGGCCCCGTCCGTCGCTCAGCGACGCCCGAGGACCGACCAATGACCAAGCTCAGCCTGCTCCTGCTGACCGCCGCCACGCCGGCGCTCGCCCAGACCGACCCCAGCCAACCCGCCACCGACCCCGGCGGCGCCGCGATCGTCGTCACCGCGACGCGTTCGGGCACGCCGCTGCCGGCCGACCTGCTCGGCGCGTCGGTGACCCAGCTCGACGCCGCCGCGCTCGACCTGCGCCAGACGCGCGTCGTGTCCGACGTTCTCCGTGACGTTCCGGGTGTCGCCGTCAGCCGCACCGGCGCGGTCGGCGGCATGACCCAGGTCCGCCTGCGCGGGGCCGAGGCCAACCAGACGCTCGTCCTGATCGACGGGATCAAGGCGTCCGACCCCTATTTCGGCGAGTTCGACTTCGGCACGCTGATCGCCGACGAGGCGGCGCGCGTCGAGGTGCTGCGCGGCCAGCAGTCGGCGCTGTACGGCTCCGACGCGATCGGCGGCGTCATCAACTACATCACCCTGAACGGAGCGGAGGCCCCCGGCGTGCGCCTGCGCGCCGAGGGCGGGTCGATGGGCACGGCGAGCGGCGGCGCGCGCGTCGCGGGCGTCACCGGCGCGTTCGACTACGCGCTGTCGGCGAGCGCGCTCCACACCGACGGCTATCCGACGGCGATCGGGGGCACGCGCAACGTCGGCTCCGATAGCGCCGGCGCGACCGCCAAGGCGACGTGGAGCCCCGGCGCATTCAAGCTGACCGCCGTCGCGCGCTACAGCCTGACCGCGGCCGACACCAACGACAGCGACGCCGACTTCGCCAGCCCGACCTATGGCCGCACCGTCGATTCGCCCGGCGTACGCTTCCGCAACGAGGGGCTGTACGGCCTCGTCCGCGCGGCGATCGACCTCGGCGCGTTCAGCAACGCCGCGAGCGTGCAGGCGGCCGACACCACCCGCGCCGGCTACGACGTCGCCGACCCCAACAGCCCCGTCGCCGGCCAGCGCATCGTCCGCGCGTCGGGCGACCACGGCGCGCGGCTGAAGGCGAGCGACGAGGCGACCTTCCGCTTCGGCACTGCCACGGTTCACCATAGCCTGACCGCCGCGATCGACCACGAGGACGAGAGCGAGCGGACCACCGTGTCGCAGTTCGGCGCGTACACCGGCGTCCGCCACACGGTCGATACCGGCCTCGTCGGTGAATACGAGCTGCAGGCGGCAGGCCGCCTGGGGGTCGGCGCGTCGGTGCGCCACGACTTCAACACGCGCTTCGCCGACGCGACGACCTACCGCGTCCAGGCGAGCTACCGCGTCACCGCCACGACGCGTCTCCACGCGGCGAGCGGGTCGGGCATCCGCAACCCGACCTTCGGCCAACTGTTCGACTTTTTCGCCGGGCGCTACGTCGGCGATCCCAGCCTCAAGCCCGAGCGGTCGACCGGCTACGAGGCGGGCGTCGAGCAGCGCGTCGGCCCGCTGTCGGTCGATGCGACGTTCTTCGACAACCGCCGCCGCGACGCGATCACCACCGTCTACGACGCCAATTTCGTCGGCCACCCGGTCAACCTGCCCGGCACGACGCGCCAGTCGGGGGTCGAGGTCAGCGCCGCGGCGCGGCTCGCCGGCGGCTGGGGGATCGACGCGGCGTACACCCACCTCGACGCGCCGCAGGCGCGGCAGGTGAGCTTCGCCGATGGCAGCAGCGGCACCTTCACCGGCCAGGCGGTCCGCCGCGCCGCCGACATCGCCAGCGCCAACCTGAGCTACACGCCGGTCGCCGCACCCTATTCGGCGACGCTGACGGTCCGCTACACCGGGCCGCAGAACGACGTCTTCTTCGGGCAGTTTCCGCCGCTCCTCGTTCGCCTGCCGGGCGTCACGCTGGTCGACCTCGCCGCGACCTACACGATCGCGCCGCACGTCGAGGTGTTCGCGCGCGCCGAGAACCTGCTCGACCGGCGCTACAGCGAGGTGTTCAGCTTCGCCGCCGCCGGCCGCGCCGGCTACGGCGGCGTCCGGCTGCGGCTGTGACCCGGCGATGATCGCCCTCGCCCTCGCCGCGCTGCGGGTGATGTCGATCGGCGAGTGCCCCGACCAGCTCGTCCTCGCCCTCTTGCCGCCGCGCGACATCGCGTCGGTGTCGTGGCTGTCGCGCGACCCGGGGACGTCGCGGATGGCGGCGGCGGCGGCGCGGGTGCCGGTCAACCACGGCCTCGTCGAAGAGGTGCTGCGCGATACGCCCGACCTCGTGATCGCCGACAGCTTCGCCGTCCCGGCGACCCGCGCCCTGCTCAAGCGGCTCGGCATCCCGCTCGTCGAGGTTGACTCGCCCCAGACGATCGCCGGCATCCGCAGCGCGACGCGGCAGGTCGCCCGCGCTGTCGGCGAGCCGGCACGCGGCGAGGCGCTGGTCGCCCACCTCGACGCCGGCCTCGCCGAACTCGCGGCGACGCCTGGGCCCCGCGTCCGCGTCGCGGCGTGGGACGGCGGCGGCTTCGGCGCGGCGCGCGGCGGACTGTTCGACACGGTTCTGACGCTTGCCGGGGCAGACAACATCGCCCGCGACGCGCGCCGCGACGGCCCCGACCTCGAGGCGCTGCTCGTCGCCGATCCCGACGCGATCGTCACCGGCGGCGCGGCGAACGACCTCCGTGCCAACGTTGCCGCCCACCCGGTTGTCCGCCGCTGGGGCGGGCGGCGGGTGAGCGTGCCGGCGTCGGCCACCTTCTGCGGCACCCCGTTCTTAGCCGACGCCGCCCTCGCCCTGCGCCGCCAGCTGGCCGCGGTCGCGCCGGCTGCGCGATGAGCCGTGCGCTGACCCCCGCCCTCGCGGCGGCACTCGTCGCGGTCATGGCGGCGTCGCTGCTCGCCGGCACCGTGGCGCTGTCCCCGGGAGCCATCGCCGCCGCGCTCGCCGCGCCGCACCCGACGCTGGCCAGCGTCATCGTCACCGAGGTCCGCCTGCCCCGGATCGTTCTCGCCGCGCTGGTCGGCGCAATCCTCGGCCTGTCGGGCGCGGTGCTGCAGGGCCTGCTGCGCAACCCGCTCGCCGAACCCGGGCTGCTCGGGGTGACCGCGGGGGCGTCGCTCGGCGCGGTCGTCGCGATCTACTACGGCGTCGCCGCGAGTTTCGCGCTCGCCACGCCGCTGTTCGCGCTCGTCGGGGCGCTCGCCGCGGCGGCGGCGGCGCTCGGCCTTGCGCGTGGCGGCGGGACGCTGGCGCTGATCCTTGCGGGTGCGGCGATCTCGAGCCTCGCCTATGCCGCGGTCTATCTCGCGCTCGACCTCGCGCCGAGCCCGTACGCGACCTATGAGATCCTGACGTGGCTGATGGGGTCGCTCGCCGACCGCAGCTGGGACCATGTCGCCGTCGCCGGGCCGTTCATCGCCGCCGGCGCCGTCCTGCTGCTGGCGACCGCGCGCGCCCTCGACGCGCTCGCGCTCGGCGAGGCGACGGCCGAGAGCCTCGGCGTCGACGTCCGCCGCACGCGCCTGCTCGCGCTCGCCGGGACCGCGCTCGGCGTCGGCGCGGCGACGGCGGTCGCGGGGTCGGTCGGCTTCGTCGGGCTGATCGCGCCGCACCTCGTCCGCCCGCTCGTCGGCCACCGGCCGGCCGCGGTCCTCGTCCCCGCCGCGCTGACCGGCGCGATCATCGTCGTCGTCGCCGATCTGGCGACGCGGGTGCTGCGCGGGACGGCGCAGGGGATCGGCCTCGGCGTGTTCATCAGCCTCGTCGGCGCGCCGTTCTTCCTCTGGCTGGTCCTGCGGACGGCGCGGCGGACGGTATGAACGCCCCAGAGAACGCCCTCGAACTCGCCGGCGTGTCCGTGACGCGCGGGTCCCGCGAAGTGCTCAGCGAAATCACCACGACGTGTGCACGGGGCAAGCTGACCGTCGTCATCGGGCCGAACGGGGCGGGCAAGTCGACCTTGCTCGCCGTCGCGGCCGGTTTGCTCGCGCCGTCGGCCGGCAGCGTCACCTTCGCCGGCGAGCCGATCGCGTTGATTTCACGACAGAACCTCGCCCGCCGCCGCGCCTATCTGCCGCAGAACGCGCGTGTCGACTGGCCGCTCTCCGTCGAGCGCGTCGTCGCCCTGGGCCTGACCCCGGTCCTGCCCGCATTCGGCGGTCTCGGCCCCTACAGCGCCGCCGTCGCCGCTTCGCTTTCGGCCAACGATCTCATGCCCTTGCGCGATCGCGCTGCGAGCGCGGTGTCGGGCGGCGAGCTCGCGCGGGTGATGATCGCCCGCGCTACCGTCGGCGACCCCGAGCTCCTTATCGCCGACGAACCGACCGCCGGCCTCGACCCGCGCCACGCCCTCGACGCCGCCCGCCGCCTGCGCGCCCGCGCCGACGCCGGGCGCACCGTCGTCGCCGCGCTCCACGACCTGACCCTGGCCCTGAACATTGCCGACGAAGTTATTGCTCTGAAAGACGGCCGCGTCGCCTGGGCGCAGCCTGCCGCCACGGTCGACGGCCCCGCCCTCGCCCGCCTGTTCGACGTCGACGTCCGCCTGACCCGCGACAATGGCGTCGGCGTCCGCTTCGGCTGAAACCGCTGTCCTACACCCTCGCGGACGGCCTAGACTGCGCGCCCGACTCATCGTTCTTTCTCACTGTCAGCCGCCGCGCGTTGCCAACAGCGCCGATCCGCAGCCACGCATTTCGCGCGTAGAGCCCTCAGCGCGGCCGCGTGAAGTTTGCGAAGTTACGTCCTACGCGCTGTAGGCGGCGCTCAGGCGGCGAGCTTGCCGCGCTTGGCCTTGGTCAGCTTCTTGACGATCATGTCGCGCTTGAGCTTCGACAGATGGTCGAAGAACAGCACGCCCTCGAGATGGTCGATCTCGTGCTGGAGGCAGGTCGCCAGCAGCCCGTCGATCTCCTCCTCGTGCGCCGCGCCGTCGTAGCCGAGCCAGCGCGCGCGGACCCTGAGCGGGCGAACGACGTCGCCGAACAGCTCGGGGACCGACAGACAACCCTCGTTGTACGCCCCGACCTCGGGCGATTCCCAGACGATCTCGGGGTTGACGAAGTAGCGCGGCTCGCGGACCTCGACCGGCTCGGCGCCGTCTTCGGGCTCGGTCCGGCGCTGGAGGTCGATGACGACGATCCGCTTCGGCACGCCGACCTGGATCGCGGCGAGGCCGATGCCGGGCGCGGCGTACATCGTCGCCAGCATGTCGTCCATCAGCGCGCGCAACGCGTCGTCGACGGCGGCGACCGGCTCCGACACGACGCGCAGGCGGGGGTCGGGAGCCTCGATGATGGGGAGAATGGCCATCGCCGCGATGTAGGTTCCGCGTCCGCGGCGGTCAAGAAACGGGGCGGCGGGCTCGGAGCGCCTGGGCGAGCGTACCCTCGTCGAGATAGTCGAGCTCGCCGCCGACCGGCATGCCGTGGGCGAGCTGCGTCACCCGCACCGGCAAGGCGGCGAGGCGGTCGGCGACATAGTGCATCGTCGTCTGCCCCTCGAGCGTGACGTTCATCGCCAGCACGACCTCGTCGATCCCGCCCGCCGCGACCCGGCCGACGAGGGCGTCGATGCTGAGGTCCTCCGGCCGCACCCCGTCGAGCGCCGACAGCCGGCCGCCGAGCACATGGAAGCGCCCGGGGAAGAGCCGCGCCCGGTCGAGCGCCCACAGGTCGGCGACCTCCTCGATCACACACAGCGAAGCCGCATCGCGCCGCGGGTCGGTGCAGATGCCGCAGGGGCTGGCGGTGTCGACGTTGCCACACAGCTCGCACGTTGCCAGCCGCGCGGCGACGGTCTGGAGGGCGGCGATCAGCGGGGTCAGCGCCGTCTCGCGCCGCTTGAGCAGGTGCAGCACCGCCCGCCGCGCCGACCGCGGGCCGAGGCCGGGCAGGCGCGCGAGCGCCTGCGTCAGGGCGTCGATCTCGGCGGACATCGGCTGGGATATGGCGGGAAGCGCGGCTAGGCTCAAGGGATGCCGCTCCGCTGCCTCGACGACGCCGGCCGCAGCCTCGACGCCTCGGTGATTGAGCCCGACGCGTGGGCGGCGCTGGCGGCGGCCAACCGGCGCGAGCGCCATCTGCGCGCGCTGTGCTGCGGCGCGCCGCTGGTGCTCAAGACCTCGCGGCTCGGCACGCGCTTCTTTGCCCATCTCGCGCTCGGCGGGTGCGCAACCGGCGACGAGGGTCCCGAGCACCTCCACCTCAAGCTGCTCGCGATCGCCGCCGCGCGCGCCGCCGGGTGGGACGCCGCCGCGGAGGTCGCCGGGACGACGCCGGCAGGCGAGCCGTGGCGCGCCGACGTGCTCGCGCGTCGTGGCGAGCGCACGCTCGCCATCGAGGTCCAGTGGTCGCCGCAGCCCGACGACGAGACCCGCCGTCGCCACGCCCGCTATGCAGCCAGCGGCGTCCGCTGCCTGTGGCTGTTCCGCGCACGCCCGCCAGTCGATGCCGCGATCCCTGCCGTGCGCGTGGCGGGTACGCTCGCGCGCGGGCTGACCGTGCTCGGGATGCCGGCCGAGGCGTTCCTCGCCGCCGCCTTCGCTGGGCGGCTGCGCTTCGGCTTTGCTGCCGGTACGGTGGCGGCGCTGACGGTCGCCGGCGGCATCGCCCGGTGCTGGGGCGAGGCGTGCGGGGCCCACGTCCGCATGGTGACCGGCGTCGCCATGACCGCCGGCAACTCGCGGTGCGACGTGCCGCTCGCCGGGCTTGGGGGAATGCCGGCGCTGTTCGCCGCCGTCGTCGCCGCGCTCCCCGCCGACCCGCTTGGTGGCCGCCTGCGCGTCACCCGCGACGGTCGGGCAGTATCCGGCTGCTTCGCCTGCGACCGGCCGCTCACCCCGCGTCCCGGACCGGCCGGCCGCTTCGTGGCGGCGAGGTCGGTCATGCCGATCACCCCGGTCCTCGCCGTGGAGCTTGCCACCCAGCCTGGCCATGCGCCGGCATGGGGGCTCCTGCCCGCCGCGCCGGTTGCGCCGCCCGGGAACAGCGCCTAGCTCGCCTGCGATGCGCCTCGCCTTCATGGGAACCCCGGCCTTCGCCGTGGCCGCGCTCGACGCGCTTGTCGCCGCCGGGCACGAGATCGCCGCCGTCTACACGCGGCCGCCGCAGCCCGCGGCGCGCGGCAAGGCGCTCCGGCGGTCGCCCGTCGATCTCCGCGCCGAGGCGCTCGGCCTAGCGGTGCGGACGCCGGTCGACTTCAAGGGCGATGCCGAGCGCGCTGCCTTCGCCGACCTCGACCTCGACGTCGCGGTCGTCGCCGCCTACGGCCTGATCCTGCCACTGCCGGTGCTGACCGCGCCGCGCCGCGGATGCATCAACATCCACGCCTCGCTGCTGCCGCGGTGGCGTGGGGCGGCCCCGATCCAGCGCGCGATCCTTGCCGGCGATGTCGAGACGGGCGTGACGATCATGGCGATGGCGCGCGGGCTCGACACCGGGCCGATGCTGCTCGCTGAGGCGACGCCGATCGGCCGCAAGACCGCCGGCGAGCTGACCGACGAGCTTGCCGCGATGGGAGCGCGGCTCGTGGTGGAGGCGCTCGCCGGCGACCCGTCGGCCGTGCCGCAGCCCGACGACGGCGTCACCTATGCCGCCAAGATCGACAAGGCCGAGGCGCGGCTCGACCTGCGCCAGCCGGCGGTCGCCGTCGACCGTGCGATCCGCGCCTACAACCCATTGCCGGGAGCCTTCGTCGAGGTGGGCGGCGAGCGGCTCAAGCTGCTGGCCGCCGATGTCGTCGCCGGCAGCGGTGCGCCGGGAACGGTGCTCGACAGCGCCCTGACGATCGCTTGCGGCGAGGCGGCGATCCGCCCGACGCTCGTCCAGCGCGCGGGCAAGCCGGCGATGGCGACGGCGGCGCTGCTCAACGGCTGGCCGATCGTACGGGGGACGGTCGTCTGACCCGCTTCCGCCTGACGGTCGAGTATGACGGCGGACCGTTCATGGGGTGGCAGCGTCAACCGCACGGGCCGAGCGTCCAGGGTGCGATCGAGACGGCGCTCACGGCGGTCACCGGCGAGGCGGCGGTGGTCACCGGCTGCGGCCGGACCGACGCCGGCGTCCACGCCATCGGCCAGGTCGCGCATGTCGACGTCGAGCGGCCGATCGCCGCCTTTCAGCTGATGGCGGCGATCAATGCCCACCTGCGGCCGCAGCCGGTTGCGGTCGTCGCCTGCGCGGAAGCGGCGCCCGACTTCCACGCGCGCTTCGACTGCACCGGACGAGACTACCGCTACCGGATCGTCAACCGCCGCGCGCCGCTCGTCCTCGACCGAGGGCGGGCGTGGCACGTCGGCGTTCCGCTCGACGCCGAGCGCATGGCGGCGGCGGCGCGCCAGCTGGTCGGCCGTCACGACTTCACCACCTTCCGCTCGGTCAACTGCCAGTCGCGCAGCGCGGTCAAGACGCTCGATCGCCTCGACGTCGTCCGCGACGGCGACGTCATCATCGTCGAAGCGGCGGCACGGTCGTTCCTCCACCACCAGGTGCGCTCGATGGTCGGCTGCCTGCGCCTCGTCGGCGACGGACGCTGGAGCAGCGATGACCTGGCGGCTGCATTGGAGGCACGCGACCGACGCGCCCTCGGGCTCAACGCACCTCCCGACGGACTGACCTTTGTCGCCGCTCGCTACGGGAAAGTGTCGGTCGATCTTACATGTGGTTAACGCCTGCGGGTCGGCCGACACCGTATTTCAGACGCTTATGCGGCTGGCGGGACATGGCATGCGACTTGCTTTGCGGACGGGATAGCCGCTCAGGCTGTACGGGAGAGCGTCCTTGTCCATCCGCCCGCGCCTGCGCGACCATCGGCCGAACCTGGTTTGGCTGTGCGGTATCGCGGCCGGGCTGATCCTCGGCGGTGCCGTTGCGTATGGACTGACGGGGGTACAGACGGCGACCGCGGCGGTTCCGCACTAGCCGAGCCCGATCTCCCGCAGGCGCTGGCGCAGGAAGGCGTCGGCGGTGATCGGCGGTGCCGTCACCGGCGCTCCGGGCAAAGCCTCGATGACGAAGTCGGGTCGGAAGTGCAGGAAGAAGGGCGTCGAATAGCGCGCATGCCGTGCCCGCTCGGGCGACGGGTTCACCACCCGGTGCGACGTCGACGGCAGGCGGTTGCCGGTCAGCCGCGCGAGCATGTCGCCGATGTTGCACACCAGCGTGCCCGGCGGAGCCTCGATGTCGCGCCACACACCGGCGCGGTCCTGCAGTTGTAGCCCGGCCTCGTCGGCCCCGAGCAGCAGGGTGATGACGTTGATGTCCTCGTGGGCACCTGCCCGCACCGCCGCCGGCGTGCCGGTCACCGGCGGATAGTGGAGCAGGCGCAGGATCGAGTTGCCACCTGCCGTCGGCCCGTCGAACCAGTCGTCGGCGAGCCCGAGGTGCCGGGCGATGGCACGCAGGACGCGCCGACCGGCCGCATCGAGCGCGGCGAACAGCGCCGTCACCGCCGCGCGGAAGTCCGGCACCTCGTCCGGCCACAGGTTGTCGGGCATTGCTGCGCGAAGGGGGTCGCCGGCGGGCAGGTCGCGACCGACGTGCCAGAACTCCTTAAGATCGGACAGGCGCGCGCCCTTGGCCGTCTCGACGCCGAACGGGGTCAGCCCGCGCTGACCGGCACCGCCGGCGACGACGTACCGCGCCTTGGCCGCCGCGGGCAGGGCGAACAGGGCCCTGGTCGCAGCGAGCGCGCGGTCGATCACGGCGTCGGGCACGCCGTGATCGGCGACGACGGCGAAGCCGGTGCGGCCGAAGGCATCGCCGAACGCTGCCGCGGCGGCGGCGGGGTCGCGCTCGACGAGACCGAGCGGAATGGGCGCGATGTCGGCGACAGGCACGTCCGGCTCCAGTCGGGGGTTCAGTCGGGCGGTAGCGGGAGAGGGACTTGAACCCCCGACCCCAGGATTATGATTCCCGTGCTCTAACCAACTGAGCTACCCCGCCGGGCCCGACCCGCTAGCGGCGGGACCGGCCGTATAGCCGCCGCCGCGGCGCGAGGTCAATGCTGCCGGCGCCGCCTGACGACGCCCCGAACGGCCATTTGCCGCCGGTCGCGGCAGCCGTTACGGGAGAACGCATGCACGCTGCCCCCGACCGACGCTGGTCGCTCGCCGTCCACGGCGGCGCCGGCGGCATGAGCCCGGCCACTTTGACCGCCGAAGCGCAGGCCGCAGCCCACGCCGGGCTCGGCGCAGCGTTGTCGGCCGGCGCGGCGATCCTCGCCGCCGGCGGCCGCGCACTCGACGCGGTCGCCGCCGCGGTCGCCGTGCTCGAGGACGCGCCCGAGTTCAACGCCGGCCGCGGGGCGGTCTTCACCGCCGAGGGGTCGGTTGAGCTCGATGCGGCGATCATGGACGGCGAGGACCGTCGCGCCGGGGCAGTCGCCCGTGTGACAGCGACGCGCTCGCCGATCGCCCTCGCCCGCGCTGTCATGGAGCAGACGCCGCACGTCATGCTCGCGGGCGTCGGAGCGGACGCCTTCGCGCGGACCACCGGGCTCGAGCAGGTCGCCAACGACTGGTTCAAGACGCCCGAGCGCCGTCGCCAGTTTGCCGAGGCCGGGGCGACGTTCGACCGGGCGATGAAGTACGGCACCGTCGGCGCGGTCGCGCGCGACCGGGACGGCCACCTCGCCGCCGCGACCTCGACCGGCGGCGTCACGGGCAAGCGCTGGGGCCGCATCGGCGATTCGCCGCTGATCGGCGCCGGCACCTATGCCGACGACCGCGCCTGCGCCGTGTCGGCGACCGGGTCGGGCGAGGACTTCGTCCGCGCCGTCGCTGCCCACGAGATTGCCGCCCGCGTCCGCCACGGCGGTGCCCCGCTCGCGGACGCCGTCGCGGCGGTGCTGGCCGAGATCGCCGCCGCCGGCGGGGCGGGCGGGATCATCGCCATGCCCGCCGCCGGGCCGCCGGTGCTGACCTTCACCACCGGCGCGATGTACCGCGGCAGCATGTCCGACGGCGTCGCTGCGACGACCGCAATCTTCGCGGATTAGCGATGGTCCACGACGTCCTTATCGTTGGCGGCGGCCAAGCCGGGGCGCAGGCGGCGATCTCGCTGCGTCAGGGCGGCTTTACGGGCTCGGTGACGATCGTCGGCGAGGAGGTCGACCCGCCGTACGAGCGCCCGCCGCTGTCGAAGGACTATCTCGCCGGCGAGCGCGCTGCCGAACGCCTGCTGCTGCGCCCGCGCGAGTTCTGGGCCGAGCGCAACGTCACCCTGCTCCTCGGCCACCGGGTCACGGCGGTCGATGCCGAGGCGCACTGCGTGACGACGGCGGCGGGATCGACGCTCGGCTACGGCAAGCTGATCTGGGCGGCGGGCGGCCACCCGCGCCGCCTACCCGTCCCCGGCGGCGACCTCCCCGGAGTCCACGTCATCCGTACCCGCGCCGACGTCGACGCGCTGACCGCCGACCTGGCGGCGACTACCGACGTGGTCATCGTCGGCGGCGGCTATATCGGGCTCGAGGCGGCCGCGGTTCTGGTCAAGGCGGGCAAGACCGTCACCGTCCTCGAGGCGCAGGACCGCGTCCTCGCTCGCGTCGCCGGCGTGGCCGTGTCGCGCTTCTACGAGGGCGTCCACCGCGCGCACGGCGTCGATGTCCGCCTCGCCACCGTGATCGAAGCGATCGAGGGTGAGGCGCACGTCACCGGCGTCCGCACTTCGGGTGGCACAATCCCCGCTGGCGCGGTCATCGTCGGCATCGGCCTCGTCCCCGCCGTCGGGCCGCTGGCGCTGGCCGGGGCGGAGACCCACAACGGCGTCGCCGTCGACGACCTCTGCCGGACCTCGCTCGCCGACGTGTTCGCCATTGGCGACTGCGCCCACCACGCCAACCCGTTCGCGGACGGAGCCGGTATCCGCCTCGAGTCGGTCCAGAACGCGATCGACCAGGCCAAGGTCGTCGCCGGGGTCATCCTTGGCGATGCCCGCCCCTACCGCGCGGTGCCGTGGTTCTGGTCGAACCAATACGAGCTCAAGCTGCAGACGGTCGGGCTCAGCGGCGGCCATGACGCGACGGTCGTCCGCGGCGACCCCGCGAGCAGCGCGTGGAGCCTCGTCTACCTGCGCGGCGGGCGGGTGGTCGCGCTCGACTGCATCAACGCCGCCCGCGACTTCGTCCAGGGCAAGGCGCTCGTCGACGCCGGGCTCGTCGCCGACCCGGCGCGGCTCGCCGATACGAGCGTGCCGCTCAAGGCGCTGCTCGCCGCCTGAGGCCCCTCTCCCTGCGCGAGACAAAGCGACAGGGTTGACCTTCGCGTCACCCCGCGCGACGGTCGGTGGCCGTTTCCCGGGGGACCCTCGATGCCGATTGCCGCCGCCCTTGCCCGCCGCCTGTCGATTCCGGTGATCGGGTCGCCGCTGTTCATCATCTCGAATCCCGACCTCGTCATCGCCCAGTGCAAGGCGGGCGTCATCGGCAGCTTTCCGAGCCTCAACGCCCGGCCGTTGCCGCAGTTCGAGGAGTGGCTCCAGCGCCTGACCGCCGAGCTTGGGCCGAACGACGCGCCCTATGCCGTCAACCTGATCGTCCACCGCTCGAACGACCGGCTGATGGACGACCTCGCGCTGTGCGTGAAGTACAAGGTGCCGATCGTCATCACCAGCCTGGGCGCGCGAACCGAGGTCAACGAGGCGATCCACAGCTATGGCGGGATGGTCCTCCACGACGTCATCACCGACGCCTTCGCAAGGAAGGCGGTCGACAAGGGCGCCGACGGGCTGATCGCCGTCGCCGCCGGCGCGGGCGGCCATGCCGGGACGATCTCGCCGTTCGCGCTGATCCAGGAGATCCGCAAGTGGTTCGACGGGCCGCTGGCGCTGTCGGGGTCGATCGCGACCGGCGGGGCGGTGCTCGCCGCGGAGGCGATGGGGGCCGACTTCGGGTATATCGGCTCGGCCTTCATCGCCACCGACGAGGCCCGCGCCGACGAGCGCTACAAGGCGATGATCGTCGCCTCGTCGTCGGTCGACATCGTCTATTCGAGCCTTTTCACCGGCGTTTCGGGCAACTACCTCAAGCCGTCGATCCGGCTGGCGGGCATGGATCCCGACAAGCTGCCCGACGGCGACCTAAAGACGATGGACTTCGGCACCGACGCTGCGCCCAAGGCGTGGAAGGAGATCTGGGGCTGTGGCCAGGGCATCGGCGCGGTCGACGCGGTGGTGCCCGCCGCAGCATTCGTCGCCAAGCTGCGCCGCGAGTACGACGCCGCCCGCGCCCGCCTGCTCGCTCCCGCCGCGGCGACGGCGGCGGCCGCGTAACGGAACCGGCGCCCAACGCCGTCGTTGGCCGCGGACAGGAGACGCGTCCCATGGAACTCACGATCCCGCTCGAAACCGTCTGCCGCGTCATCCTCCGCGCGCGCGAGTTCGAGGCGCTGATCCCCGACAGCGATCCCGACGACGGCTCGAACCCGACCGACGACGGCGCGCGCGACGAGATCGAGGACGACGGCGACAATCCGACCGAGGAGGAGCTGCGCCAGGTCATCGACGACCTCGCCGACGACGAGAAGGCCGAGCTCGTCGCCCTCGCCCTCGTCGGCCGCGGCACCTACGACGCGAGCGAGTGGTCGGACGCGATGGACGATGCCGCCGAGGAGGTCGACGACGCTGCCGACTTCCTGCTCGACCTGCCGATGCTCGCCGCCTACCTCGAGGGTGGGCTCGCCGCGTTCGAGCTGTCGTGCGACGGCGTCGGCCAGGTCGTCTGACCGGCCCACGCGGGCTTAAGGTCACGGAAGTCGCGCGAATCCGCCCGAATTCGTTGAACTTAAGCCGCTGCCGGTCGGCAGCCGCGCACGCCAGCGCCGCGATCGAAGCGGCCGGGCGGGCGGTGCGGAGAACTGACATCGTCATGCGCCGTCGATAGCGCATCTGGTTCAAAATGTCAAGACTTTGTGCCGGATGCCTACAAAGCTTAACCGTTCCGTCGTCCGCGCGAGCGGCGAAGATCAGCCGCGCTTCGCCCGCTCGACGTTGATCTGCGGCCCCGCCTTCTTCGCCACCGGCTCGATCTTCGGCTTGACCCCCAATGAGATCAGCAGCGACGACGAGACGAAGATCGACGAATAGGTCCCCACCACGATGCCGAGCAGCATCGCGGCGGTGAAGCCGAAGATCACGCCCGGCCCGAGCACGAGCATGCAGGTCAGCGCGACGATCATCGCGAGGCTGGTCATCACGGTCCGCGGCAGCGTCTCGTTGACGCTCAAATCGATGATCGGGCCGATGTCCATCTGGCGGTACTTGCGCAGGTTTTCGCGGATGCGGTCGTCGATGACGACCTTGTCGTTCAGCGAATAGCCGATGATCGTCAGGATCGCGGCGACGACGTTCAGGTCGAACTCGAGCTGGGTCAGCGCGAAGAAGCCGAGCGTCACCGTGACGTCGTGGACCAGCGCGACGACGGTCGAGACGCCGAAATGCCATTCGAAGCGGAACCAGGTGAACAGCGCCACCGCCGCCATCGACAAGAGGACGGCGAGCGCGCCCTTGCGGATCAGTTCCTGGCTGACCTTGCCGCTGACGCTCTCGGTACGGCGGAAGCTGACGTTGCCGTAGCGGCCTTTCAGATCGGCCTGCACCTTGGCGACGACGCGCTGGACCGCGGCCTGGTCGCCCGGCGGCAGCGGCAGGCGGATGAGGATGTTGGTCGGCGCGCCGAACTCCTGCAGCGCGACGTCGCCGACGTTCAGGCTCCGCACCTCGGCGCGCAGCCGGTCGAGCGGCGGCGCCTTGGGGAAGGCGACCTCCATCGTCAGCCCACCGACGAAATCGACGCCGAGGTTGAGCCCCCGCGTCGCGAGCAGCCCGATCGAACCGATGGTCAGCAGCAGCGTCAGCGCGAACGCGACGTAGCGCAGCTTGACGAAGCCGATGTTGGTGTTGTCGGGGACGATCTTCAGCGGCATGACGCGATCCTCATACCGCCAGTGCCTTCGGGCGTGCGCTCGTCAGCCAGCGCGAGACCATCAGGCGGACGACGGTGACGGCGGTGAAGACGCTCGTCGCGATCCCGATCGACAGGACGACGGCGAAGCCCTTGATCGGGCCCGAGCCGAACAGGAACATGATGATCGCGACGATGATGTTGAGGCTGTTCGCGTCCCAGATCGTCCGCGTCGCGTCGCGGAAGCCGACCTCGACCGAGGCGATGACGCCGCGGCCCTTGCGCTGTTCCTCGCGGATGCGCTCGTTGATCAGGACGTTGGCATCGACGGCGGCGCCGATCGTCAGCACGAGCCCGGCGATGCCGGGGAGCGTCAGCGTCGCGCCGAGCACGCTCATCACGCCGATGATCAGGAACATGTTGAGGACCAGCGCGATGACCGAATAGACGCCGAAGCGGCCGTAGGTGACGATCATCAGCAGCGCGACGGCGACGATCGCCGTGCCCGCGGCGAGGCTGCCGGCGCGGATCGAGTCGGCGCCGAGGTCGGGGCCGACGGTGCGCTCCTCGACCGTCTTCAGGTCGACCGGCAGCTTGCCCGAGCGCAGCAGGATGGCAAGCTGGTTCGCCGTCTCGGTCGTGTACGAGCCGCTGATGATCCCCGACCCGCCAAGGATCGGTTCGTTGATCCTGGGATCGGAGATGACCTTGTTGTCGAGGATGATGGCGAACGGCTTGCCGACATTCTCCTGCGTCGCCTTGGCGAAGCGGCGGCCGCCGGTCGCGTCGAAACGGAAGCTGACCGCGGGCGCGCCGTTCTGGTCCTGGCTGACTTGGGCGTCGACGAGCTGGTCGCCGGTGATCATCGCGCGCCGCTTGACCGCGACCGCGCCAGGTCGGTCGGCGTATTGCAGGATCTGGTCGCCCGGGGGAGCCGCACCGCCGGCGACCGACGCGGGATCGGCGTCGGTGTCGACGAGCTTGAACTCGAGCTTGGCGGTCTTGCCGAGCAGCGCCTTGAGCGCGCTCGGGTCCTGGAGGCCGGGGACCTGGACGACGATGCGGTTGTCGCCCTGGCGGACGATCGTCGGCTCGCGCGTGCCGAGCTCGTCGATGCGGCGGCGGATGACCTCGACCTCCTGCTCCATGACGTTGCCCGTCAGCGCGGCGAGGCCGGCGTCGGTCGGGGTCAGCGTCACGCGGTTGCCGTCGACGACCGCGACATCGACGTCACGCTGGCCGGTCAGGTTGCCGACGGGTCGCGTCACCTTGCGCAGCGTCTCGACTGCGCGGTCGAGCTGGGTCGGGTCGATCACGGTCAGCGACACCGCCGGCCCGTTGAAGCCGAGGTCACGGAACTTGACGCCGGCGTCGCCGAGCTCGCTGCGGGCGATGTCCGACAGCGTGTCGAGCTTCTGCTGGCGGATGTCGGCGACCGCCGCCTCGAGCAGCAGGTAGCTGCCCCCGCGCAGGTCGAGCCCGAGGTTGAGCGTCGACGTCGGCACGCCCGCGGGCATCTGCTTGAGGGTCGACGCGGGCACGAAGTTGGGCACCGCGCACAGCACGCCGACGATCAGCGTGGCGAGGATCGTCCACACCTTCCACTGCGGGAAGCCGAGCACGTCAGCTCTTCGCGTCGTTGGCGGCCGCGGGCAGCGGCTTGGTCCGCACCTCGGTCAGCGTGCCCTTGACCGTGCGCAGGCGGACATTGGGGGCGACCTCGACCTCGACCTCGGTGTCGCTGACCTTGGTGACGCGGCCGATCAGCCCGCCGCCGGTGACGACCTCGTCGCCGCGCTTGACCGCGTCGAGCATCGCCCGGTGCGCCTTGGCCCGGGCCTGCTGCGGCCGGATCATCAGGAAGTAGAAGATGACGAAGATCGCGACGATCGGCACGAACTGGATCAGCCCGGCATAGGCACCGCCGCCGGGAGCCGCTGCCGCCTGGGCATAGGCGGGGGATGAGAACATGAAAGGTTCCGTGACTGGAAAGTGTGCGGCTCTATAGCCGAATGGGTCGGGGGCGCAAATGGGGCCTCGTGCTTCGCCGCCGGGTGATCCTTCCCGCCGGCGGGAAGGATCGAGGCTCCCCGTGGCGGCACGCTTCGACTAAGCTGAGGCCATGTCCGACCCCCTCAGCCGCATCGCCGATGCGCTCGACCGCCTCGCCCCCCCGCCGCCCGCGGCCGCCGACCCGGCGTTGGGCGACGCCTTCGTCTTCGCGGGCGGTGCCCTGCGCGTCGTCGCCCCTCCCCCGGCGCAGCCGCTCGCGCGCTTCGTCGGGATCGACGCCCAGCGCGATACGCTGCTCGCCAACCTGCACCGGCATGCGCACGGCGCGGCGGCGCACGACGTGCTGCTGTGGGGCGCGCGCGGGATGGGCAAGTCGAGCCTCGTCCGCAGTGTCCATGCCGCCATTCCCGGGCTCGCCCTCGTCCAGGTCGCGCGCGACGACCTCGACGCGCTACCGGCGCTGTTCCGCGCGCTGGCACGCGTGCCGCGGCGCTTCGTCGTCTACGCCGACGACGTCTCGTTCGAGGCCGATGAGCGCCAATACAAGGCGCTGCGCTCGATCCTCGACGGCGGGATCGAGGCGCGCCCCGACGCGGTCCGGCTGATCGTCACGTCGAACCGACGGCATCTGGTCGCGCGCGAGCACGCCGACGCCGAGGCGGCGAGCGCGATCAATGCCCGCGACGTCCTCGACGACCGGCTGGCGCTCGCCGACCGCTTCGGGCTCAGCCTCGGCTTTCATAATGCCGACCAGGCGAGCTACCTCGCGATGGTCGCCGGTTATGCCGCCGCGCACGACCTCACCTTCACCGACGCCGAGGCGCTCGCGTGGGCGGCCGGGCGGGGGCACCGCTCGGGGCGCGTCGCGTGGCAGTTCGTAACCGAACTCGCCGGTCGCGCCGGCCGGGCTATTTCTCCCGGCTGATTGGCGCGCCGGGCCGATTGGCGCTATCGGCTGACGGGTGACGCTGACCAGCCGCCTGTTCAACCGCCTCGTCAAGGCGGCGCTCGCTGCGCTGTTCGCCCTGCTGGTCCTCGCCGGGGTGGCGGTAGTGACCATCGTCGGCGAGAACGAGCGTCGCGCCGGCTGGGTCGCGCACACCTACGAGGTCGAGCGCGCGCTCGACCGCTTCACCATCAACTCGGAACAGCTCGAGACAGCGCGGCGCGGCTACCTGCTGTGGCGGCACGACACCGCCGTCGCCAATCTGCGGCGGGCGCTCGCGGCGATGCCGGCCGAGATCGCGGCCGTCGCCGCGCTGACGCGCGACAATCCGGCGCAGCAGCGCCACGTCGTCGACCTGCGCCGCGGAGCCGCCGTCCTGCGCGGGTCGGCGCTCGAGACGATCGCCCGCGCCGACAGTCCCAACCCGGCGATGGCGGCGATGGCCGACTTCTCGGTCGACCGCAGCTTCTTCTCGATGGTCACGCTGCGCCAGACCATCGCCGCGATGCAGGCCGAGGAGAACCGGCTGCTCGCCGTGCGCGCGCATGCGCAGGACCGCGCCGCCCTGTGGCTCGACTGGGCGCTCGCCGCTGTCGCCCTGCTGATCCTGATCGGCATGGCGGCGATGGTCGGGATCGTGCTGCGCTACACCGCCGAGCTCGACCTTGCGCAGGAAGAATTGCGATCGCTCAATAGCGGCCTCGAAGACGCCGTCGCCGCGCGCACGACCGAACTCAGCCGCGCCAATGATGAGATCCAGCGTTTCGCCTATATCGTCAGCCACGACCTGCGCTCGCCGCTGGTCAACGTCATGGGCTTCACCGCCGAGCTCGAGGCGACGATCGCGCCTCTGACCACGCTGATCGACCGCGTCGACGCCGAGGCCCCGGCGCTGATGACGCCCGAGGCGCGCGACGCCAAGGCCGACCTGCCCGAGGCGATCGGCTTCATCCGCACCTCGACGAGCAAGATGGACCGGCTGATCAACTCGATCCTGCGCCTGTCGCGCGAGGGACGGCGGACGCTGCTGCCGGCAGCCATCGACCTCGGCGCGATGCTCGGCACGATCCGCGACAGCTTCGCCCACCGGATCACGGAGCTCGGCGCCGAGATCGACATCGCCGGGCCGTTTCCGCCGCTCGTCAGCGATCCCCTCGCGCTCGAGCAGATCCTGTCGAACCTCGTCGAGAACGCCGTCAAGTATCTCCAGCCCGGCCGCCCCGGCCGGATCGCTGTCGCGGGTCGGGCAGACGGCGCGCGCGTCGTCATCGACGTCGCCGACAACGGTCGCGGTATCGCGCCCGGCGATCACGAGCGCATCTTCGAGCTGTTCCGTCGCTCGGGCGTCCAGGACCAGCCGGGCGAAGGGCTGGGGCTGGCGCACGTCCGCGCCTTGGCGTATCGCCTTGGCGGAACAATCACCTGCATATCGAGACTGGGCGCGGGCGCGACGTTCCGGCTGTCGCTCCCTGCCCGATTGGAAGTCGATCGTCGCGAGGGGGCCGTCCGGTGAGCGAGCACAGCGTCAACATCATCATGATCGAGGATGACGAGGGCCATGCGCGGCTGATCGAGAAGAACATCCGTCGCGCCGGCATCGCCAACGCCATTCGCCACTTCGTCGACGGGACCCGCGCCCTCGACTATCTGTTCAACGCGCCCGAGGGCCCAGCCAAGAACGGCCCGGCGCTGATCCTGCTCGACCTCAACCTGCCCGACATGAGCGGGATCGACATCCTGACCAAGATCAAGTCCGACGCCCACCTCAAGCGGACGCCGGTCGTCGTCCTGACGACGACCGACGACAAGCAGGAGATCCAGCGCTGCTACGACCTCGGCGCGAACGTCTACATCACCAAGCCGGTCAACTACGAAAGCTTCGCCAAGGCGATCCAGCAGCTCGGGCTGTTCCTGTCGGTGATCCAGGTGCCGGAGGTCGAGGACTGACGTGGCCGCCCCGCGCATCCTCTACATCGACGACGACGAGGGGCTGTGCCGGCTCGTCAGCCGCGCGCTCGGTCGCCGGGGCTACGACGTCAGCGTCGCGACGAACGGCTCGAGCGGCGTCGAGGTCGCGATGGGCTCGACGTTCGACCTGATCGCGGTCGACCATTATATGCCCGGGTTCGACGGGCTCAGCACGCTCGAGGCACTGCGCGCGCTGCCCACGGTGCCGCCGATCATCTACGTGACGGGATCGGAGGAAAGCCGCATCGCCGTCGCCGCGCTGAAGGCGGGCGCGATCGACTATGTCGTCAAGACCGTCGGCGAGGACTTCTTCGACCTGCTCGAGAACGCCTTCCAGACGGCGCTGACCAAGGTCGCGCTGCAGACGCAGAAGGCCGAGGTCGAATCGGCGCTGCGGGCGTCGAACGCGCGGCTCGAGGCGCTGCTCCACGAGGTCAACCACCGCGTCGCCAACTCGCTCCAGCTCGTCTCGGCGTTCATCCACATGCAGTCGCGCGCGCTGACCGACCCGGCGGCGAAGACGGCGCTCGCCGACACCCAGGCGCGGATCACCGCGATCGCGCAGGTCCACAAGCGGCTCTATTCGTCGCACGACGTCGAGGGCGTGGCGATGGACGACTATCTCGCCGCACTGGTCGGCGAGCTCGAGGCGACGTGGTCGACGCCGCAGTCGCCGCGCCCGCTGGTCCTGTCGGCCGAGCCGCTGCGCCTCGCCACCGACCGCGCCGTGTCGCTCGGCGTCATCGTCAACGAGCTCGTGTCGAACGCGTGCAAATACGCCTATCCAACCGGCGAGGCGGGGGAAATCCGCATCGCCCTGGCGCGCGACGCCGACCATTTCCGCCTGCAGGTCGAGGACGACGGGCCGCGGCATGGCCGCGACCGCCGCGCCGAAAGGAACCGGCATCGGCAGCAAGCTGATCGACGCGATGGCGGCGAGCCTCGGCGCGACCCTCGCCTACGACCAGAGCCATCACGGGGTCCGGGCGATCCTGCGCGCGGCGGTCTGATCGCGGTCGTAGCGGCTCCGTAATCGATAGCCGCCGCGTCGAGGCGGCGCTATGCTGCGCCTGCGGCATGGCGGGGCACTGACGATGGCGATCGACGACAGCAGCGCGAACCCGGCCGGAAGCCAGCGCGCCGTCCCCGAGCCGCCGCGGCCCAACGGCACGCCGTTCGAATTGGTCGCCCTGCTGCTCCAGGGCGGCGGCGCGCTCGGCGCGTACCAGGCCGGCGTCTACGAGGCGCTGCTCGCCCATGGCATCCACCCGACATGGCTCGCCGGCATCTCGATCGGCTCGATCAACGCCGCGATCATCGCCGGCAACCCCGCCGACCGCGCGGTCGCGGCGCTGCGCGGCTTCTGGAACCAGGTCAGCGACGGCGGCGACGGCGGGCTCGGCGACTGGGTCGGGCGGCTGCTCCCGGGCGACGACGCGCGCGGCTGGGTCAACCAGCTCGCCGCCGGGCAGATCATGTCGGGCGGGGTCCGCGGCTTCTTCGGCTCGCGCTTCGTGCCGCCGTACCTGTCGCCGCCGGGCACGCCGGGCGCGACGAGCTGGTACGACACCGGCGCGCTCAAGGGCACGCTCGAACGCTTCGTCGACTTCGACCGCATCAACCGCCGCGAGACGCGCTTCTCGGTCGGCGCGGTCAACGTCCGCACCGGCAACTTCGCCTATTTCGACAACGCGACCGACACCATCCGGCCCGAGCACATCATGGCCAGCGGGGCGCTGCCGCCGGCCTTTCCCGCGATCGAGATCGACGGCGAGTTCTACTGGGACGGCGGGCTCGTCTCGAACACGCCGCTCGACTGGATCCTGTCCTCGCGGTCCGATCTCGACACGCTGGTCCTCCAGGTCGACCTGTGGTCGGCGCGCGGGGCGCTGCCCAAGACGCTCGCCGACGTCGCGGTGCGGATGAAGGAGGTCCAGTTCTCGAGCCGGACACGCGCGGCGACGACGGCGTTCCGCAAGACGCAGAAGCTGAAGGCAGCGTTTGACGAGTTGCGCCGCCGCCTGCCCGACGACCTCGCGATGTCCGATGAGGCGAAGCTGCTCGCCGCGGCGTCGGACCCGGCGGTGTTCAACATCGTCCAGCTCGTCTACCGGTCGCAGACCTACGAGGGCCAGTCAAAGGACTATGAATTCTCGCGGCGGACGATGGAGGAGCATTGGGCGGCGGGGCTTGCCGATGCCAACCGGACGCTCGCCCACCCCGAGGTCACGACGCTGCCGACGACGCCGTTCGCGGTCGACGTCTACGACTTCTGCCACTGACCCCGGCGAGCCGGCCGCTCAGGTCGTGAGCGGCGGCAGCCGGTCGAGGTGCTTGTCGAGCGTCAGCGGATAGTCGCGCACCCGCACCCCGGTCGCGTTGTAGACCGCGTTCGCCACCGCCGCGCCGACGCCGCACAGCCCGAGCTCGCCGACGCCCTTGGCCTTCATCGGCGACACCTTGTCGTCGGCTTCGTCGAGGAACACGACCTCCTGGTGCGGAATGTCGGCGTGGACCGGGACCTCGTACTGGGCGAGGTCGTGGTTGACGAAGAAGCCAAAGCGCGGATCGACGACGAGCTCCTCCATCAGCGCCCCGCCGACGCCCATCGTCATCGCGCCGATCACCTGGCTGCGCGCCGTCTTGGGGTTGAGGATGCGCCCGGCGGCGCACACCGCGAGCATGCGGCGGACGCGGATCTCGCCGGTGAAGGCGTCGACCCCGACCTCGACGAAGTGCGCGCCGAAGGTCGACTGCTGGTACTGGCGCGACAGGCCGCTGAACGTCACCTGGTCCTCACCGACGAGCTCGCCGTCGCGCGCGGCGTCGGCGAGCGCGACGCTGCGCCCGCCGCCGTGGACATGGCCGTCGGCGAAGTCGGCGGTGGCCGCGTCGAGCCCGAGCCGCCCGGCGACCGCCTCGCGCAGCTTGACGCACGCCGCATAGACGCCCGACGTCGAGCTGCCGGCGCCGAACTGCCCCCCTGACCCCGCCGCGGTCGGAAACGACGAGTCGCCGAGGCGGACGAGAACGCGGTCGAGGCCGACGCCCATCATCTCGGCCGCGGTCTGGGCGATGATCGTGTAGCTGCCGGTGCCGATGTCGGTCATGTCGGTCTCGACCGTCACCATGCCGTTGCCGCCGAGGCGCACCCGCGCCGCCGACTTGACGTTGAGGTTATTGCGGAACGCCGCCGCGACGCCGAGGCCGATCAGCATGTCGCCGTCGCGCCGCTTGCCCGGGCGGTGATCGCGCGCGTGCCAGCCGAAGCGCGCCGCGCCGTCGCGCAGGCACTTGACCAGCTGCCGCTGCGAGAACGGCCGCTCAGGCTTTTCGGGATCGACCTGGGTGTCGTTGCGGACGCGGAACTCGACCGGGTCCATGCCCAGCTTCTCCGCCATCTCGTCCATCGCGATCTCGAGCGCCATCATCCCCGACGCCTCGCCCGGCGCGCGCATGGCATTGCCCTCGGGCAGGTCGAGGACGGCGAGCCGCATGCCGATCAGCCGGTTCGGCGCGGCGTACAGCAATTTGCTCTGGTCGGTGGCCGTCTCGGGGCTGCCGCCCGGCAGGTTGCCCGACGTGCTTTCGTGGGCGAGCGCCGTCAGCCTGCCGTCGTGCCCGGCGGCGAGGCGGATGCGCTGGATCGTCGCCGGGCGGTGGGTCGAGTTGTTCGGCATCATCGGCCGTGCCATCGCCACCTTGACCGGCGCGCCCGCGGCCTTCGCCCCAAGCGCAGCCAGCACCGCGTCGGCGCGCAGGAACAGCTTCCCGCCGAAGCCGCCGCCGACGTACGGCGAGTCGACGCGCAGCTTCTCCTTGGGAAGGCCAAGCGTCTTGGCGAGATCGTCGTGCGTCCAGCCGATCATCTGGTTCGACGTCCACACCGTCAGCCGGTCGCCGTCCCACGCGGCGATGGTCGCGAACGGCTCCATCATCATGTGCGATTCGGGCGGCGTCGTGTACGTTTCGTCGAGCGTGACCGGGGCAGCGGCGAACGCGCCCTCGAAGTCGCCGACGCGGTCGAGCGCCGGGGCCGCGGCCCCCTCTTTGCTCGACCCCCCGTGGAGCGGGGCGGTCGGGGCGACGGCGGCGAGGTCGAAGACGCCGGGGGCTCGGACCGTGTCGACATGGACCGTGTTGGCGGCGGCGCGCGCCTGCTCGAAGGTCGTCGCGACAACGACGGCGACGGCCTGGTGATAATGGTCGATATCGGGCCCGGCGAGCAGCTTGGCGGTGTTCTTGCTCCCCTTTCCCAGCGGCCCCGCGTTCAGGTAGGTGACGATCGCGCGGACCCCCGGCATCGCGGTCGCGTGGGCGGTGTCGATGCCGGTGATCCGCCCCTTGGCGATCGGCGCGTGGACGATGACGCCGTAGAGCGCGTTCGGCGCGACGTCGTGGCGCTCGAACGCGTACGGCGCGGTGCCGGTCGTCTTGAGCGGGCCGTCGATGCGGTCGTGGGCGACGCCGACGACCTTCATCCGGTCGATCGGGTTGATCCCGGCGGGGGTGTCGAACTTCATGCCGTCCTCGCGTGCGACAGGGTGGCGGCAAGCGCGCGCGTCGCCAGCGGCAGCTTGAACGCGGTCTCGCGCGTCGGATTTGCCCCGGCGAAAGCGGCGGCGATCACCGCGGGAGCGCCGTGCGGCAGCGCCGCATCACCGGCCGCGCTCCGCCACGGCTTGGGCGCGACGCCGCCGAACGCGACGCGCCCGGTCCCGTCGCGCTGGATCACGGCGGCGACCGAGACGAGCGCATAGGCGTAGCTCGCGCGGTCGCGAACCTTGCGATAGATCTGGGCTCCCCCGACCGGCGGCGGCAGCGTCACCGCCGTAATCAGCTCGCCGTGGTGCAGCACGGTGTCGATCTCGGGCGTGTCGCCGGGCAGGCGGTGGAAGTCGGCGAGTGGGATGGTGCGGGTGTGCCCCTGGCCGTCGACAGTCTCGACCGTGGCGTCGAGCACGCGCAGCGCCACGGCCATGTCGCCGGGATAGGTCGCGATGCACTTCGGGCTCGTCCCGATCACCGCGAGCTGGCGGCTGTACCCGCCGATCGCCGCACAGCCGGAGCCCGGCGCGCGCTTGTTGCACGGCTGGTTGGGATCGTAGAAATAGGGGCAGCGCGTCCGCTGGAGCAGGTTGCCCGCGGTCGTCGCCTTGTTGCGCAGCTGGCCGCTCGCCCCGGCGACGATCGCGCGGGTCAGCACCGCATAGTCGCGGCGCACGCGCGGGTCGGCGGCGAGCGCGGTGTTGGTGACGAACGCGCCGACACGCAGCCCGCCGTCCGCCGTCGGCTCGATCCGGTCGAGGTGGAGGTCCTGGATGTCGACGAGGTGCGCCGGCGTCTCGATCTCGAGCTTCATCAGGTCGAGCAGGTTGGTCCCGCCGGCGAGGAACTTCGCCCTGGGCTCCGCCGCGACCGCCGCCGCCGCGGCCGCCGGGGTCGTCGCGCGCTCGTAGGTGAACGCCCTCACGCCGCGGCTCCGGACACTTCGGCGATCGCCTCGGCGATGTTCGAGTACGCCCCGCAGCGGCAGATGTTGCCGCTCATCCGCTCGCGGACCTCGGCCCCGGTGGCGTGCATCGGCGCGGTCAGGTCGGCGCTGACGTGGCTCGGGATGCCGGCCCTGATCTCGTCGAGCACCGCCACCGCCGAGCAGATCTGCCCGGGGGTGCAATAGCCGCACTGGAAGCCGTCGTGCTTGACGAACGCCGCCTGCATCGGGTGGAGCCGGCCCGGGACGCCGAGGCCCTCGATCGTCGTGACGCTGTCGCCGTTGTGCTGGACGGCGAGGCTCAGGCACGAATTGATCCGGTGGCCGTCGACGATCACCGTGCAGGCGCCGCACTGGCCGTGGTCGCAGCCCTTCTTCGTGCCCGTCAGCTGGAGATGTTCGCGCAGCGTGTCGAGCAGCGTCGTCCGCGGGTCGAGGCGCAGGTCGTGCCGCGTGCCGTTGACCGTCAGCGACACCGGCAGTTCGGCCGCAGGCGGTGCCGGGCGCGGGCGCGCGTCGGCGGCGGTCAGCGCCACGGTGGCGACCCCGCCGGCGAGCACGCCGCGGCGCGACACGGGAACAAGCGCTCCGTCCATGACACGTCAATTCCTTCCTTTACCCCGCCGCAGCGCGCGTAGCGGCTGCAACCGGTAACGACAACGCCGCCCCGCCGCGAACGGTCCATCGCCGCGGCATCGCGACGCCCGATCGTCACCCGGTCGGGCACCGCGGAACCGGCGACACCGCGCGACCGTTCGCCGATCCCCGCCCCAAATCCAGGCCCCGCATGTCAGCCACCGGCCCCGTCGTCGCGTGCCTCGCCGAGGCGCTCGCCGACACCGACGTCATCCATGTCGCCGCCGACAGCCAACGCGCGACGATGGTCGCCGAGGCGCTCGCCGTCGCCGCCCCGGAGGCGACGGTCGTCCTGTTCCCGGAGTCCGACGCGCTGCCGGGCGACTCGGCGCCGGCGTCGGCGGCGAACACCGGACGGCGCGTCGCCGCGCTCCACGCGCTGGCGCAGCGGCGCGGGCGCGTCGCGCTGGTGACCACGGCCGAGGCGGCGGCGCGGCGCTACCCGCCGCCGGCGGCGTTCGACCGCGCCCCGCCCGAACTCGGGGTCGGCGACGCGGCGGCGGTCGAGGACCTCGCCGACCTGCTCCGCGGCATCGGCTATGCCGACGACGAGCGCGTCGACGAGCCGGGCACCGTCGCCGTTCGCGGCCAGACGGTCGACGTCTTCCCCGCCGACGCCGCCTTGCCGGTGCGCATCGAGGTGGACGAGGGGCGGATCGCCGCGATCCGCGCCTTCGATCCGCTGACCCAGCTCGGCACCGCCACCCTCGACCGCCGGGCCGTCGGCCGCATCGACGAGCCGCCGCTCGGCGACACGCCGGTGACGCTGTTCGACCATCTGCCCGACGCGGCGGTCCTGCTCGACCCGGACGCCCCCGCGCGCCGCGACCGGTTCCTCGCCCTCGTTGCCGACATTTCACGCGGTGCGCCGCCCCGTGACGTCCTCGACTCCGCGCAATGGGACGCGGCGTTCGCCGGGCGTGCGGTCGTCGAGGTCGCGCCGGCCGAGCCGATGCCGCGCTTCGCCGAGCGCCGCGACCCCCGCCGCGCCGTGATCCGCGCGGCCGCCGCGGCGATCGAGGATGGCGCCCGCATCATCGTCGTCGGTGCGCCGCGCGACGTCCGCTTCGTCGCCGCCCGCTTGGCCGGCGCGCTCAAGGTCGCGCCGGAGCCGCGCGAGGGCTGGGTCGCCGCGCGCGACGCCGCGCCGCGGACGCTCGGCACGCTGGCGATGGTCGTCGACCGCGGCTGGACCGCCGACGGGGTGTTCGTCCTCGCCGCCGCCGATGTCCTCGGCGGCCGCGCGCTGCTCGACGCCGCGGCGCCGGCGGCGGCCGCGCTGGTGACCGCTCCGCTCGCCGTCGACGATGTCGTCGTCCACGAGGCGTTCGGCCTCGCGCGTGTCGCGGGCATCGAGCCGCTGCCCGGCGATGAAGCGGGCGACGTCATCGTCCTCGAACACGCCGGCGGGGCGCGCCGGCTGGTCTCGGCCGCCGACGCCGACCTGATCTGGCGCTACGGCGGCGAGGCCGACGCCGTCACCCTCGATACGCTCGACGGGGCGAGCTGGACGACGCGCCGCGCCGCGCTCGACGCCGCGCTCGCCGACACCGCCGCCGCCTTGACCGCGCTGGCCGCCGAGCGGGCGACGCGGACCTGCGCCGTCATCGACCCCGACGCCAGCGCCTACGAACGCTTCGCCGCCGGCTTTCCGTGGACCGAGACGGCCGATCAGGCGCGCGCCATCGCCGCCCTCCGCGCCGACCTCGCCAGCGGCCGCCCGGTCGATCGCTTGGTCATCGGCGACGTCGGCTACGGCAAGACCGAGGTCGCGCTGCGCGCCGCCGCCCTCGCCGCCCTCGCCGGGCGGCAGGTCGCGGTCGCCGCGCCGACGACGGTCCTCGTCCGCCAGCACCTCGAGCAGTTCACGAAGCGTTTCGCCGGCACCGGGATCACCGTCGCCGGCCTGTCGCGCCGCTCGTCGCCGGGCGAGCGCAAGAAGGTCATCGCCGGGCTCGCCGATGGCTCGGTCGAGGTCGTCGTCGGCACCGCGGCCATCGCCGGCAAGGGTGTCGCCTACCGCGACCTCGCGCTCGTCGTGATCGACGAGGAGCAGCGCTTCGGCGCCGCCGACAAGGCGCGGCTGGCGGCCCTCAGCGACACCGCGCACCGGCTGACGCTGACCGCGACGCCGATCCCGCGGACGCTCCAGTCGGCGCTCGTCGGGCTGCAGGCGCTGTCGGTCATCGCCACGCCGCCCGCGCGCCGCCAGCCGATCCGCACCGTGACCGGCGCGTTCGACCCGGCTCGCGTCCGTGCCGCGCTGCTCCGCGAGAAGGCACGCGGCGGGCAGAGCTTCGTCGTCGTGCCGCGGATCGACGACATGGCCGGGATGCGCGACACGCTCGGCAAGCTGGTCCCCGAGCTGACCGTCCGTGAGGCGCACGGGAAGATGCCGGTCGACGCGATCGACACGGCGATGGTCGATTTTGCGAACGGCGACGGCGACATCCTGCTGGCGACGAACATCATCGAGGCCGGATTGGATGTGCCGCGGGCGAACACGATGATCGTCGTCCGCGCCGACCGCTTCGGCCTCGCCCAGTTGCACCAGTTGCGCGGGCGGGTCGGCCGCGGGGCACGGCGCGGGCAAGTGCTGCTGCTGACCGACGCCGACACGCCGATCGCCGAGCGGACACTGCGCCGCCTGCGGACGCTCGAGACGTTCGACCGCCTGGGCGCCGGATTCGACATCAGCGCGCGGGACCTCGACGTCCGCGGGGCGGGCGACCTGCTCGGCGAGGCGCAGGCCGGGCATGTCCGGCTGATCGGCGTCGACCTCTACCAGCATCTGCTCGAGGGCGCGCTTGCGGCCGCGCGCGGGCAAGCGATCGAGCGTGTCCGCTGCGACCTCAATCTGGGTCTCGCCGGGCGCTTCCCGGCCGAGTGGGTGCCCGACGTCGACGTCCGGCTCGAGCTCTATGCGCGCCTCGCCCGGCTCGACCCGGCGGCGATCGACGCGTTCGAGGACGAGCTCGACGACCGCTTCGGCGCGCTGCCCGACGACGCCGCGACGCTGCTCGCCGTGGCGCGCCTGCGCCGCGTGGCCGAGGCGGCCGGGATCGCGCGGATCGACGCCGGGCCGGGCGGGATCGCGCTGACCCTGCGCCCCGATGCCACCGCCCCCGACGGGCTGGTCGAGAAGGACGGACGCTACATCCTCGCCGAGAAGATCGCCGACCCGACCGCGCGGCTGGCGCGGCTCGCCCTGCTGCTCGGCGGCGACGACTGACCCCGCTGGTCCACCCGGCCGCGGCGCGTTACAAATTCGGCCCAAGGAGGGACCGTCATGCTCCGCTTCGCGTTCGTCGCCATCGCACTCGCCACCGCCGCCCGGGCACAGGAAATCGCGCCGCCGCCGCCGCCGCCGCCCGCCGTGGTCCCGGCGGCTCCTGCTGCGCCGCCGCCGCAGGCCGTCATCCCGTTCGCGCCGCCGCCGGCCGCGCCGGCCGCCCCCGCCAAGCTCGCCGCGCCCGCGGCCGGGATGGTCCGCGTCCGCATCTCCACCGGCGACGGCACGATCGTGGTCGATCTCGACCGCGGCCATGCGCCGCTGACGACGGCGAACTTCCTCAAATACGTCGACCAGCACCGCTTCGACGGCACGACCTTCTACCGCGCGGACACCGTCGACAAGGACAGCGGGCTCGGACTGATCCAGGGCGGGCCGCGCGGCGATCCCAAGCGGCTGCTGCCCCCGGTCGCGCACGAGCCGACGAGCAAGACCGGCCTGTCGCACGGGGTCGGCACGATCTCGATGGCGCGCGCGGCCCCGGGCAGCGCCCGCGGCGACTTCTTCATCACGACCGGGCCGCTGTCGTCGCTCGACGCGCATCCACAGGCAGCGGGCGACAACGCCGGCTTCGCCGCTTTCGGATCGGTCGTCGAAGGAATGGACGTCGTTACCCGCATCCTGCGCGAGCCCGTCGGCCCCGGTGGCGACGGCGCGATGCGCGGGCAGCTGCTCGCCAAACCGGTCCGCATCGTCACGGTGCGCCGCGCCGGCTAGAACACGGCGTGCTCACCGCGGTCGTCGCCGACCTCGCCGCGCAGCATCGCGGCATAATGCTCGGCGAGCGTCGCACTCCCCGTCGCCGGCGTCGCGGCGGCGTCGTAGCGGCCGGTGGCGGCGTCCCATACGAGCATCGACTCGCTGGCGTAATAGCGTCCGATCCGGGCCAGTTCGGCCTTCACCGCGAGTGCCGGGACGACGCGCCCCGCGACGCTGAGGACGCCGACGATCGCGTCGAGCAACCCCAGCGGCACGGTGCGAAAGCGCGGCGCGCGGCCGGCGGCGGCGAACAGCGCTTCGCCCTGCTGGCGCGGGGTCAGTGCCGGGCCGGGGCCGCCGATCGGCAGGACGGCGTTCCACCGGCCCGGATCGTCGAGGCAGTCAGCGATGAACGCCGCGAGGTCGGCGTCGGCGATCGGTGTGCACGCGGTCAGCGCACCGTCGCCGAAGACGAGGAACGGCTTGCCCGCGCGGACGCGCTCGACCTGCCCCGACAGGGACTTGAAGTAGGCGGTCGGGCGGACGATCGTCCAGCGCACGCCCGAGCGCCTGAGCGCCGCCTCGAACGCCAGCTTGGCGTGCTGGAAGGCGAGGCGAGGCTTCTGGACGCAGATCGCCGACAGCACGACGAAATGCGTCACCCCCGCCGCCCGCGCCGCTCCCAGCGCGGCGAGGTTGGCGTCGTGATCGACCGCCCACGCATCGGCCGGCACCCCGGTCCGCGACGCGAGGCACGAGACGACCGCGTCGGCACCGGTCACCGCCTCGCCGAGCGCGGCGGCGTCGAGCCCACCGACCTTGACCGTGACGCCGGCCGGCGGCGCATACGCCGATCCGGCGCGGACAAGGACGGTCACCACGTGCCCGCGCGCGGCCAGCGCCGCCACCGTCGCCCGCCCGATCGTCCCCGACGCGCCGAGCACGGCGACACGGCGCGGGGGGAGCGGTTCCGTCATGGCTGCGGCATAGCCGACCGCCGCGGCACACGTCACGCGCAACCGCTTTTCAGCCGCCGACGGGTCGGTTAGCGTAGGCGGAATGATCGTGGGGAGCGTGGCATGCGTGGATTGATCGTCGGATTGTTGCTGGCAGCTGCCCCCGTCGCAGCGCAGCGGGTGACGCCGGTCGAGCCAGCGGCGAAGGGCCCGACGATCGCGCCGTCGCCGGTCACCGAAACCTATTTCGGGACCAAGGTCACCGACCCGTTCCGCGGGCTCGAGAAGCTCGACGCGCCGACGCTCGACTGGATGCGCGCGCAGGGCCGCGTCACCCGGGGCATCCTCGACACGATCAAGCCGCGCGCCGCCTACCTGACCAAGCTGAGCGCGCTGACCGGCTCGTTCGGCGGCGTCCGCGACGCCCAGATCGGCGGCGAGCGGCTGTTCTACCAGGAGCGCGCGCCCGGCCACGACCAGTTCGACCTGATGGTGCGCGAGGCCGACGGGACCAAGCGCCGGCTGATCGACATGGCGGCCTACATCGCCGGCCATGCAGGCGTGCCGCACGCGATCGACTACTACACTCCGAACCGCGACGGGACGAAGGTCGCCGTCGGCATCTCGGCGGCGGGGTCGGAGGACAGCCGGCTGAGCGTGATCGACGCCGCCACCGGCAAGACGCTCGCCGGGCCGATCGACCGCGCGCAGTTCGGCGGGGTCAGCTGGCTCGACGATAGCAGCGGGCTGTTCTTCATCCGCCTGCAGGCGCTCGCAGCCGGCCAGCCGATCAGCGACAAGTACAACAACGCCGCCGCTGCCTTCTGGGACTTCGCGCACGAGCCGGTGACGGTCGTCGGCGCGGCGCAGCACCTCGGGCCGAACAGCGATCCGATCCGGTCGCCGAACATCCTCGTTACGCCGGGATCGGACCAGGCGCTGCTGATCGTCCAGAATGGCGTGCAGAACGAGGTCGAGGGCTGGGTCGCCCCGCTCGCCGACGCGCGCGCCGGCCGGGCCCAGTGGCGCAAGGTGATCGCCACCGCCGACGCCGTAACCCGGCTGTCGACGAACCGCGACCGCGTCGTACTCCTGACCCACGCCGGTGCGCCGACCTTCAAGGTGACCGCGATGCCGTGGACTGGCACGGCGGCGACCGCGACAACGCTCGTCGCGGCGCGCCCCGGCCGGATCAACGAGTCGGTCGCCGTCGCCCGTGACGGCATCTATGTCGGCGGGCGCGAGGGTCTGAACGCCCGGCCGTTGCGCATCGCCGACTGCTCGCGTCGAGCCGGTCGCGCTGCCGTATGACGGGACGATGGGCGAGGTCGTCGCCGACCCCGAGCGCGACGGCGCCATCGTCGCTCTCAATTCGCGCGTCCATCCACCGACGACCTACCGGCTCGCCGGCGGCCGGCTGACCGATCTCGGCCTCGAGACGCGCCCGGCGATCGACTATGCGAAGTACCGTGCGGTCGAGCTGCGCGCGACGGCGAAGGACGGCACCAAGGTGCCGCTGACGGTGCTGACGCTCGCGGGGCCGGTCCGCGCGCGGCCGCTGCTGCTCGACGCCTACGGGGCATACGGGATCAATGCGCTGCCGAGCTTTAATCCGCGCCAGCTGGCCTTCGTCGACGCGGGCGGCACCTTCGCCGAATGCAACGTCCGCGGCGGTGGCGAGCTCGGCGACGCATGGCGGCTCGGCGGCAAGGATGCCAACAAGCCGAACACGTGGCGCGACGCGATCGCGTGCGGCGAGGCGCTGATCGCGCTCGGCTATACGACGAAGGATCAGCTGGCGATCAGCGGCACGTCGGCGGGCGGGATCATGGTCGGCCGCGCGGTGACCGAGCGCCCGGACCTGTTCGCCGCCGCGATCACCCGCGTCGGCGATTCGAACGCGCTGCGGTCGGAAACCATGGTGTCCGGGCCCGCCAACATCCCCGAGTTCGGCACGGTCGCCGACCCGCAGGGGTTCAAGAACCTGTACGAGATGGACGCCTACCAGCACGTCAAGGACGGGGTGAAGTACCCCGCGTGGATGCTGACGACGGGGCTCCAGGACCCGCGCGTCGCCCCGTGGGAAGCGGCGAAGATGACCGCGCGGCTGGAGGCGGCGGGCGGCCCGAACCCGGTGCTGCTGCGGATCGAAGAGCAGGCCGGCCACGGCCTCGGCACGACGCGGACCACGCGCGACGCCGAGGAGGCCGACATCGCCGCGTTCATCTTCTGGCGTGCGGGAGTCTCCGCGTGGCAGCCGGCGAAATGACGCCGCGAGTCACATTTCGGCAAGACCGGTCGTCTATGTCTTGAGACGGTAGGGCGCGGGGGCGTGATGCGGGGCGTGAGACGATTCGGGGCGGCGGTCGGGTTGCTCGTGGCGGTACCCGCGGCGGCCGAACTCGGCGGCGACCGTCGCGGCGTCGAGAACGACCGTGCCCATTTTTCGGCGAAGCTCGCGTCGGCGACGGCAGCGACGCACACCGTCCACACGCTGACATCGGCGGCCGGCGATACCATCCGCGAGTTCGCCGGCGCCGACGGCACGGTGTTCGCAGTCGCGTGGGACGGCCCCGCGCGGCCCGACCTGCGGCAGCTGCTCGGCGCGGCGTTCGACACGCTCCAGACGGAGATGACGAGCGTCCGGCGGCGGCCGCGGGCGGCGATGGTCGTGACGCGCGGCGACCTCGTCGTCCACAGCGGCGGCCACCCGGGGGCGTTCCACGGCGTCGCGCTGCTGCCGACGCGGGTTCCTCCCGGCTTCCGTCCCGAGGCGCTGCAATAGCATGGCATCGTTCCGCGCCGCCGCCGCCCTGCGCGCGCTGGCCGTCGCCACGCTGCTCGGCGCGCTTGCCGCGTGCGGGGGCGGTGGTGGCAGCGGCGGCTCGACGACGACGACCGCTGCTGTCGCCCCGACGCCGGTCGCGCCGCCGCTCGCCAATTTCGCCACGCTGACCGTCGACGACGGCCCGGCGGCACTTCAGGCGGCGCCGAACGGCTATGTCTCCGACAATATCGCCTTCGTTACCGTGACGGTCTGCGCGCCCGGGACGACGACGTGCCAGGCGATCGACCATGTCGTCGTCGACACCGGGTCGGTCGGCCTGCGCCTTCCCGCGGGCGTGCTCAACGCATCGCTGCTCGCCGCGCTGCCTCAGGCCAGGGACGCGGCGGCGAACCCGGTCGGCGAGTGTTATGGCTTCGTCGACGGCTATGCGTTCGGCTCGGTGCGCACCGCCGACATCCAGATCGGCGGCGAGACGGCGGCGAGCCTCGCGATCCACGTCATCGGCGACGGCGGCCGCTTCGCCGCCGTTCCCGCCGCGTGCTCGGCCGGCGGCGGCAGCAGCCTGATCGATCCCAAGGGGTTAGGCGGCAACGGCATCCTCGGCATCGGCGTCACCGCGACCGATTGCGGGACGCGGTGCACGACCGGCGGCAGTGGCGCCGCGGCTTATTACGACTGCCCGGCGAGCGGCTGCACGACGCTGATCGCCCGCGCCGCCGCGACCGTGGCGCCGTTCGAGCAGGTGCCGAACCCGGTGGTCGCGTTCCCGGTCGACAACAACGGGGTCGTCATCAGCCTGCCCGCGGTGCCCGACGCCGGCACGCGGACGCTGACAGGCACCATCTACTTCGGCATCGGCACGCAGACCAACAACGCCCTCGGCAGCGCGGCCGTCGTCACGACGACGGGCTCGACCGGCAACGTCGGCCCCGGGCTGATGACCATCGTCTACAAGGCGGCGAGCCTGCCCAACAGCTTCATCGACAGCGGCAGCAACTCGCATTTCTTCACCGACGCGGCGATCACGCCGTGCACCGACACCAAGCTGAAGGGCTATTATTGTCCGGCGACGCCGCTGACCCTCGCACCCGTCGTCCAGGGCCGGAACGGGACGAGCGTGACGCTCGCCTTGCCGCTGTTCAATGCGAAGCCGCTACTGACCGGCGCCAACGCCGCCGTCCCCGGCATCGGTGCCGACCCGGCGGCGCTGACCACGTTCAATCCCTATCCGCGCAGCTTCGACATCGGCCTGCCGTTCTTCTTCGGCCGCAGCGTCTATGTCGGCATCGAAGGCCGCGCCGCCGGCAGCGCCACCGGGCCGTTCTTCGCCTTCTGAGGCGTCAGCGGACGAGTACCAGCGCTTTGGTCAGCGCCATGTACACGCCCCATGCGATCGGGAGTACGACCGCCGCCCACGCCGCGACGACCGCCGCGTCGACGCCGCCGCGATGACCCTCGACGGCGGTCGTTGCCGTGGCAGGACCGGCGCTCCCCGTCATGTGCCAGCGCTCGGCCACCGGCCGCACGAACAGGTTGGCGACGAAGGCGAGGCCGAGCATCGCCGCGAGCGCCAGATAGATCGGGCCGTAGACCTCGGGCCGCGGGATGCCCGCGGCGATCCGCGCGTCACGCCACCCGGCGACGATCAGCGGCCCGACGATGCCGGCGAGTGACCACGCGGTCAGCAGCCGGCCGTGGATCGCGCCGACGAAGCGCGTCCCGAAGGTGTCGGCGAGGTACGCCGGGACGGTCGCGAAGCCGCCGCCGTACATCGACGCGATCACCGCGAAGACGACGATGAAGAGCGCGAGGTTGGTCCCCGCGACCGCCGGTGCCGCCGCGCCGTACAGCGCGGCGCCGAGCGCGGTGATCGTCGCGAACAGGCTCTTGCGCCCGATCCGGTCGCTGACCGACGCCCAGGCGAAGCGCCCGGCGATGTTGAACAGGCTGATGATGCCGACGAAGCCCGCGCCGACCGTCGCCGCGGCCTTTTTCTGCGCCGCATCGAACGCGGCGAAGGCGACCCCGTCGGCCCCGGTCAGCCGCCCGCCGAACAGCTCCTGCAGCATCGGCGAGGCGACGCCGATGATCCCGATCGACGCCGAGACGTTGAGCAGCAGCACCGTCCAGATCAGCCAGAACTGCGGCGTCTTGTGGGCGTCGACCAGCGCCACGTCGAAGCGGCTCGCCGCCCCTGCCGGCGGCGTCCAGCCGGCCGGGGCATAGCCGGCCGGCGGCACGCGGTAGCCGAGCGCGCCGGCCATCATGTAGACGAAATAGCCCGCCGCCAGCACAAGGAAGGTCTGCCATACGCCGACCCCGGTCGATCCGGCGAAATGCTTCATCAGCAGGTCGGCGAGCGGCGAGCCGACGAGTGCGCCGCCGCCGAAGCCCATGATCGCCATGCCCGTCGCCATGCCGCGCCGGTCGGGGAACCACTTGATCAGCGTCGATACCGGCGAGATGTAGCCGAGCCCCAGCCCGATCCCGCCGATCACCCCCGAGCCGAGCCAGATCAGCCACAGCGCGTGGAGCGACACGCCGATCGCGGCAATCCCCATGCCGCCGCACCAGCAGAAGGCGGCGACGACGCCCGCCTTGCGCGGTCCGACCCGCTCGAGCCAGCCGCCCCAGATCGCCGCCGCCGCGCCGAGGACGACGAAGAACAGGGTGTAGGTCCAGACGAGGTCGCTGACCCGCCAGTCGCACGTCGTCGTCGTCAGCGCCGTCGCCAGCGTCAGCCCGGCGCACTTGACCGGTTCGCCGATGCCGACCGCGTGGGCGAGCGGCAGCCAGAAGACGCTGAAACCGTACGCCATGCCGATGCACAGGTGGATCGCCAGCGCGCACGGCGGCACGAGCCAGCGGTTGTACCCGGGTGCGGCGATCGTCGCCTCGCGGTCGAGCCAGCCGGTCATCGTCGCTCCCCCCAATTTGCCTGCAGGTTACGCGAAACGCCGCTCGCACCAACCGTCTTTTCGTCGCATGCGCAGCGCGCCGTGAACCGCGCGATCAGCGCAGCGCCGCTTCGACCTCGGCCCATAGCCGGCTGAACGCGCGCGCGGCGAGCGAGCGCGGCGCGGTCGCCGCGACGGGCGCCTGGTGCACCGCCATCGCCTCGACGTCGACCGAATAGGGGATCGCGACGCGCTCGGCCGCGGTGTCGACGGTTGCCCGGTGGAGCGCGCGGCGGCGATCGACCATCGTCCACACCGGGACCAGCGGCGGGGCCTTGCGGTGGTGCTTGGCGAGGTGCGCGGCGAGCTGGTCGAACGCGCGCTCGCTGAGCGGCGACGGCAGGACGGGGACGACGAGGACGTCGGCCGCGCGGAACACCTGCTCGGCGAGCGCGGTCAGCCCCGGCGGGCAGTCGAGGATGACGCGGTCGTAGTCGCGCTCGAATTCCTTGAGCAGTTTCTTCAGCGACCGTGCGCCGTCGTCGGCGAACAGCCGCTCGAGGTGGCGCAGCGACTTGTCGGCCGGCAGCGCGTCGAGCCGGGGATAATCGGTCGCGCAGATCATCGCGTCGAGCGCGGCGTCGGCGGTGAACAGCTTGCGCTGCGACTGGCCCGCGGTCGGCGCGAGGCGCAGGGTGAAGGTCGCCGCCCCCTGCCCATCGAGATCCCAGAGCAGCGTCCGCCGCGCCGACTGCGCCGCGGCGGCGTACGCCAGGTTGACCGCGGTGGCGGTCTTGCCGACGCCGCCCTTGACAGCGACGACGGCGACCGTCCTCACGGCATCGCCCGAACCGCGGCGAGTGCAGCGGCGAGGTCGGCGCGGATCACGGCCACCGCGGCAGGGTCGATCGCGCGCGATGCCTGCGAGATGGCCTGTGGAGCCGTCTCACGCGGGGTGGACGCGGCGGGCGCGGCGCCGGGAACGGGGTCGGCGAACTCCGCCGCGATGAGCTTCTGCGCGCCCTTGATCGTATAGCCGTCGCCGTGGAGCAGCCGCGCGACGCGCTCGATGACGGCGACGTCCTCGGGCCGGTAATAGCGCCGGCCGCCGCCGCGCTTCAGCGGCGTGATCTGGGGGAACTTCGTCTCCCAGAAGCGCAGGACGTGGGGCGGAATCCCGACCAGCGTCGCGACGTCGTTGATCGTGCGGTAGGCCGGCGTCATGTGCAGCCCTCAGCCAGCCCCCGATTGACCCGTTTCAGTCGGCGTCGTCGGGCTCGGGTCCGGGATCGACGCCGCCGTTGATCCGCGCGCGCAGGATCTGGCTCGGGCGAAAGGTCAGGACGGTGCGCGGCTCGATCGGCACTTCCTGCCCGGTCTTCGGGTTGCGCCCGATGCGCAGCCCCTTCTGGCGCAGGACGAAGCTGCCGAACGAGGACACCTTGACCGTCGTGCCGGCGACGAGCGTCGTGCAGATCTGGTCGAGCACCTGCTCGACGAGGTCCGACAATTCGCTGCGCGGCAGGCCGAGCTGGCTGTGGACCGCCTCGCACAGGTCGGCGCGGGTGATGCTGCCGCTGGTCTTGGCCGCGCGCGCCGCGCCGCGCAGCCGCCGGGGGGGTGTCGGTCCGCCTTCAGCCTCGATCATGCTTCCCCCAATCTACCAGCGAACCGCCGCGGCGCCCCACGTGAAGCCGCCGCCCATCGCTTCCAATATAAGTAGATCACCGCGCCTGATCCGTCCATCGCCGACTGCGACATCGAGTGCCAGCGGGACCGACGCCGCCGACGTGTTGGCATGGCGGTCGACGGTGACGATCACCCGCGCCGGATCGAGGCCGAGTTTCTTCGCCGTGCCCTCGAGGATCCTGAGGTTCGCCTGGTGCGGCACGACCCACGCGACGTCGGCCGGGGTCAGCCCGGCGGCGGCGAGCGTCTCGGTCATCACCGCCGACAGATTGACCACCGCGTGGCGGAACACCTCGCGCCCCTTCATCCGCAGCTTGCCGACGGTTCCCGTCGACCCCGGGCCGCCGTCGACATAGAGCAGGTCGTTGTAGCGCCCGTCGCTGTGGAGCCGCGACGCGAGGACACCGCGGTCGCCGGCGTCGTCGTCGGCGCGGAGCACGATCGCTCCCGCGCCGTCGCCGAACAGCACGCACGTCGCGCGGTCGTCCCAGTCGAGCAGCCGCGAGAAGGTCTCCGCGCCGATGACCAGCGCGGTGCGCGCCGCGCCGCTGACGAGCATCGCGTCGGTCACCGCGAGCGCGTAGAGGAACCCCGAACACACCGCGCCGACGTCGAAGGCGACGCCGTGGGTCATGCCGAGCTTGTGCTGGACGACCGTCGCGCACGCCGGGAAGGTCTGGTCGGGCGTCGCCGTGGCGACGACGATCAGGTCGATGTCGGCCGGCGTCAGCCCCGCGGCGGCGAGCGCGCGGCGCGCGGCGGCGACGGCGAGGTCGCTCGTCAGCTCACCGTCGGCGGCGATGTGGCGTTGCCTGATGCCGGTCCGCTCGACGATCCACGCGTCGGTGGTGTCGACCCGCGCGGCGAGGTCGGCGTTGCTCAGCACCTGGTCGGGCAGGTAGCCGCCGGTGCCGATGACGATCGAGCGCCGCGTCACGCTGCGGCCGCGCCGTCGTGCGCAGCGACGTCCGGGCGGTGTTCACGGAAATTGTCGAGGTCGCTCGCGATGCGCCGCGCAATGTCGCCGGCGATGAGATCGTGCGCGACGCCGATCGCGTGCGCCATACCGCGGACGGTCGCGCCGCCGTGGCTCTTCACCACGATGCCGTTCAGCCCGAGAAAGACTGCGCCGTTGTGCGCATTCGGGTCGAGATGCCGCGCCAGGCTGCGCAGCGCCCCGCGGGACAGCAGATAGCCAAGGCTCGACAGCCACGTCGAGCGGAACGACTGGGCGAGCAGCCCGGTGACGAGCCGCCCCGTGCCCTCGGCGGTCTTCAGCGCGACGTTGCCGGTGAAGCCGTCGGTGACGATGACGTCGACGTCGCCCGCGCCGATCTTGTCGCCCTCGACGAAGCCGACGAATTCCATCGGCAGGTCGGCGGCGCGGAGCAGGGCGGCGGCCATCTTGAGCTCCTCGGTGCCCTTCAGCTCCTCCTCGCCGATGTTGAGCAGCGCCACGCGCGGCCGGGCGACGCCGAGGACGGTGCGGGCGAACGCCGCGCCCATGACGGCGAACTGGACGAGGTTCTCGGTATCGCACTCGACGTTGGCGCCGAGGTCGAGGACGACCGAGTCGTTCTTCAGCGTCGGCAGCAGCGCGGCGAGCGCCGGCCGGTCGATCCCGGGCATCGTCCGCAGCGTCAGCTTGGCCATCGCCATCAGCGCGCCGGTGTTTCCGGCGCTCACCATCGCCTGCGCCTCGCCGTCCTTGATCGCCGCGACGCCCATGCCCATCGACGTCGTCCGCGCGCGGCGCAGCGCCGCCGACGGCTTGTCGGTGCCGAGAATGACGTCGGGGCTATGAACGACCACCGCGCCCGCCGAAACACGCGGCGCGCGGTCGAGGTGGCCGCGAATCGTCGCCTCGTCGCCGTACAGGCGGAAGGCGAGCCGCGGATAGCGCTCCTGCGCGATCTCGGCGGCGGCAATGACCACGGCCGGCCCGCCGTCTCCGCCCATGACGTCGAGCGCGATGACCGGCCGGTCGGTCATGGCCGCCGCTTAGGACTGGGTCTCGACGACGGCGCGGTCCTTGTAGAAGCCGCACGACGGGCACAGGTTGTGCGGCAGCTTGAGCTCGCCGCAGTTCGGGCAATCCTGGCTGACGACGGCGGTCAGCGCGTGATGGCTGCGGCGCATGTTGCGCCGCGACGGCGAGGTCTTGCGTTTCGGAACGGCCATCGGAAGTCTTCTTGCCAAAAATCGCGGTCGTACGGCGCGCGCATGGCGCCGCCGCAGCCCGCGGGGTTCAATCGAGGCGCGGACCATAGGGATTTGCACGCCGCGCGCAATAGCCTTCCGCCGCACAAGCGAACGGCCGCCCCTCGCGGAGCGGCCGTCGCCTCATTCGATCAGCCTGGGTCAGGCGTCGCCGCGCAGCGTGTCCTTGACGCCGCCGACGGCGTTCTGGACCTTGCCCTCGGCGCGGTCGGCCTTGCCTTCGGCCTCCATCTTGCCGTCGCCGACGAGCTTGCCGATGCCTTCCTTGATGTCGCCGCCCATCTTCTTGAGCGATCCGTCGATCCGGTCTTCGTCCATGATACGGTCTCCTCTGTGTACGTGCGCGATCAACGGTGTACAGGGCGTATGGTTGCGCGGGCGGGTCGAAACGCCGGCGAAAAGGGGGACGGCACATGATGGCGACACTGATCACCGCGGGCTTCTGCGGACTTCTCTTCCTCATTCTCTCGCTCCGCGTCGTCCAGGGACGGCAGGCGAACAAGGTGACGCTCGGCGACGGCGGCAACGACCCGCTGCTGGCGCGCATCCGCGCCCACGCCAACTTCGCCGAATACGTGCCGATCATCCTGATTCTGATGGGCCTGATCGAGAGCCGGACCGGCACGACCGAGATGCTGACCGCCACCGGCGTGCTGCTCTTCCTCATCCGCATCGCCCACGCGGTCGGCATGGCCCGGCCCGGTGTCAGCCCGTTCCGCGTCGCCGGTGCCGGCGGCACGTGGGTGATCCTGACCGGCCTGTCGATCTGGGCGATCGTGCTCGCGTATTCGCACCACGCCTGACGGCTAGGCGGCGGCGAGAACCCGGTCGGCGACGAACGGGTTCGACCGGCGCTCGGCGGCGAAGGTCGACATCGCCCCATGGCCGGGGATGAACGCCGTCTGCCCGCCCATCGGCCATAGCCGCGACGTGATCGCCGCGATCAGGTCGCCGTGGTTGCCGCGCGGGAAATCGGTCCGCCCGATCGAGCCCTGGAACAGCACGTCGCCGACGATCGCGAGGTTCGACGGCGCGTGGTGGAAGACGACGTGCCCCGGCGTGTGGCCCGGGCAGTGATGCACGTCGAGCGTCAGGTCGCCGACCGTCACCGTGTCGCCCTGGTCGAGCCAGCGGTCGGGGGTGAACGGTGCGGCGAGCGGGACGCCGTACTGCGGCCCCGACACGGCGTGGAGGTCGATCCAGAACTTGTCGTCGCGGTGCGGCCCTTCGATCGGCACGCCCAGCCGGTCGCGCAGCACGCCGGTTTCGCCGCAATGGTCGATATGACCATGGGTGACGAGCAGCTTCTCGATCGCGACGCCATGCTGCCTGGCGACGCCCATCAGCTTGTCGAGGTCGCCGCCGGGATCGACGAATGCCCCGCGCATCGTCGCGGTGCACCAGAACAGCGTGCAGTTCTGCTGGAGCGGCGTGACGGGCACGATGACGGCGGCGAGCGGGTTCATGCCGCCCACGTGGCCGCTCGCCGCGTTCAGTTCAACAGGTTCTTCTGCCAGAACAGGACGGTTGCCCAGAACTGGTAGTCGAGGTTGGCCTTCTTCTTATAGCCGTGGCCCTCGTCGGCGGCGACCATGTGCCAGACCTCGCCGCCATTGGCGCGGACCGCCTTCACCACCTGCGCCGCCTCGCTCGGCGGCACGCGCGGGTCATTGCCGCCGGTGACGATGAACAGCGGGGCCTTGATCTCGCCGATGCGGGTCAGCGGCGAGATCTCGATCAGCTTGGCGCGCTGGGCGGGATCGCGCTCGTCGCCGTATTCGACGCGGCGCAGGTCGCGGCGGTAGCTCTGCGTATTCTCGAGGAAGGTGACGAAGTTCGAGATCGCGACCGTGCACTGCGCCGCATGGAAGCGCGCGGCGTAGCGGATCGCCGAGGCATAGCACATATAGCCGCCGTAGCTGCCGCCCGGTCTCGGCAAAGCGCTGCGCGTCGAGGCCCGGGTCGGCGGCGAGCCGGTCGACGAACGCGCCGATATCCCTGACCGAATCCTCGCGCCTGAACGGGCCGTCGTCGAGGCCGACGAAGGTCTTGCCGAAGCCGGTCGAGCCGCGAACGTTGGGGAGGAACAGCGCGATGCCGAGCTCGTTGACGAGGTAGTTCGACCGGCCGAGGAAGCCCGGGCGCGACTGGCCTTCGGGGCCGCCGTGGATCGACACGATCAGCGGGCGCTTGCCGGGGAAGCGCCGTGCGTCGGGGCGGTAGAGGAAGCCCGACACCTCGACCCCATCGAAGCTCTTGACCCGGATCAGCTCGGGCCGGGCGTTGAGCGCCGGATCGAGCCCGCCGGTCTCGCTCGTCGTCCACTGCGTTACGACCATGGTCGCGGGATCGAGGACATAGGCGTCGCCGGGCGAGGTCGCGCTGGCCAGCTGGAACGCCACCTGTCCCCACGGCGCGACGGCCAGTCCCCGATGACGCCGGCGGGCAGCTTGGCCTCGCGCACGCGGCCGCTCGGCAGATCGAGCAGGCGCAGCCGCGACGCGCCGCCGTCGTTCACGGTGTAGGCGATGAAGCGACCGTCGTCAACTGACCTCGAAGCGCTCGACATCGCCGCGCACGCCGGGGGTCAGCGGGGTGAAGCGCCCGTCGCGGCCGATCCGGCCGAGGCGCTGGAAATCGCTGCCGACGTCGGACGTGGCGTAGACCTGGCCGTCCGGACCGAAGCGCGGGTTGTCGTAGGACACCGGCGCCGTCGCCGGCGCTTCCGGCGTCAGCCGCGTCAGCGCGCCGCTGGCGGTGTCCATCAGGAACAGGTCGCTGCTGGCGATCGAGTGCCGCTGTTCGACCAGCGCCGTCTTGCCGCCGGGGGCGAAGCCGGTCACGGCCCAGCCGTTGCCGGCCAGCTTGGCGACCATGTGGTCGGACTTCGGATCGCGCGGATCGATCAGGTAGATGTCGCTGTCGGTGCCGTTGCGCCGCGTGCTGGTGTAGCCGAAAGTGCGGCCTTCGCGGTCCCACGTCCCCGCCTCGTTGCGGCTGCGGCCGTCGGTCAGCAGCGTCAGGTGACCGTTCGCCAGCGTGTACAGCTGGAAGAACTCGCCGCCGCCGGCGTCCTTGCTGACGACCAGCGTGTCGCCGCCATGTGGCGCGAACTGCCCGCTCGCGACCGGCTCGTCCTCGAAGCTGACCTGGACGCGCGCGCCGCCGGGGCGCGCGACCTCGTGCAGTTGGGTCGAGTTGCCGAAGCGCGTCGCGATCAGCAGGCCGTGCGTCCGCGGGTTCCAGTCGACCACCGCTGCCGAGCGGTACTCGAGGTACGGCTGGGTCGCCTCGCGCAGCGCAGCGGGAACCGGCGGGACACGGTCGAGCGTCAACGCCGCCGGCGGGGCGATCAGCGCGCTCGCCGCCGCCGCGATCAAGGTCCACATCATCGGCCGCCCTCCCCCATTGCCGGCAGGCTACGGGCCGACCTCGGCAGTGGCAAGCCGTGCCTCAATCGGCGCGCGACCCGCTGCGCAACCGCCGTGCTCCGGCAATGAGGCCGAAGCCGCCGAACATCAGCGCCGCCGTCGCCGGGTCGGGGAGCGAGGCCGCGATGCTGGCGAAGCTGTCGGCGAGCCCCACGCCGTGGACGACGATCGCCGCCCCGGCGGGAGCGGCGCAGGCGAGCAAGAGTGCGGGAACGAACCGGCGCATCGAATACCTCCGCTTGCCCGGCGCGGCAGCGCGACCGGGACAAGAGGAGCAACGGCCGCGGGCGGTGCGACTTGCGCGGCGGCAGCATCGCGTCAACCATCTTCCATCGCGCGGGCGAAACGGCTTGAGCGCCGCCGCCCGCGCCTCTAAGCCGGGGCGCGAGGGGCCCGCCATGTCGTTCTTTTCCGCCGCCTGCGCACGGATCAAGCCGTCGCCGACGCTCGCCGTCACGGCCCGCGCCGCCGCGCTGAAGGCGGCGGGGCGCGACATCATCGGGCTCGGCGCGGGCGAGCCCGACTTCGATACGCCCGACTTCGTCAAGGAAGCGGCGATCCGTGCGATCCGCGACGGCGAGACGAAATACACCAACGTCGACGGCACGCCCGCGCTGAAGGCGGCGATCCGCGCCAAGTTCGCCCGCGACAACGGCCTCGACTACGGCCTCGACGAGATCACGGTCAATTCGGGCGGCAAGCACACGATCTTCAACGCCCTCGTCGCGACCTGCGATGCCGGCGACGAGGTCGTCATCCCCGCGCCCTACTGGGTCAGCTACCCCGACATGGTCGCCTTCACCGGCGCGACGCCGGTCGCCGTCGACTGCGGCATCGACGCCGGCTTCAAGATGACGCCGGCGCAGCTCGACGCGGCGATCACGCCGCGGACCAAGTGGGTCATCCTCAACTCGCCGTCGAACCCGACCGGAGCCGCCTACACGCGCGCCGAGATCGCTGCGCTTGCCGAGGTGCTGGTCCGCAACCCCCACGTCTGGGTGCTCAGCGACGACATGTACGAGCATATCGTCTATGACGGCTTCGAATTCGCCACCATCGCGCAGGTCTGCCGCGAACTCCGCGACCGCACGCTGACGGTCAACGGCGCATCGAAGGCGTACGCCATGACCGGCTGGCGGATCGGCTATGCCGGCGGGCCGGCAGCGCTGATCACGGCGATCGCCAAGGTCCAGTCGCAGTCGACGTCGAACCCGTGTTCGATCTCGATGGCGGCGACCGTCGCGGCGCTGAACGGGGACCAGTCGTTCCTGACCGCGCGCAATGCCGCCTTCAAGGTCCGCCGCGACCTGGTGGTCGCCGGGCTCAACGCCGTGCCCGGGTTGCGCTGCCCGGTGCCCGAGGGGGCGTTCTACGTCTATCCCGACTGCGCCGGGCTGATCGGCAGGCGCACCCCCGACGGCGCGGTGCTGGCCGACGATACCGCGGTCGCGACGTATCTGCTCGACGCCGAGGGGGTGGCGGTCGTCCCCGGCAGCGGCTTCGGCGGGTCGCCGGCGTTCCGCATCAGCTATGCGACGGGCGACGCGCTGCTCGCGGAGGCGTGCCGCCGCATCGCCCGCGCGGTCGACCGGCTGGTCTGACCGCGTGGGGGGGGTACCGCCCCCCGATTGATGCGCGGGCGCAACGCTTTGGCGCGGAACCCGGCCACCTTCGTCACGTTCGGCGTGGACCCGATCAACGACGAGGCCCGCCATGCCCAGCAGTTCCGCCGTCGCGCCCCCCGGCACCCGTCTCGGCCCGCGCGCCAACCTCGATGCCGGCGAGCGGACGCTGTCGGCGTTCGCCGGCGCGGCGCTCGGCTTCGTCGCGGCGAAGCGCGGCGGGGTGTCGGGCGCGGTTCTCGGCAGCGTCGCCGCCGCCCTCGCGCTGCGCGGCGCGACCGGCGCGGCCCCGGTCCGGCGGCTCGTCGGTCCCGGCCCCGACGACAAGGCGGCGATGCGCCAGACCGGCTGGTCGAGCGCCGCCGTCGTCGGCCGTGCCGTCGCGATCAACCGCCCGCGGCACGAGGTCTTTGCCTATTTCCGCGACTTCGCCAAGCTGCCGACGTTCATGGAGAACATCGCCGAGGTCACCGAGACCGACGCCACCCATAGCCACTGGACGGTCCACGGCCCGGCCGGCACCAAGGTCAGCTGGGACGCAGTCATCACCGACCAGCGCGACGGCGAGCTGATCCAGTGGGAGACGCTGCCCGGTGCGGTCGTCGCCAACCGCGGCCGGGTGACGTTCAAGGACGCCCCCGGCGGTCGCGGGACCGAGCTCCACGCCGAGATCGTCTACCGCCCGCCCGGCGGGACGGCGGGCAAGCTGATCGCCAAGCTGCTCCAGCGCGAACCCGGCATCCAGGTCCGCCGCGACCTCAAGCGGCTGAAGATGCTGCTCGAGGCCGGCGAGATCAGCACCAACGCGCCGCAGGGCGCGGCCCCCAAGTCGTAAGGAATTCAGGCATGCGCGCAGTCCGCTGGCACGGCAAGCACGACGTCCGCGTCGACACCGTCCCCGATCCCGAGATCATCAACCCGCGCGACGCGATCATCAAGGTCACGTCGACGGCGATCTGCGGCTCCGACCTCCACCTTTACGATGCCGTCATCCCGACGATGCAGAAGGGCGACATCCTCGGCCACGAGTTCATGGGCGAAGTCGTCGCCGTCGGCAGCGCGCACAAGAACGGCGACGCCAACGGCCATGCGCTCAAGGTCGGCCAGCGCGTCGTCATCCCGTTCACCATCGCCTGCGGCCACTGCTTCTTCTGCGAAAAGCAGCTATGGTCGTGCTGCGACAACTCGAACCCCGCCGACAATCAGGACATCGCCGACGCGCTGATGGGCCATTCGCCGTCGGGGCTGTTCGGCTACAGCCACATGACCGGCGGCTTCGCCGGCGGCCAGGCCGAATACGTCCGCGTGCCCTTCGCCGACACCGGCGCGTTCGCCGTCCCCGATCACCTCGAGGACGACCAGGTCCTGTTCCTGACCGACATCTTCCCGACCGGCTACATGGCGGCGGAGAATTGCGGCATCGAGCGCGGCGACACCGTCGCCATCTGGGGTGCCGGGCCGGTCGGCCAGTTCGCGATCCGCTCGGCGTTCCTGCTCGGGGCCGAGCGCGTCATCGCCATCGACCACCGCCCCGAACGCCTCCAGCTCGCCGCCGAGGCGGGTGCCGACACGCTCAACTTCGAGCAGGTCGACGTCCTCGACGCGCTGCTCGAGACGACCGCCGGGCGCGGCCCCGACAGCTGCATGGACGCCGTCGGCATGGAGGCGCACGGCATCGCCGCCGATAATATGGAGGACCGCGCCAAGCAGGCGGTCGGCATCGGCACCGACCGCCCGCACGTCCTGCGCCAGGCGATCATCGCCTGCCGCAAGGGCGGCCACGTTTCGGTGCCCGGCGTCTACGGCGGCTTCATCGACAACTTCCCGATGGGCGCGGTGGTCAACAAGGGGCTGACGATCAAGAGCGGCCAGACCCACGTCCACCGCTACCTCAAGCCGCTGCTCGAGCACATCGAGGCCGGCCGCATCGATCCGCGCGTCGTCATCACCCACCGCCTGCCGCTCGAACAGGGCGCGATGGCGTACAAGAACTTCAAGGAGAACCAGGACGAGTTCCGCAAGGTCGTGCTGAAACCCTGAGAACGGCTCGGCCCGTCTACAGCGCGCGTTCGGCGGCGTGGATGGCCAGCCCGATCAGGCCGCCGATGACCGTGCCGTTGATCCGGATATACTGGAGGTCGCGCCCGACCGCGGCCTCCAGCCGCCCGGTGACCGTCGCCGCGTCCCACCCGCGGACGGTATCGCTGACCAGCCGGACGATCGACGAGCCATAGGTCGCCACGACGCTGACCAGCGCGCGCCGGGCGAGCGTGTCGAGCGCTTCGGCGAGCGCGGGGTTCGCGGTGATCACCGCGCCGAGTTCGGCGGCGAAGCGCGACGCAGGCGGTGCGGGCGCCGCGGCCCCGGCGAGCGAGGGGGAGCGCGAGCGCGTCGGTGGCGGCGCGCGACTCGCCGCGGCCCGACGCGGCGATCATCGCCTTGGCGGTGTCCCACAGGCTGGCGAACAGCCCGGCGGTGGCCGGGCTGTCGAGGAGGTCGACCTTCGCCGCCTCGAACTTCGTCGCGGCGGGCGTGTCCGCATCCTGCAGGTCGGCGGCGAGGCGCGTCAGCCAGGCGGTGATCGCCACCCGGTCGGGATGCGCCCGGCCGAGCCCGACCGCCGCCACCACCGGCACCTGCCCCGCCTCGAGCGCCGCCGCGCGCGCGCGGAACTCGGCCATGACCTCGGCCGGGTCGCGCCGGGCGCGCGCGGTCGCCGCGTCCGACATGGCGAGCAGCCGGTCGCGCACCGCGGTGACGATCCCGCCGGCGATCTTCTCGTCGACGAACGCCGGCACCCACTTGCCCGACCGCTCGGCGACGGCGGCGCGGATGTCGTCCTCGTGGACGTCGAGCAGGTCGAGCCCGGCGACGACGGCGCGCTCGACGAGCGCCTCGTGGCGGCCGTCGGCGACGAGGCTGGCGAGGAAGCGCCCCGCCGCCGGCGCGACCGGCGTCGTCCGCAGCCGGTCGGTGACGGTCACCGCGAGCAGCTGCGCGACGGTCGTGTCGTCGAGCGCCGCGACGAAGCGCAGCGCCAGGCCCCCGAGCGCGCGCCGCAGCCGCCCCGCCGGCGCCCCGGCCTCGCGGCGCGGGGCGCCCAGCCACGTCGCCAGCGCGGCGGCGACGTGGAACCCCTCGAGCCGCCGCGCCATCACCGCGGGAGTGAGGAAGTTGTCCTTGAGGAACGCCGCCAGGCTGTCGCCGATGCGGTCCTTGTTGGTGGGGATGATCGCCGTGTGCGGGATCGGCAGGCCGAGCGGGTGGCGGAACAGCGCCGTCACCGCGAACCAGTCGGCCAGCCCGCCGACGAGCGACGCCTCGGCAAAGGCACGGACGTAGCCGGGGATCGCGCTCGTCGGCCAGTGAAGGCTCGCCCAGTGCGCGGCGGCGAACAGCGCGACGATGGCGACGAGGAGCAGCGACGCGAGCCGCCGCATCCGGTGGAAGGGGGTCGACGGCAGCTCGAACGGCGTGACGGCCATCCGCGCCCAACTCATTCGGCGGGCTGCGGTGCCGTCACGGTCCCCGGTTCACCGGCTTCGGACGCGTTGAACGCGCCGCCGATCCGTCGTGCGATCCACTTCTCGAGGTCGTCGGCGAGGGTGAAGCCGGCGGGCACGATGATCAGCGTCAGGATCGTCGACACCGTGATGCCGCCGATCACCGCGACGCCCATCGGCTGGCGGAACGACGAGTCGCCGGAGAGCGCGAGCGCGATCGGGAGCATGCCGGCGACCATCGCCACCGACGTCATGACGATCGGCTGTGCGCGCTTGTGGCCGGCGTCGAGGATCGCCGTCGTCCGGTCGACGCCCTTGCGCATCTCCTCGATCGCGAAATCGACGAGCAGGATCGAGTTCTTGGCGACGATGCCGAACAGCATCAGCAGGCCGATGAACACCGGCATCGATACCGCGAAGCCGGTCACCTTGAGCGCGATCGCCGTGCCCAGCGGCGCCAGCAGCAGCGACGCGAGGTTGACGAACGGCGGCAGGGCGCGGCGGTAGAGCAGGATCAGCACCGCGAGCACGAGCAGGATGCCCGCGACGAGCGCGACGATGAAGTTGACGAACAGCTCGGCCTGCCACTCGGCGTCGCCGAACGGGATCTCGTGGACCCCCTGCGGCATCGCCTTGAATTCGGGCAGCGCGTGGATCGCGGCGATCGCCGATCCGCTCTGCGCGCCGGGCGCAAGGTCGGCGACGACGGCGACGCGGCGCGACTGGTTGAAGCGCCGAATCTTGGTCGGCCCCTCGCCGAAGCTGACGTCGGCGACGACCTTGAGCGGCACCGATCCGCCGAGCGCGGTCGGCACGGGCAGGTTCTTGAGCGTATCGAGGTTGCCCCGGATCGATTCCGGCATCATCGACCCGGATCGGGATCTGCCGGTCGCTGAGCGAGAACTTGGCGAGGTTCTGTGGGATGTCGCCGAGCGTCGCGATGCGGATCGTCTGCGACAGCGCCTGGACCGACACGCCCATCTGCGCCGCCATGTCGAAGTGCGGCTTGATGAGGATTTCCGGGCGCTTGAGGTCGCCGTCGATCCGCGGACCCTGGATGAGTGCGACACGCTTCATGCCGGTGACGAGATTCGCCGCCGCGGCCTGGAGCGCGACGGGATCGTCGCCGACCAGCATCAGCGTGATGTCGTGGCCGAGACCGCCGCCCTGCGTCTGGAAGTTGACCCGCGCGTCGGGCAGTTTGCGCATCTGCGGGGCCATGTCGCGCTCGAACTCGACGGTCGACAGCTTGCGCTTGTTCCGGTCGACGAGGCTGACGTTGAGCGTGGCGAAACGGACATCCTCGTCGCCGCCGATCTGCTCGTAGACCTGTCGCACCTCCGGCCGCGCGCGGAGCTCGGTCGCGGCCTGGTCGGCGACGCGCTCGACATCGCCCAGCCGGCTGCCCGGCGCGAGTTCGATGCTGAGCGTGCTCTCGCCGTTGTCCTCCGGCGGATTGAACGCGACCGGCAGCGTCGAGAAGATCGCCAGCGTGACCGCGAAGGCGACGACGCCGACGCCGACCGTCTTCCAGCGGTTGCTCAGCGTCCAGCGGAGCAGCGCCAGATAACGCTGCATCCACGGCCCGCTCGCATGCTCGCGCATCCCGTGCGGGCGGAGGAAATAGGCCGCCGCGAGCGGCGTGATCAGCCGCGCGACGAGCAGCGAGATCAGCACCGAGACGACGACGGTCATCCCGAACTGCTTGAAGAACTGGCCGGAAATGCCCGGCATCAACGCGACCGGCAGGAACACCGCGACGATCGCCATCGTCGTCGCGACGACCGCGAGCCCGATCTCGTCGGCGGCGTCGAGCGACGCCTGCTACGGCGTCTTGCCCATGCGCATGTGGCGGACGATGTTCTCGATCTCGACGATCGCGTCGTCGACCAGGATGCCGGCGACGAGGCTCAGCGCGAGCAGGCTGAGGAAGTTGAGCGTGAAGCCGAGCATGTCCATGAAGAAGAAGGTCGGGATCGCCGACAGCGGGATCGCCACCGCCGAGATCAGCGTCGAGCGCCAGTCGCGCAGGAACAGGAAGACGACGAGGACGGCGAGGATCGCGCCCTCGACCATCGCGTGAAGCGCGCTGCTGTACGATTCGCGCGCGTACTTCACGTTGTCGGTGATCAGGTCGAAGTGGACCTTCGGGTTCTCCTTCATGATCTTCTGCAGCTCGGCGCGCGTCTTGTCGTCGGCCGTGACCTCCGACGCGCCCTTGGCCTTGTTGATCGCGAAGGCGGTGATCTGGCGGCCGTTGAGCCGCGCGATGCTGCGCTGCTCGGCGGTGCTGTCGCGGACGTCGGCGACGTCGCCGAGACGCACCGAGCGCCCGCCGCTGATCGTCGATCTGGGTGTCGGCGAGCGCCTGCGCCGTGCGCGCGCCGCCGAGCACGCGCACCGACTGCTCGGCCCCGCCGACCTCCGCGCGCCCGCCCGGCGCATCGAGGTTGAGCGCGCGCAGGCCGGTGTTGATCTGCGCCGCGGTGACGCCGTACGCCTGGAGCCGCGCCGGATCGAGGTTGACGCGGATCTCGCGCGTGACCCCGCCGGCGCGGCTGACGCCGGCGACGCCGGGGATCGACGAGCAGCCGCTTGGCGACGGTATTGTCGACGAACCAGCTCAGCTGCTCGAGCGTCATGTCGGTCGTCGACACCGACCACTGCGACAGGCTGCCGTCGAAGTCGATCCGCTGGACCTGCGGCTCGAGGATGCCGTCGGGCAGTTCCGACCGGATCTTGGCGACCGCGTCGCGGACGTCGTTGACCGCGCGGTCGACCGGCATGCCGATGGTGAACTCGACCTGTGTCGTCGACACGCCTTCGGTGACGAACGAGGTGATCTTGTCGACCCCCGACACCGACGCGATCGCGCCCTCGACGCGCTGGGTGATCTGCGTCTCCATCTCGGTCGGCGCGGCGCCGGGCTGCGAGACGATGACCGTCGCGGCGGGGAAGCTGATGTCGGGGTTGTTGTTGATCGGCATCCGCACGAAGCTGACCAGCCCGAGGAACATCAGGACGAGGAACAGCACGATCGGAAAGGTCGGGTGCTTGATCGCCCAGCTCGAGATGTTGCGCATCGCCTCAGGCTCCCGTCGCCAGCACCGGCCGGATCTTCTCGCCCGGCGTCGAGGAACGCGCCCGACGACTGGACGACGCGCTCGGTCCCGTTCAGGCCCGACGTGATGCTCATGCCCTTGGCCGAGACGTCGCCGACCGTCACCCGCCGCCGCGCGACCGTGCTGTTGGGCGCGACGACATAGACATAGCTGCCCTGGTCGTCGACCATCACCGCCGACTGCGGCAGGACCGGGCGCGTCGCCGCCCCCGCGACGATCGACGCATTGGCGAAGGCGCCGACGCGCAGGCCCGGCGCATAGTTGAGCGCGATCCGCGCGATGCCCTGGCGGCTGGTCGGGTCGATGACCGGATCGAGCAGCCACACTGTCCCGTGGTAGTCGGTCGCCGAGCCGACCGGGCGGACGGTCGCCGGCAGCCCGACCTTGAGCGCGGCCATGTCCTGTTCGGCGACGAGCGCGCGCATTTCGAGCACGCCGCCCTCGGCGATGCGGAACAGGCTGTTCGACCCCGCCCCGACGATCTGCCCGGTCTCGACGCTCCGCGACAGGACGAGCCCGGCGGCGGGCGCGCGGACGTCGAGTCGCGCCATGCGCGCGCGCATCTCGGCGTTCTGCGCCTCGGCGAGCCGCACCTTGGCGTTCATGCCGTCGCGCGTCGCCGTCTTGGTATCGATGTCGGCCTTCGAGATGAACCCCTTGTCGACGAGCTTCGCCGCGCGGTCGAGGTTCGCCTGGGCCAGCGCGGCGTCGGCCTTGGCCGAGCGGATCGCGGCGTCCATCTGCGCCACCTGCTGCGCCTGGACCGACGCGTCGATGCGGGCGAGCACCTGCCCCTTGGCGACCGACTGGCCGGCGTCGACGAGGACCGCGGTGACGCGCCCGCCCTCGCCGTTGACCCCGACCTGCGCGTCGCGACGCGCGGCGATGCTGCCCGTCGCGGTGATCGTCGCGGCGACGCTCGACGTGCCGGGGACGACGACCGAAACCGTCGCGATCACCGGCGGCGGCGGTGCGGCGGGGGGCTTGGGCCGGAACATGGCGTAAGCCGCCGCGGCGAGCAGCAGCACGACGACCGCGACGATCGCCGGCGTCCGCCAGCGCCGCTGGGCGCGGACCGGAGCCTCGTCGATCCGCATGTGCATGTTCATGCCCGTCATGGTCCCCGTCGGCGTTACTGTGTTACCGTTGTAACGCACCCAGCGCCGGCGTCAATCGCCATAGCTTGAAAAGCGTGCGTTGCGAAGCCGTCCGCCGCCATCGTCACTGTCGCGCGACGTTCATTGCCGCGACAGGCCCGGCGCGGCATTGTTGCGCCCTGCCAACGAGTGCGAGATCGACCGATGCGCCTGCTCCCCGTCCTGCTCCCCCTGCTGCTCGCCGCTCCGGCCGTCGCCGACGAGGTCCGCCCGGCGACGCTGACGGTGATCGCCGACGGCCACGTCGACCGCGCCCCCGACCTCGCCGAGATCTCCGGCGGGGTGGTGACGCAGGCCCCGACCGCGGCGTCCGCGCTCGCCGCCAACGCCGTACGGATGACGGCCGTGGTCGCCGCCGTGCGACGGGCGGGCATCGCCGAGCGCGACATCCAGACGAGCGGATTGAGCCTCCAGCCGCAGTACCGCTACGCCGACGGCCAGGCCCCGGCGCTGACCGGCTACCAGGTGTCGAACACCGTCGCGCTCAAGGTCCGGGCGCTCGCCGACGCCGGGCGGCTGGTCGACGCGCTCGTCGCGGCCGGCGCGAACCAGATCAGCGGGCCGGCGTTCCGGGTGGAGGACGCCGACGCCGCGCTCGACGCCGCGCGGACGGCCGCGGTGAAGACGGCGCGGGCGCGGGCCGACCTCTACGCCGCCGCCGCCGGGCTCCACGTCGCGCGGATCCGCTCGATCGTCGAAGGCGGCGGCGAGCCGCCCGCGCCGCGGCCGATGATGATGATGGCGCGCGTCAAGGCCGAAACCCCCGTCGCGCCCGGCGAGGTGTCGCTGGGTACGAGCGTGACTGTCGTGTTCGAGCTCAACTGACGCGGTCGAGCGCCCCGCCCGCCGGCGGAGTGCGGGCGATGAACTTGCCGAGCACCGCCGCCGGCCACGCCGGATAGGGGACGACCCCGTCGCCGCTCGCCGCATAGGCGCGGGCGAAGTCGACGAGCGCGCCGGCGTCGGCGGCGACGAACCCGCCCATGACATAGCCAGCCCGCCCCTGCCCGCGCAGCTGCGCCGACGCGCCGCGGTCGCAGCTCCACAGGCATTCGGCGCGGGTCACGGCGACGCCGGTCCCCGCGGCCGCGGCGGCGACCGCGGTCGCGAACGCCGCGCCGACGCCGGAAACGCGCCCCGGCCCGCGGCAGGTGGTGCAGACGATCAGCTCGACCATGCGGGCAGGCGTGGCACCGATCGCGCGCCGGGGCAATGCGCGCGCGCGGCTTACCCCTTCAGCCGGGCAACCTCGGCCTCGAGGGCAACGATCTTCTGCGCCTGGGCGACGATGATGTCGTGGAGCGCGGCGAGCTTGGCGGCGTCGCCGCTCGCCTCGGGCGGCGTCGGCGGGGTCGGCGGCGTCGGCGCGCTGGGGGTGACGTCGATGGGCCGGTCGCGGAACAGGCCGGCGGCCTTCGCCTTCTCGAACAGCGGCGCGGCCCCGGCGAGGAGCGCCATCAGCGCCTCGCTCATCGGCGGCTGGGGTCGGTCGGTCATGCGGCAGGCTCCTCGGACGACGAGTGTCCTATATGGCTAGGACAGTCGGCGCTGCAACCCCTACTCCGCCGCCACCAGCGCCGGCGCGTCGTCGAGCGGGTGTTCCAATCGCCCGAGCATCTCGACCGGGCACACCTGGCGGAAGGCGGCACGCGCGCGCGGCCAGTCGAGCAGCAGCTCGGCCGCCCACGCCGACCCCGTCGCCGCCGCATGCTCCTCGACGAGGCCCCGCAGCACGCCGTCCCAGTGCGCGCTGGCGACCGGCACCACCACGATCGACCCCGGGTTGATCCGCCGCGCGAAGCTGCCGTCCGCATCGTGGACGAACGCCATCCCGCCGGTCATGCCCGCGCCGAAATTGTCGCCGGTCGGCCCGAGGATGACCGCGACACCGCCGGTCATGTACTCGCACCCGTTCGCGCCGCACCCTTCGACGACCGTCACCGCGCCCGAGTTCCGCACCGCAAAGCGCTCCCCCGCCCGCCCCGCGGCGAACAGCCGGCCGGCGGTCGCGCCGTACAGGCAGGTGTTGCCGATGATGGTGTTGTCGCGCGCGACCAGCGTCGAGCTGACCATCGGCCGGACGACGATCGTCGCGCCCGACAGGCCCTTGCCGACATAGTCGTTGGCCTCGCCGAACACCTCGAGCGTCAGCCCCTGCACCGCGAACGCGCCGAGGCTCTGCCCGGCCGACCCGCGCAGCCGGACGTGGAGGTGGCCGGGGTCGAGCCCGCGCATGCCGTACTTGCCGACGATCGCCGACGACACTCGCGTGCCGACCGCGCGGTGGGTGTTGCGCACGGTGTACGTCAGCTGCATCTTCTCCGCCCGCTCGAACAACGGGGCGGCGTCGCGCAGCATGTCGGCGTCGAGCCCGTCGGGCACCTCGTTCCGGTGATTGGCGATGCCGAAGCGGCGGCTCTCGTCGGGCGCGTCGACCTTCACCAGGATCGGGTTGAGGTCGAGGTCGTCGAGGTGTTCCGCCCCACGGCTGACCTGCCGCAGCAGCTCGGTCCGGCCGATGACCTCGTCCAAGGACTTCGCGCCGAGCTTGGCGAGGATGTCGCGGACCTCCTCGGCGATGAAGCTCATCAGATTGATGACCTTCTCCGGCGTGCCGTCGAACTTCGCCCGCAGCGCGGGGTCCTGCGAGCAGATGCCGACGGGACACGTGTTCGAATGGCACTGGCGGACCATGATGCAGCCCATCGCGACCAGCCCGAGCGTGCCGATGCCGTATTCCTCGGCCCCGAGGATCGCGGCGATGACGATGTCGCGCCCGGTCTTGAGCCCGCCGTCGGTCCGCAGCTTGACCCGGTGGCGCAGCCCGTTGAGCGTCAGCACCTGGTTGACCTCGCTGAGGCCCATCTCCCACGGCGTGCCCGCATACTTGATCGACGACTGCGGGCTGGCGGCGGTCCCGCCGACGTGGCCCGAGACGAGGATGACGTCGGCGTGCGCCTTGGCGACGCCCGCCGCGACCGTCCCGATCCCGGCCGAGCTGACCAGCTTGACGCACACCAGCGCGCGCGGGTTGATCATCTTGAGGTCGTAGATCAGCTGGGCGAGGTCCTCGATCGAATAGATGTCGTGGTGCGGCGGCGGGCTGATCAGCGTCACGCCGGGCGTCGCGTGGCGGAGGCGGGCGATCAGGTCGGTGACCTTGAAGCCGGGCAGCTGCCCGCCCTCGCCGGGCTTCGCCCCCTGCGCGACCTTGATCTCGATCTCGCTGCACGCGTTCAGATACTCGGCCGTGACGCCGAAGCGCGCGCTGGCGATCTGCTTGACCGCGGAGTTGGCGTTGTCGCCGTTGGCGTAGGGCGTGAAGCGCTTGCGGTCCTCGCCGCCCTCGCCGCTGACCGCCTTCGCGCCGATCCGGTTCATCGCGATCGCCAGCGTCTCGTGCGCCTCGGGCGACAGCGCGCCGAGGCTCATGCCCGGCGTGACGAAGCGGCGGCGGATTTCGGTGATCGACTCGACCGCGTCCAAGCGCACCGGGGTCTTGGCGAAATTGAACTCGAGCAGGTCGCGCAGATAGATCGGCGGCAGCTCGCCGACCGCGCGGCTGAAGCGCAGGTAATCGCTATAGCTGTCGCGCGTCACCGCCGTCTGGAGCAGGTGGATCAGGTTCGCCTGATAGGCATGGTCCTCGGCCCCCGCGCGGTAGCGGTAGAGCCCGCCGACGGGCAGCGTCGCCACGTCCTCGTCCCACGCCGCCTCGTGCCGCAGCCGCGCGTTCAGGTGGAGCGAGACGAAGCCCTCGCCGCTGATCTTCGCCGGCATGCCGGGGAAGAAGTCGTTGACCAGCGCGCGACTGAGCCCGACCGCCTCGAAGTTGTAGCCGCCGCGGTACGACGAGATGACGGCGATGCCCATCTTCGCCATGATCTTGAGCAGCCCGTCGTCGACCGCCTTCTTGTACCGCGCGACGCATTCGTCGGCGCTGAACCCAGGGAACAGCCCGCGCGCGTGGCGGTCGAGCACCGCCTCCTGCGCGAGATACGCGTTGACCGTCGTCGCCCCGACCCCGACCAGCACCGCGAAATAATGCGTGTCGAGGCATTCGGCCGACCGCACGTTGATGCTGCTGAACGAGCGTAGCCCCCGCGCGACGAGGTGGGTGTGGACGCCGGCGGCGGCGAGGATCATCGTGATCCCGGCGCGGCTCGCGGACTGGTTCTCGTCGGTCAGGAACAGCTGGCTCTTGCCCGACCGCACCGCCGTCTCGGCCTCGGCGCGGACGCGGGCGATCGCCGCGCGCAGCCCGTCGGGGCCGGCGGCGATGTCGAACGTGCAGTCGATCGTCGCCGCCGCCTTGGCATAGTGCGTCCGCAGCACGTCCCAGTCGCGGTTGGTCAGGACCGGCGAGTCGAGGACCATCACCCCCTCCTGCCGCGCGTCGTGGTCGAGGATGTTGCCGAAGTTGGCGAAGCGGGTCTTGAGGCTCATCACCCGCGTCTCGCGCAGCGAGTCGATCGGCGGGTTGGTCACCTGGCTGAAGTTCTGGCGGAAGAAGTGGCTGAGGCACCGCGGCCGGCTGCTGATGACGGCGAGCGGCGTGTCGTCGCCCATGCTGCCGACCGCCTCCTTGGCGTCCTCGACCATCGGCGACAGGATCAGCTCCATGTCCTCGCTCGTCAGCCCGGCGGCGACCTGGCGGCGGCGCAGCGCGCCGCGGTCGAACGCGCGTGCCGGCTGCGGCGCGTCGTGGCCGGCGAGGTCGGCGAAGCGGCGGAAGTGCGCGACCCAGTCGGCGTAGGGCGCGGCCGCGGCGATGCGGTCCTTGACCGCGCGGTCGCGGTACAGGCGCGGGCCGCAAGTGTCTTTGGCCCCCGCGTCGCCGTCGAGGTCGACGGCGATCATCTCGCCGGGCCCCAGCGCGCCCTTGGCGGTGATGCTCGTCTCGGGCACGACGACCATGCCCGCCTCCGACCCCGTGATCAGCAGGCCGTCGTTCGTCGTCAGCCAGCGCATCGGGCGCAGCGCCGAGCGGTCGACGCCGGCGAGCACCCAGCGGCCATCGGTCATCGCCAGCGCCGCCGGCCCGTCCCACGCCTCCATGACGCTGGCGAAGAAGGCGTACATCGCGCGGTGGGCGGCCGGCAGCGCGTCGTCGGCGTTCCACGCCTCCGGGATCAGCATCAGCTTGGCGGTCGGGGCGTCGCGGCCCGAACGGACGAACGCCTCGAACACCGCGTCGAGCGCGGCGGTGTCGCTCGCGCCGGCCGGGATCAGCGGCTTGATGTCGGCCGAATGCTCGCCGAACGCCGCCGCGGCCATCTTGATCTCGTGGCTTTTCATCCAGTTCTTGTTGCCGCGGACGGTGTTGATCTCGCCGTTGTGCGCGAGGCAGCGGAACGGCTGCGCCAGCCACCACTGCGGGAAGGTGTTGGTCGAATAGCGCTGGTGGTAAATGGCAAAGCGGCTGACGAAGCGCGCGTCGGCGAGGTCGGGGTAGAATACCGACAGCTCCTCGGCGAGGAACAGCCCCTTGTAGATGATCGACCGCGCCGACAGCGAGCAGATGTAGAAACCGGTGATCTGCGCCGCCACGACCGCGCGCTCGATCCGGCGGCGGATCAGGTAGAGGTCCTTCTCGAACGCCTCGACGGACCCCTGATCCGGCAGCGGCCCGGCGACCATGATCTGCTCGATCTCGGGCCGCGACGCCGCCGCCTTGGTGCCGATGACGCTGGTGTCGACCGGCACCTGCCGCCAGCCGAGGATCGCATAGCCGAAGCCGATGATCTCGCTCTCGACGATCGTCCGGCACGTCTCCTGCGCGGCGAGGTCGGTCCGCGGCAGGAAGATCATGCCGACCGCGAGCCGGTGCGGCCCCGGCTTGTGCCCGGCGCGGGCGATGTGTTCGTCGAAGAAGGCGTGCGGCAGCTCGACGTGGAGGCCCGCGCCGTCGCCGGTCTTGCCGTCGGCATCGACCGCGCCGCGGTGCCACACCGCCTTCAGCGCGTCGATCGCGCTCGTCACCACGCGCCGGCTGGCGACCCCGTCGACCGCGGCGATCAGCCCGACCCCGCACGCGTCCGACTCGAGGTCGGGCCGGTACATGCCGAACTCGGCGACGCGGGCGCGTTCGGCGGGGGTGGCGGTCACGGCTTGTTCTGCCCGGGGAGCGGCGGCAGCGCCTTGATCTCGGCGACGAGCGCCTGCGCGTCGCTGCGCATGTCGCCCATCGCGCCGCGCATCATCGTCGCGTTGGCCGCGAGCACGTCGGGATCGGTCAGCAGCGACAGCGACCGCGACGTATAGAGCGCCCCGGTCGGCGTGGCGAAGAACGCCTTCAGGTCGCCGAGCTGCTTGAGGTCGAAACGCCGCGCGTAGGCCCGGCCATACGCGGCGAACAGCGCCGGGATGTTGGCATTGAGCTGCGTCGACACCCGCGCCTGGATCTTCGCCAGATAGCGGTCGAAGATCGCCCGGACCCGCGGGTCGCGCGCGAAGGCGGCCTTCAGCTCGGGGTTCTGGTCGACCATGTTCTGCATCATCGGCGTCACCGCGTGCATGACGCCGGCGAACATCGCCTCGCGTGTCGCCGGCGGATAGGCGAGGTCGACGACCTCGCGCGCGAGCGCCAGCCGCGCCGGGTCGGGCGCCGGCGCCGTCTCGACCACCGCCGGCGCGGTCGTCGTCGCCCTTGCCACCGCGGTCGGGGCCATCGCCGCGACCGCGACTGCCGCCGCCGTCATCATCCGCATCGTCATGCCGCCACCCTCTCCTGCGCCGCCCCGGCGCGCAGATAATCGTGCATCGCCTTCGCCACGTCACGCCCGTCGCGGATCGCCCAGACGACGAGGCTCGCGCCGCGGACGATGTCGCCGGCGGCGAACACGCCGGGCAGGCTGGTCATCATCGCCTTGTGGTCGACGCGCAGCGTCCCCCAGCGCGTCGTGCCGAGGTCGGGCGCGGCGAAGTGCGCGGGCAGGTCCTCGGGGTCGAAGCCGAGCGCGGCGATGACGAGGTCGGCGGCGAGATGCTCGCGCGTCCCCGCCGCCTCGGGCGCGCGGCGGCCGCTGGCGTCGGCCGGGCCGAGGCGCATCCGCTCGACGACGACGCCGGTGACGGGATCGCCCCCAGTCCCGGCCGCAACGAACGCGGCGGGCGCGCTCAGCCAGACGAACTCGACGCCCTCCTCCTCGGCATGGGCGACCTCGCGCTGGCTGCCGGGCATGTTGGCGCGGTCGCGGCGGTAGAGGCACTTGACCGACCGCGCGCCCTGGCGGACCGCGGTGCGGACGCAGTCCATTGCCGTGTCGCCGCCGCCGACGACGACGACGTCCTTGCCCGCGGCGTCGAAGCCCGCGACCGCCTCGCCGAAGCCGCGCCGGTTCGACGCGAACAGATAGTCGAGCGCCGGCACCACGCCCGCCGCCGCGACCCCGGGCGCGACGAGCTCGCGCGCGGCATAGACGCCGGTCGCGACCAGCACCGCGGCGTGGCGTGCACGCAGGTCGGCGAGCGCCACGTCGCGCCCGACCTCGACGCCGCAGTGGAAGCCGATCCCCGCCGCGCGCAGCCGCTCGACGCGCCGCGCGACGACCGCCTTCTCGAGCTTGAACCCCGGGATGCCGTACGTCAGCAGCCCGCCCGGCCGGTCGTGGCGATCATAGACCTCGACGCCGTAGCCGTACCCGCGCAGCCGCTCGGCGGCGGTCAGCCCCGCCGGCCCCGCGCCGACGATGCCGACCGACAGCCCGCGGTCGGGCCCGACGCGCGCCGGGCGGACCCAGCCCATGTCCCACGCATGGTCGGTGATGAACTTCTCGATGCCGCCGATCGTCACCGCGCCAAACCCCGGCTCGATCACGCAATTGCCCTCGCACAGCCGGTCCTGCGGACAGATGCGGCCGCAGATCTCGGGCATCGAGCTCGTCGCCGCGCTCGCCTCGTACGCCTCTTCAAGGCGGCCTTCGGCGGTCAGGCGGAGCCAGTCGGGGATGTTGTTGTGGAGCGGGCAATGCACCTGGCAGAACGGCACGCCGCACTGCGAACAGCGCGACGCCTGCTCGGCCGCGCGCGCCTCGAGATACGGCCGGGCGATCTCGAGGAAGTCGTCGGCGCGTGCGGCGGCATCGCGCTTCGGCGGCGGCGCGGGCGCAACGCCGGTAAAGCGCAGCATCGTCGTGTTCGGCATGGCTACGCTCCCTCGCGCATTCCGATACGTGCTTCATCATGGGTTGTCGAGCAACATTATGCCGATAGGGCAGCAGCGTTGCCGGGATCGGCAGTTGCGACGAGGTAGGCTGGTTGTCGGTCTCGCGAAGATTCAAAGGGTCGTCGCTTAACGGACCTAAATGCCCCGGATAGCCGCAGCGGTTATGGCTGTAGGCGTTGATTTTCCTACACGATCCTTTTCTGCAACAGACTGCCGGGTTGAGTCGAAAGGATCGGTCATGGACGACGCCTGCCCCTTCACCCCTGCCGCCCCCCGCCCGCGGGCGGACGGCTGGACGCCCGACAAGCAGCGGACCTTCGTCGACAAGGTCGCGCTGACCGGCAGCGTCCGCCTCGCCTGCTACGCCGTCGGCATGAGCACGAGCAGCGCCTACCAGCTCCGCCGCCACAAGAGCGCGCGCGAGTTCACCGCGGCGTGGGACGCCGCGCTCGCCGCCGGGATGTCGGTGCTCCACGAGGTCGCCTTCGACGCGGCGATGCACGGCCGCCGCGTCGACGTGTGGTACAAGGGCGAGGTCGTCGGCGAGCGCGTCGTCCACAACGACAAACTGCTGATGTTCATGCTCGCCAACCGCCACTGGCTCGCGCACCGCCGCTACGAGGGCGCCAGCCCCGACGCCTTCAGCACCGACGACGCGCTCGGCATGGCGCTGACCAACATGGAGGCCGGCTTCGCCAAAGCGGAGGAGAAAGCGGCCAAGGCGGCGAAGGCGCACTTCGGCGCCGAAACAGGACCGTCGTCGTGTGAAGTTAGCGAAGTTACGGCTGCGCCGGGCAGCCGGGGCGCACGCCCGTCAGCCGGCGTAGATCCAGATCAGCGCGACCGTGCCGGCGACGATCCGGTACCACGCGAACGGCGCGAAGCCGTGGCGGCTGATCAGCGCGACGAAGGCGCGGACGACGACGATCGCCACGACGAACGCGACGACGAAGCCGATGGCGATGTCGTGGACCTCGCCCGCGTTGAGCAGCGCGCGGTTCTTGACCAGCTCGAGGACGGTCGCGCCGAGCATCGTCGGGATCGCGAGGAAGAAGCTGAACTCGGCCGCGGTCTTGCGCTCGACGCCGAGGCTGAGCGCGCCCATGATCGTCGCGCCGCTGCGGCTGACGCCGGGCACCATCGCGAGGCACTGGGCGAAGCCGATGCCGAGCGCGGTCCGCGTCGGGATCTCGGCGACGCCCTCGACGGTCGCCCGCTTGGCGAGCCGCTCGATGACCAGGATGGCGATGCCGCCGACGATCAGCGCCACGGCGACGACCTCGGCATGGCCGAGCAGCGCCTCGATCTTCTTGTGGAGCGCGAAGCCGATGATGCCGGCGGGAACGAACCCCAGGATCACGTTGCGGGTGAAGCGGACCGCCGCCGGGTCGCGCCGCGCCAGCCCGCCGAGGACGCGCGCGAAGGTGCGCCAATAGAGCACGACGATCGCGAGGATCGCACCCAGCTGGATGACGACGTTGAACAATTTCCATGCGTCGGGATCGAAGCCGAGCAGCCGGCTGGCGAGGATCAGGTGGCCGGTCGACGACACCGGCAGGAACTCGGTGACGCCCTCGACGATGCCGAGAAGGATGACGTCGAGCAGCGGATGGCCGGCTGGGGTCACTGGATGCGGTCTCCGTCGCGGTGGAAGCGCCCCGATGTCCGGTAGCGTTCGAGATAGGCCGGCGCGACCGCCTCGAGCGGGGTCGGGTCGATGCCGAACGCGGCGAGCCCCGGCGGCGGCGCGACATTGTCCGACTGGAGCATCGCATACTGGCCGCTGGTCATCGGCATGAACGGCAGGAAGTCGCCGGCGCGGCCGAGCAGCCTGGCGGCGGCCGGCGGCACCTCGATCAGGCTCTTGTCGACGCGGATCTCGCGCGCGATCCACGCGATGATGTCACGCAGTTCGTAGACGCGCGGCCCCCCGATCGAGAATGTTTCGCCGCCGTATCGATCCGGCGCGGCGAGCGCGGCGACGATCGCACGGGCGAGATCGACGACATAGACCGGCTGGAAGCGCGTGCCGCCGGCGACGACCGGGATCACCGGGGCCGACTTGGCGAGCCCGGCGAAGCGGTTGATGAAGCCGTCCTCGGGACCGAAGACGAGGCTGGGGCGCAGGATCGTCGCGTGCGGCACGGCGGCCTTGACCGCCGCCTCGCCCGCCGCCTTGGTCCGCGCGTACTCGGCCGGGCTCGCCGCGTCGGCCCCGATCGCCGAGACGTGGACGAAGGCGGCGCAGCCGGCGGCAGCCTCGGCGACGTTCTTCGCGCCGTCGGCCTGGACCGCGGCGAAGCGCTGCCCGCTGCGCTCGTCGAGGATGCCGACAAGGTTGACCCCGGCGTCGGCGTGGGCGAACGCGGGGGCGATGGTCGCGGCGCGCGCGACGTCGCCGGCGACGATCTCGATCCGGCCGAGGCCGGCGAGGGGTTTGAGGGCGCTCGCGCGTTCGGGCGAGCGGACGACGACGCGGACCCGAGCCCCGGCGCGTGCCAGTTCCTCGACGAGGTAGCGCCCGATGAACCCCGACCCGCCGACGACGACGACGAGCCGGTCCGCCAATTCTGTCACGCCGGTCCCCTTGCGCCTCCGCGGCCCGCAAATGGCCGATCGCGCGGCCGTTGACAACCGCATGGCCGCGATGTTGACAAGCCCGGTGGCCGTCTCTACCCCGCGCCACTCGGCTCACCGTGCCCTGGTGGCGGAATTGGTAGACGCGCCAGCTTCAGGTGCTGGTATTGGCAACGATGTGATGGTTCGAGTCCATTCCAGGGCACCACGGGTCGTCGGGGGTGATTGCGTGCAGTGCGGGGGTAGCGGCCGGATGATCGGCGGCCTTGATCGGAACGGGCGGTCGTGATCGACACCCGTGTCCGCGCCCTGCTCGCCCGCCTCAGCCCGCGGATGCGCAACATCGGCTGGAGCTTCGCCGGCCAGGTGCTGCCGATGGTCGCGGGGCTGATCTTCGTCCCCCTGCTGATCAAGTCGCTCGGCACCGCGCGCTTCGGCTTCCTCAGCCTCGTCTGGGTGCTGATCGGCTATTTCAGCCTGTTCGACCTGGGCCTCGCCCGCGCGCTGACGCAGCGCGTCGCCATCCTGATCGCGCAGGGCGAGACGGACCGGCTGCGCGGCGCGATCCGGACCGGCCTGGCGATGATCGCCGGGCTCGCCGTGCTCAGCGCGCCGATCGTCTATTTCTCGCACAACCTGCTGCTCGGCGAGCTGGTCCACAGCGGCCCCGGCCTCGCGGCGGAGGCCAACGCCGCCTTCCGCTGGCTGATCATCGGGGTGCCGATCGTGATCCTGTCGGCGGGCTTCCGCGGCATCCTCGAAGGCCAGCACCGCTTCGCCGCGGTCAACCTGATCCGCACCCCGGCGGGCGTGATGATGTTCGTCGGGCCGTGGCTGGCGACGCAGTTCGTCACGCCGACGCTCGGCGCGGTGACGCTCGCCGTCCTTCTCGTCCGCTTCTGCCAGGCGGCGAGCTTCCTCATCCTGTCGCGCCAGCTGATCTGGAGCCGGACCGGCGAAGGCGTCGACCGCGCGGAGATCCGCATGCTGTTCGGTTTCGGCCTGTGGGTCACGGTCAGCAACATCATCAGCCCGGTGATGGTCTACATGGACCGCTTCGCCATCTCGCACTTCGGCAACCTGTCCGACGTCGCCTATTACAGCACGCCGTTCGACCTGATCGCGCGGCTGTTGTTCATCAACAACTCGGTCTCGGCGGTGATCTTCCCGACGCTCAGCGCCGCTTACTCGACCGATCCGTCGTCGATGAAGCGCATCTCCGCGCAGAACTTCAAGCTGGTCGCCGCCTTGATCACGCCGATCATCGTCGTCGTCTTCCTCTTCGCCAAGCCGCTGATGACGCTGTGGGTCGGCGCCGCCTTCGCCGAGCGGAGCAGCGGCGTCCTGCAGATCCTCGCCGTCGGCATCCTGTTCAACTCGCTGTCGTCGGTCGGCACGTCGACCCTCCAGGCGATGCGCCGCGCCGACCTGACGGCCAAGTTCCACCTGGCCGAGCTGCCGGCGTACATCCTGCTGCTGATCGTCCTCGTCCAACGCTTCGGCATCGTCGGCGCCGCGGTCGCGTGGCTGATCCGGGTCAGCGTCGACCTGTGCCTGCTCTATTACTTCTCGTGGCGGCTGCGCTGGCGCCACGACGACACGCCGGTCGCGGCATCGGCCTGACCCCTCAGCGCCGCCCGGTCAGGCGGCGGCGCATCAGCGGGGCTTCGATCGTCCGGTAGGTGACGAGCGCCAGCGCGACCGAGGCGAGCGCGACCCCGGCATCGACCGCGACCTGGCCGGCGAACGACAGGCTTGCGAACGCCGCTGGATCGAGCAGCCAGTGCGACGCGATCCACAGCGGGAAGGCGTGGATCAGGTACAGGCTGTAGCTGACCGTCCCCAGCGCGCGCAGCGTCGGCCCCGACAGCAGCGCGGGCAGCGCGCGCCCGGCGATCGCGGCGAGGAAGACGACCGCCAGGATCACCGCCGCCGGCACCCCGTCGGAGCGCATGAACAGCGCCACCGTGGCGACGAGGGCGGCGACGCCGGCGACGTCGAGCGCCGTCCGCCACCGGTCGGGGACCCGCGCCGCGACCTCGGCGACGACCGTCCCGGCGACGAAGAAGGCAAACATCGGCGCGATCACCGTCGCGGCGACGAGGACGCCGTAGACCGCGACCCGGCCGAGGAAGCGGGCGCCGAGCGCCATCACCGGGATCAGCGCGTAGAGGATCCACTCGAAGCGCAGCGTCCAGATCTGCGACAGCATGGTGAAGGTCGGGGCGAAGCCGTTGATCGGCCCGCGGGCGGAGAAGCCGAACAGCGACCAGTGGCCGACCTCGACGGCGATCCGCCCGGCCGGCTCGACCGCGACGAAGCGCGTCTCGATGGCGACGAACAGGCAGAGGACGGCGACGGCGAAGATGTAGAGCGGCGCGATCCGCATGATCCGGCCGTCGAAGAGCTTGACCGCGTCGACCTGCCCGCCGTTCCGCAGCAGCGCGCCGACGAACAGGTACGCCGAGATCATGAAGAAGATGGCCACGGGCAGCGATCCGAGCTGCTCGGCCAGATGGCCGGTCTGGACTCCCCAGGTCCCCGACCGCAGGTAATTGCCCATCGTGATGCAGTGATGGACGACGACGGCGAGCGCGGCGAGCCCGCGCAGCCCGTCCATCGCCGGGATGCGGCTCAGCGGCGTGTGGCGGAGCCCGGCGGCGCGGGTGAAGCCGCGCTCGACCAGCGCGAGGACGGCGACGACGACGGCCATCGCCGCGAGCGCCGCGACCCCGGGCCCCCAGTCGCCGATGTCATCCATGTCGATCCCGCCCTCGTGCGGCCGGCACGCCGCGCCCGGCCGGCACGGCGTCTAGCGCGGGGCGGCGGGCGGCGCTACGCGGCCTGCGCCACGCGGGCGAGCGCGCACTGGCTCCAGATCTCCGACAGGGCGCTGACGAGCTTGTCGACGTCGGCGTCGCTGTGGACCGGCGACGGCGTGATCCGCAGCCGCTCGGTGCCCTTGGGCACGGTCGGATAGTTGATCGGCTGGACATAGATCCCGTGGTTGTCGAGCAGCCAGTCGCTGATCATCTTGCAGTGCCGCGGGTCGCCGACCATCACCGGGATGATGTGGCTGTCGTTGTCCATCACCGGGATGCCGATCGCGTTCAGTCGCCGGCGGACCTTGGCGACGCGCTCCTGGTGCTGGGCGCGCTCGACCTGGCTCGCCTTGAGGTGACGGATGCTCGCCGCCGCGCCGGCCGCGATCGCCGGCGGCAGCGCGGTGGTGAAGATGAAGCCGCTGGCGAAGCTGCGGACGAAGTCGACCATCGCCGCCGACCCGGCGATATAGCCGCCCATCACGCCGAACGCCTTGCCGAGCGTTCCCTCGATGACCGTCAGCCGGTCCATCAGCCCGTCGCGCTCGGCGACGCCACCGCCGCGCGGACCGTAGAGGCCGACGCCGTGAACCTCGTCGAGGTAGGTCATCGCACCATGCGCGTCGGCGACGTCGCACAGCTCCTTGATCGGGGCGATGTCGCCGTCCATCGAATAGACGCTCTCGAAGGCGACGAGCTTGGGCCGGGCCGGATCGAGGCGGCTCAGCCGGCGGTCGAGGTCCTCGGCGCTGTTGTGGGCGAACACCTGGCGCTCGGCGCGGCTGTGGCGGATGCCCTCGATCATCGAGGCGTGGTTGCCGGCATCCGACAGGACGACGCAGTTCGGCAGGCGCGCGGCGAGCGTGCCGAGCGCCGCCCAGTTCGAGACGTAGCCCGACGTGAACAGCAGCGCGGCTTCCTTGCCATGAAGGTCGGCGAGCTCGGCCTCGAGGACGACGTGGTGGTGGTTGGTGCCGCCGATGTTGCGCGTGCCGCCCGCCCCGGCGCCGCACTGATCGAGCGCGGCGTGCATCGCGTCGAGGACGACCGGCGACTGGCCCATGCCGAGATAGTCGTTCGAGCACCAGACGGTCACGTCCTGGACGCCGCCGTCGACGTGGCGCTTGGCCTTGGGGAAGGCCCCGCGCTGGCGCTCGAGGTCGGCGAAGATGCGATAGGCCCCCTCCCCGCGCAACGCGTCGAGCTGGTCCTGGAACAGTGCATCGTAGTTCATGGCAACATCCCCAATCCGTCGCTTTAGCGCGCTTGTCCAGCGCTCGTTGATCCGTTCCCCGCCATGGCCCACCGCCATAGTGCCGCATCCCTGAACGGCAGCACCAGGAACCAGTGCTCGAGGCAGCCGAGCCCCGCCAGCATCGCCAGCATCGTCAGCCCCGCCGCGGTGGCCGGCGACGCCACCGCCGCCGCTTCGGCGAGCAGCAGCGCCGCCACCGACGCCACTCCGACCGACACCGGGAACAGCCGGTTGAACACCGCGATGCGGAAGTAGCTCTTCAGATAGCCGAGGTGCGCCGGCAGGAAATCGACCGTCAGGTTCGGCACGCCGAGGAAGATGTTGAGCTTGGCCGACACCCGCATGACGAACAGGATGGCGAAGGCGAAGGCCGCGATCTGGTTCGGCTGCCCCCATGTCAGCGCGAGCATCCCGACCGCTGTCGCCGCCAGCGCGATCTCGTGCCAGATCAAGGTCGCCGCGGCCATCCGGAACCGCGCCCAGCCGGTGACGCCGCGCGGCAGGGCCTCGCGGCGCGGGCCGGTGACGACCCCCATCAGGAAGCTCATCTCGTGCCAGCCCCAGACGCCGAGCGCGGCGGCGAACCCCAGATAGGCGCCGCGGGGGGTCGCGTCGGTCGCGACCGACCTCGCGAGCCACAGCGAGGCGACGGCGACGACGCCCGCGCCGCCGAGGCTCCAGCCGAAGGTCCGGCGCGGCAGGCGGTCGAGGGTGATGACGACGCCGGTCGCGACGAACCACGCGGCGACGACGAACAGCACCGGCAGGACGTGGGCGAACAGCATCAGTACGCCGGCACCAGCCGCACCGTCGCCGGGAGCGGATTGGCTTCGCTCCGCGCCGTCATCAGGCGGAGGAACGCGCCGGCGGCGGCGAGCGTATGGCCGGCGCGGCGAACGAACCCGCCGACCCCGCCCGCGGCCTTCGCGGCCGCGATGCCGTCGCTCGCCCGCAGCATCGCTGCGAGCCCGGCACGGAAGCCGGGGGCGTCGGCGTCGAGGGTCAGCGGGAAGACCTGACGGCTGATCTCGCTCGTCACCCGGAAGACCGCGAAGTCGTAGTCGTCGATGTCGACCCCCAGCGCGGCGTGGAACGCCGGGCGGCCATGGTCGCGGACGTACATCGTCGCATAGACCGAGACGAGGAAGAAGCGGACCCACAAGCGGTTGAGCCCGCTCAGCAGTTTGGGGTCGGCGCGCATCAGCAGGGCGAAGGCGTCGCCGTGGCGGAACTCGTCGTTGCACCACTGCTCGAAGAACTTGAAGATCGGGTGGAAGCGCAGCTCCGGATTGCGGGCGAGATGGCGGAAGATCGTGATGTAGCGGGCGTAGCCGATCTTCTCCGACAGGTAGACGGCGTAGAAGATGAACTTCGGGCGGAAGTAGGTGTATTTCTTGGTCTTGGTCAGGAAGCCGAGGTCGACGCCGATGCCGGCGTCCTTGAGCGTGTCGTTGAGGAAGCCCGCGTGGCGCGCCTCGTCGCGGCTCATCAGCTTGAACAGGTTCCTGATGTCGGGGTTGGTGACGCGCTTGGCGATCTCGGCGTAGAGGATGCAGCCCGAGAACTCGCTCGTCATCGACGAGACGAGGAAGTCGATGAATTCCTTGCGCAACGCCGGCTCGAGGCCGTCGAGGACGCCGTCGAACTCGGGCGTCCGGCGGAAGTGGCGCTTGTTGCGGTCCTCGCGCATTTCGGCGATCAGCGCGTCCCACTCGGCGCGGACGGGGCCGACGTCGATCGCGTCCATCGCGGCGAAGTCGGTCGTGTAGAAGCGCGGGGACAGCACGGTGTCCTCGGTCGCCATGCCGAAGGTATCGGTGACGCGGCTGCCCTTCGCCTGCGGTGCGGACATCGGCTGTGGCGCGGCGCGCGGGGCGGCGAGTACGGCGGCGGTCACAGGCCCCTCCCGGTGAAGCTGACTTCGTAGAGCTCGGCCATGCCGAAGTGGCCGGCGAAGCGCGTCCAGGCGCGCAGCAGCAGCCCGGCGCGGGTCAGCGTCGCGGCACGGCGGACGCGGATCCGCTCGCCGAACGCAACGCGGATCGCCGCGCCGTGGACGCGGACCTTGTCGCCCGGCCCGATGTCGGGGTTGCCGTCGAGCGCGACATGGGCGTGGAGGCTCTCGTCGCTATGCTCGACCTCGACGGTGCAGGCGATCGTCTCGGACGTCGTCCACCACGCGGTCACAGGTCGATCCTCCCGTCGATCGCGGCGCGGCTCGGCACCGGGCGGTGGGCGACGAGCAGGTCGGCGAACGACTGGCGGTTGGTCGGGCCGAAGCTGCCGAGCTCGATACTGCGCCCGGTCGCGGGATCGGCCAGCGTCAGCGCGTCGTCGGCGAACAACGTCAGCACGAACGGGGCGGACGGCCCGACGCCGCGCAGCTTGCGGTCGCGCGCCATGCCGCGGAGCACGCCGCGGATGAAGCCGTTGTTGACGCCGTGCGGCAGGACCGCGGCGGTCGTGCCGCGGCCAACGTCGGCGATGACCAGCGCCCCGTCGCCGCGATCGGTGAAGCGCAGCGTCCGCGTCTCGATGGCCGCGACATGGTGCGCGGCGCGGTCGCTGCTCGCGGTCGGAACCCGCGGCAGGTAGCCGAGCTTGGGACCCGCCGCGAGGCCGATCGTCATCGCGATCAGCACCCCCGCCCCGAGCAGCGGCGCCAGCGGGAACGGCTTGTCGTCGATCTCGCTCATGCCGCGAGCGGCCGGGCCGGAGCGTAGTCGGGAGCGTCGGCGGCGGTGACCGCGAACGCCTCGCGGCGGCCGGGAACGGCGGCGGCGAGCGCGTCGGCGAGCAGGCGCGCGACCGCCTGCGGCTCGGCCACCCCGCGGAGCATCGGCTCGGGCGTGCCGACGCGCCACGGCCGGACGTTCGGCCACAGATGGATGAAGCCGAGGCGCGTCTCCTTGCACGCCAGCGGCAGGTCGCCGGTCCCGTCGGCGTGAATCTGGAGCCCGGCCGAGACGATCTGGCCGAACGGCAGGTTGACGCACTTGGGCAGCGCGATGCCGAAGCGCAGGACGACACGGCGGTTGGTGACCGTGTACACCGTCGCCCGCGCCGCCAGCCAGCCGAGCAGCGCCAGCAGCCCGACTGCGCCAAGCCCGACGCCGACCGTCACCGCCATCCCGCGCAGCGCCACGGCCGGCAGCGCATGGCCGAACGCCAGCGTCAGCGCCGCCCAGCCGACGAGCACGGCGAAATAGGCCGCGACGAGGTGGGTGTGGAAGGCGCGCCGCGCGAGCGACGTCCACACCGGCGACCCCTGCCAGACGATGTACTCGCCGTCGGGCAGGTGCCCGGGCAGGCCGCGGACCGGCTCGTTCGCATACTCGCTCACAGGAACGGCTCGTAGCGCGAGCGCTTGGCGTAGAGGTAGCCGCCGCCGAAATAGCCCATCACCTTCTCCTCCTCGAGCCGGGTGATCTGGTTCGGGCTGGCGAGCACCGGCGCGTCGGCGAACTGGTCGCTGCGGACGGCGTCGACCATGATCCGGCCGCGCCGCTGGTGGACCTGGAGCATCTTCGCCGGGATCGTCACGGTGCGCGGGACGACGCCGTCACCCATCGTCCGCACTTCGTAATAGCGGATCAGCCGCTCGGCCTGGTCGACCCAGACGTCGGTGCAGATACCCCCCATGCGGTCGTCGCAGCCGAACACCGGCATGCCGACCGGCGAGCGGTCGCCGCGCGCGACGCTGAAGCCGTGCGACTGCGTCATCGGCACGATCTTGGGTTCGCCGCTCTCCCACAGCATGTCGGGGACGTCGAGGCGGTTGCACCACGCCGCCGGGCCGACGCCGTCGACGAGCGGGTTGCCGGTCGGCTCGAGCGGCGCCCCGGCGTACGGCGAGACGCGGCGGGCGTTGGGGTTGGGCGCCTCGTACTCGCGCTTGCCCGGCTTGTAGACGATGCCGAGGCCGTGGTTCAGGCGGAAGCTCTTGTCGACCGGGCGGAAGATGCTCGGCCGGCCGACCTTGCCGTTGTCCTCCTCCATCGGATAGCCCTCGCGATGGTCCTCGCGGCGCAGGTAGATGACCAGCCCGATGAAGAACAGGAAGAAGGCCCAGAGCGCGAGCTCGGCATAGTCGGTGTTGCCGATCAGAACGACATTCATGCGCAGATCCCTTCGGGCAGGCCGGCGACGAGGTGCCGGGGAGTAGAGGCGCGTCCGGCCAGCGGGCCGATCGCGACGAGCGTGGCGAACAACAGGACGATCTCGAGGCAGTAGAGCGCGCTGTACGCGCTCGCCGGGCCGGTCAGCGCCGAGCCGAGGTCGCCGCGGGCGGCCGCGGCAGCGACGACGTCGCGGACGACGCCGGCGAGCGCGATGGCAAGGCCCGCGCACGACGCCTGGACCGCGCCCCATGCGCCGATCGCCAGCCCCGACTGGCCCTCGGCCAGCTCGCTCGCGACCGCCATCGCCGCGGTCAGCGTGCCGACCGCGAACAGCCCGCCGCCGAAGCCGACGCCGACCACCGCGAGCCCGAGCAGCGCCGGCGACCCGAGCGGGCCGGCGAGCGCGACCGCGGCGAAGGCGACCAGCCCGGGAACGACGCCGTAGCCGGCGAGCCGCGCCGGATCGTACGCGCGGCCGAGCAGGCGGGCGGCGAGGCCGAGCCCGAGCAGCGTGCCGAGCGCCCACAGCGCGGTCAGCGACGTCGTCGCTCCGACCGTCATCCCGAGCACCTCGCCGCCGTACGGCTCGAGCAGGACGTCCTGCATGTTGAACGCCGCTGCGCCGAGGCCGACGGCGACGAGCAGGCGAACCGTGCGCGGCACCGCGATCAGCGCGCGCCATGCGGCAGTGAAGGTCGGGGCCGGCCCGACGAGGTCGACCCGCGTCGCCGCCGGCCGCCGTGCTTCCTGCTTCCACAGTGCGAACAGGTTGACGACCATCGTCAGCGCGCCCGCGCCCTGGACGACCTTGACCAGCTTGAGCGCCGAAAAATGATGGAGCAGCGCGCCGACGACCAGCCCCGACACCAGCATGCCGACGAGCAGCATGACGTACATCAGCGCGACGACGCGCGGCCGGCTGGCGGCGGGCGCGAGGTCGGTGGCGAGCGCGAGGCCCGCGGTCTGGACGGTGTGCATCCCGGCGCCGACCAGCAGGAAGGCGACGCCCGCCCCGACCAGCCCGACCGTCGGCGATCCCGTCGTGTCGCCCGACATGATCAGCAGCGCGAACGGCATGATGGCGAAGCCGCCGAACTGGAGCAGCGTCCCGAACCAGATGTACGGCACCCGCTTCCACCCGAGGATCGAACGGTGGTTGTCGGACTTGTGGCCGATCAGCGCGCGCAGCGGGGCGAAGACCAGCGGCAGCGAGACCATCATCGCCACCAGCCACGACGCGACGTGGAGCTCGACGATCATCACCCGGTTGAGCGTGCCGATCAGCATCACCGCCGCCATCCCGACGGTGACCTGGAACAGCGACAGGCGGAACAGCCGGGCGAGCGGCAGCTCGGCCGACGCCGCATCGGCAAACGGCAGGAAGTTGGTCCCGAGCCGCGCCCAGAAGCGCGTCGAGCGCTTGACGCCGACGGGAAGCGCGACCGCGCTCACGGCCGCACCAGCTCGAGCGCCTGGCTCGTGTAGAAGCCACCCGACACGCGCTCGGTCCGCCCGGCCCAGCCGGGGAGCGCCGACGCGAAGCCCTGCCGCAGCGTCGCTGCGGTCACCGGGATGATCGCCGGGGCGCGGTCGCCGCGCGGGAACAGCTTGCCGGCAGTGTGCATCGCGGCGAGCAGCGGCGTCCGCGGCGCGAAGGTGAAGGCGAGGCTGCGCCGGGTGCGCCCGGCGAGCGCGGCGACCGTCGCGACGATGTCGGCGGCCGGGTAGTGGATCAGCGAGTCCATCGCGACGACATGGTCGAACGAGCCGAGGGGCGCGTCGCGCCCGAGCATGTCGCCGACGCGCCAGTCGATGCTGCCGCCGGCCACGCCCTCGTCGTCGAAGCGCGCCGGCGCACGGTCGCGGGCGATGGCGACGAGCTGGGCGGAGATGTCGATCGCCGTCACCCGCGCGCCCCGGCGCGCGGCCGCGACGGCGAGCGCTCCCGTCCCGCAGCCGGCATCGAGCAGGCTCAATCCCGTCATGTCGCCGGGCAGCCAGTCGAGCAGAACGCCGCGCATCGCGTCGCGCCCGGCGCGCACCGTCGCCCGGATGCGGCTGACCGGCGCGTCCGACGTCAGCGCCGCCCAGGCATCGAGCGCGGTGCGGTCGAAATACGTCTCGAGCCGCCCGCGATAGGCGTCCCAGCTGGTCGAGGGGGCAACGCTCGCCATCACTCGAAGCCCAGGAACTCGAAGATGTCGCGGTCTTTCATCGGCATCGCGTCGAGCGCCTCGGTGCCGGCGTAGAGCGTCGCCGCCAGCCGCATATACTCGGCCTTGACCGCGTCGAGCTCGGGGGTCGAGTCCATCTCGAACACCGTGCACTTCTTGAGGCGGCTGCGACGGATCGCGTCGAGGTCGGGGAAGTGGGCCAGCCGCTTCAGGCCGGTCGCGGCGTTGAAGCGGTCGATCTCGTCGGTCGCTGCCGACCGGTTGGCGATGACGCCGGCCATGCGGACCTCGTAGTTCTTCGCCTTCGCCTTGATCGCCGCGACGATGCGGTTCATCGCGAAGATGCTGTCGAAGTCGTTCGCCGCGACGACGACCGCGCGCTCGGCGTGCTGGAGCGGCGCGGCGAACCCGCCGCAGACGACGTCGCCGAGGACGTCGAAGATGACGACGTCGGTATCCTCGAGCAGGTGGTGCTGCTTCAAGAGCTTGACCGTCTGGCCGACGACATAGCCGCCGCACCCGGTACCGGCCGGGGGGCCGCCCGCCTCGATGCACATCACGCCGTTGAAGCCCTCGAAGCAATAATCCTCCGGCCGCAGCTCCTCGGCGTGGAAGTCGACCGTCTCGAGAATATCGATGACGGTCGGCATCAGCTTCTTGGTCAGCGTGAAGGTGCTGTCGTGCTTGGGGTCGCAGCCGATCTGGAGGACTCGCTTGCCCATCAGCGACAGCGCCGCCGACAGGTTGCTGCTGGTCGTCGACTTGCCGATCCCGCCCTTGCCGTAGACCGCGAAGACCTTTGCCGTCCCGATCGTGTCGAGCGGGTCGAGCTTGACCTGGACGCTGCCGTCGCCGTCGAGCGCCAGCGCCTTTGCCAGCGGCTTCGAGAGGGTCGGGCGGTCGAGTTCGATCACGCTCATGCTGTCTTCCTCACGCGGCCATCGCGGGCAGGCTGCCCAGTTCGAGCCGGTCTTCGAGTTCGTCGCTGGCATCGCGCAGCGCGGCGAGCGTCGCCGCGTCGGGCTGCCAGAAGTTGCGCTCGTGCGCTTCGAGCAGGCGGTTGGCGACGCGCATCGCCGCCTTCGGGTTGAGATCGGCGAGTCGCGCGCGCATCGCGTCGTCGAGGACGTACGTCTCGCTGATCCGCTGGTAGACCCACGGCTCGACCCCGCCGGTCGTCGCCGACCAGCCCATCGTGTTGGTCATGTGGACCTCGATCTGGCGGACGCCTTCGAAGCCGCTGGCGAGCATTCCCTCGGTCCACTTGGGGTTGAGCATCCGCGTCCGCGTCTCGAGCGCGACCTGCTCGCCGAGCGTCCGGACCTTGCCTTCGCCCTGCGTCTGGTCGCCGATGTAGACCGGTGCGGCGCTGCCCTTGGCGCGCGCGATCGAGCGGCTGATCCCGCCGAGGCTGTCGACATACTGGTCGACGCTGGTGACGCCGAGCTCGACCGAGTCGAGATTCTGGTAGGTCAGGTCGACGCAGGCGAGGTTGCTGCCGAGCATCGCCGCGTGGCGGACGGGAGGTCCGGCGCGGCCGTAGGCGAAGCCCTTGCGCGCCTCGTAGGCGTCGGCGAGGTCGTCGCCGTCGCTCCAGACGCCGGCGTCGATCATCAGGTTGACGTTGGCTCCATAGGCCCCTTCGGCGTTCGAGAAGACGCGCAGCGCCGCCGTGTCGAGGTCGCAGCCGAGCTTGGCGGCGTGGGCGAGGCTGTGCTTGCGGATGAAGTTCAGGTCGCCCGGCTCGTCCGCGACGGTGGCGAGGTACGCGGCTTCCGCGATCATCCGCGTCTGCATCGGCAGCAGGTCGCGGAAGATGCCCGATAGGGTGACGACGACGTCGATCCGCGCGCGGCCGAGGTCGGCCAAGGGGATCAGCTCGGCCCCGCACAGCCGGCCATAGCCGTCGAAGCGCGGGCGCGCGCCCATCAGCGCGAGGACCTGGGCGATCTGCGCGCCTTCGGTCTTGAGGTTGTCGGTCCCCCACAGGACCATCGCCACCGACTCGGGCGCGGCGGCCCCGTCGGCGGCGTGGCGGTCGATCAGCCGCTGCGCCTGCCGCGCGCCGTCCAGCGTCGCGAAGGCGCTGGGGATGCGGAAGGGATCGAAGCCGTGGAGGTTGCGCCCGGTCGGCAGCACCGCCGGTGTCCGCAGCACGTCGCCGCCCGGAGCGGGGGCGATATAGCCGCCGTCGAGGGCATGGACGATGGCGTCGAGCTCGGTGTCGACTGCCAGCCGGGCGTCGGTCGCGGCGAGGTCGGCGAAGAAGGTCGTGCCGTCGGTGTCGGCCGGCACCTCGCCGGCGACGATCGCTTCGATCTCGGCGCGCGCGACAGCGCGCCCGCCGGCGTCGGCGATGGCGGCGAGCAGGTCGGCGCGCTCCGCGGCCGAGCAGCCGCGCCCGACGACATGGAGCCCGTGCGGGATCAGCGTCGCTTCGAGCTCGTAGACCTGCGCGGCGATCCCGGCGACCACCGCGGCGTCGTCGGCTGCCGGAACGGGCGCGAGGTCGACCGCCGTCGCCTGGTCCTCGATCAGCCGCGCGAGGGTCGCGCGCTCGGCCGCGTCGGGCGCGGTGGCGTGGAAGCGCTCGATCGTCGCGCGCAGGTCGAGCAGCCCCTTGTACAGCCCCGATGCGGTGATCGGCGGGGTCAGGTAGCTGATCAGCGTCGCGTTCGACCGGCGCTTGGCGATCGTCCCCTCGCTCGGGTTGTTCGAGGCGTAGAGGTAGAAGTTCGGCAGGCTCCCGATCAGCCGGTCGGGCCAGCTCGTCGCGGACAGCCCGGCCTGCTTGCCGGGCATGAACTCGAGCGCCCCGTGCGTCCCGAAATGGAGCGCGGCGTGCGCGCCGAAGTCCTCGCGGACCCAGCGGTAGAAGGCGCTGAAGGCGTGCGTCGGGCTGAACGTGCCGTCGAACAGCAGCCGCATCGGGTCGCCTTCGTAGCCGAACGGCGGCTGAACGCCGACGAAGACGTTGCCGAAGGTGGCGCCGAGGATCTGGATGCCGTGCCCGTCGGCGAGGCTGCGCCCCGGGGCCGGCCCCCACTGCGCCTCGATCTCGGCAAGGTGCGGCTCGCGCCGGACGTGGTCGTCGGTCGCGACGCGGGCGGCGACGTTGGCGTCGGCCCCGTAGCGGGCGGCGTTGCCGACGAGGATCGCCTCGCGCAGCGCATCGACCGACGCCGGCAGGTCGACCGCATAGCCCTCGGCCTTGAGCCGCGCGAGGGTGTTGAACACGCTGTCGAACACCGACAGGTACGCCGCCGTCCCGACCGCGCCGGCGTTGGGCGGGAAGTTGAAGATGACGAGCGCGATCTTGCGCGCGGCGCGGTCGGCACGGCGCAGGTCGATCAGCCGCAGCGTCCGCGCGGCGAGCGCCTCGGCGCGCTCGGGACACGGCTGCATGACGCGGGTCTCGCCGCCTTCGAAGGTGCAGCCGCGGCCGCAGCCGGTGCACGCCGCCGAGCCGTCGCTGCGCCCGCCGAACACCGTCGGGACGATCGCCCCGTCGAGCTCGGGGATCGCGACCATCATCGTCGCCTCGAGCGGCAGCAGCCCCTGCGTGCCCTTGCCCCACGCCTGAAGCGACTGGAACTCGAGCGGGTGGGCGGCGAGGTACGGCACGTCGAGCTTGGCCAGCACGACCGCCGCGGCGGCCGCGTCGTTGTACGCCGGTCCGCCGACGAGGCTGAACCCGCTGAGCGAGACCATCGCGTCGATCACCGGGCGGCCGTCCTTGACGAAGAAGGCGTCGATTGCCGGGCGTGCATCGAGGCCGCTCGAGAAGGCGGGGATCACCCGGAGTCCGCGCGCCTCGAAGGCGGCGATGACGCCGTCGTAGTGACCGGTGTCGTTGCCGAGCAGGTACGAGCGCAGGACGAGTAGTCCGACGGTGCCGGTGACCGGCGTGGCGGTGACCGGCAGGTCGGCGGCGCGCGCCGACAGCCGCCCGGGCATCGCCGGGTGATAGACGCCGAGGTCGGGATAGTCGGCGGGCGCCGCCGCCGCCATCGTCCCGCGCAGCGCCCGCCGCGGGCCGTCGGCATAACGGTCGACGAGGTTGCGCACGAGGTTGGCGAAGTTCTCGTCCGACCCGGCGAGCCAATATTGCAGCGTCAGGAAATAGGCGCGGACGTCCTGCGCCGTGCCGGGGATGAAGCGCAGGATCTTGGGCAGGCGGCGGAGCATCGCCATCTGCCCCGATCCGCTCGACGCGGTCCCGGGCTTCGCCGAGCCGCGGAGCTTCTTGAGCAGCGCCAGCGGGCCCTTGGCCGGCTTGTCCATGCGGTAGTCGCCGAGCCGGGTCAGCTTGACGACGGTCGCGTCGCTCATCAACCCGACGATCGCGTCGCAGTCGTGCCGCCGCGCCTCGAGCGCGGGCATCACCGCGCGGATATGGTCGTCAAGGAACAGCATCGAGGCGACGATGATGTCGCCCGCGGCGATGTCGGCACGACACGCGTCGAGGCTTGCCGGATTGGCTTCCCAGTCGGCCGCGGCGTGGAAGGCGAGACGCAGCCCCGGATGGCTCGACCGCAGCGTCGCCTCGGCGCGCGCCGCCGCCCCCGACAGGTGGTTGTCGAGCGTGACGATGACGACGCGGACCGGCGGCGACGTCGGTGCCGGTGCCGACGAGGGGGCGAAGTCAGCGCGCATAATGCGACTTCGCCTCGTACAGCGTGTCGAGATCGATCGCGGCGAGCCCGCGGTCGGCGGCGAACTTCTCGGTGTTGCGCCGGGCCTTGCCGCGGACGAAGAAGGGGATCTTGCCGAGCTCCTTCGTCGCGTCGGCGGTCCAGGCGATGTCGTTGGCGGCGACCAGCTCGCCCGCGGTGACCAGCGCCGGGTCGGCGGCCGGTGCGACGGCCGGGACCGCTGCCGCCGCGCCGTGGCCGCCGAGGTGCGACGCGCCAGCGGCGTCGTTGAACTCGAAGTCGTCGCGGAACATCGTCAGCAGATGCTCCTCCAGCCCCATGACGAGCGGGTGGACCCACGTGTCGAACAGGACGTTCGCGCCCTCGTAGCCCATCACCGGCGAGTAGCGCGCGGGGAAGTCCTGGACGTGGACCGGGGCCGAGATCACCGCGCACGGGATGCGCAGCCGCTTGGCGATGTGGCGCTCCATCTGCGTGCCGAGGACCAGCTCGGGGTGGGCGGCGGCGATCGCCTCCTCGACGGCGAGATAGTCGTCGGTGATCAGCGCCTCGATACCGTACTTCTTCGCCGCCTCGCGGATGTCGCGGGCGAATTCGCGGTTGTAGCAGCCGAGCCCGACGACCTCGAAGCCCATCTCCTCGGTCGCGACGCGCGCGGCGGCGACGGCGTGGGTCGCGTCGCCGAAGATGAAGACGCGCTTGGCGGTCAAGTAGGTCGAGTCGACCGAGCGCGAGTACCAGGGCAGGCGCGAGCCGTTGGCGGCGATCACCGGCGCGGGGTCGACCCCGCAGACGGCGGCGACCTCGCGGACGAAGTCGCACGTCGCGCCATAGCCCATCGGCACGGTGCGGATCGCCGGCTGCGCGAACGTCTTCTCGAGCCACCGCGCGGCGGTGTCGGCGGTTTCGGGATAGAGGACGACGTTGGCGTCGGCGAGCCCCAGGCGAGCGAGGTCGGCGGGCGACGCCCCCATCGGCGCGACGACACCGACGTCGATGCCGAGCTGGCCCAGCAATTTTGTGATCTCGACGATGTCGTCGCGGTGGCGGAAGCCGAGCGCCGTCGGGCCGAGCAGGTTCACCACCGGGCGGCGGCCTGCGCGCGGGGTGCGGATCACTGTCGTGTCGGCAAGCGTCCGGACGAGCGCGTAGAAGGTCTCCGCCGCGCCCCAGTTCTCCTTGCGCTGGTAGCTCGGCAGCTCGAGGTTGATCACCGGCACCGGCAGCTCGAGCGCTTTGGCAAGGCCCGCGGGATCGTCCTGGATCAATTCGGCGGTGCACGACGCGCCGACGAGCATCGCCTGCGGCTGGAAGCGGTCGTAAGCGTCGCGGATCGCCGACTGGAGCAGCTCGGCGGTGTCGGTCCCGAGGTCGCGCGCCTGGAACGTCGTGTACGTCACCGGCGGGCGCGCGTCGCGGCGCTCGATCATGGTGAACAGCAGGTCGGCGTAGGTGTCGCCCTGCGGCGCGTGGAGGACGTAGTGAACCCCCGTCATGCCGGTCGCGACGCGCATCGCCCCGACGTGCGGCGGTCCTTCATAGGTCCAGACGGTCAGCTGCACCGCTACACCGCCAGCCGGTCGCGGCGGTTCAGGGGGCGGGCGAACAGTTCGGCGAGGTCGCCCGCCTGGTCGAAGCCGTGGACCGGCGAGAAAACGAGCTCGATCGACCATTTGGTCGTGATGCCCATCTTCTCGAGCGGATTGGCCAGCCCGAGGCCGCACACCGCGAGGTCGGGGCGATAGGCGCGCGCGCGGTCGAGCTGGCGGTCGACGTCCTGCCCCTCGCTGAGTTGCGTCCCCGCCGGCAGCGCGGCGAGTTCGGCCGCGAGGTGGGCGCGGTGGAGGTACGGCGTCCCGACCTCGACCGGGATCATGCCGAGTTCCTGGCTGAGGAAGCGCGCGAGCGGCACCTCGAGCTGCGAGTCGGGGAAGAAGAAGATCGACTTGCCGGCGAGCTGGTCGCGGTGGCGCGCGACCGCGCGCGCCGCCCGCTCACGCCCGGGCGCGACGACACGGTCGAAATGGACGCGATCGACGCCGAATGCGTCCGCCGCGGCGCGCAGCCACGCCGTCGTCCCCTCCGCGCCGAAAGGGAACAGCGCCGGCAGATGCGTCGCGCCGCGATCCTCGAGCGCCGCCGCGGTGTCGCCGAGGAACGGCTGGGCGAGCAGGAAGCGCGTGTTCGGTCCGACCGGCGGCAGGTCGGCGGCCCGGCGCGGCGGCAGGGTGAAGACGGCTGGGATGCCAAGCTCGGCGAACAGGCGCCGGAACTGGTCCTCGACCACGTCCGGCAGCGCGCCGACGACGAGCAGCGACGCCGGGTCGGCTGCCGCGGCGAGCGGCATCGTCGGGACGAGCGCGGCGAGGCACGCATCCTCGCCCTGGGTGAAGGTCGTCTCGATCCCGCTGCCCGAATAGTTGAGGACGCGGGTGCGCGGCGCGTGCTTGGCCTCGAGTTCGGCTGGCAGCGCGCGACAGGTCGAGCTTGATCACCTCCGACGGACACGACCCGACGAGGAACAGCAGCTTGATCTCGGGCCGGCGGGCGAGCAGGCGGTCGACGACGCGGTCGAGCTCCTCGTTGGCGTCGGCAAGCCCGGCGAGGTCGCGCTCCTCGATGATCGCGGTGGCGAAGCGCGGCTCGGCGAAGACCATGACGCCGGCCGCCGACTGCAGCAGATGGGCGCACGTCCGGCTGCCGACGACGAGGAAGAAGGCGTCCTGGATCTTGCGGTGGAGCCAGACGATCCCGGTCAGCCCGCAGAACACCTCGCGCTGGCCGCGCTCGCGCAGCACCGGCGGCAGGGTAGCGGGCAGCGGGCGGTCGAGGACGGCGGTCATGCCGCCACCGCAACGGCGTCGAGCCGCGCCGCGCGCAGCTTGAGGACGAACTGCGTCGCGTTGACGACATAGGCAGCATAGGCCGCGAGCGCGAGGACGAGCCGCTGCCGGTCGCTGCCGAGGCCGAGGAGCAGCGCCGCGACATAGGCTGTGTGCAGCGCGATCACGACCATGCTGAACATGTCCTCCCAGTAGAAAGCCGGGGCGAACAGGTAGCGGCCGAAAACGACCTTTTCCCACACCGCGCCGGTCGCCATGATCGTGTAGAGCGCGATCGTCTTGACCACGACGGACGCCGTCGCCAGCGCGAGCCCCTCGCCCGTCGCCAGCGTGCGCACGACGAGGACGAGGCTGACGGCAAAGATCAGGAACTGGACGGGCGCGAGGATACCCTGGACGAGCGTCCATGGCGTCGCGTCACGGCGGGCTCGTTCGGCGGGCGTGTAGAGGGCAATGCGGCTGCTGCCGTAGTGTCCGCCTTCCACCTGTGCCCGTGTCGCCATTGCGTCGCCTTGTCGGTGCGTCGTGACAGAAAACTACGTCCACGCGCCCGCAGGTGTCAACATGGCTTTACGTCCAATTTTGTTGACACTAAGATGTTTGTGATCGGCCCTGAATGAGCGTTGCCAAATGTTTCGCGCCGCCATAGCCTCGACCCCCACGGCACAAACGGCTGGTTCAAGGCCGGCCGGGAGCTTGCCGGTAGGGGGAGGCCGCGATGGCGTCGGTACACGAAGGAGCGACGGGCGGCCCCTCGCAGCGGGCGCGGTCGGGCGACGCGTCGCCGCTGCGGATGGCGCGGCTGATCGAGGGCGAGATCATTCCGCGGCTGCTCCTTGCCCATCGCGCGGAGCGCGGCTGCACGCCGCCGGTCCCGGCCTTCACGGCGGACGCGGCGGTGGCGTTTGCGCACCTGACGCTCGATGCGGAAGTGTTCACGCTGCTGGCGCAGATCGACGGGCATCTCGATCGGGGCGTGCCGCTCGAGTCGGTCTACCTCGACCTGCTTGCCCCGACAGCGCGGGTTTTGGGAGACTTCTGGGACAACGACGTCTGCGACTTCGTCGACGTGACGATGGGCATGTGGCGCCTCCAACAGGTCATTCACGAACTCGGCAACCGCGCTCCGTGCCCGAGTGCGCGGACGCGCGCCGACCGGCGGGGCCTGTTCACCGTCGCGCCGGGCGATCAGCACAGCTTCGGACTGGTGATGATCGAGGACTTCTTCCGCCGCGCCGGGTGGCGGACGTGGAGCGCGCCCGACGCCGCTCCGGTCGAGCTGGCGGCGATCGTCGGCCGGCAATGGTTCGAACTCGTCGGGCTGACGGTCAGCACCGGCGAGCGGATCGCCGCGCTGCCGTCGCTGCTCGAACTCGCTGCGCGCCGCCTCGCTCAACCCGGACGTCCGCATCCTCGTCGGAGGGCGGGTCTTCACCGAAGCTCCCGCCCTGGCGCAGCAGGTCGGGGCGGACGGCACGGCGATCGACGCGGCGCATGCGCTCGCGGTGGCGGAGCGGCTGCTTGACGGCCCCCACCGCCTCGCCCGACTCGGCTGAGCACGCGACCAGCGATCGCAGCGACGCCCAGATCGATTTCGCCTCGCCAGCGACGACGCTCGGCGGCTTTGACCCCGACCTCGCCGCGCGGCTGACGACCGTCGCCGCCGACATCGCGCTTGTCATCGACCGTGATGGGATCATCCGCGACGTCGCCATCGCCCTGCCCGACCTCGCCCGCGAGCCGCTGGCGCCGTTGCTCGGCCGGCGCTGGGTCGAGACGGTCGGCCCCGACAGCACGTTCAAGGTCGACGAGATGCTGCGGACGACGCCGCCGCGGGGGGTCGGCCGGTGGCGGATCGTCAACCAGCAGCGCGGCGACGGCGAGCCGACGCTGACCCTGCGCTTCATGACGGTCGGAGCGGGCGACGACGGTAAGGTCATCGCGCTCGGTCGCGATCTCCGCGCCACCGCCGCGCTCCAGCAGCGGCTGCTCCACGCGCAGCAGTCGATGGAGCGCGATTACCTGCGGCTGCGCGAAGCCAAGTCGCGCTATCGCCTGCTGTTCGACCTGTCGGCCGAGCCGGTGCTGATCGTCGACGCAGCGACCAACCGCTTCGTCGAGGTCAATCCGGCCGCCCGCCGGCTCGCCGGCGGCGACGCGACGACTGCCGCCGGGGCATCGTTCGCCGGCATCTTCGATCCCGGCAGCCGCGACCGTGCCAGCGCGGTCCTCGCCGCCGCCGCGGCCAGCCTTTCGGCCGACCCCGTCGATGTCCGCCTCGCGGGTGGGCGCGACTGCCGCCTGTCGGCGACGCTCTACCGCCACGACCAGTCGACTTATGTCCTCGCCCGGCTGACGCCGCTGGTCGAAGCGGCGGTCCCCGACGACGGCCGGCAGATGCTGATCGACGTTCTCGAGCGCCTCCCCGACGCCTTCGTCATCACCGATCCGCGCCTCGACATCCTTGCCGAGAACGCCGCCTTCCTCGACCTTGCCCAGCTCGCCCGCCGCGAGCACGCGCGCGGCCAGTCGCTGCGCGACTTCCTCGGTCGCCCGGCGATCGACCTCGACCTGATCGTCGCCCACCTCGAGGACGCCGGATCGGTGCGCAACTTCGCGACGATCTTCCGCAGCCGAACGGGTCTCGTCGACGAGGTCGAGGTCTCGGCGGTCGCCGTCCGCGACGGCGAGGCGCCGTGCTTCGGCTTCGCCATCCGCAGCGTCGGGCGGCGGCTCCGCGACGACCCGGCGGCACCGGGTCGCGACCTGCCACGCTCGGTCGAGCAGCTGACCGAGCTCGTCGGCCGCGTCAGCCTGAAGGATATCGTCCGCGAATCGACCGACCTGATCGAGCGGCTGTGCATCGAGGCGGCGCTCGCCTACACCGGTGACAACCGCGCGTCCGCCGCCGAGGTCCTCGGCCTGTCGCGGCAGAGCCTGTATTCGAAGCTCCACCGCCACGGCCTCGGCAACCTTGCCGGAGGCGACGAATGAGCCGCGCCGTGACCGTGCCCCGCCCGGCGCCGTCGCCGGCGGCGGTGCTCGCGCTCATGAAGCCGGTGACGTGGTTTCCGCCGATGTGGGCATTCATGTGCGGCGTCGTCTCGTCGGGCGTGCCGCTCGCCGGCCGCTGGCCGTTCGTGCTCGCCGGGCTGATCCTGACCGGGCCGCTTGTCTGCGGGTCGAGCCAGGCGGCGAACGACTGGTTCGATCGCCACGTCGACGCGATCAACGAGCCCGGTCGTCCGATTCCGTCGGGGCGCATTCCCGGCCGCTGGGGGCTCGGCCTCGCACTGGCGGGGTCGGCGATCTCGGTCGCCGTCGCCTTCGCCGTCGGTCGGTGGGTGCTGGTCGCAACCCTCGTCGCGCTGGTGATCGGCTGGGCCTATAGCGCGCCGCCGCTGCGGCTCAAGGTCAGCGGCGTCTGGGGGCCGGCGGCGTGCGCGCTGGCCTACGAAGGGCTGACGTGGTTCACCGGCGCGAGCGTGATGCGCGGCGGCCTGCCCGACGGCCGCATCCTCGCACTGATCGGCCTCTACAGCCTCGGCGCACATGGCATCATGACGTTGAACGACTTCAAGGCGGTCGAAGGCGACCGGGCGATGGGGCTGCGCTCGCTGCCGGTCGTCCTCGGCGTCGACCGGGCGGCGCGGGTCGCGTGTCTGGTCATGGCCGTGCCGCAGGTCGTCGTCGTGGCGCTGCTCGCGCGCTGGGAACTCGGCTGGTACGCCGCGGGCGTCGCGGCGCTCGTCGCGGGGCAGGTCGCGCTGATGGTCCGCCTCCTCGGCGACCCGCTCGGGCGGACGCCGTGGTACAATGCGACCGGCACCTCGCTGTATGTCTTCGGCATGCTCGGGGCGGCGTTCGGCGTCGCCACGGTGATCCGATGAATCCGGCATCGACCACCGGCCTCGGCTGGCCCGCGATCGTCCGCCTCGGGCTCGTGCAGAGCGCGATCGGGGCGATCGTCGTGCTGACCACGACGACGCTCAACCGGATCATGGTCGTCGAGTATGGCCTCGCCGCCTCGCTGCCGGCGGCGCTCGTCGCCTTCCACTATGCGGTCCAGCTGAGCCGGGCCCGTTGGGGCCATGGGTCCGACGGCGCACGGCGGACGCCGTGGATCGTCGGGGGCATGCTGGTGCTCGCCGCGGGCGGCTACCTCGCGGCGCTGGCGACGACTTGGGCGGGCCGACCGGAGGGGATTGCCCTCGCCGTCGTCGCCTTCGCGCTGATCGGCGTCGGGGTCGGCGCCGCGGGAACGTCGCTCCTCGCCCTGCTCGCGGCCGCGGTCGCGCCGGCGCGGCGGCCGGCGGCGGCGGCGATCACGTGGATCATGATGATCGTCGGCTTCATCGTCACCACCGGAGTCGCCGGCAAGCTGCTCGATCCCTTCTCGCCCGACCGCCTGCTGAGCGTCGTCGGCGGCGTCGTTGTCACCGCTGTCATCGTCGCGGTGATCGGCGTCGCCGGTGTCGAAGGAACCCCTGCGCCCACGCCCGCCCGCCCGGACTTTACCGCTGCGCTGGCCGAGATCTGGGCCGACGCCCGTGCCCGCCGCTTCACCATCTTCGTCGCGGTATCGATGGTCGCCTACAGCGCGCAGGAGCTGATCCTCGAGCCGTTCGCCGGCCTGCTGTTCCGCTACACCCCCGGCCAGTCGACGAGCCTCGCCGCGCTCCAGCACGGCGGCGCGCTTGCCGGCATGATCGTCGTCGGCGTCGGCGCGACGGTGTCGAAGCAGCGCGCCGGCTGGATGCGCGGGTGGACGATCGCTGGCTGCGTCGGCTCGGCGGCGGCGCTCGGCGCGCTGGCGCTGGCCGCGGCAGCCGCCCCCGACTGGCCGCTGCGCCCGACCGTCGCTGCGCTCGGGCTCGCCAACGGCGTCTTCGCGGTGTCGGCGGTCGGGTCGATGATGGGCCTCGCCGGGGCCGGCGGCCGTGGGCGCGAGGGCGTGCGCATGGGCGTCTGGGGCGCGGCGCAGGCGATCGCCTTTGCCGTCGGCGGCTTCGTCGGCGCGGTCGGGGTCGACCTCGGCCGCCGCGCCGGCTCGACACCCCACGCCTTCCTCACTGTCTTCCTCGTCGAATCCGCCGTCTTCCTCGCTGCCGCCCTCCTCGCCGCGCGCGTCGACGCCCGCCGTCACATCCCCTGACCCCCTTGCCGAAGGATCGAGAGCATGACCGAGATCGTCGATGTCGTTGTCGTCGGGGGCGGGCCGTCGGGTGCGACCGCTGCCGCCGATCTCGCCCGCGCCGGGCACCGCGTCGTGCTGCTCGACCGCGCCGGGCGGATCAAGCCGTGCGGCGGCGCGATCCCGCCGCGGCTGATGAAGGACTTCGCCGTGCCCGAGTCGGTCCTCGTCGGCCATGCCAAGGCGGCGCGGATGATCGCTCCGTCCGACCGCGCCGTCGACATGCCGATCGAGGGCGGCTTTGTCGGCATGGTCGACCGCGGCGAGTTCGACGAGTGGCTGCGCAACCGCGCCGCACTCGCCGGCGCCCGCCGTGCGACCGGGACCTACGAGGCGATCGAGCGCGATCCCGACGGCACCGCCGTCGTCGTCTTCCGGCCCAAGGGCGCGGGCAAGCATGAGGCGCTCGAGCGGCTGCGGACGCGGGCGGTGATCGGGGCCGACGGCGCGCGCTCGGCCGTCGCCCGGCAATCGCTCGGGGCCGAGCGGACGCCGTGCGTCTTCGCCTATCACGAGGTCATCGAGACCCCCGCCGCACTCGACCGCGAGCGCTGCGACATCTATTACCAGGCGAAGCTGTCGCCCGACTTTTATGCGTGGATCTTCCCCCACGGTAACCAGACGAGCGTCGGCGTCGGCAGCGCCAACAAGGGCTTCTCGCTCAAGGACTCCGTCGCGCGGCTGCGTGCCGACACCGGGCTGACCGATGCCGCGACGATCCGCGTCGAAGGCGCGCCAATCCCGCTGAAGCCGCTCAAGAAGTGGGACAACGGCCGCGACGTCGTCGTCGCCGGCGACGCCGCCGGGGTCGTCGCCCCGGCGTCGGGCGAGGGCATCTATTACGCCATGACCGCCGGCCGCGAGGCGGCGACCGCGGTCGGCGAATTCCTCACCACCGGCAATCCCAAGGCACTCGTCGGCGCGCGCAAGCGCTTCATGAAGGCGCACGGCCGCGTCTTCTGGATCCTCGGGATGATGCAGTATTTCTGGTACTCGAGCGACAAGCGCCGCGAGCGCTTCGTCAAGATCTGCGACGACGCCGACGTCCAGCGGCTGACGTGGCAGGCGTATATGAACAAGGAGCTCGTCCGCGCCGACCCGATGGCGCACGTGCGTATCTTCCTGAAGGACCTCGGCCACCTGTTCGGGTTCGGCTCGACCGCGGCGTGAGGGCGTGACGCGACGCCGGCCGGCGCGCCGCACCCTCGTCCCGGTCGCCGTCGGCATCGGCGCGGCGCTGCTCGTCGCGGCCATCGGCGCGACGATGACCGACCTCGGGCCGTGGTACCGCGCACTGCGCCAGCCGTCGTGGTCGCCGCCCGACTGGGCCTTTCCGGTCGGCTGGACGACGGTCTATGCCTGCACCGTCGCTGCCGGGGTCGCCGCGTGGCGCAGCGCGCGCGGCGGCGAGCGGAGCCGCGTCGTCGCGCTGTTCGCGTTCAACGCGTTCCTCAATATCCTGTGGAGCCTGATCTTCTTCCGTCTCCACCGCCCCGACTGGGCGCTCGCGGAGGTGGCGGTGTTCTGGGTGTCGATTGTCCTGCTGATCGCCGTGGCCGCGCGCCGCTCGGCGCGGGCGCGCGCGCTGCTGGTGCCGTATCTCGTGTGGGTGACCTTCGCGAGCGCGCTCAACGCGGCGGTCGTCGCCCTCAACCCCCCGTTCGCATGACCGCACTCTTCGCTAGCGGGCATGCGGTCGACATCGTGCTGGCGGTGCTCGTCGCCGAGGCGCTGGTACTGCTCGCGCGGCGGCGCGATGCGGCCGGCGTGGTGCTCGCGCTCCTCCCCGGCGGGCTGATCCTGCTCGCGCTGCGCGCGGCTCTGATCGGGGCGGCGTGGCCGTGGATCGCGCTGCCGCTCGCGGCGTCGCTCCCGGTGCACCTGCTCGACGTGCGCCGGCGCGGGCTGTGACCCGCGCCGGCGAGACGGTTACGATGTGGGGTTGGTCTTCAGATACGCGATGATGTCGGCGCGCTTCTTGGCGTCGGGCTGGCCCGGATAGGTCATCTTCGTGCCCGGGACATAGGCCTGCGGCTTGATCAGATACTGATAGATCGCCGGCTCGGTCCAGGTGATGCCGCTGCCCTTATTCGCGGCCGAGTAGGTGAAGCCAGGGTAGGTCCCCGCCTTGCGCCCGACCACGCCATGGAGCGACGGCCCGATGCGGTTCTGCCCCTCGACGATGCTGTGGCACGTCTTGCACACGGCGAAATCGGCCTTGCCGGCGACCGGATCGCCGTGGAGCGACGCGTACGGCGGGGTGCCCGCCGGCATCGGCGGGACGGCGAGCGCGGCGGTCGCCGCGGCGGCGGTGACGATGGTGGCGACGACGATCTTGATCATGATCTCTCCCAAGCTCCGAACCGCTGCGAACATACACGCTTGCCGGCTGCCGGCAACGACGACAGCCTGCTGCATCCTGCCGCGCCGCGGCTGGCCCGGCGATGAACGCCTGGCCGCGCGATACGTTTCGGCAGTGGAGCGGGCGAAGGGAATCGAACCCTCGTCGTAAGCTTGGGAAGCTTCTGCTCTACCATTGAGCTACGCCCGCGTCCGAACGACTTGAGTTGCAAGGTACCGAGGAGATAGACTTGCAAACCGCTGCCGTTGAACAGCGAGTGCCATGGTTCGCTTGCATCGGTCAATCGTATTGAGCGCCACGGCGCGCTGGTCGAGCCCGGCGGCCCTCGCTCCGACCAAGGAGCGTGGAGCGCTCTTTCGACCCCGTCACGAAACAAGCCCTCACCACCTGCCCGGATCAGAGCGACACGTCGACGCTCGCCAGCCGGCGGTCGGCTCCCCGCGCCACGATGACGGCGTACGTGTCCGGAGGACCTCCTGGCCCAGGCTGATGTCGCCCGAGATGTATTCAATGAGTAGCTCATTGCCCGCCCAGCGCTTCGTCGCGCTCGATGGCGTCGAGCAACGCCGCTTCGGGCGTTCTCTCGACCCTCGGCCCTGAACCAAAGCGCATCAGCCGGTCGCCGGTCGCGTCGTACCGGGGCCATGGCGGGCACTCGCCGCCGTCGGGATTGCCGGTGCGAGCGAAGTTGGCCCAGCAGGCTACGGCGATGCCCGCCATCCGGCGATCCCGCGCGGTGGCGACAGCGTGCAGTGGAGGAACAGTGTCGAGTGACGCGAAGACAAGGGGCAGCTCCTCGCCATGTCCCAGCCCGCGTCGGCCCGTGTCGCGGGCCTGGTATACATAGTCGAACCGGTAGAGCCAGACGGGCGCGCGCTGCGCTTGCGCCCGGGCCACCACTCGGGTCGGAGCTTCGAACCAGCCGAGCTGAAAAGCGTGCTGTCCCAAGTCCGCGCCCGATCCGCCGATCCGCGCCGCGAGACTAGGATGGCGGCGGGCGAAGGTGTCGCCGAGATCGCGCGCGTCAAGGCCGAGCGCCGGCACGAGGGTAGCCTCGTCGCTGTTGAAACCGATCAGCAGCGGTACGGCTGACCCCCGCCCGCCACGGATCGCCATGAGCGCGCCCTCGTTGAGGGTCACCCCGTCGGCGACGAAGCCTAGCCCCGGCTCGCCGAGAGGCCGTCGCGGCTGCACCGCAAGCAGCCGCGTGACCGGCAGCGCCCGGAGCGCCGATGCCGGGACCAATGCACCCTCGCCCAGCGCGGTCTCCGCCGCGGCGCTCCCTCGCTGTTCGGCGACGGCCAGGCCGGGCAGTTCTGCCGAATGAAATGCGCTCTCGACGATGGCCTGGGAGAACAGACCGCAGCCCCCAGGCGAACAGCGCGGTATCGGGCGGCCAGACGTTGCCGCCGTGGTAGGACACCGCTTCCCCTTCCCACGCCGGACGCAGCGTGACGACAATGTCGACGTCGCCGACGCTATTATCGGTCAAGATTTTGTTTCGTGTGCGGCACCCGGCGCGACGCTACGACGCTGCCAGACCCCGCTCCAGGAGCCGCCGATGATCCGCCTTCCGTTCGCCGCCGCCATCGTCGCCGCGTTCGCCGTTCCGGGAGCCGCGCAGGTGCCCGGGGCGGCCGATCTCGCCCGCGTCGCCGCCGGGACCTATGCCGCCGATCCCGGCCACACACAGGTCGAGTGGCGGATCAACCACCTCGGCTTCAGCGAGTATGACGGCATCTTTGGTGGAGCGACGGGAACGCTGACGCTCGACCCCGCCCGCCCCGCGGCAGCAGCGGTCGCGATCGAGGTGCCGGTCGCCGGGCTGGTGACGACGGTCCCGGCGCTCGACACGCACCTGAAGTCGCCTGATTTCTTCGACGCGGCGAAGTTCCCGACGGTGACCTTCCGCTCGACCCGGATCACCGTCCACGGATCGACTGCGACGATAACCGGCGACCTCACGCTCCACGGCGTGACGCGGCCGGTGACGCTGGCGGCGCACTTCATCGGCGCGGGCGACAACCCGCGGTCGAAGAAGGCGACGATCGGCTTCACCGCGACGGCGACGATCAAGCGCTCGGATTTCGGCATGACCTTCTTCCTGCCCGCGCTCGGCGACACGGTCGACCTCCACATCAACGCGGCGTTCGAAAAGGCCAGCTGACCCGCGCTTGACGCAACGTCGCGCGCGCTTGCATACTGTATACAAATAGATGCAGGGGTCGGCGATGCGGACGGGGATGACGGCGGCGATCGCGATCGGCGTGGCGCTCACCGGGGCGGCTGCCGCTCCGCCGGCGACCGACTGGCCGTCGGTCCACCAGAACCTTGCCGGGACGCGCTTTTCGACGCTTGACGCGATCACCCCGGCCAATGTCGCGCGGCTGCGCCCGGCATGGGTCTATCACATGCGCCCCGCCGCCGGCGCGAGCGGCCCGCTGCGCTTCCAGCTGTCGGAGGTGACGCCGCTGGTCGTCGGCGGCACGATGTTCATCGCGACGCCGTACGGCCGCATCGTCGCGCTCGATCCCGCCACCGGCGCCGAGCGCTGGTCGACGCCGATCCCCGGCGACGACCGCGCGTCGCTGCGCGGCGTCGCCTACTGGCCGGGCGACGGCAGCGTCGGTGCGCGGATCGTATTCGGCACGCGCGGCGGCAAGCTGATCGCAGTGGATGCGGCGACCGGCGCGCTCAGCGCCGGCTTCGGCGCGAACGGCATCGTCGATCTCAAGACGCCCGAGGTGATGACCACCGGCGACGCGAGCTACATCCTCCCCTCCCCGCCGCTGATCTACAAGAACCTCATCATCACCGGAGCCGGCCCCGGCGAAGGCCCCGGCGGCAAGAACGGCGGCGTCGGCCCGGCCGGCGACACGCGCGCGTGGGATGCGCGGTCGGGCAAGCTCGTGTGGACCTTCCACTCGGTCCCGCGTCCCGGCGAAGCGGGAGCCGACAGCTGGGGCGGCGACAGCGCGAAGAACCGGTCGGGGGTCAACGTCTGGGGGTACATGACCGCCGACGTCGATCGCGGCATCGTCTACATGCCCTTCGGCGCGCCGAACAACGACCGCGTCGGCATCGACCGGCCGGGCAACAATCTCTATTCGAGTTCGATCGTCGCCGTCGCCGCCGATACCGGCAAGTATCTGTGGCACTTCCAGACGGTCCACCACGACATTTGGGACATGGATACCCAGTCGCCGCCGATGCTGTTCGACGTCCATCGTGGCGGCAAGACGATCCCGGCCGTCGCCACGGTCAACAAGAACGCGCGGATGTACATCCTCAACCGCGTCACCGGCGAGCCGATCTACCCGGTCGAAGAGCGCCCCGTCGCGGCGAGCGACGTGCCCGGCGAACAGGCATCGCCGACGCAGCCCTTCCCCACCGCAATCGAGCCGCTGTCGCAGACGACGCTGAGCCGTGACAGGCTGTACCACGGCCAGGCTGCGCACCAGGCATTCTGCGAGCGGCTGGTCGACGACAACAACATGCTGCTCGCCGGCGAATTGTACGTTCCGGTCCGGCTCAACCGCTATACCGTGTCGCTGCCGGGCACGCAGGGAGGGGTCAATTATTACGGCGGCGCATTCGATCCGCGGCTCGGGCTGTTCGTCGTCAACGTCAACAACCTCGCCCAGCCGATGCGCATCGTGAAGGGACCCGACGGCGCCTACGTCAACTCGGGGCCGCTCGCCGGGCTGGTCCGCTTCTGGGATCCCAAGACCCACCTGCCGTGCGGGCCGACACCGTGGGGGCAGCTCGTCGCGCTCGACGTCAACACCGGCAAGATCGCGTGGCGGACGACGCTCGGCATCACCGAAAGCTTTCCCGCCGGGCAGCAGGCGACCGGCCGGCCGGGCCTCGGCGGGGCGACGGTGACGGCGGGCGGGCTGACCTTCGTCGGCGCGACCGACGATTCGCGCCTGCGCGCCTTTGCGACGAAGACCGGCAAGGAGCTGTGGACCTTCCGCCTGCCAGCATCCGCGGAAGCGACGCCGGTGACGTACGCGGCGAATGGCAAGCAGTTCGTCGCCGTCGTCGCCACCGGCGGCGGGCTGATCGGGGCCAAGCTCGAAAGCGACACACTCATCGCCTTCGCGCTCGACGGCGCCGCCGCCGCGCCGCCGCCGGGCTCGGGCTGGTGAGGACGATCGTCGCGGGCGTCGTCGCCGCGACCGTTGCGCTCGCCGCCGCCGCGCAGGTGCCGCCCGCCGCTGCGCCCGGCGACGCCGACAAGCTGCCGCCCGGGCCGGGGCGCGAGACGATGGTCCGCGTCTGCTCGGGGTGCCACACGCCGGCGATCGTCGTCGACCAGCGACTGACGCCAGCGGGCTGGGGCAGCGTCGTCGAGCAGATGGCGGCGAACGGCGCGCAGGGGACCGACGCCGACTTCGCCGCGATCAAGGCCTATCTGGCGACGAGTTTTCCGGCGCCGGCGACGCCGTAACCTCGGCCGGGCACGGCCCGCCGGTCGCCCAGTCGAGCAGTTCGACGAGGTGGACGACGCGCGCGCCGCCCCTGCCGCCCAGCTGGTTGAGGCAGCCGATGTTCCCGGTGGCGACGATGTCGGCACCGGTCGCGGCGATATGGTCGAGCTTGCGCGCGCGCAGCTGCGCGGCGAGTTCGGGCTGGAGCAGGTTGTACGTGCCGGCCGAGCCGCAGCAGATATGCCCCTCGGCGATCTCGGCCACGTCGAATCCGGCTGCCGTGAGCAGCCGCCGCGGCTCGGCGCGGACCTGCTGGCCGTGCTGGAGCGAGCAGGCGGCGTGATAGGCGACCCGAAGCGGCGGCCGGGCGACCGTCACCAGGTCGAGCGTCGCCGCGACCTCGCTGACGTCGCGCATCTTCGCCGCGAACGCCGCCGCGCGGTCGGCCCAAGCGGGGTCGCCGGCGAGCAGCGTGCCATAGTCCTTGAGGTGGGTGCCGCATCCCGACGTCGTCGTTACCACCGCGTCGAGCGGCCCGGCGGCCTCAGCGGCCGCGATCACTGCCCGGGCCGCCGCCGCCGAGGTGTGCCCGAGGTGCTGAGCGAGGGCGCCGCAGCAGCCGGCATCGACGACGACGACCTCAACCCCGTGGCGCGTGAGCAGGCGGACGGCGGCGGCATCGATCCCCGGGCGCAGCGCCGGCTGGACGCACCCGGCGAGCAGGGCGACGCGCGCGCGCTGCGCGCCGGTCGCCGCGAACACGCCGGCCGGTTCCGCGCCACGGACGGGCTCCGCCGGCACGGCGCGGAGCAGGGCTCCGAGCCGCCCACCGATCAGCGGCGCGAGCGGCCGCGCCAGGCGGCCCAAGGCGCTGGCCAACCGGAAGCGCGCGCGGTGCGGCAGGGTGGCGACGAGGGCCGCGCGGAGCAGCCGGTCGGCGAGCGGGCGGCGGTAGGTCGCCTCGATATGTTCGCGCGCATGGTCGATCAGGTGCGCGTAATCGACCCCCGACGGGCACGTCGTGACGCAGCTCAGGCAGCCGAGGCAGCGGTCGAGGTGCGTGACGGTCGATGCCGCCGGCGGCGCATCGCTCGCCAGCATCTCCTTGATCAGCACGATGCGCCCGCGGGGGGAATCGAGCTCGTCGCCGAGGAGTAGGTACGTCGGGCACGTCGCCGTGCAGAAGCCGCAGTGGACGCAGCTGCGGATGATCGCGCTCGGCTCGGTCATACCGCGACCCGGCGGCCGGGATTGAGCACCCGCGCGGGGTCGAAGCGGGCGCGCACCCGCTCCTCGAGCGCGGCGAGCGCCGGGGTAAGCGGCGGGAACGCCGCGTTGCGCGCCGTGGGGTTGCCGCGGACGAGCGTCGCGTGGCCGTCGCCGCCTACCGCCGCGCGGATTGCCGGGCCCTGCGCGTCGCCGTCATCGGCCACCGCGAGCCAGATCAGCCCGCCGGCCCAGTCGAAATAGTAGCGCCCGGCCGGCAGCCGCGCCGCGACGACGGCTCCGCCGGCCGGCGGGACGACGATCCGCCACAGCGCGGCGTCGGGCGGGACCAGCCGGTGGACCGCGCCGATCGCCGCCCAGTCGGCGTCCGCGATGACGGCGCCTTCGCCCATCGCCGCAGCGACGGCCGCCGCGCGCGCGTCGAGCGCCGCGCCCTCGATCCGCACCACGGTCGCCGCCGGTCGGCCGTCGGCGGCGGGCAGGTGCGCCGCGCCGGTGACCGCGACATGGCTCGCCGCCGCGCGCGTCATCGCCGCCACCGCGGCGGCGTCGCTCAACCCCTCGACCGCCACGGTCACGCTCGCCCGCGGCGCAGGCAGCGTCTTGACCGTAATCTCGGTGAGCACCGCCAGGGTACCGAACGACCCCGCCAGCAGCTTGGGCAGGTCGTAGCCGGTGACGTTCTTGATCACCTTGCCCCCGGCGGAAAATACCTCGCCCGAGCCGTTGACCGCGGTCAGCCCAAGGAAATGGTCGCGCGGTGCCCCCGCCCACGGCCGCCGCGGCCCACCCCAGCCGACCGCGAGCGCGCCGCCGATGGTGCCCGCTCCCGCCGCCCCGCCCCACAGCGGCGCATGGTCGGGCGGCTCCCAGGCGAGGTGCTGCCCGGCCGCGGCGACCGCCGCGGCGACCTCGGCGAGCGGCGTCCCGGCGCGTGCGGTCAGGACGAGTTCGGCGGGGTCGTAGTCGACGATCCCGCTCAGCCGCGCGAGCGACAGCACGCCGCGCGCCGCCACCGCCGGCCCGATCCCGCGCCGGGTGCCGGTGCCCTCGACCGCCAGCGGCGCGTTCGCGTCCGCCGCGTCGCGGACATAGGTCGCCACCTCGGCGGTCGAAGCCGGCTCGAGCCGCATCAGAAGCGCGGCAGGTCGGGGAAGCGCGTCGCCCCGCCATGGACATGGACGCGCCCCATCTCGGCGCAGCGGCACAGCTCGGGGAAGACCTTGCCCGGGTTGAGCATGTTCCCGGCGTCGAACGCGCACTTGAGCCGCGTCTGCTGGGCGAGATCGACCGCGGTGAACTGGCGGACCATCAGGTCGCGCTTCTCGACGCCGACGCCGTGCTCGCCGGTCAGCACGCCGCCGACCTCGACGCACAGCTCGAGGATCGCCGCACCGACCGCCTCGGCCGCGTCGAGCTGCCCGGGGACCGCGCCGTCGTACATGATCAGCGGGTGGAGATTGCCGTCGCCGGCGTGGAAGACGTTGGCGACGCGCAAGCCCTGTGCGGCGGCGATCTCGCCGATCCGGCGGAGGACGAGCGGCAGCGTGCGCCGCGGGATCGTCCCGTCGACACAGTAGTAATCGGCCGCGATCCGTCCCACCGCCGGGAACGCCGCCTTGCGCCCGGCCCAGAACAGCGCCCGCTCGGCCTCGCCGTTCGAGGGCCGCGCCAGCGTCGCGCCGGCCGCGCGCGCAATCCGCTCGACCTCGACGATCGCCTCGTCGACCTCCGCGGGCGTCCCATCCAGTTCGGCGATCATCAGCGCCTCGACGTCGAGCGGATAGCCGGCGTGGACGAACGCCTCCGCCGCGGCGATCGCCGGCGCGTCCATGATCTCGAGCGCGGCGGGGATGATGCCCGCCCCGATGATCGCCGCCACCGCCGCCCCCGCCGCCTCGACGGTGGCGAAGCCGAGCAGCAGCGCGCGCGCGGTCGCCGGCTTGGGCAGCAGGCGGACCGTGACCTCGGTGACGATGCCGAGCAACCCCTCCGACCCGCAGACGACGCCGAGCAGGTCGTAACCCGCCGGGTCGAGCCCGCGCCCGCCGAGGCGCACGATCGTGCCGTCGGCCAGCACCAGCTCGACCCCGAGCAGGTTGTTCGTCGTCATGCCGTACTTCAGGCAGTGGACCCCGCCGGCGTTCTCCGCGACGTTGCCGCCGATCGAGCAGGCGATCTGGCTCGACGGGTCGGGCGCGTAATAGAAACCCGCGTCCGCCACCGCCGCCGACACCGCGAGGTTGGTCACCCCCGGCTGGACGACGGCGCAGCGGTTGGCGAGGTCGACCGCGAGGATGCGGTTCATCCGCGAGCACCCGATGACGATGCCGTCGGCGAGCGGCAGCGCGCCGCCCGACAGCGACGTCCCCGACCCGCGCGGCACGACCTTGATCCCGCGCCGGTGGGCGAAGGCGAGCACCGCCGCCACCTCGGCGGTCGTTCGCGGCAGGACGACGGCGAGCGGCACCTGGGCGTAGGCGGTCAGCCCGTCGCTCGCATAGGCCCCGAGCTCGGCCGGGTCGGCGATCACCGCGTCGCCGGCGACGGCGCGCAGGCCGCGGACGATCGCACCGCGGTCGGCGATCGTCGCCGCGTCGGGTTCGGGCATCTTCATCGCGGGCTCGCTTGACAAGACGGGCGGCGGGTTTGGTATACAGTTGGCTGCAGCTGCGCAAGGGAGGGGGCATGCAAGACCTTCGCCACGCCGGGAGACGCACGATATCGGCACCACGCCTTGCGCCGCCGGTGACGCGTTGACGGCATCCCCGATGCCGGCCACGCTGCCGCCGGACACGTTGGCCGCGACGCCGACGACGCTGCGCAGCCACGTCGTCAAGACGCTGCGCGCGCAGATCCTCGGCGGGCGCTACCGCCCGGGCGACCGGCTCAACGAGAGCGCGATCGCGCGCGAACTCGACATCAGCCGCATCCCCGTGCGCGAGGCGCTGTCGCAGCTCCACGAACAGGGGCTGGTGATGAACCACGAGCGCCGCGGCATGTTCGTCATCCAGCTCGCCCCCGAAGAGGTCCAGCAGATCAACAGCTTGCGCATCGTGCTCGAAAGCGAGGCGATGCGCCTCGCCCGGGCGCGGATGACGCCGGCGATCCATGCCGAGCTCGAGGCGCTCGTCGCCCAGATGGACCGCTGGGACGGGCCGCTGCTGGACGCCGCCGATCTCGACCGCAAGTTCCACGCGGTGATCTGGCGGGCGAGCGGCAACCCGTATCTCGTCCGCGCGCTCGACCAGCTGACCACGGCGCTGTTCGCCCACAAGGCGCTCGAGCATGTCAGCCGCGAGATCCGCCGCTGGCGGCTCAACCACCACCGCGCGCTGCTCGACGTCGTCGTCGGTCCGGAGGGCGGCGACCCGCAGCTCGCGCTCCTGACCCATCTGCGGATGGCGTACACCGAGCCCGAGCGCTTCGCGAGCCTCGGCCTCGAGACGACGCCGCCGACCCCGCCGGTCGCCAAGCCGCGCGCTACCTCGGTCGCGGCCAAGCCGCGCGGGCGTGCCCGCCCGATCCCCGCCTGAAGGAAGACGCATGAAATTGGTCCGCTACGGTCCGCGCGGGGCCGAACGTCCGGGGCTGGTCGATGCCGGCGGCACGATCCGCGACCTGTCGGCAGTCGTCGGCGATATCGACGGCGCGGTGCTGGCGACGCGGCTCGCCGACCTCGCCGCGCTCGATCCCGCGACCCTGCCGGCGGTCGATGCCGGGGTCCGCCTCGCCGAGCCCGTCGCGCGCGTCGGCAAGTTCATCTGCATCGGGCTCAACTACCGCGACCATGCCGCCGAATTGAACATGCCGATCCCGGCCGAGCCGATCATCTTCATGAAGGCGACGTCGGCGATCATCGGCCCGAACGACGACGTGATCCTGCCGCCGACGTCGGCCAAGGGCGACTGGGAGGTCGAACTCGGCGTCGTCATCGGGCGCGAGGCGCGCTACGTTCCGCTCGCGGCGGCGCTCGACCATGTCGCCGGGGTCTGCGTCGTCAACGACCTGTCGGAGCGAGAATATCAGCTCGAACGCGGCGGCCAGTGGGACAAGGGCAAGGGGTGCGACACGTTCGGGCCGTTCGGCCCGTGGCTGGTCACGCTCGACGAGGCGGGCGACCTCGGCGACCTCGGCCTGTGGCTCGACGTCAACGGCGAGCGGATGCAGGCCGGCACGACGCGCGAGCTGATCTTCGACGTGCCGTTCATCGTCCATTACGTCAGCCAGTTCATGAGCCTGCAGCCCGGCGACGTCATCTCGACCGGCACCCCGCCGGGGGTCGGCATGGGCAAGAAGCCGCCGCGCTGGCTCCAGCCGGGCGACGTCATCACGCTCGGGATCGACGGGCTCGGCGAGCAGCGCCAGGTCGTCCGGCGCGAGGGCGCATAGGGCCGCGTCCGGGCGTCGAAGCTCGGGCCGATAAAGCGCTGTCCTACAGGGGCTTGGCCGCCTAGCCTTGCCGGTGCCCGCCGTGTCGCCGCGCGCGGCGGTTCATTCTCATGGTTGGTTCAATGATGGGCACCCATTCGCAAACCCGGGTCATGCTGGCGCATGCCAGCATCCATGTTCGGGCGAGGCGGCAGGCCAGCCCGCTCGTACGATCGTCGATGCCGGCATGCGCCCGCATGACCCGGCGGGGCTGGTTTACCAAATCGGTGATCGGTCTGTAGGGATAGACCTGTAGGGTTCGTGAAGTTCCACGGAGCGTGGGGCACCGCGACTGAGCTTCCGGTCGTGACAACTTCCGCGGCCTACACCCAGCCGTCGATGGGGAGCGGCGACGAACCGTCGCGGTTCGTCGGTTCACCTGTAGGACGGCGTGAAGTTAGAGGCTCATGCCCCCATCGATGACGATGTTCGACCCGCTCATGAAGGTCGCCTCGCGCGACGCGAGCAGGACGGCGATGGCGGCGATCTCGTCGGCGGTGCCGAGTCGTCCCATCGGCTGTCGGGCGACGAACGCCACCCGCGCCGCCGCCGCGTCGCCGGTCTCGCGCAGCCGGTCGCCGAGCGACGGCGTGTCGACCGTGCCCGGGCTGATCGCGTTGCAGCGGATGCCGTCGGTGATGAAGTCGCGCGCGACCGACATCGTCAGCCCGACCACCGCCGCCTTGCTCGTGGCGTAGGCGAAGCGGTTCGGCGCCGCCATCACCGAGCTGACGACCGAGGCGATATTGATGATCGCCCCCTCGCGCCGGGCGCGCATCGCCGGCAGGAAGGCGCGGATCGTCGTCGCCATCGACACGACGTTGATCCGCCAGCTCCGCTCGAGGTCGTCGGGATGCGAGTCGAGGATCGTCCCCGACGCGACCCAGCCGGCACAGTTGACCAGCACCTCGACTTGCGGGTGAGCGGCGGCGATCCTCCCGACCGCGGCGGCGTCGGTCACGTCCATCGCCGCCACGGTCGCGCGCCCGGCGAGGTCGGCGAGGCCGTCGGGGCGGAGGTCGGTCGCGATCACCGTCGCGCCCTCGGCGAGGAAGGCCTCGACCGTCGCCCGGCCGATGCCCGCCGCCGCCCCGGTGACGAGGCAGGTCCGCCCATCGAGCCGTCCGCTCATACCAATCTCCTCAGATGCTTAGGCCGCATAGACCCCGTCCGCCCCGTCGATCCGGACGACCTGGCCGCTGATGAAACTGCTGCCGTCGCCCGCCAGAAAGGCGACGACGGCGGCGATCTCCTCGGGCCGGGCATAGCGGTCGAGCGACGGTCCGTCGCCCATCATCGCGGGATCGGTCGCCCGCGTCGCGAGGAAGCGCGCGCTCATCGTCGGCCCCGGGCTGACGGCGTTGACGCGGATGCCCGCGGGGCGCAACTCGAGCGCGAGGCAGCGGGTGTAATGGACGATCGCCGCCTTGGCGCAGCCGTAGATGACCTCGGGCGAGACGCCGTGGTGGGCGTTGGTCGAGCCGAAGTTGATCACCGTGCCATAGCCCCGTGCGACCATGCCCGGGCAGACGGCGCGGCACATCAGCAGGGTGCCGATGAAGTTGCGCTCGAACACGGCGACCGCGTCGGCGAGCGCGATGTCGAGCGCACCGTTGGGGTCGGGCTTCGTTCCGCCCGCGCCGATGTCGCCGCCGGCACAGTTGACCAAGATGTCGATGCCGCCGAGCCCCGCCTCGACCCGCCCGACGAGCGCGGCAACCGCGGCAGGATCGGTGATGTTGCCGGTTACCGCCAGCGTCCGGCTCGCGGGCGTCGCGAGGCCGGCGGCCACTGCGGTCAGGCTCGCCGCCTCGCCGTACTGCGCCGGCGCTTCCTCGCTGATGTCGTGGATGGCGACGTCGGCACCGCGGGCGATCAGCGCCGCGACGATCGTCCGTCCGAGCCCGCGGCCCGACCCGGTGACGAGCGCGACCCGGCCGGCGAGGTCGCCGTTCCCCGCCCCTGCCCCGTTCTGCATCGGCCACGCTCCCCCGCTCCCCGCCCGCTGTTTGATCCGCCGCCGCCGCGCTGACAAGCCGAAAAGTGTTTTCAGTATACAGATTGCGTGCGGCAGGATCGCGGGCTAGACCGGCAATGCTGTGGGGAGCGACGCTGACGGCTATGCCGACCGACACGATCAACGGCTGCGCGGCGTGAAGGCAACGCGGGTCCGCTTCGGCGTCGTCGGCTTCGCGCTGTCGCTCGCGGTGCTGTCGTACGTCCAGCGCGTCGCCATCTCGCAGGCGGCGGGGCCGATCTCGGCCGAACTGCACCTCGACAAGGCGGCGATGGGGCTGATCTTCGGCGCGTTCGGCCTGAGCTACGCGCTGTTCGAGATTCCGATGGGGCTGCTCGGCGACCGCGTCGGCGCGCGGCGGGTGCTGACCCAGATCGTGCTGGCCTGGTCGCTGTTCACCGCGCTGACCGGCGCGGCGTGGAGCGTCGCCTCGCTGTGGGTCATCCGCTTCCTGTTCGGCGCCGGCGAGGCGGGATGCTTCCCCAACCTGACGCGGATGCTCAGCCAGTGGCTGCCGGCGGGCGAGCGGGTGCGCGCCCAGGCGCTGATGTGGGCGTTCGCCCGCTGGGGTGGCGCCGTGACGCCGCCGCTCGCGCTGCTGACGATCGGCCTCGTCGGCTGGCGCTGGGGCTTCGTCGCCTTCGCCGCGCTGGGCGTGGTGTGGACGATCGCCTTCCGCGCCTGCTTCCGTGATTCGCCCGCGGACCATCCCGGCGTCAACGCCGCCGAGCGCGCGCTGCTCGCCGACGCGCATGCGCTCGTCACCCACGAGACGCCGGCGCGCTGGTGGCGGATCATCGTCCAGCCGCAGGTGCTGCTGCTGATGCTCCAGTACTTCGCCTTCTCGTACGTGTGGTACTTCTACATCACATGGCTGCCGTCGTACCTGCGCGAGGCACGCGGGCAGAGCGCGGCGGCGGCGGCGTCGCTCGCCGTGCTGCCGCTGCTCGCCGGCGGGTTCGGGTCGATCCTGTCGGGCGCGATCCCGCTCGCCGTGCCCCGCCGCGTCGTGGCCTTCGCCGGGTTCGCCGCGACCGGGCTCCTCCTCCTCGCCATCCCGCACGTGACCAGCGTCGGGGGCGCGATGGCGCTGATGGCGGCGGCGAGCTTCGCCAGCGACCTGACGATGCCGATCTCGTGGAACACCTGCGTCGAGATCGGCCGCCGCTATACCGCGACAGTGGCGGCGGCGATGAACATGGCCGGCAACCTCGCCGGCTTCATCGCGCCGGTGGTCGGCGGCATGATCCTGAAGCGCACCGGCGGCGACTGGTCGGTGGTCATCGACACGATGGCCGGCTTCGCTGCGGTCTCGGCGGCGTGCTGGCTGTTTATCGATCCCGCCCGCTCGGCGGCGCGCGCCGCCCCGCTCGACGCGGCACCGCAGGTCTGAAGGAGCAGGCATGAAGATCGACCTCAGCGGACGAACAGCGGTGATCGTCGGCGCGAGCGGCGGGCTCGGGGTGGCGATGGCGACCGCGCTCGCCGGTGCGGGGGCGCGGCTGGCGCTGGTCGCGCGTAACCGGGCCAAGCTCGACGCGCTGGCCGAGACGCTCGCTGCCCGGGGAACCGAGGTCGCCGTCTTCACTGCCGACGTCACCGACGAGGGCGAGGTGGCGGCGATGGCGGCGGCGGTGCAGGACCGCTTCGGCCATCCCCAGATCCTGATCAACAGCGCGGGCACCAACATCCGCAAGAACCTCGTCGACTTCAGCGTCGCCGAGTTCCGCAGCGTCGTCGAATTCGAGCCTGATGTCGACTTTCCTCGCCTGCCGCGCCTTCGTGCCCGGCATGATGGGCACCGGCTACGGCCGGATCATCAACCTGACGTCGATCATGGCGCACGTGTCGCTGCCCGGCCGGACGGCGTATTCGTCGGCCAAGGCGGCGCTGCTGGGCCTGACCCGCGCCCTCGCGCTCGAGCTCGCGGGGGAGGGGATCACGGTCAACGGAATTAGCCCGGGCCCGTTCGGGACTGAGATGAACGCGCCGGTGATGAACGACCCGCAGGCCAACGCGGCGTTCCTCGCCAGCCTGCCGGTCGGGCGCTGGGGCCGGGTCGAGGAGATCGGCGCGCTGGCGGTCTACCTGTGCTCGGACCTCGCCGGCTTCGCGACGGGAAGCGACATTCTGATCGACGGCGGCTGGACCGTCCGCTGACTTTGGGGAGAACAACGATGCGCCTGCTTGCCCTGACGCTGTTGATGGCGACCTCGGTCGCCGCCCAGGACATGGGGCCGCGCGCGGTCCCGACCGCGCCGCCGGCCCCGGCGATCCCGGTCGAGGCGACGATGGCGACGCCGCGCATCCCCGGACAGAACGTCAACGGGATGCGCGTCTATATCCGCGCCGGGTTGAAGACGCATCTCGCCGGGCAGCACGACTATCCGCAGTTCCTCGCCGACTGGAGCAAGCTCTTGACCCAGCACGGCGCGGTCGTCGACGGAGCGCTCCACGCCCCGTCCGCCGCCGACCTCGCGAGAACCGATGTCCTTGTCGTCTACAAGGGCGACGCGGGGTTCATGACCGGCGACGAGCGCGCCGCAGTCAATGCCTTCGTCAAGCGCGGCGGCGGCATCGTCTTCCTCCACGACGCCGAGTGCGGCCCTGATCCGCAGGAGATGGCGGCGCTCGTCGGTGGGGCAAAGAAGCACGGCGAGCGCAACTACACGCTCGAAGCGTCGGTGCCGTATACGATCGTCGACCGGTCGAACCCGATCATGGCCGGGATGACCGACCTGACGCTGACCGACGAGGCGTTCTTCAAGATGACCTGGGCGACCAATCCCGCGCCGCACATCCTCGCCACCGCGATCGTCGCCGACACGCCGAGCGCGGCGGGCCACGCCGGCGAGGTCGCGCCGCAGATCTGGACCTATGAGCACAGCGTCCCGGGCGGCAAGCCGGCGCGCGCCTTCGTCTGGATGCAGGGGCACATCTACACCAACTTCGCCCAGCCGCAGGTCCAGGCGATGCTGCTCCGCGGGATCGCCTGGGCCGGGCATCACCCGGCCGACGAGCTGGTCAGCTACAAGCCCGCGATGGCACCGCCGCCCGCGCCGGTGGCGCGCTAGCCGATGCGGCTCGTCGTCTTCGCGACCGGTGTGATGCTGACGGCGGCCGTCGCCGTCAGCCAGCCGATGCCGCCGGCCGGTGGCCCGTCGGCGGCACCGCCCGCCGCCAGTCTCGACGACGCCGCCGGCGCGATCAAGCGCGGCCGCGGGCCGCAGTCGGCGCAGGCGACGCGCGAGTTCCTCGGCCTCGGCGTCGTCCCCGATGCCGAAGCCGCCAAGCGGGGGACGCCGGTCTATGCCGCCAACTGCAGCGGCTGCCACGGCCCCGACGCGCGCGGCGGCATCGGCCCGAGCCTGATCTATTCGAACCAGGTGCTCGACGACGACCACGGCGAGAAGCTGGTCAAGTTCCTCAAGGTCGGGCGACCCGAGCGCGGCATGCCGGCGTTCGACGGCAGCAGCGACCGCGAGCTGACCGACATCGCCGAGTTCCTCCACCTCCAGGTCGAGGCCTATGCGAACCGCGGGACGTACCAGAACACCAACAACATCCTGACCGGCGACGCCCGCCGCGGCGCGACATTGTTCGCCGCCGAATGCGCTGGATGCCATACGGGTGCGGCGGCGCTCGACGGTGTCGGCGGCCGGCTGCGCCCGCTCGACCTCCAGCGCAACCTCGTCATGCCGGTCCGCGACGGCCACCCGGCGCGCGCCGTCACCGCCACCGTCACCACCCCGGCCGGCCCGGTGAGCGGACGGGTGAGCCGGATCGACGACTTCACCGTCGTCGTCGTCGACGCCGCCGGGCACCAGCCACACGATCGAGCGCGGCCCGGGTGTCGGCGTCGCGCTCGCCGACCCGCTGGCGTGGCACAAGGCGTTCGCCGGGCGCGTCAAGGACCGCGACATGACCGACCTGACGACCTACCTCGCGGAGCGGAAATGATCCGCGCCGCGCTTGCCGTGCTGCTGCTCGCCAGCTCGGCCGCCGCGGCGGGGCTCGATCCCGCGACGCTCGGCCAGCCGCCGGTCGACGCCTGGCCGACGCACCACGGCGACTATAGCGGCCGACGGTATTCGCCGCTCGCCGACATCGACACCGGCAACGTCGCCCGGCTGGGTGTCGTCTGGACCGCCAAGTTCGACGACGTCGGGGCGCAGCGCGGCGCGCCGCAGCCGGTCGTCAAGGGGACCCCGCTGATGGTCGGCGGCGTCCTCTACGTGACGCTGCCCGACAACGTCTTCGCGGTCGACGCGCACAGCGGCAAGCGGCTGTGGACCTACCACTGGACCGACAAGGGCGGCCACCTCGTCGGCAACCGCGGCGTCGGCATGTACAAGGATCGGCTCTACTTCATGGGGCCGGACAACTGGGTCATCTGCCTCGACGCCGCGACCGGCAAGGAGCGCTGGCGCAAGGAGATCGCCGACGCGCGCAAGCAGTATTTCAGCACCTCGGCCCCGATTGTCGCCGGCCACCACGTCCTCGTCGGCGTCGGCGGCGACGCGATGGACATTCGGGGCTTTTTGAAGAGCCTCGACCCCGACACCGGGGAGGAGCAATGGACCTTCTACACCACACCTGGGGCGAACGAGCCCGGCGTCGAGACGTGGCCCGACGCGGCGACCTCGCTCCACGGCGGCGGCGGCACGTGGATGCCGGGCGCGTACGACCCAGCGCTCGGGCTGATCTACTGGGGCACCGGCAATGCCAACCCGGTCTATGCCGGCCAGGGCCGCGCCGGTGACAACCTCTATACCGCGTCGATCGTCGCCCTCGACGTCGAGACGGGCAAGCTGCGCTGGCACTTCCAGCCGATGCCGCACGACACGCACGACTATGACGGGACCGAGATCCCGGTGCTGTTCGACAGCGTCGTCGGCGGCCAGTCGAAGAAGCTCCTCGCCTTCGCCGCACGCAACGGCTGGTACGTGACGCTCGATCGGGTGACGGGCAAGCCGCTCGTGTCGACGCCGTTCATGGACGGGCTGCGCTGGGTCAAGGGCGTCGATCCCAAGACGAGACAGCCGATCTCCGACCGCGACGCCGACCCCAAGGTCACCGGCGCGATCGGCAACAGCAACCCGACCAACTGGTACAACCCGACGTACAGCGAGACGGCCAAGCTGTTCTACGTCAACACGGTACGCGGCTACGGCATCTATTACCTGCTCGACACCAGCGCCAAGCCGGCCGGGTACAGCGGCACCGTCGCCGGGCTCGGCGAGACCGAGCGGGTGCTCGTTGCGATCGACCCGCTGACCGGCAAACGCGTCTGGGAGCACCCGTACCCGAGCGTCGGCAGCGCCGGGACGACGGTCGGCCCCGGGCTGATGGCGACCGCGGGCGGGCTGGTCTTCACCGGCGACGACCAGAAGAACCTGATCGCCTACCGCGCGACCGACGGGGCGATCCTGTGGCACATGGCGGCGCCGGCGAACCAGTCGAACGGGCCGATCAGCTACCGCCTCGACGGGAGGCAGTACGTCGTCCTCGCCGCCGGGGACACGCTGTACGCCCTCGCGCTGCGGTGAGACGGCTGGCCGCCATCGGGCTGCTGCTGGCGACGGCGGCGGCCGAACCGCCCCCCGCGCCTGCCCCCCAGACGATCGTCGCGGTAAAGCCGAACCTGTACGTCGTCACCGGCGCGGGCGGCAACTCGACGGTATGGGTCGCCAACCACGGGCTGGTGCTCGTCGACGACAAGATCGCCGGTGCCGCCAACTTCGACGGGCTGGTCGCGGCGATCCGGTCGGTAACGCCGCTGCCGGTGCGCGCGGTGTTCAACACGCATCACCACTTCGACCATGTCGGCAACAACGCCGCCTTCCTCGACGCCGGGGTGATCGTCGTCGGTAGCGACGCGCTGCCCGCCGCGCTCGCGGGCACGGGGATCGCGCCGCCGTCGGTGGTGTTCGGCCGCGATTATTCGATTATCCTCGACACCGGGCGGGCCGACGCCCACCACTGGCGCGCCGGGCACACGGCGGATGACGTTGTCGTTTACTTCCCGTCGGTTAGGGCGGTGGCGCTCGGCGGGCTGGTGGTCGACGGCGCGCCGACGTTCGACTATGCCGGCGGGGCGAATGTCGGGGGCTGGATCGCGACGCTCGACGACGTCCTCAAGCTCGATTTCGACGCCGCCGTGCCCGGGCGCGGGGCCGTCACCGACCGCGCCGGCGTGGCCGCCTTCCGTACGCGGCTCGTGACGTTTCGTGCGCGCGGCCGTGCCGCGGTCGCGAATGGCGCGACGCACGACGATCTGATCGACCGTATCCGCGTCGACGACCTCGGCTGGACGTGGAGCGCGAGCGCGTGGTCCGCCGAGCGCCGCGACGGCCTGTGGCGCGAGATGAGCGGAGCCAAGCCATGACCCCGTTACGGCCGACCACCGCGCTCGCTGCCCTGCTCCTGCTCGGCGCGGCGCCGCCACCGGCGCGCATCTTCGTCTCGGACGAGACCGGCAACCGGGTCATCGTCGTCGAGGACGGCAAGGTCGCCGCGACGATCGCCGCCGGGGCGCGTCCGCGCGGCATCCGCCTGTCGCCCGACGGCACCCGCCTGTATGTCGCGGTATCGGGGTCGCCGATCGCCGGGCCGGGCGTCGACGAGAGCAAGCTGCCGCCGCCGAACCACGCCGCCGACGGCATCGCCGAGATCGACGTCGCGTCGCGCCGCGTGCTGCGCGTCCTGCCGGTCGGCAGCGATCCCGAGACCTTCGCGCTCGACACCGCCGGCGCGACGCTGTTCGTGTCGAACGAGGATGCGTCGCAGCTGACCCGGATCGATCTTGCCGGGCATGCCGCGCCGCGTCGCGCGTCCGTCGGCGATCAGCCCGAGGGCGTCGCCGTCGCGCGCGACGGGCGGAGCGTCTTCGTCGCCTGCGAGGGGGCCGACATGGTCTATCGGCTCGACGCCGCGACGCTCGCGCGGCGCGGCACGGTCGCGCTCGCCGGCCGGCCGCGGGGCCTGCTCGCCAGCCGGCTGGCGGACCGCGTCTATGTCTCGGTCGAGTTCGCCGGCAAGGTCGCCGTCCTCGACGCCCGCACCGGCCGCCTGCTGCGGACGATCGATCTCGCGCACGGCGACGACCGAATTCGGCCGATGGGCATGGCCGAGGCCGCCGACGGCACACTGTTCGTCGCGACAGGCCGCGCCGGCGCCGTCGTCGCGGTCGACCCCGTCGCCGGCACGGTCGTCCGCCGCTACGCCGGTGTCGGCGCGCGCCTGTGGGGCATCGCGCTCGCCGCCGGCGAGGCGACGATCGTCACCGCCGACGGGCCGTCGGGCGAGATCAGCCTCGTCGACCGGGCGACCGGCGAAGTCTCCCGGATCAAGGTCGGGCAAGGTCCATGGGGCGTCGCGACCGCCGGGCGCTGACGTCGCCGCCGCTGCCCGGCGGCGACGCCGGCCCGATCAGAACTTGAAGCGGATCCCGCCGACGACGTAGCGGCCGACGACGTCGTACTGCGACTGGAACGACGGGTAGAACTCGGTCGGCTGGGCGTTGACCTGCGGCGCGAAGACGAAGTGATCGGTCAGGTTGGTCCCCGTCAGGTACAGCGTGATCGGGTGTCCCTCGACCTTGAGGTCGTACGAGATGTTGGCGCTGAGGTAGACGACCGGCGGTAGTCGCGGATTGGTGTAGAACTGCGTCGGCACCCGCGTGTAGAACAGGGCATCGATATACTGGGCGTCGAAGCCGAAGCTCAGCGCGCCTTCGGTCAGCTGGCCCGAGACCGTGAACTTGTGGCGCGGGACGCCCGTGCTGGCGACACCGGCATTGAGCACCGGGGTGCTCGTCGGACCGGCGCGGGTGGTCAGCACCGGCGTATAGTTGCCGATGAAGCGCATATCGAGGTGCGCCGGCTCGTCGTTGAGGAACGGCCCCAGCGGCAGGCGGTAGTTGAACTCGTAATCGAAGCCGCGCGTGACGAGCCCGGCCTGGTTGAACGGCACCTGCGAGATGTTCGTCGGGAAGTTCGCCGCGGTGCGGTTGGCGAAGCCGAACGGCCGGTTGATGAACGTGCAGACCGCGTCGGTGCCGCCGCTGTCCTCGCACCGCTGGTTGAGGTCGGTCGTCGACAGGCGGGTGATCTGGTCCTTCAGATCGATGTTGAAATAGTCGACCGAGACGCTGAAGCCGCGGAAGAAGCGCGGCTGCCAGATGCCGCCGATCGTCAGCGTCCGCGCCGTCTCGGGCCGCAGGTTGGTGTTGCCCTGCGTCAGGACGATCGTGTTGGTGTTGGTGTTGGTGTGGATGTCGTTGAACAGCCCGCGCGTCGACGAGACGCCGGCGAACAGCTCGTACAGGGTGGGCGCGCGGATATCCTGTGAATAGGTGCCGCGGAAGCGGAGCCCGTCGGTCGGGACCCAGCTGCCGCCGAACTTCCACGCCCAGATGCCGCCGCTGACGCTATAGTTGGTGTACCGGCCGGCGGCGTTGAAATCGAGGCTGCGGAAGAACGGCTTGTCCTTGAGCAGCGGCACGGCGATCTCGGCGAAGCCTTCCGACACGTCCTGGCTGCCGTTCGCCTTGCCGACGTTGGTGCTGTTGAAGGTCAGGTTGTAGACCGACGTCTGCGCGCGCAAGCCGGTCAGGTCGATCGGCGTCGAGGGATCGTTGTTGCTCGTTTCCTTGAGGCTCTGGTGGCGGAACTCGCCGCCGACGGCGAGATTGACCGCACCCGCCGGCAGATCGAAGATCGAGCCGGTGACCGAGCCGGCGATGTCGTCCTGCGTGTTGCGGACGCGGAAGGTCGAATCGCGCTCGAAATAGGCGTAGCTCGCCTTCGACGGCGAGCCGTTGCCGAACAGGTTCCACGGCACGCAGCCGTCGTACAGGCCCGGATTGGTCACCGTGACCCGGCAGACGATGTTGCCCTGCGGCCCGCGGACGGCGTCGAGCGCGGCGAACCAGTTCGGCTGGTAGAAGTTGCCGCTGTGGCGCGTGTTGAGGATCGACTCGCCGTGGCTGAAGGTGACGTCCCACTTGAAGTCGCGGAACAGGTGGCCCTTCAATCCGGCGAGAACGGTCAGCGCGGCGTTGTTGGTATAGGCGACCTTGGGCGTCTGGTCGGCCTCGACGCGGCCGCCGACGAAGCTGTTGACCCCCTGCGCGATCATCGCGTCGCGGAAGGCGGTCGGCAGGAAGGCGTTGTCGGAGAAGATCTGGAACGAGCCGAGCTGCGTCCCCGACGCGACCGTCACATAGCGCGTGTTGGCGTCGGTGTAGCTGCCCTGGAGAAAGCCCTCGATGCCGCCGCCGAAATCGTAGTCGGCGCGGGCGAACCCCTGCTTGGTGACGAGCTTCGACGTCAGCGTCGTGCCGAAGGTGACCGAGCTGTCGGCTCCGCCGACGTTGTAGTTCGGCGTGCCGGTCGGCGTGCCGAGGTCGGCCTTGTGGAAGCCGCCATTGGGATCGAAGGTATAGCCGTTCAGGCTGAACGGCACCGTCTTGCCGGTCGCGTCGCGCGCCGACTGGACGAGCGTGCCGAAGGTGCCGTTGGCGATGCGGACGTTGTACGTCGGCGTATACGGATTGGCCGCGGTGCCGGCCCCGGTTTCGACATAGCCGCCGGTGAAGTTGCCGCCGAACGGCCGCGCGTCGTTGGTCAGGATGCCCGGCTGGTAGAAATAGTCGAAGCTGCCCTCGAGGTGGAGGCGGTTGTCCATGAAGCTGTGGCCGGCGGCGATCGCCGCCTTGATCTGGTGATCGTCGCCGCGGCCCGAGATGCCGTACTGCGCCGACCCCTTGAGCCCGTCGAACTTGGTGTCGAGGATGAAGTTGACGACGCCCGCGACCGCGTCCGAGCCGTACGCCGCCGAGGCGCCGCCGGTGACGATGTCGACGCGCTGGATCAGCGCCTGGGGGACGATGTTGGCGTCGACCGTGCCGTCGAAGCTCGTCGGCGGCAGGCGCTGGCCGTCGAGGAGGACGAGCGTCTCGATCGCGCCGAGCCGGCGCAGGTTGAGGTAGTTGCCCGCGCTCGGCGTGCCCGCCTGCGAGCTGGTGACGTTGGTCCCGGCGGTGGCGGTGAACTGCGGCAGCTTGGCGAGGCCGGCGGCGATCGATTCGGGGGCCTTCTTGAGCAGCTCGACCGTGCTGACGACGGTGACCGGCGTCGGCGCGGAGTAGCCGTTGGCGACGATGCGCGACCCCGTGACCACGATCTCGCCGCTGTCGGTGTCGGCGGCGGTGCGCTGCGCCGACTGGAGCTGGTTGACCGCGCCAGGCGCCGGCGTCGTCGCGTCGCCGGGCAGCGGGGCGGCGGGCTGGCCGACTGCCGCTCCGGTCGGGGCGGGACCGGCGGGAATGGCGACCGTCTGCGCCATCGCCGCCGTCGGCAGGCTGACGCCGAGCAACAGCGCGATCCGGAACGAAGCAGTCATGTACGATCCCCCAATGAGCCTGCGCCCCGCCTAAGGCGGTGTTGAATACTGTATGCAGTTCGCGTTGAAGGCGTGTCAAGGCGGCCCACGGGGGCGGGTCACACCGATCGATAGGTGTTGCCGAGTTACCGCACCCGGAGGGCGGATCGCGATGATGGTGGTGACCCCTACGGGAATCGAACCCGTGCTTCAGCCGTGAGAGGGCCGCGTCCTAACCGCTAGACGAAGGGGCCGAGCGAGCGGCGTCCATAGGGGCGCGAGGGGCGTCCCGTCAAGCCGCCGCGCGGCGGTCGGCGACGCCCGCGGCCGCGGGCGGGGCGCGCTCGGCCTTGAGGCAGTCGGCGATCAGAAAGGCGAGCTCGAGCGCCTGGCTCGCGTTCAAGCGCGGGTCGCACTGCGTCTGGTAGCGGTCGGCGAGACCCGCATCGGTCACCCCGATCGCGCCGCCCGTGCACTCGGTGACGTCGAGCCCGGTCATCTCGATGTGGATGCCGCCGGCGTGCGTTCCCTCGGCGCGGTGGACGGCGAAGAAGCTGCGCACCTCGCGCAGGATGCGGTCGAAGGGCCTCGTCTTGTAGCCGCCCGCCGCCTTCACGGTGTTGCCGTGCATCGGGTCGCACGACCAGACGACGTGCCGGCCTTCGCGCTGCGTCGCGCGGACAAGGCGCGGCAGGTGACCCTCGACCTCGTCGGCGCCGAAGCGCGCGATCAGCGTCAGCCGGCCAGCGACATTTGCCGGATTGAGCGCCTCGGTCAGGCGCAACAGGTCGCTTTCGGTGATCGATGGACCCACTTTCAAACCGATCGGGTTGCCGACGCCGCGGAGGAATTCGACGTGGGCGCTGCCGGCGAAGCGCGTCCGGTCGCCGATCCACAGCATGTGGGCGGACGTGTCGTACCAGTCGCCGGTCAGGCTGTCCTCGCGCGTCAGCGCCTGCTCGTACGGCAGCAGCAGCGCCTCGTGGCTGGTGAAGAAGCTCGTCGCCTTCAGCTGCGGGACCGTCTCGGGCGACAGGCCGCACGCCGCCATGAAGTCGAGCGCCTCGCCGATCCGGTCGGCAAGCGACTGGTACTGCTCGCTCCACAGCGATCTGCCGGCGAAGTCGAGGTTCCACTTGTGGACCTGGTGAAGGCTCGCATAGCCGCCGCTGGCGAAGGCGCGGAGCAGGTTGAGCGTCGCCGCCGACTGCATATAGCCGCGCATCATCCGCGCCGGGTCGGGGGTGCGCGAGGCGGCGGTGAACTCGGTCCCGTTGATGTTGTCGCCGCGGTAGCTCGGCAGCGTCTCGCCCCCGACCGTCTCGCTGTCGCCCGAGCGCGGCTTGGCGAACTGCCCGGCCATCCGCCCGACCTTCACCACCGGCAGCTTCGAGGCGAAGGTCAGGACGACCGCCATCTGGAGCAGCACGCGGAACGTGTCGCGGATCGTGTTCGGGTGGAAGTCGGCGAAGCTTTCGGCGCAGTCGCCGCCCTGGAGCAGGAACGCCTTGCCCGCCACGACCTCGGCGAGCTGCGCGGTCAGGTCGCGCGCCTCGCCGGCGAAGACCAGCGGCGGATAGGTGCGCAGCTCGGCCTCCGCGGCGGCGAGCCCGGCGGCGTCGGGATAGACAGGGAGCTGCCGCGCCTCGCGGGTCCGCCAGGTGTCCGGCGTCCAGGCTTCGGCCGCCATCATCGCCCCGCCGCCCGGATCGTCGCGGGGCCGTTGGTTAACCCGGCGCGGTCTGCCCGCGGAAGTTGCCTAAGTTGACACGACGCTGCGCCGAAAACCGGCGTCGGTTCGCCGGACCGGTTCGAACGGGCGTTTCGGATGGTTAGCGAGCGCGTCATGCCGACCTTATGCCAAAAACAGGGGCTGTAGGACAGCGCGTTGATCGTGGGAGCCGCAGCGCCCCAACCCGTCCAGCCACCGCGCTGCGAACGGATCGCAATAGCCTTGCTAATGCGAACGCGATGCAATAGCAGATGGAGGGGTGGAGCCGGGAAAAGCGATGTCGAACGTCAGGATGCCGGTGTCGCTGCGGGCGAGCGCGGTCGCGGGCCCCGCGGCGGTCCTGCTTGCCGCGGCGGGCGGGCTGCTCGCCGCGCCGGCGCATGCCGCACCCGCCGATGCCACCGCCGATGCCGTCGGCGAGATCGTCGTCACCGGCGTCCGCGCCGCCGGCAACCCGCTCGCCGACGCCAGCGCGCCGTACAAGGTCGACCGCTCGGCGTCGTCGAAGCTGACCGAGCCGATCCTCGACACGGCGAAGTCGGTGACGATCATCCCGCATGCGGTCATCGCCGACCTCGGCGCGCTCAGCTTCCGCGACCTCGCGCGGACCCAGCCGGGGGTCACGCTCGGCACCGGCGAGGGCGGCAATGCGTTCGGCGACCGCATCTTCATCCGCGGCTTCGACGCGCGCGGCGACGTCTACGTCGACGGCCTGCGCGATCCCGGCGTCACCAGCCGCGAGGTGTTCGCGCTCGAGCAGGTCGAGATCGTCAAGGGGCCGTCGTCGACCTTCGGCGGGCGCGGTACGACCGGCGGCGCGGTCGACCTCGTCAGCAAGTCGCCGGTGCCGGCGAACTTCGTCGGCGGCGAGATCACCGGCGGCACCGACGCGACGCGGCGCGTCACCGGCGACGTCAACCGACAGCTGAGCGACACACTGGCGCTGCGGGTCGACGGCATGTGGACCGACGCGAACGTCGCCGGGCGGCGCGCGACGCACAACGACCGCTGGGGCGTCGCCGGCGCGCTCAAGTGGACGCCGGCGGCGAGCGTCGACCTGATCGCCGACTATTACCACCTGACCACCGACGGCCTGCCCGACTGGGGCGTCCCGTTCGACGTCCGCTCGCAGCGGCCGTTCGCCGTCGACCGGGGCACCTTCTACGGCATCGTCGCGCGCGATTTCACTCATTCGACCACCGACATCGGCACCCTGCGCGGCGAATGGCGGGTGTCGCCGGCGGTCACGCTGTCGACCAAGGCGCGCTACGGCAGTTCGCTGAGCGCCTACATCGCCACCGTCCCCGAGCGGCCGAACCTGACCGACCCCGATCCGGCGAAGTGGACGGTGCAGGCCAACCCGCAGACGCGCAATGCCCGCACCGAGACGTGGGCCGACGCGACCGAGGTCGCCGCCGACGTCGCCACCGGGCGGTTCAGCCATCGCCTCGTCGCCGGCGTCGAGGTCGATGTCGAGAAGATCGTCAATCGCCCGTTCGCCTTCGCGTCGTCGGAGGAACTCGAACGCGGTGCCGGTGACGACGGCCATCCTGCAGAACCTGTTCCACCCCGACCCCGCCCTGCCCGTCGTCGGCGTGCGGACGCTGTCGGGCGCGGTCGCCGACACGCGCGTCGCGACCAAGGCGGTGTACCTGCTCGACACGGTCGACCTGACGCCGACGCTCAAGGTCAACGCTGGCGTCCGCTTCGACGACTATATCGTGACGAGCGACGCGACCACGCCCGCCGCCGGCGCGACCCCGGCGAGCCGGGCACGGCTGCGCAACCACAGCGCTTTCGTCAACTGGAACGCCGGGATCACCTGGAAGCCCGTGCCCAAGCGCCAGCCTGTATGCGGCGGCGAGCAGCTCGTCGAACCCGAGCGGCGAGCAGACCGACGCGACCGGCGTCAGCTACGGCGGGCTCGGCGCGACGACCGCAACCCTCGCCCCCGAGCGCAACCGCAGCGTCGAGGTCGGCGCCAAGGTCGAGGCGGGCGCGGGCGGCCACCTGCTGCTCACCGCGGCGCTGTTCCGCACCGACAAGGTCAACGGCCGCGTCGTCGATCCGCTCAGCGGCACGTCGCAGGTCCTCGCCGGCCGCCAGCGCGTCGACGGCGCCGAGGTCGGCGCGAGCGGCAACATCACGCCGCGGTGGAGCGTGTTCGGCGGCTATACCTACCTCGACGCGCGCGTCCTGCCGACGGCCAGCCCGGCGGTCGCCGGCGGGCGCTTTCCCAATGTCGCCGAGCACAGCTTCGCGCTGCTGTCGACCTACCGCCTGTTCCCCGGCTTCACCGCGGGCGGGCAGCTATTCTATACCAGCGCGCGCTACGGCGGGTCGACGGTGGCCTCGACCGCGACGCTGCCCGGCTACTGGCGCTTCGACCTGACCGCCAAGGCGGCGATCACGAGCAAGGTCGAGCTCCAGGTCAACGTGCTCAACCTGACCGACCGCGTCTATTACGACGCGATCTACCGCTCGGCCGCGCCGTTCGCCTATATCGCGCCGGGCCGGTCGGCGCTGGCGACGCTGCGGTTCCGGCTGTAGCGTCGGGGCCGATGCTTCTCGTCATCCCCGATGTCCTCGACGCCGCCACGGTCGCCGCGTGCGTCGCCGATCTGACCGCCGCGACGTGGGGCGACGGGCGGGTGACCGCGGGGCTGCAGTCGGCCCCGGTCAAGGACAACGACCAGCTCGCCGAGACCTCGCCAGTGGCGCGCACATGGGGCGACCGGGTGCTCGACGCGCTCGGCGCGAGCGAGCTGTTCGTCGCCGCCGCCCTGCCCCACCGCACCTTCCCGCCGCTGTTCAACCGCTACGCCGGGGGCCAGTCGTTCGGCACGCACATCGACAACGCGATCCGCCCGGTGCGCGGCACGAGCATCAAGCTGCGCACCGACCTGTCGGCGACGCTGTTCCTGTCCGACCCCGACAGCTACGACGGCGGCGAGCTGATCGTCGAGGGGGCGAGCGGCGGGCAGGCGATCAAGCTCCCCGCCGGGCACATGGTCCTCTATCCCGCGTCGAGCCTCCACCGCGTCGCGCCGGTCACCCGCGGGGTCCGGCTGGCGAGCTTCTTCTGGGTCCAGTCGATGGTCCGCGACGACGGGGCGCGCACCCTGCTGTTCGACCTCGACCGGACGATCCAGCGTCTGGCGGCGCGCGACGGGATCGGCGACGCGGAGGTCGTCGCGCTGACCGGCATCTACCACAACCTCGTGCGCCGCTGGGCGGAGACGTAGCCGCGAAGATGAACAAGTTCACGAAGGTCACGCCCGCGACGGCGTTCTGCGCCGGCGGCGGGCCCGGCGACCCGGGGCCGGCGGCCAAACCCAACACGAAGTCCACACTAAGTTCACGCCGACGCGCAAAATTCTTTTCCGATCCCCCGGCGGTACGACTGCATCCGGCGCAAACGGTACCGACACCGTCACCATGATCACGCGACTCTCTGGAACGAACCAAGAACATCATAATGGATCGTCCGGGTGTAGGACAGCGGTTTGTCGTGGCGGACTTCGCCCATTTGCAGACATAACGCCCCTAGCGTAAATCGTGCGTATGCGCTGGGTGACGATTGCCAAGGTATCGCTGCTTGCGCTGGCCGTTCCGGCTACAATTCTATCTGTTGAAGAGTTGGCGGTCGGACTGACCTATGGGGGCAATCTGTGGAGAACGGATCGCCCGTTCGCGATCGCGCTATGGCTCGCCGTCGTGGTGTTCCCTCTGTTCATTGGCACGGCAATGGGTGCAGCGAAGACGTCTCGGCGGCTTTGGATCGTGACGGGGGTTTCGTGGGCCTTTGCCGCTTTTTGGGTATGTGAGAGCTTTGTTTGGATGCCTTGGGCACACGGCGGCCCTTGGGGCTGGTAAAGTTAGCGTCCGCCGTCGCCCAATTGCCGACGTTCACTCACCACTGCATGATCTCGGTATGACGGAACAAACCTCAAATCCGCTTCCCACCTTCTTCCTTCGAAGCGTCACCTTCGATCTGGAGCGCTTGCTGCTGATCCTCGAAGATGGAGGGGGGAACCTGCTGCTCGAAGTTTCATTTGCGCGGCCACGAGCATATCGCGTCTACGCCGAAAGCGATTATCAGAAGTATCTCAACGACTTCACGGGCAGTCCGTTGATTGAAACCGTAGACTCAGGGTGCGGAGTCGAGCTCAGCAGACACGCCCCTTACCTGCAAGAGTATCGTGCACACGTGCGCGCGCAGGAGCCGGAGGAAACTTTCTCCTGTCTCATCAGAACGCCGGATCACTGCGTCGAGGTCATTTGCTTCGAGGAGCCAACGCTTCGGCGCTCGTAATGTCCGTTAACCGCCCATCCCGGACATCAAGCCGTGCCCGGCCGCGGCGAAGCCGCGTCCGTCGTCGGACGGGTCGGTGCCGGTCGGCACCGCCCGCCGGCCGGCTCGGCGCGAGTCTGCGCGCTGCTCCCAGACGCTGCGCGTCTGGAGCGCTGCTTGCAGCCGCGCCAGCGCCTAGCGCATCAGCACGAGCTCTTCCGCCATCGTCGGGTGGAGCGCGACCGTCTCGTCGAACTGCGCCTTGGTCAGCTTCGCCTTGACCGCGATCGCCAGCGCCTGGAGGATTTCGGGGGCGTCGGGACCGATCATGTGCGCGCCGACGACGACGTCGGTCGCGGCATCGACGACCAGCTTGTAGAGCGATCGCTCGTTGCGTCCCGCCAGCACGTTGCGCATCGGGCGGAAATCGCTGGTGAACACCCGGACCTGGCCGAGCGCGTTGCGCGCGAACGCCTCGGTCATGCCGACGCTCGCCATCGGCGGGTTCGAGAACACCGCGCTCGGCACGGTGGCGTGGTCGACCGTCCACGGCCTTGCCGCCGAACACCGAGTCGGCGAACGCGTGGCCCTCGCGGATCGCGACCGGGGTCAGCTGGATGCGGTCGGTGACGTCGCCGACCGCCCAGATGTTGTCGACGTTGGTCCGGCTCGCGGCGTCGACCGCGATCGCGTGGCGGTCGTTGAGCGCGACGCCCGACCGCCTCGAGCCCGAGCCCCTCGATGTTCGGGCGGCGGCCGACCGCCCAGAGCAGCATCTCGGCCTCGATCGGCTCGCCGTCGGCGACGACGACGCGGACGCCGCCGTCGGTCTTCTCGATCCGCTCGAACGCCGCAGTTGAACTCGAACTTGATGCCCTTGGTCATCGAGATCGTCAGCAGGCGGTCGCGCAGCGCCTGGTCGTAGTCGCGCAGGATCGTGTCGCCGCGGTTGACCAGCGTCACCTTGACGCCGAGCTCGTGGAAGATGCCGGCGAATTCGTTGGCGATATAGCCGCCGCCGGCGATCGACGAGCGACTTCGGCAGCGCGTCGAGGTGGAACACCTCGTTCGAGGTGATGCCGTGCTCGGCCCCCGGCAGGTCGGGGACGAGCGGGCGCGCGCCGGTGGCGATCAGGATCTTGTCGGCGGTGACGGTCGCTCGGCGGTCGCCGCGCGCGTGGAGGCGAACGGTGTGCGCGTCGAGCAGCTCGGCGTGCGCCTCGTAGAGGTGGACGTCGTGGCTCGACAGCGTCGTGTGGTAGATGCCGTTGAGCCGGTCGACCTCGGCGAGCACGTTGTCGCGCAGCGTCGGCCAGTCGAAGCCCTTGCTCGCCGAGCGTCCAGCCGAAGCGGCGCGCGTCGACGAGGTCCTCGGCGAAGTGCGACCCGTAGACGAGCAGCTTCTTGGGCACGCAGCCGCGGATGACGCAGGTGCCGCCGACGCGATATTCCTCGGCGATGGCGACGCGCGCGCCGTGGCCGCTGGCGATCCGCGCGGCGCGCACCCCGCCCGAGCCGGCGCCGATGACGAAGAGGTCGTGGTCGTAGTTGGTCATGGCGCCGAGGTAGGCGGGCGACGGTCGGCACGCAAACGGGGAAATGGCGGTCAGAGTGATCGCGACGATCCCCCGCTCCGGCGGGGAGGCTCTAGAACAGCCGTCCGCCGTTCGGCACGGCATGTCCGGGCTGGACGAGGACGACCGCCCCCTCGGCGTCGGGGAAGCCGAGCGTCAGCACTTCCGAGATGAACTTGCCGATCTGGCGCGGGGCGAAGTTGACCACCGCCGCCACCTGCCGCCCGACCAGCGCGTCGGGCGTGTAGTGGACGGTGATCTGCGCGCTCGACCGCTTGACGCCGATCTCCGGACCGAAGTCGATGCGCAGCTTGATCGCCGGCTTGCGCGCCTCGGGGAACGGTTCCGCCGCGACGATGGTGCCGACGCGGATATCGACCGCCTCGAACGTCGCGTAGTCGGTCGGCGGCGTCACCGGCCGTTGACGATCGCCGTCGCCGTATCGAGCCGCGCCGCATAGGTCGCCAGTACCGCCCCGGTCCGCCGCGCATACTCGTTGGCATCGGCGAAGCGGCGCTCCTCGATCGCCTCGCGGACGCCCGGCAGCGTCTTCGCGCCGTAGCCGGTGAAGCGGCCCGGCGCGTAGACGAGGTTCATGTACCACGGCCGCCCCGGCAGGCCCTTGGGGTCGAGCAGCAGCTGGTCGACGTCGCGCAGCGCCGCGTTGAGCCGTGCCCGCGTCGACCCGTCGAGGCTGCTGCCGCGCGCCGCATAGGCGGCATCGAACGCCTTGGCACTGGCAGAGAGCCGGGCGACGCCGTTGTCGAGCGTCGGCGAGTTCGACGTACGGCGTCGCCGTCACCGCGTCGGGCGCGCCGACCTTGTCGAGCGGGTCGCTCGCGGCGGCGAACGCCCCGGTCTGGGTCAGCTTGGCCAGCCGCAGGTCCTTGGCGCGGCGGTCTTCCGCGAGCTTGTGGACCTCCCTGGCATAGCCGGCGACGGTGTCGGCGAAATCGCCGAAGCGGACCGGCGGCGTGTCGGCGTCGGCGATCCGCAGCACGAGGCGGCCAACCGTCTTCGACATCACCGCGCCGTACTTGAGCCCGGGGTCGTCGAAGCGGGTGAAGTGGTCGTAGCTGTCGTAGATCGAGTGATAGACGCCGCCCGATTGCCCTTCGCCGCCGAAGGCGATGTCGAGCGTCGGCAGGCCGAGGTGCTGGAGGAACGACGAATAGTCCGACCCCGACCCGAGCGCGCCGATCGGCAGGTCGCCGCCGGCTTCGGCCGCCTTGACGGCGTCGCTGCCGCCCTCGCCGTCGCCCCGGCCGCGCCCGTCATACGCGTCGGCGAGGACCTTGGCGCGCGCCCGCGCGGCGATCGATCCGCCGGTCTGCGGATCGATGACGTCGGCGGCGACCGCGTTCGCGAGGTGCTGGTATTCGTGGCTGCCCCCGGCGCGGTAAAAGCCACGGTCGTTGCCGTCGGTGTTGATGTAGACGACCGTCTTGGCCTTCAGCTCGGCCGCGTGGGTCTCGGCGTATTCGGTCGAGCCGAGCAGCATCGGCTCCTCGCCGTCCCAGCTCAGGTAGACGATCGTGCGGTCGGGCCGCCAGCCGGACTTGGCGAGCTGCCCCAGCGCCTTGGCTTCCGACAGCATGGCGACATTGCCCGACAGCGGGTCGGCGGCGCCGAACACCCAGCCGTCGTGGTGGTTGCCGCGGACGACCCATTCATCGGGGTGCTTCGCGCCCTTGAGCGTCGCGACGACGTCGTAGAGCGGCTTCAGCGACCAGTCCGACTTGACCGCGAGATGGACCTTGACCGCGTCGGTGCCGCCGACATGGTAGGCGAACGGCAGCGCGCCGCGGAACGCCGCCGGCGCGGGCGGCCCGGCGAGCGCCGCCAGCAGCTTCGTCGCGTCGCCGTACGACATCGGCAGAGTCGGGATCTTGAGGATCGTCGTCGCCTGCTCGCGCGTCAGCCGCCCGGTCACGCCGGGCACCGAGCCGACGCCGGGCGTCGTCGGGTCGCCGGGGTAGGTCGTCATGTCGGCGACCGATCCGCGCTGGACGCTGTAATCGGGCCGCGCCCCACCCTTCGGATAGACGTCGCCCCCGGCATAGCCGTCGTCGGCGGGATCGGAATAGATGATGCAGCCGACCGCCCCGTGCTCCTGCGCGAGCTTCGGCTTCAACCCGCGCCACCCGGCCCCGTAGCGCGCGATGGCGATCTTGCCGCGGACGTCGACGCCGCGCCGGGCGAGCGCCTCGTAATCGGCCGGCAGGCCGTAGTTGACGTAGACCAGCGGCGCGGTGACGTCGCCGTCGCCCTGGAAGGCGACATAGGGCGGCAGCGCGTCCTTGAGGTTGGCGCTCGTCGCGTCCTCGGGGATCGTCGGCTCCTGCCCGCCCAGCACGATCCGCTGCGGCGACACCATCTCGACCGTCGTGCTGATCGGCGTCGGGTAGAGGACGTCGAACTGCTCGATGTGCGCGTCCCAGCCCCATTCGCGGAACATCGCCAGCGTCTTGTCGGCGATGACCTTGTCGTGGACGCTACCGACGTGGTTCGGGGCCGACGAGAAATCCTTGAGCCACGCCATCTGGTCGGCGCTGCTGATCGCGGCGTCGAACCGCGCCTCGACCGCGGCGGGGCTCATCGGGGCGGCGGCGGCCGCGGACGCGAGGCTGGCGGCGAGCGCCATGGCGGCCGTCGTGACGAGCAGGCGGACGTGGTTCATTCGGTGAAGCCCCTTCGAGTGCACGCCAAGGTGCGACGAAAGCCGGCATCGAGGCAATGCGATTCGTGTCATGGACCGCGACGTGTGGCGCGCGCCGCCCCGCCGCCATCGTTCCGTCGCGTTTCCGTGGCTCTGGCTTGCATGGGGGATCGCGCGTCGCGAAAGCGTTGCGCATGACCGAACGAGACGAGGACCGACCATCCTGACGCCCGTGCCTGCCGCCGTCGCGCTCGCCGTCCGCCGTCCGTGGGCGGTGATCGCGGCCGCGCTCGTGCTCGCGCTCGCGGCTGGGTGGTTCGCCGCGACGCACTTCGCCATGTCGACCGACACCGCGCAGCTGATCGCGCCGACCGTCGACTGGCGCCGCGACGAGATCGCCCTCGACACCGGCTTCCCGCAGAACCGCGACCTCATCGCCGTTGTCGTCGACGGCGCGACGCCCGAGGCGGCCGAGATCGCCGCCGCGACGCTCGCCCGGCGGCTGACCGCCGACCGCGCGCATTTCCGCGCCGTCCGCCGCCCCGACGCGACGCCGTTCCTGCGCCGGAACGGACTGCTGCTCGGCTCGACCGAAGATGTCCGTGCGACGACCGCGGCGCTGATCACCGCCCAACCCTTCCTCGGTCCCCTCGCCGCCGACCCGTCCCTGCGCGGCGTAATGACGAGCCTGTCGACCGTGCTGACCGGGGTCGAGCAGGGCACGGCGACGCTCGCCGACCTCGCCCGCCCGGTCGATGCGCTCGGCACGGCGCTCTCGGCGGTCGCCGCGGGCCGCCCGGCGACCTTCTCGTGGATCGACCTGTTCGACACCGGCTCGGGCAAGCTCAGGCCGCCGCGGCGGCGGATCGTCGTCGTCCAGCCGGTGCTCGACTATTCCGACCTGATGCCCGGCCACGCCGCGGGCGAGGCGATCCACGCCGCCGCGCGCGGGCTCGGCGCCCGCGTGCGCCTGACCGGCGCGGTCCCGCTCGCCGACGAGGAGTTCTCGAGCCTCGAAGACCATTGGTGGATCGTCGCCGGGACGATGCTCACGGCGATGCTCGGGGTGCTCGCGGTCGCCGTGCGGTCGGTCCGCATGGTCGCGGCGATCACGCTCGTCACGCTCGCCGGGCTGGTCGCGACGACCGCGCTCGGGCTGGCGCTGGTCGGGCGGTTCAACCTGATCTCGGTCGCGTTCATCCCGCTGTTCGTCGGGCTCGGCGTCGACTTCGGCATCCAGCTGTCGGTCCGCTTCCGCGCCGAGGGAGCCGAGGGCGGGGAAGCGCTCGAACGGGCCGCCCGCGGCCTCGGCGGGTCGCTGGCGCTCGCCGCGACCGCGGTCGCGCTCGGCTTCGCCGCCTTCCTGCCGACCGCCTATGTCGGCGTGTCGGAACTCGGCGTCATCGCCGCGGCGGGCATGGTCGTCGCGCTGCTGCTCAACGTCACGCTGCTGCCGGCGTTGCTCGTCGTGCTGCGGCCCCGATCGCGCGGGCTGCCGGGGCTGGCGCTCGAACGGACCGAGGGCTGGCTGCTCCGCCACCGCCGCGCCGTGCTGTGGGCCTTCGGCGGATCCCTGGCAGGGAGCATCGCGCTGCTGCCGCTGGTCGTGTTCGACTTCAACCCCTACCACCTGCGCGATCCGAACGGTCCGGCGATGGCGACGCTGACCGACCTGACGCGCGACCCCGACCGGACGCCGAACACCGTCGAGGTGCTGACGCGCGATCCCGCCCAAGTCGCTGCGCGGCTCGCCCGCCTGCCCGCGGTGCGGCAGGTGGTGACGCTCGACAGCTTCGTGCCCGACGACCAGCCAGCGAAGCTCGCGCTGATCGCCGATGCGCGCGACCTGCTCGACCTGACGCTCAACCCGTTCGACCCCCCGCCGCCGCCCGACGACGAGGCGACGGTCGCCGCCCTGCGCAAGGTCGCCGGACAGCTGGCGACCGTCGCCGCCGCCGACCCGGCCGCCCGCCGCCTCGCCGCCGCCCTCGAGCGGCTGGCCAGCGGCTCGCCGGCGCTGCGCGCGCGCGCCGACGCCGTCGTCACCGCACCGCTCAACGTCCTGCTCGACCAGACGCGGAGCCTGCTGCTCGCCGGCCCGGTCAGCCGCGCGACGCTGCCCGCCGACCTCCGCGCCGACTGGATCGCGCGGGGGGGCGCGGCCCCTGGAACGGAACGGGTAGAAGCGTACCCCGCCGGCGACGCGGGCGACAATGCGACGCTCAAGCGCTTCGCCGCCGCCGTCCTCGCCGCCGCGCCGCACGCGACCGGACCGGCGATCTCGACGCAGGCGGCGGCGCGGACCATCGCCGGAGCGTTCGTCCGGGCGAGCGTCTACGGCCTGGTCGCGATCTCGCTGCTGCTGTTCGCCGTCCTGCGCTCGGTCCGCGAGGTCGCCTTCACCCTCGCCCCGGTCGTGCTGTCGGGGTTCCTGACGCTGGCGACGTGCGTCCTCATCGGCCAGCCGATCAACTTCGCCAACATCATCGCCTTCCCGCTGCTGTTCGGCGTCGGGGTCGCGTTCCACATTTATTTCGTCATGGCCTGGCGCGCCGGCGCGACCGGGCTCTTGACCTCGAGCCTCGCGCGCGCCGTCCTGTTCAGCGCGCTCGCCACCGGCACCGCGTTCGGCGCGCTGTGGCTCAGCCGCCATCCGGGCACCGCGAGCATGGGCAAGATCCTGATGATCAGCCTCGCCTGGACGCTGGTCTGCGCGCTGGTGTTCGAGCCGGCGCTGCTCGGCCCGGCGAAGGGGCGCGCGCCTACTTCCTGAGCTTCGCCTCGTCGGCTGCGTTGAGCTTTGCCGTCAGCGCCGCCGCACCGCCGGCCTTGACCGTGCCGGCGAACTCGGCGCGCTGGACGGCGATCTGCGACACGCCGTCGGCAAAGACGTCGATGATCCGCCAGCCGCCCTCGGAGACCTGATGGAGCCGGTAGTTGAGCGCCGTCCGCCCGTCCTTGGCGACGATCGCGCCGTGGACCAGCGCGTCGGACCCGCGCGTGTCGACCTTGGGCTCGACGGTAAACTTCTCGCCGTCGAAGCTGGCGAAGTTGATCGCATAGCTCAGGACCGAATGACGGGTGAAGGCGGCGACCAGCGCGTCGCGGTCGGCTGGGCTCGTCGTCGTCCACGCCGGGCCGGTGATCAGCTTCGTCATGCCGGCCATGTCGTGCGTCGCCTTGACGAGCGGCGTCAGCTTGGCCGTGCGCGCGGCGAGGCTCGCCCCCTTGGCGCTCTGCATCGTCGCCAGCAGCGCGGCGTTGAAGTCGCCGACAACCGCCGCCGGATCGCCCGCGGCCGGTGTGGCGGCGACCGGTGCGGGCGCGAGCACGGCGACGGAAGCGGCGCCGATGCTGACCACGGCGGCGTACGTCAGCAGGGCGGCGGCGGCGGCGGGTCGGAACACTCGGTCTCTCCTGGCCCAACGGGGCGGCAAGCGTCCGCCGCCCCTGCCAGCGGGGCGACGAACCGGCGATGAACGCCGCCTACCGCGTAACATTTCCGCGGCCGTGCGCGAAAGCCACACTATCGCGCGATCAACACGGCCTGCGGCGCGCGGGGTTGCCGCACTGCGGCGTTATCGGGTAGCCGGTCGGCGGATGGACAAAGGTCAGCGGATGCGATTGGTTCTTGCCCAGCCACGGGGCTTCTGCGCCGGCGTCGTGCGCGCCGTCGAGATCGTCGACCGCGCGCTCGCGACCCACGGCGCCCCGGTCTATGTCCGCCACGAGATCGTCCACAACGCGCACGTCGTCGACAAGCTGAAGGCGAAGGGCGCGATCTTCGTCGAGGAACTGAGCGAGGTTCCCGACCGCGCGCTGACCGTGTTCAGCGCCCACGGGGTCGCCCGCGAGATCGTCGACGAGGCGGCGCGCCGCGACCTGCCGGTGATCGATGCGACGTGTCCGCTCGTCACCAAGGTCCATATCCAGGGCCGCCGCTATGCTGCGCGCGGGCGGACGATCGTTCTCATCGGCCACGCCGGCCATCCCGAGGTCGACGGTACGATCGGCCAGATCGACGCGCCCGTCCACCTCGTCTCGACCGTCGCCGACGTCGCCGCGCTGGCGCTGCCGCTCGACACGCCGATCGCGTATGTCACCCAGACGACGCTGTCGGTCGACGATACGCGCGGCGTGATCGAGGCGCTGAACGCGCGCTTCGCCGACGTCGTCGGGCCCGACGTGTCGGACATCTGCTACGCGACGCAGAACCGCCAGTCGGCGGTCCGCGACCTGTGCGCGGCGGTCGACGTGCTGCTCGTCGTCGGCGCGAAGAACAGCTCGAACTCGAACCGGCTGCGCGAGATCGGCGTCGAGATGGGCGTGCCGAGCTACCTGATCGCCGACGGCTCGGCGCTCGATCCCGCCTGGGTCCGCGGCGTCGCCACCGTCGGGCTAACCGCCGGCGCGTCGGCCCCCGAGGAACTCGTCCAGGGCGTCATCGCCGCGCTGCGCATGCTCGGCGAGGTCGAGGTGACGACGATGGCCGGCATCGAGGAGCACCAGTCGTTCCGCTTGCCGCCGGGCCTCGAGCGCGCGGCACCGGCGCGCAGCGGCCACGCCGAACTGGCGTCGGCGGCGTTAAGCCTTTAGGAAGCGCGGCATGACCCTTCCCCTCGCTCCGCTCGTCCGCATCGGGACGTACACCGTCGCCCAGCACATCAAGGGCGGCAAGTACCCGCTCGTGCTGATGCTCGAGCCGCTGCTCCGCTGCAACCTCGCCTGCCCCGGCTGCGGCAAGATCGACTATCCCGACGCGATCCTCAACCAGCGGCTGAGCTACGACCAGTGCATGGCCGCGATCGACGAGTGCGGCGCGCCGGCGGTGTCGATCGCCGGCGGCGAGCCCCTGCTCCACCGCGACATGCCGCGGATCGTCAAGGGCTATATCGCCAAGAAGAAGTTCGTCATCCTCTGCACCAACGCACTGCTGTTGAAGAAGAAGATGGCCGACTATGCGCCGTCGCCCTACTTCACCTGGTCGATCCACTTGGACGGCGACCGGCAGATGCACGACCACGCCGTCGACCAGGACGGCACCTACGACGTCGCCATCGAGGCGATCGAGCTCGCCAAGGCCAAGGGCTTCCGCGTCCAGGTCAACTGCACGGTGTTCGACGGGGCCGATCCGGCCAAGCTGGCGAGCTTCTTCGACGAGATGAAGCGCCGCGACGTCGAGGTGACGATCTCGCCGGGCTATGCCTATGAGCGCGCGGCGAACCAGGACCATTTCCTCAACCGCGAGCGGACCAAGACCTTCTTCCGCGACGTGTTTTCGCGCGGCAACGGCGGCAAGGACTGGGCGTTCACCAACTCGCCGCTGTTCCTCGACTTCCTCGCCGGCAACCAGACGTACGAATGCACGCCGTGGTCGATGCCGCTGCGGACCGTCTTCGGCTGGCAGAAGCCGTGCTACCTCGTCGGCGAGGGCTATGTGCCGACCTTCGCCGAGCTGATGGAGGGAACCGACTGGGACCAGTACGGCGTCGGCAAGTACGAGAAGTGCTCGAACTGCATGGTCCATTGCGGCTTCGAGGGTACGGCGGCGACCGATTCGATCCGCCACCCGCTCAAGATGTTCAAGATCGGCCGCGAGGGCATCCGCACCGACGGCCCGATGGCGCCCGACATCGACCTGTCGAACGCGCGGCCGGCGCAGGAGACCTTCTCCAACCACGTCGAACGCGAGTTGGAGCGGATCAAGACCGCCGATCCCGAAGGGTGGAAGCGGGTTCAGAAGGCGGCGTAGATCAACCAGCGGGGGCGCGAGATGATGCGACGGATTTTGTGCGGGATGATCGCGGCGACGCTTGCCGCGCCCGCGGCGGCGATCGAGACGGTCGCGGCGTGGCAGCATACCGGCGCGCTCAACACCCCCTGCGCCGGGTCGCAGTGCATCATCACCTTCCCGGTCGTGCCGGCGGGCCAGCGGCTCGTCGTCACCGAGGTGATGGCGCAGCTCGGCCCCGCGACCGACACGATCGTCCTCGAAGGCGGCTCGGCGACGGGGTTCATCCCGAAGAACAACCCCGGCACGGGCTATGTCGCGCAGCCGATCACCCTGTACTACGAGGCCGGCAGTGCGCCGCGCGCCCGCATGTTCGTGCCGAACGCGACGGCGACGACATCGCTCATCGTCACGCTGGTCGGGCACCTCGTTCCGGCGCACTGACGTCGGGCGCGCCGAGCCGCGGCCCCATGCACGCCGCTCCCGCGCGAAGTGCACGGAGCGAGGCAAGACTTGTCACGGCGAAGCGCGCGAAACCGGGTACCTGCGCCGGGTGGCGGACGAGCGAGGCGAGCAGCCGGCGATAGTCGGTCGTTCCGCGCGGCCCCATCGCCACCTGCGCCGCATGCGGCAGCGCGTCGCCGACCGCGTCTGAAATCAAGCGGATAATCAGGAACGGCAGGCGGTACGCCGCCGCCACCCGCGCCGCGACATGGCTCTCCATGTCGATCGCCACCGGGCCCATCGCGCCCAGCCCGCGCTTGCGCGCCGGATCGGCGAGGTGCCCGTCGGCATGAACCAGACCGGTTCGTGCTCCGCCGAGCGCCGCCACGACCCGCGCTGCCCAATCCGCATCGCATGCATAGTCGAAGACCCCGGTGACGCCGCTGCCGACGACCCAGTCGCCGACGTTAAGGTCATCCACAAGCGCGCCGGCGAGCCCCCAGCTGACGATCGCCTCGGCGCGCGGGGCGAGACCGTCCAGCGTCGCCGCCAAATAGGTTGCATCCCCGCCCCCGGCGACCGCGCGGACCTGCTCGCCCGCGACCGCGCGAGCCTCCGCCGCTACCCCGCAGGCGACGAGGATCGTCACCGGCTCACCGGGACCTCACAGGCCCCAGCGGACGGTCAAGTCGTTGGCGTTGCGCAGGTTGCGGTAGCGCGCGAGCGCCCACAAGGGGAAGATCTTCGCATAGCCGTGGTAGCGCAGGTAGAAGACGCGCGGGAAGCCGCCGCCGGTATAATGCTCTTCCGGCCAGACGCCGTCGTCGCCCTGGTTCGCGGTCAGCCACGCCACGCCGCGCGCCACCGCGGGATCGTCGGCGAGCCCCGCCGCCATCAGCCCGAGCAGCGCCCATGCCGTCTGCGACGCGCGGCTTTCGGCCGGCACGTGCCCCGTGCGGTCGAGCGCATAGCTGTCGCAGCCCTCGCCCCAGCCGCCATCGGCGTTCTGGATCGCGACCAGCCAGTCGGCGGCGCGCCGGACGGGGGCGTCGGCGGCCGTCATCCCGGCGGCGTTGAGCGCGCACAGCGCCGACCATGTGCCATAGATATAGTTGACGCCCCAGCGGCCGAACCAGCTACCGTCGGCCTCTTGCTCCTTGAGCAGGTACGCAACCGCGGCCTGCATCCGTGCGCTTCCCACCGGCTCGCCGAGCTGGGCGAGCATCGACACGCACCGCGCCGACACGTCGGCGGTGGGCGGATCGAGCAACGCGCCGTGGTCGGCGAACGGGATGTTGTTGAGGTAATGATAGCTGTTGTCGGCGTCGAACGCGCCCCAGCCGCCGTCCTGCGACTGGAGCCCGACGGTCCATTCGGCCCCGCGCGCGATCGCCTCGTCGTAGCGCCCGCCGACGCGGCCGCGGGCGCGGTCGAGAGCGCAGACGACAGCGGCGGTGTCGTCGAGGTCGGGGTAATGCGCATTGTTGTACTGGAACGCCCAGCCGCCGGGGCGCAGGTCGGGGGCGTTGTCGGCCCAGTCGCCGCGGACGGTCAGCTCCTGCCGCGGGATCAGCCAGTCGAGCCCACGGTCGGCTGCCGCCTCGGCCTCGGCCGAGCGCACCTCGAGCATCGCATGCGCGGCGAGCGCGGTGTCCCACACGGGCGACAGGCACGGCTGGCAATAGACCTCGCCATCATCGCGGCGGACAACCAGCTTCTCGACCGCGGCGCGGGCGATGTCGCGGTGGACGGTGTCGCCCAGTGCGTCGAACATCATCACGCTGTTGGCCATTGCCGGATAGATCGCGCCGAGCCCGTCGTCGCCGTTCAGCCGCTCGACGACGAAGGCGACGCAGCGTCGAATCGCTCTCGCGCGCAGCCGCTTCGGCCACAGCCCGTCGCCGGCCTTCAAGATCACATCGAGCGCTCCGAACGCGACCTGCCAGACGCGCTTGGCCCCGGCGACGTTCGACTTCGGCTTGACCGTCACGCGCGGCAGGTAAAGCTCGTCGACGCGCACGCCGCGCGGGTTCTTGGCGACGGGCTTGAGCGCACCCAGGACGAGCAGCGGGACGATCACCGTCCGCGCCCAGTACGCCATCTTCGACAGGTGAACGGAAACCAGCGCGGCGCGAGGATCAGCTCGGGCGGCATCGTCGGGATCGTCGCCCACGGCCCGGCGGCGAACAGCGCGAGCTGGATGCGGGTGAAGACGTTGACCGCCGCCGCGCCGCCGGCGGCGAGGATCGCGGCGCGCGCGCGGACCATGTGCGGCGCGGCCGTGTCGTCGCCGATCATCTTGAGCGCGAAATATGCCTTGACGCTCGCCGAGATGTCGAAGTCGCCGGCGTGGAACAGCCCCCAACCGTCGTGCGGCCCCTGGATGCGGCGCAGGTAGCGGCCGATCCGCGCCTCGACGTCGGCATCGATCGCCTCGCCGAGATAGTGGCGGAGGAGGATATATTCGGCCGGGATCGTCGCGTCGGCCTCGAGCTCGAACACCCAGTGGCCGTCGGAGCGCTGCAGCGCCGCGAGCCCCGCCGCTGCACGGTCGACGGCGGAGTCGAGCGTATCGGGGGCGAGCGCGGTCGAGCATCGCCCCGTTTAGCCGCTTACGCGCGAGCGGCCAACCCCGCTGCGGGGGCCCCGGAGCGAACCGCGCCTTCGATCGTCGCCGGCAGCCCCGTCTGCGTCCAGTCGCCGGCGACGAACAGGTTCGCGGCCGCGGTTGTCGCGCCGGGCCGGCGCGCGTCCTGTGCCGGGGTGGCGGCGAAGGTCGCACGCGCCTCCTTGATGATCTGAAACGACGGCATCGTCGCCTGAATGTCATACGCACGCTTGATGTCGGCCCACAGGGTCGCGGCGATCGCCTCACGCGGCTGCGCGGCGAGGTCGTCGGCGGCGCTGACCGTCACCGACACGCGGTCGGCGTGGGCGACGATCCACTCGGCGGTGCCGCCGAGCACGGCGAGGATCGCCGGGACTCCGGCCGGCGGCGGCGCGGCAAAGTGGGCGTTGACGATGGCGTGGAACTCGGTCGGCACGACGAGACCGGCGACGAGGTCCGCGGCAACCCACGGCGGGACGGCGACGATCACCGCGTCGTCGGCACCGACCGCAACGGTCGTGTCGCCGATGTGCAGGGCTGTCACGCGCGCTCCTGCAACCTCGACCGCGCGCACCCGCGACGCAAGGCGCACCTCGCTTCCCCGCGCAGCCAGATAGGCGAGCGCCGGCTCGACGAACGCCGCCGCCAGCGTCGGAACGGCATAAAGCGGGCGCATCGCCGCGCCGCCGGCCCCGATCGTCTCGCGGACAATCGCGCCGGCGAGCCGCGCCGAGGCTCTATCGGCGGGCGTGTTGAGCGCCGAGCGGAAGAAGGTGTCGAGCAGCCGGTCCCACAGCGGCCCCGCGGTCGGGATCGTTTCCCGAAGGACGTCATCGGCCCGGGCCCGGAGCAGCCGGGCGAGCGGCAGATAGTCGGCTATGTGCGTCCCCGGCACGCGCCGCGCTCGTTGCGCGATCCACCACGGCAGCCGCCCCGCGTTCGGCCGCACCGCCCAGCGCGCGCCGTCGCGCAGGTCGACGAAGTCGAACCGCGTCTCGCGTGGCTCCCGCCAGCCGGTCGCTTGCGCCGATCCGCGCGAGATAGGCGGCGACGGCGTGGTTGCCGGCGGCGACGAAGTGGTTGCCGTTGTCGATGACCATGCCGAGCGCAGCGTCGTGGTACGAACGGCACCGCCCGCCCGCCTGCCGCGCCGCCTCGTGGACGACGACGTGCGCGCCCTGCGCAGCGAGCGCGGTCGCCGCGGACAGCCCGGCAAGACCGGCACCGATGACGTGGACGGTCACGCTCGCTCCCCGGCGGGAGACGCCGGCACGCTCACCACCCGCTCACAACCCCAGCGCCACCCGCGCCACGGTCCACAGCAGTGCCGGGCGGCCGAGCTTGGCGCGGACGCGCGGACGCTGCCAGCCGGTACGCTCCATCATCGCCAGCGTACGCGAATAGACGCCGGCCATCAGCCGCGGCGCGAACAGATGCCCCTGCGGACGGCGCGCGAGGATCGCCTTCGCCGCCGCGTAATGGCGGTGCGCGTCGCGGGCGACGGCGCGGGCGACGCCGTCGAGCCGCGGGTCGGCCGCGACGGCCAGCGGGTCGTCGGCGTCGATGCCGTGCGCGACGAGGTGCTCGCGCGGCAGGTAAAGGCGGCCGATGGCGGCGTCCTCGTCGATGTCACGCAGGATGTTGGTCAGCTGCAACGCCCGGCCGAGGTGGTACGCGAGGTCGGTCGCGGCGGGGTCGATCATGCCGAAGATACGCACCGACAGCCGCCCGACCGCGCTCGCGACGCGGTCGCAGTAGAGGTCGAGCGTCGCCGCGTCGGGGGCGCGGATGTCGCCGGCGGTGTCCATTGCCATGCCGTCGATCACCGCGACGAAATCGGCCTCGGCGAGGTGGAAATCGCGGGCGGCGTCGGCGATCAGGTCGGCGCGTCCGGCGGGGCCACCCGCGTAGAAGGCACGCAGGTCGTCGCGCCATGCCGCGAGCGCCCGCGCGCGATCGCCGCGATCGCGATCGACGTCGTCGGCGATGTCGTCGACCGCGCGGCAGAAGGCATAGACGGCGAACATCGCCTCGCGCTCGGCCTTGGGCAGGACGCGCATGCCGGCGTAGAAGCTGCTCCGCGACACCTGGCCGTGGAGCGCGACGCGGTCGTCGTGGTTCATGCCGCCAGCACCGCGCGCGCCGCGATCCACACCCGCCGCGCCTTCGACGGCGCGACGCGGACGCTCAGCGGATCGCGCACCATCAGATCGCGCGTCAGCTCGGCGGCGAGCGCGTGGATCACGCGGACCTCGGCGGCCAGCCGGCGGTCGCGGAGCATCGCCGCGAACGGCTTCGCCTCCGCCAGCAGCCCGGCACAACGCGCGGCAAGATCGCGGATGATCGCCAGCAGCGCCGGCGGCGACCGGTCGGCGGCGAGAACGGCAGCGTCGAGACCGGCGGCGGACAGCACATCGTCGGGGATATACACCCGCCCCATCTCGCGGAAGTCCCTGCCGCAGTCCTGCAGGTGGTTGATGACCTGGAGTGCGGCGCACAGCGCGTCGGATGCCGGCCACGTCGCGCGGTCCTCGCCGTGGACGTCGAGGACGAAGCGCCCGACGGGCATCGCCGACTTGGCGCAATAGCCGATCAGCGCCGGCCAGTCGGCGGTGCGCGGCGTCGTCACGTCGCGGGTGAAGGCGTCGAGCAGGTCGAGCGCGTGGACAGACGCGAGCCGGCGGTCGGCGAGCACTTCGCGCAGCGCCAGCGCGGTCGGCTCGGCCTCGGCCTCGTTGCGCAGCGTCGCCCGCATCGCCTCGAGCCGGGCGAGGCGCCCTGCGGGATCGCCGGCCGCGTCATCCGCGATGTCGTCGGCGGCGCGCGCGAAGCGGTAGAAGGCGAGGATCGGCGCGCGCGCGGCGGGCTTCAGCAGCCACGACGCGACGGGAAAGTTCTCACTATGCTCGTCGCGGCTCCCGCTCATGCCACCGCCGCCTGGGCGCGGCCCTTCCACTGCCCGCCGCGCCCGCGCGCGTGCTGCAGCGCCGAGACGAACGTGTACCAGCCGTAGACCAGCGCGATGGCCGGCATTGCCAGTCCCCACAGCGGCGAGCGGCGATAAAATCGGAGCATCGGCAGGAAGGCCATGGCGATCATCCACCAGACCGCGACCCCGGCCCGCCACGCCGGCGTCAGTACGAGCAGCGGCGGCACCGCGAACGTCAGCACCAGCCCTGCCAGCGTGCCGGCGAGCAGCCACGGCGAATAGCCGAGCTGCGCGTAGGCCGACCGCGAGATCATCGCCCCGACATCGCCGACGCGCGGGTACGGCCGCAGCGACACCGACCGTCGCGTCAGCATCAGCGCGATCCGCCCGTGCCGCTTGAGCAGCGCGGCGAGCGCACAGTCGTCGATCAGCGCTGTGCGGATCGCCGCGATCCCGCCGGCAGCAGCGAGCGCGGTCCGCCGGACGAGCATTACCCCGCCCGCCGCCGCTGCCGTCCGCCCGGTGCCGTTGACCCGCGCGAACGGGTAGAGGAGCATGAAGAACCAGACGAACGCCGGCACGAGCGCGCGCTCGGCGAGGCTGTCGGTCCGCAGCAATGCCATGTGCGAGACAAGTGCGACGTCGGCGGCGGGATCGCTCGCGCGAGCGACGAGGCGGCGGAGAACGCTCGGCGCATGAGCGATGTCGGCATCGGTCAACCACAGGAACTCAGGGCCGTCGCCGGCGGCTGCGACGCCGTGCGCGACCGCGGCGAGCTTGCCGGTCCAGCCGGATGCGAGGGGAGGTGCGGCGAGGACCGTCAGCCCCTCGCGGCGCTCGCGCGCCCACGCCGCGCGCGCCAGGCCGGCCGTGCCGTCGCTGCTGCCGTCATCGACGACGATCACGCGGAAGTCGCCCGGATAGTCCTGCGCCGCGAGGCTAGCGACGGCGCGACCGATCACCGCCGCCTCGTCGCGCGCAGGGACGACCGCGACGACCGCCGGCCAGGCGAGGGGCGCGCCGAGCGGCCCCTCGTCGCGCTCGGCGGCGAGCCACCACCAGCCGCGGCCGAGCAGCAGCCCGAGCCAGATGACGACGACGAGCGCCTCGACCGCAAGGAGCGCGAGGCTCACAGCATCCCCGCCGCGCCGAACCACGCGAGCGCGTCGGCGAGCGCGGTGCGATAGGGGCGCGCCGTGTAGCCGAGGTCGCGCGCCGCCTTGGCGCTGGTGAAATACATGTGGTGACCCGCCATGCGCAGCGCGTCGGCGGTGACGAACGGCTCGCGGCCGGTGACCCGGGCGACCGCCTCGGCCCCCCACGCCAGCGGGAACAGCGCGCGGCGCGGCAAGGCGAGCGTCGGCGCACGCCGCCCGGTCAGCGCGGCGATGTCGGCGAGCATGGTGCGCAGGCTGACATCGTCGCCGCCGAGGATGTAGCGCTCGCCGACGACCCCGCGCTCGAGCGCGAGCAGGTGGCCGCGGGCGACGTCGTCGACGTGGACGAGGTTCAGGCCAGTATCGACGAACGCCGGGATCTTGCCGGTCGCCGCCTCGACGATGATCCGCCCGGTCGGCGTCGGCCGGACGTCGCGCGGGCCGATCGGCGTCGACGGGTTGACGATCACCGCCGGTAACTGCTCGCCCGCGACCATCGTCTCGACGATCCGCTCGGCGACGACCTTGCTCCGCTTGTACGCGCCGATCGCGCGTTCGGGAGTCAGCGGGTCGGTCTCGTCGGCCGGCGTCCGGTCGAGGCCGAGCGTCGCCACCGACGAGCAGTAGACGACGCGCGCCACGTTCGCCGCAAGCGCGCCGCGCATGACGTTGGTCGTCTGGGCAACGTTGTTGCGGACGATCTCTTGCGGGTCGCGCGCCCATAGCCGGTAATCGGCCGCGACGTGGATCACCGCGTCCGCTCCCCGACACGCCGCGGCGACGGCGGCGGCGTCGAGCAGGTCGGCGGTGACGATGTCCGCATCGAGGCCGACAAGATTGTCGCGCGGGCTCGACGCGCGGACGAGCGCGCGCACCCGCCATCCGTCGCCGACCGCCGCGCGCGCCACCGCGGCACCGACGAACCCGGCCGCGCCGGTGACGAGAAGGGTGCCGCGCTCCATCGCCGTCGCTCCTAGCGGGATTTCGGCCGCAGGGGGAAGCGCTGTTCCAGCAGCGTCGGCAGCGCGCGCACGCCTAGCGACAAAGCGGGACCGCGACGCTATCTGTGCGCCGTGACCAGGCTCCGCCGCCCGTGACCGTCCTGACCGTCCTCGGCGGGCTGCTGATCGCGCTGGCGGTGACGGGAATCGGCTATCAGTGTGCGTCGGCAATCGCGGTGTGGCGGACGCTCGGGGCGCCGGCGCTGGCCGCGGCCGATCCTGCACCGGCGGTGACACTGCTGAAGCCCCTCCACGGGCTCGAGCCGCGGCTGGCGACGAACCTCGGTGGCTTTCTGGCCCAGGACTATCCCGGCCCGCGCCAGGTCGTGTTCGGGGTCAGCGATGCCGACGACGCCGCGCTTGCCACCGTCACTGGCCTTCACGCCGCCTACCCAGACGCCGATATCGCGACGATCGTCGACAATGAGCGCCACGGCAGCAATGCCAAGGTCTCGAACCTCGTCAACATGATGGACGCGGCGGCGCACGACGTCCTGATCGTCAGCGATTCCGATATCGCGGTCGGTCCCGACTATCTGGCGCGCGTTGTCGCCGCGCTGTCGCTGCCCGGGGTCGGCGCGGTGACCTGCCTCTACCACGGCCGCGCCGACGCCGGCGGCTGGTCGCGGTTGGCGGCGCAGGGGATCAGCTACGGATTTTTGCCCTCGGTCGTCGTCGGGCTGCGCCTCGGGCTTGCCGAGCCGTGCATGGGTTCGACGATTGCCCTCACCCGGGCGACGCTCGACCGGATCGGCGGCTTCGCCGCCTTCGCCGACATCCTCGCCGACGACCATGCGATCGGCGTCGCGGTGCGCGTGCCGGGCCTCCACGTCGCCGTCCCCGCCTTCACCGTCGCCCACGGCTGCGTCGAGACGAGCCTGTCGGCGGTCGTCGCCCATGAGACGCGGTGGAACGTCACCATCCGCCGTCTCGATCCATTCGGCTACCTCGGCCACGGGCTGGTCAACCCGCTGCCATTCGCGATCGCCGCGAGCGTCGTCCACCCCACGGCGTGGCCGCTGCTGTTCGCGACGCTCGCCGCGCGCACCGCCGTCGCCTTCGCCGTCGATCGCGTGACGCGGAGCCGCTCCGCCCCGTACTGGTGGCTGCCGGCGCGCGATATTCTGACCTTCGGACTTTTTATTGCCGGCTTTTTGGTGCAATCGGTCGACTGGCGCGGATCGCGGCTTCGAGTCGCGCGCGATGGCAGTATCACCGACTAAGGCAGGCGCAGATGCGTAGTTTGTTTCTCCAGGGTCCGTCGTTCGACGGCTACGACGGCGGGGCCGGCGCGCGTTATCAGATGAAGCGCGAGGTCAAGTCGTTCTGGTACCCGACCTGGCTCGCCCAGCCGGCGGCGCTGGTCGAGGGGTCGCGGCTGATCGATGCGCCCGCGCACGACCAGTCGTGGGACGACATCAAGCACGAGGTCGACGACAAGGAGCTGATCGTCCTCCACACCTCGACGCCGAGCTTCGCGCAGGACATCCGCTCGGCCGAACTGATCCGCCAGCGCAACCCGACCGCGCTGATCGGCCTGATCGGGGCCAAGGTCGCCGTCGAGCCGGAGAAGTCGCTCGCCGCGTCGACGGCGGTCGACTTCGTCTGCCGCAACGAATTCGACTTCACGATCAAGGACATCGCCGACGGGATGCCGCTGGCGCAGGTCGCCGGGATCACGTTCCGCGACCGCGAGACCGGTGCGATCGTCAGGAACCTCGACCGCGCCGTCATCGAGGACATGGACACGCTGCCGTGGGTCACGCCGGTCTACAAGCGCGACCTCGACCACACCAAGTATTTCGGCGGCTACCTGCTCCACCCGTATATCAGCTTCTACACCGGCCGCGGGTGCAAGAGCCGGTGCACCTTCTGCCTGTGGCCGCAGACGGTCGGCGGACACAATTACCGGACGCGGTCGATCGAGAACGTCGTCGCCGAGGTCAAGTACACGATGGCGACGTGGCCCGACGTCAAGGAGATCTTCTTCGACGACGACACGCTGACCGACAACGCCGCGCGGGTCGAGGCGCTCGCGGTCGAGCTCGGCAAGCTCGGCGTGACGTGGAGCTGCAACGCCAAGGCCAACGTCCCGCGCAAGACGCTCGAGGTGATGAAGGCCAATGGCCTCCGCCTGCTTCTCGTCGGCTACGAGAGCGGCAACCAGCAGATCCTGATCAACATCAAGAAGGGCCTGCGGACCGAGGTTGCGCGGCGCTTCACCAAGGATTGCCACGAGCTCGGCATCGTCATCCACGGCACCTTCATCCTCGGCCTGCCGGGCGAGACCGAGGAGACGATCGAAGAGACGATCCGCTACGCCAAGGAGATCGATCCGCACACGATCCAGGTGTCGCTCGCCGCGCCCTACCCGGGGACGTTCCTGTACAAGCAGGCGACCGCCAACGGCTGGTTCGACGCCGAGAACGCGCTGCTGACCGAGGGCGGGACGCAGATCGCCCAGCTCAGCTACCCGCATCTGTCGAGCGAGCGGATTTTCGACAAGGTCGAGGAGTTCTACAAGCGCTTCTACTTCCGTCCGTCGAAGATCGGCTCGATCGTGTGGGAGATGCTGCGCGACTGGAACATGATGAAGCGCCGCCTGCGTGAGGGCGTCGAGTTCTTCGAATTCCTGCGACACCGCAAGGCCGCGGCCTAGTGGTCCCCTCCCCGTCCGGGGAGGGGAAGCAGCTTGTCGTCACCGCCGACGACTTCGGCAACGACGTCGCGGTGAACGAGGCGGTCGAGATCGCGCATCGCGACGGCATCCTGACCGCCGCCAGCCTGATGGTCGGCGGGCCTGCGGTCGCCGATGCGGTGGCGCGGGCGAAGCGGCTGCCGGGCCTCGGTGTCGGCCTCCACCTGACGTTGGTCGACGGCGTGCCCCTCCTGCCACCCGGCGAGGTGCCGGGGCTCGTTAGGCGCGACGGTCGCTTCCGCGACAACATGGCGGCGGCGGGCGCGGCGATGTTCTTCGTGCCCGCGACGCGCCGCCAGCTCGCCGCCGAGATCGCAGCGCAGTTCGCCGCCTTCGCCGCCACGGGGCTCGCGCTCGACCACGTCAACGCGCACAAGCATTTCCACCTCCACCCGACGATTGCCGGGCTGATCGCGCGGATCGGCGCGCGCTACGGCCTGCGCGCCGTCCGCGCTCCGCTCGAGCCCGGCGCGGCGTCGCTGACCGACCCGTGGGCGCGGCTCGTCGCGGCGCGCTTCCGCCGCCGCGGTATCGCCGTCCCGGGCGCGGTGTTCGGGTTGCGCCATTCGGGCGCGATGAGCCGTGCGCGGCTCGTCGAAGCCGTCGCCGCGCTGCCGAACGGCCTCAGCGAGATCTATCTTCACCCGGCGACCCGCGACGATTATCCGGGGCACGGGCCGGCGTACCGACATCGGGACGAACTTGCGGCATTACTCGCGCCCGAAATCCGGCAGCAGATCGTCGCAGCCGGTATCCAACTCGGCAGTTTTGCTGCATTTGCGAGGGACTGACGGAGCCGCACCATGAACGCACCCGTGGCGAAAGCCGCCTTCACCGCCTTTCCGCGCGAGATGCCCGCCGACCCGGCCGGCACGATCCGCCCGGGCAGCGCCGCGCACAAGGCGCTGATGTGCCGGACGATGCTGACGACGCACGACCCGTACAAGCCGGCGCTGATCGACTGGCCCAAGCTCGACCCCGTCACGCAGAACCGCATCACCTCGCTGCCGATCTGGGACATCGCCGTGGCCACCGAGGGCCGCGCGAGCATGAACGTGTCGACCTATGCCGCGGCCATTGCCGACCCGCTGCTCAAGAGTGCGATCGACATGAACGCGTTCGAGGAGGCGCGCCACAAGCTCGTCCTCGGCGACATGGTCCGAGCGTACGGTATCGACCTTGTTCCGGAACCCGCCTACGTCACGCCGCGCGACCCCGAGTGGGCGTTCATGGTCACGGGCTTCTCCGAGTGCATCGACAGCTTCTTCGGCTTCGGCCTGTTCAAGATCGCGCGCGACTTCGGGCTTCTTCCCGCCCGAGCTCGTCGACACGTTCGAGCCGGTGATGCGCGAGGAAGGGCGGCACATCCTGTTCTTCGTCAACTGGGTTGCGTGGCACCGGCGGACGATGCCGCTGTGGCGACGGCCATGGTTCGCGGCCAAGGTCGCCGCGGTCTGGGCGTTCCTGATCTGGGAGCGGATCGACATGGCGAGTGGGCTCGGCAAGGGCAACACGCGCGCCGAGGAGAGCAATTTCACGCTGAACGGGTCGAAGGAACTCGGCGTCGAGATCGAATTTCCCGAACTCGCGGCGATCTGCTTGTCGGAGAACGACCGGCGGCTCGGGGTGTACGACGCGCGCCTGCTCCGCCCGCGGTTCGTGCCAGCGATGATGCGCCTGGCGCTGCGCGTGATGGGCAAGGGCAAGCTGCTGGCGGCGTGAGCCGGCGCGATCCTCCCCGCGAACGGGGAGGATCGTCGTGACGCGCGCCCTTCTGCTCCTCGTCACCCTCGCCGGCCTTGCGGCCGCCGCGTGGGTCGTCCGCGACGTCGGGCTGGCCCCGGTGCTGGCGGCGGTGCGGGCGATCGGGCCGGGCGGGTTCCTGCTCTACTGCGCCTATTCACTGGTCGTCCTCGCGCTGCTCGGCGGCGCGTGGCGCGCGGTCGCGCCCGGCGGCGGGCCGGTCGCCGCCTTCGTCTGGGCGAGGACGGTTCGCGAGGGGGCGACCGACGTCCTGCCATTTGCCCAGATCGGCGGCCTCGTCGTCGGCGGGCGCGTGCTCGCCGCACGGGGAACCCCGGGCGAACTCGTCTACGCCTCGATGATCGCCGACATGACGACCGAAATGGGCAGCCAGGCGCTATTCACGCTGTTCGGCGCCGGCGCGCTGGTCATGGCCCTCGACGGCACGTTCGACGCCGGCGGCGTCCTCAAGCTGGTGCTCGGCGGTGCCGGTCTCGCCCTGGCACTGCTCGCCGCGTTCGCGGTCGGGCAGCAGCCGATGCTGCGGCTGACCCGGCGGCTGGCGTCGCGCGTGCTGCCCGCGTCCGCGGCCTCGTTCGACGCGGTGTCGGCGCGGCTGGCGGCGATCTATCGCGCGCCCGCGGGCCTGGCGCTATCGTTCGTCCTCAACCTTGCCGCCTGGCTCGCGAGCGGGCTCGGCGCATGGCTCGCGCTGCGGCTGATCGGGACGCCGGCGCGGCCGACCGCGGTGCTCGCCGTCGAGGCGCTGATCTTCGCCGTCCGCTCGATCGCCTTTGTCGTTCCCGGCGCGCTTGGCGTGCAGGAGGGCGCATACCTGCTCCTCGCGCCGCTGTTCGCGATCGACCCGCGTGCCGCGATCGCGCTGTCGCTGGTCAAGCGCGCGCGCGACCTTGCGATCGGCGTGCCGGCGCTACTGGCGTGGCAGGCCGGCGAAGGGCGCAAGCTCCTCGCCTAGCTGCGGCAGGCGAGTTGGCCCTGCACCACGCCGCATTCCTGCCGCTGCCCGCCACGGTTGATCCGCACCGACGGCGTGCCGCTGCGCACCGCATTGCCGACCGCGGTAACCGTGCCGACGGGCTGGCCATTAACCGCCTCGACGATATCGCCCGGCTGGAGATAGCCGAAGCGCGCCGCGAGTGCGCCGGGCGACAGGGCCGTGACGACGACGCCGTGCTCGGGCAGCCCGGCGCCGAGTTCCTGGGCGAAGGCCGGCGACAGGTTGGCGATGGTCACGCCGGTCAGCAGATTGTCGCCGCCGATCGCCGTCAGCGACCGCGGCGGGTTCTCCGGCGGCTTGGCCAGTGTCATCGTCACATGCTCGACCCGGCCCGCGCGGAGCAGGCCGACGTCGACCCGCGTCCCGACGCCGAGCGTCGCGATGCGGTAGCGGAGCATGCCCGGGTCGGCGACCTCCTTACCGTCGATCGCGGTCAGCACGTCGCCGACGCGCACTCCCGCATTCGCCGCGGGCGAGCCGGACGAGACCGCGGTGACGAGCACTCCGCCCGGCCGGTCGAGCCCGGCCAGCCGCGCGCTGTCGGCGGTGACCGCTTCGCCTTCGGCCCCGATCCAGCCGGTCACGAGCTTGCCGCTGCCGGCGGCGGCGAGAAAGACGCGGACGATGTTCGCCGGAATGGCGAAGCCGATGCCGTTCGACCCGCCGCTGCGCGAATAGATCGCGCTGTTGATCCCGACGAGGTCGCCGCGCAGGTCGAGCAGCGCGCCGCCCGAATTACCCGGATTGATGGCCGCGTCGGTCTGGATGAAGAACTGGTAGTCGCTGACGCCGACGCCGGTCCGGGCGACCGCCGAGACGATGCCGTGCGTGACCGTCTGCCCGACGCCGAACGGGTTGCCGACGGCGAGCACCACGTCGCCGACCTCGGCCCGGTCGCTGTCGCCGAGGCGGATGATCGGCAGCTTGATGCCCTTGGTGTCGATCCGCAGCAGCGCGAGGTCGGACTTGGCGTCGGCGAACACCAGCTTCGCCTTGAACTCGCGCCGGTCGCTGAGCGCGACCAGGATCTCGTCGGCCCCCTGCACGACGTGATTGTTGGTGACGATCAGCCCGTCGGCCTCGACGATGACGCCCGAGCCGAGCGACTGCTCGACGCGCGGCTGCGGTGCGCCACCACCGAAGAACTGGCGGAAGAAGGGATCGTCCATCAGCGTCGCGCGGTTGCGGTTGACCCGCGCCGAATAGACGTTGACCACCGCGGGCGCGGCGCGCTTGGCGACGGGCGCGAAGCTCAGCTGGACCTGGGCGAGGTTCGCCGGTGCCACGCGATCGACCGCGGCGCGCGGCGGCGGGGCGATGACGTCGGCACTGACCGGCGTGCGGCCGACGCCGGTCTCGAGCCCGAGGGCGAGGGCCAGCCCGGCGGCGGCCCCGCCGCTCAAGAGGATGGCGGTGCGGATCGCGTGGTGCATGGTCCCTCCCTCAAGCCGGCGAAACGTGCCGGAGATCGGGTGAAGCCTGGCTTAACGCAAGAGCGGTTCCGCGTCCGTTGGCCGGACCGCGACGAGCTCGTCACGACCGAGCGGACGATAGAGGTGGGGGAACGCCGCGCCGCCGCGCGATACTTCCCAGCGCAGCGCCGGCCCGAGCGCGTCGGCGTCGAGGACGACGACCATCACCCCCGCTTCGCCCGTGAAGTAGCGCGCGAAGGTGCCGGCGACCTGATCGCCGGCCGACAGATGGATGAAGCCGTCGCGCACGTCGTCGGGCGATCCGGCGAAGACCCCGGTGGCATCGAATGCCGCCCACTCGGCGGCGCGCAGCAATTTGTAGACGAGCATGGGACCCCCGGCGGTGCCGAGGGTCCCTACGTCACGCCCGCTTGTCGCGGAAGCGCTTAGCGGCGCGTGGTGCCGAAGCCGTCGTCGAGCGGCGGCGTGCCGTCGATCCCGGCATTGACCCGGTCGCGGTCGCTGCCGACGGTCGCGTCGCGGTCGAACGCACCGGCGGTGGTACGGGCCGAGCCGGCCGAGTCGGACGAGCGCTCACCCTCGTAGCGCGTGCCGCCGACGCCGGCGAACTTCTCGACCGGGCCGTCGTCGACCTCGACCTCGGTCTTGCGGACGGTGTCGCTGACCGTCTGCGTGCGCTGGTCGGAGGTCTTCGACACGACGACCTCCTCGACGACGCGCGCTTCCTTGGCGATGACCGCCTCCTCGGAGGTTTCGCGCATCTCGATCGAGCGCTCGCGGAAGGCGTCGCCGGTCAGCTCGTTCGCTCCGAGCGCGCGGTCGACCGGGCGACGCTCGACGTTGACGTGCTCCTCGCGCAGCGTGACCTGCTCGTTGACCGGAACCTCGCGGACATACGAGCGGACGCGGGCGCCGCCGCGCTCGACCTCGCGCTTGCCGACCCGCAGCGTCTCCTCGACGACGGGGATGACCTCCTCGCGGCCGGTCGACGCCGTGTCGGTCGCCGCGAAGCGCCCGCTCCAGCCGCTGCCGCGCAGTTCCTGCTCGCGGCGGTCCATGTCGACGCTGCCGGTCTCGTCGAGGATGCGCACGGCGGCATCGGCCTCGCTCTCGTCGACGTCGGCGGTCAGCAGATAGCCGCCGCGGCGGATGCCCTCGCCGTAGGTGTGGCGGTCCTCGTCGGCGACGAAGATCGACTTCAGCGAGGCCCAGATACCCTGGTCGCCACCGTCGCCCTGGTCGTGGATGTGGATGTGATCGGCATCGATGCGCGAGGCGACGAGGCGCGCCTTGGCGGCTTCGGCGTCGGTGCGGCTGTCGAACATCGCGGTCAGCGTACGGCTCATCGGACTGGCTCCTTGTCGTGGGGTGGGGCTGGACTTCAGGACTGCGGGTCGCGCTCGATCACCGCCCGCTGGCTGCGCAGCATCACCTCGCGGCTGACATCCTCGCGCGTTGCGGTCCGGCGGAGCCGCACCTCCTCGACGAGGATCAGCCGCTTGGTGACGACGAGTTCCTCGCGCACGACGGGGATGACGATCGAATCACCCTCGTCGCGGACCGGCGGGACGGCGAGGACTTCCTCGCCGATCGCCGTTCGCTCGATCTCGACGCCGGTGTGGGCCAGCGTTTCGCGGACCACCTCCGGCTGTTCGTCGGTCACCGCGGTGACGCGGACCCGCCCGGTTTCGACGATGCGCCGGCCGACGGCGAGACGTTCCTCGACGATCGGCAGGACGATCTCGTCGGCACCACCGGCCATGCTCGCGCTTTCCAGATGACCACTCGACACGTCCCCGAACCGACGCCGCCCGGTGCGGTTCCGGGCAAAAACATGGCGGTGACGAAACAAGCGGGCGCGCGACGGCGATGGGTTGCATTTGCCGGCCGAAGCGTGCAGATAGCAGTCAGCCGAAGTTGCCTGCAACCGTCGAGCGGCGCTTCACGCCTTCTCATGTCGTTTCTTGCTGCCGAGGCGTCCGGGCGCGTTCGTGCGCGCGGACCTCGTGAACGTTTCTTAAGGACACTTCTCCATGGCGATCGGTACCGTCAAATTCTTCAATGCCGTCAAGGGCTACGGCTTCATCGCGCCCGACGGCGCGTCGAAGGACGTCTTCGTCCACGTCTCGGCCGTCGAGCGCTCGGGCCTCAACGGCCTCAACGAGGGCCAGAAGGTCAGCTTCGACGTCGAGGCCGACCGCCAGGGCCGCAACTCGGCCGTCAACCTCGCGCTGGCTTAAGCCTATATGGCGAAAGAAGAAGCGCTCAAGGTCGAAGGGGTGATCGCCGAGATCCTCCCCGACGGCCGCTTCCGCGTGAAGCTCGAGAACGACCACGAGATCATCGCGTACACGGCCGGCAAGATGCGCAAGAACCGCATCCGCTCGATCGTCGGTGACCGGGTCCACGTCGAGATGACGGCGTACGACCTCGACAAGGGGCGGATCGTCTTCCGCGAGAAGACGGTCAACCCGCCGATGAACCAGCGCCGCTTCTTCCGCCGCTGACCTGCCGCCCCGGGGTTCGCCCCGGGGCGTCTTTCTGAAGGACGCGCCATGACCGACCCCGTCGCCGAGCCCGTCCCGAACGCCGCAATCGCGACCGACGATGATCCGACGCTCGACTTCCGCACCGTGCCCTTCCGTGAAACCGACTACCGCACCGGCAGCGTGACCAGCCGCGAGGTCGATGCCCCGGTGATCAACCGCTTCAGCGACCATGTCCTCGTCCGCCTGCCCGACGGGTCGAGCCTCCGCGTCCAGGAAAAGCGCCGATAGCCGCTAGGCTGCGAGCCGCTGCTTCGCGCTCGCGCGGATCAGGTCGCTCGCTTTTTCCGCGATCATGATCGTCGGCGCATTGGTGTTGCCGCTGACCAGCCGCGGCATGACCGACGCATCGACGACCCGCAGCCCCTCGACGCCGCGCACGCGCAGCTCGGGATCTACGACCGCGTGCGGGTCGCCTGCCCGCCCCATCGCGCACGTGCCGACGGGGTGGTAGATCGTCGTGCCCGCCTGCTGCGCGTAGACGAGCAGCTGCTCGTCGGTCGCATAGTCGGGCCCCGGCATCATCTCGCCGACGACGTAGGGCGCGAGCGCCGGCTGGGTCGACAGCATGCGCCCCCACTTCAGCCCGGCGACGATCGTGTCACGGTCGAGCGGCGTGCTCAGGTAGTTCGGGCGGATCGCGGGCCGCGCGAACGGGTCGGCCGACTTGACGTGGATCGTACCGCGGCTCTCTGGGCGCAGCTGGCACGCCGCCATCGTCAGCCCGGGAAGGCGCTCGAGCTCCCAGATCTGCTTGGTCGTGAACTTCTCGACGTCGACCGTCGCCGGCAGGATGTGGTACTGGACGTCGGGGCCGTCGAGGCCGGGGCGCGTCCGGATGTACGCCTGGACGTGCGCCGCCGACATCGTCAGCAGCCCCTTCCGCATCGTCGCATAGCGCGCCGCCTCGCGGACGAGCCGCCAGCCGCGGCTGAGCTCGTTGACCGAGACGCAGTCCTTCAGCCGGTACTGCAGGCTGACGACATAATGGTCCTGCAGGTTGGTGCCGACGCCGGGCGCGGCGACCTTCACCTCGATTCCGGCGGCACGCAGCACCTCCGGATCGCCGATCCCCGACAGTTCGAGCAGCTGCGGCGAGTTGACCGCGCCGCCGGCGACGATCACCTCGCGCCGTGCCGTCGCCGTCGTGCTGACCCCCGCGACCGCATAGCGAACGCCCGTGGCCCGCCCGCCCTCGATCACGACGCGCTCGGCATGGGCGTCGGTGACCAGCGTCAGGTTGGCGCGCGGCAGCGCCGGGCGCAGGTACGCCATCGCCGCCGACCAGCGCCGGCCGTTCTTCACCGTCAGCTGGAAGTAGCTGATCCCGTCCTGGCTCGCGCCGTTGCAGTCGTCGTTGAACGGCAGCCCGGCCTCGACGCCGGCGGCGATGACCGCGTCGCTGACCGGGTGGTGCTCGGTGATGTCGGAGACGTTGAGCGGCCCGTCGCCGCCATGGAGCGGGTCGCTGCCGAGCCGCTCGTTGCCCTCGGCGCGCCTGAAGTAGGGCAGGACGTCGCTCGCGCTCCAGCCGGTACACCCGGCCTGCGCCCAGTTGTCATAGTCGGCCGCCTGACCGCGGACGTAAAGCAGGCCGTTGATCGACGACGATCCGCCGAGCACCTTGCCGCGCGGCCAGACGTGGGCGCGCTCGCCGCTCGTCGCGTCGACCTCGGTCTCGTACAGCCAGTTGACCTTGGGGTCCTTGAGCGTCTTGGCGTAGCCGACGGGGATGTGGATCATCGGGTTGGTGTCCTTGCCGCCCGCCTCGAGCAGCAGCACGGTCGCCGATCCGTCCTCGGTCAGCCGGTTGGCGAGCACGCAACCCGCGCTGCCCGCCCCGACGACGATGTAATCAAACTCTGCCATGGCCGCACTCCCCGTGCCGGTTTTCCGGTCGCGACGCGATTATGGCGGACCCCTGCGGCGGCGGCAATGATCGCCCCCGCGGCTGGTGATCCTCCCCGCGGCGCGGGGAGGATCGATCGTCAGTGCTGCCCCGCCGGCGTCCTTACCACCATGCCGTCGAGCGCCGGCGACGCGACGATCTGGCACGCCAGCCTGCTGTCGGCGGTGACCCCTTCGGCGAAGTCGAGCATCGCGGTCTCCATGTCGGACGGCTCCCCCGCGGCGGCGAGCCACGCCGCGTCGACATGGACGTGGCACGTCGCGCACGCGCAGTTGCCGCCGCAGTCGCCGTCGATGCCGGGCACGCCGTTGTCGACCGCGGCGTTCATCAGCGTCTCGCCGTCGGCCACGTCGAGCGTCCGCGCCGTCCCGTCGACGGCGATGTAGGTGATCCGTGCCATGTGTCCCCGCGTCAGGCCGGAATGCGGACCGGCAGGCGGCTGTAGCCCTTGACGAAGGCCGACGGAACCCGCGTCGGCGGACCCATGATCTCGATGCCGGCCGGATAGCGCTTGAGGATCTCCTGCCAGACGATCTTGAGCTGGAGCTCGGCGAGGCGGTTGCCGACGCAGCGGTGGATGCCGAAGCCGAACGACAGGTGCTGGCGCGCACGCTGGCGGTCGACGAGGAAGCGGTTCGGTTCGGCGATCGCGCGCTCGTCGCGGTTGCCCGAGACGTACCACATGACGACGCGGTCGCCCTTCCGGATCGTCTTGCCGCCGAGCTCGACGTCGACAAGCGCGGTGCGGCGCATGTGCGCGAGCGGCGTCTGGTAGCGGATGATCTCGCTGACGGCGTTCTCGACGAGGTCGGGACGCGCGCGCAGCTTGGCCCATTCGCCGGGATTGTTCATGACGAACTGGAGCCCGCCGCTGATCGAGTTGCGCGTCGTGTCGTTGCCGCCGACGATCAGCAGGATCAGGTTGCCGAGATATTCCATCGGCACCATGTCGCGCGTCGCCGGGTTATGCGCGAGCATCGAGACGAGGTCGCCCTTCGGCTCGGCATTGACCCGCTCGTTCCACAGCTTCGTGAAGTACATCAGGCACTCGAGCATGATCGCCTCACGCTCGGCCTTGGTCGGGTTGCCCGGGACCGTCTCGTCGGCGGTCGCCATGTCCGACCAATAGGTCAGCAAGCGGCGGTCCTCCCACGGGAAGTCGAACAGCGTCGCCAGCATCTGCGTCGTCAGCTCGATCGACACGCGCTCGACCCAGTCGAACGTCTCCCCGACCGGCAGGTTGTCGAAGATCGCCTGCGCGCGCTCGCGGATCAGCACCTCAAGCTGCGCGAGGTTGCCCGGCGAGACGATCGGCGACACCGCCTTCCGCTGGACGTCGTGCTTGGGCGGGTCCATCGCGATGAACATCGGCAGGATGAAGTCCTGGTCCATGTCCTTCGCCGTGATGCCGCCGAGGTGCGCGTCGGACGAGAAACGCGCGTGGTCGGTGTCGACCGCCATGATGTCGGCGTAGCGCGTCACCGACCAGTACGGCCCGAAGCGACCGTTCGCGTGATAGTGGACCGGCGACTCGTCGCGCAGCCGCTCGAAGTACGGCCAGTGCGTGTCGTTCACCCACAGGTCGGTGTCGAGCAGGTCGAGTTCCGCCAGCGGCATCGCATAGGCGCGCTCGCGGGCGGCGGCGAGGTGCGGCGGCTCGTCGGGCCGGTCCGTGAAGTCAATCGCGCGCGTCGCCATCGTCGTCCTCCCACGCCTCGTTCGAGTCCTGCTCAGGAATGTGCACTAAGGCTACGCAAAGGGCAACGTCAATTCCGCTTGCGTGCCGTGTGCTAGCAAGCTATTACATTAGCATGCCTGAACGTCAGCAGTTCAACGTCTACCTGCCCCCGGCGCTGGTCCGCGCCGTCAAGTACCGCGCCCTCGACGAACAGCGGTCGCTGTCCGACCTCGTCGAGCGCGCGCTGACCCGCTACCTCGAAGGAGAGCCCGATGTCCGCGATTGATCCGGCCGCGTTCGGCCTGACGCTGCAACCGATGGTCCACGTCGCCGCAATGGGACCGGCCATCGACTTCTACGCCGCGCTCGGCGGCCGGCTGGTGTTCGGCAGCCGCGATGGCGACTGGGCGCTGATCGTCTTTGAAACCAGTGCCTTGAGCCTGCTCGCGCGCCCCTCGGGCGAGGCCGACGGCGCTCGGATCGAGCTCCACTTCACCGCCCGCGCGTCGCTCGACACGGTCGCGGCGCATGTCGCCGCGGTCGCGCCGGACGCGATCGACCGTGGCGTCGCCGATGAGGCATTCGGGCGCATGCTCCGCCTGCGCACCCCTGACGGACTGGTCGTCAAGGTGATCGAGGTCGACCGCGACGTCATCGGCTAGCGCTCGCGGGCGTCACGCCGTATCGGCAACGCCATGGACACGCTGACCTTTCCCCGCCCCGACGACTGGCACGTCCACCTGCGCGACGGGGAGATGTTGCGGACGGTGGCGCCGTTTACCGTGAAGCAGTTCGCCCGCGCGATCGTCATGCCCAACCTCACGGAGCCGGTCACGACGACAGCACTGGCGGCGGGGTACAGGGACAGAATAGTTGCCGCCGCGGGGCCGGGATTCACCCCGCTGATGACCGCTTACTTGACCGACACGAGTAATGCGGCAGACCTGATCGCCGGGTTCCGCGACGGGGTCCTGACCGCAGTCAAGCTCTACCCGGCGCATGCGACGACCAATAGCGCGGCCGGGGTCACGCGTATCGCCACGGTGATGCCGGTACTCGAGGAAATGGCGGCGGCGGGCATGCCGCTCCTCGTCCACGGTGAGGTCACCGATCCGGAGATCGACATCTTCGACCGCGAGGCGGTATTCATCGACCGGATCCTCACGCCACTGGTCGAGCGCCTGCCGGAACTGCGCGTCGTCTTCGAACACATCACGACCGCCGACGCCGCCGCCTTCGTTCGGGGTGCCGGGCCCAACGTCGCCGCGACGATCACGCCGCACCACCTGCACTTGAGCCGCAACGCATTATTCGCCGGCGGTCTGCGTCCCCACGCCTATTGCCTGCCGGTACTCAAGCGCGAGCAGCACCGACTTGCGCTGGTCGCCGCGGCGACATCGGGCGACCCCAAGTTCTTCCTCGGCACCGATTCGGCCCCGCACCCCGTGCACGCCAAAGAGGCGGCGTGCGGCTGCGCGGGCGTGTGGAACGCGCCCTTCGCGCTCGAAAGCTATGCCGCGGTGTTCGACGCGGCGAGCGCGCTCGACCGGCTCGCCGGCTTCGCCAGCCGCTTCGGCGCCGCCTTCTACCGCCTGCCGGCCAACACCGGCACGGTGACGCTGACCCGCGGCGAGACGCGCGTTCCCGACCGCATCGACGACCTCGTTCCGTTCCACGCCGGGGAGGCGCTCGGCTGGCGCGTCAGTTGACCGCGGCTTTCAGAAATGCGGCGCTTTTCGCCAGCAGTTGCGCGCGGACGTCGCTGTCGTCGAGCTGGTGGTCGAGGTTGTGGAACTCGACCAGCTCGACGCGCTTGCCCGCGCCGCGCAGCGCCGCGGCCATCGCCCGCGACTGCTCGATCTCGACATTGAGGTCGCGGTCGCCGTGGAACATCAGCACCGGCGCGGTGAACGCGTCGGCGTGGCGCGCCGGCGATCCGGCGAGGACGTGCGGTCCGTCGCCGACCTGGTTCGCGATGACATAGGTATTGCCGCGCCGCTGCGCCTCGAGCTTGCGCAGTGCGAGGTCGGTCACCGGCGCGACGGCGACCACAGCGCGGTACAGGCCCGGATCGACGACGTTCGCCTGGAGCGCGGCATAGCCGCCGTAGCTCCAGCCGAAGATCGCCAGCCGTTTGGCGGCGACTCCCTGCGCAATCAGCCAGCGCCCGCCGTCGTCGACGTCGCCGATCGCCAGCGGCCACGACTGGAAGCCGTTCTTGGCGAAGAAGGCGTCGCCATAACCGGCCGAACCGCGGAAGTTCGGCTGCAGGACGGCAAAGCCCGCCGCGGCGAAGAACTGCGGCAGCCAGTCGAACCCCGCCGCGTCGCGCGCCGACGGGCCGCCGTGCGGCATGACGAGGCCGGGCAGGCCGCGCGCGTCGCTATGGCCGGGCGGCAGCGTCAGGTACGCCGGGATCATCGTCCCGTCGCGCGCGGCGAAGCGGACCGCTTGCACTGTTCCTAGGGCGACGCCGTCGAGCCCGGGATAGTTGCCGACCAGCGCGCCGACCTGCCGCGTCGCATCGTCGTACAGGTAATACTTGCCCGGCGCGTTGTCGCCGTCGACGTAGACCAGCTTCTTCTTGCCGTCCCAGCTCTCGTCGAGGATGGCGACGTCCTGGCCCTTCATCGCCCGGCTCAGCGCGCCGGTCAGCTTGGCGAGCTCGGGATCGAAGTAATGGATCAGGTAGCGCTCGGTCGCATAGACCGCGCCGACCGGGCGCCGGTACTTGCCGACGCGCAGCACGCCGTCGACGTCGACGTCAGGGCGTGCGTAGACGAGCGTCCGCGTGCCCGTGCCGTCGGTCGCGCGGCTGAACAGCGCTTTGCGTCCGTCGAGGCCGCCGAGCTCGAAGACATGGTCGCCGGTCGCGTCGAACCCTTCGAAGTCGACCCGCCGCGCGTCGCTGATCGCTCCGCCCTCGAGCGGCTGCCACTCCTTGCTGCCCTTGGCGCGGACCGAATAGGCGATGCGGTCGCGCGCCACCCCGTCGGCGTCGCTGTGCACCGTGCCGCGGAAGCGGACCGCGCCGCTTGCGTCGGCCTCGAGCTCGGCGACGTTGCGGTGGCTCGGCTCGACGATCCGCTGCGTACCGGTGTGGATGTCGACGACTGCCGCCGCGGTGCCCTCCTCGGGAGCCTTGATCAGGCTGTGCGTCTGCTCGGTATAGCCGATCTCGACCTGCATCAGGACATGGTCGGGGTCGTCGGGAAGATAGTTGATGATCTGGCCGCCGCCGAAGCTCGCCTCGGTGTAGTAGCCGGTCCGCTGGCTGAGCATCTTGAGGTTCTTGCCGTCGGTGTCGACGGCGATGATCCGAGTGTAGCCGCCGTTCTCCGCGCCGAAGTTGGCGACGCCGTAGACGAGGCAGATCAGCCGCGTCTCCGACTTGAACGTGCAGCGGTAGGGCCGCAGTTCGAGCGTCGAGCCGGCGAGCATCGCCTTGCTGTCGCCCGTCTTGAGGTCGGCGACATAGACCGCATTGCCGCCGGACTTGTACGCCCCGACGTAGGCGATCTTGTCGCCCTGCGGCGACAGCACGACCGACCGCGCTGCCGGCCGCGCGGCGAAGCGCGCCGCGAGCTCGTCGAGGCTCGGTTCGGCCGTGGCCGGCACGGCAGCGAGCAGCAGGACGGCAAGCACGCGACGCATACGACCAAATCCCCGAGGCAGAGCGCCAGTCTAGGCAGCGCCCGGGAGCGCGTAAACTACGTTTCGGTCAGCGAACGGAGCACCGCCTGCGCGTCGGCCTGGACCTGCGCGAGGTGGTCGGGGCCGACGAAACTCTCGGCGTAGACCTTGACGATGTCCTCAGTCCCCGACGGCCGCGCGGCGAACCAGCCGCGCTCGCTCGCCACCTTGACGCCGCCCAACGCCGCGCCGTTACCGCGCGCCGTCGTCGCGACGTCGGTGACACGGTCGCCGGCCAGCGTGGTCGGCATCGTCCCCATGTCGAGCGTCTTGAACGCCGCCTTCGCCGCGGCAGTCGCCGGGGCATCGGTGCGCGCGTAGAACGGCTCGCCGAGGCACTCGGTCAGCCGGAGATAGCGCGCGTGCGGGTTCTCACCGGCGTGTGCGGTCATCTCGGCGGCGAGCAGGCCGAGCAGCAGCCCGTCCTTGTCGGTTGTCCATACCGTGCCGTCGCGGCGGACGAAGGTCGCGCCCGCGCTCTCCTCGCCGGCGAAGCACAAGTCGCCGTCGGTCAGCCCGGCGACGAACCATTTGAGCCCGACCGGGGTCTCGAACACCGCGCGGCCGTGCACGGCTGCGACGCGGTCGATCATCGCGCTCGTCACCGCCGTCTTGCCGACCGCCGCCGCCGGCCAGCCGCGCCGCTCGAGCAGGTAATCGACCGCCGCGGACAAGTAGTGGTTGGGGTTCATCAGCCCGGCCGACGTGACGATGCCGTGGCGGTCGGCATCGGGATCGTTGGCGAAGCCGAGGTCGAAGCGGTCCTTGATCGCCAGCAGCCCGGCCATCGCCGCCGGCGACGACGGATCCATGCGAATCTTGCCATCCCAGTCGGGCGGCATAAATGCGAAGGCCGGGTCGACCGTCTCGTTCACCACCGTCAGGTCGAGCCTGTAGCGGTCGGCGATCGCCGCCCAGTAGCCGACGCTCGCCCCGCCGAGCGGATCGACGCCTATCCGCACCCCGGCGCGGGCGATGACGTCGAGGTCGAGCGCGCTGGCGAGGTCGCCGACATAATGGCCGACAAAGTCGAACGCCTCCCCGGCCGGCGCGCGGCGGCGGACGCCGGCAAGCCCGTCCTCGATCAGCGCATTGGCGCGCGCCTCGATCCACCCGGTGATGCCGGTATCGGCCGGGCCGCCGTCGGGGCCGTTGTATTTGAAGCCGCCGTCGCGCGGCGGATTGTGCGACGGGGTGACGACGATGCCGTCCGCGCGGTGATCGGTCCGCCCGCGGTTGTAGGCGACGATCGCGTGGCTGATGACCGGCGTCGGGGTGAAGCCGCCAGTCGCGTCGATCATCACGGTGACGCCGTTCCCACTCAGCACCTCGCGCGCCGTCAGCCACGCAGGTTCGGACAGCGCATGGGTGTCGCGCCCGAGGAACAGCGGCCCGTCGACGCCGTGGCTGCTGCGCCAGTCGCACACCGCCTGCGTCACGGCGAGGATATGGACCTCGTTGAACGCCGTATCGAGTGCCGACCCGCGATGCCCCGAGGTGCCGAAGGTCACGCGCTGCGCGGGCGTGCCGGGGTCGGGGCGGAGCGCGGTATAAGCGGCGGACAAAGCGGCGAGATCGAGGGTCATGACGGGGTCATAGCGAGCGTGGCGGGACGGCGGAAGCGGACGCGCGGCGGGAATATCTTCACGCGCGCGAACCGTTTGCCCCCGTCGGCGCCACTAACCCTATGACGGCCCGATCGGTGGCCGCACGGGAGGAATCATGCGACATATCTATCATATCGCGCTGCTCGGCGCGACGCTGCTCGCGAGGCCGGTGACGGCGGGGGAGTTCGCGCCGGTATCGATGGCGGCGTTCCAGACGGCGATCGCGGCGCATCGCCCGGTCGTGTTCCACGTCCGCACCGCCAACGGCGTCCTGTGCACCGCGCAGCATGCCGTGCTCGCGAAGCTGATGGCCGAGCCCGCGTTCAAGGACTATCTCGTCCTCGAAGTCGACTTCACCGGTAATCCGCAGGCGGTCGCCATGACTCGGCGCGAAAATGCCCGCGACGATCATTCTTGACCGCGACGGAGCGGACATCGGCCGTGTCCAGGGCGTCACCGATGAGGCGAGTATCCGCGCGTTGTTGGTCAAGACGACGGCGGAGGCGACGCGATGATCCGCCAAAGCATGCCCGGCTGGGAACGCGTGGTCCGGGTCGCCGCCGGGGCGGCGGTCATCGCCTATGGTGTGCTGCGGGCGAAGGGGGTGCCGATGGAACTGCTCCTCGTCTGCTCAGGCGCGCTGCTCGCGGGGACGGGGCTCGTCCGCTTCTGCCCGGCGTGCGCGATCGTCGGGCGGCAGTGACGGGCGGCCGCTGATGGCACGGTATCCGGCCGCGCTGATCGCCGGGGCGAGTGGCGGCGATGCCGGTGCCATCGAGCGCCTGCTGATCCTCGCGCGGCCGGATATTCGTCGCTACGCCCGACAGAAATGCCGCTCGGCGAGCGATGCCGAAGACGCGGTGCAGGAGACGCTGTTCGTCCTCTTCCGTCAGGCCGACAGCCTGCGCCGCGTCGAATCGCTGTCGGCATGGCTGTTCACCATCGTCTACCGCTTCTGTATCCGCCTGCCGGCGAAGGTCGTCGGCATCGCGGTCGGCATCGATACCGCCGACCGCGCCGGAGAGATCAGCGCGCGGCCGCTGCCCGAGCTGCGCCTCGATCTCGTCGGCGCGATCCAGTCGCTCCCGCCACACTACCGCGATGTCATCGTGCTTCGCGACCTGCAGGAGCTGACGATCGGCGAGATCGCCGACGCGCTCGGGTCGACCCGCGAGACGGTCAAGGCGCGGCTCAACCGCGCGCGGACGCTGCTGCGCGAGTATTTGACAGCGTAGCCGCTGCCAGTCGCCGCTGGAGCAAGGCGGCCCGACGCCGTAGGGAGCGCCGATGCGTCGCCGCGACTTCCTCACCCTTGTCGCTGTCTGCCTGACATGGGGCTTGAGCAATGTCGTGTCCAAGATCGTCGTCGGGCAGTGGCATGTCCCGCCGCTGTTCTTCGCCGCGCTGCGCTTCGCCCTGGTCGCCGCGGTCACGCTGCGATGGCTGCGGCCGATGCCGCGGCCTTGGTGGCGGATCCTCGCAGTAGGGCTGCTGATGGGCGGTGGAAATTTCGCCCTGCTGTTCATCGGCCTCCAGACCGCGTCGCCGTCGGCCGCGGCCATCGTCCTCCAGATCGGCGTACCGATCACGACCATTTTGTCGATCGCCATGCTCGGCGAGCGCATCCGGTGGCGGCGCGGGCTCGGGATCACGCTGACCCTTGCCGGTGTCCTCCTCGTTGTCTGGAACCCCGGCGGAGTGGCCCTGTCGAGCGGCCTGTGGTTCATCGTCGCCTGCGCGGCGAGCGGGTCGTTGGGCGCGATCCTGATGAAGCAGATGGAGGATGTCGCCCCCCTGCGCTTCCAGGCGTGGGTCGCGCTCGTCTCGCTCGTTCCCCTCGCGCTCGCCAGCGCCGCCTTCGAGCACGGCCAGTTGACGCGTGCGGTCGCTGCCGGGGTGCCGTTCGTCGGCGTGATGCTGTTCTCCGCGTTCGCCGTCAGTCTCGTCGCGCACACCACCTATTACGGCTTGATCGCGCGGTACGAAGCCAACCTGATCGCGCCGCTGACCTTGATGACGCCGCTCGCGACCATCGGTTTCGGCGTGGCGATCACCGGCGACCGACTCGACGCGCGGATGCTCGTCGGGGCGGGGCTCGCGCTCGGCGGCGTCCTGATCGTCGCCCGCCGCGGCAAGGCTGCGCCGGCCGCGATCGTCCGCGCTGAAGGTTCCGCGGGGTGACGCCGGCAGATCGTGACGACGGCGCGAGGGCGTTGCACGGCGGCGAGCGTTGGCCGAAGGTCTCGGACGGGAGACCGCCGATGATCCGCCGCCTGCTCGCCGCCGTCCTCGCGCTCCATGCCGCCGCCGCCGGCGCGGCATCGCCACGCGATGCCGTACGCGCGTGGCGCGTCGCCCACGAGCACGACATCGTCCGCGATTTCAGCGCCTTCGTCGCGCTGCCCAACGTCGCGACCTCGCTCGGCGACGTCGACGCCAATGCCGCATATTTGACGCACGCGCTGAGCGAGCGAGGATTCGCGGTCGATCTGCTCCGCGCGACCGCGGGCACGCCGGCGACGGTCTTCGCCGTGCGGACCGTGCCGGGCGCGAGACGGACCGTCGTCTTCTACGCGCACTACGATGGCCAGCCGGTCGGGCAGGCGGGATGGCTGACGCCGCCGTTCGTGCCGACGCTGCGGACAGCGCCGCCGGCCAGCGCGCCGGCCGATCCTGCGGGCCGGCTCGACCCCGACATGCGGCTCTACGGCCGGGGTACTGGCGACGACAAGGTTTCGATCATGGCGATGCTCGCTGCGCTCGACGCGCTGAAGTCCGCCGGTATCTCGCCCCGGGTCAACATCAAGCTGCTCTACGAGGGCGAGGAGGAGCAGGGCTCACCGCACTTCGGCGCAATCGTCACCGCCAACCGCGAGCGGCTGCGCGCCGACCTGCTGGTGATGGGCGACGGTCCGATGCACCCCTCGGGGCGGCAGCAGATCAACGGCGGCAACCGCGGCATCACGAGCTTCGTCGCGACGATCTACGGCCCGACCAAGCCGCTCCATGACGGCCACTACGGCAGCTGGGTTCCGAGCCCGGCAGTCATGGCCGCGGATTTCGTGATGCAGCTTCGTAACGACGACGGACGCATCAACATCCCGGGCTTCTACGATGACGTCGCGCCGGTCACGCCGGCGACGCGTGCCGCGCTCGCGGCCTTGCCGCCGGTCGAGGACGATCTCAAGCGCAGCCTGGCGCTGGGACGCAACATCGGCCCGCAACGGCTTGCCGACGGTTATCTGGCGCCGACGCTCAACATTCGCGCGATCCACGCCGGCGACGAGGGGCCGAATGCGGCCAATGCGATCGCCACCGAGGCGACGGTGTCGGTCGACTTCCGCCTCGCGCCCGGCGAGACTCCCGCGCGCGTCCGGACGCTGACCGAGGCCTATCTCGCCAAGCAAGGGTGGACCGTCGTCCACGCCGCTCCCGACGAGGCACTGCGCCGCGCGGCTGCGAAGGTGATCCGCCTCGCATGGGATGCTGGCGGGTCGGTCGCGACGATGACCCCGCTCGACACGTCGGCGGCACTCGCTGTCGCCGCCTCGATTAGTCGGACGACAGGGACACCGGTTCTCCGGCTGCCGATCGTGGGGGCGAGTTCGGGGTTCGCCGAGGTCGTCGACGCGCTCCACGTGCCAATGGTCGGCGTCAGTATCGCCAACTACGACGACAACCAGCACGCGCGGAACGAGAATGTCCGCCTCGGTAATCTGTGGGACGGCATCGAAGTCTATGCGGGGCTGGTCGCCGATCTCGACTGGTAACAGCCGCCGCCGCGATGCGGGCGGCGGCGGGACCAGCGGCGACTACTTCAGGTGCTGGGCGAGATACTTGTTCATCTCGAACATCGTGCACTTGTCGCGACCGAAGACCTTCTTCAGCTTCTCGTCGGCGAGGATTTCGCGCCGGTCGGCGGGGTTCTGCAGGTTGTGCTTGCGGATGTAATCCCACACCTTGCTGACGACCTGACCGCGCGGCAGCGTGTCCTTGCCGACGATCTCGGCGAGTTCGGGCGACGGGGTCAGCGGCTTCTGCAGCGCGTCGACCTTCTTCGGCGCACCGTCGGCAGGCTTGGGCGCAGCCTTCTTCGCGGCCGGAGCTTTCGCGGGCTTCGCTGCAGGAGCCTTGGCCGCCGCCTTGGCGGGAGCCTTCGTCGCTTTCGGTGTCGTCGCCATACGTGTATCTCCCCTGTCCCCTTGCGGGCGTTCAGTAACTGGCCATGATCGGCCTTGTTCCGTTCGGCGACCTTAGCCCTTTTGTATAGGGGCGCAATTCCCCTGTTGCACGACGGGCGGTCAGCGGCAGACGGCGATCGTGTCGGGCAGCGCACGAGGCTCGAACACCGCCAGGTAGGCACCGCCGCCGACCGCGTGCATCGAGGTGCGTGCATAGCCGATCGCGCCCAGCTCGCATGCGAGCAGCGCCGGCGGCGTACCGTGGTCGACCGTCGGGCGGTCGGCGTCGACGATCGCCACTCGGCCGCCGACGCGTAGGCTGCGCCGCAGGCGCCAGAGCAGCGCGTACGGCTGGCTGATCTCGTGGTACATGTGGACCATCAGGACCACGTCGACACTTGCCGCCGCCAGCCCGGCGTTGTCGGCACGGCCGACAAGCGTCGCGACGTTGCCGAGCGGGCGGACGCGGCGGGCAAGCCTCGCGACCGTCGCGTCATCGATATCCTCGGCGACCACGTGGCCACGCGGGCCGACGGCGCGCGCTAGCGGCGGCTCGTAATAGCCCTCGCCGGCGCCGATGTCGGCGACCGTCCGCCCCTTCAGCGGCGCGAGCAGGGCGATCACCGTCCGCGCCTCGCCCGCGTCGTTGCGGGCGCGCTCGGTCGACCAGCGCGGCGAGACGATCGGCGCGACCGGCCGTGCCGGCGCCGGAAAGCTCGGCTCGCCCTGCCCTGCCGCAGACGCCGCGCTGCCGAGGGCGATCAGGAAGACGGCGACGCGCATGCAAGCCTCAGCGCGGGGCGATGACCATCAGCATCTGGCGGCCTTCCATCTTGGGCAGCTGTTCGACCTTGGCATAGTCGATCGCGTCGTCGCGGACGCGTTCGAGCAGCGCCAGGCCCAGTTCGCCGTGGCTCAACTCGCGGCCGCGGAAGCGCAGCGTCAGCTTGACCTTGTCACCCTCCTCGATGAAGCGCTGGACCGCCTTCATCTTGGTGTCGTAGTCGTGATCGTCGATGTTGGGACGCATCTTGATCTCCTTGATCTCCTGCGTCTTCTGGTTCTTGCGCGCGGCAGCGGCCTTCTTCTGAGCCTCGTACTTGAACTTGCCGACGTCGAGGATCTTGCACACCGGCGGATCGGCTCCCGGCGAGACCTCGACGAGGTTCATGCCGACCTCGTGCGCCGTCGCGATCGCCTCCTTCGTGTAGAGCACGCCGAGGTTCTCGCCGTCCTGATCGATCACGCGTACCTTGGGGACGGTGATGAACTCGTCGTAGCGCGGGCCGTTCATCGGCGCGGGCGCGTTCTGCATGCGGCGCGGGGGCGGTGGTATGGCGGCGTCTCCTCGGCCGTGGATTCGGCGATCGGTCCGATGTAACGCTTTCCGCGCCAAATCGAAAGTCCGGCGCGACGACCATGACGAATATCGTTGAATCGCACGCAGTCGCCGAAATCACGGGCAGCCGATACCCGCCGCCGCACGACGCCCGGTGCGCGCCGCGCGCGGTCCGCCGGCTGGGACAGGCGGTCGGCGTGTCGCAGTTCGGCGTCAACCTGTGCCGCCTGCCGCCGGGGGCGCACGCCAGCCTCCGCCATGCGCACAGCCACGAGGACGAGTTCGTCCTGATGCTGACCGGCGAGCTCGTCCTGATCGACGACATCGGGGAGCACATCGTCCGTGCCGGCGACGCGATGGGGCACCCGGCGGGAAGTGGCGACGCCCATACGCTGGTCAACCGCTCCGACGCCGATGCGACCTTCCTCGCGGTCGGCACGCGGTCGCAGGACGACGTCTGCACCTATCCCGACATCGGCATGAAGACGACGCCGGGGCGCTACACGGGCGGCGGCTATGTCCAGCTCGACGGGAGCCCGTGGTCCAGCCCTTAACGCCGCCGCAGCACTTCCTACATTGGGGACCAGAGCGCCCCTTTGTTCGAAAGCACCCCCGCTGAAATGAGCGATTTTCCCGACTGGCACGGCACGACGATCGTGTCCGTGCGCAAGAACGGCCGCGTCGTCGTCGCCGGTGACGGCCAGGTGACGATGGGCCAGACGGTGATGAAGGCCAATGCCAAGAAGGTCCGCCGCCTTGGCGCCAACGGCGACGTCATCGCCGGGTTTGCCGGGGCGACCGCCGATGCCTTCACTCTGTTCGAACGGCTCGAGGCGAAGCTCGAACGCTATCCCGGCCAGCTGACCCGCGCCGCGGTCGAGCTCGCGAAGGATTGGCGGACCGACCGCTACCTCCGCCGCCTCGAAGCGATGATGATCGTGGCCGACAAGGACGTCACCCTGATCCTGACCGGGACCGGCGATGTCCTCGAGCCGCAGGACGGTATCGCGGCGATCGGCTCGGGCGGGAACTATGCGCTGGCCGCAGCGAAGGCGCTGATGTCCGTCCATGCCTTGTACGATGAGCGTCTCGACGAGGGGGATCGCTCACTGGAGGGAGTCGCCCGTAGCGCGATGGCGATCGCCGCCGACATCTGCGTCTACACCAATACCAATCTGACCGTGGAAAGCATCGGATGAACGCCATGTCCCCTATCGACGTGCCCGCCGGGCTCGACGCGTTGACGCCGGCCGCGACCGTCGCGGCGCTCGACCGTTTCATTGTCGGTCAGGCCGACGCCAAGCGCGCGGTCGCCGTGGCGCTGCGCAACCGCTGGCGGCGGCAGCGCCTCGGCGATGACCTGCGCGACGAGGTGTCGCCGAAGAACATCCTGATGATCGGCCCGACCGGGTGCGGCAAGACCGAGATCAGCCGCCGGCTGGCGAAGCTCGCCGAGGCCCCGTTCCTCAAGATCGAGGCGACCAAGTTCACCGAGGTCGGCTATGTCGGCCGCGACGTCGACTCGATCGTTCGCGACCTCGTCGAGGAGTCGATCCGGCTGATCCGCGAAAGCAAGCGCGCCGGGGTCAAGGAGGCGGCGGAGGCCGCGGCGGAGGCGCGTCTGCTCGACGTGCTCGTCGGCAAGGACGCGAGCGAGGCGACGCGCGCGGCTTTCCGCCAGCGGTTCCACGAAGGTGTGCTCAAGGGCCGCGAGGTCGAGATCGAGGTCGCTGACACCGGCGGCCCCGCGTTCGAGCTCCCCGGCATGCAGCCCGGCCAAGTCGGGATGATCAATCTCGGCGAGATGTTCGGCAAGGCGATGGGCAAGACCAAGCGCCGCAAGATGCCGGTCGAGGCGGCGTGGGAGACGCTCGTCGCCGAGGAGAGCGACAAGCGCCTCGACAGCGACGACATCGCCCGCGATGCCGTCCGCTCGGCCGAGCAGAACGGGATCGTGTTCCTCGACGAGATCGACAAGATCGCCGTCAGCGACGTCCGCGGCGGCAGCGTCAGCCGCGAGGGCGTCCAGCGCGACCTGCTGCCGCTGATCGAGGGCACGACGGTCGCGACCAAGTACGGGCCGGTCAAGACCGACCATATCCTGTTCATCGCCAGCGGCGCGTTCCACGTGTCGAAGCCGAGCGACCTGCTGCCCGAGCTGCAAGGCCGCCTGCCGATCCGCGTCGAGCTGAAGGGACTGACCAAGGCCGATTTCGTCCACATCCTGTCAGACACGCACGCGTCGCTGATCCGCCAGTACACTGCGCTGCTCGCGACCGAGGGGGTGACGCTCGACTTCACGCCCGACGGGATCGAGGCGATCGCGGCAACGGCGGCGCAGGTCAACGACGCGGTCGAGAACATCGGCGCGCGGCGGCTGCAGACGATCTGCGAGAAGCTGCTTGAGGGGCTGAGCTTCGACGCCAGCGAGCGCGGCGGATCGACGGTGACAATCGACGCCGCTTACGTCGAGCGCGAGCTCGGCTCGATCGCGCGCGACACCGACCTGTCGAAATTCATCCTTTAGGCGAGTCTGCCGCCCGGCGCGTCCGGGCGGCGGCAAGCCGCGTCAGCCGCGGGCGAGGGTGTCGACCTGGCCCATGATCTGGTTGAGCGGCGACACGCCGTGGGTGTCTTCGTCGAGGCGACGCGACGGCAGCAGCCCCTCGGTCAGGATGATCTCGAGCGCGGCGCGGCCACGGGCGACGCGGCTCTTGATCGTGCCGACCGCACAATTGCAGATCGACGCCGCCTCCTCGTAGGCAAAGCCGCCGGCGCCGACGAGGATCAGCGCCTCGCGCTGCGCCTGCGGCAGCTGGAGCAGCCCGCGCTGAAGGTCGCTGAGGTCGATCTGGCGGTCCTGCCCGGCCGGCATGGCCAGCAAGCGGTCGGCGGTGAAGTCGTCCCACTCGCCCTTGAACCGCGCCCGGCGCATTTGGCTGAGGAACAGGTTCCGCAGGATGATGAAGGTCCACGCGCGCATGTTGGTGCCCGCCTGGAAGCGGTCGCGCGCGGCCCAAGCCTTGAGCAGTGTCTCCTGGACGAGGTCATCGGCCAGGTCGCGGCTGCCCGACAGCGAGCGCCCGAACGCGCGCAGGTGCGGAATGACCTGCCCGAGCTGCGCCTTGAACTCCTTGTCGGGCAGCGCGTCGCGGACGTAGACAGGCTTTTCCTCGCCCTCGCCGAGCTTGGCGAGCAGGTCGGCGAAGATCGGCGGCAGGTCGGCGTCGGCGGCTTCGGCGAACGCGGTTCGCAGGTAGCTGCCGATATCGCGGACCGCGTCGGGCTGCGCCACCGGGGCAGCAGCCTTGGGGCGCGTCGCGTTGCGCGCCTTGCCGGCAACATAGGTCATTCGAACTCTCCCGCGCCTGCGTTCGGGCTGTCAGCGATAGATGAGGTAGACGACGGCGAATGCAATGATCACCGCGACGAGCGAGACGATCATGACCGTACTGTTCGCCTTGGTTTTCGACCCCGCCTTGGCCTCGACCTCGGTCAGCTTTTCCGGCTCGTCGGTCACGAGGCGAACGCCGCGGTCGAGTTGAAGAACAGCGCCTGGGCAATCGCCGCCTTGACCGTCGAGCGCTGGAACGGCTTGGTAATGAGGAACGTCGGCTCGGGCCGCTCACCCGTCAGCAGCCGCTCGGGGAAGGCGGTGATGAAGATCACGGGCACGCTGAACTCGCCGAGGATGTCCTTGACCGCGTCGATGCCGCTGCTCGCATCGGCGAGCTGGATGTCGGCGAGGACCAGCCCCGGCTTGTTCGCCTTGGCGAGCGCGACCGCTTCGTCGCGGGTGACGGCGACGCCGGTGACCTCGTGGCCGAGGTCGTGGACGATCGAACTCGAGGTCCATCGCGATGATCGGCTCGTCCTCGATGATGAGGACGCGCGTGGCCGTCTGGCGGTCGATCTCGGCGAGCGCCTCGGCGACGAGGCTGGCGACGTCGCTCGCCGACGCGTCGATCACGTAGCCGGCATCGTCGTTGGTGAAGCCTTCCATCGCGGTCAGCAGCAGCGCCTGGCGCGACAGCGGGGTGATCGCAGCGAGGCGGTCCTGTGCGATCTTTTCGAATGACGCGGCGTCGGTCGGCTCGGGGGCGAGGTCGACGTTCGCGGTCGACCAGATCGCGTGGAACGTCTTGTACAGGCCGAGTCGCGCGTCGACGTCGCGGGGGAAATCGGCCGGCGACTGCACGATCGCCTCGAGCGCGGCACGGACGAAGGCGTCGCCGTGCCCCTGGCTTCCGGTCAGGGCGCGGGCGTAGCGTCGCAGGTAAGGCAGATGGGGCGCGATTTCCGAAGCCAGCGTCATGGTTATCCTCTCGTTAAGCCACCGCCTGCCAAAAGCCGCCGGAAGCTACAGCGCATCGCGCCGCAAACGAACACATAGCCGGCTTTTTTGTTTCCCGTCACCAACGATTGGGGTTAGGGGCGGTCGACCGTCAGGAAACCGTACAGAATGTTCTCGCACGAACGGATCCGAACCGCCGCCGCCTGCGCCGCCCGCACCGGCGGAACGCGCGGCAGCGATCGGGTCGCGGCTCCGACAGATTTTCGACGACGCTGTTGCCGAACCCATGCCCGAAGCGTTTGCCGACCTGCTGCGCAAGCTGGGATAGGCGTGTCGAGCGAACGACGAGGAACTGACTCGGTTTTTCGGCGCTGGCCGCTCTCGGTCAAGGTCATCGCCGCGCTGACCTGTGCGCTGCTCCCGCTTGGCGGGCTCGCCACCTACCTCACCGCTTCCGCCTATCGCCAGACGATCGCGCACGCCGGGCATGTGTCGCCGGGGCGCTGGGTCGGCCTCACGGTGCCGCTGCTGATGTGGCTGTCGGCGTTGCTCATCGGCTGGCTGATCGCCAATCGCCTGCTCGTCCGGCCGCTAACCGGCATGCGGGAGGCCGTCGAGCGCTACGGCGCCGGCGAGACCGGCGTCCGCCTCGGCACGATCGGGTGGCGCAGCGCCGAGATGGCCGCGCTCGCCGCCGCCTTCGACCGCATGGCCGACGACAGCGCGACGCACGACGCGGCGATGCACGGTGCGCTCGACGCGCAACGGCGGCTGACGCGCGAGGTCCACCACCGGGTCAAGAACAATCTCCAGATCGTCGCCAGCCTGCTCTCGATCCAGGCGCGCGACACGACCGACGTCGCCGTCCGCCGCGCCTATTCGGCGGTCCAGGCGCGCGTCGGCGCGCTCGCGCTCGTGCACCGCTGGATGTACGACGACGAGACCACATCGGGCGTCGACCTGCGCGCGCTGGTCACCGACCTGTGCGCCAATCTCGAGCAGGCGGTCGCCGCGGCGGTCGGCGTGACGCCCAAGCTGACGTGCGACGTCGCCCGCTTCACCGTCGCGCAGGACACCGCGGTACCGCTTGCGTTCCTCATCACCGAGCTCGTCAGCCTCGCCGCCGAAACGACAAAGGGGCGCGCCGAGGTCAGGATTACGGCGACGGCGGCGGAGGGCGTCGCGACGCTCCTCGTCCACAGCGCCACCTTCTGCGACGACGCACTGCTCGACCGCACCGCGCCGGCGGTGCGGATCGTCGGCGGCCTCGCCCGGCAGATGCGCGCGCCGCTGCGGCACGATCCGCACACGTGCACCTATGCGATCGAGTTCGCCGTCCCTGTGGTCGCGCCGCGAGGCTAAAGCAAGCGCGCGGCGAGCCAGCCGAGTGCCGCGCCACCGGCGACGAGCGGCGCGGCGAGCCAGCCCAGCCGGACGCGCGCGCGGACGCGGACTTCGGGGACCGGCTCGTCGGTCAGCGGCAGCGCCGGCGGGGCCGCTCCCTCCGTGGGAACCTTGGCGACGAGCTGGCGGAAGATGCGCGGCAGCTCGGCAAGCGAGCGCGCGCCGAGCACGACGGCATCGATCCCGCGCGACAGCGGACCGAGTTCACCGCGGATCCAGTCGCGGACGAACGGCTCGGCGACCTCCCACATGTTGACGTCGGGATCGAGCGTCAGCGCGACGCCCTCGACCATGACCATCGTCTTCTGCAGCAGCAGCAGGTGGGGCTGGACCGCCATGTCGAAGCTGCGGGTGATGGCGAACAGCCCATCAAGTAGGTTGGCGATCGAGATGTCGCGCGCCGCGAGGCCCCGGATCGGCTCGCCGACGGCGCGCAACGCGGTGGCGAACTCGTGGCGGTTGTGGTGCGGCGGGACGTAGCCGGCCTCGAAGTGGATTTCGGCGACGCGCGCGTAATCGCCGATCAGCAGCCCATAGAGGATCTCGGCAAGGTAGACGCGTGCGCGGCGGTCGAGCCGCCCCATGATGCCGAAGTCGATCACCCCGATCTTCGCGCGCCAGTGCGGGCCGGGGACGACGAACAGGTTTCCCTGGTGCATGTCGGCGTGGAAAAAGCCGTCGGCGATCGCCTGGCGCAGGAAGCTGCGGACCATCGTCGCGGCGAGCGCTCGACGGTCGACGTCGAGCGCGTCGACCGCGGCGCGGTCGGACAGCTTGACCCCGTCGATCCAGTCGATCGTCAGCACCCGCCGTCCCGTCCGCGCCCAGTCAACCGCGGGCACGATGAAGTCGGGCTCGGCCGCCATCGCCGCCTTCAGCTCCGACGCCGATGCCGCCTCACGCCTGAGGTCGAGCTCGGCGAGCGTCCAGCTCTTGAACAGCGCGATGACCTGACGCGGGCGCAGCCGGGCGAACTCGCCGCCCTGCCGCTCGAGCCGCGCCGCCGCCCATTCGTAGGTGTCGATCGCGCGCGCGAAATCGGCCTCGATGTCGGGGCGCAGCAGTTTAACCGCCACCGCGCGTCCGTCGGTCGTCACGCCGCGATGGACCTGCGCGATCGACGCCGCACCGACCGCGACCGGATCGATCGACGCGAACAGCGACCGCCACGGGCTGCCGAGCGCCGCGTCGAGCCCGCTCTCGAGCCGCTCGAACGGCAGCGGCGGCAGCGCGTCCTGCAGTCGCGCGAGGTCGGCGGCGGCGGCCATGCCGATGAAGTCGGGGCGCGTCGCCAGCGCTTGACCGAGCTTGATCGCCGCCGGCCCGAGAGCGGCGAGCGCGCCGGCATAGTCGGGAACCTTGGGCGCGAATGACCCAAAGCGGGCGATCCGCGCGATGCGCCGCAATCCCGGCGGGGCGGCGGCGCTCGCCTCGATGTCGCGCAGCGCGCCGTGGCTCGCCAGTACCCGCCCCCAGCGCAGCAACCGCAGGCCGTGGACGACGGCCGACGTCACGCCTTCCAGCCGCTGTGGATCGCCACCAGCCCGCCGAGGATCGGCCGCGTCGCGACCCGGCCGAAGCCGGCGGCGGCGATCATCCGCGCGAACTCGGCCATCGGCGGGAAGCGCCGGATCGATTCGACGAGGTAGCGGTACGCCTCCTCGTCGCGGGCGACGTATTTGCCGATCTGCGGGACGACCCGGTGCGAGTACTCGTCGTAAAGCCGGGAGACGCCGGGCCACTCCATCGTCGAGAACTCGAGGCAGAAGAAGCGCCCGCCGAAGGCGAGGACGCGATGCGCCTCGCGCAGCGCGGCGGGGATGTCGGTCACGTTGCGGATGCCGAAGGCGATCGTGTAGGCGTCGAAGCTGCGGTCGGCGAAGGTCAGCGTCTCGGCGTTCTGCTCGGACCAGGTCAGGCCCGCGATTCGGCGCTTGTCGGCGCGCTCGCGTCCGACCTCGAGCATCGCCGGGTTGATGTCGGCGACGGTGACGCTCGCTCCCCTGGCGGCGAGGCGGAAGGCGACGTCGCCGGTCCCGCCGGCCATGTCGAGGACCTTCTCGCCGGCGCGCGGGCGGACCATGCGGACGAACTCGTCCTTCCACCCGCGGTGGAGGCCGCCGCTCATCAGGTCGTTCATCAGGTCGTAGCGGCGCGCGACGCGGGCGAAGACGCTGGTGACGCGCCGCGTCTTTTCCTCGGGCGCGACTTCCTGGAAGCCGTAGCTGACGGTGTCGGTCATGCCGCGCGTGGTAGCCGAGGCTTGGCAGCGCGGCAAACCCGCCATATGCCGCGCCTGTGCCCGAGCTTCCCGAAGTCGAAACGGTCGTCCGGGGCCTGCGCCCCGTTCTCGTCGGCCGCCGGCTGGCACGCGTCGAGCTCCACCGCGAGGGGCTGCGCTTCCCCTTCCCGGATGGGCTCGTGCAGCGACTGACCGGGGCCACCGTGACCGGCGTCGAGCGCCGCGCCAAGTTCGGGCTGATCGCGACCGACCGCGACGACACGCTCGTCTTCCACCTCGGCATGTCGGGGCGAATGCGGCTCGATCCGCCCGACCGCGGCAAGCACGACCATGCCACGTTTACGCTGGGAGACGGTCACGTCATCGCGCTAAACGACGCACGGCGGTTTGGCAGCCTCGACCTCGTTCCGACCGCCGATCTCGCGACCTATCCGCCGCTCGCTCCCCTCGGTCCCGAGCCGTTCGGCCCCGACCTTACCCCGGCATACCTCAAGGCGCAGTTCGCCGGCCGGAAGGCCCCGATCAAGCCGCTCCTCCTCGACCAGCGCATCATCGCCGGCATCGGCAACATCTACGCCTGCGAGGCGCTCTACATCGCCGGCATCGACCCCCGAAGCGCGGCCGGCAGCGTGTCGGCGGCGAAGCTCGCCAAGCTCGTCCCGGCGCTGCGCCAGACGCTCGAGGCCTCGATCGCCGCCGGCGGCTCGACGCTGCGCGACCACGCCCAACTCGACGGCACTGTCGGTTATTACCATGCCCAGTTCTGCGTCTACGGCCGCGAAGGCGAGCCCTGCCCCGACGGCGGCGGCATCGTCCACCGCATCGTCCAGGGCGGCCGTTCGACCTTCTTCTGCCCCCGCCGCCAACGCTAGGAGCCGACCGATGTACGAGACGATCCTGACCGACACGCGCGACGGTGTCGCGATCATCACGCTCAATCGTCCCGACGCGCTCAACGCACTCAATCATCAGCTGACGAGCGACCTCGGCACGGCGCTCGCCACCTTCGACGCCGACGCGACCGTCGGCTGCATCGTCGTCACCGGCACCGGCAAGGCATTCGCGGCCGGGGCGGACATCAAGGAGATGGCGGAGAAGACCTTCGCCGATGCCTACGGCGACGACTTCATCACCGCCACATGGGAAGCCCTGACGCGCACCCGCACGCCGGTAGTCGCCGCGGTCAACGGCTTTGCTCTCGGTGGCGGATGCGAGATCGCGATGATGTGCGACACCATCTTTGCCGCCGACATCGCGAAGTTTGGCCAGCCCGAGATCAAGCTCGGCACGATCCCGGGCGCGGGGGGCACGCAGCGGCTGACCCGCGCGGTCGGCAAGGCGGTGGCGATGGACCTGGTCCTGACCGGGCGCATGATCGACGCCGCCGAGGCGCTGCGCATCGGCCTCGTCGCCCGTGTCTACCCCGCCGCCGACCTGATGACTGAAACCCTGAAGGCTGCCGCGACGATCGCCGGCTACGGGCGGCTGGCGACGATGGCGGCGAAGGAGGCGGTCGGCCGGGCCGACGAAACCAGCCTTGCCGAAGGCGTCCGCTTCGAGCGCCGGCTGTTCCACGGCCTGTTCGGCACCGCCGATCAGAAAGAGGGCATGGCCGCCTTCATCGCCAAGCGCCCGCCGGCGTTCACCGGTCGGTGAGCCTTGACCCCGGAGGCGTTGGCCGATAACAGGCGCGCTCCCGCTCGACCGTGCGCTTGCGCCGGGCGCACAAACACGACGAAGGCAGTAGAATGGCGAATACTCCGCAGGCCGAGAAGCGCATCCGGCGCAACGACCGCCGCGCCGAGATCAACAAGGCGCGCGTCAGCCGCATCCGTACCTTCGTCAAGAAGGTCGAGTCGGCGATCGACGGCGGCACGCCCGAGACAGCGCGCGCCGCGCTGCTCGCTGCGCAGCCCGAACTGATGCGCGGCGTCGCCAAGGGCGTAATGCACAAGAACACTGTTGCGCGGAAAATTTCGCGCCTTGCCAAGCGGGTCAAGGCGCTCGGCTGATCCTCTGACGTCACTGTTTATGTGACAGCGAAGCCGCCCGAGTCGGGCGGCTTTCGTGTGTTTGGGCTCAACAGCTTGTGCGGATTCGCGCGAACTCATCCGTAACGGAAGTGTCACGGATACGTCATTGCAAATCAATATGTTGTCCATTCTGTCGGCGCTGCGACGGGTTTGCGTGTCAACGGATTTATTTGGAATCGGTGAAAGTTTCCGCCCTTGATCGGGCTTCTGGCCGGTGGTTAGTGGGCGGTAACGGCAGCAATGCCGCGGGGCTGACGGCCTCATGAAAACGAGTAGCGACTCGCCTGCCGGGGGGTGCGAGAGCATTCGGGGCAGCGGCGGAGGCGTGTCGACGCGACGGGGGAGGTGACAACCGGCTTATGGCGACGATCGGGTCCACGGCAGCGGCGGCGACGACGGCGTTCAACCGCGGCGGAGACGCTTTGGCGCGTAGCGTCGAGGCGATGTGGGAGACGGTACGGACGATCCTTCGCCACGAGTGCGGCCAGCGGACCTTCGACAACTGGCTGAAGCCGATCGCGCTCGTTGCCGTCGACGGCGATACCGTCCGCCTGTCCCTGCCGACCGAGTTCCTCGCCGATTGGGTCGCGAACCACTTCCTCGATCGCCTGCGCGCGGCGTGGACAGCGCAGGACGGGGCAATCCGCCATGTCGCGCTTTCGGTCGCGCCGTCCTCGGCGGCCGTCATCCCGGTCATCGCGCCGGTGCTGTGTGGCCCGGCCGCGGCGGCGGGGCTCGAGCCGCGCTACACCTTCGACAGCTTCGTCGTCGGCAAGTCGAACGAGCTCGCCTACAACGCCGCGCAGGACGCTCGCCGACGGCGGCCCGATCACCTTCAACCCGTTGTTCCTGCACGGCACGACCGGGCTCGGCAAGACCCACCTGATGCACGCGATCGGTGGCGAGCTGCGCGCACGCGATCCGAATGCAAAGGTCGCCTACCTTTCGGCCGAGAAGTTCATGAACGACTTCCTCGCCGCGCTCCGGGCGAAGGACACGATCAGCTTCAAGCAGCGGCTGCGCTCGGTCGACCTGCTGATGATCGACGACGTCCAGTTCATCGCCGGCAAGGAGTCAACGCAGGAAGAACTGTTCCACACGATGAACGAGATCATCAGCGCCGGAAAGCGGCTGGTGATCACCGCCGACCGAAGCCCGCAGAACCTTGAGGGCATCCAGGACCGCATCCTCAGCCGGATGGCGTGGGGGCTGGTCGCCGACATCAATGCCGCCGACTACGAGCTGCGCCTCAACATCCTCCATGCCAAGGTGGCGGGCCTGAAGGCGACGCTCGGCGACTCGCTTGCCGTGCCCGACGAGGTCGTCGACTTCCTCGCGCGCAAGATCACGTCGAACGTCCGCGAGCTCGAGGGCGCCCTCAATCGCGTGGTCGCCTACGCGCGCCTTGTCGGTCGCCCCGTGACGGTCGAGTTCACGCGCGAAACGCTCGCGGATCTGCTCCGCGCGCACGAGAAGAAGGTGACGATCGAGGACATCCAGCGCCGCGTCGCCGACTTCTACAAGATCAAGCATGCCGACCTGCTGTCTGCGCGGCGCGCGCGCGAGGTCGCCCGCCCACGCCAGATCGCGATGTATCTCGCCAAGCGGCTGACGCCGAGGTCGCTGCCGGAGATCGGCCGGCGCTTCGGTAACCGCGATCACACGACGGTCATGCACGCGGTCAAGCGGATCGACGCGTTGCGCGCTGCCGACCGCGAGCTCGACGCCGATGTCGCCCAGCTGAGCCGGATGCTCGACGGCTAGCGCGGGGCAAGACCGTGGGCGATCAGGTCGCCGCCGACGCGCGCGACCTCGGCGGTGTCGACCAACTCGTCCCAAACGCCGAAGCGCAGTCCGAGAAAGACGTTCATCCCCATCAGCGCCCAAGCGCGGATCTCGGACGGGCCATCGCTGATCTCGCCGCGCGTCCGTGCCGCGTCGAGTCGCGCGGCGATCCGCTCGGCGGTCCGGGCATAATGTTCTCGGTAGCTCGCGGCATCGACGAATTCGGCCTCGTCGATGATCCGGTAGATCTCCTTATGCGCGCGGACGAAGTCGAGGAATGCGTGCTGCCCGGCGCGCTCGGCGTCGATCTGCGTCGCGTGGTCGGCGAGGCGCGGGGCAACGAAGGCCCGCACCTGCTGGCTGAGGTCGCGGACGAGGGCGGTGAAGATCGCCTCCTTGCTGTCGAAATAGGTGTAGAAGCTTCCCGTGGCGACACCAGCGCGCGCAGTGATCCGCCCAATCGACGCCTCGTGGAAGCCGCGGGTGCCGAACTCGTCGGCGGCGGCATCGAGCAACAGCCGCAGCGTCCGCTCGCCGCGTGCGGTCTTGGGCACCTTGGCCGCCGTGCCGGAACTTATCTCGCTCATTTCGGCCAATCCACGCTTCAGAGTTGAAACCCGGTTCAGCTTTCATTATGGGCCCGGACCACGAGGCGCAAGTCCATGCGCCCGATGTGGGGGAAGCAAGGATGACGCACCATCGGACCGTTCGCGCCGGGCGCGCGCTGGCGCTCGTCCTGCCCCTCGCCTCGCTCGCCGCCCCGCTCGCGGCGCAGCCGGTCCCCGACGCGACGCCCAACCCCGAAGCCACCGCCGATGGCACGTCGCAGGAGATCACCGTCACCGCCCGCCGCCGCGCCGAAAGCCTGCTCAGCGTGCCGATCGCGGTCACCGCCTTCACCGCCGACCGGCTGGCCAAGACCGGCGCGATCGACCTGACGGATCTGCAGACGACGACGCCGAACATCACGCTGAAGGACGCCCGCGGGACCAATTCGACGCTCGCCGCCTTCGTCCGCGGCGTCGGGCAGCAGGACCCGGTTCCCGGCTTCGAGGCTGGCGTCGGCATCTACCTCGACGACGTCTACCTCAACCGACCGCAGGCGGCAGTGCTCGACATCTACGACGTCGACCGCATCGAGATCCTCCGTGGGCCGCAGGGAACGCTCTACGGGCGCAACACGATCGGCGGCGCGATCAAGTACGTCACCAGGCGCCTGCCCGACAGCTTCAGCCTGACCGCGCGCGGGACCTACGGCTCGTTCAACGAGGCCGACGGCGTCGTCAGCGTTTCCGCCCCGTTCGGCGACGCGCTGAAGATGGGCGTATCGGGCGCGCGGCTCAGCCACGACGGCTTCGGCCGCAACCTGACCAACGGCCTCGGTAACTACAACAAGGATGTTTGGGCCGGGCGCGGAACAGTCGAGTTCGCTCCGCCGGGGAGCGGCTTCACGGCGCGAATCACCGGCGATTATACCTACGATCGATCGAACCCGCGCAACGGCCACCGGCTGATCCCCGGCCTGCTGTCGGGAACGCCGGTGCTCGCCAACGTCTACGACACGCAGGCCGGGCTCAACAGCCCGACCGAGCGGGTCGAAGGCGGCGGCGCGTCGGTCGTGCTCGCCTACGAGGCGAGCGACCGGATCACCCTGCGCAGCATCAGCGCCTTCCGCGCCGACACGTCGTACACGCCGATCGATTTCGACGCGCTGCCCGCGGCCGACGTCGACGTTCCCGCCGTTTATCGCAACGAACAGACGAGTCAGGAACTGCAGCTGCTATACAAGAGCGAGCGGTTGAACGGCATCGTGGGCTATTACTTCCTCGACGCGCGCGCGCGCACCGCTTTCGACGTCCTGCTGTCGACGACGATCCCCGGCCTCGACGCCTTCACCCGCGGCGATGTGCGGACCTCGACGCACTCCGTGTTCGCCGACTTCACGTACGACATCACTCCGACGCTGAGCCTGTCGGCGGGGGGGCGGTACACGTGGGACCGGCGCGGGTCGGCGATCTTCAAGGCCAATTATCTCGGCGGCGTGACGCAGGATTTCGGCGGCAACCCGACCCCGCTCGGCGCGCCCGCGACCGACTTCACCGGCCGCGCGACGTTCAAGAAGTTCACCCCGCGCGTCTCGCTGAGCTTCAAGCCGATCCCCGACCAGTTGGTCTACGCATCGTACAGCGAAGGCTTCAAGGGCGGCGGCTTCGACCCGCGCGGCTCGGGCGCCTCGGCCCCAATCAGCAACCCCGCCGCGGGGCGGACGTCGGCCGACATCTACAACTACCTGCTGTTCCGGCCCGAAATCGGTCCGCAGCTACGAGATCGGGTGGAAGGGGTCGCTGTTCGACCGCCGCCTGACGTACGCGATCGACGGCTTCTACGCCGACTATACCGACGTCCAGATCCCGGCTCGGTGGGGGCGGTGGTGAACGGTATTCCGACGTTCATCGGCATCACGACCAACGCCGCCAAGGCACGGATCAAGGGGGCCGAGGCCGAGGTCAACGCCATCCTCGCGCGCGACTTCGCCGGCACCGGCAGCCAGATCTTCGCGCAAGGCACGCTCGGCTACATCGACGCGAAGTACCGCAGCTTCATCGGCCCGACCGGGGTCGACGTCTCGGCAGTCCGCGTCTTCCAGAATACGCCCGAATGGACGCTGAGCGGCACCGGCGGCTTTGGCCTGCCTGTCGCGGGCGGCGACCTGACCGGCTCGGCGACGGTGTCGTACCGCAGCCTGACGCACCAGTTCGAAACCGCGAGCCCGTTTCTCGACCAGCCCGGCTATACGCTGCTCGACGCCAACCTCGACTACAGCTTCCCTGGCGGGCGCTACACGATCGGGGTGCACGGCAAGAACCTGACCGACGTCCGTTACAAGACCGCGGGTTACCAATACATCGCCAGCACGCTCGCCGGCGTGCCGATCCTCAACGCCGCCGGCGGCTATACGCCGACGCTCGGCAAGGAGGGGATCGCCACCGCCTTCTACGGCAACCCGCGGCAGGTACTGGCGACGTTCACCGTGCGCTTCTAGCGGCACTGGCCCTTGGTAGCCCCGCCGGGCATAACTGCGGAAACCTTGGGAGACGGGCGATGGAACTGAGCGGCTGCGCGGCGGTGGTGACGGGGGCGGCCTCGGGCCTCGGAGAGGCGACCGCGCGCGCGCTCGCTGCGGCGGGCGTCAAGGTGGCTGTCTTCGACCGCGACGCAGCCAAGGGTGAGGCCGTCGCCGCCGACATCGGTGGTGTGTTCTGCCACGTCGACGTGACGAGCGACGCCTCGGTCGACGCCGGCTTCGCCACCGCGCGCGCCGCGCACGGACAGGAGCGCATCCTGGTTAACTGCGCCGGCACCGGTAACGCCGCCAAGACCGCCAGCCGGAGCCGCGAGACGGGCGAGATCAAGCACTTCCCGCTCGACGCGTTCAACATGATCATCCAGATTAACCTGTCGGCACGTTCCGCTGCATCGCCAAGTCCGCCGCCGGCATGCTGACGCTCGAACCGATGGCCGACGGCGAGCGCGGGGTGATCGTCAACACCGCGTCGGTTGCCGCCGAGGACGGCCAGATGGGTCAGGCGGCGTACAGCGCGTCGAAGGGCGGCGTCGTCGGCATGACCCTGCCGATCGCCCGCGATCTGATGGGCGAGGGCATCCGCGTCAACACGATCCTGCCGGGCATCTTCAACACGCCGCTGATGAATGCCGCGCCCGACAAGGTGAAGGAGGCGCTCGCCGCCTCAGTCCCTTTCCCCAAGCGCCTCGGTCTGCCCCACGAGTACGCGAGCCTTGCGCTCGAGATGTGTCGCAACAGCTATTTCAATGGCGAGGACGTCCGGATCGACGGCGCGATTCGGATGGCCCCGCGGTGAGGCGCAGCGCGGCGAGCCTGCAAGCGCGCCGATGCGCAGCATCGGTCGCTTGGTGGCCGATCCGCGCTAGCCCGGCCGGGGGGGCGGCGGAGACGTTCGCCAAACCCGTCCGACGGCGCGGCTTCGCCGCGACGCTTGCGCTCGCTACCGTCGCCCTCACCGCCGCCGCTGCCAACGCCCAAGTCCCTCCGGCCGAACTTGGCCAGCGCTTTGTCCCTGCCCCCTGGTGGTTGCGCGATCCGGTGGTCATCGCGATCGGGTCGGTGCGGACCGAGGTTCCGGCCAACCGCGCCCACTTCACCGCGCGCTTTTCCGCCGTCGAGCGAACCGCGGCCGAGGCCAGCACCGCTGCGGCCAAGCGCGCGCGCGATCTCGACGCGGCGCTGCGTGGGCTCGGTGCCGAGCGGGTGCGGCTGACGACCACCTTCGCGACGCGGCCGCTGTACGATCAATATCGGACCAAGGAGGGAACGCTCGTCGACAACGTCCGCGGCGACAAGATCGACCGCTATGAGGTGACCGCGAACGTCGCGATCGAGGTCCGCGACATGGCCGCCCTCGAACGCGCCTACCGCACCGTCGTCGCCGCCAAGCCGAGTGGCATCGACGCGGTCTATTTCGCGCTCGAACCCGACAACGGCCTGAAGACGTGGTTGGCGACAGAGTCGATCCGCGACGCCGCCCGGCGTGCGCGGCTGTCGGTCGAGGCGAGCGGCGGGCGAGTGGGAGCCCCGAAGATCGTCGATCCGACCGGCGGTGTCTGCCAGACACCGATTTTTGCCGGTTGGCCGAGCTATGTCGGCGGCACCAGCCCGACGACCGTCGCCGCGCCGGCGTCATTCCGCAACTTCGCGCCCGCTCCGCCACCGCCACCGCCCCCAGCCCCGGCCGTGCCCAGCGGGTCGGCCCTCGACGCCGCGGCCGACGCAGTGCAGGTCACGCTCCAGCCGCCGCTGCGGACCCTCGAGCAGACCGCCTGCGTCGTCTACGCGCTGCTGCCGTAGCGCCTCAGCCGTCGATCGCCCGCGCGAGATCGATATCGCGCTGGCTCAGCCCGCCGGCATCGTGGGTCGTCAGCCGGACGTCCACGCGGCTGTAGACGTTCGACCATTCGGGGTGGTGGTCGGCCTTCTCGGCCAGCAGCGCGACGCGCGTCATGAAGGCGAAGGCGTGCGCGAAGTCGGCGAACTTGTAATGCCGCGTGATCGCCTCGCCGTCGCGGTTCCAGCCGGGCAGCCCGGCGAGCGCCAGCTCGATTTCAGCGTCGACCAGTTTCGGGATCATCGGCGGCTTCCTTGGCGAACGGAGGTCCACCGCCTATGGCGAGCCGAATGCACCCCGGTCAAACCCTCCCGCCGACCCTTGCCGACATCGACGCGCTCGCGCAGGCGGCGGTCGAGCGGCTCCCCGAGCAGTTCCGCCGCTGGCTCGCCCCGGTCCTCCTCCGCGTCGAGGACTTTCCCGACGCCGAAGTCGTCGCCGAGATGGCGCTCGAAACCGAGTTCGACATCCTCGGCCTCTACCAGGGCCACCACGTCGGGCTGAAGGGCGACGTCCCGACGGGCGCGCTGCCCGACATCATCTTTCTCTATCGCCGACCCCTGCTCGAGGAATGGTGCCAAACCGGCGAGAGCCTCGAGGCGCTGGTGACGCACGTGCTGGTGCACGAGGTGGGGCATCACTTTGGGCTGAGCGATGCCGACATGGAGCGGATCGAGGCGGCGCTCGACTGAGGTCGGTCGTCACTCGATCTTCGTCAACACCTGCTGCGCCGACGCATCGGCGAGCAATTCGCCGTCAGCAGTGCGGAAGTCGGCGCGGACATGGATGAGTTGGCGGCTCTGAGCGGCGACCCGCGCTTCGATATCGATCGGCTGGCGCTTTCCAAGTTTGAAATAAGCCACCGCGAGGTTGGTCGTGCGGAACAGGTGGTCACCCGGGACGACCGTCATCGCGGCGAACGCCAGCATCTGATCCGCGAGCGCAGCGATCAGGCCGCCGAACAGCGAGCCGTCGCTATTGAGCTGGTCCGCTTCAGGCTCGAACCGCTTGCGCGCCCAGCCGTCACCCCATGCGTCGAGCGTCCCAAGGCGCATGGTCGCGACGACCGGCGGCGGCGGCGCTCCGGCGATAAGCGCGTCAAGCCGCGCCGTCGCCCACGTCGCCATCAGGCACCGCCGGCCAGCGCCGCCAGCAGCAGTAGCGCGACGATGTTCGTGATCTTGATCATCGGGTTGACCGCCGGGCCGGCGGTGTCCTTGTACGGGTCGCCGACGGTGTCGCCGGTCACCGCCGCCTGGTGCGCGGGCGAGCCCTTGCCGCCGTACGCGCCCTGCTCGATGACCTTCTTGGCGTTATCCCACGCCCCGCCGCCGCTCGTCATCGAGATCGCGACGAACAGGCCCGAGACGATGACGCCCATCAGCAACGCGCCGAGGGCAGCGAAGCCGTTGCCCTGCGTCGACACCGCGCGCACGCCGAAATAGACGACGACCGGGGCGAGAACAGGTAGCAACGACGGCACGATCATCTCGCGGATCGCGCCGGCGGTGACGAGGCCGACGGTGCGCGCATAGTTCGGCCGCACGCTGCGGTCGGCGATCCCCGGCGACTCGCGGAACTGCGCGCGGATGTCCTGCGCGACGGCCGATGCCGTGCGCCCGACCGCGGTCATCGCCATGCCGCCGAACAGGTAGGGCAGCAGCGCGCCGAGCAGCAGGCCGACGACGACGTACGGGTTCGACAGGGTGAAATCGACCGGCACATTGGCGAAGAACTGGCGCAGGTCCTCGGTGTAGGTCGCAAACAGTACGAGCGCGGCAAGACCGGCCGAGCCGATGGCATAGCCCTTGGTCACCGCCTTGGTCGTGTTGCCGACAGCGTCGAGCGCGTCGGTGCGCTCGCGCACCTCGGGGTCGAGGCCCGCCATCTCGGCGATGCCGCCGGCGTTGTCGGTCACCGGGCCGTAGGCGTCGAGCGCGACGACCATGCCGGCGAGCGCGAGCATCGCGGTCGCGGCGAAGGCGATGCCGATCAGGCCGGCGAGCTGGAAGCTGGCGACGATGCCGGCGACGATGACGAGGGTCGGCAGCGCGGTCAACTCCATGCTGACCGCGAGGCCCTGGATGACGTTGGTGCCGTGGCCGCTGTCCGATGCCTTGGCGATCGACTGGACGGGACGATAGTTGGTGCCGGTATAATATTCGGTGATCCACACGATCAGACCGGTCACCGCCAGCCCGACGAGCATGCACCAGAACAGCGCCATCGCGGTGAAGTTGGTCGGCGCGGCGACGGCCGCCGTCGCCGACGCGATCGCCGGCTTGACCGCGATCACCGCGTTCATGTCGGGGAAGATCGCGTTGGTCGCGAGGTAGAGCGCCGGAATCGACAGCAGGGCGGTGACGATGAAGCCCTTGTACAGCGCGCCCATGATCGAGCCGCTCTTGCCGAGGCGGACGAAGTAGGTGCCGATGACCGACGTGATGATGCACACGCCGCCGGCGAGCAGCGGCAGGGTCATCAACGACCGCGCGGCGTCACCGGCAACGAGCAGCGCGACAAGGACCATCGTCGCGCCGAGCGTGACGACGTAGGTCTCGAACAGGTCGGCGGCCATGCCGGCGCAGTCGCCGACATTGTCGCCGACGTTGTCGGCGATGACGCCGGGATTGCGGTCGTCGTCCTCGTCGAAGCCGAGCTCGTTCTTACCGACCATGTCGGCGCCGACGTCGGCGGCCTTGGTGAAGATGCCGCCACCGAGACGCGCAAAGATCGAGATCAGCGAAGCACCGAAGCTGAGCGCAACGAGCGCGTTGATAACGGGCCGCGACGTCGCATCCATGCCGCTCGATACAAGCGCATAGAAATAACCGGCGATCGCCAGCAGGGCGAGACCGGCGACGAGCATCCCCGTCACCGCGCCGGAACGGAACGCCATCGTCAGGCCAGCCTGCAGCGAGAGGCGCGCGGCTTCCGCGGTGCGGACGTTGGCACGGACCGAGATGTTCATGCCGATGAAGCCGGTCGCGCCCGACAGCACCGCGCCGATGAGAAAGCCGATCGCCGGGACGATCCCGAGGAACACGGCGACGAGGACGACGACAATGACGCCGACGACGCCGATCGCCATGTACTGGCGCTGGAGGTACGCGCCCGCGCCCTCCTGGATCGCCTTGGCGATCTCCTGCATGCGGGCGTTGCCCGCCGACGCGCCGAGCACCGCGCGCGAGGTCAGGATGCCGTAGGCGACCGCGGCAAGGCCGCAGGCGATCGCGACGAGAACGAAGGTCATGGATGTCCCCTTGGAGCGCCGCCGTTCAGGCATGCGCGAACGATTGCGACGGCTTGTGGCAAATGACCGCCGCGAAGGCAAGCGTCTGCCGCCCGCCTACCTCGCGAGCAGCGCCTCGACCCATACCGGCACGAGCTGAGTTCGCCGGCCCGTGGCGCGCCTGGGCGAACATCCCCGTTCCCGCCGACCGCTCGAGGTTCAGTTCGAGCGTGTCGGCCCCGACGCGGCGGGCGAGGTCGACGAAGCCGGCGGCCGGATAGACCGCGCCGCTGGTGCCGATCGACACGAACAGGTCGCACGTCGCCAGCGCTGCCTCGATCCGCTCCATCGCATACGGCATCTCGCCGAACCAGACGATGTCCGGGCGCAGCGTGCCACCGCACGCGCAGGCCGGCGCGCCGGTCAGGTCGCCCTCCCACCGCTGCCGGCTTCCGCAGCGGTCGCACAGCGCCGACTTCAGTTCGCCATGCATGTGGATCAGCCGGGGCGACGGCCCGCCTACGCCGTCAGCAGCGCGGTCGTGGAGATCGTCGACGTTCTGCGTGACGATCAGCAGTTCGCCGGCCCATTCACGATCGAGCCGAGCAAGCGCGTAGTGGGCGGCGTTCGGCTCGACGCCGGCGAGCGCCGAACGCCGGGCGTCGTAGAAGCGCTGGACGAGCGCAGGATCGCGCACGAACGCCTCGGGCGTGGCGACGTCCTCGAGCCGGTGCCCCTCCCACAGTCCGTCGGGGCCGCGGAACGTCGGCACCCCCGATTCAGCCGAAATGCCGGCCCCGGTAAGGACGACGATGGCCGCCCTCATGTCGCCATGCTCACGCGGCCGACTTGGCCGCGTCGGCTCCGACCTCGTTCATCCGCACGCAGTTACGCCCGCTGCGCTTGGCGGCGAACTGGGCGAGATCGGCGGCGGCGAACCACGCGCCGCTGGTTTCGATCGCCGGGATCAGCGGGGCGACGCCGAAGCTCGCGGTTACCGGCACCTCGGTCATCGCCGCGATCGCGAGGCGGAAGCGGTTGGCGGCGGCGAACGCCTCCGCCGGGTCGAGCTCGGGGAGCAGCAGACCAAACTCCTCGCCGCCGACACGTCCGAGCAGATCGTTCGCTCGCAAGCTCTTGGTGCAGATCGCGGCGACCGAGCGCAGGACGAGATCGCCGGCGGCGTGGCCGGTGCGATCGTTGATCGCCTTGAAGTGATCGAGATCGAACAGCGCCAGCGTACACGGGCGGGCGTAGCGGTCGCGCCGCGCGATCGCGCGCCCTGCCTCGGCGACGAAGGCGCGGCGGCTGAGCGCCCCGGTGAGATGGTCGTAGCGCGCGATCTGGCGCAGCTCGAGGTCGTCGACGACGATCGAGGCGAGCGACGTCAGGATGTCGATCTCGCGCCCCGAATAGTCGCGCGGAGTCGTCTCGAGCGCGCACAGCGTGCCGACGTGATAGCCACCGCGTGTGGTCAGCGGCACGCCGGCGTAGCTGACGATGTGCGGCGGACCGAGCACGAGCGGATTGTCGCAGAAGCGGGCATCGTCACGGGCGTCGGCGACGATCATCGGCCGTCCGGTAGCGACGGTGTGGTCGCAGAAGGCGATGTCGCGCGGGGTCTCGCTCGCCTCGATGCCGGGATGCGACTTGAACCATTGCCGATCGCGATCGATCAGCGAGACCGCGGCCATCGACACGCCGAGCACGGATCGGACGAGCGCGGTAATCCGGTCGAACGACGCCTCGGCCGGCGAATCGAGGATGTCGAAGCGCTCGAGCGCGGCGAGCCGCTCGGCCTCCGTCCCCCGTTCCGGCCCCCACGATTCCCGACTCCGTCGTCGCTCCGCTCACCGAACTCAACGCCCCCACGCTATACGCCAAGTAAATGACAGACTATGTTTAACGAAGCTTCAAAGGGGTCGCGATTGGTACGGCTGGGACTTTTCGGCGCAGGCGGGCGCATGGGCAGCGCCGTCGCCGCCGCGATCGCAGCCAGTCCCGGGCTGACGCTCGCGGGTGGGGTCGAGCGGCCCGACCACCCGCGCGTCGGAACGCGGATCGGCTCCGCCGCGACGATCGGCAACGATGCGGCGGCGCTGGCGCGCGACTGCGACGTCCTGATCGATTTCACCCTCTCGGCCGCGCTCGCGGCGAATCTGGACGCCGCAGTCGCCGCTGGAGCGGCGATCGTCGTCGGCACGACTGGGCTCGGGCCCGCCGAGTACGCCGCGATCGATGCCGCCGCACGGCGTATCGCGGTGCTCCAGACGGCGAACACGAGCCTGGGCGTCGCCGTTCTCGCCCGACTGGTGGCGGCAGCGGCGGCGGCCGTTCCCGACTGGGACGTCGAGGTGCTCGATCTCCACCACCGCGCCAAGCGCGACGCGCCGTCGGGCACGGCGCTGCTGCTCGGCGCGGCGGCGGCGCGCGGGCGCGGGACGACGCTCGACGCGGTGCGCGACGGCTCGCGCGACACGGCCGCGCGGACGCCGGGCTCGATCGGCTTCGCCGCGCTGCGTGGCGGATCGGCGGCGGGCGACCACATGGTCCTGCTCGCGGGCGACGGCGAGCGCATCGAGCTCCACCACAAGGCAGAAGGCCGCGAGCTGTTCGCCGCCGGCGCGGTCCGCGCGGCGGCGTGGCTCGCCGGCCGGCCGCCGGGGCGCTACACGATGAACGACGTGCTCGGCTGAGGCGGCCAAGCCGCCTTGCCCCGGCCGGCGCGCGGGTGCATTACCGGACCACCACATGCTGACCCAACGTTCCCGCTACGCGCTGCGCGCCCTGATCTTCCTCGCCCGCACCGGCAGCGTCGCGCCGGTGCCGATCAGCGTCATCGCCGCCGACCAGCAGCTGCCGCGCAAGTTCCTCGAGATCATCCTTCTCGACCTCAAGAACGCCGGCCTCGTCGCGAGCTACCGCGGCAAGATGGGCGGCTACCGCCTCGCCCGCGCCCCGCGCGCGATCAGCTTCGGCGAGATCATCCGCACCATTGAGGGGCCGCTCGCGCTCGTGCCGTGCGTCAGCGTGACCAAGTACCACCGCTGCGCCGATTGCTTCGACGAGGCGACGTGCGTCATCCGCAAAGTCATGCTGACAGTGCGCGAGGGCACCGCGGCGATCCTCGACGGCACGACCCTCGCCGACATGGTCGAGCGCAGGGAAGCCGCCTAGGTCCTACAGCGGCCGCTTCTTCAACTCGGCGAGGATCTCGTTGAGCACCACGACGTCGGGCGGCGTCGCGACCGCGGCGGCCATCGCCGCCATCGTCTTCGCCAGATACTTGTTCGCCGCGCGGATGATCAGGAACAGCGCGAAGGCGACGATGACGAAGTTGAACACCACCGTGACGAACTGCCCCCAGCCGAACAGCGCCGCGCCGGCCTTCTTCAGCGCGACGTAATCGGTCGGGCTACCGGTATAGTTCGCCGGGACCGGCCCGAGCAGGACGAAGTGACTCGAGAAGTCCGCCCCGCCGGTGACGAAGCCGATCAGCGGCATCAGCAGGTCGTCGGTCAGCGAGGCGACGATCCGCCCGAACGCCCCGCCGATGACGACCGCGACCGCGAGGTCGAGGACGTTGCCGCGGGCGATGAAGGCACGAAATTCTCTCAGCATCGTTAGTCCCCTGTTGTACTGCGACACTACACCCTTATCTGCTGGCCGGTCGCCGCCCTTTTCGTTACGGGCGGCACGAAGCTTACGGGGAGAAATCGATGTCGCGCCTGTTCCGCCTCGCCATTCCTGTCGCCCTCATGCTGTCGGTCGGCGCGTGCGGCGTCAACACCATCCCGACGAAGGAGGAGGCGGCCAAGGCCGCGTGGGCCCAGGTCGAGAACCAGTACCAGCGCCGCGCCGACCTGATCCCCAACCTCGTCGCGACCGTCCAGGGGTATGCCAAGCAGGAGAAGGACGTCCTCGTCGGCGTGACCCAGGCGCGCGCGTCGGCGAACGCGATCCACCTGTCGGACGAGGACCTGAAGGACCCGGCGAAGGTCGCGGCGTACGAGACGGCGCAGAACCGCGTGTCGTCGTCGCTGACCGCGCTGCGCCCGCTGCAGGAGGCCTATCCCGACCTCAAGTCGAACAGCAATTTCATGGCGCTGCAGTCGCAGCTCGAGGGGACCGAGAACCGGATCACCATCGCGCGGCAGGACTATAACACCGCGGTGCAGGACTATAACACGACGATCCGCACCTTCCCGGCGCTCATCGGGGCGAAGGTGATCTATGGGGCCAAGCCGCTGGTCCCGTTCAAGGCGACGACGGCCAATGCCCAAGTCGCGCCGACGGTGAAGTTCTGATCCTCCGCCGCCTCGTCCTGTTCCTCGGCGCGCTGTTCGCCGTTGCGGCGGCCGTGGTGTCCGGCGCTGCGGCCAAGGCTCCCGCGTTCCCGGCGTTCACCGGCTATGTCGTCGACGCCGCGCACGTCCTGCCGCCGGCGACGGTCGCCGACCTGACCGCGAAGCTCGGCGCCTACGAGCGGTCGAGCGGCAACCAGGTCGTCGTCGCGACGATCCCGTCGCTCGGCGACGTGCCGATCGAGGACTATGGCTACCAGCTCGGCCGCGCGTGGGGCGTCGGGCAGAAGGGCAAGAACAACGGCGCGATCCTGATCGTCGCGCCCGCCGACAAGAAGCTGCGCATCGAGGTCGGCTACGGGCTCGAGCCGGTGCTGACCGACGCGCTGACCAACGTCATCATCAACCAGACTATCGTCCCGGCCTTCCGCCAGGGCGACATCGGCGGCGGCGTCACCGCTGGGGTCGACGCGATCCTCGCCCAGCTCCAGGCCGCACCCGGCACGACGGCGGCAGCAGCGGCGCCGACGACCATCGTCCGCGAGGCGCCGCGGCGGCATTCCGTCGGGCCGGGTGCGCTGTTCTGGCTCGCGATCGTCGTCGTCTGGCTGTTCTCGTCGATCTTCCGCGGGCGCGGCGGCGGCGGGTTCGGCGGGCGGCCGTCGGGTATCGGTTCGGCCATCCTGTGGGGCGCGGCGGCGAGCATGATGAACCGGCGCGGCGGCGGCTTCGGTGGTGGCGGCGACGGCGGTGGGTTCGGCGGTGGCTTCAGCGGCGGCGATGGCGGCGGCTTCGGCGGCGGCGGCGGCGGGTCGTTCGGCGGCGGCGGCTCGTCGGGCAGCTGGTAAGGGGCCGGGCCGATGTTCTCCGACGCCGACCGCGCCGCCATTGCCGAGGCGATTACCACCGCCGAGGCGAAGACGACGGGCGAGATCGTCTGCGTCGTCAGCGAACGCCGCGACCGCTATGCCGCGACCGGGCTGACCTATGCCGCGCTGATCGCCTTCGCCGTGCCGCTGGCGGCGACGCTGCTCGGCGTCGGCCCCGACCGCATCCATGCCTTCGCCGACTGGTCGGGCGGCGACCCGGCCGAGGACGTCGTCCACGCGGTCGAAGCCTATGCCGCGGTTCAGGTCCTGATCTTCGCCGCGTTCGCCGCGCTGTTCGTCCGCACCCGGCTGGGGGCGGCGCTGACGCCGCGCGCGATCCGCCGCGAGCATGTCCACGCCGCCGCGCTCGCCCAGTTCAAGGCCGGCGGCATCGGCACGACGCGCGCGCATACCGGCGTGCTGATCTTCGTCTCGATCCCCGACCGCATCGCCGAGGTCGTCGCCGACACCGCGATCTTCGCCCGCGTCGCGCCCGAACATTGGGCGACGACGGTGACCGCGCTGACCGACGGCATCAAGGCGGGGGCGCCGGGGGCGGGCTTCGTCCGCGCGATCGAGCTTGCCGGCGCGGTCCTCGCCGAGCATTTTCCGGCGAGCGGCGACAACCCCGACGAGCTGCCGAACCGTCTGATCGAGATCTGACCCCTCAGCCGAGGTGCTCGAGCACCGCGAAGCCGCGGCGGCCGAGGTCGACGCGCATCACCGACACCTGGCCGAGAACGAAGTTGGTCAGGCTGTCGACCTGGCGCCCGGCGAGGCCGCACATCGTCGAATAGAGGTTGCCGCCGTCGACGGCGAAGCTGCGGTCGAGCCGCCGGTCGAGCGCGTAGACGTCCACCTGGATCATGCGTCAAACCCCCCGGTCCAATGCTGTCATCGAAATGCAGCATGAAGCCGGGCGGGCCGCAAGGGGGTGCCGATAACTATTCGCCGTGTGGCGCGGCGGGCACAGATCGATCGGTCAGGCCACCGCGCTCGGGCGCGCGGCGACGCGGTCGCGCCATGTCGGCAGCCACGTCACGCCGCCCGGGAGCGGCTGGCCGACGGTCGCGGCGAAGGCGATGAAGGCGTAGAGCAGGATGTCGGCCAGCGTGAAGCGGTCGCCGGCGATCCACGTCCGCCCTGCCATCTGGCCGTCGAGCCAGGTCAGCCGGTCGGCCGCCATCGCCTTCAGAGTCGCCGCGCCGGCGGCGTCGTGGAGCATCATCCGCGGCGCGAACAGCGGCCTGCCCTCCGCGGCGCGGAAGCCGTTGGCCATCGGTTCGGCGATGCCGAGGTCGATCCGCCGGACCCACATCCGCGTCTCGGCGCGCTCGAGCGGGGTCGTGCCGATCAGCGGCGGCGCCGGGTGGAGCTCTTCCAAGTATTCGGCGATGACCGTAATCTCGCTGAGGAAGGTGCCGTCGGCGAGTTCAAGGCACGGCGTCGTGCCGGTCGGGTTCTTGGCGAGATAGTCGGCGCGCCGATTCTCGCCGCCGCGCAGGTCGACGGTGACGCGCGGCAGGTCGAGGCCCTTTTCGGCGGCGACCATGCGGACGACGTGCGGGTTCGGCCCGATCGAATCGTGCAGCTGCATCGTCGCTCTCCCCTTGGCTTTCGCCCCTCTAGCGGCGCGCGGCGGCTTGGCAAAGCGGCCCCGCTGCGCCAAGCCGCCGCCGACGATGACCGAATTCCCCGCCGCGACTTCGCCGTCCTGTTCGCCGTACTGCTCGTCGTCGCGGCGGGCAACACCGCGCTGCAGTCGGTGCTGCCGTCGATCGCGCGGACGATCGGCATCCGCCCGACGCTGGTCGCGGTCGTGTTCTCGCTGTCGGCGCTGCTGTGGACGATCTCGGCGCCCTTTTGGGCGAGAGCGTCGGACACGCAGGGGTCGCAAGAAGCTGATGCTCGTCGGTCTTGCGGGCTTCGCGGTATCGATGACGGGATGCGCGACGGCGATCCTGCTCGGCCTGCGCGGCGCGCTTGGCGCGACGGCGGTGTTCGTCGCCTTCACCCTGCTGCGCAGCCTGTTCGGCATCTTCGGCTCGGCGTCGAATCCGGCGGCGCAGGCCTATGTCGCCGCGCGCACCGGCCCGGCCGAGCGGACCGCGGCGCTGGCGACGCTGACGAGCGCCTTCGGGCTCGGCACGATCCTCGGCCCCGGCGTCGCCCCGTTCTTCGAGATCCCGGCCCTCGGCCTGTCGGCCCCGATGTTCGCCTTCGCCGTCATTGCGATCGCGGTCGCCGCCGGGCTGTGGCTGCTGCTGCCCGACGACGATCCCGCGCACGAGCCGCGCGGCGATGGTGGCCATCACGGCGCGCCCGCGACCATGCCGTCGATCGCTGCCGGCGCGACCGGGGGCAGCGCGCGCGCGGCCGCGGTCGGCCGGCGGCCACGACTGCGGCTGCGCGATCCGCGCGTGTGGCCGTTCATGGTCTACGGCTTCGTCAGCGGCAGCGTCCAGGCAGCGACCGGCCAGGCGCTCGGCTTCCTCGTCATCGACCATGTCGGCGGCTCGCCGGCGGCGACGGCGAAATCGGTCGGCATCGCGCTGATGGTCGGCGCGGGGGCGACGCTGTTCGCGCAGTGGGGACTGATCCGCGTCCTCCGCCTGTCGGCGGCCGGGCTGATGCGCTGGGGCGCGGTCCTCGCCGCCGCCGGCCTCGCGGGGATCGCCGTCGCGTCCGACTATATGGGCATTCTCGCCGCCTTCGCGTTGACCAGCGTCGGCTACGGCTTCGCCCGGCCCGGCTTCGTCGCCGGGCATCGCTGATCGTCGGCGAGGCCGAGCAGGGCGCGGTCGCCGGCGCGGTGACGGCGGTCAACGGCAGCTGCTTCATCGTCGCCCCGACGATCGGCATCGGCCTGTACGAGATGGGCGGCAGCTACCCCTACTGGCTCGGCGCGGCGCGTCCAGCTCGCCCTCGTCCTCTATGTCCTTGCCCACCCGCTCCTGCGTCGCGCCGACGCGCCGGCGATTAAGCTGGATCACGCCCGCCCGAAGGCGCTAGCATCACGGCAAAACAAGCCTCTGGGGACGACCATGACCGCGAACTGGCCCGCCATGTCGATCGAAGCGGCGCACGCGCTGCTGACCGCTCCCGGGCAGATGCTCGAGATCGAGACGACGGACATCGCCGGGCGGCCGACGCCGACGTGGAAGAACGCGCCGCCGACGCTGCGCGACGTGTTCCTCGCCGGGCGCGCGCACGGCGACAAGATATTCCTCGTCCACGACGACGAGCGGGTGACGTTCGAGGCGTTCGCCCGCGCGACTGCCGACGCTCGCCGCGCGGCTCGCCGCCGACGGGGTCGGCAAGGGCGACCGCGTCGCCGTCGTCATGCGCAACGTCCCCGAATGGCCGGTCGCCTTCTTCGCCGCGCAGCTGTGCGGGGCGATCGTCACGCCCTTGAACGCGTGGTGGACCGGCGCCGAGCTCGAATACGGCCTCAGCGATTCGGGCACCAAGGTGCTGCTGGTCGACGCCGAGCGCCTCGCCCGGCTGACCGAGCATCTGCCCGCCTGCCCCGACCTGACGCACATCTACGTCACCCGCTCGACCGAGGAGCCGCTGGGCCCCGACGTCCGCCGTCTCGAGGACGTCATCGGCACGCCCGAGACGCTGGGCCACGCTGCCCGACACGCCCCTGCCCGACGTCGCGCTCGCGCCCGAGGACGACGCGACGATCTTCTACACCAGCGGCACGACGGGCAAGCCGAAGGGCGCGCTCGGCACGCACCGCAACATCGTGTCGAACATCATGGCGAGCGCGCTGCTCGGCGGCGCGCGTCGTACCTGCGCCGCGGCGAGATGCCCCCCGCCCCTGACCCGAGCGCACCGCAGAAGGGGACGCTGCTCTCGGTCCCGTTCTTCCACGCCACCGGCTGCCACGCGGTGCTGTCGCCGGCGCTGTTCGCCGGGGTCAAGCTGGTCCTGATGCGCAAATGGGACGCCGAAGGAGCGATGGCGCTGATCGAGCGCGAGCGGCTGACCAGCTGCGGCGGCGTGCCGACGATCGCGTGGCAGATCCTCGAGCATCCCGAACCGCGACAAGTACGACCTGTCGAGCCTCGAGAGCGTCGCCTACGGCGGCGCGCCGTCGGCGCCCGAGCTCGTCCGCCAGATCACCACCCAGTTCAAGGGCGCGTCGGCCGGCAACGGCTGGGGGATGACCGAGACGAGCGCGACCTTCACCCACCATATGGCCGAGGACTATGCGAACCGCCCCGACAGCGCCGGGCCGCCGGTCCCGGTCTGCCGGGTCAAGATCACCGACCCCGCCGACCCGTCGCGCGAGTTGCCGCCGGGCGAGGTCGGCGAGCTGTGGGGCTTCGGCCCCAACGTCGTGAAGGGCTATTGGCGCAAGGAGCAGGCGACTGCCGACACCTTCGTCGACGGCTGGGTCCGCACCGGCGACCTCGCCCGCGTCGACGACGAGGGCTTCGTCTTCATCATCGACCGCGCCAAGGACATGCTGATCCGCGGCGGCGAGAACATCTACTGCGTCGAGGTCGAGAACGCGCTCTACGACCATCCCGCGGTGATGGACGCCGCCATCGTCGCCCGCCCGCACCACAGCCTCGGCGAGGAACCCGCCGCCGTCGTGACGCTCAAGCCCGGCGCCCACGCCACCGCCGACGAGCTGCGCGCCGCCGTCGCGGCCAAGCTCGCCGCGTTCAAGGTGCCCGTCGAGGTCCGCTTCTGGGACGGCCCGCTGCCGCGCAACGCCAACGGCAAGATCCTGAAGACCGAGCTCAAGAAGCTGTTCGCCGAGCCCGCGGCGCAGGCGGCCTAGTCCGGATCGAGGAACCGCCGCCGGGCGGGGTCGTTTCACCGGTGTAAGCAATCGGGAGACGAGGCGTGGGCAAGGGCTGCATCCTGTGGGCGGTCGGCGTGCCGCTGCCGGTCATCATCCTCCTCTATCTGTTCCACGTTCTCTGAGGCGCTGTCCCGCGCGACGCGGGTCGGCTAGGTAGCCGGCGATGAGGCTCGCCCGCTGACCCCCGCCGACCCGCCCGGCACGCCGGCCCGCCGCGCCGCGCTGCGGCTGCTGACCGCGGTGCTGGCGCAGGGGCGTCCGCTCGACGGCGCGATCGCCGGCGCGCTCGGCGGGATCGACCGCGGCGACGACCGCGCCCTCGCGCGCACGCTGGCGAGCGGCGTGCTGCGCTGGCTGATCGACCTCGACGCGCTGATCAACTCGGCGACCCCGCGCCCGCTGCCGCCCGACGCGCGGGCGCGGATGGCGCTGCGGATCGGGCTCGCCGGCCACCTGCTGCTCAACACCCCGGCGCATGCCGTCGTAGCGACAACGCTGGCATTGACCGAGGGTGGGCCGCGCCGCCTGACCCACGCCGTCCTGTCGCGCCTGCTCCGCGAGCAGGCGCGCCTGCCCGAGGCACCGACGCTGCCCGAGCCGTACGCCAGCCGCTGGCGCGCGGCGTGGGGAGCCGACGCCGCGGCTGCGGCCGCGACCGCGTTCGGCCACGAGCCGCCGCTCGACCTGACCCTGCGCGACACGAGCATGACCGCCGAATGGGCCGAACACCTCGGCGGCGCCTCGCTCGCACCCGGGCACGTCCGGCTGGGCCGCGCGAGCGTGCCCGACCTGCCCGGCTTCGCGGAAGGGGCATGGTGGGTCCAGGACCTCGCCGCGAGCCTGCCCGCGCGACTGCTCGGCGCGCGGACGGGCGAACGGATCCTCGACCTGTGCGCCGCGCCCGGCGGCAAGACGCTCCAGCTCGCCGCTGCTGGGGCTGACGTCACCGCGCTCGACAGCAGCGAGCCGCGCCTCGAGCGGCTCCGCGATAACCTTTCGCGGACCGGGCTGTCGGCCGACATCGTCGCCGTCGACGCGCTCGTCTGGGCCCCCCCGGCGCGGTTCGACGCCATCCTGCTCGACGCGCCGTGCTCGGCGAGCGGCGTCTTCCGCCGCCACCCCGACGTGCTCCACCTGAAGGGCGCGCGCGACCTCGCCCCGCTGCTCACCATCCAGGCGGCGCTGATCGACCGCGCGGTCGACTGGCTCAGGCCCGGCGGGCGGCTGGTGTTCTCGACGTGCAGCCTCGAACGCGCCGAGGGCGAGGAGCAGCTCGACGCCGCGCTCCGGCGCCACCGTCGAGCTTCGGCTCGATCCTGTCGGCCCGGATGCGCTGCCGGCGGGCGTCGCCCCGGCCGATGGCATCGTCCGCGTGCTGCCGGGCATGCTCGCCGAGGCGGGCGGCGTCGACGGCTTCTTCATCGCCCGGCTGGTCAAGGCGTGACGCTGGCCGCCGCCTGCCCTAGGGTGGCGCAATGACCGCGACCTACCACGTCAAGACCTTCGGCTGTCAGATGAACGTCTACGACAGCGAGCGCATCGGCGAGCTGCTCGAGGCGAACGGCTATGCCGCCGCGCCGATCGACACCGCCGACGTCGTCGTCCTCAACACCTGCCACATCCGCGAAAAGGCGGCCGAGAAGGTCTACAGCGACATCGGCCGCCTGAAGGGGCGCGGGCCGAGGGTCGTCGTCGCCGGCTGCGTCGCGCAGGCCGAAGGGGCGGAGATCGTGCGGCGCGCGCCCGCGGTCGACGTCGTCGTCGGACCCAACGCCTACCACCGCCTGCCGGCGCTGCTCGCGGCGGGCGGCGGGATCGACACCGACATGCCCGCGGCGTCGAAGTTCGCCGCGCTCCCCGCCCGCCGCGCTGTCGTCGGCGCGAGCGCCTTCCTGACGGTGCAGGAGGGCTGCGACAAGTTCTGCACCTTCTGCGTCGTGCCGTACACGCGCGGCGCCGAGGTCTCGCGCCCGGCCGACGCGCTCGTCGCCGAGGCGCGCACGCTGGTCGCTGCCGGGGCGAAGGAGCTGACGCTGCTCGGCCAGAACGTCAACGCCTACCGCGACGGCGACGTCACGCTGGCCACGCTGATCACGCGGATCGCCGCCATCCCCGGCCTCGCCCGGCTGCGCTACACGACCTCGCACCCGCGCGACATGGCCGACGACCTGATCGCCGCCCACCGGAATATCAACGTGCTGATGCCCTACCTCCATTTGCCGGTGCAGTCGGGGTCCGACCGGCTCTTGAAGGCGATGAACCGGGCGCACACGCGCGACAGCTACCTGCGGACGCTCGATCGGCTGCGCGCGGCGCGGGCCGACATCGCGCTGTCGGGCGACTTCATCGTCGGCTTCCCCGGCGAGACCGACGCCGACTTCGCCGCGACGCTGAGTATTGTCGCCGAGGTCGGCTATGCGCAGGCGTACAGCTTCAAATACAGCGCGCGCCCCGGCACGCCGGCGGCCGCCCTGCCCGGCCAGGTGCCCGAGGCGGCCAAGGACGCGCGGCTCGCCGAACTCCAGGCGGCGATCGGCGCGCAGGCGCTGGCGTTCAACCGCGCGAGCGTCGGGCGGCGGTGCGACGTGCTGCTCGACCGCCCCGGCCGCCGCCCGGGCCAGCTGATCGGCAAGTCGCCGTGGCTGCAGTCGGTGTTCGTCGTCTCGCCAGGCAGCCGAATCGGCGATATGGTAGCGGTCGATCTGGTCGACGCCCAGCCCAACAGCCTCGAAGGAGCGCCTGTTTCCATGTCCGCAGCCGCCTAGTGGCGAAGAAATCGGCGTCGCGCCCGCCCGCCCGCTCCCGCCCGCAGCACGCGCCGGCGGGGCCGACGCCGCCCGCCGGCGACAAGGGTCATGGGCGCGTCCGCCTCGAGCTCGAGTTCGACCGGCCGCAGCTGCTCGGGCCGCTGTTCGGCCAGTACGACCAGAACCTGATCGTGCTGGAGAATCGCCTCGGCGTGTACATCGCCGCGCGCGGCAACAAGGTGTCGATCGAGGGCGAGGTCGATAGCGCGGCGCGCGGGCGTGATATCCTCGTCACTCTCTACAACCGGCTGCTCCAGGGGCACGGTGTCGACGTCGGCGACATGGAGGCCGCCGTGCTGATGAGCGCCGAGCCGACGCTCGACGGCGTCATCCGCGACGACGGCAGCCCGAACCCCGCCGCGGTCATCCGCACGCGGCGCAAGACGATCGTCCCGCGCTCGCCGACGCAGGTCCGCTACATCGAGGCGCTCGGCCGCGACGACGTCATCTTTGCCCTCGGTCCGGCGGGCACCGGCAAGACCTACCTCGCCGTCGCGCAGGCGGTCAGTCAGCTCGTCGCCGGGTCGGTCGACCGGCTGATCCTGTCGCGTCCGGCGGTCGAGGCCGGCGAGCGGCTCGGCTTCCTGCCCGGCGACATGAAGGACAAGGTCGACCCCTACCTGCGCCCGCTGTACGACGCGCTCTACGATATGCTGCCGACCGAGCAGGTCGAGCGGCGGCTGGCGTCGGGCGAGATCGAGATCGCCCCGCTCGCCTTCATGCGCGGGCGGACGCTGGCGAACGCCTTCGTCATCCTCGACGAGGCGCAGAACACGACGCCCTTGCAGATGAAGATGTTCCTGACCCGTTTCGGCCAGGGGTCGCGGATGGTCGTCTGCGGCGACCCCAACCAGGTCGACCTGCCCAACCCGGCCGCGTCGGGGCTCGCCGACGCCGTGCGCAAGCTCGACGGCATCCCGGGCATCGCGACGCTGCGCTTTTCGAGCCGTGAGGTCGTCCGCCACCCGATCGTCGGCGCGATCGTCGAGGCGTACGAGGGGCCGCCCCAGGATGCGTGAGCGGCGATGCTGACGGTCGACACCGAGGTCGCCGCCGGCGACTGGCCCGCAGCCGACTGGCCGGCGCTGGCGACCGCCGCCTGCGCCGCCGCGCTCGCGCAGTCGGCGCACGCCCATCTCGACCATGCCGGCTTCGCCGCCGAGGTCGCCGTCCGGCTGACGACCGATGCCGAGGTGCGGACGCTCAACGCCCAGTACCGCCACCAGGACAAGCCGACCAACGTCCTGTCCTTCCCGATGGTCCAGCCCGACCTGCTCGACGCGGTGTCGAACGGCGACGACGGCGAGGTCCTGCTCGGCGACATCGTGCTCGCCTGCGAGACGTGCGCCACCGAGGCCGCGGCCAAGCACGTCGCGCTCGCCGACCATGCGCGCCACCTGATCGCCCACGGCATGCTCCACCTGCTCGGACTCGACCACGGCGACGATACGAGCGCCGCGCACATGGAGGGCCTCGAAACCGCCGCGATGGCGACGCTCGGGGTTGCCGATCCCTACGCCGCACCCGATTAGAGGATCATGAGCGACCCCCACCCTAGTAGCGACTTCGCCACACGGCTGTGGCGGAGTCTGTCGGCGATGTTCGGCGGCGGCATCGAGCCGACCCTGCGCGAGAGCCTCGAGGAGGCGATCGACGAGGTCGTCGGCGAGCCGGCCGACCGCGACGACCTCTCGGTGGTCGAGCGGACGATGCTCAAGAACCTGCTCCATTTCGGCGAGCGGCTGGTCGACGACGCCGCCGTGCCGCGCGCCGACATCGTCGCCTTCGACGTCGACGACAGCTTCGCCGACCTCGTCGCGCTGTTCCGCGACGCCGGGCACAGCCGCCTGCCGGTGTTCGAGGACAGCCTCGACCAGGTCATCGGCATGGTCCACCTGAAGGACGTCTATGCGCGCATCGCGACGACGTTCGACGATGCCGTCTCGAGCAAGCCGTTCGAGGCGCTCGACGTCCGCTCGCTGCTGCGCACCGTCCTCTACGTGCCGTCGTCGATGCGCGTCCTCGACCTGCTCGCGCGGATGCGATCGGGACGGACGCACATGGCGATCGTCGTCGACGAGTTCGGCGGGACCGACGGTCTCGTCACCATCGAGGATCTCGTCGAGCAGATCGTCGGCGACATCGAGGACGAGCACGACGAGGACGAGGCCAAGCTCCTCCAGGCGATCGGCGACGACCTGTACGAGGCCGACGCCCAACTCGACCTCGGCGAGCTCGCCGCGACGACCGGCCACCCGTTCGCCACGCAGGCGATCGGCGGCGACGTCGACACGCTCGGCGGCATGGTCTTCATGCTTGCCGGGCGCGTGCCCGCGGTCGGCGAGATGGTCGCCCATCCGTCGGGGTGGCGGTTCGAGGTGATCGACGGCGACCCGCGGATGGTCCGCCGCCTGCGCCTCTACCCGCCGCCGCCGGCGATGAGCGCCGCCTGACACGCGGACGGGCAGAAAAGACTGTCCTACAGCCCCGGAGTTCGCCTAGCCTGCCGCCGATGACGGACGGCCGCCTTCTTCTCGCCCCGACCACCGGCCGCGCCGCCCGCCACGACATTTCCGCGTTTCGCACCGAGCGCGCGCGTGGGAAGAATGCGAAGTTACGCGAGTCGTCGCCGCGCCCGCGCCGCCGCTCGCCATCCAGCCAGGAACCCCATCGATGCGCCTGATCGCTCCCGTCCTCGCCGTCCTGATGATCGCCCCCGCCGCCGGCGCGCAGGAGCGCCCGGTCAGCCGCGAGCCGGCGGTCGGGGCCGAGCGCGGCGCGCGCCGGCCGGCGACGGGGAACACCGCCGCCGACGCCGACGAGCCCGGCCGCGGCGACGCCACCAATACCCAGCCGGCCGGCGATCCGCGCGCGGCGCGGGCGCGCGAGAACAAGGTCGGCGACAGCGACGTCGCCACCGCCCCGGTCCGCGAGCTGCGCGTCCCCAGCCGCCACACCGCGACCATCGGCGGGCGGACGATCGCGTACACCGCGACCGCCGGCACGGTCACGATCCGCGACGACGACGGCAAGCCGACCGCGAGCATGTTCTACGTCGCCTATACCACCGGCGAGCCCGGCCGCCCGGTGACCTTCCTCTACAACGGCGGCCCCGGCAGCTCGACCTTGTGGCTCCACATGGGCTCGCTCGCCCCGGTCCGCGTCCGCACCGACAGCCCGGCGGCGACCGCCGGCCCGCCGTTCAACCTCGTCAACAACGGCGACAGCCTGCTCGACAAGTCCGACCTCGTCTTCGTCGACGCGATCGGCGCGGGCTTCTCGCGGCCGCTCGGCGACACCAAGCTGCAGGCGCTGTGGGGGACCGATGCCGACATCGACGCCTTCGCCCGCGGCATCGAGCGCTGGCTGACGATCAACGACCGCTGGAACAGCCCGAAGTTCATCTTCGGCGAAAGCTACGGCACGCTGCGGTCGGGCGGACTGTCGTACCGGCTCCAGCAGGACGGGGTCCAGCTCAACGGCGTCATCCTGCTGTCGTCGATCATGAACTACGGTCGCCGCTCGCCGGGGCTCGATCAGGACCTGATCAACTATTTGCCGAGCTACGCCGCGACCGCCGCCTACCACCACCGCATCCCCGCGCCCGCCGACCTGCCCGCCTTCCTCGACCAGGCACGCGCGTTTGCCCGCGGACCGCTGGCGCAGGCGCTCGCCCAGGGGCAGGATCTGCCCGACGCGCAGCGGACGGCGATCGCGCAGCAGATGGCGGGGTTCACCGGCCTGTCGGCGAAGTTCATCCTCGACGCCGACCTCCGCGTCGACCTCGGCCGCTTCAGGAAGGAGCTGCTCCGCGACCAGCGCCGGACGCTCGGCCGCTACGACAGCCGCTTCACCGGCATCGACGTCGACGCGGCGAGCGAGTCGCCCGAGTACGATCCGTCTGACACGGGCATCACCGGAGCCTTCGTCGGCAGCTTCCACCACTATCTCGAGCACGACCTCGGCTTCTCGAGCACGATGAGCTACCGCCCGACCTATTACTCGCCGGCGCTGCGCTGGGACTTCAGCCACCGCGCCCCGGGATCGCGCGGCGGCGGCCAGGCGCAGACGCTCGCCGATACCGCACTCGACCTGTCGGCGGCGATGCGCGAGAACCCGCACCTCAAGGTCTATTCGCTGAACGGCCTGTACGACATGGCGACGCCGTTCTTCGGCACCGAGTACGACCTCGCCCACCTGCAGATCGACAAGTCGCTACGCAGTAACCTGCGCTTCGCCTACTACCCGTCGGGGCACATGGTCTATCTGAATACCGATGCGCTACGGTCGATGAAGGCCGATCTCGCCCGCTTCTACGACGACGCCACACATTGATCTGAGGCGACGACTAGGGCGTGCCGTGCCCCTCGGCCTCGTCGTCGAGCGCGGCGCTCTTGGCGACGACGTCGGCCGACGGCTTGGGCATCGCATCCCACGGCAGCTCGCGGTCGCGCGTCAGCGACCAGCGCTCGAGCCACTCGATCCCGTTCGGCCCGGCATAGGTCTCGTGCAGGGCATAGGCGGGGTCGGCCATCGCCGTGTCGAGCGTCGCCGGCGTCAGCTGCTCGCGGTGGACGATCCGCGCCAGCGCGCCCGTGCTGTCGGCGTTGAGCGCGCTCGCGTGGAGCAGCCAGACGAGCGCCGGCCGCCGCCCGAACAGCGCCAGCGCCGCCGACCGGTACCAGGGGACGATCGCGGCGGTGAAGGCCAGATACTCGCGCCGCACCTTCCGCGCCCGCTGCCGGTCGTGCGCCGCCAGCGCCGCGTCGTAGAGGTCGGCGAACAGATAGTCGCTGTTCTCCAGCGTCACCGGGGCGACGCGGTAGCCGTGGCTCGCCAGCCAGTCCTCGAACGTGCGGCGCACTGCGACCGTCGGCCCGGTTTCCAGATAGGGATGGCGGAACCAGCGGATCGTCCGCCCGCGCTCGACGAGCAGCGCCCGCGTCACCGCCTCGCCCTCGGCGGCATCGGCGATATAGTCGGCGACCGGCGTCGTCGTCAGCGACAGATGGCTGTAGGTGTGGTTGCCGAGGTCCATCCCCGCGTCGAGCCACGCCACGAGCAGCGCGACCCGGGCGGGCCGGTCGGGACCCTCGAGGTTGACCTCGTTGACGAACCCGGTCGCCGGCAGGTGGTGGCGGACGAGCCCGGCGAGCAGCTTCTTCGTGATCGCCGCCTGCTCGGCCACCGGCCGCTTGGTCCCGAACACCGGCAGGTCGTCGAAGGTCAGCGCGACCGGCTCGGCCGCCGCGGGGGCAGCGAGGGTCAGGCATAGCGCCGCCGCGAAGCGCGCGAACCGCCGCCGACCTTCCCCGCTCGCCGGGCACCGGCCACCCCTCACGCCCGCCGCCACGTCGTGCCGGCCGGCCCGTCCTCCAGAACGATCCCCTGCGCCGCCAGCTCGTCGCGGATGCGGTCGGATGCGGCGAAGTCGCGGCGCGCGCGCGCGGCGGTGCGCGCGGCGATCCTCTCCCTCACGTCGATCTCGCGCCCGGCATCTGTCGACAGGATCACGTCGAGCGGCGGGGCCGTCGCCGCCCCCGGCTGGAACGAGGCGAAGCCGAGAAGAGCGAGCGAACCGATGAGCGGCTCGGGATCGTCGGCCGTAAGCCCGGCCAGCGTCGCCAGCGCCTCTGGAGTGTTCAGGTCGTCCGCCAGTGCCGCGACGACCGCTGCCGACGGCTCATGACGCTGCATCGTGCCCGTCCGCTCCGCCAGCCGCTGCCAGCCGGCGTAGCGCGCCTTGCTCTGCGCCAGCAGCTCCTCGCTCCACACCAGCGGCTGCCGGTAGTGCGCGCTGAGCAGCGCCAGCCGCAGCACGTCGCCGCTCCACCCGCCCGCCAGCAGCTCGTCGACCCCGACGACGTTGCCCAGCGATTTCGACATCTTGTCGCTGCCCATGCTGAGGAAGCCGTTGTGCAGCCACACCCGCGCCAGCGGCGCGCCGTGGGCGCAGCGCGACTGGGCGAGTTCGTTCTCGTGATGGGGGAAGATCAGGTCGAGCCCGCCGCCGTGGATGTCGATCGTCTCGCCCAGATGCGCCGCGATCATCGCCGAGCACTCGATGTGCCACCCGGGCCGGCCGCGGCCCCACGGCGACTCCCACCCGGGCTGGTCGGGCGTCGACGGCTTCCACAGGACGAAGTCGCTCGCGTTCTTCTTATACGGCGCGATCTCGACCCGCGCGCCGGCGACCATCGCCTCGACCGGGCGGCGTGACAGCGCGCCATAGTCGGGGTCGGCGGCGACGTCGAACAGCACGTGCCCCGCGGCGGCATAAGCGACGCCCTTGGCGATCAGGTCGCCGATCATCGTCACCATCGCCGGGATGTTTTCGGTCGCGTGCGGTGCCAGCGTCGGCGCGGCGACCCCGAGCGCCCCCATGTCGGCGAGGTAGTGGCCCTCGAAGCGCTCGGTGATCACCTTCGGCGCGACGCCTTCGGCGGCGGCAGCGGCGATGATCTTGTCGTCGATGTCGGTGATGTTGCGCGCGTAGACGAGGCTGTCCGCCCCGTAGCGGTGGCGAAGCAGCCGGGCGAGGACGTCGAACACCACCGCGGGGCGCGCGTTGCCGATGTGGGCGCGGCCGTAGACCGTCGGGCCGCAGACGTACATCGTCACCCGCGCCGGGTCGGCCGGCACGAAGTCGACCTTGGCCCGCTGCATCGTGTCGTAGAGGCGGATCGGCGGCGCGCCGGTCCCGTTACCGTCGCTCACAGCGGCGTCTTGCTGCCGGCGTCGAGCAGCCGGTCGAGCGCGCTGCGGTCGGTGCGGCTGTAGCCCTTGCGCGGTCCGTCCGTGCCGTCGTCGGGCCCGATCGCCGGATGGCCCGGCGGCAGGACCGGCGCGGCGGGATCGACCGTCGGGTGCCGCCGCTTTTCGACGAAGTCGACCATCGCCTTGGCCGTCACCGCGAGCAGCGGCGCGGTCCGCGACGCGGTCAGCCACCCCGGGCGCGGGCTGCCGCTCGCCACCGTGTCCATCGCCAGCCCGAGGACGAGCCAGATCACCGCGCCGAACAGCAGCCCCTTGAACGCGCCGAAGCCGAGGCCGAGGACGCGGTCAACAGGACCGACGACCGACGACCGCGTCCGCTGGCCGAGCTCGGCGGCGACCATCTTGAAGGCGATGAACGTCGTCAGGAAGATGACCGCGAAGGCGAGGATCGCCGCGCCGGATTCGGTGTGCGTGACCCGCAGCGCGATCCGCTCGCCGGCCGGGTAGAGCAGCCGCACGGCGAAGAACGCCGCGACCCACGCGAGCAGCGACAGCACCTCGGTCACGAACCCGCGCGCCGCCCCGGCGACCCCGCCGGCGACGATCAGCAGGATGACGACGATGTCGAGAGCGGTGAGGGTGTCGACGGCGGCCATGCTTACCGGCTGTTAGCCGGTTTGCCGGTGGGGGGAAACGCTAGATCCTGCCCCGCGGCGCGCGCGAGTATCTTAGCGCCGCAACCGATCCACCAACGCCCCGACCGTCGTTACCTTCGCCGTCTTCAGCCCGCCGCTCGCCTCGGTCGCGCCCGGCACCAGCGCGGCGGCGAAGCCGAGCTTGGCCGCTTCCTTGAGCCGCAGCCCGGCGTGGCCGACGCCGCGGACCTCGCCCGACAGCGCGATCTCGCCGAAAACAACGGTGTCGCCGCCGACCGGCGCCTCGGTCAGCGCCGAGATGAGCGCCGCGGCCACCGCCAGGTCGGCGGCGGGGTCGTTGATCCGCAGGCCGCCCGCGACGTTCAGGTACACCTCGCAATTGGAGAAGCTCAGGCCGCAGCGGCTTTCGAGCACGGCGAGCACCATCGCCAGCCGCGCCGCGTCCCAGCCGACGACCGCCCGGCGCGGGGTCGCGCCGCTCGGCAGGCGGACGACGAGCGCCTGGATCTCGACAAGTACCGGCCGCGTCCCCTCGAGCGCGGGGAAGACCACCGCCCCCGACACCGCGCTGCCGTCGCGGTCGGTCAGGAACAGGCTCGACGGGTTGGCGACCTCGTCGAGCCCGTCCGCGCCCATCGCGAAGACGCCGATCTCGTCGGTCCCGCCGAAGCGGTTCTTCACCGCGCGCAGGATGCGGTACTGGTGGCTGCGCTCGCCCTCGAAATAGAGCACGGTGTCGACCATGTGCTCGAGGACGCGCGGCCCGGCGATCTGCCCGTCCTTGGTGACATGGCCGACGAGGACCAGCGCGCTGCCGCTCGTCTTGGCATAGCGGATCAGCTCGTGGGCGGCGGCGCGGACCTGGCTGACCGTCCCCGGCGCGCCTTCGAGCGTGTCACTGTGCATCGTCTGGATCGAGTCGATGACGACCAGCCCCGGCGGTGAACTGGCGTTGAGCGTCGTCAGGATGTCGCGGACCGACGTCGCCGCGGCGAGCGCCACCGGCGCGCGCGCCAGCCCGAGGCGGCGCGCGCGCAGCCGGACCTGGTCGGCGGCCTCCTCGCCGGTGATATACGCGACGCGCACCCCCGCGAGCGCCATCCGCCCTGCCGCCTGCAGCAGCAGCGTCGACTTGCCGATGCCGGGGTCGCCGCCGATCAGGACCGCGCTGCCGGCGACGAGCCCGCCGCCGAGCGCGCGGTCGAGCTCGGCAATGCCGGTCGCCTGCCGCGCGGGAATCGCAACGTCGTCGTCGAGCCCCGCCAGCCCGATGCCGCGCCCGCCGCTCGCAAGGCTGTGCTTGGCGGCGAACGGCGTGACGACCGCGGCCGCCTCCTGCTGGATCGTGTTCCACTCGGCGCACTCGGCGCACTGCCCCGCCCAGCGCGGCGACACCGAGCCGCACGCCTGGCAGACATAGCGCGACACGGCGCGGGCCATCGATCCTCCAGTGAACGGACCGGGAACGTAGCGTGCGCGATCCGCCCCGGCAAGCCCGGCGCAGCGCGGGTCAGGCGGTGATCGCGCGCGGCACCGACCGCCGCAGGAACAGGCGGACGACGATCGGGCTCAGGCAGAGCGGCAGCAGGGCGAGCAGCGGCGTGATCATCGCGCAGGCGATCGCGGCGACGCCGATCGCCACCGGCGACCACGCGACCCACGATGAACGCAGCAGCGCCGCCGCCTCGTCGGTTGCGGCGAGCCCCGCGCGGGCCGCATGGCGTTCGACCGCGACGTTGGCGAGGCCAGCGACGATCAGCCACGTAGCATAGACGCCGACGCCGAGCCGCGTCGAGGCGAAGCCGCTGATCAGCGTCGTCGGGAACGGCATGAAGGCGATCGTCAGCAGGAAGATCAGGTTGAGCCAGACCAGACGATCGTCGCTCCGCGCAAGGCAGCCGAAGACGCGGTGATGGCCGATCCAGAACCGCCCGACGACAAGGAAGCTGATCAGGAAACCGATATACTGCGGCACCAGCCCGACGAGCGCCCGCGCGAGCGCCGCCTCGGTGACGATCTTCAGCGGGGGCAGGCGAACGTCGACGATCAGCAAGGTCATCGCGATCGCGAACACCGCGTCGCTGAAGAAGATCAGCCGGTCGAGCTGATGCCGGTCGTGGCTCGTCGTCATCGGTTCCCCCCGCCAATCATCGCGCGGCGGGGGGACACTGTCCAGCGCGGGTTGGCCGCGACGGGGGGCCGGTCAGGCCATCGCGATCGCCCCGGTGCGGCGGCGCAGCATGCTTCCGACCAGCCCGAAGCCGGCGATCATCAGGCTCCACGCGGCCGGCTCGGGGACAGCGCCGAACGGGACCGCGACGCCGGGCGTCGTCTCATAGCGGACCCCGAACAGAGTCGAGCCGGCGATGTCGGCATAGCCGTACTGATAACCGTTGCCGGCATCGAAGCGGAAGCCGACGAGGCCCTCGGCGATCGAGAACGGAACCGCGGCCGGGGTCGCATAAGCGATGAACTGCGGCAGCTCGCCGCCCGGACCGAAGCTGCCGCCGCGGTTGGTGTAGTAGCTCGTTGGCCGCGGCGGGTCGTAGAACGGCGCGCCGAAGCTGCCGACTTGCGTCGTCCCGCTGGTCGAGACGCCGGCCGGATCATAGGCGAAGAAGGTCTTGTCGACCGTGGTGAAGGTGATCGCATTCCCACCGCCGAGCGCGACGGTGTAGGGCGCATTAAAGAAGTCGGCGCCGCCGAGCGCGACGGTCTGGACCGCGGCAGCAGCCGGCGTGGCCGCCACGACGGCCAATAGGATGAACCCGGTACGCATGCTGCTGCTCCTGCCGGGCCTGAATGCCCTGCGGCAGAAAGTGGCGCGCGCCGACAAGGTTGCGCCAGACCGCGCGCGGCGGATTGCTGCGCCCCGATCGATAGTGGCCGAACGAAGAAGGGCGGCGTCCGCGGACGCCGCCCCTGAACGGTCGGAAGTCGCGGCGCTTACATTCCGCGCGCGGCCGCCGGCGTCATCGACTTGGCCATGTCGAGGTGGTTCTGGACGACGGGAACGATCTGCCCGGCGGCGGCCTTCAGGTTCGGCTTGTCACCCGACATCGCATATTCCTTCTGGAACGCGAGCGTTTCGGCGTGCGCCATGACCTGATCCTTCTTGTAGAGCAGGTCGCGCTTGGTCCCGGTCGTCCGCTTGAGCGAATCGATCATCGACTTCTGCTTGGGCGTCATTACCGGCGGCGGCGCGTCGACCCCGTCGGCCTTGGCAGCGGTCATCACGTCCTGCGTCGACTTGGTGTGGTCGGTCAGCATCATGTTGGCGAAGCTCGCGACTTTGGGGTCGCTGCTGTTCTGGACCAGCTTCGACGACTCCATCTCGAACATGTCGCTCGCGCCCGCCTTCATGACGTAGGTCTTGGCCGGCAGGGCGATCGCCGAGGCGGCGGCGGGAATCAGGACAGCGGCGGCGAACAGGCTCAACGTCTTCATTTCGTGGAACTCCCAGTTAGGCTCGAGCGACAATGCGCGTCGCGCACGGCGGTTCCCTGCCAAGCCTGCCGCAGTGCGGCAGCGCGCCTTGCGCCCCGCGGGACCCCATGCTAACGCCCCGCTCGCCTGACGCCCGGGGCCGCATCGCGGTGCCGCGTCGGCATCTCGGGCCATTGAATCGGGTTCAGGCGAGTTTCGTGGAAACATCGGGCGGTATCGTTGCGGGATTGTCGGGGCGTTATGCCACCGCGCTGTTCGACCTCGCCCGCGAGGCGAAGAGCGTCGACGCTGTCGGGGCCAGCCTGGCGACGCTTGGGGCCGGCCTGAACGACTCGCCCGACCTCAAGACGCTGACGACGAGCCCGATGATCGACCGCGCCGCCGCCGGCCAGGCGGTAAAGGCGGTCGCCGCGGCGATGGCGCTCGATCCGCTGACGACGAACTTCCTTGGCGTCCTCGCCGCCAACCGCCGGCTCAGCGCGCTGCCCGCAATCATCCGCGACTTCACCCGCCTGACCGCCCGCTCCCGCGGAGAGGTCACGGCGGAGGTCACGAGCGCGCACGTGCTCGATGCCGACAGCGTCGCCGCATTGAAGGCCAAGCTGCGCGCCGGACTGGGCGCCGATGCCGCGCTGATCCTCAACGTCGACCCCGAGATCCTGGGCGGGCTCATCGTCCGCGTCGGCAGCAAGATGGTCGACAGCTCGCTCCGCACCAAGTTGAACAGCCTCGCCACGGCGATGAAGGGTTGAAGTAATGGACATCCGTGCCGCCGAGATTTCGGCCGTCATCCGCGACCAGATCGCCAACTTCGGCACCGAGGCGCAGGTCAGCGAAGTCGGCCAGGTGCTGTCGGTCGGCGACGGCATCGCTCGCGTCTTCGGCCTCGACAATGTCCAGGCCGGCGAGATGGTCGAGTTCCCCGGCGGTATTCGCGGGATGGCGCTCAACCTCGAGGCTGATAACGTCGGTATCGTCATCTTCGGGTCGGACTCGACGATCAAGGAAGGCGACACCGTCAAGCGCACCGGCACGATCGTCGACGTCCCCGTCGGTAAGGGCCTGCTCGGACGCGTCGTCGACGGCCTCGGCAATCCGATCGACGGCAAGGGCCCGCTGACCGACGTCACGCGCAGCCGCGTCGAGGTCAAGGCGCCCGGTATCATCCCGCGCAAGTCGGTCAACGAGCCGATGCAGACCGGGCTCAAGGCGCTCGACGCGCTCGTCCCCGTCGGTCGCGGCCAGCGCGAATTGATCATCGGCGACCGCCAGACCGGCAAGACCGCCGTCGCGCTCGACACCTTCATCAACCAGAAGGGCTCGAACGCCGCCGCCGGCGCCGACGACAGCAAGAAGCTGTTCTGCATCTACGTCGCGGTCGGCCAGAAGCGCTCGACCGTCGCCCAGATCGTCCGCGCGCTCGAAGAAAATGGCGCGATGGAATACTCGATCGTCGTCGCCGCGACCGCGTCGGAGCCCGCGCCGCTTCAGTTCCTCGCGCCGTACACCGGCTGCGCGATGGGCGAGTATTTCCGCGACAACGGCATGCACGCGGTCATCGTCTATGACGACCTGTCGAAGCAGGCCGTCGCCTATCGCCAGATGTCGCTGCTGCTGCGCCGCCCGCCGGGCCGCGAGGCGTATCCCGGCGACGTCTTCTACCTCCACAGCCGCCTGCTCGAGCGCGCCGCCAAGATGAGCGACGCCCACGGCGGCGGCTCGCTGACCGCGCTGCCGATCATCGAGACGCAGGCCGGCGACGTCTCGGCGTACATCCCGACCAACGTCATCTCGATCACCGACGGGCAGATCTTCCTCGAGACCGAGCTGTTCTTCCAGGGCATCCGCCCGGCGATCAACGTCGGCCTCAGCGTCAGCCGCGTCGGCTCGGCGGCGCAGACCAAGGCGATGAAGAAGGTCGCCGGGTCGATCAAGCTCGAGCTCGCCCAATACCGCGAGATGGCGGCGTTTGCCCAGTTCGGCTCCGACCTCGACGCCTCGACCCAGAAGCTGCTCAACCGCGGCGCGCGTCTGACCGAGCTCCTCAAGCAGGGTCAGTTCAAGCCGATGCCGTTCGAGGAGCAGGTCGTCAGCATCTTCGCCGGCGTCAACGGCTACCTCGACAAGGTCCCGACCCGCGACGTGACGCGCTTCGAAAGCGCATTGCTCGCCGAAGCGCGCGCCAACCACGCCGACCTGCTCGCCGACATCCGGACCAAGAAGGACATCAGCGACGACAGCAAGAAGGCGCTGAACGACATGCTGACCGAGTTCGGGCGGACGTTCGCGTAAGCGGGCGGAGCTAGGACATGGCCAGCCTCAAAGCCCTCAAGCTGCGGATCGCGTCGATCAAGTCGACGCAGAAGATCACCAAGGCGATGAAGATGGTCGCCGCCGCCAAGCTGCGCCGGTCGCAGGAGGCCGCCGAAGCCGCGCGCCCGTACAGCGAGCGCATGGCGGCGGTGATGGCGAGCCTCGGCAGCCGCGTCGTCGTCGGTCCGGAGTCGCCGCGTCTGCTGACCGGTACCGGCGCCGACCAGACCTATCTGCTCGTCGTCGTCACCAGCGAGCGCGGGCTCGCCGGCGGCTTCAACACCAACATCGTCCGCCTCGCCCGCCGCCGCGCCGACGAGCTCACCGGACAGGGCAAGACGGTCAAGCTGCTCCTCGCCGGACGCAAGGGCCGCGCCGCGTTCGTCCGCACCCACCGCGAGGCGATCTCGACACGCTCGACCTCGTCCACGGCAAGCGCCAGGCGTTCGCCGACGCGCAGGCGATCGCGGCGCAGGTCGTCGACCGCTTCAACCGCGGCGAATTCGACCGGGCCGAACTGTTCTTCGCCACCTTCCGCTCGCCGCTCGTCCAGGAGCCGACGCGCGTCCAGCTGATCCCCGCCGCGCTGCCCGAGGCCGCGAAGCCCGAGACGACGACCGCCGCTGGGGTCCGCCGCCCGCCGCGATCGAGTACGAGCCCGACGAGGAGGCGATCCTCGCCGACCTGCTGCCGCGCAACCTCGCCGTCCAGATCTTCCGCGCCATGCTCGAAAACCAGGCGAGCTTCTTCGGCGCGCAGATGACGGCGATGGACAACGCCACCCGCAACGCCGGCGACATCATCACCAAGCTGACCATCCAGTACAACCGCACCCGCCAGGCGGCGATCACGACCGAACTGATCGAGATCATCGCCGGCGCCGAGTCGCTGTAGCCCCGAAGGACCGACCCATGGCCACCACCCCCACCACCAACAATATCGGCCGCGTGTCGCAGGTCATCGGCGCCGTCGTCGACGTCCATTTCGACACCGAGCTGCCGGCGATCCTCAACGCGCTCGAAACGCGGGTCGAGGACCGGCGGCTGGTGCTCGAAGTCGCGCAGCACCTCGGCGAGAACACGGTTCGCACGATCGCGATGGACTCGACCGACGGCCTGACCCGCGGCCAGAGCGTGACCGACACCGGCAACCAGATCCGCGTTCCGGTCGGGCCGATGACCCTCGGGCGCATCCTCAACGTCATCGGCGAGCCGATCGACGAGCGCGGCCCGGTCAATGCCGAGGTCACCATGCCGATCCACGCCGAGGCGCCGAGCTTCATGGACCAGGCGACCGACAGCGCGATCCTCGTCACCGGGATCAAGGTCATCGACCTGATCGCGCCGTACGCCAAGGGCGGCAAGATCGGGCTGTTTGGCGGCGCCGGCGTCGGTAAGACCGTCCTGATCCAGGAGCTGATCAACAACATCGCCAAGGGCCACGGCGGCACGTCGGTGTTCGCCGGCGTCGGCGAGCGGACGCGCGAAGGCAACGACCTCTACCACGAATTCCTCGAGGCCGGCGTCATCGCGTCCGACGCCGACGGCAACCCGACCCCGGTCGGGTCGAAGGTGGCGCTCGTCTACGGCCAGATGAACGAGCCGCCGGGCGCGCGTGCCCGCGTCGCCCTGTCGGGCCTGACCAACGCCGAGTATTTCCGCGACGTCGAGGGGCAGGACGTCCTCTTCTTCGTCGACAACATCTTCCGCTTCACCCAGGCCGGGTCGGAAGTGTCGGCGCTGCTCGGGCGCATCCCCTCGGCGGTCGGCTACCAGCCGACGCTCGCGACCGACATGGGCGCGCTGCAGGAGCGGATCACCAGCACCAACAAGGGGTCGATCACCTCGATCCAGGCGATCTACGTGCCCGCCGACGACCTGACCGATCCGGCGCCCGCGACGTCGTTCGCCCACCTCGACGCGACGACGACGCTCAGCCGCTCGATCGCCGAGCTTGGCATCTACCCCGCCGTCGATCCGCTCGACTCGACCAGCCGCGTCCTCGAGCCGCGCACCGTCGGCGAGGAGCACTACGCCGTCGCGCGGTCGGTGCAGGAGGTGCTGCAGAAGTACAAGTCGCTGCAGGACATCATCGCCATCCTCGGCATGGACGAGCTGTCCGAGGAGGACAAGCTGACCGTCGCCCGCGCGCGCAAGGTCCAGCGCTTCCTCAGCCAGCCGTTCCACGTCGCCGAGATCTTCACCGGCACGCCGGGTGTGTTCGTCAAGATCGAGGACACGATCAAGGGCTTCAAGGCGATCGTCGCCGGCGAGTACGACCATCTGCCCGAGGCGGCATTCTACCTCGTCGGCACGATCGAGGACGCCGTGGCCAAGGGCGAGCGGCTGGCGCAGGCGGCGGCGTAGTGGCCGACACGCTCCACTTCGAACTCGTCAGCCCCGAGAAACTGCTTCGCTCGGGTGAGGTCTACATGGTCGTCGTGCCCGGCACGGAGGGCGACTTCGGCGTCCTCCCCGGCCATGCGCCGCTGGTCTCGACGATCCGCCCCGGCGCGATCCAGGTCTATCCGACGAGCATGAACGACGTCCCGGAACGCATCTTCATCGACGGCGGCTTCGCCGAGGTCGGGCCCGAAGGGTTGACGATCCTCGCCGAAAGCGCGCTGCCGGTCGCCGACATCGACGTCGAGGCGACCGCGCGCGACCTCGCCGCCGCGCGCGACGCGCTGCGCACCGACAGCGGCGACGCCGCCGCCGCGCGCGTCGCCCGGCTCGAGGCGATGCAGGCGGCGGCGGTCAACTGACGCCCCGCCACCCTTGGGTCGATAGCCAAGCCGTTACTGCTTTGCTACTTTACGCCCGATGACCGGCTGGACTTCTCGACGCGATCGATTGGCAGGCGTTCGATGCGGGAGCGGTCGACGCCGACCTGCTCGCCGTGGTCAAGACCGCCGCGCTCGTCGAGGCGAACGCGGCCGACTATGTCGCCTATCTCAACGGCGTCTTCGCCGACGACCCCGACTTCCTGGCCGCCATCGCGCGCTGGGGCGTCGAGGAGGAGCAGCACGGGGCGGCGCTCGGCCGCTGGGCAGAGGTCGCCGACGCGGGCTTCGACTTTGCCCGCGCGCTCGCCGACTTCCGCGCCGGCTACCGGGTACCGCAGGGGGTCAGCCAGTCGATCCGTGGGTCGCGCGCCGGCGAGCTCGTCGCGCGCCAGGTCGTCGAGACGGGCACCTCGTCGTTCTACTCGGCGATCCGCGACGCGACCGGCGAGCCGGTCCTGAAGGCGATCGCCGGGCGGATCGCCGCCGACGAGTTCGCCCACTACCGACTGTTCCGCGAGCACTTCGCGCGCTACCACGCCGCCGCGCCACTGCCCCTCGCCACGCGCCTCAAGGTCGCCGCGACGCGCTTCAACGAAGCGGAAGACGACGAACTCGGCTGGGCATGGTTCGCCGCCAACGTCCTGCCGGCCGACCGCGACGCGACGTATCGCGGCGGCGTCTACCCGCAGGCCTATGCCCGGCGGGCGCTGCGCCTGTACCGCCGGCGCCACATCGACGACGGCGTTCGCATGCTGCTCCGCGCCGTCCGCCTGCCGCCGACGGGCATGCTGTTCCGCCTCGCCTCGGCGACGCTGTGGGGCGTCCTCCGCCTGCGGACGCGAAGCGTCGCCGCCTAGCGCCGCAGGATGACGTACCACGCGCCGCCGCCGCCGTGGCGCGGATGCGCGGGGCGTAGCGCGGCGATGTACGGACGCAAAGCGGGAGCATCGAGCCAATCGCCGAGCGCGGCGCGGATCACACCGCGGGGCCGTTCGCCGTCGAGTGCGCCGCCCTTGCCGGTGACGACGAGCAGCACCCGCGCCCCCGATGCCGCCGCCGCCGGGATCGTCCGCGTCAGCAGCGCGTGCGCCTTGTCGCGGCTGTAGCCGTGGAGGTCGAGCGTCAGGTCCGGGAGCAGCCGCCCGCCGCGCATCTTGCGGTCCCACGCGCCGTCGAGCGTCGCCGCGGTAACCGCGATGCGGTTGGCGGCAGCAGCACGGCGCGGCGGCGGCGGCAGTTCGGTCGGGGCGTCGCGGATCGGTCGGGGCGCGGGGACGGCGGGCGGAGCGACGCGCCCAGCGAGCGGGCGGACACTCGCGGCGACGCGCGCCCACAGCGCCGCCTCGCCGGCGTCAAGGACGCGGCGGGGCATCGGCTCCGGCGGCGAGCCGCGCCGCGGCAGCGGCGGGCAGCAGCAACGTCACCCGGCCCTGCGCGGTGACCCCGCCGGCGACGGCACCGGCGGCGTCACCCGATCCCCAGAACAAGTCGAGCCGGTTCGCCCCGCGGATCGCGCCGCCGGTATCCTGCGCGACGACGACGGTGCGCAGCGGCGCGCCGGCGACGGTCGTGTCGAGCCACAGTGGCGCGCCCAGCGGCACGAACGCCGGATCGGCGGCGACGCTCGTCCGCGGCGTGAGCGGGATGCCGAGCGCGCCGGGCGGGCCGCGGTCGGCGGCGAGGTCGAGCGGCTTGAAGAACACCTTGCTGCGGTTGGCATGGAGGATCGCCGGCGCGTCGGCCGGGTGCGCGCGCAGCCAGCGGATGATGCCGGCCATCGTCGCCTGTCCCGGGACGAGTGCGCCGGCGTCGCGCAGGACCTTGCCGATGCCGGTATAGGCGTGGCCGTTCTGGCCATCGTAGCCGACCCGCAGCGTCGTCCCGTCGGTCAGCCGCAGCCGCCCCGACCCCTGAATCTCGAGGAAGAAAGCGGCGTAAGGGTCGGCGGCCCAGGCGAGCTCGAGTCCGCGCCCAGCGAGCGCGCCGGCGTCGATCGCCGCGCGGTCGTAGTACGGGACCAGCGTTCCGCCCGCGATGCGGCCACGAACATGCTTGCCCGCGAGTGCGGCGTCGAACGTGCCGAGGTCGAGGTCGACGAGGTCGGACGGGCGGCGGTAGATCGGCACCGCGAAGCCGGGCGCGGGGTCGCGCGACGCGGCGAGGTCGGGCTCGTAGTAGCCGGTATCGAGCCCGCGCCCGTCGCCAACGACGACGGAGACCAGCGACGCGAAGAAGGCGTGCGCATCGGTCGCGGTCTTTGCCGCGGCGCACACTGCGACCCAGTCGCCGGGCAGCGTCAGCCCGCTCGCGTCGGTGCGGCGGACGAGCACCGGGCACGACGCTCGGAATGCGGCGAGCGCGGGTCCTAGTTCGGCAGCGGCAAAATCGGCCGCCGGCGGGGGCACGGTGCGCTGCGCGGTACCGGCGGCCGACGGCTTCGGAGTAGCGGGCAGTGCGGTCGCCACCTTGAGCGGCGGCACCGGCGGCACGACGGCAGGAGGCGGCAGCGGTCGCGCCGCGCACGCGGCGAGCAGGGCAGCTGCGGCGAGCGCCGGCCCGCGCGCGGTCAGCATCGCGGCGGGATCACGCCTCGGCGTCGGTCGCGATCAGCAGCCACGCAGGGTCGTGCGCACCGACGTGGCGGCTGAACGTCCACACGTCGTGACCGGCGGCCGAGGTGTCGCCGGTGGCGATCGTCGCGGCGAAGCCGACCGTGACCTCCGCCATCTGTCCGACCATGCGCGCGGCGGTAATCGTCGCCGCCTCGACCGCGAGCAGGCGGTGCGGCAGTGCGGTGTCGCGGTGGGCGATGGCGACGCGGAAGTGCTCGAGCACCTCGTCGGACACCAGCCCGTGCATCGCCGCCGCGTCGCCGGCCCAGAAGGCGTCGAGGACGAGACGGTATGCCGCCCGCGCGCCGGCGAGGAACTTCTCAGGGTCGAAACCCGCATCGGCGTCGGCGATCGCCTGCAGCGCCGGGGCAACGTCGGCGGCGGTGCCGGCGGGAACGGTGACCGCGCGGCGGACCGCCGGCTCGGCGCGCCCGGCGGCGGCAACGACCTTCGCCGGCGACGCGCCGCGCCCCGGGACGGCGGCCTTCTCGTCACCCGTGCGCTTGCCGAGCACGCTGACCAGCCGCAGGCCGATGAAGCCGGCGAGCATCGCCAGCAGCACGATCTCGATCCACGTTCCGCCGTCCGACATGTCGTTCGCCTTAAGAAAAGCCGGATGACCATAGCGGAGCACGCCGCGCCGGTCCATCGTGACATAGTGTACGCACCAGCGCGCCGCGCGGGCCCACCCGCCGCCTTGCCTGCGCCCAAGAATCGCTGTGCTTGCGTCGCTTCTGTCCATCGCCCTAATGCGCCCAATCAACGCTCGCGAGGCCGCCGATGACCAATCCGCTGTTCACCCCCTTCGACCTCGCCGGCCTGCCGCTGCCCAACCGCGTTGTGATGGCGCCGATGACGCGGTCCTTCTCGCCGGGTGGGGTGCCGGGAGCGAACGTCGCCGAATACTACCGCCGCCGCGCCGAGGGGCACGTCGGGCTGATCGTCACGGAGGGCACCGGCGTCGATCGCGCGGGGTCCCTGAACGATCCCAACGTCCCCGTCTTTCACGGCGAAGCGGCGCTCGGCGGCTGGGCCGAAGTGGTGGGCGCGGTCCACGGCGCGCATGGCCGGATCGCGCCGCAGCTGTGGCACGTCGGCGGCATGCGCAATCCGACGCTCCCCGACCACCCGCACGCCGCCGAGGGACCGTCGGGGCTGCTGCGCCCGGGCAAGCAATACGGCACGGCGATGACCGACGCCGACATCGCCGATACCATCCGCGCGTTTGCGCAGGCCGCCGCCGACGCCGTCCGCCTCGGCTTCGACGCGGTCGAGCTTCACGGCGCGCACGGCTATCTGATCGACCAGTTCTTCTGGGACGGGACCAACGTTCGCGACGACGGCTGGAACGGGACATTGCCCGAACGCGCCAAGTTCGCCGCCCACATCGTCCGCGCGGTCAAGGCGGCGATCGGGTCGACACCGCTGATCCTGCGCCTGTCGCAGTGGAAGCAGCAGGACTTCACCGTCAAGCTCGCCCCGACCCCCGACGATATGACCGCTTGGCTGGCCCCGCTCGCCGACGCCGGGGTCGACGTCTTCCATTGCTCGCAGCGGCGCTTCTGGGAGCCAGAGTTCGCCGAGATCGACGGCGCCGACGGACTGAACTTCGCCGGCTGGGCGAAGAAGCTGACCGGCAAGCCGACGATCACCGTCGGCTCGGTCGGCCTGTCGGGCGAGTTCGTCGCCGCGTTCGGCGGCGAGGCGTCGCAGCCCGCCAGCCTCGACAACCTGCTCGAGCGCCTCGCCCGCGACGAATTCGACCTCGTCGCCGTCGGCCGCGCGCTGATCGTCGACCCCGACTGGGCGGAGAAGGTCCGCGACGGCCGCCTCGCCGAGCTCAAGGACTTCGACCGCGGCGCGCTGGCGACGCTGGTTTAGCGGAGCGGAATACGGGCTTGGCGATCGGCGACGGCAGCGAACTGCCGCGACTCGACTATGCCGCCGTGCGCCCGCTGCTGCGCACCGGCGACCTAATCCTGTTGTCGAGCCGGACGAAGTTCGCGCGTGCCATCGAATGGGCGACGGCGAGTCCGTGGAGCCACGTCGCCTTTCTCGTCCGCCTCGACGCGATCGACCGGGTGATGATGCTCGAGAGCGTCGAGAAGATCGGCGTCCGCGCGGTGGCGCTGAGCAACCTCGTGTTTGGCGTGCCCGGCATCCGGCCCCCGTACGACGGCACGATTGCCGTCGCGCGCCACGCCGGCTTTGCCCAGCCGCACCCGCCGGAAGCGCTGCGCGCGTTCGGCGACTTCGCCGCGACGCGTCTCGGCGCCCCATTCAGCTCGGCCGAGGTGGCGAAGATCGCGCTGCGGATCGCCCTCCACGGGCTCGGCATCGCGCTGCCGCGGATGGCGCTGCCGGACGACGAGTTCATCTGCTCCGAATATGTCGCCGCCTGCTTCGCCAGGCTGGGCATCGCGATCGCGTGGGACGGCAAGGGGTTCATCGCGCCCGTCGACTTCGCTGCCGATCCCGAGGTCAGCGGCATTGCCCGGATCGTGCCGCCGCGCTGACGCATACTTGTCATCGCCGGGTTAATTGCCGACACGGAGCGATGACCCCGCTCGAAGACCTGCGCGCCGCGGCGCTGACCAACAAGGCATGGCCGTTCGAGGAGGCGCGCAAGCTCGTCGCCCGCTACCCCGCGCCGCCGGCCAAGGGGCACGTGCTGTTCGAAACCGGCTACGGCCCGTCCGGGCTGCCGCACATCGGCACCTTCGGCGAGGTCGTGCGGACGACGATGGTCCGCCGCGCCTATGCTCTGCTGTCCGACGTGCCGACGCGGCTGGTGGCGTTTTCCGACGACATGGACGGCTTCCGCAAGGTGCCGACGAATCTGCCGCAGCAGGCGATGCTCGCGCAGCACCTCGGCCAGCCGCTGAGCGCCGTGCCCGACCCGTTCGGGACGCACGAAAGCCTCGGCGCGCACAACAATGCGCGGCTGCGCGCCTTCCTCGACGGGTTCGGCTTCGACTACGAGTTCGTCTCGTCGACCGATTGCTACCGCGGCGGACGATTCGACGCGACGCTGCTCGCCGTGCTGGCGAACTACGACGCGGTGATGGCGGTCGTCCTGCCGACGCTCGGCCCCGAGCGACGCGCGACCTACGCCCCGTTCCTGCCGCTGTGCCCGCGCACCGGGGTCGTCCTCCAGGTGCCGCTGGTGGCGCGCGACGTGGCGGTGGGGACGGTCAGCTTCGTGGATCCCGACACCCGCGAAGTCGTCACGGTGGGGGTCACCGGCGGTCACTGCAAGCTGCAGTGGAAGGTCGACTGGGCGATGCGCTGGGTCGCCCTCGGCGTCGATTACGAGATGGCGGGCAAGGACCTGATCGACTCAGTCAGCCTGTCGGGGCGGATCGCCCGCGTCCTCGGCGGGATTCCGCCAGAGGGGTTCAATTACGAGCTGTTCCTCGACGCCGCCGGGACCAAGATCTCCAAGTCAAAGGGCAATGGCCTTGGGGTCGACGACTGGCTCGCCTACGCAGCACCCGAAAGCCTCGCGCTCTACATGTACCAGAGTCCGCGGAAGGCCAAGCGCCTCCACTTCGACGTCATTCCGCGCGCGGTCGACGAGTACTCGGGCTTTGCTGCGGCCTTCGCCGGTCAGCCGGTCGAACAACAGCTCGGCAACCCGGCGTTCCACATCCACGGCGGTCCGCCGCCTGCTCCCGATCTACCGCTGACCTTCGGCCTGCTGCTCAACCTCGTCACCGTCGCCGGCACCGACGATCCGGCGATCCTGTGGGGGTTCGTCTCGCGCTCGTTCCCTGGCACGAGCCCCGCAAGCCACCCCGCGCTCGACCGCCTGGTCCGCTATGCCATTCGCTATGCACGCGATTTCGTCGTTCCCGGCCTCGTCCGGCGGAAACCCGATGCGCGCGAGGCGGCGGCGCTCGCCGACCTGTCGGCACGGCTCGAGGCGGTCGGACCGGGCGCCGACGCCGAGGCGTACCAGGCCGAGGTCTATGCCGCAGGCAAGGCGGCGGGGTACGAACCCTTACGCGACTGGTTCAAGGCGCTGTACGAAATCCTGCTCGGCACCGAGAACGGCCCGCGGATGGGATCGTTTGTCGCCCTCTACGGGTTGGAGGCGACGCGGGGGTTGATCACGGAGTCGCTGGCTTGATCCGAACCCTTCTCGCGCTCCTGGCGCTGCTCGCCGCCCAGCCGGCTTTTGCCAGCGCGGCGTCGCTGTTCCACGACGGCCGCTTCGCAGAGGCGGCGACCGCGGGTCGCGCCGAGAACACCGCTCCTGCGCTGATCCTCGCCGGCCGCGCAACGCTGATCCTCGCTAGCTTCGACACGCCCGACCGCGACCGGGCAAAGGCGATGGTCGACGCCGCCGACCACGATTTCGACGCCGCGCTCGCGCTCGCGCCGTCGAATGTCGAGGCGGCGCTGATGAAGGCGCAGTCGGTCGGCTACCGCGGCAAGCTGTCGAAGTCGCCGGGGCTGGCCAAGGAGACGCGCGCGCGCATGGAGGCGGTGCTCAAGCGCGATCCCAATTACGGGCTGGCCTGGGCATCGCTCGCCGGCTGGCACGCGGGCGCGATCGCGACGCTCGGTAAGTTCCTCGCCGGCACGGTGCTCGGCGCGTCGTCGAAGGTCGCCGTCGCCGATTTCGAAACCGCGCTCGCCAAGGACCCACGCAATCCGATCCATCCGGCGTTCTACGGGCTGACTCTTCTCGATCTGTCGACCGACAACGGCGCGCGCGCGACGCAGCTGCTCCAGACGGTCCAGCGCCTGCCGGCGCGCGATGCCTACGAGGACCTGCTCAAGCGCGAGACGGCGCAGGTCCTGCCGCTGCTCACCTCCGGCGACGTCAAGGGCGCACAGGCGCTCGCCCGCCGGCTGCTGCCGTTCGGTAAGCTGGCTTAGTCCTCGTCGCCCCACCCCGCGACGACCTGCCGCAGCCGGTCGTGGAGGTCGGCCCCAAAGGCTGGCTCGCCGAAAAAGTCGATCTGCAGCGCCGTCACCGACGGCAGCGCAGCGGCCAGGAGCGCGACCGCGGCGGCGGTCAGGTGGACGCGCTTGGCCCGCGCATTGCCCGGAGTTGCGTCGCGCGCGACCAGTCCCTTTGCCGTCAGCGTCTTGAGGACGTTGGATAATTGCATCGGGCTGACGCGGCCATAGCGCGCCAGCCCGGCCTGCGTCACCGCTGCCCCGTCGCGCGCCAGCCATGCGGTCTGGATCAGCACGACGAATTGCAGATGGGTCAGGGCGAGCGGCGCGAGAACGCGGTCGACCTCGCGCTGGTAGCGGTGGGCGACGCGCCACAGCAGGAAACCGACGCTGTCGCGGGGGGTTTCAACCCTCGAGGCTGCGAATACCGCCTTCAGATCGCCCGGCGTCATCGCGCCGCACCCTGTCTTCCGATCCGCACTCAAATCGCTGCTTGCTCCCGAATATAAACGCGTTTACCGAGCCTCGCATGGACGCTGCCGACAATCAACGCTCAGGACCCGTCGAGGCCCCGGAGTATGCTGCCGTCCGCGACGCTGAGGCGCGGGCCGCCGCACCCGCGGAGGGCCGGGACGGCAAGGGCCAGTCCGGCAAAGGCGGCGACGACAAGCCAAAGGACGCGAAGGACAGCGCCGACGATACCGGCGACGGCAAGGACAAGGGCGATGCGAAAGGCGACAAGGACGGCGACGAGCCGCCGCCGAAGCCGCTCAAGGAACGCCCGCTGCTGCTGATCGGCATCGCCGTCGTCATCCTCGCGGCGATCGTCGGCGGCGTGCTCTACTGGCTCAACGCGCGCCAGTACGAGACGACCGACGACGCATACATCGACGGCCACATCGTCCGCATCGCGCCACAGGTGTCGGGCATCGTCACGCAGGTGCTCGTCGACGACAACCAGGTCGTCGGTCCGCGGCAGGTGCTCGCGGTGATCGACACCGTCCAGTCACGCGCGCGCTACGAGAACCTGCTCGCCCAGTCGAAGCAGGCGCGCGCCGCGGTCGTCGAGGCGCAGGCGCAGGTCGGCGTCGCGGCGCAGCAGGTCGCCGCCGCCCGCGCGCAGGTCATCCAGCCGACCGCCGACCTGACCCGCGCCGAGGCCGATCTCGCGCGCTACCGGGCCCTGCAGCGGACCGAGCCCGCCGCCGTCGCGGCCCAGCAGGTCGACGCTGCCGTCCAAGCGGTCGAGGACGCCCGCGGCCGCCGCGACGCCGCGCTGAAGGCGGTCGGGCAGGCGCAGGCGCAGCTCGCCGCCAACCGCGCGGCGATCGGCGCCGACCGCGCTGCCGTGAGCGGGGCCGAAGCCCAGGCGCGGGTGTCGGCCGCCGACCTCGCCAACAGCCAGGTCATCGCCCCGGTCGTCGGGCGCGTCGCCAACCGAACAGTGACGCCGGGGTCGTACGTCTCGCCGGGCCAGCAGCTGCTCGCGATCGTTCCGCTCAAGCTCTGGGTCACCGCCAACTTCAAGGAGACGCAGCTCAAGCTCATGCGGATCGGCCAGCCGGTGTCGATCAAGATCGACAGCGTTCCCGACGTCGACTTCCACGGCCATGTGGAGTCCTTCCAGCGCGGCGCCGGGCAGGCCTTCGCGCTGCTGCCGGCGGAGAATGCGACCGGCAACTTCGTCAAGGTCGTCCAGCGCGTGCCGGTGCGGATCGCGATCGATTCACCGGGCATCGAGGCCTACCCGGTCGGCCCCGGCATGTCGGTCGTCCCGCGCGTCAAGGTCCGCTAGATGGCAGCCGGATGGGACGCGTCGCGCTCGGCGGCGGGCAACCGGTCGCCGTGGGCGATCGTCGCGATCATCTCGATCGCCACCTTCATGGAGGTGCTCGACACCTCGATCGCCAACGTCAGCCTCGGCCACATCGCTGGCAGCCTGTCGGTGTCGCCCGATGAATCGACGTGGGTGCTGACGAGCTACCTCGTCGCCAACGCCGTCGTCATTCCGATCTCCGGCTGGCTGTCGAGCGTCATCGGCCGCAAGCGCTATTACATGATTTCGGTCGCGCTGTTCACGGTCGCGTCGTTCCTGTGTGGCATCGCGCCGAACATCCAGTTTCTCGTCCTCGCGCGCGTCCTCCAGGGCATCGGCGGCGGCGGGCTGGCGCCGTCCGAACAGTCGATGCTCGCCGACACCTTCCCGCCGGCCAAGCGCGGCCAGGCGTTCGGGGCGTACGCCTTCGTCATTATCGTCGCCCCCGTCATCGGCCCGACGATCGGCGGCTGGGTGACCGACAACTACTCGTGGCACTGGATCTTCCTCGTCAACATTCCGGTCGGCATCCTGTCGCTGTTCCTGGTCCAGACGTTCGTCGACGAGCCGAAGATACTAACCGACGAGCGCAAGGCGCGGCTGAAGGGCGGGCTGAAGGTCGACTGGGTCGGTTTCCTGCTCGTCGCGATCGGGCTCGGCAGCCTCGAGCTGTTCCTCGACCGCGGCGAGCGCGACGACTGGTTTGCCTCGGGCTTCATCACCGCAGCCGCGATCATCGCTGCGGTCTCGATCCTGTTCCTGATCGTGTGGGAGGCGACGCGTGCCGAGCCGATCGTCAACGTCCGGCTGATGGCGCGGCGCAATTTCGCTGCCGTGCTTGCGGTCATGTTCACCACCGGCGTCATCCTGTTCGGGTCGATCCAGCTGATCCCGGCGATGCTCCAGCAGGTGTTCGGCTACAGCGCGACCGATGCGGGACTCGCGATGACTGCGGGCGGGTTCGCCACCGTCCTCGCCGTTCCCTTCGCTTCGCAGCTCGTCGGCAAGGTCGACGTCCGCATCCTGCTCGGGGGCGCGCTTGTCGTGTCGGCGATCGCACTCGGCCATCTGACGACGCTCAGTACCGACACCGGCTTTGCGGAATGGGGCTGGGCACGCGCGTATCAGGCGGTCGCGCTGCCGTTCCTGTTCGTGCCGATCACGACCGCGGCGTACAGCGGGCTGAAGCCGAAGGAGACCGGCGACGCGTCGGCTTTGCTCAACGTCTTTCGCAACCTCGGCGGGTCGGTCGGCATCGCGGTCAGCCAGGCGTGGCTCAGCGTCGAAAGCCAGGTCCGCCAATCGAACCTCGTCGAGCACCTGAACCCGCTCGCCCCCAACTATCCCGCCGCGCTGGCCGGCATGGAGAACACGCTGAAGGCCGCCGGGATGGCGGCGGCACAGGCGACGGAGGCGGCGCAGGGCGAGCTGTATCGGACCGTCGGCCGGCAGGCGGCCATGCTCGGCTACCTCGACGTCTACCGCGCGCTGATGGTGTATACGCTGATCGCGTTTCCGGTGATCTTCCTGCTCAAGCCGTCGAAGGGCGGGGGCGCGGCGGCGGCATGAGGCGGATCACCCTGCTCGCCGCTGCGGCGCTCGCCGGCTGCACCGTCGGCCCGAACTATTCGCGGCCCGAGGTCGCGGTGCCGCCGCGCTTCGCCGAGGCCCCGCCGCCGGCGCCGGGCACCACGGGTCCGATATCGGTCGCGGCGCCCGAGCCGGGCACGTGGTGGACGCGCTTCAACGACCCCGTCCTCACCGCGCTGATCACCCGCGCGCTCGCCGGCAATCTCGACCTCGCCACCGCGCGGAGCCGCATCGAGGGCGCGCGGGCGCAGGAGCGCGAGGCACGCGCCGCCCGCCTGCCGAGCCTCGACGGCCGCGCCGGGGTCAACCGCATCGACTTCAGCAAGAACGCCGGGATCAGCTCGCTGGCGAGCGCCTTCGGTGGCGGCGGTGGCGCCGGGGGCGGCATGACGCCCGGCCAGGGCATCGCCGGGCCGGGCAGCGGCATCACCACCTGGTCGCTCGGCGTCGATGCATCGTGGGAGGTCGACCTGTTCGGCGGCGTCCGCCGCGGCGTCGAGGCGGCGCGCGCGCGGACGGCCGCGGCCGAGTGGAACGTGCGCGACGTCCAGGTCAGCGTCGCCGCCGAGGTCGCGTCCGACTATCTGATGCTGCGCTCGCTCCAGGCGCAGATCGCGATCGCCGAGGCCGAGCTCAAGCGCCAGCAGGCGACGCTGCGCCTCGTCGCCGCGCGCCGCGACGTTGGGCTGGTCGGTGAGCTGCCGCAGCGCCAGCAGCAGCTGCAGCTGTCCAACGTCGCCGCCACGCTGCCCCAGCTCGGCGCGCGGGTTCGCGACGAGATCCACGCGATTGGCGTGCTGACCGGTGACGGGGCCGACGCGCTCGACGCGACGCTGAGCCCGGTCGCCCCCTTGCCCGCCGCGCTGCCGCTGCTGCCGCCCGGCCTGCCGTCGGACCTGCTTCGGCGCCGCCCCGACATCCGCGCCGCCGAGCGCCGCCTGGCCGCGGCGACCGCCGACATCGGCGTGGCGCAGGCCGACCTCTACCCCAAGTTCAACCTGATGGGCATGGCCGAGCTGATCTCGACGAACCTCGCGACCCTGTTCGAGCGCGCGTCGATCCAGACCAGCGAGAATGCGGCCGTCACCCTGCCGCTGTTCGACGGCGGGCGGCGCAAGGGCGTCGTCGCCGAGCGCCGCGCCGCCGCCGACGAGGCGCTGGTCGATTACAAGAAAGCGGTCGTCGTTGCCGTCCGCGACGTCGAGGACGCGCTCGCCGACTATCAGGCCGAAGTGCGCCGCAACGCCGAACTACGCAACGGCGTCGCCGAAGCCGAGCGCGCGACGCGGCTGGCGCGGGCGACGTTCGACGCCGGCCTGAGCGACTTCCAGCCGGTGCTCGATGCGCAGGGCGCGCTGCTCAACAACCGCAACGTCCTCGCCCAGTCGGACGCGACGCTGCTGACCGACCTCGCCCGGCTGTACAAGGCGCTCGGCGGCGGCTGGACCTGACCCGCCCGCTTGCGCCCGCGGGCGGCCCGACGTAGGCTTGAGTCGCAATCAAATCGCGGGGGCGGCGTGCGGCGGGCGGGGATCATCGGAGCGGCGCTCGCCCTCGTCGGCTGCGGCAAGGCCGCGCTGCCGCCGGCCGCCGCCCTGCCGATGACGATCGCGCTGGCCGCTGCCGAGCCGGCGGGCGGCGGGGCCGGCCTCGACGTCACGGGCACGGTCCGCCTCAAGCGCGAGACGCCGCTCGCCTTCTCCACCGCGGGCCGGATCGCGCAGATCGCCGTCGTCGAGGGGCAGCCGGTCGCCGCCGGACAGGCGACTGGCCCGGCTCGATCCGACCGGGCTCGACGCGGCGCGCGCGTCGGCCGTTGCCGAGGCGGTCCGCGCCGATGCCGACCGCGCGCGGATGAACGCGCTGCTCGCGCAGGGCTGGGTGACGCGCACCCGGATGGAGACCGCCGCCGCGAGCGCCGCCGCGGCGCGCGCGCGGGTGACTCAGGCCGCCTTCGACGAGCGCCTTGGCCGGATCGTCGCGCCTGCCGCCGGCGTCGTCCTCAAGCGCGCGGCCGAGCCCGGGCAGATGGTCGCGGCCGGCACGCCTGTGCTGACCGTCGGCGAGGTCGGCAGCGGCTATGTCCTGCGCCTACCGCTGAGCGACACCGACCTCGCCGCCATCCGCCTCGGCCAGCGCGCGCAGGTGACGCTGCCGGCGCTGTCGCCAACGCCGATCCCGGCGACCGTCGGCGAGATCGCCGCCCGCGGCGACGACCGCACCGGCACCTTCCAGGTCGAGCTCCGCCTGCCCGCGGTGCCCGGCCTGCGTTCGGGGCTGATCGGCACCGCGCGGCTCGCCGGGAAGGCGGCATCGAGCGGCCCCGTCGCCGTCCCCGCGACCGCCGTCGTCGGCGCGCGGGCCGACGAGGGGCTGGTCTTCGTCTACCGCCGCGACAGCGGCACCGTCGCCGCGCGCGTCGTCCAGCTCGGCCCCGTCGGCGATGGCAGTGTCGTCGTCACCAGCGGCCTTGCCCCCGGCGAGCGCGTCGCGCGAACCGGGGTCGAGCGGCTGCGCGACGGCATGAAGGTCCGGCTCGCGGCGTGAGCGCCCAGGCCGCGCTATGGGACTGATCGACCTCGCCGTCCGCCGCTGGCAGATCACGCTGGTGCTGTTCGCGCTGCTCGGCGCGATCGGCATCAGCGCCTTCGTCGGCATCCCGCGCTCGGTCGACCCGCACTTCACCGGCCCCAACGTGCTCATCATCGTCACTCAGCCCGGTGCCGACCCGGCCGACATGGAACAGACCGTCGCCAAGCCGATCGAGGACGTCGTCCAGGGGCTCGACAACCTCGACCATGTCTTCTCGAGTTCGGTCGACAGCAGCGCGACGATCGCCGCCCAGTTCGACTGGGAGAGCGACCCCGACAAGCACTACGACGATGTCGTCCGCGAGGTGAACGCAATCCGCAGCCAGCTGCCGGCGTCGGTGACAAAGATCGAGTTCCGTAAGTTCCGCACGACCGAGGCGGCGGTGCTCCAGCTGGCGCTGGTCAGCGACACCGCGTCGTACCGCCGGCTCGAGAAGATCGCCAAAGACCTGCGCGAGCGGCTGAACCAGGTGTCGGGCGTCCGCCAGACGCGCGTCTGGGGCATCCCGACGCCCGAGCTGCGCGTCGCCGTCGACCTCGGCCGGCTGGCGCAGCTCGGGGTGCCGGTGTCGACCGTTACCGACGCGCTGCGCGCCGGCGGGACCGACCTGCCGCCTGGCGCGGTCCATTCGGGCGATGCGCGAGTCAACGTCGAGGCGGGCGGCGCCTACCGCTCGGTCGCCGAGGTCGCCGCCGTCCCCATCCGCGCCGAAGCCGGACGCGTCATCCGCGTCCGCGACGTCGCGCAGGTTGGCTGGGGCTATGAGGAGCAGCCGTACGTCGCGCGCTATGACGGCCACCGCGCGGTGTTCGTCACGCTGACGCAGAAGCAGAACCTCAACGTCCTCGACATCGAACGCGCCGCTTTGGGCGTGATCGACACCTTCCGCCGCGAACTGCCGCCCGACGTCCGCCTCGAGGTCGGCTTCGACCAGAGCCACGACATCGCGACCAAGCTCCACTATCTGACGCGCGACTTCGGCATCGCCCTCGCCCTCGTGCTGCTGACGCTGCTGCCGCTCGGGCTGCGCGCGAGCCTGGTGGTCATGGTCTCGGTGCCGCTGAGCCTCGCCATCGGCTGCGCGGTGCTGGCGTTCTCCGGCTTCACCCTCAACCAGCTGTCGATCAGCGGCTTCATCATCGCATTAGGGCTGCTCGTCGACGATTCGATCGTCGTCACCGAGAACATCGCCCGGCGGATGCGCGACGGCGAGGACCGCGAGACGGCCGCGATCGCCGGCACGCGCCAGATCGCCGTCGCCGTGCTGGGCTGCACCGGCGTGCTGCTCCTCGCCTTCCTGCCGCTCGCCTTCCTGCCCGAAGGATCGGGCAAGTTCATCCGCTCGCTGCCCGTCGCGGTGTTCGGCACCGTCGCCGGGTCGCTGCTCGTCTCGCTGACGATCGTCCCCTTCCTCGCCAGCCGCCTGCTGTCGCCGGCGGGCGGCGACCACGGCAATCGCGCGCTGCTCGCGATCCAGGCCGGCATCCACCGCTTCTACGCGCCCGCGCTCCACTGGTCGCTGACCCATCCGTGGCGCGCGCTGACCGCTGCCCTGCTGCTGTGCGGGGCGTCGCTCGGCCTCGTGCCGCTCATCGGCAGCAGTCTGTTCCCCGCCGCCGAGACGCCGTACTTCCTCGTCGAGGTCCGCGCGCCCGAAGGCGCCGCGCTCAGCCAGACCGACCGCGCCGTCCGCTTCGTCGAAGCGACGCTGCGGTCCGAGCCGGCGATCCGCACCGTCATGGGCAGCGTCGGCCAGAGCAATCCGGTCATCTACTACAACCAGCAGGCGTACATCGTCGGGCAGAACCGCGGCGCGGTGCTCGCGGTGATGGACCGCTGGGACGTCAAGACGAGTCCCGCGCTGATCGCCCGGCTGCGGGCGAAGTTCGACGCCAGCCCCGACGCGCAGATTTCGGTCAAGCTGTTCCAGAACGGCCCGCCGGTCGATGCGCCGATCGTCGCCAAGCTGCGCGGCACCGACCTCGCCGTGCTCAAGCGCCTGTCGCTCCAGGTCGAGGCGATCATCCGCGGCGTGCCCGGCACGCGCGACGTGACCAACCCGGTCGCCGTCGACCGGCCGCGGCTCGACCTCAACGTCGACGCCGACAAGGCGGCGCTGCTCGGCGTGCCGCCGGGGGCCGTCCGCCGCACGGTGCGCCTCGCGCTCGTCGGCGAGGCGGCGGGGCGCTTCCGCGACGCCGAGGGCGACAGCTACAACGTCGTCGTCCGCCTGCCCTTGGCCGACCGCCAGCCGGTGTCGGTGCTCAGAAGCATCTACGTGCCGTCGACCAGCGGCGGCGCGGTGCCGCTGACCGAGATCGCCAACCCGCGCCTCGGCAGCGCCCCGCCGCGGATCGAGCGCGACTACCAGTCGCGCCAGATCGAGGTGTCGTCGGAGGTCGCGCCCGGCTTCCTGACCGCGAAGGTCAACGCCGCCGTCTTCGCCGCGCTGGCCAAGCTGCCGCTGCCGCCCGGCTACCGCTTCGCCGTCGGCGGCGAGGCCGAGGAGGCGGCGAAGAGCTTCGGCGGCCTGGGACCGATCATCGCCGTCGCCGTCTTCGGCATCCTCGGCGTCCTCGTCGTCGAGTTCGGCCGCTTTCGCGAGGTCGCCGTCGTCGCCGGCGTCATCCCGCTCGGCATCTTCGGCGGCATCGTCGCGCTGTTCGTGACCGGCAACTCGATCAGCTTCACCGCGGTCATCGGCTTCATCGCGTTGATCGGGATCGAGATCAAGAATTCGATCCTGCTCGTCGACTTCACCACCCAGTTGCGCGCCGAGGGCATGGCGCTGCGCGACGCGATCGAGCGCGCCGGCGAGGTCCGCTTTCTGCCCGTTCTCCTGACCAGTGTCACCGCGATCGGCGGGCTGCTGCCGCTCGCGCTGTCGGGGTCGGGGCTGTACGGCCCGCTGGCGTGGGTCATCATCGGCGGGCTGGTCAGTTCGACCCTGCTGTCGCGCGTCGTGACGCCGGTCATGTACCTGCTCATCATCCGCGGCGAGCGGCCGCGTCGGACCGTGCTGCCGGTCGCCGGCTAGGTCTCAGCCGTCGTTCGCGGCCTGACGCCGCGACGCGAGGCGGTCGAGCAGGGCGCGGGTGCGCAGGTGGCCGATCAGCTCGTTGACCGCGCCGATGCCGCGTTCGGCCATATCGGCGGCCTCGGCCTCGTCGACGTGGCCGGCGGTCGCCTCGAAGAAGAAGCGCATTTCCTGCGCGGTGATCCAGTCGACAAAGTCGCGGTACATCGCGACCATGCCCGGCGTGAACCCGCGGTCGCGGCGGAAGCCGATGCGGTCGAGGTCGCCGAGCACGCGGAGGATGGCGGCGTCGCGCGCGGTGACGGTGCCCCCCTCGGCCGTGACCAGCGCCGCCGCGACCGCGTCATGCAGCGTGTCACGATCGATCACGGCGGCGACGAGCAGATCGGCAACCGCGACCCGCGGCGCATCGTGGTCGATGCGCTCCCGCAGCGTCGCGTCGAGCCCGGGAAACGGCTCGCGCTCGAGCCACGGGGCGGCGTCGCCCTCAAGGATGCCGCGGATCACCGCCAGGGGCAAAAAACGCTCTTCCTGCAAGCGCTTGATCGTCCCGAGCCGCGTGACATGCGCCTCCGAATAGGACGCCGAGTTGCGCGCCGCCCGCGCCGGCTCGGGGAGCAGGCCCTCCCGGATGTAGAAGCGGATCGTCTCGCGGCCGACGCCGCTGCGGGTCTCGAGTTCACGCATGCGCATGCGCCCCCATGCCAAACTTGCGCAATGGTTGCCATGACTTACCTTGGTTGCCGCAATGCAGGCGTTCGCCACCCTCCTCGACCGGCTGGTCTACACGCGGTCGCGCAACGCCAAGTTGAAGCTGATCGCCGATTATCTTGTCGCGACGCCCGATCCCGACCGCGGCTGGGCACTCGCCGCGCTGACCGGCGGGCTCGACCTGAAGGCGGTCCAGCCGAAGATGATCCGGACGCTGGTCGAGGAGCGGGTCGATCCCGTCCTGCTGGCGATGAGCTTCGACTATGTCGGCGACCTCGCGGAGACGGTGTCGCTGCTCTGGCCTGATCCACCCGGCGGCGGAGCCGACAAGTCGACAACTACGCCGCCGGGGCCGCCGCCGAGCCTCGACGAGGTCGTCCGCCGCCTCCAGCATCTTGGCCGGGCCGAGGCGGCCGGCGTCGTCCGCGAGCTGCTCGACCGGCTCGACGCGTCGGGGCGCTTCGCCCTGCTCAAGCTGGCGACCGGGGCGATGCGGATCGGCATCTCGGCGCGGCTGGCGAAGACCGCCTTCGCGCAGGGCTTCGGCGTCGACGTCGACGCCGTCGAGGAGGTCTGGCACGGCCTCGCCCCGCCGTACCCCGAGCTGTTCGCGTGGGGCGCGGGCGGGGCGCAGCCGACCGCCGGGACGGTGCCGGTGTTCCGCCCGTTCATGCTCGCCCACCCGCTCGAGGACCTCAAGCTCGACCTCGCCGACTTCGCTGCCGAGTGGAAGTGGGACGGCATCCGCGTCCAGCTCGTCCATGTCGCCGGGGCGACGCGGCTGTTCAGCCGGACCGGCGACGACATCACCGGCAGCTTCCCCGACGTCGCCGCGGCGTACGACTATCCGGCGGTGCTCGACGGCGAGTTGCTCGTCCGCGGCGACTTCCAGGGCGGGGAAGCGGCGAGCTTCAACGCGCTCCAGCAGCGCCTCGGCCGCAAGGCCCCGACCTCCAAGGCGCAGGCCGAGTTCCCCGCCTTCGTCCGCCTCTACGACGTCCTCACCGACGGCGACGATGACCTGCGCGCGCTGCCGTGGACCGCGCGGCGGGCGCGTCTCGAGGCGATCGTGCCCCGCCTCGACCCCACCCGCTTCGACCTGTCGGCGGTGATCGACACGACCGATTTCGACGACCTCGCCCGCATCCGCGACGGCGCCCGCGACGCGGCGATCGAAGGGGTGATGCTGAAAAGCCGCACCTCGCCCTACATCGCCGGCCGCCGCACCGGGCTGTGGTACAAGTGGAAGCGCGACCCGCTCGTCGCCGATTGCGTGATGATGTACGCCCAGCGCGGCCACGGGAAGCGATCGAGCTTCTACAGCGACTATACCTTCGGCTGCTGGACCGCCGATCCGGCTGACGGCGGCGAGCTGACCCCGGTCGGCAAGGCGTATAGCGGCTTCACCGACGCCGAGCTGGCGATGCTCGACAAGTTCGTCCGGACCAACACCGTCGCCCGCTTCGGGCCCGTCCGCGAGGTCGCCAAGACGATGGTGCTCGAGGTCGCCTTCGATTCGCTCCATGTCTCGACGCGGCACAAGTCGGGCGTGTCGATGCGCTTCCCCCGCATCGCCCGCATCCGCCTCGACAAGCCGGCGACCGAGGCGGACACCGTCGCCACGCTCAAGCGTATGATCGTCTAACTTCGCATTCTTCACACCCCCGCGCTGGACGAAAACACGCGAAAATGCGCCAGCCGCTGCCGCGGCGGGCTGGAGCAAAAGAGGAGGAGGCCGGCGTCATGCGGGCGAGTCTAAGCCGCGCCAACCGGTGTAGGACAGCCCTGCCCGCCCGCTGTAGGGGCCTCCATCCTCTTGTGTTGCTGAATGGCCACACCATATCTTGGGGCAGGGAGACACCATGAACCTCGAGAAATTCACCGACCGCGCCAAGGGCTTCCTCCAGGCCGCACAGACGATCGCAATCCGCGAGAACCACCAGCGCGTCGCGCCCGAGCACCTGCTGAAGGCGCTTCTCGACGACGACGAGGGCATGGCAGCCAACCTGATCCGCGCCGCCAGCGGCGATCCCGGCGCGGCGACGCAGGCGACCGACCTCGCGCTCGCCAAGATCGCCAAGGTCAGCGGCGCGGGCGCGCAGAACCTGCAGTGGGACAACGACACCGTCCGCATCCTCGATTCGGCCGAGACGATCGCGGCCAAGGCGAAGGACAGCTTCGTCCCGGTCGAGCGCATCCTGATGGCGATCGCGCTCGCCACGACGACCGCCGCCGGCAAGGCGCTCGCGAGCGGCCGGCGTATCGGCGACGGGCCTCAACGCCGCGATCGACGCCGTCCGCAAGGGCCGCACCGCCGACAGCGCCAACGCCGAGGCGGGGTTCGACGCGCTCAAGAAATACGCCCGCGACCTGACGCAGGCGGCGCGCGACGGCAAGCTCGACCCCGTCATCGGCCGCGACGAGGAGATCCGCCGGACGATCCAGGTCCTCGCGCGCCGCACCAAGAACAACCCCGTCCTGATCGGCGAGCCCGGCGTCGGCAAGACCGCGATCGTCGAGGGCCTCGCCCTCCGCATCGCCAACGGCGACGTCCCCGACGGCATCAAGGGCCAGCGGCTGATGAGCCTCGACATGGGCGCGCTGATCGCCGGCGCGAAATATCGCGGCGAGTTCGAGGAGCGGCTGAAGGCGGTGCTCGACGAGGTGCGCTCCGATGGCGCCGACGTCCTGCTGTTCATCGACGAGGTCCACCAGCTCGTCGGCGCGGGCAAGGGCGAAGGCGCGATGGACGCGTCGAACCTGCTGAAGCCCGCGCTCGCCCGCGGCGAGCTCCACTGCATCGGCGCGACGACGCTCGACGAATATCGCAAATATATCGAGAAGGATGCCGCACTCGAACGCCGCTTCCAGCCGGTGATGGTCGGCGAACCGACGGTCGAGGACACGATCTCGATCCTGCGCGGCTTGCGCGAGAAGTACGAACTCCACCACGGCGTCCGCCTGACCGACGGCGCGCTGGTCGCGGCCGCGACGCTGTCGAACCGCTACATCGCCGACCGCTTCCTGCCCGACAAGGCGATCGACCTGATGGACGAGGCCGCGTAGCCGCCTGCGGATGGAGGTCGAGTAGAAGCCCGAGGAGATCGAGAACCTCGACCGCCGGACGATGCAGCTCAAGATCGAGCGCGAGGCGCTGAAGCGCGAGACCGACGCCGCGTCGCGCGACCGGCTCGCCAACCTCGAGACCGAACTCGTCGGGGCTCGAGGAGCAGTCGGCGACGCTGACCGCGCGCTGGCAGGCGGAGAAGGAAAAGCTCGCCGGCGCGACGCGGATCAAGGAGCAGCTCGACGCCGCGCGGCTCGAGGTCGAGCAGGCGCAGCGTTCAGGGCAACTATCGCCCGCGCCGGCGAGCTGACCTATGGCACCGTCCCCGACCTCGAACGCCAGCTCGCCGAGGCCGAGGCGGCGAGCGCGGGGGCGATGCTCAAGGAGGAGGTCACCGCCGACGACATCGCCAGCGTCGTCTCGCGCTGGACCGGGATCCCGGTCGACCGGATGCTGGCGGGCGAACGCGAGAAACTGCTCGGCATGGAGGACGCGCTGCGCAAGGGCGTCATCGGCCAGGACGCGGCGATCGCCGCGGTGTCGGCCGCCGTCCGCCGCGCGCGCGCCGGGCTGCAGGACCCCAACCGCCCGCTCGGCATCGTTCCTGTTCCTCGGGCCGACCGGCGTCGGCAAGACCGAGCTGACCAAGGCGCTCGCGCGCTTCCTGTTCGACGATCCGGCGGCGATGGTCCGCCTCGACATGAGCGAATTCATGGAGAAGCACGCCGTCAGCCGCCTGATCGGCGCGCCGCCGGGCTATGTCGGCTACGACGAGGGCGGCGTCCTGACCGAGGCGGTCCGCCGCCGGCCGTACCAGGTCATCCTGTTCGACGAGGTCGAGAAGGCGCACCCCGACGTGTTCAACGTCCTGCTCCAGGTCCTCGACGACGGCCGCCTGACCGACGGCCAGGGACGCACGGTCGATTTCACCAACACGCTGATCATTTTGACCTCGAACCTCGGATCGCAGTACATCGCGGCCCTACGCGACGACCAGAAGGTCGCCGATGTCGAGGAGCCGGTGATGGAGATGGTCCGCGCCCATTTCCGCCCTGAATTCCTCAACCGTCTCGACGAGATCATCCTGTTCAACCGGTTGGCGATGGAACACATGGCGCGGATCGTCGACCTCCAGGTCGACCGCGTCCAGAAATGCTGGCCGAGCGTAAGGTCCGCCTCGACCTGACCGACGCCGCACGGCGCTGGCTCGGCCGCGTCGGCTACGACCCCGTCTACGGTGCAAGGCCCCTTCGTCGAACCGTGCAGAAGCATCTGCAGGATCCGCTCGCCGACCTGATCCTGCGGGGCGAGGTCCACGATGGCGCGACGGTCGCGGTCGACGAGGGAGACGGCCGGCTGGTGCTCAGTACCGGTTGAACCCGGCGCCGCCGCGGGGAGTGGAGCGCGGGATGCGCGTGTGATGGCCGTGTTGCCCGGCGCGTGGACGCCGCACCGCGGTCAGGTGCCGCGAGCGGATTGGGTGGTCGGCTGATGTCTCAGCAGGCCGGCCCGCCGCAGCCCTGCTTGGTGCGCTGGTTGTCCAACAGTTCCTGGTTCTGCTGCCGCTGGACGTCGTCGACATAGCGCCACTGCGCCCTGGTGAGGCACTGCTTGCGCTTGGCGATCAGCGATCCGGTGACGACGGACGACTTGCAGATCAGCGGCTCCACCGGCACCGGCGTTGCCGGGATGATGCGAACGCTGACCGACGCCGGCGGGTCGGCGGGTGGCGACGCGGCCGCCGCCACCTGCAGGAGCGCGAGGCCGACGGCGAGGATCAATTACCGCCCGACTTCGTCGTATTGTCCTGGACGTAGCGGTACGCCTCGCGCTGGTTCTCGTCTTGGACATACTGCCACTGCTTGCGTGTCAGGCAGGTCTTCTTCTTGGCAATCAGGCTGCCGGTCTGGACCTCGGTCTTGCACACGAGGTCCGACTTGTACTGCTGCGCCGCGACCTTCTTCGGCGTGCCGGCGGGGACCATGTCGCCGGCGCTCGCGCTGGCAGCCGGCGTCATCGGCGCGGTCGTCACCGCACCCGTCGCGGGCGCGACCGTGTTGCCCGGGGGGTTGCCGGTCGCAACCTGCGCTGACGCTGCCGCCGCCGTGCCGAGCAGCGCCACCACCATCAATGTCCGGATCATCGTCGCTCTCCTAGGATCGTTTCGCGAGTATAGCATTTCACTTGCACCGGCCAAGTCGTGATCGTCCGCCTTGGCACGCGGCGGCCAGAACGGCACAACGGGACGATGGTCGCCCCTGCTCCCGCCGCATCGGCCTCGGCCGCCGACATTCCCCTGCTCGTGCGCGACGCGACGTGGTTCGCCGACCGCTACGATCCCGGGCACGATGCGGTCCACTTCCGCCGCCTGACGCGCGACGACCATCGTGCAGCGACCTTCCTGACCGACGAGTATCTGCCCAGGGACGCCGCCGTCGTCGTCGTCCGCCGCGACGAAGCGATCGTCGCCGCCCCACGCGCCGCGCCACTCCACTTCGTCTTCCACTCGGCCTACTGCTGCTCGACCCTGCTCGCGCGCGCGTTCGACGCGGCCGGCGCTGCGATGGGGTTGAAGGAGCCGGTGCTGCTCAACGATCTCGTCGGGTGGAAGCTGCGCGGGGCGAGCGCGGCCGAGCTCGCACGTGTGCTCGACGACGGGCTGACGTTGCTCGCGAAGCCTTTCGCGACGGGCGAAGCTATCGTCATCAAGCCGTCGAACGTCGTCAATGGCCTCGCCTCGGCGATGCTGACTTTGCGGCCGGCTAGCCGCGCACTGCTGCTCCATGCACCGCTGCGGACCTACCTCGGGTCGATTGCGCGCAAGGGCATGTGGGGGCGGCTGTGGGCGCGCGACCTGCTCGTCAAGCAGATCAAGGACGGGACGCAATGGCCGGGCATGGCCGCGGCCGACTTCATCGGCCAGACCGACCTCCAGGCGGGCGCGATCGGCTGGCTGGCGCAGCACGCGATCTTCGCGCGGCTCGCGGCGCGCTTGCCCGAGCGGGTGCGCACGCTCGATTCCGCGACGCTGATGGCCGACCCGGCCGCAGTCATGACCGCGCTCGCGGCGCTGTTCGACCTCGACCTCGATGTGCCCGCGATTGTCGCCGGGCCGGCGTTCGGACGGCACTCGAAGCACGGCGCCGCCTTCGACGCCGCCGCGCGCGACGCCGAGCTGGCGACGGCGGCGACATTCGCCGACGAGATCGACAAGGTCGCCGTCTGGGCCGAGGCGGTCGCCGCGTCGGCCGGACTGTCGCTCACGTTACCGGCACCGCTGCTCGGCTGAACGGCCGCCGCCGGTTCATCGGCGGCAGACAACGAAAAAGGGCGGACCCGAAGGCCCGCCCTTTCGTCTTGTGGCGTTCGACCGCGACTAGAACTTGACGCGGGCCGAGACGGCGTAGCGGCGACCGAGCGCGTCGTAGGTCGACGGGTAGGTGTTGCCGCTGTTGAACGTCGTCGAACCGATCGTGCTGCCAACCGACGGCGGCTTGCGGTTGCCGATGTTCTGCGCCGTGAAGGTCAGCGACAGGTTCTCCATCACGCTGAAGCGCGCCGACAGGTCGAAGTAGTCGTACGGCTTGATGTAGCCGTAGTTGACGTTCTGGCCGGCACCGTCGGTACCCTTGAACGCCGGGCCGCTGCCGGTCGCCGGATCGGCGTCGAGCGGCTCCTGCTTCTCGCTGTCGAGGTGGCGCCACAGCAGCGACACGTCGAACGAGTTGAAGCTGAGCGTCGTCCGCTGCGACCACTGGAACTTCGGCTGGAGCGACCCGCAGTTGACGCTGTAGTAGCCGACGCAGTCACGGTTAACGTTGCCCGGCCCCGGCGCGTTCTGGAAGCGGTTGTAGTCGGTGTAGTTGCCGAGGAAGCTCAGCCCCAGCTTCGCGAAGTGGAGGTCGTGGCTGTAGTTGAACGTGACGTCGACACCCTGCGTCGTGATCCGGCCGAGGTTCGACAGGGCCAGCAGCAGGCCGGGCGTGGTCGCGACGTCGCCGTCGAGACCGCCGGTGACCGGGTTACGCCGGATGCTCGTGCACGCCGTGCTCGTCGCGACAAGGGTCCCGAAGCACGCGTTGATAGCGTCGGCCGGCGTCGGCGTCGTGATCGCCCCGACCACCCGGATGTGGTAGTAGTCGATCGAGGTCGAGAAGCCGCGGAGGAATGACGGCGAGAAGACGACGCCGCCGCCGAAGGTATCGGCATTCTCCGGCTTCAGGTTGAGGTTACCGCCCGCAGTCGCGTTGATCTGACCGGCGGTACCGTTGAGGATGTTGCCGATCGTTCCCGCCGGCGCACCCTGCGCCAGACAGACCGCGCGCAGCGCGGCGTTGCTCACCGGAGCGGCCCCGGCGCACGGATCGACCGCGAGATTGGTCAGACCCGTCAGCTGCGGCGCGAACAACTCGTTGAGGTTGGGCGCGCGAACGGCGTGGGCATAGTTACCACGGAACTTAAGGCCACCGCCGGGCTCGTAGGCGACTTCGCCCTTGTACGTCGTCGTATTGTAGCCCGGGCTGCCCGCCGCATTGATCGTGTACGACGAGTAGCGGACGCCGCCGTTGACGGTCAGGCTCTTGATGCCCGGCTTGTCCTGAACGAGCGGGACGATCAACTCGCCGAAGCCCTCGGTGACCTGATAACCGACGTCGGTGAGGATCGGCGCGGCGCCGCCGGCGCCGCCGAGCTCACCCGCCGTCTGGGCGAGCGTGTCGGCGAACTGCGACGCGCGGTAGCGACGATACTCGGCGCCGACGGCGAAGCTGATCGGGTCGGTCGCGGCCGGCGAGGTGATGCCGATATCGCCGCTCAACTGGGCGTGGACCTGGCCGAGCTTGGTCGAGACGTTCGACGTGCTCGTCGCGGTCAGATAGGCGGCCTGCGCCGGGGTGATCGAGCCGTTCGGCCCGAACAGGTTGACCGGGACGCAGCCGCCCGCCGAGCTGGCGCCGACCGCAAGCGAGCTGCTCGATGCACGACGTGGTGTTCGTCGCGAAGGCAGCGGCGCGAGCGCGCGAGGTCAGGACGTAGTTCTGGATCAGCTGCGTGTTCGTGCTCTCGCCGTACGCACCATAGATGTCGTAGTCGAGGTGATCGCTGATCTTGCCGCGGACGCCGGCCTTGTAGTCGAAGATCGTCGTCGTGAACTCGCTGATACGCGGACCGACTTCCGGCGTACGGCGCGAGATGACCGTCGACACCGTGCGGAAGTTCGGGTCGGTCGGGCTCGTCGCAACGGCCGCAGCGGCGCACTGCGCGGGCGTCAGGAACGGCACGTAGGTCGTCTGGACGCTCGCCTTGCCCGCGACCGGATTGGGCGTGGCCGGCGCGACGTTAAGCGCGCAGAACTGATTGCGCAGCGCCGCCGGCAGATACGGATTGCTGAGGGGCACAACGATCGACGAGCCGAAAACACCCGACGGAGCGATGATCGTGTTGACGGTGTTCTTCGAGAACAGTCCGCGCGTGTAGAAGTCGAAGTGCTCGCTGGCGGCGTAATTCGCCTGGCCGAAGATGTTGAAGCGCTTAAACGGCGTCTGGAAGATGTTGTATGGGTTGAAGTTGAACGGCGCGAAGGTCGGAATCGCCTGACCCGTGGTCGAGTTCACCTGCCGCGCGCCGGGGTTCCCCTGGCCGCCTGCGATGGGGATCGGGTTGCCGGCCGCGTCGTAGCCGCTGAACGCCGGAATGACGCTCGGCTGGCCGGTAGCAGGATCGATCCCGCGCTCGCCGGTGACCCGCGTCGGAACCGCCGTGCCCGAGCCGCTCGTCGCGCCCGAGAACGAGTCGAGGTTGAAGAACGAAAAGCCGCGGTCGCCCTGATAAACCGGGTCGGCATGCTGGTAGCCGACGCTGAACACCGCGTTGCCCTTGTCGTCGGCGAAGTTACCGCCGATCGTGGCGTCGGTGCGGTAGTAGTTGCCGTCACCCTTCTCGGTGATCTGCTCCGAGCCCGAGATGTCGATGCCCGTGAAGTTCTTCTTGGTGATGAAGTTGACGACACCCGCAATGGCGTCGGCGCCGTAGGTCGTGCTGGCGGCACCCGTCAGCGACTCGACGCGGTCGACGAGAGCGAGCGGAATGTTGTTGAGGTCGACGCGTCCGGCGAGACCGGCGGGCGTGATGCGGTTGCCGTCGAGCAGGACGAGGTTACGCGTCGAGCCGATACCGCGAAGGTCGACGAAGCTGGCGCCGCCGTTGCCGTTGTTGACGGCCGAGCCGATCGACGGGACGATGCCCGGGATCTCGCGCAGGACGTCTTCGGCGACGTTCGACTGGCGGAGCTCGATCTCCTCCGAGCTGGTCACGATGACCGGCGTCGCGCGGACGAGGTTGGGGTTGCGGATCAGCGAGCCGGTGACCGTGATCTCGCGCTCACCCTCGGGGTTCGGCGCAGCCTCGGCGACCGCACCCGGCGTCGCGTTGCCGGCGGCGGGCGTGCCCGGCGTCACCTGCGCGACCGCCGGCAGGGCGAACGCGGTCGCACCGACCAGCATGGTCGAGCGCAGAAGAACCGTCTTGAGCGTCGGCAACATCGTGGGAATCCCCTTCATAATCGTCGCGCGGGACCGCTCCACCCGTGATCGGTGGGTGCGGTCTGCATGAACCGTGTATGAAATAGCCGCAGAGCGCGCGCAACAGCGATGCGGCAGCCTCGCGACGGTTCTGGTTTGATCTGTTGCAAATCCGTCACATGCGCGGTAGCGGGCGAAGGTCGCAGCCGGGGTGAAGCGCCGTGAAGCATCGCACGTTTGTCGTCGTCGCGCTGGTCTGCTGCACCGGGCTGGCGAACGCCCGCCCGCGCGACACGGCGCGCGATCGGCCGCACGAAGCGACGGCGGGCGTCATCACCGAACTGACCGCGTGCCGGTCGAACACCGACGCGACGGCGCGGCTCGCCTGCTTCGATGCGGCGTCGGCCAAGCTCGCGGAGGCGACCGCCAAGGGCGACGTTAAAATCGTCGACCGCGAGGATATCCGCGCGACACGCCGGTCGCTGTTCGGCTTTGCGATCCCCCACGTCGCTTTCTTTAAGGGCGACGACACCGCCGAGGACACGCCGTCGGAGATCGACACGACGCTTAAAAGCGTCGGCGCGAGCGAGTACGGCAAAGTCACGCTGACGATGGACGACGGCGCGGTGTGGCGGACGACCGAGCCGCTGCCGCGCGATCCGCGCGCCGGGATGCCGATCCACCTCAAGCGCGGCGCGCTCGGCAACTATTTCCTGCGCGTGGGGACGATGCGGCCGGTGACGGCGCAGCGCATCCGGTGACGCCGCGCCCGGCGACGCCGCAGGCGCTCAATAGCGAAGGTCTGGCACGGCTGAACGCCGGCGATGCGGCAGCGGCGGCGGACCTGTTCGCGCGCGCCGCCGACCTCGATCCCGCCGGGCTGCCGCTGTGGCTCAACCTCGCCAAGGCGCGGCGGCTGCTCGGCGACGATGCCGGCGAGGGCGCGGCGCTCGACCGCGCGCTGGCGCTCGACGCACGCGACCTCGCCGCGCTGATCCGCTCGGCTGAGCGCTTCGAGCGCATCGGCCGGCCGGCGAAGGCGCTCGCCGCATGGTCGGGCGTGCTCGCCGTCGCGCCGCCGCTCGCCGAGTGCAGCGGGCCGCTGCGCGACGCGGTGGCGCACGCGACGGGCTTCGTCGCCGCGCGGAACAGCGCGTTTGCCGCCGAGATCGACGACGCGCTCGCCCCTGCCCTCGCCGCCGTTCCGGCAGCGGAACGCCGGCGGCTCGATGCGGCTATCGGGGCGGCGACCGGGCAGCGGCGGATCTACGCTAATGAGTGCGCCGGGCTCCACTTCCCGTTTTTGCCGGCCGACGAGTTCTTCGCCCGCGAGCATTTCCCGTGGCTGGAGAGCTTCGAGGCGCACACCGACGCGATCCGCGCCGAGGCGCTGGGGCTCGGCAACGTGCTGTCGCCGTACGTGACGCTCGCTGCCGGTGCCCCGCCGAACAAGTGGTCGCCGCTCGACGGGTCGCTCGACGTGGGGATCGTATCATCTATGGCGGGACGGTGCGCCCGTGGTCGACGCGGTCGCGCGCTGCCCGGCGACGGCGGCGGCGCTGGCGACGCTGCCGCAGGCGGTCCTGCCCGGCCGCGCGCCGACGGCGTTCTTCTCGGTCCTCGCGCCGCGCACCCGGATCCCGCCGCACACGGGCGTGAGCAACACGCGCGCGATCGTCCATTTGCCCCTCGTCGTGCCGCCCGGCTGCGGCTTCCGCGTCGGCGGCGAGACGCGCACGTGGGTCGAGGGCCGAGCCTTCGCCTTCGACGACACGATCGAGCACGAGGCGTGGAACGACAGCGACGAACCCCGGATCGTCCTGATCGTCGACGTGTGGAACCCGTATCTGACCGACATCGAGCGGCAGCTGCTCCAGGACTTCTACCGCGCCGCCGACGCCAGCGAGCATAATCCGAACGCCTAAGGGGCGTTGCCGCCTTCGGGCACAAGCAGCGCCGGATCGAGCCGTGCCGCGTGCCAGCTCAGCGCCCAGTGGAGGTGCGGCCCGGTCGCGCGTCCCGTCATGCCGACGAGGCCGAGCGGGTCGCCGCGGGCGACGTGCTGCCCCTCGCGGACATCGATGCGGCTCAGGTGGAGGAAGGCCGACACCAGTCCGTGGCCGTGGTCGAGCATGATGAGATTGCCCTCGAGCAGGAACGGGCCGTGGGCGAGGCGGACGACGCCGCTCGCCGGCGCGGTCACCCGCGCACCGGCACCGGGCGCGATGTCGAGGCCGAGGTGCGGCGCCTTGGGCACGCCGCCCAAAATGCGCTGCGAGCCGTAGACGCCGCTGATCCGGCCGTGCGCCGGCCACTGGAACGCCTGCTGCCAGCCGGTCTCGTCGCTGTCGCCGGCGCGAGCCTGCGCGATCTCGGCGAGCTCGGTCGCGCGGCGGGCGTCGTAGACCGGGTCGGGCGGCGCGTCGGGCGGCGGCTGGCGGAGCGAGGGGATCGACTCGATGTCGTAGTGGCGCGGGGCGACGGCGATCGTGCGGACGTCGCGGCTGCCGTCGGCAAGGTGCGCGACGATCGTCGCAGCTCGGCCCGGCGTCGCGCCCGAAGCCGGCGATGAAGCGGCGGTCGCCGGTCAGCCGCACCGGCGTGCCGTCGACGGTGACGCGGACTGTTCCCGGCGGCGCGGTGCCGAGGACGACCCCGCCCTGCGTCAGGCGGCCGGCGATCAGCCACTCGCGTGTCGCCGTCGGCTGCGCCCCGACGGTCGCGGCAGCGACGACGAGCAACGCCGGCGAACGCGAGCGGGTGCACGCGGATCAGAGCCGTCCCGCGGCGCGCATCGCCTCATAACGGCCGACGGCGACGGTCGCGTCGGCATAGGCCTCCTGGAGCTCGGCCGACCAGTAGCGCAGGCTCGCTACCGGCAGCCGCGCCCCGGTCACCGCGCACAGGACATAATCGCCGGGCGCGACAACTTCGAACGATCCCGACAGGTAGCGGAGCCGGGCCTGCCGGCCGCCGGTGCGATCGAGCATCATAACAGTCTCTCCTGGACCGCGGGCGCGGCCGGTCGGCGCGGGCCGGGGGTTCCCGTCGTCACGTCGACGCTGCCGTCGGCGAAGCGCAGGGTCAACCCTGCTCGCGCCCGCGCCGCCGCCGCGGTCGACACGACATGGCCGCCGCTGGTGACATAAGCATAGCCGCGCGCGAGCACTTGCTCGGGGCCGAGCGAGGCGAGCAGCCGCACCACCGCCGCCAGCCCGTCGGCGGCGCGATCACGCCGCGCGACGAGCAGCGCCGGCCGCAGCCCGGCTCCCGCGCGGGCGAGCTTCGCCGCGTCGGCCGCAATCAGCCCGCGCCCGGCCGCGCGCAGCCGCTCGCCGGCGCGGTCGAGGCGCAGTCGGTCGGAAGCGATCGCGCCGGTCGAGCAGCAGCGGCGTCAGCCGCGTCGCCGAGCGGTCGAAGCGCGCCCGCCAGCCGGCGGCGGCGGCGCGCAGCGCGCGCGGCAGGCGGTCGGCGAGATCGTCGCTGCGCTGCGCCCGCGGCCCGAGCAGCGCGGCCAGCTTCGGCAGGCGGCGGGCGACGGCGTCGGCGCGCTCGCGGCGCAGCGCCACCCCGCGCGCCGCCGCGCGGTCGAGCCGGACGGCGAGCGCGCCAACGGTCGCGCGGAGGTCGGCGAGGACCGGCACCGCGCGCTCGGCCGCCGCCGTCGGGGTCGGCGCGCGGTGATCGCCGGCGAAGTCGACGAGCGTCGTGTCGGTCTCGTGCCCGACGGCGGTGATGACCGGGATGCGGCTGGCGGCGACGGCGCGGACGACCGCCTCCTCGTTGAACGCCCACAGGTCCTCGATGCTGCCGCCGCCGCGCGCGACGATGAGGACCGCGGGCAGCGGGATGTCGCCGTCGGCGGCGAGCGCGTTGAACCCGGCGATCGCCGCGGCGACCTGCCCCGCCGCCGCCTCGCCCTGGACGGCGACCGGCCAGACGAGGACGCGGTGGGGGAAGCGCTCGGCCAGGCGGTGGAGGATGTCGCGGATCACCGCCCCGGTCGGCGAGGTGATGACGCCGATCGTGCCCGGGATGTACGGCAGCGGCCGCTTGCGTGCGGGGTCGAACAGGCCCTCCGCGGCGAGCGCCGCCTTGCGCGCCTCGAGCAGCGCCATCAGCGCCCCCGCCCCGGCGGGCTCCATGCGGTCGATGACGATCTGGTACTTCGACCGCCCCGGATAGGTCGTCAGCTTGCCGGTGGCGACGACCTCGAGCCCGTCCTCGGGGCGGAAGCGCAGCGCCGCGGCGCCCGCCTTCCACATTACTCCGTCGACGACCGCGCCGGCGTCCTTGAGGCACAGGTACACATGCCCCGACGCCGCGCGCTTGAAGCCGCTGATCTCGCCGCGGACGCGGACATAGCCGTAGGCGCTCTCGACCGTCCGCTTGAGCGCCTGGCCGAGCTCGGAAACGGTATATTCGGGCGTATTCGTCGGGGCGGCGGTCACGCGCCTGTCCTAGCGCGTCGCTCGTTCGCTGACAAAGGGCCCGGCTAGCGCAGGATGCCGCGCCGCCGCATCCGCGCGGCAAACGCCAGCAACGCCGCCGCGATGACCCATAGCGCGGCGGTGAAGCCCATTCCGCCGGGCGTCCTGAGGCTCGCCGGCATCGCGCTGAGGCCGTACTGGTAGAGCGTGCTGACGATCAGGCCGGTAAGCGACACCGCGAGTACCGGTACCGCCAGCCGGCTGCGGAGCAGGAGCAGGAACGAGCCGATGATCGCACCCCAGACGCCGAGCGCCCACGCGACCTCCATCCAAAGCGGAAAGCTCGCGAGCCATGCGCGCTGCTCGGGCGTCATGGCCGCAAGATAGGCCGCGTTATGGGTCTTGGTCATCACCCAGTCGATCGGCCCGCCGCAGTTCCACACGAACGCCGCGGCGGCGACCGCCCAGAACCACCACGGGATACGCGACGCGCGGCGGCTGGCCATCGGACCTCTCCAGTCAGGGTCGAACGCGAAGCAACGGATCAGACTAACATGACCGCGCGCCGGCCGGCAAACGCGTCAGCTGTGGTCGCCCCAGTGGCGGAGCAGGTTCTGCTGGATGCGCTGGAGGCGGACATAGTTCTCGCGGCGCATGGTCAGCCCCTCGAGCGCGGCGACCTCGTTCAGCTCGTAGAGCCACTCGCGGCGCTCGGGGTCGGCGACGCGGCTTTCGACGAAGGTCAGCCCGACGCGGCGCACGCCGCGCGTCACCGGCGTCACCTCGTGGAGCGTCGTCGACGGGTAAACGATCAGAGACCCCGCCGGCAGCTTGATCGGCACCAGCGTGCCCGACAGGTCGATCTGCAGCGCGCCGCCGTCATAGCTGGCAGCGTCGCTGAGGAACAGCGTGCACGACAGGTCCGAACGTAGCGCGCGGGCCCCGAGCTGCATGAACGCCGCGTCGGCGTGCGGGCCATAGTGCATGCCGGGCTCGTAGGCGGTGATCAGCGGCGGGGCGACGATCTTGGGAAACGCATAGTTGCGGAAATCCTCGCAGCGCAGCAGCGCGTCGAGCATGATCTTCGCCGACCGCGCATGGCCGTCGGCGTCGTGGAGGTGGCGATTGTTCTTCGCCGTGTTGTGCGGGTTGCTGATCCGCCCGTCGACGAAGGTCGCCGCGTCGGCGACCGCGTGGAGCTCGGCGAGCTCGCCGGCCGTAAGGATGTCGTCGATCCGCTTGAGCACCGCTCGCTCCGTCGCCTGATGTACCGTCGTGGCCTGTGCCGCGCCCGTCGGCAAGCCGAGTTGTTCGCGCCGCGACGGCGCGCAGCCGAGTTGTTCGCCGCCCGGCGAGTGGCTAGACGAGCGCGATGAACGTTCTCGTCATCGGCGGCGGCGGACGCGAGCACGCGTTGTGCTGGAAGCTGCGCCAGTCGCCGGGGGTGGCGCAGCTGTGGTGTGCGCCAGGCAACGCCGGGATCGCGGGCGTTGCCGAATGCGTCGCGCTCGCCGGCGACGCGGCCGTGGTCGCTTTCGCGCGCGCGAACGACGTCGGCCTCATCGTCGTCGGGCCCGAGGCCCCGCTCGTCTCCGGTCTCGTCGACACCCTGCGCGCCGCGGGCATCCGCGCCTTCGGCCCGACCGCGGCGGCGGCGCGGCTCGAGGGTTCGAAGGGGTACACCAAGGCGCTGTGCGCGCGAGCGAACATCCCGACCGCCGCCTTCGCGCGCTTCGACCGCGGCGACGCGGCACGAGCTTATGTCGCCGCTCACCCGCTGCCGGTGGTGATCAAGGCCGACGGCCTCGCCGCGGGCAAGGGCGTCGTCGTCGCCGCAACCCACGATGAGGCCAGCGCGGCGCTCGACACGATGCCCGGCCCGGTCGTCGTCGAGGCGTTCCTCACCGGCACCGAGGCGAGTTTGTTCGTCCTGTGCGACGGCACCGACATCGTCGCGCTCGGCAGCGCGCAGGATTATAAACGCGCGTTCGACGGCGACGCCGGGCCGAACACCGGCGGCATGGGCGCGGTCTCGCCCGCCCCGGCGCTGACCTCAGAGCTGGAGGCCCGCGCGCTGACCGAGATCGTCGCGCCGACGGTCGCGGCGATGGCAGCAATGGGGACGCCGTTCACCGGCGTGCTGTTCGCCGGGCTGATGCTGACGCCGACCGGGCCGCAGCTGATCGAATACAACGTCCGCTTCGGCGATCCCGAGTGCGAAGCGCTGATGGTCCGCCTCGACAGCGACCTCCTCGCCCTGCTGCTCGCGACGACGGATGGGACGCTGGCAGATCGGTGCCCGGCGTGGGGCGCGGCGGCAAGCGTGACGGTGGTGATGGCGGCGAACGGCTACCCGGCGGCACCGGCGACCGGCAGCGTCATTGGCGGCGTCGACCGCGTCACCGACGCGACCGTGTTCCACGCCGGCACCACGCGGGCGCCCGACGGCGCGCTGGTCGCCACCGGCGGGCGCGTCCTCGCCGTGACCGCGGTCGGCGACGACGGTTGGCGCGGCGCGTGCGCGCGCCTATGCTGGGGTGACGGCGATCGACTGGCCGGGCGGTTTCGCCCGGTCCGACATCGGAGAGTGACGATGGCGAGCAGGCAGGAACTCAACTCGGGCGTCGGCGAGATCCGCGCCGGGCTCGGCTTCGACGAGGGGCGGCTGACCGACTGGATGGCCGCGAACGTCGCCGGCTTCGCCGGGCCGCTGACCGTCCGCCAGTTCAAGGGCGGCCAGTCGAACCCGACCTACCGGCTCGAGACGCCCGGGCAGAACTATGTCCTGCGCCGCAAGCCGCCCGGGCTGCTGCTCAAGAGCGCCCACGCCGTCGACCGCGAGTATCGCGTGATGACCGCGCTCCACGCCGCCGGCTTCCCCGCGCCGCGGACCTTCGGCCTGTGCACCGACGACGACGTCATCGGCACGTGGTTCTACGTCATGGACTGCGTCGACGGGCGGATCATCTGGGATACGACCTTCCCCGACGCCAGCCGCGACGACCGGCCGAAATACTTCGACGCGATGAACGCGACGATCGCCCAGCTCCACGTCGTTCGACCCCGCCGCGATCGGCCTCGGCGACTTCGGCAAGCCGGGCAATTATTTCGCCCGCCAGATCGGCCGCTGGTCGCAGCAATATCGTCGGCGACCCCGAGGCCGGGCGCTGCGAGCGATGGACCGGCTCGTCGACTGGCTGCCGGCGCACATCCCGCCCGGCGACGAGGTCAGCGTCGTCCACGGCGACTATCGCTGCGACAACATGATCTTCCATCCGACCGAGCCGAAGGTGCTCGCGGTGCTCGACTGGGAGCTGTCGACCCTCGGCCACCCGCTCGCCGACTTCAGCTACCACCTGATGATGTACCGGATGCCGCCGTCGCTGACCGCCGGGCTGACCGGGGTCGACCTCGCCGCGCTCAACATCCCCGACGAGGCGGCGTACACCGCCGCCTATTGCCGCCGGACCGGGCGCGACGGCATCGCCAACATGGACTTCTACGTCGCCTACAACATGTTCCGGCTCGCCGCGATCCTCCACGGCATCCAGGGGCGCGTCGTCCGCGGCACGGCGGCGAGCGCCCACGCCAAGGCGAGCGGCGGCCGGGCGTCGAGCCGCTCGCCAACCTCGCGTGGGAACAGGCGGTCAAGGCCGGCGCCTGACCGCGCTCACGTATCGGCGGCGGCACGTCGCGATGACCTTGTCGATCTTGTGGCCGTCCATGTCGACGACCTCGAACTGCCAGCCGTCGGCGTTGAACACCTCGCCGGTTTCGGGCAGGTGGCGGAGCACGTCGAGGATGTAGCCGGCGACCGTCTGATAGTCGCGGCTCGCCGGCAGCGTCAGGCCCAGCCGCTCGGCCATCTCGTCGGCGGGACAACACACACTACCCAACACCCAACACACCCCAGCGAGCCCGACAGCAGCCACGACCCGTCGCCGCGCTCGACCGCAGGGGGGTCGCGACCCGCATCGACGTCGGAGCGGAACTCGCCCGCGATCGCGGCGAGCAGGTCGGCCGGCGTGACGATCCCCTCGAAATGCCCGTATTCGTCGTGGACGAGCGCAATCGGGATCTCGGCCCCGCGCAGCGTCGCCAGCGCGTCCATCGCATCGAGCAGGTCGGGCAGGATCGGGGCGGGCCGGGCGAGCGCGCGCAGGTCGAGCGGCCGGCCCTCGATCAGCGCGGCGACGACATCGCGCGCCTGCAGCACCCCGACGATGTCGTCGACCGACCCCGCTGCGACCGGCAGCCGCGTGTGCGGCGTCTTGGCCAGCGCGTCGCGCGTTTCGGCGTCGCTGGCGTCGGCGTCGAGCCAGTCGATCCGGTTGCGCGGCGTCATCACCCCGCGCACCGGGCGGTCGGCGAGGCGCATGATGCCGCTGATCATCTGGCGCTCGCTCTGCTCGATGACGCCGGCGATCTCGGCCTCGGCGACGACCGATCGCAGTTCCTCCTCGGTCACGACGTGGTTGGCGTCGCGCGTCTGCCCGAGCAGGCGGAAGACCAGCGCGCTCGACCGGTCGAGCAGCCAGCCGAACGGGGTGGCGACCCGCGTCAGCAGCGTCATCGCGGGAGCGACGGCGCAGGCGATCGGCTCGGGCGAGCGCAGCGCGAACTGCTTGGGCACGAGTTCGCCGGCGATCAGCGAGACATAGGTGGTCACCGCGATGACGACGCCGAAGCCGACCTCGCCGGCGAGCCGCGGGCCCATCGGCAGGATCGTGGCGAGGCGCTCGGCGACCGGTCCGGCGAGGCTCGTGCCCGAGAACGCGCCGTTGAGGATGGCGACGAGCGTGATGCCGATCTGCGCCGACGACAGGAAGCGCGCCGGGTTTTCGGCGAGCGCGAGCGCCGCCGCCGCGCCGCGGTTGCCGCCCGCCGCGAGGCCCTTGAGCCGCGGCCGCCGCGACGCGACGACGGCGAGCTCGGCCATGCTGAGGAAGCCGTTGAGCGCGATCAGCGCGACCACGATGACGGCATCAATCCAGGGAAAAGGGTGCACTCGCCTCCGCGCGGTGGCACGGCCTGCGCGCCGCGATCCACGGCAAGATTAACCGTGTTCGTTGCGCGAACGCCACGGCGTCGGCGCGAATAACGCTGGCAAATTTTGTCCATTCGTGGTCTTAAAGCGAGTTAAGTTGTACGGATTCGGGCATTTGCCCGGATTTGCGGGGTCGGGGGACCGGCAGATAAGGGCGAGGCGATGATCCGGTCGGAACTGGTGGCGGCGCTGGCGGCGGCGAACCCGCACCTGACGCAGCGCGACGTCGAGCGGGTCGTGGCGACGATCTTCGACACCATCACCACCGCGCTGGTCAGCGGCCGGCGCGTCGAACTGCGCGGCTTCGGGGCCTTCTCGACGCGCGCGCGCGAGGCGCGGACAGGGCGCAACCCGCGGACCGGGACCGCCGTCGCGGTCGGAGCCAAGCGCGTCCCCTATTTCAAGCCCGGCAAGGACTTACGCGTTCGCCTCAACGCCGGCTAAGGTGCCGCTGCGGCCCACGTGGCGGAACCGGTAGACGCAAGGGACTTAAAATCCTTCGGCCGCAAGGCCATGCCGGTTCGAGTCCGGCCGTGGGCACCATCATTTGCGAACGAGTCGCTGCGTCAGGACTTCGAGTTCGCGCCAGCTCTTCTCGGCGACTTCAACCCCGAACTTCCTCGCCGCGGCCTCGATCCGCCGCCACGCCGCGTCGCGCTCGGCGTCGGTCACGTCCTTGACCTGGTTGAAGCGGGCGATCGCGGCGCGGACGTGCGCGGCATTCTCGATCGGCTCCTTGCGCTCTTTGGGAAAGGCGTACTTGTCGGCGGTCAGTGCGTCGCGGTCGGCGGTGTCGAGCTTGGTCATCGGGCGCTCCGCAATATAGCCAGATCAACGCGGCAGGGCCGGCGCGGCTCCCTACTCGGCGGCGAGCAGCGGCGGCGTCGAGGCTCGCCGGCAGCAGCGGCGTCGCCTCGACCGGGCGGAGCTCGGCGAGGTCCCCCAGCCCCGTCGTCCCGCCGAAATCCTGGAAACGGCGCGCGCGGACAACGACCCGGGAGTCGAGCTGGCCGACGAGCTTGTTCCAGCTCGCCACCGTCCCCTGCAGCCCGGCGTGCACCTTATTGAAGTTGTCGGCCATGATGCGGATCGAATCGTACAGGTCGCGACCGAGCTTGCCGATCTCGGCCGCCTCCTTGGCGAGCCGCGCCTGGTCGCGCATCGCCGCGACCGTGCGCGCGACGGCGATCAGGTTGATCGGCCCGGCGAGCACCACGCGCTTGTTCATGAACTCGGTCATCAGACTGCGGTCATGCTCGAAGGCCGCCGCCAGCAGATTCTCGCCGTGGACGAAGAGGATGACGAAGTCGACCGCGCCGCCGACGCTCTTCTCGTACGCTTTCGCCGCCAGCCCGGTCGCGTGCGATCGGATCGCCTTGGCATGGGCGACAAGGAAGCGGTCGCGGTCGTCGCCGTTCTCGGCATCGACCGCCGAGGTATAGGCGTCGAGCGAGCACTTGACGTCGATGACCAACTTGCGCTCGCCGGGCAGGGTGACGATGAAGTCGGGGCGGCGGTTGTCGTCGCTGCCTTCCGACGTCTGGGCGACGAAATCGACGCCCTCGACGAGCCCAGCCATCTCGAGGACGTTGCGGCACTGCTCTTCGCCCCAGCGGCCGGCCGCCTTGCCCGACGAGCGCAGCACCGTCTCGAGCCGCGCCGTTGCGCCGGTGACGCGCTCCTGCCCCTTGGCGACCTGGTCGAGCATCGCGTTGAGCGCCCCGTAGCCCTCGGCGCGGACCTTCTCGATCTCGTCGATCCTCGTCTGGTACTGGCCGAGCGTGTCGCGGATCGGCGCGATCAGCTCGGCCATCGCGTTGCGGTTGGCCTCGAGCCCCGCGCCGGCCGCCTCGCGGTGTCGGACGAGCGCCGCCTCGGCGCGCTCGGCAAACGCGGCCTGGGCACCGTCGAGCGCCTTGGCGGCGAGGCCGGCGAAATGCGTCTCCAGCTCGGCGAGCTGGCGGGCGTGCGCGGAATCGCGCTCGGCCTGTGTCGCGCGGAGGGCGGCGAGGTCGGTCGCCAGCCGGTCGCGCTCGGTTTCGACGCGCTGTAGTTCGCCGATGCGCGCCTGCTGCGCCGCGACCTCGACCGCGTGCCCGGCGACGCGGACGCGGTAGTCGACGATCTCGGCGCGCGCGGCGGCGGCATCGTCCTGCCCGGCGACCGCCGCAGCGCGCGCGGCAGCAGCTACCGCGGCCCCACAGCAGCCAGCCGAGCACGAGCGCAGCGATCGCGGCAGCGGCGGCAGCGGCGACGACTTCCATGCAGACCCCCTTCGCGCGCGAACGTACCGTGAACCGCTTCTAACCGCGCGATGGCCGTGAAGGGAAGGCGAAACTTGCCTTGCCACGCCGCCGCGAGCCGCGTTCAATGGTGCGACGCCGGCGCCAGACCGGCGGGGAGGTAAGCCCATGCATCCGCACGCGATCGTCGCCGAGGGCCTCGCCTTCCCCGAAGGCCCGGTGTGGTTCGAGGACGGCAGCGTCGTCGTCGTCGAGATCAAGGCGGGGAATATCACCCGCATCCGCCCCGACGGCCGGACGGAGGTCGTCGCGACGCCCGGCGGCGGCCCGAACGGCCTCGCGCTGGGGCCGGACGGGGCGCTCTACTGCTGCAATAACGGCGGCTTCACGTGGAGCGACGCGGGCGGGATGCTGCTGCCGGGCGGTGCGCCCGACGACTATACGACCGGCCGGATCGAGCGCATCGACCTCGCGACCGGGCGCGTCGAGCGGCTCTACGACAGCGTCGACGGCCACCCGCTTTCGGGGCCGAACGACATCGTCTTCGACGACGCCGGCGGCTTCTGGTTCACCGACCTCGGCAAGCACCGCGAGCGGTCGACCGACACCGGCGGGCTCTACTACGGCCGTGCCGACGGAGCCGGCGTGGTCTGCGCGGTCCACGGGCCGAACATGAACGGCGTCGGGCTCTCGCCGGACGGGCGCACCGTCTACACCGCGTGCACCCAAGCGCGGCTGCTGCTCGCCTTCGACGTCACCGGGCCGGGCACCGTCGCGCCGTCGCCGCTGCCGGCGCTGCCCGGCCGCGTGGTCACCAGCTTTCCCGGCTATACCCTGCTCGACAGCCTCGCGATGGAGGCCGACGGACGGATCGCAGTCGCGACGCTCGTCGAGCGGCCGGGTATCTGCTCGGTCGATCCGGCGACCGGCGCGCAGGAGGACTTCGCTTTTCCCGACCTGCTGACGACCAACATCGTCTTCGGCGGGGCCGACATGATGGATGCGTGGGTGTGCCTGTCGGCGACGGGCAAGCTCGCCCGCTGCCGCTGGCCGCGCCCGGGGCTGCGGCTGGCGCACTACGCCTAGCTCCCCCTCCCATTCAGGGGAGAGGGTTCGTTACAGCTTGACCACCATCTTGCCGGTGTTGCTGCCGGAGAACAGGCCGATGAAGGCTTGCGGAGCGGCGGCGATGCCGTCCATCACCGTCTCTTCCCACTTGATCCGGCCGGCGCCGATCCACTCGCCCATGTCGGCGACGAACTGCGGCTGGAGGTGGCCGTAGTTGCTGACGATGAAGCCCTGGATCTTGAGGCTCTTGCCGACCACCATGATGATGTTGCGCGGTCCCGGCGAGCTTTCGGTGTCGTTGTACTGCGAGATCATCCCGCACTCGGCGAAGCGCGCGCCCTGCCGCGCGACCTCGATCGCGACCTCGAGATGCTCGCCGCCGACATTGTCGAAATAGACGTCGATGCCCTTGGGCGCCGCGGCCTGAACCTGGGCGAGCAGGTTGCCGTCCTTGTAGTTGATCGCGTGGTCGACCCCGACCGAGCGCAGCCAGTCGCACTTCGCCGCGCTGCCGGCGGTAGCGACGACGGTGCAGCCCTTGATCTTGGCGATCTGCGCGACGACCGAGCCGACGGCGCCGGCCGCGCCGCTGACGAACACCGTCTCGCCCTCCTTCGGCGCGCCGATCTCGAGCAGGCCGGCGTAGGCGGTCAGGCCGGGCATGCCGAGGACGCCGAGGAAGGCGCTCGGCGACACGCCGGGGATCGCGGGCAGCTTGCTGAAGATCGCCGGGGCCGCGGCGAAGGTCGCGGGGGCGACGGTGAACGCCTCGCGCCAGCCGAACATCGACGACACGAGGTCGCCGGGCGCGAAGCCGTCGGCGTTCGACTCGACGACTTCGCCGACCGCATGGCCCTGGAGCGCCTCGCCGATCTGGAACGGCGGGACATAGCTCGGACGGTCGTACATCCGTCCGCGCATGTACGGGTCGACCGACATGAAGCGGTTGCGGATCAGGACTTCGCCGGCTTTCGGGGCGGCGACATCGACGGTCGCGGTGTCGAAATTGGCGGCGGCGGGGAGGCCTACCGGGCGGCTCTTCAGGCGAATCTCGGTGCTCGTCGTCACGTCGGCGTCTCCCCGCGTCTCGTTGCGCGGCCGAGTCTCTAGGCGGTGCCGTGAGCGTAGGACAGCGCTTTCGTCGCCTCGGCCGCGGCAGCCGCGGCGGCGTCGAAGGCGAGCAGGATCGAGCCGTGGCGCGCGTTGTGCGGCCGGGCCAGCGCGAAGACCTCGAGCCCCGGCCAGCCGCCCGGTTCCTCGGCGTCGCCCTTCAGGTAGGCGGCGAGGTCGTCACGCGCGGCGGCGAGTTCATCGGTCGTCCGCCCCATGACGTGGGCGCCGAGCAGCGCCGCCGACGCCTGGCCGAGCGCGCAGGCGCGCACGTCCTGCGCGAAGCGGACGACCCGCCCGGCGTCGAGGTCAACGTCGGCCGTTACCCGGCTGCCGCACACCGGCGACACGCGGACGACGCTCGCCTGCGCGCCGTCGAGCCGACCGGCGAGCGGGATCGCCGCGGCGAGGCGGAGAATCTGCGGTGTTGTAGAGGGTCGCGGACATGCGGCCGATATAGGGGCGCGTTCCGGTGGCGCCAGCGGCCATGACGCCGCTGCGCCCTACTCGGCGTCGTTGGCTCCCGCTCCGAAACGCCCGGCGTAGCGGCGCGTGATCCGCTCGACGGGCATGACGACGAAGACGTCGGTGGTGTTGAACTGCGGGTCGACAAACGCCCCGTCGCCGATCATCGCGCCGACGCGAAGGTAGCCCTTGACCAGCGGCGGCAGCGCCTTGGCCGCGGCGCGCTGGTCGTAAGCGGTCGCCGGCAAGCGGTCCATCGCGACGTAGCGGTCGCCGAGCGCGCGGGCGCGCAGCTCAGGCGGAGCGAGGTGGTGGTGGTAGAGGTAGCTGAGCTCGGCCGCGTGGACGCGCGGGTCGGCCCCGTGCAGCGACGCGCAGCCGAACATGTGCCCGATCGCGTGCGTCTGGAGGTAACTCGCGATGCCGCGCCACAGCAGGGTGATCGTCGTGTTGTTGCGGTACGCCGGCGCGACGCAGCTGCGCCCGAGCTCGAGCAGCTGCCCGCCCTGCGGCCGACTGGGCGATCAGCGGCGACAGGTCGTATTCGCCCGCCGAATAGAAGCCGTGGTTCATCGCCGCGACGACCTGGCGCAGCAGGCGGTAGGTGCCGACGACGTGCGGCCCGTCGCCGGGCATGCCGTGGTCGATGACGAGCAGGTGGTCGCAGATCGCGTCATAGCTGTCGACGTCGCGCTTGGCGGCGACCATCGCCGGCGTCGGCGCGGCCCCCATCTCGTCGTAGAAGATCTGGTAGCGCAGCGCCTGCGCGGCAGCGACCTCGGCCTCGGTCGTCGCCAGCCGGACGTCGAGCTGCCCTGAGCGGTGGAGGTGCGGCGTCCCTTCGAGAAGGTGCGCCGCGACCGCCGTCGCCGAGCTTTCGTGAAACTACATGCCCGCTCCCACGCCCGACCAGGCCCGCTCTACCGCCGAAATGTGACAGTGTAACTTATACGTAAGCGTCGCCACCGTCGGTGCGCGGCACCGCGACGAGCCCCCGGCGCAGCATGTAAAGGTAGAGCCCGATGCCGGGCAAGCGTCAGCGCCGCGGTCAGCAGGTAGAAGTCGACATAGCCGACGCGTTCGATCAGCGCCCCCGCCGTCGTGCCGGAGACGAACCGCCCGAGGATCGCGCGCAGCGCCGACAGCAGGGCGAACTGCGTCGCGGTGAAGCGCAGGTTGCACAGCGCCGACAGGTAGGCGACGATCGCGACGTCGCCGACGCTCGCCGAGAAGTTCTCGAAGCCGATCGCCGCGGCGAGGCCGAGGTTGGTGTGGCCGTACGCCGCGAGCACGCTGAAGCTGAGGTTGCTGACCGCGATCAGGACGAGCCCGAGCAGAACCGCGCGCTTCATGCCGATGCGGGTATAGACGATGCCGCCGACGAACAGCCCGACAAGATAGGCGACCAGTCCGAAGCCGATGTCGTACGTCGCGACCTCGTCCTTGGTGAAGCCGAGGTCGTGGAACAGCAGGCGGAAGCTGAGGTTCGCGATCGTGTCGCCCATCTTGTGGATCAGGATGAAGACCAGCACGACCGCCGCCCCGTCGCGCCGGGCGAAGTCGGCCAACGGCCCGATCACCGCCTCGCGCACGGCAGCGAGGCCGCGCCGGGTGACCACCTCCACATGCGCCGCCGGCTCGCCGACGAGCCAGCCGGCGACGAGCGCGGGCAGCGCGAACAGCGTCGCCGACGGGTAGCCGACCGACCAGCCCGCGCGCGTCGCGACGAACAGGACGAGCGCGCCCGCCCCCGCCGAGCCGATCCGCCAGCCGTACTGCGCCATCCCTGACCCGACGCCCAGCTGGCGCGGCGTCAGGCTTTCGATCCGCATCGCGTCGATAACGATGTCGTAGGTCGCGCCCGAGAAGGCGACCGCGAGCGCCGCGGCGACCGTCGTTCCGAGCGCCGCGTGCGGGTCGGTCGAGCCGAGCCACGCGACCGACGCCATGACCATCGCCGCCGCGACGAGCAGCCACGCCCGCCGCTGCCCGAACAGCGTCGGCGAGCAGCGGCATGCCGCACCTTGTCGACCGCCGGCGCCCAGATCGGCTTGAGGCTGTAGAGCAGGATGCCGAGCGAGAACGCCGTCACCGTCTTTTTGTCGATCCCGGCCTCAGCGAGGCGCGTCGTCAGCGTCGACGCCGATCATCGCGAACGGAAACCCTGCCCGATGCCGAGCAGCAGCGCGGCGAACGGCGCGCGCTCGAAATAGGGGCGGATGCCGGCGAGGGTCCCGCCGGCCGCGACGCGACCGTCACCGACGCGCTCCGGCGAACCGCATCGGTACGCGACGGAAATCGGAAGTTGACGAACGTCGACGCCACGCCCGGATCGCCCATCCTACATGTTGCGCCGCTCCGGTTAATCTGGTCAAGGCGCGGCGGGAGGGCGGTCGGCGTCATCGGCATCAGCCTAGCCCGGAAGCGGGGGCGTAGGACAGCGCTTCGTGCCGCGAGCGAGCGCCGCGCGCCGGCTGGCCCCGGCGTTGTCGCCGGGCGACGCCGGCGATAAGGTCGCTGGACGCTCTCCCCGTCCCTCGCCTCGCTGATCGGCGTGCCTGGCGGTCGGGAGCGCGTCCCGACGCCGGCGCTGATCGTCGAGCTCGCCGCCCTCGACGCGAATATCGCGCACATGGCGGCACGCGCGCGGGCGGCCGGGGTCGCGCTGCGGCCGCACGCCAAGAGCCACAAGTCGGCCGCGATCGCGGCGAAGCAGGTCGCCGCGGGCGCAGTCGGGATCTGCTGCGCCAAGCTCGGCGAGGCCGAGGCGCTCGCTGCTGCCGGCGTGCGCGACATCCTCGTCACCTCGCCGGTGGCGACGCCGGCGCTCGCCGCCCGCGCCGCTGCGCTGGCACATCGGCTCGCGGACGGCGCCGCCCATGGCAGCGGCGCGCTACGGGTGGTCGTCGATCATCCCGCCGCCGTGGCCGCCCTCGCCGCCGCGGCGGCGAGCGCCGGCGTGACGATCGCCGTGCTGATCGACGTCGACGTCGGGCAGGGTCGGTCCGGCGTCGTCGATCCGGCCGCCGCCGTCGCGCTCGCCGTGCCCATCGCCACCGCGCCGGGCCTGCGACTCGCGGGCGTCCAGGGCTATGGCGGCACGCAGCAGCACGTCGCCGGAACCGCCGAGCGCGCGACCGCCGTCGCGGCCGGAACGGCGCGGCTGGCGGCGGTCGTCGCCGCGCTCCGCGCCGCCGGGCACGTCGTCGACCTTGTCACCGGCGGCGGCACCGGCAGCTTCGCCGCCGACGCCGCGCTCGGCGTGCTGACCGAGGTCCAGCCGGGCAGCTATGTCTTCATGGATGAACAGTATCGCACCGCCCTCGGTGAGAACGGCGACGGCGCCTTCGCCACCAGCCTGTTCGTCGCCGCAACGGTGGTCAGCGTCAACCAGCCGGACTGGGTGACCGTCGACGCCGGCCTCAAGGCGTTCGCCACCGACGCCGGGGTCCCGCGCGCGGTGACGCCGCGCTTCGCCGGGTGCGACTACCTGTGGTTCGGCGACGAGCACGGCCGGCCTCGCCCGCCCGGCCGACGGCGCGCCGGTCGCGCTCGGCGAGCGCGTCGAGTTCGCCGTGCCGCACTGCGACCCGACGGTTGACCGGTATTCGCACTATGTCGCCGTCGCCGGGGACACGGTCGTCGCCGTCGTGCCGATCGACGCCGCGCGGGCCTCGCAATGACGCTGCCGGCGGCGTAAGCTGCCGCGATGGACGTCCACGTCCCCTTCCGCACCCCGACGCCGGGGCAGCTCGCGCTGGCGACGGCGATCCCCCATGCCGCCGCCGCGGCGGCCCCGCCGGCGACGGTCAGCCGCGTGCCGGCGGGCGTTTACACCGACCGCGCCCATTTCGCTCGCGAGCAGGCGGCGCTGCGCCGGCTCCCCGTCGTCGTCGCGCCGTCGGCGCTGCTGGCCAGGGGCGAGAGCGTGCCGCACGACGGCTTCGGCGTGCCGCTGCTCCTCGCCCGCGACGCGCGCGGAACGCTGCGCGTGTTCCTCAACGTCTGCCGGCACCGCGGCACGCGGCTCGTCGAGGGCGATGCCGTCCAGACCACCCCGCGCCTCGTCTGCCCTTACCATGCGTGGAGCTATGCGCTCGACGGGCGGCTGGCCGGACTGCCGCGGCCCGAGACCTTCCCCGACCTCGACCAGGTCCGGCCGCGGGCTCGTCGCGCTGCCGTCGTGCGAGGCGGGCGGGCTGATCTGGGTCGGGCTGGATCGCGATCGCGCCTACGACTTCGCCTTCGCCGAGGGGCCGCTCGCCGCCGACTTCGACGCCTTGGGCTTTGCCGACCAGCACCTGTACCGCCGCCGCACCCACCGCGTCGCGGCGAACTGGAAGCTGATCATGGATGCCTTCCTCGAAAGCTATCACGTCACCCGGCTGCACGCGGCGACGATCGGCCCCTATTTCAGCGACGGCGTGACGACCGGCGACACGATCGGCCCGCACGCGCGGTCGGCGGTCGGGCGTGCCGAGAAGCTCGACGGCGTCGACTGGTCGGACTGGGCGGCGCTGCGCCGGACGGTGACCTTCGCCTACCAGCTCGTCCCCGGCACGGTCGTCGTCGCCTCGCCCGACTATATCAACGTCATGACGCTGATGCCGCGCGCAGTCGATGAGACGTGGGTCGAGGACTTCATGCTGATTCCCGAGCCGCCGTTGACGCCCAAGGCCGAGGCGCACTGGCAGCGGTCGTGGGACCTGCTCGACGGCGGCGTGTTCGCGGCCGAGGACTTCCGTGCCGCCGCGCTCGGCCAGGAAGGGCTGGCGTCGGGCGCGGTCGACCACGTCCTGCTCGGCGGGCTCGAGCAGGGCATCGCGCGCTTCCACGCGACGCTGGCTGCGCTGATCGGGTGATCTGCCGCGGCGGCGCGACGCGGGACTTGCCGCGCGGGCGCAGACGGGATTAGCCTGTGGTGGCGAGTCGGGCCCGGCGTCCGGCCCGCGCGCGAAAGGTCCGGCGGCCATGACCTCGTCCACCTTCGTCCTGTTGTCGGGGGCCCTGAGCTTCGGCGCGCCGCTTGCGCTCGCGGTCTACGAGATCGTCACCATGCGCCGCGGTCCGCGCGGCGGCGACGACCGTGACCCGCCGCGCGCGCCGCGGCCCCAAGCCTCTCCCCGACTGCCTCCAGCCGCGGAACTTGTTGCAGCCGCACCGCATCCGCGAGCTTCAGGACGCCTGAGCGGAGTGCCGGCGACAGGGGGACCGGCCGTGGAGATCGCCGACCTGTTCGCCGACGTCGCGCCCCACGCGAAGGACAATTACACCTCGGGCCTCAAGCTCAGTGCTCCCGTGTTCGCCCAGTTCGGCATCGTCGGGCCGCTGCGCATGTCGCACTTCCTCGCGCAGATGATCGTCGAGACCGGCTGCGGCCAGGTGCTGTTCGAGAATCTCAGCTACTCGACGCCGGTGCGCCTGCTGCAGATCTTCGGCGTCGGCAATCATTCGGCGGCGGTCCGACCGGAGGAAGTCGCGCAGCTGCTCCACAACCCCGTCGCGCTGGCCGAACGCGTCTATGGCCTTGGCAATCCGGCCAAGGCGCACGAGCTCGGCAATGTCGAACCGGGCGACGGCTTCAAGTATCGTGGCGGCGGCGCGCTGCAGACGACGGGGCGCAACGCCTATCGCGCGTTCGGCGGCCGGATCGGCATCGATCTGGAGAACAACCCCGCCCTGATCGTCGATCCGTCGCACATCTTCCTGCCGGCGCTGCACGAGTGGAACGATGCGCAGCTGAACGTCGCCGCCGACGCCAATCGCATCCGGCACATCACGCTGAAGATCAACGGCGGCCTCAACGGCTTCGACGACCGCAAGGCCTGGTTCGCCAAAGTCTGGCGGATCGCGAGCGACGGGGCCGCGCCGCCGCCGTTCACCGGTTGACCGTCGGCTTGCTTGACCGCCGCGCCGCGCTCGCGCACCACGCACCGCGAGCGGGGAGCACATGCGCAGTACACGCCTGACCGGGTTCATCGTCGTCGCGCTCGTCCTCGGGCTCGCTGCGGGCGCGGCGGTGCACGCGGCCTATCCGCCCGCCACGGCGAAGGCGATCGCGGCGAACCTCGGAATCGTCACCGACGTCTTCCTGCGGCTGATCAAGATGATCATCGCCCCGCTCGTCCTGTCGACGCTGACGGTCGGCATCGCCCACATGGGGGCGGCCGACGGCGGCGCGAGCCTTGGCCGCATGTTCGCGCGCACGCTCGGCTGGTTCGTCGTCGCCAGCCTCGTCTCGCTGACGCTCGGCGCGGTCGTCGTCAACCTGCTCCAGCCGGGCGCCGGCGTCGGGCTCGCGTTGCCGGCCGCCGACGCGGCGACGGGGGTGGCGAAGACCGCGTTCAACCTCAAGGATTTCGTCAGCCACCTGATCCCGTCGTCGATCCTCGACGCGATGGCGAAGAACGAGGTGCTGCAGATCGTCGTGTTTTCGGTCTTCGCCGGCGTCGGGTTGATCAACGTCCGCGAGGCGGGCGCGCCGCTCGTCCGCGGGCTCGAGGCGGTGGCGCAGGTCATGCTGAAGGTCACCGGCTACGTCATGTGGGTCGCACCGTTCGCCGTTTTCGCCGCCGTCGCCGGGTCGATCGCGACCGAAGGGCTGGCCGTCGTCGTCACCTTCGGCAAGTTCATGGGCGGCTTCTACCTCGCGCTCGCGATCCTGTGGGCGCTGCTCCTCGGCGCCGGCGCGGCGGTGATTGGGCCGACGCGGACGCGGGCGCTGATCGGAGCGATCCGCGAGCCATTCCTGATCACGTTCGCCACCGCCTCGTCGGAGGCGAGCTATCCCAAGCTCTTGGAGGCGCTCGAGCGCTTCGGCGTGCCTAACCGCATCGCCGCGTTCGTCCTGCCGCTCGGCTACTCGTTCAATCTCGACGGATCGATGATGTACTGCGCCTTCGCGGCGCTGTTCATCGCCCAGGCGTACGGCATCGACCTGCCGCTGGCGACGCAGGCGGGGATGCTGCTGCTGCTGATGGTCACCTCGAAGGGCATCGCCGGCGTGCCGCGCGCGTCGCTGGTCGTGATCGCCGCGACCCTGCCGTTCTTCGACATCCCCGAGGGCGGGCTGCTGCTGATCCTCGCCGTCGACCACTTCCTCGACATGGGCCGGAGCGCGACCAACGTCATCGGCAACGCCGTCGCCGCCGCCGTCGTCGCTCAGTGGGAGGGCGAGCTGCCGGCCGACGCGGGGGCGAAGACGCGCGCCATGACGCTCGCGTAGATCTCGGTCAGGGTGGCGAGGTCGGCGACTCGGACCGCCTCGCCGACCTGGTGCATCGTCGCGCCGACGAGGCCGAGTTCGACGACCGGGCAGACGCGGCGGATGAAGCGCGCGTCCGATGTCCCCCCCGTCGTCGAGCGCGACGGTTCGTGGCCGGTGACGTCGCGGACCGCCGCGGCGATCAGGTCGGGGAGCGGGCCGGAGTCGGTGATGAACGCCTCGCCGGTGATCCGCACGTCGACGGTCGCGTCGGGCGCGTGGCGCGCGGCGACCTCCCGCAGCCACGCGGCGAGGTCGGGGCCGCGCTGGCGGTCGTTGTAGCGGATGTTGAGCCGCGCCGTCGCCTGCGCCGGGATGACGTTCGTCGCCGGGTTGCCGATGGCGATGTCGGTGATCTCGAGGTTCGACGCCTGAAAGTGCGGCGTGCCGGCGTCGAGCGGCTGCGCCTTCAACTCGGCGAGGATGGCGACGAGGCGCGTTGCCGGATTGTCCGCATTGTCGGGGTAGGCGACGTGGCCCTGCACGCCGGGCACGGTCAGCCAGGCATTCAAGGACCCGCGGCGGCCGATCTTGATCGTGTCGCCGACGGTGACGCTGCTCGTCGGCTCGCCGACGACGCACAGGTCGGGGACGTGGCCGTTCGCAACCATCCAGTCGAGCAGCGGCGCCGTGCCGAAGGTTGCCGGCCCCTCCTCGTCGCCGGTGATGATCAGGCTCAGCGTGCCGGTGAACCCGCCCGCGACCGTGCGCTCGGCAGCGGCGGCGAAGGCGGCGACGGCGCCCTTCATGTCGGCCGCCCCGCGCCCGGTCAGCATGCCGTTCACGACGGCCGGCGTGAACGCGTCCCAGCCCGGGCCGGCGGGAACGACGTCGGTATGGCCGGCAAAGGCGAAGTGCGGCGCGCCCGACCCGATCATCGCGAACAGGTTGGCGATCGGCCCGTCGGGAGCCTCGCCGAAGGTAAGGCGGTGGACTGAGAAGCCGATCCTCTCGAGCTCGGCGGCCAGTACGTCCTGCGCGCCGGCATCGGCGGGCGTCACGCTCGGGCAGGCGATCAGGCGGGCGGCGAGGTCGAGCGGGTCGATCATTTCGCCGCGTAACGCGTCGCCCGCTACGGCGCTAGCGTCGTGCGACGACGATGACCCCGGCGACGATCAGCAGTGCGCCGGCGAGGCCCTGCCAGCCGACGGCCCGCGTCGCCGGCAGCAGCCCCGAGGCGTCGACCGCGAGCGCGGCGGTGACCTGGCCGGCGACGATCAGCCCGATCAGCACCGCCCCGCCGAGCCGCCCGACCGCCGCGGTCACGCCGGCGACGTAGAACGCCCCGAGGAGCCCGCCGAACCACGCCCAGACCGGGACGCCGGCGCCCGACGGCCACGCCGGGCGCCGGCTGGCGAGGACAAGCCCGAGCGCGACGGTCCCGACGGCGAACGACACGAACGCGCCCCACAGCGGCCCGCCGAGCGCGGTACCCAGCCGCGAATTGATCGCCGCCTGGAGGGGCAGCACCGCCCCCGCGACGAGCGCGACGAGCAGCCACACGACGTTGGTCACCGCGCCGGCACCCCGTCGCCGAGGCCTTCGAAGTACGGTCGGTCGAACGGATAGGTCTCGGCGCGCGCCGCCGCGGTCCATTCGACCATCCACGGGTGGGCGAGCATCTCGGCGACGTAGGCGGCGGCAACCTCGCCGACTGGTAGGCCGTAGGTCTTGATGCGCGTGACAACGGGGGCGAACATCACGTCCGCGGCGCTCAGGGTGCCGAACAGGAACGGCCCCTCGTGCGCTTCGTCGATCGAATGGTAGCGGGTCCGCGCCTCGGTCCACAGCGCCTCCAGGCGCGCGAGGTCGGCGCGCACCGCCGCACTGGCCACGAACCCCGGATAGTCGCGCTGCAGGTTCATCGAGCATTCGCCGCGCAGGGCGGTGAACCCGGCGTGCATCTCGGCGCACATCGACCGCGCCAGCGCCCGGGCGGCGAGGTCGCCCGGCCAGAAGTGGCCGCGGCTGATCCGCGCCGTCCGCACGCGGTCGGCAAGCCAGTCGATGATCGCGAGGCTGTCCCACACGGCGATGTCGCCGTCCCACAGCACGGGCACCTTGCCCGACGGCAGCAGCCCCTTGGCCGATCCGTCGCGCCATTCGGGCGTGTCCATCGGGATGACGACGGTCTCGAACGGCAGCGCCGCCTGCTTGCACGCGAGCCAGCCGCGCAACGACCACGACGAGTAGGTCCGGTTGCCGATGATCAGCTTCATCATGTGCGCTCTCCCCTCGCCCGTGTCGCGCGGGTGCGGCGCGCGGTCAACCGCGACCGTCATCCGATCAGGCGAGCATCGCCTCCGTCATGTCCCATAGCCGCGCCGCGCCGTCGGGATCGCACGCCCATGGGCGGACGTGCGCCCAGCGCGGACTCGCTTCGGTGGCGAGTTCGGCGACGTCGCAGTCCTCGCAGTAGAGCCCGCCGCGGTCGGCGAGCTGCGGGCTGACCGCGCACCAGACCGTCGTCGCGGCGCCCGCCTCGGGCGACTTGAACATCGCCGCGACAGCCGGCGGGATCGACCCGTCGGGAGCCTTCCAGCCGAGCGCGATCATTTCCTCGTCGGCGAGGTGACGCTGGAGCGGCGTGAAGATCCCACCGGGGTGGACGGCGAAGGCGCGGACGCCGTCGCGCTGCCAGCGCGCGTCGACGCCGAGCGCGAACAGCGAATTGGCGGTCTTCGCCTGGCCGTAGGCGGTCCATTTCTCGTAGTCGTGGCTGTGGAAGTGCGGGTCGTCCCAGTGGATGCCGCTGCGCGCATGGGCGATCGACGACAGCGCGACGACACGCGCGCCGTTCGCCTTCGCGAGACTCGCGTGGAGTCCGCGCGCCAGTTCGAAGTGGCCGAGGTGGCAGACGGCGAACTGATATTCCCATGCCTTCCCGATCCGCTCGAGCGGGCACGCCATGACCCCGGCGTTGTTGATCAGCCCGTGGAGCGGGGCATCCGTCGCCGCGAAGTCGGCGGCGAAGCGCGCGGACGCTGGCGAGGTCGGCGAGATCCATGTCAGCGACGGTGACGCGGGCGATGCCGGCGAGCGCCGCTTCAGCCTTGGCCCGCGACCGTGCCGGCACAGTGACCGCCGCGCCCGCGCCGACCAGCGCACGGACGGTCTCGAGGCCGATGCCCGAATAGCCGCCGGTGACGATGAAGTTCCGCGCCGTGAGATCGATGCCGGCGGCGACCTCCGCCGCGGTCGTCGTCCGCCCGAAGCCCGAGCCGAACGGTTTCTGGTCTTGCGCCGCCATGCCCGATCCCCTTTGGTTATGTATCGCGCGGAGTAGAAGCATGTTCGCCACCGGAATGATAGCAGCGGAGTCCAAGGCCGAGCTGTACGACGAACTCGCCCGCCAGCTCGCCGGGCTGATCGCCGGCGAGCGCGACTGGGTCGCCAACAGCGCCAATTGCGCCGCGCTGCTCTACGGCTCGCTGCCCGACCTCAACTGGGCCGGCTTCTACCTTCTGCGCCGCGGCGAACTCGTCCTCGGCCCCTTCCAGGGGCAGCCGGCGTGCATCCGCATCGCGCTCGGCCGCGGCGTCTGCGGCACCGCCGCCGCCGCGCGCGCGACGCAGGTCGTCGCCGACGTCGAGGCGTTCCCCGGCCACATCGCGTGCGACGCCGCCTCGCGGTCCGAACTCGTCGTCCCGCTGCTGCGCGGCGACGAGTTGATCGGGGTCATCGACCTCGACAGCCCGCGCCGCGCTCGCTTCGATGCCGAAGACGCGGTTGGGGTCGAGCGCCTCGCGCGGCTGCTCGTCGCCGGCACCGACTTCGCGGCGGCCTAGGGCGCGACGGGAGCCGCGGCGCGGAGGAAGGCGATCTGCCGCTGGCAGCCGCTGCGGCCGAAGGCGGCAGCCAGCGCGGCGAGGTCGCCCGGCGCATCGCCGAGCAGCTTGATCGTCACCGACTGCGCGTTGGCATCGGGGCCGACCAGGTAATCGGCATCGGCGCGCGGAGCGTTCGCCGCCGGCCACGCCGCGGTTGCCGCGCCCGCGGCAAAGGTCGCATAGGCCGGCCGGCCGTCGTCGCCCTTGCGCACCGCGACCGACCCCGGCGTGCTCGTGTTGGCGCGCCACAGCTCGGCGGTGACCCCGGGAACGATGCAGAACGTCCCGCCGGTCGTGGTGTCGACACTCCACAGGCTCGGCAGCAGCGCCGGGGCCGGGCCGCCGCCGCGGATGGCTCCGGTACGCGCCATGCGGTTCGTCGTTCGATCGCCGAGGCTCGCCAGCGTTGTCCCGAGCCCCGTCGCCGAACTCGCCGCGCCCTTGGCCGGGAAGCTGCCCGGCCCCTTGAGCGACCGCGTGCCGGCACCGTCCATGACGACGACCTCGTCGCCGGCGGCGAGCGTCACTGTATTCGTCGCCGCGAGCATCTTGCCCGGCGCATAGTTTGCCGCCGACGGCCCGGTGGCGCGGACCACCAGCAGCTGCGCGTTCGCCGTAGAGGCCACCGCAAACGTCGAGAGGGTCAGAATCAGTCGCTTCATCGCTTCACTCCAGAATGGTCGCCCCTTCGGGACCAGCTTCGCTCAACCGCCTAACTAGATACGCAAGTGCAATGTCATTTGGACGCGTTTCCGCGATAGCGCGGATCTGCGCCAGCGCGTCGGGGTCGCCGGTGCGGAACGCCCAGTACAGCGACCGCATTTCGCGGGCGTGCTCGAGGTCCTCGATCGGCTCGTAGACGTCGATGCCGGCCGAGCGTCCACGGAGCAGGACGCGCCCCATCGGCCGCGCGCCGGCCGCCGACATTCCGGCGAGCGCATCGCCGCTGACGAGCGCCGACGTCTTGAGGTACTTGTTCGCCAACTCGAGGCGCGCCGCGGTGTTCATCGTGTCGCCGAGCGCGGTATACTGCATCCGTCCCGATCCGCCGAAGTTGCCGACGACCGTCCGCCCCCAGTGGAGCCCGACGCGCGTCTTGCCGATCAGCGGCGCGTCGCCGCTGACCTTCAGTTCGACGGCGCGCGACATCTCGGTCGCCGCGGCGAAAGCCCGGTTGCCATCGCCGGGGCGCGACACGGGTGCCCCCCAGAAGGCGACGACGGCGTCGCCGACGAACTTGTCGATCGTTCCGCCATGCTTGAGGACGATGCTGCACAGATGGTCGAGATAGTCGTTGAGGAAGGTCGCGACCTCCTCGGGCGTCAGCCGGTGGCAGAGCTTGGTGAATCCCTCCATGTCGGAGAACAGCGCGAAGATCTCGCGGCTCTCGCCCGACAGTGCGAGGCGTTCGGGCTCGCGCAGGATCAGCGCGGCGACATCCTCGGGCAGGTACTTGCCGAGCGCGCCCTGCGCAAAGCGGCGCTCCTCGCTGCCGATCGACCGCGCCGCCGAGCCGACGGCGATGAACGCCGCCAGCCAGCCGAGGACCCAGCCGAGCGCGGGGAAGCCCGTCGTGTCGACCGCGTGCGTCGCGGCGAGCAGCAGCGGCAGGCCGAACAGCGCCGCCGCCTCCACTACGATCAGCGCGACGAGGACCGACAGCCGCTTGTCGACGAGGCTGGTCAGCGCGCCGGCCGTCACGGCGGCCAGCGCCGCGAGCCACCGCGCCCAGCCAGGGATCGGCGCCGGCCAATCGCGATCGAGCGCCTGCGCGAGCATGTGCGCGTGGATCTCGGTCCCGGCCATTGTCGCGCCGCTGATTGCGGTGAACGGCGTCGGCAGCCGGTCGGTCGCCGGCAGGTCGGCACCGACGAGGACGATCCGCCCCTTGAGCAGCGGCGCGAGCATCGCCGCCGTCGACGGGTCCGACAGCAGCTCGATGTCGAGCTTGTCGAACACCGGCCGGTCGCTGAGCTTCGCCTGGCGATAGGCGATCATCCCGCGGTAGATGTCGTTCGACCCGGCGAGTGCACGCGACAGCGGGGCGACGCCGGAGACGAGGTCGGGCCAGCGGCGGACCGTCCCGTCGCCGTCGGCCTCGAGCCGGACGCTGCCGGCGCTGACCTGGGGACCGGCGGCCCCGATGAAGCCGGTCAGGTGCTTTTCCTGCCATGGCTCGATGAACTCGGCAGTGTCCTTGACCGAGGCGAAGGCGAGGCGGACCGGCGTGTGCATCGCGCGCAGGGCGCTCGTCAGCACCGCATCCTCGCCGGGAACAGCCTGGTCGATCAGGATATCGACGCCGATCGCCTTCGCCCCGGCACGGTCGAGCGTCGTCAGCGCCCGCGCGAGCAGAGCGCGATCGACCGGCGAGCGCCGCGCCGTGTGCTGGAGCGTGCTCTCGGTGTACGTGATGATCGCGATCCGCGCGTCCTGATCGACGCGCTTGGCGGTCAGCGCGGTGCGGATGTCGAACAGCGACCGCTCGGCATCGACAAGGATCGGGATGTGCCAGCTGAGCGCCGCGACGAGGAGTGCGGCGACGAGGACGAGGACCATGCTCGCGAGCCGCTGCCGGCCGATCCGCTGCAGCCAGCGCGCCCGCACCCGGGGCGCGCCGGCGGCCGGAAGATCATCGGCGACGGATTCGCTTGCGATCACTTGCCCCCCGCGGCGACCCTAGCAGGGTCGACGGCGGGCGTCACCTCTCGCGCCATCGGCCGCGCGCCGTCCCCGACCACCGAGAAGGCCGCCCAGTAATAGGGGTGGCTCGTCGCCGCGGCATCCATCAGCGGCAGCTGCGCGGCGTGGAGCGCGCCGGCGATACTCGCGCCGCGGGGCGCGGTGAACAGGCCGGCGATCAGCCGCTGGGTGGCGTTGAACTCGTCGGGCACGGGCCAGTGACTCGCGATGACGACGCGCCCCCCGGCGCCGACGAAGGCACGGACAAGACCGTCGAGGGCGAAGTCTCCGCCGGTGGCGACGCCCGCCTCGCGTGACGCGCCGACGCTCGCCGCTCCTGCGGTGTCGCACGCCGACAGGATGACGAGGTCGGCGTCGAGGTGGAGGTCGAAGACCTCGGCAAAGGTGAGCAGCCCGTCCGACGCCGGCCCGCCGAAGGAGGTCATCAGCGCCGGGCGTGCCGGGCAGTCCGGCTTCGGCGCGGTAACCAGCCCGTGGGTCGCGAAGTGCAGGATGCGATACTGTGCGAGATCGGGGCGCGTGGTGATGTCGGTATCGGTGAACTGTGGCCCCTTCACGACCGTCGCCCCGCCCCCAGCGAGGACAGCGGCGGCCTGGTCGAGCTCGGCTCCCGGCACCGGATGGCTCCACTCGCTCGGCGCCCAGGTGCAGCCCGGCCCCGTGCCGACGACACCGCGCGTCTCCGCCTGCGCCAACGCGGGACCAATAAGCGGGGCGTTCTGGCCGAAGCCGATATAAGCTTTGCTCGCCCGCGACCCTGCGGCGCCGCGCAGGTCGCGGAAGGCGAGCGGCGACACCGAGGTGCTGATCTCGAGACCGCGGCCGACCCAGGCGACGCCGCGGAAATCGAACGGGTCGGCGTTCGGCAGCTTCTGGCGCGCGGCATAGGCGTCGACACCGGCGCGCTCCATCACCAGCGGCGCGAGCGGCAGCTTGAGCAGCGGACCGTCGGGCTCGTAGATCAGGTGCTTGATCTCGCGCAGGTCGCCCGCCACCGGGCCGGCGATGTCGGTGAACAGAGAATAGGCGAGCGCGACGTCGTACGGAGCCGTACTCGGCGCGCCGTTGTCGATGACGACGATGCTCTGCCGCAGGCGGCTGACCTTGCGCCCGAGCGCGGCGACGGTCGGCTCGACCGCATACAGGCGCACGCTCGTCGGACGGATCAGCATGCCGTACAGCCGCGTCCCCGGCGCAGTCAGCTTGAGATACGCCTCGCCCGGCTTGAGCGCCGCCTGCAGCTCGGCGAGCGTCAGCCCGGTCGTCGCGATCGCACGGTAGCGCGGATATTTGGCGAGCGCGGCCGTGGTCGCCGTCTGGTCGGCGGCGAGGTCGACGAGACGCGCGCGCAGCGTCGCGAGGCGCGTGGTGTCCTCCGGAGTCGGCGCCGTGCGCGCGGCCAGGCGGTCGATTTCGACGCGCACCCGGTCGACGTCGCGGGTCAGCGCAGTCGACTGACGGAACAGCCGCGCCGCCTCGTCGTCACCGCCGCTGAGCTCGCGCGCGAGCACCGCCTGCGTCTGCGCGACACCCGGGCGCAGGAGCAGCTGGCTGGCGACGAAGAAGTCGGCCATCAGCGCCGGGCGCGTCGCACTCTCGCGCGTCAGCAACGCGAAATAGGGCGCGAGACCCGATAGGAGTCCGGGTCCGACCGCGCCGCTCGCCGCGACGCGGGTAACGACGCTCTTGTACAGCGCCAGCGAAGGCTCGGTCTTCCCGCGCTGGGCGAGCAGCGCCGCCAGCCGCGCCTCCGCCGACAGCGCGGCCAGGCTGTCGGGGTACTCGGCCTCGACCGCCGCAACCGCCGCGCGCTGCTCGATTTCGGCATCGGCGAGGTCGCCCCGCGCCTCGGCGAGCCCGGCGAGATCGGTGTAGGCGGCGGATTTCAGCCGCGCGACCGACGCGACCTCGCGCCGGCCGATATCGTCGAAGGCGACGAGCGCCGCACGCAGCGACGCACGCGCGCCCGCCGTGTCGCCGGCGAGGCGCAGGGCCGCGCCGCGCAGCTGGAGTGCCTGCGCGTCGAGTACCTGCGCCCGCTCCTCGGGCGTCAGGGCGGCGCCGCTGACCGTGGCGATGGTCGCGTTGCGATTGAGCCGCACGGCGGCCTGCGTATCGATCACCGGCGCGCCGGGCACGGCCGCGACCGGTGCCGCGACCTTCCGGTCGAGTTCGGCCAGCGCCTCGTCGGGCCGCCGCTGATTGAGCAGGTGGATCGCATGGAAATTGCGCGACAGCCGCATGATGACCGGGTCGAGCAGGTCGTCGGCGGGCACGCGGGCGAACAGCGCCTCGGCTTCGGCGAAAGCCCCGAGGTTCGACTGCTGGAGCGCCGCGCCGAGCAGGAACTCGCCGCGCTGCGCCTTGGCTACCTCGTTGGCCGAGAGAACGGAGAAGAACTCAGAAGACTCGGCATAGCTGCCGCCATTGTTGCGGCGATAGGCTTCGCTCAGCGCCACCGCCGGGTCGAGCCCGCCGGCCTGGGCACGGGCGAACGCCGCCGCGTCGCCGGCGGCCGTGACCGTCGCCCCGATCGTACCGGCGACGACGCGATCGGCGACGAGCGACCGCAGCGCCAGTCGCAGGGCATCGTCGTAGCCGGCGAGCCCCTCGGCGACGTAGACGCGGCCGGCATGCGCGACGGTGTACACCGAGTAAGGGACGGCGCTGGCCTTGAGCTTGCAGTGTGCGGCAGTCGCGCCGGGGACGTCGGCGAGGTCGATCCGCTGGGCCGCCTCGCAGTCGATGGTGGCGGCGCGGGCGGCGGCGAGGCGCGCCTGCGGGTCACCTCCGGCGGTCGTCAGGACGTAGAGCTTACCCGGCGCGGACGCCGCGTCGCGGCAGTTTAGCGCGTAGGCCCGGTCGAACATCGCGGGGGCGAGCGGATCGCTGGCGCGCACCTGCGCGCTGCAGCGGATGCCCGCCGGCGAACCGATCTGGAACGTGCCGAGGGCGCTGACCGGCACCCGCGCCGCGGCCGGAGCGGCGGCAAGCACGGCCGCCAACGCCATACCGAGCCGCCGCCTCACCGCTTGGCACTCCCGGCCGCCGGCTTGACCGCAACCGTCGGTCGCTTGCCGGCGCGGCCGTCAGAGGGCGGCGGCGCGTCGGGCGGTGCGAGCGGATCCCACATCGTCTCGTCACCCGCCCCGGTCGCCGGGTCGCCGATCCCGGCCGTAATCGTCACCGCGCTGAGATCGACCAGCCGCGGCGGGGCGAAGGTCACCGTCTGTGCGGCGATGACCGCGTCCTGCGCCGCCGCCTCGCTCGTCGCCTCAGCGATGATGTCCTGTGCCGGCCGGACGATCTCGCCGGTGAGCTGCGCCGCCCGGTCGAGCGGCGTGCCGTCGCCGCGTGGGTCGCGGCAGGCTCCGCCGATGATGGGACAGCCGTTGATCTCGGACGTGACGACGACGTCGGTCGGCGCGATCCGCACGGTCGGTAGGAAAGCGGCGTTGACGACCGATCCGGTCAGCGTGATGTCGCGGCCGAAGGCGATGACCTCGGCCGAGCCGGTCGAGCGCACCGCCGCATCGACCGCCGCCAGATCGCCAAGATCGACGCTCCGCCCCACGAACACGCCCTGGCGGAAGCCGAGGCGACCGTCGCCGGCGGAGAGGCCGGCATAGACGCCGTGGCTGCCGCTGTTCTGATTGTAGAATCGGCTCGCGGCGCGGACCTCGATCATGCCTGCGCGGATATAACCGGCATCGTTCTCGGCACCGTCGTTCAGCCCCAGCGCGCTGCGCCGCCCGGCGAAGTCGCCCGCCGCTGCGACTGCGGCCTGCGCGGGCGCCGATCCCGCCACGATATCGCCTCCGAGCAGATAAAGCTGGCCGGCAAGGCCGCCGCCCGGGCCGGTCAGCGAAATGCCACCGTTGGGCGGCGTCACGATGACGCGTCCGGCGGCCAGCATGCCGAGCGCATCGCTTGGGCCGGCGTTGGCGATCCCGACCTGGCCGTCGACGTAGAGGTCGCGCGACGAGGCGATGACCACCGTCGGGGCCCCGGCCCCGGCGACGAGGTTGCCCCCGGTCGCCGCCGAACCCTGGACGCTGAGGTCGCCGACATGGATGTCGAGCGGGCGCGCCGTCGTGCCGAAACCGGTCGAAATGACGATGCGGTTCGCCTGCAAGCGACTGAATTCGCCGCTGTCGAGGTCGAACCCGCCCTGGCTTGGCGCACCGCCCACGGTCGCGCTCCGGGCCTGGTTGGTGTCGGCGATGATCGCGATCTCCTCGGTGCTCGCGTCGCCGACATGGCCGGTCGGGGTGATTGCGATATCACCGACGGTGAAGCGGATCAGCGCCGGATCAACCGCGCTGGTGATCGTCAGCAGCCCGGGCGTCGCTACCGTCAGGGTGTTGACTGCCGTAACCGCAGCGGTGAGCGAGATCGCGCCGGCCGCGGTCAGGATCGTGTCCGGTGCGGTCAGCGGGGCGTTGACGGCGATCGTGGACGCCGGGCCGGTACCGCTGGCCGTCAGCGCCGCCGCGGTGACCGGTCCGATGACCGTCAGGTTACCGCCGAACGCGAGCGTCGCTGCGCCGGTGAAGCGGCTGCCGCCCGCGGCGCCGAGCGCGATGTCGCGGCTCGCGGTGGCAACGAGCGGCGAGGTCACCACGTCGGGCGCGAGCCGCAGGTCGGCGGGCTGCGCCGTCGCCACGGTCACGCCGGTCGCATTGGTTCCAGCCGTCACAATGACTTGGCCACCTTTGGCGTAGCCGAGCGTGCCGCCGACATCGATCCGTGCGCCGTCGCCGGCGGCAGCGAGGACGATCGTCGCGTTCGCCCCGGCGGTTCCGCTCGTCGTACCCCCATGTTCGAGCAGCAACGGGTCGCTGCCGACGCTCGACGCACGCGTCAATGCTATCGCGGTCGAGCCGTCGGCATTGACGGCGACGTCGGCCGACTCGGCGGCGACGTAGACCGCGTCGCCGGCGACGGTCACCGTCCCGTCCTGCCGCACGCGCGGCGCGACGAGGTCGACGAACCCACCTGGTGTCGAGGCGGTGATCGACGCTCCGGGCGCAACCGTCACGCCGACGGTCGATCCGCTCGCGCCGGCGAGGTGGAAGCCGTTCCCCGAAAGAACCGGATCGGCGGTCGTCAGCAGCAACGAGCCGACGTCGAATACGCCGGACGGGCCGACGACGAGCCCGCCCGGCGCGAAGAACACCACCGTGCCGCCGGGGCTGGCGAGCCCTGTCGTGGAGGTCAGTCGCGACAGCGTCGAGCCGTTGAACGCGACCGGCCGCGTCGCGTCGAGCGGCAGCACGCGATTGATAACCGTGAAGCTTCCCAACCCCGGCGTACCGGCGAAGGTCGCGACATTGCCCTTGGGCAGGAAGTCGACCGGGCCGGTTCCGGTCTTGTCGTACGGCGTCCAGGTGATGATCGTCGCCGGCGACTGGCTGGCGGCGATGGTGATGACGTCGACCCCGTCGCCCTTGCCGGTGCCCGAACGCATGAACGTCGCCGTACCCTGACTAACCGCGGGGGTACCCTGGAAGGCCCCCGAGATGCAGATCCCGCCCGGGATCGTGCAATCGTTGACCGACGACAGCACGGTGACGTCGGCCCGCGTCGTGCGAACCGACTTGGCAAAATCGTCGTTGACGACGACACTGCCGCCCGAGGTCAGCTGGCGGCCGAAGGCGATGACGTCGGCGGGCGCGCCGCGGCTGAGGAAGCCGTCGAGCGCGTCGACCGAGGCGAGCCCGCCGAGGCCACCGCCGGCGATGACCGCTCCGCCGGCGATACTGCCGGCGCGGAAGCCAAGCCCGCCGTCGCCGGTCGTTATGCCGGCGTAAGTCGTTGTATCGCCGCTATTCTCGACGAACAGGCCGGTGGTCGCGCGGACCTCGACCCGCCCGGCCTGCAGGTATCCGGCGGGCGCGAGCGGACCGTCGTTGGTCCGCAGCAAGGCCGCGCGGTCGGCGAACGCCGGGGTCGCAGCGAGTGTCGCGGCGGTCGCGGCCGAGGCGACGACGAGTTGCGGCGCGTAGGCATAGAGCTCGCCGGCCGGCGCGCCGAGCGCATCGGTGATCGCGACCCCAGCCGGCGTCGTCACCCGGATCGGTCCGGCAGCGGCGAGGACGACGGCGTCGGTCGCCCCCGCCGAAGTCACGCCGACCTGGCCGGCGATGTTCAGCGCGCCCGACGCGGCGACGGCAAAGGCCGCCCCGGTGCCGGTCAAGTTACTGTTCTGGGCTGCCGATCCGGCGAGCGTCAATGTGCCGACGGCAAGGTCAAGTACCCCGGTGGTTCCCCCGCCGCTCGACGAATTGCCGCTGGCGAGGGGTCCGGTCGAGACGAGGATGCGGTTCGCGCTGATGCGCTGGAGCTCGCCCGCGTCGAGGTCGTACCCGGCCGCACCGCCCGCGCCGCCGACCGTCGCCGCGCTGGTCTTCGCCGCAGAGGTGAGGAACTCGGCGACGCCGGTCGCGTGGACGCGCCCGGTCAGGTTGATGTCACCCGCATCGATGGTGACGCGCCCGGCGTCGAGCAGGTCGGTCACGTTAACCAGTCCGGTGACGTCGATGGTGATCGACTGGGGGTCGATGGCGGCGGTGCTGGTGAATGACCCGCCGTGCGCCACGGTGAAGCCCTGCGTGACGCTTACCGGGGCGGCGACGTTCACGGCGGTGACGCCGTCGACGCCGCGGATCATGAGGTCCCCCGCCGTTACCGGGGCGACGAGGTCGACCGCCGACGCGCCGGCAATCGTCAGTGTTCCCGCGGTCACTGCGCCCGGCGTTTGATCCCCGGCGGTTCCGATCGTCACCCCGCCGGCGGTGGTCAGCGCCGCCATACCCGCCATCACCCGGCCGCCGAGCGCGATGCCCGCACCGCCGGTGCCGGTAAGCGTCAGGACAGGCGTGGTCAGTGCGGTATCGGCGACCGCGATCGCCGTTCCCGACGTGATCGCGAGCGGCCCGCCGGCGAAGCTGCCGCTCAGCGCCACCGGCCCGTTCGACACGATCGTCGTGCTGCCGGTCACCGTCGTCGCGCCGCCGAGCGTGATTGGGGCAAGCGTTCCCGCCGACCCGTCGAGCCGCAGGCTCGCGGCGCGGATTGCGGCCGCGTCGATCCGCGTCGCCGAACGGACGATCGCGTCGCTGCTGCCGGTCAGGCCGCTGAGCGTGACTCCGCCGGGGCCGTCGATCGTCGTCTGGCCGGTGACCGCGGCGTCGGCGATCCGCACCGTCGCCCCCGCGGCGGTGCCGGTGGCGGTCAGGGTCGTCGCGGCGAGATGGCCGCCGGCGTCGATCCGCGTCGCCGAGCTGAGGTCGACGGTCGCACCGGTGATGCTGCCGTCGACGACGAGCGCGCCCGCCGCCGCGATTGTCGTGTTGCCGGTCAGCGATCCGGTCGCCGCGACGGTCACCCCCGGGGCGGTGCCGCCGGAGCCGACCGCGGTCAGGCGGATGTCGGGGGCGACGAGCGCTCCGTTGATCGCGATCGGCGCGCTCGAAATGAGGTCGAACGCGCTCGCCTGCTGGCTGCCGGCGATCTGGACGACGCCGCCGCGGAGCGTCAGCGCGCCGGCGACGACCGAGTTGCCGCCGAGGCTGACGCTCCCCGGGCCGCCGCTCAGCGTCAGCGCGCCGACGGTCAGGTTCGGATAGTTGACGACGATGCTGGTGTCGGACGACGCCGTCAGCGCGCCGCCGCCGCTGAACGCCCCGGACAACGCGACGCCGGCGGGCCCGACGATTGTCGCCGTCCCGGCGTCGGCGAGCAGGCCAGTCAGCACGACGGTCGCGGCGGGCGCGGTCCCGGTCAGCGTGATCGCCTGGCCGCTGAGCGTCCCGGCCGACGCGATCCCGCGGTCGGACGACACCACGAGCGTCGGCGCACCGACCGTGCCGTCGAGCGTGACGGTGCCGGGGGCGGTAATCGTCGCACTGTTCGTCGCCGCGATTGCGCCGGTCGAGGCGACGGCGACGGTCGCGCCCGTGCCGCTGTTGCCGGTCAGCGTCACGTCGCGCGCGGCGATCGCGCCGGTGACGCCGATGCCGCTGTCCGACGCGGCGGTGAACGTCGCCGCCTGCTCGCTGCCGGCGACCGTGATCGCTCCCGGCGCGGCAAGCGTCGTCGCGCCGGCAACGTTCGACACGCCGCCGAGGGCGACCGTCGCTCCCGGCGCGGTGCCGGTCAGCGTCAGCGCGCTCGCGTCGAGGCGCGTGTCGCCGACGTCGATGCGCGACGCCGACGACGCCGTGACGGTGCCGCCGCCGAGCAGCTGCCCGGTCAGCCGGACCGCGCCGGGCGCGGTGATCGTCGTCGCCCCGGTGACCGTCGTCGTGCCGCCGAGCGCGACCGTCGTCGGCGGCGCGGTCGGCACGCCGGCGATTCCGGTCAGTGTGAGCGTCGTCGCGGCGAGTGTCCCGGTCGCCGCGATGGCGGTCGCGGAGGCGAGCGTCACCACCGGCGCGCTGACCGCGCCGGCCAGCGTCACCGCGCCCGAGCCCGTGATGCCGACGGTCTTGCTGCCGCTGACCGACCCGGTCGACGCGACGGTGACCCGCGCGCCCGTGCCGGCGTTGCCGGTCAGCGTGACGTCGCCCGCCTGGACCGCGCCGGTGACGCTGACGCCGCTGTCTGACGCGGCGACGAACGTGCCCGCGCTCTGGTTGCCGGCGACCGTGATCAGCGTCGGCGCGGTCAGCCGCGTCGTGCCACCGACCGTCGACGTGCCGCCAAGCGAGATCGTCGCCCCCGGCGCGGTCCCGGTCAGCGTCAGCCCGCTCGCGGTCAGCTGCGCGTAGTTGACCGAGACGCTCTTCGCCGACGACGCGCTCAGCGCGCCGCCGCCGGTGAAGCTGCCCGACAGCGCGACACCGGCGGGGCCGGTGATCGTCGCGGTGCCGGTGTCGTCGAGGATGCCGGCCAGCGTGACGGTCGCCGCCGGCGTCGTCCCGGTCAGCGTGATCGCCGAACCACTCAGCGTTCCGGTCGGAACGCCGCCGACCGTCGTGCCCGCCGCGATCGCGGTGTCCGACGAGACCGCAAGCGTCGGCGCAGCGACCGATCCCGTCAGCGTTACCGCGCCTGGCGCCGCGATCGACACCGTCCGGCTGCCGGTGACCGATGCCGTTCGGGCGACGGTGACGGTGGCGCCGGTCCCCGTGTTGCCGGTCAGCGTGACGTCGCCCGCCTGGACCGCGCCGGTGACGCTGACGCCGCTGTCGGATGCGGCGACGAACGTGCCCGCGTTCTGGTTGCCGGCGATCGTGATCAGGGTCGGGGCGGACAGCGTCGTGGTGCCGCTGACGGTCGACGGACCGCCCAGGCTGATCGTCGCGCCCGGCGCGGTACCGGTGAGGGTCAGCCCGCTCGCGACGAGCCGCGTCTCGGCGACGCTGACGCTCGTGCCCGACGAGGCGCTGAGCGCGCCGCCGTCGAAGGTGCCGGTCAGCGACACGGCGCCGGGGCCCTGTATCGACAGGCTATCGATGAGCGTCACCGGTGCGGAGATCGCCACCGTCGCGCCGGGTGCCGTCCCGAGCACGTTGAGCACGGTGCCCGTGACTGGCCCGGTGATCGACACACCGGTGCCAGAGGAAACAACATAGAGGTTCTGTGCTTTGCGCCCCCAGCGTCAGCGCGCCGAGTGTGACCCTCGCCGGGCTTGAGATCGTCAGGCCGTTCGCGCTCGTGAGGCTGGCGAGATCGATCGGTGCCGCGCCGATCCCGCGCGCGCTCAGACCGTTCGTCGCGAGCAGCGTGCCGGTCGAGCTGATCCGCGTTCCCGAGAACAGAGCCACGGCTCCGCCGTTGATCGTCCCGGCGACCACGACCGCGCCGGGAGCATTGAGGCCGACGTCGCCGGTCAGCACCCCGGGCGCTTCGACGGTGATGCCGGCAGTCGTTCCGCTGCGGCCCGCCAGGCTGACGAACTGCGTCGCCGTCACCGCGCCGGTGACGTCGATCCCGGTGTCGGAGGTCGCGCTGAAGCTCGCCGCGCGTTGGGTGCCGCCGATGGTGACTGCGCCCGGCGCGCTGAGTGTCGTCGAGCTGCCGACGATCGACGTCCCGTCAAGCGCGATCGTCGCGCCCGGCGCAGTGCCGCCGAGGGTGAGCGTCGTCGCCGTAAGGGCGGCGGTCGACCGCACCGCGGTGCCCGACTGCTCTGTGACGGAGGTGCCGGTGACGGTGCCGGCGACGTCGACGGCTCCGGGCGCGTTGATGCTGATCGTGGCGCCCTGGAGCGCACTGCCTGCGGCGACCGCAACGCCGGCGGCCGTGTTCGCCTGGCCGAACAGATTGAGGAGGGTTGGTGCGGCGATTATCGCGTGCACGGTGACGCCCGTCGCCGAGCCGGCGATGAACCGCTGCGCCTGATGGCTGCCGCCGATGTCGACCGCGCCCGACGCGCCGAGGTTCGTGTCGCCGCTGACCGACGACACGCCGGCGAGCGCGATCGATCCGCCGCTCACGGCCAGCGACGCGGCGTCGAGCCGGGTGTCGTTGACGCCGATGTTCGCCGCCGACGACACGGTCAGCGCGCCGGTGCCGAGCACCTGCCCGGTCAGCGTCACCCCGCCCGGTGCGGCGATACTCGCGAGTCCGCTCAGCGTCGTCGTTCCGCCGACGTCGACAGTCGCGCTCGCGCCCGTCCCCTGGATGCCGAGCGTCGTCGCGGCGAGTATGCCCGTCGTGCTGACGCGCGTCCCCGACTGCAGCGTGACCGCACCGCCGTTGATCGTGCCGGCGACAACGATGTCGCCGGGCGTGGTGATCGACACGTCGCCGGTTAGCACCCCGGGCGCTTCGAGCGTGGCGTGCGATCCGAGGTTGTTGAGCCCGGAGAGGACGATCCCGTGCGTCGCGGCGACCGTGCCGGTGACGTCGAGCGACGTCGCGAAGTTGGCGGTGAAGCTGTCGGCGCGCTGCGTACCGGCGAGCGTGATCGCGCCGCCGTCGAGCTGGGTATGGCCGGTGACGTTCGACACGCCGGCAAACGCGATCGGCGTCAGCGAATTGCCGCTTAGCTGGAGCGCAGCGGCGTCGAGGCGCGTGTCGTTGACCGACAGCCGCGTGCCCGACTGGACGGCGAGCGTGCCGCCACCGAGGAACTGCCCGGTCAGCGTTACCGCGCCGGGCGCAACGAGGGTCGCCGTCCCGGTCACGGTCGTCGTTCCGCCCACGTCGATGGTTGCCCCGGCAGTATTCGTGCTCGCCGTCAGTGTCGCCGCGCCGAGCGATCCGGTCGCGGTGATGCCCGTCGCCGACAGCAGGTCGATACTGCCGCCGGTGACCGACCCGGCGAGAACGACCGCGCCAGGTGCCCGAAGCGAGATTGTCGACGCGTTCGCCCCGGTCAGCGTTGCCGGGGCTTCGACCGTGACCCCGGCGTACGTCCCGGTGTAGCCTGAGAGGACAATGAAGTTTGCCACGTTCACCGCGCCCGTGACGTCGGTGCCGGTCGCGGAGATGGCGGAGAAGCTGTCGGCGCGGTGGGTGCCAGCGATCGTGATCGCGCCCGGCACGGCCAGCTGCGTCGCTCCGGTCACGGCCGAGGTGCCGCCCAAGACGATGCCGGTGCCGGCCCCGGTGCCGGTCAGGGTCAGGCTCGCCGCCGTCACTGCGCCGCTTTCACGGACCGACGTCGCCGACTGGAGCAGGACCGCGCCACCGCCGATCGTACCCATGGCGCTGACCGCGCCGGGGGCGATCAGCGACACGGTGCCGCCGGCCAGCGTGCCCGTCGCGGTCAGGGTCACGCCCGCCGACGTGCCGGTATTGCCCTCGAGGTCGATGAAGTTCGGCGCCGTCAGGCTCCCCGCGACGGTGACGCCGGTGCCCGAGAACAGCTTGAAGCTCTGCGCCGCCTGGGTGCCGGCGACGGTGATCGGCGCGAAGTTGGCCGCAGAGGTCTGGCCGCTGACCGTCGACACGCCGTCGAGGACGATGCCGGTGCCGCCGCTGAGCGTCAGGGCGCTCGCGTTGAGCCGCGTGTCGTTGACCGACAGCAGCCCGCCCGTCGAGCCGAGGTCGATCGCGCCATTGCCGCGGATCTGCCCGGTCAGCGTGACGTTGCCCGGCGCGAACACGCTCGCGGTGCCGGTGACGATCGTCGTTCCGCCGAGCGCGATCGTCGCGCCCGTTCCCGCGGTCCCGCGCAGCGTCAGCGTCGTCGCCGAGGTCGTCCCGGACGCGGCGATGCCGCTGTCCGACGTCACCGCCACCGTCGGCCCGCTCAGCCCGCCGGCGAGCGTGATCGCGCCCGGCGCGACGAGCGTCGCGCTGGTCAGCGTGTCGAGCGCCCCACCGGCGTTGATGGCGATCGTCGCGCCGGTGTTCTTCGTGCCCGTCAGCGTCGCGTCGGTCGCCTGAACCGCGCCGGCGACCGTGATGGCGGTGTCGGACTGGACCGTTAGCGCCTTGGTCTGCTGGGTGCCGTCGATCGTCACGCTGCCCGGCGCGGTCAGGGAGACGGGGCCAGCGACCGCCGAGTTGCCGCCGAGGTGGAGCGTCGCGCCCGCGCCGGTCGTCGCGAGCATCACGCCACCGGCGACGAGGTTCGTATAGGCGACGTCGACGGCCGCTCCCGAGTTCACCGTGAGCGAGCCGGTCGTCAGCGACCCCGACAGGGTCACCGGCCCCGACGTGTCGATCATCGTCGCATTGGTGACGACGCTGCCGACCCCGCCAAGCGTCACCGGCGCGCCCGCGCCGCCCCCGCTCACCGTCAGGTTGGTGGCAGTGATCACGCCATTGCCTGTCACCGACGCGCCGATGGCGAAGACGTCGGTCCCGCCGAGCGCACCATCGATGGTGATCGCTCCGGGCGTGCCGAGCGTCACCGCACCCTGGCCGATCAGGCTGCCGGTGGCGGCAATCGAGACCGGGCCGCTGGTGCTCGTCAGCGACGTCGTGCCATTGACCGTGATGCTGCCGCCGGGTCCGACGGCGACGCCGGTGGGCGAGGCGGCAACCAGGCTGCCATGATACTCGGTGCCGCCGAGCGTGATCTGGCCGGGCGCATTGATCGTTGTCGCGCCATCGACCCTCGTCGTCCCGCCGAGTGAAACCGCGCCGGATCTCGCCGTCAAGTCGAGCGCGGCCGCTTCGAGGTCACCCGTCGAATCGATCGCGCTCGCGGTGATCGACAGCCGGCCATAGGCCGACCTGACCTGATACCCATTCAACGCCGCCGCACCGTCGACGTTGATCGTGAGGTCGTCGGTGGCGAACAGACTGCCGGTGCCGACGAAACTGATGCCCGCCCCCGTCCCCTCGGTGCCGGTCAGCGTCGCCGTCCCGGCGTCGACCGGGCCGGTGACGATGACGCCCGTATCGGAGGTCACGTTCAGCGCATTCGCGACGCTGAGCCCATAGCCCAAGGTGATGAGCCCGGGCGCGGTGATCGTCGCCGCTCCGAGGGTCGACGTGCCGTACGTCGAGATCGTCGCGCCCGGCGCGGTCCCGGTCAGGGTCAGCGTCGCGGCGTCGAGGCCCTGGCTGAACTCGATGCTCGTCGCCGACGAGATCGCCACGGTGCTGTTCTGGACGTCGCCGCTGAACGCACCGTCGAGGCTCACCGCGCCGTACGCCGAGATCGTGGCATTGCCGGTCAGCGTCGTCGGGCCGGTCAGCGCTACCGTCCGGTCCGAGCCGAACGAGTTGAGCGTCAAGCTCCCGAGCGTCAGCGCGCCGCCTGCTGCGAAATTGCCGTCGGCCATCTCGGCGTCGAGCGACGCGGCGGAGACCGCGCCGTTGATGGTGACGTCGCCGATCGTCGACACGGCAACCGCGCCGGTCGCGGTGATCGCGCCGCCGATGAAGACCGGCACCGACTCGCCGGCAAGCCCGGTGCCGTTGAACGTCGCCGAGGTGATCGGCGCGGTCGCGCTGCCGAGCGCCGCCGTCGTCGCGATGCTCGTCCCGGAGGCCACCGCGAACGTCCCGCCGGTGAAGCCGGCGTCGGTGCTGCCGGCGTCGATCGCGACCGGTCCGGCAGCGTTGATGGTGACGGGATCGCCGAGCACGACCGCCTTGGTCCCGCTCATCGACAGGCTCGCTCCCCCGCCGGCATAGCCGGAGCCGTTCGGTGCTCCGAAGACGGGCGGAGTGCCGTCGCCGGCGTAGCCATAGATTCCGCCCGCCGACTGGACGATCGTCGCGTCGATCATCGTCGCGCCGGTCGTCAGCGTCCCGCCGGGAAGGCTCAGGCTTATGCTGCCGCCGGTAACGTCGCCGCCCTGGCCGCCGATACCGCCGGCGCCCGGTGCGCCCATGGCGCCGTCGGGCCCCGCGTTGCCGCCGGCGACCCCGGCGCCGCCCGCGCCGCCGACCCCGCCCGCGCCGCCGTCGCCCCCGTTGCCGCCCACGCCGCTCGTTGCCTTGGCATCGAGGACGAGGCTGCCGAGCTGGACCTGGTAGCCCGCGCCGCCGCCCGAGCCGGCGATGGTCACCATCGCCTGACCGCCGGTCGCCGTGCCGCCGACCCCGCCCGTACCGCCGTCGCCGCCGGGACCGCCATCGCCGCCCGCGCCGCCGTCGACGGGCGGCCCGTTGTCCGGCCCCTCGGCCGGCTGCCCGGGCGTGCCGGCGGTGCCGACCGCGCCGTTGCTGCCGCGCCCGCCGGCACCGCCGACCGCGCGCGCGGTCACGCTGAGCGCACCCGCAATGGTCGCGGTCGCCGTGCCGTCGATGCCGAACGCCGCCGTTCCGCCGCGCGCGGCGCCGCCGACGCCGCCCGCGTCGGCGAAGCCGTTGACGATCAGGCCCGGGGCCCCGTCACCCGAGGTGGCACCCGCGTCGAGCGTCAGCGACGTCAGCGACACGCTCGCCGACCCGCCGATGTCGACATGCGAATAGCCGCCCATCGCATCGCCGCCATTGACTGGATCGGACGGCAGCGCGCCGTTGCCGCCGGTGGCAGCGGTCGACAGCGTCATCCCGCCGTCGCCACGGACGGTCAGCGTCCCGCCGAGCAGCGTCGCCCCGGCGACGCCGCCGAGGCCGAGGCCGCCGCTGCCCGACGGCCCGGGCCCGTCGGCTCCCTGCGCCGACGCGTCGAGCGAAAGCGTATTGGCGACGTCGAGCGACCCGCTCCCCGCCCCGATCTGGAGCAGCGCCTGGCCGCCCAGGCCCGGTGCTCCGGGGGCGCCGTTGCGGGCGTTGCCGGCGGCGGCGATCGCGAGCGAGTCGATCGTCACCTGTCCGGCCGCGCCGATCGTCAGGCTCGCGATACCGCCGACTATCGCCGACGGCAGGGTCACGCTCGAGAAGCGCCGGCTCGCCGACCCTGATGCGCCGATGGTGACTCCGGTCGCCGTCAGGCTCGCGCCGAGCCCGTCGATGCCGAGCCGCGCGGCGCCGCCCGTTACGAATCCCACGCCCTCGGCCGTAGCCCCGCCGAGGACCGACAGCGAGTTCGAGCGCCACCGTGCCGCCGGCGATCGTCAGCCCGGCACTGCCGCCCGTCGCGTCGGCGTCGGTGCTCGCCGCGCGCGCGTCGATGAGCGTCGCGCGGCCGACCGTCAGGCTCGCGCCGCTGCCGACCGTCACGCTCGCGGTCTGGGCGGTGACACTGCTGCCGCCGCCGTCGGGTCCGTAGTTGCCGTAGATGTTGAGGTCGCCGACGCCGCCATAGGCGCCGCGCCCGCCCGTGGCATGGCCGTCGGCGGTCAGCGACGCGTTGGCGACGATGCTGCCGCCAAGATCGACCGACACCGACGCGATGCCGCCGCTCGCCGCACCGCCCGCGCCGCCGGCACCGCCGGTGCCCTGGACGAACGGCGGCGACGCATAACGATCGCCGATGTCGCCGCCGGCGCCGCCGGCGCCGCCGGTGCCGGTCGCCGACGCCGCGACGCCCACGAAGCCTTCCGCCTCGGTCGTCGGGGCAATGAGAGTCGCACCGCCGGTCAGGGTGATCCTGGCCGTGCCGCCGGACCCGCTGCCGCCGGCCCCGCCGGCAGCGCCGGTTCCCGACATCGCATAATCGGCGTCCCCGCCGCTGCCGCCGGTGCCACTCGCGGAAACGTTGAGGCTGCCGAGGCTGATCGTGCCGGCGCTGTCGGCGCTGACCATCGCCGTACCGCCGCTCGCCGCGCCGCCGGAGCCTCCGGGGGTGCCCGATCCTAACCGCGACGAACTCAGCGCATAGCCGCCGCGCGCATTCGCCGTGACGTTCGTCGAGCTGAAGGTGTCGGTGGTCGTGAGCGACCCGCCCGAGACGCTGACCGTCGCCATGCCGCCGGTCGCTGCGCCGCCCGTTCCGGCGGTCACCGCGTCGGACTGCACGCTGGCGGCGTTGGCATCGGCGCTGACGCCGAGCGTCCCGGCCGTGACGGTCGTGTTCGCGCCGACCGTCAGTCGGGCGGTGCCGCCGACCGCCGCCGGTGCCGTCGTCCCGCCGTTGGCGACGATGCGGTTCGTATAGCTTCCGGCGTTGACGTCGAGGCTGGCCATGTCGGCCGTGGCCGGCGTCCCGCTGGCCCCGATGATGTCGAACGCTGCCGTTCCGCCGGTGACCGTCGCGATCCCTGCCGACGCGCCGTTTTCGGCCGACGCCCCGGCGCTGACCGATACGTCCCCGGTGGTCAGCATGGCTGAATCGATCGCGATCGTCGCCGACCCGCCTACCGCCGACGCAGGCAGGCTCGCCGCGCCGCTGGCGTCAAGGCTGATGCCGGCGCTGGTGAGCGCCGCGCCGTTCTTCAGCGTCAGTGTCGCGTTGCCGCCCATCGCCGGCCCGCCCGAAGCCCCCTGCGCGTAGAGGCCGACCGAACCCGATGCGAAATCGACCGTGCCGTTGTCGAGTGTCACCGCGGCTGTGCCGCCCTTCGCCGAAAGCCCCTGCGGCCCGCTCGGACCGTTGGCGCTCGTGCCGTACCCGCCCGGGCCGCCGTAGCCCGCCTGGGCGAGCGCCTCGAGGTTCAGCGAGCCCGTTGACAGGCCGACGATCTTGCCGCCGAGGTCGACGCTGACGCTCGCGTTGCCGCCCACCGCCGCGCCGCCGATGCCGCCGGCGGCGCCCTGCTCGTCCGGCGGCGAATTCGACTGGCCGCTGCCGCCGCTGCCGCCGAAGCCGATCGCCTGGACGTCGATGCCGCCGGCCTGGAGGCCCAGCACCGTGCCGCTGCCGGTAACTTTGAAGCTCGCGGTCCCGGCGGTGCCGAGCCCGCCGGCCCCGCCAACGCCGGCCGGACCCGAGAAGTTCATGGCTCCGCTGCCGCCGGTCCCCCCGGTTCCGGTGGCGTTGAGGATGACGCCCGAAAGGTTCGATGAACCCCCGGAGAAGGTGAACGTCGCCGTCCCGCCGGTCCCGCTGCCGCCGGCGAGCCCCGCCGAGCCGTCGCTGGCAAGATTGGACGAGGCGGCTGCGCCGAAGCCATAGCCGTTAACTCGCAGCGTGTCGCCGATGGTCAGTGTTCCGGTCGAGACCGTCACCGCCGCCGTCCCGCCCCTCCCGTTGCCTCCGTCGACATCGAGCGTGCCGCTGGAAACGCCGGTCGCGCCGATCGTCGCCGCCTGGTCGATGGTCACTGCGATGCTGCCAGGGGAAGCGATGAGCGACGCCGCGCCGCCGGTGGCGGTTCCGCCCCCCTGGCCGCCGGCGTCGAGGCTCAGCGACGCCATCTGCGTCGAGGCTCCCGAGCCGACGGTGAGACTTGCGATCCCGCCGAGGCCGGTGCTCGCCGCGGTCCCGGCAAAGCCGGTTGCGACGATCGAGAGGTCGCCGGCGTTGAGGCTCGACTGATCGCCGAGGCTGATCGTGCCCATGCCGCCGGTCCCGGCGACGCCGAGGCCGCTGGTGCCGCTGACGTCGAGCGACAGGGTGCCGAACGTTGCCTGCCCGCCGTTGACCGTCAGCGCGACGGTGCCGCCCTGCGCGGTACCGAGCTGGCTGGTGGCAGATGCCGTGAACGCCGCGGTACCGGCGACGGTGAGCCGGCCGCCAGCCGACACGTCGACTCCGATCGTGCCACCCTTCGCCGCAGTCGGGAAGCGGTTGGCGTTGAACAGCGCGAACAGGCTGCCGCCGAACGTCAGCTGCCCCGCCGACGCGGTCAGTGTCGCCGTGCGCCCCTCGCCGTTGCCGTTCGATTGCCCGCCGAGGATGACGTCGCCACCGATCGACACGGTGTTCAGCCCGGCGGTATCGATCACCGTCTTCGTCCCGCCGAGCAGCCCCACCGTCCCGGTCAGCGTCTGCGTCAGGCCGATCTGACCCGTCGTGCTCGGCGTCAGCCGCGCCTGCGTCGTCGCCTCGGCGTAAAGGTTGGTGGTGCTCGACGCGGTAAGGTCGAGGCTCGCCGGCGCGATCGACGGAGGCGAGCCCGCCACCGAATGCGCCCCGTTGTCGCTGCCCGGCACGCCGGCGAACAGCTCGACCGTGCCGTCCGACACGCTCGCGCCGTTCGCCGGGGTGAAGCCGACGGTGCCGCCGACGAGCATCGTGATGGCGTCGTTCTTGGGGATCGCCGCCATGACGATCCGCGGGTTGGTTCCCCCGGCCGGCGTCGCGCCGGTTGTCGTGCCCGTGTGGCTGAGCGCGGTAACGGGTGCGGTCTCGGCCGGGTCCTTGGCCGACCCGGCATTGATGCGGATGTCGAACAGGCCGGAGCCGAGGATCGTCAGGTCGACGGCTTCGGCCGCGATGTACGCCGCGCCGCCGGCAACCGTGACCGCGCCGTCCTGCTGGACGCGCGGCGCGACGAGCGCGACGTAGTTGCTCTGCGCGTTAACCGTCGCGCCCTTGGCGATCATCACCTTGGACGTGCTGTCGGTCGCGCTGTTCAGCGTGAGCGTGCTGCCGTTCAGCACCGGGTCGGCGGTCGTCAGCAGCAGGCTGCCGACGTTGAACGACGCCGTCGGCCCGAGGATGACGCCACCCGGCGTGAAGAAGACGACAGTGCCGCCCGGGACGTTGGCGCCTGCCTGGTTGAGCGTGCTGGTGACTGCGCCGTCGTACTGGACCGCGCGCGTCGCATCGGCGGGCAGGACGCGGTTGATGACGGTGAAGTCGGTGACCCCGGCCGAGCCGACATAGGCCGCGGTCGACCCGTTGGGCAGGAAGGCGACGGGTGTCTTGCTCGTCGCCGTATCGGTCGGTGTCCAGGTGATCACCGCGGTCGAGTTGCCCTCGCCACTGATCGTGATCGTGTCGAGGCCCGACGCGCGGCCGATCGCGACCGGGCCCGAGTTAATCACATAGGAGCCGGCGAACGCTCCACCGGGAGATCCCGCGGCCGCGGGTACCGCGCCCCCAAACAACGCGAGCGCGAGCGCGGTCGACGAGGCAAGGCGGCGGCGCAGCAGGGGAGAAGCGGTCATCGGTCGAACTCCTACCGACGGGGCCAGGGCGGCAGGCGCGTGGTGAACGACACGAGCAGGCGGACCGGCGGGACGTGCGTCTCGCTGCCGACGCGGGCGGTCGGGAAGGCGAGGCTCGTGTCGAGTCGCCCCCAGCCGCCGAGCGCGATGCGCGCGCCGGCCCCGAGCGACGTCAGGTTGTGCGAGCCGCGCGGCTCGTTCGGCGCATTGCTCCACACCCACGTCGTGTCGACGAAGCCGAAGGGCTGGAAGGCGAGCGCGCGCGGACTCGCCGGGATCAGCCCGCCGACGCGGACTTCGAAGGCGCTGCCGATGCCGCTGTCACCGAGCAGCGCGCCGGGATCGTAACCACGCCCGACCGTATAGTTGCCGGCCGAATATTCCTCGAAGCTGAGCAGCGTGTCGGGCGAATATTGCGCCCGTGGCGTGACGACGAAGGCGAGCTTGGGCTGCGGCCGGTACTCGGCCTGCCCGCCGAAGCGGACGACGAAGCCCGCCGGGTCGCCGTACGGGCGACTCGGCGTGACCGGGTTCGCCGCCAGGCGGCAGTTGATCAGGTTGACGCCGCACCCTTCGCTCGCGCCCAGGATGTGGGTGCCGCGCCGGGCCTCGAACGTGCCCGCCAGCGACCAGCGCGGCTCGAACGCGCTGAAGCCGCCGATGCCGGCGCGGCTTGCGCGGTCGATCGCGTCGCCCTGGACGCGGATGAACGGCACGCGCAGCCGGTCGGTCGTCAGCCGCGCCCCGGCGAGGTCGACTGTCTGGTCGATGACGTCCAGCCCAGCCGCGCCACGGAGGTTCACCGCCTGTCGGCGGACGAAAGGAAAGTCGACCTCGCCCGAGCCGACGATCGCACGCGCGTCGATGTCGAGTCCCGGTACGCTCGGCTTCGACCAGCTGTAGGTGAAATGCCCGGCGAGCCCGATCCCCGTCGCGCCGAGCAGGAACTCGTGACCCGCCTGAACGACTTTCTGCTGCCGGACTTCGGGCGTCGTGTAGAAGCTGAGCGTCGTCCGATCGCCGAGTCCGGTGAGGCCATAGAATTGCGCGCGGACGAGCCCGCCGAACCGGCCGAGCTCACGGCTGCTGAAGTTCTGGACGTTGAAATCGGCGTCGACCCAGTGGTGGACGACGGTGACTTCGCCGATCACCTCGCCTGGCTGCCCCGCCGGCTGGAGCTGAAGGCGGACGTCGTAGCCGGGCAGGTCACGGACGAGGAGCAGCGCGCGCTCGGCATGCTTCTCGTTGAACAGCGGCTCGCGTGTGAGCGGCGTCAGATAGCCGGCGATCAGCCGCTCGGCGCGCCCGGCGTTGCCGCGAACCTTGACCGCGCTGAGGTGGGCCAGCAGGACCTGCAGCTCGAGCTTGCCCCCCTCGATCTTCTGCGGCGGGATCTGGACCGCAGCCAGATAGCCCTCGCGGCGCAGGATCGTCGCGGCGCGGTCCCGGATTTCGCACACGACGGCGATTGGCCGTGGCGTGCCGAGCTCGTCGGCATAGGCGGCCGCCAGCTGGTCGGCAGTGACCCCACCCTTCAATCCCGAGAAAGTCACAGCCGTCAACGTGACATTGACCCCGGCAAAGCGCGGTTCGGCCAGCGCGCACGGTGCACGCTCGATACGGTCCTCGACGATCAGGCGCGGTCCGCGCGGCGGCGGCGCGACAAGCGCCGGGCGCTCGATCTCCTCGCGAGTCGGCGGTGCGGCCGGGCGGATGGTTTGCGCGCGGGCGGACAGCGCGAAGCCGAACAAAGCGAAGAGGATAACGATCCGCCGCACGACGCCTGAGACCCCCAATGCACGCCACCAGCCGCGCTTACCTGCGGCAGCTTGACGCCTTAATCGAACGCGCAGCTAAAGCAAAAAAATTAACGACGTGATGCGGAACCGGATTCCCGCCGCCGCAACGATCAGCGCTTCCAAAGTCGGCGGCGGATGCTATGCACGCTGGCGCGGCGCGCTGGTGCCGTGCTCGATCTGGGGGCGCCGGGTGAGGGGATGGGGGCGTAGCGTGTTCGCGGCGGCGCTGTCGCTGCTGTCGGGACTGGCGGTCGCCGGTCCGACGCGCGACGCGTCCGAGCCGACGATCGTCGTCCAGGGATCGAGCGCCGTTATGGGCGTCGCGTCGTGCGGCGGCAGTACGTGCCATGGGCGGCAGACGCCGACCGGCGCGGTCGTGCGGCAGGACGAGGTCCGCATCTGGCAGGACCCGGCGAGTGTCACCGGCATGCACGCGCGCGCCTTCGCGATACTCGAGACACCCCGTTCGCAGGCGATCGCCACGCGGCTAGGCATCGGCCCGGCGACAACGGCGAGCGAGTGCCTCGGCTGCCATTCGACCCCGGCCGGCCGCTATGCCGCCAGCTTCCACCGCGATGAGGGCGTGACGTGCGAGGGCTGCCACGGCGCCGCCGAGCGGTGGCTCGCGAGCCATGCCGGCGTGTCCGGAACCCATGCCGACAATATCCGTCACGGCCTGATCCCGCTCGACCGGCCGCGCGCACGCGCCGAGAACTGCCTCGACTGCCATTATGGCGGCGGCGGCAACCAGTTCGTCACCCACAGGATCATGGCCGCCGGCCATCCGCGAATCAGCTACGAGCTCGAGCTGTTCACCGCGCTGCAGAAGCACCACGACGTCGATGCCGACTACCGCCGCCGCAAGGAAGCGCCGAGCGGCATCAAGGTGTGGGCGGTCGGCCAGGCGGTCGCGCTTGATCGCCAGCTGGCGCTGTTCGCCTCCGCCCGCGGGCAGAACGGTGCGTTCCCGGAATTCTATTTCTACGACTGCCGCAGCTGCCACCGCGCGATCTCCGACGAGCCCGGCTGGAAGCCGCAGCGCGCACCGAACCCGCTCCGCCCCGTCGCCGTCGGCACGCCGGTGTTCAACGACGAGAACTTGCTGATGCTCGCCGCGGCCACGCAGGTCGCCGCGCCCGACCTGAGCGCACGGTTCAACGCCGACGCGCGCGCGTTCCACGCCGCGATCGGCCAAGGGCGGGAGCCGGCGCGCGCGGCGGCGGCGCGGCTGCGCGTGACGGCGGCGGCGCTGGCGGCACGGTTCGAGTCGGCGTCGTTCGGCCGGGCGCAGACCTTCGCCATGCTGCAAGCGGTGCTCGGCGGGCCAGCCGCACGGACCTATACCGACTATCAGGGCTCGGCGCAGTCGGTGATGGCCGCCGACACGCTGCTCGCCAGCCTCGAGAGCGACAGTCAGGTCCCGCCCGGAACGCGCGCGGCGATCAAGCCCGACCTCGACCGCGCCTATGCCGCCGTCCGCGACCCGCAGCGCTTTGAGGCGGCGGCGGTCGCCGCCAGCCTCGCGCGCGTCGCCGAGGCGGTGAGGCGCTACCAGTGAGGCGCCTCGCGCTGGCCCTGCTGCTGATGCTCGCCGGCTGCGGCGGCGGGTCGAACGGGAGCGGCACCGCCCCGATCGGCGGGACCGTCCCGACAACGCCGTCGCCGTCGCCGATCACCGGCGGACTCCTGCCCGTCCCGGCGACCGCAGCGCTCACCGTCGCCGACGTCAACACGGTCCTCGCGCGCGCCGTCGCCGAGGCGCAGGCGCGCAACACTCCGGCGGTGATCGCGGTCACCGACCGGGTCGGCAACGTGCTGGCGGTCTATACGATGACCGGCGCGCGGGCGACGGCGACGCTGCGCCCGGGGACGACGATGCAACACCGACCTCCAGGGCGCGGTCGTCCCGGCCGCGGCGGCGGCGATCGCCAAGGCGATCACCGGCGCCTATCTGTCGTCGGACGGCAACGCCTTCTCGACGCGGACGGCGAGCGAAATCGTCCAGCCCGAGTTCCCGCCGTCGGCGAACACGCAGGGACTCGAGAGCGGGCCGCTGTTCGGCGTCCAGTTCTCGCAGCTGCCGTGCTCCGACCTTTCCCAGCGCTACACCGTCAACGCCGCCGATCCCGCCGCGGCGACAGGCCCCAAGCGCTCGCCGCTCGGCCTCGCCGCCGATCCCGGCGGCTTCCCGCTGTACAAGAACGGTACGCTGGTCGGCGGCGTCGGCGTCATGGCCGACGGTGACTATGGCTTCGACCCCGAGATCACCGACGTCGACCGCTCGGACGAGGAGGCGATCGCACTCGCGGCGACGGTCGGGTTCGACGCGTCGCCGCAGGTGACCGCCGACAAGGTCAGCCTCGACGGCACGACGCTGCGCTATTCCGACATCCTGGCGAGCGACCTCAAGACCGCGTCGACCACGTCGGCCGCACCGCCGGCGGGCGGCCGGCAGCCTGACGCCGGTCACCGGCTATTTCGCCGGCACCGTGATCGCCGGCACCCCGTACGGGACCGAGGCGAGCGGCATCCGCCGCGTCACTGCGACCGAATTCGCCAATTCCGACGCCTTCCTGCTGACCGACGGCCAGGGTCATCCGCGCTTTCCGATCCGAGCCGGCACAGACGCGGGTGCGCTGAGCGCAACCGAGGTCCGTGCGGTGCTCGAGGAAGCGTTCACCGTCATGGTGCGCGCGCGCGCCGCGATCCGCCGCCCGCTCGACAGCCGCGCCGAGGTGACGATCAGCATCGTCGACACCAACGGCGTCGTCCTCGGCCAAGTCCGCGGGGCCGACGCGCCGATCTTCGGCACCGACGTGTCGCTGCAGAAGGCGCGGACGGTCGCCTTCTTCTCGTCGCCCTATGCCGGGTCCGACCTGCTGGCGACGACGCTGCCGAACGGCATGACCGATCCCAACGTCACGATGTACGTCGCGGCGGTGCGGACGTTCCTGAGCAACCCCGCCGCTCTGACCGGCACCATCGCCTTTTCCGAAAGCGCGATCGGCAACCTGTCGCGACCCTATTTCCCCGACGGCGAGCTCGGGACGCCGAACGGCCCACTGTCGCGCCCGATCGCCGAGTTCAGCCCCTTCTCGACCGGGCTGCAGAGCGCGCTCATCGCGCAGAATCTCGTCCAGCACCTCGGCTATGTCGTGTCCGGCGGCGTCAGCCCCGACACGCCGCGCCAGTGCACGTTCCTGCCGACGACGTCCGCTGCGGACCAAGCGGCTGGCGAACGGCGAGCAGATCTTCCCCGGCGGCGTGCCGATCTACCGCGGCTCGACGCTCGTCGGCGGGATCGGCGTATCGGGCGACGGCATCGACCAGGACAATATGATCTCGTTCCTCGGCCTGAACAACGCCGGCGTCCGCGTCGGCGGGATCGGGAACGCGCCGATGGGGATCCGCTCCGACCTCGTGGAGGTATCGGTGCGCGGCACGCCGGTGCGGCTGCGCTACATCAACTGTCCAGTCGCGCCGTTCGTCGACACTGCGACGCAAAACGTCTGCCAGGGGCTGTAGATGGCGGCCGGGGGCATCGTCGCGCACGCCTGCCTGCTTCTAGGCGCGAGCCCGTCGCCGCTACCCGCCCCCGCGCACGTCGATCCGGTCGCCGCCGAGGCCGTCGACGTCGCGCCCGGCGCGCCGACCGACCGCGTCCGCCCGGGCATCCGCGCGCGCGACCTCGACGCGCCGGTGACGCAGTTCAATCGCGGCGCCGTGCGCGCGCCGCCGCCCCAGGCCTTCCCCAAGGACGCGCTGCCTGTCCCCGACCGCTACCGGCTTGCCGACAACATCGGCATCCGCGTCAACCGGCTCGACCCGTACAACCAGAACGACCTGAAGGGCGACCGGCCGGTCGCGGGCACGACCGACTGCTTCGTCGCCTGTCAGCGCGATCTCCGACACGGTCGTCGAGCCGCGGTCGTTTCCGATCCCCGTCAGCGTTCAGACAACCGACCGGCCGAACAGCCTCGACGTCTTCGGCCACGACAATGCGCTGGTCTTTTCCCAGACCTTTCTGTTCGGCGGGTCGATCTTCAAGGGCGCGACGGCGTTCAAGCCGCCCGAGATCGAGTTGCGCGGCATCTTCGCGTATAACGTCAACTACGCCAAGGTCGACGAGCGCCGCGTGCTGTCGGTCCAGCCGTCGGCGACGACCGACCGGCTGCGCAATTTCTTCGGCGTCCAGGAACTGTTCCTCGACTACCATTTGCGCAACGTCAGCGCGCGCTACGACTTCGATTCGATCCGCGTCGGTATCCAGCCGTTCTCGACCGATTTCCGCGGCTTCCTGTTTCAGGATAGCCAGCTCGGCGTCCGCCTGTTCGGCAATCGCGACGACAACCGCTTCCAGTACAACATCGCCTTCTTCGACCGGCTCGAGAAGGACACCAACTCCGGCCTCAACGACATCCGCCAGACGCCGCGTGACGACCAGATCCTTGTCGCCAACGTCTATCGCCAGGACCTGCCGGTGCCGGGCTTCACCAGCCAGCTGACGGTCGTGTACAACCGCAACCACGAGCGTGCGCTCCACCTCGACGCCAACGGCTTCCCGGTCCGCCCGGCGCTGCTCGGCGACCTGCGGCCGCGGACGTACGACGTCGTCTACCCGGGTTATAGCGGCGACGGGCATTTCGGGCGGCTCAACCTGACGACGTCGATCTATGGCGCGTTCGGGCAGGACCGCAACTCGATCTTCACCCAGCGGCCGACGACGATCGCTGCCTTCTTCGCCGCCGTCGAGGCGAGCTACGACATCAACTACATCCGCGTCCGCGCGTCGGCCCTGTTCGCCAGCGGAGACAACAACCCGTACGACAACAAGGAAACCGGGTTCGACGCCATCGCCGAGAACCCGCTCTTCGCCGGAGCCGACACCAGCTACTGGATTCGCCAGTCGATCCCGTTCGCCGGCGGCGGGCGGGCGATCACGGTAAACAGCCGTAACGGCGTCCTGAACGACCTCCGCTCGTCGAAGGACGAGGGCCAGTCGAATTTCCAGAACCCGGGAACCATCCTCGCCGGCGTCGGCGCCGACGTCGACCTGACGACGCAGTTCCGCGTCACCGGCAACGTCAATCATCTGTGGTTCGCGACGAGCGAAGTACTCGAGGCGCTGCGCCAGCAGGCGCGGATCGGCCACGATATCGGCTGGGACCTGTCGGTGGCGACGATCTATCGACCCAAATTCACCCAGAACATCGTCGTCCGCGCCTCGCTCGCGGGGCTTGTCCCGGGCGACGGCTTCAAGGCGCTTTTCACCAACCAGGCACGCGACACGATTTATTATAGCGCGCTGCTCAACGTGACGTTGAATTACTGATGCACCGCTTTGCCGTCCTGTTGCTGATGCTGCTCGGCTTTGCCGCGATTGGTCGCGCCGACGAGGAGAAGCCGGTCGAGCGCGACTATAGCCGCGTGATCGCCGCCTCCGCCCCGGCGAGCCAGAGTTGGGACGAGGCGACCGTCAAGAGCGCGAGCTGCCGCGGCTGCCACACCGCGTCCGACCAGAAGACGATGCACGCCTCGACCGCCGTCGTCCTCGGCTGCGTCGACTGTCACGGCGGCAACGCCGCACTCGCGGTCCCCGCCGGCATTGCCAGGGCCGACGCGCGCTACGCCGAGTTGCGCGACGCGGCGCACGTCCTGCCGCGCTTTCCGCACGAGTGGAACACGCCGTCGAGCGCCAATCCCAAGCGCAGCTACACGCTGCTCAACCGCGAATCGCCGGAGTTCGTCCGCTTCAAGAACCCGTCGGACTATCGCGTCGCGCGCCAATCGTGCGGCGCGTGCCACCAGGACACTATCGACGCTGCCGAGCGGTCGATCATGGCCACCGGCGCGATGTTCATGGAAGGCGCGAGCTACAACAACGGCATCCTGCCGTTCAAGCGCGGTGTGCTCGGCGAGGCTTATACCACGACGGGCGACGCGGCGTGTCTGTTGTCGCCTGACATCAGCCCGAAGCCGACGCCGAAGAATGCGTGCGTCGCCCCGATTGGAGCGGACCTCGGGCTGCTGACGCCGGCGGCGAAGGCACGCGGCGCGCTCGACCGGCTGCTGCCGCTGCCGACGTGGGAGGTGATCCCGCCGGCCGACGTCTTCCGCGTCTTCGAGCGCGGCGGGCGCAACGTTTCGACCGAGTTCGCCGAAGTCGGCCTGCCCAACTCGACTGGCCTGCTCCAGCGGCTCGAGGAGCCCGGTCGCCCCGACATCCGCCAGTCGAACCGCGGGCCTGCCACCGGCCTGCGTGTCGCCATCCCCGTGCTCAACATGCACAAGACGCGACTCAACGACCCGTTCATGTGGTTCATGGGGACGAACGACCAGCCGGGCGACTATCGCACGTCGGGCTGCGGCGGGTGCCATGTCGTCTACGCCAACGACCGCGAGCCGCGGCACAGCCTGACCTATGCCCAGTACGGCCGCGACGGCATGAGCGCGACGGTCGATCCGACGATCCCGCACGACGAGAGCGGCCACCCGATCCAGCATGCCTTCACGCGGTCGATCCCGACGTCGCAGTGCATGAACTGCCACATGCATCAGCCGAACATGTTCCTGAACAGCTACCTCGGCTACACGATGTGGGACTACGAATCCGACGCCCCGTCCATGTGGCCTGACAAGCAGAAATACCCGAACGCCGACGCCGCGCGTGCCGTCCTCGATCGCAATCCCGAGGGCGCCGCCCCCTATGGCAAGTGGGCCGACACGGACTTCCTGCGCAACGTCTATGACTTGAACCCGAAGCTCAAGGACACGCAGTTCGCCGACTACCACGGGCACGGCTGGAACTTCCGCGCGATCTTCAAGCGCGACCGTAATGGCAACCTGCTCGACGCCGACGGCAACATGGCGACGTACGGGACCGACACCAAGCACATCGTCAGCCCCGACGATCCCGAGAAGTGGCGCAAGGCGGGGGTGCCGAAGTTCGCCCCCGCCGGCGCGCAGCCGGGCAAGGCCGTCCACATGATGTCGATCCACGCGGAAGTGGGCATGCAGTGCGCCGACTGCCATTTCGCGCAGGACAGCCACGGGTCGGGATTGATCTATGGCGAGGTCGCGAACGCCGTCGAGATCGGCTGCAAGGACTGCCACGGCACCGCCGACGCCTATCCGACGCTCCACACGTCGAACCTTGCGGCCCGCCCCGAGGGCAAGGACCTGACGCTGCTGCGCAACCCCGACGGCAAGCGGCGCTTCGAATGGGTGATGCGCGACGGCCAGCGGACGCTGATCCAGCGCTCGATCATCGATCCCAAGATCGAATGGACGGTCAGCCTGGTCAAGGATTCGGTCGATCCCGCCAGCCCGCGCTACAACGCCAAGGCGGCGCGCGCCAAGTTGATGGGTCGCGTCACCGCCGACGGCGCAATGCCGTGGGGGCCGCAGGTGGCGTCGACCGCGCGCGCGCACTCCGACAGCAACATGGCGTGCTACAGCTGCCACCTCGCTTGGACGACGTCGTGCGGCGGATGCCACCTGCCGATCGAGGCCAACTGGAAAACCGACATCCACAAGTACGAGGGCGGCGAGACGCGCAACTGGGCGAGCTATAACCCCGAAGTCGCGCGCGACGACATCTTCCAGCTCGGCAAGCACATGACGACGAAGGGCAACATCGTCGCGCCGATCCGCTCGACGTCGGCGCTCGTGCTGTCGTCGACCAACGTCAATCGTGACCGCATCTATGTCCAGCAGCCGCCGATCGCGGCGAGCGGCTTCTCGAGTCAGGCCTTCGCGCCGCACTATCCGCACACCGAGCGTCGTGTGGAGACCAAAACGTGCACCGATTGCCACCTGAGCCAGGCCGGCGACAACAATGCCTGGATGGCGCAGGTGATGCTGCTCGGCACCAATTACATCAACTTCGTTGGGCTGAACGCCTGGGTCGGCGAAGACGGCGGGCTGTCGGCGATCCGGGTCACCGAGTGGCGCGAGCCGCAGGCGGTGATCGGCTCGTATCTGCAGCGGTACGCCTATCCCGACTGGTACAAGCTTCACGTTGAGAAGAACGGGCGTGAGTTGAAGAATTGGGTCCGCGGCGAGATCTTCGACAAGTCGGCGGGCGGGTCGGGCGAGACCAAGGCCACCGAGCAGTTCGTCAACAACCACAAGCGCGCCGGCGGGCCGATCCACTGCCTTCAGCTGCGCGGCGAATATCTGTTCGCCGCCGAGGGCAAGGCGGGCTTCCGCGCCTATGACGTCGCCTCGATCGCGAACAAGAGTATCTCCGAGCGGATTCTGACCGGCCCGGTGTCGCCGCTTGGGCAGAACACGCGCGTCGCGCAGCCGCAATGCGACGTGCATGGCGCTGCCGACGGGTCAGCCGATCGATCCGACGCGAAACACGCCCGAGCTGCGTGCGATGAACGACGAGCAGCCGTTCCATCCGATCTACAACTACGCCTTCGTCAGCGATGCCGAAGAGGGCCTGATCGTCGTCGACGTCCGCACGCTCGCCGATAAGGAGCCGCGCAATAACTTCCTCCGCCGCGCCGCGACGTGGAACGAGGGCCACGTCCTCGACGGCGCGCGCCACATCGTGCTCGGCGGCAATTATGCCTACATCACCGCGAAGGCCGGGCTAGTCGTCGTCGATCTCAGCGACCCGCTCCATCCGAAGCTCGCGTCGACGGTACCGCTGACGGACGCGCGCGCCTCGGCACTCCAGTTCCGCTACCTCTACGTCACCGACGCAAGTGGGCTACGCGTGCTCGACGCGACAGACCTCGCGCATCCGCGGCTGTTGCCGGCGGTGGTGCCGCTGACCGACGCGCGCAAGCTCTACCTCGCGCGGACTTACGCCTATGTCGCGGCAAAGGGTCAGGGGCTGGCGATCGTCGACATCACGCATGCCGAGATGCCAAAGCTGTTCCGCCTCGAGACCGCCGGCGGCAAGATGACCGATGCTGAGGACGTCATCGTCGGCACAACCAACGCGTCGCTGTTCGCCTATGTCGCTGACGGGACCAACGGTCTGAAGGTGCTGCAGCTGACATCGCCAGCGAGCCAGGCGAATTTCTACGGCTTCTCGCCCGAGCCGCGGCCCGAGCTCATCGCCTGGGCCAAGACGCCGTGGCCGGCGCTCGGCCTATCAAAGGGCCTCGACCGCGACCGCGCCGTCGACGAGAGCGGCAACCAGATCGCCGTCTTCGGGCGCGTCGGCTCGCGCCCGTTCACCCGGCCCGAGATGGAGGCCTTCTTCCGCGCCAAGGCGACGGGGCAGCTCTACTGGGTCAGCGATGCGGTAACCCCGAGCGGAACGAAGATCGCGGCGCGTTAAGCGGCTAACAGCGGCGGTAGGCGATCGCCGCGCCGGACTCCTTGATGCCTTATCAGCGCGTGTCGGTGAACCGCGGCAGTGACGACAGGACACCGGTGGCGAACGGTTCAGCCGATCACTTCGGACGGCAGGGTTCGCAATCTCTGGTGCGCACAGAATAGGCCAGTACGGACGGATCCTTCGCGTCCCGACGCGCCAGACACGCGCCGCCCGGCGCGGCGCGGCGGCTCCGCCGAGGCGGCGGCTCTAGGCCCGAACCGAAGCGTCCGCTTCGTACGATGGCAGCCCGCGGCGCTCGTTGACGAGACCAGCGACGAGGACCTTGGTCCGCTCGTCGTGGCGGGCGAAAACCTTGTACGGCGCGGCAGTGGTGACGTGGCTGGTCAGAACGCCGTCGGCCCAGTGGTGGAGCGCGAACGACGGCGGCTCATCGACGATCATCGCGCGTCCGTCCGGGTGCTCGAGGTTCATCGTCCGCAGGTCGAGGGCAACGCGCGGCGCGACCGACGGGCAGACGAAGATCGTCCCGTGCGGCCATGCGGTCATCATCGGGCGATGATAGTGGCCGGCGATCAGGCCAACCACGGTGTGCGCGTGCTTGATAACGACATCGCGCAACCGCACCAGCCACGGCTCATCGGAGTCAGCGGTCAGCCAGTCGATACCCGACGGCGTCGGCGGATGGTGCATCGCGAGCAGGGTGGGACGCGGGTCGGCGGTCAACTCGGCGTCGAGCCAATCGGCGAGCGTTGCGTCGAAGTCGCCCCCGTGACGCTGCTCACTCATTGTGTCGAGGAGCAGGATCCTGAGTTCGGGCCGCTCGACGGCATACTGTGTCGCCCCCTCAAAGCTCGGTGTCTCGGGAAAGACCTCGGCGAAGGGGCCGCGCTTATCGTGATTGCCGAGGCAGCAATAGACCGGGAAGGGAAGCGGATCGAAACTGCGGCGAAGGCGCTGATAATCCTCGACCGAACCACCCTCGACAAGGTCGCCGGTCGCGAGCAGGAACGCCGGACGCGGCTCCATCGCGACAAGCATCGCGAGCACGTCGTCGAGCCGCCGCTGGTTGGCTTCCATCGGGTTGTGCGGCTCGAAGCCGATGTGGAGGTCGGTAATCTGCGCGAACAGCAGCCGAGCCGCCTCCGCGCCCTGTTCGATCCCCACTTACGCCCCCTCACCCTGCCGTGGCAGCACCCGCCCCGCGTACATCAGGCTTTCCCCCAGCCTGCTTGTCAATCGTCGATGCCGCCGTCTTGGTGGTTAACGGCGACTTCGCAGCCTCCGACCGGACGAAAGCGGGCGCACCGTCGCCATTATGATAGCTGTGGCAGCTCGAGCACGGCGATGCCACCTGGTTTGCCGCCGGACGGACGGCGTGACATGACTGGCACGACTTGACGCCGGGCAGGAGCAGCGCGGTCGACGAATTACTCGTCGCCATCGCATGGCAACTCGAGCACGGGGACGCTGCGGTCGCATGGTCGGCATGGCTGAACCAGCCGCGGGTCAGATAGCGCGCGGTGAAGGTCACCGGCTTGACCGCATAGGCGAGGCGTCCCGGCACCGGCGTGATCACGTGGCAGTCATAGCACGCCCCGCCCTTCTCGAACACGGCGCGGATCATCCCTTCGCCGCCGCGCGGCGTGCCCAGGGGACGAGAGGCAGCAAAGCCGACCTGCATCCGCCCGATCGGCGCGGTCGCCGCGCCGCCGTGGAGCCGGGCATAGTCGCGCAGCTCGGCAATGACCTGCGCCGGCTCGCCGTGGCGCAGCGTCCGCACCGTGCCGTCCTGCGTCGCGAAGGCGAGCGTGTGGCACGCGGCGCAGTCGCGCTCCATCGTCGGCTGGACGAAGCGCACCCCCGTCGGCTCGGTGTGATGGCAATCGGCACAGCCGAGCTTCGCCTCGCCGTCGTAGCGTGCCGGCAGCCGCCGAGTCATTTGGGCGACCGCATTGCTCGCGCTCAGGTGGAGCGCATGCGGGAACTTGAGGCCGCTGTCCTCCTGTTGGTGTCCGTCGAGAACAATGCGCGTCAGCTTCGGCGTCGCCCCGCTGTTGTCGGTGATCACCGGGCGGAACTGTGGGTGCGAATCCCAGCTTGTCACGTCGGCGAGCTTGGTATCGGCCAGCCGCGCCTTGATCCCCGAATGGCAGCCGGCGCAGAAAGCGTCGCTCGATACCGGCGTCGTGTCGGCCCCGACATGCTCCTTGTGGCAGCCGGTGCAGCGCCATTCAGGCAGGCCGACGGAAGGCCCGACCGCCGCACGCAGCTTGGCGGCGAACCCTGGGACAGTGCCGTGGGCGGCGATCAGGCGCTTGGGATCGGCATGGTCGCGGAGGACGGCGAACGGCGACTTACCGGCCTGCTTACCGGCGTGACACGTCAGGCAGGTCGCATCGGTGACCGAGACGAACGCCTTGGCGTGGCACGCCGCGCAGTTCTTCGAGAGGAACTTGTGCGGCGGGGACAGCGGCCCGGCATCCCACGTCTGGTCGGGGTGGAAGGCGGCCGGCTGGGCGGCGGGAACTGCGGCGGTGGCCTGTCCGGCGACTGGGCCGGCCGCGGCGACTGTCGGGTGTGGGGCAAGGATCGGCCACGCAAGGAACAGCGCGAGGACGGCGGCGACAAGGCCCCACGCCAATAGCCGTCGGCTCGGCAGCGCGCGGCCGAGGGTGAAGATCGCGCGCTCGTCGCGCAGTTCGGCGGGGGCTTCGAGTCGCTCGACCTTGATCGCGATCTCGCCGGGATTGGTGCCTGCCCCGATCTCAATCTTCTCGCCGCCGACGATCAGGACCGGCGCGCGCGCGAGCGAGAGTTGGACGGTGCCCACGAGCTTGCGGTCGATCTGCACGGCCGCGCCGTCGACGGGTTCGACCTCGATCCGCCCGCCGCCCGACTCGCGCAGGCGCACATGGACAAGCTGGACCGCAAGGTCGCCAAGCTGGATATCCGACCCGACCGCACGACCGACGACGATGGTTTCCTGATCGAGCGTCTTGACGCGCTCGATTGTTCCGCCGCCGGCGCGCTGCGTGATCTGTTTGATGACGAAGGTCACGGCGTCACCAGTAGAAGAAGACGCTGACGACGTGCGCCATGAGCGCGGCGATCAGCGCGAAGGTGGTGGGGACATGGATGAAGAGCCACACCTCGAGCCGGGCGCGGATACGGATGTGGCGCCGGGCGAGGCCGAGCGCGGCCTCCTTGCGCTCGAGCAGCGCGACGAGGCGATGCAACTGATCGGCCCGCTCGCCGCTCGCGCTCGCCAGCAGCGGGGCGAAGGCATCCAGCGCACGGCGATTGCCGCACCCGCGCGGCGCGCCCGACAGCCGCGTGATCAGCCCCCCTCCGAGCTTGCTGTTGTCGATCGACCCCTGGACGATTGCGGCCTCGTCTCCGGCGAGCGGCAGCGCGAGATCGTGCAGCTGGCGGTCGATCGAGGCGACGTTCGCCAGCATCTGCCGCTGTGTGACCTCGCCGCGGTTGTTGCTCAGTGCGACCGGCAGCGTCGCGTAGGCGGCGATGCCGTACAGCCCGGAGCCGATGACGATCATCATCAGCACATAAGCGAGCGTGTGGACGTTCCAGCCGAACAGGAAACCGGTGTGAAGCGTGCCGATGACGACGAGGCTTAGGCCGAGATAGACGTGGGCGCTCGTCCACGCCTTAAGCGACCAGCGCCCCGGCGTGATCGCGCGCTTGCGATAGCCCAGCAGCGTCAGCCACAGGATGAGGAGGACGCCGATAGTGCCGAGCAGATAGCCGAGCCAAGTTCCGCCGTTCGGCCGCGGCTGCTGATCGACGAGGGCGTACGCGAGGATCGCCACCGCCGACAACGTGATCGCGATCTTGGCCCAGCGGAAGTTGCGGTGGCGGAGGAAGCCCTCGTGGAGCTGGCCGCTGTCGAGGCTCACGCGCCCCGGGTTGCCGCGGCGCCAGTCGAGACGTTGCGTTCCGGCCATCGTCTCAGGCCTCGACCTGGCGGTTGGCGACCCGGCCGAAGAACTCGGTCGAGACACGGATCGCGGCCCCCGTCGGGCAGGCGCGGACGCAGCTCGCGCCGCCCTCGATCCCGGCGCACATGTCGCACTTCACCGCGTGCTTGGGCGGCGTCGTCTTCCAGCGCTTCTCCGACCAGGCATGGCTCGGCTCTCCGGGCCCGGGCCCCGTGCCGAACAGCAGCCAGCTGAGCAGCGGCGGCTTCTTCGGCGGCGTCTTGTCCAGCCGGATCACGCCATAGGGGCAGAAGCGGACACAGTTGCCGCAGCCGATGCAGCTGGCGTCGACCGTCACCTCGCCGTCCGCCCCACGGTGGATCGCGTTCGGCGGGCAGTCGCTCATGCAGTGCGGATGCTCGCAGTGGCGGCACGAAGTCGGGACATGGAGGTGAGCGTAAGTCTTGCCTGATTCGCGGTCGAGTCGCGATAGCCCGTCATGGGCGTCGGCGCACGCGCGTTCGCAGTTGTCGCAACCGACGCACAGCGTCTCGTCGATCAGCAGGACGTCGGTCGCCTCACCCAGGCCATTCGCGGCCATGAACTCGGCGGTTCGCGTGTGAAGGTCGACGACACTGCCAAAGCTGTCCTTCTGCGCCTCGGTAAAGTCGTTCACCTTCTGGCGCTGGTCCATCGTCGCGCGCAGCCGGGCGAGAAGCGCGGGCTTTGCCGCGACGAGAGCGGCGAAGGCCGCCCCGTCGATTCGGGTCACTTCGGACTTGACCGTCGCCTTGACGGTCGCCGTACGCTTGCCCCCGGTGATCGCCGCCATCTCACCGACGAACTCGCCGGCCGAGACGTACGACAGGAAGGTTGGCTTGCCACCGATCGACCGCTCGACGAGGAAGCTGCCCATGCGGATGACGAACAGGTCGGTCCCCGCCTCGCCCTCGGTGATGAGCACCTCGCCGGGCTTGAGCTGAACGTTCGTCGCGCTAGCGATGACGCCTTCGAGATCGGCGGGAATGAGGCCCGGGCCGAAGGTCTGGAGCAGCTGGCGCTCGGTCATCATCCGGTCGATCACGCGCTTGGCTCCCGCGACCGAGCCCATCAGACGCAGCGCGAGCGTCCGCGACATCTCGATCAGGACGCAGTCCTCGACCGCGCGCACTGCCGCGCCGCGGCGCTTGCCCGAGATCAGCCCAACCTCGCCGAAGAACTCCCCCTGCGGGATCGTCACCGATGCCGCCGGGTTCTGCGGATCGACCTCGACCGCGACCGACCCCTGCGCGATGAACAGCAGCGAATTGCCCGGCGAGAGGCGCTCGAACACCGTGTCGCCGGCGCGTACCGTCTTCACCGTACTGTCAATGATATATTCCCGCATCTGCAGCGGCGAGAGTTCGGCGAGGACGGGGACGCGCGACTGGATCCACTCGAACCACTGGCCGACGTCGCGGCCCGGCGGCAGGCCGGCGAACTTGGCGGCCAGGATCGGCTCGTCGGCGGGCTTCAAGTCGGTGTTGCCGTTGATGAACTCGACGACGTCGTAGCCCTGGTTCATGCAGTGCTTGATCAGTGGATAGCCGGCGAGCGCGCCGATGCAGAAGATGCCGGGCTTGGTGGTCTCAAACTGCGGGCTGAGCACCGGATAGGCGTTACGCGCCGGCGAGGCGAAGTTGACGCCAAACAACTCGACCCACGCGCGCGGCGGTGCCGATCCCATGCGGGCGATGACGCGGTCGACCGGGATGCGGACGGGCCCGTTCGGCGTTTCAGCGACGAGGCACCCAGCATCGAATGCGCTTGTCGTCGTCTCGACATAGGTCGTGATCCGCCCGGCGTCGCGCGCGGCGAGCAGGTTCGACACGTTGGCGGACTTGGCGAAGGGAAAGCCGGCGTCGCGGTTGATCAGGCTGACCACGTTCTTCTGCTCGGGGTCGGCGATCAGACCAAGCGCGTTCTCGATCCCCGCGTCGCCGCCGCCGATGACGATGATGTTCTCGTCGACATATTCGGCCGGGTCGTCGAGCTGGTACTGAACGCACGACGTATCCCCGGGGACCCGCAGCAGGTTCGGGTTGCCCTGCGTGCCGATAGCCAGGACAATCGCCTCGGCGCCGATCGTGTCGCCGTTCTTCAGCGTCAGGATAAACGCGCCCTTCTCGCCGGCAATGGTCATTACTTCGGCGTTTAGGCGGACGTTGACCGGTTTCGCGTCCTCGTCCCAGCGCTCGAGCAGCATCTCGCGCTTGCCTGCCTCGAATCGTGCGTCGGAGCGCAGGACGAGCTGCACCGGCGTCGCCATGACGTGCTTGCCGCGCTGATATTTAAAGATCGTATCGGAGAGGTGGTCGGCTTTCTCGAGCAGCACGTGCGCCACGCCGAGCTTGGCGGCGTGGGCAGCCGCGCTGAGGCCAGCCGGCCCCGACCCGATGATTGCAATGCGAACCGCTTCCGCCACCCGTGTGCCCCCACGCGGCGCACCCGACCGGCCAGGGTGCGCCAATGCCGCTCTAGCCGACAACTTCGCGCGGCGCTATGCACGATTTCGCCGCGCTGCTTCCTGCGGCGAATCAGGATCCGCATGTCGCCCGAAATCGGACACTTCGCATTGCTGCTCGCGCTGGCGGTCGCCGCTGCGCAGTTCGTCGTACCGCTGCTCGGCGCGTCGCGTGGCGATCCGGCGCTGATGGCGTTCGGGCGCGCTGCCGCGGGAGTCCATGCCGGCTTGATCGCGCTCGCGTTCGCCTGCCTCATGGCGGCGTTCGCCGGTCCCGATTTTTCGGTCGCGCTCGTCGCCGAGCACAGCCACTCGACTCAGCCGCTGATCTACCGGCTCGGCGCGACGTGGGGCAATCACGAAGGGTCGATGCTGCTGTGGGTGTTGATCCTCGCGGCCTTCGGCGCGCTGATCGCTGGCACCGATAACGGCATTCGCGAGACGCTGCGCGCGCGCGTGCTCGGCATCCAGGGCGGCATCGGCGCGCTGTTCCTCGCCTTCATCGTCTTCACCTCGAACCCATTTACCCGGTTGATCCCGGCCCCGGCCGAGGGCAACGAACTTAATCCCCTGCTGCAGGACCCGGGTCTAATTCTGCACCCGCCGCTGCTCTACGTCGGCTATGTCGGCTTCTCGGTCGCCTTTGCCTTCGCCGCCGCCGCGCTGATCGAGGGGCGCGCCGACGCGCACTGGGCGCGCGCCGTGCGGCCGTGGGTGCTGCTCGCCTGGACGGCGCTGACCGCGGGCATCGCGGCGGGGTCGCACTGGGCCTATTACACGCTCGGCTGGGGTGGGTGGTGGTTCTGGGACCCGGTCGAGAACGCGTCGCTGATGCCATGGCTGGTCGGCACCGCGCTCCTCCACAGCGTGTCGGTGCTCGAGCGGCGCGGCGCCCTGATCTCGTGGACGCTACTGCTCGCGATTCTCGCGTTCACGCTGTCGCTGATCGGCACTTTCCTCGTCCGCTCGGGCGTGCTGACGAGCGTCCATGCCTTTGCCGTGGACCCGGCGCGCGGCATCTTCATTCTTGGCATGGTCGTAGGTCAGACGGGGATCGCCTTCGCGCTGTTCGCGTGGCGCGCGCCGCACATGCGTTCGGGAGCGCTATTCGGCGCGGTGTCGCGCGAGAGCGGGCTTGTGGCCAACAACATCCTGCTGGCGAGCGCGGCGGCAACGGTGTTCCTCGGCACGTTCTACCCTGTCCTGCTCGACGTTACCGGCGGCGACAAGATTTCGGTCGGCCCGCCTTACTATGCGATTACCTTCGCGCCGATGATGGCGGCGCTGCTCGTCGTCCTGTCGGCCGGGCCAATGCTCCAGTGGCGACGCGACACGTGGACGCGGTTGTGGCCGCGCGTCCGACGACCGGCGATTGTGGCGGGGGTCGTGGCAATGGTGACGGTCGTCGTCGCCGGCCCGGCCAAGCTGCTCGTCGTGATCGGTTTCGCGCTCGCGGCATGGGTCGTCGCCGGGGCGGTGGCGATCGTCGTCCGCCGCTGGCGCATCGGCAGCGGTGACGGACCATTGCTCCGGCGCATCCGTGCGACGCCGCCGTCGGTCTATGGTCTGATTATCGCCCACCTGGGCATGGGCATCGTTGCCGCGGGCGTCACCGCGGCGAGCGCCTTCTCGACCGACCGCGTTGCCACGATGCGCCCGGGTGACAAGGTCACGATCGGCGGGGTCACCGCCCGCCTCGACGCCTTCGCGCCGGTACAGGGGCCGAACTTCCAGGCCATCCGCGCCGACTTTACGCTGATCAGCGGCTCGGCGGCGCGGCTGATCTCATCGGAGCGCCGCTTCTATCCGGTCTCGGGCACGCGGACGACGGTCGCCGGGATCACCGATGGCTTCTTCGGCAACACCTATGTCGCGATCGGCGACCCTGGCGACGGGGCGCCAGACGGCGCGCTCGTCGTGCGGCTGTACGATCATCCGCTGGTCGGCTGGATCTGGGCAGGTCCGATGCTGATGGCGCTGGGCGGGCTGTTCTCGCTCGTCGACCGGCGCCACCGGATCGGTGCGCCCGTCCGCACGCCCGCCGCGGCGACGGGTCCGGTACCGTTCCCGCAGCCGGCGTGAAGCGGCTCGTCTTCATCCTCCCCCTCGTTGTCCTGGCGGGGGTCATCGTCGCGTTCGCCGCGGGTCTGCGCCGCGATCCGTCGATCCTGCCGTCGACGCTGCTCAACCGCCCTCTGCCTGTTTTTGCTCGCGACAGCGTCCAGCCAGGCCAGCCGGGGTTCGGCTCGGCGACGCTGACCGGGCAGCCCTCGCTGCTCAACGTCTGGGCGTCGTGGTGCGGCGCGTGCAAGGCCGAGCACCCCGTCCTGATGCAGCTGCGCGCTACCGGCGTGCCGATCTACGGCCTAGTGTGGAAGGATACCGCCGCCGCCGCGGCCAACGTGCTGGCAACCTCGGGCAATCCCTATCGCGCGACGGCGAACGATGCCGATGGTCGTATCGGGATCGACCTCGGCATCGTCGCCGCGCCCGAGACCTTTGTCATCGATACTCGTGGCCGAGTCCGCTACAAGCAGGTCGGCCCCATCACGCCGGAGGTGTGGGCAAGCACGATCTCGCCGTTGATGGCCCGGCTCCGCGCCGGCGCATGATCCGCGCCGCCGTTCTTTGGGCGCTGCTCGCCGCCGCGCCTGCCGCCGCCGTGCTCCCGGCCGAACAGCTGCCCGATCCGGCGCAGGAGGCGCGCGCGCGTGCAATCAGTCGCGGCCTGCGCTGCGTCCAGTGCCAGAACCAGTCGATCGACGACAGCGAGGCGCCGATCGCTCATGACCTTCGGGTCGTACTGCGCGAGCGTATCGCGGCGGGGGCAACGGACGCGCAGGCGCGTGATTACATCGTCAGCCGCTACGGCAGCTACGTTTTGCTCAAGCCGCCGATCGAGCCCGGGACGCTCGCGCTGTGGCTTGGCCCGGCAGCGTTCGTGGTGCTCGGCGGGATCGCCGCCGGGATCACAGTTTCGCGGCGTCGCGCTGCCGACCCCGCTCCTCTGACCCCCGCCGAAGCGGCGCGGGTCAACACCTTGCTGGACCCTTGATGCTGATCTGGATCGTCCTGACGCTGATCGTCGCTGTCGTCGTTGCGGTGCTGACAGTGCCCCTCGTCCGCCGTTACGACGCGGCGCCGACAGGGGAGACAGCGGCGCGGCGCGTCCTCATCGACCAGCTCGCCGACATCAACGCGCAGGAGCAGGCCGGCACCGTCGGGAGCGACGAGGCGGCGGCGCTGCGCACCGAGACCAAGCGCCGCCTGCTCACCGAGACGGTCGGCGAGACTCCGGCACGCCCGCTCGGCTCCGGGGCGCTCGGCCAGATCGCGGTTGCCGTCGCGGTGCTCGTCACGCTGGGCGGGACCCTGCTCTACTCGCGGCTCGGGACGCCCGAGACTCCGGGCACGCCGCCCGCATCGGGGCCGGTCGCCGCCGCTCCCACGGCGGCCGGCGGCGGCGACGCACAGGTGACGGCGATGATCGGGCAGCTCGAGGCGCGGCTCAAGACGAGCCCGAGCGATCCCGAGGGCTGGCGTATGCTCGGCTGGGCGCGCTATTCGCAGGGTCAGTTCGCCGCCGCGGCAGACGCCTATTCACGCGCCGCGGCGCTGAGCCCGAACCGCGGTGACCTGCAGTCGGCGCTCGGCGAGGCGCTGACACTTGCCGCCAACGGCACCGTTACGCCAGCGGCGAAGACAGCGTTCGACCGTGCCGTCGCGACCGACCCGGGTGACGCGCGTGCCCGGTATTTTCAAGGAGTTGTCCGCGATCAGGCGGGCGATCACGCGGGCGCAGTTGACCTATGGGTGGCGCTGCTGAAGTCGGCTCCGGCGGGGGCGCCGTGGGCGGCGGACGTGCGGCGGACGGTGACGCAGGTCGCGGGCCAGGCGGGGATCAGCCTGACCGGCCGGCTACCGGCCGACACCGCGGCGACGACCGTCGCGCCGCCGCCGCTCGGGGCCGCGGCGACGGTCGGTGCGATCCCGCAGCCGAGCGACAGCCAGACCGCGGCGGTCCGGGCGATGGCTCCCGACGCGCAACAAGCCTTTATTCGTCAGATGGTTGACGGCCTCGCCGCGCGGCTCAAGACCAATCCGCAGGATCCCGACGGCTGGCTGCGGCTGATCCGGGCGCGCATGGTCCAAGGCGATACGCCGGCCGCGGTGGCGGCCAAGGAGGAGGCGCTGGCGGCGCTGACCGACCCGGGGCAGCGCGCCGCGGTGGCGCAGGGGGCGAAGGCGCTCGGGGTTCCCGGGGCCTAACGGCGCACTCCCGGCCGTGCGCTGTCGTGCGGCCGGCCGTGACCGGCCCGCGACGGGGGCCGGTCACGGCCGGGACCGCCTCAGTTCGTCGCCGTCATCTTGTCGTCGACACCCTGCGAGACATCGGCCTGGTGGGCGTTACCGACCGGCGGGCGCGCCTGGTCGCCGTGTTCGGCGAGATAGTCGTGGAGCACCCGCCCGTACGGCAGCGTCATGTCGGTGACGATGTGCAGACCGCCGAGCTGCTCGAGCACCGGCAGGTCGGCCATCGGGCAGTTGACCGACGGCATCAGCTCGACGCGCGCACGGCCGGTCCACGCGCCCTTGACGACGATGTCGGCGAAGGTGATGCCGACGAGCTGGGCGATCGCCGCCGAGCCGTCGATGTCGGGGATCAGCTTGAGCGTCACCTGCGTCCGGCCGAGCAGCGCCCCAACCTCGCCGAGGTCGCTCGGGCCGGTGTGCTTGTAGACCATCGTGCCCTTGGCAACGGTTTCGCGCGCGTAGCTCAGGTGCCCGGTCAGCGTGTCGCTCTCGACCTTCAGCGTCGCGATGCCGTATTTCATAGGATAGCCCCAGATCTCGCGGCCGCCGGCGAGCGGGGGGCAGTTATCGACGTACATCTGCGTCAGGAAGTTGCACTTCTCGCCGTTGAAGGTGCAGGGAATCGCCTGGAGCGCCGCCGAATAGGCACCGAAGCCCTGGCCGTCGGGCAGGTCGAGCCACTGGATCGACACCGTGTCGCCGTCGGGCTGGAGCGGCTCCGGCAGCATCGCGCGGATGCGCGCCGGATCGGTCCGGTAGTGGACGATCAGATACTGCCGGTTGAAGAACTTGTACGGTCCCGTCGGATAGGTCGGGCTCTGCAGCGGCATCGAGCTGAGCTTGAGGACATCCTGCTTGTTCACTTGCCGACCCCTTCCGCGTCCTTGATGTAGTCGAACAGCACGCGGCCATGCGGCAGCGACAGGTCGCTGACATAATGCTTGCCGCCGACGATCCGCAGGATCGGCAGGTCGGCGACGGGCGCGTTGACGTGCGGCGTCAGCTGGAGGCGCGCCGGACCGACCCAGCTGCCCTTCACGGTGATGTTCTCGAGGTTGTACGCGACCAGCTGGCAGATCTTGGGACTGCCGTCGACGTCGGGGATGATCTTCAGGTTGCACGACGTCTTGGTCATCGCCTTGGCCTGCGCTTCGCACCCGCCGGGGCTTTCCTGCCACTTGTACGTCATCGTCCCCATCGCGACGATCTCGCCGGCGTAGCTCAGCGTGCCGGTCAGCGTGTCGGAGTTCACGGTCAGCCGCGGCAGCGCGTACTTCTTCGGAAAGCCCCAGATCTCGCGGCCGGCGCTGATCGGTGGCTCGTCGTCGAGATACATCTGGGCGGTGTAGTTGATCGGCTCGCCATTGAACGTGCACGGGATGACGATGCCGCTCTCGGTATAGTCGCCGAAACCCGAACTGTCGGGCATCTTGATCCATTCGTAGAGCACCAAGTTCTCGGCGTTCGGCACGAGCGGCTCGGGGACGGCGGCGCGCAGCGCGACCGGATCGGTCTCGTAGGTCACGATCATGAATTCGCGGTTGATGAAGCGGTACGGCCCGAGCGGGTAGCTCGGCGCGGCAGCCGGCATCGACGGCAGCTTGAGAATCTCTTCAGGCGTCATCGCTCGGTGGCCCCCTGCGGTACGTGATCAGGAACGAAGCTGGCGTCGCCGTGGATCGCCGGCGGGTCGCCGGCGGGCGCGATCAGAGGAAGGCGGTGTGGATGTCGGTCGACGCGCGGACGCCGACGTCGTCGAGATGCTCGTCGAGCCACTTGCCCGCACACGCGCGGCCGACGTCGCGGAGTTCCTTGAGGAAGCGCCAGTCGGAGTTCATCTTGCTCGTCACACCGAGGCTGTTCATGAACTTCTCGTCCTGGATCGAGTGGATCAGCATCCGCCGGTGCTTCTGGTCGTCGAGCTGGCCGTCGTCGATCAGGTGGCTGACGAAGGCGATGGCCCGCATCTCGCGCATCAGCGACGAGTTAAAGCTGATTTCGTTGATTCGGTTGAGGATGTCCTTCGCCGTCTTCGGCACTTCGGGACGGTTGAGCGGGTTGATGTGGACGATCACGACGTCGTTCGTCTCGCTGCCGTAGATCAGCGGGAAGATCGCCGGGTTGCCCATGTAGCCGCCGTCCCAATAGGCCTCGCCGTCGATCATCACGCTCTGGAACAGGAACGGCAGGCACCCCGAGGCGAGGACCTGGTCGGGGCCGATCTCGTGGTTTTCGAACATCCGGACCTTGCCGGTCGTGACGTTGGTCGCCGACAGGAAGAGCTTGATCGGGCAGCCTTCGCGCAGGACGTTGAAGTCGATGACGCTGGTGAGGACATCGCGCAGCGGATTGAGGTTCATCGGGTTGAGCTCGTACGGGCTCATCAGCCGCGACAGGATGTCGAAGAACATGAACGCCGGGCTGTTGTCGAGGCTGTTGTTGCCCATCATCTTGTCGATGAACGACGGCTGCAGCGGCCCCTTGGCGCCTTCGTCGCTGATCTTCTTCCAGAACTTCTCGAGCTGCTCGCGGGCACCCTCGGCCCCGCCGATCGTCAGGCCGTAGCCGAGCACGCTGGCGTTCATCGCCCCCGCGCTCGTCGCGCTGACGGCGTCGAAGGTGACGCGCCCGTCCTCGAGCAGCCGGTCGAGCACGCCCCACGCAAACGCGCCATGCGCGCCGCCGCCCTGGAGCGCCAGGTTGACCTTCTTGCTGTTGTGGCCCGGGACATACGCGCTCGAAGCCGAACAACTCATCGCCTGCGTTGCCATAACAGCCCCCTGATAGCTGCAAGCCATGCCCGACTTTGCAGTGGTAGGCTGCCCTACCGCACGGTAGAGGAGTCGGCAAGGTCAATTCGCCGCACCCGTAACATCATTGCGTCAGATCGTCCGGGGCAATCGGAAACAAGGGGATAACATATGCTTAAGGGACTTAGCGCGGTCGTCACCGGCTCGACCAGCGGCATCGGGCTGGGGATCGCCCATGTCCTCGCCTCCAAGGGCGCGAACCTCGTCATCAACGGCTTCGGCGAGGCGGGCGCGATCGAGGCCGAGCGCAAGAACCTGGAGACGACCCACGGCGTCAAGGTCGTCTACAGCCCGGCCGACATCTCCAAGCCCGACGACGTCCGCGCGATGGTCGAGCTGTGCGTGTCGACCTATGGCTCGATCGACATTCTGGTCAACAACGCCGGTATCCAGTTCACTGCCGACGTCCAGGACTTCCCCGACGAGAAGTGGCACCAGATCATCGCGATCAACCTGTCGGGCATCTTCTTCGGCATCAAGGCCGCGCTGCCGCACATGCAGAAGAAGGGGTTCGGCCGCATCATCAACATCAGCTCGGTCCACGGGCTGATCGGGTCGACGCACAAGGTCGCCTATGTCGCCGCCAAGCACGGCGTGCTCGGCATGAGCAAGGTCGTCGCGCTCGAGAACGCCGGGACCGGCATCACGTGCAACTCGATCTGCCCGGGCTGGGTCCACACGCCGCTCGTCCAGAAGCAGATCGAGGACAATGCCGCGCGCGACCACGTCAGCGTCGAGCAGGCGACGATCAACCTGCTGTCCGAAAAGCAGCCGTCGAAGCAGTTCGCCACGCCCGAGCAGATGGGCGAACTCGCCGCCTTCCTGGCGAGCGACGCGGCGGCGCAGATGACCGGTATCGCGCTGCCCGTCGATGGGGGCTGGACGGCGCAGTAAGCGGGGCGCGGACCCGGCCCGTGGCTCAGGTCGCGGGCCGCATCTGGCTCCACCCGGCGATCATCGCCTTCAGCGGTGCCGGGTGACGCTTGTGCCAGTGGGGGCCGTCGGTCCGCTTGACGATGCTGTTGCCAGCGTGGACGCGGGCGACGAACCAGTCGGTCGGTGGGAAGGCGAGGACGCGACCGGGGTTGTGGAGGACGAACTCGGTGTCCTCCGACATCATCGGCAGGAACGGCCGTCGCGCCCAGAACTCGCGGCGATAGGCAAAGGTCGCGCCGTAGACCCACGGCTCAGGGGCTTCCCAGACATAATCCCATGCCGCCGCGCCGTCGGCACGCAGGAACGGCACGTGCGCGATCCCCGCGATGTCGGCACGCGCGCTGACCATCCCGGCGACCTGCGTCGCGAGTCGGGTCGGCCCGTGCCAGTCGTCGTCGTCCCAGTGGACGACGATCTCGCCGCGCGCCGCCTCGCACAGCAGGTTGCGCGACGTGCCGACGATCGGCAGGCGGTCGATCCGCGTGTAGCGGATCCGGTCCGATGCCGGCACGAGATCGGCGATCGGCCGCGTCCCGCCGTCGAGGATCAGCAGCTCGCTGTCGGTGTACGTCTGCGCGAGGAACGCCGCGATCGACGCGGCGGCGAGCTCGCGGCGGTCGGCGGTCGGCATGATGCAACTGACGAGCACCGCCGCCTCGGCTCAGGCCGCGCGCAGGACCGACTTCAGGTTCATGAACTCGTGGAGCCCCCATGGCCCGAGCTCGCGGCCGTGCCCCGACCGCTTGACCCCGCCGAACGGCGCGTCGGGGACCGAGGCGAGGACCTGGTTGATCGCTGTCATGCCGGCTTCGATCCCGGCGACGAAACGCGCCTGTTCGGCGGCGTCGGTCGTCCACACCGACGAGCCGAGGCCGAAGGGGACGTCGTTGGCCAACGCAATCGCATCGTCGATGCCCTCGGCGCGCAGCACCATCGCGACCGGGCCGAAGATCTCCTCGCGCAGGATCGCAGCTCCGGTTGGAATGTCGGACAGCACGCCGGCGGTCATGAACGCACCCCGCCCCGGCAGCGCCGCGCCGCCGCTGAGCGTCGCCCCCTGCGCCGCCGCCGCGGCGACCTGGGCGAGGACGTCGTCGCGCGCGCCCGTACTCGACAGCGGCCCCATGTCGGTCGCGGCATCGAACGGGTCGCCTGCCCTCACCTGCGCCATCGCCGCGGTGAAGCGGGCGAGAAAGTCGTCGTAGACCCGTGCGTCAACGATCATCCGCTTGCCGCAGATGCACGACTGGCCGCTGTTCTGGATGCGCGCGGTGACCGCCGCCTTGACCGCGGCATCGAGGTCGGCCGACGGCATGACGACGAACGGGTCCGACCCGCCGAGCTCGAGGACGACCTTCTTCAGGTGCTTGCCGGCGACCTCGGCGACCGCGGCTCCCGCGCCTTCGCTGCCGGTCAGGGTGACGGCGGCAACGCGCGGATCGGCGATGACCGCGGCGACGTCGCGCGACGGGATCGCGAGGTTCTGGAACAGCCCGTCGGGCGCGCCCGCCTCCTCCATCGCGGCGACCATGTGCGCGGCGACACCCTGGACGTTGCTCGCGTGCTTGAGCAGCCCGACGTTGCCGGCGAGGATCGTCGGCGCGAGGAAGCGCACGACCTGCCAGTAGGGGAAGTTCCACGGCATCACCGCGAGCACCGGCCCGAGCGGCAGCCAGTGGATCTCCGCCGCGCCGGCGGCAACGTCGAGCGTCCGCGGCGCGATCATCGCTGCGCCGGCTTGCGCGAAATAGCGGAAGCCGGTGACGCATTTGGCGACCTCGGCGCGCGCCGACACCAGCGTCTTGCCCATTTCGAGTGTCGCCGTCCGCGCCATCGCGTCGGCATTCGCCTCGTACGCGTCGGCGAGGCGGGCGAGCAGCGCGGTGCGCTCGGCGACCGGGCTCGACCGCCAGTGGCGGAAGGCGTTGTCGGCGGCGGCGAGCTTGGCCTCGACCGCGGCGGCGTCGTCGACCGGGTAGGTGGCGATCTGCTCGCCGGTCGCGGGGTTGATGCTGGTGAACATAAGCGGCCTCAGTCTGCTGGGTCGGGGATCATCACCTGACGAATCGCGGTGCCCGCGGCGAGGTCGTCGAACGCGGCGTTGATCTCGGCGAGTGGGCGCGTCGCCGACAGCAGCCGCTCGACGGGCAGCCGCCCGGCACGCCACAGGGCGATGTAGCGGGGGATGTCGCGCCGCGGGATCGCGTTGCCCATGTAGCTGCCGATCAGCGTCTTGCCGTCGGCGACGAGGCTGACCGCGGGAATGGCGAACTGCTCGGCCGGGTTGGGCAAGCCGACGGTGACCGTCCGCCCGCCGCGCCGCGTCGCGCGGTACGCGTCGGCGAGGACCGCCGCCTTGCCGACCGTCTCGATCGACACATCGACGCCGCCGAGCGCGGCAATGGCCTCGGCCGCGTCGCCGGGCGTGACCGCCACCGCCGCGCCGAGATCGCGCGCGAGTGCCCGCTTGGCGGCCACCGGATCGACCGCGACGACCGGCTGCGCCCCGCTCGCGATCGCGCCGAGCAGCGCGGCAAGGCCGACGCCGCCGAGCCCGTACACGGCGACGCTCTCGCCCGGGCGGACCGCGGCCGCGTTGACCACGGCGCCGACGCCGGTCAGCACCGCGCAACCGAACAGCGCGGCAATCGCGGGCGGCACGTCGGCGTCGATCCTGACCGCCGAGCGCGCGTCGACGACCGCATGGCTGGCGAAGGCCGAGACGCCGAGGTGGTGGTGAACCGCGTGGCCGGCCTCGGCGAGGCGGAAGCCGCCGCCGAGCAGCGTCCCCGCCCCGTTCGCCGCTGCGCCGACCGCACACAGATAGCCCTCGCCCGCGGCGCAGCGGACGCAGTGGCCGCACGCCGGCAAGAAGGCGAGGACGACGCGGTTGCCGGGCGCGAACTCGGCCGAGCCGCTGGCAACGACGGTCGCCGCCGCCTCGTGGCCGAGCGCCATCGGCAGCGGTCGCAGCCGGTCGCCGTTGATCACCGACAGGTCGGAATGGCAGACGCCGGCGGCGTCGATGCGCAGCAGCAGTTCGCCGGCGCGCGGTTCAGCGAGGTCGACCGCGGCCAGCCGCAGCGGCCGGCTGGCGGCATAGGGCGCGGGCGCTCCGACGGCGTCGAGGATCGCGGCGACGATTCGCATGCGCCGTCCTTACACCCACCCACCGCCGATGCCAGCCGGGCGCATGCCGCGCGTCGGCCGACCCTGCGGCTGGTGTCGCCGGCGGCGGGCGTCTAGGCCGGGGCGATGTCGCGCGCGCCCTACCTCCAGGCCGCTGCCGGCGTCGCGGCGCTGTGTGCGCTCGACGCGGCGGTCAAGCACCTGAGCCTTGCCTACCCGCTGCTGCTCGTCGTCTTCGGCCGCTACGTCGCCGGCGCGGCGATCGCCGCGCTTGTCTGGTGGCAGCAAGGCCGACCGCGGTTCACGTCCGCGATGTGGCGCGGGCACGCGACGCGCGGCGTCCTGATCGGCCTTACCGCCGGGCTGTTCTTCTTCGCCATCCACACGCTGCCGCTGGCCGAGGCGATCACCCTGTCGTTTACAGCGCCGCTGATGATCCCGCCGCTCGCCCACCTGTTCCTCGGCGAGCGGGTCAAGGGCGGGGTCGTCGGCGCGGCGCTGGTCGGCTTCGTCGGCGTCGCGGTCACCGTCCAGGGCGCGCCCGCGTTCGATGGCGCGCGGCTGCCGGCGCTTGCCGCCGTCCTCGCCGCGTCGTTCACCTATGCGCTGTCGGCGATCGCGATGCGCGCGCGCGCGGCGAGCGACGGCGCGACACGACTGACGCTCAGCGGAACAGTCATCCCGATGCTGCTGTTCGCCCCGTTCGCGCTGATGCCGGTCGCGCTCGGCGCACAGCTGCCTGGACCCGCGGCGTGGCCGTGGTTCGTCGCGGCGGGCGCGTTCGGCAACCTCGGCATCCAATTGCTCGCGCGCGCCTATGCGCGGGTCGAGGTCCAGGTGCTCGGCATCCTCGAATTCACCGCGCTACCGTGGGCGGCGCTGTTCGGCTGGCTGCTGTTCGGCGAAGCGGTCCGCCCGCAGGTCTGGCTCGGCGCGGCGATAATTCTCGGCGCGTGCCTGTGGGCCGCGCGCACCGAACGGTCCGGCGCCGTCAGCGCGCCGGTCGCGCCTTAGAAGGGCACGTCGTCGTCGAGGTCGTCGAACGCGCCGCCACCGCCGCCGCCGCCGAACGCCGGCTTCTTCGCCGGGGCGCCGCCGCCGTAGCCGCCGGCCTCGCGGTCGTAGCCGCCGCCACCACCGTCGCGGCCGCCGCCCCCGCCGTCGCGTCCGTCGAGGAGGGTCAGCTCGCCGCGGAACTTCTGCAGGACGATCTCGGTGATGTAGCGTTCGTTCCCGCTGTTATCCTGGTACTTGCGCGACTGGATCGCGCCCTCGAGGTAGACCTTGCTGCCCTTCTTGAGGAACTGGCTGGCGACGCGGCCGAGATTCTCGTTGTAGATGACGACGTTGTGCCACTCGGTCTTGTCCTTGCGCTCGCCGGTCGTCTTGTCCTTCCACGATTCCGAGGTCGCGAGCGTGAACTTCACGACCGAGCCGCCGTTGGAAAAGCTCTGGCTTTCGGGATCCTTGCCGAGGTTGCCGACGAGGATGACCTTGTTGACGCCGGCCATGGAAGTTCCTTCGTGTGGTCTAGAACAAAGCGGGTAGATAGCGGCCGCCGCGGGCTGCGTCGAGTCGTAGCGCCCGCTGCTTGTAAAAGCGACTGTCTTACCGCACCATGACGGTGGATAGGGGAGCCGGCATGGCGGGCGAGGTCGAGGCGTTCGGACAGATGGCGACAGCGGGGCTCGCCGCATCGACGATCGACGGTCCGCGCCGCCGCGGCTCGCTCCGCCGTCCGGTCGCCGAGCCGCGCGATCCGCACGACCTCGCCCACGGCGCGTGTGCCAACTGTGGCACGGCGCTGACTGGAGCGTTCTGCGCGACGTGCGGGCAGTCGGCGCATGTCCACCGCAGCGTCGCCCACATCTTCGAGGAATTCCTCCATGGCATCTGGCATTTCGACAGCAAGGCGTGGAAGACGCTGCCGCGGCTGGTGTTCCGGCCGGGGCGGCTGACGCGCGACTATGTCTATGGCAAGCGCGCGGCCTATATCGCGCCGCTCGCGCTGTTCCTGTTCAGCGTCTTCCTGATGTTCTTCACCTTCGAGACGCTCGGCGGCCCCGACATTAACCGCGCGCTCAACTCGGCCGGCGGGGCGCCCGTTGCCGAGGCGCGGAGCGACCTCGCCGACGCCACTGCCGAGGTCGCCGACGCGCGCGCCGAGCTCGCCGAAGGGGTCGCCGACACGGACACCACGCCGGCGCAGCTCGCCGCGCTCAAGGCGACGCTCGCCGCCAACGAGGCGAAGCTGAAGACTGCCGGGACGGCGCTCGCCAAGGTCGCGACCGACACGCGCGCGGCGCCGCCGGGCGAACGGACGACGTGGCAGGCGCAGCTGACCAAGGCGGCGACGTCGGGCCAGATCAAGATCAACACCGGCAACGCCACGGTCGACGCGCGCGTCCGCGAGGCGCTCAAGAACCCCGACTTCGCGCTCTACAAGATCCAGCAGAAGGCGTACAAACTCAGCTTCCTGCTGATCCCGCTGTCGCTGCCGACGTTGTGGCTGCTGTTCGTCTTCCGCCGCGACGTCCACACCTACGACCACGTCGTCTTCGCGCTTTATTCGCTCAGCTTCATGTCGCTGCTGTTCATCGTCATGGCGTTGCTCGCCAAAATCGATCCATTGGCGGGCGAGCATCACCACGGCAGCGACGTCAATTATTCGGGCGGGATCGGCGCGATCCTGTCGTTCGCGATCCCCATCCACATGTTCGTGCAACTGCGCGGCGCCTACCGCCTGTCGTTCGTGGGGGCGCTGTGGCGGACGTTCGTGCTGCTGATCGCGTCGATCGTAACGCTGTCGCTGTTCGCCGCGCTGATCGTTGTCGCCGGGCTAGCCGACTAGCGCCCGCGCCAGCCAATAGGTCGCGCCGGCGCCGACGTACGCCATCGCGAACAGATAGGCGAACATGAAGCCCGGCCACTTCCAGCCGCCGGTTTCGCGCCGCGTCACTGCCAGCGTCGACAGGCATTGCGGCGCGAAGACGTACCACGCGAGGAAGGCGAGCGCCGTTGGCAGGCTCCACGCGGCGTGGAGACGGGTGACGAGGCTCTGCGGGTGCTCGGCATCGGCGTCGAGCGAATAGACGGTGCCGAGCGCACTGATCGCCACCTCGCGCGCCGCCATTCCCGGTACGAGCGCCAGCGCGATCTCGCGGTTGAAGCCGATCGGCCGGAACAGTGGCTCGAGCGTTGCGCCGATGTGCCCGGCGACCGAGTAGTTGATTGCCGGCCCCGTCGCTCCGGCAGGCGGCTTCGGCCATGTCGCCAGCGCCCACAGCGCCACTGCCGAGACGAGGATGATGCCACCGGCGCGGGCGAGGAAGGCCCAGCCCTTCTGGTATAGGCCGATGCCGACGTCGCGTGCGGCCGGCCACTGGTACTTGGGCATCTCGAGCAGGAAGGTCGGCGTCGGTCCCCGTGTCACCGTCCGCCGCAGCGCCCACGCGGCGACCAGCGCCCCGCCGACGCCAAAGCCATACAGGGCGAACATCACCAGCCCCTGCAGCCCGATGACACCGAGGACGGGACGGTCGGGGATGAAAGCGGCGATGATGACCGCATAGACCGGCAGCCGCGCCGAACACGTCATCAGCGGCGCGATCAGGATCGTCGTCAGCCGGTCGCGCGGCTCGGCGATCGTGCGCGTCGCCATGATCCCGGGGACGGCGCAGGCGAAGCTCGAGATCAGCGGGATGAAGGCGCGCCCGTTCAGCCCGACGCGCGCCATCAGCCGATCCATCAGGAACGCCGCGCGGGTCATGTAGCCCGACTGCTCGAGGCACAGGATGAAGAAGAACAGGATCAGGATCTGCGGCAGGAAGACGACGACCGAGCCGACGCCGTGGAGCACCCCGTCGATCGCCAGCGAGCGCAGGTCGCCCGCCGGCAGTACCGTCGCCAGCCAGCGGCCGAGCGAATCGACCCCAGCAGCGAGCGCGTCCATCGGCAGCTTGGCCCCGGCGAACACGGCCTGGAACATCAGGAACAGCAGCGTCGCCAGGACCATCGGCCCGGCGACCGGGTGGAGCACGACCGCGTCGAGCCGCACCGTCCACGCCCGTGCCTGCCCGGCCTGCGTCGTCACCGCATCGGCAATGGCGCGCGCCTCGCGCTGTAGGAGGACGAGGTCGGCGGGCGCATCGGCCAGTGGCGCGGCGGGGCCGGCGAGCAGCGGGACGAGCGCCGCGCCGAGGTCGGTGAGCCCGCGCCGGCGGACGGCGACCGTCGGCACGACCGGCACGCCGAGGATCGTCGCCAGCCGGGCCACGTCGACCGTCGTCCCGTCGCGCTCGGCGAGATCGACCATGTTGAGGGCGACGACCAGCGGCAGCCCGAGGCGGCGCAGTTCGAGGACGAAGCGGAGGTGGTTCCGCAGGTTGGTCGCGTCGACCACGGCGACGATCGCGTCGGGCCGCGCCTCGCCGACCTGCGCCCCAAGCACGACGTCGCGCGTTACCGCCTCGTCGGGCGAGCGCGGCGTCAGGCTGTAGCAGCCGGGCAGATCGATCAACCGGGCCGACCGTCCGTCGGCCAAGGCGAGGCGACCCGACTTGCGCTCGACCGTGACCCCGGGATAATTGCCCACGCGCTGGCGCGAGCCGGTCAAGGCGTTGAACAGGCTGGTCTTGCCGGCATTGGGATTGCCGACGAGGGCGACGACGGGAGCCGCCGCCGCGACCGGTCGCTCGAGCAGGTCCGCAGTCACGCCGTGCGTTCGACGACGACCATCGCCGCAAGGCGCTTGCGCAGCGCGACGCCGATATTTCCCACGCGCAACATCACCGGATCGCCGCCGAACGGCGCGCGGTGGAGCAGGCGGACGTCGACGCCTTCGTCGAAGCCCATCTCGTGGAGCTGGCGTGCATTGGTCGGATCCACCCCGGCGCGATCGATCGCGACGATCGTCGCCGCCTCGCCAGGGCGGAGGTCGCTGAGGTGCAGGGTCATCGGGCGCTACCGAAGTGTTGTTAATGCGAACGATTAGCGGAAAGCCAGCCGGATTGCCAGCCAATTCGTCGCAACGCCTGCCGCCGCGTTTCCTTGGCGCAGGATCGAGCCTACTGATGACCGGGTGATGCCGCGCACACCTCGCGACAATTGTCTTGGGCTGCCAGCGATGGGAGCCCTGCACCCGCCGCGGCGCCGGAGGCGTTCAGCGCGACGATGACGCGGCTCCGCCGGTTCCTCCATGCCCGCCTGTGGCTAGCGCTTGCGCTGATCGTCGTCGCCCTGTCTGTGCGCATCGCCGTGCCGCCCGGCACAATGCCGGCGCGCGGCCCCGGCGGCGCGACGCTCGTCGCCTGCTCGGGCAGCATGGCGGCATCGGGCATGCGGGCGATGCCCGGCATGACGGTGAAGGACGGTGCGCCGGTCAAGGCCGAGCCGTGCGCCTACACCGCCCTGCTCGCGGCGGCACTCGACACGATCGACCTGCCGCAACTGGAGACAGCGGCGCTGAAAGCCGCGGTGCTCGCGCCGGTCGCTGCGCGCGTCCCGGCCGAGCGGACAATGCGCTGGCGCCCGCCGCTGCGCGGGCCGCCACTGGCCGCCTGAGCCGCCATCCGTGTTCGAGCCGGCGCAGAGCGCCGCGCATTTCCCTTAGCGAAAGCAATCCCATGTCTGCTGTGCGCAGTATTGCCTATCTGTGTCTGCTCCTGCCCATGCCCGCGCTCGCCTGCTCGAGTTGCGGTTGTTCGTTGACGTCCGACTGGCTCAGCCAGGGGCTGGTCGCGGTCCCCGGTACGGTCGTCACGATCCGTTACGACGATGTCCCCCAGACCCGGCTCCAGGACGGGCGGTCCGGCGTCGACCGCGCCATGATCGCCCTGCCGACCAACCGCGAGGTCGAGCGCTACACCTACAACCACTATCTGACGGCGATCGTCGACCATCAGTTCGCCAGCGGCTGGGGAGTCGATCTCCAGGTGCCGGCGATCTACCGGCCCCACGTCACGACCGCGCCGGGCGATACCGAATTCAGCAATTCGCGCAGCGGCGGGGTCGGCGACGTGCGCATCAGTGGCCGCTGGCAAGGCTTCGGCGGCCCGGGGATCACCGGGGTCCAGTTCGGGCTAAAGCTGCCGACCGGCAGCTTCCGCGAGCATTTCCTCGGCGGACCACAGGCGGGCGAAGAGGTCGATCGCGGCCTCCAGCCGGGGACCGGCACGACCGACGCGCTGGTCGGCGCGTATCATTACGGCCGGATCGCGCCGAAGGTCGACGTGATCGTCCAGGCGCTCGCCCAGATCCCGCTCGACAGCCGCGCCGGCTACCGGCCGGCGGTCGCGACCAACGTCTCGGCCGGCTTCCACTACACGGGATGGGCGGGGATTACGCCGCAGCTGCAGATCAATTTCCGCGTTGCCGGCCGCGACTTGGGGGTCAACGCCGACCGCGAGCATAGCGGCGGCGAGCTGCTCTACGTCGCGCCCGGCGGCATCGTCCGACTTAGCTCGCGGACGTCGGCGTTCGCCTACGTCCAGGTGCCGGTCTACCAGCGCGTCATCGGCTATCAGCTCGTGCCGACCTACACCGCGTCGGTGGGCATCAACTATCGGCTCTAGACCGCCGGGTAGCGCAGCCGGCCAAGCAGCTGCGCGATGTCGGGCACGTTTGCCGTCGCGTCGCGCAGCTTCGCCTTGGCCTTCTCGATCGCCATGATCCCGGCGATCCGCCGATCGAGGAAGTCCCACGTGTCGCCCCGGCCGGCGCTCTCGTCGGCGAGCCAGTAGAGCAGGGTCGCCGCATAGACCGAGCCGAGCGTCGCTCGCTTCGTATAATGGTTGAGATCGGTCGCCGTGTCGCCGCAGGCGCGCCAGATCGCATCGGCGGTCGCCCACGTCGTCCGCGCCGCCGTGACCGGGTGCATGGCGAGCACGGTGACGGTCCGCCGCACCGTCTCGCGCTCGCCCTCGGCCTGTTCGAGCCGGACGCGGATGGCACGGGTGACGCGCTCGCGAACCTTCATCGGGGGCGCACCGGCAAGCGCCGCAACCATCCGAGCGTTGGCCAGATCGGTATAGGCGACCGCCATGTCGAGCGCGCCGCCGGGAAAGGCGAGCGCCGCGATGTCGGCGTCGATGCCGGTATCGGCAGCCCCGGCGGCGACACTCGCCGCCCCCCAGCCGTCGAACGCGACGTGGGGAAGCATCGCCACAACGAGGCGCGGGCGGAGTTCGTCGAGGGTCTCGTCGGTCATGCCGCCATCCTAGCGCGCGACCCGCGGCGGGGCCAGCAGCGCGGCGCAGTTGGATCGTTTCGCTGCCGCAGCCGTTCGCCCCACGTTCAGCGCCGTCCATGCAAAGGATGGAGAGGCAGCGAGAAAGGACTACCGATGGCTTCGTTCCGCTCCGTGATCCCCGCCAGCGCGATCGCGCTCGCTTTGGCCGCGTGCGACAAGACTCCCGCCACACCGCCCGCCGCGACCCAGACGGCTGCAACCCAGCCGGTGACTGCCGCGCCGATCGCGGCCCTGCCGCTGGCGACCGCGGCTCCCCCGCCTCTCGCACCCGCACCCGAGGTTCTGCCGCCGTCACCCGCGCCCGCCCGCGTCCACGCCGCAGCGCATCCGCGCGAGCGTTACCGCTACATCGACCGCGCGGCCGAGTACGACCGCGGCTTTGGCGACACGCCGCCCGATTACACGATCGACTATCGCGGTACCCGCCCGTGGGTGTGGCGGGCCGACAACGGGGCTTACCGGGTCGCCGAACGCCTGCCGCATGGTCAGCGCTATTATTATTATGCCGCCGGAGCCGACGCGCCGTTCTACGTCGACGACCCGCGCGGCGGCTACGCCTACGACCGTGGCGAGCTGGTCGGGGTCTACGGTCCCGACGGGGCGCCGCTCGCCGATGAGGTCGCGGCCGAGCGGGCGGCAGCGGCGGCGGCGTACCTCGACCGGGCACGCGACTTGTACCGTGCCGCGCAGTACGACCGCCGGCAGGCGGCGTACGCCGCCGAATGGGATGCGCGCCGCGCCGACTTCGCTGCACGGCGGCAAGCGATCGATGACGCCCGCGCGCGCGACGCGGCGTGGCAGGAGGCGCAGCGCGAGGACGATGCTCGCCGCGCCGACGAGCGTCGCCGCTGGCAGGACGAGGCGAACCGCCGCGCCGCTTATGCCGCCGCGATCGGGCTCGCTGCCGGCGCGGTGATCGGGCACGAGGCGGATCGTCGCCCGGCCGGCGAGCCGCGGACGGCCGACAACGCCAACCGGCCGTTCGGTCGTGGCGGCGATCCGCGTTACCCGCGCGAGCCGGGGCCGGCACCTGCAGCCGGTAACGCGATACTGCCGGCCGACGCCGTCATCGCGGCACGCGCCCAAGCGGCGGCGGATCAGGCCCGGGCTGCGAACGAGCGTGCGCGGGCGGATGCCGCCAGAATCGCCGCCGACCGAGCCGCAGCCGATCAGGCGCGGGCGGCCGATGCGGCGAGGACCGACGCGGCCGCGCGCGCCAGGGCCGACGCGGATCGTGCGAGCGCCCGCGCCGTGGCCGACAAGGGCCACGCCGACGCCGTCAAGGCGGCAGCCGATCGGGCGGCAGCGCAGCAGGCGCTCGCGGCCGAGCGGGCGAAGACCGAAGCCGCCCGGGCAGCCGACGCGGCGCGGGCCAAGGCCGCCGCGGACCGAGCCGCCGCGGAGAAGGCGGCCGCGGAGAAGGCGGCCGCGGACCAGACCCACGCCGCTGATAAGGCACGAGCCGAGGCGGCGGCCCGCGCCAGGGCCGATGTCGAGCGCGCGACGGCCGAACAGGCGCGCGCCGCGGACCGCGCCAAGGCGGACGCCGCCGCGCGCGTCAAGGCCGATGCCGAGCGCGCCGCGAACGAAAAGGCGCGCGCGGCCGATAAGGTCGCGGCCGACGCCGCGCGGGCCAAGGCGGCCGCCGACCACGCCGCCGCCGAGCAGGCGCGCGCCGCCGACCGGGCGAAGGCCGATGCCGCGGCCAAGGTCAGGGCGGCGGCCGACCACGCCGCTGCCGACGCCGCCCATGCCGCCGATCAGGCGAAGGCACAGGCGGCCGCACGGGCAAAAGCCGACGCCGAGCACGCCGCAGCGGAGAAGGCGCACGCCGAAGCCAACGCCAAGGCCGACGCGGACCGCGCGGCGGCCAAGGCCAAGGCCGACGCCGACAGGGCCCGGGCCGAGACCGCGAAAGCGGCCAAGCCCAAGGAATCGCATGGCAAGGACCCGAACCCCGACGAGAAGCCGCGCTGACGCGCGATCGGCGCGACACTGACGACCGCTGGCGCGCGGCGCGGCGACACCCTAGGTCGCATCGATGGACGAGGCGAACACTCTTGGCGGGCGGCTGGCGCGCTATGCCCGCGTCGGCGGGACCGGCGTCGGGTTGGCGGCGCGGTTCGCCGGTGCACGGCTGACCGGTGGCGGCGATGCGGCGAGCGCGGCGGCGCAGCTGCGCGTGGCGCTCGGCGGACTGAAGGGTCCGGTGATGAAGATCGCCCAGATCCTGTCGACAGTCCCCGGCGCGGTGCCGGAAGAGTTCGCGGCTGAACTCAGCCAGTTGCAGGCCGATGCGCCGCCGATGGGGTGGCCGTTCGTGCGGCGGCGGATGAAAGCGGAACTCGGCCCCGACTGGGAGGCGAAGTACGCCCACTTCGAGCACGAGGCGGCAGCGGCGGCGAGTCTTGGCCAGGTTCATCGCGCGACTGCCCACGACGGCCGGCGGCTCGCCGCGAAGCTGCAATACCCCGACATGTCGAGCGCCGTCGAGGCCGATCTCGGGCAGCTGGACGTATTGTTCGGGATCTACAAGCGCTTCGACAAGTCGATCGACACCGGGCTGATCCGCGCCGAAGTCGGCGCCCGGCTGCGCGAGGAACTCGACTATACTCGAGAGGCCAAGCATCTGGCTCTCTACCGCGACATGCTCGCAGCCGTGCCGAATGTCCATTTACCCGAAGTGATCGGTGATCTGTCGACGTCGCGACTGCTCACCATGACCTGGCTTGACGGGCGGCCGTTACTCAGCTTCAAGGATGCCCCGCAGGCCGATCGCGACCGGATCGCCGAGACGTTGTTTCGCGCGTGGTACTGGCCGCTCCACCACTATGGCGTGATCCATGGTGACCCCCACCTTGGCAATTACGCGGTGCGGTCGGATCACGGGATCAACCTGCTCGATTTCGGCTGCATCCGCGTCTTTCCGCCGCGCTTCATCGGCGGCGTCGTCGATCTTTTCCGCGCGATCCAGACGAGCGACGACGCCCTCGCCGTCGACGCCTTCGAGCGCTGGGGCTTCACCGGCCTGTCGCGCGAGATCATCGACACGCTGCTGATCTGGGCGCGTTTTCTCTACGGTCCGCTGCTCGACGACCGCGTCCGCCGGATCGACGACGGTGGCCGTCCGGCCGATTACGGCCGCCAGACGGCGCAGAAGGTCCACGCGCGGTTGAAGGAGCTCGGCACCGTCACCGTGCCGTCGGAGTTCGTGTTCATGGACCGTGCCGCGATCGGGCTCGGCGGCGTCTTCCTCCACCTGCGCGCCGAGTTGAACTGGCATCGCCTGTTCGGCGAGATGATCGACGGCTTCACCGAGGACGGCCTCGCCGCCCGCCAGGCCGCGGCGCTCGATCGCGCAGGACTGACCGGCGCGTCCGGCATCGCGTGAGCCCGTGGCGGCGGCAGGAACGCCGGACGCGGCAACGCCGGACACGACCACATCCGCCCGGCCGCACCGCCGACCTTGCCGCCGGCGCGGGCTTCACGCTAGAGGTCGCTCCGGTCCCGTGCGAGGAGTTTGACCATGGCCGACGATCCGACCGCCGCGACGCCCGTCGCCCACGTGCCGAACACGCGCTTCTATGCGCGGTTCATCGGCGTCACGAAAGCCGCGGTGGTGGTACTTGCGCTGCTGCTGATCGCAATGGCACTGTTTCTCGTCCGCTGAACGGACGAATGGGGGGAAGTTGATGCGGATCGCCGTGCTGCGCGAGACGGCCGATGCCGAGCGGCGGGTGGCAGCGACGCCGGAGACGGTCAAGAAGCTGATCGCGCTCGGCGCGACCGTCGCCGTCGAGACCGGGGCGGGCGCGGGCGCGAACCTCGCCGACGCGGCGTACACCGACGCCGGGGCTGCCGTCGGCGACCGCGCCGCGACGCTCGCCGGGTCCGACCTGATCCTCGCCGTCCAGACGCCCGACGCGGCCGACCTGCCCGGCGTCGCCCCGGGCGCGATGCTCGCCGGCATCGTCCAGCCGTTCACCAACCGCCCCCGCACCGACGGCTATGCCGGTGCCGGAATCACCGCGATGGCGATGGAGCTGATGCCGCGCATCACCCGCGCGCAGTCGATGGACGTCCTGTCTTCGCAGTCGAACCTGTCGGGCTACAAGGCGGTGATCGACGCCGCCGAGGCGTATGGCCGCGCCTTCCCGATGATGATGACCGCCGCCGGCACGATCAGTGCGGCGCGCGTCTTCGTCATGGGCGTCGGCGTCGCCGGGCTCCAGGCGATCGCCACCGCGCGGCGATTGGGCGCGCTCGTCAGCGCGACCGACGTCCGCGCCGCGACCAAGGAGCAGATCGAGAGCCTCGGCGCGAAGGCGATCTTCGTCGATACCGTCAAGGGCATCGAGGGCGAGGGCAGCGGCGGCTATGCGACCGAGATGTCCGACGACTACAAGATGGCGCAGGCGGCGCTGGTGTCGAGCCACATCGCCAAGCAGGACATCGTCGTCACCACCGCGCTGATCCCCGGTCGCCCCGCGCCGCGCCTCGTCAGCGCTGAGCAGATCGCGTCGATGCGCGCGGGCTCGGTCATCGTCGACCTCGCCGTCGAGAGCGGCGGCAACGTCGAGGGCTCGCGTCCAGGCGAGATCGTCGAGGCGCACGGCGTCACGATCATCGGCCACCGCAACGTGCCGAGCCGCATGGCCGCGGACGCGAGCGCGCTTTACGCCCGCAACCTGTACAACTTCATCGCCGCGTTCTGGGACAAGGACGCGGGCCTGAAGTTCGCCGAGGACGACGAGATCGTGAAGGGCGTGACCCTGACGCGGGGTGGCCAGGTCGTGCACGAGCGGCTGGTGTAAAGGACCGACCATGGAACACCTGATCCCCCAACTGTCGATCTTCGTCCTTGCCTGCTTCGTCGGCTATTACGTCGTCTGGTCGGTGACGCCGGCGCTGCATACGCCGCTGATGGCGGTGACGAATGCGATCTCGAGCGTCATCATCGTCGGCGCGCTCGTCGCGGCGTCGGCGGCGACCGGCGGGTCGGAGATTTCCAAGTGGCTCGGCCTCGGCGCGGTGGTGCTCGCCAGCGTCAACATCTTCGGCGGCTTCGCGGTGACGCAGCGGATGCTCGGCATGTACAAGAAGAAAGAGCGCAAGGCTCCGGCGGCGGCCAAGTGAACGCGCTCGGGGGGTACGCAGCATGACCGAAGTGATCGCGACGACGCCGGCGTGGGTGATGCTCGCCTATCTCGTCGCGGGCGTCCTGTTCATCCTCGCCCTGCGCGGCCTGTCGAGCCCCGAGACGAGCCAGCAGGGCAACCGCTTCGGCATGATCGGCATGCTGATCGCCGTGGCGACGACGCTGATCGTCCATTCGGTCGGCATCGCATGGATCGTCGCGGCGGTCGTGATCGGCGGCGGCATCGGCTTCACGATCGCGCGCCGCATCCAGATGACGGCGATGCCGCAGCTCGTCGCCGGGTTCCACAGCCTCGTCGGGCTCGCCGCGGTGCTCGTCGCGATCGCCGCCTACCTCAACCCGGGCGCGTTCGGCATCCTCAACGCCGACGCGAGCGACATCGCGGCGGCGAGCAAGATCGAGATGGGGCTCGGCGTCGCGATCGGCGCGATCACCTTCTCGGGGTCGATCATCGCCTTCCTCAAGTTGAACGGCAACATGAGCGGGGCCCCGATCCTGCTGCCGGCGCGCCACGTCATCAACATCGCGCTGCTGGTCGGCATCCTCGCGCTGGTCTTTGTCTTCGGGCTGCATACCCCGGCGCTGTTCGCGGTGATCGTCGTCGCCAGCCTCGCGATCGGCTTCCTGCTGATCATCCCGATCGGCGGGGCCGACATGCCGGTCGTCGTGTCGATGCTCAACAGCTATTCGGGCTGGGCGGCGGCGGCGATGGGGTTCACGCTGCAGAACACGGCGATGATCATCACCGGAGCGCTCGTCGGCTCGTCGGGGGCGATCCTGTCGTACATCATGTGCACCGCGATGAACCGCAGCTTCATCAGCGTCATCGCCGGCGGGTTCGGCGGCGACGCCGCTGCCGCCGGCGGGGCGAAGGCCGAGGCGCGGCCGTACAAGCGCGGGTCGGCCGAGGACGCGGCTTTCGTCATGAAGAACGCCGAGAGCGTCATCATCGTGCCGGGCTACGGCATGGCGGTCAGCCAGGCGCAGCACGCGCTGCGCGAGATGGGCGACCTGCTCCGCAAGGAAGGCGTCAGCGTCAAGTACGCGATCCACCCTGTCGCCGGGCGGATGCCGGGGCACATGAACGTCCTCCTCGCCGAAGCCAACGTGCCGTACGACGAGGTGTTCGAACTGGAGGACATCAACGGCGAATTCGCCCAGGCCGACGTCGCCTTCGTCATCGGCGCGAACGACGTGACCAACCCGCTCGCCAAGACCGACAAGACGTCGCCGATCTACGGCATGCCGGTGCTCGACGTCGAGAAGGCCAAGACCGTCCTTTTCGTCAAGCGCAGCATGGGCGGCGCCGGTTACGCCGGGGTCGACAACCCGGTGTTCTACATGGACAACACGATGATGCTCCTCGCCGACGCCAAGAAGATGGTCGAGCAGATCAACAAGGACCTCGGCTGATGCGAAGCGCGCTCCTGGTTCTCGCGGCCGCCGCGCTCGCCGGGTGCGCGCATTCGGGGACGTCGCTCGGCAAGACCCGCGCGACGCCGCCGGCGATCACCGCGACAACGCAGCTGCTCGGGCCCAACGGCGAGCTGCGCGGGACGGCGACGCTGACCCAGCTGACGGCGGCGACGCAGGTCCGCGCCAATGTCGAGGGCCTGCCGCCGGGGACCTACGCGATTCACCTCCATGCGACGGGCAAGTGCGAGGGGCCGAAGTTCACGAGCGCCGGCGGGCACTTCAACCCGACGATGACCAAGCACGGCAAGGACAATCCGCTCGGCCCGCACCTCGGCGACCTACCGAACCTCGTCGTCGGCGCAGGCGGCACGGGGAGCATCGACTTCACCGTCGCCGGCCTCGCGCTCGTCGGCGGAACGGGGCCGCTGCTCGACGCCGACGGCGCGGCGGTCGTCGTTCACGCCGGCCCGGACGACTACAAAACCGACCCGAGCGGCAACAGCGGCGACCGCATCGCCTGCGGGACGCTCGCCGCGCGCTGACCCAGACCGGGGACGAGGTTAGAGCCGCGCGATCAGCGCCTGCGCCGCCGCCGGAGCGCGGACCTTGCCGCCGTTAATGAAGAAGACGAACGCGTCGCGTTCCTCCTTGCCCCACTCACGCGCCTGTTCGGCCCAGCCGTCGAGCGCGGCGTCGGGGTAGCACAACTCGTTGTGATCGGCGCCGTCCTGCAGCCGGGCATAGGTGAAGTCGGCGGTCTGCTCGGGAAAGCACGGGTATTTGTCCGAATCGGCGTAGACGATCGCGACGTTGGCGGCGGCTGCGATCGCGCTCAGCCGGGAGTCGCGAAAGCTTTCGTGGCGCGGCTCGAACGCGTGGCGCAGCGGGCGGTCGCCGAGCCTCGCCGGCAGCAGGTCGAAGAAGCGGGCGACGTCGTCGGGGTCGAAGACCTTGGTCGGCGCGAGCTGCCACAAGAGCGGGCCGAGCTTGTCTTCGAGCCGGTCGATCCCGCTGGCGACGAAGCGGTCGATCGACTCGCCCGCCTCGGCCAGCACGCGGCGGTTGACCGCATAGCGCGGCCCCTTAAGCGTGAACACGAACCCCGGCGGCGTCTCGGCGTACCACCGTGCGTAGCTCGACGGCGGCATCGCCTTGTAGAAGGTGCCGTTGACCTCGATCGCGGTCAGCGCTCGGGCAGCGAAGGCGAGCTCGCGCGCGTGGGGCAGGCCGGGCGGGTAGAACGTCCCGCACCACGGCGCGAAGGTCCAGCCGCCGACGCCGACGCGGATCGTCACAGCAGGGCTATGACGATCATCAGCAGCCCGGCGAGGCCGACCAGCCAGACGAGCGAGCGTAGCATCGGGACGCCGAACGCGTAGAGCGGCAGGTAGACGACGCGCGCCCAGAAGTAGAGCTGCGCGCCGAGCACGGTCCAGCGTGTATGGACTCCGGCGAGGTGGGCGACGATGACCGCGACGGCGAACAGCGGCAGCGTCTCGAACAAATTGGCCTGCGCGCGGCCCAGTCGCTCGCCGACGGGCGTGAGCGGCGGCATCACGCCATCGCGCGCGCCGGTGTTCCACTTGAGGCCGTACTGGCCGGTACGGACGATGTCGAAGGCGAAGATGTAGACCAGCGCCAGGACGACGGTCCACATCAGCAGTGTCAGTTCGATGGTCATCGTGTCCCCCTCTCGCCCCCGCTCAGTGTGGCGCGCGGCGGCGGCGCGTGCAACCGCCCCGCGTTCAGCCGCGCCGCGCGGCGAAGAAGTCGGTCAGCAGCGTCGCTGCCGCACCTTCGCCGATGCCACCGAACACCTGCGGCGCATGGTGGCACGTCGGCTGGGCGAAGACGCGCGCGCCGTGGTCGACCCCGCCGCCCTTAGGATCGGGCGCGGCGTAGTAGACGCGCGCGATCCGCGCCAGGCCGATCGCGCCGGCGCACATCGGGCACGGCTCGAGGGTGACGTGGAGGTCGTGGCCGGCGAGGCGATCGGACCCGGCAGCGGCGCAGGCGGCGCGGAGCGCGACGATCTCGGCGTGCGCGGTGGGGTCGCACAGCTCGCGCGTGCGATTGCCCGCAGCGGCGACGATGGCGCCGCCCGGCGAGACGACGACCGCGCCGACTGGCACCTCGCCGCGGGCGGCCGCCGCACGCGCCTCGGCGAGGGCGGCGGCCATGAAGGGCGACGACGGAAACATGCACCGCTCATACGACCGGCGTGCAAGCCAGGGAAGCGAACGCGCTCCCGCCCCCGCCGCGGCCGGCCTCACTCCGCCGTCGTCGCGACGATGTAGAGGGCGAAGACCACGCCGGGCAGCCAGCCGAGCAGCGTCAGTAGGCAGCTGATCCAGAACGCACTCGTGATGCCGCGCGCGAGGAAGACCCCGAGCGGCGGCACCACGATCGCGGCGAGCAGACGCAGCAGCGGCATTACGGATTCTTGGTCGTGTCGGCCTTCTCGACGTGAAGGGTCGGCACCTTGACCTCGTTGTCCTTGGTCCCGACGCTTACGGTCGGCGTCTTGATGTCGGTCGTCTTGGTCCCGACATCGACCTTGGCGGTATCGACCTGGAACTTCGGCAGGCTGCCGCCCTCGACCGCGACCTTGGGCACGCTGCCGCTGGTCAACTGGTTGATGTCGATCAGCTTGAAGGCGAAGGCCGCGACGACGAGCGCGACGATGATGACGAGCGCGAGCAGCCAGCCGAGGCCGCCGCCGCTACGCTCGCGAACGACAGTGCGGTCATAGACCGGGGCAGTGTCGGTGACGAGCGGGCGCCCGGCCAAGTCGTAGGCGATCGGGCGACCGGCGGCGTCGGTTTCGATGTTGGCCATGATGATGTTCCCTGAATGCGTTTCGCGAGGGGTCAACGCGCGCCAAAGTCGAAAGGTTGCCGAAACGATTCAGCGTGTCGTGCGACCGCGCAGCGACGCGATGACGAGGGCAAATCCACCAAGCAGAACGATCGCCGTTGAAATCGGCGACAACGAACCGGTCCGGCCGAAATAGGCCCATGTCGCGATTGCGAGTGTCACGCCACCCGTGAGCGCCGCGATCACCGCCAGCATCACGATGCCGAGCGCGGACATCGATCGGTCGCGCGACGTCCGCCGCGCGTCATGTTGCAGATCAGGGAACTCAGCCATTGCCGTCACCTCCCAAGTTATTCGTCACAGACGAGTAACGAAGGAAGATGTTCCAACTTTTTGGCTAGTAAACCATGTTCCGACGAACCGTTTATCAACGCTTAGTTAGATGTAAATCGGCTAGTAACGATCAGGTACGCGGAAAGCGTTGCTGCTGCACGGCAACGAGCAATAGCTAGCCGTTCGCCGCCCGGCTAGCGCGCTTACGGGCATTGGGGTCGAGGTGGACCTTGCGCAGGCGGATGAAGTTCGGCGTCACCTCGACCAGTTCGGTGTCGTCGATGTAGGCGATCGCCTGCTCGAGCGTCAGGCGCTTGGGCGGGCTCAGCTGGATCGCGTCGTCCTTTCCGCTGGCGCGGAAGTTGGTCAGCGCCTTCGATTTCAGCGGGTTGACCTCGAGATCGTCGTCGCGCGCGTTCTCGCCGATGACCATCCCCTGGTAGACCGCCTCGCCGGGTTCGATCATCAGGACGCCGCGCGGCTGGAGGTAGCCGAGCGCATAGGCGACCGCCTCGCCGGTCTCGGTCGAGATCAGGACACCGTTGCCGCGACCGTTGATCGGCCCCTTGTACGGTCCGTACTTGTCGAACAGGCGGTTCATGATCCCGGTGCCGCGTGTGTCGGACAGGAATTCGCCGTGATAGCCGATCAGCCCGCGCGCCGGGGCGCTGAACGTCAGCCGCGTCTTGCCGCCGCCCGACGGGCGCATGTCGGTCATCTCGGCCTTGCGGCTGGCCATCTTCTCGACGACCGTGCCCGAATATTGCTCGTCGACGTCGATGACGACGGTCTCGTACGGCTCGGTCCGCTTGCCGGCGTCGTCGGTGCCGAACAGCACGCGCGGGCGGCTGATCGACAGCTCGAAGCCTTCGCGACGCATCGTCTCGATCAGCACGCCGAGCTGGAGCTCGCCGCGCCCGGCGACCTCGAAGGCGTCCTTTTCGGCCGATTCGGTCACGCGGACGGCGACGTTGCCCTCGGCCTCGCGCTTGAGGCGGTCGGCGATCATCCGGCTGGTGACCTTGCTGCCGTCGCGCCCGGCGTACGGCGAATCGTTGACGCTGAAGGTCATCGCCAGCGTCGGCGGATCGATTGGCTGGGCGTGGAGCGGCTCCGTGACACCGACGTCGGCGATCGTGTCGGCGACGGTCGCCTTAGTGAGCCCGGCGATGGCGATGATGTCGCCGGCGTGCGCTTCCTCGACCGGCACACGCTCGAGACCCTGGAAGGCGAAGATCTTCGCCGCCCGGCCGTCCTCGGCGACGGTGCCGTCGGGGTTCAGGGCGCGGATCGGGGCGTTGAGCCGCAGCGTCCCCGACAGGATGCGCCCGGTCAGGATACGCCCGACGAAGCTGTCGCGGTCGAGCAGCGACACGAGCATCTTGAACGGCCCGTCGACGTCGGCCGCCGGCGCGGGGACGTGGCTGACGATCGTCTCGAACAGCGGCGTCAGGTCGCCCGAGCGGACGTCGCTGTCGCGCCCGACATAGCCGTTGCGTCCCGACGCGAAGAGGACGGGGAACTCGAGCTGCTCGTCCGACGCTTCGAGGGTGACGAACAGGTCGAACACCTCGTCGAGCACCTCCTGGGCGCGGGCGTCGGCGCGGTCGATCTTGTTGACGACGACGATCGGCTTCAGCCCGAGCGCGAGCGCCTTGCCGGTGACGAACTTGGTCTGCGGCATCGGCCCCTCGGCGGCGTCGACGAGCAGGATGACGCCGTCGACCATCGACAGGATCCGCTCGACCTCGCCGCCGAAATCGGCGTGACCGGGCGTGTCGACGATGTTGATGTGGGTCACCTCGCCGGTCTTCGGGTCCGGCCACTCGACGCTCGTGCACTTGGCGAGGATGGTGATCCCGCGCTCCTTCTCGAGGTCGTTCGAATCCATCGCCCGCTCGGCGACGCGCTGGTTGTCGCGGAACGTCCCCGACTGGCGGAACATCTGGTCGACGAGGGTCGTCTTGCCGTGGTCGACGTGCGCGATGATCGCGACATTGCGCAAGCGCATGGCGGAAGTTCCTGAACTACGAAGGGAGTGGAGCGACGCGCGCATACCGCATGTGCCGCGCTGCAACAAGCGCGGTGCCGCTTCGGCGAGGGCGGTGCGCGGGTTGACGTTGACTCGACCGCCGGTCCGCGCGAGTTTGCACGCGTTCGGACAAAGGGATCGCGGTGGACAGCGAGGCGACAGCGGACGACGCCGGCGGACCGGCCCGCGCGCCGTCGCAAGCCGCGGCCGTGTCGAACCCGCCCGGGTCCCTGTTGCACGGATCGATCGGCGCCGTGCTGGGCGCGGCGCGGATCGAACGCGGCCTCGACCTTGTCGACATCGCGCGCGACACGCGCGTGCCCGTCCGCCATCTCGCGGCGATCGAGGCCGACGACCACGACCATCTGCCGGCGCTCCCGTACGCGATCGGCTTCGTCAAGGCGTTCGCCCGCGCCGTCGGGGTCGATGCCGACATGGCCGGCGCGCGTTTCCGCGCCGAGACGAGCAAGGCCGCGCACGTTCCGCTGCCGCCGGCGATGGCACCGACCGATGCGCGCCGCCTGCCCCCGCGCGGGCTCGTCGCCGCGAGCCTCGCCGCGCTGGTCGCCGTCGTCGCGCTCGTTGTCGCGTGGAGCAGCGGCGCCTTCGACCGCGCGCCCGCACCGGTGGCGGCGGTCGCCACCGCGGCGGCACCGACACCCGCGCCCGCCGTAACCGCGGCGGGTGTCGCGGCTCCCGCAGGCGAAGGGTCAACGGCTGCACCAGCCCCGACGCCGCCCGTCGCCGCGACCGCGGCAGGCGTTCCCCCTCCCGCGACTGGCGGCGTTGCCGCTCCCGCAGCCAGCGGCGTTGCCGCTCCCGCAGCCGGCGGCGTCGTCATCACCGCGCGCGAGGACGCGTGGTTCAAGGTATCGGTGTTCGACCCCGCTGCCGGCAAGGTGGTGACGATCAAGACCGGCGTGCTGGCCAAGGGCGAGCGCTATGCGCCGCCGCCGACGCCGGGGCTGCGGCTGTGGACCGGGCGGGCGGGCGCGCTGGCGATCACCGTTGACGGCGCCGCCGTGCCGCCGCTCGGGAAACCCGTCGAGACGATCAAGAACGTCAGCCTTGACCCCGCCGACCTCCGCGCCCGGATCGCGACGGGGCCGGCTGCGGGCCCGCTCCCGGGACGGGCCGGACCGCCGGTCGGCTGAGCCGCGCCGGGCCGCGGGCGATGGGGGTGTCGCCCCGCTCCCGTGCGCGGTATAGCGGCGGTCGATGATGACCCGCCTCGCCCCTGCGCTCCTTGCCACCCTCCTCGCCGCCGCGCCGCTTGCCGCCGCCGAGCCGCCGCTCGACACCCGGGTCGGCGCGCTCGAGAAGCAGATGAAGGCGGTTCAGCGCAAGGTCTTCCCCGGCGGCGACCCGCGCTTCTTCACCCCCGAGATTGCGCCGCCCGCACCTCCCGCACCGGTCGAGGGTACACCGGCGACGACGCCGCTCGCCGACCTGACGGCGCGCGTCGACACGCTCGAGCAGCAGCAGCGGACGCTGACCGGCGCGGTGGAGGAGGCGCAGAACCGCCTGCGCCTGCTGTCCGACGCCTTCGCCAAGTATCGCGGCGACACCGATTTCCGCCTCAACGCGATCGAGCATCCGCCCGTCCCCGCCGCCGACGCGCCGCCCGCCGCCGCTCCCGCCGCATTGCCAGCCCCTGCGCGCCCGGCGGACAAGCCGGCCAAGGCAGCCGCCAAGCCCGCGCCTACGCCCGCCGCGTCCAAGGCCGCCGCGCTGCCGGTCGAGGACCAGTGGCGCGCGGCGTACGCGCTGTACACGGCCAAGGACTACGACAAGGCGGAAGGCGCGATGACCGACTTCCTCGCCGCCAATCCCAAGGCGGCGCGGGCGTCGAACGCGCAATATTGGCTCGGCCGCGCGTACTTCGCGCAGGACCGCTTCGCCGAAGCCGCGAAGGCGTTCCTCGACGGCTACAAGAACTATGCCGACGGCGACCGCGCCCCCGACAGCCTGCTGTGGCTGGGCAAGGCGCTGACCTCGCTCAAGAAGGCGAAGCAGGCGTGCAGCGCGCTCGACGAACTGGCGTCGGTCTATGGCGCCAAGCTGACGCCGGCGCTGAAGTCGGCGGCGGCGAAGGCGCGGTCCGACGCGAAGTGCGACGGCTGAGGTAGCGGTGGCGGCGGCGGTGGATTTCGCCGCCGCGGTGGCCGCGCTGATTGGCCGGCCGCTGGGGGAGGCCGAGCCGTTCGCCGTGGCGGTATCCGGCGGCCCCGACAGTCTCGCGCTGCTGCTTCTCGCCCATGCCGCGTTCGGTGCGCGGGTGCGGGTGCTGACGGTCGATCACCGGCTGCGGCCCGGGTCGGCGGCGGAGGCGGCGATGGTGGCGGGATACGCCACGACGCTGGGCGTACCGCAGGCGACGCTCGTCTGGGATGCTCCGGTGGCTAGCAACCTGCAGGCATCAGCCCGGACAGCGCGCTATTCGTTGATGGCCGACTGGTGCGCGGCGCAAGATGTAGCGTGGCTCGCGACCGCCCACCATCGCGACGATGCCGCCGAGACGCTGCTGCTCCGGCTGGCCCGCGGGTCGGGGAGCGCCGGGCTGGCGGGCATCCGGCCGTGGCGCGTGCTGACGCCGGGCGTGACACTTCTGCGGCCCCTGCTCGTCACGGGAAAAGCCGACCTCGCCGGCATCGTCGCCGCCGCCGGCTGGACCGCCGTCGACGATCCCGCCAACCGCGCCGACCGCTTCGACCGGACGCACGCGCGTGCCCTGCTCGCGGCGACGCCGTGGCTGGACCCGGCCCGGCTCGCGGCGAGCGCCGCCGCGCTTGCCGACGCCGAGGCCGCGCTCGCCTGGACAGCCGACGCCGCGTGGCGCGGCCGGGCCGAGGTCGCGGCCGGGCGGATCACCCTTGACGCCGCCGACCTGCCGCACGAGCTCGTCCGCCGCCTCGCCGGCCGCGCCGTGGCGACGCTCGCCGGGCGTACCCCGCGCGGTTCGGCGGTCGAGCGGCTGCTGGCGACGCTCGCCGCCGGTCGGCCCGGTACGCTCGCCGGGGTCGCCGCGCGCCCGGTCGATCACCACGGGACCGCGCGCTGGGTCTTCCGCCCCGCGCCGCGCCGTAAACCATGAAAACGCGCCCTGCCGCCGGGCAATTGCGGCCAAAGCGCCGCGGAGCGATTGCGTAGCCGCGCAACAGGCCTATCTTGGCCGTTCAGCGTAAACCCGAAAGTGCCGCCCGATGGCCGACAAGCGCCCGCCGAACCCCTGGATCAAGAGCATCGGCCTGTGGGTCGTCGTCCTGCTCGTCCTCGCCGTCGTCGTTACCCTCGTCCAGGGTCCGTCGACGTCGACCTCGGCGAACGCGCTCGGCTATTCGGACTTCCTGACCAAGGTCGACGACGGCGCGGTCAAGTCGGTCGAGATCCGCGGCAACGAGCTGTTCGGCAAGCTGACCGGCGACGAGGACTTCCGCACCTACAATCCCGGCGACCCGCAGCTCGTCGCGCACCTGCGCGAGAAGGGCGTCCGCTTCGACGCCAAGCCCGAGGAAGGGCGTTCGCTGCTTGGCCAGCTGGTGATGACCATGCTGCCGTTCGTCATCATGATCGGGCTGTGGATGCTCGTCATGCGCAACATGCAGAACGGCGCCGGCAAGGGCGCGATGGGCTTCGGCAAGTCGCGCGCCAAGCTGCTCCAGCAGAAGGAAGGCCGCGTCACGTTCGACGACGTCGCCGGCATCGACGAGGCGCGCGAGGAGCTGCAGGAGATCGTCGAGTTCCTCAAGGACCCGTCGAAGTTCAACCGCCTCGGCGGCAAGATCCCCAAGGGCGCGCTGCTCGTCGGCCCGCCGGGCACCGGCAAGACGCTCCTCGCCCGGGCGATCGCCGGCGAGGCCAACGTGCCGTTCTTCAACATCAGCGGCTCGGACTTCGTCGAGATGTTCGTCGGCGTCGGCGCGAGCCGCGTCCGCGACATGTTCGAGCAGGGCAAGAAGAGCGCGCCGTGCATCATCTTCATCGACGAGATCGACGCCGTCGGGCGTAGCCGCGGCGCGGGCCTCGGCGGCGGCAACGACGAGCGCGAGCAGACGCTCAACCAGCTGCTCGTCGAGATGGACGGCTTCGACGGCAACGAAGGGATCATCATCGTCGCGGCGACCAACCGCCCCGACGTGCTCGACCCCGCGCTGCTGCGCCCGGGCCGCTTCGACCGCCAGGTCGTCGTCGGGCGTCCCGACATCGAGGGCCGCGAGAAGATCCTCGCGGTCCACATGAAGAAGGTGCCGCTCGCCCCCGACGTCAACGGGCGGACCATCGCCCGCGGCACGCCGGGCTTCTCGGGCGCCGACCTCGCCAACCTCGTCAACGAGGCGGCGCTGCTGGCGGCGCGCCGCGGCAAGCGGCTGGTGGCGATGAAGGAGTTCGAGGACGCCAAGGACAAGGTGATGATGGGCGCCGAGCGCCGGTCGATGGTCATGACCGACGACGAGAAGAAGATGACCGCGTATCACGAGGCCGGCCACGCCGTCGTCTCGTGCCACGAGGCGGCGTCGGACCCGATCCACAAGGCGACGATCATCCCCCGCGGGCGCGCGCTCGGCATGGTCATGCGGCTGCCCGAGCGCGACAGCTACAGCTATCATCGCGACAAGATGTTCGCCAACCTCAGCGTCTCGATGGGCGGGCGCGTCGCCGAGGAGCTGATCTTCGGCCACGACAAGGTGTCGAGCGGCGCGTCGTCGGACATCAGCTACGCGACCGACCTCGCCAAGAGCATGGTCACGCAGTGGGGCATGTCGGACAAGCTCGGCCCGCTCAAGTACGGCGAGAACCAGGAAGAGGTGTTCCTCGGCCACTCGGTCACGCGGACGCAGAACGTCAGCGAGGAGACCGCCCGGCTGATCGATTCCGAGGTCAAGGCGATCGTGCTCCACGGCTACGAGCGCGCCAAGCAGCTCCTGAGCGACAACATCGACCAGCTCCATGCGCTGGCCGGCGCGCTGATCGAACTCGAGACGCTGTCGGGCGACGAGATCAAGCGCGTGCTGGCCGGCGAGCAGGTCGATCGCAACGACCTGCGGACGACGACGGCCGCGCCGTTCGCGCCCGGCCTGTCGGCGATCCCCAAGAGCGGCCGCCGCGGCGGCATCGACCCGGTCCCCGCCCCGCAGGGGTGAGGCCCGGTCGGAGGCGCGAGGGCCGGCCGCACGCGCGGTCGGCCCTGCGCCTCAGCCCGGCCCGACGATCGCCCGGTGGAGCCGCGCCGCGCCGGCGAGGATGAACTCCTGGTCGGATTCGAGCACGAACAGCCGCGCCCCGCGCGCCTGCCACCCGGCGATGTCGGCGGTGCGCGCGACGAACATCCCAACCGGCATGCCGGCGGCGACCCCGGCGGCGCAGATGCGTTCGACGGCGGCGACGACGACGGCGTCGTCGGGCGTCGTCGCGCCGAGCGACAGCGTCAGGTCGGCGCGGCCGACGAACAGCGCATCGATCCCGGGCGTGCGCGCGATCGCCTCGATGTCGGCGAGCGCCTCGGCATCCTCGATCTGCGCGACGACGACGACCGCGCCCGCCGCCGCCCGGTGCCGCGCCATGCCGAGCGTCGTATAGGCCGCCGCGCGCGTGCTGCCGGCGAAGCCGCGGCCGCCGGGTCCGTAATGGCAGGCGGCGACCACCGCCCGTGCTTCCTCGGCCGAACGGACATGGGGGACAAGGACGCCGTCGGCCCCGCAGTCGAGCGCGCCGAGCAGCTGGGCGGGATCGGCTGACGCCGGGCGGACCAGCACCGGCTTGGCCCCGGCGCGCGCGGCGAGCAGGCACGCGTCAATGTCGCCGCGGTCGAACGGCGCATGCTCGGCGTCGAGGACGATGAGGTCGAGCGGCGACAGCGCGAGCACCTCGACGATGTGCGGGTGCGGCGTCTTGACGAAGGTCCCCGACAGCGTGTCGCCGCGGCGCAGCCGATCGCGCAGGCTCACGACGCCGCCCGGCACAGCGTCGCGCTGGCGAGCGCCGCCCCCTCGGCGAGCGCGGCGAGCTTGGCGTAAACGATGTCCTCGTCGACCGCGCCGAACCCGGCGAAGGTCGAGAAGCCGCAGTCGGTCCCGCCGATCACCCGGTCGGCGCCGACGATCGCGGCGAAGCGCTCGATCCGGTCCTGCACCACGCGCGGATGTTCAACGAAGTTCGTCGTCGAGTCGATGACGCCCGGGATCAGTACCTTGTCGGCCGGGATCAGCGCCGCCGCCGCGACGAACGCGTGCCAGTCGTGCTGATGCCGCGGGTTCGACGTCTCGAACAGCAGTCCCGCCGGCTTGGCGCGCATCAGCGTCGGCAGGATGACCGCCATCTCGACATCGTGCGTGTGCGGACCTTCGTAGTTGCCCCAGCAGACGTGCATCCGCACGCGGTCGGCGGGCACGTTGCGCAGCGCGTGGTTGAGCACCTCGACGTGCTTGCCGATGAGCATCAGATACTCGTCGTCGCTGCGCCGCTTGTACATCATGTGACGGCCGAGCCCGAGATCGGGCGAATCGAGCTGGAGGATCAGCCCGGCGGCGACGATCGCCTCGTACTCGGGGCGCATCGCCTCGGCGAGCGCCTCGAGATAGTCGTCCTGGGTCGGATAATGCTCGTTCGGCTGGAACAGGGCGATGACCCCGGGCGAGGCGGCGTTCATGAAGCCGCCGACCGGGCGGTGGCGCGCCATCGCGGCGCGCATGTGGTCGAGGTCGGCTTCGAGCGGCGCGAGCGTCTTGGGCGCGATCGGCCCGACGCACTTCGGGCGGCGGTACGTCGGCGTGCCGCCCCCCTTCGCCTGGCGCGCCATGAAGCGGGGGAAGTCCTCGAGGTCGGCGGGCGGATCGCGCGGGCTGTCGCCGTCGAAGCCGGTGATGCGGTCCTTGATGTACGTCGCGTACGAGATCTTCGACATCTCGCCGTCGCTGACGAGATCGATCCCGGCGGCGACCTGGCGGGCGACGGCGGCGTCGACCGCGTCGCCGATGGTCGCGGCGAAGGTGGCGGCGTCGACCGCTTCCCCGCGCTCGGCGGCGAAGACGAGCTCGGTCACCGCCGGCGAGCGCGGCAGCGAGCCGACATGGGTCGTCAGGATACGGTCGGGCATAAGAGCTCCTTGTCGTGCAGCCACGCCGCGAGCGCGGCGGCGAAATCAGCGGGGGCCTCGAGCGGCAGCATGTGGCCGGCCCCGGCGACGATGCGCAGGGTCGCGTCGCGCGTCGCGGCTGCCCAGCGGCGGTGCCAGTCGGGCGGACACAGGCGGTCCTCGGCCCCGCACAGGTAGAGGACCGGCACCGTCAGGCCGGGCAGCACGGCCTCGCCGCCGGCGCGCGTCCGTAGCGCCTCGCTCTGCCGCGCGAAGACCTCGGCCCCGCCGGCGAGCCCCATGTCGAGCAGCAGCGCCAGCAGCGCGGCGTCGCCGCGATGGCGCGCGGCGAGGTAGTTCGGCTTGAGCTCGTCGACGAGGACCCGCTCGAGCCCGCCGCCACGCACCTCGGCCTGCTGGCGCGGCCGCGCGGCGGCGCGCTCGGGCAGGTCGGCGGTGGCGTTGTAGCCGGCGAGGACGAGGCCGCGGACCCGTTCGGGAGCGAGCCGCGCGATCTCGACCGCGACGATCGCGCCGAGCGAGAAGCCGATCGGCAGCAGCGGCCCGGCGACGGTCGCCAGCGCATGGTCGGCCATCGCCGTGATGCTCGGGCAGTCGAGCTCGACGTCGTGCACCGCGAGCCCGTGCCTCGCGATCGTCGCCGGCACGACGGCATCGGCGCCGCGCCACAGCCGCGCGTCGCACATGTTGCCGGGCAGCAGCAGCGCGGTCGTCATGCCGGCAGCCGCGCCTGGCCCGCGGTCGTCACCGCCGCGCTTATCCGCCCCGCCGGCTGGCGGTAGAGGTCGGCGCGCGCTCGACGTACCCGCTCCGCGCCGGCCCCGTCACTCATCGCCGGACTCCCGCCCCATCGCCCACGGCTGCAACCGGTTGCACCGGGAGCGTCGGGTTGTCGCCGCGCCGGCTGCCAGCGCGGGCCGCTCCGTCGCTGCACTGCCGCTCGCCATCGCCGCTTGCCCGCCCTTCGCTGCGCTGCCGCCGGGACGATGGAACCGCTTGCATTGCCAGTCAATGCCACCGACAGTCCGCCCGTGGATCGACCCCGCCGCCAGCTGTCAGGACCGCACCCGAGGCGTCGCGCGATCGCCCCCGGCGGTACCGCGCGCCGGGCCGAGCAGCGCGAAGGCCGCCGACGGCCGGCGGGTCGACACGCAGCATGACCGCGCTGCCGCGCACCCCCTCTTTCCGCCTCGATGGCCGCCGCGCGCTGGTTACCGGGGCTGGGCGCGGCATCGGTCTCGCGCTCGCCGCGGCGCTGGCCGAGGCGGGCGCCGCGGTGACGCTCGCGGCGCGGACCGCCGACGAGATCGCCGCCGCGGCGGCGGCGATTACCGAAGCGGGCGGCACGGCCGAGGCCGCGGTCCTCGACGTCCTCGACCTCGCCGCGGTCGCCGCCTTCTTCGCCGACCGCCCGGCGTTCGCCGTCGTGGTCAACAACGCGGGCACCAACCGTCCCAAGCCGATGACGGCGGTGACGGTCGACGACTACGACGCCGTGCTCGACCTCAACCTGCGCAGCGCCTTCTTCGTCGCCCAGGGTGCGGCGCGGCGGATGGTGGCCGCGGGCGTCCCGGGCAGCCTGATCCACGTCGGCAGCCAGATGGGCCATGTCGGCGGGCCGAACCGGGCGCTGTACTGCGCGTCGAAATGGGGCCTCGAGGGCATGTCGAAGGCGTTCGCGCTCGATCTCGCCGCCGCCGGCATCCGGTCGAACACGATCGCCCCGACCTTCATCGAAACACCGCTGACGCGGCCGTATTTCGCCGATCCCGGGTTCAAGGCGGCGGTGCTGGCGAAGATCAAGCTGGGCCGCATCGGCCGCGTCGAGGACCTGATGGGGGCGTGCCTGTTCCTCGCCAGCGACGCGTCGGCGCTCGTCACCGGCACCAGCCTCGTCGTCGACGGCGGCTGGACGGCGGAGTGAGCCTGGGGCGCGTCAGCGCGCCGGGCCCGCGGCCAATGCCGCGAGGGCCAGCGCAACCGCCCCGTGCGGCCCCGCGTCGCCGCCGAGCGCGGCCGGGACGATGACCCGCGCGAGCGCCGTCGCGTCGCTCCCGGGCAGGTAGACCCCGAGGCGGTCGGCGGTCGCGGAGATGACCGCGGGCAGCAGATGGCCATGGCGCAGGATGACCCCGCCGCCGATCACGACGCGTTGCGGCGCGAGGACGAGGATCAGCATCGCCAGCGCCTCCGCCAGTTCTGCCGCGACCAGCCCCCAGACCGGGTGGCCGTCGTCGATCGCGTCGCCGGCGAGCCCCGTCCGCGCCGCCAGCGCCGGCCCGGCGACGAGCCCCTCGAGACAGTCGCCGTGGAACGGGCACGCTCCGGCAAAGGCGTCGCCCCGCGCGCGGCGGACGCGGACATGCCCCGCCTCGGGGTGGCCGCGACCGTGGACCCGCCGGCCGCCGGCGACGATGCCGACGCCGACCCCCGTGCCGATCGTCACGTAGAGATGATCGCTGCACCCGACCGCGGCGCCCCACCGCCCCTCGGCGAGCGCCGCGCCGGCGACGTCGGTGTCGATGGCGAACGGGAGCGCCGGCGACCGCCAGGGCACCGAAGTCGGCTCCGCTCCAGCCGGCCTTGGGCGTGACGCCGATCCGCCCGAAGCTCGGCGCGGTCGGATCGAGGTGCAGCGGACCGAAGCCGGCGACGCCGACCGCGGCGAGCGGCGACGCGGCGTGCCAGCGCGGCGAGCTCGGCCGCCAGGACGCCGAGCGTGGCCTGCGAGGTCGTCGTCGCCACTTGCCGCCGCGCGAGCGTTACGCCGCCCTGCTCGAGCACGGCGATGCACTTGGTACCGCCCAGCTCGACGCCCGCGATCCGCCCGCTCATACGCGCCGCGCCCGCGGGCCGTCATGACCAGGGCTGTCCGCCAACGGCGCACGGCGGGACGCAGCAGCGTGCACGGAAATCCGGCTCAGCCGGAACGATGCCGTGGCGGAGAGGGTGGGATTCGAACCCACGGTGAGCTTGCACCCACAACGGTTTTCGAGACCGTCCCGATCGACCACTCTGGCACCTCTCCGCGCGGGGCGCATGGCCGATCGGCCGGTCGAGCGCGGGCGTATAGCCGAGCCCGGACGGCTTTGCCAATGGTCTTCACGAAACCGCGCGGCTTCTTATATGTTGACCATGACCAACCAAGCGCATTCCCCCGAGGCCGCCATGACCGACCGCGCCCCGCTGCCCCTCGCCCGGTTCGGGATCGGCGAGGTCGTGCGCCACCGGCTGTTCCCGTTCCGCGGCGTCATCTTCGACGTCGATCCCGAATTCGCCAATTCCGAGGAATGGTGGGAGGCGATCCCCGAGCCGGTCCGCCCGCGCAAGGACCAGCCGTTCTACCACCTGCTCGCCGAGAACGACGAAAGCGCCTACGTCGCGTACGTCAGCCAGCAGAACCTCGTCCACGAGGACCTGCCCGAGCCGGTCGGCCACCCCGCGGTCACGCAGATGTTCACGCGCTTCGAGGGCGGCCGCTACATCCTGCGTCCCGAGGTCCGTAACTAGGCCGCGATTGCGAACGAGCCGCGTTCGCCCCATCTTGGGGCGATGAGAACTCCGCTGCCGTCGTCGATGCCAACCCCGACCTGAAGACGCTGCGGCGGTTCCTGCCGTATCTGTGGCCGACTGATGCCCGGGGACTGCGGGCGCGGGTCGTCGGATCGATGCTGCTGCTGGCCGCCGGTCTCGCGGTCAAGTACGCGATGTCGTTCACGCTCGCCGGCGCGATAACGCGGATGAGCGCGGGCAGCCGCACGACGCCGGTCCTGATCGTCGCGGTCGCGCTCGTGACCGCCTATGCCGCCGCGCGCTTCGGGCAGGTACTGTTCGACAACATCCGCAACGCCGTCTTCGAGCGCGTCGGCCAGACCGCGGCGCGGCACCTGAGCCAGGACGTCTTCGTCCACATCCACCGCCTGTCGCTGCGCTTCCACCTCGAGCGGCGGACCGGCGCGCTGACCCGCGTCGTCGAGCGCGGCACCAAGAGCATCGACACGATGCTCTACTTCATCCTGTTCAACATCTTCCCGACCGTCCTCGACCTTGCCGCGACGTCGGTCATCTTCGGGGTCAAGTTCGGCCTCGGTCTCGTCGCCGCGACGCTCGTCATGTCGGTCGCCTATGTCTGGTTCACGCAGAAGATGACCAACTGGCGCAACGCGCTCCGCCGCGAAATGGTGACCCACGACAACAAGGCGACGGCACGCGCGGTCGACGCGCTGCTCAACTACGAGACGGTCAAGTACTTCAACGCCGAGGATCACGAGGCGCGCGGCTACGGCGCGGCGATGACGCGCTGGACCGAGGCGGCGATCAAGAACCAGGTATCGCTGTCGTGGCTCAACATCGGCCAGGCGGCGATCACCAACCTGATGATGGGCGGGGCGCTCGCGTACAGCGTGTGGGGATGGAGCCGCGGGCGCTTCGCGGTCGGCGACGTCATCCTGATACAGACGCTCCTGACCCAGCTGTTCCGCCCGCTCGACCTGCTCGGCATGGTCTACCGCGAGATCAAGCAGGGGCTGATCGACATGGAGGCGATGTTCAACCTGCTCGACACGCAGGCCGAGATCGCCGACGCGCCCGGCGCGAAGCCGCTCGTCGTGTCGGGCGGCGAGGTCCGCTTCGACCATGTCGATTTCGCCTATGAGAGCCGCCGCGCGATCCTCCACGACGTCAGCTTCGCCGTGCCGGCCGGCCACAAGGTCGCCGTCGTCGGCCATTCGGGGGCGGGCAAGTCGACGCTCAGCCGCATCCTCTACCGCTTCTACGACATCGGCAGCGGCAGCGTGACGATCGACGGGCAGGACATCCGCGGCGTGACGCAGGACTCCCTGCGCCGCGCGATCGGCATCGTCCCCCAGGACACCGTCCTGTTCAACGACACGATCGGCTACAACATCGGCTATGGCCGCCCGGGCGCGACGCAAACCGAGATCGAGGCGGCGGCGAAGGAGGCGGCCATCCACGATTTCATCGTCGGCCTGCCCGATGGCTATGCCTCGACCGTCGGCGAGCGCGGACTCAAGCTGTCGGGCGGCGAGAAGCAGCGCGTCGCCATCGCCCGGACGATCCTCAAGGACCCGCACGTCCTGATCCTCGACGAGGCGACGAGCGCGCTCAATTCGCAGACGGAGGCGGAAATCCAGGATTCGCTGCGCGCCGTCGGACGCGGGCGGACGACGCTGGTCATCGCCCACCGCCTGTCGACGATCGCCGACGCCGACGAGATCCTCGTCATGGCCGAGGGGCGCATCGTCGAGCGCGGGACCCACGGCGCGCTCCTCGGGCGCGGCGGACGGTATGCGGAGATGTGGGCGCTGCAGGCGGCCGAGGCCGAAGGCGAACTGCTCGCCGCCGAATAGCCGCTACAGCTCGACGCCTTCGCTCGCCGCCAGCTCGGTCAGCGCGGCGCGGATCGCGGGGTTGGCGTCGGCGAGCCACGCCGTCATCGCCGCGCGGACCCGGACCAGGGTCACCGACCGGACCATGGCCTTGACCGGTCCGATCGCCGCCGGCGTGATCGACAGCCGTTCGATGCCGATCCCCAGCAGCGCGAGCGCCTCGAGCGGCCGCCCGCCCATCTCGCCGCATACCGTCAGCGGCACTTTGGCCTCCGCGCACTGGCGCGCGACGCGGGCGAGAAAGCGCAGGATCGCCGGCGACAGCCAGTCGTAGCGCGCGGCGAGCGCCGGATTGGCGCGGTCGGCGGCGAATAGGAACTGTGTCAGGTCGTTGGTCCCGATCGACAGGAAGTCGATCCGCGGCAGCAGGATGTCGAGCGTTTCGGCAAGCGCGGGCACCTCGAGCATGGCACCGTAGCACACGCGCTGCGGCCGCGCCCGGCCCGAGCGGATCAGCCAGTCGCGCTGTTCTTCGACGATCGCCTTGGCGGCGTCGAATTCCCACGGCTCGCTGACCATCGGGAACATGACGTTGAGCGTTCGCCCGGCGGCGGCCTCGAGCAGTGCGCGCGCCTGCACCTTCATCAGCGACGGCCGGCCGAGCGCGAGGCGGAGTGCGCGCCAGCCCATCGCCGGGTTCTCGTCGTCGTACTCGCCGTCCTTCATGTACGGCACCGCCTTGTCGCCGCCGATGTCGACGGTGCGGAAGGTCACCGGCCGGTCGCGCGCGGCGTCGAGCACCGCGCGGTACAGCGCCGTCTGCCGCTCGCGCCGCGGCAGCGTCGCCGAGACGAGGAACTGGAACTCGGTCCGGAACAGGCCGATGCCGTCGGCATTCGTCTGGTTGAGCGCCGCCGCGTCGTCTTGCAGCCCGGCGTTCATCATCAGCGTGATCCGGGTCCCGTCGCGCGTCGTCGCCGGCAGGTCGCGGAGCTTGGCGTACTCGGCCTGGCGCTTGGCCTTGAGCGCACTGGTCGCGAGGAAGGTCTTGATCGTCGCCGGTGTCGGACGGACGAGGACCGCCCCGGCGGCGCCGTCGACGAGCAGCTCGTCGCCGTCGGCGATCGTCGTGCGCAGGTCGCGGACGCGCCCGACGACGGCGACGCCCATCGCGCGGGCGACGATCGTCACGTGCGCGGTCAGCGACCCCTCCTCGAGGACGACGCCACGGAGGAAGCGTCGGTCGTATTCAAGGAGCTCGGCCGGCCCAAGATTGCGTGCGACGACGATCGTGTCGCCACGCAGGCCGGCGCTGGCGGCGCTGCCGAGCTGGCCCGAGACGATGCGGATCAGTCGGTTCGACAGGTCGTCGAGGTCGGTCAGCCGCTCGCGCAGATAGGGGTCGGCAATCGACCGCATCTTGGCGCGCGTCCGCTGCTGCACGCGCTCGATCGCTGCCTCCGCGGTCAGCCCGGTGTCGATCGCCTCGTTGATCCGCCGCGACCAGCCTTCGTCATAGGCGAACATCTTGTACGTCTCGAGAACGTCGGCCGAATCGCCGCCGGCGAACTCGGCCTGGTTCATCATCCCGTCGATCTGCTCGCGCATGCGGGTGAAGGCCGAATAGACGCGGGCGCGTTCGGCCTCGGTGTCATCGGCGACAGTATGCTCGACGACGACGCGCGGCTGGTGGAAGACCGCGGTACCACGGGCAAGGCCATCGACGAGCTTCAGCCCCGGCAGGCGCACCGGCCCGCTCGCCGCGCGCCGCGCGCGGGCGGCGGCGACGTCGTCGATCAGCCCGGCCCCGGCGATCAGCTCGGCGAGCACCATCGCCACCGTCTGGAGGACCTCGATCTCGTCGTCGGCATAGCTGCGCGGGTCGGCGTGCTGGACGCACAGCACCCCGACCGACGCCTCGCGGCGGACGATCGGCACGCCGGCGAACGAGTGGAAGATCTCCTCGCCGGTTTCGGGCTTGAAGGCGAAGTCGGGATGGGCGCGCGCCTCGGCGAGGTTCAGCGGCTCACGCGTGGCGGCGATGACCCCGGTCAGTCCCTCCCCCATCGCCAGCTTGGTGACATGGACCGCGGCCTGGGCGAGGCCCTTCGTCGCGAACAGCTCGAGGACGCCGTCACGGAGCAGGTAGATCGACGCCACTTCGCTATCGAGCTGCTCGGCGACGATCGCGACGACGGCGTTGAGCTTGGCCTGCGCGCTCGTCCGCGAGGCCATGACGTCGTGGAGCGCGCGGAGGATCGCGCGGGCGGGCGGCATCGGGGCCATTCAGCCGCGCCCCGCGAGCGCCGCCTCGGCGTCGGCGACGAGCTCGGCGATGATCTCGGCGACCGGCGCGATCGCGGTGACCATGCCGACCGACTGGCCGGCCATCAGCGAGCCGCCCTCGACGTCGCCGTCGACCACCGCGCGGCGCAGCGCCCCGGCCCAATAATGCTCGATCGCGAGCTGGCCCTCGGCAAGGGTCGCCGTGCCGGCGTCGATCGCGGCCGCGACCTCGCGCTGCTTGGCGGCGAACGCCTCGCTGCCGGCATTCTTGAGCGCGCGCACCGGGATGACGGGGAGGCGCGGGTCGAGCTGGACGCTGGCGACGGCATCGCGCGCCGACGCACGGACGAAGGCGCGCTTGAAGTTGGCGTGCGCGACCGATTCGGTCGCCGCGGCGAAGCGCGTGCCGAGCTGAACCCCGCTCGCCCCCATCTCGAGGTAGGCGGCGATCGCACTGCCGCGCCCGATCCCGCCGGCGACGAACACCGGCACGTCGGTGACGACGGGGAGGATCTCCTGCGCGAGCACCGACGTGCTGACCGGGCCGATGTGGCCGCCGGCCTCGCTGCCCTCGATGACGATCGCGTCGACCCCGCTGCGCACCAGCTTCTTCGCGAGCGCGGCGGTCGGCGCGAAGCACATCAGCTTCGCCCCCGTGCCCTTGATCCGGTCGATCGCTGCGCCCGACGGCAGGCCGCCGGCGAGGACGACATGGCCGACGCGGTGGCGCCCGCAGATGTCGATCAGCTCGTCCATCGCCGGATGCAGGGTGATCAGGTTGACCCCGAACGGCCGGTCGGTCAGCGCCCTGGTCGCGGCGATCTCGGCGTCGAGGACGGCGGGCGGCATCGACCCGCACGCGATGACGCCGAAGCCACCGGCGTTGCTGATCGCGCTGACCAGCGTCCGCTCGCTGACCCACGTCATCGCGCCCGCCATGATCGCGTGGGTCGAGCCAAGGAACTCGCGCCCGCGCGCGGAGAGGTGGTCGAGGCGCGCCGTGCCGCTCATCCGTCGAGCCCATACGCCGTGTGCAGCACGCGCACGGCGAGCTCGGTATATTCCTCGGCGATCAGGACGCTGACCTTGATCTCGCTCGTCGTGATCGCCTGGATGTTGATGCCGCGGTCGCCCAGCGCCTTGAACATCGTCACCGCGACGCCCGCATGGCTGCGCATGCCGACGCCGACGACGCTGATCTTGGCCACCGCGGCGTCGCTGGTGACGCTGGCATAGCCGATCGTATCCCGCGCCCGTGCCAGCACGTCCTCGCTCAGCGCGAGCTCGGTCCGCGGCACGGTGAAGGTGACGTCGGTCGTGCCGGCGACATAGGCGATGTTCTGGACGATCATGTCGACGTTGACCTCGGCTTCGGCGAGCGCCCCGAAGATCGCGGCGACGACGCCCGGCTTGTCGGGCACGCCGGCGACCGTGATCTTGGCCTCGTTGCGGTTGTAGGCGACGCCGGCGATCAGTTCCTGTTCCACGTCTGCATCCTCATCGACAACCATCGTCCCCGGACCGTCAGCGAAGCTCGACAGCACCCGGACGCGGACCTTTTCCTTCATCGCCAGCTCGACCGACCGCGTCTGGAGCACCTTGGCCCCGACGCTGGCGAGCTCGAGCATCTCCTCGTAGGTGATCCGCGCGAGTTTCTTCGCCCGCGGTACGATGCGCGGATCGGTCGTATAGACGCCGTCGACGTCGGTATAGATGTCGCAGCGGTCGGCCTTCAGCGCGGCCGCCAGCGCGACGGCGCTGGTGTCCGATCCGCCGCGCCCGAGCGTCGTCACGCGCCCGTCGGGGCCGACGCCCTGGAAGCCGGGCACGACCGCGACGCTGCCCGCGGCCATGCTGGCGAGAACGGCGGCGGTGTCGATCCCCTCGATCCGCGCGGTCGCGTGCGCGCTGGTCGTGGCGACGGCGAGCTGCCAGCCGAGCCAAGACCGTGCCGGAATGCCGGCGGCCTGGAGCGCGATCGCCAGCAGCCCGGCGGTGACCTGCTCGCCGCTGGCGACGACGACGTCGTATTCAGCGCGGTCGGCGAGCGGCGAGGCGGCATGGGCAAAACCGACGAGGCGATCGGTCTCGCCCGCCATCGCCGACACGACGACAGCGACCTCGTTGCCCATTGCGACCTCGGCGGAGACGCGGCGCGCGACCTCGCGGATACGCTCAATCCCCGCCATCGACGTGCCGCCGAATTTCATGACGATGCGGGCCACGCGCGAACCAGTCCCCGTTGCGACGACGGCGGTGCTGTGCCGCCCTGCGCGGCGTGATAGAGGACGGCGGGATTTAGGCAAGCAAAGCCCCATGACGCACTCAGTGGGCGGCGTGGGGGTGGAGACTGGCATGACGACGATCGACCCCGCCGAGGCCGGCTTCTTCGGCGCGCTGGCCGACGATTGGTGGGACCCGCACGGCAGCTCGGCGATGCTCCACCGGATCAACCCGCTGCGGCTGCGCTACATTCGCGACCGGCTGCCGGGGATCGACCCGCGCGCGCGGCACCCGCTCACCGGCCGGACGGCGCTCGACGTCGGCTGCGGCGCGGGGCTGCTGACCGAGCCGCTGGCGCGGATGGGGGCAAGCGTGACCGGCATCGACGCCGCACCCGAGAACATCGCCGCCGCGGCGGCGCACGCCGCGGCGGGCGGGCTGGACATCACCTATCGCTCTGTCGCCGCCGAAGCGCTGGCGGCCGAAGGCGCGACGTTCGACCTCGTCACCTGCCTCGAGGTTGTCGAGCATGTCGCCGACCGGATGTCGTTCCTCGCCGCGCTGCGACGGCTGACGACGCCCGGCGGCACGCTGATCCTGTCGACGCCCAACCGGACGCCGCTCAGCTATGCGACGCTGATCGTCGGGGCGGAGCGGATCGCGCGGACCATCCCGCGCGGTGCGCACGACTGGAGCAAGTTCGTCCGGCCCGAAGAGCTCACCGCCGAGCTGGCGAGGGCGGGGTTCGTCGTCACCGATACGAGCGGCATGACGTGGCGGCCGGGGACGGGCTTCGTCCTCGGCCGCGATACGTCGGTCAACTACTTCGTCGCGGCGGTTCCCGCCTGAAGCTTACCGGTCGTGGTGACGCATCATCATGCGATGATGGCGCATCATGCGGTGATGCATACGGTGGTGCATCATGCGGTCGCCACGCATCCCGTCGTGGCGCATGTCGTCGTGCCGCATTTCCTGATGGGCCATTGTGTCGTGCATCCGCCCGTCGTCGCCACGATCCTGCGCGCTCGCGGCAACCCCGCCCAGCCCCGCGATAACAATGGCGCCGATCATCATCTGCTTGATCATTGTCGGTCTCCTCGAACTACCCGCGCGCGGCTGCGCACGGGGCTGGCACCAGGTCAGTAGAACAGCCCCTGGATGACGCGAACGACGCGGCCGTCGTAGTTGCGGACGAGGATCGCGTCAGGACCGACGCGGACCCAGTGCGTGCCCGCGAACGGCGGCGGCAGTCGGTAGAAGTCGGGCTGGGCGATGTAGTAGCGCTGGCTCCAGAAGACGCGCGGCAGGAGCGCACCGACGCCGTAGTAGCGATAGCCGTAGCCGCGCGGGTAGACGAACCGCTCGGCGCGGAAGCGGGCGAACCGGTCGCCTTCGCCATAGCCGCGGCGGTCGTCGCGGAAATCACGCCGCTCGTCCTGGCGGAAGTCGCGACGGTCGTCACGGAAGTCACGCCGCTCGTCCTGGCGAAAGTCACGGTGCTCGTCCTGCCGGTAGTCGCGGCGGTCATCGCGGACGTCGCGGTGGTCGTCCTGACGCATGTCGCGGCGGCCGTCCTGACGATCGTCATGACGCTCGTCGGACCGGTAGTCGCGGCGTTCTTCCTGGGGAACCTGGCGGAGACCTTCGGGCCCGGCGTCGCCCCGGCGGGTTTCGCGGCGGTCGTCCTGGCGCGCATCGCGCACATCGGGCGGGGGAACCTGCGCGAGCGCCGGCACGGCGGCGGCGAGCAGCAGAGTGGACAGGATCAGGCGGCGCATCGCATCCTCCATTCGTTGCGGCCGGACCGACCGCTATCCCACCTAATCGCGCGACACGCCTGAACGATCCGTGACGGTGAAATTTCGATCCGGTTCATTAACGATCTTGCCGACTGTGTTGCTCTACTATATCACGATGCCATGACCGCCACCGAACTGATGCCGATCCTGATCCCCGCTGCCTTTGTTGCGGCCATTGCGCTGCGATCGCGGCGCGAGCGCCCGCTCGACGCCGACCGGCTGTGGATCATGCCGCTCGTCGTCGCGGCGTTGATCGGCATGGGGCTCTATTTCGCACCGCATCCGCCGTTCGGGGTGGGAGCGTACCTCGCGATGGGACTCGCCGGCGTCGCCGGGGCGGCGTTCGGCGTCTGGCGTGCCCGCGTCACCGTCCTGCGCCACGACGTCGAACTCGGGACGGCTGATGGCGAGCCAGTCGGGCCTCGCGATCGCCGTCCTCGTCGGCGTCTTCCTGCTCCGCTTCGGCGCGCGGCAGGCACTCGGCGAAGGCGCCGCGGTCGCCGGCGATGCGTCGATGGTGTTCGCGCTCGGGATGGTCGTCGCGCTGCGGGTCGCGCTGTGGCGGCGCGCCCGCGCCTTCGCGCTGCTCCGCGCCTAGAGGAAGCGCGCGACAACGTCGCGGTAGCTGCGGCTGACCTTGATCTGCGTGCCGGAGCCCAGCACGAGGAAGCATTCGCCGTTGGTGTGCGGCTTGACCGACTTGACGTTGTCGAGGTTGACGATCGTCGAGCGGTGGACGCGCTGGAAGCGGCGCGGATCGAGGCGCTTTTCAAGGTCCTTCATCGTCTCGCGCAGGATCAGCGTCTGCGCCGGCGTGTAGATGCACATATAGTCGCCGGCGGCATCGATCCGCTCGATCTCGTCGACCTCGACGCGGAAGATCTGTCCGCGATCCTTGATGTTGATGATCTTCTCGAACCGGTTCGCCGCGGGATCGGCATCCGTCGCAAGGTCGTTCGGCAGCGATTCGGGGGCGACGTCGGCGAGGATGTCCTTCAGCCGTCCACGCTCCTCGCAGCTGCGCTTCTCGTCGAGGCGGGTACGGACACGATCGATCGTCGCCGCCAGCCGGTCCTCGTCGACCGGCTTCATCAGATAGTCGACGGCGTGCGCCTCGAACGCTTTCAGCGCATGTTCCATGTAGGCGGTGACGAAGACGATCAGCGGCGGCTCGACCTCGGCGAGCCCGGCGACGACCGAGAAGCCGTCGAAGCCCGGCATCTGGATGTCGAGGAAGACGAGGTCGGGCTTGAGCGTCTTGATCGCCCGGATCGCCTCGCGCCCATTGGCGCAGCGCTCGATCATCTCGATGTCGTCGAACGCCGCCAGCCGGAGCTCGAGCCCCTGGATCGCAAGCCGTTCGTCGTCGACCAGAATCGTCCGGATCATGCCGCGCCTTCCCTTGCCGGAATCAGCGCCCCCGCCTTCAGGTCGATGCGGTCCGCCGGGACCGTCACCGTATCGTCGTCCGCCCTGTCCTGGGTCTGATACGGTATATCGATGAGGACGATCAACCCACGCGGATCATTGGGCTCGAGTTCGAAGCGATGGTCGTCGCCGTACGCCTGCGCCAGCCGATCGCGGATGTTGGGCAGGCCGACGCCGGTGCCCGAGGTCGTCACCGGCGCTTCGCCCTGGAGCGCGGCGAAATCGATCCCCGGCCCGGTGTCGGCGACCGTGACGACGAGCCGCGGCCCGTCGGCGTGCGCCATGACACGGACGTCGACGGTGATGTCCGCCCCGTCCTCCGACGGCGTGACCGCGTACTTGACCGCGTTCTCGATGATCGGCTGGAGGATCAGCGACGGCAGCCGGCCTACCATCGCCCGCGGCTCGATCTCGAAGGTCGTCCGCAGCCGTTCCTCGAACCGCGTTCGCTCGATATCGAGGTAGAGCTTGAGCGCCTCGGTCTCCTGCGCCACCGTCGCCAGTCCCTCGCGCTCGCCGACGAGGCTGTAACGGAGGAACGACGACAGCCGCGACAGCATCGCGTTGGCGCGCTCGGTCTGCTTGAGGAGGACCAGCGTCGAGATCGAATTGAGCGTGTTGAACAGGAAGTGCGGATTGAGCTGATAGCGCAGCATCTCGAGCTGCGCCGAATTGGCCTGGGCCGCGATCGCCCCCATCCGTCGCGTCTGCTCGGCGAGGAGCAGGTAGAAGTTGATCCCGAAGTAAAGCCCGCTCCACGCGCCGAGGACGGCGGCGTCGAGCAGGATTGCGCCGAGGAACTCGATGCCGACCGGCTTCCACCCGGGCTCGTAGAAGGTCGCGTGCGCCCACACCTCGAGCAGCGAGAACACCGCCGACGCGGCGGCGACGATGACGACGGTCAGCGTCCAGACCAGCACCGGGCGCATGCGGATGACGCGGCGATAGGCGGCCGCCATCAACAGCGTCAGCGAAAATCCCGTCGCGGTGACGATGATCGTCGGCAGGATGAAGGTCAGCCCCATCCGGTTGGCCAGCCCGCCGAGCGTCCGCAGCAGGAAGTACGCGCCCCAGCCTCCCCCCTGGAGCAGCCAGAAGGCACGGTTCTTGTCGGCGAAGAAGCCCTGGGCGCGAAGGTCGCTGAACGGCATGGGCCGCGAGTGTACCGCGTTACGCCGCCTCAAGGAACCGCCGCGTACCGCCGCGGCTCAATCCTCTGGCGCGATCCGGACCGCAAGGCCGTCGAGGTCGGACGTGAAGTCGATCTGACACGACAGGCGCGACGTCGCCGACCGGTGGTCGGAGCTGTCGAGCAGGTCGGCCTCGTTGAGGTTCGGCGGGCCGACCCGCTCCATCCACTCGGGCGCGACATGGACGTGGCACGTGGCGCAACTGCACGAGCCGCCGCACAGCGCGAGCAACTCGTCGAAGCCGGCATCGCGGATGATCTCCATCACCGAGTGCCCCGTCTTGGCGGGAACGCGCGTCGTCGTGCCGGCACGGTCGGTGACATTGATCTCGGGCATCGCGGGTCCTGTCGACGGAAGAGTTGCTTCGCGCCTATTACCGGGCAACGTCGGCGAGGCAAGGCTCGCGGGGAGGGACGGCATGGGACTGACTGCCGCGCGGCTGAACGCCGGGCTCGACCGCATCGCCGCCGCGAGCCCGCCGATGGCGGCTGCGCTCGCCCGCGCCGGCTATCCACCCGAACGCATCCGCGCGCCCGGAGTCGAGACGCTGATGCGCGCGATCGTCGGGCAGCAGGTCTCGGTCAAGGCGGCCGATAGCATTTGGGCGAAGCTCCACGCCGCGACCGGCGGGTTCGACGACCTCGCCGCGGTCGCCGCGCTGCCGGTCGAGACGCTGCGCGCTGCCGGCCTGTCGGGGCAGAAGGCGAGCTACGTCCATGCCCTCGCCCGCGCCTGCGTCGACGACGGCCTCGACTTCGCCGCGCTGCCCGCCGACGACGAGGCGGCGATCGCGCGGCTGGTCGCGGTCAAGGGCATCGGCCGCTGGTCGGCGGAAATCTACCTGCTGTTCGCCGACGGCCGCGGCGACGTCTTCCCCGCCGGCGATCTCGCGGTGCAGATCGAGCTCGGGCGCATCCTCGGCCTCGATGCGCGCCCGAGCGAGAAGCGGACGCGCGAACTCGCGGCTCCGTTCAGCCCCGACCGCGGCGCGCTCGCGGTGTTCCTGTGGCACCATTACATGACGGTCAGCACGGCGAAGGGCATGAGCGACGGCCCGCTTTGACCCCGGCTCAATTGTCCGGCTAGTAGGGACATCGTCGCCGAGGAGCCGAACATGATCGACCTGTATTTCTGGCCGACGCCGAACGGGCACAAGATCACGCTGATGCTCGAGGAAATGGGGGCGGCCTACACGCTGCACCCGGTCAACATCACCAAGGGCGAGCAGATGGCGCGCGGCCTTCATCGCGCTGAGCCCGAACAACCGCATGCCCGCGATCGTCGACCACGATCCCGGCGACGGCGACCAGCCGGGCGGCGGCGGGCCGCTGAGCGTCTTCGAGTCGGGCGCGATCCTGCTCTACCTCGCCAAGAAGGCGAAGGCGTTCGCCGGCGAGACGCTGCGCGAGCGGGTCGCGGTCAAGGAGTGGCTATTCTGGCAGGTTGGCGGGCTCGGGCCGATGGTCGGGCAAATGTCGCACTTCACCCGCTTCGCCCCCGAGCCGGTGCCGTACGGCATCAAGCGCTATACCGACGAGAGCGCGCGGCTGCTCGGCGTGCTCGACCGGCGGCTGGCGGGCAACGAGTTCCTCGCCGGCGGCTTCTACTCGGTCGCCGACATGGCGAGCTATCCGTGGGTTCGCGCACTGAAGGCCGCGCCGCAGCTGCTCGAGCCGCACGCCAACCTCGCCCGCTGGCTGGCCGCGATCGATGCGCGCCCGGCGACGGTTCGCGCCTACGAAAAGGGCAACGCCGTCAATCCGCCGCCACCGCCCGCCGCGGCGTGAGCCGCCACGACCCACGCCGGACCGATGCGGCGTCCTACCCCTGGTCGTACGAGGCGGCGACGCGCTTCGGCGACCTCGACTTCAACTTCCACCTCAACAACGTCGCCGTGGCGCAGCTCTACGAAGAGGGCCGCGTCCGCTTCAACACCGACCTGCGCGACCGCTACGCGATCGGCCGCCCGCGCTACCTCGTCGCCCGCGTCGCGATCGACTATCTCGGCGAGGGCGCCTACCCGGCGCCGGTGACGGTCGCGCTCGCGACGCTGCGCCTCGGCACGACGAGCTGGACCGCCGGCCTCGCGCTGTTCCAGGACGGCGCGTGCATCGGCCTCGGCGAGAGCGTCATGGTCTTCCGCGGCGAGTCCGGCCCCGCCCCGCTGCCGGACGCGTTACGCGTCGCGCTTGGCGATTTCGCCCTGCGCGCCTAAGCAGCGCATCCTTTCTCCCGGAGACGACGATGGCCGATACCCTGACGCTGACCCTCGACGGCGGCGACGTGACGATCAAGCTGAGGAACGACCTCGCCCCCGGCCACACCGCGCGCATCGCCGAGCTGGCCAACGAGGGCTTCTATGACGGCGTCGTCTTCCACCGCGTCATCCCCGGCTTCATGGCGCAGGGCGGCGACCCGACCGGGACCGGCAGCGGCGGGTCGAAGAAGCCCGACCTCAAGGCCGAGTTCTCCAAGGCGCCGCACCAGCGCGGCACCTGCTCGATGGCGCGGACCAGCGCGCCCAACTCGGCGAACAGCCAGTTCTTCATCTGCTTCGGCGATTCGAGTTTCCTCGATGGCCAGTACACCGTCTGGGGCGAGGTCACCTCGGGCATGGAGCTGATCGACGCGCTGCCCAAGGGTGAGCCGCCGCGGACACCCGGCAAGATCCTGAAGGCGCGCGCCGAGTAGCGCCTACCACTCGAACGCGTCGACCACGCTGCGCTTGCCGAGCATGAACGCGTCGGCGATCAGCGTGATCGGCGCGGTGTCGAAGTCGACCTGCCGCGCCGCGACGAGCTCGGCGAACCGCCGGTAAAGCCCGGCATATTCGCCGTGGGGGTCGTGTCCCTCGGTCACGGTGCCGGCGAGGTCGAGGGTCGTGCCGCCGCCGGTCAGCTTCGCCGTGCCCGCATCGGTGTCGACGTCGATCTCCCACGTCTGCTCGCCGGTCTGCCGCCAGTCGAACACGACGTCGATCGGCGTGCCGGCGGGGTCGGTCAGCGTCAGGTGCGCGGCGATCGGCGTGTCGCGGTTGGCCGGGAAGCTGAGGTCGGCGGCAGCGACGAACGGCGCCGTCGGCAGAATCGCGGTCAGCGACGACAGCGCGTTGATGCCGGGGTCGAACACGCCGAGCCCGCCCGCGCTCCACACCCAGTCCTGCCCCGGGTGCCAGTGGCGCACGTCCTCGAGCCAGCGGACGCGCACTGCTGTGATCTTCTTGTCGGCCAGCCACGCCCGCGCCGGCGCGACGGCGGGGGCGAAGCGCGAATGGTAGGTGGCGAACAGCGCAACATTCTTCGCCCGCGCCAGCCCCGGCAGGTCGGCGACCTCGCTGAGCGTCGACCCCGGCGGTTTCTCGAGCATGACGTGCAGGCCTCGGTCGAGCGCGTCGCGGACGATCGCGTGGCGTCCTGCCGGCGGCGTGCAGATCGTCACCGCCTCGACTTCGGGGTGGTTGGTCATCATCGTGTCGATGTCGGGCACGGTCGGCACGCCCTCGACCGGCTGCCCCGACTTGCTCGCCGCCGCGACGAGGGCGAAGTCGGGGTTCGCCGCGATCGTCGGCAGATGCTGGTCGCGCGCGATCTTGCCGACGCCGACGATGCCGAGCTTGATGGTCATGGGCGTTCCTTCGCGGTTGCTCGGTCAACGGACGGACAGGGTTCCGGTGCCGCGCCTACTCGGGTTCGCGCTCTCCGGTCAGGTCGCGCGCGATATGCGGCTGGCGGAGGATGGCGTCGATCTTGGCGCTCGCGGCGAAGCTCTCGTCGAGGCGGAAGCTGAGGTCGGGCGTGTATTTCGTCGCGAGCTTCTTCGCCACCTCGCCGCGCAGGAAGCGCGTGTTGGAACGCAGCGCGGCGAGCACGCCTTCCGCATTGCCGCCGCCGAGCGGGTGGACGAACACCGTCGCCGCGCGCAGGTCGGGCGTCACCCGCACCTCGCTGACCGAGACGATCGTCGCCTCGAGCACCGGATCGCGCACCTCGCGCCGGGCGAGCACCTCGGCGAGCGCATGCCGCACCTGCTCGCCGATGCGCAGCAGCCGGACGGACTTGGTGGCGGGGGTCTGCGTCTTCATGGTCGCGTCAGCCTAGCGGGAGGGAGGCGTCGCCGCAAAGCCGGGGTCCGCGAACGGTCGGCGCGGCGAAGCCGCGCCGTCGGTCGGGTTCGGCGGGGTCGACCCGCCGCCCCGCCGGCCGGCCTCGCGCGAGTCGGATCGCTGCTCCGCGCGCCGGCGGCGTGCTCGCTGCTCTCCGCCGCGCTACAGCGTCCGCTCGCGCTCCTCGATCTCGAACGTCTCGATGATGTCGCCGGGCTTGATGTCGGTGTTGTTCTCGAGCCCGATACCGCATTCGAGGCCGGTGCGGACCTCGGCGACATCGTCCTTGAACCGGCGCAGCGAGCTGACGTTGGCGACGTAGATGACGACGTCGTCGCGCATGACGCGGGCGCGCAGGTTCTTCTTGATGACGCCCTCGACGACGCGCGCACCGGCCGCCTTGCCGGTCTTGCCCGCCTGGAACACCTCGAGCACCTGCGCCCGACCGACGACGTTCTCGAGGAACTCGGGCCCGAGCTGCCCGGCCATCGCCGCCTTCACGTCGTCGATCAGCGCATAGATGACGTCGTAGTACTTGAGCGCCACGCCATCACGCTGGGCGAACTCGCGCGCCTTGGCGTTGGCGCGGACGTTGAAGCCGATGATCGGCGCCTTCGACGCCGCGGCCAGCGTCACGTCGGACTCGGTGATCCCGCCGACGCCCGAGTGGAGCACGCGGACCTTGATCAGGTCGGTCGACACCTTGTTGAGCGAGGACACGATCGCCTCGACGCTGCCCTGGACGTCGCCCTTGACCACGACCGGGTATTCCTGCGCCTTCGCTTCGCGGAGCGCGTTGAACATCTGCGCGAGGTCGGCGGGCGGGCCGACGGTCCGCTCGGCGACGATCAGGCCGGCGCGATAGGCGGCGACCTCCTTGGCGCGCGCCTCGGTCGGCATGACGCTGAACGGATCGCCCGCGCGCGGCACGCCCGACAGGCCGAGCACCTCGACCGGCGTCGACGGCAGCGCCGTCTTCACCTGCGCCCCCTTGTCGTTGAGCAGCGCGCGGACCTTGCCCCACTCGGCGCCGACGACGAAGACGTCGCCGGTCTTCAGCGTGCCGCGGTTGACCAGCACGGTGGCCAGCGGCCCGCGGCCCTTGTCGAGCTTGGCCTCGATGACCACGCCCTCGGCCGCGCGCGCCGGGTTGGCGCGCAGTTCGAGCAGTTCCGCCTGGAGCTGGATCTTGTCGAGCAGGTCGGCGAGGCCGGTCTTCTTGGTCGCCGACACCTCGACGTCCTGGATCTCGCCGCCCAAGGCCTCGACCTGGACGTCGTACTGGAGCAGCGCGGTGCGGATGCGCTGCGCATCGGCCCCGGGCTTGTCCATCTTGTTGATCGCGACGATCATCGGCACGCCCGCGGCCTTGGTGTGCGCGATCGCCTCGATCGTCTGCGGCATGATCCCGTCGTCCCACGCGACGACCAGGATGACGATATCGGTGACGTTCGCGCCGCGGCGGCGCATGTCGGTGAACGCCTCATGGCCCGGCGTGTCGAGGAAGGTGACCTTCGCCCCGTCGGCCAGCGTCACCTGATACGCGCCGATGTGCTGGGTGATGCCGCCCGCTTCGCCCGCGACGACGTCGGTCCCGCGCAGCGCATCGAGCAGGCTGGTCTTGCCATGGTCGACGTGGCCCATGATCGTCACGACCGGCGGTCGCGGCTGCAGGTCCTTGTCCTCGTCGATCGCGCCGATGACGCCGATCTCGACGTCGGACTCGCTGACGCGGACGATGTTGTGGCCGAACTCGGCGACGAGCAGCTCGGCGAGGTCCTGGTCCATCGCGTCGGTCATCGCCATCGGCGCGCCGAGGCGGTTCAGCGCCTTGAGCAGGTCGCTGCCACGCTCGGCCATGCGGTTGGCGAGCTCCTGGACGGTGATCTGCTCGGGCACCTTGATGTCGCGGACCTGCCGCGCCTGACCCGCCCCGCCGCCGTGGCCGCGGTGCTGCTTCTCGCGCGCGCGACGCAGCGCGGCGAGGCTGCGCGTGCGGACGCTGTCGTCGCTGTCGAGCGCGCGGGTGACGGTCAGCTTGCCCTGCCGCCGGTCGTCGAGCCGGCCGCGGCTCGGGCGTGCGGCGAGGCCGCGCTTGCCGCCCTCGTCGTCGTCGACGATCGGGGTCAGCGTCGCCACCGGGCGCAGCCCGACCGGGCGCGCCTCGACCGGGCGCAGCGCGGCTTCCTCCTCCGCCTTCTTCTTCTCCTCGGCGCGGAGCTTCTCCATCTCCGCCGCCTCGGCCTTCTCGATCGCTTCGCGGCGGCGCGCTTCCTCGAGCGCCTGCATCCGCTGCTCCTCGGCCTCGCGCAGCATCGCGGCGAGCCGCTCCTGCGCGGTCAGCCGGTCGGGCTGGGCGGGAGCGGCTGCGGCGCGACCGCGCGCCGGCGGGGCGGAGGCCCGGCCGCCACGCGGGGTCGCCTGCGCCGAGCGCACGGGAGGAGTCGGCGTCGCCGCGGGTGCGGCCGGGGCCGGCGCGACGGGAGCCGCAGCGACTGGGGCCGGCGTCGGCTCGGGAGCCGCAGGCTCGGCCTTGGGCGGGATCACCGGCCGCTCGACCGGCGTGAACATCACCGGCGGCGGGACGGCTCGCGCCGGTGCGACCGGCGTGGGGGCGGCGGCTTCGGGCCCGGCGGGCTCGGGCGCAGCCGGGGCCGGCGCGGCGGGAGCCGGGGCCTTGGCGACGGGAGCCGGAGCCGGTGCCGGTACGGCGACGGGGGCCGGTGCCGGTGCCGGCGGCGGGGCCGTCTCGACGACGGGCTCCTCGCGGACGGGATCGCCGGGGCGGTGGAGGACGCGCGCGCGCTTGACCTCGACCACGACCGACTTGGACCGGCCGTGGCTGAAGCTCTGCTTGACCTTGCCGATCTCGACCGTCTTGTTGAGGCCGAGCGGGGCGCGCATGCCGAGCTTGGGTTTGGTGTCGTCGCTCATCTACTACCCTGATACCTTCACTGCGCCGGCCGTAGCCGCCGCATCCGCTGAAATCGTTCCGTTGAAGGCACGCCAGCGGTCGACCGCCGCGACCACCCGCGCGGCCGCCCCGCTGTCACACACCGCGGCGTGTACCACATTCTCGCGCCCCAACGCCAAGGACAATCGCGCGCGGGGCGCGGGCACGACGATGATCGTCGCCCCGGCCGCGCGGGCCTTGCCGTCGAGCTTGGCCATGCCGTCGGCCGCCGCGTCGCCCGCATGGAGCAATAGCCTTGCGCGACCGGCACTCAGTGCCTCGCCGATGCGGTCGCTCCCCCAGATGAGGTGGCCGGCCTTGTTTTCCAAGCCCAGCCGGTCGAGCGCGCGGCGTTCGAGCCCGGCCGCGATCGTCTCGACGAGGTCGTCGGGCACCGTCACCGCCGTCGTCTTGAACGCGCGCATCAGCGCCCCGCGCAACCGGCCCTTGGCGGCGGCGGTCGCGATCAGGTCGCGGTCGGGCGCGAGCCACGCGCCGCGCCCCGGCGCCCGCGCGCCGAGGTCGGCATGCACCCGCCCGTCGCCGTCGAGCGCGAGGCGGATCAATGCGTCGCGGCCGCCGTGCCGCCCCGACAGGATGCACTTGCGCTCGGGCGCGGCGCGCGCGCCGCCGCCCTCGCCGCCGTCGCTGTCGACCGCTAGATCGTCATTCCGGAGAGCCCGCAACCGCGTCCTCCCCGTCGCTGGCCGGGGTCGCCGCATCCTCGAACCAGTGCGCGCGCGCGGCCATGATGATGCGGTTGCCGTCGTCCTCGCTGAGCCCGAAGGTCCGCAGGATGCCGTCGCGCTTGGCGACGAGCTCGTCCGACGCGAGGTCGCCCAAGTCGTCGATCGTCTTGATCCCTGCCTTGCCGAGGACGACGAGCATCGCCTCGGTCAGGCCGCCGAGCCCGGCGAGCGCATCGGCGACGCCGAGTTCCTGCCGCTCGGCGCGCGCGGCAGCCTCCTTGCGGTCGAGCGCGTCCTGCGCGCGCTGCTGGAGCTCGCCCGCGAGGTCGTCGTCGAAACCCTCGATCGCCGCCAACTCGGCGACGTCGACATAGGCGACCTCCTCGAGCTCGGAGAAGCCCTCGGCGACGAGCAGCTGCGCCAGCGTCTCGTCGACGTCGAGCTCGGTCTGGAACATCTCCGACTTCTCGACGAACTCCTTCTGGCGGCGCTCGCTCTCGTCGGCCTCGGTCATGATGTCGATCTGGCGGCCGGTCAGCTGCGACGCGAGGCGGACGTTCTGCCCGCGCCGGCCGATGGCGAGCGACAGCTGGTCGTCGGGGACGACGACGTCGATGCGGTTGTCCTCCTCGTCCATCACGACCTTGGCGACCTCGGCCGGCTGGAGCGCGTTGACGACGAAGGTCGCAACGTCGGGCGACCACGGGATGATGTCGATCTTCTCGCCCTGCAGCTCCTGGACGACCGCCTGGACGCGGCTGCCCTTCATGCCGACGCACGCGCCGACGGGGTCGATCGACGAATCGCGGCTGATGACGCCGATCTTGGCGCGGCTGCCGGGGTCGCGGGCGACGGCCTTGATCTCGATGATGCCGTCGTAGATCTCGGGGACTTCCTGCGCGAACAGCTTCTTCATGAACTCGCCGGCGGCGCGGCTGAGGAAGATCTGAGGCCCGCGCACCTCCCGCCTCACCGACAGGATCAGCGTGCGGACGCGGTCGCCGACGCGCAGCACCTCGCGCGGGATCTGCTGGTCGCGGCGGATGACGCCCTCGGCCTTGCCGAGGTCGACGACGACATGGCCGAACTCGGCCCGCTTGACGACGCCGGTGATGATCTCGTTGACGCGGTCCTTATACTCTTCGAACTGGCGGTCGCGCTCGGCGTCGCGGACCTTCTGGACGATGACCTGCTTCGCCGCCTGCGCCGCGATGCGGCCGAACTCGATCGGCGGCAGGGGATCGACGATGAAGTCGCCGAGCCCAGCGCCCGCCTGCAGCTTCTGCGCGTCGCCGACGGTCACCTGCTTGAAGAAGTCCTCGGGCGCCTCGACCACCTCGAGAACGCGCCACAGCCGCAGGTCGCCGGTCTTCGCGTCGATCTTGGCGCGGATGTCGTTCTCGGCGCCGTAGCGGGCGCGTGCCGCCTTCTGGATCAACTCCTCCATCGCCTCGATGACGATCATCCGGTCGATCGACTTCTCGCGCGCGACGGCGTCGGCGATCGCGATCAGCTCGGCGCGGTTGGCGGTGACGGCGGCGACGCCGGTCTTGGCGGTGGCGGCTTGGGCCATGTCAGTCTTCCCGTGGGATGTTGTCGTTGTCGGCGTCGTCGTCGATCACCTGCTCGGCGTCGGCGAAGTCGATCGGGCGGCTCGCGGCGATCAGGCGGTTGGTCAGCACGAGCTTCGCCGTCTCGATCGCGGCAAAGGGCACGCGCACCGGCCCGACGGTCGGCACGGTGAACGCGACCGTCTCGCCCTCGACGCCGGCGATCGCTCCGTGCAGCCGGCTGCGCCCGTCGACGCTCTCGCGCAGCTTGACCCGCGCATCGTGCCCGGCCCACTTGGCATAGTCGCTCAGCCGTGTCAGCGGCCGGTCGATGCCCGGCGACGATACCTCGAGCGCATATTCGTGCTCGATCGGGTCGACCTCGTCGAGCTTCGCCGACAGCGCGCGGCTCAACGTCTCGCACTGTTCGAGCGTCAGCTGCCCGGTCGCCGGATCCTCGGCCATCACCTGCAGCGTCTGCCCGGCCTTCGACCCGTTCATCTGGACGCGCACGAGCGCGAGCCCCTGCGCCGCGGCGATGGGGGCGATCAGCGTCTCGAGGGCAACCGGTGTGTCCAACGCGTTCCCGTACGACCGAGGGGACGGTCCGGAGCGTTCCGGGCCGACCTTCGCAGCATGACGATGTGAAGATGGCGGCGATATACGCCGTCGCTCCGCCGTTCGCAAGTCGCGCGAGGGATTGCGCGGGCGCCACAGCCCGCTTTACGCCCTGCGCCGGTGCAGCGTAGGAGGCAGGGCCGTCCAGGGGAGCCCAACCATGCGCGTGTCCATCGTCGCCGCCGCCCTTCTCGCCACCACCGCCGCGCCCACCACGCTCGCCGCTGCGCCGGCGCCGCAGCCCGTCGCCCCCGAGGCGCGGTGGTTCACCGTCGGGCAGGTCCGCGTCGCGGCGCTCCACGACGCCGACTTCCTCATCCCCAACGACGGCAAGACGTTCGGCACCGACGTCGGCGTGCCCGCGGTCGCGGCGGTGCTCGCCGCCGCCGGCGCGCCGACCGACACGATCAAGGTCAGCGTCGACGCGCTGCTCGTCAAGCTGCCGGGCCACGTCGTCGTCATCGACACCGGCTACGGCCCGGCGAGCGGCGGCCAGCTGATCCCCAGCCTCGCCGCCGCGGGGTTCCAGCCGGGCGACGTCACCGACGTGCTGCTCACCCACAGCCATGGCGACCACGTCGGCGGCCTGCTCACCGCGGCCGGCACCCCCGCCTTCCCGAACGCCAAGGTGCGGATGGCGGCGGCCGAGTGGACCTTCCTGCAGGCGAACGCCGGTGCCGCCAAGCTCGTCGCGGCGATCGCGCCGCAGGTCGCGGCGTTCGCGCCCGACACGCAGGTGCTGCCGAATATCGCGGCGGTGTCGATCCCCGGCCACACGCCGGGCCATGTCGGCTACGAAATCGTGTCGGGGAGCGCGCGCCTGCTCGATGTCGGCGACACCGTCCACAGCAGCATCGTCTCGCTGGCCAGACCCGACTGGGGCATGGGGTTCGACAGCGACAAGGCGGTCGGCAAGGCGAGCCGCCGTGACCAGCTGGCCCGCCTCGCGAGCACGCACGAGCGCGTCTTCACGCCCCACTTCCCCTACCCCGGCGTCGGCACCATCGCCCGCCGCGGTGACGCCTTCACCTGGGTTCCGGCGGCGAACTAGCCCCTTTGGCGCGGCACTTGTCCGAGCAGAAGCGGACATTCTCCCAGTCGCGCAACCATTTGCGCCGCCACGCGAACGGCCGCCCGCACGCGGCGCAGATCTTCGTCGGCAGATTGGCCTTGGCGACGCCGCGCGGCATCAGGCGATCTCGTGCGTCAGGAAGTCCGCGACATCGTCAAGGTGGATGTCACGAACGATCACGGCATCGCCGATGCCGCGGGCCAGGATGAAGGGCAAATTCCCCCCGCTCATCTTCTTGTCCTGCAGCATGTGCTTAACCAAATCGGTGGCGGAGGTGGCGTATCCGCGTGGCGAGATCGGTAGGCCGACGGCAGCCAGATGGGTACGAACCCGCGCCGCGTCGTCGCCCGGGCACAGCCCGCGCCGAACCGACAGGGTAAAGGCCAGCGCGCAGCCGATGGCCACCGCCTCGCCGTGGAGCAGCCGCTCGCCGAACCCAGCCTCCGCCTCGAGCGCATGGCCGAAGGTATGGCCGAGGTTGAGCAGCGCGCGCAGATCGGCGGTCTCGCGCTCGTCGACGGCGACGATCGCCGCCTTCGCCGCGACGCTCGCCGCAATGGCGTTGGTCCGCGCGGCGACGTCGCCGGCGATCAATGCTGCGCCGTTCGCCTCGCACCATGCGAAGAAAGCGGCGTGCGAAATCAACGCGGTCTTGACCACCTCGGCATAGCCGGCGCGGACCTCGCGCGCGGGCAGGGTGTCGAGCACGAGCGGGTCGATGATCACCGCCGCCGGCTGGTGAAACGCGCCGACGAGGTTCTTGCCGGCGGCGGCGTTGATCGCCGTCTTCCCGCCGACCGAGCTGTCGACCTGCGCCAGCAGCGTCGTCGGCACCTGGACGAAGCGGCACCCGCGGCGCAGCACCGCGCAGGCGAAGCCGGTCAGGTCGCCAACGACGCCGCCGCCGAGCGCGACGACGGCGTCGCCGCGCTCGACGCCGCGCGCGAGCAGCGCCTCGACGACGTGCTCGAGCGTTCGCCAGTTCTTCTGCCCCTCGCCCGGCGCGATCACCAGCGGGTCGGCGGCGAGCCCCGCCGCCGCCAGCGCTGCGGTCAGCGCCGGCAGATGCCGCGCCGCGACGGTCGCGTCGGTCACCACTGATACGCGCTTGCCCCGCGTGAGCGGCGCGACGATCTCACCGCAGCGGTTCAGCAGGCCGGCATCGAGGTGGATGTCGTACGCCCGGTCGCCGAGCGCGACGGGGATGATCATGCCGGGTGCGCGGCGAGCGCGGCAACGATCGCGCGCACCGTCGCCTCGTGTGGCGACGGCGTGCTGCTGATGTGGATATGTGCCTCGGCGTACAGGGGATTTCGCACGCGGGCGAGCTCCGTCAGCACCTCGGCGGGGTCGCGGTCGCGCAGCAGCGGCCGGGTGTCGCGCCGCCGGACGCGTTCCGCGAGGGTCGCGATATCGGCGTCGAGCCACACCGCGGTCGCCCGGGCGAGGATCAGTGCGCGGGTGTCGGGCGCGACGAACGCGCCGCCGCCGGTGGCGATGACCTTGGGCGGCCCGCCGATCAGCCGGGCGATGACGCGGCGCTCGCCGTCGCGGAAGTGCGCCTCGCCGAACCGCTCGAAGATCTCGGCGATCGACAGGCCGCTCGCGCGCTCGATCTCGGCGTCGGCGTCGACGAACGGCAGCCCGAGCCGCGTCCCCAGCCGCCGTCCGACGGTCGACTTGCCCGCCCCCATCAACCCGACGAGGACGATCGACCGCGTCGGCACGCGCCGCGCGGCCCGCGGCGCGGCGGCCTCGCGGCCGATCTGGTTTTTTGCGTCGCACTCCACGATGGCTTGACGCTATACACCGCGCACGGCGCGGGCCAACCCCCGCGCGCCGAACAGGATGGTTTGATGGGTCGCGTGCTGATCTGGTTCGTTATCGCGCTCGTCGTGGTCGGCGTCGGCGGGGTCGTCTGGCTGATGACCGCCGATGTCCCCGCGCCGACGCACCACGTCGAGCAGGTCATCCCGAACGACCGCCTTGGCCGCTAGGGCGACCACGCTCGCGCTGCTCGCCGCGGCCGCGCTCGTCGCCGGGCCGTCGGGCGGGCAGGTCGCGCCCGACGGCCCGCCGAACACGCCCGACGGGGCTCCGGCCGCAGCGCCCAAGTCGTTGCTTCCCGACAGCTTTGCCCCGATCCTCCCACCGCCGGTAGTCGCCGCCGCGCCGCTGCCGGTCGCACCCGAGGCGGCGCCGGTCGAGGCGGCGAAAGCGGCCGACGCCCCGCCCCCGCCCGCCGCGGGGCCGACGATCGACCGCGTCGGGCCGCTGACGCCGGCGCTCGGCGGCTACGGCGACACCGCCTTCGCCGGCAGCGACGGGCGCTTCGTCGGCGCGGTGCTGCGCCGTCTAACCACACCGGTTGCCTCGCGTTGGGGCCACATCTTTCTCCGCCGCGCGCTGCTGACCCCGGCTCCGACGCCCGCCGGAACCAGCGACGGCGACTGGGTCGCCGACCGCGTCCGCGTTCTGCTGGCGATGGGCGAGGTCGACGCGGCCAAATCGCTCGTCGACAATCTGGCCATCGACCGGATGACGCCGCGCCTGATCCGGGCCGCCGGCCAGGCCGACCTGATGGCCGGGGACGTCCCCGGCCTGTGCCCGCTCGCCGACGTCGGCGGGGCCGTGTCGGACGATCCGCTGTGGCCGCTCGCGGGCGCGATGTGTGCGGCGATCGCCGGCGACGATGTCGCCGCGGCTGGGCAGTTCGAGGCGCTGCGCGGCCACGGCCGTAACCACGACAACGCGCCCGTCGACCGCTTCGATCTCCAACTGGGCGAACGCATCGCCACCGTCAGCCTCGGCAGCGGGCGCGCGGCGAACCTCGATTGGGATAGCGTGGCGGCGATTACGCCGTTCCGGTTCGGTATCGCTGCGGCCGTTGGAGTCCCGGTACCGCTCTCCCGGCTAACCGATCTGGCCGCGGCGACGCGCGGCACGAGTTGGGGCTGGGTGCTGCGCGCGCCGTCGCAGACGGCGGAGGCGCGCGCCGCCGCGCTGCCTGCGGCGGCGGTGATCGGCATCGCCTCCGCCGACGACCTCGTCGGCGGGATCGCCGCGGCCGCCGCCGACCTCGACCGCAGCGCACTCGACGCGTCGCCGGCCGGGCAGCTGCGCGACGCCTATGCTGCGTCCACCCTCGCCGCGCGCGCGGCCGCCATCCGGGATCTCGTCGCCGGCCCCGACCGCTATGCCGCGCTGATCGAGACGGGCGTCGCCGCGGCGCGGCTGCCGGTCGACCGCGCGCTCGCCGCGGACGCGCCCGACCTGATCGCGGCGATGCTCGCCGTCGGGCTCGAGGACCGCGCCGCACGCTGGTGGCCGGTCGTTGCGGCGGCCGACGATGCAGCGGCGCGCGAGGCGTGGGCCCTGCTCGCGGTCGGGGCGAACGGCGGCATCGCGGTGTCGCCGACGCGGTTCTCGGCGTGGGCCAAGGACGTGTCGCCGCACCGCGCGGCGCTGTTCCTCGCTGCGCTCGACGGGCTCGGCGCGGCGCGCGGAGCCGAATGGGATCGGTTGCGTACCGCCGCGGGATTAACCGGTGCAGTCAATAGCTGGACGCGCGCGATCGACACCGCCGCAGCGGGGCGGCGTACCGGAGAGGTTGCCATCCTGTCCGCCACCGGCCTTCAGACGACGTGGCGCGGCGTTCCCCCGGCCCACCTCCGCCACATCGTCGCCGCCTGGCTCGCCGCCGGTCGCGGCCACGAGGCGCGGATGCTCGCTGCCGAAGCCGTCACCCGCGGATGACCGGCGCGCCGTCCGACGCGCAAGCCATCGCGCTGTTCCTCGACATGTGCGCCGCCGAGCGCGGCTCGGCGGTCAACACCCTCCTCGCCTATCGTCGCGACCTTACCGGCGCAAGCGAACTGCTGTCGGGCACTCTCGTCACGGCCGATGCCGACGACCTTGCGCGGCTCAGCCATGGTTGGCGCAATCTCGCCCGCGCCTCGGTGCAGCGCAAATCATCGGCACTGCGCGGGTTCTTTGCCTTTCTGCGCCGTGAGGGCATCCGCGTCGGCGACCCGACCGCCGCGCTGCCGGCGACCGCCCGCGCGCGACCGCTGCCGAAATCGCTCGCCACCGGCGATGTCGAGCGGCTGTTCGCCGCGCTCGCCGAGCGTCCGCCGACGCCGGCGACGCTGCGCCTGACCGCGCTGATCGAATTGCTCTACGGCTCAGGGCTGCGCGCAACCGAGGTCGTGTCGCTTCCGCGCCACGCGATCCGACCCGGGCGCGGCCATGCGATCCTGACCGGAAAGGGCGGCAAGGAACGGCTTGTCCCCATCGGCAGCCGCGCCGAGGCCGCCGTCGCCGCCCACGCGGCGCACGTTGCCGCCGACGCGCGCTATCTGTTTCCAAGCGGAGCCAAGCACTTGTCGCGCGTGCGCCTGTTCCAGCTGGTCCGCGAGCTTGCCGCCGACGCCGGCATCCCACCCGATCGCATCAGCCCGCACGTCCTGCGCCATGCGTTCGCGACTCACCTGCTCGAAGGCGGCGCCGACCTGCGGACGCTGCAGACGTTACTCGGCCACGCCGACATCGCGACGACGCAGATCTACACCCATGTCGCCCGCAGTGCGCTCGTCGAACTCGTCGCGACGCGGCATCCGCTCGCCGACGTCGCCCCCGACGCGCTTGCCGCCCCGCCTCCAGCGGCGCAATAAGGACGAAACGCCTGGGAGAATCGGCATGGCCACCGTGCTCAAGCCCGTCGAGAACGTCCGCGACACTGTCGGCGAGGTTGAGTGGGCGATCCGCGTCGACCTCGCCGCCGCCTATCGCCTCGTCGCGCATTATGGTTGGGACGACCTGATCTTCACCCACCTGTCGGCGCGGATCCCCGGGCCCGAACATCATTTCCTGATCAACCCGTATAATCTGATGTTCGACGAAATCACCGCCTCGAGCCTCGTCAAAATCGACGTCGAGGGCCGTCCGGTCGTCCCGACGCCATATTTGACGAACCCGGCTGGTTTCACGATCCATTCGGCGCTCCATATGGCACGGGACGATGCCAACGCGGTCATGCACCTCCACACCCCTGCCGGCCAGGCGGTTGCGGCGCAGGCCGAGGGGCTGATGCCGCTGACGCAGACGGCGATGCTGATCCGCGAGGAGGTGGCGTATCACGATTTCGAGGGTGTCGCTCTCGACCTCGACGAACGCGAGCGACTCGTGGCTGATATGGGAACGAAGGACGCGATGATCCTGCGAAACCATGGCACGCTGACCGTCGGGGTGAACGTCGCGCAGTGCTTCATCAAGATGTATTTCCTCGAGCGCGCCTGCGAGGCGCAGATCATGGCGCTGTCGGGTGGGGTCGCCAACCTTTACCACCCCAATCAGGGCACGCCCGAGAAGACGCACGCGCAGGGTAAGGGCGGGCTGGGCGTGGTCGCCGACCGGCTGGCGTGGCCCGCGCTGCTGCGCAAGATGGACCGGATCGATCCCAGCTTCCGCGACTGATATGGTGGGTACCGATATGGTAAGCGATCCTGCCGATCTGCAGGCCCGGATGCTCGCCGCTGCGCCCGACATCGACCTCAGCTTCCGCAAGATGTTCGGCGGCATCATGGGCTACGCCGACGGCGTCGTCTTCGCCTCGCTGTCCGATGTCGGGCTGGCGCTGAAGTTCACCGCGGCCGAACGCGACCGGGCGCTCGCGCTGCCGGGCGCTTCCCCGCTACGCTACGAGCCGAACGCGCCGGCGAGCAAGTCTTACGTCGTCCTGCCGCGGGTGGTGGTCGACGACGGCGCGGCGCTCCACGACTGGATCACGGCGAGCGCCAATGGCCTGCGCCAGGGTAAATAGGGTCAGCGCCGCTCGGGAACGAACGGCGCGAGCGCGAGCCACAGCCAGCCGAGCAGCATCGCCGATCCGCCGGCCGGCGTGATCGCCCCGACCCATCGCGGGCTGCCCAGCGCGAGCAGGTCGAGAGTGCCGGCGAAGATCAGGCTGCCGGCGAGCAGCGCCCAGGCTCCGCCGCGCACCGCCGGCGTCTCACGCCAGCCGAGCAGGGCGAAGACGGCGATCGCGTGCGGCAGCTCGAAGGAGACGCCGGTCTGGAGAAGCAGCTTCGCCGTCGGGTCGGTGACACCGTGAACCGCGGCGGCACCAACGGCAATCGACACGACCGCCGAGAGTGCCGCGAGACTCGGCAGCCAGCGTGCCGATCCGGTCAATTGCTCGCCCGCAGCAGCTCGCGGGCAATGACGACGCGCATGATCTCGTTGGTTCCCTCGAGAATCTGGTGGACGCGCAAGTCGCGGAACAGCCGTTCCACCGGATAGTCCATCAGATAGCCGTAGCCGCCATGCAGCTGGAGCGCGCGGTCGACGACCGCCATACCCGTGTCGGTCGCCAGCCGCTTGGCCATCGCGGCGAAGCGCGTCTTGGTCGGAGCGCCCGCCTCGACCTGCGCCGCGGCGGCGTAGAGCAAAGTCCGCGCTGCCTGGAGCTCGGTTTCCATGTCGGCGAGCTTGAACTGCGTCGCCTGGAAGTCGCTGATCGCCTTGCCGAACTGCGACCGCCCGCGGGTGTAGGCGATCGCCTCGTCGAGCGCGCGCTGCGCCCCGCCGAGGCTGCACGCGCCGATGTTGAGCCGACCGCCGTCGAGCCCCTGCATCGCGATGGCGAAGCCCTGCCCCTCCTCACCGACGCGGTTCGCAACCGGTACGCGGACGCCATCGAAGTTGACCTGCGCCGTCGGCTGCGAATGCCAGCCGAGCTTGCGTTCGGGCGCACCGAAGCTGACGCCGGGCATGTCCTTGTCGATGACGAGGCACGAAATGCCCTTAGGCCCGTCGACGCCGGTGCGGACCATCGTCACGTAGACGTCGTTAGCGCCGCCGCCAGAGATGAACGCCTTGCTGCCGGTGACAATGTATTCGTCGCCGTCGCGAACCGCACGGGTACGGAGCGCGGCCGCGTCGGACCCTGATCCGGGCTCGGTCAGGCAATAGCTGGCGATACGGTCCATCGGGACCAACGCGGGCAGATAGCGCGACTTCAGCTCGACCGAACCAAACGCATCGATCATCCACGACGCCATGTTGTGGATACTGATGAAGGCGCTCGTCGACGGGCAGCCGTAGGCCATCGCTTCCATAACCAGCGCCGCCTCGATCCGCCCAAGCCCGATGCCGCCCGCCGCTTCCGACACGTAGATCGCGCCGAAGCCGAGCGCGGCGGCGGAGCGGATGGCGTCGACGGGGAACACGTGGTGCTCGTCCCAGTGGGCGGCGTGCGGCGTGATCTCGCTCGCCGTGAAGCGACGCGCGACCTCCTGGATCTCGCGCTGGTCATCGGTCAGATCGAACTGCATCGCGCTCACTTCATTGTCGGGATGACGAAGCTGCTGTCGCTGACGGCTGAAGTCTCGAGGCTTGGCCAGCGCTGCGTCACCGTTTTCAACTTGGTGTAGAAGCGAACCCCTTCCTCGCCGTGGATACCAATGTCGCCGAACGCCGATCGCTTCCACCCGCCAAAGCTGTGGTAGGCGACGGGCACCGGGATCGGCACGTTGATCCCGACCATGCCGACGTCGACGTTGGCGGCGAACTCGCGCGCGGCGGGGCCATTGCGGGTGAAGATGGCGACGCCGTTACCGTACTGGTGCTTCGACGGCAGCGCGATCGCCTCCGCCAGCGTCTCGGCGCGGACCAGCTGGAGGACCGGCCCGAAAATTTCGTCCTGGTATGACTTCATCGCCGGGGTGACGTGGTCGAACAGCGTCGGGCCGACGAAGAAGCCGCCCTCGTGCCCCTGCAGCGTATATCCGCGTCCGTCGACTACCAGCTCGGCCCCCTCGTCGACGCCAAGGGCGATATACTGCTCAATCCGCTCGCGATGCGCGGCGCTGACCACCGGGCCGTAGTGCGCGTCACGGTCGGTCGAGACGCCGAGCCGAAGTTTTGCAATCGCGGGAAGCAGCGCCTCGCGCAGCGTGTCGGCCGTCCGCGCGCCGACCGGCACGACGACGGGCAGCGCCATGCACCGCTCGCCCGCGCTGCCGTAGGCGGCGCCAACGAGGTCGGCAACAGTCTGGTCGAAGTCGGCATCGGGCAGGACGATCCCGTGGTTCTTCGCGCCACCCATCGCCTGGACGCGCTTGCCGTTGGCCCAGCCGCGGCTCGAAACATAGTGCGCGATGTCGCTCGACCCGACAAAGCTCACTGCCCTGATCTCGGGGTGGTCGAGGATCGCATCGACGGCCGCTTTGTCGCCGTGGACGACGTTGAGGATGCCCGGCGGCAGGCCCGCCTCGAGCATCAGCTCGCCGAGCCTGACAGGCAGCGACGGGTCGCGCTCGCTCGGCTTGAGAATGAAGGCGTTGCCGCAGGCGATGGCGACGCCGAACATCCACATCGGGATCATCGCCGGAAAGTTGAACGGCGTGATGCCGGCGACGACGCCAAGCGGCTGGCGCAGCGAATAAACATCGATCCCCGGTCCCGCGCCGGTAGTGAAGTCGCCCTTGAGCAGGTGCGGAATGCCGCAGGCGAACTCGATCACTTCGAGCCCGCGCTGGATGTCGCCGCGACTGTCGGCGAGCACCTTGCCGTGCTCGCTCGACAACATGTGGGCGAGCGAGTCGATTTCGGCTTCAACCAACCGCTTGAACTCGAACAGGACGCGGGCGCGTCGCTGCGGGTTCGTCGCCCCCCACGCCGGCTGGGCCGCGACCGCGCTCGCGACCGCCGCGCCCACGTCGGCCGGGTCGGCGAGGACGACCTGCGCCTGGACCTGGCCGCTGTTCGGATCGAAGACGTCGGCAGTGCGGCCCGACCCTCCCGCGCTTGCCGCGCCGCCGATCAGATGATGAACGGTCCGCATATCGTCTCCCTGCCGGGCTGCGCCGGCTGGCCCTTCCCCGCCGGTCTGCGCCGGCCGGCGCGCTTCTTCCATGCGGACCCGTTGTCGGCAAGCGCCGATCCGCCGCAGCGCGCGGCACCGGTCAAGAAGCGACGATCCGCTAGCGGTCCGATACGGCGGACGACGGTGGCAGCGACGCCGCCAGGCGGGCGGCCAGCTTCAGCAACATCGCTTCGGCATGCACAGGGCCAACGAGCTGCACCGCCACGGGCAGACCGTCGGCGTCGAGTTCCGCTGGCAGCGACAGCGCCGGCAGCCCGGCGATATTGGCCAGCGCGGTGAACTCGGCCTGCGAAACTGGCGTGGGGCCATGCGCGAAGGCCGCCTGCGGTGTGGTCGGCAGAAGCAGGACTCCGTCCTCGCCGACCGCTTCCGAGACGGCGGTAAACGTCCGAGCAAGGACCTCCGGCCGCGGTTCGGCATGAGAGCAGAAGTCGAGGATGTGGTGAAGGTCTGGCGATAGTTCGGCCGCGTGCGTGCGGCGCGTTTCGCCCAGCGCCGCGATCAGAGCACGACCGGCGGCGATGAGGCCCGCGCGGCGGATCGCAGCAAGCGGATCGGCAAGTCGCAAAGTCGTTAGCGGCAGGTCCATCGCCGCCAGCGCTGCACGGCGTCGCTGTGTCAGTGGTCACCGGGGAGACCGAAGATGTCGGGTGTGGAAGCGCAGAACTATGCGTCTTTGGACGACACCGCCGGCGCCGCGCTTGCCACCCTAAGGGCTGCTGTCGATCCGGCAACGATCCTGACTGATACAGACACACTGGTCCTGTGCAGCCAGGACGTGTTCACGCTCGGCCCGACGCCGCTCGCCGTCTTCCGTCCCCGCGACATCGGCGAACTCTCCGCCGGCGTGACCGCCGCTGCGGCGGCGGCGCTGACGATCGTTCCTCGCGGCGGCGGCATGAGTTACACTTCGGGCTATCTCGCTCCAGCAGCCGGAGCCCTCGTTGTCGACCTCGCCGCAATGGCGCGCGTGCTTGCGATCGACGAGGTCGACATGACCGTCATCGTCGAGGCGGGATGTACCTGGGCCACGCTTTACGCCGCGCTCGCACCGCACGGGCTGCGCACGCCACGATGGGGCACCTTGTCCGGGGTACGCGCGTCGATCGGCGGCGGGATGAGCCAGAACGGCGTCTTTTGGGGCGCGCGGAACGGGTCGATCGCCGAGTCGGCGCTCTCCTTCGACGTCGTTCTCGCCGATGGCCGCATCACCCGCACCGGCAATTCGACACTGCGCTCGTTCGGCCCCGACCTGACCGGGCTCTTCGCCGCCGACGGCGGCGCCTTCGGGATTAAGGCACATGTCACGCTTCCGCTCGAGCGATGGCCAACTGCGGTGGCGTATGGCAGCTTCGCGTTCGACGCCCCCGCCGGTTTCGCCGTTGCAATGAGCGAGATCGCGCGGGCGGGGCTGGCCAGCGAATGCTTCGGGTTCGATCCGTTCCTCCAGGCGCAGCGCATGAAGCGCGACAGCCTGGCCGCGGATGCCCGGTCGCTGCTTGGAACAATACAGGCGCAGGGCGGCTTTTGGCGCGGGCTTAAGGCCGGAGCGAAGATCGTGGCCGCGGGACGTAGCTTCCTCGACGAAGCGAGTTTCTCGATCCACTGTATCGCGGAAGGGCGGAGCCAAGCCGGCGCCGACGCCGACATGGCGGCGATCCGTACCATCGCGCTTGCCGCTGGCGGCCGCGAAGTCGCCGACACCATCCCCCGCGTGCTGCGGGCAAGCCCATTCCCGCCGGTCAATTCGATGCTCGGCCCCGCCGGCGAGCGCTGGGTTCCGGTCCACGGTATCGTGCGCCATTCGCGCGCACTGCCTGTCATCGAGGCGGTGATCGCCCTGTACGAAGCGAATGCGGGCGCGATGGAACGGCTGGGCATCGGGGCCGGCTATATGTTCTTGACCGTCGGCGGCACGGGCTTTCTCATCGAGCCGGTGTTCTTCTGGCCGGACGCGCACGAGGCGCTGCATCGCGCATCAGTCGAGCCGGTGCACCTCGCCCGCCTTCATGACCACCCTGCCAATCCCGCGGCGCGAGCGCTCGTCGAGACGCTGCGCGCCGGAGTTCTGGCAATCTTCGCGCGGAATGACGCCGTCCACTTCCAGATCGGGCGGACCTATGCCCTGCAGCCTGCGATCGATCCGACCGCGTGGAACATACTCGGTGCAGTCAAGCAGGCCGTTGATCCGCAAGCGAGGATGAACACCGGCGTGCTCGGCCTTTGAGGCACGGGCACCGTGTTCCAAACGGCCGGCGGTGCGCCTCGCTTCCGGGTGCCCGCCGATCTGCGAACTCATCTCGGCTGCACAGCGAGGACGCGAACAGCCCGCGGAGTCACGACACCGCGGGCTGTCCGATATAGTGGTTGCGGGGACCCGCACTGAACGCAGCCACAGGTCGTTGGTGTCAATCGAAATTTGATCAAGCAGCTTACTTTAAGGTGACGAGGTTGCTGCCTGACTAACAGCTTGAGGTAGCGGCGTTCTTAGACAGCGGATCGCATCCACCCTCGGCCTTATGGCGGACCGTATGGACCAATCCAAAAGCCGCCGAAGCGCGCCTGTGGCGGTCTAAAGGCGCCATGCCGCGCGGACATCATTCCCTGGAGGCCTGCTGCTCCGCAGGCGCATCGGCCTGCTCCCGCTCCGGATGGGCGGCGGCACGTTGCAACTCGATGCGCCGCGCACCAGCACCCGCGCTGGGTTCGACTTATTCGACGTCAACGATTTGGCGCCGGCATGAGCATGATGAGCGCCTGCTCCGGGCGACCGCCGACGAGGCCCAGGGCGCGGGGTTCGTCGCCATTCGCGAGGGCGGGTTCGCAATGCTCACCCCGGTTACGACGGCGGCCGAAGCCTGGCTGCACCTCTCTGATTATGCTGCATTCAGGGCAAACTCAACTCGCATGACAAGGTGTCGATGAGGTTGAACGGTAACGATCGTCCACCTCGTCGATGCCTGATAGTGCCTCAACTCACCGCCGTATGACATCTTGTCACTTTCGAAGACCGACCTGAGCGGTCGCAAGCGCCTGCACCAGATGAACGACGGAACGTGAACTGCGCTCACGCGACATTTCTGTCGACGGCCGTCGGGACGGTACGCTCGAAAATCTTCACCCCCGACGATTCGGCCACGAGCGTCTCGACCAGAAAGAACTGCGTCGGGGTCGAGCGCAGGGTGAACGTCACCCTGATCTGGCAATCCCAGTTCCCGCGCCGGAAGCGGCTGACCCGCTCGCCCGACCACATCCCGCCGTTGGGATCGCCGGCATCAATCGTTGCCACCGTGTCCGGACCGTGGCCAGAAAGGATCGTACCGTTGGCGCAGGTGCGCGGTTGGTCCGGCCACCGCCCGGTGACGGCGAGCTTGCCGTTGGCGGCCGTGATGGCGACCACGACGGCGCCGGCGTCCGGAGCAATCGGAACGACGGCGATCGGCATCGTTGGATCGATGGCCGGAGGCGCGCGGACCGGTAGCATGAGCGTGCTGTCAGCCGCATGGAGCGTCAGAGTGGTCTTTTCAGGCGAGGGCCAGACGAGCGGCCATAAGCCCTCCGAGATCGCGAGTCGGAGCCTCTCGCCTGGCAGCAGTCGGTGCGCGATGAAGCCCAGCTCGAGGTCGACGTCGACCGGCACGCTGGGCGTCAACGGAATCACTGTCGAATGACCGTTGCGATGGGTTAGATCGAGGAGACCGTAAGCCAGGCGCCATGACGTTCCATCGGGCATGACCTTGCAGAGCCGGACCGCGACCTGCGCTGCCGGGCGATCAGCCGAAAGCCGAAGCCGGATCCGCGGTGTGCCGAGCAGGTCGACGGGCGCGGACAGCGCCGGCAGGTCGTAGACGATCGACAATAGATCGTCGGCGCGTTGATCGCGCGGCATCTCCTGTTGGCCGAACGGAACCCACTCCGGCGACTGCAGCCCGACGCGATTGTCGGAACGGTGGGTTCGCGGCGCGGCCGGTCCGGCCCGGTCCGATAAACCGTGGTCGGTCAAGAACAGGGTGCGCGTGACGACGCTCCTCGTCGGCCAGCCGGCTTCGGCCGTCCAGTTCCCGGGGGTGGCACCCGGTGCGGACTGGGCGGGTGTCGAGGTCGGGTTGAAGTAGCGGAACATGGGCTCGGCCATGATCCCGGTCGACGCCCCGGTCAGCCACTGCGACCACCAGCGCACCTCCTCGTACGCCCAGTCGAGCGCCGGTCCGGGGCCGCCCAGCCAAGGATAGGTATGGCCCCACGGTCCGACGAGTGCCTTCTTCGGGCAGCGCAGTCCCGCGAGAAGACGCGGGACCGAGTTGACGTAGGCGTCGGCCCAACCGCCCACGATGTAGGTCGGGCAGGCGATCGCGGCATAGTCGAACGTCAGCGAACCGTGACGCCAGTACGCATCCTCGAGCGGGTGCTGCATCCAGCGCGCCATGATCGGCGGCACGGCCGCGAGGCGTGCGCGCCAGATCGCCTCCCAATCCTCCCCAGCCACGGCCGGATCGGGAGGGCTCGCCATCACCGCGGTGAAATCGACGCCCCACTTGAAGTTGGTCAGCCCCAAGCAGCCGCCGACGTAGTGCGCGTCATCGGTGTAGCGACGATCGGAGCACGCCATAGGCATGATCGCCTTCAACGCCGGCGGTCTTCGCATCGCCGTCTGGAGCGTCGAGAAGCCGCCCCACGAGATGCCGCGCATCCCGACCGCGCCGCTGCACCACGGCTGGCGGGCGAGCCATGCGATGATCTCCACCGCGTCATCCTGTTCGGCCGCCAGATACTCGTCGCGGAGGATCCCCTCGGACTCGCCCGAGCCGCGGATGTCGATCCGGGCGAAACCGATGCCATAGCTGGCGAGAACCTCGCCCCAGTGATCGTCGGCGGCCCGGTAGAGATCACGCGTCCGGTAAGGAATATATTCGAGAACGACCGGGCAGGGCGCGGCGTCGGCACCGGCGGGAAGCCAGAGGCGGCCGCACAACCGGACGCTGTCCCGCATGGCAATCCGGACCACATCGTTCTTTACGACCGCGCGTTGGCCGGCAGCGCCCACGCCGACGGACTGGCGGCGGCACCCGCCTCGGCGGCGAGCGCCAGCCCGGCCGCTCCTCCGCAAGAAACTCGCGACGTGAACTGCGCACGATCCGCGTCCTCCGACTGCGCTCGTCCCCGGCGGACGGAGGCGTAATGTGACAGCCCCCGCCACTCGTCGCCATTGCCTTTGCGGCATGGTCCGATCACATTGCGGCAAGCGCGGCGCCGGCGATCCGGCCGGGCGGTCGTACAGGTATAGGGCTTGAGGCTGACTGACGTATCGGTTCTCGCAGAGGCGCGACGCCTGCTGGCCGTCGATCCGGTGCGGGCCGCGTCGTTCGCGCGAAAGGTCCTGGCGACGACGCCCGGCTCGGTCGAGGCGCGGTTTCTGCTGGGTGCCGCGTCGCGACGAGCGGGCGATCTCGCCGCCGCGATCGACGCGCTCGGCGCGTCGGTGAAATGCCGCCCCGCGGCGTGGGGGACGAACTTCGAACTCGGGATGGCGCTTGCCGCAGGGGGCACGTCGCCGCCGCTCTGCCCTGGCTCCGTGAGGCGGCGGCGCGCAATCCGGCCTCCTCGCTTGTCCTTCATGCTCTCGGCGACACGCTGGTCCTCGTCGGCCGGGCAGACGAAGCCGACGACCTGTGGCGGCGGCCCGTCCCCGGGGCCTCGCCGACGCCCGGCTCCACGCGGCGACGTCGGCGCTGTTCGAGCGCGGCGACCCGGACCGCTCGCGGCGCTGGGCCTTCACCTCTGCGATCCTGCAGCCGTCTGCCTGATCGCCGCCGCCGGCTTGCAAGCCTCTCATCACGAAGCGGTGAGGCTGTTGCTCGAGCAAACGCTCGCGGTGACGCCGGATCATCTGTCGTCGCGTCTCGCCCTCGCGTCCGCCCTGTATCGTCTCGACCGCGGCGAAGCGGCGCTGGTCGCGATCAACAGGGTCGCTGCCGTCGCACCGGCTCCTGTGGTGCGCGCCCTGCGAGGCTCGATCCAGATGCAGCTGGGAGCGGTGGCGGCGGCGATCGAAGATTACGAGGCGATCGTAAGCGACGATGCCACCGTCTGGCACAGTTATGGCCACGCCTTGCGAGCGGCCGGACGTCAGGACGATGCGATCGCCGCCTACCGCCGGGCACTGGCCATTCGACCGGACTTCGCGGAGGTGTACTGGAGCCTCGCCAATCTCAAGACGTGGCGGTTCTCACGGGACGATCACGCCGCCATGGCCGCGTTGTCCGCCACGGCAGGCGACGTCGAGCGCGCGTTTCTCCAGTTCGCCCTTGGCAAGGCGATGGACGACGAAGGGGACGCAGCGCGCGCCTTCGGACACTATGCGGCGGGCAACGCGGCGCGCCGGTCGACCGGCGGGTACGACCGTGCGGCGCAGGAGGATTTCGTCGCTAGGACGATCGCCACCTTCACCAGCAGCTTCATCGCCGAGCACGCCGGCAGCGGCGATCCATCGCCCGATCCGATCTTCGTCGTCGGCCTGCCGCGGTCCGGTTCGACGCTGATCGAGCAGATCCTCGGCAGCCATTCGCAGGTCGACGGCCTTTCCGAACTGCCCGACCTTCCGGCGATCGCGAGCGGCCTCGGCGGACGTTATCCGGATGTCCTCGCCGGGCTCGACGCCACCGTCTTGAAACGTGTCGGACGGGATTATCTCGAACGTACCCGATCGCGCCGGACCGCCGGCCGGACGCGGTTCGTCGACAAATATCCCGGCAACTTCCTGCACAGCGGGTTGATCCACCTCGCACTGCCGAACGCAGCGATCGTCGACGTCCGCCGCGATCCCGTCGCGACGTGCTTCTCATTGTATAAGCAGCTCTTCGCGCGCGGCCAGGCCTATTCCTATGACCTTGCGGACCTTGGCCACTACTACCGGTCGTACATTACCCTGATGGATCACTTCGAGACGGTTCTGCCGGGTCACGTCGTCAGGCTGTCGTACGAGGCTGTGGTCGACGATACCGAGGGCGAGACGCGCAGGCTCCTCGCGCGGCTCGGCTTGCCGTTCGAGCCGGCGTGCCTGCGTTTCTTCGCCAGCACGCGCGCGGTGCGCACGGCGAGTTCGGAACAGGTCCGTCGACCGGTCTCGCACCGCGATCGACGAGTGGCGGCGACACGAGGACCGGTTGGGACGCTTGCTCGAAGCGCTCGGCCCTCTGGCGCCGCCGCAGCTCCCCCGGCAATGAGTATATTGGATAGCTCCATTCCATAATTTTGCTTTCCGGTAGGTCTGATTGAATGGACGTTTGCCGGGCGGGTGATCGATGTGGTCGCCGGCACTTGGCGGGCTGGAGATCACGGAAGTGACGCGTGCCCGCAGTGACGTGGTCAAGGGGGGCTCCATGGGCTATCATCGTGTTTCATCGGGTGGCAGCCGCAAGGCCGTGAAGTAGCCCTGCTCCTCGCCTCCACCGCTTGCGGCTTGAGCGCGGGGAAGGCTGCCGAGGTGCCCGTCGCCCCGAATGCCGAGGCCAACCCGGAGCTTGCCGCATCGTCGTCACGGCCACGCGGTCCGGTGCGGAATCGCTGCAGAAGGTCGCGATCCTGATCTCCGTGGTCAACATCGACCAGATCACAAAATCCAATCAGGGCAACCTCGTCAACCTTCCGAAGTTCACGACCTCCCTGGCGATCACCGAAGGTGCGCCGGGTTACAACCAGTCGGATGCGCGGGTTGTCGACGGGCGGTCATGCCTCTTCGGACACATCGGATCGCCCGCTCGTCGCGATCTACCTCGACGACACGCCGATCTCGATCCAGGGCCAACCCCGGATCTCAAGGTCTGCGACCTCGAGCGCGTCGAGATCCTGCGTGGGCCGCAAGGGACGTTGTTCGGTGCCGGGTCGATGGCAGGCACGATCCGGTCCGTCACCGTCAAGCCGGACGCTCACAAGTTCTTCGGCTCGGCCGAAGGAGACGGTGCCTACACCGAGCATGGCGACGGCAGCTATAACTTCGCGGCATGGTCAACCTGCCGGTCGTCCGCGACACACTGGCGCTCCGAGCGAACTTCTACATCGGCAAGGACGGCGGGTTCATCGACAATATCGGCGCCTACCGCCGCGATAACGCCAACAGCAACCGCACCACGCAGGCGCGTGTCGCGGCCCGCTGGACGCCGAGCGCCCGGCTGACCGTCGACGCGAGCGTCACCTACGAGCAGAGCCGCGCCCACGGCCTCAACTCCGCCTTCAGCGGTCTCTCGCCCTACACGATCTCGACGAACAGCCCGGAGGGTACGAGCGCAGGTTCCGCCTCTATCAGCTTGGTGCCGACTACGACTTGGGCTTCGGGAACTTCATCGTGACCTCGGCGTATACCGATCGCGACATCGGCTTCAACGCGAGCCCCAGCCGCAGATCGGAAATCTCCTCCAGGACGATGGCTCGGGTCTGCCGGTCGGGCCGGGGGCGTATCCGCTGTTCACCGCCCCCACGACCTACAACCAGGCGATCACCAACTCGATCCCGCCGAGAGTACGTCATCAATCAGAAAGTCAAGCATTTCATGATCGAGGGCCGTCTCGCCTAGAAGTCGACGGCCCGATCAAGTGGACGGCAGGCACTCGAGAAAAACTGAAGAGGCACTTGTTTCAGGATATTCCAACTCCCGGGTTCAGCCGCTGAGCTATGAGAAGTATTTCTACGGCCCGTTTGGACGCCGATGGCAAGTACAACTCCAAGAGTCGACGGAGCCTTCAACTCGAACGACATCTCCTCGGGGCTCCAGGACGTCGAGAGTACCAGTATCCGTCTACGCCGACGGCACGTGGCACGTCTCGTCCCGGCTCGATCTGACCGCGGTCTTCGCTATTTCAACTTCGAAGAGAAGTATTTTCTGTTCGAGGGCGGAGTCTACGGGGTGATCGACCACGCCCCGCTGACGACGAATGCGACGCTGAAGTCGCATGGCGTCAACCCCGTGCGAACATCTCTACAAGGTCAACGACGACCTCCTCGTTTACGCCGAGGCGGCCGAAGCTCCGCTACGGGGCGCCAACCAGCCGGTGCCACTCGGCACGACGGGAGTCGCCGGCCAGTGCACTCAGAACCTCGCCTCGTACGGCTACACTCAAGCGCCGCTCACCTTCGGTCCGGACAAATCGTGGAACTATACGATCGGTGAGAAGGCGAAGCTCGGCGGCGGGCGCGTCACGGTCAACGCCAGCGCCTACTGGATCGACTGGCAGGACGTTCAGATGCGACTTCGGTAATCTGCTCGTACTTCTTCACGGCCAATCGCGGAAAGATCACCAGCCGCGGACTAGAGCTTGAAAGCTCCGTGAAGGTGACCCTGAAGTGACGCTCAGCCTGGGTGGTTCGTACAACGATTCCCGTGCCAACGGCAACATCCCGACGGTGGGTGCGTTCGACGGCGACCGGACGCCCTACTTCCCGCAACTCGTGTTCAATGCCGCGATCTTCTACGATGTCAGCCTCGGCAACGGGCAGCTCCACCTCCAGGGTAACTACCAGATCCAGTCGGACCAGAACACCACGTTCGACCGCTCGGCGACCGCACTGGTCGGCGGTGTCCTAACGCGGACGGGTCCGAGCAGCACGTTCGCCGTCATTCCCGAAACTCACAACCTGAGCGCTTCGGCCGCCTATGATATCGGCAATTTCGAGTTCGGGGCGTTCGGCAACAATCTCGCCAATGGGGTGGCGATCACGAACATCCAGCGCGCTACCTACTATAAGATCTACCAGGCCGGCGACCGGATCACCTATGCCCGCCCGCGGACGATCGGCGTCCGTGCGAAGGTGCGGTTCTAGTCGGCGTCGCGTCGCGCCGCCCAGGCTGCGGCCTGGGCGGAGATCAGGCGGACGAGGTCGCCCTGGACGAGGTGAACGTCCATGACGTGGAGGCACCAGTCCGGGAAGGCGTCGTCGCCGGTCACCGCCGGATCCATGAGGTAACGGCCCAGCGAGGGGGCGGCGTCGACGTGAACGGCGAGGTACGATAGCCGCCGCGCGTTACGCATTCGCCGGTCACCAGCCCCGGGATGCGCGCAAGCGGGTCGGCGCGGACCATTCGGCCGGCCGGCGGTACTGAACATACCTCGTCTTCCACCATGGGAAGCCGAACACTCCGTCGAGCGGCGCAGGACCGCCGGCGAGCGCCGCGGGGTGGTGCAGCCCGCCATCAACGCCGGATCGCTCGACCCGCCGAACAAGGCACCGGCCGGGGCCGGAACGTCCCGGTAGCTCGCCCAAGTCACGATGCAGCCGGTCTGGCGCATCAAACGGCACAGCGCGATCGACGTGAACTCGCCGCCGACCGCCGATCGGGCAGGTACGACACCGTCGTCCCCGGCAGGACCACTCATACAATTGTCGCGCGAGCGGCTTGCCGTCGAGCTTTCGGAAGCCAGCCCCTCGAGCAACAAAGCCCTTTGGCCGTGGCCGATCAGAACGAACGGACGCCCGCGGTTGTCGCGCGCGAGATAGGGTCGAAGGCCGCACGCACATCGCCGTAGGCGGTCGACCAGTCCGCCGCGTCCATTCGCCCGTCGCGAAGCGCGGTCAACGT
>CAWBNV010000002.1:0-898547 GCA_963790285.1 uncultured Alphaproteobacteria bacterium
CCTTCCTCCGCAGCCCATGGTCGATGATGAACGCCGACAGCCCTTCCTGCGCCGCCCGCAGGTGGTCGCCCAGGAGCTTGGCGCGGGTGATGTAGCCGGCGTTCACGCCGGGGACGCTGTGGTTCATCAGGAGGTGCATGTCGATTTCGGAGAGGCCCGCAGCCTGGCCGAGGGTGCGGTAGCTCTGGCGCAGGTCGTTGCCCCATTTGAACAGGCGGGTGCGCGGGTCCTTGTGCTCGATCATGTGGCCGGGCGCGCTGTCGGCGGCGAAGATCCAGGTTTCGGCCGCCTCGGGGTGGAGGATGCGGCCGACGCGCATGGCGCGGATGAGGCAGCGGATCATCGGCCGGGAAAGGGGAATGTCGAAGGCGCGCTTGGCCCCGCCCTTGGGGCGCGGGATGTGCAGGACGCGCCGTTGCAGGTCGAGGTCTTCGACCCGCGCCTGCATCAGCGCGCCGGGCCGGGAGCCGGAGAGGAGCGTGAACAGGTGGAACTCGCGCCGGATCGGGTGGCGTAGCCGCCCCGCTTCCCGGAACCAGCGGGGCAGGTCCTCGATGCCCATCGCGGTGTCGCGGCGGCGCTGGATGTTCCAGTCGACGCCGCTTGTCGGGTTGTCGGCGGGCAGATCGCGCGCCAGTCGCCGGGCGTGGTTGTAGATCGCCCGCAGCGTCCGCATCGCGCCGTTGGCGGCGTAGGGGCCGCTGGCGACCGTGATCCGGTCATGCCGCTCGGCGACCATCCGGGGGTTGTCGCCGAGCACCTTCAGCGGCGTATCGAGCCAGTCGGCCAGGACGCGCTCGACGTGATCGGCATAGCCCCGGATCGTCGCTTCGCTGCGCTCCTTCCGTTGCAGGTGGGCGACGCGGTAGCGCGCCCAGGCCTGCCCGAGCGTCACGTCGGCGACCGGCGGAGGCTTCGGCGGCGCGACGATCAGCTCGCCCTTGGCGATCTTCGCCAGCATCGCCTTGGCCTGCACGCGGGCGTCGCGGGTCGTGATCTCGCCGGCGTTGCCGATCTTCACCTTCTTGTGGTGGCGCTTGCCGTCCTGCCAGCACTCGCCCTGCACAGTGAAGGTCTTGCGCTTGGCGCCGACAACGACGAAAAAGCCGCGTAGCTCTTCGTCGCGCACGATGTACTGCCCGCCCATCGACGGCGGGAGACGATCGACGATCCGATCCGTCAGGTTCGCGCGCAGCTCGCTCAAGTCCATCTTCCCGATTTTAAGACGGGTTTTAAGACGGGGTTTGCACCCTCGAAAAACACGAGGGCGGGTTACGAGGCGACACTACGCCAAGAGCGAAATACGTTCAAGAACAATGGCTTCGTAGTGCTCTAGCGTGCTCTGGCGAACCCTGTTCGGAGGCCATTTTCGCTTCTACGAATCTGAGGGTCGGACGTTCGAATCGTTCCGGGCGCACCAATTGCATCATAACAAGGCGGCAACTGCGATCGGGTTGGGGCGTGGCGCGATTCGTCGCCTAGCGAGATCGAGCCTGCTCACGCTGGCTCCGATCCAAGAGGGCAGCTGAGCTCAGTCGGTAGGTGCTGGTACAGATCCGCTTTCTGGTCGTCCCCGATGGCGACACCGCAGCATTGATCGCCTGCTGGGACGCAATGCTGCAATGATCGAGGTTTCCGGTAGCCGCGTCCGATTTGCAGTCATCGGCGAGGACGCGGCCGATCTCCTCGCTGCCGGTTGCGCACTCGACCTTGTGTCCCTTCCCCGCGACACGTCTCTGGTGACTTTGGTCGGCCGGGTTCCAGCGATCCTCGTCAGCACGACAGGTTGCTTGATGTGCTGGTGCCGCGCTCGCTAGCATTGCACTTCGAACGCTGGATGTGCTCCGCCGCACGCTAGTGCGAAAGAAGTGTGTCCTGACTTGGTGTGTGAAAGAATCGAGCTCGCCACCCTGCGTGGTGCCCGGGGGCGGATTTGAACCACCGACACGGGGATTTTCAATCCCCTGCTCTACCCCTGAGCTACCCGGGCCTGTCGCCAAGCGAGCGGCGGACTTAATCGGCGTCGTCGGACTTGTCCAGCACCGCGTCGCCACCCACGAAGCGATCGTCAAGCCAGTCGAGCAGGTCGCGGTCGCGGCATCCGGCCGAACAGAAGGGAGCGAACGCCGCTGCGCGCGGCTTGCCGCAGCGGACGCACGGGCGGTCAGGGGACGGGGGCGACATGGCCGGCCGACATGGGCAGCGCGGGCGCGACCTGCAAGTCGATGTGTCCGCCGCGCCGCCGCGCGAGCTCGTCGAGCAGGTCCGGGCGAGCCTCGAGCCATGCACCGACCGGCGGCGGCACGACCAGGCGCGCACGGCCGCAGCCGCTCTCGGCGGTTCGCAGCAGCCGCAGCGATGCGGTCGCGGCGCGGTCGGCGGTCAGCGCCTCGACCAGAGAAGCGCGCTGGCGCGGCCGAACGATCTGGACAAAGCCGAAGCCGTTGACCGCGGTTCGCTCGAACGGCGGCGGCAGCGCCGCGTCGAGACGCGCTCCGACCGCCATTCGCGCCGAACGGTCGGCCACAGTCGGAAAGTCGATACCGATCGATCCCACCAGGTCGAAGCAGCGGATCGCGCCCGCGGCGGCGTCGGCGGCGGCGAGGGCGAGCGCGACCGGCGCAAGGTCGCCGTCGACGTCGATCACGGTCATCGCCGGCGTCGGGCTGATCGTCAGCGACCCGCGGGCGAACGCGACCCGCCCGGCGATCGCGGCCTCGATCGTCTCGGTCCAGCCGCAGGCCTCGAAACACCCGGCATCCGCTCGCACCGGCGGCAGCCCGCGGGCGGCGAGGCGTTCGGCGAGCGTCGGCCCGGCGGCGACCGCGTCTGCCGTCGCGACGACCTTCGCCAGCCGCGGCCGTCCAGCCTCGGCAAGTGCCTCGCGGACGACGCGGACGCGGAGCGCCGCCCCTTCGGTCAGCGTCGGCGGGAGCGGGGTGAGCAGCGCTTCGACGCCATCGGCGACGACGATCGCGCGGACACCGGGAACGAGGATCTTCGCCAGCCGCACGGCGCGGACGTCGCCCCAGCGCCAGCCGCCGGGGCGCTCGACGTGCGCCTCGACGATGGTGCCTTGCGCGACGATGATCGCGCGTGTCTCGCCGATGCCGTCTTCGATCAGGACCTTGGGCCGCACCTCAGGCATCGATTCCGGCCGCGCGCAGCAGCCGCCGCGTCTCGTAGAGCGGCAGGCCGACGACACCGCTCCACGACCCCGACAGCGCGCGGACTAGCCCGGCGGCGCGGCCCTGGATCGCGTAGCCGCCGGCCTTGCCCGCCCATTCGCCGGTCGCGAGGTAGCGATCGATCTCGGCGGCATCGAGCCGCTTGAAGGTGACGCTCGACACCACCATCGCGGCGCGCAGCCGGCCGGCGGCGTCGATCACCGCGACGGCGGTCGTAACCCGGTGGCGGCGGCCGGAGAGTTGCGTCAGGCACGCGCGCGCCTCGGCCGTCGTTCCGGCTTTGGGCAAGATGCGCCGGCCGACGGCAACGACGGTGTCGGCGGCAAGGACCACGGCCCCCGCGTGTCGCGCCGCGACCGCCGCCGCCTTCGCCTGTGCGAGCCGCAGCGCATGCGGGGCGGGCAGCTCGCCGCGATGGGGCGTCTCGTCGAGGTCGGCGGCGTCGACCGCGTGCGGGACGACCCCGATCTGGGCGAGCAGGTCGAGGCGACGCGGACTGGCCGAGGCGAGGATCAGCGACACCGCCGGTGCCGGGATCAGCCGAGCCACTCGACGCGCGCCCCGTGCGGGTGCGCCCGCGCGAGCAGGCGATCGTCGCCCGGCCATAGCCGCAGGCGCAGCGACGCGGCGGGCGCACCGGCGTGGTCGAATTCGTAGCGCAGCCACGCGAGCGGGGCCTCGGCTGTCGCTACCTGCCCGACCCGCTCGAGGTGGGCGGCGATCCGCGCCTGCCCGGCCGCCGGAAAATATTGGAAGGCAATGCTATGGAGCACGACGGTGACGACGCCCGTGCGCAGTTTGACCTCGGCGTCGACGAAGTCGGCGGCATCGCTTTCCACCAGCGGCGCGGGATCGGCGATGAAGGCGTCGATCGCTGCGGCGAGGCGCGCGACACGCTCGGGCTGGTCCGGCCAGACATAGGCGAGCAGCCGGTCGCCGGCGCGGGCGACGTCGAGGGGCGCGCGGTCGACACCGACGCGCTCGATGATGCGGACGTCTGCCGCTGGCGGCGGCGGCCCGGTCCACTCGGGCGCGAGCACCAGCGGCGCTCCGGCAGGGCCGAAACGCGCGCCGCCGAGGTCGTACGCATAAGCGTCGAGGCGCAGGTTGAGCCCGCCGCTGGCGCCGAGCTCGACGGTGCGCAGCGGCAGCGGGAAAGCGGCGGCGATCGTCTTCAATCCGGCCATCAGCACCGCCGACCGGCCGACCTCGTTCGTTTGTGGTGCCGAATCGAGCCACGGCAGCAGTCGGTCGTCGGCGAGCGCGACGGCGACGCGCCCTGCCAGGTCGGCGCACGGCGGATGCGGCGGGTAGCATGTCGCCAGACCCGGCAGGTTCCCCGCGCGGACCAGCGCATGCAGGCCGCCGACGAGGCGCAGGACGAGCGCGTCGGCCACCGGCTCACCGGGCCAGTCGAGCACCCGCCGACCGACTGCGGTCGACCGGTCGATGGTCGCTGCGAGCGCGCCGAGCAGGCTGGCGGTGAACGGTGACCGCAGCCGGTGCGACCAATCGATCTGAAGCTCGAACGCGGCGCGGACGTCTGCTTCGCTCATCGACCTTCTCTCACCGATCTGCTTGCTTAACGCCCGCCTGTGACAGGACCGCGCTTGCCGCGCAACGATGCCGCCGGTACGTGCCGGGCCGTGACCGACGAGCTGATCATCGCACTGCCGAAGGGGCGCATCCTGAAGGAAGCGCTGCCGGTGCTCGCGCGTGCCGGGATCGTGCCCGAAGCGGCGTTCAGCGACGAGGGCAGCCGCGCGCTCAAGTTCGCGACCAATCTGCCCCATGTCTCGCTGATCCGGGTGCGAGCGTTCGACGTCGCCACGTTCGTCGCGTTCGGTGCGGCGCAGCTCGGCATCGCCGGCAACGACGTGTTGATGGAGTTCGCCTTCACCGAGATCTACGCGCCGGTCGATCTCGGCATCGGCCGCTGCCGCATCGCGGTCGCCGAGCCGGTGGCGCAGGCGGCCGCCGACGACCCGCGGACGTGGAGCCACGTCCGCGTCGCGACCAAATATCCGCGCGTCACCCAGGCGCACTTCGCCCGCCGCGGGGTCCAGGCCGAGTGCGTCAAGCTCAACGGCGCGATGGAGCTCGCGCCGATGCTGGGCCTGTGCGACCGCATCGTTGACCTTGTCTCGACCGGGCGGACGCTCGCCGAGAACGGGCTGGTCGAGGTCGAGACCATCGCCGAGGTCAGCTCGCGGCTGATCGTCAACCGCGCCGCGTTCAAGACGCGCGCCGGTGCCGTCGTGCCGTGGGTCGAACGCTTCCGCGCGGCGACCGAGGTCCCCGATGCCGCTGCGGCTTGACGCGACGGCCCTGGGCTTCGCGGCGGCGTTCGCCGCGCTCGTTGCGGCGCGGCGCGACAGCGGGGCCGATGTCACCGCCGACGTCGCCGCGATCGTCGCCGACGTCCGCACGCGGGGCGACGCGGCGCTTGCCGAGCTGACGCGGCGGTTCGACCGGGTCGACCTCGCCGCGGTCGGCATGGAAATCGATGCGGCGACCATCCGCGCGGCGCGGAGCGATGTCGCGCCGGACGTCCTCGCCGCGCTCGACCTCGCCGCCGACCGGATCCGCGCGTTCCACGCGAAGCAGCGGCCGAGCGACCTCGACGCGACCGATGCCGCCGGGGTCCGCGCCGGGTGGCGCTGGTCGCCGGTCACCGCCGCGGGCCTGTACGTTCCCGGCGGCCGTGCGGCCTATCCATCGTCGGTGCTGATGAACGCCATCCCCGCACGCGTCGCCGGTGTCGAGCGGCTCGTGATGGTCACGCCCACGCCCGACGGCGTCGTCAACCCGCTCGTCCTCGTCGCTGCCGAGGTCGCCGGCGTCGATGCCGTCTACCGGATCGGCGGCGCGCAGGCGATCGCAGCGCTCGCGTACGGCACGGCGACGATTGCCGCAGTCGACACGATCACCGGCCCGGGGAACGCGTGGGTCGCCGAAGCCAAGCGGCAGGTGTTCGGCGTCGTCGGCATCGACATGGTCGCCGGCCCGTCGGAGGTCGTCGTCGTCAGCGACGCGCGCTCGGACCCCGAGTGGGTTGCGGCCGACCTCCTCGCCCAGGCCGAGCACGACGCTGTCGCCCAGTCGATCCTGATCACCAACTCTGCCGCCTTCGCAGATGCCGTCGCGGTCGCGGTCGAGCGACAGCTGGCCGGCCTCGCGACCGCCGCGACCGCGCGGGCGAGCTGGGATGCGTTCGGCACGATTGTTGTCGTCCCCGGCCTCGCCGCTGCCGTGCCGCTGATCGACGCGCTCGCGCCCGAGCACCTCCAGTTGATGGTCGATGACCCGGCGGCGATCTTCGATCAGGTGTGCCACGCGGGGTCGGTCTTCCTCGGCCGGCACACGCCCGAAGCGGTCGGTGACTATTGCGCCGGCCCGAACCATGTCCTGCCGACTGGGCGACGCGCGCGCTTTTCGAGCGGGCTCGGCGTCACCGACTTCATGAAGCGGACGACTTTTCTCGACGTCGGCTCGGCCGGGCTGGCGGCGATCGGCCCGGCGGCGGCGACGCTGGCCGCCCACGAAGGGCTCCCGGCGCACGCCGCGTCGGTCACGCTGCGCCTACGTTAAAGCTGCGGCGGCTCGTCAGGACCTGGCGGCGGCTCGGATTCGTCGCGACGACGGCCGAGCGCGTCGTCGATCGCGGCCTGCGCGGCATCGCCCGCAGGGCCGAGCGCGTGGCCGACGATCGCGCCGAGGTCCGGGAGCCGCGGTGCGGGCGGTGGCGGGCGCAGGATGCCCTCGCGGGTCAGCGCGGCGACCATGAAGCGGTGCCACAGCTTCGCCGGCACCGTTCCGCCGACAACGGCACCGGTCATCGGGCTGTTGTCGTCGTTGCCGACCCAGACGCCGACGACGAGGTCACCGGCGAAGCCGACGAACAGCGCGTCGCGGTGGTTCTGCGTCGTGCCGGTCTTGCCGTAGGTCGCGATCGGCAGTGACGCGGCGACGCCGGTCCCATGACGGACAGCGGACTGCAGCAGTTCGAGCATCGCGCCGCGCTCGGGCCAAGGGCGGATCGCGGCGGCGGCCGCGCGCAGGCGCTCGGCGAGTCCGGCGCGGCGCGGACTGGCAAGGCCGACCGGCTTGACCGGGTACGTCCCGGCCGCAACCGCGGCATAGGCGCTCGTCAGCTCGATCAGCGGTACCCCCGACGTGCCGAGCGCGAGCCCCTCGTAATTGGATAGCGGGACGGTCACCCCGAGCAGCCGCGCCTGGCGGCGGACGGCCTCGACCCCCACCTGCTGCGTCAGCTTGGCCGCGGCGACATTCGACGAGGCCGCGAAGGCGGTGGCGAGGCTGATCCGCCCGCGATACTTGCCTTCATCGTTCTTCGGTGACCAGTCGCCGATCGTCACCGGCGCGTCGAGGATCGTGTCCGACGTCCGCATGCCCGAGTGCAGAGCCGCCAAATACACGAACAGCTTGAACGACGAGCCCGGCTGGCGCATCGCCTGCGTCGCGCGATTGAACGGCGTCGCGCCGTAATTCGCTCCGCCGACCATCGCCACCACCCGCCCGTCGGGCCGCATCGCGACGAGCGCCGCCTGGTGGACATTCGCCCCGCGCAACCCCGCCAGCGTGTCGGCGACGGCACGCTCGGCCGCCTTCTGCAGCACCGGATCGAGCGTGGTCGCCACTGCCACGTCGCCGTACTGCGCCGCGTCGATGCTGCCACGCGCCTGCGGCAGGACCCAATCGGCGAAATACGACCCCGTCGGCAGGCTCTCGCGCCCGCGCGCGACCCGGGCCGGCGCGACATGCGCTGCTTGATTTGGTGTCAGCGCCCCGTTGGCGACCATCGCGCCGAGGACGACGCGCTCGCGGTCCTGCGCGGCGGCGAGGTGGCGCGCCGGGTCGAGCCGCGACGGGGCCTGGACCAGCCCGGCGAGCATCGCCGCCTGGCCGACCGTCAGGTCGCCGGGATCGCGGTCGAAATAGACGCGTGCCGCCGCGCGCAGGCCATAGGCACCCTCGCCAAAGTAAACGCTCGACAGGTAGCGCGCGAGGATCTGGTTCTTGGTCAGCCGGCTTTCGAGGTAGAAGGCGATGATCACCTCCTGCAGCTTGCGCTTGATCGTCCGCTCGCCCGACAGAAAGCTCGTCTTGGCCAGCTGCTGGGTCAGGGTCGAACCGCCCTGCGCGACCCCGCCGGCCTCAGTGTTGCGCAACAGTGCGCGGGCGATGCCCTGCGGGTCGATCCCCCAGTGATGGTAGAACCGCCGATCCTCGATCGAGATGATCGCCGCCGGCACGTACTTCGGCAGCTCGGCGATCGTGACCGGCGCTTCCTTGTAATCGCCCCGCCGCGCGATCGGATGGCCGCTCGCGTCGAGCAGGACGAGGCTCGGGTTCTTGAGGGGCTCGAGCGCGCGGCCGAGGGGAGCGGTGACGACGAGCCACGCGACAAGGGCAAGAAAACCGACGACGACCGCCGCCAGCAGCAGCCTCCACCACCGCCGCAGCCACGACCGCCGCGGTACCGGCGGCGGCGCATCATAGGCGGCGAGCAGCGCGTCGACCCGCGCACGACGGGCGGCGTCGTCGGCGTACAGACTGCTCACGCCCGCTCCCGCGTCGCCGTAAACCGCACCGCCGTCTCGCGTTGCGCGGTGTAGTTGAGCTCCCACTGGTCGCGCGCCATAAACACCGGCGCGCCGTCGCGGTCCTCGGCCATCGCGCTGCGGTGGTTGTCGGTGAAGGTCTTCAGCGTGGCCGGGTCGTCGGCGGCGATCCAGCGCGCGGTATCGAACGGCGACGCCTCGAACCCGGCGGCGACGTTGTACTCGGCCCCGAGCCGGCTGATCAGCACCTCGAGCTGGAGCTGACCGACGACGCCGACGATCCACTGGCTGCCGATCAGCGGCCGGAACAGCTGCGTTACCCCCTCCTCGGCCATATCGTTCAGGGCGCTGCGCAGCTGCTTCGACTTGGTCGGGTCACCGAGCCGGACACGGCGCAGGATCTCCGGCGCGAAGTTGGGGATACCGGTGAAGGTCAGCGCCTCGCCCTCGGTCAGCGTGTCGCCGACGCGCAGGACGCCGTGGTTGGGGATGCCGATGATGTCGCCGGGAAACGCCTCGTCGGCGATCTCGCGGTCCTGCGCGAAGAAGAAGATCGGCGAGTTGATCGCGATCGCCTTGCCGGTGGCGACCTGCTTCAGCTTCATGCCGCGGCGGAAGCGCCCCGAGCAGACGCGCAGGAACGCGATGCGATCGCGGTGCTGCGGGTTCATGTTCGCCTGCACCTTGAACACGAACCCCGTCACCGCCGGCTCGTCGGGGGTCACGTCGCGCGGGGTGGCGTGCTGGACGCGCGGCGCGGGCGCGTAGGCGGCAAGCCCGTCGATCAGGTCGCCGACGCCGAAATCCTTGAGCGCCGAGCCGAAGAATACCGGCGTCAGCGCGCCCTTGCGGTAGAGGTCGGGGTCGAGGTCGGCGAACCCACCGAGGGCGAGTTCGGCCTGCTCGCGGAACGCCGCGAGTTCGTCGGCCGGGACATGATTTTCGAGCGCGGGGTCGTCGATCCCGGTGAACGCCAGCTTCGCTCCCGCTACCCGGCTGTCGCCCTCGGGCACCGTCAGCGTGTTCGCGCGCAGATCCCAGATACCGCGGAACTGGCCGCCGAGACCGACCGGCCACGTCATCGGCACGACGTCGAGCGCCAGCTGGTCGGCGATCTCGTCGAGCAGTTCGAACGGATCGCGCCCCTCGCGGTCGACCTTGTTGACGAAGGTGATGATCGGGACGTCGCGCAGGCGGCACACCTCGAACAGCTTGCGCGTCTGCGCCTCGATGCCGCGCGCGGCGTCGATGACCATGACGGCACTGTCGACCGCGGTCAGCGTCCGGTACGTGTCCTCGCTGAAATCCTCATGCCCCGGCGTGTCGAGCAGGTTGAACGTGACGCGTTCGCGTTCGAAGGTCATCACCGAGCTGGTCACGGAAATTCCGCGCTGCTGCTCGATCTTCATCCAGTCCGACCGCGCGCGCCGGTTGTTGCCACGCGCGCGGACCTCGCCGGCCAGGTGGATCGCGCCGCCGAACAGCAGCAGCTTCTCGGTCAAGGTCGTCTTGCCCGCGTCGGGGTGCGAGATGATCGCGAAGGTGCGGCGCTCGTTGGGCGCGGAAGCGTGCGGCGCGGCGGACATCGCGCGCTATGTGACGACTTTCGGCGCGAGCGGCAAGCGACGGCGGGCACGACCCCGCCGCCGCCCCGTGCCTCCGCTACGACCGCCGCGCTCCGCCGCCGCGCGATGGCGCCAACGAGGCCGAACCCGGCGACCAGCATCGCCCAGCTCGCGGGCCCGGGAACGGCGGCGAGGGACGGCCACGGCCCGAACTGGGCTGAATCATAAGCGATGAAATCGGCGCCGTCGGATCCGGAAATGATCGTTGAATTGAAGCCGACCACATCGACGGGACCATAGGTTTCTTCGCCGTTCACGGCCTCGTCCCGCCCGGCGGCCGGCTAATGCAAGGGGTGCTGTCGGGGATCATCGGTGACTGGCGGCGACTGCCGATGGCAGTACCGCTGGTGTTCGAGCGCATCGACGACGACGGCCGCAGCGACGCCGATCGGCGCGCCGAGGCCGCGCGGACGCCCCCCACGATCGCCACTGCCGACGTCCCGGTGCACATCCTCGCCCATCTCGGCTTTTCGCCGGGCAAGCTCGACCGCGGGACGAGCGGGCTGCGCATCGAGCCGGCCACCTCTTCTCCAAGCCGCCTGCCGGTGACGGTCGCGAAGCCCGGCGGCTTGCGCGCGGTGATGGAAGGCACCCGGATGGAACTGCGCGCCAGTCCGTTCGGCATCCACGACAATCACCGCTTGGCGCGCGACTCGGGGCTTGTTACAGTTGCGCGTCGGCGGGAGCGGGGAGTTTCCGGTGCGGAGTCAATATCTTCTGGTCGGTTGCTGCGGCGCGCTGCTCGCCGCGCCGGCGTTCGCCTCGAGCCTTTACGCCGTGCCTAAGTACGCCGCGATGCTGATGAACGCGCAGACCGGCGAGGTGCTCTACGCGCGTCAGGCCGACGCCCCGCGGTTCCCGGCGTCGATCACCAAGGTGCTGACGCTCTACCTCGCCTTCGAACAGCTGGCGAAGGGGACGATGCACGGCGACGACCCGGTCGTGGTGTCGAAGCACGCCGCGATGCAGGCGCCATCGAAGCTCGGTCTTCGGCCCGGCGCGACGATCCCGCTCAAGACGGCGATCGACGTTATCGCGACGAAGAGCGCCAACGACATCGCCGTTGCGCTGGCCGAACATATCGCCGGCAGCGAGACCGCCTTCGCCGCGCAGATGACGGCGACCGCCCGCCGGCTCGGCATGATGAGCAGCCAGTTCGTCAACGCGACCGGCCTGCCCGACCCGCGCCAGCTGACCACCGCGCGCGACATCGCCACGCTGAGCCGCGCCGTCGTTCGCGACTTCCCCCAGTTCTACAAGGTCTTCAGCCAGGTCGCCGTCGATTACGAAGGTCACAGCATCGCCAACCACAACCATCTGCTGACGACGCTGCCCGGAGTCGACGGGATCAAGACCGGCTTCACCAGCGCCGCCGGCTTCACGCTCGCCGCGAGCAAGGCCGAGAATGGAACGCGGCTGATCGCCGTCGTCCTCGGCGGCCCGACCCGGCTGGCACGCGATGGTAACGTGACCAATCTGCTCGACACCGGCTTCTACGTCTTGGCCGAGCGCGCGCGGGGCGACTTCACCACCGTCGCCGCGAACCTCGCCGAACCGGAGGATCTGAACGACGGGACGCTCGCCGGCCTGTCGGAAACCGCGGTCGGCGACAGCCCGAGCCTCGCGCTTGCGGCGCGCATCCCGCCCAAGCCGACGCGGAGCTGGTGAGCGGCCGCCGCCGGATCGCCAGCGGTTCGGCGTACGAGGCGAAGATCGGCTATTCGCGCGCGGTCACCGATGCCGATGGCTGGGTCTTCGTTTCGGGGTGTACAGGGACCGACCCCGACACGATGACGCTGCCCGACGCCGTCCAGGACCAGTGCACCGCCGCGCTGGCGACGATCGCCGCTGCGCTGGCCGAGGCCGGGGCGACCTTCGCCGACGTGCGGCGCGTCCGCTACATCCTGCCCGATCGCCGCGACTTCGAACCGTGCTGGCCGCAACTCCGCGCCGCCTTCGGTGAGGCGCGGCCGGCGGCGACGATGATCGTCGCCGGCCTGCTCGACCCGGCGATGAAGATCGAGATCGAGGTGACCGCACGGATAGATCCGTGAGCGAAGCCGACGAATGGCACGCACTCGAGCGGTTCGCCTTCGGCGATACCGCAGCGCTCGCCGGTGCATTGGTCGCGCTGGTCCTCGCCGGCACGAAGACGGCGACGTGCTGGAGCGTTGCCGCCGGTCCGCCGCCGCCGCCGCGCATCGGCCAGCACATGGTCGCGCTCGACGGCGCGGGGTCACCGCGCGCGATCCTTGAGACCATCGCCGTCGAACAACGTCGCTTCGACGCGGTCGAGCCCGACTTCGCCTTCGCGGAGGGCGAAGGCGACCGCAGCCCGACGACGTGGCGGGTCGGGCACCAAGGCTATTTCAGGCGCAACGGCGACTTCGCCCCTGCTATGCTGCTGTGGTGCGAGCGTTTCCGCCTCGTGCGGCGGTTGTGACGGTCATCGACCAGAAGGCGACCCGCCACGCCGCCTTCGCGCCGGTCGTTGACGCCGACACGCGCGTCCTCGTCCTCGGCAGCCTGCCCGGCGTCGCCAGCCTCGCCGCGCAACGCTACTATGCACATCCGCAGAACAGCTTCTGGCGGCTCCTCGGCGGGGTCATCGGCATCGACCTCGCCGCGCTCGACTACGACGCGCGGCTGGCAACCTTGCTGGCGCATGGCGTCGGCCTGTGGGACGTCGTCGCCACCGCGCGCCGGGCGGGGAGCCTCGACGCGAGCTTGCGCGACGTCGAGGCCCGCAACCTCGCCGCGCTTGCTGCGACCTTGCCCGCGCTGCAGCTGGTCGCGTTCAACGGCAAGACCGCCGCGGCGATCGGCGCGCGAACGCTGCCGCCGGGCCTCGCACACGTCACGCTGCCGTCGAGCAGCCCTGCCTACACGCTCGATCTCGCCGCCAAGACGGCGGCGTGGGCCGTGCTGCGGCCGGCTCTTGCGCCTATTTGCCCATCCGCTTGAACGACCAATTGACGCTCGCCGCGCCGTCGCGGGCGGTCGCGGCGATGACGAGCTGCTTGGTCGGCACGGGGCCGGCGTCGGGGTCAATCCACACGCTGTCGTCGATCGCCAGCGGTCCGCCGCGCACCCGCACCTGCCAGACGCCGCCCGATGGCAGCTTGAGCAGCGCCCCCTGCCCGTCGGCCGTCGGCGTCGCCGCGACCCCGACGGCGAGGTGGAAGCGGATGTCGAATGCCGCGCTGGCGCCGCGCCGCCGCGGCCGGGCTCCGGCGACGGGTTCGAGCCCGTCCTCGCCGCGCAGGTCCGCTCCGTTGGCCGCGACGAACAGCCGGCGGCGATGGCGGACGCCGAAGCGGCGGGCATAGCCGTCGTGGGCGAGGTCGAGCCAGACGCCGTCCTCGCTTTCGTGGCGCGCGACGATCACCTCCTCGACCCCACGGCCAAGCGCGCCATCGGGGCGGATGCGGGTCGAATTACTGTCGGCGAGGATCAGGGTCGAATGCGCCGCGGTGGTCCGCAGCCCGTTCGCCAGTGCGTCGGGAAGCGGGGTCGCGCCCGCGGCGCCACAGGTGACGACGATCCGCGTCACGCCGCTCGCCAGCTCGAAGCCGAGCGTGCCGGCGTGGGCGGCGGTCGCCGCGCGTGCCTGCGGCGGCGGCGCGGCGTCGATGACGACGAGGCTGGTCCCGCCGGCGATGCGCTGATAGCCGCCGGCACCGGGATCGCGGCTCGGCGTCGCCACCGCCCCCGAGGCGGCGAACAGCGCCCCCAGCCGCCCGGCGGCGATCCCCGGGCCGTGCCACGCGCCAACGCTGCCGTCGGCCATCGCGAGCGAGGCGAGCGCAGCGACGAGACGGTCGAGTGCGGTCGCCTGCGCCGGCGGCGCCCGGCGGCCGCGCGCGGCATAGGTCGCGCGGACGTGGAGGAGCAATTCGATCAGCGCCGCCTGCGTTGCCGGGGCCCGGTCGGCAACGCCGCCGTCGGGCGCGACGATCGCCGCCAGTGCGCGCTCGAGCAGCCCCTCGGCCCGTGCGAGGCGCGCGTCCACCCCCGGGATCAGCAGCGCCGCGACGTTCAGCCCGGCGGCGGCGGCGACACGCGCGAGCCCCTCGGGCAGCCGGTCGATCGCGCGGTCGAGGTGGCGCGCCATCCGCGCGAGCGTGTTGAGCACCGTCGACCGATAGACGAGGTCGGGCGAGGACAGGATGTACGGCGCGTAGGTCGTCCAGAAGATCAGCCGCCGCGCGACGAGTTCGGGCGCCCAGGCGCCGGCATCGAACTCGGCGTGCTCGGCCAGCCAGCGGGCGACGACCGGCTGGGCGATCTCGGCTCCGCGCACGCGGTCGGCGGCGGCGGCGAGATCGCGCAGCCAGGTGAAGCTGTGCGCCCAATCGCGCCATGCCGGTGGGGCGGCAGGGTCGGCGAAGCGGCGGTCGCGCGGCGCGTTGTAGCCCGCGTGGGGCAGCCGGCCAGCGACGATGCGCGCCCCGATGGCGCCATCCCCGTGTAGCGGGTCGGCGGGCACGGCAAGAAGCTTCAACGGGAAATGCCCGCGTAGCCGGATGCGGTGGAGCGCGGTGCGATAGCTGAGACGGTGGACGCCGGCGGCGAGGCGCTCGGCGAGGCTCAGCCCCTTGTCGCCGCCGCCGCCGCGGCGGACCCGGTCGGCATCGGCGGGGAGGGCCGGCGCGAACAGGTCGGGCGCGTCGCCGTCGCCGCCGCTCATCGCCCGCGCAGGCCTGCGATATTGGCGGCATAGCGGTCGCCGCCGCCGGCGAAGACCGCCGTGCCGGCGACGAGGACATCGGCCCCGGCATCGAGTGCCTGGCGGGCGGTTACCGCATCGACGCCCCCGTCGACCTCGAGGTCGATAGTGCGCCCGGTGGCGTCGATCGCCTTGCGGATCGCGGCGATCTTGCGCAGCTGGCTGGCGATGAAGCTCTGTCCGCCGAAGCCGGGATTGACGCTCATCACCAGCACGAGGTCGACGTCGTCGAGCAGATAGTCGAGCGCCTTGGCCGGCGTCGCCGGGTTGAGCGAAACGCCGGCCTTCAGCCCCAGCGCCTTGATCCGCTGAACGGTGCGATGGACGTGCGGCCCGGACTCGGGGTGGACAGTCAGAATATCGGCCCCGGCTGCGGCGAAGGCGTCGAGGAATGGATCGGCCGGCGCGATCATCAGGTGGACGTCGAACGGCAGCGCGCTATGCGGGCGCAGCGCCTTCACCACCAGCGGACCGATCGTGAGGTTGGGCACGAAATGCCCGTCCATGACGTCGATGTGGATGTAGTCGGCCCCGGCCGCGTCGAGCGCGCGAACCTCGTCGCCGAGCCGCGCGAAATCGGCCGACAGGATCGACGGGGCGATGCGGGGCTGCTGCTGCACCGCGCGAGCCTATCAGGGGCGGGGAATGGACGAAAGGTGAAAGGGCGCGTCACCGGCCGGTGACGCGCCCTTTCATCATCGCGATCCGGCGGAACGCCGGCGGTCGTCAGGCGGTGAGCGCAACCCGGCGCCGGCGTGCGGCGAAGCCGGTCATGGCGAAGCCGGCGATCAGCAGCGTCCACGCGGCCGGCTCGGGAACCGTGGTCAGCGTCACGTTGATGCCGGTCGAGTCGTTGAAGTAGCTTCCCGCATAGTTGACGGCGAAACCAACCGTGTCACCGGCCACGAACGTCAGCGGAAACGACGAAAAACCGAAGGTCGGGGTCGCGCCGCTGAGCGTCGCGATCGGCGTCAGCGTCCCGGCCGACGAGAAGGCCTCGATGACGGTGCCCGACGGATTGGTGTCGGCGACCGAGGCCGAGAACGACAGCAGGTACTTGCCGGCGGTCGGGGCGGTGAACAGCACCGCCGCGCTCTGCCCGGCGCTCGAACCCGGATGCAGGATCAGCGCGTCGCCCGGGACGATGACCGAGCCCGACTGGTGCGCGCCGCTCGTCGACTTGAACGCCGCCGGCAGGAAGCCGTTGCTCGTGCAGATGACGTTCGAGATCAGCCCGGCGCAGCCCGGCGCGTCGTTGAACGCGGTGAACGTCGGCGTCGCAGCGGTGTCGTCAAGCGTCCCGTAGGTGAACGCACCGCCAGTGGCGGTCCCGTTGAACGTCGAGAACGCGTCATAGGTCGCGGCGGTCGCCGGCAGCGCGGCGAGGGCGGCGGCGAGCGACAGGGCGGTGAACAATGGACGCATAACTATCTCCAAGCGAAATTCGCCTAACGTCAGCGTCCATGCACTAAACGTGCCACCCTGCCCGCCCTTCGACAGACCCGAAACGACCTCGCGTAATTGTAAGCTGTACCTTACACTCCGATCACCTGTTCGTCAGGCTCCACGCATCAGCCGGCGATACCCCTCGGCAATGACATCGTGGCAGTGCTGCGCGAGCGCCTTGCGGTCGCCGAAGTCGGCGCGCCGCACCGGCGGGTGGAAGGCGAGCTCGGCGCGGACCTTGCCGAGCGACATGAACGCCAGCAGGTGCGGCATCAGCGCGGTGTCGCCGATCCACGCGATGTCGGGCAGGCGCTCGCGCGTGATCGGCATCCCGTTCAGCCGCGTATAGGCGATCGTCACCGGCTGGATGACGAAGTCGTCGTCCTCGATCGCGGCGAACAGCGCCGACTTGAACGGCAGGACGGCGATCCCGTCGCTGTTGGTCCCTTCCGGGAACAGGATGACGTTCTCGCCCGCCGCCAGCCGGTCGACGATGGCGTTCTTCGCCGCCCCAGTCGCCTGGCGCCGCTCGCGGTCGACGTAGACGGTCCGCGCGAGCGTCGACAGCCAGCCGACCGGGCCCCAGCCGGCGACCTCGGCCTTGGCGACGAAGGCGGCGAGGATACGGCTGCCGAGTACCGGGATGTCGGCCCAGCTCAGATGGTTGGCGACGAACAGGACGCCGCCGCCGCGCGCCTGGCGGCCGTGGACGACGACGTGCAGGCCCAGCGAGCGGGCGAGTGCGCGGTGGAACAGCCACGGCAACCGCGGCCGGCTGCGCCGCGACACCCGCCGCATCGCGAGCTCGAATGGCACGAGGACGACGGCGGCAGCTCCCGTCCCGGCGATAGTCCGCGTCCGCCCGAAGCCACGCCCGCGGATCGGCCGGAGCCGTGCCGCGCGTGGCGTCACTCGCCCACATCCGTGCGTACGGCGACGGCGTACAGCTCCATGCGGTGGTCGACGAGGCGGAAGCCGAGCCGCGCCGCGATCCGGCGCTGCAGCTCCTCGAGCTCGGGGTCGTGAAACTCGATGACTCGTCCCGATTCGATGTCGATCAGATGATCGTGATGCGCGTCGCTCGCCGTCTCGTAGCGCGACCGTCCGCCCTGGAAGTCGTGGCGCGCGAGGATGCCCGCTTCCTCGAACAGCCGTACGGTCCGGTAGACGGTGGCGATCGAGATGCCGGGATCGGTCGCGACCGCGCGGCGATGGACCTCCTCGACGTCGGGGTGGTCCGACGCCGCCGACAGGACGCGCGCGATCGTCCGCCGCTGCTCGGTGATGCGCAGCCCCTTGGCCGCGCACAGCGCCTCGATGTCGATCGTGCCGCTCATCGTTCCCGCCGCGAAGCCACGCCGGTCACCCTAGGAAGGGCGGCCGGCGGCGGCAAGCTCGGCGCGTCACGCTCACCGCCGCGCGTTGCGCGCCGTGCCCAGTCCGATCTTCAGCGCCAGCGACCGCCGCTGTGCCGCATAGTCGGGCGCGACCATCGGATAGTCGGCAGGTAGGTTCCACTTGGCGCGGTACGCCTCGGGCGTCATGCCATAGCGCGTCATCAGGTGCCGCTTGAGCATCTTCAGTTTCTTGCCGTCCTCGAGGCACACGATGTGGTCGGGCTTGACCGAGTTCTTGATCGGCACGGCCGGCTCGCGCGCGGCGGTTTCGGCGACTGGCTCGCTGCCGAGCCGGCTCAGCGCGGTGAAGGTTGCGGCGATCACCGCGGGCACTTCGGCGACGGCGACGGTGTTGTTGCTCAGGTGCGCCGCAACGATGTCCGCGGTCAGCGTCATCAACTCGGCATGCGGCAGGCGGTCAGGCATAATCGTCCTCAAAGCAACTGGAAACAACAGCTTATGGCGACAAGACCAGTCGCTGGCAAGTGAGTCGGGGCCTAAACGGCACCTGTCAAATCGTTCAGGTCGGCGCGCAAGGTGATCGCGTCGAAGCGTAACCCGCCGGCGCCGTTATAATAGTCGCGTCGCCGCCCGATGACTTGGCATCCGGCCGCGCGGTAGAGCCCGAGCGCCGCGGCATTGCCGTCGCGCACCTCGAGGAACAGCGCCGCGCACCCGCGCGCGTTCGCGTCCGCCGCGGCCGTCGCGAGCAGTGCCCGACCGACGCCGCCGCGCCGCGCCGCGGGATCGACCCCGATCAGCAGCAGCTCGGCGTCGGGGCCGATCTGCCGGCACAGGGTGAAGCCGACCGGCGCGCCATCGCGGGCGACGCGGGCCCACGCCATGCCGGTAGCGAGGCTGCCGAGGACCTGCGCCGCCGACCATGCCTCGCCGAAGCGTGCGTCGAAGGCGCGGTCCATCACCGCCATCACGGCATCAATGCCGTCCGCGCCGACGGGCTCGAGTCGCGGCGTCATGCCGCCGCACCGAGATATAGCGGCACCGCCGGCCCGCGCGCCGCCGTGACGAGGAAGCGCGCATCGGCCGCACGGGGGAGCGCATCGGCTTTCACGGCGCCTGGCGGCACGACCACGTCTGCCGCCGCTCCCGCCGCCGGCTCAGCCACAGCACGCCCGCCGCGAGCGAACGCCTGCCAATAGACGCGCCCGCGGCCGGCATCGGCGACGACGACGACGGTGTCGCCAGTTCCGGCGGCGAACGCTCCCGCTGCGACCAGCGCCAGCGAGCCGACGCCGACGACCGGCACGCCCCAGGCGAGGCCGAGCGCGCGGGCCGCGGCGATGCCGATCCGCGCGCCGGTGAAGCTGCCCGGCCCGACCCCGACGACGATGCCGCCGACCGCGCCGCGGTGCGCGCCGACCACCGCGGCGATGACCGCGACGACGGTTTCGGCGTGGCCGCGCCCGATCTCCTCGTGGTGCTCGGCAACGAGCGCCGGGCCGTCGATCAGCGCGACCGACAGCGCTCCCGACGCCGTGTCGATGACCAGCTCGAGCACGCCGGCGTCAGGCGAGGCGCGCTGCGTCGTCGAACGCGAGCCGCGGCAGCCGCGGGAACAGCGCGCCGGCGGTTCCATGTCCGATCGAGCAGAGGAAGTTCGTCTCGATTGTCGTACCGGCGAAGAAGGCGGCGTCGACCGCGGCCTTGTCGAACCCCGACATCGGCCCGCAGTCGAACCCCAGCGCGCGGGCTGCCAGGATCAGGTACGCGCCCTGGAGCGATGAATTGCGGAACGCCGTCTCGCGGATCGCCGCGTCGTTACCGGCGAACCATGCGCGCGCGTCGGCGTGCGGAAACAGCTCGGGCAGCCGGTCGTGAAAAGCGAGGTCCATGCCGACGATCACCGTTACCGGCGCGGCGCGGACCTTGGGCGCATTGGCCGCGCTGACGCATGCGGCGAGGCGCTCTTTCGCCTCCGGCGTGCGTACGAAGACGAAGCGCGCAGGCTCGCCATTCGCCGACGTCGGCCCGAGCGCGACGAGGTCGTAGAGCCGGCGGAGGTCGGCGTCGGCAACGGGTGTCTCGGCCCAGCTGTAAAAGGTGCGCGCGCCCGTGAACAACGTGTCGAGCGCCGCGGCATCGAGCGGCGCCATCAGACGGCGCGCACTTCGACGACCTCGGGGACATAGTAGCGAAGCAGCGATTCGATCCCGCCCTTGAGCGTCGCGGTCGACGACGGGCACCCCGAGCACGCGCCCTGCATCTGCAGCGAGACGACGCCGCGGTGGAAGCCGCGATAGATGATGTCGCCACCGTCGTTCGCCACCTGCGGACGGATGCGCGTGTCGAGCAGGTCCTTGATCTGCTCGACGATGTCGGCATCCTCGGGATCGTCGGCGATCTCGGGACCGGCGGCCGCAGCCCCGGCGAACAGCGGTGCGCCGCTGCTGAAATGGTCGATGAGGACTCCAAGCACCTGCGGCTTGAGGCTCGTCCACTCGGCCGCGCCGTCGGCCTTGTTGACCGAGACGAAGTCGCTGCCGAAGAACACGCCCTCGACATCGCCGAGGGCGAACAGCGCTGCGGCGAGCGGCGACGCCGCCGCTTCCTCCGCCGTGGTGAAGCCGTGCGTTCCGCTCGGGCTGACGGTGCGGCCGGGCAGGAACTTCAGCGTCGCCGGGTTGGGGGTGCGCTCGGTTTCGATGAACATGGACGGCCTTTCGCGGAAGCTCGCCATGTGGCCTGCCCCCCGCTCGAGATCAAGCCGCCGCTCAGGTCAGCTCGGCGAGCCGCGCGTCGTCGAGCGCCCCCGGCACGATCATGACGAGGCACGGCAGCGCGCCGGCGCGCTCGCCGGCGAAGAAGCTGACGAGCGGGCCGGGAGCGCCGCCGGCCGCCGCCCCGAGGACGAGCGCGCGGATCGACGGGTCGGCTGCGACGGTCTCGAGGATCGCCGCGGTCGCCTCGCCCTCGCGCACGATCATCCCCGGCCGCGCGCCCGACAGCGCGAACAGTTCGTCGGCGACGCTCGCCAGCAGCGCGTCGGCCGCGGCGCGGCTCTCGGCCGCGATCAGGTCCTGGACATTGCCCCACGCCATGAACTCGGTCGCGGGCATCGCGTGAAGCAGGATAACGCGCGCGCCGACATGCGCCGCGCGCAACGCGGCGAAGCGCATGGCGACGCGGCTTTCAGGCGTCGTATCGACGACCACGAGGAAGGAGCGCGCGTCGGCCATGCCTCAGTGTACGGCGACGCCGCCGCCGCGGCAAATCCCCGGCGGCGTCGGCCGCCGCCGGGCGAGTGCGTACTTACGAGCGACCGAGGCCGTAGCCGTCGGGATGCTTGGGATCGATCTGGACCCGCATCGTCTGGCCGTTGTTGCCGGGAAAGTTGGTGAAGATCGCGGTGATCAGGTTCGGCACGAGCCGGGTCAGATCGTTTGTCGTCGCGACCGTCTCGGCGCGGCCTTCGAACACCGCGACGTTATCCGCTGCGCGGTTGATGCGCAGGTCGACGAAGCTGTTGTAGATCGTCCGCGAATAGACCTCGGGATAGTCGCCAAAGCCGCCGAAGCCGTACGGCCCATAGCCGAACCCGCCGAAGCCGTAGCCGCGGCCGTAGAAACCGCCGTAGCCGAAGCCGCCGAACCCGCCGTACGGATAGCCGAAGCCGCCATAGCCGAAGCCCGGGCGCGTCTCGATCTTCTCGCGCGGCATCGTCACCGCATAGTCGAAGTTGACCACCAGCGTCGCCGATCGCGGATCGGCCGCCGGACGGTAGCCGACCGCCTCGAGCCGCTGGGTGACAAGGTTGGCATAGGTGGCGAACTCGAGCCCGCCGGCCTTGCGCGCGTCGCGCGACTGGATGGTGAACGTCTGACCGCTCGGCGCCGGCAGCGACTGGAACCGGGCGACCCGAGCCTGGAACGGCTCGGTGCAGGCGGCGGTCAGCGTCAGGACGGCGAGCGGGGCAAGGACTGCGAAGCGCATCGGAATACCCTCTCTCTGGAACCGCTTGGCCGATAAGCACCAGCGGGTGAACAAGGCGTGAACCCCGATACGCACCAAGGGGTTCCGGTCACTCGTCGCAACCGGCCTGCCGCACTTCAGCGCAGGAAGCCGACCGCATCGTACACCTCGGCAAGCAGCGGCGCGGCGATCGCGCCCGCTCGCGCCGCGCCGTCGCGGAGCACCGACTCGAGGTGCCCAGGGTCGGCGCGCAGCCGCACGTACTCGGCGTTGATCGGCGCAAGCGCGGCGACCATGACGTCGGCGAGCGCCGGCTTGAACGCGCCGAAGCCCTTACCGGCCCATTCCGCGAGGACCGCGGCGACGCTGGTCCCGGCGAGCGCCGCATAGAGCCCGACGAGGTTCCGCGCCTCGGGCCGGCCGTCGAGCCCGTCCGCGGTCTGCGGCAGCGGTTCGGCGTCGGTCTTGGCGCGGCGGATCTTGGCGGCGATCGTGTCGGCGGTGTCGGTCAGGTCGATGCGGCTGGCCGGCGACGGGTCCGACTTCGACATCTTCGCCGTGCCGTCGCGCAACGACATAATCCGCGCCGCCCCGCCGGCCCCACCGATCACCGGCTGCGGCGGCACGAGCAGATCGCCATAGGTCGCGTTGAACTTGATCGCGATGTCGCGCGCCAGCTCGAGGTGCTGCTTCTGGTCCTCGCCGACCGGCACGTGCGTCGCGCGGTAGGCAAGGATGTCGGCCGCCTGCAGCACGGGATAGGTGTACAGCCCGACGCTCGGCCCCTCGGCGTCCTTGCCGCGCTTCTCCTTGAACTGGATCATGCGGTCGAGCCAGCCGGTCCGCGCGATGCTCATCAGCACCCAGGCGAGTTCGGCGTGGGCGGTGACGCCGCTCTGGGCGAACAGGATCGCGCGCGCCGGATCGACCCCGGCGGCGAGGATGCCCGCGGCCATGTCGCGCGTCGCCGCCGCCAGCGCCTTGGGGTCGTGCGGCAGCGTGATCGCGTGGAGGTCGACGATGCAGTAGATGCAGTCGTAGTCGGCCTGCATCGCGACCCACTGCCGGATCGCGCCGAGGTAGTTGCCGAGGTGGAGGTTGCCGGTCGGCTGGATGCCGGAAAAGACGCGGTTCATGCCGGCCGCCTTCGCAGTTGGCCCTTGAGGTCGGCAAGCGAAAACGCGCGCAGGGCGTATGCCGCGGCGACATAGGCGAGGCCGCCGGCGACGACCAGCACCGCCAGCGCCGCCGCGCGCACGAGCGGACCGGCGGCCATGAACGGCACGGCGACGCGGTTCGCGCCCACCAGCACCACCGCCATCGCCGCGCTCGCCGCGACCAGCCGCCACGCGTTCTTGCGCAGCCGGTGGTCGACCGCGAACAGCCCGCGCCTGCGCAAGGTCCAGAACAGCGCCGCCGCGTTGACCCACGCCGCGAGCGCCGTCGACAGCGCGATGCCGACATATCCCAGGCTCCAGATCAGCCCGACGTTGCCGACGAGATTGACGACCATCGAGGCGACCGCGATCCGCACCGGCGTCGTCGTGTCGCCGCGCGCGTGGAAGCCCGGCGTCAGCACCTTGATCAGCACGTACGCCGGCAGGCCGAGCGAGAAGGCGGCGAGCGTCGCGCGCGGTCGCGACCGAATCGGCGTTCGTGAAGCGGCCATGCTCGAACAGGGTGCGGACGATCGGCAGCGCGCTGACGACGAGCGCGCTCGCCGCGGGCAGGGTCAAGAGCAGCACCAGCTCGATCGCGCGGTTCTGCGTATGGAGCGCCGCGGCGTCGAGCTTGCCGGCGAGCTGGCGCGACAGCGTCGGCAGCAGGACGGTGCCGATGCCGATCCCGACCAGCCCCAGCGGCAGCTGGTTCAGGCGGTCGGCGTAGTACAGGTAGCTGATCGCCCCCTGCCCGAGGAACCGCGCCGCGAGCGAGGTCGAGATCACCAGGTTGATCTGCACCGCCCCCGCGCCGAGTGCCGCCGGGCCGATGCGGCGAAGGAGCTGGCGCACGGGCGGGGTCAGCCGGGGCAGGCGCAGCCGCAGGTCGATCCCGGCGCGGTGGCACGCCCACACCAGCCAGCCGAACTGCAGGATGCCGGCGACCGTCACCGCCACCGACTGGACGCGCGCACTCGCCACCGGACTGTCGCCGTGGAAGATCACCAGCCCGGCGATCAGCGCCGCGTTGAGCAGGATCGGCGCGGCGGCGTTGACCCAGAAGCGCCCGACCGAGTTGAGGATGCCGCCGAGCAGCGAGACGAGGCTGATCAGCAGCAGATACGGGAAGGTGATCCGCGTGAACTCGATCGCCAGCGCGACCTTCTGCGGCGGGGCGTCGGGAAAGCCCCCCGTCATCGCCCAGACGACCGGCGCGGCGAAGACGACCATCAAAGCGGTGAACACGATCAGGAACGGCAGCAGCACCGCGAGCACCGCCTCGGCAAACGCCTTGCCCGCGGCGAGGTCGCGCCCCTCGGCGCCGATCTCGCGGCTGAACATCGGCACGAACGCGGCCGAGAACGCCCCTTCGGCGAACAGCGCGCGGAACAGGTTGGGCAGGCGGAAGGCGATCAGGAAACAGTCCGACGCCAGCCCGGCCCCGACGAAGAGCGCGAACAGCTGGTCGCGGACGAGGCCGAGGATGCGGCTGACCAGGGTGAGGCCGCCGATCGTCCCGGTGGCGCGGACGAGACTAGCCATTCAGGCCCCCGGCGCGTGTCGGCGCGCAACAGGCCCGTCGCCGCGCAACCGCTTAGTTGAGCGTGGCCGCGCCCTGGCCACCCTGCGCCTGCTGCGCCATGTACAGCGAGCCGAAGTCGATCGGCTCGAGCATCAGCGGCGGGTAGCCGCCGTCGCGGGTCGCGTCGGCGACGATGCGGCGGGCGAAGGGGAACAGGATGCGCGGCGCCTCGACGACGAGGAACGGCTCGAGCGCCTCCTCGGGCAGGTTCCGGAGGCCGAACAGCCCGGCGTAGAGCAGCTCGACGACGAACGACGTCGTCTCGTCCGTCGTCGCTTTCGCTTCGATCTTGAGCTCGACCTCGTACAGGTCGTCGCCGGCACGCTTGGCGTTGACGTTGACGTTGATCTCGATGCGCGGCTGCGTCGTCATCTGCAGCGACGCCGGCGCGTTCGGGTTCTCGAACGAGAAGTCCTTAACGTACTGCGTCAGGATGCTGACCTGCGGCTGCATGCTCGCGTCGGCAGCGTCGCCCGCAGGGGCGGTGCCGTTGGCGGGGACAGCGGTTTCGTCGGCCATGGTTGGTCTTCCACACGTGCGTTGGTCGGGAGCCGACGGCGCTAGCAGCGCCGGCGCGGGGCGGCAAGGTCGCGCGTGGTGACTTGGCGGCCACAACCGCGTACGGCGCCGCAATGTCGACCGCTACCCTCGACCGCGCCCGCGTCGGCGCGCGCGACCTGCTGCGCCTCGCAGGTCCGGTCGTCGCGTCACGGCTCGGCATCATGGTCATGGGGCTGGTCGACACGCTCGTCGTCGGGCGGCACTCGGCGGTCGAGCTCGGCTATCTCGCCCTCGCCTGGGCCCCGACCGGCGTCATCCTGACGACCGCGGTCGGGCTGCTGCAGGGGGTACAGGTGCTGACCAGCCAGGCGATCGGCGCAGGGCGCGCGGCCGAGACCGGCGCGGTCCTGCGCCGCGGTCTCGTCTATGCCTTCTGGGTCGGGGTCGCGGCGGCGGCGCTGCTCGCGGTGGCCGGCGGGCCGCTGCTGGCGATGCTGGGGCTCGACGCCGACCTCGTCCGCGGCGCGACCCCGGTGCTGCGCGTGCTGGCGCTGTCGCTGGTCCCGATCATGCTCGCCGACGCCGGCATCTTCTGGCTCGAGGCGCACGGCCGCGCGCTGCCGGGCACGCTGGCGATGTGGGGGGCGAACGTCGTCAATTTAGGCCTCAACCTGTGGTTGGTCCCCGGCCGCTTCGGCGTCGCGGGCGCGGAGGCGAGCGCGTGGTCGACCGCCCTGTCGCGCACCGCGCTGTTCGCCTTCACCGCGGTCGCCATCGTCGGCTGGCGGCAGGCGCGCGGCTTCGGCATCTTCGCGCCCGCCCCAAGCGATCCGCAAGCAAGCGCCGAGCTGCGCCGCGTCGGTTATGGCGCATCGGTGTCGTACGCGATCGAGTCGGGGGCTTTCTCGGCGATGACGATCGTCGCCGGCTGGCTCGGCGCGCTGGCGGTGGCGAGCTGGGCGATCATCCTCAACATCCTCGCCCTGCTGTTCATGATGCCGCTCGGCGTGGCGACGGCGACTGCGGTCCTCGTCGGGCAGGCGTACGGCGCCGGCGACGCGGTCGGCATCCGGCGAGCGGCGCGGCTCGGCTTCGTCACCACCGTCGTGCTGACCGTCGTCCTCAGCGCCGCCGTCGGGTTCGGCGCGAGCGACATCGCCGGCGCCTATACCCGCGATCCCGCCGTCCGCGCGTCGGCGGCGAGCGCGCTCGTGCTGTGCGCGTGGCTGTTCTTCGTCACCGATGGGCTGCAGGTCGTCGCCGCCCAGTCGCTGCGCGCGCGCGGCGACATCTGGGTGCCGACCGTGACGCACGCGCTCAGCTACGTCGTCGTGCTGGTCCCCGCCGGCTATCTCGCCGCCATCCCGCTCGGGGGCGGCGTGCGCGGGATCGTCTGGGCGACGATCGTCGCCGGCGCGGTGTCGGCGGCGCTGCTGTGGGGCCGCTTCGCCTGGCTCAGCCGCGAAACGAGTCCTTAGCCGCCCGCCGCGCCGCGAACTCGGCGACGTCGGCGGCGCGGACGAAGGGGTTGGTCGCCCGCTCGAGCCCAATCGTCGACGGCACCGTCGGCCGCCCGGCGGCGCGCGCGGCGTCGATCGAAGCGACTCTCGCGGCAAGGTCGGCATTGTCGGGCTCGATGGTCACCGCGAAGCGCGCGTTCGCCTGGGTATATTCGTGCGCGCAGTATACCGCCGTGTCGCCGGGCAGCGCCGCCAGCTTGGCGAGGCTGTCGGCCATCTGCGCCGGCGTCCCCTCGAACAGCCGGCCGCAGCCGAGCGCGAACAGCGTGTCGCCGCAGAACAGCGACGCCCGCGTCGGCGAAGTAATAGGCGTTGTGCCCGGCGGTATGCCCGGGGACGTCGATCACCCGGCCGACCGCGCCGCCGATCGGCACCGCGTCGCCGTCGCCGACGGCGCGGTTGATGCCGGGGATCTTCGCCGCCTCGCCCGCCGGGCCGGTGACGAGCGCGCCGGTCGCGGCGACGATCGCGAGGTTGCCGCCGACGTGGTCGGGGTGCCAGTGCGTGTTGAGGATCTGCGTGATCGTCCACCCGCGTTCGGCCGCGGCGGCGAGCACCGGCTCGGCGAGCGCGGGGTCGATCACCGCCGTCTCGTCGCCGTCATGGACGAGGTAGATATAGTTGTCGGTAAGGACCGGGATCTGGACGACCTCCATCACCAGACGCCGCTGTTCGGCATCGACGCCCACGGCTCGGCGGGCGCCTTCGCCTGCCCCGCCTGGAGCAGCTCGACCGAGATGCCGTCGGGCGAGCGGACGAACGCCATCCGCCCGTCGCGCGGCGGCCGGTTGATCGTCACCCCGCCCGCCTGCAGCCGCGCGCAGCTGTCGTAGATGTCGTCTACCGCGTACGCGAGGTGGCCGAAGTTGCGCCCGCCGGCATAGCTTTCGGGATCCCAGTTGTACGTCAGCTCGACTTGGCTCCCGGTGTCGCCCGGCGCGGCGAGGAAGACCAGCGTGAACCGCCCGCCCTCGTTGTCGATCCGCCGCACCTCGTCGAGCCCGAGCAGCCGGTAGAAGGCGACGCTGGCGTCGAGGTCGCTGACCCGGACCATGGTGTGGAGATATTTCATGCGCGCGGTGCTCCCGGTGACGCCTCGCTATACGGCGGATCGCGGCGCCGGTCAGCAGGCGATCGCCGCTGCCCGCGGCACCAGCGGCCGTCGCGGCCGTTGTCGCGGCATGGCGAGGAGCGGCGCATGCGGATACACCACCTGAACTGCGGCACCGACTGCCCGTGGGGCGGGGCGCTGTTCGACGGCCGCAGCGTCGGGCTGACGGGTCGCCTCGTCTGCCACTGCCTGCTGATCGAGACGCCGGCGCACGGCCTCGTGCTCGTCGACACCGGCTACGGCCTGCGCGACGTCGACCACCCGCACCGGCCGCCAAACCCGCGCGTGACCCGCGCGATGCGGACGCTGCTCAACATCCGCTTCCGCGAGGCGGAGACCGCGATCCGCCAGATCGAGGCGCTCGGCTTCGCGCCGCGCGACGTCCGGCACATCGTCCTGACGCACCTCGACTTCGACCACGCCGGCGGGCTCGAGGATTTCCCCGCAGCGACGGTCCACGTCATGGCGCGGGAATGGGATGCGGCGAGCGGGCCGCGCACGGGCTTCGTCGCCCGCAACCGCTACCGCCCGGCGCAGTTCGACGAGGTCACCGGCTGGCGGCGCTACGGCGCGCTCGGCGAACCGTGGTTCGGCTTCGACGCGGTGCGCGACCTCGACGGCCTGCCGCCCGAGATCCTGCTCGTGCCGCTGCCCGGCCATACGTGGGGCCATGCCGGAGTCGCGGTCCAGGCGGGCGGCAGATGGCTGCTCCACGCCGGCGACGCCTATTTCTACCGCGGCGAGATGCGCGCCGCGCGCCGCAGCTGCACCCCGGGCCTGCGCGGCTACCAGACGATGATGGAGGTCAGCCGCGGACTGCGCCTCGCCAACCAGGACCGCGTGCGCCGCCTGTCGGTCGAGCGCCGCGACGAGGTCAACGTCCTGTGCGCCCACGACCCCGTCGAGTTCGAGCGTGCGGCGGCGGGCCGGCTGCTCTGAACGGCCACTTACGGATTCGCCGCCAGCGCCTTGGCCGCCAGCGCCGCAGCGTCGCTGCCCGCCGCGCCGTCGACGACCTTCTTCCACTCGGTCCGGGCGAGGTCGAGGTGGCCCTGCGCGGCGGCGATGTTGCCGGCCTCCAGCGCGACGTCGGGGTCGCTCGCGTCGCGCCGCGCCGCTTCGAGGAGCGCGCGCTCGGCCGCGGGCAGGTCGCCGAGCCGCCGGTCGAGCGTCGCCAGCAGCAGCCAGCCCTCGACCGTCGACGGATCGAGCGCGGTCGCGCGCGTCAGGTCGGTCTTGGCCTCGGCCGTCCGCTTCGCCTCGACCAGCGCCCGCGCGCGGTCGGTCAGCAGCGCGGCGAGGCGGACCGGCTCGGTGCCGGCCACGGCGATCCCCGAGGTGAAGGCGGTGATCGCCCCGCCCGCATCGCCGGCGAGCAGCGCGGCGTTCCCCGCCTGCCCCCACAGGTCGGCAGCCTGCGCGTCGTGGGCCGCCTCGGCGGCGCGCGCGGCAGCGATCAGCTCGGCGGCCGCGGCGGCGAAGTCGCCCTTCTGCGAATAGGCGAGCGCGAGGCAGTGGCGCGCCGGGATCCCGCCGCCGATCGCCCGCCACTCGGTCGCGCGGCCGATCGCGCGCGCCGGATCGGCTTGCGCGAAGTCGAGGCACTGGCGGTAGCGGTCGCCGTCATCGGCGCGCGCGGACCCGGGCAGCGACGCAGGCGCGGCGGCGAGCAGCGCGGCGAGGATCAGGACGGGCATGGCGTCTCCAGCGCGTCGAGCGTCGCGGTCAGCAGCGCGAGGTCGGCCGGCCGCGACAGTCGGTGGTCGCCGTCCTTGACCAGCGTCACCTGCACGTCGGATGAACGCACGGCGGCGGCGACGTCGAGGCTCAGCCGCCACGGCACGTCGGGGTCGGTCTGGCCGTGGAGCAGCCGTACCGGGCCGTCGATCCCGATCGGTGCGCCCAGAATCCGGCACGCCGCGCCGCCCGCGACCAGCCCGGCGTGATAGCGATAGGGCGGCCCGTAGCGGCTCGGCCGGTCAACGAAGCCGGCGTGCGCGGCGGCGACGCGCTCGGCGTCGGTGAAGCCCCAGTCGGTGAAGTCGGGGGCGCCGGCGACCGTCACCACCGCGGCCGCCGGTATCGCGAGCGCGAGGCGCAGCGCGATCCACGCCCCCATCGACGAGCCGACGAGCACCGCCGGGCCGCGAGCGACGTGCCCGATCACCGCTGCCGCGTCGTCGGTCCAGCGCGCGATCGTGCCCTGCGCAAAGTCGCCCCCGCTCGCCCCGCACCCTGCATAGTCGAGCCGCAGAAAAGCGCGCCCCCGCGCCGCCGCCCACGCGTCGAGCGCCTCGGCCTTGCTGCCGGTCATGTCCGACCTATAGCCGGGCAGAAAGACGACGACCGGTCCGCGCCCCGCGCGGAAGCGGTAGGCGAGGCGCACGCCGTCGCGGTCGAGGAAGTCGGGCTCCATCGCCGCCGCGTAGCGCACCGCCGCCGCGCCCGCATCCCTTATCGCCGCCGAAGGTTGTGGACAGGTGAATTTCCCGCTCCGCCTCGGCACCGCCGGCTGGACGATCCCGCGCGCCGTCGCCGACTCGTTTCCGGGCGAGGGGCCGCACCTGTCGCGCTATGCCCGGGTGTTCGCGGGGAGCGAGATCAACTCGTCGTTCCACCGGCCGCACCGCACCAGCACCTACGCGCGCTGGGCGGCAAGCGTGCCGCCGGGCTTCGCCTTCGCCGTCAAGCTGCCCAAGACGATCACGCACGCGGCGAAGCTGGTGGAGTGCGACGACCTGCTGGCGGCGTTCTTCGCCGAGTCCGCGGGGCTGGGGCCGGCGCTCGGCGTCGTCCTCGTCCAGTTGCCGCCCAGCCTCGCCTTCGACCCGGCGGTCGCCGACGCCTTCTTTACCGCGCTGCGGGCGCGGACGACCGTGCCGGTCGCCTGCGAGCCGCGCCACCCGAGCTGGTTCGCCCGTGACGCCGATGCGCTGCTCGTCGAGCACGGCGTCGCGCGGGTCGCCGCCGACCCGGCGGTCGTCCCCGAAGCGGCGATCCCCGGTGGATATCAGGGACTTGCCTACTGGCGGCTGCACGGGTCGCCGGCGATGTACCGGTCGAGCTATGCCGACGGTCGCCTCGAACCGCTCGCCACGGCGCTTGCCGCCTCGGCGGCGGTGCGCCCGACGTGGTGCATCTTTGACAATACCGCGTCGCAGGCCGCTGCGGGCGACGCGCTGGCGCTGGTGAGGCTCCTCGGCGGTTGACTTCGCCCCGGGGGCATCGCACGTCCGCGGCGCTATGGCCGACATCATCCACCTGACCTTGCCCGACGGTTCCGTGCGTGAGGCCCCCCGCGGAACCACCACGGCCGAGTTCACGTCCGGTCACCTGCCGGGGCTCGCCAAGGCAGCGCTGGCAGCGCGCGTCGACGGCGAGCTGGTCGACCTGTCGCGCCCGCTGACGCGCGACGTAACCCTCTCAATTGTAACGGCAAAAGACGAAGCGGTGGCGCTCGAGCTGGCACGCCACGACTATGCGCACGTCCTCGCCGAAGCGGTCCAGCATCTGTTCCCGGGGACGCAGATTACTTTCGGTCCATCGACCGACGACGGGTTTTACTATGATTTCGCGCCCAAGGACCGGCCGTTCACCGAGGACGACTTGCCGGCGATCGAGGCCGAGATGCGCAAGATTATCGCCAGGAACGCGCCGCTGATCCGCGAGGAGTGGGAGCGCGACCGGCTGATCGCCCATTTTACCGCCCACGGCGAGACGTTCAAGGCCGAGTGGGCCGCCGAACTCCCTGATAACGAACCGCTTTCGGTCTACAGGGCGGGCGGCGAGGCCGACGCGTGGCTCGACCTGTGCCGCGGCCCGCACCTGCCGTCGACCGGCAAGCTTTCGCCCGACGCGTTCAAGTTGACGCGCGTCTCGGGCGCCTATTGGCGCGGCGACCAGAAGAACGCGATGCTCAGCCGCATCTACGGCACCGGCTGGCTCAACAAGAAGCAGCTCGACGCCCACCTGACGATGCTCGCCGAGGCCGCCAAGCGCGACCACCGCCGCATCGGCCAAGACATGGATTTATTCCACCTCCAGAGTGAAGCCCATGGCAGCGTCTTCTGGCACCCGATGGGTTTTCGCATCTGGCGGACGCTGGAGGCCTATATGCGGCGGCGGATCGACGCCGCGAACTATGAAGAGATCAAGACACCGCAGGTCATGGACGCGCGCCAGTGGGAACAGTCGGGCCACTGGGGCAAGTACCGCGAGAACATGTTCGTCATTCCCGACGAGGTGCCGAACACAGAGGACGAGGGGCCGCTGGTCTCCGACGACGCCGAGTGGATGGCGTTGAAGCCGATGAACTGCCCGGCGCATGTCCTCGTCTTCCGCCAAGGCATCAAGAGCTACCGCGACCTGCCGCTGCGCCTATTCGAGCACGGCTGCTGCCACCGCAACGAGCCGCACGGCGCGCTCCACGGCCTGATGCGCGTCCGCCAGTTCACCCAAGACGACGCTCACATCTTCTGCCGCGAGGACCAGATCGTTGACGAGGTCCGAGCCTTCGCCGCGCTGGCCGACCGGGTCTACCGCGACCTCGGCTTCGAGCGGTATGCGATCAAGCTGGCGCTGCGCCCGGAAAAGCGCTTCGGCAGCGACGCGATGTGGGACCAGGCCGAGGCCGAACTGCGCGACGCGGTCCACGCCGCCGGCCTCGCCACGCCCGAATTTGGCTGGGAGGAGTTGCCCGGCGAGGGTGCCTTCTACGCGCCCAAGCTCGAGTGGCATCTGACCGACGCGATCGGCCGCACGTGGCAGGTCGGCACCATCCAGTCGGACCGCGTCCTGCCCGAGCGCCTCGACGCGAGCTACATCGGCGAGGACGGCGCGCGCCACCGCCCGGTCATGCTGCACCGCGCGATCTTTGGCAGCTACGAACGCTTCATCGGCATCCTGATCGAGCATTATGCCGGACGCTTTCCGCTGTGGCTCGCGCCGGTGCAGGCGGTCGTCGCGACCATCGTCAGCGACGCCGACGGCTATGCCGGCGAAGTCGCCGCAGCGCTGGCAACGGCGGGGCTGCGCGTGGACACCGACCTCAGGAACGAGAAAATCAACTACAAGGTCCGCGAACACAGCCTCGCCCACGTTCCCTACCTCGTCGTCGTTGGCCGCCGCGAGGCGGAGGAGGGTACCGTCGCGCTGCGCCCGCTCGGCGGCGGCGAGCAGAAGGTAATGCCGCTGGCTGAGGCGGCGGCGCTGCTCGCACGCGAGGCGACGCCGCCGGACCTGCGCCAGTGATGCGCCGCTTTGCCCTGGCACTTGCGGTTGTTGCGGCCCCTGCCGCCGCGCGCACCGTCGTCGTCAACGCCGACGGGATTACGCTCGATGACCACGGCGCGGTCGTGCGCTTCGCCACGCTCGTCGTCGGCGACGACGGTCGGGTCGAGGCGACGCTTTCCGCCGGGGCCGTGGTGCCGGCGGGAACCCGCGTCGACGCCGGCGGCAAGACGGTCATGCCCGGGCTGATCGACGGCCATGGCCATGTCATGGAGCTGGGCTTTGCCGCGCTGTCGGTCGACCTGTCGGCGACGCGCTCGCTCGCCGAGGCGCTCGCCGCCGTCCGCACCTATGCCGCCGCGCATCCCGAAGCGCGGTGGATCGTCGGCAGCGGCTGGAACCAGGAGGCGTGGCAACTCGGACGCTTCCCGACCGCGGCCGAGCTCGACAGTGCCGTCGCGGACCGTCCGGTCTACCTGCGCCGCGTCGATGGCCACGCCGGCTGGACGAACAATGCCGGATTGCGGGCCGCGGGCGTCACCGCAGCGACCCCGGACCCCGCGGGCGGGCGGATCGAGCGCGGCCCCGGCGGCACGCCCGCGGGCGTGTTCGTCGACGCCGCCCGCACGCTCGTCGAAAGCCATTTGCCCGCGCCGCACGCCGGCCGAGCGTGACGCGGCGCTGACCAAGGCGCTGTCGATCATGGCCTCGGTCGGGCTGACCGGGGTGGCCGACATGGGTGTCGATCCGGCGACGTGGGCGCTCTACCGTGACTTTGACCGCGACCACCGGCTCACGGCACGGATCACGGCGATGGCGCTCGGGATGGACGCGTTGCACGCGATCGGCGGGCCATACGCCTGGAGCGGGGACGAGCGGCTGTCGCTGCCCGGCGTCAAGCTGTTCGCCGACGGCGCGCTTGGCTCACGCGGCGCGTGGCTCAAGACCGACTATCGCGACGCGCCAGGCAACCGCGGACTGCGTTTCCACAGCGATGCCGAGCTCGACGGGTGGATCGACACCGCGACGGCGAACGGCTTCCAGGTCGCCGTCCACGCGATCGGCGACGCCGCGAATGCGCAGGCGCTCGACGCCTTTGCGCACGTTCCCGCGGCAAAGCGGGAAAAGCTGCGGCTGCGCGTCGAGCACGCCCAGATCGTCGATCCCGCCGACCTGCCGCGCTTCGCGAAGCTCGGCATCATCGCTTCGATGCAGCCGACCCACGCAACGTCGGACTATGCGATGGCCGGCGCGCGGCTCGGCGAGGCGCGGCTGGCCGGCGCCTATGCGTGGCGGACGATCCTCGCCTCGGGCGCGCGCTTCGCCGGCGGCTCGGACTTCCCGGTCGAGTCGCCGAACCCCTTCTATGGCCTGTACGCGGCGATCACGCGGCAGGACCGCGACGGCAACCCGGCCGGCGGCTGGCGCGCGGAGCAGAAGCTGACGCCGCAAGAGGCGCTCGCCGCCTTCACCACCGGCTCCGCCTACGCCGCCTTCGCCGAGACGCGCGTCGGCACGCTGACACCGGGCAAGTGGGCCGACTTCCTCATCGTCGACCGCAACGTGTTGACCGCGCCGCCCGCCGACCTGTGGCGAACGAAGGTGCTGGCGACCTGGGTCGGCGGGCGCAAGGTCTGCTGCTGACCGCCTAGGAGACCGCGTCGGCGCGGGCGAGCACCTTGAAGGCGACGGTCTCGACGAGGCCCATCGTCCAGCAAATGGGACAGCCCTTGAAGGCCCAAAGCGCGACGCCGATCAGAAGCAGCGCCGGCCAGCCGACGACGTCATAGCCGCGCAGCGCGGCCGCGAGCGCCACCGCCCCGATCCCGCCGCGGACGAGGTGGACAACGAGCGAGCGGTTACCGAAGGTCATGCCGCCAGCCGTGCCGGCCCGCGCCATTCGACCGGCAGCTCGTCGCGGACCATCGCCCGCGCGCGATGAACGCGGCTCTTGGCGGCTTCGAGCGAGATGCCGAGCCGCCGCGCCATCTCGCCGGCCGACAGGCCCTCGACGTCGCGCAGCAGGATCGCGTCGCGATAGGTCTGCGGCAGTCGGGCGATGATCGCCGCGAGCGCCGCGCGCAGGGCCGGATCGCTCGCGCCGCTGTCCAATGGCTCGGCGACGGCGTCGAGCGCCACGTGGCGCGCCGTCCGCGTTCGCCGCGCGCGCGCCAGCCCGAGGCACGCCCGGCGGACGATCTGGACGAGCCAGCCGGTGAAGGCCGCGGCGCTGCGCAGCCCGCCGAGCTTGCGATAGAGGATCCACAGGGCGTCCTGAATGGCTTCCTCGACGTCATCCGATTCGCAGTGCCGACGGGCGTAGCGTTCGAGATCAGGGCGGCAGGCGGCGAGCAGCCGGTCAAGCGCGGCAGCGTCGCCGTCGTGGGCGCGGTCGACCAGATCGGTCCGCGCGCTCACTTTGCGCGCCGGTCCAGCCGGCGCCCGGCGACCGCGCACATCGGACAGAAGCCGACGACCGCAGTCACGGCGGCTGTGACGGCGGCGACGGCGAAGACGACGCCACCTGGTCCGCCCCACAGGCGCCACGCGCACAGCGCCATGGCCGACGCGCCAAGCAGGCGCACCGCGCGTTCCCAAGTCGGCAGGTTCTTCCGGTACATCATCGTCTCGCTCCTATCGCTATACTCCTTAAGAGAGGCGCGGTGTGGCAAAGGGTTCGGCCGCTTGCCGAGTTTTCCGTCATGCTCTAGCGCGTCGATGATGACCCGCACCGCCACCGTCACCCGCGACACGACCGAGACCAAGGTCGCGGTGACGCTCGACCTCGACGGCAGCGGCACCTACCACGTGTCGACCGGCATTGGCTTTCTCGACCACATGCTCGAGCAACTGTCGCGGCATTCGCTGATCGACCTCGACGTAGCGATCGACGGCGACCTCCACATCGACGCGCACCACACGACCGAGGACAGCGGCATCGCCATCGGCACCGCCGTCGCCCGCGCGCTCGGCGACCGGCGCGGCATCACGCGCTACGGCGACGCGCTGATCCCGATGGACGAGACGCTGACCCGCGTCGCCCTCGACATCTCGGGGCGGCCGTATCTCGTGTGGAAGACGGCGTTCAGCCAGCCGCGGCTCGGCGACATGGACACCGAGCTGTTCAAGGAATGGTTCGCCGCCTTCGCCGGCGCGGCGGGGATCACGCTGCACATCGAGACGCTGTACGGCGTCAACAACCATCATATCGTCGAGAGTTGCTTCAAGGGCCTCGCCCGTGCGCTGCGGACGGCGGTGGCGCTCGATCCGCGCAAGCGCGACGCCGTCCCCTCGACCAAGGGGACGCTCGGCGGCGAGGCCGCGTGACGACGCACGTCGTCGTCATCGATTACGGCGCTGGCAACCTGTGCTCGGTCGAGAACGCGCTGCGCGTCGCCGCCGACGGCCGAGCGACGATCACCGTCACCGGCAGCCCGGCGGCGATCGCGCGTGCCGACCGCATCGTCCTGCCCGGCGTCGGTGCCTTCGGCCAGTGCATCGGTGCGCTGCGCGCGGCGAGCGGCATCGAGGCGGCGCTGACCACCGCCGTCAAGGATCGCGGCGTCCCCTTCCTCGGCGTCTGCGTCGGCATGCAGCTGCTGGCAAGCGAGGGCCGCGAGCATGGCGTCTTTCCTGGGCTCGACTGGATCGGCGGCGCGGTCGAACGCCTCGCGCCCGCCGATCCGGCGCTGAAGGTGCCGCACATGGGCTGGAACGTCGTCGCCTTCGCGCGCGACCACCCCGCGCTTACCGCCGTGCCGCGGGGCGAACGCGCGTACTTCGTCCACAGCTACCGCTTTGCCGTCACCGATGCGGCCGACGTGATCGCGTCGACCGATCATGGCGGCGAAATCGCGGCGATCGTCGGCCGCGACAACCTGCTCGGCGTCCAATTCCACCCCGAGAAGAGCCAGAGCTTCGGCCTGGCCGTCCTTCGCGGCTTTCTCGGGTGGCAGCCGTGACGGCTTTCACGATCTGGCCGGCAATCGACCTCAAGGGCGGACAGGTCGTCCGTCTTGCCGAGGGCGACATGGCCCGCGCCACCGTCTACGCCGACGATCCCGCCGCGCAGGCGGCGCGCTTCGCTGCCGATGGCGCAACCGCGCTCCACGTCGTCGACCTCGACGGGGCGTTCGCCGGCGAAAGCGTCAACACGGCGGCGGTCGAGCGTATCGTTGCGGCCTTCCCCGGTGCGGTTCAGGTCGGCGGCGGCATCCGCACGCGCGCCGCAATCGACCGCTGGCTCCGCCTGGGTGTCGCCCGAGTTGTTGTCGGTACCGCCGCGCTCGACGACCCCGACCTCGTCCGCGCCGCCGCGGCCGCCGCTCCCGGACGGATCGTCGTCGCGGTCGACGCGCGCGGCGGGCTCGTCGCGACGCGCGGCTGGGCGAGCGTGTCGAGCGTCACCGTCGTCGACCTCGCCGCGCGCTTCGCCGACGCCGGGGTGGCCGCGGTCCTGTTCACCGACGTCGGCCGCGACGGGCTGCTCAAGGGGGTCAACGTCGACGCGACCGCCGCGCTCGCCGCCGCCAGCGCGCTGCCCGTCATCGCCAGCGGCGGGGTGGCGGGCGGAGCCGACATCACCGCGCTGCGGGCGCACCCGAACATCGCCGGCGTCATCGTCGGCCGCGCGATTTACGATGGGCGGCTGACGCTGCCCGACGCCCTGCGGCTGGCGGCCTAGCGTGGGCCTCGCCGTCCGCGTCATCCCCTGCCTCGACGTCGCCGCCGGACGGGTAGTCAAGGGCGTCAACTTCACCCGGCTGACCGACGCCGGCGATCCGGTCGAGGCGGCGCGCGCGTACGACGCCGCCGGGGCCGACGAGCTCGTCTTCCTCGACATCACCGCGACGCACGAGGACCGCGGCACGATCCTCGACATCGTCCGCAAGACGGCGAGCGTGTGCTTCATGCCGCTGACCGTCGGCGGCGGCGTGCGCACCGTCGACGACGTCCGCGCGCTGCTGCTGAGCGGCGCCGACAAGGTCGGGGTCAACTCGGCCGCCGTTGCGCGGCCGGCGCTGATCGGCGAACTGTCGCGCCACTTCGGCGAGCAGTGCATCACCGTCGCCGTCGACGCCAAATCCGTCTCGCCGGGCCGGTGGGAGGTGTTCACCCACGGCGGGCGGCGGGCGACAGGCATCGACGCGGTCCAGTTCGCCATCGACGCGGCAGTGCTCGGCGCGGGCGAGATCCTGCTGACGAGCATGGACCGCGACGGCACCAAGTGCGGCTACGACCTCGACCTGACCCGCGCCGTCGCCGACGCCGTGCCGGTGCCGGTGATCGCCAGCGGCGGGGTCGGCGGCGTCGCTGACCTTGCGCCCGGAGTTGTCGACGGCCACGCGAGCGCCGTCCTCGCGGCCTCGATCTTCCACTTCGGCGAGGCGAGCGTCGGCGAGGCCAAGGCGGCGTTGGCGGCAGCGGGGATCACCGTCCGGTGAGCGACGCGGCCGCCCTTCGCGCCGACGCATTCGACCGGCTGCTGGCGACGATCGTCGCGCGGCGCACCGGCGACCCGGCGTCGTCCTATGTCGCCAAGCTGACCGCCAAGGGCCGCGCCAAGATCGCCCAAAAGCTCGGCGAGGAGGCGGTCGAAACCGTGATCGCCGCCATCCGCGACGAACGCACGGAAATCGTCACGGAGGCCACCGACCTGATCTTCCACCTCGCCGTCCTGCTTGCCGACGCGGGGTTGAGCTTCGACGATCTCCGCGCCGAACTCACCCGCCGCGAGGGCGTCTCGGGGCTCGCCGAGAAGGCCGCACGAAAGGTCTGACCATGCCCGTCCCCGCCGTTGCCCCGTACGACGACCAGAATGTCTTCGCGCGCATCCTGCGCGACGAGATCCCGTCGCGGCGGGTATATGAGGACGACTTCGCGATCGCCTTTCACGACCTTCACCCGCTGACCCCGCACCATGTCCTCGTCATCCCGCGCGGACCGTACGTGTCGTGGGCCGATTTCAGCGCCAAGGCGTCGGACGCGGAGATCGCCGGCTTCGTCCGCGCGGTCGGGGCGGTGGGGCGGCAGCTGGGCCTCGAGGAGTCGGGGTACCGGCTGCTGGCCAACGTCGGGCTCGACGCGCACCAGGAGGTGCCGCATCTCCACGTCCACCTGTTCGGCGGCCGCCCGCTCGGGGCGATGCTCGCGCGCTAGGTCAGCGCCAAGCTCCCGTCGGCGGCGATGCGCCGGTAGAAGCACGTCGCCTCGCCCGTATGGCACGCGGGACCAGCGGGCGTGACGCGCAGCCACACGGCGTCCTGGTCGCAGTCGATGCGGATCTCGACCACCGCCTGCGTGTTCCCCGAGGTTGCGCCCTTGTGCCAGACCTCGGCGCGGCTGCGGCTCCAGTAATGCGCCTCGCCCGTCGCCAGCGTCGCGGCGAGCGCGGCGGCGTTCATGTGCGCGACCATCAGCACCGCGCCGGTCGCGGCGTCGGTGGTCACCGTCTGGACCAGGCCGCGCTCGTCCCAGCGGGGGTCGAGGACGGTCGCCTTCTCGCGGGCGGCATCGCTCATGGGTCGGGCTCCTGTTGCAAATCCATGACATCGGCGGGGGAGACATCCGCCGCCGCCACCCCTATATGGCGCGCAAGCCGCCACGCTGGGGAGTCCCGATGGACGACTTGATCCTGCATCCATTCGACGGCGACCATCTCCACGAGGAGTGCGGCGTCATCGGCGTCTTCGGTGCCGACGGCGCAGCAGCACTCGCCGCGCTCGGCCTCCACGCGCTCCAGCACCGCGGGCAGGAAGCCGCCGGCATCACCAGCTTCGACGGGCAGGACTTCCACACCCACCGCGCGATGGGCCATGTCGCCGGCAACTTCGATTCCGACGGCGTCATGGCGCGGTTGAAGGGGCAGATCGCGATCGGCCACAACCGCTATGCGACGACCGGCGAGACCGCGCTCAGGAACGTCCAGCCGCTGTTCGCCGAGCTGTCGTCGGGCGGGTTCGCGATCTGCCACAACGGCAACATCTCGAACGCGGTCAAGCTGCGCCGCGACCTCGTCCGCCGCGGCTCGATCTTCCAATCGACGAGCGACACCGAGGTCATCATCCACCTCGTCGCCACCAGTACCTATCGCACGCTGCTCGACAAGTTCATCGACGCGCTCAAACAGGTCGAGGGGGCGTACAGCCTGCTCTGCCTGACCGGCGAGGGGATGATCGCCTGCCGCGATCCCTTGGGCGTCCGCCCGCTCGTCCTCGGGCGGCTGAACGACAGCTACATCCTCGCATCCGAAACCGTCGCGCTTGACGTGGTCGGGGCAACCTTCCTGCGTTCGGTCGAGCCCGGCGAGCTGATCGTCATTACGCGGCGCGGCCTGCGTTCGCTGCGTCCGTTCGGCGTCGTCCGCCCGCGCCCGTGCATCTTCGAGCACGTCTATTTCAGCCGCCCCGACTCGGTCGTCGACGGGTCGAGCGTCTATCAGGTGCGCAAGCACATCGGCGTCGAGCTTGCCCGCGAATCGCCGGTCGCCGCCGACATGGTCGTGCCCGTTCCCGATTCGGGCACGCCGGCGGCGATCGGCTTCGCGCAGGCCGCGGGCATCCCGTTCGAGCTCGGCATCATCCGCTCGCACTATGTCGGTCGGACCTTCATCCAGCCGGGCGACCAGATCCGCAACCTCGGCGTCAAGCTCAAGCACAATGCCAACCGCGCGCTGATCGACGGCAAGAAAATCGTCCTGATCGACGATTCGATCGTCCGTGGGACGACGAGTCTCAAGATCGTGCAGATGATGCGCGATGCTGGCGCAGCCGAGGTCCACATGCGGATCGCCAGCCCGCCGACGCGCCACAGCTGCTACTACGGCGTCGACACGCCCGAGCGCGCCAAGCTGCTGGCCGCGAACATGGATGTCGCCCGGATGCGCGACTACATCAAGGTCGACAGCCTCGCCTTCCTGTCGATCGACGGGCTTTATCGCGCGCTCGGCGAGGCGGGGCGCGACGACGCCGCGCCGCAGCACTGCGATGCCTGCTTCACCGGCGACTACCCGACCCACCTGACCGACCAGGAGGACGCCGAGAGCCCCGACCAGCTGTCGATGCTCGCCGAGCGCGTGATGTGACGCAGCGACGTCCGGAAGCCGCATGACCGACCGCATCGCCCTCGTCACCGGCGCCTCGCGCGGGATCGGCGCGGCGACCGCGCGGGCGCTCGCCGCCGCCGGCGCGCACGTCATCGTCACCGGGCGGACCGAGGCGGGGCTGATCGAGGTCGACGATGCGATCGCCGCGGCCGGTGGCTCGGCGACGATCGCGCCGTTCGACCTTGCCGACCGCGACGCGATCGACCGCCTCGCCGCCGCGGTCGCGCAGCGGTGGGGCAAGCTCGACATCCTCGTCCTCAACGCCGCGCGGCTCGGCACGCTGACCCCGGTGCCGCATATCGACCCCAAGGAGTTCGACGCCGTCGTCGGGCTCAACCTGACGGCGAACTGGCGCCTGATCCGCGCCTTCGACCCGCTGCTGCGGGCGAGCGCCGCCGGGCGGCTGGTCGGGCTGACCTCGTCGGTCGCGGTGACGCCGCGCGCGTACTGGGGCACCTATGCCGCGACCAAGGCGGCGCTCGACAGCCTGGTCCTGACCTACGGCGAGGAAGTCGCCAACATCTCGCCGGTCCGCGTCGCGCTCGTCGACCCCGGCGCGACGGCTACGGCGATGCGTGCGCGCGCCTTTCCCGGCGAGGACCCGGCGACGATCAAGCCGCCTGAGGCGGTCGCCGACTTCATCGCCGCGCTGCTCGCCGAAGACTTCCCCAGCGGGACGCGGCGGCGGGTAGCGTAACCGCGCCGGCTGCGCGGCGAACGATCCCGTAGCGCGGCGTCGGGGCTGCGCGTAGGACTCCGCCAATGACCCGCCTGATCCTCGCGCTGCTCGCGCTGCTGCTCCCCGTCGCCGCGGCGGCGCAGGCGGTCGCCCTCAACCCGAACACGCGCGTCGAGCTGATCGCCGGCCCGGCCGACGCGCGCGGCGCGCGAACGGTCGGCATCGTCCTGACGCCGAAGCCCGGCTGGCACAGCTACTGGTCGAACCCCGGCGAGGCGGGCTTCGCGCCTAAGGCGGCGTGGACGCTGCCGCCGGGCGTCACCGCCGCGCCGCTGCGCTTTCCCGTGCCGGGAACGCTGCTCGTCGCCGGGCTGATGAACTATGTCTACGAGCGCCCGGCGACGCTGGTGACGACGGTCAGCGGCCCCGGCGCGATCGGGCTCGACCTAAATTACCTCGTCTGCACCGCCGAGATGTGCGTCCCCGAACGCGCGAAGCTCGCGCTGCCGCTAGGGGCCGCGCCCGACCCGCGCGTCGCCGCGGCGGTCGGCGCGATCCCTGCGCCGCTTGCCGGCGCACGCTTCGCGGTCGCGAACGGGCGCCTTGCGCTCGCCGTACCGGTTCCCGACCCGGCGAGCGTCACCCGCGCTTACTTCTTCCCCGCCGCCGACGGCGTGCTCGAGTACCCCGCGCCGCAGGTCGTCGCTGTCGCCGGCCGCGACCTGCGGCTTGAGACCAAGGCCGCCAAGCCGCCGGCGACGCTTGCCGGCGTCCTGCGCGTCGAGCGTGGGGACGCGGTCACCGGTTACACGCTGACCGCCGTCCCCGGCCCCGTGCCCGCGGCGCAGCCCGCGGCGGCGGCGGGCGGACTCGCGCTGTTCGGCACAGCGCTGCTGCTGGCGATCGCCGGCGGCGTCGTTCTCAACGTCATGCCGTGCGTCTTCCCGATCCTCAGCCTGAAGGCGCTGAGCCTCGCCAAGGGCGGCGCGACGCCCGCGTCGGCCCGGGCCGACGCGCTCGCGTATACGGCGGGCGTCGTCTCCGTCTGCGTGGCGCTCGGGGGGATCGTGCTGGCGCTGAGCGCGGCCGGCGACGCGGTCGGCTGGGGGTTCCAGCTGCAGAACCCGCGCGTCGTCGCCGCGCTGCTCGTCCTCGTCACCGCCATCGCCCTCAACCTCGCCGGCTTGTTCGAGCTCGGCGCGTTCGGCGGCGGCGGGGCGCTTGCGGCGAAGCCGGGCGCGGCAGGGAGCTTCTGGACCGGCGCACTCGCCGCCTTCGTCGCCACTCCGTGCACCGGGCCGTTCATGGCCGCGGCTTTGGGCGCGGCGCTGGTCCTGCCGTGGATCGCGGGGCTGGCGGTGTTCGCCGGGCTCGGCTTCGGCCTTGCGCTGCCATTCCTGGCGATCGGCTTCGTCCCCGCGCTGCGCCGCGCACTGCCCAAGCCGGGCGCGTGGATGGCGACCTTTCGCCATGTGCTGAGCATCCCGATGTTCGCCACCGCGCTCGGCCTCGCCTGGCTGCTCGGGCGGCAGGCGGGTGTCGGCGGCATGACGTTCGGCCTCGCCGGTGCGGTCGCGGCGGGGCTGGCATTATGGTGGTTCGGCGGGCGGCAGCGCGCCTTCGCCAGCGGCTGGCCGCCGCTCGCCGCCGGACTGGTCGCCGCCGCGCTCGCCGTCGCCGCGGTCACGCCGGGTGCCGGTGCCGCCCCGAGCGACGCCCCCGCCGGCCTCGCCGCCCAACCGTTCAGCGAGGCGGCGCTCGCCAAGCTGCAGGCAGCCCGCACCCCGGCGTTCGTCTATTTCACCGCCGACTGGTGCCTGACGTGCAAGGTCAACGAGCGCGGCGCCTTGAGCTCCCCCGCCGTCGCCGCCGCCTTCCGCGCGAGGGGCGTCCGCACGCTGGTCGGCGACTGGACGTCGAACGACCCGGTGCTGGGCCGCTTCATCCGCGCGCACAACCGCGCCGGGGTGCCACTCTACCTGTTCTACCACGCCGACGGCCACGTCGACGCGCTGCCGCAGGTGCTGACGCCCGACGTGCTGACCGCGCTCGCGGCGTAAGCTTACGTCTTCGCCTTCTGCTCGGTGCCGGTGAACTCGACGGTCGCGCCCGCCTTGACTGCGGCGGCGAGCTGTTCGGCATCCCAGTTGGTCAGGCGAATGCAGCCGTGGCTCGCGCGCTTGCCGACGAGACGCGGCTCGGGCGTGCCGTGGATGCCGTAAGTCGGCTTGGTCAGCGCGATCCACGTCGTCCCGACCGGATTGTTCGGCCCGGCCTTGATCGTCAGCTTGCCCTCGCCGGGGTCGCCGAAGGTCAGCCGCTTGGGATCGAAGGTATAGGTGGCATTGGTCGCGACAGTCTTGACCTTGTACGTCCCGTCGGGCGCCGGGCGTTCCTGGCTGCCGACCGTCGCTGGATAGCTCGCGAGCAGCTTGCCATCGGCCGCAAAGGCGCGCACCGCCTGCGCCGTCTTGTCGACCTCGATGCGGGTGACCGCGGCGGGCAGCTTGCTCTTGCCGACCGCGGCGACGGTGATCTCGGTCCCCGCCTTGGAGAAATCCGCCTCCGGATTCAAGGCCTTGAGCAGGTCCTCGTCCATGTGGAAGCGCTCGGCGAGTTCCTCGACCGGGCCCGAGTAGGCCGGTGTGTCGAGCTTGGCGAGTTCGGCCATGTCGGTCGGCAGGTGCTCGACGAACGGACCCTTCACGTCGGCATCGGTGATCGTGTAGCGCGTCACCGTCGTGTCGCGATCGGCCGCGGCGAGCTTCGCCGTCAGCGCCTCGGCCGTCGCGTCGGCGGGCAGGTCGCTGGCCTTGGCGTAGGCGGCCATCGCCAGCTTGAGGTTGCCACCCGTCTTGCCGTCGATCACGCCGGGCGAGAAATGCGCGCGGTCGAGCAGGATCTCGAGGCGGATCAGCGCCCGCTGCGGCGCGGCGATCGCCGCCGGGATCACGATCGGCGTCGTCGCGGCCGCGCCCGTCGGTACCGGGGCGCCGGCCTTGGCTGCCGTTGCCGAGGACCTGTCGGCCGCGTCGGTCGGCTTTTCGGCGGGAGCGGCGGGCGGGGCCTTGTGCGCCGGGGCCGTGTGTGGCGCGGCAGTGGTCGCCAGCAGGGCGGCGGCGAACAGCGGGACGAACATCGGCATACCAATCGTGCTAAGGCTGCCGCTTCAAGGTTTCGGGAGTGACATGGTTCCAACCGCCGTCATCGCCAGCGCGTGCGCCGCCGCCGCTCCGCCGGGGGCCGTCGCGGCGAACGCGGCATCGCTCGCCACGCTCGCCTTCGCGCCGTTCGGCCGCGCCGAAGCCGGCTGGCTCGTCTACGCGCCCAAGGTCGCAGCCGAGATCGCGACGCCGTGCGACGTCGCCACGCCGTCCTTCGCTGCCGCGCTCGCAGACTGGCAGCGCCGGCACCGCCTCGCTCCGACCGGCGTCTTCGATGCGCTGACCTTCGCTGCGATGAAGGCGAAGTGGCAGGGGGCCCGGCCGTTCGTCCACATCGACGGCAAGACTAACTGCCCGCCGCCGCCGCCCGACAGCCGCCTCGCCACCGCTGCGCCGACGGAGAGCTATGGCGGCAAGACGATCCGCCTGCGCGCCGGTGCGCTCGCCGCCTTCCGGGCGATGCGCGCCGCGGCGCTGCGCGACCCCGCGGTCAAGGCCGAGCCGCGGTCGCTGACGATCTTCTCCGGCTTCCGCGATCCGGCGAGCGACGCGGCGCGCTGCGCCAGCGAAGGCAATTGCAACGGCGTCGTCCGCGCCACCTGCTCGGCGCACCGCACCGGCCTGGCGATGGACCTGTGGGTCGGCAATGCGCCCGGCCAGCGCCCCGATTCGACCGCCGACACCAACCGCGCGGCGATGACCCACGCGCCGCAGTACCGCTGGCTGCTCGCCAACGCCGCGCGCTTCGGCTTCGTCAACTACGTCTTCGAGCCGTGGCACTGGGAGTGGACCGGCGAGCCGATCTAGGCGGCTTTGGTCGCGACGAGGGCAAAGGGCTGGAAACTGCCGAACGACACCGTCTTCAGCACGGCATCACGGACCGGATCAGCGATCAGCCGTGGGGTCGGCAGGTGCAGCGCGGTGAAGCGCGCGGCGTAGTGGTGGCGGTTGACGATGTCGGCGAGCACGATCGATCCGCCCGGGCGGAGCACGCGGACCATTTCGCCGATGGCCGCGTCGCGACCGGCGGCATCGGCGATGTTGTGTACCGCCCAGTGTGACAGGATCACGTCGAAACTCTCGTCGGCAAACGGCAGGTCACGCATGTCGGCGGTCCGCACCATGACCTTGTCGGCGACGCCGGCGCAGGCCGCGTTGGCGAGTGTCGCGCTCGCCGTATTGTTCGCCTGATCCTGCGCTTGCCAGATGTCGACGCCGACCGCGCGTCCGGTCGTCAGCCGCTGCGCGGCGCCGATCAGCATCAGGCCGCGACCGCACCCGACATCGAGCACCATCTCGTCGCCGCGCGGTTTAGTTGATCGAGCAGCTTCGCCCGGGTGCGGAGCTTGCCGACGCGGCTCTCGACGATCATGAAGCTGCCCATGCCCAGCAGATAGGCAGCGATGAGCACCGCAAGGGCGGCGATCGCGCCGCCCGGTTGCCAAGTGCTCGACACCCATGCACCTGCCGCGGCCACGCCGGTGGCGAGCGAACCGGCACCCCAGAAAAACCGAACGAGGTCGGGCGCATCGAGCCCATAGTCGAGCCGTTGAGCCACGTGCTTTTCCCCCTCAACCGAGCCTGTCATCGGTGAGCCGACGGTGGACCACCCTCATGGTTTCGGGCACAACCGAGCAATGGGCATCATGTCGCAGCAGCTGCTGGCTGGAACGCGCGCGGCGCTCGTCCGATTGTCCGACCGCGAGATCGCCCTCGTCGGGCGCACCGCGGCGGCGGCGCGGCGGACGCGGCTCGAGCGCGCCGCCGTCGTCATTTCGTGGCTCGGTAATGGCACGCTGTACCTGATCCTCGCCGCGCTGCTGCTCGCCGTCGCGGGGCGGACATCGGCACGGACCCTGGGCCTGGCTGCGCTCGCCGGCGCGGTCAGCCACCTCGTCTACCCCGTCCTCAAGCGGGTCGCCGCCCGTCCCCGGCCGTTCGAGCATCGCGCCGGACCGCGCCCGAGCGCCACCCCGCTCGACGCGTTCAGCTTCCCGAGCGGCCACCTGATGACCTTGGCGGCGACAACGACGCCGGTGCTGCTCCGCTGGCCGCAGCTGTGGCTCGCCGCGTTGGGCCTGTGGCTGGCGCTCGCGTGGAGTCGGATCGCGACCGCGCATCATTATCCGAGCGACCTGCTCGGCGGGACGCTGCTCGGCATCGGCGTCGCGCTCGCGGTGACGACGCTGGCGGGATGAAAGGCTCTGTCCTACAAAGGGTTGGTCAGCCTAGACTGCCACTGATGCACCTGTCCCCGCCTCGGTCCCGTTCACGCCGCCAGCTCGCGCCGCAGGTCGCGGCGGGAGGCAGGTGGGGGGTGGCGTGGCGCGACCTTTGTTACCTTTGTCAGGCGCGCTTGACACTTCAGAGCGCCGAATCGATCTCGACTTCGATCAGCCGCGGCCCCGGACCGGCAAAGCCGCGGGCGAGCGCGGCGCGCAGGTCGGGCAGCGTCGCCACCCGCTCGGCGGCGACACCCTGCGCCTCGGCGAGCGCGACGAAGTCGATGGCGGGGTCGGTCAGGTCCATGCCGACGTAGGTGTCGGTCGCCGCGCTCGGCCCGCCCAACGCGCGCGTCCGCTGCTTGAGGATGCGGTAGCTGCGGTTGTTGACGATCACGGCGACGATCGGCAGGCGGTAGTGCGCCGCTGTCCACAGCGCCTGGACCGAGTACATCGCGCTGCCGTCGCCCGACAGTGCCACCACGGCGCGGCCCGGATGTGCGAGCTGGATGCCGATCGCCTGCGGCAGCGCCACGCCGATGCCGCCCCCGCGCATGCCGAACCACGAATCGGGGCGGACCGCCGGCAGCAGGTGGCGGACGCTGTTCATTCCTGTCGACAGCGTCTCCTCGACGACGATGGCATCGGCCGGCAGACACGCGGCGATCGCCGCCAGCACCGCCAGCGGGCGCAGCGGCACGACGTCGGCCTCGGCGGCGGCGCGGGCAACGAGTGCGGCGCGCTTTTCCGCCAGCCCGGCCGCAACCGCATCGGCGCGCGCTGTCGCCGGGGCTATCCGCGCGAGAACGGCGGCGGTCAGCTCGGGCAACGTCGCCTTGGCGTCGCCGACGATGCCGAGTGCCGGGAAATTCTTGCCGATCTCCCACGGATCGTCGTCGACGTGAAGCAGCGCCTTGCCGGGGCTGAGCGCTTCGACGCCCGCCGCCTGGCTCTGCGTCAACAGGTCGGCCCCGATGCTGATGACGAGGTCGTGGCCGTCGGTCAGCGCGCGCACCGCCGGCGTCATCCGCGCGACGGATCCGGCGTAAAGGCGGTGGTCGGACGGGAAGGCGGCGGTGTTCGCCATGCCCTCGAGGTAGACCGGCGCGCCGATCGCCTCGGCCAGGGCGGCGAGCTCGGCGTGCGCGCCCGACCGTGGCACCGCGTCGCCGGCGAAGATCAGCGGACGCGTCGCGCCGGCGATCAGGTCGGCGGCGGCGGCGATGGCCGCGGCGTCCCCGCGGACGCGCCCGGCGACCCGCGTCGGCGCCATCGGCTCGATGCCGACCGCATCGGCGGTGAGCACGTCGCCGGGAATCGACAGGAAGACCGGCCCGGTCGGCGCGGTCAGCGCGACCTTCGCCGCTCGGTGGAGCGCACGTGGCAGGTCGGCGACGCGGCCGACCTCGTGCGACCATTTGACCAGCGGCCGGGCGAGCGTCGCAAGATCGCTCCACAGCAACGGCTCGGTCAGCGCGATGGTCGTGTCCTGCTGCCCGGCGGTTACGAGGATCGGCGCCCCCGCCCTGGCCGCATTGTAGAGCATGCCCATCGCGTTGCCGAGGCCCGGCGCGGCGTGAAGGTTGACCACCGCCAGCCGCCCGGTCGCCTGCGCGTAGCCGTCGGCCATGCCGAGGACGACCACCTCGTTCAGCCCGAGTATGTAGCGGATCTTGCCTTCGGCGGCGAAGGCGTCGACCAGCGGCAGCTCGGTCGTGCCCGGGTTGCCGAAGACGAGGTCGACTCCGTTTGCGCGCAGCAGGTCGAGCAGCAGTTCGGCACCGGTCATGGAACGCCGTCTAGCCGCCCCGCACGCACGCGTCGACCGGGGTTGAACCCATGCTGCGATGCACTAGATTGATCGGGCCGGCGGCGTTTCCCCCCTTACGCCGCCGCGCTCCCTGAACTCTGGCCACGCCTGCGGGCGTGGCCTTTTTTTCACTCGGCAGCGAGCGCGGCCGGGCCGAGGGTGAGTCCAGCGGCGATGGCCGGCAGCGCGGCGATCAGCCCGCCGAGGATCGCCTCGACCCGCGCGAACCCCTGGTGGCGGATAAGGCGCGCGGGATCCATGTACAGCGCCCGGTCGACCTCGATCTGGACCGCATGCACGCCGCGCGCGGGGCAGCCGTAGTGCGCGGTCGTATAGCCGCCGGCGTACGGCTTGTTGCGCGCGACGCGGAAGCCCGCCGCCGCGAAGTGCCGCTCGACGGCCGCGACCAGCCCCGCCGCCGCCGCCGCACCGAAACGGTCGCCGACGACGATCTCTGCCGCCCCGCTTCCCGTCGGCGTCGGCATCGAGTGGCAGTCGAGCAGGACAGCAAAGCCGTTCGCCGCCGCCGCCCGCTCGATCAGCCCGGCCAGCGCGGCGTGGTAGGGGGCGTGGACCGCCGCCAGTCGCGCGGTGATCTCGGCGTGGCGCAACCGCCCCGGGTAGATGTCGAGGCCGTGGCCGACGACTTTGGGAATGACGCCGAGCCCGGCGGCGACGCGGTCGCTCGCCTGAGCCGGGTCGCTCGCCAGTGCATCGACGACCATCGCCGGGTCGATCTCCGCCGCGTCGCGGTTGAGGTCGAGCCATGCCCGGCCGTAGCGCGCGGCAATCAGCGGCACGCCGTACGACATCGCAGCCGGGCCGACGAGATCGGCAACGAACGCATCCTCGGCACGTCGCAGTTGGGCCAGCGTCAGGCGCGTCGCGGCGACGAAGTCAGCCGGATAGTCGCGCCCCGAATGCGGCGAGGCGACGACCAGCGGCGGCGGCGGATCGGCGGCGGCGGTGATCGTGAAGCCGGGAGCGAATGGCGCATCGGTCATCACACCGGCATATGGCGGCCGCGGGCAAGATGCCAGCTGTGCGATGCGACTTGCGCGGCGTGCCGCCGGCGTCTAACAGCGCTCGGCGTGGGCGCGTAGCTCAGTGGTAGAGCACTGTGTTGACATCGCAGGGGTCGCTGGTTCGATACCAGCCGTGCCCACCATTTTCCGACCCGTTGGCAGATTAGTCGGCGACGCCGCTTTCCGGCGGGCGCCGGCGCGGCGGCTGCGCTAAGGTCCGAGTCGGAGGTGACGATGTCGGACGGCGAGGTTCCCGCGGCGCGCATGCAGGTCGTCCCGGCCGAGGCACCGAGCGGCGGATCGCTGCTGGCGCTCGCGGTCGGCGTGGTTACGGTCGCCGCACTCTATCTCGCACGCGACGTGCTCGTGCCGATCATGCTCGCCGTGCTCCTGTCGTTTATCCTGTCGCCGGTAGTCGAGCTGCTCCAGCGGCTGCGACTCCCGCGCGTGCCGTCGGTCGTGTTCGCCGTGCTCTTCGCGCTCGGTGTTTTCGCCATGCTGGCGACCGTGATCGGGACCCAGGTTGCGAGCCTCGCCACCGACGCGCCGCGCTATGCGACGACGATCGAGCACAAGGTCCGCGTCGTCCGCAACTCGACCGTCGGACGCCTGCCGGCGATGCTCGGGGCGCTTGGGCGGCAGTTCGACCGGGCTAGCGGCGGCCTCGCGTCGCCGGTCAGGGTGACGACGGGCCCGCGCGCGCAGCGGACCGCGCCGCCGCCGCTGCCGGTCGAGGTTCGCGCGCCGCCGCTGTCGCCGCTGGCACTTATGCGCGAGGTGCTGAGTCCCGTTGTGGGGCCGCTCGAGACGACGGCGATCGTCGTCATCGTCGCCATCTTCATCCTGCTCCAGCGCGAAGACCTGCGCGACCGGTTGATCCGCATCTTTGGTGCAACCGACCTCCACCGGACGACCACGGCAATGGACGATGCCGCCGCCCGGCTCGCCCGCTATTTCCTCACGCAGGTCGCGATAAATGCCGCGTTCGGCGTCATCATCGGCGGCGGCCTCTACGCCATCGGCGTACCCTCGCCGGCGCTGTGGGGCGTTCTCGCCGGGCTGCTCCGCTTCCTGCCGTACGTCGGCGCGGTGCTTGCGGCGCTGCCGCCGCTGATCCTCGCCGCCGCCGTCGGCCCCGACTGGACGATGGCGGTGTGGGTCGTCGGGCTGTTCCTCGTCGTCGAGCCGATCATGGGCTATGTCGTCGAGCCGATGGTCTACGGGGCCTCGACGGGACTATCGCCGATCGCGGTCATCGTCTCGGCGATCTTCTGGACGTGGCTCTGGGGTCCGATCGGGCTAATTCTGTCGACGCCGCTGACCCTGTGCCTCGTCGTCCTCGGTCGGCACGTCAAGCGCCTCGAATTCCTCGACGTCCTGCTCGGCGACCGGCCGGCGCTGACCCCCATTGAAAGCTTCTACCAGCGGATGCTCGCGGGCGACCCCGACGAGGCGCTCGACCAGGCCGAGACGCTGCTCCGCGACCGCGCGCTGTCGAGCTATTACGACGAGGTCGCGGTCAAGGGGCTCAACCTCGCGGCCGCCGACTGCCTGCGCGGGGTCCTCGACGACGCACGCCTCGACCGCGTCCGTCGCGCCGCGCGCGCGCTCGTCGACGAGCTTGCCGCGCACGACGACCGCGACCCGGCGCCGTCTCGCTCCGGATCGCAAAGCAAGAGCCTCAGCGAGCAGGAGCTGCCCGTCGAGCCGGCACCGGCGGTCGCCGAGCATGCGCCTTCGCTGGCGTGGCAGGCCCCCGGCGCGGTGCTGTGCGTCGCCGGCCGCGGCCCTCTCGACGATGTCGGCGTCGGCATCCTCGTCCAGCTGCTCGGCAAGCACGCGCTCGGCACGCGCAGCGCCAGCTTCGCCGAAGTCTCGCGCGAGCAAATCTCGGCGCTCGACGTCTCGGGAGTCCTCGCGGTCGTCGTCGTCTATCTCGAGGTCGACGGCGTTCCCGCCCACCTGCGGACGTTGCTGCGCCGCCTCCACGACCGGCTGCCCGGCGTGCCACTCGTCGTCGGACTTTGGCAGCCCGCCGGCGCCCCGCCGGGCGCCGAACGTCCCGACGCCGACCATGTCGTCGGAACGCTGCGCGACGCCGTCATCGCTTGCCGCGACATCGCGTCGGCAGCGGGTGCCGCCGACCGCGAGTTGCTGCTCGCGTTCGGCTGAAGTCCTACGCGACGGTCGGCGCGAGCGCCTGCTGCCGCTCGAACAGCGACGTGATGTGGCTCAGCGAAAACAGGTGGGCGTAGATCAGCCCCATCAACCCCGACTGGACCATCTTGCGCGCCTGATCGCCACGCAGGTTCTGCACCCGCTCCTCGGCGACCATGCGGAAGCCGCGGTAGACCGCGGGCTCGTTCCCAGGCTGCTGGATCGTCACCTCGCCGTCGGTCAGCAGCTCGAGCTTCTCCATCTCGTCCATGAAGCTGCGCGTCCGCGTCACCGCGGCTTCGAACTGGCCGCAGAAGTCGAGGACGCGATCGACCACCGGTGTTTTCGCCTCGCCGTCGAACAGCTTGTCGGGTCCCTCGGCGGTGACGATGCCGGAGGTGTCGTCGAAGCAGAGCGACAGCTCGGCAGCATCGGGGCCGAGCTTGGCGAGCATGAACGGATAGCGGCGGACGAACGCGGGCAGGTACGCTCCCTCCTGCCACTTGCCGTCGGCGTCGAGGAACAGGTTCAGCCCGTCGATCAGGCTGAGCAGCGCCAGCGGGGCCGGGTTCTCGCCCATGCCGAATACGATCGGAAAGCTGCGCTGCGCGACGGGAAACTCGTCGACCGTCAGCGGGATCGCGTGCGTCACGCGGGTGAAGGCGAGATTGTCCTGCGGGAACAGCCCGTGATTTGGGTGGAACTGCGTCGAGAGCGGAACCAGCGACTTATAGAAAAGCGGCAGCTGGGATGCGGGAACGGAAGCCATAATCTGATCTCACCCGGGCGGTCCCCCCTCGGGTCCGCAACGCGCGCCGTGTTACGGACGCGCGGGCGACGGCGCAAGCCGCGAGCCGCGAGCCTCAGGCGGGTGCCTTGGCGGGGGGCGTGTGGTGGCGTACGATCATCGATTGGCTGGCGGTCGCGAGCAGCGCGCCGCTTCGGGAAAACAGCCGCATCCGGCCATGGACGAAGCCGTTGGCCATGGCTTCGATGGTGGTGTCGCACAGCACCCAATCGGTTTCCACGAGCCCGAGGAAGCGGATCGTGTTGTCGAGGCTGTTGCCGCCACTCGCCGCGCCGAGCGCATGACCCACCCCGCTGGGGAGGAAGTCGGCCATAACCGCGAGCGTCGGGCGGTCGAGCGGCAGTCCCGACTTCGCCCGTACCCACATCGCCGAACGACCGTCGACGCTGGGTCCGCCGATGCTCCGCGCAGCGCCAAACCTCCCACTCGCGGGGCGCTGCTCGAAGGCACCATTCGCGTCGTCCTCGCGGCGCACCCAGTCGTAGGTCATCGGCGCGCAGTCGTCGGGCGGCGGCACGTCGGGCATGGTGACCCACTGCATGGCGGCGGCACCGGGACGCGCGCCGAGAGCGGCATTGACGGTCAGGATCTCGGTCGCGCCGACATGGCCGGTGACCCGCGCCTGGCTCGAGTTGTAGCCGGCGACGGGTACCACGACATCAAGGTCGAGCACCGCAGGCGGGCGCGCGAACGACAGGTATTGCGCGGTCGCCCACACCGTCGGGCGGCCCGTCGCCGCCTCGAGGGCGGCGATCGCTGCGCCCATGCCGGCGCCGCCGAACAGGAACTGGCGGTCGGGCGGGCCGACGCTGACCTGCGGGGTAACCGCAAAGGTGAAGCGGTGCCCGTCGGCGGTCGGGTCGAGCGCGATCACGCGCGACCGCCGCGAACAAAGGCGCGGACGTTGTCGATCAGCTGCGGGCTGGCGTAGGGCGCGATCGGCGCCGGCGGCCGCCCTCTGTCGGCGAGGAGCGTATCGATCAGCGGGCCGAGATCCTCCTCCGAGGCGGCCACATACAGCCCATCGCGCCGCCCGACCGTCGCCGCCGTCGCCAGCTGGTGGTCGGTGTTGTGTTCGCCGAGCGACCGCAGCCGCGGCAGCATTACGAGCGGCTTACCCGCCTCGATCGCCGAAATGATCGAACCCATCCCAGCATGGGCCACGAACAGCGTCGCCTGCGCCAACCGCGCGCGATAGTCGGCTGCCGGCATCAGCCGGACGAAGCCGCCGTGGCGCGGCTCGTATGCGCTCTTGCCGATCTGGAAGAAGACGGCCGCATCGGGGTGCTTCGCGGCCCAGTCGTCCATCGTGCGCAGCAGCCGGTCGAACGGCATCATCGTCCCGACCGAGACGAACAGCGCCGTCACAGTACGCTGCCCCAAAAATCGACGCCGTCGCCGGCCAGTTCGGGCCACTGCGTCACGCGCTGGGTCGAAACGCGCGCGGCGAGCCGGCCCGACGACGACAGCACCTCCCCGTTCGCGATACTGTCGACCCACAGCGTCCGCGCCCCGAGCGCCCGGGCAAACATCATCGCAAACAGCGGCGGCGCGGCACCGGTCGTGATCACGACGTGGGGTCGAACGCGAAGGACGATCGCGAGCATCTCCGCAGCGACCCTTGGCAGCCGCCACCAATCGGCGCGCGACGCATCGGTGAAGGTCAGCAGCGGCGCCGGCGCGACTTCGGCCGCGCTGTCGGCGTGGACGGTCGCATAAGTGACGGCGCAGCCGTCCCACGCCGGGCGCAGCCGCAGCAGCTGGACCCAGTGACCACCGCCCGACGCGAGCGCGAGCACGCGAATGTCTTCCCCCGCCATGCGCGGCATCAAGCGGCGCGGGACGGGGGTGTCAATCGCAACTTCGGCTGCGAACCTAGTTGCTCGACGCGCTGCCCGCGAAGGCTGCCGGGTAGAGCTTCATCATCTTCATGCACGACGCTTTCTTCATCATCGCGTCGTGCTTCATCGCGAGGCACTTGGTGATGGTCGCCTGGTCGGCGGCGGGAACGCCGGCCATCGCGTCGGTCGCCATCTGGGCGGCGGCGGCGGTGCCGAGGGCGGTGGCGATTAGGGCGACAACGATCTTCATGACGGTTTCTCCGGACGCGAGGGTTTCGTTCCCCGTTCGCAACCATGCCTGTCGTTCGTTACACTCCTGCGACTATCCGCCGTCAGTCGCCCGTCATCAGCCGGTCGACGAGCTGCCGCACCGTGGGCACGAAGCCGTTGGAATAGAACGGGTCCTGCGCGAAGCGGAAGGCGCTGTGGCCGCCGAACATCAGGTTGTGCTCGGTATCGCCGCCGTGAGCGATGTCCTGGAGGGTCTTCTGGATGCAGAAACTGCGCGGGTCGGCAAGCCGGCCGGTTGAATTGCTTTCCGTGTCGGCCCAGCTCGAGAAACCGCATTGGCTCAGACAGCCCATGCAGTCGCTCTGGTCCTTGCGGATCGTCGCCTTGTCCTCGGGACTGACGAAGACGAGCGTGTTGTCGGGCGTCTTCAGCGCCTCGCTGGCGCCGAGCGCGGCCCATTCCCGCGCGCGGAGCAGGTCGTCGCGCGTCACCCAATAGGTTTTCCGCCCGACGCCGACGTCGAGCAGGAACTGGTGGTCGCCGGTCGCCGTCGTGCTGAACGCGACCTGCCGCGCCGACCGCGCCTCGAGCGCGCGCAGGAACGGATTGCGCACCGCGCTCGAATAGAACCCCGTTGGAGAGAACTTGTGGAGGAGGATGTCGCCCGCCTTCAGCGTCAGCAGCCGGTCCTTCCACCCTTGCGGGATCGGGCTCTCGACCGTCAGCAGCGGGCGCGTGCCGAACTGGAACACGATCTGGCCGAGTTCGGGGTTGCCGATCCAGTCGGTCCACTCGCGCAGCGCCCAGACGCCGCCGGCCATGACGATCGGCACCTCGTCGGCGATGCCGCTCTCGCGCATCACCGCGCGCAGGTCGCGCACGCGCGGCAGCGGATCCTGAGGGGCGCGCGGATCCTCGGCGTTCGACAGCCCGTTGTGCCCGCCGGCGAGCCACGGGTCTTCGTAGACGACGGCGCCGAGCCAATCGGCCGCCTTGCTGTACGCCCGCTTCCACAGCGCCCGGAACGCGCGCGCGCTGCTGATGATCGGGTAATAATGCACGCCGTACTGAGCGGCGATCTCGCTCAACTTGTACGGCATGCCGGCCCCGCAGGTGACGCCGTTGACCAGCCCGCGCGTGCGTTCGAGGACGCCGTGGAGGACGCGCTGCGCCCCGCCCATTTCCCACAAGACGTTGATATTGATCGCGCCGATCCCGCGCTGGAGCTCGGACGCGGCCATGTCGTAGGCGCGCTGGACCTGCTGGACCGCGCCTTCGATCGCATAGGCGACGAGTTCCTCGTGCCGTTCGCGGCGGCTGAGCGCGGCATAGACTTGCGGGATGATGCGCCCGGTCGGATCGTAGCTGTCGGCGTTGACCGCGCTGATCGTGCCGACGCCACCGGCCAGCGCCCACGCCCCGCTCGACAGGTGATTGGTCGCCGCGACGCCCTTGCCGCCCTCGACGAGCGGCAGGACATGGCGTCCCCCCATCATCACCGCATTCAACCCGTTGAGCATCGACCGCCTTCGTAAAGCATCAGCGCTTAGCATATACGGGGGCGACCCGACAAAGGCGCGGCGAAAGTGCGCACGCCCGGGCCGCGGCGGCGTACCGCCAGCGCGACCTTGTCGGCCGGCCGTGTACCGGAAGCGCAAAGGGCCGCCCGTCGCCGGGCGGCCCTCTTAACCGATCAGGTGATCAGTCCCGGTCGCCGACGATGAAGCTCGGGGCGAAGACGGGCTCGGCTTCGGGCTCGCGCGCCGTGCGCTCTCCCTGCGGCCCACCCTGACCGCTCCGCGGACCGCGGTCGTCACGGCTGCCGCCGTCGCGCCGCGGGCCCCGATCGCCACCGCGATCGCCGCCGCGACCCCGGTCGCCGCCGCCACCGCCGTCACGGCGCGGGCCGCGGTCGCTGCGCGGGCCACGGTCGGGACCGTCCTCGCGCGGCGGCCGCGTGTCGGCGATCTCCGCACCCGTCTCCTGATCGACGAGGCGCATCGACAGGCGGACCTTGCCGCGATCGTCGATGCCGAGCACCTTGACCTTGACCGGCTGGCCCTCGGTCAGGACCTCGCTGACCTTGGCGACGCGCTCGTTCTTGATCTCGCTGATGTGGACGAGCCCGTCCTTCGACCCCATGAAGTTCACGAAGGCGCCGAAGTCGACCATCGACACGACCTTGCCGGTGTAGATCTTGCCGACTTCGGCTTCCTGGGTGATGCCCATGATCCAGTTCTTCGCCGCCTCGATCTGGGCGGGGTCGGAGCTGGCGATCTTGACCGTGCCATCGTCCTCGATGTTGACCTTGGCGCCGGTGGTGGCGACGATCTCGCGGATGATCTTGCCGCCGGTGCCGATGACGTCGCGGATCTTCGACTTGTCGATCTGGAAGCTCTCGATGCGCGGCGCGTGCGCGCTCATCTCGGTCCGCGTCGTGTCGAGCGCCTTGGCCATCTCGCCGAGGATGTGCTGACGCCCGGCCTTCGCCTGATCGAGCGCGACGCGCATGATTTCCTCGGTGATGCCGGCGACCTTGATGTCCATCTGGAGCGCGGTGACGCCCTCGGACGTACCGGCGACCTTGAAGTCCATGTCGCCGAGGTGATCCTCGTCGCCCAGGATGTCGCTGAGGACGGCGAACTTGTCGCCCTCGAGGATCAGCCCCATCGCGATGCCGGCAACCGGGCGCGCCAGCGGCACGCCGGCGTCCATCAGCGCGAGGGAAGCCCCGCACACCGTCGCCATCGACGACGAGCCGTTCGACTCGGTGATGTCGCTGAGGACGCGGATCGTATAGGGGAACGCCTCCTTGGTCGGCAGCAGCGGGTTGACCGCGCGCCACGCCAGCTTGCCATGGCCGATGTCGCGGCGGCTCGGCGCGCCGAAGCGGCCGACCTCGCCGACCGAATACGGCGGGAAGTTGTAGTGGAGCATGAAGCGCTCGTAGCGCAGCCCGTCGAGGCCATCGATCATCTGCTCGGCGTCGGAGGTGCCGAGCGTCGTCGACACGATCGCCTGCGTCTCACCGCGGGTGAACAGCGCCGAGCCGTGGGTGCGCGGCAGGAAGCCGACCATCGCCTCGATCGGGCGGACCGTCTTCGTGTCGCGCCCGTCGATGCGGATGCCGTCGCTGAGGATCTGGGTGCGGACGATGCTCGCCTCGATCTTCTTGACCAGCTTCGACGCTTTCAGCGCTTCGGCCGGGAGCGGAACCGGCGAACAGCTCCTTGACCTTGGCCTTGGCCTGCCCGAGCGCCGACTGGCGGTCGGCCTTGGCGATGATCTTGTACGCGTCCGAGATCGCGGCGCCGGCGACGCCCTTGATCTGGTCGACCATCGACGTCGTGTCGTCGCCGGTCTTGAGCTCCCACGGGTCCTTGGCGGCATCCTCGGCGAGGCGGATGATCGCATCGATCACCGGCTTCGCGTGCTGGTGCGCGAACATCACCGCGCCGAGCATGACGTCTTCCTGGAGCTCCTTGGCCTCCGACTCGACCATCAGGATGGCGTCCGACGTGCCGGCGGCGATCAGGTCGAGGTCGCCCGACTTGATCTGGTCCTTGGTCGGGTTGAGGATGTACTGGCCGTCGACATAAGCGACGCGCGACGCGGCGAGCGGGCCCATGAACGGCACGCCCGACAGCGTCAGCGCGGCCGACGCGGCGATCAGCGCGACGACGTCGGCCTCGTTCTCGCCGTCATAGCTGAGCACCTGCGCGATGATCAGGACCTCGTTGTAGAAGCCTTCCGGGAACAGCGGGCGGATCGGACGGTCGATCAGGCGGCTGGTCAGCGTCTCGTGCTCGGTCGCGCCGCGCTCGCGCTTGAAGAAGCCGCCCGGGATGCGGCCGGCGGCGGAGAACTTCTCCTGGTAGTGGACGGTCAGCGGGAAGAAGTCCTGCCCCTCCTTGACCGACTTCGCCGCGGTGACGGCGCACAGCACGACGGTGTCGCCGTACGTCGCGAGCACCGCGCCGTCGGCCTGGCGCGCGACGCGCCCGGTTTCGAGCGTCAGCTTGCGCCCGCCCCAGTCGAGTTCCTGCTTGTGGATGGTGAACATAGGTCTGTCTTTCATCAGCGCCCGGCCCTGTTGCCGTGCGCGGCCTGCGGCCGGCCCCGCGTCATTGCGAGAGCCGGAAATGGAAAGCGCCCCGGGATGGGGCGCTCGCCGAAATTATTTGCGGATGCCGAGCTTGCCGATCAGGTCGGTGTAGCGGGTCTCGTCCTTCTTCTTCAAATAGTCGAGCAGCGAGCGGCGGGTGTTGACCAGCACGAGCAGGCCGCGGCGGCTGTGGTTGTCCTTGCCGTGCGTCTTGAAGTGCTCGGTCAGGTTGGCGATGCGCTCGGTCAGGATCGCGACCTGAACCTCGGTCGAGCCGGTATCGTTCTTGCCGCGGCTGTGCTCGGCGATGAGCGCGGTCTTGCGCTCGGCAGTAATCGACATCGGGAGTCTCCTCAAATCAAAGGTTTAACCCGCGCACGACCCGTACCGCGGCAGACGTGACGTCCACCAGCGCGACCGGAACAGGGCCGTCGGTCGCGAGATACAGCCCGTGGGATGCGGGGTGCCCGGGGAGCGTGCGGCCTTGTCTTAGAAGGAGCGCGTCTTCGGGCGTGACGGGTAGAGCCGGGATGTCGTCCAGCCCCGCCGTCAGCGGCAGTATCGCCTGTTCCGGGTCCGCCTGCAGCAAATCGCCGAGATTGTCGAGCGAAATCGCCGCTGCGAGGGTGAACGGCCCCGCCCGCGTCCGGCGCAGCGCGGCGACATGCCCGACCGTGCCGAGCGCGAGCGCGAGGTCGCGCGCGAGACTGCGGACATAGGTGCCCTTCGAACAGGTGACGGCGAAGTCGGCCCCGCCGTCGCGGACCGCGACGAGGTCGAGGGCGAAGATCGTCAGGTGGCGTTCCGCCAGCACGACCGTCTCCCCGGCCCGCGCGCGCGCGTACGCCCGCTCACCGTCGACCTTGAGCGCGCTGTACGCCGGCGGGGTCTGGACGATCGGCCCGGTGAAGCGCGGCAGCACCGCGCAGATCGCCGCCGCGTCGGGGCGGACCGGCGACTCGGCGACGACCGCGCCTTCGGCGTCGTCGGTCGTGGTCGCCGTGCCCCAGGCAACGGTGAAGGCGTAGCCCTTGGTCGCGTCGAGCAGCCGCCCGGCAAACTTGGTCGCCTCGCCGAGCGCGATTGGCAGGACGCCGGTCGCCAGCGGGTCGAGCGTCCCGCCGTGGCCGACCTTGGGCCGCGCGAGCCCCGCCTCGCGGAAGGCACGCTTGACCACGCCGACCGCGCCGGCGCTGCTCAAGCCCAGCGGCTTGTCGAGGACGATCCAGCCGTGCACCGCCCGCGTCTAGCGGGCGGGTGCCGGTGGCGGAAGCCGCGATCTGCCGGAGCCCGGCGGCAGGCCTTACGCCTCCTCCTCGAAGGTCACGGCGACGGCGGCGTTGGCCGACAGGCGGACATTGTCCCCTTCCACGTCGGCGACGAGGCCGCCCGAGATGAAGTGGTGGTGCTGCGTGTGGCTCGAACTGTCCTTGGTCAGCTTGATCCGCCCGCCCTCGACATTGTCGACCGTCCCGACGCGGACGCCGTCGGCGCCGATGACGGTCATGTGTTCCTTGATCTGCGACAGGTCGGCCATCATCGTCTCCTTGGTTGCGGCGGCTGAACGTTCCGGACCCGCGTTCGGCTCCAGCAACGCCTCGATCCGTGCGAGCCGTTCGTCGAGCGCCGCGACCGCCGCGCCGACGGCGAGCACCTCGGCGCGCGTCGGCAGGTTGATTGCCCCGAGCAGCTGCGTCGACACCTGCGCGAGGTCGAAGCGGCCCGGCTCGCCGGCGCGAGCGGCGAGCGCACCCGACAGCGACACCCATTGGTCGACCATCGCCCGGATCGCGGCGGCGGAGTCGATCGGCTCGGTCATCGCGCTCTCCCGCAAGTTCGGCGGTTGTTCATCGGCGACGGCCTAGTCGCATCGCCGGCGGTACGAAACGGAACCGACATTATGTCGCACCCGTTAGCACCACCGGTACAACCTTTGGGAGTAATCATCATGCGTAGCCATAGTCTTCTTCGGGTCGCGGCACTGTCGGCGGTGCTTGCGGCCACAGTCGCCCCGGCGCTCGCCGGCGAGGCCGACCGCGCGCGCCAGGCGATCGCCGCCGCGCAGGCGAAGATCGACGCCGCCGCCAAGGCCGGGGCCGACACCACTGCCGGCCTGCCGCTCGCCCAGGCGCGCGACGCCCTGATGTCGGCGCACGCGCGCCTCGACCGCGGCCGCAAGGAGGAGGCGATCAGCGACGCCCAGCACGCGAGCGAGCTCGCCGACCGCGCGATCGTCGTCGGCCAGAACCGCGCCGTCGGCGCCGAGCGCGCCGAACGCCGCGACGCCGAACGGTCGGCCGCGCAGGCACGCGACGCCGCCGCGGCGGCCAACGACCGCGCCGCCGCCGCGCAGAGCGAGGCGGCGAGTGCCCAGGCCGAGGCCAGCGCGCTGCGCAACGCCCCCGCGCCGGCACCGGTGATCGTCGAGACGCCGGCCCCAGCCCCGGCGGCGACGGCGACGACGGTCGCCACCACCGAGACCAAGACCGTCCGCCCGGCCCGCCCGGCGACGCGCCGCGTCGTGACGACCCCCGCGCGCCCGGCGGTGGTCACCGACAAGACGACGACGTCGGTCACGACGACGCCGCAGTAAGGCCGGACTGGCCGGCGACGACCGGCACGACACGATCGAACCCAAGGGACCGCGCCGGGCAACCGGCGCGGTTTCCCTTGCCGCACCGGCTCGGCTAGAGGGCGCGACATGCCGCGTGCGCTCCTCCTGCTGCTGCCGCTGGTCGCCGGCGCGGTGTCGGCGCTCGGCTTCGCCCCGCTCGACCTGTGGCCGCTCACGGTCGCGGGCGTCGCTGTCCTCGTCGCACTGACCGTCGAGGCGCGGAGCGTCGGCGCGGCCGCGCGCGCCGGCTGGCTGTTCGGCGTCGGCCAGTTCGTCGTCAGCTTGGGCTGGATCGCCACCGCCTTCACCTATCAGGCGGCGATGCCGGCGTTCATGGGCTGGGTGACGGTCGTGCTGCTGTCAATGTTTCTCGCGCTCTACGCCGGTTTCGCCGCGGGGCTGGCGCGGGCGTGGCCGGGGCCGGCACGGAGCCGCGTGCTGGTCTTCGCCGCGACGTGGATGGCGGGCGAGTGGCTGCGCGGCCATGTGCTGTCGGGGTTCGCCTGGAACCCGCTCGGCGCGGCGTGGCTGCCGGCCGGCGGCATGGCGGGGCTGGCGGCGACCTTCGGCGGGCTCGGCCTGTCGGGGGTGATGGTGCTCGCCGGCGGCGCGGTCGCGCGGAGCCTCGACGCGCTGCGCCGCCGCGACGCCAAGTGGCGGCGCGACGCGATCGGCGTGGTTCTCACCGTTGCCGTCGGCGCGCTGGCCGGCCGTCCCGCGACTCCTCCCGCAGGGCCGCCGGGCCCGCGCGTCCACCTGATCCAGCCGAACATCGGCCAGGAGGCGAAGTACGACGATCCGCAGGCCCACGTCGAAGGCTATCTCGCGCTGTCGCGGCAGGCGATCGGGCCGGCGCCGCATCCGCCGTCGATCACCATCTGGTCGGAATCGGCGGTCCTCGACCTCGTCGCCGAACAGCCCGCGCTGCGCGCCCACCTCGCGTCGATCCTGGGGCCGGGCGACCTGCTGCTGTTCGGCGGTGAGGCGCTGATCCGCAACGCCGACGGGACACCGGCGGCGGCGACCAACAGCCTGTTCGTCCTCGACGCGCACGGCGAGCTGCTCGGCCGCTACGACAAGAGCCACCTCGTGCCGCTTGGCGAATACGTGCCGGCGCGGCCGCTGATGACGCGCCTCGGCCTTGCCCGCCTCGCGCCCGGGGCGATCGACTTCCTGCCCGGACCGGGGCCGCGGACCCTCGCCTTGCCCGGCTTCCCGGCGGCAGGCATCCAGATCTGCTACGAGGTCATCTTCCCTGCCGCGGTCGTCGACGAGGCGCACCGGCCGGCGTGGATCGTCAACATCAGCAACGACGCCTGGTTCGGCGCGTGGGGACCGCCACAGCACCTCGCCCAGGCGCGCCTCCGTGCGATCGAGGAGGGGCTGCCGATCGCGCGCGTCACCCCGACGGGCATCAGCGCCGTGATCGACGGCCACGGCCGCATCGTCGCCCGCCTCGGGCCGCACGTCGCGGCGGCGCTGACGCAGACGATGCCGCCGCCGCTGCCGCCAACCCTGTTCGCGCGCTTCGCCCATGGGACGAGCGCGGTCTTCGGCGTGGTGCTGGTCGCTGCCGCGGCGGCGCTCGGCCGAAGGCGGCGACGCGGTTGATATAAGGCTATCCTTATACGCCCTTGCGCGGGGGGTGCGGCGCGCCTATCGAGCGCGGACGTCAACAAGGGTGCCCCAAGCATGCCGCGCACGTCGTTCCTCTTCACCAGCGAATCGGTGTCCGAAGGCCACCCCGACAAGGTCGCCGACCAGATCAGCGACGCCGTCGTCGACCTGTTCCTGGCGAAAGACCCATTCGCCCGCGTCGCCTGCGAGACGCTGACGACAACCAACCGCGTCGTCCTCGCCGGCGAGGTCCGCGGTGCCGGGATGATCGATACCGACGGCAACTGGGCGCCGGGTGCGCAGGAGGAGATCCAGGCCGCCGTCCGCGCGACGGTCAAGCGCATCGGCTACGAGCAGGCCGGCTTCCACTGGCAGAACCTCGTCTTCGAGAACCACCTCCACCCGCAGTCGGCGCACATCGCGCAAGGGGTCGATGCCAGCGGCAACAAGGACGAGGGCGCCGGCGACCAGGGCATCATGTTCGGCTATGCGACCGACGAGACGCCCGACTTCATGCCCGCGACGCTGTATTACGCGCACAAGATCCTCGAGCGCATGGCCGCCGACCGCCACTCGGGCGCGGCCCCTTTCCTCGAGCCCGACGCCAAGAGTCAGGTGACGCTCGCCTACGACAACGAGGTGCCGGTCCGCGCGACCGCGCTCGTCGTCTCGACGCAGCATGCGGTCGACTATTGCCTGCCGTGGGACAAGGACGGCGAGCGCGGCGGCGATGCAACCAAGTACGCCCGCTTGCGCGACTATGTCACGAGCGTGTTCCACGACGTCCTGCCGGCTGGCTTCATCACCGACGCGACGGCGATCTACGTCAACCCGACCGGGCGCTTCGAGATCGGCGGTCCCGACGGCGATGCCGGCGTCACCGGGCGCAAGATCATCGTCGACACCTATGGTGGCGCGGCCCCGCACGGCGGCGGCGCGTTCAGCGGCAAGGACCCGACCAAGGTCGACCGCTCGGCGGCGTACATCAGCCGCTACATGGCGAAGAACATCGTCGCCGCCGGGCTCGCTCGTCGGGTGACGATCCAGCTCAGCTATGCGATCGGCGTGTCGGAGCCGCTGTCGCTCTACGTCGATACCCACGGCACCGGCACCGTCGCCGACGCCGAGACCAAGATCGAGGCGGTGCTGCCGACGCTCGTCCGCCTGACGCCGCGCGGCATCCGCGAGCACCTCGGGCTCAACAAGCCGATCTACCAGCGCAGCGCGAGCTACGGCCATTTCGGGCGCACCCCCGATGCCGACGGCGGCTTCGGCTGGGAACGCCTCGATCTGGTCGATGCGCTGAAGGCGGCGGTCGCCTGACGGCGACGGTGAGCGACCCCGCGACGCTCCGCCGCCTCTACGGCCGGCGGCAGGGGCACAAGCTGCGGGCCGGGCAGGCCGACCTCGTCGAGACGCTGCTGCCGCATGTCGCGGTCCCGGCCGGGCGGCTCGATGCGGTCACCCTGTTCGGCGATGCCCGCCCGCTCTGGCTCGAGATCGGCTTCGGCGCCGGCGAGCACCTCGCTGCACAAGCCGCGGCCAACCCGGACGTCGGGCTGATCGGGGCCGAGCCATTCCTCAACGGCGTCGTCGGCGCGCTCGGGCACGTCCGCGACGGCAGGCTCGACAATGTCCGCCTGCACATGGGCGACGCGCTCGACGTCCTCGACCGCCTGCCCGACGGCGGGCTGGCGCGCGCCTTCCTCCTTCATCCCGACCCGTGGCCCAAGGCGCGCCACGCCAAGCGGCGCTTCGTCAACACCGGCCCGCTCGACCTGCTCGCCGCCAAGCTCGCCCCGGAAGCCGAGCTCAGGATCGGCACCGACCACCCGGTCTACTGCCGTCACGTGCTGGCGGTTATGGCCGGCCGCCGCGATTTCGCGTGGGCCGCGGAGTCGCGCGTTGACTGGGAGACGCGCCCCGCCGACTGGCCGCCGACTCGCTACGAGGTCAAGGCGCGCCGCCTCGGCCACGAGGTCTGGTACCTGCGCTACGTCCGGACCGCCGCCTAGGCCCGCCGCACCCAAGACAATCGCACGAATTGTACGGTGGCGTGCAGTGTTCCGCGTGTATTCGCCGCGTCGCTGCTCGGCCCGCAAGCAGACGATGCGACCAGTCGTTTTGCTTGATCTAGGCATTTGGAGTAAGGTGCCAGCGTTGAGCCCGATCGGTTCGCAACCGCACCGACGTGCGGATTGTCCGGTGTTATTCGCACGGTAGTGGCGACCGGCCACTTCACACGAGGCGCGATTTGCACGGGGCATTTACGGCGGATTTCCGTCGACCCGACAAGGGCTCGACGGAATGAACGTTCACCGCCATCAGAACCTCCTGCTCGCGACGATGGCCGACGCCGATTATCGCCCTGCTCGAGCCGACCCTGACCCTCGTCGACGTCGACAAGAAGCGAGGAACTGGCGCTGCCCGACTTCGTCGGTCCGGCACGCATGGTTCCCGCTTTCGGGCATCGTCTCGGTCGTCGCCAGCACCGGCAGCGGCGTCCAGGCCGAGGTCGGCATCGTCGGGCGCGAGGGGATGGTCCCCGTCGCGACGCTGCACGGCGTCGAGATTCGAGATGATGCACATCTTCTGCCAGATCGCCGGCAAGGCGCTGCGAATGCCGAGCGCGACGCTGCGCACGCTGCTCGATCGACCACGCCGCGGCTGCGCGAAGCACCTGCTCGGTTATGCCCAGAACTTCCTCATCCAGGTCGCGAGCTCGGCGCTGGCGTACGCGACGCAGACGATCGAGGCGCGGCTCGCGCGCTGGCTGCTGATGTGCATCGACCGGCTCGAGGGCAGCGAGATCGCGATGACGCACGAGGCGTTCGCGCTGATGCTCGGCGTTCGCCGCGCCGGGGTGACGGTGGCGATCCAGAGCCTCGAGGCGAAGGGCGCGATCACCGCCCGCCGCGCCGCGCTGACGGTCGTCAACCGCGCCATCCTCGCCGAGATCGCCGGAGAGTTCGTACGGCAGCGCCGAGGCGGCGTACGAACGCGTCGATCGGGCGTCAAGCTCAGCGACCTTGCCCCGGCCCGTTGGCGACGCGAAGTCGCAGCACGCTGAGCCGGCACGCGTTTGCGCGCCGCCGCGCATCCCGGCTAACCCGCCGCCGATGGTCGCCTTCCTCGAATTCGAAAAGCCGGTCGCCGAGCTCGAGGCGCGTGTCGCCGACCTTCGCGCCGACGGCTCGCCCGAAGCGGTCGGCCGAGGCCGACCGCCTCGCCGAGCGCGCCGAACGCCAGCTCGCCGACATCTATTCGCGGCTGACGCCGTGGCAGAAGACGATCGTCGCGCGCCACGCCGAGCGCCCGCACTTCAAGGACTATGTCGCCGCGCTGATCGACGACTTCACGCCGCTCGCCGGCGACCGCGCGTTCGGCGAGGACGCGGCGATCGTCGGTGGAATCGGCCGGCTGAAGGGCCGCGCGGTGATGGTCATCGGCCACGAGAAGGGCGCCGACACCGCGACCCGCGTGCGCCACAACTTCGGCATGGGACGGCCCGAGGGCTACCGCAAGGCGACGCGGCTGATGCAGATGGCCGCGCGCTTCGGCCTGCCGGTGGTGACGCTGGTCGACACGCCGGGCGCCTTCCCCGGCATCGACGCCGAGGAGCGCGGCCAGGCCGAGGCGATTGCGCGGGCGACGGCGGCGTGCCTCGACCTCGACGTGCCGATGGTCGCCGCGATCGTCGGCGAGGGCGGGTCGGGAGGCGCGGTGGCGCTAGCGACGGCGAACCGCATCGTCATGTTCGAACACGCGATCTACGCCGTCATCTCGCCCGAGGGGTGCGCGTCGATCCTGTGGCGCGGTGACAACAAGCCGACGACTGCGCCCGACGGCCGCACCGTCGCCGCCGGCCCGAGCCGCGCCGCCGAAGCCGCCGAGGCGATGAAGGTGACGGCGAGCGACCTCAAGAAATTAGGCGTCGTCGATCGCATCATCTACGAGCCGCGCGGCGGCGCGCATCGCGATCCGGCGACCGCGATCGCGCGGCTCGGCACCGCGATCGCCGCCGAGCTGACCGCGCTCGAGACGCAGACCCCCGCCGCGCTGCGCGCCGGCCGCCGGGCGAAATTCCTCGCGATGGGGCGGGCGTGAGCGACGCCTCCCCGGCCGGGGAGGGCAAGCCGATCCTCACCGTCGTCGCCGCCGCGCTGGTCGATGCCGACGGCCGCGTCCTCGTCGCCGAGCGCCCGGCGGGCAAGCACCTCGCCGGCCAGTGGGAGTTCCCCGGCGGCAAGATCGAACCGGGCGAAACCCCCGAGGGTGCGCTCGTCCGCGAACTCGCCGAGGAGCTCGGTGTCGACACCCACGCAAGCTGCCTCGCCCCGGCGGGCTTCGCCAGCCACGCCTATCCCGACTTCCACCTCGTCCTGCTGCTGTTCGTCTGCCGCAAGTGGCGCGGCACCCCACGCGGCCGCGACGGTCAGCGGATCGCGTGGCACCGCGTCAATGCGCTGTTCGCCCTCGACATGCCGCCTGCCGATCGCCCGCTGATCGGGCTGCTCGCGGCGCTGCTTTAGGCTGAGACGCGGCCGACAGCGCAATGCGAGTGCGGGCCGCGGACCCAGCAGCGGTCAACGACGCGCCCGTCGACCGCGTGGACCGTCGCCTGCCACGACCGGGTACCCGTGCGGTCGAGGACCATGTAGCCGAAACCGTCGATCCACGACGCGAAGTCGGTGACGGTCACGCCGGCCGCGGGCGCGGCTCCGGGCGGCAGTGCCGCGGGGAGCGGCACGACATCCTCGAGCGTGCCCGAGAAGCCGGTGATGAACTGGCTCGGCACGTCGCCGGAGAAGCCGACCTGCTGCCACAGGTGATAGTGCCCCGACAGCAGGACGTCGACGCCGGGCGGCAGCTGGCGCGGACCGTGGCGGCCCCAGACCGACTGGATCGCCGACGTTGCCGCCAACGAGCGCCGTCGTCCCGGTCCTTTCGGTGGTCGAGAAGCCGAGGATCGGCTGGTGGTCGGCGGCGAAGGTGAAGCGGGCCTTGGCCGCGAGGTCGGCGAGCGCGGCGTATGACCGCTCGAACGCGGCCGCGCGCCAGTCGTCGGCGGCGAGCGGCTTGTTCGGGGCGATCGCCAGGTCGAGGACGACGACCTGCGCGCCGCCCCCTAGCGGGACGGCGAACGGCGCGCTCCAGTCGTCGGTCGCGTCGTTCGCGGCAGCATCGCAGCTCCGCCCCTCCGCCCGGTGCCCGTCGAGAAAGCGCCACCAGCCCTGGCCGGCGCGGGCGCAGCTCTCGTGGTTGCCGCGGACCATGACCCACGGGGCGGCGGTGAGCAGCGGCGCGGCCGGCGCGAAGAAGTCGGCCGCCCATGCGTCCCAGCCGTAGCCCCACGGGCTGTTGGTGCAGCCGCGCGTCGCGTCGGGGCACGGGTTCTCGCGGTAGAGATAGTCGCCGACATGGACGACGAGGTCGGGGTGCTCGGCGGCGGCGCGCGCGGCGATGCGGGCGAAGGGGAAGGCGGCCGGGTCGTCGCACGCCTGCGCGGCATAGTCGGCGGCCTTGATCCGGCAGCCGGTGTCGCCGATGACGACGATCCGCCGGACGAGCCGGCGCGGCAGCGGCAGGGCGACGCCGGCAACCGACGCCCGGCGCGTGCTCGCCGGCAGCGGGGCGTCGCACACCGTCACCGGAAAGGCCGAGGGCTTGCTGTTCTCCGGCGTCGAGGCAGTCGGGCGCTGCGGCACGGTCGCCGCGGCGAAGCGGACGCCCATCGGCTGCGCGCGCCCGTCGACGGTCAGCGCCGGGCACGCCGCCGCGTCGGTCACCACCCGCGCGACCGGCCCACGATCGCCCATGACGACATAGGCGTGGTCGGCGGCCGGTGCTGCCATCGGCAACGCGGCGAGAAGCAGGGCAACGACCGTTCGCATCACCGCACCCTACTCCGTCGTACCTGGCGTCAGAAGCGGAAGCGCACCTGCGCCTCGAAGCTGCGCCCGGGCTGAAAGAAGTATAGCGGCGTCGCCCCGGTCGGGCTGCCGATCTTGGTCGTCGAGCGGTCGTCGAACACGTTGTAGACCGTTACCCCGACCCCGATCGGGCCGATGAAGTACGTTCCCGACGCGACGCCGAAGCTGTACGGCGCGATGCGCACGAGGTTGCCAGCGTCGGCGTACTGGCGGCCGGTGAACTTGTGGAGGTAGCTGAGCTTCAGCCGCCCGCCGTTGTACACGACCCCCGCAAGCGCGGTGTAGTCGGGCGACTGCGTCAGCGTCAGCCCGGCGGCGTCGTCGTTCTTCGCGCTGTTGAGCGAGCCGTTGACGACCCCGGTCAGGTGCGGAAGGAACAGATAGCTGACCTGCGCCTCGACGCCCTTGTAGATCGCCGGCGTTCCGCTCGTGTTGGTGATGCCCGTCGACGGATCGACCGACGTCGAGTTGCTCGCCTCGATGTAATAGAGGTCGGCGTCGATGTTGAGCTTGTCGCCGGCATAGACCGTGCCGAGCTGGTAGTTGGTCGTCTTGGTCGGCTGGAGATTGCAGTTGCCCCCGGCGAGCGCGCCGGTCGAGCACTTGACCCCGCCGCCCGCAGTCGGGATCACCGCCTCGAGGCTGTCGCTGAGCTGGGGGATCAGGAACCCCTTGGCGTATTGGAAATAGACCGACCAGTTCGGTCGGACGAGGAAGTTCGCCGTCGCGTAGGGCAGCGTCGGCTTGTACTGGTCCTGCGCGATGATGCCGACGCGTGCGCTCTGCGACGCGATCGGCGTGTCGATCGTCCGCGTGAAGTTCTGCGTCTTGAGGCCGGGCGTCAGTGTCAGCCGGTTGTCGAACAGCTTGAAGGCGAACTCGCCGAAGCCCTGGATCTGCTCCCAGCCGGTGTATTCGTCGTACGCGATGTAGGTCGGCACCGGCGTGCCGTCGAGCTGGACGTTGATCGCGGTATCGGTGTTACGGTTATAGTCGAAGAACCGCGCCATGCCGGTAAAGTCGAAGTCGCGGTACTTGTAGACGCCCGCCGCGCTCGCCGCGCTGAGGTCGTAGCTGTAGCGATACCGGTGCGAGCGCGACGATTCGTACCACAGCCCGATCTTGCCCTCGCCGACCGAGGTCTGGAAGTTGAGCTGTGGGATCAGGCCGTACATCCGGTACTGGTTGACCTTGGTATAGCCGGGTAAGTCGCCGTTGCGCACCGACAGGACGCCGCCGACCGACAGCGTCGAGCGGCACGAGCTCGCCGTCGGCGTCGCCAGGCACGGCACCGTCGACGACTGGGTCGAGACGGTGAAGTTCTTGTAGAAGTACGTGTAGCCCTTGAGATCGAACGTCACCGCGTCGCTGACGTTGAACTGGAAGCGGGCGATCTCGAAATCGGTCGTCTTGTTGGTCCAGTTGAAGTCGTGGCGCGCGTTGGGGAACGGGGTTCCGGCAAAGCGCGGATCGCTGACGTCGACGAGGCCGAACGACTTGCCGTACAGGCCAACCTGCGAGATCGGCAGGCAGGTGTTGCCATCGGTCGGCGTGCCGGTGGCGACGCCGCCGGCGACGAGCGCGCCGGTGCACGACACGCCGTTATTGTCCGACTGATCGTAGTAATTCTGGTTGTAGCTGCTGAGGAAGGTCAGCTTGGCGCGGTCGCCGAGCGGCTTCTCGAGCTTGACGAAGCCGTTGACGAACCATGCCGGCGACGCCGTCAGCGCGCCCTTGGTGTCCTTGTATTCGGCCACCGCGATCACGCGGAGGTCGCCGAGCGCGGAAATCACCCCGCTCTGCGCGGTCAGGCGGCCGAGATAGGTCCGGTAGCTGCCGTAGACACCCTGGGCGTCGACGCTGGCGCGGTCGCTCAATTCGCGCGAGATCAGGTGGATGTTGCCGCCGAAGCTCGACTGGCCAAGGTCGGTCGCGCCGCCCGGGCCGCGGTCGACGATGATCCGCTCGTAGGTGCCGGTCGGGAAATAGGCGGTCGAATGGTGGGTCGGGTTGTTCGAATCGCCGAACGGGATGCCGTCGTAGGTGACGTTGAAGAACCCGTCCTGGAAGCCGCGCAGCACCGTCTTCGATTCGCTCAAGCCCGGGCCGTTGCCGTTGCTCGTCCCCGACGCGCTCGGCGTCAGCAGGACGACGTCGGAGAAGTCGGCCGTCGGCGGGACGGCGTTCTCGATGATCGCGCGGCTGACGATCGACTGCGGCTCGAACGTCGCGATCGACGAGGTGATCGGCGTCTCGGCGTTGACCCGGGTCGCGGTGACGACGATATCGTCGGTGTTGCGGATGCCGTTCGCGGCCGTGTCGGCGGGCGCGCCGGGCTCGGCGGCGAACGCCGGCACGGTGGCCAGCAGCCACAGGGCTGCGCCCGTTCGCCACGAGTGCTTGATCATCATGTGCCAGCCCCCGGCCACCGCCGGTCCGACCGGCCCGTCGCCGCTACGTGGCGGTTGTTGCCGATGCGTGATGATCGCGTGACGGTCCGATGTCACCGGTGGAGCGATGCCGCGGTGCAACGCCGGGGCGCCCGCGCCACGCGCGGGGGTGACGCCCGTGACCGCAGCGGCTACACGCGCGCATGCTTATCCGCCCCGCCCGCGCGCTGCTTTCGGTCAGCGACAAGACCGGCCTTGTCGATCTCGGAACCGCGCTCGCGCGGCACGGCGTCGAGCTGGTGTCGACCGGCGGGACGGCGGCGGCGCTGCGCGCGGCGGGACTCGCGGTGCGCGACGTCGCCGAGCTGACCGGCTTCCCCGAAATGATGGACGGTCGGGTCAAGACGCTCCACCCGGCGGTCCACGGCGGGCTGCTTGCGCGCCGCGACCTCGCCGCGCACATGGACGCCGCCGCGGCACACGGGATCGCGCCGATCGACCTCGTCGTCGTCGACCTCTACCCGTTCGCAGCCACGGTGGCGCGCGGCGGCAGCCGCGACGACATCATCGAGAACATCGACATCGGCGGCCCGGCGATGATCCGCTCGGCGGCGAAGAACCACGACTTCGTCGCCGTCGTCACCAGTCCAGGCGACTACGCGGCGCTGATCGCCGAACTCGATGCCGAGGGGGGCACCGCGCTGGCGACCCGCCGGCGGCTGGCGGCGAGCGCCTTCGCCGCGACCGCCGCCTACGACGCGATGATCGCCGGCTGGTTCAGCCGGGTCGACCAGAGCGAGACCTTCCCCGCGCTGCGGACGATGCCGACGCGGCTGGTGACGACGCTGCGCTACGGCGAGAACCCGCACCAGGCGGCGGCGCTCTACGTCCCCGTCGGCCCGGCGGCGCGCGGCGTCGGCCAGGCGACCCAGGTCCAGGGCAAGGAACTCAGCTACAACAACCTGAACGACGCCGACGCCGCGCTCGAGTTGGTCGCCGAGTTCCGCGACGGGCCGCCGACGGTGGTCATCGTCAAGCATGCGAACCCGTGCGGCGTCGCCACGGCCGAGACCCTGCTCGACGCCTATCGCGCCGCGCTGGCGACCGATCCCGTCTCGGCGTTCGGCGGGGTGATCGCGTGCAACCGCCCGTTGGACGAGGCGACGGCGCGGGCGATGACCGAAATCTTCACCGAGGTGGTGGCCGCGCCGGACGCGACGGCGGGGGCGCGCAGCGTCTTCGCCGCGAAGAAGAACCTCCGCCTGCTGCTGACCGGCGATCTGCCCGACCCGGCGCGGCACGGACTGACGACGAGGATCATCGCCGGCGGCGTCCTCGTCCAGGAGCGCGACCGCGGTGTTCTGACCGAGGGCATGCTGAAGGTCGTCAGCCGCCGCGCGCCGACCGCGGCCGAACTCGCCGACCTGCGCTTCGCGTGGACCGTCGCCAAGCACGTCAAGTCGAACGCGATCGTCTATGCCAAGGGCGGCAGCACCGCCGGCATCGGCGCGGGGCAGATGAGCCGGGTCGAATTCGACGCGCATCGCCGCCGCCAAGGCGCGCGACGCCGCCGCGACCGCCGGCTGGGCCGAACCGCGGACAGTCGGCAGCGCGGTCGCGTCGGACGCCTTCTTCCCCTTCGCCGACGGCCTGATCGCGGTGGCGGAAGCCGGCGCGACGGCGGTCATCCAGCCCGGCGGGTCGATCCGCGACGCCGACGTCATCGCCGCCGCCGACGACCGCGGCATCGCGATGGTGTTCACCGGGATGCGCCACTTCCGCCACTGACCGGCCGCGTCCGCGCGAACAGCAGCCGATCGGGCCCCTTGAAGCCGAACGTCCAGATCAGCGCGGCGAAGGTGCCGAGGATGGCGACGATGCCGAGCGACAGCTGGAGTGCCTCGGCAAGCGCGACGCTGCGCGGCACGCCGAAGCCGAGGTGCGCACGCACCGCGAGGATCCAGCCAGGGACGCGCTGGACCGCGAGCCCGACGGCGAACGCGCCCCCCGCCGCGAGCGCGAGCGAGGGTCGCCACCCCGATACGCGCCCGCCGACCACACGGGCGAGCAGCCACGATTTCGCCACCGACACGACAAGGACCGCCGCCGCCAGTCCGCCCGCCGCCGCGAGCGCGCCGAAGCGCTGCACGAAGGCGAGCGTCAGCCCCGCCTGGAGCGCGAGTCCGGCGACGCGCGATGGCGAGGTTGGTCCTCCGCTTGAGGTAGATCAGCGCGGCCTCGGCGACCGCGCCCTGGCTGGCGAGCAGCTCGACGGTGAGCAGCGTCGCGAGCACCCCCGCTCCCGCGACGAACGCCGGGCCGAACAGCCCGAGCGACGCGCGTGCGGTCATGCCGAGCGCGAGGACCGAGCCGAACTGCGCCGCGAGCACCCAGAACGCGACCTGGCGGACGTGCGCGGCGACGCTCGCCCGGTCGCCGGCGGCGATCGCGGTGGCGAGCAGCGGCGACAGGATCGGGTCGAAGCTGTTCTTGAGCTTGGCCGGCAGCGAGGCGATGTTCTGCGCGACGAAATAGATGCCGACGACCTCGGGCGAGGCGAAGCGGCCGAGGATGAAGAAGTCGAGCCGCCGCGACCCCCAGTCGGCGAGATCAGCCCCGGCGAGCGGCGCGTTGTCGCGCGCGAGCCGCCACAGCCGCGTCGCCGACGGCCGCCAGCGGTGCGGTACGCCGAAGCTCCGCGCGCACGGGATCAGCGACGCCGCGACCGCGACGGCCATCGATGCGGCATAGGCGACGAGCAGCCCCTCGCTGCGCCCGGCGAGCCAGAACGCCGGCACGGCGACCAGCGTCAGCGTCCACGGCTCGAGGATCGACCGCGCGCGGACCTGCGCGGCGATGTCGTGGCGGAAGGCGAGCGCGGCGAGGCTGATGTCCGACACCGCCACCGCCAGCGCCACCAGCGGGAACAGCCGGTCGAGCGGGGTTATCGCGCCGTTGGGGAAGACCAGCGCCGGCCATGCGACGAGCAGCGCCGCCCCCGCGGCCGACGAGCGACAGCCCGAGGACGACCGCGTCGGCGACGGTGTTCGCGTGCGGCGCGGTCTCGCGGGCGAGCGCGTCGGCGAGCCCGCGCTTGAGGCCGATCGTCGCCAGCTGCGCGGTCAGTTCGACGACGAGGATCGCATAGCCGAAGCGCCCGACCTCCGCCGACCCGTACAGCCGCCCGGCGATGAACAGGAACGGCATCCGCGCGAGCAGGCGGAGGAGAAAGCCGCCGAAGCTGGTCCGCCCGCCGCGGGCGAGGATTGCGGTCGCGCCGTCGCGGCCGCGGGTGTCGGTCGCGCCGCTCGGCGGGGGCCTCGATCGCGCCCGCCTCCTGTCGCTCACGTCGGGACGTGGACCCGGCGGTAGGCCCCGCGGAAATAGAGCAGCGGATCGACGCCGTCGCTGGCCCGCATCGCGGCGACGCGGCCGACGACGACGACATGATCGCCGCCGTCGTGTTCGGCGTCGAGCGTGCAGACGAAGCTCGCCAGCGCGCCGTCGAGGACCGGCAGGCCGTGGAAATCGTGCCATGTCGCCTCGCGCGAAGCGGTCGATGCCCTTGCGCGCGAAGCGGTCGGCGACATGCGCCTGTTCGGCGGCGAGGACGTTGACGGCGAAGCGCCGCGTCGCCTGCAGCGTCGGCAGCGCCGAGGCGGTCCGCGCCGGGCAGAACAGCAGCAGCGGCGGGTCGAGCGACACCGACGTCAGGCTGTTCGCGGTCAGACCGACGCGGCCCTCGGGCCCGATCGCGGTGACGACGGTGACCCCGGTCGCGAAAGCCCCGAAGGCGGTCGCGCAGGCGGCGGGCGTCGGTCGGATCATGGTCGGCGGTCATCGCGCGCGACCCTATCGGGGGCGGCGGGCAGGTCAACCGCGCAGGCCGCGCGGCGTGCCAGCGCAACTGGTCGGCCATGAACGTCGAGACGAACAGGTAGCCGTGGTCGTAGCCCGGGCGCAGCTGGTACTCAGGTCGATGCCCGCCCGCTCGCACGCGGCGACGAGCAGGTCGGGGCGCAGCTGCTCGGCGAGCCAAGGGTCGGCGTCGCCCTGGTCGACGCGCAGCGCCGGCACCCGCGCGCCGTCGTCGATCAGCGCGACGGCGTCGTGCTTGCGCCATTTCGCCCGGTCGGGGCCGAGGTAGCCGCCGAGCGCCTTCTCCCCCCACGGCACCTGCGATGGCGCGACGATCGGCGCGAACGCCGACACCGCGCGGAAGCGGTCGGGAAACGTCAGCCCGATGGTCAGCGCGCCGTGGCCGCCCATCGAATGGCCCATGATCGACTGGCGGCCGAGGTCGACCGGAAAGTTCGCCGCGACCACCTCGGGCAGCTCGGCGGTGACGTACGACCACATCGCGAAGTGCCGCGCCCACGGGGCCTCGGTCGCGTCGACGTAGAACCCCGCCCCCTGGCCGAAGTCGAACGCCGGGTCGTCGGCGACGCCGTCCCCGCGCGGGCTGGTGTCGGGGGCGACGAGGATCAGCCCGAGCTCGGCGCAGGCGGCGCGATACTCGCCCTTGTCCATGACATTGGCGTGGGTGCACGTCAGCCCCGACAGCCACCAGACGACGGGCAGCCGCGCGCCGGGCGCGTGGTCGGGGACGTAGACCGCAAATGTCATGTCGGTCCCGGTCGCCGCGCTGGCGTGGCGGTAGACGCCTTGCGTTCCGCCGTGGCTGCGGGCGGCCGAGACCGTCGTCAGGCTCACGCCGCCGCGGCTGCCGGCATCCGGTGGAGCGCGCACAGCTTGTTGCCGTCGGGGTCGCGCAGATAGGCGAGGTAGAGCGCGCCCATCGGCCCGGTGCGGACGCCGGGCGCATCCTCGATCGCCGTGCCGCCGTTGGCGACGCCGGCGGCGTGCCATGCGTCGGCCTGCGCCGGCCCGTCCATCGCGATGCCGATCGTGCAGCCGTTGCCGTGCGTTCGCCGGCTGGCCGTCGATCGGCTTGGTCACGATGAAGATGCCGCCGTTGTTCATGTAGATCAGCCGGCCCTTGTCGTCCTGCATCCCCGGCTTGCCGCCGATCGCGGCGAAGGTCGCGTCATAGAACTTCTTCGACCGCGCGATGTCGTTGCTGCCGACCATCATGTGACTGAACATCGTTCGTCTCCCCTTGGTTGCCTTAATAAACCACGACGCTGCGGATCGACTCGCCGGCGTGCATCAACTCGAACCCCTTGTTGATCTCGTCGAGCGTCAGGACGTGGGTGATCATCGGGTCGATGGCGATCTTGCCGGCCATGTACCAGTCGACGATCTTGGGCACGTCGGTCCGCCCGCGCGCGCCGCCGAACGCCGTCCCGCGCCAGTTGCGGCCGGTGACGAGCTGGAACGGGCGCGTGCTGATTTCCTTGCCGCTTTCGGCGACGCCGATGACGATCGACGTGCCCCAGCCGCGGTGGCAGCATTCGAGCGCCTGGCGCATGACCGTCGTGTTGCCGGTGGCGTCGAAGCTGTAGTCGGCCCCCCCGTCGGTCAGGCGGACGATCTCGGCGACGATGTCGGGGACGTCGTTGGGGTTGACGAAGTCGGTCATGCCGAACTGCCGCCCCCACGCCTCGCGGTCGGGGTTGATGTCGACACCGACGATCCTCCCGGCGCCGACCAGCCGCGCGCCCTGCACGACGTTAAGGCCGATGCCGCCCAAGCCGAAGACGACGACCGTCGCGCCGGCCTCGACCTTCGCCGTATGGACCACCGCGCCGACGCCGGTGGTGACGCCGCAGCCGATATAGCAGCTCGTCTGGAACGGCGCGTCGGTCCGGATCTTCGCCACCGCGATCTCGGGCAGGACAGTGAAGTTCGCGAACGTCGAGCAGCCCATGTAGTGGAACACCGGCTGGCCGCGATAGCTGAACCGGCTCGTCCCGTCGGGCATGACGCCCTTGCCCTGGGTGGCGCGGATCGCCGTGCACAGGTTGGTCTTGCCGCTGAGGCACGACTTACACTGGCGGCATTCGGGCGTGTAGAGCGGGATGACGTGGTCACCGACAGCAACGCTCGTCACGCCGGCACCGACTTCGCGGACGATGCCGGCGCCTTCGTGGCCGAGGATGCTCGGGAACAGCCCCTCCGAATCGAGCCCGCCAAGCGTATAGGCGTCGGTATGGCAGATGCCGGTCGCCATGATCTCGACGAGCACCTCGCCGGCGCGCGGGCCGTCGAGGTCGACCTCGACGACCTCGAGCGGCTGCTTGGCGGCGAAGGCGACGGCGGCGCGGGTCTTCATGGGCGTTGCTGTGCCCGTGGCGATGGGCGGCGGTCAAGGCACGATGGGCGTCGTGACGACGGCGGGCGTGGCGGTTTGCACGGGCGCGCGTAGGATGCCGCGCATGGGGTCGCCGCTGAAACTCAAGGCGCAGCTGCTGTGCGGCGACGAGATCGCGCTCGGGCCGGGCAAGGCCGACCTGCTGGCGGCGATCCGCGACACCGGATCGATCTCGGCGGCGGGGCGCGCGCTCGGGTTCAGTTACCGGCGGACGTGGCTGCTCGTGAACGCCATGAACCGCTGTTGGCGCACGCCACTGGTCACGACAGCTCACGGCGGCGCGCACGGCGGCGGGGCGGCGCTGACCGAGTTGGGGGCGGCGGTACTGGCCCGCTACCGCGCCCTCGATGCGGCGCTCGCCGCCGCCGCGGCGGGGCCGCTCGCCGAACTCGCCGCCGACCTCCGCGCTTCGCCGAAGGACAGCGACGTGGCCTGACCCGGCGATTTTACCCGCTGGCGCCGACCCGCCAGCGCTGTATACGGCCGGGTATGTCGCCGGGAGGATCCATGCTCCGTTTCGCCGTCGCCGCCCTGCTCGTCGCCGGCCCCGCCGCCGCCGCCGAGACGCAGGTCGCGGTCGCCGCCAACTTCACCGAGCCCGCCAAGGCGATTGCTGCCGCCTTTACAAAGGCTTCCGGCGATACGGCGGTGCTCAGCTTCGGTGCGTCGGGGGCGTTCTACACCCAGATCAGCCACGGCGCCCCGTTCGAGGTGTTCCTCTCCGCCGACACCGAGCGCCCGCAGAAGGCGGAGGCCGAGGGCTTCGCCGTGCCGGGCACCCGCTTCACCTATGCCATTGGCCGGCTTGTGCTTTTCTCGACCACTCCCGGCATGGTCGACGCGGCGGGCAAGGTCCTCGCCGCGCGGCACCTTCGCCCACCTCGCCATCGCCGACCCGGCTGCCGCGCCGTATGGCGAGGCGGCGGTCGCAACGTTGAAAACCCTCAAGCTTTACGACGCCTTGGCTCCCAAAATCGTCCGCGGCAGCTCGATCACCCAGGCCTATCAGTTCGTCGCCACCGGGGCCGCCGAGCTCGGCTTCGTCGCCCAGTCGCAGGTCATCGCCGTCCCCGGCGGGTCGCGCTGGCTGGTCCCCGAAGCCGACCATGCGCCGATCGAACAGGCGGCGGTGCTGCTCAAGACCGGCGCGGCGAACCCGGCGGCGGCGAAGTTCCTGACCTTCCTGCGCGGCCCCGAGGCGCGCGCGATCATCGCCCGCTACGGCTACGAGGTGCGCTAGGGCGTGGACCTGGTCGTCCTGACGACGGTCGAGCTCGCCGCGACGACGACGCTCCTCCTGCTGCTGCTGGCGACGCCGCTCGCGTGGTGGCTGGCGCGGTCGCGCGTCTGGTGGAAGGAGGTCGTCGGCGCGCTGTCGGCGCTGCCGCTGGTGCTGCCACCGACGGTGATCGGCTTCTACGTCCTCGTCGCGCTCGGGCCGGCGTCGCCGCTGATGGCGCTGTTCGCCCCGTTCGGGGTGCGGACGCTCGCGTTCACCTTCACCGGGCTGGTCATCGGCTCGCTGATCTATTCGCTGCCGTTCGCCGTCCAGCCGCTGCGGACGGCGTTCGAGGCGGTCGGCGATGCCCCGCTCGAACTGGCCGCGACGATGGGCGCCTCGCCGTTCGATCGCTTCGCCAGCGTCGCCGTCCCGCTCGCCCGACGCGGCTTCGTGTCGGCAGCGATCCTCGTCTTCGCCCACACCGTCGGCGAGTTCGGCGTCGTGCTCATGATCGGCGGCGCGATACCGGGGCGGACCGAGGTCGTCTCGACACGCATCTACAGCCTCGTCGAGAGCCTGCAGTTCGGCGCGGCGCACGCGCTCGCCGCCGGGCTGACGCTGTTCGCCTTCATCGCGCTGCTCGGGCTGCTGCTGGTCGAGCGTCGGATCGGGCTGCGGCCGTGACGGCGGCCCTCGAGGTCGAACTCCGCGGCACCCGGGGCGGCTTCGCGCTCGACCTCGACTTCGCCCTACCCAGCGGGGTCACCGCGCTGCTCGGTGCGTCGGGGGCGGGAAAGACGAGCGTGCTCCGCGCGCTCGCCGGTCTCGACTGCCATACGGGGCGTGTCGCCGTCGGCGGCACGGCGTGGCAGGACACGCGGCGGTTCGTTCCCGTGCACCGCCGCCGCGTCGGGTGGCTCCCGCAGGGAGCAGCGCTGCTGCCGCACCAAACGGTCGCCGCCAACCTCGACTATGCCGCGCGGCGCAGTCCGGGGACGGCGCTCGACCGCGCGGAGATCGTCGCCGCGACCGGCATTGCCGGACTGCTCGACCGCGGCGCGACGACGCTTTCAGGGGGCGAGGCGCGGCGGGCGGGGATTGCCCGGGCGCTGTCGGGCGATCCGTCGCTGGTCCTGCTCGACGAACCGCTCGCCGGCCTCGATGTACCCGCCCGCGGCGAACTCGTCGAAGCGTTGGCGGGGCTGTTCGCGCGGCTGCGCGTGCCTGTCGTTTACGTCACCCACGACCCCGCCGAGGCCGAGCGGCTCGCGGCGACGACGCTCCACATCGCGAACGGACGGGTCCGTTAGAAGGCGGCGGTTAGGGTCAGCACCGGTCCCGACGCCGGCGCGGCGTTGCCAGCGAGGCGGAAACGGTAATCGACCTCGAACGCCAACCCGCCCGCGCGGGCGGCGACGCCGGGACCGAGGTCGACGCGGTCGACGGTCGCCCGGTCGTGCTCGACGCTCGCCCAGACGCCGGCTCCGGGCTCGACCGCGATCCCGCGTGTGCGAACGATGGCCGCGGCGCGTCCCTGCACCGCGGCGTAGGGAGCGGTGCCGACGATCCCGCCCTCGCCGTAGCCGGTCAGCCGCAGCCCCCCGACGCGTCGCTCGCCGCCGGCCGCAAGGCGGAGGCTCCACGCACCGTGCGCCGCCGGGCCGAGCGCGATACGGCGTTCGGCGGCGAGCGTCACCCCGGCGAACGGCCGCCACTCGACGCCGGCGGCGCCGTACGCGCTGCGCCCGGCATCGTCGTGCCCCGCGGCGGCGCGCAGCGTCAGCGCGAGAGGCCGCGGCGCGAGCGGATCGGGGGCGAAGGCGATGGCCGCGCCGCTCTGGCTGCCGCCGAGGATCGGCTCGGCCGTCAGCCCCGCCGATCCGGCGGCGCGGACGATCGAATAGGCGCTGCCCGACCAGCGCCGGACGAGCGCGTCCCGCTGTCGCCGCCAGACGCCCGCCCGCGCATCGTTGCCCGCGAGCGCAGCGTCAAACAGGTGTACCGCGCCGCGCCGGTCGCCCGCGGCGAGCCGGGCATAAGCGGCGGCAGCGAGATCGCCGGGCGAAGGCGCGCGCGCCACCGGTGCGGCCACGGCAGCGGTGCGCGGCAGAGTCACCGGTGGGGCCGACACGGCCGCGACGGCGACTTGCCTCGGCGGGGTCACAGCCGCTAACGCCCCCGGCCAGGTGCGCGGCTGCCACGTCCGTTCGGCTACCACGGCAGCGATGGCTTTCGGCACGACCGGAGAAGGAACAGGGGATTTGCGCGCCGACGCAGCCGGCGCGGTACCCTGCAGCCGGCCGGCAGGCGGGCCGTCCCGTAGCGCCACGGACGGCGCAGCGGTCGGCATCGCCCGCCCGGCGACCAGCGCCGCTTCGTAGCGGTCGCGCATCGCCGGCATGCGCACGATGACGACGCCGATCAGCCCGACCGTGGCCACGCGCAGTGCCCGCGCCGGGCGGCTCGGAGTCACGCGGCGGGGAAGCGGTGGGCGGTCTTGTCCCATCGCGGCGCCTCGCGCCCGCTGCGGATACGACGGTAGCGCCGCAGCGCGCGCGCGGCGGCGCGGGCGTTGATCAAGTTGGCGACAACCGTCCGCGGCACCGCGCGCAGCCCCTCGCGCCAGCCGTGGACGCTCGCGGTGAAGGCAACCCGCACGCCGAGTCGCCAGCCGAGGACACCGGCGTTGACCACCAGCAGCACGGCGAGCGGTGATCCCGCGCGCACGAGCGGCGCGAAAGCGTGCGCGGCGGGGACGAACCACGCGACGAGCGCGTCGACCGCGACCATCGCCGTCGCGACATAGCCGGCCGCGACGAGCAGCGGCGCGACGACGGACTTGCGGTCGCGCACGAGCATGTAGCGGCCGACGAAACCCCGCGGCCAGTCGATCCGGTCCCAGCCGTCGAGCGCGATGCCGAGCAGCCAGCGCGTCTTCTGCCGTATCGCGGCGTCGAGCGTCGCCGGAAAATGCTCGCGCGCGACGACGATATCGCCGGGTTCGCCGCAGCGGACCAGCGCCCCGGCGCGGCCGAGCGCGGCGATGCGCAGCCCGATCTCATAGTCCTCAGTCATGCTGGCGGGATCGAACGGCGCGTTCCCCGGCCCGGCGAGGATCCCGAGCACCTCGCGGTCGATCGCGCAGGCGACGCCGGCGCTCGGCACGCCGGCACCGACTGCGCCGCGGACGAGGATATCCTTTCCATGCGCCTCGGCGAACTCGTCGAGATAATGGCCGCTGATCCAGCGCGATGTGCGATCGACCAGCGGCACGACGGGCAGCTGGACCATTGCCAGCCGCTCGAGGTGAGCGTTGAACACGGCGAGCTCGCGCCCGTCGACGACGTCCTCGGCGTCGTGAAGGACGACGCCCTTGAAGCGGATCGCCGCCGTCCGCTCATGCGCGACGACCGCACGCCACAGGTGGTTGAGGCAGTCGGCTTTCGTCGTCGGCCCGGGCTGCGTGCAGGTCACCATCGCCAGCCGCGGGTCGTCGATGGCGGCGACGCAGGCGCGGGTCGCGGCGTCGTTCGGATAGACGCCGACGAATACGCGAGACACCGGATAGTCGATCCTGGCGAGGAGACGGGCGAGCATCGCGCCGATCACGTCGGCCTCGTCCCACGCCGGAATGATGATCGCCATCCACCCGGGCGCGGTCGTCGCCGCCGGCAGGTCGCGACCGAACGATCCGCGCCGGGCGAGCAGGCCGAAGAAGACGGTGTCGACGAGCAGGTCGTCGAGGCTCGACAGCGCCAGCGCACACGCGGCGAAGACCAGCAGCTCGTGCGTGAGGACGTGCCACGCGGCGGCGAACGCCACTGTCAGGCTTCGAGCTCGCTGTCCCAGTACAGATAGTCGCGCCACGTCGCGTGGAGGAAGTGCGGCGGGAACGCCCGCCCGTTCTCCTGGAGCTGGTGGTTGGTCGGGGCGAAGGCGCGCTGGTTGAGGTTCATGTGCGCCTCCGCCGGCGTCCGCCCGCCTTTCCTCAGATTACACGGCGCGCACGCGGTGGTCACGTTCTCCCACGTCGTCCGCCCGCCGTACGCCCGCGGCACGACATGGTCGAAGGTCAGGTCCTCGCGCTCGCGCGACCCGCAATACTGGCAGGCGAACTTGTCGCGCAGGAACAGGTTGAACCGGGTGAACGCCGGGTGCGTCGCAGGCCGCACGTACTGGCGCAGCGCGATGACCGACGGCAGCTTCATCGCGAAGCTGGGCGAGCGGATCTCGCGGTCGTACTCGGCGATAATGTCGACGCGCTCGAGGAACGCCGCCTTCACCGCGGTCTGCCACGACCACAGGCTGAGCGGGTAATAGGACAGCGGCGTATAGTCGGCGTTGAGGACGAGCGCCGGGCAGGCGTCGGGCGGCGACAGCAGCGTGGGATGATACATCGAGCCCGCTCCCCATGTGGAGCAGCCGAAGGAACCGCCGGGCCTCGTCGCACTCAAGGCCGCGAGAAGCCCCGCGACCGTCCGTCTGATGCCGTCTTACCACCGACAGTATGTCGGCTGTATGACGCCACCGTATTTAGAAGACGCACGCGGCGCGGGCAAGCGGCATCGCACCGTCCGCTCGCCAAGCCGGCCGCCGGCCTGCTACGTTCACACAATGGAGCCGAGCTGGACCCCCGCGCCCGACAGCGGCATCGCGATCCGCACCGTTGCGGCGAACGGCCTGACCTTCGAGGTTGCCGAGGCGGGCACGGGCGACCACCTCGCGCTGTGCCTCCACGGCTTTCCCGAACTCCACTTCAGCTGGCGCCACCAGATGCCGCTGCTGGCGAGCATGGGCTACCGCGTCTGGGCGCCCAACCAGCGCGGCTATGGCGGCACGTCGCGGCCCGACGGAATCGCGGCCTATACGATGGACCGCCTCGTCGCCGACGCCGCCGCGCTGTTCGACGCGAGCGGGGCCAAGACGCTGACGCTGATCGCTCACGACTGGGGCGGGGCGGTGGCGTGGCAATTCGCGATCGCGCGCGTCCGTCCGCTGGCGCGGCTCGTGGTCATGAACCTGCCGCACCCGTTCTGCTTCGCGGAGGCGCTCAGGCACCCGCCGCAGCGGCGGCGGAGCTGGTACATCGGTGCCTTCCAGCTGCCGTGGCTGCCCGAAAAGCTGCTTGCGGCGAACGGTGCGGCGGCGATCCGGCGCGCGTTCCGCGGCATGGCGATCGACAAGGCGGCGTTCCCCGATACCGTCCTCGACGTCTACGCCGCCGCCGCACTGCGCCCCGGCGCGCTGACGGCGATGGTCAACTGGTACCGTGCTGCCGTCCGCCACCGCGCGGCGATGCGGGTGCCGAACGGCGGGCGGGTCGAGGTGCCGACGCTGATCGTGTGGGGCGAGGCCGACACCGCGCTCGGTCTCGAGACGCTCGACGGCACCGACCGCTACGTCGCCGACCTGACAATCCGCCGGCTGCCACGTGTGTCGCACTGGGTCCAGCAGGAGGCCCCGGAGGCGGTCAACGCGATCCTTGGCGCGTGGCTGCCGCGCGCATGAGGCGTTGCGGCCCCGCTCGCGGCACTGTGTCGCTTCCGTTGCGACCCTCTCGCCCCCATCTGCGCGCAGCAGTCGAAAGGTTCGGACCATGCAGCAGACCATCCTGATCGTCCTGATGATCGCCGCCGCGCTGGCGACGCTGACGGTTCTCGCGCGCGGCATCATCGTCATGGCGCGCGGCAAGGATATCGGCGGGGTCAAGTCGAACCGGATGATGAGCTACCGCGTCGCCTTCCAGGGGCTCGCGATCGTCATCATCATCATCCTGTTTCTGGTGAACCGGCATTGATGTCTGGCGCACGCGCGCCGAAGCTCTTCCGTCCCGCTCCCCCGCCCGACCACCCCTGAGCCCGCCGTGGCGAGTGGTCGGGCGAAGAACAGGACGGCACAGGCTTTCTGAGGACAACAGTGATGGTCAAGCTCAACCGCATCTACACGCGCACCGGCGACGACGGTTCGACCGGGCTCGCGAGCGGCGACCGGCGGCAGAAGGACGACGCGCGCGTCGCGGCCTATGGCACGGTCGACGAGGCCAACTCGGTCATCGGCCTGCGCTCGGTTACACACGAGCGGCGACCTCGACGCCGCCGCTTGCGCGGATCCAGAATGACCTGTTCGACGTCGGCGCCGATCTCGCCACACCCGGTGACGACTTCGGCGGCGACAGCACGAGCCTGCGCGCGACTGCCGGCGCAGGTCGACCGGCTCGAGGCGGAGATCGACGCGATGAACGCCGAACTCGCCCCGCTGACGTCGTTCATCCTGCCCGGCGGGACACCGGCGGCGGCCACCCTCCACCTCGCGCGTACCGTCGTCCGCCGCGCCGAGCGGCTGGCGGTGACCGCCGCGCGCGCCGAGCCGGTCAACCCCAGCGCGATCCGCTACCTCAATCGCCTGTCCGACCATCTGTTCGTCGCCGCACGCGTGGCCAACCCAGGCGGCGACGTCTTGTGGGTACCCGGAGCGAGCCGCTAGCGTTACAGCGGGGAAACGAGGGCAACGCATGGCGACCGCTGCGGCGACGATGACGAGCGACGACCTGCGCGAACGCTTCTTCGCGACCCGGGCGCGGACCGTCGCCCTCGCCGCGCCGCTGTCGGACGCCGACGCCACCGTGCAGTCGATGCCCGACGCGTCGCCGGCGAAGTGGCACCTCGCCCACACGACGTGGTTCCTCGAGACGTTTGTCCTCGCGTCGCTCGGGTTCGCGCCGTTCGACGAACGCTTCGCCTATCTGTTCAACAGCTATTACGAGGCGGTCGGCGCGCGCCATCCGCGGCATGCACGCGGACTGCTGACGCGGCCGTCGCTCGCCGGCATCCTCGACTGGCGGGCGCATGTCGATGCCGCGATGGACGCCGTCTGGCACCGGCTCGACGGCCCTGCCCGTGACACGGTCGCACTGGGCATCGCGCACGAGGAACAGCACGGCGAGTTGCTGCTGACCGACCTGCTCCACCTGTTCGCGCAGAATCCGCTCTGCCCCGCATTGTACGACGCCGCACCGCGACCCGCGGTCGCGCCGGCACCGGGGTTCGACGCCTTCGCCGGGGGGATAACGGCGGTCGGCGCTGCCGGCGACGGCTTCGCCTTCGATTGCGAGGGACCGCGGCACGACGTGCTGCTGCGCCCGTTCCGGCTCGCCCGCGCATGCGTGACGAACCGCGAGTGGAGCGACTTCGTCGCCGATGGCGGCTACCAAACCGCTGCGTTGTGGCTGTCCGACGGCTGGGCGTGGGTCGGCCGCGAGGGCATCGGCGCCCCGCTCTACTGGGACGAGGACGGCGGTGAGTTCACGCTGTGCGGCCGCATCGAGCGCCGCCCCGCCGCCCCTGTCGCGCACATCGGCCACTACGAAGCCGACGCGTACGCCACCTGGGCGGGCGCGCGCCTGCCGACCGAGTTCGAGTGGGAAGCGGCGGCGGCGACCGCCGACCCGCTCGCCGGTAACCAGCTCGACGGTCCCGGCTGGGTCGGCCCGGCCGGCGGCCCGGGCCTGTTCGGCGACGTCTGGTGCTGGACGGCGAGCGCCTTCCTGCCCTACCCGCGCTTCCGCCCGGCGCCCGGCGCGGTCGGCGAGTACAACGGCAAGTTCATGAGCGGGCAGATGGTCCTGCGCGGCGCGTCGTGCGCTACCCCGCGGGGCCACAGCCGGGCGAGCTACCGCAACTTCTTTCCGCCCGACGCACGCTGGCAATTCGCCGGGCTGCGACTGGCGAAGGACGACGCGTGATCGACGTCGCCGCCCCCAACCGCGACTTCGCCGACGCGGTGCTCGCCGGGCTGTCGGCGCCGCGCAAGGTCGTGCCCGCGCGCTTCTTCTACGATCGGACGGGATCGGAGCTGTTCGAGGCGATCACCGCCTTGCCCGAATACTACCCGACGCGGACCGAGATCGGCATCCTCGCGGCGCACGCGCGCGACATCGCCGATGTCGTCGGGCAGGGCCGTGCGGTGGTCGAGTTCGGCTCGGGCTCGTCGGCCAAGACGCCGCCGTTCCTCGCCGCCGTCGCCGCCTCGGCGTACGTCCCGATCGACATCTCGGCCGAATTCCTCGCAATGGCGGCGGCCGACCTCGCCGCCAAGCTGCCCAGCCTGCCAGTGCTCCCGATCGCCGCCGACTTTACCCGCCCGCTCGTGCTTCCGCCGGCGATCGCCGCGCGGCCGAAGCTCGGCTTCTTCCCCGGCTCGACGCTCGGCAACCTCGGCCCGGCGGCGGCGGTCGATCTGCTCCGCGCGTTCGGCGACACGCTCGGCGATGGCGGCTGGCTCGTCATCGGCCTCGACCTGCGCAAGGATGCAGCGATCCTCGAGGCGGCTTACAACGACGCGTCGGGGGTCACGGCCGCGTTCAACTTCAACGTCGTCGACCGCATCAACCGCGAACTGGCGGGCACGATCCGCCGCGCCGACCTTGAGCATGACGCGCCGTTCAACGCCGACCTCGGGCGCATCGAGATGCACCTGCGCGCGGTCCGCGACACCGCCTTCGACGTCCTCGGCCGCCGCTTCACCCTCGCCGCCGGCGCGACGATCCACACCGAAAACAGCTACAAGTGGACGCTCGACGAGCACCGCCTCCTCGCCCGTGCCGCGCGCTGGACCCCGGTCGCGCACTGGACCGACGACAGGGCGTGGTTCGCCGTCCACCTGTGGCGGCGCGACGCCGCGCCGATCGAACCGTGATTGACGGAACCGGCAACCACTTTCTACAGACAGCGGCACGATCCTTGGGAAAGTCCAGCCGATGAAGGTCCTCGTCCCCGTCAAGCGGGTGGTCGACTATAACGTCAAGGTCCGCGTCAAGACCGACGGCAGCGGGGTCGAACTCGCGAACGTCAAGATGAGCATGAACCCGTTCGACGAGATCGCCGTCGAGGAGGCGATCCGTCTCAAGGAAAAGGGTGTCGCCACCGAGATCGTCGTCGTGTCGATCGGCGTCCAGCAGTGTCAGGAGACGCTCCGCACCGCGCTGGCAATGGGAGCCGACCGCGGCATCCTCGTCGTCACCGACCAGACGACCGAATCGCTGATGGTGGCCAAGGTGCTGGCGGGAATTGCCAAGGAGGAACAGCCCGGCCTGATCATCCTCGGCAAGCAGGCGATCGACGACGACGCCAACCAGACCGGGCAGATGCTCAGCGCGCTGCTCGGCTGGCCGCAGGGAACGTTCGCGTCGAAGGTCAGCGTCGACGGCGATCACGTCACCGTCGAGCGCGAGGTCGACGGCGGGGCCGAGACGGTCAGGCTGAAGCTGCCCGCCGTGATCACCACCGATCTGCGGCTGAACGAGCCGCGCTATGCGTCGCTGCCGAACATCATGAAGGCCAAGGCGAAGAAGATCGATCCCAAGACGCCGGCCGACTACGGCGTCGATCCGACCCCGCGCCTAACCGTGCTGAAGGTCGTCGAACCGTCGAAGCGGACCGCCGGGGTCAAGGTCAAGACGGTCGACGAACTGGTCGACAAACTCAAGGTTCTGGGAGCCATCGGATGAGCGTCCTCGTACTGGCCGAACACGACAATGCCGTCCTGAAGGACGCGACGCTCGCCGCAGTGACCGCCGCCGGGCAGCTCGGGGGTGAGGTTCACGTCCTCGTCGCCGGCGAAGGCTGCCGCGCGGTCGCCGACGCGGCGGCGCAGGTCGCCGGCGTGGGCAAGGTGCTGCTCGCCGACGATCCCGCTTACGGCCATGCGCTCGCCGAGAACCTCGCGCCGCTCGTCGTCGGGCTGATGGCGAACTACGACGCGTTCGTCGCGCCGGCGACGACGCGCGGCAAGAACCTCGCGCCGCGTGTCGCCGCTGCCCTCGACGTCGCGCAGATCAGCGAGATCCTGTCGGTCGAGGGGCCCGACACCTTCACCCGGCCGATCTACGCCGGCAACGCAATCGCCACGGTCAAGTCGACCGACGCCAAGAAGGTCATCACCGTCCGCGGCACGGCGTTCGCCAAGGCGGGGGCGACCGGCGGCAGCGCCGCCGTCGAAAGTGTGAGCGGAACCGGCGACGCCGGATTGTCGACGTTCGAGGGGGCCGACCTCGCCGTGCTGGCGCGGCCCGAGCTGACCGCCGCGAAGATCATCGTCAGCGGCGGGCGCGCGCTCGGCTCCTCCGAAAAGTTCCACGAGATCATGGAGCCGCTCGCCGATGCGCTCGGCGCGGGCCTCGGCGCGAGCCGGGCGGCGGTCGACGCCGGCTATGTCCCCAACGACTATCAGGTCGGCCAGACCGGCAAGATCGTCGCCCCCGAATTGTACATGGCGGTCGGGATCAGCGGCGCGATCCAGCACCTCGCCGGCATGAAGGATTCGAAGATCATCGTCGCGATCAACAAGGACGACGATGCGCCGATCTTCCAAGTCGCCGACATCGGCCTCGTCGGCGACCTGTTCACGCTCGTCCCCGAGCTGACCGCGAAGATCGCCGCGGCGCGATAATCGCTGTCCTACAGCGGGTTGGCCGCGCTAGGCTGCCAACGAGCGTCGCCTGCGGGGGCGCGGCTCTTTCTCATCGCGGGTTGGCCGGTTTGCGGACGGGGTGCTTGCCGAGCGAGCGCTACGTCTGCTTTCGCCTGGCGGCGGTCCGACGACGTTTCGGCGATTTCCACCCTACGTCGGCGTGAGAAGAATGCGAAGTTAGCGGCGGTCGACGCGGCTTGACGCTGCCGGGCATCGCCGCCACGCTCGCGGCTCGAACGGGGGACAGGGTGGCGCAGGCGGCATCGCTCGAACGATCGCTCGGCCCCTTCGCGGTCGCGCTGCTGACGCTGTCGGTGCTGTCGCCGGCGGCGTCGGTCTTCGTCACCGGCGCCGACATCGTTCACCAGGCGGGTACCGGCGCTGCGCTCGCCTTCCTCGCCGGCGGGGTGCTGACGCTGGTCTTCACCTTCGCCCAGGCCGAGCTCGGCGCGACCTTCCCCTTCGCCGGCGGCGACTATGCGATGGTCGGGCAGGTGCTCGGACCCCGCGCCGGGTTCGTCCAGTTCGGGCTCGACCTGTTGTCGACGCCGGTGTTCATCGCGCTGACCGCGAGCGGCATCGCGCTCTACCTCGGCGGCGTCGCACCGGGGCTGCCGCCGATCCCGACGGCGATTGCCGCGCTCGTGCTGGCGACCGCCGGCGCGGTGGTCAACATCCGCACCGGCGCGGTCGTCACCGGCGTGTTCCTGGCGATCGAGTTGGGCGCGCTGGCGCTCGTCACCCTGCTCGGCGTCGCTCATCCCGCGCGGGGGCTCGTCGAGGTGCTGACCACGCCCGTCGCCTTTGCCGGCGGTGTTGCCGTGCCGCTGACGCTCGGCGTCGCGGCGGGAGCGGTGTCGGCGGCGTCGTGGGCGGTGAGCGGCGCGGGCCAAGCGATCTACTTCGGCGAGGAGCTGCGCGATCCGGGGCGCGTCGGGCACCTCGTCGTGCGGATCACGCTGCTGTCGATCGTAACAATGGTCGTGCCGGTCCTCGCGCTCGCCGTCGGCAGCCGCGACCTGCCGGCGACCCTCGCCGCGGAGTCGCCGTTCACGGTGCTGATCGCGCAGCACGCCCCGCGCGGGGTGGCGACGGCGATCGGGCTTGGGATCGCCGCGGCGATCTTCAACGCGGTCATGGCGGCGGTCATCTGCTACGGGCGCTGGCTGTGGAGTTCGGCGCGCGACGCCGTGTGGGCGGCACCGATCAATGCCGCGCTCGTTCGCCTCCATCCGCGCTTCGGCTCGCCGTGGGTCGCGACGGTCGTGGTCGGTGTGACGGCGATGGGCTTCACCCTGCTCGGGCTGAAGGCGCTCGTCCTGCTCGCGGCGGCAAACGGGATCGTCAACTGGGCCCTGCTCAACTGGGCAGGGATCGTCGGCCGTCGCCGGGGGCTGACAGGCCAGGGCACGGCGTACCGTGCGCCGCTGTTCCCGCTGACCAACGTCGTCAGCCTGGTCGCTGTCGCCGGGCTGGCGGTGCTGACCTGGCAGGACGCCGACGGGCGGGCCGGCGAGCTGATCATCGCCGCCGACATCGCCGCCGCGCTGGCCTACCATCGTTTCGTCCTGATGCGGCGGCCGGGCGGCTGGGCGATGACCGGGCCGAGCGCGTGACCCGCGAGCGGTGGCGACGTTGCCGGGAACCGTCCCCGCGCCTGCGTCGACCGGCCGTTGGCGCGCTCGTGGCGTCCGTGCTCTCGATCGGCACCGGATGCGCGCCTGTTCGCTCGCCGCCGCCGACAGTCTTCTTCGCTGAGCTGCCGGTCAGCGGCTCCGTCGCCGACGCGCGGCGCGCCGGGTTCGTCGACTGCGTCGATCTCGATGCGGTCCATATCCGCTGCCGGCGCCACGGGGTGAGCGTCGAGCACAGCGGACCGTACGAGGCCGCCGTCGACCTCGCGGGGAGCCACGGCGAGGGCGGCTTCGATCAGGTGACGGTCTGGCACGACCGCGACAACGACGCCGTCTTCAGGATCGCCACGGCGCTCGAGCGCGCCGGCTGGGTGCGCTGCCTGACCGGCGACGGCCGCTGGGGCGACCAGGCAGTCTACACGCGGGCGGGCTCACCCGTGCGCGCGTCGATGGATATCAGCTACTGGGCACGGCGGCGGCTCCGCTTCATGTCCGCTGCGCACCCGCCAGAGCGGCCGTGCGTCGCCGGCTAGCCCGCCGGCGGTGCCGCGATCACGCCGTCCCGGCGACCGCGCGGCAGGCCGCGGCGCAATCGCGGCACGCGGCGACGCACCCCTCCATCCCGTCGAGCGCGGCGCAGCTGTCGGCGCACGCGGCGCAGACCTCGGCACAAAGGCGGCAGCTTGCGGCATGGAACTGCGACGAGCGGAGCATGAGGTCGGCGGTCGTCGCGGCGATCGCGGCGGTGTCGGCCATCAGGCGGAAGTGCTGCGGCGCGACATGGTCGCCCCCCGTGTCGAGGCAGTGGTTCATCGCCATGCCAAGCGCCACTCCGTGCGCGCGGTTACAGGCTTCGATACAGGCGGCGAGGTCGGCGTCCATGGTTGCGGTCATGCGATATGAACGGACGATGAGGGTCGCCGTTCCGCGCGGCCCCGCGGCGTTGCATCGCGGCCTGCCGCCGCTATGGTGCGCCGCACCCGAATAGGAAGCTCGATGCCGCACGACCAGCCGCCGCCCACGAAGGTCGTGCTCGCCTTCTCCGGTGGCCTCGACACGAGCGTCATCCTCAAATGGCTGCAGCAGACCTACGGCTGCGAGGTCGTCACCTTTACCGCCGACCTGGGTCAGGGCGAGGAGGTCGAGCCGGCGCGGGCCAAGGCGGCGCTGCTCGGCGTGCGCGAGATCTTCATCGAGGACCTGCGCGACGAGTTCGTCCGCGACTATGTCTTCCCGATGATGCGCGCCAACGCGCTCTACGAGGGCCAGTATCTGCTCGGTACGTCGATCGCTCGGCCGCTGATCGCCAAGAAGCAGATCGAGATCGCGCGCGCCGTCGGCGCCGACGCGGTCAGCCACGGCGCCACCGGCAAGGGCAACGACCAAGTCCGCTTCGAGCTCGGCTATTACGCGCTTAGCCCCGACATCCGCATCATCGCGCCGTGGCGCGAGTGGGACCTGACGAGCCGCGAGGCGCTGATCGCGTTTGCCGAGGCGCACCAGATCCCGATCCCGCGCGACAAGCGCGGCGAGTCGCCGTTCTCGACCGACGCCAACCTGCTCCACACAAGCTCGGAGGGGAAGGTGCTTGAGGACCCGTGGGACGAGGTCCCCGACTATGTCTACTCGCGCACCGGGAACCCCGAGGATGCGCCGGCGACGCCGCAGTACGTCACCATCGACTTTGAGCGCGGCGACCCGGTTGCCGTCGACGGCGACGGGTCCGGCCCGGCGGCGCTGCTGGCGAAGTTGAACGACCTCGGGCGGCTCCACGGCATCGGGCGGCTCGACCTCGTCGAGAACCGCTTCGTGGGCATGAAGAGCCGCGGCATGTACGAGACGCCGGGGGGCACGATCCTGCATGCGGCGCACCGCGGGATCGAGTTCGATCACCCTCGACCGCGGCGCGGCGCATCTAAAGGACGCGCTGATGCCGCAATATGCCGAGCTGATCTACAACGGCTTCTGGTTCGCGCCCGAGCGCGAAATGCTGCAGGCGGCGATCGACCATAGCCAGGCGAAGGTGACCGGGACGGTTCGGCTCAAGCTGTACAAAGGCCGGGCCGACGTCGTCGGGCGGCGGTCGCCGTACTCGCTCTATTCGGCCAAGGTCGTCACCTTCGAGGACGACGCCGGGGCGTACGACCAGCGCGACGCCGAGGGGTTCATCAAGCTGAACGCGCTGCGGCTGCGGCTGCTCGCGCGGCGCGACGCGGCGACCGGCCGATGAGCGACACGCACGCCGCGATCGCCGAATTCGTCGCCGCCGCTGCCGCGGCCTGGGCAGCCGCCGACGCCGACTGGCTGGCCGAGGCCATGGGCCTGCCGCAGATGATCGCCGGCGGCGACGGCACGACCTTCATCGAGGACGACGCGGCGCTCGAGGCGTGGATCGACGCGCGGCTCGACCGCTGGGCGGATCATGGGGTCGCGGCGGCCACCGCGGTGGTCGAGCAGGTCGAGGACCTGCCCGACGACGCCGCGCGGGTGACGACCCGGTGGCACCTGGCCGACGCCGGCGGCGCGCCGGTGACGAGCTTCGTCGCGGTCGATACGCTCGTCTGCGACGACGGCGAATGGTACTATGTCGTTACCGATACCGCCGGCGAGGACGCCGGTACGGCCGCCAACTGAGCGCGGTCACGACAGGATCGCGCGGTACCGGAAGAAGTTGACGATCGACGCCACCGCGGTCCCGGCGACGAGCGCGAACGCCACCCCGATGCCGGCGGCGAGCATCGCCGAGTAGACGCCGTAGTTGATCGCGACGCCGAGCAGCGACTGCGCCGCATAGGCCCCGAACTCGCGCCATGTCGGTCGCGCCGCCGTGCGGAAGGTCAGCCGGCGGTTGAGCCACCACGTGAACACGACGGCCGCGGCCATCGAAACGACGCGTCCGGCATACGGCGACGCTCCGGCGCGAAGCATGAGCCACAAGATCGCGGCATCGAGCAGGAACGCGAGACCGCCGACGATGGCGAACCTCGCCGCCTGTGCTGCCCACGGAGGCACGGCCTAGTCGCTCGTCAGCAGCGCGGTAAAAAAGCCGGTGACGAGTGCTTGGACACCGAGCGCGCACAGCAGGACCGAGGGGATGGCGAGGCGCATCGTGCCCTCGACGTCCATGTTGCCGAACCCGGTCCCGGCCCAGCCGCGGACCGCGGCGACGGCAAGGACGATCCCGCCGAGGAGCATCGCCGCGCCGGCGATGCACGTACGGTCGATGGTGAACAGCCGGCGTGCGAGCTCGATCCGCGGCGAGGTCGGCCACAGCTTCTCACGCACCCCGAACAGCCGCGCGACGACGGCGAAGCTCATCAGCTGCGCGCCGATGATCACTCCGGCGGCGGCGAACAGCAGCGTGTGGACGCCGAGCGTCACGCTGCCGACATGGACGCTGCCGGGCAGAAGCGCGGCCAGTAGCATCGCCCCGGCCAGCGCCAGCGCCGCGCCCGGATAGAAAAACAGCCACTTCGGGGCGAAAGTCAGCAGGAACTTGAGGTGGCGCCACCCATCACGCCAGCTGCGCAGGTGCGGCGGGCGCGAGCGGCCGTCAGGCGACAGCGTCGTCGGCACCTCGGCAACGCGCAGGTTGGCGAGCGTCGCCTTGACGACCATCTCGCTGGCGAACTCCATCCCCGTCGTCTTCAGGCCGAGGCCGAGGATCGCGTCGCGGCGGAAGGCGCGCAGGCCGCAGTGGAAGTCGCCGATCGTCGACGGGTAGAACAGCCGCCCGACGAAGCTCAGCACCGGATTGCCGAGGTAGCGGTGGAGCGGCGGCATCGCGCCCTTGGCGATCCCGCCCTGGAAGCGGTTGCCCATCACAAGGTCGAAGCCTTCGCGGAGCTTGGCGACAAACGGCATCAGACCGAGGAAGTCGTAGCTGTCGTCGCTGTCGGCCATGGCGACGAAGGTGCCGCGGCTCGCGACGATGCCCGCCTGGAGCGCCGCGCCATAACCGCGGACCGGAACCGCGACGACACGCGCGCCAAGATCCGTCGCGATCTCTTGGCTGCCGTCGGTCGAGCCATTGTCGGCGATGACGACCTCGCCCGCCACGCCACTGTCAGCGAGGAAGCGGTTCGCTTTCTCAATGCACAGCCCAAGCGTCTCGGCCTCGTTGAGGCACGGCATGACGATCGACAGTTCGATCGCGCCTACGGCGGGATTGGCGGCGCGCGCCGGCAGCGTCATCACGTTCATCGTCGTCCCTCGTTCACCCCGTCGCGCCTGTACACGAATGCGCTGCAACCGAATATGAACAAGTCGGCCGGCACACCACCGACCGTCAGGCGAGATGGAACGCTTCGCGCAGACCGTCGACGACGAACTGCGCGGCAAGCGCCGCGAGGACGACGCCGAGCAGGCGGGTGATCATCGCCTCGATACGGTCGCCGATCAGCCGCATCACCGGCCCGGCAAGCAGCAGGGCCGCAAGCATCGTCAGCAGCACGGCGGCGAGTGCCGCATAGACGACGAGGTGCGCCTCGATGCCGTGCGCCCGCGCGGTCAGCAGCATGACGGCAGCGATCGAGCCCGGCCCGGCGATCATCGGGATCGCCATGGGGAAGACGCTAATGTCCTCCTCGACTTGCGTCCGGCCGCGGACGACCTCCTCGGCGCGGTCCTCGCGGCGCTCGGTCCGCTTCTCGAACACCATGTCGATCGCGATCAGGAAGACCATAATGCCGCCGGCGATGCGGAAGGCGGCGAGGCTGATGCCAAGCGAGGTCAGGAACGCCTCGCCGAAGATGCCGAAGGCGAACAGGATGCCGGCAGCGATCGCCGTCGATCGGATCGCCATGTTGCGCCGGTGCGCCGCGCTCGCGCCCGGCGTCAGCGATGAGAAGATCGGTACGCACCCCGGCGGGTCGAGCACGACGAACAGCGTGACGAACGCCGAAACGAACAGCGCCAGCGGCTCGGTCACAGGTTCATCGGCGGTGGCAAGCCGACGCGCGCGTGCGCGGCGAGCAGTGTGTTCGACAGCAGGCACGCGATCGTCATCGGCCCGACGCCGCCCGGAACCGGCGTGATCGCCGATGCGACCGGCAGTGCCTCGGCGAAGGCGACGTCGCCGACGAGCCGCGACGTGCCGTCGGGCGCAGCGACCCGGTTCATACCGACGTCGATCACCACCGCACCGGGCTTCAGCCAAGGCCCACGGATCATCTCGGGCACGCCAACGGCGGCGACGACGACATCGGCGCGCTCGACATGGCCGGCGAGATCGCGCGTCCGGCTGTGGGCAATGGTGACGGTCGCACTCGCTGCGGTCAGCAGCGCCGCCATCGGCTTGCCGACGATGTTCGACCGCCCGACGACGATCGCCTCCGCGCCCGACAAATCGCCGAGGCAATCGCGGAGCAGGATCATGCAGCCGGTCGGGGTACATGGAACAAGGCCGCTCAAGCCCGTCGCCAGCCGCCCGGCATTGACCGGGTGAAAACCATCGACGTCTTTGGCGGGGTCGATCGCGACGAGGACGTTGGCCGCGTCGATCTGCGGCGGCAGCGGCAGCTGGACGAGGATCCCGTCGATGCCGTCGTCGGCGTTCAGCGACGCGACGAGCGCGAGCAGGTCGGCCTCGGCGACATCGGCGGCCAAGCGGTGCTCGACCGACCGCATGCCCGCGGCGACGGTCCGCGCGAGTTTATTGCGCACGTAGACCGCGCTGGCCGGGTTCTCCCCGACGAGGACGACGGCGAGCGCCGGCGGCCGGCCACGCGCGGCGGCGAAGGCGGGAACCGCGGCCGCGACCGTGCTCACCAGCACCGCCGCGCGCGCCTTGCCGTCGATCAGCGTCGCCGTCATACCAGCGCCTTCGCTGTCGTCAGCGCCTGGAGCCTGCGCATCAGCGCGACCGGGTCTCCGTCGATCGTCACCACCTTCGACCGCGTCGTCGTCCCTTGGGTCACCTCGACCTCGCTCGCCCGGACCCCGAGCCAGCGAGCGAGCGTCGCCTCGACCGCATCGTTCGCCTCGCCGTCGACGGGTGCGGCAGCGACGCGGACGCTCACCCGCGGCTTGCCGTCGGCATCGGCAACGACACCCTCGACCGCATTGCGCCCGCCGCGCGGCGACACCCGCACGCCCAGCGTCACGCCGCCGGGAATGGGGCCCCACGCCTTCACGTTCACGCCAGCGCGAGGTCGCGCATGATCGCCGGGTAGAGGTAGTTCTGGATGAGGACGATCAGCAGGAACAGGACCATCGGCGACAGGTCGATCCCGCCCATGTCGGGGATGATGCGGCGGATCGGCCGGAGCAGCGGCTCGAGGATACGCTCGAGCGTCCGCTGCACGCCGCGCACGACGCTGTTGTACGTGTTGACGACGTTGAACGCGATCAGCCACGACATCACCGCGTAGACGATGAGCAGCAGCTTGAGCAGCCCGAGCAGATAGATCACGACGAAGTCGAGCAGTGCGACGATGGTGTTCACGTGGGGCATCCCCGCCGGTGGCGCGACGCACTTAGGGGTTTGTCGCTGCATCCGCAATCGACGCGCTGCGCGCGGCTACGCCCGGACGAGCGTTCCAGCCCCGGCGCGGGTGAAGATCTCGAGCAGCATCGCATGACCGACGCGTCCGTCGAGAATAACCGCGGCCCCGACCCCCGCCCCAACCGCGGCGACGCACGTCTCGATCTTCGGGATCATCCCGCCGCTGATCGTGCCGTCCGCGATCAGGGCCGCGATCTTCTTCGGATCGAGGTCGGTCAGCAGGTCGCCGCCGGCGTCGAGCACCCCGGCGACATCGGTCAGCAGGAACAGCCGCGCCGCGCCGATCGCGGCGGCGAGTGCGCCCGCCATCGTGTCGGCGTTGACATTGTACGTCGTGCCGTCGACGCCGGCGGCGACCGGCGCGATCACCGGCACGATGTCGGCGGCGATCAGCGTGTCGATCAGGCGGCGGTCGACCGACACCGGCTCGCCGACAAAGCCGAGGTCGACCTCGCGCTCGATGTTGCTGCCGGGGTCGCGCGTCGTCCGCGTCGCCTTGGCCGCGATCACGAGGCTGGCGTCCTTGCCCGACACCCCGACCGCGCGCGCGCCGGCGGCGGTGATCCAGCCGACGAGTTCCTTGTTGATCGAGCCGGCAAGGACCATCTCGGCGACCTGCGCGGTCGCCGCGTCGGTGACGCGCAATCCGTCGACGAACTCGCTCTTGATCCCGAGGCGGCCGAGCATCGCGCCGATCTGCGGTCCGCCGCCATGGACGACCACGGGATTGATGCCGCACGCTTTCAACAGGACGATGTCCTCGGCGAAGTCGCGCGCGAGCTCGGGGTCGCCCATCGCGTGGCCGCCGTACTTGACGACGAAAATGTGCCCGGCATAGCGCTGCAGGTACGGCAGCGCCTCGATCAGGATCGCGGTCTTGGCCAGCGCGCGGGGGTCGGGGGCGTTGTCGCTCATTGCTGCGCTATAGCCCGGCCGATGCGGATGAACAGCGTCAGCGCGCGACCGGCACGCCGTGCCGCCAGACGAGCTCGCGCACCAGCATCACCCGGCGGCTGTTCGGACCACGCGCGCCGTCAGCCGTCCGTTGCCGGTCGATGGCGTGGTAGAAGGTCCACGTCCGCCCCCGTGCGTCGGTCATCACGGCATTGTGCCCGGGCGCGAGCCAGCGCGCGTCTGCGGCGAGCACGGGTTCCGGCAGCATGGTGAACGGCCCGGTCGCGCTCGCGCTGCGCGCGACCATCGTTGCGTAATGCGCGTCCTTGCCGCAGCAGTTGTCGCCCGAAAAGAACAGGTAGTAGCTGCCGCCGTGCCGCGTCAGCCACGCGCCTTCGACCAGGCGGCGATAGTCGCCGCCATCGGGAAAGACGAGGTCGCGGGCGACGCTGCCAGGCGCGAACGAGACGCGATCGGAGGCGAGCTCGCGGACCTTGATCGGCCCGAACCCCGAGCCCCAATAGAGCAGGCGTTTGCCCGTTGCGGGATCGTCGAACGCCATTGGGTCGATGTTGACGAAGCCAGGGCCGCACTGGAGCGGCTGGCCGGAGTCGGTGAACGGCCCCTGCGGCGTCCGTGCCGTCGCGACGCCGAGGCATAGCCCGGCCTGTGGGTCGGTCAGCGCGGCATCGGGTTTCGCCGAAAAGTAGAGAAAGTACGTCCCGTCGTGGACGACGACGTGCGGCGCCCAGAAGTCCTGCGTCCGCGCCGCCCACGCCGGCTTGACCGGCAGCGCGTCGCCGATCCGCTCCCAGCGATGCAGGTCGCGCGAGCGGGCGAGCTGGATGTTGCGCATCGCGCCGGGCGTTCCCCCTTGCGTCGCATAGGCATAGGTCCAGCCGTCGGCGGCCCGGATCACCGTAGGGTCGGGGAAATCGTCGTCGATGGCGAGGGCCGGCGCGGCTCGCGCCGAGACGCCGGCCAGGACGGTCAGCAGCGCGATGAGAGCGGCGCGGATCATTGCCGCAGGAACAGCCCGATGGTCAGCGCTACGCCGATGACGACGACCGCGATCCGCAGCGCGGCGACCGGAACCCGCTTGAGCAGCAGCGCGCCCGCATAGCCGCCGCCCATGGACCCGGCGCCGACCGCCAGCGCCTTGGCCCAGGGGATCGGCGTCGTCGCCGCGAAGACGATCGCGGCGGCGATGTTCGACACGCTGACGAGCACGTTCTTCGTGCCGCCGGCATTCCGCAGCGGCATTCTTGCAAGTGTCAGCGCCGCGAGCGTGACGATGCCCGCGCCGCCGCCGAAGAAACCGCTATAGAGCGCGATCCCGCCTTGAATTGCCGCCGACACCCACGCCGGCGGCGGTGCGCGCTCGCCTTCGGGCCTCGGCGCGAAGCTGCTCCACGCGAACAGCGCCGTCGCGGCAAGGACCAGCCACGGGACCATCGCGCCGAACACGTCGGACGGGGTCGCCCGCAGCAGGAATGCGCCGCCGACGCCACCCGCAAGGCTGATCGCCGCCAGCCACGCGAACGACAGCCGCTCGGTGCCTGCGACGAGCGAACGCCCGGCGAGCCCCGTCGTCACCTGGCCGGGGAAAAGCGCAACCGTCGAGGTGATATTGGCGAGCTTGGGATCGAGCCCGGTGACGATCAGCGCGGGCAGTGTGATGAACGACCCACCTCCGGCCAGCGCATTCTGTGTCCCGGCCCACAGCCCGGCGACGAAGAGAAGAGCGAGCGCCAGCACCTACTTCGCGCACGCCTTGCCGGTCTTGGCGCAGAAGGCCTTGAGCGTCTCGGCCTTGAAGTCGATCCCGTTGAGTGCCGCCACCGTTGCCGCCATCGCCTGCGGCTCGGCCGCGGCGAAACGCTGGCCGGCCCCGCTGGCCTTGAAGGCCACGGCTGCCTGGAGGTCGGCCGCGCTCAGCGAAGTCGCATAGGCATGCCCGATCGCGCTGAAGGCGCGGTCGCTGATCGACGCCACCGTCGCGGCTGCGGTCGCGCGCAGTTCGGTCTGTTCGGCCGACGTCAGTTCAGGGTGGGCCGCGACCATCTCGCCGATCTCCTTCGCCGACTGGAGCGGGATCAGCATGGCGAGGAACCCTTTCTCGGCCAGCGCGCGACCGAGCGCCTCGGTCTCAGGTGTCGCGACGAACGCCGCCGCTGCCACCGCCAACGCCAACAGCATCGTCGCCTCCGTGTTGCCTGCCCACCGGGGGTGCTCCGCCGTGGCGCACGCGTCAAGCAACGAAGCGCCGGCCGGACAGTTCAACGCCAATGCAGCCTTTGATCCGGACCGTCGAGACGCGCAGCGACACGCTCGTCGCCATCTGCCGCAAGTGCGGCAAGAAGGTCGGCGGCGGCTTCGGCAAGGGTGGCAAGGCGTCGCTCGCCAAGGCGCTCAGGAAGGCGCTCGGCCTGCCGAAGTGGAAGCGCTCGCCGGTGCGGATCGTCGAGACCGGCTGCATGAAGCTGTGCCCGAAGAACTCGGTCGCGGTCACGACGAGCGGCGACGCGCGGCTCGTGCATGTCGTCCTGGCGGGAACGCCGGTGCTCGACGTCGCTGCGCATCTGCGGTTGGCCGGCTCCGCATCCGGGTGAAGTGCGCCGTCGGCTAGAAGAACGCCTGCAGCCCGGTCTGCGCCCGACCGAGGATCAGCGCGTGGACGTCGTGCGTCCCCTCGTACGTGTTGACCGCCTCGAGGTTCATGACGTGGCGGATGACGCCGTATTCGTCGCTGATGCCGTTGCCGCCGTGCATGTCGCGCGCCGCGCGGGCGATGTCGAGCGCCTTGCCGCAGTTGTTGCGCTTGATCAGGCGAGATCGCCTCGGGCGCGAGCGCGTGGCGCGTCGAGCAGCCGCCCGGCGGCGAGCGCGGCGTGGAGGCCGAGTGTGATCTCGGTCTGCATGTCGGCGAGCTTCTTCTGGACGAGCTGCGTCTGCGCCAGCGGGCGGCCGAACTGCTTGCGGTCGAGCGTGTACTGGCGCGCCGCGTGCCAGCAAAACTCCGCCGCCCCCATCGCGCCCCACGCGATGCCGTAGCGCGCGTTGTTGAGGCAGCCGAACGGGCCAGCCAAGCCGCTGACGCCGGGCAGGAGCCGGTCGGAGGGAATATGGACGTCGGCGAGCACGATCTCGCCCGTCACCCAGGCGCGCAGGCTGAACTTGCCCTCGATCTTCGGCGTGGTCAGCCCCGCATCGCTGCGCTCGAGGATAAAGCCACGGATCGCGTCCTTGCCATCGTCGCCCTTGAGCTTGGCCCAGACGACGAAGACGTCGGCGACAGGGCTGCTCGTGATCCACATCTTCGCGCCGTTGAGCACGAAGCCATCAGCCGTCGCGACGGCGCGTGTGCTCATGCTGCCGGGGTCGGAACCGGCGTCGGGCTCGGTCAGGCCGAAGGCGCCGATCAGGTCGCCGGTCGCGAGACCGGGCAGATACTTATCGCGCTGCGCATCGGTGCCGTAGGCATGGATCGGATACATGACAAGGCTCGACTGGACACTCATCGCCGACCGGTACGCCGAATCGACCCGCTCGACCTCGCGCGCGACAAGGCCGTAGGCGACGTAGCTTGCGCCGGCGCAACCGTAGCCCTCGATCGTCACGCCGAGCAGGCCGGCGCGTCCGAACTTCTTCATCAGGTCGGGGTCGTAGCTCTCATGGCGGTTGGCGGCGCGGACCGCCGGCACCAGCTCGGCGTCGGCAAACGCGCGTGCCGAATCGCGGATCATCCGCTCCTCCTCCGTCAGCGCTGCGTCGAGCGCGAGCGGGTCGGCCCAGTCGAAACGCGGCCACTTGGCGGCAACGGCGGACGCCGGACGCGCTCCGGTCGCCTCGATGCGGGTCTGGATATTCACGCGCGGCACTCCCTTGCTGACGACCAGCCTAGCGCACACTGCGGCCGAGGTGAACCGCGGCGGTCATCGTGTCACAACCTTGCCTGGATTCATGATCCCGGCCGGGTCGAGTGCCGCCTTGATCGCCCGCATCGCCGCAAGCCGCGCCGGGTTGCCGAGCCGCGCGAGCTCGCCCGCCTTGACGCTGCCGATCCCGTGTTCGGCCGCGATCGTCCCGCCCATCGCGACGACGCGGTCGTTGACGGCGCGCGTGACCTCAGGACCGAAGCGGTCGACCCAGGCTGCGCTGTCGGCCCCGGCCGGCGCGCGGACGTTGAAGTGGAGGTTGCCATCGCCGACATGGCCGAAGGCGAGCACGCGGCTGCCGGGCCACGCCGCCTCGATCGCGGGCGACGTCGCGGCGACGAACGCCGGCAGCGCCGCCACCGGCACGGCGATGTCGTGCTTGACAGCGACACCGTCGCGCCGCTCGGCTTCCGGCAGCATCTCGCGCAGCCGCCACAGCGCGTCGGCCTGCCCACCCGATTGCGCGATCACCGCGTCGTCGACCTCTCCCAGCGCGTACGCCAGCGCGTCGGCCAGCCCCGGGTCGACGCGGGTCGTCGCGACCTCGATCAGCACCTGCCACGGCGCGCGCGTCGCGAGCGGCGGCGACAAACCCTGCGCCACGACCAGGTCGACGCCGCCCAGCGGCATCAGCTCGAAGCTCTCGACGACATCGCCGAGATGGCCGCGAAGCCGGGCGAGCAGCGCGAGCGCGGCCGCGGGCGAAGCCATGCCGGCCCAGGCGACGACGCGTGTCTGCGGGCGTGCGGCGAGACGCAGGCAGACCCGCGTGACGATGCCGAGCGTTCCTTCGGACCCGATCAGCAGCTGCTTGATGTCATAGCCGCCGGTGTCCTTGACGAGCGGCGAGAGCTGATCGAGGACGCTGCCGTCGGCGAGCACCGCCTCGAGACCCGCGACCCGGGCCCGCATCGTCCCGTGGCGCAACACCTGGACGCCGCCAGCATTGGTTGCGACCAGCCCGCCAACCGTCGCCGACCCCTTGGCGGCGAGATCGAGCGGGAAGACCATGCCTGCCGCTGCGGCGGCGGCGTGGACGTGGACGAGCACCACCCCGGCGCCGACCGTCACCGTCTGCCCGGCCATGTCGACCGGCGCGATCGTCGCCAGCCGCTGGAGGCCGACGATCACCGCCTCGCCCGACGGATCGGGGATTGCGCCGCCCGCCAGCCCCGTGTTGCCGCCATGCGGCACGAGCGGAATCTGCGCCGCGGCGGCAGCCCGGACAACGGCGGCGACTTCGGCGGTTGACCCAGGCCAGACCATCATCGCCGCTGTCCCGCGCACGCGTCCGCGCCAATCGATCAGGTGCGGCGCGAGAGTCGCAGCGTCGTCGCTCCAGGCGTCGCCGACAGCGGCGCGGATCGCGGCGAGGCCAGAGTGCGGGGCGGTCAAGGCAGCGCCACCGGCATCTCGCCGGCCAGCTGCGGTCCACACGCAGAAGTCATCATTCGGCATCGCCACCGCTCGAGACCTGTCGGTGCCGTTGGCCGCCTCACAAGCATTTCGACCACATGTGACTTCGGAGCCGATGGTTCAACGGCGCGGCACCGAAAGGTTCATCCGGCGTTCAGCGGGCGCACAACACGAGCAGCAGATGGCCACTCGCTCGGCACGGTTTTCGCGAATTGCGGCGGCGAAGGCCGCGTTGGTAGCGGCGATCCTTCCTGGAATGGTCCTCGCTGCTGCCGACTGCCGCGCAGTGCCTGCATTCGACCGGCCTGTCGCGCGCGTCCATGCGCGCGTAGGTGCCGGCGGCGGCGTGGCGGCGCGCGACCGCGCGGCGCGGACGCGCTGCGTCGGAGTCGATCATGTCGCGGGCGCGGTTGTCATTGGCGACCGTGCCGTTGAGATGACGATGAGTGACCACAGCCGCTGGCGCATGGGCTTCGACGCCGCATGTCCGGCGCTCAGCTTCTATCAAGGCTTCTATTATCGCCGCGCGCTCGCCGGTCAGCTGTGCGCGGGCCGCGACGCGGTGATGTCGCGCGCCGGCAGCACCTGTCCGATCACTGCGATCATCCGCGTTCGGCGCTGACGAGGGAAGGCAACTGTGGCAGATCGGCCACGGTTACCGACAAGTCGTCCTAGTGCGACCGATTACCCCCGGACGACGCGTGGACAAGCGGCCCCGTGGCGGTTCACATGCACGTGAACCCACTTGGCAGCCTGCCACGTGGCGGCGATCGGCGAGCAACGCCGACGCCGTGTCCATTTCTGGGGAGATGACCATGCGCCTCACCGTATCGCAGACCGCCCTTTCGGGTGTTTCAGCCCTCGCCGTGTTCATTGCCGCGCCGACAATGGCGCAGAGCGCGGCAAACGCCCCAGCCAACCCCGGCCAGCTGGCCAGTGCGCCCGAAGCGACGGGTGCTTACAACGCGCTGGACGAGATCGTGGTTACCGCACAGCGTACCTCGCAAAGCCTTCAGGACGTGCCGATCGCGGTCACCGCCTTCACTGCTCAAGGCCTCGCCGCACAGCAGATCAACAACTCGTCGGACCTTCAGCTGACGCTGCCCAACATCACCTTCACCAAGTCGAACTTCACCAGCGGCGTGTTCACCATCCGCGGCGTCGGCGACCTGTGCGTCGGCGTCACCTGCGATTCCGCGACCGCGATCCACGTCAACGACCTGCCGCTGTTCGGCACGCGTATCTTCGAGACCGACTATTTCGATCTCGAGCGCGTCGAGGTGCTGCGTGGGCCGCAGGGCACCCTGTTCGGGCGCAACGCGACCGCCGGCGTCGTCAACTTCATCACCGCCAAGCCAGATCTGAAGGGCTTCCACGCCGCCGCCGAGGGCGAGTACGGCAACTACAACAGCGTCCGCGCCAAGGGCATGATCAACATTCCCCTCGGCGACACGCTCGGCGTCCGTGTCGCCGGCACCTACCTCAACCGCAACGGCTATACGCAGAACCTGTACGACAATTCGCGCATCGACGGCCGCGACGAATATGCGATCCGCGGGTCGGTTCGCTGGCGTCCCGAGCCGAACACGACGGTCGACCTCATGGGCTATTATTTCCATGAGAAGGACAATCGCCTGCGCAACCAGAAGCAGCTGTGCGAGCGCGACCCGACCGGCGTGCTGGGCTGTCTGCCCGGCGGCCTAACCAACGCGAACGGGCAGAATGGCGTAACCAATGCCAATTCGACACTCGCCAGCCTGTTCGCGTCGCAGCAGTTTCTCGGGGCGCCGGCGATCTTCGGCGCGCTCGCGCCGGCGCTCAAGCCGCTGGCAATCGCCAATCTTTATGGTCCTGATGCCTATGCAGGCGCGATCAACCCGCAGGATCCACGCCAGGTCTATACTGCTTATCAACCGCGCTACTTCGCCGATGAAATTAATGCATCGATCAAGATCGAACATGACTTCGGCAAGGCAAAGCTCGACGTTTCAGGGCTCTACCAGCGTAACACCGTGGATTCGTCGCAGGACTACGACCTCGCGCTCAATAATCCCGCTGCGTTCATCCCGGGTCTGACGGCTGCGTCGGCGTACGCCGCCGGCCTCGGGCCGCTCGGTCCGCTGGGCGCGCAAATCAAACCCGCAGTAACGGCGCTCATCCCCAACGGTCCGAACGGCCCGTACTGCACCTCTTCGGTTTACGATACGACGGGAACCGGCGCTTTCGGCGGGCGATCGGTGTGTGGAGCGGTCCCGCTTAACTTCGACCGCTCGGTCAACCGCAGCCATTCCTATACTGGCGAGGCGATCCTCACGACGCAATTCGATGGGCGTTTCAACTTCCTTGTCGGTGGCATCTACAATTCAATTCATAACGACGAGAACAGCTATTACGTCAACGCGTTCGGGCTGGATTACGCTGCGGCGGTGCTCGGTTTGGCGGACACGCTTGGCTCCCAACTCACGCCCGGCGCGACGGCGATCCCGAACAGCTACCGCGCGTCACCTTACTATCGCAACAACACCAACAGTTTCCAACTCGACTCATACGGAATCTTTGGTGAGGCGTATTTCAAAGCGTCCGACCGCCTCAAGCTGACCGTTGGCGTGCGCTATAACAACGATCAAAAGACGGTCAGTGCGCGAACGACCTTGTTCTCCGAGTCCAACGGAATTCTCACGCCAGTAACACTGGAAACAAACAACAAGGGTGTGGACGTTCCGTACGGATCGACGAGCATCACGCAGGCTAATAACTACTCGGCGCTTGACTTCGACCCGAACCGCCCCGGAGCGCAGGAGTACGACGTCCGCAAGGTCGGCTTCTCCGAAGTCACCGGTCGCGCCGTCGTCGATTTCAAGATCAGCGACGAAAGCCTGCTCTACGCATCGTATTCGCGCGGCTACAAATCGGGCGGCATCAATCCTCCTCTATCGCCGGTCTTCACGGTCAGTGAATCTTTCGCTCCCGAGTTCATCGACGCCTTCGAAGTCGGCTCGAAGAACACCTTTCTCGATGGCCGCCTGAGGCTCAACCTCGCCGCCTTCTATTACAAGTATAAGGGCTTGCAGATCAGCCGCATCGTCGCCCGGACATCGGTCAACGACAACATCAACGCCAACATCTACGGGCTCGAGGCGGACGCGATCGTGTCACCGATCCGCGCGTTCGTCGTCAACGTCGGCTTCAGCTACCTCAAGACCTCGGTCAGCGGCGACACCTTCTTTGTCAATCCGCGTGACCCAAGCGGCGGTCGCTCGGATGCCGTAATCGTGAAAGACATCACCAACGCCGCGAACTGCGCTGTTATTCCGACGACCGCCGGAAACGTCGCCGGCGTCAACGGCTACGTCGGCGCGATCAACGGCGCGATCGGCCTGAATGCGCCAACCGCCTTCCCGGCAAACAGCGGCATCAACGGCGCAACGGGCGCGTTCGGCATCTGCTCGGCACTCCGCGGGAGCGCGGCGACCGTGGGTACCCTCTTCGGCGGGGTCCAAGTCTTAAGCGAAGGTGTCGCCGCCAACGTCCGCGGCAACCAACTGCCGCAGTCACCGAAGTTCAAGGCGTCGGCCGGTGCCCAGTACACGATCGATGTCGGCAGCAGCGGCATGAGCCTCGTCCCGCGCTTCGATATCGCGCTGACCGGCAACAGCACGGGGAGCATCTTCAACGACAATGCCGACCGCATCCCGGCGTACTACATCATGAACGCGCAGGTGCAGCTCAACGGCAAGGACGATCGCTTCTTCGTCCGCGGCTTCATCCAGAACATCTCGAACAACAATGCGACGACTGGCCTCTACGTCACCGACCAGTCGTCGGGGCTGTTCACCAACATCTTCACGCTGGAGCCGCGTCGCTACGGCATTGCCGCCGGCGTCAAGTTCTAGACCAACCGAAAAGGCGCGAGCGGCGGGCGGGAGGCAACTCCCGCCCGTTTTCGTTGGGCCGGATCCCGCGTGCACGCGGACTGCGCCCGGTGGATTGACTTTACCGGCAAAGTTTGCGCAAGCGCAGGCTTGGCTTGGCTGCCGCACGATCATCGTTGGCACGGCCGTCGCCAGGGACTTGCATGAGCTTCGAAGCATTGGGCCTGTCGCCGGAACTGCTCCGCGCAGTCGACGATAGCGGTTACACGACCCCCTCGCCGATCCAGGCGAGCGCGATCCCCAGCGTGCTGATGGGGCGCGACATCATCGGCGTCGCTCAGACGGGGACGGGCAAGACCGCGTCGTTCGTCCTGCCGATGATCGATATCCTGAGCGAAGGCCGCAGCCGCGCGCGGATGCCGCGCTCGCTGATCCTCGAGCCGACGCGCGAACTCGCTCAGCAGGTCAGCGAGAATTTCGTCAAGTATGGCAAGTACCACAAGCTCAACATGGCGCTGCTGATCGGTGGCGTCGCGATGGGCGACCAGCTGAGCGCGCTCGAGAAAGGGGTCGATGTCCTGATCGCCACGCCCGGCCGCCTGATGGACCTGTTCGGGCGCGGCAAGATCATGCTCAACGCGTGCGGCCTGCTCGTCATCGACGAGGCCGACCGGATGCTCGACATGGGGTTCATCCCCGATATCGAGGAGATCTGCACCAAGCTGCCGAGCGTCCGCCAGACGCTGCTGTTCTCGGCGACGATGCCGGGGCCGATCAAGAAGCTTGCCGATCGCTTCATGACCGACCCGAAGCAGATCGAGGTCGCCCGCCCGGCGTCGACGAACGCATCGATCGCCCAGTTCATCGTCGAGACGACGAGCCGCGGCAAGCGCGCGACGCTCCGCAAGCTGCTCGCCGACCCCGAGGTCAAGAACGCGATCGTCTTCTGCAACCGCAAGAAGGACGTCCGCGAACTCGCCGACGTCCTCAAGAAGGCGGGGCTCAGCGCCGGACAGATCCACGGCGACATGGAACAGGCTGATCGCATACGCGAGCTCGACCGCTTCAAGTCGGGCGCGATCCTCGTCCTCGTCGCGTCCGACGTCGCCGCGCGCGGCCTCGATGTGCCGGGCGTCAGCCACGTCATCAACTATGATGTGCCCCACCATGCCGAGGACTATGTCCACCGGATTGGACGGACTGGCCGTGCGGGGCTGACCGGCATCGCCTACACGCTGTTCACGCCCGAAGAGGCTGAAAACCTTGCCGAAGTCGAGAAGCTGATCGGTCACTCCGTTCCCCGCCACGGGGCGAGCGCGGCCGTCGCGGAGGAGGTTGCGGATGCAGCCGAGACGGTGGCGGTGCCGGTCGACGCTCTACCGCCGGCGGAAGCCGCCCACGACGTAGACGCTGCCGAGGCGCCGCGAACGGGCGAGCCGCGCGCGCGTCGGCGGCGCGGTGGCCGCGGGCGCAAGCCGGCGGGCGAAGCACCGCGCGAGCCGATCCGCGAGGCCGAGCCGCCGCACTCGCCACGTCCCGAGCCCGTGCGCGGTGGTGCGTTCCACCGTGACCATCGCCCGACACGGGCGATGCACGACCATAGCCGCGACGATGGGCGCGATGGTGGCCCGGCGGAAGTCGGCTTCGGCAACGAAGTGCCGGCCTTCATGCTGGTCAAGGCGCGCGGCTGAACGGCGCGACGACGGGTTCCCGCCGCAGCCAGATGGTCTAGGGTGCGGCAAACCGAGGGGAGCGCCGATGACCTACGCCAACATCCTGTTCGACGAGTCCGGTGGCGTCGCGACGATCACGCTGAACCGCCCGGCGGCGCTCAACGCGCTGACGACCGAGTTGATCGAGGAGATGACCGACGCCGTCGACCGCGTCCGCGACGGGTATGAAAGTGGCCGTGGTACCGCGCGCTGCCTCGTCCTGACCGGGGCGGGCCGCGCCTTCTGCAGCGGCGCCGACCTCGCCACCGGCGGCGCGACCGGCACGTCGGGTGACCGGGCGCGCGACACCGGGCAGCGCCTCGAGACGCACTTCAACCCGCTGCTCGAGCGGCTGTTCGCCCTGCCGGTCCCGTTCATCACCGCCGTCAACGGCCCGGCCGCCGGCGCGGGCTGCTCGTTTGCGCTTGCGGGGGACATCGTCGTCGCCGGCGCGTCGGCCTATTTCCTCCAGGCATTCGTCAACATCGGCCTGGTCCCCGACGTCGGGGCGACGTGGCTGCTGCCGCGCCTGGCAGGCCGCGCGCGGGCGCAGGCGATGATGATGCTCGGCGAGCGTATCCCGGCGGCGACGGCGCTCGACTGGGGACTGATCTGGCAGGTCGTCCCCGATGCCGACCTCGCGGCGACCGCGCGCGCGCTCGCCGAGCGCCTCGCCAAGGGGCCGACCCGCACCTACGCGCTGATCCGCGCCGGCATCCGCGACTGCCTCGACGCGTCGCTGACCGAGGCGCTGGCCATCGAGCGCACCAACCAGCGCGCCGCCGGCCGCACCGCCGACTTCGTCGAGGGCGTCAGTGCCTTCCTGCAGAAGCGGCCGGCGGCGTTCGGCGGCCACTAGGCGGCCGACGCGCCTGCGCGGGGTCTAGCCGAAGCGGAACGAGGTGACGTGCCCATAGTCTGCGGTGCAGGTGAAGCGGGCGTTCTCGACTTCGCCGTTGTGGCTGACGCGGCGGACCTCGAGCGTGCCGGTGACGCGCGCGCCGTTCGGCTGGCCGTCGACGCGGTCGATCCGCGTGACGCGGCCGCTGTCGCCGCGCGCCGCCGCCTCGCCGACCGCAGCGCGCGAGCACTGGTCGACCGGATCGACCGAAGTGTACGCCTGCTGCTGCTGCGGCGGCGGCGGCGGTGCGACCTCGCCATACGCGGCGGGCGGCGGGTAGGCCGGATAGACCGGCACCGGCACCGGCTCATAGTACGGCTGCTCGCTGGCGATGATCGCCGCCGTGCCGCCGATCAGCGCCGCCCCCAGGAGCGCCTCGCCGACGCCGAAGCCGCCGTAGTAGCCACCGTAGCCCCGGTAGCCATAGCCGCGGTAGCCATAGCCCCGATAGCCGTAGCCGCCGAAGCCATGCCCGCGGAATCCAGTCGAGAACCCGGCACCGCCGTGAAACCCGCCGCCCGCAAAGCTGCCGCCACGAAAGCCGCCGCCGCGGAACCCGGCCGCGGTCGCCGGAGCGCTGCCGAGCGTCAGCGCGGCGACTGCCGCCGCCATCCCCAGCCGCATCGTCGTCTGACCGAAACGCATCGCCTGTCTCCTATCCCGCGCGCTTATAGGCGATGGCGATTGTACTGGCGATGAACCGCCCTTATGCGGCGATCGCCTCGAGCGCGGCGCGCCACTCGGGCGGGAACGGCGTCGGGCGGCGGGTCGCGCGGTCGACGAGGACGTGGACGAAGAACCCCTCGGCCGCCGCGGCCGTCGCGCCGGCGAGGAACAGGCCGACCTCGTAGCAGACGCTCGACGTGCCGACCCTGGCCGTCCGGATTCCCGCCTCGACCGTCTGCGGGAAGGCGATCGGGCGCGCGTAGCGGCACCCGGTCTCAACGACAAGCGCGATGACGTCGCCGCCCATCATGTCGAGAACGCCGGCGTCGACCAGGTAGGCGTTCACCGCCGTGTCAAACCAGCTGTAATAGACCGTGTTGTTGACGTGGCCGTAGACGTCGTTGTCCATCCACCGCGTCGCGATCCCGCGATAGTTGCGGTAGACGCCGCGCGGGCGGAACGGGACGCGGTTGGTGCCCGCCACGATCAATCCTCGGCGGCGACCATGTTGTTCTCGTCGGGGCCGCTGTCGAGGCCCTTGGCGCTCGTGTCGCGGTCGACGAACTCGACAATAGCCATCGGCGTCGCGTCCGAGCGGCGGATGCCCGCCTTGACGATACGAATATAGCCGCCGGGCCGGTCGGCGTAGCGCGGCGCGATCGTATCGAACAGCTTGACCAGCTGATCGTCGTCCTGGAGCCGCGCGTGCGCGAGGCGGCGGTTCGACAGGCCGCCGGTCTTGGCCAGCGTCACCAGCTTCTCGACGTACGGGCGAATTTCGCGCGCCTTGGGCAGCGTCGTCGTGATCTGCTCGTGCTTGATCAGGCTGGCGGCCATGTTGCGGAACATGGCGAGGCGGTGGCTTGTGGTGCGGCCGAGCTTCCGATGGGCATTGCCGTGACGCATGGGCTGGTTCCTGTTCGTGTCGGCGCCGTGTCAGGTACGCCGGGACTGGTGCCGGCGGGAGTGCCGGTCACCGGGGGTGTGTGCGGGCCTAGGCGCCGCGGCGAAGCCGCGTCGTCGGCCGAGGGCGAGCCCCCGCCGGCCGCGCTTGGGCGAGTCTGCTTCCAAGCCGACGATTGCAAAAGCAATCCTCGTTCTGGGCGCAGCCGCCCGGCGCTAGTACTCCTGCTCGAGCTTCTTCGCCATTTCCTCGATGTTCTCCGGCGGCCAGCCGGGGATCGCCATGCCGAGGTGGAGGCCCATCGCCTGGAGGACTTCCTTGATCTCGTTCAGCGACTTGCGCCCGAAGTTCGGCGTCCGCAGCATCTCGCTCTCGCTCTTCTGGACGAGGTCGCCGATGTAGATGATGTTGTCGTTCTTCAGGCAGTTCGCCGAGCGCACCGACAGCTCAAGCTCGTCGACCTTCTTGAGCAGGTAGCGGTTGAGCGCGGCCGTGTCGTCGATCTCGATCGGGCCGAGCGGCATCGCGCCGGCCGGGGCCGGAGCCTGGTAACCGTGCGCCGGCTCTTCGAAGTTGACGAACAGCGCGAGCTGGTCCTGGAGGATCTTCGCGGCATAGGCGAGCGCATCCTCGGGCGGCAGCGTGCCGTCGGTCTCGACCGAGATCGTCAGCTTGTCGTAGTCGAGCTCTTGGCCGACGCGCGTGTTCTCGACCTTGTACGACACCTGACGCACCGGCGAGTAGAGCGCGTCGACCGGGATCAGCCCGATCGGCGCGTCGGCCGGGCGGTTCATCGACGCCGGGACATAGCCCTTCCCGGCCTCGACGGTCAGCTCCATGTTGAGCGTCGCACCCTCATCGAGCGTGCAGATCATCAGCTCGGGGTTCATCACCTCCATGTCGCCCGACACGGCGATCTGGCCGGCGGTGACCGGCCCGGGGCCGGTCGCGACGAGCGCGAGGCGCTTGGGCTGGTCGCCCTGCATACGGATCGCGACCTGCTTGATGTTGAGGACGATGTCGGTCACGTCCTCGCGCACGCCGGCGAGCGACGAGAATTCGTGGAGGACGCCGTCCATCTTGATCGCGGTGACCGCCGCGCCCTGGAGCGACGACAGCAGCACGCGGCGCAGCGCGTTGCCGAGCGTCAGGCCGAAGCCGCGCTCGAGCGGCTCGGCGACGAAGCTCGCCTTGCGGCGGTGGTCGGCAGACGGGCGGCTTTCGAGCTTGTTGGGCTTCTTCAGTTCGGTCCAGTTTTTCGCGATCACGGCCACTGCTTCACCTCGGGGTCTGGAGCGGCGGCGTCGTCACGCCGGCCGCTCGGAATTGGGGAACCGCCCGTGTAAAACGCGGACGGCGGCGCGGGCGCGTCAGACGCGGCGGCGCTTGGGCGGGCGGACACCGTTGTGCGGGATCGGGGTGACGTCGCGGATGGCGGTGATGTTGAAGCCAACCGCCTGGAGCGCGCGCAGCGCCGATTCGCGACCCGAACCAGGACCGCGGACTTCGACCTCGAGCGTGCGGACGCCGTGCTCGGCGGCCTTCTTGCCGGCGTCCTCGGCGGCCATCTGCGCGGCGTAGGGCGTCGACTTGCGGCTGCCCTTGAAGCCCATCGTGCCAGCCGACGACCACGCGATCGCGTTGCCCTGGGCGTCGGTGATGGTGATCATCGTGTTGTTGAAGCTGGCGTTCACGTGGGCGACGCCGGAGGTGATGTTCTTGCGCTCACGGCGCTTGATGCGGGCGGGTTCGCGGGCCATTTCGTCTATCCTTCGAGCACCGTAACTTCACATTCTTCCCACGCTCACGCTGGAGCGGAGAGGCGAAGCGGGAGATTACTTCTTCTTGCCGGCGATCGGCTTGGGCTTGCCCTTGCGCGTGCGCGCATTGGTGTGGGTGCGCTGGCCGCGCACCGGCAGCCCGCGGCGATGGCGCAGCCCGCGGTAGCAGGCGAGGTCCATCAACCGCTTGATGTTCATCGCCGTCTGGCGGCGCAGGTCGCCCTCGACAGTGATCTCTTTGTCAATCATCTCGCGGATCTGAAGCACCTCGGCGTCGGTCAGATCCTGGACGCGGCGCTCGCGCGGCATCTCGAGCTTCTCGACGATGCCGAGCGCCTTGGTCCGGCCGATGCCGTGGATGTAGGTCAGCGCGATCTCGACGCGCTTGTTGGTCGGGATGTTGACGCCCGCGATACGTGCCACAGATTAGTCTCCCAAGCTCCACGGGGCGGCTGGGCGGCCGTCCCATCTCAACGCAAAGCGACCGCCGGCGCGGCCGCAAAACGACGGACCGGAACGCCCAAGGGCATCCCGGCCTGTCTTCCGGATAAGCGGAAGCGGGGTAGCTAGGCAGCAAATCCCGAAGAGTCAAGCGCGTGTTCGAGCGCCGGCGATTTTGTTCCGAGGATCGCCTCGATGCCGGCATTGACCTCGGCCATCGCCGCCATGCCGTCGACGCGGGCGACGAGTCCGCGGGCGGCGTAGTAGGGCAGGATCGGCGCGGTCTTGGCGCGGTATTCGGCCATCCGCGTCCGCACGGTGGCGGCATTGTCGTCGGGGCGGCGCTTGAACTCGTGGCTGCCGCAGACGTCGCACGTTTCGGCGACCTTGGGCAGCTTGTAGCGGTCGTGATAGCCCTCGCCGCACATGCAGCAGGTGAAGCGCCCGGTGATGCGGTCGACGAGCGCGTCCTCGTCGACCTCGAGCTCGATGACATGGTCGAGGCGCAGCCCCTTGGCGGCGAGCATCGCATCGAGTGCCTCGGCCTGCGCCTGCGTCCGTGGATAGCCGTCGAGGGTGAAGCCGACCCGCGCGTCGTCGGCGTCGAGCCGGTCGGACAGGATGCCGTTGACGATCTCGTCCGACACCAGTTCGCCCGCGTCCATCACCGCCTTGGCGCGGAGCCCGACCGGGGTGCCGGCGGCAACGGCGGCGCGCAGCATGTCGCCGGTCGACAGCTGGACCATGCCGTGCTCGCGCTCAAGGCGGCTCGCCTGGGTTCCCTTGCCCGCTCCGGGCGGACCGAGCAGGATGATGTTCACGGACGCAACCAGAACATGGTCATCGGCGATTTCCCCTCAGCTTGGACTTCTTGATCAGTCCTTCGTACTGATGGGCTAGCAGATGCGACTGAATCTGCGCAACCGTATCCATCGTCACGTTGACGATGATGAGCAGCGACGTGCCGCCGAAACTCGCCGCGATCCCGACCTTCGACGTCAGGAACTCGGGCAGCAGGCAGATCACGGTCAGGTACGCAGCGCCGATGACGGTGATCCGCGTCAGGACATAATCGAGGTACTCGCTCGTCCGGGCGCCGGGCCGGATGCCGGGGACGAAGCCGCCGTACTTCTTGAGGTTCTCGGCGGTCTCCTCGGGGTTGAAGACGACGGCCGTGTAGAAAAAGCTGAAGAAGATGATGCCGGCGGCATAGAGCGCCATGTACACCGGCGCGCCGCGCTGGAGCTGGGTCGTCACCGTCAGCAGCCAGTCGGGGCCATTCCCCCCCTTGCCGAGGAACTGCGCGACCGTCAGCGGCATCAGCAGCAGCGACGAGGCGAAGATCGGCGGGATGACGCCGCTGGTGTTGATCTTCAATGGCAGGAACGAGCTATCGCCCTGGTACTGCCGCGTACCGACCTGGCGCTTGGGATACTGGATCAGGATCTTCCGCTGCGCGCGCTCCATCAGGCAGATGAAGGCGATCGTGCCGAGGCCGAGGACGGCGACCATCAGGATGAACGCCAGCGAGATCGCCCCGGTCCGCGTCTGCTCGAACAGCTGCCCGACCGACACCGGCAAGCGGCTGACAATACCGGCCATGATGATCAGCGAAATGCCGTTGCCAATGCCGCGGCTGGTGATCTGCTCGCCGAGCCACATCAGGAACATCGTGCCGCCGATCAGCGTGATGACGGTCGAGATGCGGAAGAACCAGCCCGGATCGAGCACGGCGGCGACCCCCTGCCCGGCACCCCAGCCCTCGAGCCCGACGGCGATGCCGTAGCCCTGGATCGCGGTCAGCAGGACGGTACCGTAGCGCGTGTACTGATTGAGTTTCTTGCGCCCGCTCTCGCCTTCCTTCTTCAGGGCCATCAGCGACGGCACGAGGCTGGTACACAGCTGGATGATGATCGACGCGGTGATGTACGGCGTCACGCCGAGCGCGATCAGGCTCATCCGCTGGAGCGCGCCGCCCGAGAACATGTTGAAGAAGTCGAGGACCCCGCCCTGGGTGCGGGCGAACAGCGAGTTCAAGGCGACAGGGTCGATACCGGGTAGCGGCACGAACGACACGAGGCGGAAGACGATCAGCGCGCCGAGGGTGAACCACAGCCGCTTCTTGAGCTCGCTCGCCTTGCCGAAATTGGCCAGGCTGAGGCTGGCGGCGAGCTGCTGTTGTTGCGCGGATGACGCCATGAATCGTCCTGACTGTCGGCCGGCCCCCCGCGGGCCAGGCACCGATGCGCTGCCTAGATAGGACTTGGCGAGCGCGGTACCAATGCAAAAGCGTCATCCCGGCAGAAGCCGGGATCCACGCCGCCACAGCATCGACGGGTGGTGAGGTGGATCCCGGCTTGCGCCCGGATGACGTTCTACTTCTTCGCCGCGCGCGCCGCCGCCCGCGCGGCCTTGGCGGCATCGGCGTCGACGACCGGCTTGGCGACGGGGACCGTCAGCGACCCGCCGGCGGCCTCGACCGCCGCCTTGGCGCTGGCGCTGGCGCCGGCGACGTGGAGGTGAAGCGCGGCGGTCAGCGCGCCCTTGCCGAGGACGCGGACGCCCTCGCGGGCATGGGCAATGACGCCGGCGGCGACGAGGCCTGCGCCGTCGAGCGTCGCGTTCGCCTCGATCTTGCCGGCATCGATCGCCTTCTGCAGCGTGCCGAGGTTGACCTCGGCATACTCGATACGGAAGATGTTGTTGAAGCCGCGCTTCGGGATCCGCATGTGGAGCGGCATCTGGCCGCCCTCGAAGCCGTTGATCGACACGCCCGAGCGGCTCGTCTGGCCCTTCTGGCCGCGCCCGCTGGTCTTGCCGATGCCCGAGCCGATGCCGCGGCCGACGCGGACGCGCGACTTACGTGCGCCGGGATTGTCGTGGAGGTCGTTGAGCTTCATGTCGGTGCACTCGCTTTCGCTGTAGTCGCGCAGGTTGATTTAAGTCGCCGCCATGCCGGCATTCGCCAGCCTGACGGTGTTGCGGCTTACTCGCCCTCGACCTTCACCAGATGCGCAACCTTGCGGATCATGCCGCGGACGCTTGGCGTGTCCTCGAGCTCGCGCGTGCGGTGCATCTTGTTGAGGCCGAGGCCGACCAGCGTCGCCTGCTGGTCGGGCTGGCGGCGGATGTGCGAGCCGATCTGGGTAATCTTGATCGTGGCCATGGGTCTTCCTCAGGCGATCGCTTCGGCGTCGGCTTCGACCGTCCGCGCCGAGGCGTCGCCGCGCCGCGCCATCAGGTCGGCGATCTTCTTGCCGCGGCGCTGCGCGACCGACTTCGGGCTGGTCTGCGCAGTCAGCGCGGCGAACGTCGCGTGGATCATGTTGTACGGGTTGTTCGTCCCGACCGACTTGGTCACGACGTCGGCGACGCCCAAGGCCTCGAACACCGCGCGCATCGGGCCGCCGGCGATGATACCGGTCCCCTGCGCCGCCGAGCGGACATAGGTCTTGCCGGCACCGAAGTGGCCGTAGGCGTCGTGGTGGAGCGTCCGGCCGTCGCGCAAGGGAACGCGGATCATCGCCTTCTTTGCCGCCGCGGTGCCCTTGGCGATCGCCTCGGGAACTTCGCGCGCCTTGCCGTGGCCGAAGCCGACGCGGCCCTTGCCGTCGCCGACGACGACGAGCGCCGCGAAGCCGAAGCGCTTGCCGCCCTTGACCGTCTTCGACACGCGGTTGATGTGCACGAGCTTCTCGATCAGCTCCTCGCCGCCGTCGCCGGTCGGGCCGCTGCGCCCGCGGTTGCGGTCATTGTTGCCGCGATTGCCGCCGGGGCCGCCGCGGTTGCCGCCGCCCGGGCCGCCGCGGTTGCCACCGGGGCCGCGACCCGCGCCGCCGCCCGCGCCGCCGCTACGTGGTTCCTGTGCCATGTCCTAAAACTCCAGTCCGGCTTCGCGGGCGCCCTCGGCGAGCGCGCGGACGCGGCCGTGAAACAGGAAGCCGCCGCGGTCGAAGACGACGGTCTCGACGCCGGCCGCTTTGGCCCGCTCGGCGAGGCGCTTGCCGACTTCCATCGCCGCTGCAACCGACGCACCGGTCGTCTCGCGGACGTCCTTCTCGAGCGTCGACGCGCTGGCGACCGTCACGCCGGCATTGTCGTCGATCACCTGCGCATAGATGTGCTGCGACGAGCGGTGGATCGACAGGCGCGGGCGCTGGCCGGCCTTGGCGCGGAGCGCGGTGCGGACGCGCCGCCGCCGCTTCTCGAACAGCGAGAGTCCCTTCGACATTACTTCTTCTTCCCTTCCTTGCGGAAGATAAACTCGCCGCGGTACTTGATGCCCTTGCCCTTGTACGGCTCGGGCTTGCGCCAGCGGCGGATCTCGGCGGCGACCTGGCCGACCTGCTGCTTGTCGGCACCGCTGATCTCGACCGTCGTCGCGTCGGGCGTCTTGATCGCGATGCCCTCGGGGATCGGATAGTCGACGTCGTGACTGTAGCCGAGCTGGAGCTTGAGGTTCTTGCCCTGCACCGCCGCGCGGTAGCCGACGCCGGTGATCTCGAGCGTCTTGGTGAAGCCCGTCGACACGCCGACGACGAGGTTCGACACCAGCGTCCGCTGCATCCCCCAGAACGACCGCGCCGTCTTGCTGTCGTTCGCCGGCTGGACGCTGATCGCGTCGGCCTCGATCGCATAGGCGATATCAGGCACCATCGACAGCGTCAGCAGGCCCTTCGGCCCCTTCACGCTGAGGACCGCGCCGTCGATCGTCGCCGAGACGCCGGCGGGAACGGGAACGTTTTTCTTGCCGATGCGGCACATCAGAACACCTGACAGAGGACTTCGCCGCCGACATTCTGTTCGCGCGCTTCCGCGTCGGACAGAACGCCCTTGGGCGTCGAGACGATGACGATGCCGAGGCCGTTGCGGACCCGCGGCAGATCCTGCGCGCCCGAATAGACGCGGCGGCCGGGCTTCGAGACGCGGGCGACATGCTGGATCGCCGGCTGCCCCTCGAAATACTTGAGGTCGATGCGCAGCGTCGCCGCCGGCGCCGGCGTCGGCGGTGTCGCCGTAGCCGCGGATATAGCCCTCGCGCTGGAGCACATCGAGGACGCGCGCGCGCAGCTTGGAGGCCGGCGTCACGACGCTGTCCTTCTTGCGCCTGCTGGCCGTTGCGGATGCGGGTGAGCATGTCACCAATCGGATCGGTCATCGACATCGGCGTTACCAGCTCGACTTGGTCAGGCCGGGGATCAGGCCCTTGTTGCCCAGCTCCCGGATCATGATCCGCGACAGTTTGAACTTGCGATAGACCGAGCGGCTGCGGCCGGTCAGCTCGCAGCGGTTGCGGACGCGCCCGGGGGTCGCGTTGCGCGGCAGCTCGCTCATCTTGAGGCGCGCCATCAGCCGCTCGGCATCGTCCTTCGTCTCGTCGGCGGCGATCGCCTTCAACGCGGCGAACTTCGGCGCGTACTTCTTGACCAGCGCCTTGCGGTGCTCGTTCTTGTTGACGCTGCTCTTCTTGGCCATCTTACGCCGCCTTCTTCTGGTCGCCGACGAGGCCGGTGAACGGGAAGCCGAAGGCGAGCAGCAGGGCCCGCGCCTCGTCGTCGGTGTTCGCCGTCGTCGTGATGATCACGTCCATGCCCCGCACCTTGCCGATGCGGTCGTAGTTGATCTCGGGGAACACGATCTGCTCCTTCAGGCCCATCGCGTAGTTGCCGCGGCCGTCGAACGACTTCGGGTTCAACCCGCGAAAGTCGCGGACGCGCGGCAGGGCGATGGTGATCAGCCGGTCGAGGAACTCGTACATCCGCTCGCGGCGCAGGGTCACCTTGCAGCCGATCGGCATGCCCTCGCGCAGCTTGAACACCGCGACCGACTTCTTGGCCTTGGTGACAACCGGCTTCTGCCCGGCGATCAGCGCCATCTCGGCCGCCGCCGCGTCGACCAGCTTCTTGTCCTGCGTCGCGTCGCCGACCCCCATGTTGATGACGATCTTCTCGATCCGGGGAACCTGCATGAGGTTCTTGTAGCCGAACTGCTCGGTCATCTGGCCGCGGATCGTGTCCACGTACAGCTGCTGCATCCGGGTAAGGTTTGCCGCGTCAGCCATCGATCTGCTCTCCCGACCGCTTGGCGATCCGTACCTTGCGACCGTCTTCCATGATCTTGAAGCCGACGCGCGTCGGCTTGCCGGTCTTCGGGTCCTCGATCGCGACCTTCGACACGAACATCGGCGCCTCGGACTTGATCAGACCGCCCTGCGGGTTGGCCTGGCTCGGCTTGGTGTGGCGCGTCATCATGTTGATGCCGCCGACGATGACCTTGCCGTCCTTCGGCATCGCCTGGGTGACGACGCCGTGCTTGCCCTTGTCCTTGCCCGACAGGACGACGACACGGTCGCCCTTCTTGATCTTCGCGGCGCTCATTACAGCACCTCCGGCGCGAGGCTGATGATCTTCATGTGGCCCGACGCGCGGAGTTCGCGAACGACCGGCCCGAAGATGCGGGTGCCGATCGGCTCCTCGTTCTTGTTGATCAGGACCGCGGCGTTGCCGTCGAAGCGGATCACCGAGCCGTCGGCGCGACGGATGTCCTTGGCCGTGCGGACGACGACGGCGCGATGGACGTCGCCCTTCTTGACCTTGCCCTTGGGCGCGGCTTCCTTGATCGACACGACGATGGTGTCGCCGACGCCGGCGAAGCGGCGCTTCGACCCGCCGAGCACCTTGATGCACATCACCCGCTTGGCGCCCGAGTTGTCGGCGACGTCGAGGTTCGTCTGCATCTGGATCATGAGGGCGATCCTTCCGTTCTTGGTCGACCAGCTTGAAGGTCTTCAGCTTCGAAATCGGCGCGCACTCCTCGATGCGCACCGTCTCGCCGACACTTGGCGACATTCGCCTCGTCGTGCGCATGATAGCGCTTCGAGCGGCGCATGATCTTCCCGTACACCGGGTGGGTGATCTTGCGCTCGACGAGGACGATGCACGTCTTGTCGCCCTTGTCGGAGACGACCGTGCCCTGGAGAATCCGCTTCGGCATTACTTCGTCCCTTCCGCGGCCGCGCTGCGCTGGCCCTGCAGCGTCTTGATCTTGGCGATCGTGCGGCGGACCTCGCGGACCCGGCTCGGCTTCTCGATCTGACCGGTCGCCGCCTGGAAGCGCAGGTTGAACTGCTCGCGCTTGAGCTCGCCGAGCGCCGTCGCGATCTGGTCGTCGGTCTGCGGTCGCAGGTCCTTGGTCTTCATGCTCACTTCGTCACTTCTCCGATCGGCTCGCCGAGGCGGACGACCGTCTTGACCTTGATCGGCAGCTTCGCCGCCGCACGCTCGAACGCGCCCTTGGCGACGTCGTGCGGGACGCCGTCGAGTTCGAACAGGATGCGGCCCGGCTTGACCTTGGCGGCCCAGAACTCGGGCGCGCCCTTGCCCTTGCCCATGCGGACTTCGGCCGGCTTCGACGTGACCGGCACGTCGGGGAAGATGCGGATCCACAACCGGCCGGCACGCTTGATGTGGCGGCTGATCGCGCGGCGCGCCGCCTCGATCTGGCGCGCGGTCAAGCCGGTCGGGCTCCATCGCCTTCAGGCCGAAGGCGCCGAAATTGAGGTCGGTGCCGCCCTTGGCGTCGCCGTGGATGCGACCCTTGAACTGCTTGCGGAACTTGGTTTTCTTGGGCTGCAACATGGCTTAGCGGCCTTCACGCGCCGGACGGACGCCCGACGTCTGGGCCTCCAGCATCAGGCGGTCCTGCGACATCGGATCGTGGCCGAGAATCTCGCCCTTGAAGATCCACACCTTGACGCCGCACACGCCGTACGCGGTGTGCGCCTGCGCCTCGGCATAATCCATGTGCGCGCGCAGCGTGTGGAGCGGCACGCGGCCCTCGCGATACTGCTCGCTGCGCGCGATCTCGGCCCCGCCGAGGCGACCGCCGCACGACACCTTGATGCCCTCGGCCCCGAGCCGCATCGCCGACTGCACCGCGCGCTTCATCGCCCGGCGGAACGCGATCCGGCGCTCGAGCTGGTCGGCGATGCCCTGCGCGACGAGCCGCGCGTCGACCTCGGGCTTGCGGATCTCGACGATGTTGAGCGACACGTCGCTCTTGGTCATCGTCGCGATCTGCTGGCGCAGCTTCTCGATGTCGGCGCCCTTCTTGCCGATGATGACGCCCGGACGCGCGGCATAGATCGACACGCGGCACAGCTTCGCCGGGCGCTCGATGACGACCTTGGAGATCGCCGCCTGCGGCTGCGTCTTCATGATGAAGTTGCGGATCTTGATGTCTTCGATCAGCAGGCGGCCATAGTCGTCGCCTTCGGCGAACCAGCGGCTGTCCCACGTCCGGTTGATCTGGAGCCGGAGCCCGATCGGGTTGGATTTATGACCCATTATGCCTGCTCCGAAGGTCTTGGTCGCGTAGTCGGCGTCGCCGAGTTCGCGGACGACGATGCGGATGCGGCTGAACGGCTTCTGGATCGCCGAGGCGCGGCCACGCGCGCGCGGGCGTGAAGCGCTTCATGACGATCGCCTTGCCGACGCTCGCTTCCTTGACGACGAGCGCGTCGACATCGAGGTTGTGGTTGTTCTCGGCGTTGGCGATCGCGCTCGCGAGCACCTTGCGGACGTCGGGCGCGAAGCCCTTCGTCGAGAACTGGAGGATGTTGAGCGCTTCCGACGCCTTGCGGCCGCGGATCAGCCCGGCGACGAGGTTGAGCTTGTACGCCGAACCGCGCAGCGTCGTCGCGACCGCGAGCGCTTCCTTGTCGCCGACCTTGCGCGGGGACGAGGCCTTGCCCATCAGCGCTTGCCCTTCTTGTCGGCGGCATGGCCGGTGAACGTCCGCGTCGGCGCGAACTCGCCGAGCTTCATGCCGACCATGTCCTCGTTGACCGAGACGGGGATGAACTTGCGGCCGTTGTAGACGCTGAACACCAGGCCGACGAACTGCGGCAGGATCGTCGAGCGGCGCGACCAGGTCTTGATCGGCCCCCGGCCACCGCCACCGGCTTGCGCGGTTTCGGCCTTCTTCAGCACGTGCAGGTCGACGAACGGACCCTTCCAGACGGAGCGGCTCATCGGTTAGCCCTTCTTCTTCTTGGCGTGGCGCGACCGGATGATCATCTTGTCGGTCGACTTGTTCGACCGCGTCTTCGCGCCCTTGGTCGGCTTGCCCCACGGCGTGACCGGGTGACGGCCGCCCGAGGTCCGGCCTTCACCACCGCCGTGCGGGTGGTCGACCGGGTTCTTGGCGACGCCGCGCGTCAGCGGGCGATGGCCGAGCCAGCGCGTGCGGCCGGCCTTGGCGTGGTTGGTGTTCGAGTTGTCGGGGTTCGACACCGCGCCGACCGTCGCCATGCAGTTGGCGTGGGTGTAGCGCTGCTCGCCCGAGTTGAGGCGGATGATGACCATGCCGCGGTCGCGCCCGACGACCTGGACGAAGGTGCCGGCGGCGCGCGCGAGCTGGCCGCCCTTGCCGGGCTTGAGCTCGACGTTGTGGACGATGGTGCCGACCGGCATCTGGCCGATCTCCATCGCATTGCCCGGCTTGACGTCGACCTTCTTGCCGGCGGTGACGCTGTCGCCGACGGCGAGGCGCTGCGGCGCGAGGATGTAGGCCTGCTTGCCGTCGGGATACTTGACCAGCGCGATGAACGCCGAGCGGTTGGGATCGTACTCGATCCGCTCGACCGTCGCGGCGACGTCCCACGTCGCGACGCTTGAAGTCGACGATCCGGTACAGCTGCTTGTGGCCGCCGGCGATGCCGCGCGCGGTCGCGTGGCCCATGTTGTTGCGGCCGCCCGACTTGCGCAGGCCCTCGGTCAGCGCCTTGACCGGACGGCCCTTGTGCAAGCCCGAGCGGTCGACGAGGATCAGCCCGCGGCGACCCGGCGAGGTCGGGTTATAGTGCTTGAGCGCCATCTCAGATCCCCGTCGTCACGTCGATGCGGTCGCCTTCGGCGAGCGTCACGATCGCCTTCTTCTCGTCGGAGCGCGTGTAGGGCTTGCCCTTGAAGCGCTTGTTCTTGCCCTTCTGGATCAGCGTGTTGACCGACAGGACGCGGACGCCGAACAGCGCCTCGACCGCCGCCTTGATCTCGGGCTTGGAACTCGTCTTGGCGACCTTGAAGACGACCTGGTTGAATTCGCTGACCAGCGTCGACTTCTCGGTGATGACCGGCTTCACGACGACGTCGTAATGCTTGAGGTCGATCGGTTGCGGGTTGCGGCTTAGCCATTGACGCGCGCCTCCAGGGCAGCGACGGCGGCGCGGGTCAGCACCAGCATGTCGTGGTTGAGGATGTCGTAGACGTTCGCGCCGACCGCCGGCATCACGTCGATCTTCTCGAGGTTGGCGCAGGCGCGCCCGAAGTGCGCGTCGACCGCGCCGCCGTCGACGAACAGGCCGTTGGTCACGCCGAGCCCGGCGAGCCGCGCGAGCAGCGTCTTGGTCTTGGCCTCGCCGAGCGCGAAGTCCTCGACGACCATCAGCTTGCCCTCGGCCGCCTTGACCGACAGCGCGATGCCGAGGCCGAGACGCCGGATCTTCTTGTTGAGGCCGGGGTCGAAGTCGCGGACGCGCGGGCCGTGCGCCTTGCCGCCGCCGATGAACTGCGGTGCGCCGCGGTTGCCGTGACGGGCGGTACCGCCGCCCTTCTGGTTGCCGAGCTTCTTGCCGGTGCGGGCGACGTCGGAGCGCTCGCGCGCACCGCGGGCGGTGCCGCGGCGCTTCTCGAGCTGCCACGTCACGACGCGGTGGAGGATGTCGACGCGCGGGTCCTTGCCGAACACCGCGTCGTTCAATTCGATATCGCCGCTGGCGGCGGCATCGAGGGTGCGAACATCGAGCTTCATGGCTCAGCCCTCCTGCGATTTCGGTTTCGGGGGCGTCGACATGGTCGACCTGCGGGGCGGCGTCGTTCGCCGCGCTCTTCAGCGACGCCGGATACGGCGCCTCGGCGTGACGCGCGACCTTGACCGCGTCCTTGACCAGCAGCCAGCCGCCCTTGTGCCCGGGAACCGATCCCTTGACGAAGATCAGGCCGCGCTCGACGTCGGTCGAGACGATCTCGAGGTTCTGCTGCGTGCGCTGGCGGTCGCCCATGTGGCCCGCCATCTTCTTGTTCTTGAACACCTTGCCCGGATCCTGGCGCTGACCGGTCGAGCCGAGCGAGCGGTGCGAGACCGAGACGCCGTGCGTCGCGCGCAGGCCGCCGAAATTCCAGCGCTTCATGCCGCCCTGGAAGCCCTTACCGACCGTGTCGCCGGTGATGTCGACGAGCTGGCCAGGGACGAAGTGGTCGGCCGACAGCGACGCGCCGGCGTCGAGCAGCGCATCTTCGGACACGCGGAACTCGGCAACATGGGCCTTGGGCTCGACCTCGGCGGCGGCGAAGTGGCCGCGCTCGGGCTTGGTCGTGTTCTTGGCCTTCTTGGTGCCGGCGCCAAGCTGGACGGCGACATAGCCGTCGCGCTCGCTCGTCCGCTGCGACACGACCTGGCAGTCCTCGAGGCTCAGCACCGTTACCGGGACGTGGCGACCATCGTCCTTGAACAGGCGGGTCATCCCCATTTTCTTCGCGATCACGCCACTGCGCATGATCAATTCCTTTCGCTCAGAGGCCCCCGTGGGGGCATGACTAGTTAAAGTTCGCTCCGCGTATGTTCGGTCAGGCCTAGCTCTGCAGCTTGATCTCCACGTCGACACCCGGCGGCAAGGTCGAGCTTCATCAGCGCGTCGACCGTCTGCGGCGTCGGATCGACGATGTCGAGCAGCCGCTTGTACGTCCGCACCTCGAACTGCTCGCGGCTCTTCTTGTCGACGTGCGGCGAGCGGTTGACGGTGAAGCGCTCGAAGCGCGTCGGCAGCGGGATCGGGCCGCGGATCGCCGCACCCGTCCGCTTCGCCGTGTCGGCGATCTCGCCCGTGGCCATGTCGAGGACCCGGTGATCGAACGCCTTCAGGCGGATGCGGATGTTCTGCGTGTCCATGTCGACCGATCAACTAATCTCAAAAAATAAGGCCCGGGCGAACCGGGCCGCTTCCCGCCGAATCAACGGGAGAGCGGCCCTATACGCTTACTTGCTGATCGTACGCAACCACGCCCGACCCGACGGTGCGGCCGCCCTCGCGAATGGCGAAGCGCAGGCCCGGGTCCATGGCGATCGGCGCGATCAGCTTGACGCCCAGCTCGACGTTGTCGCCCGGCATGACCATCTCGGTGCCCTCGGGCAGCTCGACGGTGCCGGTGACGTCGGTCGTGCGGAAGTAGAACTGCGGGCGGTAGTTGGCGAAGAACGGCGTGTGCCGGCCGCCCTCGTCCTTCGACAGCACGTAGACGGTCGCCTTGAACTCGCTGTGCGGCTTGATCGAGCCGGGCTTGCAGAGAACCTGGCCGCGCTCGACGTCGTCACGGCCGACACCGCGGAGCAGCGCGCCGATGTTGTCGCCGGCCTGGCCCTGGTCGAGCAGCTTGCGGAACATCTCGACGCCGGTGCAGACCGACTTGCGCGTGTCCTTGATGCCGACGATCTCGACTTCCTCGCCGACCTTGACGATGCCGGTCTCGACGCGGCCGGTGACGACGGTGCCGCGGCCCGAGATCGAGAACACGTCCTCGATCGGCATCAGGAACGGACGGTCGAGTGGACGCTCCGGCTGCGGGATATACTCGTCGACGGTCTGCATCAGCTCGAGGACCGCCTCGCGGCCGATCTCGTCGCGCTTGCCGTCGAGCGCCATGACGGCCGACCCCTGCGTGATCGGAATGTCGTCGCCGGGGAAATCGTACTTCGACAGCAGCTCGCGAATCTCGAGCTCGACCAACTCGAGGATCTCGGGATCGTCGACGAGATCGACCTTGTTCATGAACACGACCATCGCGGGCACGCCGACCTGCTTGGCGAGGAGGATGTGCTCGCGGGTCTGCGGCATCGGACCGTCGGTCGCCGAGACGACGAGGATCGCGCCGTCCATCTGGGCGGCGCCGGTGATCATGTTCTTCACGTAGTCGGCGTGGCCCGGGCAGTCGACGTGAGCGTAGTGGCGCTTCGCCGTCTCGTACTCGACGTGGGCGGTCGAGATCGTGATGCCGCGCTCGCGCTCCTCGGGGGCCTTGTCGATCTGGTCGTAGGCCGTGAAGGTCGCGCCGCCGGTCTCGGCGAGGATCTTGGTGATCGCCGCCGTCAGCGAGGTCTTGCCATGATCGACGTGACCGATCGTGCCGATGTTGCAGTGCGGCTTGTTCCGCTCGAATTTCGCCTTACCCATGATCCCTCATCCTTCGAATATATGCCGCGCGCGGAAGGCGGGGCGTCTAGTTTCTGCAATCGAAAATGTAAAGCCGCGTAACGTGCGGCTCAGGCCATCTTCGCCTTGATCTCGTCGGCGACGTTCGACGGGACTTCGTCGTAGTGGCTGAACTGCATCGTGTATTGCGCGCGGCCCTGGCTCATCGAACGCAGCGTGTTGACGTAGCCGAACATGTTGGCGAGCGGGACCTGCGCCTCGATGACCTGCGCATTGCCGCGGCTGTCGGTGCCCTGGATCTGCCCGCGGCGGCTGTTGAGGTCGCCGATGACGTCGCCCATGAAGTCCTCGGGCGTCACCACCTCGACCTTCATCACCGGCTCGAGCAGCTTGATACCGGCCTTGACGGCGGCTTCGCGCATCCCGCCGCGCCCGGTGATCTCGAACGCGAGCGCCGACGAATCGACGTCGTGGTACGCGCCGTCATACAGCCGCGCGGTGAAGTCGATGATCGGGAAGCCGATCAGCGAACCCGTCGCGGCGATCTCGCGGATGCCCTTCTCGACCGACGGGATATATTCCTTCGGGATGTTGCCGCCCTTGACCTCGTCGACGAAGACGACGCCCGACCCGCGCTCGCCGGGCTCGACCGAGAACTTGATCCGCCCGAACTGGCCCGAGCCGCCCGACTGCTTCTTGTGGGTATAGTCGACGTCGACCTTCTTGGCCAAGCTCTCGCGGTACGCCACCTGCGGCGCGCCGACGTTGGCCTCGACCTTGAACTCGCGGCGCATGCGGTCGACGAGGATCTCGAGGTGGAGCTCGCCCATGCCCTTGATGATCGTCTGGCCGCTCTCGTTGTCGCTCGAAACGCGGAACGACGGGTCCTCCTGCGCGAGGCGGTTGAGCGCGATGCCCATCTTCTCCTGGTCGGCCTTGGTCTTCGGCTCGACTGCGACCTCGATGACCGGCTCGGGAAATTCCATCCGCTCGAGGATGATCGGCTTCAAGCGGCGCGCACAGCGTGTCGCCGGTGGTGACGTCCTTAAGGCCGACGAGCGCGACGATGTCGCCGGCGTACGCTTCCTTGATGTCCTCGCGGTTGTTGGCGTGCATCAGGAGCATGCGCCCGATCTTCTCGCGCTTGTCCTTGACCGAGTTCAGCACCATCGACGCCGCCTCGAGCTTGCCCGAATAGATGCGCGCGAAGGTCAGCGTGCCGACGAAAGTGTCGGTCATGATCTTGAAGGCGAGCGCGCTGAACGGGGCGTCGTCCGACGCCTCGCGGATCTCGTCCTCGTCTTTCATGTTGATGCCGTGCATCGGCGGAATGTCGAGCGGGCTCGGCATATAGTCGACGACGGCGTCGAGCAGCGGCTGGACGCCCTTGTTCTTGAACGCCGACCCGCACAGCACCGGCACGAACGCGAAGGCGAGCGTGCCCTTGCGGATCAGCATCTTGAGCTCGGCCGTCGTCGGCTCGGTGCCCTCGAGGTACGACTCCATCAGCGCGTCGTCCTGCTCGACGGCCATCTCGATCAGCTCGGAGCGCGCGCTCGCGGCGGCGTCCTTGAGGTTATCGGGAATATCCTTGTACTCGAACTTCGCGCCGAGGCTCTCCTCGAGCCAGACGATCGCACGGTTCTCGACGAGGTCGACGAGACCGACGAAATCACCCTCGAGCCCGATCGGCAGGTACAGCACCGCCGGGCGCGCGCCGAGGCGGTCCTTGATCATCTGGACGCAGCGGTCGAAGTTCGCGCCCGTGCGGTCGAGCTTGTTGACGAAGCACATCCGCGGCACTTTGTACTTGTCGGCCTGGCGCCAGACGGTCTCCGACTGCGGCTCGACGCCGGCGACGCCGTCGAAGCACGCGACCGCGCCGTCGAGGACGCGCAAGCGAGCGCTCGACCTCGATGGTGAAGTCGACGTGGCCGGGCGTGTCGATGATGTTGATCCGGTGCTCGGGGCCCTTGCCCTCCTCGGCCTTCCAGAAGCACGTCGTCGCGGCGGACGTGATGGTGATGCCGCGCTCCTGCTCCTGCTCCATCCAGTCCATCGTCGCGGTCCCTTCATGGACCTCGCCGATCTTGTACGACTTGCCGGTGTAATAGAGGATGCGCTCGGTCGTCGTCGTCTTGCCGGCGTCGATATGCGCCATGATGCCGATGTTGCGATAGCGGTCGAGCGGGGTCGTGCGGGGCATGACGGTTCTACTCTGTCAGCAGGATGGAACGCGCGACGGCCGGCGCCGCGCGTCGATGCGTTACCAGCGGTAGTGCGAGAAGGCGCGGTTGGCTTCGGCCATCCGGTGCGAGTCTTCGCGCTTCTTGACCGCGGTGCCACGGTTGTTGGCGGCGTCGACGAGTTCGCCCGACAGGCGCGCGGCCATCGTGTGCTCGCTACGGTTGCGCGCGGCACCGATCAGCCAGCGGATGGCGAGCGCCTGGCTGCGCTCGGGACGGACCTCGACGGGAACCTGGTAGGTCGCGCCGCCGACGCGGCGGCTGCGGACCTCGATGCCCGGCTTCACGTTCGCCAGCGCGTCGTGGAACACGCCGATCGGATCGCGGCGGGTCTTCGCCTCGACGGTGTCGAGGGCGTTGTAGACGATCGATTCGGCGGTCGACTTCTTGCCCTCGTACATCACGAGGTTCATGAATTTCGACAGGATCAGATCGCCGAAACGGGGATCGGGGAGAATTTCGCGCTTCTCGGGGCGACGACGACGGGCCATCTATCTATTCCTTACTTCGGCCGCTTCGCGCCGTACTTCGACCGGCTCTGCTTGCGGTCCTTGACGCCCTGGGTGTCCAGAACTCCGCGCGAGCACGTGGTAGCGCACGCCAGGCAGGTCCTTGACGCGGCCGCCGCGGATCAGGACGACCGAGTGCTCCTGCAGGTTGTGCCGCTCGCCGGGAATGTAGCCGATGACCTCGAAGCCGTTGGTCAGGCGGATCTTGGCGACCTTGCGCAGCGCCGAGTTCGGCTTCTTCGGCGTCGTCGTGTAGACGCGCGTGCAGACGCCGCGCTTCTGCGGGCATTCCTCCATCGCCGGGGCGGTCTCGCGCGCGCGCTGCGGCTCGCGGCCCTTGCGGATCAACTGGTTGATTGTCGGCATAGAGTTCGTGTCATCCTGCTGTTCGGAACGGCTTGCGCCGACCTACTCCAGACCTGAACCGCCCTCACGGCATACGCGCGGCAAGCCCCGTCGCCGGGGCTCGTCCACGCACAGCTCAGTCTGTCGTTCCTGCGCCCACGGCGGTTGCCCGGCCGATAAGCGAGCGCGCGCTATACCGGCGCACCCCTTTCAGGTCAACGCCTTTCCGTACCGCGGCGAGACGCCCATAACCATTTCGTCCCCGATCCGGAGAACGTTCCCATGCCGCGTTGCCTGCTCGTCCTGACCCTGGTCGTGAGTGTACCCGCCGGTGCCGCGGAAGCCCCGGCACCCGCCGTGCTCGAGGCGGGCCTCGCCGGCACGTGGCACGGGGCGCTCGGCTACCGCGACTATCAGAGCAACGCGCTGTTCGAGCTGACCGTCGACACCGATATCCGCGCGCTCGCCGACGGCGCGACGGTGATCCGCGTGTCGCGCTTCGACGAGGGGCCGAAGAAGGCTGCCGCGTTCATCACCACCGCCAGCCTGTTCTCCGGCACCGATGTCGCGGCGGCGACCCTGCGCGGCGGGCGGCCGGTCGAGGTCGCGACCGACCGGGTCCGCGTGACGCGCTTCGCCGACCTGACGCATTGGACGATCGTCTACGAGCGCGACGGCGAGGACGGCGGCGTCAAGGCCCGCCTGCGCAGCACCGAAACGCGCACCGGCGACGACGTGCTGACGGTAAAGGAGGTCATTCCCGCCGGCACGCCCGACGGCACGTGGCAGTTCCGCAACCAGACCCGGCTGACGCGGACTCCCTAGATCGCGACCGGCGCGGAAGCACCGGAGCGCGGCCCGCTTGGGCGCGCTACAGCGCCCCGTGGCAGTGCTTGAACTTCTTGCCCGACCCGCATGGGCATGACGCGTTGCGCGACGTCGTCTGCGCCCATTCGGCGCGGGTGTCGTCATCGATGTCGCTGAAGGCGGCGGTGGCCGAGCGGGCGATGTCGAGCTGGCTGACCGGCATCGTGCCGAGCGGCCCGAAGGCGTCGTTGAGCCCTGTCAGCGGATCGATGTGGGTCGTGACGAAATCGGGCATCGTCGGCGCATAGGCCTCGGGTGTCATGTCGAAGCGCGCGCCGGCGAGCATCCGCGTGACGTCCTCGCGCACCGTGGTCAGCATCCGCTCGAACAGCGCGAACGCCTCCGACTTATACTCGTTGAGCGGCGTCTTCTGCGCATAGGCGCGCAGGTGGATGACCTGGCGCAGCGCATCGAGCGTCGCCAGATGCTCCTTCCAGTGATGGTCGAGCGCCTGGAGCAGGATGTTCTTCTCGATCTGGATCCACGACTCGGGCGGCACCGCAGCGGCGCGCTCGGCCATCAGCGCGTCGGACGCGGCGATCAGCCGGTCGACGAACATCTCGGCGTCGACCGCCTCCTCCTTGACCCACTCGCGGACGTCGACGTCGAGGCCGAGCGTCTCGCGCACGGCCGCATCGAGCGCCTCGATATCCCACTGCTCGGGGTAGGTGTTGGGCGGGCAGTGCGCGCCGACGATGGCGTTGACCGTCTCGTGACGCATGTCGAGGACGACATCGCCGACGGCGTCTGAATCCATGATATCGGCGCGCTGGTCGTAGACGACCTTGCGCTGGTCGTTCATCACGTCGTCGTACTGGACGACGTTCTTGCGCATGTCGTAGTTGCGCGCTTCGACCTTCTTCTGCGCCGTTTCGATCGCCTTACTGATCCACGGGTGGACGATCGCCTCGCCCTCCTCGAGCCCGTTGTTCATCATTCGAGTCAGCATGTTCTGCTGACCGAAGATGCGGAGCAGGTCGTCGTCGAGGCTCAGGTAGAAGCGGCTGAGGCCCGGGTCACCCTGGCGGCCCGAACGGCCGCGCAGCTGGTTGTCGATGCGCCGGCTCTCGTGGCGCTCGGTGCCGAGCACGAACAGCCCGCCCGCCTCGCGCACCTTCTCGCGCTCGGCGGCGACCTCGGCCTTGATCGTGGCGATCGCTGCCTCGCGTTCGGCTCCCTCGACCCCGTCCAATTCGCGCACGGCTCGCGCCTCGGCGTTGCCGCCCAGCTGGATGTCGGTCCCGCGCCCGGCCATGTTGGTCGCGATCGTCACCGCGCCGAGCCGGCCCGCCTGCTCGACGATCTGCGCTTCCTGCTCGTGGTAGCGCGCGTTGAGGACGACGTGCTCGACCTGCTCCTTCTTGAGGAACTCGGACAGTAATTCGCTCTTCTCGATCGACACCGTGCCGACGAGGATCGGCTGGCCGGTCGCCTGCGTCTCGCGGATCGTCTTGACGATCGCCTTGAACTTTTCCTCGGCGTTCTTGTAGAATTCGTCGTCGACGTCCTTGCGCTTGACCGGCAGGTTGGTCGGGATCTCGACGACGTTCAGCTTGTAGATGTCGAAGAACTCGGCCGCCTCGGTCGCCGCCGTGCCGGTCATGCCGGCAAGCTTCGGATAGAGGCGAAAGTAGTTCTGGAAGGTGATCGACGCCAGCGTCTGGTTCTCGGGCATGATGTCGACGCCTTCCTTGGCCTCGACCGCCTGGTGGAGCCCCTCCGACCAGCGCCGCCCGTCCATCATCCGCCCGGTGAACTCGTCGATGATGATCACCTTGCCGCCACGGACGATATAGTCAGTGTCGCGACGGTAGATCATGTTGGCGCGCAGCGCCTGATTGAGGTGGTGGACCACCTGCGTATTCTCGAAATCATAGAGGTTCTCGCCCTCGAGCAGGCCGGCCGCCTCGAGCGCGCGCTCGGCCTTCTCGGTCCCGTTCTCGGTCAGGATGACCTGCTTCTGCTTCTCGTCGATCTCGACGTCGTCGGTGCTCAGCGTCTTCACCATGCGGTCGACGGCGATGTACAATTCGCTCTTGTCGTCGGTCGGGCCCGAGATGATCAGCGGCGTGCGCGCCTCGTCGATCAGCACCGAGTCGACCTCGTCGGTGACGGCGAAGTTGAACGGCCGCTGGACCATGTGCTCGCGCGCGTACTTCATGTTGTCGCGCAGATAGTCGAAGCCGAACTCGTTGTTCGTCCCATAGGTGATGTCGGCGGCGTAGGCGGCGCGGCGGGTATCGTCGTCGAGATTGGGGACGATGACCCCGACCTCCATGCCAAGGAAGCGGTAGACGCGCCCCATCCACTCGGCGTCGCGCGTCGCCAGATAGTCGTTGACGGTGACGACGTGGACGCCCTTGCCGGACAGCGCGTTCAGATAGACCGCGAGCGTCGCGACGAGCGTCTTGCCCTCGCCGGTCCGCATCTCGGCGATCTCGCCGCGGTGGAGGACGATGCCGCCGATCATCTGCACGTCGTAATGGCGCTGCCCGAGCGTCCGCTTCGCCGCCTCGCGCACCGTCGCGAAAGCTTCGGGCAGCAGGTCGTCGAGCGTCTCGCCGGCCGTCAGCCGCGCGCGGAACTTGGCCGTCTGTGCGGCGAGGTCGGCGTCGGACAGCGCCGCAATGGCGCCCTCGTGGCTGCTGATCCGCGCCACCAGCGGCGCGAGCGAGCGGACGTAACGCTCGTTCGACGAGCCGAAGATGCGCTTCGCGATGCCAGCAAACATGGGAACCCTAACCGAACGCGCGGATGCCGTCAGGCCACGCGCCGCGACCGGCGGGACATAGGGAGGGGGGCCGCGCTAGTCAATTCGGCCGCGGCGGAGCGGCTAGCGCGCGACCTCGCCCGCGGTGAAGCCGACGCTGACCCGGCGCAGCGCGACGACCGCCTGGCCGCCGCGGTCGAGCGCCGGCGCGAAGCCCTGCCCGGCGACCTGGGTGCAGGCGAGACGGTCGAGCGCGGCGCTGCCGCTCGTCGCGGCGACATCGCACGTCGTGGCGCGCCCGGTCGCGTCGGTCAGGACGACGACGTCGGCGACCATCAGCGGAGTCGACGCCGGCAGGCGGGCGACCGGCAGCGCAAAGTCGACGCGGCCCCCCGTCTCGGCCGCCGCGGCCAGCCCGCGGTTGGCGGTAAAATCGAGCCGAACCACCGCCGGGACGGTCGCGCCCGCCGCATCGCGGGCTGGAGAAAAGCGCGCGCGCCGCATAAGCGCGTCGCACGCCGTTCGTTCGAGCGCGCGCATGCCGTCGCTCGCGACGACCGTGCAGCGCGTCGGCGCGCCGCTGGCATCGACTGTCAGCTCGACACGCACCGCCGCCGGCCGCGTCTCGCCGACCAGCGCACCGTAGCCGCCGAGGTCGCCCTGCGGCAGCGGCGTGATCGGAACCGGCATCGTCGCCAGTGTCAGCGCAAGCAGGATCATCGGTCGCCCTCCCCGCCGCTCCCTGGCGGCTCGCCGACAGAATAGCGCCGCCCCGCGGCGGGTAAAGGTCGGCGCGCAAGCGTCTTGCCTCGGGACGCGATCCCTCGCAAAGCCGGCCGATGGCCGTCTCCCCCCTCGCCCGCCCGTTTCCCGATGCGCCGCCGGTCGCCGGCGTGCGGCTCGGCGTCGCGACCGCGGGGTACAAGACGTGGGACGCGCGCCGACGTACTGCTCGCTAAGTTCGCGCCCGGAACGGCGGTCGCGGGTGTGCTGACACGGTCGAAGTGTCCGTCGCCCGAGGTCGACTGGTGCCGGGCGGCGCTGGCCGGCGGACGGGCGCGGGCGCTGATGGTCAACGCCGGCAACTCGAACGCGTTCACCGGCTCGGCCGGGCGCGACGCCAGCCGGGCGCAGGTCGAGGCAGTCGCCGTCGCGGTCGGCTGCGCCCCGGCGGAGGTGTTCGTCGCCTCGACCGGCGTCATCGGCGTGCCGCTGCCGGTCGACAAGGCGACCGCCGTGGTCGGCGTCGTCCGGGACGCACTCGGCACCGCGTCGTTCGCCGATGCGGCGCGCGCGATCGGGACGACCGATACCTTTATCAAGGGAGCGACCGCCCACGCCGTGATCGGGGGGGTCCGCGTGTCGCTCACCGGAATCGTCAAGGGGTCGGGCATGATCGCGCCCGATATGGCGACGATGCTCGGGTTCATTTTCACCGATGCGGTGATCTCTTCGCCGCTGCTGCAGGCGCTGCTGGGCCAAGCCACTGACAACAGCTTCAATTCCATCACCGTCGACGGCGACACCTCGACGTCGGACACCGTGCTCGCTTTCGCAACCGGGGCGGCGGGGCACAAGTGTCTGGAAAGCATGGACGATCCCGGCGCGGACGCGTTCGCGGCGGCGCTTGCCGACGTCTGCCGCCAGCTCGCCCAGCTCGTGGTACGCGACGGCGAAGGGGCGAGCAAGTTCGTCACGGTGGAGGTCGACGGCGCGGAAAACGACAGCGCCGCCAAGACGATAGCCATGTCGATCGCCAACTCGCCACTGGTCAAGACGGCGCTCGCCGGCGGCGACGCGAACTGGGGCCGGGTGGTCATGGCGGTCGGCAAGGCGGGCGAGGCGGCCGACCGCGACCGGCTCGAGATCCGCTTCGGGGCGACCACCGTCGCCCGGGACGGCGCCGTCGTCCCCGGCTACGACGAGGAACCCGTCGCCCGCCACCTTGCTGGCCAAGACGTTGAAATCGGCGTCGATCTTCACCTCGGCCCAGGCCGCGCCCGGGTCTGGACGTGCGACCTGACCCACGGCTACATCAGCATCAACGGCGACTATCGGTCGTAACGACCGACACGGATGTCCCCCGCGCCGTCGACAGACCCGTCCTACGCCGCCTTGATCGACGCGTCGCCGAGTTCGCCCTCGAGCCACGCCTTGAGGTGCGACTTGGGGGCCGCGCCGACCTTGGTCGCCGCCGGCTTGCCGTCCTTGAACAGGATCATCGTCGGGATGCCGCGGACACCGTAGCGGGTCGGCGCGTCGGGGTTCTCGTCGATGTTGAGCTTGACGATGTCGACACCGCTCAGCTCGTCGTTGATCTCTTCGAGCGCGGGTCCGATCTGGCGGCACGGGCCGCACCATTCGGCCCAGAAGTCGACCAGCACCGGGCGGCTCGACTGCAGCACGTCGATGGTGAAACTGTCGTCGGTGACGTGCTTGGCGGCCATGGTCGGCTCCTCGTTCTGGCGAACCGTCAATCTAGGGTCTCGCCGCGCACCGGGCAACTCCGCGCGATGCCAAGGGTTTCTTCCCCGCGCTCAACTCGCGGCATCGGCCGGCGCATGCGCGGCGAGGACGGCCGCCGGCAACTCGACCAGGTGCGGGCCGTGCGTATAGAGCAGCGCCGCCTCGACCGCGCGCCCCGGGAAGATCGCCCGCAAGGCCGCGGCATAGGCGGCCATCTGCTTGAGGTGGTACGGCGGGACGTCGGCAATGGCCGTTGGAACGACGCTCCCGGTCTTGAAGTCGACGATCCGCACGCGCGCGTCGGTCACCAGCAGCCGGTCGACGGTGCCGGCGATCACCGCCGTGCCGACGGCGGCGGCGATCGGCGCCTCGGCGAGGCTGTCGGGGCCGAAGATATCGGCGAAGGCCGGGTCGCCGACGATGCCGAGCGCGGTCGCGGCGATCGCCGCACGTGCCGGAGCCGACAGGTCGGCCGCCACCGCCTCCAGCCACGATGCCGCCGTCGCCGCGCGCGCCGCTTCCGGCACGGTGGGCAGGCGCTCGAAGAGGGTGTGGAGCAGTTGCCCGCGCCGTGCCGCCGCAGCCGCCGCCTGGCCCGGAGGCGGCTGGGCGACGTCGTCGGCGGCGATCGCCGAAGGGCTCAGCGGGCGCGGCGGACGCGCCTCCACCGGAGCGGCAGTGCGCGCCCAGTCCGGCAGCGCTGCGATCACCGATGCGGGGGCAGCTCGCGACGGGTCGACGACGGCACGGCTCCCGGCGCGGTGGACGCGGACCGGCCCCCACAAGGGATCGTTCTCCGCCGGCATGTCCCACGTCTTCAGCATCGCTCCCTCGAGCGCGGCGTGCCAGCTATCCGCCGGGGCGACCCCCTTGTCGCGCGCGCCGAGCGCCCCGCCGACGAACAGCAGGTCCTCGGCCCGGGTGAGCGCGACGTAGAGCAGCCGCCAGTGCTCGGCACGTGTCGCGGCGGCGTTCGCCTCGGCTTCGGCGGCGACACGGCCGATCCGCCCGGCGCGGCCGCCGTGGAACACCGGGACTGGCTCGTCGCCGGGGTCGAGGCTGAGCATGACGTGGGCGGCGTCGTCGCGCGGCGGCGGGCGCGTCGCGTCGGCGAGCACGACGACGGGGGCCTGCAGCCCCTTCGCCCCGTGCACGGTCATGATCCGAACCGCATCGACCGGCGCCTCGGGATCGCGCTTCAGGTCGATGTCGTCGGCCTCGATCCAGCTGAGGAAGCCTTGGAGCGACGGCGCGTTCGCCTGCTCGAACGCGAGTGCCTGGCCGAGCAGCGCGGCGAGCTGGTCGCGTGCCTCCTCGCCGAGGCGCGCGAGCAGCCGCGCCCGCCCGCCGATCGGCCCTGACAGGATCGCCTCGAGGAATTCGTACGGCGCGGCATAGTCGGCCAGCGCGAGGACCGTCGAGAGCGTCGCCGCCGCGTCGCCCGCGGCGTCACGGACCGCAGACCACAGGGTTCCCGGGCGCTGGTGGGCGAGGGCGAACAGCGCCTCCTGGGTCATCCCGACGAAGGGAGAGGTGAGCAACGCGGCGCAGGTCAGGTCGTCGTCGGGCTGGAGTGCGAAGCGGACGAGAGCGAGACAGTCCTGGACCGCGAGCGGGGCGGTCAGCCGCAGCCGGTCGACGCCGGCGACGGGAACGCGCCAGTCGTGGAGCGCGGCGACCAGCGCGCGGACGAACTCGCCGCGGCTGCGGACGAGGACGAGGATGTCCTCCGGCCGCACCGCGCGCCCGCGCGCGGGCAGGTCGAGCGCGGTGGCCGGATCGAGCCAGGCGGCGATCTGCCCGGCGAGCTTCTGCGCCATCCGCACCTGCGCCGGCGGCAGCCACGGCGTGTCGCCGTCGTCCTCGCCCTCTGGCTCATCGTCGGCGGCGTCGAGCGCGAGCGGCGGCCACAGCGTGACGCGGCCGGCGAGGTCGGCGCGCTGAGCCACGTGCTGCGGGATGGCGTCAGTCATGCCGAACGCTTGTGCGCCGAGGTCGTCGACGACCGCATCGACGACCTCGAGCACCGCCGGGACCGAGCGAAACGAATGCGTCAGCGCCGGGTCGCGCCAATCGCGCCGGCCGTCGCGGGCGAGGTCGCGGAAATGGTTGCGGCGGTCGCGGAAGATCGTCGGGTCCGACCCCTGGAAGCTAAAGATCGCCTGCTTGAAGTCGCCGACGACGAACAGGGTACGCTGGACCTCGCGCGCGCCCTCCCCGGCCCAGAACTCGTCGGTGAGCGCGCCGACGATGTCCCACTGCGCGGCGTTGGTATCCTGCGCCTCGTCGACGAGCAGATGGTCGATGCGGCTGTCGAGCTTGAACCGCACCCACCCCGCCGCGCCGGCTCCGTTCAGCAGCGCCGCGGCGCGGGCGATCATGTCGTCATAGTCGATCACGCCGGCGCGGTGCTTGTGTTCGGCATAAGCTGCGCCGAGCCGCGCGCCGACGCGCAAATGGCGCGCGGCGACATCGACTGCGGTCAGCGCGCGCCGCAGCGCGACCACTGCGGTCACCGCTGCGCACAGCCGCTCGGCGAGCGCGACGTCGGCCGGGTCGGCGTTGCGCCCGCCGAAGACGAGTGTCTTCAGCGGCTCGCCGGCCTTGGTATGGAACGCGTCGCACAGGTCGGCGAAGTGGGCGGCGCGATTGGCGGGCGAGCAGCCGAGCCAGCTGAGGATCGCGTCGGCGCGGGTCCGCGCCGTCGCGTTACTGCTGCGGCCGTGGACCAGCGCCAGCGCGCGCAGACCCGCCTCGTCGACCTCGGCAATCGCGGCGGCGAGCACCTCGGCGGCGGTGCCCGCGGTCGGCAGGGCGAAAGCGCGGCGAAGCTTGGGCTCGAAGCCGACCGGGTCGCCGAGCGCCCGGATGGCCGGATAATGCGCGACCAAAGTTGCGGCGATCGACGTCAGCCCCAACTCGCCGCTGGCGATGCTCATCGCGCCGACGTCGGCGACGAAGCCCGGGTCGTCGGCGGCGGCGTCGATCACCTCGGCGAGCACCTGCCCGCGCAGGGCCAGCGCCGAACGGTCGTCGAGCGCGGCGAAGCCCGGCGCGATTCCCGCCTCGAGCGGGAAGCTGGCGAGCAGCGACTGGGCAAAGGCGTGGATCGTCTGAATCTGCAGCCCGCCGCGCGCGTCGAGGGTGCGGGCGAACAATTGGCGCGCGCGGGCGAGGGTGTCGGGGTCGGTGTCGGCGCGGATCGCCGCGAGGTCGTTCTTGAGCGCTTCGGAGTCGGCCGCCACCCACGTCGCCAGCCGGGCGAAGATGCGGTCCTGCATCTCGGCCGCACCGGCCTTGGTGAAGGTCAGCGCGAGAATGCGCTCGGGCGCAACGCCGCCGAGGAGCAGCCGCAGGACGCGCGCGGTCAGCACCTGCGTCTTGCCGGTCCCGGCCGACGCCGACATCCACGCGCTCGCGTGCGGGACGGCGCCGTCGGCCTGTTCGTTGCGCAGCGGCTTGAGCGGGGTCATGCTGCGCGCTCCGGCCGGCCGAGCCATTCGAGGACGCGCGCGAGATGGTCATAGTCGGTGCCGCGCGCATAGTCGGGGTGGAGCTTGGCGACGAACGGCGTGTCCCCCAGCAGCATCGTGGCGCACAGCCTGAAGAACTCTCCCTGCGTCGCCGCGACATGCTCGTCGACGGTGGCGAAAGGCTTGCCGCGGAAGCACAGCGGGTCGCTGGCCTTGCCTGCCACTGTCCCGCCGCCGACCTTCCAGAAGCGCAGCGCGCCGACCGGGGCGGCCGGTACGCCGCTCAACTCGCCCGCGACGGCGAGCCAGGCGAGCAGGCCGAGCTGGAGCGCGAAACCGCCGCTGACCTGCGCATGGCTCGGCACCACGCCAGTCTTGTAGTCGACGATCGCCAGTGCCCCGCCGGGGCCGCGGTCGACGCGGTCGGCCTTGCCGGTCAGCTTGATCCCGTTGGCCAGCACCAGCGTTCCGCCCGGCTCGGCCGCGAGCGGCGTCCAGCCCTCGGCTTGCCACGCGGCCATGGCCTCGCCGACCCAGTCCATCGCCCGGCGAACGCGCGGCGCCCACAGCGCGCGCATCAGCGGATGGCCGGCCCAGCGCAGCAACTCGGCCTCGGTGAAGCGCGGCAGTGTCGCCGGATCGGCGTCGCCGTCGCGCAGCCACGCCTCAAGGATGGCGTGCACCGCCGTCCCCCGCTCGGCTGCGGTCGGGTCGGCGTCGAGCGGATCGAGCGGGCGCAGCCTGAGCATCGCGCCGGCATAGAAGGCGTACGGGTCGGTCTTGAGCCGCTCGGCCGCGGTGACCGACAGCGCCCGCGGGCGATCCGCGGCGGGCGGGTTCGGCGCCGGGCGCGCGGCGGGCGTGACCACCGCCGCCGCATCGAGCGCCCGCGCCGCGGCGAGCAGTTCAGCGTCGGGCCGGATCGCCTCCCCGGCGCGCGCGTGGAGGCGCAGCCAAAACCGCGAGGCGACGGTCGGCGCGCTGTCGTCGCGCCGCGCGCGCGTCAGCAGCACCTGTGGACCACCGACCGCGGCGACGAAGTCGTGCGCCGCCAGCCCGATCCGCCGCTCGAGCGACGGCAGCGCGAGGTCGCCGCGCAGCCGCGGCGCGAGCCACGGATCGGGCACCGGGCGGCCCGGCCAGACGCCCTCGTTCAATCCGGCGAGGATGGTCAGGTCGGCGCGCTGCAGCCGCGCCTCGAGCGCACCGTAGATCGCCAGCCGCGGATGCCCGCCGTACGGCGTCCGCACCGGGGTCTCGCCAAGGAAGGCGGCGACGAGCGCCGGCGCGTCGGCCGGGACGAACGGGTCGAGGTGGTGGCCGTGGCGCTCGAGCGCGGCGACGACCTCGCCGAGCGCCCGCCCCGCCGGCCCGCGCCACGCCTCGTCGCCGCACAGCGCCTGCGTCGCCGCACGCAGATCGGCGACGAGGTCGGCGAAGGCGACCAGCGGCCGGGCAAAGCGGCGCTCGAGCGGGTCGAGGACCGCGGCGACACCGTCCCACCACGGCAGCAGGCCGGGGTCCTCCTCGTCGATCCGCGCCGCGATGCCGTCGAGCCCGGGGGCCGGGCGCACCCCGCGGAGGGCGAGGTCGAGCCGCCGCACCGCGCGCAGCCAATCGACGCGTCCGTCGCCGGCATGAACCAGCGGGTGCTTGAGCAGGCCGAGCAACGCGACTGCGCCGAACCCGCGCGCTGCCGCCTCGACGAGGGCAAGGAACAGCGCGCCGGGCGGCGTCACCTTGAGCGGCGTGCCGGCGGAATCGTCGATGACGATGCCCCACCGCCGGCAGTGCGCCGCGACGCGCCGGGCGAGGCCGCGGTCGGGGGTGACGAGTGCCGCCGTCTGCCCGGGCTCTTCGAGCGCCCGGCGGAGCGCCAGCGCGACGACCTGCGCCTCCTCGGCCGGGTTTGCCGCCTCGACGGTACGGACGGCGGCGAAGGCGGCCGGATCGACCGCCACCCAGTCGCCGGTGAAGGCCGCCGGTGCCATCGCCTCGGCGACGGCGAGCGCTCGCGCGTGCGGGCCGTCGGCGCGGCTGCGATGGGGCCACTCGGCGACCTCCCCGCGGCCGACGCCGAGCGCGTCGAGCAGGCACTTGAGGGTGAACTGTGGATGCTCCTCGCTTTCGGGGCCAGTCGCGTGCGGATCGGTGCGCCGGCAGCGGATCGCGTCCCACGCCGAGTCGCTCATCGCCGTGTCGAGGCCCGGGAGGACGACGACCCCGTCCGGCAGCCGCGCGACCGTTCGCAGCAGCCGTGCCACCGGCGGCACCGCGGCGGCGAAGCCCGCGGCGACGACCGGTCCCGGCGAGTGCGCCGCCCAGCGCGCGGAGAGCGCGTCGAGCCGGGCGCGCGCTGCCGTCGCCTGGTCGACCTCGCCCTGCGCCGCGAGCAGCGGCGGCCACAGGTCTATCATGACAGCCATGAAGGCGAGCGTCTTCTCCCAATGGTGGGCGAGGTCGTGCGCCTCGAAGGCGCGGATGCGCGCGGGATCGACCTCCTCGAATGCCAGCGCATCGAGTGCGGCGGCAAGCTGGTCGGCGAGGCGCAGCGCCTCGATCGCGCTGAGGTCGCGCCAGCGGCGGACGAGCTGCGCGAGCAGCAGCCGCCGCTTGGTCGGGTCGATCGCCGGCAGGCGGTCGAGACCGTCGAGCCCGCCGAGCGCATCGTCGACGTCGCCGACCGGTAGCATCCGCGGCAGCAGCAGCCCGCCGCCCGATGCGCGGACGAAGGCATCGCTCAGCGCGCGCACGGCGCGGCGGTTGGGTAGCAGTACCGTCGTCCGGGCGAGTGCCACCGGATCGGCTTTAGCCGCGCTCCGCGCAAGCAGGCCGGCGGCGAGCGCGTCGACGAAGCCGACGTGTGGCGGGATCGTGAAGACCGCCGGTCCGGCGCCGGCCTCAGCCCGCGGCAAGCAGCGTCTCGGTTGCCCCGACCGCTGCCGGGGTCCCGACGTGGAACCACGGCCCGCCGTGGACGACGCCGAACAGCCGCCCAGCCGCCAGCGCCTTGCTCCACACCCGCCACATCGAGAACGGCTCGACCGGCTCGCCGTCGAACAGGTGCTTGGCCAGAAGCTGAACGCCCGAAAAGACGTAAGGCGCGATCCGGCGTTCGGCGCGGCGGCCGAGCTGTCCGTCAGGCGTCATGGTAAAGTCGCCCCGCCCCTCGTAACCGCTCGCGCGCGCCAGAGGGACGACGAGCAGCAGCGCGTCCATCACCGCAGAGTCCCACCGCTGCGCCAGCAGATGGAGCGTGTTGATCGACCCGTCGATCCACAGATTGTCGCTGTTGACGACGTAGAAAGGATCGGCATCGAGCAGCGGCAAGGCCTTGGCCACCCCGCCGCCCGTCTCGAGCAGTAGGGCGCGCTCGTCCGACAGGGTGACCGCCGGCGCGGTGCGGCCCGCGAGGTGCGCCTCGACCTGCGCGGCGAAATAGTGGACGTTGACCACTGCCTGCGCGACCCCGGCGACGGCAAGGTGGTCGAGCGCGCGGTCGAGCAGCGTGACGCCCGCGACCGCGACGAGCGGCTTGGGCCGCGTTGCGGTCAGCGGTCGCATCCGCTTGCCGAGGCCCGCGGCGAGCACCATCGCCGCCTGCGGCACGGTCGCGGCGAGTTCGGGGCGCAGCGCGAGCGGCGCAGACGACCGCGTCATCGCCACCGCTCGGCGCGCGCAGCGGGCGGTACCGCGGACGCGAACCATGCCGCGACGGGCGCGAGGCGAGGGTGGGCGAGGTTGCCCTCGAACAGCCGCCACAGCCGCGGCAGCCGCTCGACATAGCCACTGCGTCCGTCGCGGTCGCGCAGCCGGGTGAAGATACCGATGATCTTGGCATTGCGCTGCGCACCGAGCACCTCGTACGCGGCGCGGAAAGCGTCGGCGTCGGTAATGCCCCGCGCCGCGACGTAGCGCGCGATCATCGCCGTCTCGAGCCCCGGCGACAGGTCGCGGCGCGCGTCCTGGAGCAGCGAGACGAGGTCGTACGCCGGGTGTCCGGCGAGCGCGTCCTGGTAATCGAGCAGGCCGAGACCGCGGACCCCGGGCCGATCGAGCAGCATCAGATTGTCGGCGTGATAATCGCGCAGAGTCAGGACCGGCGCCGCGTGCGTCTGCGCCACGACTTCGCCCAGCACCGCGCGCCACGCCGGGTCATAGCCGGGAGCCTCGACGATCCCGACGGCGGGCAGGTACCACTCGGGGAGCAGCCGCACCTCGCGCAGCAGCACGTCGTTGTCGTACGGCGCGAGCGGGGGTGCCGGATGGCGGTGGAGATCGGCGAGCAGGTCGATCGCCGCCGCGTAGATCGCCGTTTCGCGGTCGGGGTGTTCGGTCAGCACCGAGGTGACGCGCGCGTCCCCGAAGTCGTCGAGCAGGATGAGCCCGCCGTCAAGGTCGATCCCCAGCGGCCGCGGGACCGAGAAACCGAGCTTGTCGAGCCGGTCGCCGACGCTCAGAAATGGCCGACTATCCTCGTGCGTCGGCGGCGCGTCCATCAGCACTGCTGTCCGCGCGCCGTCGATCACCCGGAAATAGCGGCGGAACGAGGCGTCGCCCGCCAGCGGCTCGATCCGCGCCCCGGCCCAACCGTGCCGCGCGAGGAACGCCGGGGCCGCGGGCGGCGGAGTCATGCTTGCAATGTCGGGGGCGGCCATCGCCCTTCCCATGCCGGTGGCACCGACCAAGTCAAGCTCCGTGTCGCCTCGCCGGCGCCGTCGAGGTGCAGCCGCAGGGCATCGGCCGGCAGCCGGTCGCCCCAGCGTTCGGGCCATTCGACGAGCAGCACGGTATCGTCCGCATCGTCGAGGCCGAGCGCATCGGCATCGGCGGGCCGGCCCAGCCGGTACAGGTCGACGTGCCACAGCGGCGGAGCGGTCGGGTAAGCCTGGACGAGCGTGAATGTCGGGCTCGGCACCTCGCCCGTCCAGCCGAGTCCCCGCAGCACCGCGCGTGCGAACGTCGTCTTCCCCGCGCCGAGATCGCCCGCCAGCGCGATAACATCCCCGCAACGCAGACACGCCGCGAGTGCCGACCCTATGGCGGCGAGGGCGGACTCGTCGAGCATCATCCGCCGCAACGCGCCGGGGGGGTCGCCGCAGCGATCGAGACGGCGGCGCTGCTCCCGGTCAGGACGGGAACGGTCGTCGCCTTCGTCACGCCGTCATGTCCAAGCACGGCGCCTCAATAGCGGTAGTGGTCGGGCTTGAACGGACCGGCTTCGGGCACGCCGATATACGCCGCCTGCTTCGGACTGAGCTTGGTCAGCTTGACGCCGAGCTTGTCGAGGTGGAGCGCGGCGACCTTCTCGTCGAGGTGCTTGGGCAGGACGTAGACGTCGTTCTTGTACTGCTCGGGCCGTGTGAACAGCTCGATCTGCGCGAGCGTCTGGTTGGTGAAGCTTGCGCTCATCACAAAGCTTGGGTGGCCCGTCGCGTTGCCAAGGTTCACCAACCGGCCCTTCGACAGGATGATGATCGCCTTGCCGTCGGGGAACTCGACGAGGTCGACCTGCGGCTTGACCTCGGTCCACTTGTAGTTCGACAGCGCCGAAATCTGGATCTCGCTGTCGAAGTGGCCGATATTGCAGACGATCGCCATGTTCTTCATGCCGGCCATGTGCTCGGCGGTGATGACGTCAGCGTTGCCCGTCGCGGTGACGAAGATGTCGGCGCGGGTGACCGCTTCCTCCATCGTGACGACCTCGAAGCCCTCCATCGCCGCCTGCAGCGCGCAGATCGGGTCGACCTCGGTCACCAGCACGCGCGCACCGCCGTTGCGCAAGCTCTGCGCCGAACCCTTGCCGACGTCGCCGAAGCCGGCGACGGTCGCGACCTTGCCGGCGAGCATGACGTCGGTCCCGCGGCGGATCGCGTCGACGAGGCTCTCCTTGCAACCGTAGAGGTTATCGAACTTCGACTTGGTCACGCTGTCGTTGACGTTGATCGCCGGGAACGGCAGCTCGCCCTTCTTGGCAATTGCATAGAGGCGGTGGACGCCGGTCGTCGTTTCCTCGGACACACCCTTGATGTTCTTGACCGTCTCGGTGAGGTAGCCCGGACGCGCGGCGACGAACGCCTTCAGCGCGCGCTGCATCTCGACCTCTTCCTCGTTCTCGGGCTCTGGCATCGTCTGGCCCGCTTCGAGCTTGGCGCCCCACAGCGCGAACATCGTCGCGTCGCCGCCATCGTCGAGGATCATGTTGCAGGTCGTGTCGCCCCAGTCGAAGATGCGCCCGACATAGTCCCAATAGTCGGCGAGACTCTCGCCCTTGATCGCGAACACCGGCACGCCCGACGCGGCGATGGCGGCGGCGGCGTGGTCCTGCGTCGAATAGATGTTGCACGTCGCCCAGCGGACCTCGGCGCCGAGCGCGGTCAGCGTCTCGATCAGCACCGCGGTCTGGATCGTCATGTGGAGCGACCCGGTGATCCGCGCGCCGGTCAGCGGCTTCGTCGTGCCGAACTCGGTGCGGAGCGCCATCAGGCCGGGCATCTCGGTTTCGGCGATGTCGATCTCGCGGCGGCCATAGCCGGCGAGTGAGAGGTCGGCGACGACGTGATCGGTTAGGGTGTCGCGCAGCTGGGTGGCCATGGAGATGCTCCGAAAGGGGATGCGCCGCCCCTAGCCGGGAGCGGCTGCAGGAGCAAGTATAAAGATATCCTTATATCATTTTGGCGCGGATCGGCGGGCGAGGCGGTACCGGCGGTGGGCTTGGCAACGCGGCATTAAAGAGGCAGCGTCGCGCGTAGAGCCGTCAACCGGCCAGCGCACCTCGGGGGGAGAGCCAAATGAAGAAGCCGTCGTATCGGGTCTTTGGAGTCGCCGTGGCGCTTGCCGTCGCCGGTCCGGCTCTGGCCGACGAAGCACCGCTCAAGCTCCACGGGGCGGAGGCGGTCCGCAGCGTCCAGACGGTCACCGTCGGCGCCTTCAACGTCGGCTTCATCTTCGAATCGATGGACCGGGCGAAGGCGACCGGCGGCATGATCGGTGCCTTCGGCGGTGCGACCGACGCCAAGAGCATCCTCGCCGGCGTCACGCCCGAGATGATGCAGGCGATTACCGACGCCGCTTACGCCGACTTTTGCGCCCAGCTCGCCGCCCGCGGCTTCACCGTCGCCGAGCCGGCGGCGCTTTTCGCCAGCCCCGCCTTCGCCCGAGTTCAAGCAGATGCCGGCACCTTACGAGGCCGGCGTCCGGCTCGACAAGCGGAGCACGGGCAAGGCGACCTATTACAAGCCGGCGGCCCTGCCGGGTCAGTTCATGCTGCCCGGCGACATCACCGCGAGCGGGATGAGCGGCATGGGCCTCGCGATGGCGGCCGGGACCAACCAGTACGGTGTCAGCGAGTTCGCCAAGGCGTCGGGCACCGCGGTCATCGACGTGACCTACCTGATCGATTTCTCGCAGCTCAAGCGGCCGGGGGCGTTCAGCTTCGGGGGGCTGCAGGTCAACTCGGGCGTCGCCGTCGTCGACGACTATTCCAAGCTCAGCCTAGTCGCGCCCGGCGGGAAGGTCGCGACGATCACGATCAACCAGCCGGTCGCGGTCGAGGGCGACTTCGCCGCCAAGGCCGACACGACGAAGGGAGCCGGCGTCCAGAAGGCGGCGAACATCGCCAGCGGCGTCATGGGCGGGCTCGGCGCGCTGGGCGGCCTCGGCGGGCTGGGAGGCATGAAGTTCGGCAACTCGAAGACCTTCACCTTCACTGCGCGGCCCGACTACCCGGCCGGGGCGACCAAGGCGGCGAGCCTCGCGAACACCCGCCTTATCGACCAGCTCGCCGCGCTGCGATGACGCGATTGCGTCGGCGGCACCGTCTTCCCCGGCGCCCTCGACGCGGTTAGGGACACGCGATGACCGCCTCCACGACGTTCGACGCCGACCAGCTTGCCGCCCAGACGTGGTTCCAGTCGCTGCGCGATCAGCTGTGCGCCGCGTTCGAGCAGCTGGAGGACGAGGGGACAGGCCCCGGGCCCGCGGGCCGCTTCGTGCGCACGCCGTGGGAGCGCCCCGACCCGAGCGGCGCGCCGGGCGGCGGCGGGACGATGGGGGTGATGAAGGGGCGCGTGTTCGAGAAGGTCGGGGTCAACACCTCGACCGTCTTCGGCACCTTCGCGCCCGAATTCGCCAAGTCGATCCCCGGGGCCGAGGACGACCCGCGCTTCTTCGCGACCGGCATCAGCCTCGTCGCGCATATGGCGAACCCGCACGTGCCGGCGGTCCACATGAACACGCGCTTCCTGACGACGACGAAGCGCTGGTTCGGCGGCGGGGCCGACCTCAACCCCGCGCTGCCGGTCGCCGCCGACACCGCCGAGTTCAAGGCGGCGTTCGAGGCGACGTGCGACGCGCACGGGGCCGATTATTGGGACCGCTACAGCCAGTGGTGCGACGAATATTTCTTCGTTCCCCACCGGAACCGCCACCGCGGCGTCGGCGGCATCTTCTACGACCGGCTCGAGGGCGACTTCGCCGCCAACCTCGCCTTCACCCAGGACGTCGGGCGGACGCTGGTCGACGTCTTCCCGCGCCTCGTCAGGCGGCACATGCACGACCCGTTCAGCGAGGAGGAGCGGGTGGCGCAGCTCCGCTACCGTGGGCTCTACGCCGAGTTCAACCTCGTCTACGACCGCGGCACGACGTTCGGGTTGAAGACCGGCGGCAACGTCGACGCGATCCTGATGAGCCTCCCGCCGCTCGCACGCTGGGACTGACCTACTTGAGCTGGCGGTAGATCGTCGCCAGCGCGACCGAGTTGACCACTGCCGCCAGCGCCGCCAGTGCCCCGTCGAGCGTCGCGGCGACGACCGCCCCGGCTCCGCCTGCTCCGGCCGCGGCGAGTACCGTCGCGACCCCCGCCCCGACCAGCCCAGTGACCGCCGACGCGAGAACGAACCAGCCGAAGATCACGGCCGTGAAACCGATCACCCGCCAACCGTTGCCCGCGGTCAGCGCCCAGCTCGCCTCGAGCGCGGCCAGGGGCGCGGTTCCGTCGAGGACCAGCGGAACCGCGATCCCGAGTTGCCCGGCGACGTAGAAGCCCGGGACGACCAGCGCCAGCAGCCCGCATCCGATCGGCACCGCACCGAGCGCGAGCGCCACGACGAGCAGCGGCCACGCGCGCGCGCCGGCGGCGAGCGCCTCGCCGACCGACCGGCTGATCCCGCGCCGTCGGTCGAGCGCGAGACGGACGATCGCCGCCTGCGCGATGAGCCCGATCAGCATCGGGATCAGTCCATCGATCACGACGGTTCGCGCCGGCGGCAGGCTGAGCCGCAGCGCCGCCGGTCGCGCCGTCGCCGGGCTCGCCGTTGCCGTTGCCGTACCCATGCCCGGAAGGTGCCTGCTCTCCGGCGGCGCCGCGATCACCTGCGGTGCGGCGACCGGCGGGCCGAAACGGTCGGTGGCGACCGATGGCAGCAGGACGAACGCCGCCGCCACCGGCCAAACGAGCGGCAGCAGCACGCGCGTGTCCGTCAGCGTGTCACGCCACAGAGCGGCGAACGAGAGCGGCTTCACGCGCCGGCTCAGGCGGCGCGGGCGACGCCCTTCTCCGCGACCAGCGCGGCGAGCTCGCCCGACTGGTACATCTCCATCATGATGTCCGACCCGCCGACGAACTCGCCCTTGACGTAGAGCTGCGGCACGGTCGGCCAGTCGCTGAAGGTCTTGACCCCGGCGCGGACCTCGGGGTCGGCGAGAACGTCGACGGTTTCGTAGTCGACTTCAAGCCGCTCGAGAATCTGGATCGCCGTCGAGCTGAAGCCGCACTGCGGGAACAGCGGCGTCCCCTTCATGAACAGGACGACGTCGGTGCCGCCGACCAAGGCGGCGATCTTGCTGTGGATGTCGGTCATGTCAGGCTCCTTCGGGAACGGCGGTGGTCAGCTGGAGGGCGTGGAGGACGCCGCCCATGCGCCCGCCGAGGGCGTTGTAGACAAGCTGGTGCTGTTTCACGCGCGGCAGCCCGGCGAACGACGCCGAGACGACGCGCGCCGCATAATGGTCGCCGTCTCCGGCGAGATCGGTGATCGTCACCGCCGCATCGGGTAGCGCGGCGACGATCGCCGCCTCGATGTCGCCGGCGGCCATGGCCATCAGCGCGTGCTCCGCACGGGGGCCATCAGCGCGTGCTCCGCGCGGGGACCATCACGCAGTCCCCATGACCTGCTCGCGCGCGGCGGCGAGACAGGCGGTCAGCGCCGCACGGACCTCGGCCTCGGTCACGCCGAGGCTGCGCGCCGCGAGGTCGCCGAACACCTTGGCGATGACGTCGTCGTGGCCGGCATGCTTGAAGTCGGCGCGAATAACTTCGCGCGCATAATCGTCGGCGGCGTCGGCGCTAAGCCCGAGCTTGCCCGCGGCCCATCCCCCGAGCAGCTTGTCGGCGCGCGCGGTGACGCGGAACTCGACGTCGGCGTCGTGGGTGAACTTGGCCTCGAAGCCGGCTTCGCGCTCATCGAACGTCGTCATCGCCTGCCGCTGTCCTTGCTCGTTCTCGCCGCTAGATAGAGCGCACGACAGCGCCGTACAACCGGACATTGCCAGCGGCCGCGGCCGCCTCACCCATACCGCTCATTGTCAGTCGCGTGTCCGCGCGCTATATCCGTGCTCCAGCCCCGGTCGCGCGCGATTTCGCCCGCGCCGGGGCGATTTTCTTTTGGGGGACGCGGGCAGCGGCGCGCGCGGTTCTCCGTCGACTGAGGAGGACGCAGCCCATGTCCCGCCGCCGCCAGATCTACGAGGGCAAGGCCAAGATCCTGTACGAAGGCCCCGAGCCCGGCACGATTATCCAGTATTTCAAGGACGACGCCACCGCCTTCAACGCGCAGAAGAAGGGCACGATCAGCGGTAAGGGCGTTCTCAACAACCGTATTTCCGAGCATCTGTTCACCCTGCTCGCGACGATCGGCATCCCGACGCACTTCATCCGCCGGCTCAACATGCGCGAGCAGCTCGTCCGCCAGGTCGAGATCGTGCCGATCGAGGTCGTCGTGCGCAACGTCGTCGCCGGCAGCCTCGCCAAGCGCTTCGGACTCGAGGAGGGGACGACGCTGCCGCGGACGATCCTCGAATATTATTACAAGGACGACGCGCTCGGCGACCCGCTCGTCACCGACGAGCATATCGGCGCCTTCGGCTGGGCGAGCCAGGACGAGATGCACGACATCGCCGACATGGCGATCCGCATCAACGACTTCATGGCCGGGCTGTTCGCCGGCGTCGGCATCCGGCTGGTCGACTTCAAGCTCGAGTTCGGCCGTCTGTTCGACCAGGAGTTCAGCCGCATCATCCTCGCCGACGAGATCAGCCCCGACGGCTGCCGCCTGTGGGACATGAAGACCAACGAGAAGCTCGACAAGGACCGCTTCCGCATGGACCTCGGCGGCGAGGTCGAGGCATACCAGGAAGTCGCCCGCCGCCTCGGCCTGCTGCCCGAAGGCTCGGTGTCGACAGTCCTTGACCTCGACGAACACCGCAAGGCGCGCGGGAAGTAGGCGGGGCGCTCCCGGCGCGGGTGCCGGCGCCGGCGGTCAGTGCGCCCGCGTCGCCGGCGTCTGGCGGACGGCGATCAGCAGGACGACGAGCGCCGCCAGGAGCAGCCCGCTCGCGGCATAACGGTCGAGGTTGAGGCCGCCCTTGGCGACCGGCTTATCGAGGAAGTCGCCGACGACCGCGCCGAGCGGCCGGGTGAGGACGAACGCCGCCCAGAACAGCGCCGTCCGCGATACCGCGGTGAAGAAATACAGCGCGGCGACCACCGCGAGCAGCCCGCCGAAGATCAGCGCCGCTCCCGTATAGCCGAAGCCGGCGCTGTCGGCCGTCCAGTCGCCGAGCGCCGTGCCGAGCGTCTGCGAGAACATGATCGTGACCCAGTAGAACACCTCGGCCTGCGGCGTGGCGACGCTCTCGACCGCGACCGTGCCGAGCGTCCGCCACCACGTGAACAGCGAGCCCAGCAGCAGCGCGAGGAGCAGGGTCGAGCCGCCGGCATAGCCGATCCCGAGCGAGCGGTCGGCGAAGTCGGCGAGCGTCGTCCCGACCGTCGTCGTGGCAATGATCGTCGCCCAGTACAGCCACGGGTGGAAGGCGCGCGCGCGCATCTGCAGCGCGACGAACAGCGCGAAGACGGCGGCGAAGATCGCGGTCGAGACGAGGTAGCCGAGGTTGGCCGACATCGACAGCGCGTCGCCACCGGTTTCGCCGAGCGTCGTCGCGATCACCTTCATCGCCCAGAAGGTCACGGTGACCGCAGGGACTTTGCTGACGACGCTGTTCACGGTGGGACGCATGAGTGGTCACGGCTGCGGTGCTCGACGCTTGCCCGATGCCGCCCCGCGGCTTAGACGGCAAGCATGAAAGCGCGCGTCACCGTCGCCCTCAAACCCGGCGTCCTCGATCCGCAGGGCCGCGCGATTCACAATGCCTTCGGCGGACTGGGCTTTTCGGGCGTCGATGGGGTTCGCCAGGGCAAGGTCATCGAGCTCGACCTCGCCGAAGGGACCACCGAGGCCGACGTCGCCGCGATGTGCGCGGCGCTGCTCGCGAACCCGGTGATCGAGACCTACCGCATCGAAATGACATGAAGTCGGCCGTCGTCGTCTTCCCCGGATCGAACTGCGACCGCGACCTCGCCGTCGCGCTGCGCGAGATCACCGGTACCGCGCCGGCGATGGTCTGGCACCGCGACACCGACCTGCCCGACGTCGACCTGATCGCCCTACCCGGCGGGTTCAGCTACGGCGACTACCTGCGCTCAGGCGCAATGAGCGCTCGCTCGCCAGTCATGCGCGCGGTCGTCGCTGCCGCCCACGCCGGCCGGGCGGTACTCGGCGTGTGCAACGGCTTCCAAGTCCTCACCGAGGCGGGGCTGCTGCCGGGCGCGTTGATGCGCAATGCCGGGCTCGACTTCGTCTGCCGCGACGTCGCGTTGACCGTCGCCAACAGCCAGACCGTCTTCTCGGCGCGCTACGACGCCGACGAGCAGCTGACGATTCCGGTCGCCCACCACGACGGCAACTTCACCGCCGACGACGCCACCCTCGACCGGCTCGAGGGCGAGGGCCGCGTCGTCTTCCGCTACGCCGAGGGTGTCAACGGCAGCGCCCGAGCGATCGCCGGCATCGTCAACGACACGGGCAACGTGCTCGGCCTCATGCCTCATCCCGAACGTGCCATCGACGATGCCCACGGCGGCACCGACGGCCGTCGCCTGTTCGAAGGGCTGGTCGCGGCGCTGGGCTAGACCGCCGTCGTGAACGGCTGATAGGTAACTCCCCGGTCGAACACGTCCACCCCCTCCGCCGCCTTGAACCACGCGACGACGCGGTAGGTGACCGGGGTCAGGATCACCTCCCACAGCACCTTGAGCGCGTAGTTGGTCAGCAGCACCTCGACCACGAGCGAGGTCTCCCACACGCCGAGGAAGGCGAGCGGGTAGAAGATCAGGCTGTCGACGCCCTGGCCGACGACGGTCGAGCCGATCGTCCGGGTCCACAGCATCCGCCCTTGCGTCCACAGCTTCATCCGCGACAGGACGGCGGCGTTGGCGATCTCGCCGGCCCAGAAGGCGGCGATCGACGCGAGGAAGATGCGCGGCACCTGGCCGAAGACGCTCGCCAGCGCCGCCTGCCCCGTCCAGTCAGCGGCCGGTGGCAGGCTGACGACGACCCAGCTCATGCCGGCGGCGAAAACCGACGCGGCGAAGCCGGCCCAGACGCAGCGCCGCGCGCGGGCGAAGCCGTAGACCTCGGTCAGGATGTCGCCGAGGACGTAGCTCAGCGGGAAGAACAGGATGCCCGCGCCGAACTTGACCTCGCCCCAGAGCGGCAATGTGACCACGGCCGGCTTGCCCGCGCCGATCAGGTTGGAACAGATCAGGATGGCGATGAACGCCGCCATCGCGAAGTCGTAGAAGCGTAAGGGACGGCCGTGGAGCGCAGCGGCGTCGACCACAACGACCGGGCGAGCGGTCACGCCGAGACGCCTAACTTCGCATTCTTCACCCGCCCACGCAGGGTGAAGACGGGCGCAATGCGCGTCGGGCACTGCCCGCGACGCGTTGCACGACAGAGTGTTCGCGGCAAAAAGGAAGACACAGTCATCGGCCAAGCCTAGTGCACCGGTCGGCTTGTAGGACAGGGTTTTCTTACCGGCTGGGTCGTGTCGCCGCGGGCAACTTCGGCGAATCTGATGTTGCGACGCAACAAACAACGCGATAGCTTTTCGTTAGCACCCGATGACCGGGCTGCAGTGGGGGCCGTCATGGTCAAGTTCGCCGCATTCGCTGCCATCGCGCTCGCCGTCCCGGCGCTCGCCGATCCGCCGGCCGCGACCCCGCCGACGACGCCCCCTTCTGCGGCAGCTCCGGCCACGATCAGCGCCGAGGCGCTCGCCGCCGATCCGCGGATGATCGCCGCCATCCGCCACGCGAACGCCGTCGCCGACCGCAAGTGCGGCGACGGTCCCGGCGGCATCGTCGATCTCTCGGCCAAGGCGGAGATGCAGCGCTGCCGGCGGCGCATCGTGGCGACCGCGAAGCTCGACGCCGAGGGCGAGATAACCGGCCACTAGGCCAAGAAGTTCGTGTTTCGTTCTGCCTGTGCTAGGGTGCCGGCATGGGCGAGTCGCTCCCCCTCCGCTGGCTGTATCTCGACCTCAACAGCTATTTCGCGAGCGTCGCGCAGCAGCTCGACCCGGCGCTGCGCGGGCGGCCGATCGCGATCGCGCCCGTCGACACCGACGCGACGAGTGCGATCGCGGCGAGTTACGAGGCGAAGGCGTACGGCATCCGCACCGGCACGCCGATCTGGGAAGCCAAGGCCAAGTGCCGCGACCTGATCGTCGTCCCGGCCCGCCACGAGGAGTACGTCCGTTTCCACCACCGGATCATCGCCGAGGTCGAACGCCACGTTCCGGTGACGGCGGTGTGCTCGATCGACGAGGTCGCGTGCCGGCTGTGCGACAATGAGAATGGACGCGAACAGGTCGCCGACCTCGCACGCCGCATCAAGGCGGGGATCGCGGCCAACGTCGGCACCGAGCTGCGGTCGTCGATCGGCGTCGCGCCCAACCGCCTGCTCGCCAAGATGGCGGCCGACATGGAGAAACCCGACGGGCTGACGATCCTCGACGAGGGCGTCCGCGACGCCCGGCTCCGCGCGCTGCACCCGTCCGACATTCCCGGCGTCGGCAAGAACATGGAGCGGCGGCTGGCGGCGGCGGGGGTCGTCTCGATGTCTGCCATCCTCGACCTCGACGCCAAGGGGGCGCGCGCGGTATGGGGCAATGTCTGGGGCGAGCGGCTCCACTGGCTGCTCCGCGGCTACGATCTGCCCGAGCGCGCGACGCAGCGCCGGACGATCGGGCACAGCCACGTTCTCGGTCCCGACACCCGCGCGCCCGACCGCGCGCGGCTCGTCGCGCGGCGGCTGTGCCTCAAGGCGGCGACGCGGCTGCGGCGGATGGGGTGCCGGACGAGCTTCGTCGTGCTGTCGGTCAAGGGCGAAGGGCGGCCCGGCGAGGTCGCGGTGACGAGCGGCACCGCCCCGGCGTGGGCGGGGCGGATGGCGGCGCTTCCCGGCGGACGCTGGTCGCACGGGCAGAAGCTGGTCGCGGCGCAGGACAGCTTCACCTTGCTCGCCGTACTCGACCTGCTGTGGGCGAACATGCGCGCCGAGCTTCCCGACGCGCGTTACCGGCAGGTCGCGGTGACCTTCCTCGAGCTGAGCGACGCCGCCGAAACCCAGCTCGCGCTGTTCGACGACGGGTCAATCAGCACCGGCGCGGCCATGACGCCGGCGACCGAGACGCGCCGCCTCGCGCTGTCGGCGGCGATGGACCGGATGAATGCGCGGTTCGGCCGCGATGCGGTGACCGTCGGCCACGACCGCCGCGGGGCGACGCGAAGCTCCGGGCCTAAGATCGCCTTCACGCGCATTCCGGAGCTGGCGGAGTTCAGAGAGTGAGGCGCTCGGCGTATGGCGGCGCGGGGCCGTGGGCGTGAGTTTACAACGGGTGGCGATGGACTGGACAGTTCGACCAGCCGCAGCGGCGGACGCGGGGGCACTCGCGCTGGTTGGCGGCGCGACCTTCCTCGAGACCTTTGCCGGGGTGCTCGACGGCGACGCGATCCTTGCCCATGTCGTGCGCGAACACACGCCGGAGGCCTATCGGCGGCACCTCGGATCGGACAGCGTCGCGTGGCTGGCCGAGGTCGCGCCCGGCGGTGCCCCGGTCGGCTTTGCCCTTCTCGCGCCTGCCGACCTGCCCGGCGCGCAGCCCGACGACCTCGAGCTCAAGCGCATCTACACGCTGGCGCGCTTTCATGGGACCGGAGTCGGCCAGGCGCTCATGGCGCAGGCGGTCGCCTGTGCCGCCGAGCGGCGGTCACGCCGCCTGCTGCTCGGCGTCTATGCCGGGAACGAGCGGGCGCAGGCCTTTTACCGCAAGCACGGCTTCGCGCGGATCGCGGAGCGGCAGTTCCGGGTGGGCGACCGCCTGTATGACGATATCATCTTCGCCCGGCCGCTTTAGGCGCGGCGCCGCGGGTAGCCGGTGCCTCGGGCTAAGCGAGCGGGTTCGCCGCCAGCGGCCCGGCGGCGAACCCCGCGCGGTCGATCGCGTAGACGACGTGACGCACCTCGCGCCCGGCCATCTCGGCGGTGTCGATACGGTCGGTCAGGATGGCGCCGATCTTCTCGGCGGCGCGGCGCGAGCGCAGGTTGGTCTCGCCGATCAGCAGGATGACGCGGTCGAACGCCGTCAGCGCATGGCCGATCATCAGCGACTTCATGGCCCGGTTCGTCGTCCCGCCCCAGTGACTGCGCGCGAGGAAGGTCCAGCCGACCTCGATCTCGCCCGGTCCGGCGCGGCCGCGATCGAAGCGCGACGAACCGATCACGGCACCCGTCGGTGGATCGATGGCGACCAGCGCCGCCCCGCTTGCCAGCCCTTCGGCGAAGAACGCGCGGAAGACCGGCTCGCGCCAGCGGTCGTGCGCCGGGTGGCCGGCCCAGATCAGCGGGTCGGCGGCGACGGCGAACAAGGCGTCCCAGTCGCTGGCGGCGAGCGGGCGCAGGGTGACGGCGGCGCTCGTCAGCGTCGGCTGGAGATCGAGCATCAGTGCAGCTTCAGCTTGGGCCGGACGATCGCGTTGACGTGGCCGACGAGGATCATCGAGATGCCCTTCCACCAGCCGTGGATCGCGATCAGGTGCATGCGGTACAGCGACATGTAGACGAACCGCGCCAGCCGCCCCTCGACCGCCATCTTGCCGCCGACGAGGTTGCCCATGAGGCTGCCGACGGTGGCGAAGCGGGCGAGGCTGACGAGGCTGCCATGGTCCTGGTAGCGGAACGGCTTGAGTTCCTTTCCGCCGATCATCGCCTTGATGTTGTGGAAGGCGATGTCCGCCATCTGGTGCGCGGTTTGCGCGCGCGGCGGCACCGGGCGCTCGCTCCCCTCGGGCACGAAGCAGGCGCAGTCGCCGATGGCGAAGATGCGGTCGTCGCGCGTCGTCTGCAGCGTCGGGCGGACGACGAGCTGGTTGCCGCGCGTCGTCTCGAGCCCGCCGATGTCCGCCATGAACGGCGCTCCCTTGACGCCCGCCGCCCACACCATGAGGTCGGCGGCGATGGCGTCGCCGCGCTTGGTGACGATGCCGTCTTCGGTCGCGGCGGTGACCATCTCGTCGGTGAAGACGCGGACGCCGATCGCCTCGAGCTCGGTTCGCGCCGCCGCCGCCAATTTCTCGGGCAGCGCGGGCAGGATCCGTGGCCCCGCCTCGACGAGCACCGTCCGCAGCCGCGTCGCGTCGAACACCTCGAGCCCGTACATGGCGAGGCTCGCCGCCGACATGTGGAGTTCGGCGGCGAGTTCGACCCCGGTCGCGCCGCCGCCGACGATGACGATGTCGACGGTCGCGTCCGAGTTGGGATCGATCGCCATGGCCCGCGACACGCGCAGGCACTGGTTCAACAGCTTGCGGCGAAAACGGTCGGCCTCGCCGCGCTCGTCGAGGAACAGGCAGTGGTCGCGCACGCCGGGCGTGCCGAAGTCGTTCGACACCGAGCCGACGGCGAGGACGAGCCAGTCGTAGCGGATGCGGTGGCGGCCGACGATCTCGCGTCCCTCCTCGATGATCGGGGCGATGACGATCTCGCGTGCGTCACGGTCGATATCCTCGAGCGTGCCGTCGAAGAAGCGGTAGCCCCAGCGCTGCGCGTGGCCGCGGTAGCCGACCTCGTCGAGGTTGGCGTCGAGCGACCCGGCCGCCACCTCGTGGAGCAGCGGCTTCCAGATATGGGTCTGCGCCTTGTCGACGAGGATGATGTCGTAGTCGACCTTGCCGAACGCACGGCCGAGCTTGGCGACGAGTTCGAGCCCGCCGGCGCCGCCACCGACAACCACGATCTGCGTCTTCTTAGGCGTCACCGCTGCTCCCCCGCGACCCGCACCACCGTAACAGCGACGGCGCGATTGTCACATGCCGGCGATCAGCCCTCGCCGTGGGCCACCGTCCGCAACCCGGTCCCGGCCGCGACGAGGATCGCCAGCTCGCGCGTCGCGCGGCCGTCGGCGCGGAAGCGGACGCTGCCGGTGACACCGGGGAAGCCGGCGGACCCGGTCAGCCCGTCGCGGTCGAGATGCCCGCTCGCGCGGAGCGTCGCGGCGATGCGGACGGCGTCGTAGACCAGCCCGGCGATCAGGCCCGGCGGGTTGCCGAACGCCGCCTCGAAGCGCCGGGAGAAGTCGCCGAAGCCATCGGGATCGGGTGCGGCGATCCACGCCCCGGCGATCGCGGCGAGGCCGGCCCCCGACAGCGCGAGCGCCTGGTGAGTTCGCGAGCAGCTGGACGTCGGGCTGCCGCCGCGCGGCCGCAGTCAGGGCGTCGGCGTCGCCCGGCACGAACAGCGCGTCGGGGTCCGTGTCGGTGATCGTCAGGTCGAGGTCGCGCGCCGCGGCACGCGCGGCGGCGGCCGCGGCGACATCCCAGCGGCTGGTGCCGGCATCGATCGCGACCCGCCGCACGCCGCGCGACCGCGCATAGCCGAGGATGGCAGCCGTCGCCTGCCGCGGCGTCACGCCGAGGACGAAGGCTCCCGCGGCATCGGTGTCGTCGCTGGCGAGCGCAAGGACGGGGACACCGCCGGCACCGGCGACCGCGGCGGCGACCTGTGTCCCGTAAAGTGGGCCGACGATCAGGCCCGCTCCGCGCCGGACGGCGGCGACTGCCGCGGCGCGTGCGCCGTCCGGCGTGGTCCCCGTATCGAAGGAGACCACCGGCGTCCGCACCTCCGCCGTTGCCGGTTGCGCGAGGTCGGCGGCATGATGCAAGCTGCGCGCGAGATCGGACCCGGGCCCGGTCAACGGGACGAGCAGCGCCGCGAGCACCCGCTCGTCACCCTTGGCCGTCCGCGCCGCGACCGGCCAACGGAGACCCGCCGATGCCAGCAGCACGCCCGATCGCAGCAGGACGCGTCGGTTGGTCATCGCGCCGTACCGGCATCGCGGTCGCCGTCGCCGCCGGCGCGTACGGCACCGCGCTCGTCGCGACGCTGCCAGCGAGCCTCGTCGCGCCGCGCGGCAGCGACGCCGCCGGCACGGTGTGGCATGGCAGCGCGAACGTGGGGGTGGGCGCAGGCGGTGCCGTCGCGCGGTGGGACGTCTCGCTGGCGGCGTCGCTCGCCTCGGCGAGCCTCGCGGCGCAGACCACGGTCGAGGGACCGGCGAGCGTCGTCACGGGCATGGCGCGGTGGCGGCCGTTCGCTCCCCCGGCGTTCACCGATATCCGCGGCCGCGCGGGCTGGGCCCAACTCGCCGCCGCCGTGCCGGCGCTCGCCGCCGAGTGCACGATCGTCCTCGCCCTCGATCTCGCCCGCGTCACCGCCGACAATGTTTCGGGATCGGTGACGACGCTCCCGGGGACTTGCCTCGTCCCCGGCCGCGGCCCGCAGGCCGTACCCCGCCTCGTCGCCACCTTCGGCGGCACGACCGGCGTCGTGACGAGCTGGACCGACCGCGCGACGCCGCTCGCCACCGCCACGTTCGCCGGCAGCAGAATTCGCCTGCACGTCACTCCCGCCGGGGCGGCCGTGCTGCCCGGTCCCGGCCGCGCCGGCGATGTCGAGTTCGAACTCTGACATCACACGCCGGCCAGATTGTTGAGGCTGATGATCGGCAGCAGGATCGACAGGACCATCAGCAGGACGATGCCGCCCATCACCAGCAGCACGGCGGGTTCGATCAGCCCCATCAGCGTCGCAATGGTGGTGTCGAGGTCGCGCTGGAGATCGGCGGCGGCACGCGTCAGGACCGGGCCGAGCGTCCCGCTCGCCTCGCCGCTGGCGACGATCGCAATCAGCATCGGCGGGAAGACCGCGGCCTCGGCCATCGCCCGTCGCAGCGACGTGCCCTCGCGGACCCGGGCGGCGACCTCGACCGCCTGCGCACGGACGAACCGGTTGGGGGTAACGGCGGCCGCGGTCGGGATCGCGTCGACGAGCGGCACGTCGGATTCGACGAGCGTCGCGAGGCTGCCGGCGAAGCGCGCGGCGTTGATCTGGCGGCTGATCGCGGCAAGCGGACGGGTCGTCGCGATCCAGCGGTCGACGCCGAGCCGGTTCGCCGGAAGCGCGAGCCAGCGCCGCACGGCCAGCAGCAGCGCGATCCCGGCGACGAGGACGACGAGGCCGAAGTGCGTGACGAACCCGCTCAAGCCGATCAGCATCCGCGTCAACAGCGGCAGCGCCGCCCCGCGGCTGACGAACACCCGCACGATGTCTGGCACGACGTAGATCAGGAGCAGCGTCATCATCGTCAGCGAGACGCCGCCGAGCAGGGACGGATAGAGCATCGCTAGCCGCAGGCGGCCCGCCGCGCGCGCGCGGTTCTCGACGAAGTCGGCCAGATGCGCGAGCACCTGGTCGAGCCGCCCCGACGTCTCGCCGGCCGTGACCGACGCGCGGTAGAATTCGGGAAAGGCGGCCGGGTACTCGCCGATCGCGGCGGCAAAGCTGCGCCCGTCGAGGACGGCGCCGCGGACGTTGAGTAGAAGTTCGGCGACGGCAGGCGCGGCCTCCACGGCGACGAGGCGGAGCGCCTCCTCGACGCGGATGTCGGTCGCGACCAGCGTCGCCAGCTGGCGGGTCAGCACGGCGAGCGCCTTGGGGGTAAGCCGGCGGCGGCGCGGCGCGGCGGCGGCAGCGAGCGCGGTCGCCTCGACGGCGATCGGCACGAGGCTGCGGTCGCGGAGCAGCCGGCGGGCGGCGACCGGGCTCGATGCCTCGATCACGCCACGCTGCGCCTGGCCGTGACCGTCGACCGCGCGGAAAGCGAAAGCCGCCATCAGCCGCGGCTAGGCTTCGTCACGGACGACGCGGGCGACTTCCTCAACCGTCGTCACCCCGCTCGCCACTTTCGCCGCGCCGTCAGCGGCGAGGCTTGGCCCGCGCCCGCGCGCCGCGGCCTCGAGCTCGGCCTCGGCGACGCCGTCGTGGATCAGTGCGCGCAGTGCGGCGTCGATCTCGACGACCTCGTAGATCGCGTGACGGCCGCGGAAGCCCTCATTGCCGCACGCGGCGCAGCCGGTCGCGTGGAACAGCGGCGAGCCGACAGGGATCGCCCCTCCGGACAGATCATGATCGAGCATCGTTGCGGTTCCCGGGGCGCGGCACGCCGGACACAGCGCGCGGACCAGCCGCTGGGCGACAAGGCCGGTCAGCATCGGCGCGATCAGATAACGTTCGACCCCCATGTCGACGAGCTCGGGTGACGCTGCCGATCGCGCTGTTGGTATGGAGCGTCGACAGGACGAAGTGGCCGGTCATGCTCGACCGCACCGCCATCTCGGCGGTCTCGAGATCGCGGATCTCGCCGACCATGATGACGTCGGGGTCTTGCCGCAGGATCGCGCGCAAGCCCCGCGCGAAGGTCAGGTCGATGCGCGGGTTGACCTGCATCTGGCCGATCCCGTCGAGCTCGTACTCGATTGGGTCCTCGACGGTCATGATGTTGCGCTGGCGGTCGTTGAGCGCATTCAGCGCCGAATAGAGCGTCGTCGTCTTGCCCGATCCCGTCGGGCCGGTGACGAGGATCATGCCGTTCGGCCGCCCCAGCATCCGCCGGAAGACCGCCGCATCGCGTTCGCTCATGCCGAGCCGGGCGAGGTCGAGGTCGACCGTCTCGCGGTCGAGCAGGCGCAGGACGACGCGCTCGCCGTGCTGCGCCGGCAGGGTCGAGACGCGGACGTCGATCTCGTGCCCGCCGACGCGCAGCGAGACGCGGCCGTCCTGCGGCACGCGCTTCTCGGCGATGTCGAGCCGAGCCATGACCTTGATCCGGCTGGTCAGCAGCGGGGCCAGCGCGCGCGCGGGCTCGACGACGTCGCGCAGCACGCCGTCGACCCTGAACCGCACGACGCAGCGCTTGTCCTGCGTTTCGAAGTGGATGTCCGACGCGCGGGCACGGACCGCTTCGAGCAGCAGCGCGTTGATCAGGCGGATGACCGGCAAATCGTCGCGGTTGTCGAGCAGGTCGTCGACCGCCGCTGCGCTGTCGGCGAGCGCGGCGAGGTCGGTCCCGCTCGCCGCGAGGTCGGCCGCATCGCTCGCGCTGTCACGGTAGAGGCTGCGGACGCGCGTCTCGAACCCGGCCTCATCGATCGCGGTGAAGGCAATGGCACTGCCGACGCGCCGCTGCACCTCGGCGAGCGCCTCGACCGCGATTCCCGGCCGGAAGCTGGCGCAGCCGTTGCCATCGACAAGGACGCCGTGCCGCCGCGCGAACGCGTACGGCAGCGGCGGCGCGCCGGGACCGGCGGGGATGGCGAGGTCATCGATCATCGCTCGGTCAGCGTGACCTGCGCCGAGACGACGCCCGGATCGGGGCGGCGCTCGACCTTGAGCTCGATCGCTTCGACCCCGGCGTCGCGGTCGAGCCCGCCGAGCCAGTCGACCAGCGGGTCGAAGGCGACGCCGTCGAAGGTGACGGCGACGTTCGCTCCAAGCGGTTCGATCCGGGCGACGGTCAGTCCGGCGCTCGCCGCCCGCTGCGTGACGAGGGTCGACAGCGAGCCAGTCCGCGCCGCGGCGATGCGCGCGACGTCGGGCCCGGCGACGCGGAGCTGCGCGGCGATGCGATCGTCGCGCGCGATCTCGTCGACGGCGGCCGCGCGCATCGCCGCGAGCGGGTGCCAGACGAGCCGGTCGAGCCCGGCGATCAGCGCCACCGCAGCGAATGCGCCGAGCAGCCATCGCTCGCGCGTCGAACGGTCGCTCCACCACAGCGCGGCAGCCGCGCCGAGCGCGTCGACGCCGATCGAACCCGGCGGTGTCGGCAGGCGGTCGCGCCAGCGCGCCAATGCCGCCGGCGCAAACGCGGCAAAGTCGGGCTTCACGACGTCGCCGCCCGCACGGTGAGGTCGCCGTCGGCGCGGCCCTGGCCGGCGGTGACCGCCCCGCTCACGGGAGCCAATCCGGCCGTGCTCAGCGCTGCCTGTGCCCGTTGCAGGCCGCCGATGTCGCCGGCCTCGACGCTCATCGTCAGGTTGGCGTCGACGGTCGACCAGGCGAGCCGTGTCCACGCGAGCCCGCCCACCGGGCCGAGCGCGGCCGCGGCGCGGGCGAGGAGCGGCAGCAGGCGTCCGTTGCCCCCGCCGCGCGGCAGCAGCCGGTCGAGATCGGCGGTGAGCGGGGTGCCCGGCAGGGTCGCCCCGAGCAGCGCCTCGGTCGCCACCCGGCGCTGCGCCGCCTGCCGGTCGAGCGCGCGCGCATCGGCGGCCAAGATAAGCGTATGCGCGAGCAAGCCCGCGCCGACGACCGCCGCCGCGCGGCGCAGCACCGGGGGCAGACCGTGGCCCGAGATGGCAAAGGCGCCGCTCCGCAGATCGAGCGCCGGTCGCGTCAGCCGCGCGAGGTCAACGGGGCCGGCGGCGGTCGTCATCGGCAGGTCGACCCCGATGGCGCTGCCGAACACCGTGCACGGCAACGACCCGCCCGCCGCCCACAATAACGGGAAGGCCGCTGCGCTCGCGGCAAAGCCCGCGCCGGTGTCGGTCCGGGCGACGATGCGATCCGCATCGCCGGTTACGTTCCAGCTGCCGGCGGCAGGCTGCGGCAGGGCAAGCGCGTCGGGCACGATCCGCGCATGCGGCAGCCCCTCGGCCGCCAAACGATCGACCCAGCCGGTCATCAGTTCGCGGTCGACGACCGCGGCCACGAAGGTCGTCGGCCCCAGCGCCTCGCCGAGCGCGACATGCACCGTCTCGAGCGGCGCAGCGATCCGGTCCTCGATCGCGAACGGCAGCGCCGCGCGGCGCGCGCGCGTGCCCGACAGCGGCAGATCGACGGCCAGGAGGAGCACCATCTCGCTCGGCACGAGCACGATCGCCGGGCCGATGTCCCACCGTTCGAGCGCCGCGAGGCCGGCTCCATCGAGCCGCCAGACCCCGGCGGCGGGGGCCGCAGCCGCAGCGGCGGAGGCGGACGAAAACAGCGGCATCTACCCCCACTTTGGCCGTTTTTGCGCGCCGACCCAATGGCTTTCGCCACGCGCGACCTTATAAGACGCTATGGGCGGGCTGACAAATAGCGAGAAGCGACCGGGACGGATGTGTCGGCCGTCGGAGGCGGGACTGACGCTGATCGAGATGATCGTCGTCCTCGCGATCATCGCCCTCGTCGCAGCGCTGATCGTGCCGAGCGTGATCAATCGTCCCGACCAGGCGCGGGTGACCGTGGCGCAGGCCGACATGAAGTCGATCGGTGCGGCGCTCAAGCTGTACCGGCTCGACAACGGCCAGTACCCGACGACCGACCAGGGGCTCGGCGCGCTCGCGGCCAAGCCGACGGCGACCCCGGTGCCGTCGAACTACCCGGCCGAACCCTATCTGCCGCAGGCCCCGACCGACCCATGGGGGCATCCCTATGTCTACCGCAGCCCGGGCAGTGGCGGCGCCGGGTTCGACCTGCTGTCGCTCGGTCGCGACGGCAAGCCGGGTGGCGACGGCGTCGATGCCGACCTCGTGGATCGCGGCCATTGACGCGGCGCGAGGCGACCCGGCCGGGTCGCGCCGTCCGCGTGAACGGCCTGACATTGCTCGAGATGCTGATCGTCCTGGCGGTGATCGCGGTCGCGGCCGGCGCGACGCTGCTGTCGCTCGCCCCGCGTCGCGGCGATCCGGCCGAAGTCGAGGCGCGCCGCCTCGTCGCGACGGTGCAGGCGGCGGCCGACCGCTCGATCCTCGGCGGCGGCGACGTGGTGCTTGCCATCGACGAGCATGGTTACGCAGTTACGGGTGAAGCGCGACATACGCTGCCCGCCGGCATGGCCATGCACGCGACAGCCCGGCTGCTGCCGCTGACGCTCGGCCGGGCGCGGCCCTTCGATCTGATGGTCACCGACAACGGGTTGACCTGGCGGGTCGTGTTCGACGGCGTGCGCACGACGGCCCGGGCTGCGACGTGATGCGGATGGGTTCGGGGCGGGCGTGCGCGCGGGCCGGCTTCGTACCGGCCGACGGGTTCACCCTGATCGAAACGCTCGTCGCGATGGCGGTGCTGGCGGTCGCGGCCACGGGCCTGATGCGGGCGACGCAGGCGCATGTCGACCTTATCGGCGGCGTCGAGTCCCGCGCCGCCGCCGGATGGGCCGCCGACGATGCCCTCGCCGAGGCGCGGGTCGGCATCGTGCCGGAGCGCTCAACCCTGCTCGGCCGGGAATGGCACCCCACTGTCGCGGTCACCGGGAGCGACGACCGCGACGTCGCCGCGCTCGGCGTCACCGTCCGGAGCGGCGCGGCGAGCGCGACGATCCGCGGCTTTCGCGACGCGGCGCCAGCGCCATGATGCGGGTCGACGCCGACCGGGCGATCGACGCGCTTGCCGTGGCGATGATCGTCTCGGTAGCGATCGCCGCCGCGCCGGCGACGTGGCACCTGCTCGGCCGCGATGACGGGCGGCGCGCAGTCGCGGCGGCCGTCGCCGCACCGCCGCCCGCCCCCGTAGATCTGTCGCCGCTCCGGCGCTTCGCTCCGTTCGGACGGGCGGTCCCCGGTCCCGGGGTCGCGGGCGATCCCACCGCGCTCGGCCTGCAGCTCCGCGGCGTGCTGCTGGCGCGGCCGGCCAGCGCGTCGGTCGCGCTGATCGCGGCGGCGACCGGCCCGGCCAAGGGCTACGGCGTCGGCGCGACGCTTCCCGGTGGCGCTATCATCGACGCGGTCGAGTTCGACCTCGTCGTGCTGCGCGTCAACGGCCAATTGCAGACGCTCGCCCTGCCCGCCAAGCCCGGCCCCGCCGCACCGGCTGCGGTGGTCCCCGCACCGCCAGCGAACCCCGGCCCCGTGCCAACGTCCACCGCCGCCGCCGGCCCGATCGAGCAATACCGCGCGCGCGCGGCCGACCCGATGTCGCTGCTCGGCAGCCTCGGCGCGAGCGCCGGCAGCGACGGCTACCGCGTCGGACCGTCGCCGTCGGACGATCTGCGGCGCGCGGGCCTGCAGCCCGGCGACGTCATCGAGCGCGTCAACGGGGAGCCGGTGGGCGACCCGGCGCGCGACCGCAAGCTGTTCAACGACGCCGTGGTCGCCGGCCGCATCCGCGTCGACATCGTTCGCGACGGCAAGCACATCGCCCTGTCGTTTCCGTTGCATTAGGGGGTAGGCGTGAGGCGGATCAGCTTGGTGGCGGCGCTCGGGCTCGGCGTGTCGCCGGTGGTTCTCGCCGCGCAGGCCGCGGTCACCGCGCGGGCGCGGATCAGCGACGTCGTCGTCAACATGCGCGACGTCGAGATCGCGCAGGTCGCCGATCAGGTGGCGCGGATCACCGGCCGCACGATCATCCTCGATCCCGCCGTCAAGGGCACGGTCAACGTCGTTTCCGCCGAGCCGCTGTCGCCCGCCGGCGTCTGGGATCTGTTCCGCTCGGTGCTCCGCGTCTACGGCTTCGCCGCGGTCCGCTCGGGCGCGGCGTGGCGGATCATCCCGCAGGCCGCAGCGATCCAGGGCGGTGCGATCGCCGCGGTCGGCCCCAACTCAGCGCGGCCGGCCGACATCGTCTCGCGCGTCATCCCCTTGAGAAACCTTGCCTCCGACGCCGCCGTCCGCGTCTTCCGCCCGCTCGTCGCGAGCTTCGGCAGCGTTGAGGCGCTGGTCAGCCCCAACGCCATCGTTGTCACCGACTATGCCGAGAACGTCCGCCGGATCGAGCGGCTGGCGGCCCAGATCGACGCCGGCGGCGGCGCGGCGTTCGACAGCATCAGCCTGCGCTACGCGAGCGCCAAGGATGTCGCCGCGGCGCTGTCGCGCATCCTCGGCGACGGCACGACGCCGGGGTCGCCGCGGATCGCGGTCGACGAGCGGTCGAACGTCGTCCTCGTCCGCGGCGACGCGCGGGCGGTGGCCGAGGCCCGCCGCATGGTCGCCCAGCTCGACAAGGCCGGCGGCGCGACGCCGACGACGCGCGTCTTCCGGCTCAACTTCGCCGACGCCGAGAGCATCACCAACGTGCTGCGCGGGCTTGCCGGCCAGCCACCGGCGGCGACCAACCCGATCGCCCGCTCGCTGTCACGACCGCGGTCGAGCCTCGGCGCGGGGTCGACGGGAACCGCGGCGAGCCAGTTCGGCGGCTACAACGGCAGCACTTCGACGAGCGGGATCAACACCTTGGCCGGTGTCGGCGCGTTACCTGCGGGCGGCGCGGCTTTCGGCGGCACGACGCGTCCGCCCGGCGCGGTCACCCCGGACGGGTCGGCGGCCGGAACCGGGAACCCAACGGGCGACGAGCTGTCGATCCAGGCGGCCCCCGAGTTGAACGCGATCGTCGTCCGCGGCACGCCGGCGGTGATCGCCGCCGTCGCGGGGCTGATCGACCAGCTCGACGTGCGCCGCCCGCAGGTGCTGATCGAGGCGGCGATCGCCGAGGTGACGAGCGACGTCGCCGAACAGCTCGGCGTCCAGTTCGGGGCCGGCAAGGCGGCGGTGCTCGGCGGCGTCACCGGCGCGACCTCATTCAGCAACAGCGGCGTCTCGCTCGGCTCGATCGTCGCCGCGCTGCTGCCCGGCGTGCCGACCGCGCTCAGCACCGGGCTATCGATTGCCGGCGGAAGTCCGGGCAATTTCAGCGTGTTGGTGCAGGCGCTCGGCACGTCGGCCAAGGCCAATCTGCTGTCGACGCCGTCGATCACCACGCTCGACAACGAACCCGCCGAGATCGTCGTCGGGCAGAACGTGCCGTTCCGCACCGGCAGCTACGGGACCGACGGTAACACCTTGATTCCGTTCACGACAATCGAGCGGCAGGACGTCGGACTGACGCTCCGGGTCGTGCCCCGCATCCACGAAGGCAATTCGATCCGGTTGGAAGTCAGCCAGGAAGTATCCTCGCTGGTCGGCGCGGTGACGGGGGCGGCCGACCTGATCACCAATCGCCGCTCGATCCAGACGACGGTGCTCGCCGACAACGGCGACACCATCGTGCTCGGCGGGCTGATCTCCGACGACCGCACCGCGGTAAAGAGCCAAGTCCCTGTTCTTGGGGACATTCCCGTCGTCGGCAACCTGTTCAAGTCGCGGCAGACCGAGCGCGTCAAGCGGACGCTGTTCGTCTTCCTGCGGCCGACGATCCTGCGCGACCGGGCGTCGATCGTCGCGGCGGCGGACGCCAAATACGCCCGGCTGCGCGCGCAGGAAGCCGGCGACCCCGAGCGGAGCCTGCTCCTCCACCCGCCCGCGCCGCGCCTGCCGCTTGAAATCCAGGGACTCTACTAACCGCCGCGGTTAGGCTGCCGTGACCGGTCGTGCGTCGTAGCATGACCGGCCCGCGGCACGCGCGCGTCACGGGCGCAACACGGCGCGGCCCTTTCCGGAAACTGCGCCGCGCCGACCGCTAGAACTTCGCCCGCACCGTCGCCCCGAACACGCGCGGCGTGCCGAGGAAGGCGTCGTACGACCGCGACTGCGCCGTCGCATCGAACGCGACCTGGATATAATGCTCGTCGAACAGGTTCTGGGCGAACAGCTCGAGGCTGACCTTCTCGTCCAGCGGCGCGAGAACGACGCGGGCGTTGACGATCGTGTACGCCGGCTGGATCTTGACCGGGTTGAGGTCCGACCCGGTGTTGTAGTCCGAGCTGTACTTGGCATCGACGGCGAGGCGCGCCTTCAGGTTCGGCCCGAGCGGCTGCTCGTACGTCGCCCCGACCGACGCCGACCACAATGGCGCGAGGCTCAGGCGGCTGCCCGGCAGCAACGAGCAGCCCGCCGGTGTCGCCTGCGTCGCGGTCGCGCCGAAGGCGATCGCCGTGCACTTCGGCCCGAGGGCGCTGGTGTCGCGGTCGGCGTAGCGCGTGTCGGCATAGGTCACGCCGCCGTTGAACTTCAGGCGGTCGGTGGCGAACCACGCGACGTCGACGTCGGCGCCGGCGCTCGTCACCTGCGGCACCGAGATGACGGTGAAGACGAGCCCGTTGAAGGCGTTCAGCTGGAAGTTCTGGAACTCCTGGTAGAAGCCCGTCGCATTGAACAGCAGCTTGCGACCGAACAGCGTCGACTTGAAGCCGACCTCGTACGAATCGTTGGTCTCCGCCTTGAAGCTCGTGTCGAGCACGGGCGCGAGCTGCCCGCCGCACGCCGGGTTGACGACGAAGCCGCACGCCGACCGGTCGAGGTTGAACCCTCCCGCCTTGTAGCCGCGCGCATAGCTGACATAGGTCAAGAGGTCGGGGTTGAAGCGGTACGCCGCCTTCGCGGTGCCCGTCACCCGCTCCTCGGTCCGCCGCTGGAACGACGGCAGGTTGTTGAAGTTCGGGTTCTGGTACGTGCCGCAAAGCAGCGGGGCGAGCGCCGCCGCCGTCGCGCCGAGTGCCGGACCGCGGGCGACCAGCGCCGAGCAGCCGACGGCCCCGTCGGTGTTGCTGTACAGCGTCGACAGCCGCTTCAGCTCCGACGTGTAGCGCGCGCCGAGCGTGATCTCGAGCTTGTCGGTCAGCTTGTAGTTGTTGTTGGTGAACACCGCGAGGCTGCGCTCGCGCTGGTCGTAATTGTCGTTCTGGCCCTGGCCGGCGACGAAGCTCGTGCCCGGCGCGCGGCCGAGCAGCGTGCCGAGCAGCGTCGTGCTCGCCCCGCCCGAAAACAGGGCGCTGCCGTACTGCTCGAACTGGTTGCCGTATTCGAGGCTGACGTTCTGCGTCAGGTCCTCGCGCGCGTAGAAGGCGCCGACGAGCCAGTCGAGGCGGTCGGTATGCCCGGCATAGCGCAGTTCCTCGCTGAACTGGTTGAACTTGGCGTTCTGCCGGTTGGGGTCGTACTGCAGGATGTCGACCGAGGTGTAGTCGGGGTCGGTGAAGCCGGTCCGCTTCCAGTGGCGATAGGCGGTGATCGACGTCAGCTTGGCGTCGCCGAGCCACGGCGTCGTCCAATCGACCTGCCCCGAGACGCCGAACTCATCGATGTTCTGCGGCGTGTCGCGGTTCGAATAGGTGACGCGGTTGAACGGATCGATGACCGTCGCGACGCCGCCGTCCTTGGGATCGAGCGCGTGGAGGACGTTCTGCGTCGTTCCGGCCTCGAGGATCTGGACCGCGGCGCAGCACGCTTCCTTGCGCTTGGTGTGGTCGGCCTCGAGCAGGACCTCGACGTTCGGCGTCGGCGTCCACAGCGCCTGGGCGCGGATCGAATAGAAGTTGCGGTTATAGTCGTCGGTCCGCGTCCGCGGGCCGACCCCGGTCCGCACGCTTTCGAAGCCGCTGCGCTCACGGTCGACGAAGAACACGCGCACGGCGAGCTTGTCGTCGATGACCGGCACATTGAGCGACGCCGAGCCGCCGTAGCCGTCGTAGTTGGTGACCGTCAGCTCGGCGTTGAGCCCGAGCTTGAACGTCGGCTTGGCGGTGACGACGTTGATGACGCCCGCGGTCGTGTTCTTGCCGAACAATGTCCCCTGCGGACCTTTCAGCACCTCGACGCGCGACAGCTCGCCGAGGTCGCCGAAGCCGACGCCGTTGCGCGGGCGGTAGACGCCGTCGACGACGACGCCGACCGATGATTCGAGCCCGAGATTGTCGCCGACGGTGCCGACGCCGCGGATGCGCGCGGTGGTCGACACCTCCGACGAGGTCGAGGTGACGAGCAGACCCGGGGTGAGGACGGTCAGGTCCTTGATGTCCTTGACGCCGGCGTCCTGCAGCGCCTGCGCGGTGATCGCGGTGACGACGATCGGGACGTTCTGCAGGCTCTGCTCGCGCTTCTGCGCGGTGACGACGATCTCGTCGACGTTGCGCGGCTGCGATCCGGCGACGCCGTCGTTGCCGGTCGTCGCGCTCTGCGCCGCCGCCGGGACGGTCCACGCGGCGGCTCCGGCCACGACACACGACGTCAGCAGAATCGCACGAAGCTTCATGGCGTAACTCCCCCCAAGGAAATGCTGGCCGCTGCGGACCTTGTCGTCTTCGCTACCGGCTCGCCCGGCGGCAGGCAATTGCTTTTCCCCGCCCGCGACAAGATTGCCACGCGACTGTGGTCGCGGTGCATCGCTCCTTGCACGCGCGGTGCCGGGGCAGGGCGCGACCGCGGTGGCCCCGCGACGCGGCGCGCGGTTGTCGCGCACCCCGCATCGGGCTAGGCGCTGCGACGATGGTCGCGCTCGCTCCCTCCCTCCCCCGCTCGACGCGGCGCGAGCGGATCGGCGGCCGCGCCGCGTTGCTGATCGTGATCGTGCTGATCCACCTCGGCCTGATCGCCGCCCTGCTGCTCGCGCGGTCGGCGCGCAAGGCGGGCGAGGCGGCGCCCCTCGTCGTCCGGCTGATCCCGCCGCCCGCGGCCGCCGCGCGACCGAAGGCCAAGGCCGCGCCGAAGCGCGTGGCGACGGCGAGCCCGGTCGTCGTCCCGCGGCCGATCGTCGACGTGCCGCCGCCGCCGAAGCCCGCGGCGCCGCTGTTCAAGACCGAGTTGTTCGAGGCAGTCGATATCGCCAACCTGCCGTCGCACAAGGCCGAACAGACCGCGGACGCCGGCGACGGCAGCGGCAACGGCGAGCGCGGCGCGACCGGGATCGGTCCGAGCGTCGGGTCGGGCCCGCACGGCGAGGCGCTTTACGCCGCCGCATGGTACCGCGAGCCGACCAACGCCGAGGTCGCCCCCTATTTGCCCAAGCACCTGCCGGCCGTGGCGAGCGCCGACATCATGTGCCGCACCATCGACCGCTTCGCCGTCGAGGACTGCCAGGAACTCGGCGAGGAGCCGCGCGGCACCGGGCTGTCGCGCGCGATCCGGCAGGCGGGATGGCAGTTCAAGGTCAAGCCGGTCCGGCTCGGCCAGAAGTTCGAGGTCGGGACGTGGGTCCGCATCCACTACGTGATCACGACCGAGCCGCGCGATGCCCCCGCCGGCTAGCCCCCGGCGCGGGCGGCCCGCGCACCGGCTAGCCAAAGGCGCGGGAGGGCCGGAACGACGAAGGGGCGCGCCGGATGGCGCGCCCCTGGCGGCGTGACGAAGGTGACGTAACGGTTAGGCGGCGAGGCGCGTCGACCGTGCGCGGCGGCGACCCTGCAGGCCGACGAGGCCGAAGCCGACGACGAACAGGCCCCACGTGGCCGGCTCGGGAACGACCGCGAGGCCGTTGATCAGCGGCGCCGGATCGGACGAGAACTGCCCGCCGACGTTCGCGCGGAAGCTGTTCAGCGCCTTGTTCAGCCCGGTGTGCGCCGAGAGCGACGGGGTGATCGACGTCAGCGTCAGCCCGCGGTCGCGCTCGACGGTGTTGCTGAAGTCGAGGAAGTCCGACGTGAAGGTCACGCCCGTGCTGCCGCTGGTCGCCGCCGACGAACCGCTGCCGAACAGCGTCGCCGAGGTGAAGGTGCCCGACAGCAGGTTCGACCCAGCCGCGTAGGTGTGGGGCACGAAGAACGGCCCGGCCACGGTGATCGCCGAGGTCGTCACGAACGAGAAGCTGCCGTTGATGCCCTGCTGAACTAGGCCGCCGAACGCCGCGACGGCCGGTGTGCCGCGGGCGACCGTCGCGTTGTAGGTGAAGCGCGCGTTGACGTTCGTGACGAAGCCCGCAAACTCGGGCTGAAGGAAGCTGAACCGGACGAGAGCCGCCCCCGGTGCGGTTCCGCCCGTGGTCGACGTGGAGTAGAGTACCGCGTCCGTCGTCCGGCTCGCGCCCGTACCGTTGCCCGAGTTCACGAACCGGAAGTTGAACGCCGACGTCGGCGCGCTGAACGTGGCGAATGTCGTGATGGCCGCCGACGCCGGACCGACGGCGACAAGGCCGCCCACGAGGGCGGTGGCAGCGGCGAAGGTGCGGAAGACGGTCATGCGCAAATCCCGAAAGCTAAATCTTGTGCTTTCGGTGATGCAAAGCCTGTGCCAGATGTTCAGCGCAGCTAAGCGATTGATTCGAGTGGACGGCTATCGGCAAGGGGGCCGATCACTGTAAAAGAATCCGACACTCTTCCATTAACGCCCGACTAACCATGTTGCCGCGAGGCGACAACGGCGTGGTGTCGCCGCCCGCGCCGGCCTCAAACGTCGAGATTGGCGACCGACAGCGCGTTGTCCTGGATGAAGGCGCGCCGCGGCTCGACGACATCGCCCATCAGCTTGGTGAAGATGTCGTCGGCGAGGTCGGCTTCCTCGGCCGTCACCCGCAGCAGCGCCCGCGCCTGCGGATCGAGCGTCGTCTCCCACAGCTGTTCGGCGTTCATCTCGCCGAGCCCCTTGTAGCGCTGGACCGCGAGCCCCTTGCGGCCGGCGTCGAGCACGGCGTCGAGCAGCTCGGACGGCCGCCGGACGACACGGTCGCCGAGCCTCGCCGGCGCGGCATAGGTCGCCGCCTCCTCGGTCCCCAGCGCATGGAGCTTGCGCGCCTCGGCCGACGCCAGCAGCGCCGCATCGACGATATAATGGTCGGTCACGCCGCGGAGCAGGCGCGTCAGGTGGTAACCGCCCTCGGCGGCGGGCTCGGCGACCCAGCCGCCCGCCCCCTGCGCGCCGTCGTCGGTCGCGTCGAGCCACGCCGCCGTCCGCGCCGCCGCCGCGGCCAGCGCCGCCCGGTCAAGGTCGGGGGCGAGCCCGCCGGTCAGCGCCAGCGCCTCGATGATCCGCAGATCGTAGCGCGTCGGGACATAGGTCATCAGCGTCTTCAGCCGCCGCGCGTGCTCGACCAGCGCGCGCAGATCGGGGCCGGTCCGCCGCTCGCCGCCGGCGGTGTCGAGGCTAAGACCGCCGAGACCGGAATCGACGAGGTAATCGTCGAGCGCCGCATTGTCCTTGAGATAGACCTCCGAGCGGCCCTTGCTGACCTTATACAGCGGCGGCTGGGCGATGTAGAGGAAACCGCCGCGGATCAGCTCGGGCATCTGGCGGTAGAAGAAGGTCAAAAGCAGCGTGCGGATGTGCGCGCCGTCGACGTCGGCGTCGGTCATGATGACGACCTTGTGGTAGCGCAGCTTCTCGATCTTGAACTCGTCGCGCCCGATGCCGCAGCCGAGCGCCTGGATCATCGTGCCGATCTCGCGGCTCGACAGCATCCGGTCGAAGCGGGCGCGCTCGACGTTGAGGATCTTGCCCCGGAGCGGCAGGATCGCCTGGTAGGCGCGGTTGCGCCCCTGCTTGGCCGAACCGCCGGCGCTGTCGCCCTCGACGAGGAACAGTTCCGACTTGGCCGGATCGCGCTCCTGGCAGTCGGCGAGCTTGCCGGGCAGGCTGGCGATGTCGAGTGCCCCCTTGCGCCGCGTCAGGTCGCGCGCCTTCTTCGCCGCCTCACGCGCGGCGGCGGCGTCGATGATCTTGCCCATGATGGTGCGGGCGTGGGCCGGGTTCTCCTCGAGCCACTCGGCGAGCTTGTCGGCGATCAGCGCCTCGAGCGGCTGGCGGACCTCGCTCGAGACGAGCTTGTCCTTGGTCTGGCTCGAGAACTTCGGATCGGGCAGCTTGACCGAGATGATCGCGGTGAGCCCCTCGCGCATGTCGTCGCCGGTCAGCGCGACCTTCTCCTTCTTCAGCGCCCCCGACTTGTCGGCGTAGCTGTTGAGCGTCCGCGTCAGCGCCGCGCGGAAGGCGGCGAGGTGCGTGCCGCCGTCACGCTGCGGGATGTTGTTGGTGAAGCACAGGACCTGCTCGTAATAGCTGTCGTTCCATTCGAGCGCGACGTCGATGCCGATGTCGTCGCGCTCGCCGTGAATCGCGACCGGGGCCGGGATCAGCGCCGTCTTCGACTTGTCGAGGTACGCCACGAAAGCGGCGATCCCGCCTTCGTAGTAGAGCTCGACCGTGACCGGCTCGACGTGACGCGCGTCGGTCAGGATCAGGCGGACGCCGGAATTGAGGAAGGCGAGTTCGCGGAAGCGGTGCTCGAGCTTGGCGAAGTCGAACTCGACGATCTTGAACGTCGCCGGGCTCGGCAGGAACGTCACCTCGGTTCCGCGCCGGTCACCCTGCGGCCCGACGATGGCCAGCGGCGCCTGCGGCTCGCCGTGCTTGAAGGTCATCGAGTGCTCGTGGCCCTCGCGCCAGATGCGCAGGCGGAGCCACTCCGACAGCGCGTTGACGACGCTGACGCCGACGCCATGGAGGCCGCCCGAGACCTTGTACGCGTTCTCGTCCGAGTTGTTGAACTTGCCGCCGGCGTGGAGCTGCGTCATCACCAGCTCGGCCGCGCTGACGCCCTCCTCGCTGTGGATGCCGGTCGGGATGCCGCGCCCGTTGTCGGCGACGGTGACGCTGCCGTCGGCGTTCAGGCGGATGTCGATGCGGTCGCAATAGCCGGCGAGCGCCTCGTCGATGGCGTTGTCGCTGACCTCGAAGACCATGTGGTGGAGGCCCGAGCCGTCGTCGGTGTCGCCGATGTACATGCCGGGGCGCTTGCGGACGGCGTCGAGGCCGCGCAGCACCTGGATCGAATCCGCGCCGTAATCGGCCTCGGCCATATTGGTTTCGTCGGACACGGATTTCCCCTGGCGCGGAGGCTCCGCGCCGAACTGTCACACATATATAGAGACTCGCGCGCGCGTACGCGAGAGCTTAGGCGACGCGGCCGTCCGCGACGTGGAAACGCTGCGCGGCGAGGCCGGCGAACAGCGCCGCCTCGGTCCCGGTCAGCCACACCTGACCGCGGCCGGTCAGCCGCTCGAACAGCGCGCCGCGCCGCCGCGCGTCGAGGTGGGCGGCGACCTCGTCGAGCAGGACGACCGGCGGCCGCCTGGTGCGTGCCTCGACGAGCTCGGCATGGGCGAGGATCAGGCCCAGCAGCAGCGCCTTCTGCTCGCCGGTCGAGGCGCGGGCGGCGGGCTGGTTCTTGGCCGCGTGGGTGACCAGCAGATCGGTCCGGTGCGGCCCAACGGTGGCGCGCCCGGCGGCGGCATCGACCGCGCGGCTGGCGGCGAGGCGTTCCGCGAGGTCGGCCTCGTGACCGCCGGCCAGCGCGAGCTGCGCACGGGGGAAGTCATCGCTGGTCACGGCGAGTGCCGCCGACAGGGCGGCCACCGTTGCCGCCCGCGCCCGGGCCACCGCCGCGCCATGCCCGGCCATCGCCCGCTCGAGGCTGGCGAGCCACGCGGGATCGGGCGGCGCCTCCCCGGTCAGCAGCCGCGTCCGCGCCCGCATCGCCGCGTCGTAGCGGGTCACCTCGCCGCCGTGCGCCGGATCGAGGGCGAGGACGAGCCGGTCGAGAAAGCGCCGCCGCGCGCTCGCGGTATCGACGAACAGCCGGTCCATCGCCGGCGTCAGCCACAGCACCGACAGCCACTCGCCAAGCCGCGCGACTGGCGCCGCCGCCCCGTTGATCCGCACGACGCGGCGGTCGGGCGCGTCGGGCATGGTGCCGGTGCCGATCTGCACTGAACCGCCCGCCGCGAGGTCGGCCGCGACGGTCCACGCGCCCGGCCCGTCGCTGCGCGCCGCGTCGGACAGCGCCGCCCCGCGCAGCCCCCGCCCCGGCGACAGCAGCGACACCGCGTCGAGCAGGTTGGTCTTGCCCTGGCCGTTGTCGCCGGTGACAACGATCGCTCCCGGTCCCACGGCGAGGTCGGCGGCGGCGTAGCTGCGGAAATCGGTCAGCGTCAGGCGGGTCAGATTGGCCACGTCGCCGGTGTAGGCGCAAGGCGCGCGCAGCGGAACGGTCACTCGTTCAGCACGTCCGGCGGCGGCGGCCCGGCCGGCGGCGCGGGCGGCACCGCGTCGGGCGCATCGACCGCCCATTCCCGCGCCGCCGGCGGCAGCGTCGCCATGAACGCCGCCGCGCTCGCCCGCGTCGCCGCCTGGCGCTCGGGGCTGAAACGGTCCCAGCTGTCGTACATGCGCAGCAGCCGGTTGTTGCCGCCGAGCGTCGCGCGGTGGCGGGCGAGGAAATCCCAGTAGAGCGCGTTGAACGGGCAGGCGTCGGGGCCGACCCGTTGCTTCACGTCGTACCGGCACTTGCCGCAATGGTCGCTCATCCGGTTGATGTACGCGCCGCCGCCGGCGTACGGCTTCGACCCGAGCAATCCGCCGTCGGCGAACTGGCTCATGCCGTGGACGTTGGGCAGCTCGACCCACTCGTAGGCGTCGGCGTAGACGACGAGATACCATTCCTCGACCTGCGCCGGCTCGACGCCGATCAGCATCGCGAAATTGCCGAGGACCATCAGCCGCTGGATGTGGTGGTTGTAGGCGTGGGTGCGGACCTGATCGACCGCCTGGGCCAGGCAGCGCAGGTCGGTCTCGCCCGTCCAATAGAAGTGCGGCAGGTCGCGCGTCGCGTTCAAGGCGTTGCTTTTGCTGTAGGCGGGTCCCGCCCACCAGTAGATGCCGCGGACATATTCGCGCCAGCCGATGATCTGGCGGACGAAGCCTTCGACCGCGTTGAGCGGGGCGTCGCCGCGAGCATAGGCGGCGGCGGCGGCGTCGACGACCTCGCGCGCGGTCAGCAAGCCGGCGTTGAGGTAGGGGCTCAGCGCCGCGTGGTAGAGAAACGGCTGCCCCTCGACCATCGCGTCCTGATAGTCGCCGAAGCGGGGCAGGGCGTCGGCAATGAAGGTGTCGAGCGCAACGACGGCATCCCGCCGCGTCACCGCGAAGCCGAACGGGTCGAGGTCGCCGAAGTGCCCGGCGAAACGGCCGCCAACCAGATCAAGGACTTCACGCGTGATCTCGTCGGGGGCGAAGGTCGCCGGCCCCGGATAGTTGGTGCCGCGCGGCGGGACCTTGCGGTTCTCCGCATCGAAGTTCCAGCGGTTGCCGACCGGCTTGCCGAAGCTCATCAGCAGCCCGGTCCGCTTGCGCATCTCGCGGTAGAATTCCTCCATCACGAGCCGCTTGCGCGACCCCGCCCATTCGCGGAAGTCGCTGATGCTGCACAGGAAACGGTCGTCTGGCAGGATCTCGACAGGCACCCCGGTCGCCGCGGCCCAGCCGTCGATCAGCGCCGCGACGCGCCACTCGCCGGGCTCGACGACGCGCACCGCCGTCGCCGCATGGCGCGCGGCGGCGCGGACGACCTCGCCGGTGAACCCGCCGGTGTTGCGCGGGTCGTCGAGCCGGACATAGTCGACCTTCCAGCCCGCCTCGCGTCAGCTCGTCGGCGAAATGGCGCATGGCACTGAACAGGAAGGCGATCTTCTTCTTGTGGTGGCGGACGTAGCGCGTCTCGTCGACCACCTCGACCATCAGCACGACCGCGCTGTCGGGGCCGCCGCGCAGGCTGGCGAGGCCGTGGCTGAGCTGGTCGCCGAGGACGGGGATGAGCGTCGTCATTGCCCCACAACGCGGGCGCGACCGTGCGGGTCAACGCGCGCATCGTCGCGGTAGACGCTACTCAGCCGCGGCGCTTCCCCTTCGGCACGCCGGTCCAGGCACGCTTGATCAGGCCGGCAATCTGCTCCGGATCGACGGCGGCGGGACGGACGAGGAGGAGCGGGTATCCCGCATAGTGCGACGTGCTATGGAAGATACCGGGCTGCAGCTCGATGAGCGCCTCGCGCACGCCATCCTCGACCCGCAGCACGACGTCGCCGTCCTCGCGCAGCCGCAGCAGCAGCGTCCCGCCCTTCCCGTCGGCCGTCGCCCCGACCTTGACCGCCGGCGTGCCATAGCTCGTCGTCAGAAGCGTACCCGGCAGCGCCAGCGCGGCGGCGGCGACATCGTCCCACGTCATCGGCGGCGGCGGGTCACACCCGCATCGGCATCAGCACGTAGAGCGCGCTCGCCTGGTCGTCGACGCGGATCAGCGTCGGGGCGGCGGCGTCCGCGAGGTGGACCTCGACCACGTCGCTGCCGACCTGGTCGAGAATGTCGAGCAGGTAGCGGTAGTTGAACCCGACCTCGAACTCGGGCGACGTGTAGTCGGCGGGGATTTCTTCCGACGCGGTGCCGTTCTCCGGGCTGGTAACCGAAAGGGTTACCTTGTCATGGCCGAGCGCGATCTTGACCGCGCGCGTCTTCTCGGTGGTCGCGATCGCCGCGACGCGGTCGACGCCTTGGGCGAGGCTCTTGCGGTCGATCCGCAGCAGGCGGTCGTTCGCCGTCGGGATGACGCGGCTATAGTCGGGGAAGGTGCCGTCGATCAGCTTCGACGTCAGCACCGCCCCGCCCGAACCTTCGCCGCCGAGCTTGAAGCGGATCTTCGACGGCGACAGCTGGATCTCGACCGGCCCGTCGACCTCGTCGAGCAGCTTGCGGACCTCGCCAACGCATTTGCGCGGCACGATGACGTCGGGCATCCCCGCCGCCCCTTCGGGCAAGTCGAGCTCGATCCGCGCCAGGCGATGCCCGTCGGTCGCTACCGCGCGAAAGCGCGGCGGCTCGCCGGCGACGACATGGAGGAAGATACCGTTGAGATAATAGCGGGTTTCCTCGGTCGATATGGCGAAACGCGTGCCGTCGATGACCTCGCGCAGCTTGGCCGCGTCGAGGGTGAACTTCGTCGGCAGGTCGGTCTCGGCGATGACCGGGAAATCGTCGCGCGGCAGCGTCGCGAGGTTCGAGCGGTAGCGGTCGGCGGTCACCGTCATCTTGTCGCCGGCGACGGTCAGCTCGACCTGCGCGCCCTCGGGCAGCTTGCGCGCGATGTCGAACAGCGTGTGGGCCGACACCGTCGTCGCACCGGGGGCGCTGACGTGGGCGGCGATCGTCTCGACGACCTGCAGGTCGAGGTCGGTCGCCATCAGCCGCAGCCCGGAATCCTTGGCCTCGATCAAGACGTTGGACAGGATGGGGATGGTGTTGCGGCGCTCGACGACCGACTGGACGTGCGCCAGGCACCGCAGCAGTGTCGCGCGTTCGACCGTCGCCTTCATTCTGTTGCCCTTGCCATCGTGTCCGCCCCGGTTAGGCCGCGACTATAGCGGGACGACGGCGGCGCGGTAGGGGGAAGTTGCCGGCCGCTCGCGCTAATCGAGTGTGGCGAGTATCGCCTTGATCCGGCTGAAGATTTCGTCGATCTGCGCCGCCGAGACGATCAGCGGCGGCGACAGCGCGATCGTATCGCCGGTGACGCGGACGAGCAGCCCGGTGTCGAAGGCGCGGTGGAACAGCTCGGTCGCGCGGGCCCCCGGCGCGCCGTCCCGCGGCGCGAGCTCGATCCCGGCGACGAGGCCGAGGCACCGGATATCAACGACATGCGGACATTGCTTGAGCGAATCCGCCGCCGCGGCGAACGCCGGCTCAAGGCTGCGGGCGCGCGCGAACAGCCCTTCGGCGGCGTACAGGTCGAGCGTCGCCACCGCCGCGGCGCACGCCAGCGGGTGCGCACTGTAGGTATAGCCATGAAAGAACTCGATCCCCGATTGTACCGCAGCGGTGATCGCCCCGTGCACGGTCGTGCGGCATACCGTGACGCCCATAGGCACGGCGCCGTTGGTCACTCCCTTGGCGAGCGCGACGATGTCGGGCGTCACGGCAAACCGCTCGGCCGCGGTCGCCGCGCCCAGACGCCCGAAGCCGGTGATGACCTCGTCGAAGATCAGCAGGATGCCGTGCTTGGTCGCGATCGCGCGCAGCCGCTCGAGATAGCCGACCGGCGGCACCAGTACCCCGGTCGACCCCGCGAGCGGCTCGACGATGACCGCCGCGATCGTCTCGGCGCCGTGGAGCGCGACCAGCCGCTCGAGGTCGTCGGCGAGGTCGCCGCCGTGGACCGGCTGGCCGAGGCTGAACGCGTTCTCGGGCAGGTGGGTGTGGCGCAGGTGGTCGACGCCCGGCAACGTCGCGAAGGCGCGGCGATTGTTGACGATCCCGCCGACGCTGATCCCGCCGAAGCCGACGCCGTGATAGCCGCGCTCGCGCCCGATCAGCCGCGTCCGCGTGCCCTGCCCGATCGCCCGCTGGTAGGCGAGCGCGATCTTGAGCGCCGTGTCGACGGCCTCCGACCCCGAATTGCTGAAGAACACGCGGTCGAGGCCGGGCGGCATCATCGCCGCGACCCGCTCGGCGGCAGCAAAGGCGAGCGGGTGGGCAAGGTTGAACGTCGGCGCGAAGTCCATGACCCCGGCCTGGTGCCGGATCGCGCTCACGATCTCGGCGCGCGCGTGCCCCGCGTTGACGCACCACAGCCCGGCGGTCCCGTCGAGCACCGGCCGCCCATCGGGCGTCCAGTAGTGCATGCCCTCGGCGCGCGCGAGCAGCCGCGGGTGCGCCTTGAACGCCTTGGTCGCGGTGAAGGGGAGCCACAGGGCGTCGGTGTCGGTCACCGCCGCTTCTCCCCGCCTGCGGGGAGGATCGTCACACCGCGAACGCCGCCCCCGTCTTGGCCCGCAGCGTGTCGAGGTCGCCGCCCGCCGCCATCTCGACCAGCCGGAACGGCGCACCCGTGCGGTCGGCGCGCTCGAACACGGCGAGGTCGGTGATGACGACGTCGACGACGTTCGCGCCGGTCAGCGGCAGCGTGCACGCCGCGCGGAACTTGTGGCCGCCGGCCTTGTCGTTGTGGTCCATCATCACGACGATGCGCCGCGCGCCGGCGACGAGGTCCATCGCCCCGCCCATGCCCTTGATCATCTTGCCCGGGATCATCCAGTTGGCGAGGTCGCCGTTCTGCGCCACCTCCATCGCGCCGAGGATCGACAGGTCCATCTTGCCGCCGCGAATCATCGCAAAGCTGTCGGCCGAGCTGAAATAAGCGGTGCGCGGCAGCTCGGTGATCGTCTGCTTGCCGGCGTTGATCAGGTCGGGGTCCTCGTCGCCGGCGTACGGAAACGGCCCCATGCCGAGCATCCCGTTCTCGCTCTGCAGCGTGATATCGATGCCACCCGGCACATGGTTCGCCACCAGCGTCGGCATGCCGATGCCGAGGTTGACGTAGAAGCCATCCTTCAGTTCGGCGGCGGCGCGCGCCGCCATCTCGTCGCGGGTCCACGGCATCAGGCGGCTCCGTTGATGGCGGCAGTTTCCGGACGCGGGCGGACGGTGCGCTGCTCGATGCGCTTCTCGAACGGGCCGCCGGCGATCATGCGGCGGATGTAGACCGACGGCGTGTGGACGAGGTCGGGATCGAGATGATCGACGAGTTCCTCGACCTCGGCGACGGTCACCCGCCCGCACGTCGCCGCGTTCGGATTGAAATTGCGCGCGGTCTTGCGATAGACAAGGTTGCCGAAGCGGTCGCCGCGCCACGCATGGACGATGGCGAGGTCGGCGACGATGCCGCTTTCCAGGATGTACGTCTCGCCGGCGAAGTCCTTGTGTTCCTTGCCCTCGGCGATCTTCGTGCCGACACCGGTCTTGGTGTAGAAGCCCGGGATCCCGGCCCCGCCGGCGCGCATCCGCTCGGCGAGCGTCCCCTGCGGCGCGAACTCGAGTTCGAGCTCGCCCGACAGGTACTGGCGCTCGAACTCCTTGTTCTCGCCGACGTAGCTGGCGACGACCTTCCGCACCTGCCGGCTTTCGAGCAGCACGCCGAGGCCGAAGCCGTCGACGCCGGCGTTGTTCGACACCAGCGTCAGGTCCTTGACCCCGCTCGAGTGGATCGCGGCGATCAGCCGTTCGGGGATGCCGCACAGGCCGAAGCCGCCCGCCGCGATCGTCATTCCGTCGAACAGCAGCCCGGCGAGCGCGGCGTCGGCGTCAGCGTAGATCTTGCCCATGCCGCCCCCGTAGCAACCTTGGCGGAGGCGCGAAAGGCACGGCTGCAAGGCGGGCGATGCCGGCACCATATCGCTTCCGCTCGCGCGGCGATGGCGTTACCACCCCGCGCATGCTGCTCTACCTCGCCCGCCACGCCGAGACCGTCTACAACGCCGGCGCGCGGATGCAGGGGCACATGGCGCACACGCCGCTGACCCGCGCCGGTATCGCCCAGGCCGAGGCGATGGGGGCGGTGCTGGCCGCGCATTTCGGGGCGAAACCCGACATCGACCTGTGGGCGTCGCCATCGGGCCGGACGCTGCAGACGATGGCGATCGTCGCCGAACATCTGGGGCGTGACTTCTTTTCCGTCGTTACCGACGAGCGGCTGCTCGAGATCGACGTCGGCGACTGGCAGGGCCGGACCTATGCGGCGATCGTCGCGCAGACCGGTCCGATCATCGACCCCGAGCGGCGCGCGTTCAACGTGCCGCCGCCGAACGGCGAATGGTATCCGGCGATCGCCACCCGGCTGCAGAGTTGGTTGGCGACGCTCGATCCCGCGCGGCCGGCGCTCGTCATCAGCCACGGCATCACGCTGCGCGTCCTGCGCGGCCTGCTCGCCGGCGGGCGGCCGTTCGAAGGCGTGGCGCTCGCCGACGACGCGCCGCAGGGAACGGTGTTCCGGGTCGAGGATGGCGTGGCGGCCGAGCTTCACGTGGGAGAAGGGCAGAGTGGGGCGCGTCATGTCTGACGCCGCCCCGTCTGCTTCTTGCGGCACCGTCTGGGCGTTTCGAAGCGGGTAGCGCCTCGACGGATCTGTCCGACCACTGACCCGCGGGAACGGCAGGCGAACCGGCGGATTGCGCTCGTCGCCGACGGCCCCAATGTAAGGGCTCAGTCCGCACGAGGATTGTCTATGGCGGTTTTGCCCGCCATTTCGCCATCCGCCAACGTGGCGTGTCGCTCCAGATTAGACGACCGACAGCCAACCAGAACAGCGACGTATGCGCGACGCAGGCGTTCGCCGCCGAGGGACTATCGGCGGCATCGCACCTTGTGTATGCGGGCGTCACCGACCGACCGAGACCGGAGCACATGCAATCAGAACCGCCGCTCGTCGTCGCGGGTAATGCCGCCCCCGGCGACGTCGACCTTGCAAGGACTTTCCGTGCCTTAGTTGCCGGATGGCGGGTGATCGTAGCGAGCGTTGTCACCACCCTGGTGATCGCCGTGATCTATTTGAACATAGTGCCGTACCGCTATGAGATCGAGATGCGCGTGGCTCCGGTCGCCGGCGGCGGCGGCGACGGGCTGTCGTCGAAGTTGTCGTCGCTCGGCGGACTAGCCGCAGTCGCTGGCGTGTCGCTGCCCGATAGTGGCGGGGCCGGATCGTTCAAGCTCTTTGTCGAGGCCGTGCATTCGCACGATGTTGCGTTGGTCTTGGCGCGCGACCCGGAGATCATGCACAGGGTTTTCCACCGCCAATGGGATGCGGGGTCGCGGACGTGGCGGGTACCGCACGGGGGTTTGCACCTGATCGCGAGTTCACTGAAGCCGTTACTCGGCACCCCAGAGCGACCCTTTGCCCCTCCTGGTGCAGCCGAACTACAGAAGTGGATGACCGACGAGATCGGCGTCGATCAGAATATCAAGTCTCCCGTCGTGACGTTGACCCTGTTGAGCGAAGACCCGGTGTTCGCCGTGTACTTCTTCGATCGTCTGACAGCGACGATCGATGCGATGCTGCGCCGGCGCGCACTGCTGCGGGCCGACGACTATATCCGTTATCTGTCGGCACGTCTGACGACCGTCACGCTGGCCGAACAGCGCGTCGCCATCGCGCAGGCGCTCGGGGAACAGGAGCGTCTAAAGATGGTCGCGTCGTCGGATCGGCCGTTCTCCGCTGAGGTGTTCGAGAACCCCGCCGCGACCGACCGGCCGGTCACGCCCCAACCACTGAAGGTGCTTGCTTTGGCCGGCGTAGTCGGGTTGGGGGTGGGCATCACCGCGGCGTTGCGCAGGCGGTCGGGCACCGCTGCGTGAGCGGGGCTCTTCTTGACAGCTTCTGGTTACGGTTTCTGCCGCAGCCGGTGCGCTCTCGACTTGCCGGCAGGAGGCTGCTGCAGACGCTGATCGCGAACGCCGGATGGCTCGTGGCGGACAAGCTGGTTCGACTGGGAGTCGGCTTATTCGTCGGCGTTTGGGTCGCGCGCTATCTCGCACCGGCGCGCTTTGGTACGCTCAATTACGTTCAGGCGCTGGTCGCCTTGATTGCCGCTTTATCGACAATGGGCCTGCCCGACATCAACGTCCGAGACTTCGTTCGCCACGGCGAGCGGGCGCACGAAATTGCCGCGACGTCGATTTTGCTGCGTCTGGTGGGTGCCGGACTGTCTTTGCTTGTTGCGATCGCGGCCATTCTCGTTGCGCGGCCGGGCGACAGCGAGGTTCTGGCGATGACCGTCATCGTCGCGGCATCCCTGTTACCCCAGTCCCTCGATGTCATCGATCAGTTTTATCAGTCACAGAACAAAGTGCGGGAGATCGTCCTGCTGCGCAACGGCGCCTTTGTGCTGACGTCGGTGGCGAAGGTCGTCGCAATTGTCGCCGATGCCCCGCTTATCGTCTTTGCCGCGATCTACACGTTGGAATTCGCGCTTGTCGGTCTCGCATTCGTCGTCTTCGCCGCACGGCATGGCAACGCGTTTCGGCTCCGTCACGCGACGCTGATCGAGTCGCAACGCCTGACGGCGGAGGCTTGGCCGCTGCTGATCCGTCAGCTTGCAATAGGCGTCTACATGCGCGTCGATCAGATCCTTCTCGGTCGGCTCCTCGACGATCACGCGGTCGGCATCTATGCGGCGGCGGCACGCATCTCCGAAATCTGGTATTTTGTTCCCACTGCCATCATGACCGCGTTCGTTCCACGACTTGCGGCGCGCCACGCTGAATCGCCGGCGATCTATCAGGTTGAGCTTGCGAAGGTCATGCGCGTCATCGCGGCCGTGTCCGTCGCGGCCGCTGCAGCCATGTCATTCGGGGCCGGACCAATCGTCGCTGCCTTATATGGGCCACCGTATGCCGAGGCGGCGCGGGTGCTCGCGGTCCATGCGTGGTCCGGGCTCCCCGTTGGCATCGGCGTCGCATCCAGCGCCTGGTTTATCAATCACGGCCTGATGCGGTTCGGCCTTTATCAGGCGTTGGCAGGCGCAACTCTCAGCGTCGTGCTCAACCTCGCGCTGATCCCGCGGCTCGGCGCCGTCGGCGCGGCATGGGCGGCAATCCTCAGTTATAGCATCTCAGCAATCTTGATGAATGCTCTTTTCAAGGACACTCGCCCCATATTCGCACTGCAACTTCAGGCATTGAAGCTCAGATGAATCCAGTTGTTAAAGATGTTCTGAAGCGGGTTAGTGGACGCCAGATTGCTCAACTGAGGCAGTGGCGTGTGCGGCGGGGCGAGCGGTCATGGTCTCAGGAGGGTGAAGACCGCATCCTTTGGCGCTTCTATGAGTATCAGCGTAGCGGTTTCTACGTCGATGTCGGTGCTCATCACCCATTCCGCTTCTCTAATACCCAATTGCTTCATGAAGTCGGCTGGCGTGGAATAAACATCGATGCGATGCCGGGGTCCATGGTACCATTCGACCGGCATCGGCCTGACGACGTCAATCTTGAACTTGGGATCGCAGAAACACTTGGCGCTGCTCGCTTTCATGTCTTCGAGGAAATGGCGCTCAATACATTCGATGACGCCTTGGCTACCCATCGCCAGAAGGAGGGCTCACGGCTGGCGCGGACCATAAACGTGCCGCTCCGACCATTGCGCGATGTACTGGCTGAATTTCGCCCCGTGGGCAAAATTGACTTGCTGACGATTGATGTCGAGGGGCTCGACCTCGCCGTGCTTCGCTCGAACGACTGGACGCGCTTTCGGCCCGCCGTTGTCCTCGCTGAGTCGCTGGGGCGGACGATTGATGGCCTTGCAACCGATCCGTGCGCGCGTTTTATGGCGGACGCCGGGTATGCCGCGTTCGCTAAAACGGTGAACACCGTAATGTATACCGACCGACCTGCGTGACAGCAGAAGTTCCTTGTACTGTGCCGGTCGCGTTCCTGGTCTTCAACCGGCCCGAACCGACGGCCCGCGTGTTCGCGTCGATCAAGGCTGCCCGTCCGCCGGTACTGCTTGTCGTGGCGGATGGCGCGCGCGAGGGGCGTGTCGGCGAGGAGGAGCGCGTTGCCAAAGTTCGGGCGATCGCCACGGCGGTCGACTGGCCATGCGATGTTCGAACGAACTTCGCTGCCACCAACATGGGCTGCAAACGGCGCGTCGCATCGGGGCTCGACTGGGTTTTTTCAGAAGTCGAGCGGGCTATAATTCTTGAAGATGACTGCCTTCCGTCGCCGGCTTTTTTCCGCTTCGCTGCCGAGATGCTTGATCTATACGCCGCTAATCGTCGTGTGTTCAGTGTCTCGGGATCGAACTTTTCGGGGTCGACTACACCCAGCGGGCACTATTTCTCAAATTTTGCCTTGATGTGGGGCTGGGCGACGTGGCGTGACCGGTGGGCGCAATACGAGGTGGAGCCGGCGATGCCCGACGGTGTGCTTCGCCGCCTATGGGGCAATCGGCCGCTCGCCCATCTGTACTGGCGCCAGGTTTTTGGTCGCCTGACCAAAGGCAAGATTGATACCTGGGACTATCAATGGATTTTAACGGTCTGGCGCAACCATGGCTTGACGGTCCGCCCGACTGTGAACCTGGTGCAGAACATCGGCTTCGGCAATGACGCGACACACACGCTGGACGGCGCGAGCGCTCTCGCCGCGTACCCCGCTTGGGATGGAGAGGCGAGCTTCAGTCAAGCCGCGCCGATGAAGGCCGACGCGGACCGCGATGCGATCGACGAGCGGCAGTGGGCCGCGATCAGCCCGCGTCTGGTAATCAGTCAGGCCCTACCATGGCTTTCACGCCTGAAGCGCATGCTGCGCTGATGCTCTGGACGGCCGCCGCATTCCTGATCGGCACGACACTCCTGACATGGCGTCTCAAAGGACCCGTGTGGGCGATGTCTCTGGCCTGGCTGTTTTGCATGGCACCGATCGTCACCGGGATTGTCGCCTATGACTTTTACGATGATCGCCAGGGATGGTTTGCCGGCGAGCTGATCGGCTTCTTCAGCTGTTATATCGCGGGGGCCCTCGTCTGGCAGGCGTCCCCCAAACTGACGCCGCCGCCGCGGCCGACCCGCCTCGCTGACGAAGAGTTCGCCTTAAGCCTGCGTTCTGCACGGCTGGCCTGGTGGGTGGCTATTGCTGGCACGGCACTCATCTGCGGCGACTTTTACTTCAACGGCGGTGCCGGACTCGACGATCTTGCGGCGCTGCGCGACTCGATCGTGGATCGCAAGGCTGCGTCTTTGATGGCCCAGCTCGGGTCCGTCATGACATGGGCGTGCCTATACTGCTACATCTTCGCTCTTTGTTTCCGGTCACGGCTACGCCTGCGAGAGACGGTCTACATGTTGATCCCGGTGGCGGGGTATTTCTTGGTATCGGTCCTTTCAGCTGGACGGCAAACGGCATTTCAGATCATGCTCGTTACAGGTATTGGTCTGCTGCTCGCCCGGTCTCGCCGTCCTGCCGCGAGAAGTGCCCGGCAGCGCTGGTCGTGGCAGGGGATCGTCGCGACAACGGTCGTCGCGGCCGCGATGACGGGTTACATGGGCTATATCGCCGTTGCACGTAAGGACCAAAGCGTCAGCATCGAGAAGGGCGACATTATCGCATCTCTATTCGGCCTTGATCTCGATCGCCGCTTCGATGATGCAATTTCATACTTGGGCGTAGATTTTCGGTCGGCTTGCATCGAGGGGATCGTCTACTTCTCAAGTTCTGTTGCGCTATTCCAAAACTTTCTACGAGTGCGATTTCCAAATATATATTACGGCGCGGTCAGCGTTCCATTCATATTCCGCCAATTACAGCCGATTACCGGGCAAAACACGTCGCAAATCTACCTTGAAAAGGTCGACCGGCTTACCGCCTCCGGCGTGTTGGGTGTTGGCTGGACGACGGCTCTCTCCTCATATATTCAGGATTTCGGCCCTGTCGGGACCGCGGTGTTTCTTGCGTTGGCCGGATTTTACAGCGCCCACGCGTGGCACCGTGCAAAGTTAAGCTCGCGAATCGAAGATGTCGTTATCGGAGTGGTAGTAATGTTATTTTCGATTTACATGCCGCTGCTGCCTGTCACATCCGACACCAATTTGCTGCTACTCTGGCTGGCCGCGCTCGCAATCGCCGCGTATCGGCGGTCGCGAACGGGATTAGAATATGCGGCGGCTTAACGCCGATTGTGCCCTGAACATTGTGAAGGTTAACACTTGCCCACCGCGCCGCTTCGCCTCGCCATTCTTTGCAACGCCTTCGAAGACCGCACTCGAGCCGAGCGAGCGGTTACGACGGACGGGCCGGCAGGGTCACGAAAAGTATTTCTTCTGGCCGAGGCGGTGCGAGGAGCGGCCATACGGCCGTTGATCATCAGTTTGGGCCGCGGGCGGCAGACGGGCGACGGTCGTTATTTCGGCGCTGTCGTCCGACGCTATCGCGGCACGCCTATTGTATATCAACCCTTCTTGAATCGACCCTTACTGTCTGAACTGCTTTCGATTGTCGGATCGGCTGTGGCAGTCTGGCGTCTTCGCCGCTTGCGTGGGAGGACGGTGCTGATGCTGTACAACCGCCATCCTGCTTATATCGCGGCGCTGATCCTGGCCCGTGTGCTTGGCCTGCGGACGGTACTCGACTTCGAAGATGGGCCGGTACTCACCACAGGCCGCTCTCCACGCGCGTTTGCTCAGCGTCTGTTCAACGCGCTATTCGACCGGCTCTGTACAGGCGGAACGCTACTTGCAAGCAGCGTGCTGGCGGACATGACAGCATTGCGACCCGCGATCGTCTATTACGGCAGCGTTAAAGCCGTCGCGCCACCGCGGCCCATGACGGGCGAAGTCCTAAACGTTCTTCTTGGTGGCTCCATCGACGCCGATACCGGGGCATTACGGCTGGCTGCGGCGATCGAGCAGCTTCGCGCAGACCCGCCAGCTTGGGCACACCAGATCGCCTTCGAGGTCACGGGCAAAGGCGACGCGATCGAGCGGCTTCGCTCGCTGGCCACGACCGAGGCGGTGCCGCCGTTGCAGGTCTGGGGAAGACTCGACAACGACGATTACATCGCCCTGCTAAGCCGGATCGACGTCGGACTGGCCTTGAAGCCGATCCACGGAATATTCGCAAATACCACCTTTCCATCGAAGGTAGTCGAAATCGCTGCATCGGGCCAACTTGTATTAAGTACCGACATCAGTGATGTTCGACGTCTGTTCGGCAGCGGTGCACTTTATCTCGAAGACGATTCGACCGATTCACTTATTGAGAAGCTACGCTGGATCGTCGAGAATCGGGCCAACGCTCGGGCGATCGCTGCAAGAGGCGGCGAAGCGGTTTGGCATCGCTGCAATCCAGCGGTGACCGGCTCGATGGTGCGTGACTTCGTCTTTGCCGGAGCCGCGCCCGCCCAATTTGACGATGTCAACCACGCGGCGGCGAGGTCGCGCCTTCGCACAACGTCCGGACTAGATCGCGCCCGCCCGTGACCGCGCGCCAGTCAAGCTCGCGTGCCGCGCGCGATGGGTCGCCTTGACTGATCCGCAGCTCGTTGGGACGAGCTAGCGCCGGATCGTGGCGGAGATGTCGGTCAAGGTCGAGGCCGAAAAACTCGAAGGCATGCCGCGCGAAATCGCGAAGACTCTATCCGTGTCCCCGTGGCGATAACGTAGTCGCGGGGCTGGTCAGCTTGGAGCATACGCCACATCGCGTCGACGTACTCGGGAGCCCATCCCCAATCGCGCTCTATGCTGGTGTCGCCCAGAACTAGGATATCGGCTTCACCCGCTGCGATCGCGCGTGCCGCCGCAACGATCTTTGTGGTGACAAATTGCGCTGGCCGTAAGCGAGACTCGTGATTGAACAATGTACCGGTCACCGCATACAGTCCGTAGGCTTCTCGGTAGGCTGTGACCTGCATTGCAGCGCAGGCCTTTGCCACGCCATAGGGCGATTTAGGCCGGAATGGCGTATCCTCGTTGGCAGGCACGCCGGCGGAATCGCCGAATGCCTCGCTTGACCCTGCACTGTAGAATCGCGGGCGCCGAGTTGACGCCCTGATTGCCTCGAGCAGATTGGACGTCGCCAATACAATGCTCTGAAGCGTCGCCGCGGGCTCCACAAACGACAGGCCGACAGAACTTTGGCCGCTCAGATTATACACCTCATCAGGCGCCACTTCGGCGACGATCGCAGCGGTCGCAGACGCGTCCTGCGGCGATAGTTCCCGCATTGTCACATCCTTACGGATGCCCAGATCGTCGAGGCGGCTCAAGACGCGCGGATCATCGGGCGACCGCGACGTTCCCCAAGTTTGATAGCCGCGCATCAGCAGCAGTCTGGCAAGGTAAGCGCCGTCCTGACCCGTAATGCCGACGATGAGCGCGCGCTTCATGCTGCCAAGGATCGATAGGCGTCGAGGGTAGTCGCGACGGTCCGCTCCCAGCTAAACCGGTCAACGTTGGCGAGGCCGGCGGCCCTTATCGCCGTACGGCGATCGTTACCCGCGAGGGTCCGAAGCACCTCGGCATAAGCGCGTGCCTGCTGTTCGCTCGCGTAAATCGCAGCGCTGCCACCAACTTCGGGGAACGACGACCGATTGGCAACGACGCTAGGGCAACCGCATGCCTGCGCCTCCAGGATCGGTAGCCCGAATCCCTCGTAGTCGGAAGGATAGATGAAGGCATAGGCTCCAGCGTACACACGGCGCAGCCTAGCATCGTCGATGCGACCGAGCTCGGTCCAGCGCCCCGGCAGTTCGCGATCAAGTACCGCGCGCTCGACAGCGGTCAGTTCTGCCCCGACAATTGCAAGGCGCAACCCCGCGCCTGCGACGCCACCGACGGCCAGATCGAAGCGCTTATACCCCCCACGCTGACCCACGAACAGGACCGTCTCCGTCAACCCGCCTTCGCTTTCCGGAGGGACGAAGAAGGTTTCCCGGTCGACTGCAAGGGGCGTTACGCGGAACTTCGCCGGATCAAGGTCTGGATAGGCCTTCAGCGCGTCGGAGCGCGTATTCTCCGAAATGCACAGCACGACGTCGGCGCCCATCAGGGCACGGCGCTTTTGCAAAGAATGAACGCGGCGCGCCACGCCCGAGCGATAACGCTCGTAGACGAAGTCGTAAGCTGTCACGACGCGTCGCGAACGGCCCGACATGGGCAAGCGGTAGTAGGCAGTGTGGACGATATCGGCCTCGCCGATACCGGCCAGCGGCAAGTAGCGCGTCAACTTCGCCGGTAACCGCTCACGGGTTCGCTCCACTGGTAAAGCGGCAATGCTATCACGGCGGTTCGAGCGGATCTCGCGGGGCAGGGAGAGCGACAATGCGACGCCCGGAACGTCGGCAAGGCGACGAACAACTTCCCAAGTGTAGGTCGAAACGCCGCCGAAGCTCTGCAGCCCGAAGATAGTCGCATCGAAAACGATCTTCATGCGTCCCGGCCAGCCTTGCCACCTAACACCGTTTCGAAATAGGCAACGGTGCGCCGCAGTCCTTCGTCAAGAGCGATATGCGGCGTCCAGCCAAGATGGTCGCGGGCGAGGTCGATGACCGGCCGGCGCTGTCGCGGATCATCGCGCGGCAGTGGCTCGTGGACGATGCGCGACGCGGAGCCCGTCAACGCAATGATTTTCTCAGCAAGCTCGAGCATCGAAAACTCACCGGGATTGCCCAGGTTGATCGGCCCAGTAACGTCATCGGCGGATGCCATCAGCCGCACGAAGCCGTCAATCAGGTCATCGACAAAGCAGAAGCTTCGGGTCTGCGCGCCGTCGCCATAGATCGTGATCGGTCGGCCCTGAAGCGCCTGCACGATAAAGTTGGAGACCACCCGCCCGTCGTTCGGGTCCATTCGTGGGCCATAGGTGTTGAAGATCCGGGCTACCTTTATCCGCGTCTGGTGCTGACGATGGTAATCGAAGAACAAGGTCTCAGCGCACCTTTTGCCCTCATCATAGCATGCGCGCGGCCCGATCGGGTTCACCTGCCCCCAATAACTTTCCGGTTGCGGATGAACTTCGGGATCGCCGTACACCTCGCTGGTCGAGGCCTGAAAAACCTTTGCTTTGAGACGCTTGGCTAGACCCAACATGTTGATCGCACCGTGGACGCTCGTCTTGGTCGTCTGCACGGGATTGATCTGGTACTGGACAGGTGAAGCCGGGCAAGCCAGGTTGTATATTTCGTCGACCTCGACAAACAACGGAAAGGTCACATCGTGACGGATCAAGTCGAACCGAGGGTGCCCGACCAGATGCGCAATGTTTCGTTTGTGGCCAGTGAAGAAATTGTCGACACAGAGCACCTCGTGGCCATCGGCAATCAGCTGATCGCATAGATGCGAACCGAGAAAGCCGGCCCCACCGGTAACCAGGACACGCTTCACGGTCGTTATCACGTCACCTCACAGTCGATTATAGAGCGGGGCGTCACCGGACGAGCCGGCTCGGAGACCGTGCCTAAGCTGCTCCGCGTGGCAGCGCAACCTCGACTATCAGGCATGCCGAAGCGGTATTCGCGGCAGACCGACGAAGGCGACGTTCCGAAACATCGTGCCATTTAGCAGGCCGTCCGAGCGCTCACCGCACTCGTTCGAAGCGAGATCGGGACGACAGGCAGGGTGGTAGGTCGGTCGTAATGAAGGTCGCCGTCAGGAGATAGCCGGTCGACGTCTCTATGAGATATTCTGACCCCGACGCGACCACAGGCGCCGCATCACCCGGCAGGCGTCCGCATCATGCGATCCCGCAGTGCGACGAGTTCGGCGGGCGGTGGTGGCAGGTCGCGAAACCACGCCTCCGGCCGCGTGGCCGGGCGCAGCACGGCAAGGACCGTCAGCCAGATCAGCTTCAGGTCGAGACCCGGCGACTGGTGGCTGGCGTACCAGCGTTCGAGCGCCGCCTTGTAGGGTACGATCGCCGCCTTGTAGACCGCCATTCGGTCAGCAACGCCGGCAAGCAGCCTTTCCTCGTCGCGGAAGACGATCGAGCCGATGCCCGACAGGCCGGGCCGCAGGTGGGCGACAGCGGTGCTGTGGTCGGCGTCGAACAGCGCGGCGATGCCCGGGGTGAACGGCCGGGGGCCGATGATGCTCATATCGCCCGTGACGATGTTGATCAACTGCGGCAGCTCGTTGATCTTGGTCGACCGCAGAAACCTCCCCACGGGGAGAATACGCGGGTCGTCACGGGTCGAGATGTCGCCACCCGCCATGCTCGGGCTGTTCTTGAGCATCGTCGCGAACTTGAGAATGCCGAAAGGCCTGCCGTCGCGTCCGAGCCGCTTCTGCCGGTAAAACACCTCACCCTCGCCGGTGAAACGCAAGACGAGCGCAATCGGGACAAGCAGCGGACTGAGGACGAGCAGCGCAAGAACGGCAAGGACGATGTCGAACAGACGTTTGACCATTCGTCTACATCCGGTTGTCGAGGGTGCGGCCGGTGTCGACGTGATCGAGTTCGGGGCACGCCGTCTTGATCGCCGAGGTCAACTCGGCCTTGGTCCACGCGCCGTTCGTACGCAGAGCTTCGACATAGGCGACAAAGGCGTCAGCCCGTGCCGTGACGGTGCGATCGGGCGCGGAGCGGCGGATAACGCCGAGATCGGTGAAGCGGTCCCAGTCGATGTTGTCGGCCGGCGCGTGGAACTCCTCGAACGGCTTCTCGCCCGATGTATCGCTGGCGAAGAAATAGCATGGCCAGTGCCGCGCCGCGATCAGCTCGGCGGCGCGGCCGCGTGCCTCATCTTCGCTTTCGACCAGCGCCGGCGTGTAGCCGTTCGCCTCGAGCAGGCGGACGGCGATCTGGGCGAAGGTCAGCAGGTCGATATCTGGATCAAGCCGTGGGAAGAAGATCTCGCGGCTCCCGCCGAGCGCGATCGACGCCAGGCACAACCGTCCGGCCTCCGCCCCGGTAACGAAGTAACGGCGGACGTCCGATGGCGCGGAGATCGGCTGCTGCAGCTGCAGCCGCTGGAGGAAACCGTGCAGCAGGCTACCGTCGGAGAACGCTACGTTGGCAAAGCGCGCCGTCGACACGGGAATGCCGCCGCCGAAGATGACGTCCTCCATTATACGCTTCGTCGCGCCCATCAGGTTGGCCGGATTTTGCGCCTTATCGGTCGACACCAGCGAAATACTTACCGGCACCACCGCGGGTGGCGAACTCAAGCGTCTCGAGCGTGTCGAGGACGTTTACCTTAATCATCCGCATCAGCGAGAACTCGTCCTTTTCTGAACGGACGTGCTTCATTGCGGCGAAGTTGAGCACGTAATCGTACGCTGGCTGGCTGGCGAGGAACGCGCGCGCCTCAACCGAGGCGATATCGAGCGGTAGGAAGCGCAGGTCGCCGTCCGAATAGCCGTCGCTGCTCCGCACCTTGCGGACGAGCTCCACGAGGGTGTTCTCGCTAATGTCGATGATATGCAGCGCGGCAGGGCGACGGCGAAAGATTTCCGCTGTCACCTCGCGACCGATCGACCCTGCTCCCCCGACCACGAGAACGCGGCGGCCGGCGAGCGCGGCGTCGATCGCGCCATTATTCGCTGCGATGTCACCCGTGAACAGGTCGTGACTGCGGCCGAGCAGCGTGCGAACATCCATCGGTCACTTTCTCCTAAGCAGTCGAGAAGCCTCTAGGTCGAAGCGCGCGGTGCTGCCAGCATCATAGTTCGCTCCTGCGACCTCACTGAAATCGTTCAGAAGAGAAGGCGGCCGCGAGTCCTACCTTGATCGACACCGGCGGCGTCCAATTCAATCGCTGCCGGGTGGCGGCGACATCGACCTGCAGCGAACCGCACAGGCGTTCAGCCAACTCGGGTCGCTTGATGGCGCGGGCAAGGAGCGTGATCAAAGCCGGCGGCACCGGCAAAAGCCGGGCAGGCCGACCCATCGCCTCTGCCATCGCGCGCATGAGTTCGGCAGTCGAGAGGTCGTCGTCATCGCTGGCGAGAAATGTCCTGCCGACCGCCTCAGGGTGCGTCACGCACCGAACCGCCAAGTCGGCAAGATTGCCGACCGCGATCAGGCTGCGGCGATTGCCGGTCACGCCGCCGAGCGGTACCGGAAAACCCGAGCGCAGCAGCCGCGCGAGAAGCGCCAGATTGCCTTTTACCCCCGGACCATAAACCAATGGCGGGCGGATGATGCTTACGCCGAGCCCGGTCTTCGCACCGAATGCGCGCAGGGCGGTTTCAGCCTCGAGCTTGGAGGTGCCGTACGGATCAAGCGGCCTCGCAGGATCGCTGGCTTTAAACGGACATCCCAGCCTGGTCCGCTCGCCGTTGACCTTGATCGAGCTTAGATAGACAAAGCGGCCGGCCTCACGATGCGCGGCGTGCCGCGCGAGTGAAATGGTCGCGTCGACGTTGGCCTTGCGGAATGCCGCCAGCGGATCGGCGGCACGGTCCCGCATAACATGTACCCGAGCCGCGCAGTGGATAACCGCGTCTATGCCGGCCGGGATTGCGGAGCCGTAGTCAGCATCAGTCAAATCACCCGAAACAATCTCGCGAAAGGTACCCTGGCGACCCTCGGCGGCACCTGAGGCAGAAGCAGAGCGCACCAAGGAGACGACTTCGAACCCCCGGCCGAGCAACTCGGCGATGAGGGCCCGTCCGACAAATCCAGTGCCGCCGGTGATGGCTACTGTTGGCATCGTTGCTTATCTTCGGTGCGGACGGGAGCGGCCGATATCAACACGCTAGCCGAGGCCATCGTACCGCGGATGGCGCGGGCCACTCATGTCCTTCGATCCCCATCTGGATCGCTTTGATCACGTACTTCGACCAGATAACGCAACGAGCGGTCTTAACACCGTGACGGCGCAGCGATGCGAAAGCCTCGGCGTTGATCGCACGATTGCTCGCGAAGCCACGGTTTGACAGTCCACCGTCGCGCAGTGTTACTATTGTTTCCCTGATCAGTCTGGCATTTAGGCCGCTGACCATGAAGAAGCGGACCATCCATTCAAAATCCGCAGTGATGCGAATCGCCGGATCGAAGCCGCCGACAGCGGCAAATGCGCCGGTCGTAGCGTAAAAACCAGGATGCGGAGGCATATGACCGAAGCGAAGCATCCATGGCGCGAACGGCGCCGACGGATAGGCGCGCTTGAGCTTCGATACGTCCCGTGCCGGCACTATCGCGATGCTTGCCGAGACTGCGTCGGCATCACCTATGCTCGAAGCGATCAACGCGGTGGCATCGGTCCGGCAAAAAAAGTCGTCGGCGTTCAGAAACCCGATGATATCGCCGCTTGCCATAGCAATGCCCTTGTTCATCGCATCGTACAGGCCATCATCGGGCTCGCTGATCACCCGGGTACGGCTGGTTGCGAGAGCGCGGACAATCGACAGCGTGTCATCGGTCGAAGCGCCGTCGATGACGAGATGCTCGAGGTCCGGATGCGATTGCGCTGCGACCGAACGCATCGTGTCGCCGATCGTGGCCGCTGCGTTCCAAGCGACGGTGATGACACTGACCTTCATGCGTCAACTTCGGGCGATTGCGGCAGCCGCCCGGAAATCGGCGACGGCGCGCGCGAGGCCGTCGGCAAGGTCGACCTTGGGCGTCCAGCCGAGCGACCGCATACGTGTCGTATCGAGCAGTTTGCGTGGTGTGCCGTCGGGAAGCGATGGATCGAACCGGATAGCTCCGGTGAAGCCGACGGCGGTAGCCACAGCCCGGGCGAGGTCGGCGATCGTCACGTCCTCGCCGCAGCCGATGTTGACCAGCGGAAAGTCGTACGCGTCGCCGGGCCGCAGGGCGCGCGCGAAGCCGTCAGCATCAAGCGTCATCAGGTGAACCGAGGCGTCGGCCATGTCGTCGCTGAACAGGAACTCGCGCCGCGGCGTGCCGGTCCCCCAGACCACGACCTCGGCCGCGTTTGCCGCGCGCGCTGCATCGAAGCGACGGATCAGCGCCGGAATGACGTGGCTGTTCTCGGGATGGTAATTGTCTCCCGGCCCGTAGAGGTTGGTCGGCATCGCGGCGAGGAAGCGGGTACCGTACTGGCGGTTGTAGCTTGCGCACATCTCGACGCCGGCGATCTTGGCAAGGGCATAGGCGCGGTTGGTCGGCTCGAGCGGCCCGGTCAGCAGCGACGCCTCGGCGATCGGCTGGGGGGCGAGCTTGGGGTAGATGCAGCTCGAACCGAGGAACAGCAGCCGGTCGACACCGCTGACCCAGGCGGCGTGAATGATGTTGGTCTGGATCGCGAGATTGTCGCGGATGAATTCGGCTGGATAGGTATCATTGGCGTGGATGCCACCGACCTTCGCCGCGGCGAGCACCACGTGGCGCGGGCGGAACTCGGCAAAAAATGCGGCGGTTGTCGCCTGGTCGGTCAGGTCGAGTTCGTCGTGGGTCCGCGTGACTAGATTCGTAAACCCCTTCGCCGCCAACGCACGCACGATCGCGCTGCCGACAAGGCCGCGGTGCCCGGCGACAAAGATACTGTCACACGGCTGCGGCGCGTCACTCGTGATAGTCATAGGCCTGATATCCGTGCTCGACGACGAGCGCATCGCGCTTGGCCGCGGCGAGGTCGCTCTTCACCATCTCGGCAACAAGATCGGCAAAGGTGGTGGCGGGCTCCCAGCCGAGGTCGCGCTTCGCCTTCGAGGCATCGCCAAGCAGCGTCTCGACCTCGGTCAGGCGGAAGTAGCGCGGATCGACCCGAACGACCGCCGCCCCGACGGTAAGCGGCGAGCCCGCGGGAGCCGAGGCGACGCGGCCGATCTCGTCGACCCCGCTCCCCTCGAAGGCCAGCTCGACGCCGAGTTCGCGCGCGGCCGCAACGACAAAGTCGCGGACGCTGACCTGAACGCCGGTGGCGATGACATAGTCGACGGCGGTGTCCTGCTGCAGCATCAGCCACTGCATTTCGACGTAATCGCGGGCATGGCCCCAGTCGCGCAGCGCGTCCATGTTACCGAGGTAGAGGCAATCCTGCAGACCGAGCGACAGCCGGGCCATGGCTCGGGTAATCTTGCGGGTCACGAAGGTCTCGCCACGTATCGGGCTCTCGTGATTGAACAGGATACCGTTGCACGCATACATCCCGTACGCCTCGCGGTAGTTCACCGTGATCCAGTAGGCGTACATCTTGGCGACGGCGTACGGACTGCGCGGGTAGAACGGGGTCGTCTCGCTTTGCGGGATCTGCTGGACAAGGCCATAGAGTTCCGAAGTTGATGCCTGGTAGAAACGCGTCGTCGTCGCCAGCCCGGCGATACGTATGGCCTCGAGCAGCCGCAGCGTGCCGAGCCCGTCGACATCGGCGGTATATTCGGGCTGTTCGAAGCTGACCGCGACATGGCTTTGCGCCCCGAGGTTGTAGACCTCGTCGGGGCGGACTTCCCGGACGATGCGGACAAGGTTCGTGCTGTCGGTCAGATCGCCGTAGTGGAGGATGAAGCGCCGCCCGTCGATATGCGGATCCTGGTACAAGTGATCGATGCGGTTGGTATTGAACGACGATGCGCGCCGCTTGATGCCGTGCACCTCGTAGCCTTTGCCGAGAAGGAACTGGGCAAGATATGCGCCATCCTGCCCGGTAATGCCGGTGATCAGCGCACGTTTCGTCATCGTTCCAAGTCTCCGCGTGTTTGGCCGTGCCTTAGCGGCTGATCGCGCTGCATGTCGACCCCGCAAAGCCGGTCGTGGCGACAACGGGCTTTGCAGCGGACGCGGTGCTGGCTATGGCACAGGCGTGACCAGCACCGCACCCTCGATTGTCCCCGTCATACTGTCGGGGGGCTCCGGCACACGGCTGTGGCCGGTGTCGCGCGCGCTCCACCCCAAGCAGCTGCTACCGATCGCGGCCGACCAGTCGATGCTCCAGGCGACGGTCGCGCGGTTCGCCGACGCGATGTTTGCTGCCCCGCTCGTCGTCGGCGGCGAGGAGCACCGCTTCCTCATCGCCGATCAGCTCGACGCCGCCGGAGCCGGCACGGCGACGATCTTGCTCGAACCCGCGGGGCGCAATACCGCCGCGGCGATCGCCGTCGCCGCCCATCAGGCAAAAGCCACCGATCCAACAGCGATGATCCTCGTCGTGCCGTCGGACCATGTCATCGCCGACCTGACCGCGTTTCGGCGTGCGGTCACGGCGGCGGCGCCGGCGGCCGCCGCCGGTTTGCTCGTCACGTTCGGCATCGCGCCGACCGGCCCCGAGACGGGCTACGGCTATATCGAGACGGGTGCCGCGATTGACGGCCTCAGTGGCGTCGAGCGCATCGCGCGTTTTGTCGAGAAGCCCGACGCGGCGACGGCGGTAGCCTTCGTCGCCGGGGGGCGGCATTTGTGGAACGGCGGCATCTTCCTGTTCCGCGCCGACGCGTACCTCGCCGAACTCGCCGCGCACGCGCCCGCCATCGCCGACGCCGCGGCGGCGGCGATGGCGGGAGCAACGACCGATGATCGCTTCGTCAGGCCCGATCGAAGCGCCTTCCTCGCCAGTCCGAGCGTGTCGATTGACTATGCCGTTATGGAGGCGACCGCGCACGCTGCAGTCGTGCCGGTCGACATGGGCTGGTCCGACGTCGGCTCGTGGGGCGCATTGTGGGAGATCGCCGAGCACAATGCCGCCGGTAACGCGCTCCACGGCGATGTCGTCGCGATCGAGTCGGCCACGACTGCCTCGTCCGCGTCGACAATGGTCCCGCCGTCGCAGTCGTCGGCGTCAACGACCTTGTCGTCGTGTCGACCCGCGATTCCGTCCTGATCATCCCGCGCGACCGATCGCAGGACGTCCGCCTCGTCGTCGACGAGCTGAAAGCGCGCAATTCCACCCGTCACACGACGCAGCCGGTGGTCCACCGGCCGTGGGGGACGTACGAGACGACCGACGCGGGCGAGCGCTTCCAGACCAAGCGGATCGTCGTCAAGCCCGGCGGGCAGCTGTCGCTCCAGATGCACTACCACCGGTCCGAACACTGGATCGTCGTCTCCGGAACCGCCGTTGTCACGATCGACGGTGTCGAGCGGATCGTCGGCGAGAACCAGTCGGCGTATATTCCGGCCGGAGCGCAGCACCGGCTGGCAAATCCCGGCAAGGTCCCGCTCCACCTGATCGAGGTCCAGTGCGGCCCGTACCTCGGCGAGGACGACATTGTCCGCTTCGAGGACAAGTACGCGCGGGTCGGCTGAGGCGCGCGCTGGGCCGCGCCGCGGTTCAGCCGCCGGCTACGCCTTCGCAGAGGACGTCGACCAGGTCGGTGCCGACCGTCACCGCGTGCCAGCCGAGCGCCGGATCCGGCCGCTGCGGGCTCGCCGTCGGCGCCGGATCGGGGAGCACCGGCAGCACGAGCGGACGCTTGAACCAGCGGGCAGCGGCGTGCGCGGCGGCCAGGCCGGTGAGCTCGGTCCCGGAGGCGATCACGACGTCACGTGCACGCGGCTGCTGGAGCGTCCGCGCCATCGCGTCGACGTATTCCGGCGTCCAGCCGCAGTCGGTCCGGCTCGCCAGGTCGATAGGTTCAGGATCGCGTCCGGCGGCGACGGCCGCGATGATCCGCGCGATCGGCGATGTGCCCGGGCCAAGGCGCGATTCGTGGGCGAACACTCGGCTGGTGGCGACGAAGCGCCCGGCCGCGCGCGCGGCGGCGAGATCGGCGATCAACGCGCCGTCGCCCGGGTCGACGGCGACAAACACCCGTGCGGCCGGTGGCGCGGCGAGCAGCGCCCGGGTCGCGCCTGCATCGCCGCGCAGATCGAAGACCAGGTCGGCCCCGAACGACGCCGTTGCTGCGGCGTCAGTGCGCGTAACCTCGCGCGCGACGTCGAGCCGTTCGAGCAGCGCGGCTCCGCCCGTTCCGCGCACGGCGACCCCGCGGGCGACGAGGAGGCGGGCGAGATAAGCTCCCGCAGCCGTATCGAGCCCGAGTACCGCCGCAATCTTCAACCCAGCCTCCGCAGCATCGGCACGAGCAACAGCGCGCTCGCGCCGCTGACCGCGAGCACCGCCGGCAGCGACGCGCCGGCGGCGACCGCCGCGCCGGCGAGCAGCGTGCCGGCGACCTGGAACGCGCCGTTGACGATGTTGTTCGCCGCCACCGTCGACGACCGGGTTGCCGCCCCGCTCGCCGTCTGCAGGATGGCGTAGAGCGGAACCGAAAAGACGCCGCCGGCGACGGCGAGGACGAAGAGGGCACCGACCGTCGCCGCGCCACGCGCGTCGGTGGCGAGGCCGGCAGGGAAGCCACCGCGGACGGCGGCGAATAGGGCGAGGCTCGCCGCGGCCATCGCCACGGCCGCCGCCGGGGCCGCCGTGGCCGAGACGCGCCCCTGGAGCAGTCGCGCGACTCCCCCCGCCCCGGTGGCGACGCCGACGGTGAAGACGACGAGGAAGAAGGTCGCGACGCGTTCGGACGCGTGCCACGCGGCGACGAGGGGGACGAATTGGCTCGTGTAGACCGTGCCGAGGGCCCAGAACCACGACAGGGCGAGCGTCGCGCGCGCGATCGCCGGGACGGCGAACGCCCCGCGCAGCACACTGCTCGACGCGGTCAGCGGGTTCCAGTCGACCGCAAGCGCGCCCGCGGCCGGCGGGGCGGGCGGGATGCGCCACGCGGCGATGACACCGAGCGCGGCGACGACGAGCATGGCGACGGCCGACACCCGCGTCGGCAGCAGCCCGCCCGCGACCTGGCCGAGCAGGATGGCGACGAAGGTCGCGCCCTCGACGAGGCCGGTTGCGGCAAGAAGCTCTTTCGCATCAATGTGTTGCGGCAGGATCGCGTACTTGACGGGGCCGAAGACCGTCGAATGGACACCCATCGCGAACAGCACGGCGAACAGCAGCGGCAGGCTGGCAGCGAGCAGCCCGACACCGCCGGCGGCGAGGATAAGTACCTCGGCCAGTTTGACAATCCGGGCGATGCGCGCCTTGTCGACGGCGTCGGCAAGGCGTCCGGCGATGCCGGAGAACAGGAAGAACGGGGCGATGAACACGCCTGCCGCCGCCGTGACGACCGTTGCGCCATACCGTGCGTCGTGCGCGGAGAAGGCGATCAGGAACAGCATCGCGGTCTTGAACAGGTTGTCGTTGAACGCGCCGAGAAACTGGGTGACGAACAGCGGCCCGAGCCGGCGCGAGGCGAGGAGCGGGGCGATCACGCCCGCGACCCTAGCGGCGGCGCGGCGGCCACGCTACCGTCGGCGCGTCGACCGGCGAACCGTCACGCATCCATGCGACGGTCCGCGGCGTTACCGTCGTTCACCAGCGAAGAGGCCGATCATGAGCACGCTTACCGATCTCGTCACCCGCTTCGGCGGCGGCCAGGCGATCGAGGACATGGCGGCGCGCGTCGGGCTGAGCCCCGAGCAGACGCAGTCGGCGGTTGCCGCGCTGATGCCGGCGGTCGCCGGCGGCATGCAGCGCCACGTCGAGGCGAATGGGCCCGCGGCGCTCGACGCCGCCACCGCCCCGGCGACGGAAGTCGTCGCCAGCGAAGGCGCGGCGAGCGATGCCGCCGTCAGCCACGGCGGCGGGCTGCTCGGCAGCCTGTTCGGCGGCCACGAGGGCACGGCGGCGGTCGCCGACCATGCCGCCGCCGCGACCGGCCTCGACGCGGGAAAGCTTGCCGCGCTGCTGCCGATGGTCGCCACCCTCGCCGCCGGCGCGCTCGGCCATGCCGCGAACGGCGGCCAGGCTCCCGCCGGCGGCGGGATCGGCGGCATGCTCGGCGGGCTCCTCGGCGGCGGGCAGGCCGGTGCCGGGCAGGGCGGCGGGGCGGCGAGCGTCCTTGGCTCGCTCCTCGGCGGCGCGGGCGGGGCCGGCGGCAATCCGCTCGAACTCGATCCTGGGCATGATGCGCGGCCGCTGACGCGATGGCGCGCCGCGCACGCACCCTCGACTGGGGTTTCCCGCGCTGGCGCGACTATGGCACGGGCAGTGCCGCGGCGACGGTGCGGACGTGCGACCGCGACGGCTGCGACGCGCCCGGCGACCGCCCCGCGCCCAAGGCCCCGAACCGCCCCGAACGCTGGTACTTCTGCGAGGCTCATGCGGCCGAGTACAACCGCGGCTGGAACTATTTCGAAGGCCTGACGACCGAGGAAGCCCGCGCCCGCGAAGCGGCGGCGAGCGGCGACGAGGCGTTCACCCGTGCCCGCCACTGGCACTGGGCGGGCGGCGGTACGCGCAGCCGCGGCGAGCGCGACGCCCTCGCCGCGCTCGAGCTCGACGACGACGCCGACGCGGCGGCGATCAAGGCGGCATATCGCCGGCTCGCCAAACTCAACCACCCCGACGCGGCACCCGGCGACGCCGCGGCCGCCGACCGCTTCCGCATCGTCCAGGCGGCGTACGAGGTGCTCGTCGCCAGCGAGGAGAAGAAAAGTAGCGTTAACTAAAGATTCGCTTGTACTAATGCAAAGTTAACTCTACAGCCCGCGTCATGGTCGATAGGACCGCGATGAAGGGGCACGACATGCGCAACATTCTCATTGGGCTGACGATCGCAGCGGCCGCGGCAGCGCCGGCGGCGGCGGTGCAGTCGGTGACGATCACCTCGGCCGGGATTTATAATCCGCAGACGCTCGACGCGACGATCAACGGGACGACGAAGTCCGAGTATGCCGCGCCGCTGACCTTGACCGGCACGATCGCTGGCGTCGCGTTCGACGCGCTCGGCTTCTGCGTCGACCTGCCGCACAACATCTACGTCAACATCGGCTCGCAGCTTCAGCAGACGCTCAACTACCAGGCTTCGCCGCTGACGCAGGACGGCTATGGCACGAAGCTGACGGGCACGCAGGTCCGCGAGATCAAGGGCCTCGCCGCGCTCGGCTTCCAGCTGATCCACGACGCGGCGACCGACCTGTCGACCCGCGCCGCGGCGATCCAGCAGGCGATCTGGACGATCGAATACCCGTCGGCGAGCTTCATCGCGACGGGCGCCGACGCCGCCGCCCGGACCGACTATGTCACGTCGTACCTGGCCGAGGCTCCCAGCCTGTCGGCGACCGCGACCAACCTTGTCTCGCTCGATGGCGTCCAGGGCCAGATCACCAACATCAGCGCCGACCTTATCGGCCCCGGCGGCGACGCCGGTCCGGTGCCCGAGCCGGCGGTGTGGCTCGAGATGATGGCCGGCTTCGGCGCGATCGGGCTGCTCAGCCGCCGCCGCAGCAGCGTGCGGGTCGTCACGGCCTGAGGTCGGCGACCGGCGCATCGCTTAGGGGCTTCTGCCCGTCATCGCTTCGCGCTACGGACGCGCGTGGCGATGACGGGGTCCCGAGGCGAGGCGCGCTGGCGCTGGCGACGAGTGTCGGCGCGGTGACGCCGCCGCGCGCCGCGGGCGCGATCGTCATCGGCCACCGCGGCGCCGCCGGCGAGCGGCCCGAGCACACGCTCGAATCGTACCGCGTGGCGATCGCGGCCGGGGCCGACTTCATCGAGCCCGACCTCGTCGCGACGAAGGACGGCGTGCTCGTCGCCCGCCACGAGAATGCGATTGAGGCGACGACCGACGTCGCCGACCGGCCCGAATTCGCCGACCGGCGGACGACCAAGACGATCGACGCGACGACCGTCACCGACTGGTTCACCGAGGATTTCACCCTCGCCGAGCTGAAGACCCTGCGCGCGCGCGAGCGGCTGCCGGCGCTGCGCCCGGCGAACACCGCCTGGGACGGGCACTTCGACGTGCCGACGTTCGACGAAATCCTTGCGCTCGCCGCCGCCGCGAGCACGGCCGGCCGGACGGTCGGCGTCTACCCTGAAACCAAGCACCCGAGCTATTTCGCGGCGATCGGCCTGCCGCTCGAGCCGCCGCTTCTCGCCGCGCTCGCCGCCGCCGGCTACCGCGACGAGGACGACGCCGCGGTCATCCAGTCGTTCGAGGTCGGCAACCTGCAGGCGCTGCGTGGCGCGACCGGGCTCCGCCTCGTCCAGCTGATCGGCGACGGCGCCCCTGCCGACGATGCCGGCACCTCGTACGACGCGATGACGACGCCCGCCGGGCTGCGCGCCGTTGCCGCCTATGCCGATGGGATCGGGCCCGACAAGGCGCGTATCGTGCCGCGCGACGCCGACGGCCGGTCGCTGCCGCCGACGTCGCTGATCGCCGATGCCCATGCCGCCGGGCTGTTCGTCCATGCGTGGACGCTGCGCGCGGAGAACGCCTTCCTGCCGGCCGAGCTGCGCCGCGGCGACGATCCGACGGCCCGCGGCGACGCGGCGGCCGAGGTCGCGCACCTATTCGCGCTTGGCATCGACGGCGTCTTCACCGATCATCCGGCGATCGCCGCCGCCGTCCGGAGCCCGAACTGATGCGTCGATCCACCCGTCCGACCGCCGCCGCAGCCCTCGCGCTCCTCGCCTGCGCCGTCCCGGCCGCCGCCGCACCGTGGGCGTCGGTCGGCGACAGCCAGCTGCGCAGCGACCTGACCCTGCTGAACGACGCCGGCATCGCGCAGGTCATGGTCTCGCAGTGGCCGGTGCCATGGGCCGGCGTCCTCTCCGCGCTCGCCGATTCGCCGACGCTCGACGCGCAGCCGCGCTACATCCGCGAGGCGATCCGCCGCGTCCGCGCCCGGGCCACGCGCGAGACCGCCGAGGGCGGCCGCGCCGAGACTTTGCTTGACGGCACCAACCGCCCGGCGCTGATCCGTGGCTTCGACGCCGAAGGCTACGGCAAGGGCACGATCCAGGAGACGGCCGAGATCACCGCCGGCCGTTCCGACCTCCACGTCCAGCTCGGCGCGATCGCCGGGCAGAAGGGCCAGCACGGCGTCCAGTTCGACGCCGACGGCAGCTATCTCGCGCAGCGCTTCGGCAACGTGCAGGTCTACGGCGGTGAGGTGACCCACTGGTGGGGGCCCGGCTGGGCGTCGGCGCTGACCTATTCGAACAATGCGCGGCCGTTTCCGCAGATCGGCATCTCGACCGTCGGGCCGCTGCGCTTCAAGACGCCGCTGCTCAGCTGGATCGGGCCGTTCCGCGCCGAGGCGCTGGTCGGCGTCCTCGACGACACCCGCATCGCCCACCGGACGCTGTTCAACGGCATCCGCGTCACCCTGAACCCGATGCGCGGGCTCGAGATCGGCGGCGCGCGGACGCAGATCTTCTGCGGCACCGGCCACCCGTGCAGCGTCAGCGACGTCTTCAGCCTGTCGAACAACAACAACAATCCGAGCAAAACGGCGAGCGAGGGCGAATTCGACGCGCGCTACGGCTGGCGCCTCGGTGGGGTGCCGGTCGAGGTCTATGGCCAGATCTTCAACGAAGACAGCAGCCCCGTCACCCACAGCTATACGAGCTACCTCGCCGGCGGCAGCGTCTATGTCCCGGTCGGGCGCAACACCATGCGGCTGACGGCGGAATACAACAGCACGATCCCGACGCTCAACCTGTTCGGCTTCTCGACCGTCGGATACGGCATCACCTACAACGACGGTAAGTACCCCGACGGGCTGCGCTACCGCGGCCGCGACTTCGGCTCGAGCCTCGACAGCGATTCGCGGTTGATGACGCTGCAGGCGAACCTGACCGACGCCGCCGACCGCAGCTATACGCTGAGCCTCCACCGCGCGCTGGTGTCGCGGCCCCAGACCGGGGCGGCGAACGTGCTGACGCCGACGCCGGTCAACATCAACTATGCCGAGGCGCGCGTCGCGACCCCGTTCAAGATCGGCATCCTCAGCGTCTCGGGCCGCGTCCAGGACGACCAGCTGCGCCCGGCGCGCGGCTTCACCGCGGCAGCCGAGGTGTCGTTCAAGGTACGGATCCGCTAGCCGCGATCTCGCCGATCCGCGCGAGCATCGACGCCAGCCCCTGCGTCCGGTTCGACGACAGGTGGTGCGCCAAGCCGAGCGCGTCGAGGTCGGCGCGGACCGCGGCGATGTCGATCTCGCCCGGGGCACGCCCGTCGACGCGGAGCAGGACGAGCGCGACGAGCCCCTTGACGATCGCCGCGTCCGAATCGGCGGCGAAGTGGAGCGTGCCGCGGTCACGCGTCGCGAACAGCCACACCTGGCTCGCGCAGCCGGGGACGCGGGTCGCCGCCGTCTTCAGCGCGTCGGCCATCGGCGGCAGCGCGCGGCCGAGATCGATCAGCAGCCGGTAGCGGTCGTCGGGATCGTCGGCGAGCGCGTCCCATTCGTCGACAAAGTCGGCAAAGGTCGTCGGCAGGGTCAATCGCGCAGCAGGTCGTTGATCGCGGTCTTGGCCCGCGTCTGCGCATCGACGCGCTTGACGATGACCGCGCAGTAAAGCCCCGGCCCCGGTTCCCCCGACGGCAGCGGCTTGCCCGGCAGCGTGCCGGGGACGACGACGGCATAGTCGGGGACACGGCCGACGACGACCTCGCCGGTCGCCCGGTCAACGATCTTGGTCGACGCGCCGAGGTAGACGCCCATCGACAGCACCGCGCCGGTACCGACGATCACCCCCTCGGCGACCTCCGACCGCGCGCCGATGAAGGCGTTATCCTCGATCACCACCGGACCGGCCTGAAGCGGCTCGAGCACCCCGCCGATGCCGGCGCCGCCCGAGATGTGGACGTTCGCGCCGATCTGCGCGCACGACCCGACCGTCGCCCACGCGTCGACCATGCTCCCCGCCCCGACGCGCGCGCCGATGTTGACGAAGCTCGGCATCAGCACGACGCCGGGCGCGATGTACGCGCCGCGGCGGACGATGCTGCCGGGCACGGCGCGGAAGCCCGCGGCCGCGAAGTGCTCGGGCGACCAGCCGGCGGTCTTCAGCGGGACCTTGTCCCAGGCACCGCCGGCCATCGGCGCATTGTCGCTGAGGCGGAACGACAGCAGCACCGCCTGTTTGAGCCACTGGTTGACCCGCCAGCCGCCCGCGCCGTCGGGTTCGGCGACGCGCAAACTGCCGTCGTCGAGCCCGGCGAGCGCCGCCTCGACCGCATCGCGCACGGGCCCCTGCGTCGCCGGCGACAGACGAGCGCGGTCGTCCCAGGCGGCAGCGATGGTCGCTTCGAGGGTCATGCCGGCTCCAGATCCGCGACGACGCGCGTCACCCAGTCGGCGAGGTCGGTCACGGTGATGTCGATGGCGTCGGCGAACACGCCGGGGCCTTGTTCGCTGCCGTTGTCGACCCACACCGTCGTCATGCCCAGCGCCTTCGCCGGCGGCAGGTTGCGCGCCATGTCGTCGACGAACAGCGCGCGGGCGGGGTCGATGCCGTGCGTCGCGCACAGCCCGGCATAGGCACGCGCGTCGGGCTTCGGCCAATAGTCCATCGCGTGCACGTCGTAGACCGCCTCGAACGCGCCCTCGAGGCCCAGCCGCCCGAGCACCCGCTCCGCATAGGCCGCGTCGGCATTGGTGAAGATGAGCTTGCGCCCCGGCAGCGCGGCAATACCCGCGACGAGGTCGGCGGCATGGCCGACGCCGCCGAGGTCGATGTCGTGGACTATGGCGAGGAACTCGTGCGGATCGACCCCGTGCTCGTTCATCAGCCCGCGCAACGTCGTCCCATGCTGGTGGAAGAACGCCTTCTGCACCGCATGCGCGGCGGCCGGGTCGAGCCCGAGGCGATCGCCGATATACGCCCCCATGCGCGCGTCGATCAGCGCGAACAGGTTGGTCGCCGCCGGGTACAGCGTGTTGTCGAGGTCGAAGAGCCACGTGTCGACGTGGGCGAGCGAGATCATGCGCCGCCTATGCCGCGTCCGTCTGGCCGGCGCCAGCACCGAGCGGCGTCGCGCCGCGCACGAGCGGATAACTCATCGCCACGTCGCAGCGGGCATAGCGCGCGCCGTAATCCGCCATGACCTGCGCGTCGTGGACGAAGCCGGCCTTCTCGTAGAGGTGGACCGCCGCCGCGCAGCGGCGCGTTGGTGAGCAGGTACAGCCGCGTCAGGTCCATCGCTCGCGCCTCGGCGATCATGTGCGCGAGCAGGAACTCGCCCGCCTTGCGCCCGCGCGCGGCGGCGAGCACCCCCATCTTGGTCAGCTCGAACACGCCCTCGCCGATCCGGATCAGCGCGCAGGTGCCGACGATGCCGAGCCCCGCGGCGGCGACGAAGCGGATGATGCCGCCGCGGTCGACGATGCTGCGCCGCGGATGGTCGAGGATCGCGCGATCGTTCGCCTCGAGAGTGAACATCGCCTCGATCCACTCGGCGTTGATGTCGCGGAAGGCGGCGGCGAGGTCGTCGCGGAAGTCGACGATCGACAGGGACGCGGGCACGGCGGGCGGTGGCATCGGCGGGGTCACGGCTGTCCTTGTCGCGGCGCGCGCCTATCCCTACTGACGCCGCAACACCGAGGGAACCCCGATGCACCGCTTCCACCCGACCGTGCTCCGCGAATACGACATCCGCGGCATCGTCGGCGACGACGCTCGGCCGCGACGATGCCTTCGCGCTCGGGCGGAGCTTCGGCACGTTCGTCGCCCGCGCCGGCGGCACGCCGCGTCGCGCTCGGCTTCGACGGTCGCGCCTCGTCGCCCGATTTCGCCGCCGCGCTGGCGGCCGGGCTCACGGCGAGCGGGGTGACGGCGGTGCGCATCGGCCTCGGCCCGACGCCGATGCTCTATTACGCCGTCCACGAACTCGGCTGCGACGGCGGGATCATGGTCACCGGCAGCCACAACCCGCCCGACTACAACGGCTTCAAGCTGCTGCTCGCCGACCGCCCGTTCTACGGCGCCGACATCGTCGCGCTGGGCGCGATGGCGGCCGCCGGCGACTGGGCCGACGGTTCGGCGGCGTGCGAGGACGTCGACATCACCGACCGCTACGTCGCGCGGCTGCTCCGCGGCGTCGACCTGCCGGCGTTCACCGTCGCGTGGGACGCGGGCAACGGCGCGGCCGGGCCGGTGGTCGAACGGCTCGTCAAGCATCTGCCCGGCACGCACCACCTGCTGTTCACCGACGTCGACCCCGCCTTCCCCAACCACCATCCCGATCCGACCGAGGAGAAGAACCTCGTCGATCTCAAGCGCGTCGTCCTCGAGCGCGGCTGCGACTTCGGCGTCGCTTTCGACGGCGACGGCGACCGCATCGGCGCGGTCGATTGGCGCGGGCGCGTCGTCTGGGGCGACCAGTTGCTGTCGATCCTCGCCGTTCCCGTCCTCGCCGCGCTGCCCGGCGCGACGATCATCGCCGACGTCAAGGCGAGCGCGATGATCTTCGACCGCGTCCGCGAACTCGGCGGCGTGCCCTTGATGTGGAAGACCGGCCACAGCCTGGTCAAGGCGAAGATGAAGGAGACCGGCGCGCCGCTCGCGGGCGAGATGAGCGGGCACATCTTCATCGCCCACGACTGGTACGGCTTCGACGACGGCATCTATGCGGCGGTTCGGCTGATGCAGGCGGTCGCCGCGTCGGGGCAGTCGCTGACGGCGCTGAAGGACGCGATGCCGGTGCTGGCGACGACGCCCGAACTCCGCGTCCAGTCGTCGGAGGACCGCAAGTTCGTCGTCGTCGCCGAGGTGATCGCGCGGCTGCGCGCGGCGGGCGCGACGATCGACGCGACCGACGGCGCGCGCGTCACCCGGGCCGACGGCTGGTGGCTGCTGCGCGCGTCGAACACGCAGGACGTCCTCGTCGCCCGCGCCGAGGCGCGCGACGCGGCCGGGCTGCAGCGGCTGCTCGACGATTTGAACGCGGTCCTCGCCGCCAGCGGGGTCGGCCCGATCCGCGCCGAAGCGAGCTGAATAGCGGCGGGGGGCGACCCGCTGCACAGCTTATCCCCCGACTTGTTCCCGGATTGCCGGTCGGCGGCGAAAGGCCGACAAGCGCGCGATGCAGCCCGCCGTCCCGCCCCCCGCCGCCCCGCTCGCCCTCGTCCCGCCGGCGACGCTGCCGCACAATGTCGCGGCGGAAGCGGCGCTGCTCGGCGCGCTGATGATCGACAACCGGCTGGTCGAGGACGTCCAGCTCAAGCTCGGCAGCCAGCACTTCTTCGAGCCGCTCCACGGCCGGGTCTATGATGCCATCCTGAAGCTCGTCGACCGGCGCATGACGGCGACGCCGGTCACCTTGAAGCCGCTGTTCGACGCCGACCCCGAGATGATGGCGATCGGCGGCACGAGCTACCTCGCCAGCCTGACCGAACAGTCGGCGGCGCTGATCGCCGCGCGCGACTTCGCCCGCCAGATCTACGACCTCGCCCTGCTCCGCGAGATGATCCGCGTCGGCCGCGAGATGGCGACCAACGCCTTCGACACCGCGTCGGGCGTCGAGCCGCTGGTCCAGATCGAGGCGGCCGAGCTCGCGCTGTACAAGGTCGCCGAAGCCGGCGAGGTGTCGGGCTCGGTCAAGACCTTCGGCCAGGCGACGCGGCTGGCGATCGAGATGGCCGACCGCGCGATGAAGTCGGGCGGCCACCTGTCGGGCTACACGACGGGCCTCGATTCGCTCAACGCCAAGCTCGGCGGGCTGCACAAGTCCGACCTCGTCATCCTCGCGTCGCGCCCGGCGATGGGCAAGACCAGCCTCGCGACCAACATCGCCTTCTCCGCCGCGCAGCGCTACGTCCGCGACACCGCCGACGGGGATCGACGCCGGCGAGTCGAGCGGGGCCGGCGTCGCCTTCTTCAGCCTCGAGATGTCGGCCGACCAGCTCGCGACGCGCGTGCTCGCCGAACAGTCGGGGGTCAATTCGGAGGAGCTGCGCAAGGGCAAGATCAGCCAGAGCGAGTTCAACAGCCTCGCCCGCGCCGCCGGTCAGCTGACCGACCTGCCGCTCTACATCGACGACACGCCGGCGCTGTCGATCGCCGCGCTGCGGACGCGCGCGCGGCGGCTCAAGCGCCAGAAGGGCGTCGGCATCATCGTCGTCGACTATCTCCAGCTGCTCCAGGGGTCGGCCAAGGCGGCGAACGAGAACCGCGTCCAGGAGATCAGCGAGATCACCCGCGGGCTGAAGACGCTGGCCAAGGAGCTCGAGGTGCCGGTGCTCGCGCTGTCGCAGCTCAGCCGCGCGGTCGAGAACCGCGAGGACAAGCGCCCGCAGCTCGCCGACCTGCGCGAATCGGGGACGATCGAGCAGGACGCCGACATCGTCCTGTTCATCTACCGCGAGGAATATTATCACGCGATGAAGCAGCCCGACGAGGACGACGTCGCCAAATACGCCGCGTGGCAGCGAGCGGGCCGAAAAGCTCCACGGCCTCGCCGAGGTGATCGTCGCCAAGCAGCGCCACGGCTCGACCGGGACCGTGCCGCTGACGTTCCACAAGACGACGACGAAGTTCAGCGACCGCGCGAACGACGCCTATCTGCCCGAACGCTACGAGTAGTTTCGCAGGCAAAACAACCGATTACGGTACGGGTCCGTTTGGTGGGGGTGATCGTTAGGTCGGCTTCCACTCGTAAAGGACCCGATCATGATCCGCGTCACCATCCTCGCCGCCGCGCTCGCTGCGGCAGCGTCGCCGTCGCCCAGGAAGCCCAGTCGAACGGCAACCCGGCGGTCAAGGACAGCGCCCCGCACGCCGTCACCGCGCCCGCGCGTGGCCACAACAGGTTCACCGAGGGCCAGGCGAAGAAGCGCCTCGCCAAGCAGGGCTACACCGTCACCTCGCTGACCAAGGACGCCAGTGGCGCGTGGATGGGCATGGCGATGAAGGACGGCAAGTCGGTCAACGTCATGCTCGACTACAAGGGCAACGTCACCACGCGCTGAGCCGCATCCCTTTACAATTTAGGAGTAATTCGATGAGCAAGACCCTGACCCGCCTGTTCGATACCCGCAGCGACGCCGAGCAGGCGGTTCGCGCCCTCGAACAGCATGGGCGTCCCGCGCGACGACATCAGCATCGTCGCCAACGGCACCGACCATGGCCACGGCACCGCACCGGCAGCGCCACGGCCGACGGCGTCGCCGACGCTGCCGCCCACCCCGACCACGACGGCGACGTCAGCCGCGGCGCCTCGACCGGCGCGCTGCTCGGCGGCGCCGGCGGCCTGCTTGCCGGCCTCGGCCTGCTCGCGATCCCCGGCCTTGGGCCGGTGGTCGCCGCCGGCTGGCTGCTGTCGACCGCGGCCGGTGCCGGCATCGGCGCGGCGGGCGGAGCGGCGACCGGCGGCATCGTCGGCGCGCTCAAGGGTGCCGGCCACACCGACGAGGAGGCGAACGTCTATTCGGAGGGCGTGCGCCGCGGCGGCACGCTGCTCAGCGCGCGCGTGCCCGACGGGCTCGCCGACCAGGCGGTCGCCGCGATGACGCCGTACAACGGGGTCGACGCCGCGACCCGCGGGGCCGACTACCGCGCCGGCGGCTGGTCGCGCTTCGACGAGAACGCCGCGCCGTACACGGCCGACGAAGTGACGACCGAGCGCAGCCGCTACACGCGGATGTAGCACGGCGCAGCGGCCCCGGACTTCCGGGGCCGCTGTTCGTTTGGCGCGGGCTCGCTTATGCCGCGCTGCGATGGACAACCTCCGCCTGACGATCGACACCGCCGCGCTGGCCGCCAACTGGCGCGACCTCGCGGCGGCGAGCGGTGTCGCCACCGGCGCCGCGGTCAAGGCCGACGCCTACGGGATCGGCGCGCAGGGCGTCGTCGAGACGCTCGCCGCCGCCGGGTGCCGCGACTTCTTCGTCGCGACGTGGCGCGAGGCGGCGGCGCTGGCGATGCCGCCGGGAACGCGCCTCGCGGTGCTCCACGGCGTGCAACCCGGCGAGATGGCCGCGGCGACGGCGAGCGCGGCCGTTCCCGTCCTCAACACGCCGGCGCAGGTCGCGCGGTGGCGGACGACCGGCCGACCGTGCGACGTGATGGTCGACACCGGGCTCAATCGCCTCGGGCTGACGCCGGCCGAGGCGACGTCGGGGCTGCTCGACGGGCTCGCGCTCGATACGCTCCACAGTCATCTCGCCTGCGCCGATACGCCCGCCGACACGATGAACGCAGCGCAGGCCGCTGCCTTCGCCGCGGTCGTCGCCCACCTGCGCCCGCCCCGCGCCGCGCTCGCCAACTCGGCGGGGATCGGCCTCGGCCGCGACTTCGCCTTCGACCTGACGCGGCCGGGGATCGCGCTCTATGGCGGGCGCGGCAGCCGGGCAGTGGCGATGCTCGCCGCGCGCGTCGTCCAGGTCCGCCGCATTCTCGCCGGCGCGACCGTCGGCTACGGCGCGACATGGGTCGCCGCGCGGCCGTCGCGGATCGCCGTCGTCAACCTCGGCTACGCCGACGGCTTCGCCCGCGCGCTGGCCGGGACCGCGACGATCGTCGCCGGCGGCATCCGCTGTCCGCTCGCCGGGCGGGTGTCGATGGACCTGATCGCCGCCGACGTCACCGCCGCCGACATCGGCGAGGGCGACTGGGTAAGCATCGAGTTCGACCTCGCCCGCGCCGCCGCGGCGACCGGCCGCTCGGAATATGAGTTGCTGACCGGGCTCGGCGACCGCTATGCGCGGAGCCTGCGATGACCGGCCTCCCCCACGATATCGTCGGCGTCCTGCGCGCGATCGGCCGCTTCGTCCTCGGCGGGCTCGCCGCGATCGGCCGCGTCGTGCTGTTCGCCGCCAAGGCGCTGCGCCACGCCGCGCTGCCGCCCTACTACCCCGCACGTATCGGGGAGCAGCTGCTGATCATCGGCTGGTTCTCGCTGCCCGTCGTCGGACTGACGGCGCTGTTCACCGGCGCCGCGCTCGCGCAGCAGATCTATATCGGCGGCAGCCGGTTCAACGCCGCCGCGACGGTGCCGGCGGTGACGGTCATCGCCATCGTCCGCGAACTCGGGCCGGTTCTCGGCGGGCTGATGGTCGCCGGGCGCGTCGCCTCGGCCATGGCCGCCGAGCTCGGCACGATGCGCGTCACCGAGCAGATCGACGCGCTGACGACGCTCCGGACCGATCCGTTCCGCTACCTGATCGGGCCGCGGGTGATCGCCGCGACGCTGGTCATGCCGCTGCTCGTGCTGATGTCGAACATCATCGGCGTCCTCGGCGGCTTCGCGCTCGCGACGACGCGGCTGGGGTTCAACGCCGCCGGCTATCTCGACCGCACGGTCGCCTACCTCAAGACCGACGACGTCGTCTCGTCGCTGGTCAAGGCGGCGGTGTTCGGCTTCATCATCGCGCTGATGGGCTGCTATCACGGCTATTACTCGAACGGCGGCGCCGAGGGCGTCGGCAAGGCGACGACCGGCGCCGTGGTCAGCGCGTTCATCCTGATCCTGATGTCGAACCTCGTCATCACCGTCATCGTCTTCGGCGGACGGTAGTGGCGCGGCCCGAGATGGCGCGGCCGGTGCGGATCGCGGTCCGCGGCCTCCACAAGCGCTTCGGGCGCAAGGTCGTCCTCGACGGCGTCGACCTCGACCTCGCCGAGGGCGAATCGCTCGTCGTCATCGGCGGGTCGGGGACCGGCAAGTCGGTGCTGATCAAGTCGATCCTCGGCCTGCTCCGCCCCGATTCCGGCAGCATCGTCGTCGACGGGATCGAGGTCGGCGGCCTGCGCGGCGCGGCGCTCGCGGCGCACCAGGCGAAGTTCGGCATGCTGTTCCAGGGCGGCGCGCTGTTCGATTCGCTGTCGGTCTGGCAGAACGTCAGCTTCGCGCTGCCGCGCCGCGAGGGGGTCCGGCGGCTGCGGGCGGCGGCGATCGACAACCTCGCCCGCGTCGGGCTCGGCGCCGATGTCGCCGACCTGCGCCCGTCGGAACTGTCGGGCGGCATGCAGAAGCGCGTCGCGCTCGCCCGCGCGATCGCGCCGCGGCCAGGGATCATCTTCTTCGACGAGCCGACCACCGGGCTCGACCCGATCATGGCCGACGTCATCAACGACCTGATCGTCAGCCTCGTCCGCGACCTGAAGATCACCGCGCTGACGATCACCCACGACATGGCGAGCGCGCGCAAGATCGCCGACCGCATCGCCATGCTGTACGCCGGGCGCATCGTCTGGCAGGGTCCGCGGGCGATGATCGACGCCTCCGGCAACGCCTATGTCGACCAGTTCGTCCACGGGCGCGCCGACGGGCCGATCGCGATGCCGGTGAAGGGCGCATGAGCGGCGCCCCGCAGGTCACGGCATACCTCGCCGCGATCGGCGGGGGCGACCGCGCGGCTCTTAAGCATCTTTATGCGGCCACCTCGGCGAAGCTGTTTGGCATCATCCTGCGTATCTTGTCCGAACGGAGCGAAGCCGAGGACGTGTTGCAGGAAGTTTACATCACCGTCTGGCGCAAGGCCGCCGAGTTCGACCCGTCCCGGGCGAGCCCGATCACGTGGCTGGCGACCATCGCGCGCAACCGGGCGATCGACCGCCTGCGCGCGCGCGGCAGCCGCCCGACAACGACGCTCGACGCCGCCGCCGAGGTCGTCGAGCCGTCGCTGCCGGCCGATGCGCTGATCGACGCGGCGAACGACGCGCGGCGGGTGACGGCGGCGCTCGACCGGCTCGACCCGCGCCACGCCGCGATCATCCGCAGCGCCTATTTCGAGGGGCTGACATACGAGGCGCTCGCCGACCGCGAGAAGATCCCCGTGGGCACGCTGAAGAGCTGGGTCCGCCGCGGGCTGATCCGGATGCGCGGGGAACTGGCGGCGTGAGCGACGACACCATCTTGCCCGGCGAACCGCTCGACGACGCGGCGGCGGCGGCGCTCGACTTCGCCCTCGGCGCGCTCGACGGACCGGCGTTCCGCGCCGCCGAGCTGCGCCTGCGCCGCGACCCCGCTTTCGCCGCCGAGGTGGCGCGCTGGCAGGCCGACCTCGCGCCCGCTCGCCGACGACGATCGCCCCGGTCGCGCCGCCGGCCGTCGGCGTGGGCGGCCATCGAGCGCGAGCTGTTCCGCGGCCCCGTCGCCGCTCCCACGCCGTCGGTGGTGGCGCGCGGCGTCGGCGCCGCGCTCGGCCTGTGGCGCGGACTGGCGTTCGGCGCGAGCGCCGTCGCCGCGGTCGCGCTGGCGCTGCTCGTCGCGCGCCCGGCCGCGGTACCGCCGTCGGCCCCCGCCGCGCCGCCGGCCCTGCTCGCCGCCGCGATGGCGTCGACCGACGCGGCGAAGGCCGTTCTCATCACCGCGACCTACGACCCGGCGCGCGGCGCGGTGGTCCTGACGCCGGCGGCGAAGGACGCGAGCCGCGGCCTGACGCCCGAGCTGTGGATCATCGTCGGCAACGACAAGCCGCAGTCGCTTGGCGTCATCGATCTCCACGGCTCGCAGGCGCACCGGGTCGCCCCGGCGCTGCGCAGCCGCCTGACGAGCGGCGCGACGCTCGCCGTCAGCCTCGAGCCCGCCGGCGGATCGCCGACCGGCCAGCCGACCGGGCCGGTTGTCGCAGCCGGTACGCTTTCGATCATCTAGGGGAAGCGCAACCGTTACGGCTGTGGTATCGTATCATTCGCGTCCAGCAACGACCGGACGTTCCACGAGGAGAGACCGAATGATGACGAAGCACGCGCTCCGTGCCGCCCTGTTCGCCACAGCCGCCGCCGGGCTGACTGTCGGCGCGTCCGCCGAGATGATGCATTCGAAGACCGTGATGGTCGGCGGTGCGCCGATGTACCCGACGAAGAACATCGTCGAGAACGCCGTCAATTCGAAGGATCACACGACGCTCGTCGCCGCGGTCAAGGCCGCCGGCCTCGTCGACACGCTGTCGGGCCCGGGTCCGTTCACCGTCTTCGCGCCGACCAACAAGGCGTTCGACAAGCTGCCCGCCGGCACCGTCGGCACGCTGGTCAAGCCCGAGAACAAGGACACGCTGACCAAGATCCTGACCTATCACGTCGTGTCGGGGTCGATGGATTCCAAGGCGATCGCCGCCGCGATCAAGGCCGGCCACGGGACCGCGACGCTGACCACCGTCCAGGGTGAGCCGCTGACCGCCAAGATGATGGGCGGCAAGCTGATGCTGACCGACGCCAAGGGCGGCATGTCGACCGTCACGATCAAGGACGTCTACCAGTCGAACGGCGTCATCCACGTCGTCGACACCGTCCTGATGCCGTAACTCGCGTCGGTTTCCCCCTTCCGGGAAAGCCAGACGTCACGAGCGGGGGCGCTGCGGCAACGCAGCGCCCCCTTTCGTTCGGGCACGCTCTCTGCCGGGCCGGATCACCCCGCCTGCCCCGCGCGTTCTACCCCCGTGACGACCTTCGCCCCCGACCGCCGCAGCCGCGCGGCCGCCGCCGCCGCCGCGGTCGCGCTCCAGCTGATCGTCGGCTGGGTGCTCGTCTTCGGCCTGTCGGGGCGGATCGCGACGACGCTGACGCGCGACATCGCCGTGTTCGACGTCGCCCCGCCGCCGGCCCCGCCGCCCAAGCCCCCGGTTCCGGTCCACCACGCTGCGCGCAAGGCCGCCGGCGCCGCCGCGCCGCCGCACGCGCGGGCGACGCCGACCCCCGTCGTCGTGCCGCCGCCGGTCGTCGTCCTACCGCCGCCGCCGGCTCCGGTCATCGCCGCCCCGGTCGCCGCGACGGGGAGCGACAGCGCGGCGGGAGCAGCCGACGCCGGGCAGGGCACCGGGGCCGGCGGCGAGGGGAACGGCCGCGGTGCGGGTTCGGGCGGCGACGGGACGGGCGCCGGCGGCACCCCGGCGCGCTTCCTGCGCGGCCGTATCACCGACCGCGACTATCCCGAGGCGGCGCGGCGGGCGGGCGTCGACGGGTCGGTGACCACGCGCTATCTGATCGACGAGCACGGCCGCATCGCGCGCTGCTACGTCGCGCAGTCGAGCGGCGACCAGACGCTCGACGCGACGACCTGCCGGCTGGCGATCGAGCGCTTCCGCTTCGCCCCGGCGCGCGACGCGACCGGCCGCCCGGTCGAGGACACGATCTACGAGGAGCACCGCTGGGTCGCGACGCGCTTCACCCGGACCGAACCCGCCGATCCGGGCCCGCAGCCGTAAGTCCTCAGGCGGCGGGGAAGACCTTGCGCCACGCGGTCACGGCAACGCTCGCGAACAGCCCGGCGCGGGCATAGGGATCATCGGCGGCGAAGGCGATCGCCGCCTTGCGGTCGGCGAAGTCGACGATCAGCAGCGACCCCATCGCCGCGCCGTCGAGCCCGAGCAGCGGCCCGCCGGCAAGGATGCGGTCGTCGATCTCGCCCAGATAGGCGAGGTGGTCGGCACGCGTCGCGGCGCGCAGGTCGCCGGCCCCGGGCTTGTCGATGCAGTGGATCGCGAAATACATGGCCGGCCCCTCGTCGCCGTCCCGTCTATCGCGTGTGCCCCGGGACGAACAGCCCCGTGTCGGCGGCCCCCATTCCGCCCACGCCGGTTGACGCCAGCCGCGGAGTGGCTTAAGCGCCTCGCCTTCGCGGCCCGCCGGCCGGCCCAGAATTGCCAGGATAGAAGACGATGTCGCGCATCTGCGAACTGACCGCCAAGGGGCGGATGGTCGGGCACAATGTGTCGCACGCCAACAACAAGACCAAGCGGCTGTTCCTGCCCAACCTGCAGAACGTGACGCTGATGTCCGACGTCCTCGGCCGCTCGGTGCGCCTGCGCGTGTCGATGAACGGCCTGCGCTGTGTCGAGCACGTCGGCGGCCTCGACAACTGGCTGATCAAGACCAAGGCCGAGAAGCTCAGCGACCGCGCGGTCAAGCTCAAGCGCGAGATCAAGAAGAAGCTCGCCGCCGCCGACGCCGCACCGGCCGCGTAGTGCCCCGGGCGCGGCGGTGACCGCACGCCCGACGGTTTCAGCGGCGACCCCGCGCTCAGCCATAGCCGTCCGCGCCGCGACCCCGGCCGACCGGGCGACGGTCGCCGACGTCCTCGCCCGCGCCTTCGTCGCCGACCCCGCGCTCGGCCACGTCTTTCCCGACGTCGCCTCGCGCCCGCGGCGGCTGCGTAAATTCTTCGACCTGATCGTCCGCAGCGAGGCCGACCCCGGCCATTGGCGGATCGCCGGCGATGCGCGCGGCGACGCCGCGGCAACGATCTGGCGGCCGCCGGGCCAATGGCGGACACCGCCGGCGACGATGCTCCGCCTCGCCCTGCCGATGATCGCGACCTTCGGCACGGCGCTGCCGCGCGCCCTGCGGCTGCAGGGAAAGCTCGAGGCCAACCACCCGGCCGCGCCGCACTGGTACCTCGAGTTCGCCGGCTGCACCCCCGACCGTCACGGCCACGGCTTCGGCGGTGCGGCGATCCGCGCCAAGCTTGCCGAGGCCGATGCCGAGGGAGTCCCCGCCGCACTCGAGACGGCCAATCCCGCCAACCTCGCGATCTACACCGCACTCGGCTTCCGCGTCACCGGCACCTTCGCCGCCGCGCCCGCCCTGACGTTCTGGACGATGTGGCGCGACGCGCGCGGATAAGGCTGTCCTACAGCCCCGCAACCGGGCTACACCGACCGGGTCGCTTCACGCGACGGCGCTCTTTCTCATCGTTGGCCCAAACGTCGATTCCGGTCCCGAGCAAAACGACGTTTCGCGGATTCTCGCCCAGCGTGCGCGTGTGAAGTTTGCGAAGTTACGCGCCGCCGCAGTGGCGCGTGGCGACGGGCCGCCGTAAGTATCGCGCAATGCGTTCTCCCGACGATGTCCTCCACCAGGTGTTCGGTTTTGCCGCCTTCCGTGGGCTGCAGGGCAGGATCGTCGCCGACGTCTGCACCGGGCGCGACGTGCTCGCGATCATGCCGACCGGTGCCGGCAAGTCGCTGTGCTACCAGGTTCCTGCCCTCGTCCGCCCCGGCGTCGCAATCGTCGTCAGCCCGCTGATCGCGCTGATGGCCGACCAGGTCCGTAGCTTGCGCGCCTACGGCGTCCGCGCCGCCGCGCTCAACAGCACGTCCGACGACAGCGCGGCGACCGTCGGGCAACTGCGCGACGGCACCCTCGACCTTCTGTTCGTCGCCCCCGAGCGCGTCGCGCAAGGGGGGTTCCGGTCGCTCGTCGCCGACCTCGACGTCGCCCTCGTCGCCATCGACGAGGCGCACTGCGTCAGCCAATGGGGCCACGACTTCCGCCCCGAATACCGGCAGCTGCGCGGCTTTTGCGACAGCTTGGCCGGCGTGCCCCGCGTCGCGCTGACCGCCACCGCCGACAAGACGACCCGCGCCGACATCCTCGACCAGCTCGGCATCGCCCCCGACCGGATGGTCGTCGCCGGCTTCGACCGCCCCAACATCCGCTACGAGGTCGCGCCCAAGACCAACGCGATGCGCCAGCTCGCCGCCTTCCTCGACACCCAGCGCGGCAACAGCGGGATCGTCTATGCGCCGACGCGGGCGATCACCGACCGCGTCGCCGAGGCGCTGGCCCAGCGCGGCGTGCCCGCCCTGCCCTATCACGCCGGGCTCGACGCGAGCGTCCGCGCGCGCCACCAGGCGACCTTCGTCGCCGCCGAGACGAGCGTGATGGTCGCGACCGTCGCCTTCGGCATGGGCATTGACAAGCCCGACGTCCGCTTCGTCGCCCACCTCGGCCTGCCGAAGTCGATCGAGGCTTATTACCAGGAGACCGGCCGCGCCGGGCGCGACGGCGATCCCGCGGTCGCCCACCTGCTCTACGGCGCCGACGACATCGCCCGCGCGCGCCAGTTCATCACCGCCAGCGACGCCGACCCGGCGCGCAAGGCGGCCGAGAAGGCGCGGCTCAATGCGCTGATCGCCTTCTGCGAGACGAGCGGGTGCCGCCGCGTCCCCCTGCTGACCTATTTCGACGAGCCCGCGCCGCCGCCGTGCGGCAACTGCGACACCTGCCTCGCCCCGCCCGCGCTGACCGATGCGACCGAAGCGGCGCGCAAGCTGCTCAGCGCCGTCTACCGCACCGGGCAGCGGTTCGGCGTCGGCCACCTCGTCGACGTGCTGCGCGGCACGGCGAGCGAAAAGGCGCGCAAGTTCGGCCACGAATCGCTGTCGGTCTTCGGCATCGGCCGCGACGTGCCGGCAGGCAACTGGCAGGCGCTGGCGCGCCAGCTCGAGGCGAGCGAGGCGCTCGTCCGCGACCCCGACCACGGCGGGCTGATGCTCGGGCCGTCGGCGCGGCCGATCCTCAAGGGCGAGGCGACGATCGCGCTCCGTGAGGTGAGCGCTCCCGCGCGCGAACGCCGCGACCGCCGCGCCGGCGTGGGTAACGCCGCCGACGACCCGCTTTTCGAGGCGCTGCGCAAGGTCCGCCGCGACCTCGCCGCGGCGAGCGGCGTCCCGCCCTACGTCGTGTTCCACGACGCGACGCTGCGCGCGATGGCGGCCGAACGCCCCGCAAGCCTCGCCGACCTCGGCCGCGTCAACGGGGTGGGCGCGCGCAAGCTCGAGGCGTACGGCGCGGCATTCCTCGAGGTGCTGCAGGCAGCTTGATCTTCCCCGCTCTAGGGGAGACCTGAGCGTTTGCGTGCGCCGCCTTGGCCGCTATGACCCCACCATGACCGACCTGTCCAAGACCTTCGACCCCGCCGAGATCGAGCCGCGCCTGTACGCGCACTGGGAGTCGCTCGGGTGCGTTCCGCCCGGAGCGCCCCGACGCAGCCCCGTTCACCATCGTCATCCCGCCGCCCAACGTGACGGGGTCGCTCCACATCGGCCACGCGCTCGACAATACGCTGCAGGACGTGCTGATCCGCTATCACCGGCTCAAGGGGCGCGACGCGCTCTGGGTCGTCGGCACCGACCATGCCGGCATCGCGACGCAGATGGTCGTCGAACGCCAGCTCGCCGAGGCGACACAGGGCGCGCGGCGGCAGGACATGACGCGCGAGGCGTTCCTCGACCATGTCTGGGAGTGGAAGGCGGCGAGCGGCGGCGCGATCACCCGCCAGCTGCGCCGGCTCGGCGCGAGCTGCGACTGGGCGCACGAGCGATTCACCATGGACGAGGGCTTCTCGGCGGCGGTGACCAAGGTCTTCGTCGAGCTGTACAACCAGAGGCTGCTCTACCGCGACAAGCGGCTGGTCAACTGGGACCCCAAGCTGAAGACCGCGATCAGCGACCTCGAGGTCGAGTATCGCGAGATCGACGGCTCGATGTGGCACTTCCGCTATCCGTTCGCCGACGGCAGCGGCTATATCGCGGTGGCGACGACGCGGCCCGAGACGATTCTCGGCGACAGCGCGGTGGCGGTGAACCCCGACGACGACCGCTACCGCCATCTCGTCGGCAAGTACGTCCGCCTGCCGCTGGTCGACCGGCTGATCCCGATCATCGCCGACCCCTATGTCGAGGCCGACTTCGGCAGCGGCGCGGTCAAGATCACCGCGGCGCACGACTTCAACGACTTCGCTGTCGCCCAGCGGCATCCGGAGGCGAACATCCCGCTCATCAACCTGATGAACCCCGACGCGACGATGTCGGACGCCTGCCCGCCCGACTATCGCGGGCTGACGCGCGAGGACGCGCGCCGGAAGGTCGTCGCCGACTTCGACGCGCTCGGTCTGCTCGACCGGGTCGAGCCGCACCGCCACCAGGTGCCCTACGGCGACCGCTCGGGCGTCGTCATCGAGCCGTGGCTGACCGACCAGTGGTATGTCGACGCCGAGACGCTGGCTGCGCCCGCGATCGAGGCGGTGCGCTCGGGCGCGACCAAGTTCGTGCCGGCGACGTGGGAGAAGACGTACTTCAACTGGATGGAGAACATCCAGCCGTGGTGCGTCAGCCGCCAGATCGTCTGGGGGCACCGGATCCCGGCGTGGTACGACGACGCCAGCCGGGTGTTCGTCGCGCCGACCGAGGCCGAGGCGCAGGCGCTCGCCGGACCGGGTGCCCGGCTGCGGCAGGACGACGACGTCCTCGACACCTGGTTCTCCTCCGCGCTGTGGCCGTTCGCCACTCTCGGCTGGCCCGACGCGACGCCCGACCTCGCGCGGCCACTATCCCGGCGACGTGCTCGTCACCGGGTTCGACATCATCTTCTTCTGGGTCGCGCGGATGATGATGCAGGGGCTGCACTTCATGGGCGAGGTGCCGTTCGCCACCGTCTACTGCCACGGCCTCGTCCGCGACGCGCGGGGGCGAAGATGTCGAAGTCGAAGGGCAACACGGTCGACCCGCTCGGGCTGATCGACCGCTACGGCGCCGACGCGCTGCGCTTCACCCTGGCCGCGATGGAGAGCCAGGGCCGCGACATCAAGCTCGATGAGAAGCGGGTCGAGGGCTACCGCAACTTCGCGACCAAGCTGTGGAACGCGGCGCGCTTCGCCAGTCGAACGGCATCGGCGGCGAGCCGCTCGGCCACGCCGCCCGCCGCCACGGCCGCCGGTCAACCGCTGGATCATCGGCGAGGTCGTCGCAGACCGCCGCCGCGCTCGACGTCGCGCTCGCCGCCTTCCGCTTCGACCAGTACGCCGAGACGATCTACCAGTTCGTCTGGAGCCGCTTCTGCGACTGGTATCTCGAACTGACCAAGCCGCTGCTCGCCGAGGGGGCCGACGCCGCCGTCGCCGACGAGACGCGCGCGGTGGCCGGCTGGGCGCTCGACCAGATCCTCGTCATGCTCCACCCGGTGATGCCGTTCCTGACCGAGGAACTGTGGGGCCGGCTGGGCAAGCGCGACCACGACCTGATCGTCGCCGGCGTGGCCGGTGACCGACGCGGCGCTGGTCGATGCCGAGGCGGCGGCGGACATCGACTGGCTGATCGACCTCGTCACCGAGATTCGCTCGGCGCGCAACGAACTGAACATCCCGCCGGGCGCGAAGCTGAGCCTGCGCGTCGAGGCGCCTGCTCCGCTGACGGAACGCCGCCTGCTTGCAGCCGTGGGGGAGCTCGGCAAGCTCGCCCGGATCGACGGACTGACGATCGGGCCGGCCGACCCGGGCCCGCGCGCGCAGCTCGTGGTCGGCGGCGAGGACTTCATCCTGCCGCTCACCGGCGTCATCGACCTCGCCGCCGAGCGCGCGCGTCTCGCCAAGAACGCCGCCGCCGCCGAAAAGGAGCGCGACGCGCTCGCCGCCCGCCTCGCCTCCCCGGGCTTCGTCGAGCGGGCCAAGCCCGAGGCGGTCGACAAGGCGCGCGCCGATCACGCCGCCCGCGCCGCCGAGGCCGAGCGGCTGCGCGCCGCGCTCGCCCGCTTGGGCTAAGCCGCCATCGCCCGGCTCGGCTGACCCCGCGTCGCCCGCCTGCGTTTAGGCGCGGCGCACGGGCCGGTCGTCTGCAGGTACGCGATCAGCCCGCGCTCGGCCGGCGTCAGATACTGCATCGCGCGCGGCAGGGTCATCGTCCGGATCGCCTCCGCACTGCCGTCGCCCATCGCCGCGATCAGCGCCGGATGGACATAGCTCTTGCGGCTGATCGCCGGCGTATTGCCCAGCGCGGCGGCGACGGGGACGAGCATCTCCTTGAGCGTTGCCGCCCCGGCGCGGATCGCCTCGAAGGCGATGACGCTCGCCCCCCAGGTGCGGAAATGCTTGGCCGAATAATCGTCGCCCATCGCGGCCTTGATGTAGGCGTTGACGTCGCCCGAGCCGATGCCGTGCGGCTCACGATCGTCGCCGACGTACTGGAACAGCGCCTGTCCGGGCAGGTCGTGGCAGCGGCGGACGATCTTCGCCAGGCTGGCGTCGGCGATGACGACCTTCTGCATCTTGCCCGACTTGCCGCGGTATTCGAGCTTGACTCGGCTGCCGCGCACCTCGCTGTGCTCGGTCTTCAGCGTCGTCGCGCCGTAGCTGTCGTTCTCGCTCGCGTAACAGTCGTTACCGACGCGGATGTGGCCGAGGTCGAGCAGCCGGACGATCGCGGCGAGCACCTTGTCGCGGCCGAGCCCGCGCACCGCGATGTCGCGTTCGACGACCGCGCGCATCCGCGGCAGCTTGAGCCCGAAGCCGCCGCAGCGGTCGTACTTGTCGGCGTCGCGCGCGGCGCGGAAGTCGGCGTGGTAGCGGTACTGCTTGCGCCCGCGCGCGTCGAAGCCGATCGCCTGCAGGTGCGCGGCCGGATCGGGACTGAACCAGACGCGGGCGTAGGCCGGGGGCACGCCGAGCCCGTTGAGCCGGGCGATCTCGGCCATCTCGGTGATCCGTGCGCCATCGGCAGTGAAGTAATGCCACGACTTGCCGCGGCGCCGCCGCGAGATGCCGGCCGCCGCGGTATCGCCATAGGTGAGCATGGCGTTCGAACGTTACGCCGTGATCGCCGGTTCCCTCCGCACGCGCGGCGTCGCCGCTTCGGCCGCGCCGTCGTCGAGCGCGAGCAGGTCGAGCGTCAGCACGTCGCCGTCAACGCCGGTCGTCCACACTTCGCGCTCGAGCGCGACGATCCGGCCGCGGAGTGCGATCCGCGTGGCGTCGATCGCGGTTGCCGCCCCCAGCGGCACCCGCGCGACGAGGTGGTGGCGGACACCGACGAAGGTCAGGCTCGCCCACGGTGTCGAGGCGAGCGACTCGACGACGAGTCCCGGGACGTGCGACGACACGACCATGGACTTCCGATAGCTTTCAGATAGGTAAATACCGATTGCGCGCACCAGCGCTCCCTGCTCGGGGTCGAGGGGGGCGCTCACCCTCTGACCTCGCGGGAGGCACCGGCGGCGATGAAGGCCAGTACACGCGCCTCGGTCTGTGGGCGCATCTCGCGTCCACGCCTAAGATCAAAGACAAAGCGCGGATCGCCGGCAAAATCGCGGCCGAACCGCGACGCGGCAATCCGCCGCCGGCGCAGGCATCGTTCAACTTCGAAAAGCACGTTCGTCACTGGCACCAACCCTCCCGATTCGCTCAGTCGGGCAACGTTGCGAGTCGTAATCCTACTTGTCTAGGTAAAAAACGATATCTAAAGACGTTAAGAGATGGTAGCTTTCCCGGGGGACACGATCATGGATAGCCTGACCATCCGCCAGCGCCTCGATCGGCTGATCGCCGATCGTGGCGACGACTATGCGTCGCTGTCGCGCCTGCTCGGGCGCAACCCGACGTATATCCAGCAGTTCGTCCGCAAGGGCGTGCCGCGACGCCTGAGCGAGGACGACCGGCGCAAGCTCGCCGAGCATTACGGCATTGCCGAGCGCCTGCTCGGCGGCCCCGACGAGCATGTCGGGCGGGCGGTGACGACGCTATCGTCGCGCGCGATGTCGGGCGACTATGTGCTCGTGCCGCAGCTCGACATTGGCGCGTCGGCGGGCGTCGGTACCGAGCCCGGCCCGGAGAACCCGCTCGCCATCCTCGCCTTCCAGTCGAACTGGATCCGCAGCGTCGCCAGCGGTCGCCCCGAGGCGCTGTCGGTGATCCAGGTCGAAGGCGATTCGATGCTGCCGACGCTCGCCGACGGCAATTCGATCCTCGTCGACACCGACGACCGCGAGCGGCTGCGCGACGGCATCTACGTGCTGCGCACCGACGATGCGCTGCTGGTCAAGCGGCTGTCGGTCAACCCGGCGACGCGGCGGCTGACGATCCGCAGCGACAACGACGCCTATCCGAGCTGGGACGACTGCGATCCGGCCTCGGTCGCGGTGATCGGCCGCGTCGTCTGGGTCGGCCGCAGGCTCGCCTGAGGCTCGCCTGACCGGCTACGCCGCGGCGACCCGCCGGCGCTTGCCGCTGCCGGCCGCCGCCTCTACCTTCGCCGCTTCCGCTGGAACCCGCCGCATGACCTATACCGCCCCGCTCGCCGAGCAGCGCTTCGTCCTCGACACCGTCGCCGACCTCGCCGGGCTGGCGACGCTGCCCGGCTTCGACGGCGCGACGCCCGACCTCGTCGACGCCGTGCTCGGCGAGGCGGCGAAGCTCGCGCAGGACGTGTTCGCGCCGCTGAACATGGCCGGCGACCGTGGCGGCGCGGTGCTGGCGAACGACGCGGTGACGCTGCCGGCGGGGTTCGCCGACGCCTACCGGCGCTATGTCGACGGCGGCTGGGCTGGGCTCGGCGCGTCGCCGGCGCACGGTGGCCAGGGCCTGCCGTTCGTCCTCGCCTGTGCCGTCCAGGAGCAGCTGACCAGCGCCAATATGGCGTTCAGCCTGTGCATGATGCTCAGCCAGGGCGCGATCGAGGCGCTGCAGGGACATGCCGATCCCGAATTGCAGGAAACCTATCTCGCTCGGCTGATCACCGGCGAGTGGACCGGCACGATGAATTTGACCGAGTTCGCAGGCGGGCAGCGACGTCGGCGCGTTGCGCACCCGTGCGACGCCAGCCGCCGACGGTACCTACCGGATCGCGGGCAGCAAGATCTACATCACGTGGGGCGAGCACGACTGCGCCGCCAACATCGTCCACCTCGTCCTCGCCCGCCTGCCCGACGCGCCGCCGGGAACCAAGGGCGTGTCGCTGTTCCTGTGCCCCAAGTTCCTGCCCGACGCCGACGGCAACTTCACTGTGCGCAACGACCTCCGCGCGGTCGGCGTCGAGCACAAGCTCGGCATCCACGCCTCGCCGACGTGCACAATGGCATTTGGCGAGAACGACGACTGCGTCGGCTTCCTCGTCGGCCCGCCGGGCGGGGGCATGCGGGCGATGTTCACGATGATGAACCATGCCCGCATCAACGTCGGACTGCAGGGCGTCGCCATCGCCGAGCGCGCGTACCAGGGGGCGCTCGCCTACGCCCGCGAGCGGGTCCAGTCGGCGCGCTTCGGGGTCGGCGGCCCGGCGGTGCGGATCATCGAGCACGCCGACGTCCGGCGCACGCTGATGACGATCAAGGCGACGACCGAGGCCGCGCGGGCGCTGACGTACTTCACCGCCGCCGCCGTCGATCGCGGCCACGCGACGGGAGACACCGCTGCCATCGGCCGCGCCGACCTGCTGACGCCGGTGACCAAGGCGTGGGCGACCGATGCCGGCGTCGAGCTGGCGAGCCTTGCGCTCCAGGTGTTCGGCGGCATGGGCTATGTCGAGGAGACCGGCGCGGCGCAGCACCTGCGCGACGCCCGCATCGCCCCGATCTACGAAGGGACCAACGGCATCCAGGCGCTCGACCTCGTCGGGCGCAAGCTGGCGCTGGACGGCGGGGCGCACTGGCGCGCGCTGTTCGCCGAGATCCGCCAGGATCTGCGCGACCTGCCGCCGAAGGGCGACCTCGCCGCGCTCAAGCCGTATCTCGACGACGCCCTCGCCGCGCTCGAGAGTGCGACCGTGTGGCTGACCGGCAACCGCGACGCCGCCCCGACCGACGCCGCGGCGGGGGCGACGCCGTACCTGAAGATGTTCGGGATCACCGTCGGCGGCTGGCTGCTCGCCCGGCAGGCGGTGGCGGCGGCCGAGCGGCTGGCGGCCGGCGAAGGCGATACGGGCTTCCTCCGCGCCAAGATCGTCACCGCGCGCTTCTTCGCCGAACAGATCATGCCGGCCGCGACGGCGCTGCTCGGCCCGGTGACGCGCGGGGCCGACCTGCTGTTCGCCATCCCCGAGGACCTGCTCGCGGCATGAGCGGCGGCGCGCCGCACGGGCATGGGCATGGACATGCGCATGGGCATGACCACGCCGACGGCCATGACCACGACCACGGCCACTCCCACGACCACGGTCACGATCATCACCATGCACCGGGGCTGCGCGGCTGGTTCGCGTCGCTCGGTCACCATCACGACCACGGTCCGCCGGCCGGCGGCGACTTCGGCCGCGCTTTCGCCGTCGGCATCGCGCTCAACCTCGCCTTCGTCATCGCCGAGGTCGGCTTCGGCCTTGCCGCGAATTCGGTCGCGCTGCTCGCCGATGCGGGGCACAACCTATCCGACGTCGCCGGGCTCGCGGCCGCATGGGGCGCGACGATGCTCTCGCGGCGGTCGCCGACGGCGCAGTTCACCTATGGCCTGCGCGGGTCGTCGATCCTCGCCGCGCTGTTCAATGCCGTCCTCCTCCTCGTCGCGATCGGCGCGGTGGCGTGGGAATCGGTCCAGCGGCTGATCCATCCGCAGCCGGTCGCCGGGGTGACCGTGATCGCCGTCGCCGCCGCCGGCATCGCCGTCAACGGGCTGACGGCATGGCTGTTCTCCCGCGGCGGCGGCGACCTCAACGTCCGTGCCGCCTTCGCCCACATGCTGTCCGACGCGGTCGTGTCGGCGGGCGTCGTCGTCGCCGGCGGGGTGATCCTGCTGACCGGCTGGACGTGGCTCGACCCCGTCGTCAGCCTCGTCATCGGCCTGATTATCGTCGTCGGCACATGGGGCCTGCTCGGCGATGCGGTCCGCTTGGCGCTGCAGGGCGTGCCGCCGGGGGTCGAGGTCGACGCCGTCACCGCGCGCCTCGCCGCGCTGCCCGGCGTGACCCACGTCCACCACGTCCACATCTGGCCGACGAGCACGACGGAGACCGCGCTGACTGCGCACCTGCTGTGCCCCGCCGGCCACCCGGGCGACGCCTTCCTGCGCGATGCCGGACAGGTCCTCGCGCGCGAGTTCGGCATCGGCCACGCGACGCTGCAGATCGAGATGGTCGCGGGGTCGTGCGGCTGAGGCGCTAGAGCGGCGGCAGGCTGGCGAGCAGGTCGGCGTCGCCGAGGGCGAGGAACGCGCCGTTGACGTGCCCCGGCTTGCCATAGGCGAAGGTGTGCCCCGACGGCCCGACCATCGTCCCGCCGGCGGCGCGCAGCACCGCATCGCCCGCGGCGGTGTCCCACTCCATCGTCCGGCCGTAGCGCGGATAGACGTCGGCCGACCCCTCGGCGAGGCGGCAGAACTTGAGGCTCGATCCCGCCGGCTCGAGCGCGACGAGGCCCATCAGCACCAGGTATTCCTTCGTCGCTTCGTCCAAGTGGCTGTGGCTGACGACGACGGTCGGCGGCACCGCGGCGCGGCGGACGGCGATCGCCTCACGGTCGCCGCCGGGCGGCTGGCGGAACGCACCGGCGCCGGCGACCCCCGCCCAGAGCATGCCGTCGCGCGGGCTCAGGACGAGCCCCATCACCGGCACGCCGCCGTCGATCAGCGCGACGTTGACCGAATAGGCGTCGCCGCCGGCGATGAAGTCGCGCGTGCCGTCGAGCGGGTCGATCAGCCAGAAGCGGTCGGCGGCGGCGGCGCGGTGGCCGGCGGCGTGCGCCTCCTCGGCGACGATCGGCGCGGCGTCGACCTGTTTCAGTGCGGCGATCAGCAGCGTCTCGGCCGCCTCGTCGGCCTCGGTCACCGACGAGCCGTCGGCCTTGCCACGCGCCGCGAAGCCGGCCGCGCGCACCGCCTCGATCAGCTCGCCGGCGGCGCGGACGGCGGGGATCAGGGCATCGCGCAAGGCGGTGAGGTCGTGCACCGCCCGATGCTTAGGCGGCGACGGGGTGGCTGTCACGCCGGTCGGTGGCTCAGGCGTCGGCGGCCTCGAACAGGTCGGCCGGCGTCAGGCCGAGGCGGTCGATGCGGCGGCGGATGCGCGGCCAGTCGGTGGCGATGAACGCCTCGCGCTCGCTCGCGAGCAGCGCCGCCGCCGCACCCGGCTCGACGTACAGCCCGACGCCCTTGCGCGCCGCGACGAGGCCGGCGGTGCGCAGTTCCTGATAGGCCTTGGCGACGGTCAGCGGGTTGACGGCGAGCTCGCCGGCGAGCGCGCGGACCGACGGCAGCGGCTCGCCGGCACCGGCGTCGCTGTCGAGGATACGCGCGACGATCAGGTCGCGGATCTGAAGGTAGATCGGTCGGTCGCCCTGCCACATGACTGTGGTATGGGCCTAGGACACCACGGGGTCAAGCGGCCGTGAGCAGCGAGCACGCCGCAGGCGCGCGCAGCAGCGAGCGGACTCGCGCCCGCCGGCCGGCAGGTCGGGCGACCTGCCCGCCCGCCCGTCCGACGACGCGGCTCTGCCGCGGCGCCCCCAGCCCCGCGCGCGCCCTCAGAACGCCCGCACCAGCGCGTCCATCTCCGGCCGCGGCCGCTCCTCGAGCGCGCGCCCCGGCGAGCCGATGAAGACGAACCCCGCGATCCGGTCGCCCGGCTCCCCGAGCGCGGCGATTACGGCGGGCGAGTACGCCGCCCAGCCGGTCAGCCAGCCGGCGACGAAACCCGCCGCGCTCGCCGCCGCGACGAGCAGGGCGCACGCCGCGCCAGCCGACAGTTCCTGCTCCCACGCCGGGATCTTGCTGTCCCGGTCGACCCGCGACAGCACGACGACGAGCGCCGGGGCCTGGTGAGCGAAGGCGCGGACCTCGTCGATCTCGCGGTCGCGCGCTTCCGGGCGCTCGGCGAGGTAGGCGGCGACCAGCACGTCCGCGAGCGCCGCGCGCCGGTCGGCGGCGACGGTCACGAAGCGCCACGGGCTGAGCTTGCCGTGGTCGGGCACCCGTGCGGCGGCGCGCAGGATCGTCGCCATCTGCCCCGGCGTCGGCCCCGGGCCGACCATGTCACGCGGCTTCCCCGACCGCCGGGTGAGAAGGAGCGACAGGGGGGTGGAGCGGTCGTTGAACATGGGGGGCTGGTAGCCGACTCCACGCGCGCTTCCTAGACGGTTGCACGCGGCCCGAGGTTCGTCGGGTGCCGTTCCGTCAGGCGTCCGTCGCCGACCCCACGCGGTTATCGAGTTGTGAGGGACAGCGCCGTTCCCCGCCGCGCGCGGCGGAGCGCGGCTCCGGTTCCCGCGAAGCCGCCGAGGAGGAGCGCCCATGTGGCGGGCTCCGGGGCCCCACTCACCGTGTTGCCGATGCCCGGCTCGAACGTCAGACGCGCGGTCGCCGGGTCGATCCCGTTCGCCGCGAAGAAGGCGGGGTTGAGGCTGATGACGGGATCGACCGACAGCGTTGTCCGGCTGACGCCGTCGCCGGGCAGGCTACCCATCAGAACGAGATCGAGCGGCATGTAGAAGGTGAATTCGTTTATCGGGCCGATCGCCCCGGTGAAGCCCCCCGTCGTCGTCCGGTCGAAGAAGAATTCGGCCTGGTATGGCTCGTCGAGGTGACAGGGCCCGTCGCAGCCGTCGCTTACGCCGTCGCCGTCGAACCGCTGCGCGCCGGCAGAGGCACCTGCGGTGCCGGAGCCGTCGACCGTCAGCCGCCCCGTGGCGAAACCGATCGGCACCGGCGGCGTCTGCGACGCACACGCGTCGCCGGCGCGGCACACCATATAGGTCAGCGGGGCCGAGAAGCTGATGCCGACGGTGTAGATATAGTCGGCGCGATACGACGTGTACGACGTGCCCGCCGTCGCCGACAGGACGATGCTCGGCGACGGCTGGGCGGCAAAGCCGATGGTATAGTGCGCGCCGCCTTCGGCCGTGACCGTACTGGTGCCGCCGTTCGCGCCGCCGATGATGGTCGTTGCCGGATTGTCCGCGTCGTGGCCGTTGACGACGAACATCGTCGTCGCCGCGTGCGCCGCCGACGAACCGAGAACGAGCACCGCACCGAAGCGAATGATCTGCCGCAACATCGCTATCTCCTGCCTGGCACAACGGATGTGGCGATCGCGGTGCCGGCGCAATTGCCTAAAGAGGCATGTCGGCCGGTCGGCAGGGCTTGATACGTGCGCGTCCTCGGCCCTCTTGCTCCCTGCCTTCGCCCCGCTACAGTCCGCCCCAACGCCCGCCATCCGAGCGCGCGACGCCAAGGGAGCTTCATGGCCACCATCCCCGCTGCGCCCTCGACCGGCGCTCCCCCAGGTTCCGCCGACGCGTCGTGGTTCGGTCACCCCCGCCAGCTCGCGCGGCTGTTCTCGACCGAGATGTGGGAGCGCTTCGGCTTCTACGGCATGCGCGCGCTGCTGGTCCTCTACCTGACCAAGCACTTCGTCTACGGCGACCAGATCGGCGGCGGCATGTACGGCGCGTACATGAGCATGGTCTATCTGACCCCATTCATCGGCGGCATCCTCGCCGACCGCTTCCTCGGCTCGAAGCGCGCGGTCAAGTTCGGCGCGCTGGTCATGGCGTTCGGTTATGCGGTGCTGTGCTTTGGCGGCCCCGAGGCGACGCCGACCGCGACCTTCGACGGCGTGACGCGGCCGGTGACGATCGAGCAGGTCGCCGGCAAGGACGCGCGCTTCGTCGTCGACCACGGCGAGCGGCTGCGGATCAAGGGCAACGACGACGGCACGGTCGCGCTCCAGCGAGCCGACGGCAGCACGACGCGGACCTTCGCCAAGGACGCCTTCGCCGCCGACGCCGTACGCTCGCCGCTGTACATCGCGATCATGCTCGTCGCGCTGTCGGCGATCGTCATCGGCAACGGCTTCTTCAAGCCCAACATCTCGACGATGGTCGGGTCGCTCTATGCCGAGGGCGACCGGCGACGCGACGCCGGCTTCACGATCTTCTACATGGGGATCAACCTCGGCAGCTTGGGCTCGCAGATCCTGTGCCCGTTCCTCGCCGTCGCCTTCGGCTGGTGGGCCGGGTTCGGATTGGCGGCGGTCGGCATGGTCATCGCCTTCCTGCTGATCCAGTTCGACGGCGGCAAGCTTGCCGGCTACGGCGAGGCCCCGGTCGGCGGTGACGGCCGCGACCGGTCGCTGCTGATCTATGTCGCCGCGATCGCCGCGATCATCGTCCCGTGGCTGCTGTTCCGCAATACGCTGAGCGCGGTGCCGGCGGCGGCGGGGACCGGGCTCGCGGCGTATCTGATCGCGCTGCCGGTACTCGGCAAGGCGCTGTTCGCCACCTTCATCATCGCCGTTCCCGGCATCCTGATCTGGTCGTACCGCGCCGGATCGACGCAGGAATTCCAGATGATGGTCGCCGCGATGGTGCTGATCGTCTTCAACGTCACCTTCTTCACCCTGTTCGAGCAGGCCGGATCGAGCCTGACGCTGTTCGCCGACCGCAACACCGACCTGTCGATCTTCGGGCTGTTCAGCATCTCGGCCGGGCAGACGCAGTTCTTCAACGCGATCTTCATCGTCATCCTCGCGCCGATCTTCGCCGCGATGTGGGCGGCGCTGGCGCGGGTGGGCAGGGAGCCCGGCATCCCGGTCAAGTTCGGCCTCGCGCTGATCGGCGTCGGCGCGGGGTTCCTGTTCCTCGTCCTCGGCACGCGCTTCGCCGGGCCCGACTTCAAGGTCGCGGTGTGGTGGCTCGCCGGGCTCTACCTGATCCACTCGATGGCCGAGCTGTGCATCTCGCCGGTCGGCCTCAGCATGATCACCAAGCTGTCGATCGCGCGGATCGTGGGCATGATGATGGGCGTGTGGTTCCTGTCGATCTCGGTCGCGCAGTATATCGGCGGGATCATCGCGCAGGTCGCGAGCGTCCAGACGGTCGGCGGCGAGGTGACCAACCTCAAGGTCAGCCTCGACACCTATGCCGGCGTGTTCCAGACGATCGGGCTGGTCTCGGCGGGCATCGGCGTGTTCCTGCTGCTCCTGTCCTTCCCCCTCAAGCGCCTGATGCACGGAGTCGATTGATGCGGCGTCTACCCCTGCTGCTGCTGGCCCTCGTCGCCGCCTGCGCGACCAAGCCGCCGGTCAAGACCGCATCCGACAAGCCCGCCGGGCCGATCGAGGTCGTCAGCATCCCCACCGACCCGTTCCCGTCGACCTACCGCCCCTATCCGGGCGTCACGACGGTCATCCGCGGCGCAACCGTCTACGACGGCGCCGGGCGCAAGTTCGCCCCCGGCATGATCCGGCTCGAGAACGGCAAGGTCGCCGAGATCGGCGCGAGCGTCGCGATCCCCGCCGGAGCGACGGTCATCGACGCGACGGGCAAGTTCGTCACCCCCGGCCTCATCGACATCCACAGCCACCTCGGCGACTATCCGAGCCCGCAGGTCCAGGCGGTCAGCGACGGCAACGAGGCGACGCGCCCGAACACCGCCGATGTCTGGGCCGAGCACTCGATCTGGCCGCAGGACGCCGGCTTCGGCCGCGCGCTCGCCGGCGGGGTCACCACGATGCTGATCCTGCCGGGCTCGGCCAACCTGTTCGGCGGGCGCGGCGTGACGGTGAAGAACGTCTATGGCCGCACCGCGCAGGACATGAAGTTCCCCGGGGCCCTGCCGAGCCTGAAGATGGCGTGCGGCGAGAACCCCAAGCGTGTCTACGGCAGCAAGGGCCAGTCGCCGGCGACGCGGATGGGCAATATCGCCGTCGACCGTCAGGTCTGGTCCGACGCCGTCGTCTACAAGCGCAAGTGGGACGACTATACGAGGAAGGCGAAGGCCGGCACCGCCAAGCCGACCGACGCCCCGCGCCGCGAGCTCGCCAACGACACGCTGATGGGCGTCCTCAACGACGAGATCCTCGTCCAGAACCACTGCTACCGCGCCGACGAGATGGCCAACGTGATCGCCATGTCGAAGGAATTCGGCTACCACGTCACCGCGTTCCACCACTCGGTCGAGGCGTACAAGGTCGCCGACCTGCTGCGCGACAACCACATCTGCGCGGCGATGTGGGCCGACTGGTGGGGCTTCAAGATGGAAAGCTACGACGGCATCCGCGAGAACATCCCGCTGGTCCACAATGCCGGCGCGTGCGCGATGATTCACAGCGACGACCCGACCGGTATCCAGCACCTCAACCAGGAAGTGGCGAAGGCGATGGCTGCGGGCGCCCGCGCCGGGATCGTCGTCCCGCCCGAAGTCGCGGTCGAGTGGATGACGCTGAACCCGGCCAAGGCGCTGCGGATCGATGCCGTCGCCGGCTCGCTCGAGCCCGGCAAGATGGCCGACGTCGTGCTGTGGAACGGCGATCCGTTCAGCGTCTATTCGCGGCCGCTCGACGTCTGGATCGACGGCGCGCTGATGTACGACGCCGCCGACCCGCACCGACGACCGCGCGCGGACTTCGAGGTCGGCCAGCCGGGCGCGGGAGACGTCAAGTGAAGGGTGTTCGCCTCCTCGCCGGCGCCGCGGCGCTCGCCCTGACCGGCGGCCTGCCCGGCGCGCTCGCCGCGCCGCTCGCCGCCGCCCCGCTCGCGATCACCAACGCGACGCTGATGAGCGGCGGCGCGACCGTCGCCAACGCGACGATCGTCGTCGACGGCGGGCGCATCCGCAGCGTCGGCACCGGCCCCGCGCCGGCAGGCGCGACGGTCCTCGACGCCGCCGGCAAGGTCGTCACGCCGGGCCTCGTCGTCGGCATGAGCGACCTCGGCATCGACGAGGTCGAGGGCGTGCGCGAGGCGAACGACACCGCCGCGCGCAAGTCGCCGTTCTCGGCCTCGCTCGACGTCGTCCCCGCGATCAACCCGCGCGAGGGCGGCATCGCCGTCGCCCGCACCGGCGGCGTCACCCGCGCCGTCGTCGCGCCCGCCGCCGGGCGCGACATCTTCGCCGGCCAGGGGGCGCTGATCCGCCTCGCCGACGGCCCCGACGTCCTCGTCCGCGGCCGCGCCTTCCAGCTCGTCGAGCTCGGCGAGACCGGGGCCGAGAACGCCGGCGGCAGCCGCACCGCGTCCTTCGCGCTGTTCCGCAACGCGCTCGACGAGGCGCAGCGCTTCGCCGCCCGGCGCGGCAAGGACGACGGCGCGCACGAAAATGTCTACCAGCGCGCCGACACCGCCGCGCTCGTCGCCGTCGTCGAGGGTCGCCAGCCGCTCGTCGTCCACGTCGAGCGCGGGTCGGACATCGTCAGCGTCCTCGCGCTGAAGGCCGACTTCCCGCGCCTCCACCTGATCCTGTTCGGCGCGCGCGAGGGGTGGACGGTCGCCGACCGCATCGCCGCGGCGCATGTCCCGGTCATTACCAGCGCGCTCGACGACCTGCCCGATGCCTTCGAGACGCTGGCGTCGACGCGGTCGAACGTCGGCCGGATGATGGCGGCGGGCGTCCTCGTCGGCATCGGCACGTCGGGCGGCGAATCGACCAACCAGCCGCGCAACGTGACGCAGTTCGTCGGCAACCTCGTCGCCCAGGGTCGCCTGCCCGGCGGGGTCGGGGTGACGCGCGAGCAGGCGCTCGACCTGATCACCAGGAACCCGGCGGAGATCTTCGGCATGACCGACACCGGCACGGTCGCGCCCGGCAAGCGCGCCGACCTCGTCGTCTGGGACGGCGACCCGCTCGAGCTGACCAGCGCGCCGGTCGCGGTGCTGATCGACGGCGTCGCGCAGCCGCTGACCAACCGCCAGACCGAGCTGCGCGACCGCTACCGCGCGCTGCCGCACGAGGCGCTGCCGCTCCAGTACCGGCCGTGACGCGCGTCGTGCCGGCAAGCGGACGGCCGTCCGTGGGCGGCCCGTGACCTGGCTGGTCGTCGCGCTGGTGGCCTTCGTCGGGTCGCATTTCCTGCTGTCGCACCCGTTGCGCGCGCCCCTTGTCGCGCGGCTCGGGGCGGGTGGGTTCGCCGGCGTCTACTCGCTCGTCGCCGTGACGACGCTCGGCTGGGCAGTCGTCATGTGGCGACGCACGACAGCGCACGGGCTGTGGGTCGCGCCGGCGTGGGTCTGGCCGCTCGCCGCGGTCGTCATGCTGGTCGCCGCGATCCTCCTCGTCGGCTCGGTCGCGACGCCGAACCCAGCGCTGATGGGCAGCCCCGCCGACCCCGCGGCCCCACCCCTGGGGGTCCAGCGTATCACCCGCCACCCGATGATGTGGGCGTTCGCCCTGTGGGCGATCGTCCACGCCACGCTTGGCGGCACCGACCGCGACGTCGCGCTAAGCACCGGTATTCTCACGCTGTCCTTGGTCGGTGCCTATCTGCAGGACGGCAAGAAGCGTCACCAGATGGGCGCGGCCTGGACCGCCCACGAGGCCGCCACCAGCTTCGTGCCCTTCGCTCGCGGCGTCGCGATGCCCGGCTGGCGGGCGCTGATCGGCGGCATCGCGCTGTTCGCCCTCGCCACCTACCTCCACCCGCTGGCCGGCGGGCCCAACCTGTGGGCGATGGGGTAACCCGCTGTCCTACGGCGACCCGCCTGTGCTAGGCTGCCGCGATGACCGACGCTTCTCTCTCCCCCCTCACCGGAACGGCTCGCGCCACCCTGCATGGTGACCCCGGCGGGGTGGGACGTGGCATGACCTTCGTCAACTTCCGCGCCGATTCCACTGCAGGAGCCTGCTGGTGAGCGTCGCCGGCAAGATCGTATGGATCACCGGCGCGTCGTCGGGGATCGGGGCGGCGCTCGCCCGCGCCTTCGCCGCGGAGGGCGCCGAGGTGCTGCTGTCGGGCCGGCGCGAGGACGCCCTCGCCGCCGTCGCCGCCGACTGCCCGGGGTCGCGCACCCTGCCGTTCGAGACGACCGACTTTGCCGCGCTGCCGGGCATTGTCGCTGCCGCCGGCCCTGTTGACATCCTCGTCAACAACGCCGGCATTTCGCAGCGCAGCCTCGCCCTCGACACGTCGTTCGAGGTCTACCGGACCCTGCTCGACGTCGACTTCTTCGCCCCCCTGCGGCTGACGCAACTCGTCTTGCCGGCGATGGTCGCGCGGCGATCGGGCGCGGTCGTCAACATCGCCTCGGTCGCCGGCAAGATCGGCTCGCCGCTCCGCACCGGCTATTGCGCCGCCAAGCACGCGATGGTCGGCTGGTCGGACGCGCTTCGCGCCGAGATTGCGCAGTACGGCGTCGCCGTCCACGTCGTCTGCCCCGGGTTCGTCCGGACGCAGGTCGCGGTCAACGCCGTCGGCGGCGACGGGACGCCGCGCGGGCGTACCGACGCCGCGATCGAAGCGGGGATCAGCCCAGAAGCCGCGGCGGCGACGATCCTCGCCGGGATCGGGGCAGGAATACGCGAGATCCTCGTCGGCGACGGACCCGAGATGGGGCTCGTCGCCTTGCGCGGCGGCGATCCCGACCGGCTGTTCGACCTGATGGCGGCGAACGCTCCCGCCGTCCCCCGCTAGCGCCCGCCTTGCCGCGTCCGACCCGCGCCGCTAGACCGGCCGCCGCATGAATTATGTCAGCACGCGCGGGGCCGCGCCGATCCTTGGGTTCGAAGATGTCACCCTTGCGGGGCTCGCCAACGACGGCGGGCTCTACGTCCCCGCCCGCTGGCCGCAGCTGACGCCGGCGCAGATCGCCGACCTCGCCGGGCTCGACTATGTCGAGACCGCGGTGCGCATCTGCACGCCCTTCATCGGCGATGCGCTCGGCGAGAGCGACCTGCGCGCATTGCTGCGCTCGGCCTATGCCGGCTTCGCCCATGCCGCGGTCGCGCCGCTGCGCCAGCTGGACGACCGCCACTGGCTGCTCGAGCTATTCCACGGCCCGACGCTCGCCTTCAAGGACTTCGCGCTGCAGGCGCTCGGGCTGATGTTCGAGACCTTCCTGTCGCGCCGTACCGACCATTTGACGATCGTCGGCGCGACCAGCGGCGACACCGGGTCGGCCGCGATCCACGCGCTCGCCGGACGCGCGAACCTCGACGTCTTCATGCTCCACCCGGCGGGTCGCGTCAGCGAGATCCAGCGGCGGCAGATGACCACCGTCCAGGCCCCGAACGTTTACAACATCGCCGTCGAAGGGACGTTCGACGATGCTCAGGCACTGGTCAAGGCGATGTTCAACGACACCGTCTTCGCCGGTCGCCTGCGGCTGTCGGCGGTCAATTCGATCAACTGGGCGCGGTTGATGCTCCAGGTTGTCTATTATTTCTACGCCGCGGTCCGTCTCGGCGCGCCCGAGCGAAGCGTCAGCTTCAGCGTGCCGACGGGAAACTTCGGTGACGTTTTCGCGGGCTACGTCGCCGCGCAGATGGGGCTGCCGGTCGGCCGGCTGATCGTCGCGACCAACGTCAACGACATCCTCCACCGCGCGTTCGCGACCGGCGACTATTCGGTCGGAACCGTCGCTCCGACTGTCGCGCCGTCGATGGACATCCAGGTCAGCTCGAACTTCGAACGACTGCTGTTCGACCTCCACGGCCGCGACGGCGCGGCGACCGCGGGTGCGATGACGGGGTTCGAGGCGACGAGTGCGATGGCGCTGCCGCTCGCGCTGCGCGCAGCGGCGGCCGAGCGTTTCACCAGCGTCCGGGTCGATCCCGACACGATGGCGCAGGCGCTGCGCTGGGCCGCCGAAGCGAGCGGCGAGTTGATCGACCCGCACACCGCGATCGGGCTGGCCGCCGCGCGCAGCGCCGCGCACGACCTCAGCGGGCCGATCGTCACCCTCGCTACCGCCCACCCGGCCAAGTTCCCCGACGCGGTCGAGCGCGCCGCCGGCCGCCGGCCGGGGTTGCCGGCGCGCATCGCCGGGCTGTTCGACCGCTCCGAGCGCTATGAGACACTGCCTGCCGACCTCGCGCTGGTCGAGGCCTATGTCGCCGAGCGTGCGACCCCGACGCGCGTCGGGGTGGCGGCGTGATCCGGTCGACCACGCTCGCGAACGGGGTCCGCGTCGTGACCGCGGCGATGGCGCATGTCGAAACCGTCGCCATCGGTCTCCACGTCGACACCGGTGCCCGCGGCGAGGAGGCACGGACGAACGGCGTCGCGCATCTGCTCGAGCACATGGTCTTCAAGGGCACAGCGACGCGGTCAGCGCGGGCGATCGCCGAGGAGATCGAGGACGTCGGCGGATCGCTCAACGCCTATACCGCGCGCGACATGACGGTATTCCATGCGCGCGTGCTCGCCGACGACGCGCCGCTCGCGCTCGACGTTATCGCCGACCTCGTGCGGGCGCCGCGCTTCGACGCCGACGAGATTGAGCGCGAGAAGGCCGTCGTTCTGCAGGAGCTCGGCGAGGCGCGCGACACGCCCGACGACATCGTCTTCGACCACCTGCAGGCGGCGGCCTACCCGGACCAGGCGCTCGGCCGGTCGATCCTCGGCGACGAGGTGTCGATCGCCGCGATTACCGAGCGCGACCTGCGCGACTGGCTTAGCGTCCAATACCGCGGCGGGTCGTGCATCGTCGCCGCCGCCGGCAAGGTCGACCATGACCAGATCGTCGCCGTCAGCGAAGCGTTGTTCGGCGACCTCACGCCCGGCACCCGCCCGGCGTTCGCTCCCGCCGCGTTCGCCCCCGGCGTCGTGCACGACCGGCGTAAGTTCGAGCAGGCGCACCTGACGCTCGGCGCCGCCGCGCCTGGCCACCACCACCCCGACTACGACGCCGTCGCGCTGTACGTGATGGCCGCGGGCGGCGGGGCCTCGTCGCGGCTGTTCCAGGAACTGCGCGAGGAGCGCGGGCTCGCCTACAGCGTGTTCGCGAGCACGACGCCGTACGCCGACGCCGGCCTCTTCTCGGTCTATCTTGCGACCGCACGCAAGGACGCGGCGCGTGCTTTCGACCTCGCGATGGATGTGCTCGCAACGACCGCGGCGACGCTGCGTCCGGACGAGCTCGCCCGGGCCAAGGCTCAGGTCCGCGCCGGTCTGCTTATGAGCCTCGAGACGCCGGGGGGCTGGGCCGAGTTCCTCGCGCGCCAGCTGCTCGCCCACGGCCGGGTACAGACGCCGGCGGAACTCGTCGCGCGGATCGACGCGGTCGACCTCGACACGGCCCGCGCAGCTGCTGGTCGGCTGGTCGCGGGGCCCTTTGCCGTTGCCGACGTCGGCGCCGCGGCAGTTCGCCGCGCGGCGTGAGCCGGTGGAGCTCAGCGTCCTTACCGCCGAGCCGTGGGCCGACTACGCGCTGATCGACTCGGGTGGCGGGCGCAAGCTCGAGCGCTACGGCCCGTACCGTTTCATCCGCCCCGAGCCGCAGGCGCTCTGGGCTCCGGCGTCGTTTGACTGGGCGGCCGATGGCGAGTTCGTTGGCGGGTCGGAAGACGACGGCGGCGGCCGCTGGACGCTCGCCTCGAACGTACCGCCGGCTTGGCCGCTCGCCTACGGTGGCGTCCGTTTCCGCGCGACCAACACGCCGTTCCGCCACCTCGGCTTCTTCCCCGACATGGCGTGCCACTGGGACTGGATGGCGGCGCGCTGTGCGCCCGGGCGCGAGGTGCTCAACGTCTTTGGCTATACCGGCGTCGGGTCGCTCGTTTGCGCTCACGCCGGCGCGGGGGTGACCCATGTCGACGCGTCGAAGAAGGCCATGTCGGCGGCAGTCGAGAACCAGCGGCTGAGCGGGCTGACCGATGCGCCGATCCGTTGGGTCGTTGACGACGCGCTCAAGTTCATGCGCCGGGAGGTGCGTCGTGGTCGCCGCTACCACGGCATCATCCTCGACCCGCCGAAGTACGGCCGCGGTCCCGACGGCGAGGTGTGGGAGCTGTACCGCGATTTGCCCGAGCTGCTTACCCTGGCGCGGAGCCTGCTTGCGGACGATGCCGCCTTCGTCGTCGTCACCGTCTATGCCATCCGCCTGTCGGCGGTGGCGCTTGCCGAGCTTGCGGTGCAGGCGTTCGCCGACGTCGGGCACGTCACGACAGGCGAGATGACGATCCGGGAGGACGGCGGGCGGCTGCTGCCTACAGCGATCTTCGTCCGCTGGACAGGCGACTAGGTGGCCGGCGTCGGGTCCGGCAAAGGCTCGGCCGGGCGCCCGGCGTCGGCCTCTGCACGCTCACGCGCCTTGCGCCGGGCGAGGTTGGCCCGCAGCGCAGCGGCGAGCCGCGCGGCGCGTGCAGTGGACTGGACAGGGTCGGTCACGCGTCGCGGTTAGCCGACAGCGGCTTTCCTTGACAAGCCGCCGCCGCCGCCCGATAGCCCGCCGTCCGCGACCGTGCTGCCGTAGCTCAGTGGTAGAGCGCATCCTTGGTAAGGCTGAGGTCGGGAGTTCAATCCTCCCCGGCAGCACCATTTTCGGTCGCCCCGCGACAGGCGCGCCGCGCCGCCATATAAGGCGCGCGGCATGGGAGCAGTGCGGATGGCGAAGCGGAAACTGGGACCGTACAGCGTCGAGGGGGTCGGACTCGGCTGCATGTCGCTGAGCTGGGCGTACGGCGAGCCGCCGAGCGACGCCGCCGGCGAGGCGCTGCTCCACCGCGCGCTCGATCTCGGCTATGACTTCCTCGATACCGCCGCGCTCTACGGCGTCGGCCACAACGAGACGCTAATCGGCCGCGCGCTCAAGTCGCGCCGCGATGAGTTCGTCCTTGCATCCAAGTGCGGCATCCGCGTCACCGACGGCGGCGGCCGCGCGCTCGACGGCAGCCGGACCGGGATCGAGGCGGTGCTCGACGACAGCCTGCGCCGCCTCGGCGTCGATCACATCGACCTCTACTATCTCCATCGCCTAGACCCCAAGACGCCGATCGAGGAGTCGGTCGCAACGCTCGCCGACGCCAAGGCGGCGGGCAAGATCGGCGCGATCGGCCTGTCGGAGGTCAGCGCCGCGACGCTGCGCCGTGCCGCTGCCGTTCACCCGATCGCGGCGCTTCAGACCGAGTATTCGCTTTGGACGCGTAACCCCGAACTCGGCGTCCTTGCCGCCTGCCGCGAACTCGGAACAACCTTTGTCGCCTTCTCGCCGGTCGGCCGCGGCTTCCTCACCGGCGCGATGCCCGATGTCGCCACGCTGCCGGACGGCGACATCCGCCGGACGATGCCGCGCTTCCGCGAGCCGAACCTCGGCGTCAACCGGCGACTGCTCGCCGCCTTGGTCGAACTCGCCGCCGAGCTTGGCTACACGCCGGCGCAGCTCTGCCTCGCGTGGCTGCTGACGGTCGATCCGTCGTTAGTGACGATCCCCGGTACGGCGAACGTGGCCCATCTCGAGGAAAACTGGGCGGCGCGCGACCTGAAGCTCGAGCCGGCGTCGATGGCGCGCCTCGACGCGCTGATCAACCACGCGACGGTGGCGGGTAACCGCTATTCGCCGGCGATGGCGGCCTCGATTGACACCGAAGACTTCGCCCCGGCAGGCGACGCATGAGCGACGAGGCGGCGATCGTCGACGAGGTACTCGACGACGACGGGCGCCTGCGCCGCGGCTTCGTCGCGCGCGTTGTCGCCAGCCTCGATGCCGACGACAAGGCGGCAACGCGCGCGCTGGTCGACCCGCTTCACGCCGCCGACATCGCCGACCTGTTCGAGCTGATCCCGGCCGACTATCGCCGGGCGCTCGCCGACGCGCTCGGCGACAAGCTCGATGCCGACGTCATCGCCGAGATGAACGACTGGGTCCGCGAGGACCTGCTCGACGACCGCTCGGCGGCCGAGGTCGCCGAGGTCGTCAGCGACCTCGACACCGACGACGCCGTGTCCATTATCGAGGAGCTCGACGACGACGACCGCCGCGAGGTGCTCCGCGCCCTCGCCCCCGATGACCGCGCGGCGATCGAAGAGGCGCTCAGCTACCCAGAGGAATCGGCCGGGCGGCTGATGCAGCGCGACCTCGTCGCCGTGCCGCCGCACTGGACGATCACCCGCCTTGCCGAGTTCGTCGCCGCCGAGCCCGACCTGCCGACCGACTTTTGGGAGGTGTTCGTCGTCGACGAGCGCCACCACCCGGTCGGGACTCTGCGCCTGTCGTGGATCCTGACCGCGCCGCGCGATGCCATTGTCGCCGACGTCATGCAGCGCGATCAGCGCCTGATCCCGGTCGACGAGGACCAGGAGGAAGTCGCCCTCCTGTTCCAGAAATACGCGCTGATCAGCGCCGCTGTCGTCGACGGCGACGGCCGGCTCGTCGGTGTCATCACCGTCGACGACGTCGTCCACATCATCCAGCAGGAAGCGGGCGAGGACGCGTTGCTCCTTTCGGGTGCAGGTGACGGCGACATCAACGAGCCGATCGCCACCACCATCCGCACGCGCATGTTGTGGCTGTTCATCAACCTGTGGACAGCGATCCTCGCCGCCGGCGTCGTCGCGGCGTTTCAGGACGCGATCGCCAAGCTCGTCACGCTCGCCGTGCTGATGGGCATCGTCAACGGCATGGGAGGCAACGCGGCGACCCAGACGATGGCGGTGACGGTCCGCGCCCTGGCGACCAACCAGCTGACGAGTTCGAATACGCTGCGGATGATCCGCCGCGAGCTGCTGATCGCGCTGGCCAACGGCATCGGGCTCGGTGCGTTGATGGCAATCGGCTGCCAGCTCGTCTACCACGACTGGCCGCTGACCGGGGTGCTGTTCGCCGCGATGATCATCAACAGCGTCAACGCCGGCTTATCGGGTATCCTGATCCCCGTCGGGCTCGAGAAGGCCGGCGTCGACCCGGCGATCACCTCCACGGTGTTCGTGACAACGATGACCGACGTAATCGGCTTCTTCAGCTTTCTGGGCCTCGCCGCGCTGTTCCACCTGCACTGACGCGACGGCGGTCGGCTCAGCTGCAGGTCGCCCTGCCGCTGCCGGCGCTTGACACCGTGCAGCGCGCGCCGCCGGTCACTCGAATATTGCCCGATCCCATCGTCGCCAACGTCGCGGTCTGCGTCGCGAACGCGTCGATCGAGCCCGATCCGGCGACGCTGCCGCTGAACGTGGCGCAGCGGAGGTCGCCGAGCTTGACGTCGCCCGAGCCGGAGATCTTGGCGACGCCCGAACCGCAGCGCCCGGTCGCCATCGCCATTCCCGACCCGGCAACCGCAAAGCTCGCCGTGTCAACGTCGAGCGCGGTAACGCGCAAAGATCCGGAACCGGCGATGTTGCCGGCAAAATCGCGCGCCTTGATCCGGTCGACTGACACGCTTCCCGAGCCAGCGATATCGGCCGCGTGCAGCATCGGCACGGTCACGACGAAGCGCGTCCGCGGGTGACTGCCCCACGACCAGTTCATGCCCGTGCGCTTGTGCCCGATTCGGAGAGTCCCGCCCTCGACGCGCACGTCGAGCCGATCGAGTGCCTCGGCGTCGCCGCTTGCACGAACATCAACCCCGTGACCGGTGGTGACGACAACCTCGGGCGAGCCGTCGAGCGCAATCTTGTCGAAGCCGCCGACCGGAAAGCTGCGCTCGGCTGCAAGGGCCGGGCTGGTGGCGAGCAAAACGATGGCGGCGGCGAGACGGATCATGCAAGGCTCCCACTGTGTGTTGCTACAGCAATACACAGTGGGAGGTCCAGAGGCAAGAGGCAGCAGCGGGGCTGCTGGTCGCGCTCAGGCGGCCTTGAGCACGCTCTCGATTTTCGCCTGCGCTGCCGGCTCGTCGATATTCTCCATTGCGGCGAGCTCGCGGGCGAGGCGGCCGATCGCGGCCTCGTAGATCTGCCGCTCGGAATAGCTCTGCTCGGGCTGGTCCTCGGCGCGGTGAAGGTCGCGCACGACCTCGGCGATCGACACGAGGTCGCCCGAATTGATCTTGGCCTCATACTCCTGTGCGCGGCGGCTCCACATCGTCCGCTTGATCCGCGGGCGCCCCTTGAGCGTGGTCAGCGCCTCGAGCAGCGTCGCCTGGCTCGACAGCTTGCGCATGCCGACGCCTTCGGCCTTATTGGTCGGGACGCGCAAAGTCATGCGCTCCTTTTCGAACCGCAGGACGTAGAGCTCGAGCTGGGTGCCGGCAATTTCCGAACGCTGGACCTCGGTGACGCGGCCGACCCCGTGCTTGGGATAAACGACGTGATCGCCGACGACGAAATTGAGCGGCTTGGCGGCCATTGTACTTCCTTTCTCGGGTCCGGCCGACGCGGCTGGCGGCGGCGAGCGCGGCGGCTGCGCGGGCTGGACAGTTACGACGTGCCTTCGTGTCACGGGCCGCGCGCGCGGCCCAGGGATCCCGCGTCACGGATCGGCGACGCAAACAATGTTGTAACACAATTGCGCGCGCTTTGCCACGCAATTCCTGCTGCTGTGCAGCGAAGCACAGCAGTCTATCTGGCACTGGTGGCCCATACCGCCGCCGGACACAGGCCACAACAGGAACATCGGCGCTGCCTCATGCGAGGCTGCGAGACTCCCAACTACTGCCCGTCGCTACCCGGCTTGTCGCTGAAGTACTTGTCGAACTTGCCCGCTTCGCCCTTGTGCTCATCGGCGTCAGGCGGCGTCGCGCCTTTGACCGTGATGTTCGGCCACGACGCCGAGAATGTCGCGTTCAGCTCGAGCCACTTGTCGAGCCCGCCTTCGGTGTCGGGCAGGATCGCCTCGGCGGGGCACTCGGGCTCGCACACGCCGCAGTCGATGCACTCGTTGGGGTTAATGACAACCATGTTGTCGCCTTCGTAGAAGCAGTCGACCGGGCAGACTTCGACACAGTCCATGTACTTGCACTTGATGCAAGCCTCGGTCACCACGTACGTCATCGCCGAAAACCCCTGCGCCGCATCGCTCCGCTGCGTTGCTAGACGGGGACGAGCGCCCCCGTCAATCCTGCGGGAACGTCGCGCGGCGCGGTCAGGTCGGCGTAGAGCTGACACGCCTCGGCAAACGGCCCGCGGCGCTCGGCCAGCCCGAGCACGCGGACGACGACAACGTCGTCGCGCTGCGGGAAGCTGACCACCGATCCGGCGCGCACCAGCGCCGATGCCCGGTCGATCACGCGGCCGTCGAGGCGGAGGTGCCGGCTTTCACACAGCCGCTGCGCGTCGGAGCGCGACTTCGTCAACCGGGCGAACCACAACCACTTGTCGAGCCGCAACCCCTGACCATGGACCAAGTGCTACCTTCCTTTCATCTGTTTGAGGACGGCGAAGGGTGAATCGGGAGGCGCGTCGACCGGGTCGGCACGACGGGTGTCGCGCCCACCGCCCCAGGCGAACGCCGCCGCGCCGTCGACGAGGCGCGGCCGGTAGCCGAGCGCGCGCATGAGCCGGATGAAGGGTTCCCGGCTCATGCCGACGCTCGCCATCGAGTTCGCGTCGGGCACGAACGGCGCGCGGCCCTCGCGCTGACCGTGCATCGCCCGGGCGAGCCGGTCGACCATGTCAATGCGCACGGCGACGCCGCCGATGCTCCAGAAACCGGCGACGGCGTAGAACGCCAAGGGTACCCCCGGCGCCGTGTCGATCGTCACGAGCCCCGGCGCGGGCGGAGCGGGCAGCACGGCGTGGCCAGCGGCCACTGCCCACAGCGCGAGCCGCCAGCGCGTCGCTTCGGGGCGTAGCGCCGCCGCGACGAACACGTGGACGACGCCGATCCGCACCCCGGCGGCGACGAGTGCCTTGCGATCCGCGCGCGTCAGCGCCTCGACCTGCGACGTCACTTCGGCGCGCAGCAGGCAACCCATCGTCTCGACCAACCGGACGATGAGCCCGCGTGCGGCCGGTGAGACCGCCGCGCCAAGTGCCGCGACCCGCGCCAGCGGCACGTGCGCGTCGCGCGCGGTCGCGAACCACGTCGCGAGGCGATCGGCGACGATGCGGCGATCAGCGAAGGCGACCCCCTCGAGCGCTCGGTCAGTCTCGACGCGCGGGTGAAGGGCGTCGCGCCCCATGCCGAGCTTGCCCACGCGCGCACCGCGCCACAGGATCCGCGGCGGGGCAACCCCGTCGAAGGCGAGCGCGAAGTCGGTGTCGGGCGACGCGACGAGCGCGGCGCAGCGGTGGGCGAATTCGCGCGGCAGGTGACGCTCGGCGGCAGCAAGCAGCATCCGCTTCTCCCCGGCGCGCGCGCCCGGATCCGCGGTGAAGCGGAAGCCGTCGAGCGTGCCGATCACCTCGCCCTCGACCGCGACGCTGCCGTCGGGATCGATCGCCACGCGCTGCCCGCCTTTGACCTTGAGGTCGGCGAGGAGCACCGCCGTCCGCCGGTCGACGAAGCGCTGCGTCAGCTTGGCGTGGAGCGCATCGGACAGCCGATCCTCGAGTTCGCGCGTCCGTTCGGCCCAGACCACGGCGTCGGTCAGCCAGCCCGGACGGTGCGCGACATAGGTCCAGGTTCGCGCTGCCGCGATGCGGTCGGCGATCTGGCCGATGTCGCCGGCGACATTGTCGAGCGCGGCGACTTCGCTTGCGACCCACGCTGCCGGCAAGGTCCCGTCTCCTTCGCTGAGGTGCCGGAACACCCGCCCGACGAGGCGGGTATGCTGTTCGGCACCCGTCTTGCGGAAATCGGGCAGCCCGCACGCAGCCCACAGCCGGCCGATCCGCCCCTTGCCATGCGCCCGTTCCATCACCCACGGCTCGCCGGCAAGGCGCTTGAGCACGGCGAGGTCGATGGCGTCATCGCCGCGGACGAGTTCGGGCCGTTCCGGCCGAGCGTCGAGCGTCGCGATCAGCCGCGGCAGGGTTGCCGTGTCGAGCCGCGCGTTGCGCCACGTCAGCTGCTCGAGCGGCGGGAAGACGTGCGCCTCGATCGCCGCGATCTCCTCGGGCTCCAACGTCTGCGCCGCGTCCTGGCCGAGCTGGACGACGCCGAAGGTTCCGTCGCGCTGGTAGCGGCCAGCGCGGCCGGCAATCTGCGCCATCTCGGACACGGTCAGGCGGCGGTGGCGCTTGCCGTCGAACTTGCTTAGCGAGGCAAAGGCGACATGGGCGATGTCCATGTTGAGCCCCATGCCGATGGCGTCCGTCGCGACGAGATAATCGACCTCGCCCGACTGGTACATCGCCACCTGGGCATTGCGCGTCCGCGGGCTCAGCGAGCCCATGACCACCGCCGCGCCGCCCTTGTGCCGCCGCAGCATTTCGGCGAGCGCGTAGACCTCCTGCGCGGTGAAGGCGACGATCGCTGTGCGCTTCGGCAGGCGCGACAGCTTCTTCGGACCCGAATAGGTCAGCGTCGAGAAGCGCGGGCGGGTGATGATCTCGGCGTGCGGCAGCAGGCGGCGGATTAGCGGGCGGAGCGTCTCCGACCCCAAGATCATCGTCTCGGCATAGCCGCGCATATGGAGTATGCGGTCGGTGAAGACGTGGCCGCGCGCCGGATCGGCCCCGACCTGCCCCTCGTCGAGCGCGACGAACGCGACCTCCCGGTCGGTCGGCATCGCCTCGGCGGTGCACAGGAAGTAGCGCGCGGTCGCGGGCAGGATCTTCTCCTCGCCGGTGATCAGCGCGACCTGCGCCGCGCCCTTGATCGCCACCACCCGGTCATAAACTTCACGCGCGAGCAGGCGCAGCGGAAAGCCGATCATCCCGCTCGCATGGCCGCACATCCGCTCGACCGCCAGAAAGGTCTTGCCGGTGTTGGTGGGGCCGAGCACCGCCGTCACCGGCAGGACGTCGCGAGTGCGCAAGCCGCTCATGCCTTCGAACTGAGGCCGGAGGTGCCCGGATACAAGGCGGGCGGGCGGCAGCGCGCTTCTCGGCTCATCGCATCCTTTAGCAGGACCATAAGCTAACATCTTGATGGCACGGAAGCACCACCGCTTCAAGTGAACGTTCGAAGTCACCGTTTCGCCGCAAGGCCGCCCGCGTCGCGTTGACTTGCCGGTAACCGTGCGACACCAGCGGACGACGTAAGGGCGGGGGTTCCGACGTGTATCAGGCTGGAAACAACGGCTTCGCCGGCGGCACAGGATTCGCCGGCACCGCGCCGCGGCCCGGTCGCGTCATCCTGCTGCCGCGGGCGCGGACGGCGAAGCGACGGCTTGATTGGGAGCGGTTCGCCGATCTCGACCTCGCCGTCGATCTCGGGCAGGCGATCGGCAGCCGCGACTGGTGGCTCGGGCTTGGACTGCTCGCGACCCTGTGCCTGAGCGCAGTCGGTGCGGGGCTATCAGTCGTCCCGCTGCCCGCGGCAGTGCACCCGGCGCTGACCCCTGCGCAGGCAGACGAGGCGCGCGCCGACACGATCCTGCCGATCGCCCGCGGCGCGACCACCGGGCGGACTGCCGGCTCGACGCGGCTCGTCGAGGCGCTGAGCGAAGTGCCCGAGCGGCCACGGATCGAGACGACGGCTCGCATCGGCCGGGCCGATGGTCTGCTGTCGGCGCTGCGTCGCGCCGGGGTTGGTGCCGACGACGCCGGCACGGCCGCCAAGCTGATCGGCGGCGAGATCCACGGCGTCGCACCGGGCACGGCGGTCGACCTCGTCCTCGGCCGGCGCGAGACGCGGACGGTACCGCGTCCGCTCGATGCCCTCGCGCTGCGCGCCGCGTTCGACCTGCGCCTCGAACTCGCCCGGGTCGACGGCGCGCTGACGCTCAAGCGCGTGCCGATCGCGGTCGACGACACCCCGCTGCGCGTCACCGGCGTCGTCGGCGGCAACCTCGTCCGCGCCGTCCGCGCCGCCGGAGTCCCTGCCGCGCAGGCGGCCGAGTACCGCCAGAACCTTGCCTATGTCGTCGACCTGCAGCGCCAGGTCGGCCGCCACGACCGCTTCGACGTCATCCTCGCCCACCGCCACGCGGCGACCGGCGAGAACGAGAGCGGCGGGCTGCTCTATGCCGCGCTGCGGCCCGAACATGGCGCGCCGATCGAGCTGCTGCGCTGGAGCTATGCCGGCCGACCGATGTTCTTCCGCGCCAGCGGCGAGAGCGCACGCAAGGGGCTGATGCGGACGCCGGTCGACGGGGCCCACGAGACGAGCGGCTTCGGGATGCGCTTCCACCCGATCCTCGGCTTCTCGCGCCTCCACCAGGGCACCGATTTCGGTGCGCCGACTGGATCGCCGATCATGGCGGCGGCGTCGGGCAAGGTGACCTTCGCCGGCTGGCACGGCGGCCACGGCAACTATGTCCAGATCCTCCACCACGCAGGGTTGATGACCGCTTATGGCCACATGAGCCGCTTCGCGGTGAAGCCCGGCGCGACCGTCGCGCAGGGGCAGGTGATCGGCTACGTCGGCTCGACCGGCCTGTCGACCGGGCCGCACCTCCACTACGAGGTCTGGGTCAACCAGAAGCCGGTCGACCCGACCAACATCAGGTTCACCGGCGGGACGACGCTGGCCGGGGGCGAGAAGGCGAAGTTCGACGCCGAGATGACGCGGATGCGCGGGCTGAAGGCGGCCGGGACCGAGACCGCCGACGCGGACGACGGCAAGGGCCGGCGGCACGGGTAAGGCCGTCGCGCCAACGCGCCTTCGTAAAAACTGACGTCATGCTGGCCTGCGCCAGCATGACTTGAGTGGGAAAATCGAGCCCTTACCCCGCGGGGGCGGCGATCGCCTTTTCGATGGCGGCGGTGACTTCCGGGCTGTCGGGCTTGGTGCTCGAGCCGAACGACGCGACGATGTTGCCGTGGCGGTCGACCAGATACTTGTGGAAGTTCCACTTCGGCGCTTCGCCCGCACCCAGTGTCGCCGCGGCCCAGGCAAAGAACGGCGTCGCGTTCGGCCCCTTGACGACGCTCTTCTCACTCAGCGGGAAGTTGATGCCGAACTTCGATTCGCAGAACTGCTTGATCTCGGCGTTGGTCTTGTACTCCTGCCCCATGAAGTCGCCCGATGGCACGCCGATGACGGTGAAGCCCTTGTCGCGGTACGTCGTCTGCGCCTTCTCGAGCGCCTCGTATTGCGGGGTGAAGCCGCAGAAGCTCGCGGTGTTGACCACCAGCAGCACCTTGCCCTTGTACTGGCTGAACGGCATCGGCTTGCCGTCGATCGTCGTCATGTTGATGTCGTAGGCGCTGTGCACCCCCGGCGGGGCGACGGGTTCGGCGGCGAACACGCCCGACACGGCGGCGACCCCGGCGAGGAGCGGCGCACCGAGGGCGGCGAACAGGGTCAGCTTCTTCATCGCGGTCATCCGATCAACGGCTTCGTTACGCCATCCAACCACATCCGCGCGTCATCGTCGAGCAGCGGCCCGACCTCTGCGGCAACGCGCGCGTGGTAGGCGTCGAGCCACGCCATCTCGGCGGGCGTCAGCAGGGCGACGTCGATCAGTGCGCGGTCGATCGGGGCGAGGGTCAGCGTCGTGAAGCCGAGCATCGGTTTCTCCGCCCCCGCGATCTCGCGCGGCTCGACGAGGACGAGGTTCTCGACACGGATGCCGTATGCGTTCGTCTTGTAGTAGCCGGGCTCGTTCGACAGGATCATGCCGGCACGGATCGGCTCGTCGCCCATCGCGCCGTAGCCGCCCGCCGCGGTGGCAATCCGCGCCGGGCCTTCGTGGACGGCGAGATAGCTGCCGACGCCGTGGCCGGTGCCGTGCGCGTAGTCGAGCCCCGCCGCCCACAGGAACTGGCGCGCGAGGACGTCGATCTGGTTGCCGCGCGTGCCCTCGGGGAAGACGGCGCTGGCGAGCGCGATATGGCCCTTGAGTACGCGGGTGAAGCGGTCGCGCATCTCGTCCGACGGCGTCCCGACGGCAAGCGTGCGCGTCACGTCGGTTGTCCCGTCGCGGTACTGCCCACCCGAATCGACGAGGTAGAGGCTGTCCGGCTCGATCGCGCGGTTGGTTTCGGGCGTCACGCGGTAGTGGACGATGGCGCCGTTCGGGCCCGCGCCGCTGATCGTGTCGAAGCTCAGGTCCTCGAGCTGGTTGGTCTGGTCGCGGAACTGCTTGAGCTTGGCCGCCGCGCCGATCTCGTCGAGGCCACCCTTCGGCGCCTCCCCGGCGAACCACGCGAGGAAGCGTGTCAGTGCCGCCCCGTCGCGGACGTGCGCGGCCTGCGAGCCGGCGATCTCGACCGGATTCTTCACCGCCTTGGGGATGACGCACGGGTCGCGCCCCTCGACGATGGTCGCCCCGGCCAGTGCCTCGAACACCGCCGCGACGGCCGACGCGGGATCGACGAGGACTTTGCCCGTCAGTGCGGCGAGGGCGGCGGGAAAGGCGGCGCGCTCGGCGATCCGCAGGTCGCCGAGGTGGGCGCGGACCTCGCTCGACAGCTTGGCGGCGTCGACGAACAGGTCGGCGCGGCCGTCGGCGTGGAGCAGCGCGAAGGCGAGCGCGACCGGCGTGTGGTCGACGTCGCGCCCGCGAACGTTGAACACCCAGGCGATCGAGTTCGAGCGCAGTGACGACCGCCGTCGCGATGCCGGCAGCGCGCAGGTCGGCGGCGATGCGGTTGCGCTTGGCGGCGCTGGTCTCGCCGGCGAACTCGTCGGGGTGGACCTCGAGCCGCGCCACCGAGGGGGCGGGGCGGTCGGCCCAGACGGCGTCGACCGGGTTGGCGGCGACCGGCACCAGCGTCGCGCCCTTGGTCGCCAGCGCCGCCGCCGTCGCCGCGACCCAGCCGCGCGTGTGGAGCCAGGGGTCGTAGCCGATCCGGTCGCCAGCGTGGGCATTCGCCGCCAGCCACTCGGACGTCGATGTACCCGGAACCGCGACATAGTCGTACAGGCCGCCGTCGACCTGGGCGCGGACCTGGAGCGTGTAGCGCCCATCGGTGAACATCGCCGCCTTGTCCGCCAGCACCGCCGCCGTCCCTGCCGAGCCGCCGAAGCCGGTCAGCCAGGCGAGCCGCTGGGCATAGCCGCCGACGTACTCGCTCATATGCTCGTCGGTCAGCGGCACGACGAAGCCGGCGAGCCGGTCGCGGGCGAGTTGGTCGCGGAGCGCGGCGAGACGGGCGGCGTGGGTCGACATGCAAGCGTCCTATCGGTCGGCGGGCGGGCAGACCCTGCCTTAAGTTCACGCGAGGGTCACGCCGGCGACGGTCTGTTTCGCCGCCCGCCCTCCGCACCGGCAAGACGAGGCGTGACAATCGCGGCCCTAGTCACCTATCCCTCGCACTCCCGCAACGAATACCCCAGCGGGACGGGTGTAGGACAGCGTTTTCGCGCGCACGGAGAAGAGAGTGACGGTCAACCGCGACGATGCCTATGTGAAGATGCTGTCGCGCAGCCTCGACCGCGTCCTCGACCTGCAGAAGTTCGCCGAAGCCAAGAATGCGTCGCTGCTCGCCTTCTCGTCGGTGTGGATCGCCGGACTGGTCAACCTGCTGGCGTCGGGCAAGGCGCCGCCGCCGGGGTTCCGCGCGGGGGCGACCGCGGCGCTGGTCCTGTTCATCGTCGCGGCGATGACCGCCATCTCGTCGCTGCTGCCGCGCTTCGTCGACGCCGGCGCCGAGGGCAAGGACGAGGATAGCGACGGCGGCGGGCCGAACATGCAGTTCTTCGGCGACATCGCGCGGACCCCGCAGGACGTCTACATGGCCGAGGCGCGCCGCCGCTATTTCCCGCCAGAAGGCGCGTTCGCCACCGAGGCGTTGTTCACCGACCTGCTGCGCCAGATCGCCGCCGTCAGCCGGATCAGCATGCGCAAGTACCGGCTGTTCAATTACGCCGCGATCGCCGCGCTCCTGGGCATCACCGCGCTCGCGGTGCCGGTCGTCGGGCTGGTCGTCGACTTCGTCCGCGAGGCCGGGCGGTAGCCGCCTCCGCCGCCGCGCGCTACACGCCGGCGGATGACCAGCCCCCCGATCGCCGCGCGCATCCCTTCGTCGACGAGCCACCACGGCATCGTCCGCGACGACCCCTATGCCTGGCTGCGCGACCCCGGCTATCCGACCGTCGCCGATCCGGCCATCCTGGCGCATCTCCACGCCGAGAACGCCTATTTCGACGCGTGGCTCGCGCCGCACGCCGCGCTCGTCGAGACGCTGTTCGCCGAGTTGAAGGGCCGGGTGAAGGACGACGATGCCGGCGTGCCGGTGCGCGACGGCGACTGGGATTACTGGTGGCGCTTCGAGACCGGCGGGCAGTACCGCGTCTGGCTGCGCCGGCCGGCGGCGGGCGGTGACGAGGCGGTGATCCTGAGCGAACCCGCCGAAGCCGCGGGCAAGGCCTACTTCCGCCTCGCGGGGATCAGCGTGTCGCCCGACGGCAACCGCGCCGCATGGACCGCCGACGACGACGGGTCGGAACGGTTCAAGCTGTTGGTCCGCGACCTCGCGACGGGCGCCGACACGCTGGTGGCGACGAACGCCATCGGTCTCGCGGTCTGGGCGGCGGACTCGCGCGCGCTGGCCTGGACCGAGGTCAACGACCAGTGGCGGCCGTTCCGCGTCCGCCTGCACGTGCCGGGGGTGGCGGAGGATGCGGTGCTCTACGAAGAAGCCGACGCCAGCTTCTTCGTCGGCCTCGGCCGCGCGACCGACCGCAGCCACTTCCTCGTCACCGCCGCCGATCATGTCACCAGCGAGGTCCGGCTGATCCCCACCGACGACCCGCACGCCGCACCGCGCCTCGTCCGGGCACGGACAACGGGGGTCGAGTACGACGTCGATGTCCGCGGCGACGCGCTGTTCGTCCGGACCAACGACGCGCACGTCAACTTCCGCCTGGTCACCGCCCCGCTCGCCGCGCCGGCCGAGTGGACGGAGCACATCGCCGGCGACAACCGCGTCTACCTGCGTGGGGTGACGGCGTTCGCCTCGTATCTCGCGATCAGCGAGCGCGTCGACGGACTCGACGGCGTGCGGCTGGTGTTCGACCACGGCGAGCGGCGGATCGCCTTTCCCGAGGCGAGCTTCACCGTCAGCATCGCCAGCAATCCCGAACCCGACGCGCCGCTGCTGCGGCTGAGCTACAGCTCGCTCGTCACTCCGGCGACGGTCTACGACTATGACGTCGCCGCCGACGCGCTCGTCGTCCGCAAGGTACAGGAGGTGCCGAGCGGCTATGACGCAAGTCGCTACCGCAGCGAGCGGCTGATGGCCATCGCCGCCGACGGCACGACGGTGCCCCTGTCGATCGTCTACCGCGCCGACGTCCCGCGCGGGCGCGTCCACCTCTACGGCTACGGGGCGTACGGCCTGGCGATCCCACCGTCGTTCTCGGCGAGCCGCCTGAGCCTGCTCGACCGCGGGGTGGCCTTCGCCATCGCCCATGTCCGCGGCGGCGACGACCTCGGCTACCGCTGGTACCTCGCCGGCAAGCTCGACCAGCGCACGAACACCTTCACCGACTTCGTCGCCTGCGCCCGCGCGCTGGTCGACGTCGGCTTCGCCACGCCGGGCGCAATCGCGATCTCGGGCGGATCGGCCGGAGGTACGCTGATGGGCGTCGTCGCCAACACCGATCCGGGCCTGTGGGCGGCGGTCGTCGCGCATGTGCCGTTCGTCGACGTGCTCGGGACGATGCTCGACGGTTCGCTGCCGCTGACGCCGATCGAATGGCCCGAGTGGGGCAATCCGATCGCGGATGCCGACGTCTACCGCGCCATCGCCGCCTACTCGCCGTACGACAATGTCGTCGCCCAGCCCTATCCGCCGATCCTCGTCACCGCCGGGCTCAACGATCCGCGCGTGACGTACTGGGAGCCGGCGAAGTGGGTCGCGCGGCTGCGGGAGAACAAGACCGACGCCAACCCGCTGCTGCTCAAGACGAACATGTCGGCCGGGCACGGCGGCAAGTCGGGCCGCTTCGAGGCGCTACGCGAGACGGCGGAGGAATATGCCTTCATCCTGACCGCGTTCAGCGCTACCGACGCCGAAACAAGCTGAAGGAAGCCGCCGTGCGCCTGTCGATCGCCGCAGTCCTGCTCACCGCCGCCGTTCCCGCCATCGCCGCGCCTGATCCCGCCTTGCGCACGGTCGTCGACGGGCCGCAGCGGTCGGCGGCGAACCGGGCGCGCGACGCGTACCGCCACCCGATCGAGACGCTGGCGTTCTTCGGGCTCAAGCCGACGATGACCGTGGTAGAGATCAGCCCGCAGGGCGGCTGGTACACCGAGATCCTCGCCCCCTACCTGCGCGACCACGGGCGCTACATCGCCGCCGGCAGTTGGCCCGGCACCGACAGCGGCGCGAAGGCGGTGGCGAAGTTCAAGGCCAAGCTCGATGCCGACCCCGCGAGCTTCGCAAAGGCAAGCGTGACCAGCTTCGGCAAGGATCATTACGACCTCGCGCCGGCGGGAAGCGCGGACATGGTCGTCACCTTCCGCAACATCCACAACTTCTACATCGGCGGCTATGCCCCGCAGGCATTCGCCGCCTTCTTCGCCGCGCTAAGGTCCGGCGGCGTGCTCGGCATCGAGGAGCACCGGCTGCCCGAGGACATGCCCGACGCGATGCAGGACCGCAGCGGCTACATGAAGGTGTCGACCGTCCGCCGCTTGGCCGAGGCTGCGGGCTTCCGCTTCGTCGCCGCGTCCGACATCAACGCCAACCCGAAGGATCGCCACGACTATCCCAAGGGCGTGTGGACGCTGCCCCCGACGTATCAGGAGGGCGACGCCGACAAGGCGCGCTATGCCGCGATCGGAGAGTCCGACCGAATGACGCTGAAGTTCGTCAAGCCGTGATTGCAGCCGGCGGGCGCGGTGTGCGATATTGCCGCGACCCTGGACGGAGGACGATGGTGCGTGTTCGCGTGATCGGATGGTTCTACCGCCCCGCCTCGCCGGCGGCATGGCTCGTCGCCAGTCTGCTCGCCGCGTTCTGCGTAACGGTTTTCGTGGCGGTCGACCGGCACGCGCACTCGGTCTCCGACACGCTGTACGGCATCTTCCCGTACTGGTCGGCGGCCTTCCTCCTGTGGAACTGGGCGGCCGGCCGCAGCCAGACCCGCTAGGCGTCCTTCGCTAGCCGGTCGAGCTGCGCCTGGAGCGCGGCCATCTGGCTCTTCAACGTGTCGAGCTCGCTCGGCTCGGGTGTCGCGTCGGGCTTGGCCCCGGGACTGCCGACGAGCGCCGCTCGGCCGGTCAGCATGTCGGCGGCGGCTTGGAACATCGCCATATTCTGCTTGGCCAGCGTCTCGAACGGCTTGAACGCCGCGCCGCCGAACGCGTCGGCGACCGAGTCGCGGAACTGCGTCTGGTTCTTGGCGAACGCCGCCATCGAGGCCTCAAGATAGTGCGGGACCATCGCCTGCATCGAATTGCCGTACATCGCGATCAGCTGGCGCAGGAAGGGGATCGGCAGCATCGTCTGCCCGCCGTTCTCCCCCTCCATGACGATCTGCGTCAGGACATTGTGGGTGATGTCGTCGCCGCTGCGCGCGTCGAACACCTGGAAGTCGCGTCCCGCGCGCGTCATCGCGGCGAGGTGTTCGAGCGTGATGTAGCTCGACGTGCCGGTATTGTAGAGGCGGCGGTTGGCGTATTTCTTGATGATGACCGGCGGCAGGTCGGCGGGACGTGCGGGCTCGGTCATCGATGAATTCCGTACGGCATAGCGGATCAGCGACGCTAGCACGGGTTGTTGCTGCACCGCAACGCGCTGGCCGGGGCGGTCGCGCTCCTGTATCGTCCCGCCAAACCTTGGGAGCTTCCGCCATGACCGACATCGTCATCACCGCCGCCAAGCGCACGCCGGTCGGCAGCTTCATGGGGGCGCTCGGCACGGTTCCCGCGCACGAGCTCGGGCGCACCGTGATCGCCGCCGCGCTCGCGCAGTCGGGGGTCGGGGCCGACGAGGTCGATGAGGTCATCATGGGCCAGGTGCTGACCGCGGCGCAGGGGCAGAACCCGGCACGGCAGGCGGCGATGGGCGCGGGCATCGCCAAGGAGGCCCCCGCCTGGGGCGTCAACCAGGTCTGCGGCAGCGGCCTTCGCGCGGTCGCGCTCGGGGCGCAGGCGATCCAGGCGGGCGACGCGGCGATCGTCATCGCCGGCGGCCAGGAGAGCATGAGCCAGTCGACCCACGCTCAGGCATTGCGGTCGGGCACGAAGATGGGCGCGGTCGAACTCGTCGACACGATGATCAAGGACGGGCTGTGGGACGCCTTCAACGGCTATCACATGGGCATCACCGCCGAGAACGTCGCCGAGCAGTACCAGATCGGCCGCGCGGCGCAGGACGAGTTCGCTGTCGCCAGCCAGAACAAGGCGAGCGCGGCGCGGTCGAGCGGACGCTTCAAGGATGAGATCGCCCCCGTCACGATCAAGGGCCGCAAGGGCGACACCGTCGTCGATACCGACGAGTATATCCGCGACGGCGCGACGGTCGAGGGCGTCAGCGGCCTCAAGGGCGCGTTCAAGAAAGACGGCTCGGTCACCGCGGCGAACGCCAGCGGGATCAACGACGGCGCCGCCGCGCTCGTTCTGATGACCGCCGCCGAGGCCGCGCGCCGCGGCGCGACGGTTCTCGGGCGCATCGCCAGCTGGGCGTCGACCGGGGTCGATCCGAGCGTCATGGGCATCGGCCCGGTCACCGCGTCGCAGAAGGCGCTCGCCAAGGCCGGCTGGACCGTCGCCGACCTCGACCTGATCGAGGCCAACGAGGCCTTCGCCGCGCAGGCGCTCGCGGTCGGGCAGGAACTCGGGCTGGACCCGGCCAAGGTCAACGTCAATGGCGGCGCGATCGCCATCGGCCATCCGATCGGCGCGTCGGGCGCGCGCGTGCTGACGACGCTGCTCTACGAGATGGGCCGGCGCGACGCGAAGAAAGGGTTGGCGACGCTGTGCATCGGCGGCGGCATGGGCATCGCCATGTGCATCGAGCGGGCCTGATTGCCGCATAGCGCCCGACCCGCCGCCGCGCCGGAGGCACGACGATCGATCCGGACCTTCGCCTCGCGCTGCGTGATCGCCTGCGGCTCGGCCCGGCGATGCGACTGCTTGCCTTCGACGCCGCCGTCCTCGATCCGGGCGATGTCGACGCGGTCGGCCACCTCGCGCTGCTGGCGGCGACGCCGTGGCCGCCTGGCGGCGCGTCGTGCGCGGTGGCCGCCGACCCGCTCCGCCTGCCGTTCGTCGCTGCGCTGTTCGACACCGTGGTTGTCAGCGGCCCGCTTGCGCGCGACATGGCGGGCGTGCTCCGCGAAGTGCGCCGTGTCGCCGCGCCGGCGGCGGACGTGTGGCTCATCGTTCCCCGCCGCCACGTTGGGCTGCGGCGCGGCCGGTGCTCGCGCGCGCGGCTCGAACGGCTGCTCGGCGCGGCGATGCTGACGCCGGTCGAGTGGACGACGTGCGCCGGCATGCACCTCGTCCGCGCGACGCCGAGCGGAGGCGCGGCAGCCGCGCCGATCGGCCGGGTCACGGCGCTGCGGCCGGCGACGGCGTAGTCGGTCAGCGCCGCAGGACGAAGACCGCCTGTTCGGCGCGCCAGTTCGCCGCCGCCACGACCGGCCGCCCGCCGCCGAGGAAGGTGGCGTCGACCACCGTCAGCGCGCGCTCGGCCGCGAGCGCACGGAAGTCGGCGATCGAGCACAGATGGATGTTGGGCGTCGCGTACCACGGCACCGGCAGCGTCGCCGTCATCGGCATCCGCCCACGCCCCAAGAGGCTGAGCCGGACCCGCCAATGGCCGAAGTTGGGGAAGGAGATCACCGCCGTCCTCGCGATCCGCACGAGTTCCGCGAGCACCGCGTCGGGCGCGCGCATCGCCTGGAGCGTGTCGGACAGGATAGCGACGTCGAAGGCCGCATCGGGATAGTCGCGCAGGTCGGTATCGGCGTCGCCCTGGATGACCGACAGCCCGCGCGCCACCGCTGTCGCGACATTGGCCGCCGACAGCTCGAGCCCGCGCCCGTCGACCTCCTTCTCGGCCCGCAGCGCAGCGAGCAGCGCCCCGTCGCCGCAGCCGACGTCGAGGACGCGCGCACCCCTTGGCACGGCGGCGGCGATGGCAACAAGGTCGGGACGAAGGGTCAAGCCGCCGCCCGCAGGAAGCCGTCGACGACGCGGTTCAGATCGGGCGAATCGAGCAGGAAGGCATCGTGGCCGTGCGGCGACGACAGCTCGACGAAACTGACCCGCGCGTTGGCCGCGTTGAGCGCGCGGACGATCCGCCGCGCCTCGGCGGTCGGGTAGAGCCAGTCCGAATCGAACGACACGACGGCGAAGCGCGTGGCCGTGCCGGCGAACGCATCGGCGAGGCGACCGTCGTGCGGCGCGGCGAGATCGAAATAGTCGGTCGCGCGCGTGATGTAGAGGTACGAGTTGGCGTCGAACCGCTCGACGAAGCTCAGGCCCTGGTGGCGCAGGTAACTTTCGACCTGGAAGTCGGCGTCGAAGCCGAACGACACGGCGTCGCGGTCCTGCAGCCGCCGGCCGAACTTGGCCGTCAGCCCCTCCTCCGACAGATAGGTGATGTGCGCCGCCATGCGCGCGACGGCGAGTCCAGCGGCCGGCGGCGGGCCGGCATGATAGTCGCCGCCGCGCCAGTGCGGGTCGGCCATGATCGCCTGCCGCCCGACCTCGTGATAGGCGATGTTCTGCGCCGAATGGCGCGCGGCGGTGGCGATCGCGACGACGGCGGCGACGCGGTCGGGGTACGCGACCGCCCAGTCGAGCGCCTGCATCCCGCCCATCGACCCGCCGACGACGGCGGCGAGCCGCCCGACGCCGAGATGGTCGAGGAGTGCGGCCTGGGCGCGGACCATGTCGCGGATGGTGATGACCGGGAAGGTCATGCCGTACGGTCGGCCGGTGGCGGGATCGACGCTCGCCGGGCCGCTCGACCCTGAGCAGCCGCCGAGCACGTTCGCCGCGACGACGAAGTGCCGCGCCGGATCGATCGGCTTGCCCGGGCCGACCATCCGCTCCCACCAGCCCGGTCTTCCGGTCCGGGGATCGACCCCGGCGACGTGCTGGTTGCCGGTCAGCGCGTGGCAGATCAGGACGGCGTCGCCGCGCGGGTCGCCGTAGGTCTCGTAGCCGACCTCGATGCCGGCGAGCGTGGCGCCCAACTCGAGCGCGAAGTCGCCGGGCAGGCGCACGCGACGGTCGAGTCCGAAGAGTTGCTGGCGATCCGGCATGCGGCGCGGTTACGGCCGCGGGCGACGGGCGGCAAGAGGTGGCGGCCGGACCGGGGCCGCACGTGGCGGCGGTTCGACTGCCGCCTCGCTAGGCCGCGACCATCCGGCGGCGGCGCGCGGCACCGCCGACCAGCGCGAAACCGGCGATCATCAGCGCCCAGCTCGCGGGTTCCGGCACGTTGGCGACGGGGTTCGGCGTCTGCGTCAGTGTGACCGACCCTGCGCCGGTAAAGGTCAGCCCGGTGACGAACGCCGCGGGATCCGTCGCCGACAGCGCGACGTCGATGCCGCGCAGGCGGAAACCCGTGACGCCGCCCGCGCCGAAATCAAAGGCCACCCCCCCGGTCGCATGGCCGAGCAGATGCCCGTCGAGCGCGTAGAGCGTATAGCCGTTCGCATCGCCGGCGAGCAGCGGGAACAAGGCGGTCGCGATTCCCGGGCCCGACGCGACCTGATAGTCGTACCCGGACGTGACCGGCGGATCGATGAAGACCCGCTCGCCGGGCTTGGCGGCGAAGGTGAACTCGAAAGCGTTCGACGGACCGCCCGTCGGCAGCAGCGGCGCATCGGCGCTCGTCGCGACATCGACGAAGGTCCGATAGCCGCGATCGACGCCAAGCGACGACCACGTCGCACCGGCGTCCATCGTCCGGCTGGCCGAACCGCCAGCGTAAGACGCATTCAAAGTGGGCACCGGATCGCCGTTCTCGTCGACGACGCCGGGCGGATAATAGCCGATGGACTGGCTGAAGTTCGCCCGGGCGCTTCCCGCCGACGACAGCAGCGAGAAGATCTTGCCCGGCGTGACATGATAGTTGAAGGCGGAGAGGTCGAACGACGACGTCGCCTGGCTCGCGGCGCTCGGCAGCGCGGAAAAGGCGCGATCGATGCTGCCGACGAAGGACGCCGTGCCGGCGGCGAGGTCGCCGTCATACAGCGAAAAGCGGAACGTCCCCGTGTTGCCGTAGACCTGCGCGTCGACGCCGGTCAGCAGCCCGGTTTGCGCGGCGGTCAGCGTCTGGACGGTGGCGGTGCCAGTGCTGCCCGGGCTGGCACGGACCTGGGCCGACAGCGCGAAATCGCCGAGGCCGGTCGGGACGAGAGTGTTCTGGTCGGCGATGACCGCGGCCGCTGCCGGCAGCGGCGCCGAAGAGCAAGAGCGCCAATGTAAGCCCCAGTGAATTGCGCATGACAAACGGCCCTCCCGAGCGCCACCAGTCGGGATGTGCGCCTGTCTTGTCGGTATCCATGTCGCGGTTGACTGGCAAGCACGGGCCACGGGGAACTCGCGCCGGCGAGCGCGTTCAAGCGCGTAGTAGTCCGGCACTGGCGAAGCGAGCGGCACCGCTGCGCCTTGTCACCTGCTCCCCAACCCGGCAAAGCGCGCGCCATGCATGCTCCCTCCGCCATCCCCCAGGTCAAACCCTGGGTCGCCGCGATCGACGCCTATGTCCCGGGCAAGGCGAAGCTTGCCGGCATTGCCGAGCCGATCAAGCTGTCGTCGAACGAATCGCCGCTCGGGCCGAGCCCGCACGCGGTCGCGGCGATGGCGGCGACGGCGGCGAGCGCCCACCGCTACCCCGACGGCGCGTCCACCGCACTGCGCGAGGCGATCGCCGCCCACCACGGGATCGAGGCCGACCGTATCGTCTGCGGGACGGGGTCGGACGAGCTGCTCAAGCTGCTCAGCGTCGCCTATGCGACCGTCGGTGACGAGGTGCTCCACGTCCGCCACGGCTTCATGGTCTATCCGATCGCCGCGCGCTGTGTCGGCGCAACCCCGGTCGCCGCGGCCGACACCGACTATACGACCGATGTCGACGCGCTGCTCGCCGCCGTCACCGAGCGGACGCGGCTGGTCTACCTCGCCAATCCGAACAACCCGACGGGCACGATGATCGGCCGCGCCGAGATCCACCGCCTCCACGCCGGGCTGCGATCCGACATCCTCCTCGTCCTCGACGCCGCCTATGCCGAGTTCATGGATGACCCCGACTATGAGGACGGCATCGCGATGGCGCGCGAACTGCCGAACGTCGTCACCACGCGGACCTTCTCCAAAATCTATGGCCTCGCCGCCGAGCGGATCGGCTGGGCTTATGGGCCGCCGGCGGTGATCGCCGCGCTCGACAAGATCCGCGCACCGTTCAACGTGCCGGCGGCGGGGAGCGCCGGGGCGATCGCCGCGCTGGCCGACACCGCGTGGACCGCGGCCGCGAAGGCGCACAACGTCACGTGGCGGGCGTGGCTGGCGGGCGAGATCGCGAGCCTCGGCAACGCGGGCCTGCGCGCCGTGCCGTCGGCGGCAAACTTCATCCTCGTGACTTTCCCGGCCGAAGGGCGCGTCACCGCGGCGGCGGCGAACGCCCACCTGATGGCCGACGGTATCCTCGTCCGCCATCTGCCCGGGCAGGGCCTGCCCCACGCGCTGCGGATCAGCATCGGAACCGAGGCCGAGACCCGCGCCGTCGCGGCGAGCCTGCGCGCCTTCGTCGAGGCGAACGCGTGACCGCCGTGCAGGCGGCCGGCGGCTGATGCTGCCTTTCGCGCGCGTCGCGATCGTCGGGATGGGGCTGATCGGCTCGTCGCTGGCGCGCGCCGTGCGGCAGGCGATGCCGACCGTGCGGCTGACGGTCACCGACGCCGACGAGGGCGTCCGGGCCCGCGTGCGCGACCTCGACCTCGCCGACGACGTCGCCGATTCGGCCGGCGCGGCGGTGATCGACGCCGACCTCGTCGTCCTGTGCGTTCCGGTCGGGGCGGTGCGCACGGTCGGGGCCGAGATCGCCGGCGACCTCGCCGCAGGCGTCGTCGTCAGCGACGTCGGCTCGGTCAAGGCGTCGGTCCTCGCCGACCTGACCGCCGCCCTGCCGGGCGTCGCGGTGATCCCGGCGCACCCGGTCGCGGGCACCGAGAAGTCGGGCCCCGACGCCGGCTTCGCCGCGCTGTTTGCCGGCCGCTGGTGCATCCTGACGCCGCCCGCCGATGCCGATCCGGCGAAGGTCGCTGCGCTGACCGACTTCTGGACCCGGCTCGGGGCGACGGTCGAGACGATGGACGCCGCCCACCACGACCGCGTGCTCGCGGTGACCAGCCACCTGCCGCACCTGATCGCCTATTCGATCGTCGGCACTGCCGCCGACCTCGAGAGCGTGACCCGATCGGAGGTGATCAAATACTCGGCCGGCGGCTTCCGCGACTTCACCCGCATCGCGGCGTCGGATCCCGTCATGTGGCGCGACGTCTTCCTGGCGAACAAGGACGCCGTGCTCGAGGTGCTCCAGCGCTTCACCGAGGACCTGACCGCGCTCCAGCGGTCGATCCGCTGGGGCGACGGCGACGCGCTCGAGGCGCTGTTCACGCGCACCCGCGGCATCCGCCGGACGATCATCGACGCCGGCCAGGACACCGCGGACGACGACTTCGGGCGGCGCCACGATTAACCAACAGGCCGCGGAACTTCACTAAGTTGTCACGTAGACGGGTCGAAATCCACGCCGGATTGAACCAAGCCGGTGCGATCCAGCGGTGACGCGAACCACGCTGTAGGATTTCGCCGGACACCAGCGACTCGCTCGTGAAGTTACGTGCCGCGCACCGTCGGGTTGAGCCGCGCCAGGCTGCACGCTCCCGCTACCCCGGCCAGCGCCGCGGCGACGAGCGGCGACACCCGCCCCGACGCCAACCCGTGCGCGAGCAGCAGCGCGGCCAAGGTCGCGCCGAGCGTCTGCCCCGTCAGCCGCGTCGTCGCGATCAGCCCGCCGACCGCCGCCGTCCGCTCGCGCGGGGCGGAGCCGATGATCAGCCGCGCGTTGGGCGACAGGAACAGGCCGAAGCCGCTGCCCGCCAGCGCCATTCGCCACGCGACGTCGAAATAGACCGGGTGCGCCGGCAGATAGGCGAGGAGCACCAGTCCGACGACCGATACCGCCATGCCGATGCCGCCGAGCAGTCCCGCGGGCACCTTGTCGGACAGCCAGCCCGCGGTCGGCGCGACGACCATGATCGTCAGCGGCCACGGCACGATCATCGCCCCGACCGCCGCGGGCGCGAAGTCGAAGTCGTGCTCGAGCCGGAACGGCAGTCCGATGATCACCGCCGACGAGGCGAGGAAGGCCGTCAGCGCGCCCGTCGTCGACAGCGCCAGCACCGGCCGCGCGAGGAGGTCGACGGGCAGGATCGGCCGCGGCGTGCCGAGTTCGCGGCGAACGAAGACGACGCCGATCGCCGCGCCCACCGCGACGATCGCCGCGGCGACCACCGGCGAGCTGCCGTGGACCCAGCTTTCGAGACCGGCGATGACCAGCCCGAAGGTCGCCGCCGACATCAGCGCGCCGCCGACGTCGTACGGCGCATCGACCGGGGCCACGTCGGGTAGCGCGCGGCCGAGCGCGAGCGACAGAACCGCGAACGGCACCGCGCAGGCGAACACCCACGGCCACGGCGCGATGCCGAGAACGAGGCCGCCGACCGCTGGGGCGAGCGCGGCCGAACTCGACACGACGACACCGTTGATGCCGAGCCCGCGCCCCAGCTGCTTCGCCGGATAGACCGCGCGGACCAGCGCCGACGACACGCTGAGCGCCGCCGCCGCGCCGATGCCCTGCAGCGCGCGGACGACGAGGAGGAACGGCAGGCTGCGCGCGAAGAAGCACAGGACGGTGGCGACCGTGAATACCAGCTGCCCGCCCTGGTAGAGCCGGCGCAGCCCGATCCGGTCGCCGAGCGCCGACAGCGGCAGCAGGCTCATGACCAGCACGAGCTGGTAGACCGTCACGATCAGCACCGCCGCCGCCCCGTCGGTATGGAGATCGCGCGCGATCGTCGGCAGCGCGACCGTCGCGATCGCCCCGTCCAGCACAACGAGCGCCGTCCCGAACGACAGCGCCGCGACCGCCCACACCCGCCGCGGCATCGGCATGCCGTCGGGCCCGGACGCCGGCGGCTGCGCCGCCGCGGCGGCGCGCGCCGCATCGGCGACACCACCGGTCGGCGACGGGCCGGGGACGGAAGTGGGAACGGTCACGCAGGTCTCCGGCAGCGAGCGCGAGGGACTGCGGCAAACGATGGCAACGGGCAAGGGTTGCGGTCAGGCCAGCAGGTCACGCGTCCCGCCGCCTCGAAACGGGCACGGCGACCGTCAGCGCTGCGCGTCTTTCGAGCCGGCCGACACGATGGTAGCCTCTCTCTGTCTGGTGACGGCTCGCCTCGGGGTCTGGACGGTGCCGAGCTTAGGGAAGTGGAAGTGCGACACACGTTCGCCGACAAAATCGTGATGCTTGCTGAACTGACGATCAAGCCGGAGAAAATTGACGCCTTCCTAGATTACACCGTTGATAACTTGCCAAAGAGCAGATCGTACCCTGGCAACGTCCAGTTCGATATTCTGGTGGACCAGACGTCCCCCTTAAAAGTCGTCTTCTACGAGGTCTGGGACTCGCACGAAGCTCAGCAGGCGTACATGGCGTGGCGCGTTCAGACGGCTGGCGGCGTAGCTTAGCGTTTCACTTCGGAAGCGTCCGCGCCACGACAGCTTCATCTCGGCGAGGGAGGTTGCGTTTGACCCAGGGCGTCGCGTGAGCGGAAGTTCGCGCTGATCGAGGCGGCCAAGCCAGACCAGCGCCGCCAATGGGATGAGTGGTTCCCCAGCCCTGTTCCCGACCAGGAGCCAAGCCCCGTGTCGAGCGCAGGCCGACGGTAGGGGACGGCTTTGCGATCCGGGGTTGAGCCACCCGGCCCCCCGCGCTAAACCGCGTCTCCGATAGGCGGTCGCTGGGGCCGCCTTTTTGCGTTGGGGGCGGCTCCCATGTCGATCACTCCGGTCATGCCCGTCTACGGTCGCTGCGAGGTCGCGCCGGTGCGCGGCGAGGGCGCGTACCTGTTCGATGCCGCCGGCAACCGCTGGCTCGACTTCGCCGCCGGCATCGCGGTCAACGCGCTCGGCCACGGTCATCCGCACCTGACCAAGACGATCCAGGACCAGGCCGCGACGCTGATGCACGTGTCGAACCTGTACCAGGTCCCGGGCCAGGTCGCCGTCGCCGAGCGGCTCGTCGAGCTGACCTTCGCCGACACGATGTTCTTCACCAACTCGGGTGCCGAGGCGTTCGAGTGCGCGGTCAAGACGGCGCGGCGGTGCCAGTTCGTGCTCGGTCACCCGGAGAAGTTCCGCATCGTCACCTTCGCGCAAGCGTTCCACGGGCGGACGATGACCGGGATCGCCGCGACCAATTCCGACAAGATGCGCGGCGGGTTCGAGCCGCTGCCCGACTGGTTCACCGTCCTGCCGTTCGACGACCTCGCCGCGGTCCGGGACTTTATGGCCGGGCCGCTCGCGCACGAGGTCGGCGGCTTCATGGTCGAGCCGATCCAGGGCGAGGGCGGCGTGCGGCCGGCATCGGTCGAGTTCCTCCAGGGTCTGCGCGACCTCGCCGACGCCCACGGCGCGCTGCTGATCTTCGACGAGGTCCAGTGCGGCGTCGCGCGGACCGGCCACCTGTTCGCCTACCAGCATTACGGCGTCACGCCCGACATCATGGCGATCGCCAAGGGCATCGGCGGCGGCTTCCCGGTCGGCGCGTGCCTCGCGACCGAATATGCGGCGCAGGGCATGGTCGTCGGTACCCACGGCTCGACTTACGGCGGTAATCCGCTGGCGATGGCGGCGTGCGGCGCGGTGCTCGACATCGTCGCCGAGCCCGCTTTCCTCGAGAACGTCCGCCGCATGGGCGACCGGCTGCGCCAGGCCATCGAGCAGATGATCCCCAACCACGACGAGCTGTTCGAGTCGGTCCGCGGCGTCGGGCTGATGCTCGGCATCAAGATGAAGTCCGACAGCCGGGCTTTCGTCAATTTCGCGCGCAGCCACGGCGTCCTCACCGTCGCGGCGGCCGACAACGTCGTGCGCGTCCTGCCGCCGCTGATCATCGATGAGCGCCACGTCCGCGAGTTCGTCGAGCGGCTGTCGGACGCGGCGCGCGCCTACGCGCCGCCGCCGGCACACGCCCACGCCGCCTGACCGTGCGCCACTTCATCGATCTCGCGACCGCGGGCGGCGGCGGACTGCGCGCGATCCTTGACGAGGCGCACCGGCGCAAGGCCGCCCGCGCTGGCCTGCCGAAGGGGGCGGTCGACGCCGACGCGCCGCTCGCGGGCCACGTCCTCGCGTGCATCTTCGAGAAACCGTCGACGCGGACGCGCTTCTCGTTCGACATGGCGATGCGCCAGCTCGGCGGAACGACGATCGTCAGCAGCGCCGCCGACATGCAGCTCGGCCGCGGCGAGACCGTCGCCGACACCGCGCGCGTCGTCTCGCGGATGGTCGATGCCGTCATGCTGCGCTGCGCCCGCCACACGACGGTCGAGGAGCTCGGGCAGGCAGCGACGATCCCCGTCATCAACGGCCTGACCGACCTCACCCACCCGTGCCAGGCCATGGCCGACATGATGACGGTCGAGGAGCGGATCGGACGCCCGGTCGCCGACACCTGCTGGACGTGGCTCGGCGACGGCAACAACATGGCGCATTCGCTGATCGAGGCGGCGAGCCTGATGGGCTTCGACCTGCGCCTCGGCGTGCCGCACGGCTACGACCCCGATCAGGCGGTCGTCGCCACCGCCGAGGCACGTGGCGGCAACATCGACATCGTCCACGATCCCCTCGCCGCGGTCGAGGGAGCCGACGTCGTCGCCACCGACACCTGGGTGTCGATGGGGCAGGATGCGGCCAAGGACAAGATGGCGGCGATGGCCAAGTTCCGCGTCACGCCGGCGATCATGGCCGCCGCGGGCCCCGGCGCCGTCTTCCTTCATTGCCTGCCCGCTCACCGCGGCGAGGAAGTCACCGCCGACGTTATCGACGGCCCGCAATCGGCGGTGTGGGACGAGGCCGAGAATCGCCTCCACGTGCAGAAGGCGATCCTGTTGTGGTGCCTCGGCCGCATCGGTTGAGCGATCCGCGGCTTGCTTCCTATATGACGGACATGCCTCCTGCGTCCCAGCCCCGCGACCGCGTCGCCCCCGTCGCCGACCGGATCCTCGGCTTCGCCGTCCCCGCGCGCAACGTCCGCGGCCGCGTCGTCCGCCTCGACGCCGCGCTCAACGCCGTGCTTGCCGCACACGACTATCCGCCGGCGCTCGCCACCCTGCTCGGCGAGGCGCTGGTGCTGACCGCGCTGCTCGGCGCGACGCTGCGCGAGGAAGAGGGACAGCTGACCCTCCAGGCGCAGGCGAGCGGCGGCGCGGTCGATCTGCTCGTCTGCGACTATCGCGGTGGCGCGCTGCGCGGCTACCTGCGCCAGACCGGGTCCGACGTGGCGCCTGGCGCCGACCTCGCGGCGGTCTTCGGGTCCGGCCATCTCGCGATCACGCTCGACCCGACGGCGAGCGCCGAACGCTACCAGGGCATCGTGCCGCTCGAGGGCGCGTCGCTCGCCGAGGCGGCCGAGCTCTATTTCTTCCAGTCCGAGCAGCTGCCGACGCTGCTGCGCACCGCGGTCCGCTTCGACGCGGCAACCGGCTGGGTCGGCGGCGGGCTGCTCGTGCAGCACCTCGCGCGCGCCGAGATCGGCGGCGAGCGGCTGGCGGTCGCCGACATGCACCCCGACTGGAGCCACGCGCTGGCGCTCGCCGCGACGATCACCCCCGACGAGCTCACCGACCTTACTCTCAGCGAGGAGGAGGTCGTCTGGCGGCTGTTCCACGACGACGAAGTCCGCGTCTTCGCCGGTCCCGTGCCGACGCGCGGCTGCCGCTGCACGCTCGCGCACATCGAATCGGTCATCGCCCAGTTTCCCGCCGACGAGCGCGCCGACATGGTCGGCGACGACGGACGGATCACCGTCGACTGCGCCTTCTGCGCGCGCAAGTTCGGGATCGCGGCGTGAGCGGGCGGCAGGCGGTCGTCCTGCTGTCGGGCGGGCTCGATTCGACCGTCGTCGCGGCGATCGCCAAGGCGCAGGGGTTCGGGCTGCTCGCGCTGACGATCGACTATAACCAGCGCCACCGCATCGAGCTCGACCATGCCGCGCGGGTGGCGGCGGCGGTCGGCGTCGAGCGCCACGTCGTCCTGCCGCTCGACCTCACCGCCTTCGGCGGCTCGGCACTGACCGCCGACATCGCCGTGCCCAAGGACGGCGTCGGACCGGGCGTGCCGGTGACCTATGTGCCCGCGCGCAATACCATCTTTCTGGCGGTCGCGCTCGGCTGGGCCGAGTCGGCGGGTGCGAAGGACATTTTCATCGGTGTCAACGCGCTCGACTATTCGGGCTACCCCGACTGCCGCCCGGCGTTCATCGCCGCCTTCGAGGCGATGGCCAACGTCGCGACCAAGGCGGGCGGCTTCACCGTCCACGCGCCTTTGGCCGAGATGACCAAGGCCGACATCGTCCGCGAGGCGGCGATCCTGGGCGTCGACCTGTCGCCGACATGGAGCTGCTACGATCCCACCGCCGCCGGCCGCCCGTGCGGCGCATGCGACGCGTGCCGCCTGCGCGCCAAGGGCTTCGCCGAGGCGGGGATCGCCGACCCGGCGCTGTGACCTACGCCGTCAAGGAGATCTACGTCACCCTCCAGGGCGAGGGCGCGCAGACGGGGCGGCGCGCGGTGTTCCTGCGCTTTGCCGGTTGCAACCTGTGGTCGGGCCGCGAGGCCGACCGCGCGGCGGCGGTATGCACCTTCTGCGACACCGACTTCGTCGGGCTCGACGGTCCCGGCGGCGGGCGCTTCGCCGATGCCACAGCGCTGGTGACGGCGGTGGCGGCGGCGTGGGGGCCGGGCAGCGACCACCGGCTCGTCGTCGCCACCGGCGGTGAGCCGCTGCTCCAGCTCGATCCGCCGCTCATCGCCGCACTCCACGCCGCCGGGTTCCGCGTCGCGGTCGAGACCAACGGCACGCAGGCCGTCCCGCCGGGGCTCGACTGGGTCTGCGTCAGCCCCAAAGCCGCCGCGCCGCTCGCGGTGAGCGCCGGCGATGAGCTGAAGCTCGTCTACCCGCAGCCGCTGGCGATGCCGGAGCGGTTCGCGCGCCTCGCCTTCGACCACTTCTTCCTGCAGCCGATGGACGGCCCCGACGCGGCCGCCAACACGCGGGCGGCGGTCGCCTACTGCCTCGCCCATCCCCGGTGGCGGCTCGGCGTGCAGACGCACAAATGGCTGGGGCTGGCCTAGACCGCGACGAGCGTGGCGGCCGACATCGCGAGCTGCGTCCGGCTCTCGAAGCCGAGTTTCACGTAGACGTTGTGGAGGTGCATCTTGACCGTGCCCTCTGAGATGCCGAGCGCGTAGCCGATTGCGCGATTGCGCTGCCCGGCGGCGACGAGGCGCGCGATGTCGCGTTCGCGCGGGGTCAGCGACGGTGCGCCGCGCGGGTCGGCTCCGGTGATCGCGGCGGCGAGTTCGGCGACCGGTACCGTCAGCGCGACCGCGCCGTCGCGGCCGCCGTCGGCGATGATCAAGGTCCGCGTCGTGCCATTGCGGGCGCGCAGCGCCGCTTCGTTGCCGAGCCCCGCGGCGACCACGGCGAGATCGGGCTTTGCCGCCAGGCCGGCCGCGACACCGGCCGTGTCGGCGGCGCGGGCGACGGTATAACCCGCGCCGGCGGCGAGCACCGACAGGGCCTCGACGACGATCGGAAAAGGGTGAGCGATCAGGGCCGAACGCAACTTCATAAACGATCCCACTCGTAATCTTCGAGTGGTACGCTGCCGATGCGCCGGTGGATGCGCGCTGGCGCTACTTTTTCGCCTCGCCGGCAACCGGCGGGGCGTTTTCCCACCCGCCGCCAAGCGCCTTGAACACCGCGACCTGATCGGTGACCAGGGCCGCGCGCGACTGGGCGAGCGCCGCCTCGGCCGACGCCAGCGTCCGCTGGGCATCGAGGACCGCAAGGAAGTTCTCCGCCCCCGCGCCGTAGCGCAAGCCGACGATCCGTGCCGCCTCGGCGCTGAAGTCGCGGGTTGCCTGGAGCGCGGCGGCGCGGTCGAGCTCGCCGGCAAGGTCGGACAGCGCCGTCTCGGTCTCCTGCAATGCCGTCAGCACGGTGCCGTCGAACGTCGCCAAGGCGGCCTGGTCGGCGGCGCGTGCCTGCTCGATGCGCGCGCGGGCGACGGTGACGTTGGGGAAGGTCCAGCTGAGCAGCGGGCCGAGGCTGAAGCGGAAGCCCCCGTCGCTGCCGAGCTGGCTCAAGCTGATCCCCGACGTGCCGATCGACCCACCGAGCGCGATTCGCGGGTAGAGCGCGGCGGTGGCAACGCCGATCCGCGCCGTGGTTGCGGCGAGCTGGCGGTCGGCCTGGCGGATGTCGGGCCGGCGGCGGATCAGCGCCGTGCCGTCGCCGACCGGGACCGGACTGCCGAGCCGCGGCGGCGCGGTGCACGCGGCGGCGGCCGGCGCGATGACCTCGGGCGGGTGACCGGTGAGGACACTCAACCGATAGAGCGCGTCGCGCCGCTGGGCGAGAAAGGCAGGCAGCGTCGCGCGGACCTGCTCGTACTGCGCGCGCGCGCGCGACGTATCGAGCGGCGTGCCGCGCCCGGCGAGCGCGAGGTTCTCGGTCAGCTCGACCGTCTCAAGCTGCAGCGCGAGCGACCGTCGGGCGACGGCGGCCTGCGCCGCGGCCGAGCAGGCATCGGCATAGGCGCGCGCGGTCTCGGCCGCGACGCTGGTCCGCACCGTGTCGCGCTGCGCCTCTTCGGCGGCAACGTCGGCGCGCGACGCCTCGATGTCGCGCTTGACGCGGCCGTAGAGGTCGAGCTCGTAGCTGACGTCGAGTCCGGCCGAATAATATTCGCCCTGGTACGAGCCGCCGCCCGACCCGGCCGTCGTCCCGGTGGTGCCGGTCGTCCCGGTGCCAGTCCCGGTCGTGCCGGTCCCCGTTCCCGTCGTTCCTGTGCCGGTCGTGCCGGTCCCGGTGCCGAAGCTGCCGCCGCTCGACCCGCTGCTGCGCAGGTAGCTCGCCGAGGCGCTCAGGGTTGTCGTCGGCAGCCGCTGGCTGCGCGTCTCGCGCAGCAGCGCACGCGCGCGGCGCAGGTTGGCGGTGGCGACACGCAGGTCGGTATTCGCCGTCAGCGCCTCGGTGACTAGGGCGTCGAGCGCCGGGTCGTCGTAGAGTCGCCACCAGCGGTCGGGTAGCGGCTCGGACGATACCGCGATTGAGTCGCTGGCGACGAAGCGCCCGGCCGCAGCCGGCGGCGTCGGCGCGGGATGGTAGTTCGGCCCCACCGCGCAACCGGTGAGCGCGAGCAGCACGAGGACGACGCGCCAACTCATTCCGCCGGCTCCGGCGCGGTGCGCGCTGGCGCCGGCGGTGTGTCGCGCTTCTTGCCGACATGGACGTCGGGCAGCTTCGACGTGATCCAGCTCGCGATGACGTAGAACACCGGCGTGAACAGCAGCCCGAAGACGGTGACGCCGATCATGCCGAAGAACACCGCCGTGCCGAGCGCCTGGCGCATCTCCTGCCCCGGCCCGCTGGCGAAGACGAGGGGGACCACGCCAAGGATGAAGGCGAACGAGGTCATCAGGATCGGCCGCAACCGGGTCCGCGCCGCGCTCTCGGCCGCCTTCCACCGGTCCTCGCCGCGCTCCTCGGCCTGCTTGGCGAACTCGACGATCAGGATCGCGTTCTTCGCGGCGAGGCCGACGAGCACGACCAGCCCGATCTGCGTCAGGATGTTGTTGTCGAAACCACGCAGGTTCACGCCGACGATCGCCGCCAGCAGGCACATCGGCACGATCAGGATGACAGCGAACGGCAGGACGAGCAATTCGTACTGCGCCGCGAGCAGCAGGAAGACGAAGACGACGGCGAGCGCGAAGACGATCGACGCGGTATTGCCCTGCGTCTTCTGCTGGTAGGCGAGCTCGGTCCATTCGTAGCCGAAGCCGCTCGGCAGCGTCTTGGCGGCGAGGTCCTCCATCGCCTTCAACGCCTGCCCCGACGAGAAGCCGGGCTTGGTGTCGCCCTGCAGCTCGGCCGCAGGGTAGAGGTCGTGGCGGACAACACGGTACGGACCCGAATCGTTCTTCAGCGTCGCCACCGATCCGATCGGCACCATCGTTCCCGACGACGACCGCGTCTTCAGGTTGACGATGTCCGACGGCTGGTGGCGGAACGGCGCGTCGGCCTGCGCGGTCACCCGCCACGTCCGCCCAAACAGGTTGAAGTCGTTGATGTAGCTCGACCCGAGGTAGGTCCCAAGCGTCGAGAACACGTCTGACGGTGCGACGCCGAGCTGCTCGGCCTTTTCGCGGTCGATGTCGGCATACAGCCGCGGCGTCCCGGTGTTGAACAGCGTGAACACGCTCGTCAGGCCGGGGACGCCGTTGGCCTTCATCATCATCGCCATCGTCGCCGCCTCGAGCGCCTTGGGTCCGGCGTTGGCGCGGTCCTGCACCATCATCTTGAACCCGCCGCCCGTGCCGATGCCGCGGACCGGCGGCGGTGCGATGACGAGGACGTTCGCCGCGTCGATGCCGCCGAGGTTCTTGCGCAGGTCGGCGAGGATCGAATCGCCCGTCTGGTGGTGGTCCTTGCGTACCGCGAAGTCGTCGAGCGCGAGGAACATCGTCGCGGCGTTCGGGGCGTTCGAGAAGCTGGCGCCGTCGAGCCCGGCGATGTTGACGATGTGGTGGACGCCCGGAACCTTGAGGGCACGCTCGACCGTCGTCCGCAGCACCGCGTCGGTGCGCTCGAGCGTCGATCCCGGCGGCATCTGGACGACGCCGATCAGGTAGCCCTGGTCCTGCGCCGGGATGAACCCGGTCGGCGTCGCCCCGAAGCGCCACGCAGCGAGGCCGAGCAGGACGGCATAGGCGACGAGGACGATGCCGATCGTCCGAACCGTGCGCGCCGTCAGCCGGCCGTAGCGGTCCGACAGCCAGTCGAAGCCGCGGTTGAAGCCGTTCGCCGCGCGCTGGACGAAGGCAAAGCGGCCGTGCGGCTCGTCGTGGCTGTTGTCGTATGGCTTCAGGAGCAGCGCGGCGAGCGCCGGCGACAGCGTCAGCGAGACGATCATCGACAGGATCGTCGCCGACGAGATGGTCAGCGCGAACTGCTTGTAGAACTGTCCCGAGATGCCGCTGATGAACGCCGTCGGGATGAACACCGCGCACAGCGTCAGCGCGATGGCGACCAGCGCGCCGCCGACTTCGTCCATCGTGGCGAAGGCAGCGTCGTGCGGGCTGAGGCCGTTGCGCAGCTCGCGCTCGACATTCTCGACAACGACGATGGCGTCGTCGACGACGATGCCGATCGCCAGCACCAGCCCGAACAGCGACAGGTTGTTCAAGCTGTAGCCGAACGCCGCCATTACCGCGAAGGTGCCGATCAGCGATACCGGGATCGCCAGCACCGGGATCAGCGCCGCGCGCCAGCTCTGGAGGAAGACGAGGACGACGAGAACGACGAGCGCGACCGCCTCGAACAAGGTCTGCTGAACGCTGTCGATCGACGCCTGGACGTAGGTCGTCGGGTTGTACGGGATCGAGTAGGCGACGCCGGGCGGGAAGTCCTTCTTCGCCGCCTCCATCGTGTCGACGATCAGCTTGGCGGTCGCGAGCGCGTTCGACCCCGGCAGCTGGGTGATGCCGAGCCCGATGCCCTGGCTACCGTTGACGTAGGCGCTCGTCGTATAGTCCTGCGCCCCGACCTCGATCCGGGCGACGTCGCTGACGCGGGTCAGCGCGCCGTCGGGGGCGGCCTTGATGACGATGTCGCCGAACTGCTCGGGCGTCGTCAGCCGGCCCTGCGTCTGGACGCTGAGCTCGAAGCCCGATCCGCCGCGCGCGAACGGCGGCGCGCCGACGCTGCCGCCGGCGACCTGCACGTTCTGCGACCGCAGCGCGGCGACGATCTCACTCGCGTTCAGGTTGCGCGCCGCCGCCTTCTCCGGGTCGATCCAGATGCGCATCGCATAGTCGCGGACGCCGAAGACGTTGATCCCGCCGATGCCGGGCAGGCGGAGCAGGCGGTCGCGGACCTGGATGGTGGCGTAGTTCGACAGATACTGGACGTCGTGGCTCTTGTCGGGCGACAGCAGGAACACCGCCATCAGGATGTCGGGCGTGTTCTTGCGCGTCTGGACGCCGAGCTGCTGGACCTCCTGCGGCAACCGCGGCTGCGCCGACTGGACGCGGTTCTGGACGAGGACCTGCGCGGTATCGAGGTTGGTGCCGAGCTTGAACACGACGTTGATCGTCACGCGCCCGTCGCCGGTCGACGACGAGGTGATGTACAGCATGTTCTCGACGCCGTTGATCTCCTGCTCGAGCGGCGCGGCGACCGTGTCGCCCAGCACCTCGGCCGAGGCGCCGGGATACGACGCGGTGACGGCGATCGTCGGCGGCGCGATCTCGGGGTACTGCGCGACCGGCAGCGACGGATAGGCGAACAGCCCGACGAGCACGATCAGGATCGAGATGACCCCGGCGAAGATCGGCCGGTCGATGAAGAAGTGCGACAGCCGCATCCTAGCGGACCGCCGCGACGCTCGTCGCCGACGTCGCCGGCGGCTCGGTGAACGCCGGCAAGGTCGGCGCCGAGCCGGGATCGGGCGGCGTGATCTTGCCGGCAACGGTCTTGACCGGAGCGCCGGCGTGGGCGCGCTGAACCCCGGCGATGATGACGCTGTCGTCGGCGCGCAGCCCCGAGCGGACAACGCGCAAGCCGTCGACGATCGGGCCGAGGGTGAGAACGCGCTGCGCCACCTTCCCGTCGGGGCCGACCACCAGGACCGTCTTGTTGGTCTGGTCGGTGACGACCGCCTCGTCGGGGACCAGCAGTCCCTGGTACGCACCCGAGCCGAGCAGGCGCATGTGGCCGAACATGCCCGGCGTCAGCAGCCCGTCGGGATTGCGCACGACGGCGCGCCCACGGATCGTCCCCGAGCCAAGGTCGATCGCGTTGTCGACGAAATCCATCCGGCCGTGCCAGCGATACGTGGTCTCGTCGGCGAGCCGGATGTCGACCGGGTTCGCCGCGACCCGCGACGACGGCCGCGTGCCGGCGCGGTTGGCGCGCTGGTACTTCAGGTAGACCGCCTCCGACCCCGTGAAGACAAAGTGGATCGGGTTCAGCGAGACGATCGTCGTCAGCACCGTCTGGCCGCTGGTGACATAGTTGCCGACGCCGACCTTGCGGTCCGAAGCGCGGCCGGCGACCGGCGCGATGACGCGGGTGAAGGCGACGTCGAGCGCCTTGGCGCGGGTATTCGCCCGCGCCGACCCGACCTGCGCCTGCGCCTGCCGCAGCGTGGCCTGGGCGTTGTCGAACTCCTCCTGGCTTACCGCCTTGAGGTCGAGCAGCTGCTTCTCGCGGTTGAACGCGGTCTGGGCGACATTGGCAGCGGCGACGTAGCGCGCCTCGTCGGCCTTCGCCTGGTCGAGGATCGCCTGGAAGGGCCGCGGATCAATCGTCATCAGCAGCTGGCCCTTGCGGACAAACTGGCCATCGCGAAAGTTCAGCGACTGCAGATAGCCCGAAACGCGCGGGCGGACGTCGACCGAGTCGATCGCCTCGAAACGCCCGGTATAGTCGTCCCAGTCGACGATCGGCCGGACGAGTGGGTGGGCGACCGTGACTTCGGCCGCCGGCCCGCCGGGCGTGCCCGGGGGCGGGGCACCCTTGCCGTCGTCCTTCTTGCCGCAACTGGCGAGCGCCAGCACGGCGATCAGGACAATTGACGTTCGCATCGGGCGGACCCTCACAGGCAACGGCGACCACGATAGGCCACCGGTGCCGATATGAGCGTCACTTAGGCGCTGGCCGGCGAGGCGTCTATCGCAGCGCAGCAATGGCGCGGCGAAGTTAAACTTTTGTGGCAGTCGGCCGGCGACCCACCCATGGCACGGCCGCCTCAACCTGCGCCGCGAGCCGGAACAGCAGCGCCTCGTCGCCGTAACGCCCGGTGACCATGATCCCGATCGGCAGCCCGTCGGCATCGTGCGCGAGCGGCAGCGACATCGCCGGCACGCCCGTCTGGTTGGCCAGCGCCGTGAACGGGCTATAGCCGGTAATTGCCGCCGTCCACGTCGCGATATCGGAAGGCGACAGGTCGATCACCCCGAGCCCGATCACCGGCTGCGCGAACACCGGCGACAGGATCACGTCGTAGGTGGTCAGAAATTCGGCCAGCGTGATCGCCGCCGTCTGGAACGCGGCGTTGGCCTTCGCCAGCTCGAGTGCGCTCGTCCGGTTGCCGATGTGGACCCACATCTGCGGGACGGCCTCGATATCGTCGCCGGCGTCGGTGCGGCCGAGTGCCGCAAGGCGGTTCGCGACCTCATGCGCGGTGCTCGCGGCGATCGTCGCGGTCATCGCGGCACCGAGCGCAGCGGAGTCGAATTGCGGCGCGGACTCCTCAACATGGTGGCCGAGGCTCTCGAGCAGCTTCGCCGCGGCGCGGGTCGCCGCGACGACTTGCGGATCGACCGGCACGCCGGTCAGCGGCTCGAGCATCAGCGCGACACGCAAGCGGCCTGGCGCGCGCCCGACCTCGGTAAGGAACGGACGCTCGGGTGTCGGCGCGGTGTAGCGGCTGCCGGTCTCGGGCCCGTGGATCGCGTCGAGCACCGCGGCCGAATCGCGGACCGAGCGCGACACGCAATGGTTCGCGGTCAGTCCGAACCAGCCCTCGGTCGCGCGCGGTCCGATCGGAACGCGGCCGCGCGACGGCTTGAGCCCGAACAGCCCGCACGCTGCCGCCGGGCAGCGGATCGAGCCGCCGCCGTCCGACGCATGGGCGACCGGCACGACGCGCGCGGCGACCGCCGCCGCCGCGCCGCCGCTCGACCCGCCGGCGCTGCGGTCGCGCGCCCACGGATTGCGCGTCAGGCCATAGGCGCGGCTCTCGGTCGTCACGGTCAGGCCGAACTCGGGCGTCGTCGTCTTGCCGAAGGTGTTGAAGCCGGCCGTCTCGAACCGCGTGAACAGCGTCGCGTCGTGGTCGGCGACATAGCCGTCGTAGAGCCGACTGCCCTCGCCCGACCGCGCGCCGGCGACCGACATGTTGAGGTCTTTGACGAGGAACGGCACGCCCGCGAACGGCCCAGCGAACGGCCGCCCCGCCGCGCGTCGCGCGCGATCGAACAGCGGCTGGGCGAGGAAGTCGAGGTCGCGCGCGGCTTCGGCGGCGGCAATCGCCGTCTCGATCAGCTCGGCCGGGGTGACCTCGCGGCGGTCGACGAGCGCGGCGAGGCCGGTTGCGTCATGGTCGGCATACTCGTCGAAAGTCATGTCGCGTCTCCGTCGAACTGCGCCTCGTACCGCTCGAGCCCTGCCGCGAGATCGGCGATGAGGTCGGCGGGATCCTCGAGCCCGATCGACAGACGGACGATCTGCCCGCCGGACTCGGTGGTCGTGGCGGTGCGGATGCCGTCGAGCTCGACGGGCAGGATCAGGCTCTCGTACCCGCCCCACGAGAAGCCGATGCCGAAATGGGCAAGATGGTCGATCAGCGCCGCCGTATGCCGCCGCTCGCCGCGCTTGAGGACGAACGCGAACAGTCCCGACGCGCCGTTGAAGTCGCGCGTGAACAGCGTGTGCCCTGGATCGCCGGGCCTCCCCGGGTGGAGCACGCGCGCGACCGCCGGATGGCTATCCAGCCACTCCGCAACCGCGAGCGCGCTTGCCCCCTGCCGCTCGAGCCGCAGCCCGAGCGTCCGCAGGCCGCGCAGCGCCAGATAGGCGTCGTCGGGACCGACGCAGTAGCCGAGCAGGTACGATTTCGTCTTCAGCCGCCCCCACCACTTCGCCGTCGTCGTCACCGACCCCATCATCACGTCGCTGTGCCCGCCGGTGTACTTGGTCAGCGCCTGGACGCTGAAATCGACGCCGAACCGGATCGGTGAAAACAGCAGCGGCGTCGCCCAGGTGTTGTCCATGACTGTCGCGATGTTGTGCGCCTTGGCGACGGCGACGATCGCGGGGACGTCCTGCACCTCGAAGCTCAGCGACCCCGGCGACTCGATCAGGATCGCCCGCGTGTTCGGCTGGACGTACGTCGCGACGTCGGCGGTCGGCGGGTAGTAGCTCGTCGCGATGCCGAGCGGCTTGAGGAAACGGTCGGCGAACGCCCGGCTCGGCTCGTACGCGGTGTCGACCATCAGCACATGGTCGCCGGCGCGGACGACGGTGAGCAGCGCCGCCGCGACCGCCGCGACGCCCGACGGATAGAGCTTGGTCCCCGCCGCGCCGGGCTCGAGGTCGGTCAGCGCCTCTTCGAGCGCCCACTGCGTCGGCGTCCCCCTCCGCCCGTAGAACAGCCCCTCGTCGGGGTGCCGACGCGCCTCGTCGAGCGCGGCGAGGTCGTCGAACAGGATCGTCGACGCATGCCATACGGGCGGGTTGACGATGCCGGCGCGCATGTCCGGCCCGCGCGTCCACTCACGGCGGCGACCGGCCTCGACGAGGCGGGTATCCGTGTCGCTCAAGCCGCGCCCGTGACCACCGGAGCCGATGGCGACGCGCCCCATTCGCTCCAGCTGCCGTCGTACAGCGCCACGTCCTTCGCCCCAAGCAGGGTCGCACCGAACGCGACGACCGCGGCGGTAATGCCGCTGCCGCAGGTGGTCACGATCGGCTTGTCGAGGTCGACCCCGGCAGCGTCGAACACGGCCTTGAGGTCGCTCCCCTTCTTCCACGTGCCGTCGGCGTTGAACAGGTCGGTCTGCGGCAGGTTCTTGGCGCCCGGGATGTGACCGCCGCGCAGGCCGGGGTGCGGCTCGGGCTCGGCCCCCGTAAAGCGGCCGGCCGAACGCGCGTCGACGACCTGCTCGGCCTTCGACCGCAGGTTGTCGACCATCTGCGCCATCGTCCGCACCGGCTTGGTATCGGCCCAGACGGTGAAGTGGCGGTGGCGAACGACCGGTCGTCCTGACTCGATCGCACGCCCCTCGGCCTGCCACTTGGCGAAGCCGCCGTCGAGGATCGCCACCTCGTGCGCGCCGAACAGCGTCAGCATCCACCACGCCCGCGCCGCCGAATGGAGCGGGCTGTTGTCGTACACGACGATCCGGCTGCCGTCGCCGAGGCCGAGCGCCTGCATGCGGCTGGCGAACTTCTCCGGCGGCGGCAGCATGTTGGGCAGCGGCGAGGCGGTATCGGCAAGCTCGTCGAGGTCGATGAACACCGCGCCGGGGATGTGCGCGGCTTCGAACTCGGCGCGCGCGTTACGGTCGGTGCCGGCGAGGAACAGCGTCGCGTCGATGATCCGCAGGTCGTTCGCGCCGAGCTCGGCGGCCAGCCATTGCGTCGTCACCAGCGGGGTCATGCGTCTCTCCAGGTCGTTCGCCGCCGTGATAGCGCCCGCTCCCGCCCTTGTCAGTCGCCGAATCGCCGCTAACTGCCGTGCCATGAGCGAACATGCCCCCGCCCTCGGCCGTGCCACGGCACTCCCGACCCGTCCGCGCGACGCGGTGCTCGACTATCCGGCGAACCCGCGACCGGGGAGCGATTATCTCGTCCGCTTCGCCGTGCCCGAGTTCACCAGCCTGTGCCCGGTGACCGGCCAGCCCGATTTCGCCCATCTGGTGATCGACTATGTCCCGGCCGAGCGGATCGTCGAATCGAAGTCGCTCAAACTGTTCCTCGGCAGCTTCCGTAACCATGCCGGTTTCCACGAGGACTGCACGGTCGGCATCGGCCAGCGTCTCGTCGCCGAAATGGCTCCGAAATGGTTACGGATCGGCGGCTATTGGTACCCACGCGGCGGCATCCCGATCGACGTCTTCTGGGCGAGCGGCCCGGCGCCCACCGGGCTGTGGCTCCCCGACCAGGGCGTGCCGCCGTACCGCGGACGCGGCTAGGGTTCCCCGAAGCCGCCGCCGCCGGGGGTCGCAACGATGAGCGTATCGCCGGGCGCGAGATCGACCGTCGCGGTTGCGGCGAGGGTCTCGCCCGCGCCGTCGGCGCGCTCGACCGCGTTCACCCCTCTGGCACCTTCGCTCCCGCCGGCGAGGCCGAACGGCGCGACGCGGCGGCGGTTCGACAGGATCGACACGGTCGCCGCTTCCTTGAAGCGCAGCCGACGGAGCGTGCCGTCACCGCCGCGCCAGCGCCCCGCCCCGCCCGAGCCGGCGCGCAGCGCGAAGTCGTCGATGACGACGGGAAAGCGGCTCTCGAACACCTCCGGGTCGGTCATCCGGCTGTTCGTCATGTGCGTCTGGACCGCGCTCGCGCCGGCGAAAGCCGGCCCGGCGCCGGCCCCGCCGGCCACGGTTTCATAATATTGCCAATCGCTTGTCCCGAAGGTCACATTGTTCATCGTGCCCTGCGACGCCGCCACCGCGCCGAGCGCGCCGAACAGCGCGTCGGTGACGACCTGGCTGACCTCGACGTTGCCGGCGACGACCGCGGCCGGATAGGCGGGGTCGAGCATCGATCCGGGCGGGATGACGAGGGTGATCGCGCGCATGCAGCCGTCGTTGAGCGGGATGTCGTCGGCGATCAGGCAGCGGAAAACGTAGAGCACCGCGGCGCGGACGACGGCGCGCGGGGCGTTGAAATTGGTCGGCTGTTGCGCGCTGGTGCCGGTGAAATCGACCGTTACCGAGCGCGGCTTGCGGTTAACCGTTACGGCGACGCGGACGACGGCGCCGCTGTCGAGTTCGTAGGCGAAGGACCCGTCGGCGAGGTCGGCGATCCGCGCCCGGACGGCCTCTTCAGCGTTCGCCTGGACATGTGCCATATAGGCGATAACCGTCGCCGTTCCAGCCTCGGCGCACAGCGCGACGAGGTCGGCGGCGCCGCGCGCGCAGGCGGCGACCTGGGCCTTGAGGTCGCCGACGTTGCGGTCGGGATCGCGCGCCGGCCACGGCCCGGAGGCGAGCAGGTCGCGCACCTCGGCCTCGCGGAAACGGCCGGCGGCGACGAGCAGGAAGTCGTCGATCAGCACGCCTTCGTCGGCGATGGTGACGCTCGCCGCGGGCATCGACCCCGGCGTGATGCCGCCGATGTCCGCATGATGGCCGCGGGCGGCGACGAAGAAGCGGCGTTCGCCCGCGACGAAAACGGGCATGATGACGGTGATGTCGGGCAGGTGGGTGCCGCCGTTGTACGGCGCGTTGAGCGCGATGACGTCGCCGGGCGCGAGGGTGTCGGCGCGGGCGCGGAGCATCGCCGCGACGCTCTCGCCCATCGACCCCAAGTGGACCGGCATGTGCGGCGCGTTCGCCACCAGCGCCCCCTCGCCGTCGAACAGCGCGCAGGAAAAGTCGAGCCGTTCCTTGATGTTGACCGACGCCGCCGTCGACTGCAGCGCCGTCCCCATCGCCTCGGCGATCCCCATGAAGCGGTGGTTGAACAGCTCGAGGCGTACCGGATCGACCGTCGCGCCGACCGCCTGCGGCGGCGCAGTCGTAGCCGTGAGGAGCGCGTCGCCGTTGTCCCGAACGGTTAGTTTCCAGCCGCGCTCGACGACGGTCGTCGCCCCCGCGTCGACGACGATCGCCGGCCCGGCGACGGTGAAGCCCGGCGGCAGGGTCGCGCGGTCGAACAGCGCCGCGGCCGCTCCCGCCATGGTGATCGTTACCGGTTGCGGCGGTTCGAGCGGCGGCAGAGGTGCCGGCGGGAGAGGTTCCGACACGGCAACCGCCTCGACGCGGACACCGTCGAGTACCGGTTCGGCGTCGGCAGCGAAACCGAAGCGGTTCCTATGCTGCGCCTCGAACGCCGCGGCCATCGACTTCGCCGGGCCAAGCGGTACCGCCAGCGGCGTGTCCGTTCCAGTATAACGAACCAGTGCGGTAACGGTGACCGTCGCATCGGGCGCGACCGCGGCGCTCGCCTCCTCACCGAGGCGCTTCACCAGGTCGGTTATATCCTGATCCAAGGGCGCATTGACCGTCGCCTCGCGCACGCTCCGCGTGTCGGCAAGGGCGATACCGAGCGCCGACAGCACCCCGGCGTGAGGCGAAACAAGGACTTGGCCGATACCCAGCGCTGCCGCGACGCGGCACGCGAGCTGCCCGCCGGCCCCGCCCATCGCCACCAGCGTGTAGGCCGCTACGTCGTGACCTCTCTCGATCCCCACCGTGCGGACTTTGCGGACCATCGTCGCCACGGCGATGTCGAGACAACCTTCTGCCAGCACTCGCGAATCGAGTCCTGTTGCCGTGGCGAGCGCGGCGAACCCCCGCGTCACGGCGGCGACATCGAGCGGGGCGTCGCCGCCAGGCCCGAAGACACGCGGAAAATGCTCCGGCTGCAACCGGCCGAGCAGGACGTGCGCGTCGGTTACCGTCAGCGGCCCGCCGTTGCCGTACGCCGCCGGGCCCGGTATCGCGCCCGCCGAATTCGGGGCCGACGCGCAGCCGCGTCCCGTCCCAGCGCAGGATCGACCCGCCGCCCGCCGCGACGGTGTCGATCGCCAGCATCGGCGTCCGCAGCCGGACCCCGGCGAGGCTGGTCTCGGTCGCGCGCTCATACTCGCCGGCGAAGTGCGACACGTCGGTCGAGGTGCCGCCCATGTCGAAGCCGATCAGTCGGTCGAACCCCGCCGCGCGCCCGACCGCGACCATCCCGACAACGCCGCCGGCCGGCCCCGACAGCACCGCGTCCTTGCCGCGAAAGCCCGCTGCCGCGACCAGCCCGCCGTTCGACTGCATGAACGCGAGCGGGGTATCGCCGAGGGCGGTGGCGACGCGGTCGACATAGGCACGCAGCACCGGCGACAGATAGGCGTCGACGACCGTCGTCTCGCCGCGCGGCACGAGCTTGATCGTCGGCGAGACGTCGTGGCTGACCGACACCTGGGTAAAGCCGGCGGCGGCAGCGAGGGCGGCGACGTGGCGTTCGTGCGCGGGGTAGCGCCAGCCGTGCATCAAGACGATCGCCGCCGCGCGGTAGCCGGCAGCAAAGGCAGCGGCGAGGTCGGCGGCGACCGCGGCCTCGTCGAGGGGGACGAGTACCGCGCCGTCGGCGTCGACCCGCTCGGCAACCGCGATCGTGTGCGCGTAGAGCGGCTCGGGCAGGCGGATGTCGAGGTCGAACAGCCGCGGCCGCGCCTGGTGACCGATCCGCAGCGCGTCGGTGAAACCGCGGGTGATGACGAGGACGACCGGCTCGCCGGTCCGCGTCAGCAGCGCGTTGGTCGCGACCGTCGTCCCCATGCGGACGCCGGCGACGGGCTCGCCGCGGGCGATCCGCGCGATCCCCTCGGCGGCGGCGTCGGCATAGTGCGGCGAGTCGGACAGCAGCTTGGCCGTCACGACGCGCCCGTCGCCGGCGATGCCGACGATGTCGGTGAAGGTCCCGCCGCGATCGACGGCGAAGCGCCAGGTCACTTAGATCGTCCCTGCTAGCGGGGGAGGATTTTCGCTCCCCGCCCTCACGGGTTCTCCGCGAGGTGGCTCGCGATCTCGTCGAAGAAGCGTTCGAGGTTGTGGATGACGTTGACCTTGAACTCGTAATTTACCTCGCTCGACGACAATTCGATGATCGTCGAGGCGTCGACCTTGGCGGTGTAGATCGATGCCAGCGTCTTCACGTACGCGGGCGTCAGCTCGATCTGGCCGAGCTCGTCGAGAATGCGCAGCTGGATGACCATCAGCTGGCGCGTCAGGATTTCGAGCGCGGTGATGCGCGCGACCGCCGCGACCGGATCGAGCTGGACCTCACCGTCTTCCATGCGCCCCGGTTTAGCGGCAGGAGGTGGCATGTCCATGATCCTGACGGCCGCGATCCGCCGCTTCCCCGTCCGCGGCGCGTTCGTCATCGCGCGCGGGGCCAAGACGCACGTCGACGTCGTCGAGGCGAGCGTCGGCGACGGGCGCGTCACCGGCCGCGGCGAGTCGACGGCGGTGTATTACCGCGGCGAGACGGCGGAGTCGGTGCTCGCCGACGTCGAGCGCGTCGCCGGTGCGGTCGCGGAGGGCGCGAGCCGGTCCGACCTGCTCGACCTGATGCCTGCGGGCGCGGCGCGGAACGCGGTCGACGCGGCGCTGTGGGACTTCGCCGCCAAGATGAGCGGGGTGCCGGTGTGGCGGACGCTCGGGCTGCCCGAGCCGCGGCCGCTGCTGACCGCGTACACGATCAGCCTCGGCGAACCGGGCGAGATGGCGGCGGCGGCGAGAGCGGTGGCGGGGCGCGAGCTGCTCAAGGTCAAATTGTCGGGCGAGGGGGTCGTCGAGCGCGTCGCCGCCGTCCGCGCCGCCGCGCCGCACGCGCGGCTGATCGTCGATGCCAACGAGGCGTGGGGGGCGCTCGACATCGAACGGACCGCGGCGGCGTTGGCGGGTCTCGGCGTCGAGCTCATCGAGCAGCCGGTTCCGGCCGGCGAGGACGCGCGACTCGATCGTGTCCGCAGCGCGGTGCCGCTGTGCGCCGACGAGAGCGTCCACGACCGCGCCAGCCTCGATGCGGTCGTCGGGCGCTACCGGTTCATCAACGTCAAGCTCGACAAGGCGGGCGGGCTGACCGAGGCGCACGCGCTCGTCCACGCGGCGCGCACGCGCGGGATCGGAGTGATGACGGGATGCATGTTGGGCAGTTCGCTCGCCATCGCGCCGGCGTTCTTCGTCGCGATGCAGGGCGCGTACGCCGACCTCGACGGGCCGCTGCTGATCGAGGATCGCGAGCGGGGGCTGCGCTTCGCCGGGTCCGACGTCGAGCCGCCGGCGCGCGAACTGTGGGGGTGATCGCCTAAGCCGTTGACGGCTTGCGCTCGCCGGCGAATCCGCTTAGTCAGCCGCTCCGCCCGGCCCAACGGGTGGATATGCGTGGTACGGGGCCTTAGCTCAGCTGGGAGAGCGCTACGATGGCATTGTAGAGGTCAACGGTTCGATCCCGTTAGGCTCCACCACGTTCCAGATCCGCTTCCGGTAGCCGCCACGGCGGGAAGCGTTGATTGATCCCGGCATGATAAAGGACGATCCGATTGCCCGCGGGGTCCGTCGTCCGGGCACAGCGCCAGAGATAGGGTTCGTCGCGGGGGGCGGCCGCGAACACCACCCCGCGCGCCTCCGCCGCGGCGACCTCGCGGTCGACATCGTCGCAATGCAGGAAGATCTCCGCCGTCCCCGCCGCGCCGCCGGCGACGACTTCGATCGACAGGGTCGCGTCGCCGGCCATCTCGAACCGGGCATAACGCGGGTCGGCGGCGACGATCTGGACCAGCCCTAGCGCTGTGTAGAAGGCAATGCTGGCAGCATAGTCGTGCGCCGGGAGGGTGACATGGTTGAGGTTCATGGCGGCATCCTTCCCTTCGTCGCTTGTCGCGCCTAGATGCACGCCATGCAAATCCCCGGCCTGATCGACCCGGTCCCCGTGCCGCGCGCGCTGCCCGCACGCGCCGACGGGCGGACTGCGATCGTCGGGCTGACGCGCCCCGAGCTGATTGCCGCACTCGTCGCCGCCGGGCTCGATCCCAAGGCGGCGAAGATGCGCGCGAGCCAGGTGTGGCACTGGGTCTATCATCGCGGCGTCACCGACTTCGATGCGATGGCGAACATCGCCAAGGACACCCGCGCGGCTCCTCGCCGAGCGGTTCGTCGTCGGGCGGCCCGAGGTGGCGACGGCGCAGCTGTCGGCGGACGGGACGCGCAAGTGGCTGCTGCGCTTCGCCGACGGTAACGAGGCCGAGATGGTCTTCATCCCCGACGCCGACCGCGGCACGCTGTGCGTGTCGAGCCAGGTCGGGTGCACGCTTAACTGCCGCTTCTGCCACACCGGCACGATGAAGCTGGTGCGCAACCTGACCGCCGGCGAGATCGTCGGCCAGGTGATGCTCGCGCGCGACGCGCTCGGCGAGTGGCCGGCGGTCGGGGTCAAGCCGGCGCTGCGGGTCGACGACGACGCCGACGACGAGGATGCCCCGCGCCAGGGCTACACGTCGGACGGACGGCTGCTGACCAACATCGTGATGATGGGCATGGGCGAGCCGCTGTATAACTTCGACGCGGTCAAGGCGGCGCTCGGCATCGTCATGGACGAGACCGGCCTTGCGCTAAGCAAGCGGCGGATCACGCTGTCGACGTCGGGCGTGGTGCCGATGATCGCACGCGCCGGCGACGAGATCGGGGTCAACCTCGCCGTCTCGCTCCACGCGGTGACCAAGGACGTGCGCGACGAGATCGTGCCGATCAACAAGCGGTACGGCATCGACGAGCTTCTCGCCGCCTGTGCCGCCTATCCGGGGGCGAACAACGCGCGACGGATCACGTTCGAATACGTCATGCTCAAGGACAAGAACGACAGCGACGCCGACGCGCGCGAGCTGGTGCGGCTGATCCGCCACTACCGGCTGCCGGCGAAGGTCAACCTGATCCCGTTCAACCCGTGGCCGGGGTCCGACTATGTCTGCTCCGACCCCGAGCGGATCGCACGGTTCAGCGACATCGTCTTCCAGGCGGGCATCAGCGCGCCGGTCCGCCGCCCGCGCGGGCGCGACATCATGGCGGCGTGCGGCCAGCTGAAGAGCGGCAGCGAGAAGGTCAGCCGCGCCGAACTCGACCGTCGCGCCGCCGAGAAAGAGGCCGGCTGGGCCGCCTGAGCCCGTAACCGCCTTGGCATCGTTGACGAAACGCCTGGCCAGAAGGCATTCCGTCCGGGACCGCCAGCGACAAGGCCGCCGATGTTCCTGCTGACCCGCCTGTTCAACCGCATGATCCGCGACGGCGAGCTGACCATCGTCGACCATCGCGGCGGCGTGCACCGTTTCGGCTCGCCGTCGGCGACGATCCCGCCGGTGCGCTTCCGCCTGACCGACGCGGCGACCGCGCGCAAGATCGCGCTCGGCCCGGCGATCGGGGCCGGCGAGGGCTATATGGACGGGCGGCTGATCATGGAGCAGGGGTCGGTGTTCGACCTCGTCCAGCTCGTGACGTACAACGTCCGCTGGGACCGCGACAATCCGGTGCGGCTCGGGCTGTGGCGGCAGGCGGCGATCGCCGCGAGGCTCGACCAGATCAATTTCGAGCGCCGCGCCCGAAGGAACGTCGCCCACCATTACGACCTGTCGGACCGGCTGTACGACCTGTTCCTCGACGCCGACCGGCAATATTCGTGCGCCTATTACGAGCACCCGGACGACGACCTCGACACGGCGCAGAAGCACAAGCTCGCGCACATTGCGGCCAAGCTCAACCTGAAGCCCGGGCAGCGCGTCCTCGACATCGGCTGCGGCTGGGGCGGAATGGCGCTCTACCTCCACCGCGTCGCCGGCGTCGACGTCACCGGCGTGACGCTGTCGGAGGAACAGCTCAAGGTCGCGCGCCGCCGCGCCGCCGACGCGGGCGTGAGCGACCACGTCCGCTTCGAGCTGATCGACTATCGCGCGGTCGCCGGACCGTTCGACCGGATCGTCTCGGTCGGCATGTTCGAGCACGTCGGCCTGCCGCACTACCGCCAGTTCTTCGACAAGGTCCATTCGCTGCTGACCCCCGACGGCGTCGCGCTGGTCCACACCATCGCCCGCGCCGACGGACCGGGCGCGACCGACCCGTGGACGGCGAAGTACATCTTCCCCGGCGGCTATGCGCCGGCGCTGTCGCAGATGACGCCGGCGATCGAGCGCGCTTGGCTGTGGATCACCGACATCGAGGTGCTGCGCCTCCATTACGCGCTGACGCTCGAGGAGTGGTACCGCCGCACCGTCGCCGCCGAAGACAAGATCGTCGCGCTGTACGACGCGCGTTTTTACCGGATGTGGCAGTTCTATCTGTCGGCCGCGGTCGCGGCGTTCCGCAACGACGGGCACATGAACGTCCAGGTCCAGCTGACCCGGCGGCGCGACGCCTTGCCGATCACGCGCGATTACATAGCGATAGCCGAGGCGAGGTACCGCGCGCTCGGCTGAGGTGCCGCCGCCAGGTGTGTGTGTGTGCGATGGCGCGCAAGTCTTTGTGCACGAAAGCGTACGCGAGTGAACCCAACTCTGCGCCCCGGCGTTAAGGGCAGCAAGGCTCCACAAGGACATCCGGTGTCGACAGCGCTCCACGGCCCCCTGACCAGCGACGCGCACCTCGTCACCCTCGCTCCCGAGGTCGCGGTCGACCAGGCGCGGCTGACCGAGATCGCCGTCGAGCGGACGCGGATGCCGATGTGCGTGACCGATCCACAGCTGCCCGACAACCCGATCGTGTTCGTCAACCAGGCATTCCTCGACACCACCGGCTATCCGGCCGACGAGGTCATCGGTCGCAACTGCCGTTTCCTCCAGGGGCCGAAAACCGATGCCGCCGCGATCGACGCGATCCGCGCGGCGATCGCGGCCAAGTGCGAGGCGACGGTCGAGCTGCTCAACTACCGCCGCGACGGCAGCGAGTTCTGGAACCGGCTGCTGCTCAGCCCGATCGTCGACGACCGGGGAGCGGTGATCTATTACTTCGCCTCGCAGCTCGACGTCACCGCCGAACGCCTCGCGCGCGACCTCGCGGTGCGCGAGCACGCGCTGCTGCGCGAGGTCGACCACCGCGCCAAGAACGCGCTCGCGCTCGTCCAGGGGATCGTACGCCTGTCGCGCGCCGACGATCCGGCGGAATATTCGCGCAGCATCCAGGGCCGCGTCGACGCGCTCGCCCGCGCCCATATCCTGCTATCCGACGCCGGCTGGCACGAGGTCGCGCTCGACACTGTAATTGCCGCCGCCACGGCGCCGTTCGGCCAGGGGCGGACGCCGCGCGACGGTCCGAAGCTGCTCCTCGCCGCCGGCCAGGTCCAGCCGCTGATCCTCGCCTTCCACGAGGTGCTCAACAACGCGCTGAACCACGGCGGGCTGTCGGCCGAGGAGGGCGCGGCGACGCTGCGCTGGCGGACGGAGGAAGGCGTTGTGGTGATCGAGGTGATCGAAAGCGGCGGCCCGCCGCCCGCGGCACCGGCCAAGCCCGGCTATGGGCTGACGATGGTCGACGCCTTCGTCGGCCGCCAGCTCGGCGGCAAGGTCGAGCGGTCGTGGCACCGGCGCGGACTGACGACGCGGATGACCTTCCCCCGCGCCCGCGCTGCCGCGGCTCGCTAGTATGGGCGGCGGAGGCGGTTGCCCCCGCGCGCACGAACGCCGATAGCAGCCGGCCAGCCGAGGGACGCGCGATGATCGAAGCCGAATGGTGGGACTATGACGACCTGGACGAGCTGTACGACGCGGTCGCGTCGGACATCGAGTTCATCGTCGATTCGGCACTCGACGCGCGCGGCGACGCCCTCGTCGCGCTGCCTGGCGGGTCGCTCGCCGCGCCGGTCCTCGCCCGGCTGGCCAAGGCCAAGCTCAACTGGAAGCGGGTGACGATCCTGCCGACCGACGACCGCGTCGTCGCGCCGACCGATGCGGCGTCGACGACGGGAATGCTGGCCAAGACGTTCCTGCCGATCGGCGCGCGCGTCATCCCGCTTGTCGGCGATCCTAAGGCTGCCTTTCGCAAAGCCGGGCTCGACGCCGACGAGCGGCTCGGCGCGATGAAGTGGCCGCTCGATCTCGCGTGGCTGGTGGTCGACGGCGACGGCGCGGCAGGATCGCTCGGCCCCGGACCCGACCTCGACGCCGCGATGACCGCGCCGGCGCGCGCGATCGGCGTCGGCGACGGGGCGACCGGGCGCGTTGCCTTGACGCGGGCGACGCTGATGGCCGCGCGTACGCTGACGATCGCCGCGCGCGGCGCCGCGGCTAAGGCCGCGCTCGAAGCGGCGGTCGAGGGCAAGGGAGCGACGCCGGTGGCGCGGCTGCTCGCCGAGACCGAGCTCGCGATCGACATCCACTGGGCGGCGTAGACCGTGCGCGACGTAACGCTCGGGAAATTTCTTTGCTGGTCGTGCGTTGCTAGGGACGTAACGACTTTCTGAGACGGACTATCAATGGACATTCCGACGATCGACCGGGCGGCGACGGGTGTGGCCGGGCTCGACGACGTGCTTGGCGGCGGGCTCGCGCGCGGGCGTATCTATCTCGTCGAAGGCAGCCCGGGGACGGGCAAGACGACCGTCGCCATCCAGTTCCTCGCGCACGGCGCGGCCGCGGGCGAGACGGTGCTCTACATCACCCTGTCCGAGACCGAGGACGAGCTTCGCGCCAGCGCCGCTTCGCACGGCTGGGCGATGGATGGCATCGAGGTCTGCGAGCTGATCCCCCCCGAAAACCTGCTCGACGAGCAGCAGCAGCAGAGCCTGCTCTATTCGTCCGACCTCGAACTCGGCGAGACGACGCGGCGCATCTTCGAGGTGTTCGAGCGCGTCCGCCCGTCGCGCCTCGTCCTCGACAGCCTGTCGGAGATCCGCCTGCTCGCGCAGGGGCAGCTCCGCTATCGCCGCCAGGTCCTCGCGCTCAAGCATTATTTCGCCAAGCAGAACGTCACCGTCATCCTGCTCGACGACAAGACCACCGAGGACAACGACCGGACCGTCCACAGCGTCGCCCACGGCGTCATCGAGCTCGAGCAGATGGCCCCCGACTATGGCGCCGAGCGGCGGCGGGTGCGGATCGTCAAGTACCGCGGCCAGCGCTACCGCGGCGGCTACCACGACTTCGTCATCCGCACCGGCGGCGTCCAGGTCTTCCCGCGGCTGGTCTCGGCCGAGCACCGCACGACCTATGCGCGCGACCGGCTGTCGAGCGGGTCGCCCGAGATGGACGCGCTGCTCGGCGGCGGCATCGAGCGCGGGTCGAGCGTCCTCGTCCTCGGCCCCGCCGGCACCGGCAAGTCGCTCCTCGTGCTGACCTTCATCGTCGCGGCGGTGGCGCGCGGCGAGAAGGCGGCGATGTTCCTCTTCGACGAGGAGATCGGGCTGCTGTTCACCCGCGCGCTTGGGCTCGGCATCGACCTGCAGGCGCTCGTCGATGGCGGCGGGCTGACGATCGAGCAGGTCGACGCCGCCGAATATTCGCCCGGCGAGCTGTCGCACCGCGTCCGCCACCGCGTCGAGATGGGCGGCGCGCGGACGGTCGTCATCGACAGCCTCAACGGCTTCCAGGCGTCGATGCCCGAGGAGACCGCGCTGATCCTCCACATGCACGAGCTGCTGCAATATCTCAACCGGCAGGGGACGACGACCTTCCTGACGGTCGCGCAGCACGGGCTCGTCGGCAGCATGAAGTCGCCGATCGACCTGACGTATGTCGCCGACACCGTCATCCTCCAGCGCTATTTCGAGGCGATGGGCCGCGTCCGCCGTGCCGTGTCGGTGATCAAGAAGCGTACCGGCGCACACGAGGGGTCGATCCGCGAATTTCAGATCGACGGCCGCGGGATCACGCTCGGCGAGCCGCTGGTCGGCTTCCAGGGCGTCCTCAGCGGCGTGCCGCGGCTGGTCGGCACGGCGGCCGTCCTGCTCGAAGACCGAACCGAAGCCGGTCTGGGCGACACCGACAGCGACGACGGCGACGCTTGATCCCCGCCACGTCCGAACGCGGGCTCGTGCTCGCCCCGCGCGGGCGCGACGCGGCGCTGACGCAGGCGATGCTCGGCGAGGCGGGGGTGCATGGGACCGTCTGCGCCGACGTCGCCGGACTAGTCGCCGAGGTCACCGCCGGCGCCGGCTTTGCCATTGTCGCCGAGGAGGCGCTGCGCACGGCCGACCTCAAGCCGCTATCGGCTTTCCTCGCCGCCCAGCCCGAATGGTCGGACTTCCCGTTCATCCTGCTGACCGAGCACGGCGGCGGCATCGAGCGCAACCCGGCCGCGTCGCGCTACCTGAAGCTGCTCGGCAACGTCACCGTCATCGAGCGCCCGTTTCACCCGACGACGCTCGTCACCATCGTCCAGGCGGCACTCCGCGCCCGCCGCCGCCAGTACGAGGCGCGCGCGCGGCTCGACGCCCTGTACGAAAGCGAGCGCCAGTTCCGCACGCTGGCCAACTCGATCCCGACGCTGTGCTGGATGGCCGAGCCCGACGGCTCGATCTTCTGGTACAACGACCAGTGGTACGCCTATACCGGCACGACGCCCGCCGACATGGTCGGCTGGGGCTGGCAGTCGATCCACGATCCGGCGCACCTGCCCGAAGTGCTCGTCCGCTGGCGCGAGTCGATCGAACAGGGCGTCGAGTTCGACATGACCTTTCCCTTGCGCGCCGCCGACGGCAGCTTCGCGCCGTTCCTCACCCGCGTGCGCCCGGTCCGCGACGCCACCGGCGCGATCGTGCGCTGGTTCGGGACCAACACCAACATCGCCGCGCAACAGGCGGCCGAGCAGGCGCTGCGCGACCTCGCCGCCGAGCTCGAGCACCGCGTCGCCGAGCGCACCGCCGCGCATGAAGGTGCTCTCGAACAGCTCCACCAGGCGCAGAAGCTCGAGACGATCGGCCAGCTGACCGGCGGCGTCGCGCACGATTTCAACAACTTGCTGACCCCGATCACCGGCGTCCTCGAGATCCTCAAGCGCCGCACCAACGATGATCCGCGCAGCCTGCGCCTGCTCGACGGCGCGCTGCAGTCGGCCGAGCGCGCGCGCATCCTCGTCCAGCGACTGCTCGGCTTCGCCCGCCGCCAGGTGCTCGAACGCCGCGCGGTCGACGTCGACGTCCTCGTCACCGGCATGCGCGACCTGATCCAGAGTTCGGTCGGCCCAGGGATCGAGGTCGTCGTCGACGCCAGCTCGGGGCTGCCGCCGGCGCTCGCCGACCCCAACCAGCTCGAGCTCGCGATCCTCAACCTGTGCGTCAACGCGCGCGACGCGATGGCCGCGGGGGGCCGGTTGACGCTGGCGGTCGCAGCGACCGACATCGCGCCCGGCGACGTCGTCGGCCTGCGCGCGGGCCCGTACATCCGCCTGACCGTCGCCGACACCGGCGTCGGCATGGACGCGGCCACGCTCGCGCGCGCGATCGAGCCCTTCTATTCGACCAAGGAGCAGGGGCGAGGGACCGGGCTCGGCCTGTCGATGGTCCACGGGCTGGCGGCCCAGCTCGGCGGCGCGTTCACCCTGACGAGCGCGCCGGGGGCGGGCACGACGGCAACGCTGTACCTCGCCCTCGCCGGCCCCGACGCCGCGCGCCTGCGCCCGCCGACCGGGGTCAGCGCGGCGACGCCGGCGGCGCCCCGCAATATCCTGCTCGTCGACGACGAGGAGATGGTCCGCGAGGCGACCGCGGCGATGCTGCGCGACATGGGCCATGCCGTCACCGAGGCGTCGGGGGCGAGCGACGCGCTCGACCAGCTCGCCCGCGGCCCGCGCCCCGATGTCGTCATCACCGACTATCGGATGCCGCGGATTAACGGCGCGCAGTTCGCCGAGACGGTCCGCCGCGACTGGCCGGGGCTGCCGCTGCTGGTCATCACCGGCTATGTCGGCGACGACCGCGAAGTTGCCGGGCTGCCGGTGCTGGCGAAGCCGTTCCGCCACGCCGACCTCGCCGCCGCGCTGACCCAGCTCGTCGCCTAAGCGGCGTCAGGCCGGCACGCCGAACAGGTCCGTATCGTCGGCGTCCTCGATCATCGCCAGCACGATGTCGCCGACCGCGACGCCGCGGCAGTCGCGCAGGTGGATCTCGCCGTCGATCTCGGGCGCATCGTACTTGGAGCGTCCGCTCGCCCCGCCGTCGTCGTCGACCGCGTCGATGATGACCGGCAGCGTCCGTCCGACCTTCGCCGCCAGCCGCGCTGCGCTGATCGCGCTCTGCGCCGCCATGAAGCGGTGCCAGCGCTCCTCCTTGACCGCCTCGGGCACGGCATCGGGCAGGTCGTTCGCCGCCGCACCCGCGACCGCCTCGTACTTGAAGCAGCCGGCGCGGTCGATCTGCGCGTAGCCCGAGCCAATCGAGCAGGTACTGGAAGTCCGCCTCGGTCTCGCCGGGAAAGCCGACGATGAAGGTCGAGCGCAGCGCGAGATCGGGCACGGCTTCACGCCAGCGGCCGATCCGCTCGAGCACCTTCGCCTCGTTCGCCGGCCGCCGCATCGCCTTGAGGACGCTGGGGCTCGCGTGCTGGAACGGGATGTCGAGGTACGGCAGCACCAACCCCTCGGCCATCAGCGGCATCAGCGCGTCGACGTGCGGGTAGGGGTAGATGTAGTGCAGCCGCACCCACGCGCCGGTCTCGCCGAGCGCGCGGGCAAGGTCGGTGATGTGGGCGCGGTACGACCGGCCGGCCAGCACCAACTCGGCGTGGCCGATATCGACTCCGTAGGCGCTCGTGTCCTGGCTGACGACGAGCAGCTCCTTTGTGCCCCGCGCGACCATCAGCTGCGCCTCGCGGACGACGGCGTTCGCCGGCCGGCTGGCGAGGTCGCCGCGCAAGCTGGGGATGATGCAGAAGCGACAGCGGTGGTTGCACCCCTCCGAGATCTTCAGATAGCCGTAGTGCGGCGGGGTCAGCTTGACCGGCGCGAGGTCGGTGTACGGCGACGGCACCGGCGGGGCGGCGGCATGGACCGCGCCGACGACGGCGTCGTACTGCTGCGGCCCCGTCACGGCGAGCACCTTCGGGTGGGCGGCGCGGATCATCTCGGCCTCGTGGCCGAGGCAGCCGGTGACGATGACGCGCCCGTTCGCGGCAATCGCCTCGCCGATCGCGGCCAGGCTTTCCGCCTTCGCCAAATCGAGGAAGCCGCAGGTGTTGACCAGAACGACGTCGGCGCCGGCATAATCGGGCGACATGCGGTACCCGTCGGCGCGCAGCTTCGACAGGATGCGTTCGGAATCGACCAGCGCCTTCGGGCAACCGAGCGACACCATGCCGACGCGCGGGGCCGGGGCGAGGGTAAGGGGGGAAGTCACCGGCGGCATGTAGAGGGCAAAGTGGGCGAGGCAAAGGCGCACGATTCTCCCCGCTCCGCGAGGAGGATCACCCTTGCCCCCCGCCGCGCCCGCCGCCATAGGCTCGCCCCGCCATGCACGACATCAAAGCCATCCGCGCCGACCCGGCGGCGTTCGACGCGGGGCTGGCGCGGCGGGGGGTGGCCAGCGCCTCCGGAGCCACGATAGCAATCGACCTGCTGGTTCGACAAATGACCGAAGTCGACCAGCAAAACGCCGCGCGCAGGAACGAACTTTCCAAAGAGTTCGGCAAAGCGAAAGCGCGTGGCGACATGAAGCTAGCCGACGAGATCCTTAGACAGAGCGCTGAACTTGGACTGATCATCGACCGGTTGGCATCAGACGCATTGTCCCGCGGGCGCGAGCGCGACGCGACGCTCGCCACCCTCCCCAACCTCCCCGCCCCCGACGTTCCCGACGGGCTCGACGAGACCGGCAACGTCGTCGCCCACACCCGCGGGACGCCCCCCGCCTTCGACTTCGCCCCGCGCGAGCACGACGCGCTGGCCGCGCGCTTCGGCTACGACCCCGACGCCGCCGCAGCGATCGCCGGCGCGCGCTTCGCCGTGCTGCGCGGGCCGCTGGCGCGGCTGCACCGCGCGCTCGGGCAGTGGATGCTCGACGCCAACGTTGCAGCAGGGTTTGTCGAGGTCGCGCCGCCGCTGCTCGTCCACGGGCGCGCGCTGTTCGGGGTCGGGCAGCTGCCCAAGTTCGAGGACGACCTGTTCAAGACGACCGACGACCCGCCGCGCTACCTGATCCCGACGTCGGAGGCGTCGCTGACCAATCTCATCCGCGGCCGCACGCTCGACGCGGCCGAGCTGCCACTACGAATGACGGCACTGACGCCGTGCTTCCGTGCCGAGGCGGGGTCGGCGGGGCGCGACACGCGCGGCCTGATCCGCCAGCACCAGTTCGACAAGGTCGAGCTCGTCGCCATCGTCGCCGATGCTGACGCCGCGGCCGCGATGCACGAGGAGATGACGCGGCAGGCGGAAAGCCTGCTCGAGGCGCTCGGGCTGCCGTACCGGCGCATGCTGCTGTGCGCCGGCGACATGGGGTTCGCCGCGCGCAAGACCTTCGACCTCGAGGTCTGGTTGCCGGGCCAGGGGCAGTACCGCGAAATCTCGAGCGTGTCCGACTGCGGCGACTTCCAGGCGCGGCGGATGGACGTCGACGAGCCGAAGGGCGGGCGGTACAAGGTCCGCGGGCAGAAGGGCACGCAGTTCGTCCACACGCTCAACGGCTCGGCGCTCGCGGTCGGGCGGACGCTGGTCGCGGTGATCGAGAACTACCAGCGCGCCGACGGGTCGGTACGCGTGCCCGACGTACTCCACGGGTACATGGGCGGGGTGACGGAATTGGTGCCGACATAAAATCCGCCCCGCTCGCGGGGAGGGGAACCGCGCGGCTCCTGAAGCCGCGGGGTGGAGGGGCGGTCGGGCGAGTGGCCGGGGTTCCTCCGCCGACCGCCCCGCCACCATCGCACGAGCGATGGCCCCTCTTCCCGCACGCGCGAGGATCAAGGAAGAAAGTCTCATGCGCATCCTGCTGACCAACGACGACGGCATCGAGGCTCCCGGGATGGCCGCGCTGGCCGCGATCGCCGCCGAGCTGTCGGACGACGTCTGGACCGTCGCCCCGGCCGAGGAGCAGTCGGGGACGGGCCATTCGCTGACACTGACCGCGCCAATTCGGCTGAAGACGCTGGGGCCGCGGCGCTTCGCCGTGCGCGGGACGCCGACCGACGCGGTGATGATGGCGCTCGGCCAGGTGATGAAGGAAGCGCCCCCCGACCTGATCCTGTCGGGCGTCAACCGCGGGCCGAACATGGCCGAGGACGTCACCTATTCAGGCACCGTCTCGGCGGCGATGGAGGGGTGCCTCGCCGGCGTCCGCTCGGTCGCGCTGAGCCAGGCGATGGCCGACTATACCGTCGGCGGCGAGGACTTTGGCCCGGCACGGACACATGGGGCGGCGATCGTCCGGCGGCTGGCGGCGATGGACGCGGGCGGCTGGCCGACGGGCGTGCTGATGAACGTCAACTTCCCGGCGACGGTCACCGCCGATCCACCTGTGGTGGTCGCGCGGCAGGGATTCCGCGACTACGGCAACATCCGCATCGACGCGCGGACCGACCCGCGCGGCTTCCCCTACTTCTGGTTCGGTTATGGCCGCGAGATGGACAGCCCCGGACGCGAGACCGACCTCCACGCGGTCCGCGGCGGGAGGATCGCGGTGACGCCGCTCCACCTCGACATGACGCATGACGCGACGCTCGGCGCATTGCGCGCCGCGCTCGCGTAGAGGCGCGCGTGGCCGCCGGAAAGCAATTTAGCCTTCGTTTCGTGGTCGCGACGGTGCTCGTCGCAGCGTGCAGCCACGACAAGCGCCCGCCGGTCGCCGCGCCGCCGCCACGGGTTGCCGCCGAGCGTAGCGCGCCGGCACCTGCCACACCGCCGCGCGCGCCGTGGGTCGCGCACAAGGTCGTCACCGACGCCGTGCCGGTGCCCGGCGGACGGCGGCACACGGTCAAGGCGGGCGAAACCGGCATCGCCATCGCCCGCGCCTACGGCGTGCCGTGGTCGAAGGTCGTAGCCGCCAACCACCTGAAGCCGCCGTACACGATCGAAATCGGCGACACGCTGCTGCTGCCGAGCGCCCGCGCCGTCGCCGCCCAGACCCCGGCGGAACGCGCACGCGCCTTCCAGATCGACATCGACGACCTGATCACCGGCGCCGAACCCGCGGGCGGCGGGCCTGCAGCCGGAGGTCCTGCAGCCGGCGGTCCTGCAGGTGGCGGCCGAACCGGCGATTCCTCGGCGGGCGGCGGCCGGACGGCCCGCGCCACCCCGCATCCGCGCGCACCCGCGGCCGCCGCGAGCGCCGGCGGGACGCGCTCCCTGCCGCGGCCTCCCGCGACCGTCGAGCCGCGTCCCCCGGTACGCACCGCCGCGCCGCTGCCCGCCATCCCCGGCGGGCCGCCGAGCTTCGCCTGGCCGCTCGAGGGGCGCATCGTGTCGAGCTTCGGCCCCAAGCCCGGCGGGCGGTTCAACGACGGCGTCAACCTGCGCGCGGTGCCCGGCACGCCGGTGCGCGCCGCCGCCGACGGGGTCGTCGCCTATGCCGGCGACGCCGTACCCGGTTTCGGCAACCTCGTCCTGATCAAGCACGCCGACGGCTGGGTTTCGGCCTATGGTCATAACGAGGCGCTGCTGGTCACGCGCGGGCAAAAGGTGGCGAAGGGTGACATCGTCGCGCGGTCGGGATCGACGGGTGCGGTCGACGAGCCGCAGCTCCATTTCGAGGTCCGCCGCGGGCGGACGCCGAGCGATCCCGTCAAGCTGCTGCCGCCCCGGTGACGCCGCCGCGTGACGCCGCCGCGTGACGCCGCCGCGTCGCTCGGCTAGGATAGGGATATGATCGCCACCTGTCCCGCCTGCGGCAAGCGGTACCGGATCGCCGACGACGCGGTGCCGGCCGGCGGGCGCGAGGTCCGCTGCGCCGCGTGCAAGCACGGCTGGATCGTGATGCCCGACACCGCGGCCGAGCTGACGTTCGCCGCGCCCGTCGATCCGATGGAGGAGCCGGCGCTGCCCGACGCCACGGCGCCGATCGCCCCGTCGGGGCAGCCCGCCGGGCAGCTCAATGCGGCTGCGGCAGCGGACCAGGAACGGCGCGGCGACGACGACGAGCCCGCGCCGCGCCGCCGCGGCCTCGTCGTCGGTCTCGTCGTCGCGCTCATCCTGCTCGCCCTCGCCGCCGCGGCAATCGTCGAGCTCGCGCCAGCCGACACCTTCAGCCCGCCGCGCCTCGGCCTGCCGGCGGTCGCGGTCGGCGCGCTGCCCCCGCTCGACCTGACGCAGGTGCCGGTGGTCGGGGCCGACCTCGACCGGCTGGTCCACCCGCCGGCGTCGCCGCTGCGTGTCGCGGCAACCGGCGTGCGGCGGACGCTGACGAACGGGACGCGGGTGCTCACCGTGACCGGCACGGTGGCCAACCCGACCGCTGCGCCGGTCGCGCTCGCCGGCATCGACGCCGCGCTCATCGATCCCGCCGGCGGGACGCGGTTCCGCTGGCGCATCCCGGCGGCGGGGGTCGTCCGGGCGGGCGGGTCGCTGCCGTTCGAATCGGTCGCGGCGAACTTCCCGCCGCAAGCGACGGTGCTGCGGACGACGCCGCGGTGAGCGCCGCCGAGCGGGCGGCCAGCCTCGCCGCCGCCGGGCGCGATGCCGATGCCACCGCCGCGATCCTGAGCGGGGTTGCCGCGAATGAACCCGACGCGCTGGTCCTCGCCGCGCAGTGGCGGCTGCTGGGGCTGTTCGCCGCCGAACTCGGCCCGCGCGACGCGGGCGCGGCGAAGGCGCTGCTCGCCCGCGCGGCCGACGCCGGCGACGTGTCGGCGCGCGTGTTGCTGGCCTACTTGACCGCCAACCCGGCGTGCGGGCCGGCCGACCCAGCGGCGGCGCGCGCTCACCTTGCCGCGGTCGCCCCCGGCGTGCCGCAGCTCGAAGCGCAGCTGGCGACGCTCGATGCGTTGACCGCGCGCCCGCTCCCCGCGCCCGAACCGCTGGCGGAGGCGATCGGCCTCGTCCGCCTGCCCGGCCTGCTCGACAAGGCGACGTGCGCGTGGCTGGTCGCCGCGGCGCAGCCTGCCCTCGCCCCCTCGCTCGTCGTCGACCCCAGAACCGGTGCCGAGCGCCCCGACCCTGTCCGCCGCGCGCATGCGATGAGCTTCGGCCCGTTCGACGAGGACCTCGTCGTGTCGGCCGTCGCCGACCGCATCGCCGCCGCCAGCGGCACGGCGCGCGCCGCGTCCGAGCCGCTTGCCGTCCTCGCCTACCCGCCCGGCGGCGAGTACCGCCCGCACCTCGACACGCTACCCGGCGAGCGCAACCAGCGGGCGGTGACGGTGCTGACGTACCTGAACGACGACTTCGCCGGCGGCGCGACGGACTTCCCCGACGTGGGAGTCAGCGTCGCGCCGCGGACCGGGGATGCGATCGTCTTCCACGTCGCCGACGCCGCGGGGCGGCCGCTCGCCGCCGCCCGCCACGCCGGGGCGCCGGTGACGCGCGGCGTGAAATATCTGTGTTCGCGCTGGATTAGATCGGCCGCGCATGACATCTGGGCACCGACCAATATGAGGGAGAGCGCGCCATGATGTTCGACTATAGCGAGAAGAGCCGGGGCCTGATCGACAAGCTCCGCGCGTTCATGGACGAGCACATCTACCCCAACGAGGCGCGCTACGAGGCCGAGGTCAACGCCGGCGACCGCTGGAAGGTGCTGCCGCTGATCGAGGAGCTGAAGCCCGTCGCGCGTGCCGCCGGTCTGTGGAACCTGTTCCTCAACATCTCCGATCACGATTCCGGCGAATGGCAGGGCCCCGGCCTGACCAACCTCGAATACGCGCCGCTCGCCGAGGAGATGGGCCGCGCCGGCTGGTCGAGCGAGGTGTTCAACTGCTCGGCGCCCGACACCGGCAACATGGAGGTGCTGCGCACCTACGGCACCGAGGCGCAGAAGGCGGCGTGGCTGCGCCCGCTGATGGCCGGCGAGATCCGCAGCGCCTTCCTGATGACCGAGCCCGCCGTGGCCAGTTCGGACGCGACGAACATCGAGACGAGTATCGTCCGCGACGGCGACGATTACGTGATCAACGGCCGCAAGTGGTGGTCGAGGGGCGTCGGCGACCCGCGCTGCAAGATCGCCATCGTCATGGGCAAGACCGACACCGACGCGGCGCGCCACCTCCAGCAGAGCCAGGTCCTCGTGCCGCTCGACGCGCCCGGCATCACCAAGGTGCGGGCGCTCAAGGTGTTCGGCTACGACGACGCGCCGCACGGGCATTATGAGGTCATCCTCGACAACGTCCGCGTGCCGGCGACTAACGTCGTCCTGCGCGAGGGCGCGGGGTTCGAGATCGCGCAGGGCCGCCTCGGGCCGGGGCGCATCCACCACTGCATGCGCAGCATCGGCGCCGCCGAGCGCGCGCTCGAGAAGATGTGCAAGCGGCTGAAGTCGCGCACCGCCTTCGGCAAGCCGATCAGCGAGCAGGGCGTGTGGCACGAACGCATCGCCGACGCACGGATCGCGATCGAGCAGGCGCGGCTGCTGACGCTCAAGGCGGCGTACATGATGGACACCGTCGGCAACAAGGCGGCCAAGCGCGAGATCGCGATGATCAAGGTCGTCGCGCCGAACATGAGCTGCATGATCCACGACATGGCGATCCAGGCCCACGGCGGCGGCGGCGTCTGCCAGGACTACGGGCTGGCGAGCGGTTACGCCGGGCAGCGGACGCTGCGGCTGGCGGACGGGCCCGACGAGGTTCATCGCCAGGCGATCGCCAAGGACGAGCTGCGGCGGTACAACTGAGCGCGCGTCGGGCCGGGCCCGGCCGGTGCTGATCGTCTTGGTCCTGATCGTCGTTGCCGTTGTCCTGGTTGCGGCCGGCCGGCGACCGCGGCCCGCCGCGCCCGACGCCTCCCGGCATCGCCGCCGCGACCCGGACAGCACGGCGGGGACGGATGACGACGATCCGTCCGGCGATGACCGGGCCGACGACCTGGCCGGCCACACGTCCGGCCATTCGTCGGGCCACAGCCACGGCGCGACCGGGCACGACGCCTCCGATCCCGGCGGCGGTGATTTCGGCGGCGGCGGCGCGTCGGGCGACTGGGGCGGCGGAGACGGCGGGGACGGGGGCGGCCACTGAACGATACGCCTGCCGGAAGGGTCCGGCTAACCCGTGACCCGGCGCGCCCGGCGTCGCCACGGCCGCAGCACCAGCGCACCGACGACGACCCAGAACAGCCAGATGGCCAGCATGGCGAGAGCAAAATCGCCAACGCCGCTCAACGGCGATCCGCTGGTCACGATCGGCAGGACGCCGAGCGACAGGACGCCGCTCCAGTAGGTCGCCATCTGCAGGGCGAAGGCGACGAACGACCGCGAGCGGCGTCGCGTCATGACGAGCAAGACGATCGGCACGACCAGGACGGCTGTCACCGCCGCCGCCAGAAAGCCGCCAAATCCGGTTCGGTCTGCCTTGTCGATTTCGAGGAAGGATTGAAGCAACAGCAGAGCTAGAGCGATGACCACCAGCGGAGCGACGCCGCCGCTGGCGACGATCCGGCGCCACGCGCCGGCGGCAGGCGGTCGAGCCGGCGCTCTACCGCCAGGCCCGGCGAACTCGCGCACGACCGGCGCCGGTGCGGCCGGCAGCGGCGACGTTGCCGGCGCGACGCTCGGCCGCGGTTCGGCGGGGTCGGGCCGCGGCGACGTCGCGGCGGTCAGCGGCGGCTCGGCGGCGACGGGCGGCGGCGGCGGCTTGACCTGTACCGCGACCGGCGGCGGCTCGGCCGCCGCTGCCGCGGGCGGCACCGGCCGCTGCCGGCGCTGCTCGAGCCGGTCCTTGAACCACAGGCTGAGCATCGCCGTCGCCAGCGAGAAGAAGCCCGAGATGATCGAGATCGTGACCGACTTGTCCATGCCCCGCTCCCGCCACCCCGCTCCCGCCGCGGTACCAGCATAGGTCGCACCGCGCGGCCGCACCAGACGGCGGAACCCCGCCGGCGCTTGACGCAGCCGGTAGCGAGCCGCGACACTCGCGTCGTGACCAATTCCCGCACCCCTGTCCTTGTCGGCGTCGGCCAGGCGAGCGACCGCGGCTCGCCGCCGCAGTCGGCCGGGTCGCCGCTCGACCTGATGACGCGCGCGGCGGCGGCGGCGCTCGCCGATGCGAACGCGACAGGCATCGCGCTCGACACTGTCGCCGTGGTCCGCCTGTTCGCCAACTCGAGCGCCGCCTTCGCGTCGCCGTTCGGCGCGTACACCAACCTGCCGCGGTCGCTCGCGCGCCGCCTCGGCCACGCGCCGGCGACCGAGCTTTACGGCCCGGTCGGCGGCAACACGCCGCAGATGCTCGTCAACCTCATGGCCGAGCGGATCGCGCGCGGCGAGGCGGACGCGGTGCTGATCGCCGGCGGCGAGGCGCTGCGGACGCAGGCCAACGCGGCCAAGGCCGGCATCGCGCTGGCGTGGGGCGACGCGCAGGACGGAGAGCCCGGCGGCGAGCCGGCGACGCTCGGTCCCGAGACGCCGCTCGTCAGCGGCCACGAGATCGCCCACGGCATCGCGCTGCCGGTCCACGTCTACCCACTGTTCGAGAGCGCGCTCGCCGCGCGGATCGACATTAGCCCGGCGGCGACGCGCGCTCGCATCGGCGCACTGATGGCCCCGTTCACCCGCGTCGCGGCGGCGAACCCGCATGCGATGGTGCCGGTCGCGCGGACGGCGGACGAGCTGGTCACCGCTACCGACGCCAACCGCATGATCGCCTCGCCGTACACCAAATATCTGGTGTCGAACCTGTTCGTCGACCAGGCGGCCGCGGTGGTGATGCTGTCCACCGCCGCCGCCGACGCCGCCGGCGTGCCGCGAGACCAGGCGCGTCTACCTCCACGGCTGCGCCGACACCCACGAGCCGATCCTCGTCAGCGAGCGCAGCGACTATGCCGCCTCGCCGTCGATCCGGGTCGGCGCGGCGTCACGCGCTGGCCATGGCCGGCATCGGCGTCGCCGACCTCGAACGCGATCGACCTCTACAGCTGCTTCCCCGTCGCCGTCGCGATCGCCGCGCGCGAGATCGGGCTCGCCGACGACGATCCGCGCGGGCTGACGCTGACCGGCGGCCTGCCGTATTTCGGCGGCGCCGGGAAACAACTACAGCCTCCACGCCATCGCCGAGGCGGTCGCGCCGCGCGCGCGCGACGCCCGGCAGCTATAGCTTCGTCTTCGCCAACGGCGGCTACCTGACCAAGTCGAGCTTCGGCGTCTATGCGACGACCCCGACGCGCGGCCGCTGGGTGCGCCCCGATCCGGCGACCTACCAGCGCGAGTCGACGCCGTCCCCACCCCCGCCTTCACCCGCACCCCCGCCGGAGCGGCGACCGTCGAGGCGCTGACCGTCGTCCACGACCGCGGCGCGCCGGCGTACGCCATCGTCATCGGCCGGCAGGCCGACGGCACCCGCTTCCTCGCCCAAACGCGCGACGACCTCGCGAGGCTTGCCACCGGCGGCGCAGTCGGTCGCGGCTTCGTCGTCGCTGCTGGCACTCCCAACGTGGCGACCTTCGCCTGACCATTGCGTCGCCTTCGGTCCAGTGGCACCCGAGCGCTGCGAGTTGAGTATCCGCTAATGAACATCCGGCGGCGGCCGCGAGGTTGCCGCGATAAGCCCGTTCCAACGAGATGGAGTGCAGATGCCCGCTGTCCGCTGGATGTTGTTGGCCTGCGCGATCGTGGTCGCCGAAATTCTGTCGGCGAGCGCCTTGCCCGACGATCCATACTTACGTTTCCAGCTCGCCGGCGGCCCGGTCAACGCTGGCCTGAAGACGACGTACGAGCGCATCCGCTTCGACCCGACACCGATCGACGTCGCGATCATCGGCTCGTCACGAACGATGCTCGGCGTCAGTGAGAGCCGGCTCGAGACCGATCTCGCCACTCGCGGTACCCCGGCGCACGTCGCCAACCTGTCGGTGTTCGGCGACGGTCGCAATCTGCAGTGGGTCGTTACGTCCGAGCTGTTTCGCTACAAGTCGCCAAGGACGCTCGTTCTCGCGCTTTATGACGCGCCGCCCGTGGTCGGTCATCCGACCTTCCGATTTGCCGCATCGGCGGGCGATGTCGTGAAGTCGGCGGCGCTCCGGGTCGCCAGCGCGCCGGGCGACCTGCTGTACCTGCCGTACCGCCAGCTTCGCCTGCTCGCCGCGCGCCTCGCGCCGGGGGCCTTCGCTGCCCAACCCGCCTTCAATCCCTCAGCCTACCGCGCGCAGTACCGCGATCACAGCTTCAGTTTCCGCGCATCGTCAGGGTTGATGATCGACATGACGAGCGTCAACTCGCCAGCGGCGCTCCGTGCCGGGCGTGCAGTCGAGGAGAAGGCGCTGCAGCGGCCGTTCCCGCGCCTGCTCCGCAAAGTCGTGAGCGACGACGAGGCAACCTACATCGATCGGATCGCCGCTCTTGCGGCGGCGCATCGCTGCCGCATCGTCTTCGTCTTTGTGCCGCAGTTTGAAGGATCACCCGCCATTCCCGGTTACGCGCGTTACGCGCGGCTCGGCCCAGTGCTGACCGATGCCGACCTGCGCAATGACGCGACAAAGTTCTCGAGCTGGAACCACCTCAACCGCGCCGGCGCGGTGATCGTCACCGATCGACTTGCGGATACGGTCGCCGCTGCATTGCGCAGCGACGACCGTGTCCCCCGCAGCTAGGGCTGGCCCTTGCCGCCGCCGGCGCCGTAGACATTGCCCGTGGTGTAGCTGCCGTCGTCCTCGGCGGCGCGGACGTAGATGCCGGCGAGCTCGGCCGGCTGGCCGGGGCGCATCGCCGGCGTGTCCGACCCGAAGCTGACGAGCTTCTCGGGCTGTGCGCCGCCGCTCACTTGGAGCGGTGTCCAGATCGGCCCCGGCGCGACGCCGACGACGCGAATGCCCTTTGGCGCGAGCTGCTTGGCGAGGCTCTTCACGTAGTTCATCGTCGCCGCCTTGGTCTGGGCATAGTCGTATAGGTCGGCGCTCGGATCGTACGCCTGTTCCGACGTCGTCCCGATGATGACGCTGCCGGCGGGCAGATGGGGCAGCGCCGCCTTGATGATCCAGAACGGCGCGTAGATGTTGGTCTTCATCGTCCAGTCGAACTGCTCGGTCGTGATGTCGAGAATCGACGGGTTCGACTGCTGCCGCCCGGCATTGTTGACGACGATGTCGAGCCCGCCGAGGCCCTTGACTGCATCGGCGACGAGGCGCTGGCAAAAGGCCTCGCTGCGCAGGTCGCCTGGGATCGCGACCGCCTTGCGGCCGGCGGCGCGGATCAGGTCGACCACCTCGCGCGCGTCGGGCTCCTCGCTCGGATAATAGTTGATCGCGACGTCGGCCCCTTCCCGGGCGTAGGCGATCGCCGCGGCACGGCCCATCCCCGAGTCGCCCCCGGTGATCAGTGCCTTGCGCCCGGCAAGGCGGCCTGAGCCCTTGTAGCTCGTCTCGCCGTGATCGGGCCGCGGCTCCATCTTCGACGCGAGGCCGGGCCACGGCTGGCGCTGGTTCTTGAACGGCGGCTTTGGATATTTCGACCGTGGGTCGCTGATCCGCGCGCCCGTCGGCGTCGGCGGCTGCTGCGCAGCGGCGCGGCTGGCGACGGCGGCGACCGCCGCGACGCCAAGCCCGACGCTCGCCGCCCCGATCATCTGCCGCCGCGACGGTCCGTTGTCATCCATAGTGTTGCTCCTTCGGCTGTCGCGCGGCCAACTGCCCGGCCGGCGAAAGGTTGCCATGCTCGGGGCGTTCTGCGGGCTTCGCACGCTTGAGGCGTTGCGCCGCGCCTGCGGCTCTGCTAACCGCGCCCCTCTACCGGACGGGGGCGTAGCCTCTGGACTGATGGTCGTGCGGCCATGGCGGAACTGGTAGACGCGCAACGTTGAGGTCGTTGTGGCCGAAAGGCCGTGGAAGTTCGAGTCTTCTTGGCCGCACCACCCAGTCTGTAAATCCCGGGGCACCGTTAGAACCCTGCGCACAGCTCGACACGCTCGGACGGCTGACGCCGAGCTTGACCGCATGTCGGAGTGGCTCGGCCTCTCCGCGGTGGCTGTTGGACTGGTGGTTAAGGCAAGATAAGCTCGCGGATCCGCTTGCCCTTGCCGATTCTAACCATCGTCCGCAATCTTGAGACCAAAGGCGCAACTGGAGTGTCGACCTTTCGGTCAGCCGTCGAACTACTATTCTAACAGCTCGTCGCGCGTGCGTTCCTACCAGCCGCTTATCCAGTTTGCTAACGCGCGATAGCCCAAGCATGCTGACCATTACGCAAGCTGTATCCAAGCTACGTTAGCCTAGCGTAGGTACCGTTGACCGTATCGACCTGCCGGGCTCGACGTCGGCGAGCAGCCGTCTGAACTTCGGCCAATCTAACTCTGCTGGCGCAAGTCTTACCACTGTCCATGAATCCAAGTTCTTCCGCCGATAAGCGGCGCACTGAGGGAGCGAAGACCTCAAGAGCGGCCAAGTCCGGGAAGAGGTTGCCAACCATCAAATGTCCGAGACGGTCTTCGCGCGGAAGCCATTCGGCCGACACTATCGCTTGCACACGGCGCCGCCGCTCGACGACACTGTAGCCGCCGACGCATAGGGCGACGTACTCAGCGCCATGCCGGCCGAACCGCACTTGCGCAGTTGGAAACGAACCTTGCGAGCGCGGAAATCAAGCGAGATGCGTCGGAAATTCTCCATGAGATCGGTTCCAAGCAGGAGAGCCGGATGGTCGGTGAGATTGAAGGCGGCAAACGGCGGCACTTGCGCGAACGCAATCGGCACGTCGTGGAGGACGATCGACCCGAGGCGGAGTTCGGCAATCTCAGCCAGCTGCAAGGTTACGGTGGTGCCGGTAACGCCGGTCACCTCGATCGTGCTCGCCTTTGCGCGGTCGCGCCGCAGTAGCAGGTCGCGCAGTGCGAGATTGCCGATCGTGATCTCCGATCCGGTGTCGATTACGGCGTCGACAGGCCGGCCGTTAGCCCGGGCTTCGGTGAGGATCAGCTGGCCTTTGCGGCGGTGCGCGGTCACCACGATTTCGCCATCGAGCTTTGGGGTTGGTCGCTGCGCATCCTCGACGTTGATCTCGCGTTTCTCGAAGTCCAGCCGCAGGCGCTGCTCGACGAGCGCGTCGATCCCGACCATGCCGTCCCCGCCGAGGTCGATCTCCTTGAGGATCGGAAGCTCGAGGCTCTCCGTCCGGCTCTCCCCTAGTTGCAGCTGATCGACGCTAACGCGGTCGACCCGCGCTCGCTCGGTCATGCCGTTGAGAATGATCGGCGTAGTCGCCGGCAGGCCCAGGGAGCGGGCGAGCCGCGTCCCGATCACCGACGTGTCGGCCCCGCTGTCGACCACGAAGTGATAGGGTCCGTGCCCGTTGATCCTGACCGTCACGGTCATTCGCGTGCGGACCTTCCGGCTCGCGAGGTCGTTGCCGCCGATCGTCAGACCATCATCGATAACCGCCGGTGCTACCGGCAATACTCTGGGAACGGGCGGCGGATTGACCGCCGCTGATGCCGCGCCCGCACTAGCCCAGACGATCACCGCAGCGCTGTATAGCGTTACCACGAGCGAGCAACTCAGGTTCCACGCCGTTACCAAGTTACCGATCCGATTAGCCTCTCGACTGAGGGCCAGCCGTCTAGAGGAGCCGCCCCGCATGATCGTAGCCCCAACAGGGAACTAATGAACAGAGCTCCGAGGCCAAGCAGCCTGCTGCGCGGAGCACCCGACAGCGGCCGCCGCTCGAACGATCGTGGTCAGCCACCAAGGCGTGTTTCGGTTAGGAAGTGAAAGTAGAGCCATAACGTCGAGTTCCGCCAGCATTGGCTCGCGCAGCGCGGAGCATGTTTCTCGAAGCGTGTGCTGTTTGCCGGCGCGAGAGACAACTTTCGATGCGGATCGGCTAGCGTGCCGGTATCGAATTTCCCACCATCGGATTTTAAGCCCAGCGCGGGGCGAGCAGCATCGCAACCGCCGCAACCGCAGCAGCATTGCGTGACTTGATTGGACTGCTAGGTAAAGTCTTTCGATTGGCGGGGGCTATCGTGCAAGATAATTTCGGCAGCAAGCTCGGCTATGTTCTCAAGGCATTGACATTGTCGAATGGCCGCGTTGCGGCCGAGCTTGCCGTCGACAAATCACTGGTCGGTCGCTGGGTCGCGGGCACGGTACGGCCGTCGGCGCATAACCTTGGCCGGCTCACTGCGTTACTGGCTCAACGCCTGCCGGGGATAACGCTGCTCGATTGGGACCGGACGCCCGACGACCTTCGGCGCTGGATCGCGCCTCATTCGCTCCCGCGCGAGAGCGTTGCCGTACCTTCTGCCATCGCGGACTGGGTCGGCCAGCCCAAAGTCAAGGAAGTTGCGTCCCAGACAGCGTTAGACGGGGCGGGTATCACCGGAATATGGCGGTCGACCCGTGCCGCGCCAGATATGCCGGGACATTTCGCCCACGATTATGTCCTGATAGAACCGCGGCCAGACGGGCCGCTGCGCTGCCGCAGCGGGGTGTTTTCGGCCCGGCTGACCGGTTGGGCGATCTGCGCCGGCGATCAGGTCTACTGCTGCTCGGCGAGCCACGGTCTGGGCACGATGACGTTCACGATCCTCAACCGCGTGCGCCAACCGCGGACCGATACGATGGACGGGATCGCCATGGCGTGTTCAGCGGTCGCCGGCGGTATTCCGATGGCCCTCGCCATGTATCTGGAGCGCGTCGGGACGCTCGGGCCCGACCCGGCGGCGAACGAGGCGCGGTTCGAATCCCTGCTCATGGCGCATCCGATCGCGCCGGAGGGATCGGTGTCCGATCATGTTCGTCGTCATCTGCTGCGTGACGTGGGACCGAAGGCCTTCGAGGCGGGTGGCGACCTCGTTCTGATGATGCGGTCGATGACTTCGCTGGCCCGCGGCGGCAGTTTCGACGAGCCGGCGATGAAGCTGCGCGCCGTCGGCTAGGACCGGCCGACCTTCTGAGCGTGCAACCCCGGCGCCCGCTCCCGCCCGTCGCTGCGACTGCGCGCAGCCCGCCGCTGCCGCGATATTGGCCGTGTCACCGTCAAAGATGTGGCACGCAGGAGTCGGGATGATGGTTGCAGCTGGCGGGACGTTCGTGTGGAATCCGTGGCTGGCTTCGGCCGTGCCTGGCCTCGACGTCGTCCTCCGCTTCCCGGTCGGACCATCGGCTGTACCGTCTGCCGCTGGCGCCGCTGCCGCCGGCGGCCCGGCACCGTTCGAGTGGTTCCAGCCGACCGGGGCGACGACGTGGTCGCTGCCGGCCGGCGCCGCGGCGCTGCTCGGTGCGGGAGGCGATCCGACCGCTTTCCTGCGCGTCCTCGCCGTCCAGATTGCTCAGATCGAAAGCGGTGAAAGCGACGGTGCTGATCTGTCGCGGGCGATTGGCGTCGAGTTTCTCAGCGTCGACGGCGAGCTGCTGATGCGCGACGAGCTTGCCGCCATCTTTTTCATGAAGAACCTCTACTCCACCGGCCACGACGAGCCGATGGATTTTGAGGAGCAGGTTCTCCCCCACCATTCGTCTGCTGGGCTGACAGGGCTGATCGGTCGCGACGGTTTTCTGCTCGACCGCGACGCCTATGACACCATGGTCACGACGCTCACCGCGACGATATCGGCCCAGCACGCGGCCGCGCCACTGACGCTCGACAATGGCGAGGTCGGCTCAACGTTCGACCATGTCCCCTACCAACTGCCGCTCTACGTCGTGGCCTATCTTGCCGACCTCAGTGGCTCGACACCAAAGCTCGCAACGCCGGGACCGGCAGAGGCCGCGCAGATCACTCGCATCCTCACCGCAGCCGGCGCGCTCGACGCCGACGCCGCGCTCAAGGTGATCATCGACGCGTTCCCGCATCTGTTTGACTTGACGTTGGCAACCGACGCCATCCGGCTGCAGCGCGTCGCCGGCGTGATCGAAGTCAGAACCGACGGCGTCGCCGCGACCGCCGCCGACCTCGCACTCTACGACCTCGCGATCGACTATGTCACGACCGACGAGGGTGGCGAGGAAGTCGCGGTTCGCACGCACTTCGACTGGGCGCTGGCGACCCCGCACGAGGCCGCGAATACATGGGACTTCGACTTCGCCGCCGTCCACGCGATCTTTCCGGCGCGTAGCGACGAGACACTGACACTGACGCTACGCAGCAGCGATGGTATGGTCCTGTGGACCAAGGATTATCGCGCCGGGAACCCGGCCCTGCCGATGCTCAGCCTGTCGGTCGCGCTGATCGGCGCGGGCGCGGTCATCCCGGCCGAGCGCACACCGCTCGGCAACAAGCGTTTGCGCGGCCAGATCGTCGACCTCAGCCGCACAGCGGCCCTCAAGGACGCGCTCGTCGCAGTCCAGGTTAAATCCAAGGATGACGCCGACTGGCGCATTGTCGGCTCGGCGGCGGCGGATGCCGGTGGCAACTTCTCGATGGCGTATCCAGTCGGCGCCTATGTCGCCGCGCAAGCGCTCGTGTCGCTGATGCCCGACACACCCGTAGCCATCGCCGTTCACCCCGATGCGGGCGACGGCCACACCATCGCGGACGATTTTTTGTTCCTCTTGCTGAAGCAGGTCGCGCCGCCGCCGGCATCGACGCCCGACGCCGATCCGGCCAAGCCCGATTGCGCGTGCGACGAGGCCAAGGCGTCGCGCCTGCCCGACCAGACCGACCTGATCCGCTCGGACGAATATATGCAGGATCTGGGCAATGGCTGCCTCAGCCTGTCGACCCCGAACCGAACGCTGCGCGAATACGCCTATACCGCAATCGTCCGCACCTCCGACCCCGACGTCGCGAGCTATACCCTAACCCGCGACGGCAACGGGAGCTTCGCCCTCGACGGCGGCGACCGGTTGCTCAAGCGTCGGGCGATTGGATTGGCGAACCCGGTTCGCTGGCAAGATGCGCCGTCGGCAGGCGACTCGCTGAACTTTTACCAGACGGTTTCGGTCGCGACCGGGCACATCCTCCACTATAAATCGCAGTTCCGCGCCGACGGCTATTCGCTCGGCGACCTGCTCTATTCGCTTCCGCTCGCCCCGGGGCAGGTCAAGCAAATCGCTATGTTCGACGCCAGCCACCGCCTGAGCGGTAGCGAGAGCCAGACGATCTCTGTCGGCGAATCGCTCGCAGCGAACATCGTCAACGATCGCAGCGTGGCCGATCAGCTGGGCGGCACGATCGGCGAGGGACTGAAGGGCAGCAGCAACGCTCATACCGAGGGCATGAGCATGGGGCTCGGTGGCGCGGCCAGCATGGGCTCGATGGGCGCGTCGCTGGGCATCGCCGGCGGCTTTTCCAATTCGAACTCGCAAGCGCAGCAGGATAGCTCACGGGTCATCTCGCAATTTTTCGCTGAGAAGCTGAAGAACGGCATCAGTCAGAACGCGGAGAGTTTTCGGCAGCAGAATGCGACCGCCGTGACCACCGTCGCCGAAGGTCAGGGCTACAGCGCCACGACGGAGGTCGTGTCCAACCACAACCACTGCCACTCGATGACGATGATGTATTTCGAAGTGCTTCGCCACTTCGCGATCTATCAGGAGCTGACCGATGTCGAGGAATGCGTCTTCGTTCCGCTGCTGATGACGAATTTCACCACGGCAAATATCTTCAAGTTCCGGGACGTTCTCGCCGCCAACCTCCTGCCGATGTCGGCGAATACGTATCTCCCCGCAGTCAAGGGCGCTCATCCACTCGCCCGTGGATTTGATGCGATCGTCCGCCGGCAGACGCAATACGACGGCCTCGACTGGCCCACCGGGCAATATTGCGATGAGGTCATGCGCTTTGTCGACGGTACGCTGCAGGTGACGATCAACCTCCCGCGCCCGCGGACCAGATACGACCGCATCATGTCGCTGACACTGGTCAACAAGCAGGTCAGCCACGAAGAGATCGATCCCATTCAGACGGCGAAGAATATCGCCATAGCGCCCTTCACTTTCGGACTGTCGATGGCGAATGGTCCGGCAATGAAGACGGTCGTCGAGACGATCCAGGTCAGTGCACAGATCTTCGACTCGTTCATGACCATGCAGCCGAACTTCGCCAGCGTGCCGCCGGCGCAGTCCATCCGCGTGACGAACTTCGACGATGTCGTCATTCCGCTATCGCCGCTGTTCTTTGTCGGCATGAGCGGCGCGCCAAGCACGATCACCATTCCCCGCGATCGCTTCTTCGACGGCAACGAGGCCGACCGCCGCCAGTGGACCGCCTATGCCGCGCTGATGGGGTATCCCGACGTCTTCGACTTCCTCAGGACCTACTTCAAGGATCGGCTGATCAGCGAGTGGGACACGATCTTCTACCGCGACATCGCACCGGCGCTGTTCGAACGGATCGTCGACAACCTGATTTTCTCGACCACGCCGCCGGCCAAGAACCCGACCCCGGGCAGCGCGCTTAAGCCGATTGTCTACGATCCGGTGACTGGCCTGCCTGTCGCGCCGGCGCAGGCGTACAAGGGGCTTGCCGCCGACTTCTCGACGACGTCGCGCTACACAGGCGGGACGATGCGGATGACGTTGAACGTCCGCGGCACCTCGTCGATAGCGCGCAAAGACGTGCCGAGCCTGATGTATCTCCAGGCGGGCGGCGCGGTTGCCAACCTTGGTGACGCGATCACCTTCCGACTTGAAGACATGACGCTGCATTATACGACGCCGCATTACACCGGCATCCTCTACAGCGGCCATCTTGGCGACGACCTCGCCGACGGCACGCTCGTCTATATGCCGTTGACAAGCGAGGACCAGCGTAGCCCGATGCACGAGGACGCGGTCCTCGAACGCACGCTGATCGATCACCTCAACAGCAACCTCGAGCATTACAACAAGGCGCTGTGGGGGAACCTCGACCCGGACCGCCGCTACCTGCTGCTCGATGGGTTCAACATCCAGGTTTACAACGAATTCGGTGTGCCGCTAGGGCTGAAGAGCCTTGCTTCTGTCGTCAAGAACGAGATCGCCGGCGTCGCCGGTAACGCGCTCGTCATTCCAGTCGCGGCCGGGATCAAGGTCGCGCCGTCCTATGTCGTCGAGGCGACCGAAACCGGCGCACCGGTCAAAGTCACCCTGCTCGACCACTATAAGCCGGCAGAGGCAATGCCTCCGTACCGGCTGAGCGTCCCGACGCGCGGCGTGTACGCCGAAGCGATGATGGGCAAGTGCAACAGTTGTGAAAAGGTTGAGGAGGACACGTCGCAGGACTGGACCAAGTTCGGCACCGATACCCCAACCGCGATCAACGCGATCACTCCCGCGACGGCGGTGGTGACCGACTGGAAGGCGACGTTCAAGGATCTCGCGGCCGCGACGGTCGGGTTCCAGAAAGCCCCCGACGCGCCGGCGGTGGGCGCAGGCGCCGCCGGTCTGACGACAGCGCTCAGCGGGCCGAGCGGGTTCAAGGACATCACCGGGCTCGACAAGAACCAGTCGAACGCGATGGACACCTACAAGGCAAACAACGCCACCGTCGAAAAAATGGCCGCCGCCGCCTCGGCACTGGCGACGATGGAACACAACACGGCGAACGCCGACAAGATCAAGGAAGGCCTCGACAAGGCCAAGGCCGACGGCTCGCTGTCGGACGCGAAGCACAAGGAACTCACTGCGGCGCACAACGAGCAGAAGATCGACGGCGGCGCGGCGGCCAAGCGCAAGGAGGAAGAGGCGGCCAAGGCGGCAAAGAAGGCGGCGAGTGGGCCGTCGCTAACCGATTCGGCGGTCGATGCCGTCGGCAAGAACCAGCACGTCGTCGCGACCAAGGTGAAGAAGGGCGGCGGAAGCGACACGATCGAGGTCAAGCCCTCGACCAGCCACACGCCGCCGGCCAAGCCAGCGACGCCGCCGGCGGACCCCGCCGGCCCCACACCGGGGGACCCCTCGCCTGCCGACCCCGCTCCCGACGACACGCCGGTTGGGCCGGCCAAACCCGTCTGGTCGCGCAAGATCTTCTTCAAGGCAGTCGACGCCTATGGCGACCCGTTCGACGCAAGCTTCGACGTCGTCGTGATCGACGGCAACTCAGGTAAAGTCGCAGGCCTCGCAACGTTCGATCACGGCTCGGGCATCATCTCGGGCGGCTTCACGACCGAGGCGACAAGTATTCAGGTCCATGTCATCGCCGAGGCGCAGCCGAAGGCGCCGACGCCGATCCTGACGCCGATCGACTTCGAAAGCGACGCGGTTAACTTCCCTGTGACCCAGACGGCAATCAATGTTATCCTGCAGCAGCGGGGCCAAAAGCAGACCATCTCGACCAAGGATTTCGACGCTGACGGGTCAGCAGGTGATGGACGAAGCGTCGGGATCGGTCACGACCACCGTCGGGTCGAAACAGGGCGGCGAGGTTTCGTATAGCTATGGCGTGCCTGCCGCCGGATCGACCTCGGGCAAGGCCAACTTCGAGGTCAATGAAAGCGTCGCGGCAACAATCGCGGCGAAGCATGCGACCACGAAATCGGAAACGACTGGTAAAGACGAGGGCAGGACGTGGGAGGTGATCCTCCCGACGAGCCATTACGACCTGTACGTCAAGTAGGCGAGATACCGTGTCGGTTATGAGCAGCAGCGCGTGGTGACATGATGCAGATCTCCGATTCGCTAGAAGTCGCCATCGGCCTCAGCTTTATCTTCTTTCTCGCCAGTATCGTCCTCGCGTCGATCCACGAGATGCTCGAGACGGTGTTCAAAGCGCGTGGCATCTATCTGTACGACGGCATCGTTCAGTTGTTCACCGGAAGCGGTACCGAGACGCGCACGAGTGACGACCTCGCCAAGGAGATCTATCGTCATCCGTTGATCGAGGGGCTGGTCAAGGGCACCGTCGACGCTCCAAGCTTCGCGCGCAACAAGCCGTCGTACCTGCCGACGCGAAATTTCGCATTGGCGCTGATCGATCAGGCGGCGAAGGGCAAGCTCGGCACGGGGGCCGCGATGCCGCCGCCGTCAGCACTGCCGGCGGTCGCGCAGCTTCGCTTGCGGATCGAAGGCATCGACAATGAGCAACTGCGCGGCGCGCTGGCCCACGCAATCGACAGTGCTGCCGGCGATATGGATCGAGTGACCGCCAATATCGAAAAATGGTTTGACGGCGCGATGGACCGGGTTTCGGGATGGTACAAGCGGCGCAGCCAGCGAATTGTTTTCGCTCTCGGATTAGTCGTCGCCTTCGGCTTGAACGTCAACACGATCGTAGTCGCTGAGGCGCTGTCGACGAGTTCCTCGGTGCGTCACGCCATTGTCAGTATTGCCGCCGAAGAATCGGCGATCTGCCGCGCCGATGCAACCAAGTGCCGGCTGGGCAGCGACGCCGTTACCCGACTTGACGCAACGATGACACCGATCGGTTGGACGGCGGCCGCGCAGAACGCCTTGGTCCCGTTCACCGCCAGCGTCGGTGGCTGGCTCGAACTTTTGACCGGCTACCTCCTGACCGCGTTTGCCGTGACGTTGGGGGCTCCGTTCTGGTTCGACATCCTCAACCGGCTGATGATCATCCGGGCCACCGTCAAACCGGCCGAGAAGAGCAAGGAAGAGGCACCCCGCGACCCGCAGCGGGAGCCGACCGTGATCCGGATCCTGACGACGGAAGACAAGGAGACCGCAACCCCGGCGATACCCGCGGCAGGAGCGATCGATGCGGACATCCTTGCCGAGCGCAACCCGGTTCCGCTTGCTTCCGCCGAGCGCTTGTTTGAGGCGGACGACGGCACAACGATCACCGCCCTGACGGCCGATGCGGCGACAGCGATGGGCGGCTTTGTCACATCGGCCGCGTCCAACTTGGCTGATCATTCGGATACGCCAACGGGGAGCGATGTATCGTGACCGTCGTCCTCGCAGCCGATCTGCAACGCCTCAACCGCGGCCTCCGGCCGGAGCGCGCAGCACTGTTCGCCGCAGCGTTGACCGACGCCTGTGGCATCGCCGATCTGCGCAATGCGCGTCGCCTGTGCAACTTCATCGGCCAGGTCGCCGAGGAAACGGGCGGCTTCCGCTCACTGATCGAGAGCACCGATTATCGTGACCCGGCCCGGCTCGACGCGCTGTTTCGTAATGTTCAAGGGATCGCGCATGCACAGCGGCTCATCGCCGCCGGGCCGGAAGCGATCGGCAACACGATCTATGCCGGCAAGAATGGCAATGGCGACGTCGCGTCCGGCGACGGGTTTCGCTTTCGCGGCCGTGGCTTCCTCCAGATCACCGGTCGGGAAAACTATCGACGCGTCGGCGCACTGAGCAAATTGCCGCTGGAAAGCCAACCCGACCTGCTCGGCGAGGCGGGGCCGGCAGCGCAGGCGGCGGCGAGTTATTGGCGCGAACGGGCGATCAACACGGCGGCAGATGCCGACGATGTCAGTACCGTGACGCTCCTCGTCAACGGTAAGGCTCGGCTCCATCTTGCCGAGCGCCAGCAGTGGCACGACCTCGCTCGCCGTATCTGGGCGTATTGATCGACCCGTGTAGGTCTCCTGCGGCGCTAGCTACGCGAGGCGCGCTTGCGTAGGGCTGAGCCTCTTACGTCCGCCAGCAAGGCTGTGTTTCCCTTAAAGAATTTCAGTGTCCGAGCACCGCGGGGTCTAGCCTGAGACCTAAGTTGGGTGAGCGCGGATCTCGCGCGCCGTTGCTGGCGAGAGCAAGCCGGTTGATGGCAGGGCCGTCAGCCGAGCATCTTTGTAGATAAGGATGCGGATCGCGTGGCAGTGGCGCGGTGAAAATGGGCGTTGGCGTTCGCCACCGCGACAAGCACTGCATCGCTTGCCGCCTCCGTGACACGCACGTTCCGGCGGTAGCGAGGGCCGTCAGGTGCGCTGAAACCCTGATCGGCCCGATCGCGCAGGTGCACCAGGGACAATGTGACAAATTGGCAACGGTGGCGCACCGAGCCAACGAATGCGACACAAAGACACGTTACATGCGCTCTGCGGCAGCAGCATCGTCGCCGCTGTCAGTGTTGCTGGATACTCGGCGTGACGCGGAGAGTTTGATGACAAGTGCGACCAACAAGTTAATGCATTCACGGCGGTCGAGTTCCAGCCTGAGTACATGCCGAGTCTCGCTTTTACTTGCCCTTGCTTTCGATCCTGCACTGGTATCGGCGCAGACGATTGCTGCTGCCGACGTTCCTGCCGCGCCGGCGGCCACGCCCGCCGCGGCGGCCGACGATACGGCCGACACGATCGTCGTCACCGGCAGTCTGTTGCGCCGGAAGAACACGGAGACGGCGTCGCCGGTCACTGTGCTTACCGCAGACGATCTTGAGCAGCGCGGCCTGCAGACGGTGCAGGCGGCGGTCCAGTCGATCGCGTCGAACAACGGCCCGGCGCTGACCAACTCGTTCACCGCCAACGGCGCGTTCGCTGGCGGAGCGTCGGCGGTGTCGCTGCGCGGTCTGACGAGCAACTCGACGCTCGTTCTGTTCGACGGTTTGCGGGCCACGTCGTATCCGCTCGCCGACGACGGCACGCGCAACTTCGTCGATCTTAACACCATTCCCGACGAGATCGTCGAGCGCGTCGAAGTGCTGAAGGACGGCGCGTCGTCGTCGTACGGCGCGGACGCCGTCGCGGGGGTCGTCAACATCATCACCAAGCGGCAGGTGACCGGCCTCCACCTGACCGGCGAGCAAGGCATCAGCGAAAAAGGCGACGCGCTCAGCCGCCGCTTCACCGCGACCTATGGCTTCGGCGACCTGTCGACCAAGGGTTACAACTTCTATGTCAGCGGGCACTATATCGACAGCGCGGCGCTGTACGCCCGCGACCGGGGGTATCCGTTCAACTCGTCCGACCAGTCCGGCCTCTGCTACAATGGCGTCTGCGGACCGAACAACGTCGAGAACGGCGCGACCGGCGGCGTGTTCAACGGCCTGTCGGCGTCGCAGCGGCAGACGGTGTTCTTCGTCCAGCCGGCGACCGCCGACAACTCGACGACGCTCGGCCGCTTCCAGCTGTTGAACCCGGCCGCGGGCTGCCGCAGCCTGACGCCGTACACGCTCAACGACACCGATTTTGCGAACAACCCCGACGCGCCGCGGACCGTGTGCCAGCAGGACCTCGTGCGCGACACCGGGCAGATCGACCCGCGGCAGCAGCGCTACGGTGTCTCCGCGCGCGGCACAGTCAAGATCGGCGACCGCGCCGAGGCCTACGCCGAGTTCAATTACGAGCGCAGCTACTCCGCCTATTCAAGTGCCTTCGGCCGGATCCGCGTGACCGGCCCTGCCGGGATCAATTTTCCGAACTACAGTACCGATCAGGCGACGAGCTACGGCAACACCATCCTGGCGCTGCCGATCTACATTTGCCCGCGCGGAACGGTGACGTGCACGGCCGCCAACGGTACGCTTAACCCGCAGAACCCCTTTGCGGCGCAGGGCGAGGTGGCGCAGATCGCGGGCCGCGTACCCAACTTGCGCGAGTTCAACTCGACCGAGAACCAGGTCTATCGCCTCGCTACGGGCATCAAGGGCAGTTTCGGCAACGACTGGCGCTACACCCTCGACGGTACGGCGATGGTGTCGTCGCTCGATACCGTCGCCAAAGGCTATGTCTTCATCCAGCACCTGCTCGACGAGGTCGCCGACGGATCGTTCAACTTCGTCAATCCCGAGCTCAACAGCCAGGCGACGCTCGACTATCTTGCGCCGACGCAGCGCAACCACGACTCCTCGCATCTGTATCAAGGCCAGGCGACGATCGCGAAGGACCTGTTCGATCTGCCCGGCGGCAAGCTTCAGGCGCTTGTCGGCGGCGCGCTTCGCTACGAATCGTTGAACGACCCGAGCGGTAATCCCGATGCCGCCGGACCGACGCAGCGCTACTTCATCCTCAACGCCTTCGGCGCGGCCGGGCACCGCTACGTGGAGTCCGGGTATTTCGAGCTCGACGCGCCGCTGCTGACGAGCCTCGAGATCAACGGTTCGGGCCGCTACGACCATTATTCGAGCGGGCAGAGCAATTTCTCGCCGAAGATCGGTGCCAAGTTCACGCCGATCCGGCAGCTGTCGCTGCGCGGCACCTTCTCGCGTGGGTTCCGCATCCCGAGCTTCGCCGAGGCCGGGGCGCTGCCGACGACCGGCTATGTCACCGTCGCGCCGGGATCGCTGCCCGCCAACTTCACCAGCCAGCACCTTAATCCATCGGGCGGGTTCGACACCTACCTCACCGACTACAGCATCGGTGAAACGACCGTCGGCAATCCGAACCTGAAGGCCGAGAAGTCGCGTAACTTCACGGTAGGCGCAATCGTCAAGCCAGTGCCGAACGTCGTGTTCACCCTCGATTACTACAATATCATCAAGACGCGGGTGATCACGGCCGTCAATTTCCAGTCGGCGATCAACAACTATTATGCGACCGGGGGAACGACGTTCAACGGCGTGACGATCATTCCCGACCAGATCGACGTGGCCAATCCGACCGGCCTTCGCCGCGTGCTGTTCGCGCAGGGCAGCTACGTCAACGCCAACCGCCTGAAGACGTCCGGCATCGACGCGGGGCTGTCGGCGAACTTCAACCTCGGCCACGGCGTCCGGCTGACCAGTTCGGGTGACGCGACGTACATTTTCGACCTGAACACGAGCTTCCCCGATGGCCATGTCGAGCATTATGCGGGGACGCTCGGCAACTTCAACCTGACAGCGGGGACCGGAACCCAGCGGTGGAAGGCGAATTGGCAGAATACGCTCGACTTCGGTGGGCGGGCGTCGCTGACCGCAACGGCCTATTACACCAGCGGCTATAACTATTCGGCCGAAGACCAGGGCGGTACTGCCGGCGATTGCGGGCTGGTTCCGACCAATTCGTACATCGTCAGCGGACCAACCGCCTATCAGCCGTGTAACGTCAAGTCGTTCGTAGAGGTCGATCTTCACGGGGCGATCACGGCGACCAAGAACCTCGCCTTCTACCTCGACGTGCTCAACGTCGCCAACCGCAAGCCGCCGATCGACGCGACGACCTATGGCGCGTATCTGTACAATCCCGTCGTCGGGGAGGGCGGGATCCTCGGTCGCGTTTACCGTGTCGGTGCGAAGGTCGACTTCTAGTGTGGAAGGTTCCCGTCACGATCGCTGCCGGCATCGCGGCGGGAGTCGCCCTGACGGCCACCGCCACCTCGGTCGCCGCCGCGCCGACTGCCGAGGCAGCGACGGCTGCCGCGATCGCCCGGATCGGCCGGCTCGACCATGACGTCCATGCGGTCATCGCGGTCGATCCGACCGCGCTGGAGGCGGCCCGGGCACTCGACCGGACGCCGGCGGCGGGTCGTGGCCCGCTGTTCGGGCTGCCGATCCTGATCAAGGACAATATCGAGACCGCCGGCCCGCTGCCGACGACGGCCGGCAGTCTCGCGCTCAAGGACAACGTCAGCGGCCGCGACGCCCCGCTCGTCGCCGGACTGCGTCGCGCGGGCGCCGTGATCCTCGGCAAGACCAACCTGTCGGAATGGGCGAACATCCGTTCGTCGGCTTCGAGCTCCGGGTGGAGCGCGGTCGGCGGCCTGACGCGTAACCCGCACGCGCTCGACCGGACCCCGTGCGGCTCGTCGTCGGGCAGCGGCGCGGCGGTCGCGGCGGGTATGGTCACGGCGGCGATCGGCACCGAGACCGACGGCTCGATTACCTGCCCGGCGTCGATCAACGGCATCGTCGGGTTGAAGCCGACGGTCGGCCTCGTCAGCCGCAGCCGGGTCGTACCGATCAGCCACAGCCAGGACACGCCCGGGCCGATGACGCGCGACGTCCGCACCGCGGCGCTTGTCCTAGGCGCGATCGCCGGCACCGATCCTGCCGACCCGGCGACCGCCGCCGCCGACGCGCACCGGACCGACTACACCACCGCGCTCCGCCGCGACGCGCTGAAGGGGCTTCGTATCGGCGTGATGCGCTTCGTCGCCGGGTGGCCGGCACCGGTCGACTCGCTATTCGATGCCGCGCTGGCGACGATGAAGGCGCAGGGTGCGACGCTGGTCGACATCACGGAGATGAAGGGCCGCGAGCGGATCGGCCCGGCGGAACTGACCGTCCTGCTCACCGAGCTCAAGGTCGACCTCAACGCCTATCTGGCGACGACACCGGCCGCGGTCCGGACGCGCACGCTCGCCGACGTGATCGCGTTCGACCGCACGACGCCGCGGGAAATGGCCTTGTTCGGCCAGGACTTGTTCGAGAAGGCCGAGGCGACGAAGGGTCTCGACGACCCCGACTACCGGGCCGCGCGCGCCCTGTCGCAGCGTCTCGCCGGCGCCGACGGCATCGACGCGCTGATCGCCAAGTACAAGGTCGCGCTGCTCGTCGCGCCGACGATGCCGCCGGCATGGATGATCGACACCGTCAACGGCGACCAGGGCGGCGTCAGCGGTCCTGCCGAGCTGGCGGCGGTCGCCGGTTATCCGCACCTGACGGTGCCGATGGGCGCGGTCCGCGGCGTACCGGTCGGCTTGTCGTTCGTCGGGCCGGCGTGGAGTGAGGCTCGGCTGCTCGGCGCCGGCTACGCCTATGAAGCCGCTCGATCTGCCCTACCTTCCGCCAGCTTCGTGCGCTCGGTCGACGTCGACGCCGCGGTGGCGCCGCTCCTTGCTCCCCTGCGCCGCTAGGGCGCCGGGCGGATCTGGCGCAGCCGGCGCATAGCGCGCGGACCTCAGGCCCCCGGCGGTGTGGCCTAAAGCCGGTGGCGCTCGCCGCGTTCGATCGACCGCGACCGGCCGACCGACGCGAGCCATGCCGCAAACCACGCGAGCTACCCGGCGCGGCGGCGAGTGCCGGCGTCGCCGCGAAGTCGGCGGCGGCAATTCGGAGCCTCTTTCGCGTCCACCTGGGAAGCTGTTCCGAGCTGTGATCTTATTTGCCCCACGAACGGCGTGAATGCCGTGGAGACCCGTTTGCCGACGACCGCGTCGCGCCCTACCCTCGTCAGCGGGGCGCCCCTCGCTGCGCATCGGTTGCGGCGCGCAGCACCCCGTATTCGTTGCCGGCGTGCCACTGCGGCCACGCGGCCGTGTTCGCCACCAACAGTCCGAGGTCGTAGGCGGCGGTCGCCTCCTGCGCGGTGCCGGCGAAGGTCCATGCCGGGTCGAACTCGTCGCTCGGTTGGTGGTAACGCGTCGCGTTATAGGCGGCGACGATCGCCGTGCCGCGGGCGAGGCCGCCGTCGACGAGGTCGCGCCCGGCGCGGAAGGTGATCGCCGGCACGCCGCGCTTGGCGAACGAGAACTGGTCGGACCGGAAGTACCACCCCGCCTCGACCGCCGGCTCGTCGACGATGGCCAGCCCGCGGGCGGCGGCGACGCGGCGCAGGTCGGCCTCGAGCCCGACGCGACCGCCGCCGATCAGCTCGAGGCTCCGCGCCGCGGGCAGGACGACGTGGGGATCGAGGTTGATCATCGCCGCCGTCCGCGCGAGCGGTAACAGCGGGTGCGCGGCATAATATTCGCTGCCGAGCAGCCCCTTCTCCTCGGCGGTCCACGCGGCGAAAACGACGGTCCGGGCTGGGCGCGGGCCGTGGGCAAAGGCGCGGGCGAGCTCGATGACCTCGCCGGTCCCGGTGGCGTTGTCGACCGCGCCGTTGCGGATGCCGTCGCCGGCGACCGGCCCGTTCATCCCGTTGGCGTCCCAGTGCGCGCCGTAGAGGACGACCTCGTCGGGTCGGGTCGCGCCCGGCAGCTTGCCTATGACATTATGGCTGACGATCGGCGTCGCCTTGAGGTCGCCCTCGGCGCTCAGCGACGCGCCGGGGAGCGCGAAGGCGCGGAAGTGGGGATCGCGCGCGCGCGCCTTCGCCGCCGCGAGGTCGAGGCCGGCGTGCAGCAGCAGGTCGGCGGCGACGTCGCCGCGCAGCCAGCCGCTGAGGACGAAAGTCGGCGACGGGGCCAGTGGGGCGAGCGCCATCGCCGGCAGCGCGTCGCCGCTGGCGACCTGGAGGAATGGGTAGCTCGCCGCCGCGTCCTCGTGGACGACGAGCACGCCGACCGCGCCCGCCTTCTCGGCGGCGGCGAACTTCGATCCGATCCGGCCGGCGATCGCGAGCCGGCGGCCGTCGAAGCCAAGGTCGCGCCCGGCCTCGAAATCGGGGTCGTTGGCGAGGACGACGGCGACCTTGCCGCGCATGTCGACGCCGGCATAGGCGTCCCAGCCGAGCTTCGCGTCGACCACCCCGAAGCCCGCGAACACCAGCGGTGCGTCGGTCACCGCGGTATGGCCGGCGTTGCGTAGCGACAGCGTCGCGTCGCGGCCCGGAGTCAGCGGCCGTGCCCGGCCCCCGATCCGCAGTGCCATCGCGGCCCCCGGCTGGCGGTCGAGGCGGACCAGCGGCACCTCCTGCGTCCAGCCGCCGTGCTCGCCGCCGGGCTCGAGTCCGGCGGCGGCGAACTGGCGGGCGATATAGGCGGTCGCCTTGGCCTCGCCGGGCTCGCCGGGGCCACGGCCGCCGAAGGCGTCGGACGACAGCTCCCGGACATCGGCACGGATGCGATCGGCCGAGATCGGCGTGGCGGCGGCAAGCGCGAGGACCATGAGCAACATCGCCCAGTCATGGGCCGAAACGCCGCGCCTTGGCAACGCGGGACGCGCCGCCGGTGCTGCATCGGACGAATTTGGGGCGGCCATACGCCCGGCCAGATCTGCGGGCGGCGCCACGATTTTGCTGGTTCGCGCCGCGGCCGACCGGCTAGCGTCGCGCGATGACCGACTTCACCCTTCTCGTTCGCGCCGACGGCGGCGAGCCGGCGCGCCGGCTGACCCCAATCGTCGGCGTTGCCGACAGCCACCCGCGCGCCGCCGCCGCCGCAGCCGCCGCCGGCTTCACCGGACAGCCGGGCGAGGTCGCGGTCGTGCCCGACGGCGACGACTGGGCGGTGCTCGCCGGCGTCGAGCCGGGCCGGCTCGGTCCGTGGGCGCTTGCCGCGGCGGCGGAAAAGCTGCCGGCGGGGACGTACCGGCTCGACGGGGCGCCGGGCGCCGCCGCTCACGGCTGGCTACTGGCGCAGCACCGCTTCGCCCGCTACCGCGCCGACCCTAGGCCCACAGGCGCGCGGACCCTGCTCGTGGGCGACGGCGCAGCCATCGCGCCGGCGGTCGAGTTCGCCGCCGCGACCGCGCTCGTCCGCGACCTCGTCGACACGCCCGCGGGAGATCTTGATCCGGCCGCGCTCGCCGAGGCGATCCGCGCCGAGGGCGAGCGCTGCGGCGCTACCGTCAGCGTGATCGAAGGCGATGCGCTCGCGGCCGGCTTTCCCGCGGTTCACGCCGTCGGCCGCGCCGCGGCGAGCGGCCCGCGGCTGGTCGACCTGACGTGGGGCGACCCCGCGCACCCGCGGGTGACGCTCGTCGGCAAGGGGGTGACCTTCGATTCGGGCGGACTCGACATCAAGCCGGCGAGCGGCATGCGGCTGATGAAGAAGGACATGGGCGGGGCGGCAGTCGCGCTCGGGGTGGCGCGGCTGGTCATGGCGGCGAAGCTGCCGGTGCGGCTGCGGCTGATCGTCCCGGCGGTCGAGAACGCGATCGCGGGCAACGCCTTCCGTCCCGGCGACGTGCTGCGGACGCGCGCCGGGATCAGCGTCGAGATCGGCAACACCGACGCGGAGGGTCGCCTGATCCTCGCCGACGCGCTGACCTATGCGCAGGAGGGCGCGCCGCAAGCCCGCCCCGACCTGCTGCTCGACTTCGCCACGCTGACCGGGGCGGCGCGCGTCGCCCTTGGCCCCGACCTGCCGGCGCTCTACAGCCACGACGACGGCCTCGCCGCCGACCTGCTGGCGAGCGGCACCGCGGCGGGCGACCCGCTGTGGCGGATGCCGCTGTGGGCACCCTATGCCGAGATGCTGAAATCGACCGTCGCCGACCTCGACAATTCGGGCGAGGGCGGGTTCGCCGGGTCGATCACCGCCGCGCTGTTCCTCAATCGCTTCGTCGCGGCCGGGCAGCCGTGGGCGCACCTCGACCTGTTCGCGTGGAACCCGACGGCGCGTCCGGGGCGGCCGAAGGGCGGCGCGGCGACCGGGCTCGGCGCGACGTGGGGGCTGCTGCGCCACCGCTACGGCTAGCCCGGTCCGAGATCGTACCATCCCAATATCAATTCGTTCGGGGATGAAACAAGTCGCGGGGTCGGACAGTTGAACCAGCGAGAGCCGGTCTTCCCGCTGTGGCGATGAGCCGGTCGACGAGGGTCTGTCATGAGTACCGCTGCGCACGGCACCGCGTTGAAAGCCGTCCCCGCCGAACCGCTCGAGGCGTGGATGAGTACGTTGATCGACTATGTCCAGTCGGCGCGACCCGACCTGACCAACCGCCAGATGGCGCTGTTGATGGTGGTCTACCTGCTGCCCGGGCCGCATACCGTCCGCGGGCTCGCGGCGCGGCTGCGGGTGTCGAAGCCGGTCGTCACGCGCGCGCTGAATACACTCGGCAGCCTCGGCTACCTGCGCCGGCAGAAGGACGAGTCGGATTTGCGCAACATCTTCATCGAGCAGACGCCGCAGGGCCTTGCCTTCCTCGAAGAGTTCGCCGAGTTGATCGAACGAACCGAGGGGCCCGACGAGCAGCGTGAACGACGGCGGACTGCGCACTGAACCGCCCATCGGCGGGCGTCTCGCCCGCCTGGCCGGGCCATCGCGCGCGATCGACCGGCGGATCAACGCCGTCCGCGATGACTTGGCCGACGCCGCGCTCGCCGGAATCGTCGTCGCGCCGCGCTTCGCCGAGGGGGTCCACCGCGGCGCGGTCGTTCCCGTTGCCGCCCTCCATGCGAGCCCCGACGCGAACGCAGTCCAGGTCAGCGCGCTGCTGTTCGGTGAAGTGTTCATCGTCTTCGACCTCGCCGGCGACTGGGCGTGGGGCCAGTGCCTCCACGACGGCTATGTCGGCTGGGTGTCCGCCCGCGCGCTCGGCGAGATCGCCCCGCTCGTCAGCCACCGGATCGCCGCTCCCGCCGCGCCGGTATTCGCCGCCGCCGACATCAAGTCGCGCGTCGTCGCCACACTGCCGCTCGGCGCGCAGTTCGCCGCCGTTGCCGCCGGACCCGATTTCGTCGCCGGGGCGGGCGGCTATGTCCATGCGCGCCATGTCCGCTCGGTCGCCGACCCCGACGCCGACCCCGCACGGATCGCCGCGGCCTTCGTCGGCACACCGTATGTCTGGGGCGGGCGGACGCACGCCGGCATCGACTGCTCGGGGCTGACCCAGGCGGCCCTGCGCGCGACAGGCGTGTTCTGCCCGCGCGACAGCGACCAGCAGGCGGGTGCGTTCGCGGCGATCGACGCCGGCGACCGCCGCCGCGGCGACCTCGTCGTCTTCCCCGGCCATGTGGGCATCCTCGCCGATGCCGAGACGCTGATCCACGCCACCGCGCACTGGATGGCGACCGTCGTCGAGCCGCTCGCCGACGCCGCCGCGCGGCTTGCCCCGACGGGTTTCCGCCGTCCCCCCGCCGTCGCAGCAACCTCTTGTTAGGGCGTTGAAACCTGCTATTGGCGCGCTCGGGGACGTGTAGCGAGCGGGAGTGGGTAAGCCATGCCAGGGTCGATCGAATTCGACGACGTTCGGCGCCTCGTCGACGACGCGGGCTATGTGCCCGGCCCCGACGAGCCGTTCATGAATCCGCGCCAGCTCGCCTATTTCCGCCGCAAGCTGCTCGACTGGCGCGAGGCGATCCTCGCCGAGGGGCGCGAAACGCTGGCGACGCTCCAGGCCGAGCCGCTGCGCGAGCCCGACGTCACCGACCGCGCGTCGAGCGAGACCGACTGGGGCATCGAGCTTCGGACCCGCGACCGCCAGCGCAAGCTGATCAGCAAGATCGAGGCGGCGCTGCGTCGGATCGACGCCGGCGACTATGGCTGGTGCGAGGTCAGCGGCGAGCCGATCTCGCTCGCCCGGCTCGAGGCGCGGCCGATCGCGACAATGACGCTCGAGGCGCAGGAGCGCCATGAACGCGCGGAGCGCGTGACCCGCGACGAATAGCGCGCCGAGCGCGTGACTGGCGACGAGTAGCGCGGCCGCGGCGTCGCGTCAGTCGCCGAGCTGCTCCTTCAGCCGCAGCTTCTCCTTCTTGAGCTTGGCCATCCGCAGGCTGTCGGGGAGCGGCTTGAGCGCCTCGCGCGCGAGCTGCGCGTCGAGCGCCGCGTGCTTGGCCGACAGTGCCGTGCGGTGAACCTCGGTCATGTCATTCCCTCGCGAGTTCGGTGGGACTGCAGAGAAAAACACGCCCGCATGAAAAAGTCGCATGCTATGACGGCGAGCGCGGCGGGACGCACGATGTAGGCGGCAGGCGGTGTTCCGACGCTAGCGCTGGTTCGGAACGGCGGCGAGCCGCCGGGCCGGTCGCACGCGACTCGGACGGAGGATGGGGTGGACGAAGCCGAACTGACGACGCGGCTCCACGCGCTGACGCAGGAGCACCGCGACCTCGACGCGGCGATCGAGGCGCTGCGCGGCGTCACCGGCCACGACCAGATCCAGCTCGCCCGGCTGAAGAAGCGCAAGCTGCGGCTGAAGGACGAGATGCAGGTCGTCCAGGACTGGCTGGTCCCCGACATCATCGCCTGAACACGACGGCAACGACACGAAAACGGGGCCGGTGTGACCCGGCCCCGTCGGAACGTCGCCGTTGGAAACGCGCTTACGCCGCGATTGCCTGCGGCGTGACGTCGTTGGCGCGCGCGTCGAGCGTCGGCTGCGGCGCGGGGGTCGAACCGATCTCGACCTTGCGCGGCTTCTTGTGCTCGGGGATCTCGCGGACGAGGTCGATGTTGAGCAGGCCGTCGGCGTAGCTCGCGTTCGTCACCTTGATCGTGTCGGCGAGCTGGAAGCGCCGCTCGAAGGCGCGCTTGGCGATGCCCCGATGGAGGAACTGGCGCTCCTGGTCGGGCTGCTCGCTGGCGGTCCCGGTGACGATCAGCGTGTTCTCCTGCACGGTCAGGTCGAGTTCGTGGCGGGCGAAGCCGGCGACCGCCATGGCGACGCGGTAGCTGCCCTCGCCGGTCTTCTCGATGTTGTACGGCGGATAGCCGGTGTCGCTGCTGTCGCCACGCGCGGCGAGGTCGACGAGGCGGTTCAGGTTCTCGAACCCGACCGAAGCCCGGAGCAGCGGCGAAATGTCGAAGGTACGCATGAGATCATCCTTTCAAAGCAATGACATCGGTATTGTGGTGTCACCCCCCGGAGGCAGGCGACAGCGATAATCTGGGCGCGTCTGCGCCGACTTCAAGAGGGGCGGCCGCCGTGGCATAGCGGGCGCATGATCCCGCGCTTCCACCTCGCCTTCCCGGTCGACGACCTCGCCGCCGCGCGCGCCTTCTACGGCGGCGTCCTCGGCTGCGCCGAGGGGCGATCGGCGGCGACGTGGGTCGACTTCGACTTCCACGGCCACCAGCTCGTCGCCCACGTCGCCCCCGGCGCGGCGCTCCACCGCAACGCGGTCGACGGCGACGCGGTGCCGGTGCCGCACTTTGGCCTCGTCCTCGACTGGGCGGCATGGGAGGCGCTGCGCAACCGGCTGACCGCCGCGGGAACGCGTTTCGAGATCGCGCCGCACGTCCGCTTCGCCGGGCAGGCGGGCGAGCAGGCGACGCTGTTCGTGTTCGATCCGGCCGGCAACGCGCTTGAATTCAAGGCCTTCCGCGACCTCGGCCAGCTGTTCGCCCGCTGACGGCGCGCGGGCGAGCCGCCGCTGCGCAACGTCCGACGGGAGCCCGGCGGACCGGGTCTGTTCTTGACCGCGCCGACGCCTTCGCGGCATGGTGCGGACAAGGGGAGGCCCGATGGCAACGGCGGCACCGGCGATCAAGGCCGACGGCAAGGCACGCGGCAGGCCGCCCATCGTCGCGCCCGCAGTCGCGGCGCGCGCCCGGCGTATCGCGCGCGTCGCCGCCGGCGCCGCGCTGATCGCCGCGACGCTGGGCATCGCCGCCGCGCTCGTCAGCTACGATCCGCGCGACCCGTCGTTCGACACGGTGACGGCGGTGGCCGCGCGCAACCTGCTCGGGGTCCCCGGGGCCTATGCCGCCGACGCGCTGCTGGCGCTGTTCGGCTGGGCGGCGGCGGCGCTGCTCGTCGCGCCGCTCGTCGCCGGGGTCCGCCTGCTCGGCGCCGGCCGGCGGGTCGCCGGGCGCCGGACGGTGGCGGCGACGCTCGCCGGGGCGCTCGTCCTCGGCGCGGGTATCGGCACGACCTTTCCCGCCCCCGACGCCGCCTTGCCGGCGGGCAGCGGCGGCGTGCTCGGCCTCGCGGTCGATGCGTTCGACGACGCGCTCGACCTCCACCCGCTGCTCGGGCCGGTACCGCTGTCGGGCATGCTCGCCGCCGTTCTCCTCCTTGCCGGGACGGCGCTGCTGGTCTGGGGCGCGGGGCTGCGGCTCGCCGATCTCCGCGCGCTCGTCCGGCGTGCCGACCTGCGCGCCTTGTCGCGGCGCAAGGACGACGACGACCGGGCCGACCCCGTCGTCGGGCCGCCGGCGGCCCCCCACGCCGCTGCGTTCGCCGGCGGCGTCGGGGTGCAGGACGCCGCCGCACCGCGGGCGACGATCGTCGCGCCGACCGCGGCGATCGCCCCCTCGGCGCGGCGCCGCGGTCGCGAGCGCCAGCCGACGCTGGCGCTGGGCGACGTCCCCAACCTGCCGAGTGCCGACCTGCTCAAGCCCGTGCCCAAGGGCCCCGTCGCCAAGATCGATCATGCCGCGCTTGAACAGAACCGCCGCCTGCTCGAAACCGTGCTCGACGACTTCGGCGTCAAGGGCAACATCACCAACGTCCGCCCCGGGCCGGTGGTGACGATGTACGAACTCGAACCCGCGCCGGGGCTGAAGGCGAGCCGCGTCATCGGGCTCAGCGACGACATCGCCCGGTCGATGAGCGCGGTCAGCGCGCGCGTCGCTGTCGTCCCCGGACGCAACGTCATCGGCATCGAGCTGCCCAACGCCAACCGGGCGATGGTGACCCTGCGCGAGCTGCTCGAATCGGCGGCGTTCGATGACCAGGGCGCGGCGCTGCCGCTCGTGCTCGGCAAGAACATCGCCGGCGATCCGGTCATCGCCGACCTGTCGCCGATGCCGCACCTGCTGATCGCCGGCACGACCGGATCGGGCAAGTCGGTCGGCCTCAACTGCATGATCCTGTCGCTGCTCTACCGGCTGCGCCCCGACGAGTGCCGGATGATCATGATCGACCCCAAGATGCTCGAGCTGAGCGTCTACGACCGCATCCCCCACCTGCTGTCGCCGGTCGTCACCGAGCCGGCGAAGGCGATCCGCGCGCTCAAATGGGCGGTCGAGGAGATGGAGGACCGCTATCGCCGCATGTCGACGATCAACGTCCGCTCGCTGTCGGGGTTCAACCAGCGCGTCCGCGAGGCCAAGGCGAGCGGCAAACCGCACGTCCGCAAGGTCCACACCGGCTACGACGACGACGGCGTCGCGATCTACGAGGAGGAGACGCTCGACTACGAGCCGCTGTACCTGATCGTCGTCGTCGTCGACGAACTCGCCGACCTGATGATGACCGCCGGCAAGGAGGTCGAGTTCCTCATCCAGCGGCTCGCGCAGAAGGCGCGCGCGGCGGGCATCCACCTGATCATGGCGACGCAGCGCCCGTCGGTCGACGTCATTACCGGCGTCATCAAGGCCAATTTGCCGACGCGGATCAGCTTTTCGGTGACGAGCAAGATCGACAGCCGCACCATCCTCGGCGAGCAGGGCGCGGAGCAGCTGCTCGGCAAGGGCGACATGCTCTACATGCCCGGCGGCAAGCAGGTCATCCGCGTCCACGGCCCGTTCGTCAGCGACGAAGAGGTCGAGGCGGTCGCCGACTACTGGCGGTCGCAGGGCCGGCCCGACTATGTCGACGCGGTCACCGAGGAGCCGCTCGACGGCGACGGCGTCTTCGGGCTCGACCTTGAAGCCGGCGGCGGCGAGGAGGCGGAGGCGTACCGCCGCGCGATCCAGATCGTCGCCGAAAGCCGCAAGGCGTCGACCAGCTACCTCCAGCGCCAGCTCCGGGTCGGCTACAACAACGCCGCGCGGCTGATCGAGCGGATGGAAAAGGACGGCATCGTCGGGGTCGCCGACCATGTCGGCCGCCGTGAAGTGCTGATCGACCCGGACGGCACGCGGCCGTGACGTTTTGCACAGGCGGTGGTCACGGGGCGATGAGCGCCTGACCCGGCGCGGGGCGGGTCGCCGCGGCGGCCGGCGCGGCGCGCACGTCGAGGGAAAGCCACCTATATCGCCGCAATGGACCTCCCCGCTCCGCTCCTCGCCTGGTTCGCGTCGCGCGGTTGGGCCGTGCGTCGCCACCAACGCGAAATGCTCACGGCCGGCCGAAATGGCGATCACGCGCTGCTCGTCGCGCCGACCGGCTCGGGCAAGACCCTCGCCGGCTTTCTGCCGACCCTCGCCGAACTGATCGAGAACGCCGACCGACGGGCTCCACACGGTCTATGTCAGCCCGTTGAAAGCGCTGGCCGTCGACGTCGCGCGCAACCTGATCGACCCGATCGCCGAGATGGGACTCGACATCCGGGTCGAGACGCGAACCGGCGACACGCCGTCCGACCGCAAGGCCCGCCAGCGCGAACGCCCGCCGCAAGTCCTTCTGACGACACCCGAATCGCTGTCGCTGCTGATCAGCTACCCCGACGCGGCGCGGATGCTCGGGGGCCTCAAGACGGTCATCGTCGACGAGATCCACGCCTTTGCCACGACCAAGCGCGGCGACATCCTCAACCTCGCGATGAGCCGACTTTCCGCGCTGAGCCCCGGCCTGCGCCGCGTCGGCCTTCAGCGCGACCATCGCCGACCCCGAGGCGTACCAGGGCTGGCTCGCCCCCGACGCCGACGCCGCCAGCGTCCGCCTAGTCACCGGCGATCCCGGCGCAGAACCGGTCATCGACATCCTGGTCCCCGATGGGCGGATCCCGTGGTCGGGTCACAACGGCCGCTATGCCGCGGGTGAAGTGATCAAGTTGATTGCCGCGCACAAGCTGACGATCGTCTTCGTCAACACGCGCGCCGTCGCCGAGCTGATCTTTCGCGACCTGTGGGCGGTCAACGACGATGCTCTGCCGATAGGCATCCACCACGGCTCGCTGTCGGCCGAGGCCCGGCGCAAGGTCGAGAGCGCGATGGCCGGCGGCCGGCTGCGCGCGATCGTCGCGACCGCCAGCCTCGACCTTGGCATCGACTGGGGCGACGTCGACCTCGTCGTCCAGATGGGCGCGCCGAAGGGGTCGAGCCGACTGCTCCAGCGCATCGGCCGCGCCAACCACCGGATGGACGAGCCGTCGGAAGCCGTCGTCGTTCCGGGTAACCGCTTCGAATATCTCGAGAGTCTCGGCCGCGCGCGATGCCGTCGAGGCGCACGAGCTCGACGTCGACACCTTCCGCCCCGGCGGCCTCGACGTCCTCGCCCAGCACGTCATGGCGTGCGCCTGCGCAGCGCCGTTCGCCGCCGACGCCCTGTTCGCCGAGATCCGCACCGCCGCCCCCTACGCCGGGCTGCCGCGCGCCGAGTTCGGTCGGACGCTGGCCTTCATTGAATCAGGCGGTTACGCGCTGAAAGCGTATGACCGCTACCGCCGCCTGACGCGCGATCCCGACGGACTCTACCGCGTCAGCCATCCGCGGCTGGCAACGCAGCACCGGCTCAACGCCGGCACGATAGTCGAGGCGGCGGCGCTCAACGTCGTCTTCGGCCGCGCCGGCGGCCGGCCGGGACGCAGCTTCGGGCGCGTCGAGGAATGGTTCGCCAGCCAGCTGCGCATCGGCGACAGCTTCATGTTCGCCGGTCAAGTGCTTGAGGTTACGGGCTTCGACGGTCCCGACATGTTCGTCCGGCTGAGCAAGGGCGACCCGCGCGTGCCGACCTATGTCGGCGGCCGCATGCCGCTGTCGACCAACCTCGCGCGGCGCGTCCGCGGGCTGTTCAACGACCGCGACCGCTGGCGCGAGATGCCCGGCGACGTCGCCGAATGGCTCGACTACCAGACGCTGCGCTCGGCGCTACCGGGCATGGACGACCTGCTCGTCGAAACCTTTCCCGAAGGCGGCCGCAATTTCATGGTCGCTTACGGCTTCGAGGGGCGCAATGCGCACCAGACGCTCGGCATGCTGCTGACCCAGCGGATGGAGAAGGCGGGGCTCGGTCCGATGGGGTTCGTCGGCAGCGACTATATGGTCGCAACGTGGAGCCTCGCTCCCGTGACCGACCCCAAGCCCTTGTTTTCGCCCGACGTGTTCGAGGACGAGCTGGCCGAGTGGATTGCCGGCTCGCCGTTCCTGCGCCGCTCGTTCCGCGAGGTCGCGGTCATCGCGGGGCTGATCGACCGCGTCCACCCGGGGCAGCACAAGACGGGCAAGCAGGTCACCTTCTCGTCCGACCTGATCTACGACGTGCTCCGCCGTCACGAGCCCGACCACCTGCTGCTGACCGCCGCCTGGTCCGACGCGCGGGCCAAGATCACCGATATCGCGCGCCTCGGCGACCTGCTCGAGCGGTCGCAGACCCACCTCGTCCACCGCGCGCTCGACCGCGTCTCGCCTCTGGCCGTGCCGGTGCTGCTCGAGGTCGGCAAGGAACGCGTGTTCGGCGCGGTCGACGATGCCCTGCTCGCCGAAGCCGACGCGCTCGCCGCCGAGGCCATGCGACTCGATTGACGCCGCGCGACGCCGATCGCGCTTGCCGTTGCCGCCGCCACGACTATACGATCCCCATGTCCGTTGCCCTTTCGTTCGCCGGTGAGACGTTCGTCCCGCAACCGTGCGGGGCGCTGTTCTGGCCGGCGCGGGCGACGCTGCTCCTCGCTGATCTCCACCTCGAGAAGGCGAGCTTCTACGGGGTTCATGGGCAGTTCCTGCCGCCGTACGACAGCTTCGACACGATGCAGTGTCTGATTGACGCCGTCGAGGCGACCCGCGCGCATCGGGTGATCTGCCTCGGCGACAGCTTCCACGATATCGGCGGCGCGGCGCGGCTGCCGGCGCCGGTCGGCGCGGCCCTGCGGCATCTGACGCGCGACCTCGACTGGCTGTGGCTGACCGGCAACCACGACGACGGGAGTGCCGGTATTCTCGGCGGGCGCGTCGCCGCCGAGGCCCGGATCGACGGGATTGCGCTGCGGCACGAGGCGGTCGCGGCCGATCCGTCGCCCGAAATCAGCGGCCACTTCCACCCCAAGCTGCGGCTGACCCTGCGCGGGCGGCGCGTCGTCCGCCGGTGCTTCGCCTTGACCCCGAGCAAGCTCGTCCTGCCGGCCTATGGGGCGCTGACGGGCGGGCTCGACGTCGCCGACCCCATTTTCTCGCGTGCGGTTGGCGGACCCCTTGCGGCACTGGTACCGACGCGCGACCGGCTGCTGCGCTTTCCGATCGCCGCCTGAAGCTTAACTGAAAACAACATCGTCGGACGGCGGGGCATCTTTGCCGGCTTGTACGTTATCCTTGCAAGCGCGCCGCGGAATGCAGGCCGCGCGGTGGTCCTGCGGGATCTGTTAGGAGGATAAGATGAAGACCATTCTGATGCTTGCCGCCGCCGGCCTCGCGCTCGGCGCGACGGCTGCCGAGGCCCGCGACGGCTGCGGCCCCGGCGGCCACCGCGGCGCGTACGGATATTGCCGGCCGAACGGCGTCTACGGCGCACGCCGCGTCGTCGTCGCGCCGGCGTTCGTCGTCGGGCGCTATTACGAGGGCCGCGGCTACTGGGACGGCGTGCGGTTCGGCGAGCGCCGCTGGCATGGCGAGCGCCACGAGGGCTGGCACGACGACGGTCGCCGCGAAGGCTGGCGCGGCCGCTGATGGGGCGGGCGGCGCAGCCGGGCTGCGCCGTCCCGTCACGCGGTGAGCGACGGACCTGCGCCGGACCGCCGGTGGTCAGTCCTCGCCGAACTTGTTCTCGACTAGCGCCACGAGTGCTGCGACTGCGGTCGCGGCGTCAGGGCCGCTGGCGGCAATGTCGATCGTGTCGCCCGGCGCCGCGGCGAGCATCATCAACCCCATGATCGATGTTCCCGCGACGCTCGAGCCGTCCTTCGTCACCGTCACCGCCGCGTCGAACTTGTCGGCACAGGTGACGAAGCGGGCGCTCGCGCGGGCGTGGAGCCCGCGCTTGTTGCGGACGAGAACGGTGATGGGACCGGCGCTCAAGCGGCCTCGCCGAGGATTTTCGACGCGACGGAGATATATTTGCGTCCCGCTTCCTGCCCCGCGTCGACCGCGGCGGCAACGGTCATCCGTTCGCGGACCGAAGCGAGCCGCACCAGCATCGGCAGGTTGACGCCGGCGATCACCTCGACGCGCCCCGGGACCATCAGCGAGATGGCGAGGTTCGATGGGGTGCCGCCGAACATGTCCGTCAGCACAATGACGCCGGCGCCGCTGTCGGTCGCCGCAATCGCCTTTGCGATGTCGGCACGCCTCGCCTCCATGTCGTCGTCGGGGCCGATCGCGATCGCCTCGAGCGCGTGCTGACGGCCGACGACGTGCTCGAGCGCGGCCACGAACTCGCTCGCCAGACGGCCGTGCGTCACCAGCACCAGTCCGATCATCACCACGTGGAATTCACTCTTACCATCGGGTTAATTGAGCGCCGGTAGCGCGGGTTGCGCGTCAAGGCCAGCCCCCTCCCCACCACGTGTCGCCTCGACCGCATCGCTGCCGGCCGAAGTCTTGTCGCGATGGACGATGGAGCCCGCCCAGCCCGCGGCCGCAAGGCGCGCGGCCATCGTCCGCGTGACGAAGACCGAGCGGTGACGCCCGCCGGTACAGCCGAACGCGACCGTCAGGTACGACTTGCCCTCGGCGCCGTAGCGCGGAAGGAGGAACATCAGCAGGTCGAAAATGCGGTCGAGCGCGCCGGCAAACGCCGGGTCGGCCGCGACATAGGCCCCAACGGCGGGATCGTCGCCGGTCAGCGGGCGCAGTTCCGGATCCCAATGCGGGTTCGCAAGGAAGCGCATGTCAAACACCAGGTCGGCGTCGCGCGGCAGGCCACGGGCGAAGCCGAACGACAGCAGCGTCAGCGTCAGCGGCTCGACGCTGGCCTGGGCAAAGCGCCCGGCAAGCGCCCGGCGCAGGTCGCGTACGGCGTAGTCGGAGGTGTCGACGACAATGTCGGCCGCGCGGCGCAGCGGAGCGACGATCTCGCGCTCGCGCGCGATCCCGTCGGCGGCCGGCCGGTCGAGGGCGAGAGGATGGCGGCGGCGGGTCTCGGAAAAGCGGCGGGTAAGCTCGGTGCCGCTGCAATCGAGGAAGACGAGCGTGATCTCGACGCCCTCGGCACGCAGGTCGCCGATCCGCTCGACGATCGCGTCGGCGTCGAACGCGCGGGTCCGCGAGTCGATGCCGATCGCCAGCGGGCGCTCGCCGTCGTCGCCATCTCCCCCGATCAGCTTGTCGAACAGGCCGAGCGGCAGGTTGTCGACCGCCTCGTAGCCGAGATCCTCAAGAATCTTCAGCGCGCTCGTCCGGCCCGCCCCCGACATGCCGGTGACAAGCAGCACGCGCGGGGGGGCCGGCGGCAATTCGGGAAGCTGCGCGAGCATCACCATGCAACGGGCGTTCTAGACGCTCGTCCGACAGCGTCAACGCGCGGCACGGCCGGACCCGCCAAATGCTGCCAGCGCGCGTTCGACCTTGAGCGGGGCCGACGCCTCGAACGCGGCCAGGGCGATGCACGGAATGGCGACGCCGGCGACCGCACGCGTCGCCGGGTCGGGCAAGCGAACCGGTGGCGTGTCGAGGTCGACGACCAGCGCCACGGGGATGTGGGCGACAGGCGGCGCGGCGACCAGACCGACGCCGCGGACCTCGATCAGCCCGGCGATCGACGGCGGCGCGCTGGCGAGGAGGCGGTCGCCGGTGCGGACGAGGGCGACGCGGTCGTCGGCGATCAGCGCTGCCCCCCGGTCGATCAGGCGCAAGGCCAGATCGGACTTGCCGCTGCCCGGTGCCCCGACGAGCAGGACGGCGCTGCCGCCGATCGCCACCGCGGTCGCGTGGATCGTCATGCGGCGGCGAGCGTCACGGTGAAGCGCGCGCCGCTCGCGATCGGCGACTCGGCGACGGCGATGCGGCCATCGTGCGCCTCGACGATGGTGCGGGCGATCGCGAGGCCAAGCCCCGAATGCCGGCCGAAATCCTCGTCCGCCGGACGTTCCGAGTAGAAGCGGCGGAAGATGTCGTCGCGGTTCTCGCGCGGGACCCCCGGCCCGTCGTCGTCGACCATCAGCACGGCGTCGCTGCCGTGGCGGGCGACCGTGACCGTGACGGTCGCCCCGGCCGGGGAGAAGGATGCCGCGTTGTCGATCAGGTTGCGCGCGACCTGCGCGAGCCGCCCCGCATCGCCCCACACGCACACCGCCCCCCGCGGCGGAGCGAACGCGACGGTCACCCCGCGTGGCAGCCCGGTGGTCGCATAGCCGGCGATGAGATCGGCGACCGTGGCGGCCAGATCGAGTCGCTCGAATCGGCTTCGCGACAGCTCGGCATCGAGCCGGCTAGCGTCGGCAATGTCGGTGATCAGGCGATCGATCCGGCCGACGTCAGCGCGGATGACGTCGAGCAGCTGCGCGCGAAGACCGGCGTCGTCGACCCGCGAGAAGGTGTCGACCGCGCTCGACAGTGACGCCAACGGGTTCTTGATCTCGTGGGCAACATCGGCGGCGAACGCCTCGGTCGCGTCGATCCGCTCGCGCAGGGTCAGCGTCATGTCCGACAGCGCCCGCGCGAGCTGCCCGATCTCGTCGCGGCGCTGGTTGAACCGCGGCACGGTCACATCGCGCGCGCGGCCGAGGCGAACGCGCAATGCCGCCTCGGCCAGCTGGCGCAGCGGTCGGACGATCGTCGACGCCAGATAGGTCGATAGCAGCAGCGACGCCGCCAGTACGAGGAGGAAGACGTAGAACACCGCGGCGCGTTCGCGGCGGACGAGGCTGGTGATGTCGCGGCTGTCGCGCGTCAGCTGGACCGCCGCGTACGGGGCTCCGGCGGGTCCGGGGATCGGCGCGGCGGCGCTGATGACGACGATCCGGTCGGGCGCGGCGCGCATGGTGTCGGCGGCCCGGTCGCCGCGGCTGGCGGCGGCGACCTCGGGCCATGCGGCACGCGTGTCGAGCCTCGGCTCGACATAGTCGCCGATCACCGGAAACGACCCGGCCGCCTCGATCGCGCGGTCGAGGAAGCGCGCGACGTCGCGGCGGAACGGGTCGGTCGCGGGATCTCGCAGCTCGAAGGTGGGGCCGGTCGCCCGCCAGCTGTCGGCGACCAGCGTCCCGTCGCGCGCGTAGATACGCAGCCGCAGCGTGCCGATCCGGCCGTAGCGGGCGGCGAGTTCGGGCAGCCGTGCGGGGGATACGCCGGCCATGAAGCCGCCGATCAGGACCGCCTGCATCCGCATCTCGGCGCGCCGCTGCTCGATCAGCCGGTCGCGGAACGAATCGAGGTAGAAGATCGACCCGGTCAGGGCGAGGATGGCGAAGACGTTGACCGCGAGGATCCGCGGCGCGAGGCTGAAGCGCCGGTCGAGCGCCGGATCGGCGCTGTCGGCCATGTCAGGTCTCGTTGAAGCGGTAACCGACGCCATAAAGTGTCTCGATGGCCTTGAAGGCGGGATCGACCACCCGGAACTTCTTGCGCAAGCGCTTGATATGGCTGTCGATCGTCCGGTCGTCGACATAGACGTCGTCGTGGTACGCGGCGTCCATCAGCTGGTCGCGCGACTTGACGAAGCCCGGGCGGGCGGCGAGCGCCTCGAGGATCAGGAACTCGGTTACGGTCAGCGCGACGTCGCCGGTCTCGCCCCACGTCACGCGGTGGCGCGCCGGGTCCATGCGCAGCCGCCCGCGGACGATCGCCGGACCCGGGGCGGCCTCGCCGTCGGCCGGCGGCAGGCCCTTGCGGCTGGCAGCCCGGCGCAGCACCGCGCGGATGCGCTCGATCAGCAGCCGCTGGCTGAACGGCTTGCCGATATAGTCGTCCGCCCCCATCGCAAGGCCGAGCGCCTCGTCGATCTCGGTGTCCTTCGACGTCAGGAAGATGACTGGTACGTCGACCTTGTCGCGCAGGCGGCGGAGGAGTTCGATGCCATCGAGCCGCGGCATCTTGATGTCGAGCACGGCGAGGTCGGGTGGCGTCTCGACGAGCGCCTTCAACGCCGCCGCGCCGTCGGCGTACATGCGCACGGCGAAGCCCTCGGCCTGCAGCGCGATCGACACCGAGGTGAGGATGTTGCGGTCGTCGTCGACGAGGGCGATGGTGGGCGACATTGCTGGCCCTGCAATTGGCGGTTTCCTGGTCTGCCCTGTCGCGCCGCTTCGGGCAAGGCGAGGCGAGGGCGCGCCTGTGACCGCGGCCAATTTTGACGCGCCGCGCGCGCGTCTGTAAGCGGTCCATCAACGCGCGGCCTGCTAGAAGCCGCCCCTGTTCTTGGAGACGACGCCTGTGACTACCGCTTCCCGCCATGGCCTCGACACGGTCGGCTTCCCGACGGCGGCGACGCTTCACTGGAACCTGGGGACGGCTCCGCTGATCGAACACGCCGTCGCCCGGGGCGAGGGACTGTTGTCGCGCGACGGGGCCTTCGTCGTCGAGACCGGTGCCCACACCGGTCGTTCGGCGCAGGACAAGTTCATCGTGTCCGACGACGTCACCGGGCCGGTGATCTGGTGGGGCAAGACCAACAAGGCGATCACGCCCGCGCAGTTCGCCGCCGTCCGCGCCGATTTCGCGGCCGCCGTCGCCGCCAAGGAGACGCTGTTCGTCCAGGACCTGTTCGGCGGATCGCAGCCCGAGCACCGCGTCAACGTCCGCGTCATCACCGAATTCGCCTGGCATTCGCTGTTCATCCGCACGCTGCTCGTCCGCCCCGAGACGCGCGCGCTCGCCGAGTTCCTGCCCGAGTTCACCATCGTGGACCTGCCGAGCTTCCGCGCCGACCCGGCGCGCCACGGCTGCCGCGGCGAGACGATCATCGCCGTCGACTTCACCGGCCGCACCATCCTGATCGGCGGCACGCGCTATGCCGGCGAGATGAAGAAGAGCGTCTTCTCGATCCTGAACTACCTGCTCCCGCCGCAGGGCATCATGCCGATGCACTGCTCGGCGAACGTCGGCGCCGACGGGCGGACGGCGGTGTTCTTCGGCCTGTCGGGGACGGGCAAGACGACGCTGAGCGCGGATGCCTCGCGGACGCTGATCGGCGACGACGAGCACGGCTGGTCGGACACCGCGGTGTTCAACTTCGAAGGCGGCTGCTACGCCAAGGCGATCCGCCTGTCGGCCGAGGCCGAGCCGGAGATTTACGCGACGACGAAGCGCTTCGGCACCGTCCTCGAGAATGTCGTGATCGACCCCGTCACCCGCGAGATCGACCTCGACAGCGCCGCGCTCGCCGAGAACAGCCGCGCGTCGTACCCGATCGACTTCATCCCCAACACCAGCGCCAAGAACCTCGGGCCCGTCCCGGCGAACGTCATCATGCTGACCGCCGACGCCTTTGGGATCCTGCCACCGATCGCCAAGCTGACGCCGAGCCAGGCGATGTACCACTTCCTGTCGGGCTACACCGCGCGCGTCGCCGGCACCGAGATCGGCGTCACCGAACCCGACGCGACCTTCTCGACGTGCTTCGGCGCGCCGTTCATGCCGCGCCACCCGTCGGTCTACGGCAACCTGCTCAAGGAGCGGATCGCCAAGGGAGGCGTCGACTGCTGGCTCGTCAACACCGGCTGGACCGGCGGCAGCTACGGCACCGGCAGCCGCATGCCGATCCGCGTCACCCGTGCGCTGCTCAATGCCGCGCTCGACGGCAGCCTCAACGACGCCGAGTTCCGCGTCGACCCGAACTTCGGCTTCCAGGTTCCGGTCTCGGTTCCGGGCGTCGAGCCGCGCATCCTCAACCCGCGCGAGACGTGGAGCGACAAGGCGGCGTACGACACGAAGGCCAAGGCGCTCGTCGCGATGTTCGTCGAGAACTTCGCGCAGTTCGCCGAGCACGTCGACGACGGCGTCCGCGAGTGCGCCCCCAAGGCCGCCTGACGCTCGGCTGAGCGTCGCTCAAATCGCTCGACTCGCCCGCGGCGCTCGGCTAACGTCGCGGGCCTGCGAGGGAGCGGATCATGGGCAAGGCACTCGTCACCGGCGCGTCGGGCTACATCGCCGGCTTCGTCATCAAGGACCTGATCGCCGCCGGCTGGGACGTCGTCGGCACGGTGCGCAGCGTCGCCAAAGCCGACGCCGTTCGTGCGAGCCTTGGCCTGAGCCCTGAGCAGCTGCCGCTCGTCGCCGCCGACCTGACCGCCGATGCCGGCTGGGCCGAGGCGGTCGCAGGATGCGACTATGTCCAGCACATCGCCTCGCCGCTGCCGATCGGCGTGCCGAAAAGCGACGACGAGCTGATTGTCCCCGCCCGCGACGGTGCCTTGCGCGTGCTGCGCGCGGCGAAGGCGGCCGGGGTCAAGCGCGTGGTGATGACGTCGTCGGTCGCGGCCATCGCCTATGGCCGCCCGATGCCGCCGGGCGGCTTCACCGAAGCCGATTGGAGCGATCTCGCCTCGCCCGACAGCTACGCCTACGTCAAGTCGAAGACGATTGCCGAGCGCGCGGCGCGGGACTGGATCGCGCGCGAGGGCGCGGGGCTCGAGTACGTCACGATCAATCCTGGCCTGGTCCTCGGGCCGGTGCTCGGCGGCGACTTTTCGGGGTCGCTCGCGGTGGTGACCAAGCTCCTGACCGGCGAGCTGCCGGGTCTGCCACGGTTCGGCTTCCCGGTGTGCGACGTCCGCGACGTCGCCGCCGCACACCTGCTGGCGATGACGGCTCCCGGTATCGACGGCGAGCGGTTCATCGCCGCCGGCCGCTTCATGTGGATGGCCGAGGTCGCCGCCGTCCTCAAGGCGCGCCTCGGCGACAGGGCCAGGCGCGTGCCGACGCGCAAGCTGCCCGACTTCGTCGTCCGGCTGTCGGCGCTGTTCGATCCCGAGGTGCGGATGGTGCTGTCGGAACTCGGCCGCGACCGCGCGTGCAGCGCCGCCCATGCGCGCGCCGCCCTCGGCTGGACGACGCGGCCCGAGGAGGAGACGATCGTCGACACCGCGCGCAGCCTGATCGCCGCGGGGCTGGTCAAGGCCTGACCGCGCGCTATGACCCTTCCGAACGGCGGAGGGACGGCGATGCAGACGATCGGGGTCATCGGTGCAGGGTTGATGGGCAACGGCATCGCCCACGTCGCCGCGCTCGCCGGGTACGACGTCATCCTGTCCGATGTCGCGCGCGACCGCGTCGAGGCGGCGAAGGCGACGATCGCGACCAATCTCGCGCGTGCGGTCAAGAAGGGCACCGTCGACGCCGCCGCGGTCGAGCCGGCGCTCGCCCGCATCGCGCTGACGACCGACGCCGCCGCCTTCGCCGCCGCGAACCTCGTCATCGAGGCGGCGACCGAGAACGAGGCGGTCAAGGCGGCGATCTTCGCCGACCTCTGCCCGCACCTCTCAGCCGATGCGCTCGTCGCGACCAACACCTCGTCGATCTCGATCACCCGGCTGGCGAGCGCGACCGACCGGCCCGACCGCTTCACCGGGGTTCACTTCTTCAACCCCGTCCCGCTGATGGGCCTCGTCGAGATCATCCGCGGGCTGGCGACGAGCGACGCCACCGCCGCGGCGATGCATGCCTTCGCCACGCGCCTCGGCAAGACCGCGATCGAGGCCGCCGACGCCCCCGCCTTCATCGTCAACCGCGTGCTGTGCCCGATGATGAACGAGGCGATCTTCGCGCTCGGCGACGGCGTCGGCTCGGTCGCCGACATCGACGCCGGGCTGCGGCTCGGGGCCAACCACCCGATGGGGCCGTTGACGCTCGCCGACTATGTCGGGCTCGACACGCTGCTGTCGATCATGCGGATCATGCAGGCGGCGAGCGGCGACCCCAAGTACCGCCCCGCGCCGCTGCTGGTGAAGTACGTCGAGGCCGGCTGGTTCGGGCGCAAGACGAAGCGCGGCTTCTACGACTATTCGGGGGCGGAGCCGGTGCCGACGCGCTGAGGACCGGCCACGGCCGCCGCCTTGATGAAGTCCCATACCGCCTTGCTGAAGCCGGGCGAAGCGTCGGTCGACCATTCGTCCATGCGGTCGTACAATTCGACCGTCTGGGTCTTCATCCGCCCGTCGGCGGCCATGTTGAACGGCTTGAGCAGCGCGTTCCATTCGGCAACGTACGCCTGCGCGCGCGCCGACGCCGGGTCGAGCGGCAGGTCGGCGGCGATTCGGCCGCCGAGGTCGGCCCAGCTCGCCTGATATGCGGCCTGGTCGAACCCCGCCGGCAGGGCGCCCATCTTCTCGCGCCAGCGGGCCTGCTCCTCGGGCGTGAAGTAGCGGTCCGCCACCTTCTTCCATTCGGCTTCGGTCGTCATCGTCGTCTCTCCCTGCTTGATGAGCGTGCAAAAGCGGTCGATGTCGAGCGTGTCGCCGCGCGCGATCGCCGCCCGGGCGGCGCGCAGCCCCGTCAGTGCACCGTCGATGTGCGCCCGGCGGGCGATCAATTCGTCGATCTGGATGCCGATCAGCCGCGCAAGGTCGATTTCTCCGTGACCGGTCAGCACCGCGATCTGTGCAAGGCTGAAGCCACCACGCTTCAAGGCGGTCAGCTGGTGGAGCCGCGCCACCTCGGTGACGCCGTAGCGCCGCTGGCCCGCCGCCGATCGCTGCGCCGTGACCAACCCGCGCGCTTCGTAGAAGCGTATCGCCCGCGCGCTGAGCCCGGTGCGGCGGCAGACCTCGGTGATCGAAAGCGTCGTCATGTCCCGAGTTGTAGCCGATGACGCAGCGTCAGGGGCAAGCGCCTTCTGCCCTTCAATCGGGCGCCCACACGACTATCTTCGCCCGATGGCACTCGGTTCCTGGCTTCAGCCCCATCCCGAGGGCATCTACGTCGCGCCGGGCGACTTCTGGATCGATCCGTCGTCGCCGAAGGACAAGGCGCTCGTCACCCACGGCCATGCCGATCACGCCCGCGGCGGCCACGGCGCGGTGTTGGCGACGGCGGCGACGCTGGCGATCATGGGCGTCCGCTACGGCGAGCAGAACGGGCAGGCGGTCGGCTACGGCGACAGCGTTCGCGTCGGCGACGTCACCGCGACCTTCGTGCCGGCCGGCCACGTGCTGGGCTCGGCGCAGATCGTCCTCGACCACGCCGGCGAGCGGATCGTCGTCTCGGGCGACTACAAGCGCCGCGCCGACCCGACATGCGCCGGCTTCGAGCCGGTGCCGTGCGACGTCTTCGTCACCGAGGCGACTTTCGGCCTGCCGGTCTTCCGCCACCCCGACACCGGCGACGAGATCGCCAAGATCACCACCGCGCTCGCCGCCAACCCCGACCGCTGCGTCGTCGTCGGGGCCTACGCGCTCGGCAAGGCGCAGCGGGTCATCGCCGAACTGCGCGGCCTCGGCCACGACGCGCCGATCTATCTCCACGGCGCGGTCCAGCGGCTGTGCGATCTGTATGTCGAGCTCGGCGTCGACCTCGGCGATCTGCGCGCCGCGACGGGAGCCAAGCCGGCCGACCTGAAGGGCCGCGTCGTCGTCGCCCCGCCGGCAGCGCTCAACGATCGCTGGAGCCGCCGCCTGCCCGAGCCGATCACGGCGATGGCAAGCGGCTGGATGCGCGTCCGCCAGCGCGCGGTGCAGCGGATGGTCGAGCTGCCGCTGATCGTCTCCGACCATGCCGATTGGGACGAGCTGACCGCTACCTGCGCCGAGCTCGCACCGTCTGAGGTATGGGTGACCCACGGCCGCGAGGAGGCGCTCGTCCACTGGTGCCGCACGCGCCAGATGCGTGCCCGTGCGCTCGACCTCGCCGGTTTCGACGACGAGGACGACTGATCCGCTACATCGGTGCGGCAGGCGCTTCGTGGAGGATAAACCCTTCCAGAGGGTCGGACGGGGCGCGCCATGGCGCGCGGGCGACGACGTCGGCGGCGTGCGCCGCGCCGTGCGCCCATCGGGCGGTGATGCCCGCGGCGGTGAAGTCGATGTCCTTGGCATGCGTCTCGCTGCCGATCGTCGGCGCGAGCAGGCGTACGACGTGCATTCGCGTCAAGCAGCCGTATGCGGTCAGCGCCTTTACTTCGGGGCCGTCGGGAACGCGTTTAGCGAGCTCGGCGATGACGTGGCGCAGCTTGTGGATCTGGCGTTGGCGGGCAATGTGGTTGATCGCCCGGCTCGAGAACCGCAGGTCCTTTTCGCGCGCCGCAACCTTGGCGAGGGTGTCGGGCTCGGGTCCGTCGGGGTTCCACATATGGACGGCGAAGACCAGGCCCGACCGTCGCGGGTTGTCGTCGAACACCGCTTCGACCGGGGTGTTCGACAGGATGCCACCGTCCCAGAACAGCTCGCCCCCGATGCGAACCGCGGGAAAGGCCGGCGGAAGCGCGCAGCTGGCGAGCAGGTGCCGCACGTCGAGCCGCTCGTCACGGCTGTCGAAATAGCGCATTTCGCCGCTTCGCAGGTTTGCCGCACCGACCGTCAGCCGCACCGGCCCTCCGTTCAGGCGATCGAAGTCGACGAACTCGGCGAGCGTCTCCGCCAGCGGCGCGAGCGAGTAGTAGCTTGCTGCTTCCGCACCATGCCGATGGTCGGAGCCGAACCCGGCCTTGGGGTTTGGGGCGAAAAAGCCGGGGACGCCGCCGGCGACGATGACCGCCTCGGCGGCGGCGCGCCCGAACGCCGTTCCGGCGAGGGCACCGGCGAGCGGATGGCCGACGCGCGTCCAGAACGCCCGCAGTCGCGGCACGCGATCCGCCGGTGCGTTGCCGGCGATCAAGGCCGCGTTAAGCGCGCCGATCGACGTGCCGATCAGCCAGTCCGGAACGATGCCGCCGGCGGCAAGCCCTTCGAAGACCCCTGCCTGATAGGCCCCGAGTGCGCCGCCGCCTTGGAGTACGATGACCGTCTGGCCCTGCTCCGGTGGTGCCACCCCTGCGTCGGCCGAAGTACCGGGGTCACCGGCGCGCTCGGCGACCGGGTCGGACAGGGGGTGCGGCATTGATCGTCCTCCGTTGCCCGATGTTCGTCGCCGCCCGGCCGCCGGTTACTACCGCGGTGCTAAGGGGTCGCCGTACCGCGACGGCACGGCTATCACCGGCGCGTGACGCTTTACCTCCCTATCGCCGAGCTGTCGGTCAACTGGCTGATCATCGTCGGGCTCGGCGCACTCGTCGGCTTCCTTTCGGGCATGTTCGGCGTCGGCGGCGGGTTCCTGACGACACCGCTGCTGATCTTCTACGGCATTCCGCCAGCGGTTGCCGTGGCATCGTCTGCAACGCAGATCACCGGCGCGAGCGTGTCGGGCGCCCTCGCCTATTGGCGACGCGGCGGCGTCGACCTCAAGATGGGCGGTGTCCTCGTCGCCGGCGGCATCATCGGCGCCGGGCTCGGTTCGGTCGTGTTCCGCTGGCTCCAGGAGCTCGGCCAGATCGACGTGACGATCAACCTCGTCTACGTTCTGCTGCTCGGCACCGTCGGCGGGCTGATGCTGCGGGAGTCGATCCGGACGCTGCGGCGTACGGCGCGCGGAGTCGCGCCGCGCCGCCTCCACCAGCACAATCCGCTCGTCGCCGCGCTGCCGTGGCGGACGCGCTTCTACACGTCGGGCCTCTACATCTCGCCGCTCGCTCCGCTGCTGCTCGGGGCCGCGGTTGGCATGCTGACGGTCGTCATGGGCGTCGGCGGCGGGTTCATCCTGGTTCCCGCGATGATTTACCTGCTCGGCATGTCGGCCAACTCCGTCGTCGGCACGTCGCTGTTCCAGATCGTCTTCGTCACCGCCGCGACGACGCTGCTCCACTCGGTCGAATCGCAGACGGTCGACATCGTCCTGGCCGGGCTGCTCCTCGTCGGCGGCGTAGTCGGTGCGCAACTCGGCGTCCGCGCCGCACAGAAGCTGTCGCCGGTCCGCCTCCGGCTCGGTCTCGCGCTGATCGTTCTCGGTGTCGCGGTGCGACTGGCGATCGGGCTGGCGACGACGCCGGCGGAACTGTTCTCGGTCTTCACACGGACGTGACCAGACTTCGCGTCGCCGCGGCGCTCGTCGCGCTCGCCGTTGCCGCGCCGGCCGGTGCGACGGCACCCGTGCGGCTGATCACCGACATCAGCCAGAACCGCATCGACATCGTCTACACATTCAAGGGGGCCGAGCTGCTCGTCTTCGGCGCGATCCAGTATCCGCGCGGCAGCGTCCCCGACGAGCGGCCCGGCCTTGCGATCGTCGTCCGCGGCCCCGCTGAACCAATCACGCTGCGCAAGAAGGCGCGCGTCGCCGGCATCTGGATCAACACCGCGAGCGTCCGCTTCGAGACCGCACCCGGCTTCTACGCGGTCGCCACGTCGGCACCGATCCACGCTCTCGTCGACGAGCGCAATGCGTCGATCTGGGAGATCGGCCTCGATTATCTCCAGCTGTCGCCGACGACCGGCGAGGGAGCCCAGGTCGCCGAGTTCACCCGTGGGCTGATCGACTTACGTCGCCGCACGGGGCTGTGGTCGGAACAGGAGGGGCGGATCGGGCTGACCCAGAACATCCTCTACCAAGCGCGGATCGCGATCCCCTCGGCGGTTCCCGTCGGCGCCTATACCGCCGAAATCTACCTCATCCGTCACGGCAAGGTGATCGCCCGTGCGGCGACGCCGATCACGATCGACAAGAGCGGGTTCGAGCGCTGGGTCTATGTCGCCGCGCAACGGCACGGACTGCTCTACGGCCTCGCCGCCGTCGGCCTCGCACTTGTCGCCGGATGGCTCGCCGGGCTCGTCGTGCGGCGTCAGTAAGCCGCTGCGAAGCTCGCGAGCGCCCGGTCGAGCGGCGGCAGCGGCCAGCCGCGCTTCGAGCCGAGCGCGACCGATGCGGGACGCGGTGCGGTCCAGCCAAGGTCGGCGCTGGGTACCGCCTCGACGCGGTCGGGATCGCAGCCGGTCGCGACCGCGAGGGCGCGCGCGAAGTCGGCCCACGACGTCCGCCCGGGCGTGGCGAGGTGCCAGAGGCCGGTCTCGCCGTCGATCAGCAGGTCGAGCAGTGTGTCGACGAGATCGGGAACGTAGGTCGGGGACACGATCGAGTCGCTGGCGGCGCGGAATCGCTCGCCGCGGCGCAACGCGTCGATGGCATGAACGGCGAAATTGTGGGTGTCGTGCGGCCCGAAGAACGCTGCGGTCCGGACGACGAGCGCGGTCGGCAGGGCGGCAAGGACGCGGCGCTCGGCTTCGGCCTTCGACCGGCCATAGACGTTGCAGGGGGAGACGGCATCGTCCTCGAAGTGCTCGCCGTCATGCGTGCCCGCGAACACCTGGTCGCTCGAGATGGTGACGAAGGCAATCCCGCGTGCGGCGCACGCCGCCGCCAAGCGGGCTGGGCCGTCGGCGTTGACCGCCATCGCGAGGTTGGGGTCGCGCTCGGCGCGGTCGATGTCGACCAGCCCGGCGGTGTTGATTACCGCCGTCGGGCGCAGGCGGTCGAGCGCGCGATCGATCGAGGTAGCATCGGCCAGTGCCAGCTCGTCGCGGCCGGTCAGGACATGGCTGAGCCCGCGGCTGCCGCAGGCGCGGGCGAGCGCCTGGCCGAGCGTTCCGGTGCGGCCAGTGATGACGATCGGCGACGCCTCGGGTGCGGCGCCGTGCGGCCGCTCCCACCAACCGGGCTGCGCGAGCATCGCCGCGTGCGGCCGCGGCGCATCGGTGGCGAGCGCGGTCAGCAGATGGGCGACCCCGGTCGCGCGCGGCGTCGGCGCGCGGGTGTCGAACGCGCCCGGCTCATAGCGACCGTCGCCGGTCGCGAGCTGGTCCCAGCCATGCGCGCCGAGCAGCGACCACGCCGTCACCGCGACGACGTCGACCCCGACCGCACGCGCCTCGCGCGCGCCGTCCCAGATACGTGCGATCCAGCGCATCTGCTCTTCGCGTGTGCAGCCGAGATGCGCCTCGGTGACCGCCAGCGGGGTGGCGTAGCGCGTCCACGCCTCGCCGAGCAGGTCGGCGATGCCTGGCACCTCGTCGGGCACGTGACGGACGGCGTTGAGGCTGCTGACCGGGCGCGGGTGGTCGGCAGCGCGCGCACCGCCGTGCAGTTCGGGTCGATGGTCGAGGAAGCGGCTCGACGTGACATAATGGTTGATGCCGACGATGCCGGGTGGGCACGGATCGTCGGCGATCGCGCGCAGCCGGTCGCCGAAGCCGTGGCCGTCGAGCCGCGCCCACAGCGGGTGACCGGGGACGACGCGCCCAAACAGCAGGTCCCAGCCGAGCCAGCGCCGCTCGTTCTCAAAGGCGACTTCGGCGCCCAGCTCTGGCGTGCCGAAGCAGCGGCCGAGGTCGTCGGTCGCGACCAGCCGCGCCGCCGGGGTGACCGTGCGGACGGCGCGCATCGCCGCGCGCGTCGCGTCGATCTGGTTGAGCAATGCGAGCCAGCACTTCCGTTCATCGATCGTGTGCGGATACCAGATCCCGTACAGGCAGGCGAAGCGTGCCGTCGTCAGCGGCTCGTTGACCGGCGTGTAGGCGTCGATCCACGGGTAGCGCCGGGCGACGGCAGCGGCGTGCGCGGCGAGCCCCGGCGCGAAGCCGTCATCGAGCAGGTCGGTGTACCGCGGCCCCGATCCGTGGTGGACGAGCCCGGCGATCGGGCGGATGCCGAGGTCGCGCAGCCGTGCCACCCGGGCATCGGCCCAGCCGAAGTCACGCGTCTCCGGGTGGTCAGGGGCGGTCCGCTCCCATAGCAGCGGATAGCGGATCGCGCGCAGTCCAAGCGCGGCGAAGCGATCGAGATCGTCTATACGGTTGTGATGGCCCGACAAGCGAGTCTGGTCGATCCAGGTATCGCCCACGCGGCTCATCGTGCATTCGGCGCCGCCCCACAGCTCGGGCGCACGCGGCCCCGTCGGCCCGGTGGAGGTCGGCGTTACCAAGCCGGTCAGCGCGTCAAATCTCGACCTGGCTGCCGAGCTCGACGACACGGTTGGTCGGAAGCTTGAAGAACTCCATCGCGCTTTCCGAGTTGCTGAGCATCCACGCAAAGACCTTCTCACGCCAGATCGCCATACCCGGGCGGTCACTGGCGAGCAAGGTCTGGCGGGCGAGGAAGAAGCTCGTGTCCATCATCTTGATCTTCGGACCGCAGTTCTCCACCGTCTTGAGCGCGGCAGGAATGTTGATCTCCTGCATGAAGCCGTAGCGCATGATCATGCGGTAGAAGTTCGAGCCCAGCGGGCGCACCTCCATACGGTCCTCGTCATCGACGAACGGCACCTCGTCGATCATCACCGTCAGGATGAGGACGCGGTCGTGGAGCACCTTGTTGTGCTTGAGGTTATGGAGCAGCGCGTGCGGCACGCCCTCGGGGCTGCTGGTCATGAACACCGCGGTTCCCTGCACCCGCGTCGCGGCGCTCGCCGCGGACTTGATGAACACCTCGATCGGCATCGCGCTCTCGCGCAGCCGCAGCATCATCAGATGGCGACCTCGCGCCCACGTCGTCAGCAGGGTGAAGGAGATCGCGCCGACGAGCAGCGGGAACCAGCCACCGTCGGGAATCTTGGTCAGGTTTGAGGCAAAATACGCGCCGTCGATGACGAACAGCACGGCAAGCAGCGGCATCGCCCACCACCGCGGCCACCTCCAGATGTTGAGGACGAGCACGGCGATCATCATCGTCGTGATCGTCATCGTGCCGGTGACGGCGATGCCATAGGCGGCGGCGAGGTTGTCCGACGTACGGAAGCCCAGTACGAGTAGGATGACGAGGATCAGCAGCGCCCAGTTGATGATCGGGATGTAGATCTGCCCCGCCGACCGCGCGCTTGTATGGATGATCTTGAGCCGCGGCAGGAAGCCCAGCTGGACCGACTGCTGCGCGACCGAAAAGGCTCCCGAGATCACCGCCTGGCTGGCGATGACCGTCGCCGCGGTCGCGAGGATGACGAGCGGCAGCCGCGACCAGTCGGGCGCCATCAGGTAGAACGGGTTCTGCGCCGTTGCGGGATTGTCGAGCATCATCGCGCCCTGACCAAGATAGCCGAGCATCAGCGCCGGCAGGACGAGATAGAGCCATGCCGCCGAGATCGGCCGCCGGCCGAAATGGCCCATGTCGGCGTACAGCGCCTCCGCCCCGGTGACGGCGAGGACGACCGAGCCGAGCGCGAGGAAGGCGAGCGTCGGGTTCGCGGCGAAGAACAGCACCGCCCAGTGCGGCGACAGGCCCCAGAGCACGCGCGGCTCGCCGGCAATGTGGAGCAGCCCGAGGACGGCGACGACGGCGAAGTAGAACAGCATGATCGGCCCGAACAGCGCGCCCACCTTTGCCGTTCCGCGCGCCTGGATGACGAACAGCCCGATCAGGATGACGATGGCAATCGGCAGGACGACGTGGCTCATCCCCGACGAGACGACCGTCAGCCCTTCGACCGCCGACAGCACCGAGATCGCCGGGGTGATGATGGCATCGCCGAAGAACAGTGCCGTCGCCAGCACGCCGAGCATGACGAGGTAGCGCGAGCGGCCGGCCCCGGGCGACAGCCGCGAGATCAGCGCGAGAAGCGACATCGACCCGCCCTCGCCGCGATTGTCGGCGCGCATGACGATGAAGACGTACTTGACCGTCACCACCATGATCATTGTCCAAAAGATCAGGGAGATGACGCCGAAAATGTGGAGCCGGTCGACCGTCAGCGGGTGCTGCCCGACGAAGACAAGCTTCATGGCGTAAAGCGGGCTGGTACCGATGTCGCCGAACACGACCCCGACAGCACCGATCGCCAGCTTGGCAAAGCTGTCAGTACCATGGCTCACGGTGGTCGGCGATCCGGCCAGCGCCACCTTGGGCGCCGCATCGACGGTCGGACCGGCGGTGACAACGGCGGTCATTGCGCGCGCAGCGAAGCAACCACGAGGCGAGAGAGCAAGATCACGTGGTGCTACTGCCCATGCGTTGCGAAGGTTCGCGCGTTACCACGGTCGATTGTGCGCTGCAACGTGACGGCTGCGACGCGGTCGCGCTATAGCGCCGCCAACGCTGTGGAGGATCGGTGATGCACGTCGGAGTACCCAAGGAAATCAAGATCCACGAATATCGCGTCGGCCTGACGCCGCCGTCGGTCGCCGAGCTGACGGCCGCCGGTCACTCGGTAACGGTCGAGACCGACGCCGGTTGCGGCATCGACTTCACCGACGAAGACTACCGCGCCGCCGGCGCGACGATCGCCCCCGACGCGGCCGCGGTGTTCGCCGCCGCCGAGATGATCGTCAAGGTCAAGGAGCCGCAGCCGGTCGAGTGCGCGATGCTGCGCCAGGGGCAGCTGCTGTTCACCTATCTCCACCTCGCCCCCGATCCCGAGCAGGCGAAGGCGCTCGTCGCCAGCGGGGCGACGTGCATCGCCTACGAGACGGTCACCGACCGCAGCGGCGGCCTGCCGCTGCTGCGCCCGATGTCCGAGGTCGCCGGGCGGATGAGCGTCCAGGTCGGCGCACATTATCTCGAAAAGGAGCAGGGCGGGCGCGGCATCCTGCTCGGCGGCGTCCCCGGCGTCGCACCGGGGCGGGTCGCGATCCTTGGCGGCGGCGTGTCGGGGGTCAACGCGGCCCAAATGGCCGTCGGTCTGCGTGCCGACGTGACGATCTACGACATCTCGACGCAGCGCCTCGCCGAGATCGACGAACTGTTCGAGGGCCGGGTCAAGACCGTGTTCAGCAGCAAAGCCGCGATCGAGGCGGCGGTCGCCAGCGCCCACGTCGTCATCGGCGCAGTGCTTATCCCGGGTGCCGCCGCCCCCAAGCTCGTCACCCGCGAGATGCTCAAGCTGATGAAGCGCGGGTCGGTCCTCGTCGACATCGCCATCGACCAGGGCGGCTGCTTCGAGACGAGCCACGCGACCACCCACCAGGACCCGGTCTACGTGATCGACGGCATCATCCACTACTGCGTCGCCAACATGCCCGGTGCGGTGGCGCGGACGTCGACTTTCGCCCTCAACAACGCGACGCTGCCGTTCGCGCTCAAGCTCGCCAACCTCGGCCCCGAGGCAGCGATGGCGGCCGATCCGCACCTCGCAGCCGGGTTGAACGTCAGCGGCGGCCATATCCGTCACCACGCTGTCGCCGAGGCACTCGGCATGCCGTTCGTCGCATGAGGATCGGCTTCCTCCTCTTTCCCGGCATCACCCAGCTCGACCTGACCGGCCCGGCGGAGGTGCTGTCGCGGATGCCGGGGGCGACGCTGTACTTCGTCGCCGCGACGCTCGCGCCCGTCATGTCCGACTGCGGCCTGGCCCTCGTGCCGACGGTGACGCTCGCCGACTGCCCGCCGCTCGACATCGTCTGCGTTCCCGGCGGCTACGGCACCACGGCCTTGATGGCAGACGCCGCCGTGCTCGACTGGCTGCGGGCGCAGGCGGCGACGGCGCGTTATGTCACCAGCGTCTGCACGGGTTCGCTGGTCCTCGCCGCCGCCGGGCTGCTCGACGGCTACCGCGCCGGCTGCCACTGGGCGTGGGGCGACCAGCTCGCGGCGTTCGGCGCAACCTATGTCGCCGAGCGGACGGTGATCGAGCGCAACCGCATCACCGCCGGCGGCGTCACCAGCGGCATCGACTTCGCCTTCCGCCTGATTGCCGAGACGCACGGCCGCGACGTCGCCGAGGCGATCCAGCTGGGCCTCGAATACGATCCGCAGCCGCTCGGCGGCGGGACGCCGGCGTCGGCGCGGCCCGAGATCCTGGCCATCGTCGAAGCGGTCTACGCCAAGCGGCTGCCGGCCGTGCGCGCGGCGATCGCCGCCGTTGCCGGTGACCGACAAGGCACCTGACCGCCTGTCGGAACTCTGGGCGACGCCCACCGTTCGCGTTCCGTGGCCGACCCCGAAACAGATCCCGGCCTGACTCCCGACGAGGCGCAGGCCGTCGCCGAGCGCAAGAGCGGCAACGCCAAGGTCGTCCACGAGGTCATCCGCGCGCAGGGCGACGACGAACTCGACCGGCCGGCGCTGTCGCTGCTCTGCTCGGGCTTCGCCGCCGGCGTCGCGATCACGGCATCGGTGCTCGCCGAAGCGACGCTGCGCCAGCACCTGCCGCACGCCGATTGGTCGGAGCTGATCGTCGCGCTCGGCTATACCGTCGGCTTCGTCATCGTCATCCTCGGCAACCTGCAGCTGTTCACCGAGAACACGATCACCGTCGTCCTGCCGGTCGCGACCCAGCCGACCCCGCGCAACTTCGCCCGCCTGGCGCGGCTGTGGGCGCTGGCGCTGTTCGCCAACATCGCCGGGACGCTGGCGACCGCGGCCGTGCTCGTCCACGGCGGCGTGATCGACGCCGACCAGCTCGCCGCCGCGGTCGAGGTGTCGCGGCCGATCCACGAGCACGGCACCCTCGCGATCCTGCTCCGCGGCATCCCGGCGGGATTCCTCATCGCGTCGATCGCGTGGATCATGCCGAACGCGCGGGGTAGCGAGTTCTGGATCGTCTTCATCATCACCTACCTCGTCGGCGCGGGCGGGTTCAGCCACGTCATCGCCGGATCGGCCGAGGCGTGGCTGCTGTGGCTCACCGGCCATGCGACGTTCGGCTGGGCGCTCGGCGGGTTCATCGCGCCGGCGCTGATCGGCAACGTTATCGGCGGGACCGGCCTGTTCACCGTCCTCGCGCACGGCCAGGTCCGCGGCGAGATCGAAACCGGTTGACCTGCGGCGGCGCGCGCGCTGTAGCGTCGCGGTAATCTTCTCTGGGGAAAGATCGACTTATGCCGTTCAAGCTGCTGGCGGGCGCGTGCCTCGCCGCCGTTGCCGCGCTGCCGCTCGCCGCGGCCCCGGCCGCCGCGCCGGCCAACCCGGTCCTTGCGCCGTGGACCGGGCCGTATGGCGGTGAGCCGAACTTCGCGGCCGTCCGCGTCGCCGACTTCGCCCCCGCGCTCGAGGCCGGCATGGCCGAGGAAAGGAGGGAGATCGAGGCGATCGCCAATAACCCCGCGCCGCCAACCTTCGCCAATACCATCGTCGCGATGGAAAAGGCGGGCGACAGCCTGACGCGCGCCGGGACGATCTTCGGCATCTGGTCGTCGAACCTGAAGACGCCCGACGTCGCCGCGGTTGAGACGGCGATGGCCCCCAAGCTGTCGGCGTTCGGCGATTCGATCACGCAGAACCCGAAGCTCTTCGCCCGCATCGATACCGTCTACAACTCGCCCGCGAAGGCGAAGCTGACGCCCGAGCAGCAGCGCCTCGTCTGGGTCTACTGGCGGCGCTTCGTCCAGCAGGGCGCGAAGCTGTCGCCGGCCGACAAGGCAACCTTCGCCGCGAACAACGAGAAGCTGGCCACGCTCTATGCCAAGTTCGCCCAGAACGAGCTCGCCGACGAGGAGAGCTATGTCCTGACCCTCGACTCGCCCGCGCAGCTGAAGGGGCTCAGCAAGGCGCAGATCGATGCGGCGGCGGCCGAGGGCATCAAGCGCGGGCAGCCGGGCAAGTGGCTGATCACCAACACGCGGTCGTCGATGGAGCCGTTCCTGACCTACGCCGACGACCGCGCTGCCCGCGAGAAGGGTTTCCGCATGTGGGCGATGCGGGGCGACAACGGCGGCGCGACCGATAACAACGCGATCGTGACGCAGATCCTTGCGCTGCGTGCGGCGAACGCGAAGCTGATCGGCTACCCCACCTTCGCCCACTGGGTGCTCGCCGACCGGATGGCGAAGACGCCCGAAACGGCGATGGCGCTCGAAGTCGCCGTCATGACGCCGGCGATCGCGCAGGTCCACAAGGACGTCGCGGTGATGCAGGCGGTCGTCGACAAGGAACACGGCAACTTCAAGATCGCGCCGTGGGACTATCGCTATTACGCCGAGAAGGTGCGGAAGGCGAAGTACGACCTCGATCTCAACGAGGTGAAGCCGTACCTCCAGCTCGACCACGTCCGCGAGGCGATGTTCTTCGCTGCAGGCAAGGTCTACGGCTTCACCTTCACCAAGGTCGAGGGCCTGCCGGTCTTCCAGCCCGACGTGACGGTCTACGAGGTCAAGAACCGCGACGGTCACCATATCGGCCTCTGGTACTTCGACCCCTATGCCCGCGCCGGCAAGAACAGCGGCGCGTGGATGAACGCTTACCGCGAGCAGAGCACGTACGATGGCAACGTCCCGACGATCGTGTCGAACAACGCCAACTTCATCCGCGGCACGAACGGCGCGCCGACGACGATCAGCTTCGACGACGCGCGGACAATGTTCCACGAGTTCGGCCACGCGCTCCACGGATTGAACTCGAACGTCGCTTATCCGACGCTGTCGGGGACGAACACGCTGCGCGACTTCGTCGAGTTCCCGAGCCAGGTGAACGAGAACTGGTTCACGACGCCCGAGGTCCAGAAGATGCTCGTCAATGAGCGCGGCGAGCCGCTGCCGCAGCCGCTCGTCGACAAGATCAAGCGGGCCGAGACCTTCAACGCCGCGTTCGGCGTCGTCGAGGCGCAGGCGTCGGCGATCATGGACCTTGCCCTCCACCTCGCCGGCAGCACGCCGATCGACCCGAAGGCATTCGAGAAGAAGGAACTCGCCGACCTCGGCATGCCCGCCGAGATCGTCATGCGCCACCGCATTCCGCAGTTCGGCCACGTCTTCTCAGGCGACGGCTATTCGGCGGGGTATTACGGTTACCTGTGGGCGGCCGTGCTCGCGTACGACGCGTTCGAGGCGTTCACCGAGGCCGGCGGGCCCTACGATCCCGCCGTCGCCAAGCGCTTCCACGACGCGATCACCAGCGTCGGCAACACGGTCGATCCGGCGATCGCCTACCGCAACTTCCGCGGGCGGGACCCGAAGGTCGACGCGTACCTGCGGGCCAAGGGGTTCCCGGTGCCGGTGTCGGCGGGGACGAACTGATCGGCTGCTGAACACGCGAAGTCAGCCGGGCGGATACCGGGATCCACGCGGCCGCTCGTCGGGCCGCGGCAAGGTGGGTCCTGGTATGCGTCAGGATGATGCGTACCATCTGACTCCTCGAAAGCCGCCGATGATCCGCCTCACGCTCGCCCTGCTCGTCGCGTCCGCCGCCGCCGCCCAGTCGCCGCCATCGCTGCCGCAGCCGGTGCCCTACCCGCCGGCGACGATCGCGCCGGTCGACCGGCCATACCCGGGCACGATCGCGCTTCACGTCGACGCGACCGATCTTGAGCGGCGCATCTTCACCGTCCACGAGACGATCCCCGTCGCGGGGCCGGGGCCGCTGACCCTGCTCTATCCGCAGTGGCTGCCGGGCAAGCATGCGCCGCGCGGGCCGATCGACAAGCTCGCCGGCCTCGTCGTCCACGCCGGCGGCCAGCGGATCGAATGGACGCGCGATCCGGTCGACGTCTACGCCTTCCACCTCGACGTGCCCGCCGGGGCGACGGCAATCGACCTCGACTTCGAGTTCGTCTCGCCGACCGCAGCGAATCAGGGTCGGATCGTCGTCACCCCGGCGATGCTCAACCTCGAATTCGATCAGATGGCGCTCTACCCGGCGGGCTTCTTCACCCGCGACATTCCGTTTCAAGCAACCGTCCGCTTCCCCGACGGGTGGGCTGCGGCGACGGCACTGCGCCCCGTCCCCGGCGCCGCGCCGGGCGAGGTCCGCTACGGCGTCGTGCCGTTCGAGACGCTCGTCAATTCGCCGATCTTCGCCGGGCGCTACCTGCGGCGCGTGCCGCTCGACACGTCGAGCCGGCCGGTGACGCTCGACATCGTCGCCGACCGCCCCGACCTGCTCGCCGCCACCGACGAACAGATCGCCAAGCACGCCAGGCTCGTCCGCGAGGCGACGACGCTGTTCGGCTCGAAGCACTTCGACCACTATGACCTGCTTCTCGCGCTCAGCGACAAACAGGGGCGGATCGGCCTCGAGCACCATCGGTCGAGCGAGAACGGCTCGGTGCCGCAATATTTTACCGAATGGGACAAGAACGCCAACGCGCACGGCCTGCTGCCGCACGAGTTCACCCACAGCTGGAACGGCAAGTTCCGCCGCGGCGCCAATTCGTGGACGCCGAACTTCAACGTGCCGATGCGCAATTCGCTGCTGTGGGTCTACGAGGGGCAGACGCAGTATTGGGGGACGGTGCTCGCGGCGCGCGCCGGTCTGTGGTCGCGCGAGCAGGCGCTCGACGTCCTCGCCGGCAACGCGGCGGCGTACGACGCGGTCGCCGGTCGCGTGTGGAAGCCGCTAATCGACACCACCAATGACCCGATCACCGCCGCTCGCGGGCCCGAGCCGTGGCGCGATTACCAGCGCAGCGAGGATTATTATACCGAGGGCCTGCTGATCTGGCTCGACGCCGACACGCTGATCCGCGAGCGGTCGGGTGGGCGGCGGTCCCTTGACGACTTCGCGACACGATTTTTCGGCGTCGACGATGGCTCGTGGAACGACAAAGCGTATAATTACGCAGACCTTGTCACGGCACTGAACGCCGTCGAACCCTACGACTGGGCCGGATTCCTCACCGCGCGAACTCACGACCCACGGTCCCGGCGCCCCGCTCGATGGGGTTGCGCGCGGCGGCTACCGGCTGGTTTTTACCGACAAGATCAACGACATGGCCCGGCTCGGCGACGTTGCGGCGAAGCGCGTCGACCTCGATTATTCGATCGGACTGACAGCGGGCGACGACGGCGTCATCGCCCAGGTCCTCTGGTCGAGCCCCGCCTTCGCCGCCGGCCTGACCGTCGGCACCACCATCGTCGCCGTCGATGGCGACGCGTTCAGCGGCGAAGGATTGAAGCGCGCGGTCGCAGCGACCGCCAGCGGCACGCCGCTCGACCTGATCGTGCGTTCCGGGGACCGTTTCCGTGTCGTGCGCATCGCATGGAGCGGCGGCCTGCGCTATCCCCACCTCGAGCGCGTCGGCGGCGCAGCGCGGCTCGATGCTATCCTGGCTCCCCGGACGCGATAATCCGCCGGACGAGCGCGACAAGCAGCAGCGCGACCGTCGCTGCTGCGGTGTCGGCGAACCAATCGGCCCATTCCGCGTCGCGCGCAATGACGGGAAGCGCCTGCAACCCTTCGATCGCCGCGCCGAACGCCGACAGCAGCACGCCGATCCGCCACAGCGCCGTGCGCGGCCAAGCCCAGGCGGCAATCACGGCAAGCGTCACGAACGCGGCCATGTGGTTGACCTTGTCGCCGTGGCCGAAATCGGGAGCCATTCCGTTCGGCACCAGCGCCGCGACGAGCGTGACCAGCAGGAGGGCGACGAACAGGGTGCGGCGGTACGTCATCGGATCTCCAGCGTATCGCCGCGGGCGAGCCACGGCAGCAGCGCGACGAGCGCCTCCCGGTCAATCGCGACGCAGCCGTCGGTGGTCGGGTGGCGGGGGGCAGTGCAGTGGAGGAAGATCGCACTCCCTCGCCCCGGCACCGGCGGCGCGTCGTTGTACCCGAGTGGGACGATGACATCGTAGAGCCCGTCGTCGCGCCACAGATGCTCGGCCGAGAAGGCGTGCGGGTGCGACACCGGGCGGTTGTACGCCGGGTCGGCGGGGTCGTCAGACCAGCCGTCGCCGGGCCGCAGCCACCGCCACGGAAGCGCCGTCAACGGCGGGTTGATGTTGCGATCGGGTCGGAGCAGCGCTTCGCGCAGTGCGAAAACCCCGAGCGGCGTGTGCCCGTCGCCCTCGCGCTTGTCGGCGGCCGCGACCGGGCCGCTCCGGCCGATGACACACGGCGTCGCCACGCCATCCGCGATCAAGGTCAGGGCCGCGGCGTCGACGGTCAGCTTCACAGATAGTGCCCGCTGCGATCCCGCTTGGTGGCGAGATAGGCGGCGTTGTGCGGGTTCGGCGGCATCGCGTGCGCCACGCGTTCAGCAACGTCGATCCCGTGCGCGGTGAGCCCGGCGACCTTGTCGGGATTATTGGTCAGCAGCCGCACCGCCGTGACGCCGAGCAGGCGGAGCATCGCGGCGGCGACGGCAAAATCGCGCTCATCCGGCTCGAAGCCGAGGCGCAGGTTGGCGTCGACTGTGTCGAACCCCTGGTCCTGCAGGGCATAGGCGCGCAGCTTGTTGATCAGGCCGATGCCGCGCCCCTCCTGCTGGAGGTAGAGCAGCACCCCGCCGCCGGCCGCGGCGATGGCGGCGATGCCGGCGCGCAGCTGCGGCCCGCAGTCGCATTTAAGGCTGCCGAGCACATCGCCGGTCAGGCACGCCGAATGCAGCCGGGCGAGCACCGGCGCGCGTGTGGCGTGCGCGCCGATCAGCAGGGCGAGGTGCTCGGGGCCACCCTCAGCAGGGCGAAACGCGACCACCTCGGTATCGGGAGCGCCGTCGAGCGGCAGCCGCGCCCGGGTGACGATCCGCAGCCGGTCGGCACGGGCATAACCAAGGACCGACGCTGCGGACACGGTCGTGCCTTCCCGGTCGGCAGCCCGATCGGCTATTACCGCAAAGATCGCCGGCAACACGCCGCCGAGCTTCGCCAGCCGCACGCCGGCGGCCGCCGCCGCCGCATGCGGACCGGGATCGAGGGTGCGAAACGGCCCCTTGAACGGCGTCCGCAGGTCGTCGACGGCGTCAGCGGTCGCGACGGATGCGGCGAGGTCGAGCCATGGCGGCCGCTCGATCCAGATAGCGTCGGCGCCCGCGGCAGCCGGCTGATTGACGAGGTGGAGGATCGCCGCGCGTCGCGGGGTCACGACCAGCCCGGCGCGGCCGTGCGCCTCGAGCGCGGCGAGCGTCGGCGCGTCGGCAAGTTCGACGGCCAGCACGTCGAGGTCGCCGCCGGCATCGGTCACCCGCACCACCTGCCCGCGGCGCAGCGAGTCGATCGCGCGCGCGACTGCGGTCGCGTCGCCGCTCACAGGTCCAGCGTCACGATCTGCGGAATGTGATCTGATGGCTTACCCCACAGCCGCGCGTCCTCGAGGACCTCGAACTTGGTCGCCGTACGGCCGACCGCTGGCGACGACCAGATATGGTCGAGCCGTCGGCCGCGGTCGTTCACGGTGTGGTCGGCGTTGCGGTAGCTCCACCACGTGTACAGCCGCTCGGGGGCGGGAACGAAGCGACGACCGAGGTCGACCCAGTCGTGGCTCGCCGCCAGGCCGTTCAGCCGGTCGACCTCCACCGGCGTGTGGCTGACGACGTTCAGCAATGCCTTGTGGCTCCACACGTCGCATTCGAGCGGGGCGATGTTGAAGTCGCCGACGATCACCGTGTCGTCGCGCAGTCCCTCCGACCAGCGTGTCATCCGGTCAACGAAGGCGAGCTTCTGCGCGAACTTGGGATTGAGCGCCGAGTCGGGCACGTCGCCGCCCGCGGGCACATAGACGTTCTCGATCAGCAGCCCGTTCGGCAGCCGCGCGCCGATGTGCCGCGCCTCGCCGTTGTCCTGCCAGTCGAATCGCCGCTCCTCGGCGAGCGGCACGCGCGACAGCGTGGCCACCCCGTGGTGCATCTTCTGCCCGCAGACGAGGCGGTGCCGGTAGCCGAGCCGCTCGAACAGCGCGTGCGGAAAGGCGTCGTCGACGACCTTGGTTTCCTGCAGGCACAGGATGTCGGGCGCGTGCGCGAGCAGGAACCGCTCGACGAGGTCGAGGCGGAAACGCACCGAATTGATGTTCCAGGTCGCGATCGAAAGCGGCATTGCGGTCATTTAGGGGCGACCGCGCCGAAGCCCAAACGAATTAGGCCCCCGCTCCGGGGGCATGGAGCGGGGGCCCGTTTGCGCTCGTCACGCAGCGATCGGCTCGGTTGCCCAGACAACAGGGGCAAATTCCAGGCAGCGAGTGGCGACCGCCCCGCTGTCCTAGCGGCCCGGACATTGACGCGAGGTGAACGGGCGTTAACTCCCGTCAGTTCTTGCCCGGCAGCGTGCGCGCGCGTGGATCGCGGAAGCCGAAGCTCGCTGCAGGTACCGCCACGTTGTAGCGCACGTCGCTGAGCGCGACCTCGGTGCGGTTGTTCTGCGCATCGAGCGCAGTCCAGCCGGTCAGGGCCAGGCCGCCCGGGGCGTTCGCATCACGGACAAAGTCGAGGGTGATCGCGCCGTATTCCGGGTGTCTGGCGTCGCGCGCCTCGACGAGAACGCCGTTGTCGACCTGGCCGCTGACCCGCGCGAACTTGGCGAGGTCGGCGTCCCCATCGAGCAGGACGCCGAGCGGGGTCGACTTGATCGGCCACTGCGACACTTGCGCGACTTCGTAATCGACGACGCTCAGCCGCTTGCCGTCGGCGACAACGAGCAGCGGGGCCTTGTCGTACTGGAAGCGCACCCGGCCCGGCCGCGCGAGGAGCAGCTTGCCCGTAAGCCGGCCGCCGTTCGCCGCCGTCTGGGTGAAACCGGCCGTCATCGTGGTCGTCGCCCGCAGCGACGCACGCACGTCGTCGATCGTCGCCGGCGCGGCGGCGGCCGGCAGCGCGGCGAGCAGGGCGATAGCGGCGGCGATGCGTTTCATTGCGGCTCCATGCGGTCCCCACCGTGTACGGCGACTGAACCTCTCAGGCGCGCGGGTGGGCGTGGCGATAGACGTCGAGCAGGTGCGCCGCATCGACCGCGGTGTAGACCTGTGTCGACGACAGGCTGGCGTGGCCGAGCAGTTCCTGGATCGCGCGCAGATCGGCCCCGCGCGCGAGCAGGTGCGTCGCAAAGCTGTGGCGCAGTGCGTGCGGCGTCGCCGACGCCGGCAGGCCGAGCCCGACGCGCGCTGCCGCCATCGTCCGCCGGACGATTCCCGAATCGAGCCCACCGCCGCGGACGCCGCGGAACAGCGGGGCGCTCGTCGTCAGCGGCCACGGACAGATGGCGGCATAATGCTCGATCCCGGCGCGGACGACGGGAAGCAGCGGGACGATCCGCGTCTTGGCGCGCTTGCCGGTGACCACCAGCGTCTCGCCGAGAGGCAGCGCGCCGCCGGTCAGCGCCAGCGCCTCGGCGACGCGCAGGCCGGCGCCGTACAGCAGCAGCAGGATGGCGGCGTCGCGCGCGGCGACCCACGGCGCGCTCGCCCCCTCGCCGACGTCGGCGATCAGTGCCTTGGCGTCGGCGGGGGCGACCGGCCGCGGTACGCGCGGGGCGCGCTTGGGCGTCGCGATGTCGGCGAGCGCATCGCCACCGACACCGTGACCGCGGGCAAAGGCGAAGAAGGTGCGCAGCGCCGCGACCTCGCGCGCGACCGAGGCGTTGACCAGGCCATCGCCGCGCCGCGCCGACAGGTAGGCGCGAAAGTCGGCCGTGGTCAGCCGTGACAGCGCGGCGGCATCGACCGGACCGCCGGTGTGAAGGCCGACGAAGCCGAGGAAGCGGCGGAGAGTCGCGGCGTACGCCTTGACCGTCAGTGGCGACAGGCGGCGGGCGTCGGCGAGACTCGCCGTCCACACCCCGACGAGGGCGGTGGCTCCCGTTCCGCCGCCGGTCACAAGATCGTTTGCCCCGACCGGGCCCAGTCGGCGGCGAACCCGTCGAGCCCGCGATCCGTCAGCGGGTGGAGGGCGAGCGCGCGGATCACGGCCGGCGGCATCGTCGCAACGTCGGCCCCGATCTTCGCCGCCTGGAGGACGTGAACCGGGTGGCGGACGCTGGCGACGAGGATCTCAGTGTCAAAGGCGTAATTGTCATAAATCGTGCGGATATCCTGGATCAACGCCATGCCGTCGAAGCCGACGTCGTCGTGGCGCCCGACGAACGGCGAGATGAACGCTGCTCCCGCCTTCGCCGCCAGCAGCGCCTGCGTCGCCGAGAAGCACAGCGTGACGTTGACCATCACCCCGTCGTCGCTGAGCGTCTTGCAGGCACGCAGGCCGTCCATCGTCAGCGGCACCTTGATCGTGATGTTGTCGCCGAGCGTCAGCAGCTTCGCCGCCTCGCGCAGCATGCTGTCGGCATCGGTTGCGACGACCTCGGCCGACACCGGCCCGTCGACCAGCTTGGCGATGGCGGCGATCACCTCGAGGAAGTTCTTGCCCGATTTGGCGATGAGGCTCGGGTTCGTCGTCACGCCGTCGAGCAGGCCGGTTGCGGCGAGCGCTTCGATCTCGGTCGTGTCGGCAGTGTCGACAAAGAACTTCATGGGTAGGCTCCGCTGGGCTTGCGTCCGTCTAGCCGACGCGCACCGCCGCGTCACGTCGCTAGCGGTGCTGGCGTTCCGTGCCTGTTCGCTTATCTGAGGCAGCATGGCCCGCGTCCGTGTCCTCGTCCTCCAGCACGGCCTCGGCGCGCTCGACTATGCGGTACCCGATGGACTCGACCTGACACCGGGGGACGTGGTCGAGGTTCCCCTCGGGCCGCGGCGGATCGTCGGCGTGGTGTGGGAGTCCGAGCGTTGGGCGGCGCGCGAGGTGCCCGACGCCAAGCTGCGCCCGGTCGCCACGCGCTTCGCCGTGCCGCCGCTCGCCGCGCCGCTCCGCCGGCTGATCGAGTGGACGGGCGCCTATTACATGGCCGCGCCCGCCGCGGTGCTGCGGATGACGCTGTCGGTCCCGGCGGCGCTCGTCGAGGCGGCGGCGGTGACCGAGTACCGGCTGGTCGAGGCGGTGCCCGACAAGCTGACCCCGCTGCGCGCCGCCGCGGTCGACCGGCTTGTGGGGCGACAGGGGTCGGTCCGCGAGTTGGCGCGCCACGCCGGCGTGTCGGAGGGCGTGATCCGCGGCATGGTCAAGACGGGGCACCTCGCCCCGCTGGCCGTCAGCCCCGACTCGCCGCCGCCGAGGCCCGATCCCGACTTCGCTGCGCCGGTGCTCAGCTACGAACAGGCGGTCGCCGCCGAGGATCTGGCGCGCGCCGTCGGCGAGCGGCGGTTCGCGCCGTTCGTGCTCGACGGGGTGACGGGGTCGGGCAAGACCGAGGTCTATTTCGAGGGCATCGCCGCCGCGCTGCGCACCGGCGGGCAGGCGCTCGTCCTTGTCCCCGAGATCGCGTTGACGGCGCCGTGGCTCGCGCGTTTCGCCGCGCGCTTCGGCTGCGCGCCGGTGGCGTGGCACAGCGACCTGCGGGGATCGGAGCGGCGGCGAGCCTGGCGCGCGGTCGCGAGCGGCGAGGCGAAGGTTGTCGTCGGCGCGCGTTCGGCGGTGTTCCTGCCGTTCGCCGATCTGCGCCTGATCGTTGTCGACGAGGCGCACGACAGCAGCTTCAAGCAGGACGACGGTGTCCAGTACCACGGCCGCGACGTCGCGGTGAAGCGTGCCAGCCTCGAGGAGGCGACGGTCGTCCTCGCCACCGCGACCCCGGCGATCGAGACGCAGGTCCAGGTCGCGCGCGGTCGCTATACCGAGCTGAAGCTGCCGAGCCGTTTCGGTGGCGCGCAGCTGCCCGCGATCGCCACGATCGACCTGCGCGCCGACCCGCCGCCGCGCGGGCACTGGCTGAGCCCGCCACTCGTCGCCGCGCTGCGCGAGACGCACGTCGCCGGCGAACAGTCGCTGCTGTTCCTCAACCGCCGCGGCTATGCCCCGTTGACACTGTGCCGGAACTGCGGCGAGCGGATCGGCTGCCCGCAATGTTCGGCGTGGCTGGTCGAGCACCGCCTGACAGGCCGCCTCCAGTGCCACCACTGCGGCTTTTCGCTGCCGGTCCCGCCGCGCTGCCCGGCGTGCGATGCCGAACACAGCCTCGTCGCGTGCGGCCCTGGCGTCGAGCGCGTCGCGGAGGAGGTCGCGCGCATCCTGCCCGAGCTGCGCGTCGCGCTCGTTACGTCCGACACGATCTTCTCGCCGGCGCGCGCCGCGGCGCTGGTCGCCGCGGTCGAGGCGCGCGAGGTGGACATTCTGATCGGCACGCAGCTCGTCACCAAGGGGTACCACTTCCCCGACCTGACGCTCGTCGGCGTCGTCGATGCCGACCTCGGCCTGGCCGGCGGCGACCTCCGCGCCGGCGAGCGGACGTTCCAGCAGATCGCGCAGGTCGCCGGGCGCGCCGGGCGCGGAGCGAAGCCGGGCCACGTCCTCCTCCAGACGCATGCGCCGGAAGCGCGGATCATGCGTGCGCTGGTCGACTATGACGCCGCGGGCTTCTACGCCGCCGAAACCGAGGCCCGCGCCGAGCTCGGCCTGCCGCCGTTCGGCCGGCTCGCCGGCGTCATCGTCTCGGGCGAGGACAGCGCGGCGGTCACCGCCGTCGCGCGCGACCTCGGGCGCAGCGCGCCGCGGGCCGAAGGTCTTGCCGTCCTCGGTCCCGCCCCCGCGCCGCTGGCGATGCTCCGCGGCCGCCACCGCATGCGCCTGCTCGTCCAAGCCCGCCGCAGCGTCGACCTGCAGGGCATCGTCGCCGCGTGGCTCGAGGGCGTGGCGGTGCCGGCGAGCGTCCGCGTCACGGTCGACATCGACCCGTACAACTTCCTCTAGCGGCCCATTCCCATCCGCTGGAGCTCGCGCTGCTTGTCGAGCCACTGGTGCTTGAGCGCGCCGGCGACGTGGAGGACGAACAGTGCATACAGCGCCGTCGCGAACGCCGAGTGCCACGCGAAGAAGGTCTTGTGGAGCACCTCCTTGTCGGGCTGGGCGATCGACTCGATCCAGCCGATCCGCGGCACCTCGATCAGCCCGAACAGCATCAGCGGATGCTCGGCTGCCGCCTTGAACGCGCTGTCGTGCATGTAGCCGGTCAGCGGCAGGCCGATGATGATCGCATAGAGGGCGAGGTGCGTCAGGTTCGCCACCGCGTGTTGCCACTTCGGCGCCGGCAGTTCGGCGGGCGGGGTATGGGTCGCGCGCCACAGCACGCGCATCAGCGCGAGGCCGAGCACCGTCAGCCCGATCGACTTGTGGAGGTTGATCGTCGGCCGGGCCCAGCTTTCGGGAAACGAGTCGATCAGCCAGATCATGGCGACGTTGACGGCGATCAGCGCGGCGATCAGCCAATGGAACACGATCGCCGGCGTCGTGTAGCGGTCGGGCAAGGTCATGCAGGCTCCGTTCATTGCCGGTGTGACACGAAGGTTCATGGCACGGCGGGGGCGATTGCCGCTATAGGCGCCTGCGCCGCAGCGTGAGCGCTTTTCCAAAGGCGAGGCCTTGACCGTCGACCCCGTCCTTCGCGCCGCCTCGCCGCGCTACTCGCCCGAGCCGACGCCGTGGCCGAGCGTCGCCATCCACGGCGGCGTCACCGTGCTGTGGCTGCTCCTGTTCGCCGGCGCGTTCGCGTTCACCGGCATCCTCGCGTGGAGCGTCGGGCTGGTCTACGTCACCTACGACACGGTTCTGCTTGCCTTCACGTTCATCGAGACGTGGACGCTGCGCCGTACGCCGGCGCCGCGGCCCAGCGCCGGGGAGCGCGCGAGCCTCGCGGTGATCGTCGCCGCCCACAACGAGGCGGCGGTGCTGCCGATCACCCTTGCCGCGCTGTTCGCCCAAAGCGCGTCCGCCGACCGCATCGTCATCGCCGACGACGGGTCGAGCGACGCCACCGCCGAGGTGTTAGCGCGCGAGTTCGGCCTCGCGCCGCCGCCGCTCGGTGAAATCGGTGCCGGGAGTGCGACGCACCCCGAACTCGCCTGGCTCCGCCTCTCCCACGGCGGCAAGGCGGCGGCACTCAACGCCGCGCTCGCCCGCATCGATAGCGAGGTCGTGCTCACCGTCGACGCCGACACCCTGCTCGAACCCGGCGCGCTCGGTGCGATCCGCGCCGCCTTCGCCGCCGACCCGACCCTGGTCGCGGCGACCGGCGTGCTGACCCCGGTGTGCGACGGCAGCGCGCGCGGGCGGCTGTTCGAGTGGTTCCAGCGCTACGAATACATCCGCAACTTCCTGTCGCGGGCGGCGTGGCAGCGCGTTGGCGGGCTGCTGCTGATCTCGGGCGCGTTCGCCGGCTTCCGCCGCAGCGCGGTGCTCGCCGTCGGCGGGTTCGACCGCGACTGCCTCGTCGAAGATTACGAGCTGATCCACCGCCTGCGCCGCCACGGCGCGCGCGCCGGGCTCGACTGGACGACCGCGGTCGTCGGCGGCGCCCGCGCGCGGACGACGGCGCCGGCGGACACGTTCGCCTTCCTGCGCCAGCGGCGGCGGTGGTTCGGCGGCTTCCTCCAGACGCAATACTGGTACCGCGACATGGTCGGCGACCGCCGCTACGGCCGGCTTGGCACGTGGATGCTGCCGGTCAAGGCGTTCGACACGCTCCAGCCGGTGTTCGGGCTGACCGCCTTCTTCCTGCTCGTCTATTATCTCGTGCTCGGTAAGGTCCACGTCCTGCTGCCGGTGGCGATCGTCATCGCCGCAAAGATTGCAGTCGATCTGGCCTTCCATCTCTGGTCGCTGCGCCTCTACCGCGCGTGGACCGGCGGCCCGCCGATGGGGAGCGTCGCCGCGATCGCCGCCTCGCTCGTCGAGCCGTTCAGCTTCCAGCTCCTCCGCCACACCGGGGCGGCGCTCGGCTGGGCGACCTTCCTGTCGGGCAGGCAGACGTGGGGCAAGCAGAGCCGCGGCGGGCTGGTCAGAACGTAATCGGCTGGTGACGACGTTCCCGTCTCGTTCTATCCTCGACGCGTGACCCACTACCCCGCCCTCGTCGCCACCCACGCCGGCATCTGGATCGACGACGCGCCGGTCTCACGCGGCGAGGCGATCCGGCGCGCCGCCGACACGCCGCACCTGCTGCTCGGCGGCGCGCTGACCGCGAGCCGCCTTGGTTACCCCGAACTGGCCGGGCTCGACCTGCTCGAGCTGTTCGCCTTCGTCCACCCGGCGTGCTTCGCCGTGCCGACCGCAGGCGGCCTTGCGCGTGTCCTCGGGCTCGCCGCGCCTGCGGGCGGCGGCGACGAGCCCGCGTTTCTCAAGTCCGCGGCGGCGGCACTACTGGCAACGCTCGGGTCCGACGACTGGCGCGAGCGGCACGGCGCGTGGGGCATCGCCCAGACGCTCGTCCGTCTGCGCTGGGGCTGGGCCGCCGAGGTCGCGCGGCGGATCAAGCAGCCGGAGCGTCCCGAGCGGAGCCTGTTCACCGTGCTGCCGAAATGGGCCGACGCCCCACCGCGCCCGCGGCCGCGCGAGATCGCCATGGGCGACGGCGAGATCGATGCGCGCCTCGCCGCACTGCTCGGCCCCGGAGCCGAGCGTCGCGATGGGCAGGGCGCGTACGCCCGCGCCGCCGCCTTCGCCTTCCGCCCGCGCGAGGCCGCCGGCGCACCCAACGTCGCGCTGCTCGAGGCGGGGACCGGGATCGGCAAGACTCTCGGCTACCTCGCCCCGGCGACGCACTGGGCGGCGACCGCGGGCGGAACGGTTTGGCTGTCGACCTATACCAAGGCGCTCCAGCGCCAGCTCGACCACGAGACCGGCCGCGCTTTCGATCCCGTGGCCAAGGCGGCCAAGGTCGTCGTCCGCAAGGGCCGCGAGAACTATCTGTGCCTGCTCAACCTCGAGGACGCGGTCCAGGGCGGCTACGCCGGTCGCGCGGCGATCTTCGCCCAGCTGGCGCTGCGCTGGGCCGAGTACAGCCGCGATGGCGACCTCGTCGGCGGCGACCTGCCCGGCTGGCTCGCCTCGGCGTTCGGCCGCGCCGCCGTCGCCGGCCTGAGCGACCGCCGCGGCGAGTGCGTCTATGCCGGCTGCCCGCACTACCGCACCTGCTTCATCGAGCGCGCCAGTCGCGCCAGCGCCCACGCCGACCTCGTCATCGCCAATCATGCTCTGGTGATGGTCAACGCCGTCCGCGGCCGCGCCGAGGGCAGCGCGATGACGCGCATCGTGTTCGACGAGGGCCACCACCTGTTCGAGGCCGCCGACTCGACCTTTGCCGTCGCGCTGACCGGGGCCGAGGCGATCGAGCTGCGCCGCTGGCTGCTCGGCCCGGAGAAGACCGCGCGCGGGCGGCGGCGGGGCCTCGCCGCGCGGCTGTCGGACCTCGCCGGCTATGACGACGACGGTGCCCTCGCGCTCGACGCGGTGCTGCGCGCGGCCCGCGCGCTGCCGGCCGACGGCTGGGGCGCGCGGCTTGTGGCGGGAACCCCCGACGGCCCGGTCGAGACGCTGCTCGCCGCGATCCGCGGCCAGGTCTTCGCCCGCGCGACCGGCGAGGACAGTGGCCATGGGCTCGAGACCGAGGTCGCCGAGGTCACGCCCGCCGTCGTCGACGCCGCGCAAGGTGCGGCGAGCGCGCTCGAAACGCTGGCACGTCCGCTGGCCGCGCTCGGCGGGCGGCTCGCGGCGGTGCTCGACGACCCGCCCGACTGGCTCGACGGGCCGGGGCGGGCGCGGTTCGAGGGGGCGGCGGCGGGGCTGCGGCTGCGCGGCGAGACGATCGGCGCGTGGGTCGGCGCTACTCGCGCAACTCGGCGGCGCGGCCGACCCGGACTTCATCGACTGGTTCGCCGTCGACCGCGTCGAGGGCCGCGAGTTCGACGTCGGCGTCCACCGCCGCTGGCTCGATCCGACGCGCCCGCTGGCCCGCGCCGTCCTCGAACCCGCGCACGGCGTCGTCGTCACCTCGGCGACCCTGCGCGCGGCGGGCGGCAGCTGGGACAGCGCCGTCGCGCGGACCGGCGCGGCGCACCTGCCGCTGCCGGCGCAGCGCTTCGCCGTCGACAGCCCGTTCGACTATGCGGCGAACGCGCGCGTCCTCATCGTCACCGATATCCGCCGCGGCGACCTGCCGGCGCTGGCGACCGCGTACCGGCGGCTGATCGAGGCGGCGCGCGGCGGCACGCTCGGGCTGTTCACCGCCATCGCTCGGCTGAAGGCGGTTCATGCGCGGATCGCCGACCCGCTCGCCCGCGCCGGGCTGCCGCTGCTCGCGCAGCACGTCGACCCGATCGACACCGGGACACTGGTCGACATCTTCCGCGCCGAGCCGGCGGCGTCGCTGCTCGGCACCGATGCGCTGCGCGACGGCGTCGACGTGCCCGGCCAATCGCTGCGCCTCGTCGTCATGGAGGGGGTGCCGTGGCCGCGCCCGACCGTCGTCCATGCGGCCCGGCGGGCGGCGTTCGGCGGCGCGGCGTACGATGACCTCGTCACCGGCGGGCGGCTCGCCCAGGCGTTCGGGCGGCTGATCCGCCGCGCCGACGATCACGGGATCTTCGTTCTGATCGGGCCGGCGGTGCCGTCGCGACTGCTGACGGCATTCCCGGCGGGCACCCGCGTCGACCGGGTGACGCTCGACGAGGCGGTCGCCGCGGTGGTCGCGCCCGCACGGCACGACGCGCGGATTGTCACGGCCGCCGGCTAAGGCTAGGCGGGCGGCGAACGGCGAGCAACGCCGCCGGCCGCGACGGGGGGACGCGCGTGAAGACCCTGACCCTGCTCCGCCACGCCAAGTCGACGTGGAATGACCCCGTCGAGCGCGACTTCGACCGGCCGCTGAACGGCCGCGGCCGCCGCGCCGCGGCGCGGATCGGCCAGTGGCTCGCCGACGAGGGCATGGCCTTCGACCACGTCCGCGCCAGCCCCGCCGTCCGCGTCCGCCAGACGATCGAGGGGGTCGAGGACGGCTGCCGCTGCGCGCTGAGGCCGCTGTTCGACACGCGCATCTACCTCGCGAGCGCGGTGACGCTGCTCGACATCGTCCAGGGGTTCGAGGCTTCGGCCGCGAGTGCGCTGCTGGTCGGCCATAACCCGGGGCTGGAGGACCTGCTGCTCATGGTCACGCCCGACGCCGACCCGCTGCGCGGCGAAGCGGAGATCAAATATCCCACGGCGACGCTGGCGGTGCTCGACTTCGACATCGCGACGTGGCGCGACGCGCAGGCCGGGTGCGCGCGGCTGCGGGCGTTCGTCCGCCCGCGCGATCTCGACGCGAGCCTCGGCCCCGATGACTGACGGGAGCATGGCGGCCGGGCGAGGCTGGCTGGTCGTCGCCGGCGGCCTGAGTGCGCTCGCGTCGGCGCTCCACCTCGGCTGCATCGCCGGTGGCGCGCCGTGGTACCGCTTTTTCGGCGCCGGCGAGCGGATCGCGAAGATGGCGGAACGCGGGTGGCACGCCGTCCCGGTGACGCTGCTGATCGCCGGCGTGCTCGCGGCGTGGGCGGCCTACGCCCTGTCGGGGGCGCAGCTGATCCCGCGCCTGCCTCTGCTGCGCCCCGCGCTCGTCGCGATCACCGCCGTCTATCTGCTGCGCGGGCTCATTTTGGTGCCGATGCTCGCCTTCCGTCCGGCGACGGTGACGCCGTTCTGGGTGTGGAGTTCGGCGCTCGTCCTCGCCTACGGCCTCGTCCACGCCGTCGGGACGTACCGCGCGTGGCCGGAACTCGCGCGTTAACGGTACAGCGCGACGCGCTCGGCGAGATCGTTCCGCAGCGTCGTCGCCGCGACCCCGCCCTCGCCCATCGCGTGGCTGATCTGGTCGAGGCCGATGACGACGTCGCCCGCAGCGTAGAGGCCGGGGACGCTGGTCCGCTGGTGGTCGTCGACGGTGATGCACCCGGCGTCGGCCGTCGCCGCGCCGAGCGACGCCGCGAGACCTGAGCGGATGTGCGAGCCGAGCGCCGGGTAGAGGCTGGCGAACGCCAGCCGCCCGGCCGCGCTTTCGAGTGCGATGGTGTCGCCGTCGAGCGCATAGCCGGTCGCCGGCCCATCGACGACAGCGATGCCGGCGGCGGCGAGGCGGTCGCGCTGCTCGGCGGTCAGGTCGTGGGCGCCGTCGGGGGCGATCAGGGTCAGGTCGGCGGTGAAGCTGCGCAGGAAGATCGCCTCCTTGACGCCGTGGTCGCCGGTCCCGAGCACGGCGACGCGAGCATCGGTGACCTCGAAGCCGTCGCACACCGGGCAGTAGCGCAGCCGCCCGGCGGCGAGCGCGGCGGCGTGGAAGATGTCGTCGACCGGCGGCCGGCGGTTGACGACCCCGGTGGCGAGGATGACCGCCTTCGCCGTGACCCGCCCGAACGGCCCGCTCGCGACGAAATCGCCATCGACACCGTGGCGCACGAGTTCGTCGACGTGCCCGGGGACGATCGTCGCGCCGTTCTCCGCAGCTTGCGCGTGCATCGCGGCGACGAGGTCGGTGCCGACGATGCCGCCGGGGTAGCCGGCGTGGTTGCGCGTCCGCGGGATCGTGCTGGCGCGGCTATTGCCGGCGTCGACGACGACCGTCGTCAGATGAAAGCGCGCGAGGTAGATCGCCGCCGTCAGCCCCGCCGGGCCGCCGCCGACGACGAGCGCATCGCAGTCGGCGATCACGGCCGGTCCCGGCGAGCCCGCCCGGCGGAGGTGACGACGACCGCGGTCGACAGCAGGATCGACGAGACGAGCGCGGCGATCGACAGAATGCCGCCGCTGCTGAAGTCGGCGGCGACGCGCAGCCGGCTGCGGCGACCGAAGCGGATCGCGATTTCGGCGTGCTGCCGATCGCGCGCCGGAACGGGGAGGGTCGAAGCCATGCCCGACAACGCCGCCGCGCCCACGCGGTTCACTGCGCCGCCGCGCGCGCCGCTTTCCGGTCGGCCCTGCGCTCGGCTGCCTCGGCCTTGCGCGCCTTCTTGCCCCGGCGGCGGTCGCGCTCCTTCTGCCCGGGGGCGACCGTGTTGATCCCCGCGCCGACGATGCGCACGGGCGCGGTAGCGACGTCGACGGCAGCCCCGACGACGGTCGATACGCACCCGCCGAGGCCGACGGCGAGCAGCACCGCCGCCGCGCGGCGGATCACACCGTGAAGCTTTCGCCGCAGCCGCACTGCCCCTTGGCGTTGGGGTTGTTGAACACGAAGCCGGCGGCGAAATCGTCCTCGGCCCAGTCCATCTCGCTGCCGATCAGGTACATCAGCGAGCCGCCGTCGATGAACAATGTGCCGCCGGGCGTCGCCACCGCCTCGTCGCCGGGCTTACCCTCGGTGACGTAGGTCAGCGAATAGGCGAGCCCCGAACAGCCTCGCTTGGGCGTCGTCAGGCGGACGCCGGCGGCGGCTTCGGGCGCGCGCGCGATGAGGTCGGCGATACGGTCGGCGGCGGCCGGCGTGACGGTGATCGGCGCCGGGCGCGGGCGGCGGGCGGGGCGGGCGACCGTGTCGGTGTCCATCACAGCATCCCCAGTTCGAGCTTCGCCTCGTCGCTCATCTTGCCCGGATCCCACGCCGGGTCCCAGACGAGGTTGACCTCGGCGGTGGCAACACCGGGGACGTTCATCACGCGCAGCTCGACCTCGCCGGGCATCGTCTCGGCGACCGGGCAGTGCGGCGTCGTCAGCGTCATCGTGACGACCGCATGCCCGCCGTCGATCTCGACGCCGTAGATCAGGCCGAGGTCGTAGATGTTGACCGGGATCTCGGGGTCGAAGATGTCGCGCAGCGCCGCGATCACCGCGTCGTACACCTCCCCGCCCGGCGCGTCGGCCGGCACCGTCGCCGGCGGCTGGGTCAGGAAGCCGTCGAGATAGTCGCGGCTCCCGCCGAGGGGCGGAGCCTTGGCTACGGCCGGGGCGGCGCTCACCTCTTCGACGTCGAACGACCGCTCGCTCATCCGAATATCCTTGTCACGCGCCGGACGCCGGCGATCAGCCGCTCGACGTCGGTCATATCGTTGTAGACCGCGAAGCTCGCCCGCGCCGTTGCCGGGACGCCGAGCACATTCATCAGCGGCTGGCAGCAATGGTGCCCGGCGCGGATCGCGACGCCACCCTCGTCGAGGATCGTCGCGATGTCGTGCGGGTGGACCCCGGCGACCGCGAAGCTGACGATGCCGGCCGACGCGTCAGGCCCGAACAGGTGGACCGAGTTCAGCCCGCGCAGCCCCTCGCGCGCGGCGGTGGCGAGGCGGCGCTCGTGCGCGCCGATCGCCTCGATGCCGATGTTCTCGACATAGCCGATCGCCGCGGCCAGCCCGATCGCACCGACGATGTGCGGCGTCCCGGCCTCGAACCGCCCGGGCGGCGGGGCATAGGTCGACTGCTCGAACGTCACCGTCTCGATCATCGAGCCGCCACCGTCGCGCGGCGGCATCGCGGCGAGCAGCTCGCGCCGTCCCCACAGCACGCCGATACCGGTCGGACCGTAAATCTTGTGGCCCGAGAAGGTGTAGAAGTCGCACCCGAGCGCGCTGACGTCGACCGCCAGCCGCGGCGCGGCCTGGCAGCCGTCGACGAGCAGCAGCGCGCCGTGCGCATGCGCCGCCGACGCGATCACCCCGACGTCGGTGACGCCGCCGAGCACGTTCGACAAATGCGTTACCGCCACCAGCCGCGTCCGCGGGCCGATCAGCGCGATCAGCGCCGCGGTGTCGATCTGCTGGTCGGCGGTCAGCGGCGCGACGTCGAGTTCGACTCCCCGCTGCTTGAGCATCTGCCACGGCACGATGTTGCTGTGATGCTCGAGCGCCGAGATCAGGATGCGGTCGCCCGCGACGAGCGATGCGCCCCACGTCGCGGCGACGAGGTTGATCGCGTCGGTCGCGCCGCGGGTGAAGACGATCTCGTCGGGCTGGCCGCCGAGGAAGGCCGCGACCGTGCGGCGCGCCGCCTCGTAGCGCGTCGTCATCGTTGCCGAGCGCGCATAGACGCCGCGGTGGACGGTCGCGTACTCGGGGCCATAGGCGCGCGCGATGGCGTCGATCACGACGCCGGGCTTCTGCGCCGTCGCCGCCGAATCGAGGTACGCCCAGCCGTCGGCGAGGCCGGGGAAGTCGGCGCGGTGGCTCGCCGGCTCGACCGGCGCGAGGGCGGCGGCGAGGCTCATGCGCGCAGCCACGCGACCGCCCGCTCGGCGAGGTCGGGAGCCCCGGCGAGAGCGTCGGCGACGAACGCCTCGGTCAGCAGCGCCTTCGCCTCGGCTTCGGCGATGCCGCGGCTCGCCATGTAGAACAGCGCATTGGCGTCGAGCTCGCCGACCGTCGCGCCGTGCGCGCACTTGACGTCGTCGGCGAAGATTTCGAGCTCGGGCTTGGCGTTGGCCGTGGCGGTGCGCGACAGCAGCAGCGCCTTGACCGACTGGACGGCGTCGCTCTTCTGCGCGCCGCGGGCGACGGCGACCTTGCCGAGGAAGGTCGCGCTCGCGCGGTCGTCGACGACGCTGCGGATGATCTGGCGGCTCGTCGCGTTCGGCTGCGCGTGGCGGACGGTGGTGACAATCTCGCCGGCCGCGCCGCCGCGCGCAAGGACGACGCCGCCGATCTCGAGCCGGGCGCCGTCGCCGAGGGTCACGTCAACCGCGATCCGGCCGTAGCTCTCGCCGATCACCGCGAGGTGCAGCGTCAGCGTCGCGCCGGCGCCGACTGTCGCATCGAGCGCGGCGATCGCCGGGCCGGCGTCGTCGACGACAATCGTCCGCGCGAGCGCGGTTCCTGCCGGCACGTCGAGCGCCTCCGCTGCGACCGGCCACAGGTCGGCGACCGCGGCGAGGTCGCTGTAGCGCCACGCCTCGTCGCGCCGGGTCGGGAGCGCCAGACTACCCACCGGACGCCTCGCAACGCACGTACCGCGTGACGCCGGCCGCGGTCGGGGGATGCCGTACATCCTCCGCGACCGACAGACGACGACCGGCCTCGGCCAGCTCGTAGACCTTGGTCACGCGGGCCGGCGCGCCGGCGAAGTCCCACGCCTCCGACGCCCGCAGCGCGCCCGCCGTCCGTTGGACCGACAGCAGCCGGCCGTGGAACTCGCCGTCGCGGACCATCGTCGGGCTGATCGTGATGCCGCCGTGGACGGCTCCCGCCGCGCATCCGGCGAGCGTCTCGCCCCAGCGGCCGGTATACGCCGAGGGAAAGACCGCGCTCGATGCGGCGACATTCTGGCCGAACGCGACGGTCGCCGCGGCGACGACGACAAGGCGCGCGACGCTGCTCATGCCGCCTGGTCGAGCGCGTAGCCGCTCGTCTCGAGTTCGCGCGCCAGCTCGGGGCCGCCGCTGCGGACGATCCGCCCGGCGACCAGGACGTGGACCCGGTCGGGGACGACGTAGTCGAGCAGACGCTGGTAATGAGTGATCAGCAGCGTCGCTGTCGTCGGCGAGCGCAGCCGGTTGATGCCATCGGCGACGACGCGCAGTGCATCGATATCGAGCCCCGAATCGGTCTCGTCGAGCACCGCGACGCGGGGGCTGAGCACGGCCATCTGCACCATCTCGTTGCGCTTCTTCTCGCCGCCCGAGAAGCCGACGTTGACCGCGCGCTTGAGCATGTCGAGCGAGAGGCCGAAGTCCTCGGCGCGCGCCTTGATCAGCTTCAGGAACTCGGCCCCCGACGCCTCGGCTTCCCCGCGCGCACGCCGCTGCGCGTTGAGCGCGGTGCGCAGGAAGGTCAGGTTCGACACGCCGGGGATCTCGACCGGATACTGCAGCCCGAGGAACAGCCCGGCCGCCGCGCGCTCGTGCGCATCGAGGGCGAGCAGGTCGACCCCGCCGAGCGTCACCGAGCCGCTCGTGACCTCGTACCCGGCGCGCCCCGCCAGGACATAGCCGAGCGTCGACTTGCCGGCGCCGTTGGGGCCCATGATCGCATGCACCTCGCCGGCGGCGACGGCCAGCGTCAGCCCGCTGAGGATCGGCTTGCCCGCGACGGTGGCGTGGAGGTCGGTGATCTCGAGCATCATTGTCCCTTGGGTGCGGCGGTGTCGCTGCCGAGTTCGCCGACCCGGTTGACGTTGCCCGCAGGGTCGTGGTCGTGGTCGAGCTTCCAGCTGACCGCGGTCACCTCGGTCTGCGATCGCAGGTCGTTCTCGATGCCGGCGACCGACGCCTCGGCGACGGCGCTGTTGTACGCCTCGGTCTCGGTCGGCGCGCCGAGCCGGTGGAAGCGCTTGATCTCGGCGACGAGCGCGGCGCGCTGCGGCGCGCAATACTTGAACGCGTTGTCGGCGGCGTCGGCGGCCTCGGTCGTCGGTGTCGCGAGCTTCTTGGCGGACGCGTCGAGGCAGTTCGCCCACGTCGCCGTCGCCGCGTCGACGCGCTTGCGCCCCTCGACGCCGGCGACCGTCGGCCGCGGCGGCGCGGCGTTGCACGCGGCGAGCGCGACAGCCGACACGATCACGAGCCGCGACGCCGTCATCCGACGCTCCCTTCGAGCGAGATGCCGAGCAGCTTCTGCGCCTCGACCGCGAACTCCATCGGCAGCTGCTGGAGGACCTCCTTGCAGAAGCCGTTGACGATCAGGGCGACGGCGTCCTCGGCGGCAAGGCCGCGCGACATGGCGTAGAACAGCTGGTCGTCCGAAATCTTCGACGTCGTCGCCTCGTGCTCGATCTGCGCGGTCGGGTTGCGCACCTCGATATACGGCACGGTATGCGCGCCGGCACCCGGGCCGAGCAGCAGCGAATTGCACTGGGTGAAGTTGCGGACGTTGTCGGCGGGCGCCGCGACGCGGACCAGCCCGCGGTACGTGTTGTCCGACCCTCCCGCGCTGATCCCCTTCGACACGATCGTCGAGCGCGTGTTCTTGCCGAGGTGGATCATCTTGGTGCCGGTGTCGGCCTGCTGACGGTTGTTGGTCACCGCGACCGAGTAGAACTCGCCGATCGACCCCTCGCCCGACAGGACGCACGACGGATATTTCCAGGTGATCGCGCTGCCCGTCTCGACCTGTGTCCAGCTGACCTTCGACCGCGCCCCCCGGCACAGGGCGCGCTTGGTGACGAAGTTGTAGATGCCGCCGACCCCGTTGGCGTCGCCCGGATACCAGTTCTGCACGGTCGAGTACTTGATCTCGGCGTCATCCATCGCGATCAGCTCGACGACGGCGGCGTGGAGCTGGTTCTCGTCGCGCATCGGCGCGGTGCAGCCCTCGAGGTAGCTGACGTGGCTGCGCGCGTCGGCGACGATCAACGTCCGCTCGAACTGGCCGGTGTTCGCCGCGTTGATCCGGAAATAGGTCGACAGCTCCATCGGGCAGCGGACGCCTTCGGGGATGTAGACGAACGTCCCGTCGGAAAAGACCGCGCTGTTGAGGCATGCGAAGAAATTGTCGCGCGGCGGCACGACCGAGCCGAGGTGCTTGCGCACCAGGTCGGGGAACTCCTTCACCGCCTCGCTGATCGAGCGGAAGATGACGCCGGCGCGCTCGAGCTCGGCGCGGAAGGTCGTCGCGACGCTGACCGAATCGAACACCGCGTCGACCGCGATCCGGCGCGATCCCTCGACCCCGGCGAGCATCTCCTGCTCGGCAATCGGGATGCCGAGCTTCTCGTACGTCCGGCGGATCTCGGGGTCGAGCTCGTCGAGCGATCCGATCGTCGCCTTGGGCTTGGGCGCGGCGTAGTAATAGGCGTCCTGGTAATCGATCGGCACGATGTTGAGCTTGGCCCAGTCGGGCGGGGTCATCGTCAGCCAGTGGCGATACGCCTTCAGCCGCCAATCGAGCAGCCACGCCGGCTCGCCCTTTTTCGCCGAGATGTAGCGGACGGTGTCCTCGCTCAGCCCCTTGGGCGCCATCTCCGATTCGATATCGGAGACGAAGCCCCACTTGTACGCCGCAAGGTCGTCGACGGCGGCGTACGCCTCCTCGTTGCGGGCCGGGGCGAGCTGATCGGTCACGCGGATACCTCGAGCGATTTCACGGGAGCCGCCGCCGGCGCGGCGAGGTCGGCGAGGGTGACGGCGGCGAAGGCGGCGCGTACCGCGACGTTGATCGGGCGCCAATGCGGGCGAACCGCGCAGCTGCCCTCGAGCGCGCACGCCGAGACCTCGCCGTGCTGGCAGCTGGTCAGCGCGATCGGCCCTTCGACCGCCTCGACGATGTCGGCGACGCTGATGGCCGCCGCGCCGCGCGCGAGGCGGAAGCCGCCGGCGACGCCGCGCGAGCTTGCCAGCAGCCCGCCGCGCTTGAGCAGTCCCATGACCTTCGCCACCGTCGGTGCCGGCACCCCGGTGCGCGCCGCAACCACGCCCGCGGACAGCGGGCCGTGGTCGCACCGCGCCGCCGCCGTCATCACGACCACCGCATAGTCGGCGAGGTTGGTCAGGCGCAGCACGCGGCGAAATTCCTAAAGCGGAGCGTTTCGGTCCGGCTTATGTGGGCGCGCGTACTGCCAAGTCAAGCGCTTGCGGTCGCCGCCGCGAGCGCCGCCGGCAGCAGCCGCGCCAGCCGGGCGGTCCATGCCGCGATCCCCGCCGCATCGCCGAGCAGGTCCTGCCGCATCTCGATCTCGGCATAGGCCATCGCCCGCGGGAAGGCGTGGCGCGGGACGGTATAGTCGATCCCGTCCATCGCGTACGGCTCGTTGTCGCCGACGACGAGGTCGCCCTCGCTGCGCAAGGCTGCGAGCAGCGCCCGCGCCAGTCCGTCGTTCGCCCCATCATGCAGGATGCCGCAGTGCCACGGGCGGGCGAACCCGCGCATCACCGGCGTGAAGCTGTGGAGCGCGACGAGTGCGGTCGGACGTGAACCCCGCGCCGCGAGCGTCGCCTCGATGGCGGCGTGATACGGCGCATGGATCGCCGCCACCCGCGCCGCGCGTGCGGCTGGGTCGAGCGCGGCGTTGCCCGGCACGACCGTCCCGTCGCTGACCGGCGGAATCGCGTCGGGGGCGGCGGGCGCGCGGTTGCAGTCGATGACCAGCCGCGAATAGATCTGGTGGACGAAGGGCGCGTCGAGCGCCGCCGCCAGCGCGGTGCCCAGCGCCGTGACGCCGATGTCCCAGCCGATGTGGCGGGCGAGCTCGGCGTCGCCCAGCCCGAGCTGGCCGAGCGCCCGCGGCACCCGCCGCCCGCCGTGGTCGCCGATCAGCACGAATGGCGATGCACCATGCGGGTTGACGATCGCGGCCGGTTGGGGTTCGTCGTCACTGAGCACTTGCGGAATCCCGATGCCGGTCCTGTCCATCGCGCATATCACGACCTATGCCTATCGCCAGCCGGTCGCGTTCGGCGAGCATCGGCTGATGGTGCGGCCGCGCGAAAGCTATGACCAGCAGCTGCTCGACGCGCGCATCGACATCGACCCGACCCCGTCGGACGTCCGCTGGCTCCACGACGTCTTCGGCAACGCCGTCGCCGTCGCCGCGTTCAAGGGCAGCGCCAGCCATCTCTACATCGCCGCGCATGCGACGCTCGACCACCGGCCGACGCCGCCGGACGCCTTCGCGCTCGAACCCTATGCCCGCCGCTACCCGTTCACCTATTCGAGCGAGGACATGCCCGACCTCGCGCGGTCGATCGAGCGCCAGCACCACGATCCCGACCGGGTCGTCGACCGCTGGGCGCGCGCCTTCATCGGCGACGAGGGCCGCGTCGAGACGACCGTCCTGCTCGAGGGCATGACGCGCGCGATCAAGCGCGACTTCACCTATGTCGGGCGGACCGCGCCGGGCACCCAGACGCCGCTCGAGACGCTGGCGCGCGGGGCCGGCACCTGCCGCGACTTCGCCGTGCTGATGATCGAAGGGGTGCGCGCGCTCGGCCTCGCCGCGCGCTTCGTCTCGGGTTACGTCTACGACCCCGACGCCACCACGACCCACATCGGCGGCGGCAACACCCACGCGTGGGTCCATGTCTTCCTGCCGGGATCGGGGTGGGTCGAGTACGACCCGACCAACGGTGTCGTCGGCAACCGCGGGCTGATCCGTGTCGCCGTCGCCCGCGACCCCTACCAGGCGGTGCCGCTGTCGGGCACCTGGACCGGCTTTCCCGGCAGCGACGCCGGCATGGACGTATCGGTCACCGTCACCGTCGAACCCGAGGAACGCGCATGTTGATCCGTTGCGGCTATGACATCGGCTTCGACGCTCCGGTCGACACGCCGATGATGGCAATGCTCAGCCTGCATCCGTCGCGCGACGCCGACCTGCGCGGGGAGCACCGCCTGACGGCGAGCCCGAACGTGCCGCTGCACGACTATGTCGACGCCTTCGGCAACGTCTGCACGCGGCTGGTCGTGCCTGCGGGCGGCGTCGTGCTCAGTTCCGACTTCGTCGTCGAGGACTCGGGGCTGCCCGACCGAGAGACGCCCGGCGCCATCCAGCACCCGGTCGAGGAGCTGCCCGACGACGTTTTGGTGTTCCTGCTCGGCAGCCGCTACTGCGACACTGACCGACTGTCGGACACCGCGTGGCAGCTGTTCGGCGTGACGCCGCCCGGCTGGGAACGTGTCACGGCCATCGTCAGCTGGGCGCACGAGCGGATCCGCTTCAACTATGCCGACGCGCGGAGCACGCGGACGGCATGGGACGCCCATCAGGAGCAGGTCGGCGTCTGCCGCGATTTTGCCCATCTGGCGATAACGATGTGCCGCTGCATGAACATACCGGCGCGCTACTGCACCGGCTATCTTGGCGACATTCGCGTCAAGCCCATTGATTCCGCTATGGATTTCAGCGCGTGGTTCGACGTCTACCTCGGCGGCGAATGGCACACGTTCGACGCCCGCCACAAGGCGCCGCGAATCGGCCGCGTCCTGATGGCGCGCGGCCGCGACGCCACCGACACAGCCCTGACCACCGCCTTCGGCCCCGCCACCCTGTCGCGCTTCGAGGTCCATTGCGACGAGGTGACCGGGTAGGAACACGAACGCTACCAACGGGTTGTCGCGGCACCTGTTGGAGACCGGCCGTGAGCGACCCCGTTACCCGCCGCACTGCGCTCGCCGCCGGTGCTCTCGGCCTCGGAGCGGCGACCGTCGCCCGCGCCGCGACGGCCGCCATCCCGCCGGTCGACACCGGCACGATCGGCGGCGACCGCCTGACCTTTCCGCCCAACGAGGCGGCGAGCGAAACCCAGCCGCAGCAGCCGCCGAACCCCGACCCCGCCGACACCCGCGTCGGCTTCGCCATCGTCGGCCTTGGCAAGCTCGCGACCGAGAACATCCTGCCGGCCTTCGCCCAGTCGAAGCACGCCAAGCCCGTCGCGCTGGTCAGCGGCTCGCCCGACAAGATGGCGCTGCTCGCCCGCCAGTACGGCATCGCGCGTGAAAGCTGCTATGGTTACAACGATATGGCGCGCCTGCGCGACAATCCCGCGGTGCAGGCGGTGTACGTCGTCACCCCGAACGCGCTCCACCACCGCGACGTCCTCGCCGCGGCGGCCGCGGGCAAGCACGTACTGTGCGAGAAGCCGATGGCGACGGGGAGCCGCGAGGCGCGCGACATGGTCGCCGCCTGCGCGCGGGCGAACGTCAAGCTGATGGTCGCCTATCGCATGCAGTACCAGCCGCACCTCCGCGAGACGATCCGGCTGGTCCGCGCGGGCGCGCTCGGCGCGGTGACGCTGATCGACGCGGTCAACAATCAGAACCAGGGCGACCCCGACCAGTGGCGGCAGAAGAAGGCGCTCGCCGGCGGCGGGTCGCTGCCCGACGTCGGGCTCTACTGCCTCAACACTGCGCGGGCGATCCTCGGCGAGGAACCCATCGCGGTGACGGCGACGATCTGGACGCCCGACGGCGATCCGCGATTCAGGGAGGTCGAGGACAATGTCGCCTTCACCCTCCACTTCCCCAGCGGCGTGCTGGCCAACTGCCTGACCAGCTACTCGACGCACGAGCACCGCTACCTGGCGCTGCTCGGCTCGACCGGGCGCGTCGAGCTGGAGAACGCCTTCGCCTACGAGGGCCAGCGGCTGAAGGTCGCCAAGCTCGTCGACGGCCGCGCCGAAACCGCCGAACGAACCATCTCGGCGAAAAACCAGTTCGCCCTTGAGCTCGACCATTTCGCCCAATGCATCCGCAAAAACACCATCCCGCGCACCCCCGGCGAGGAGGGTGCGCAGGATCATGTCATCATGGAAGCGATCTACGCCGCCGCCCGGTCGGGACGGCGAGTCGATCTGCCGCGCGTGGCGAAGCGCGACGCGTTCAGGGGGCCGGAGCCGGAAGCCTGACCGAAGGTCAGGCGGTGACGGCGCGACGGCGGCGGGCAGCGCTGCCGACGAGGCCGAAGCCGGCAATCATCAGGCCCCACATCGCGGGCTCGGGTACCGCCGCGGCCGGCGCAAGGATGACTCTGCCGAGACGATCCGCGCCGAAGCTCGCGCCGCCGACGACATCGTAGCCGAAGCTCTGTGAGATGCGCAGCGTCACCGGCGAACCGACGGTCCCGAACACCTGCGCCGGGTCGTAGTCGACGCCGCTGTAGGCGGTGGTGAAATAATGGTTGGGGATCGCGAACTCGATGCCCGTGCCGTCGGTGCTGACGGCGACGCTGATCCCGCTCGCGGCAACGGGCACCGGCGCGTTGTACAGCGCCGACACGCGCTGCGCATTTGCGCTGAGCTCGAAAACGAGGTCGGCACCGTTACCGGTCGCCGGGTCGATGTCGAAGTAGACGTTCGCGAAGGTCGGCGCGACGATGGCACCGCCGAACGACGTATCGGCCTTCAGGAAGCCATAGACGTTGCCGTTCGACGCGTTGAGGAAGATCGAATAGGCGGGCGAGCTCGCGCTGCCATAGTTGTTGAAGTCGCCGTTCGGCCCCGCGCTGTACGGAATGACCTTGGTCGCGGCGCCGTAAGCGGCGTCGTACGACCCATCGACGACGATCGCCTGCGCGGCGGAGCCGGCGAGAAGGGCGGCGGCAAACCCAATTGCAAACTTGACCATGACTGGACTCCCCAAGCGCACTCGTGATCGAGCGGACGTGGACGCCTGTGCAACGATCGTGCCAGAACAACGATTTGCTGGATTCACAGCGGAATTACTGCGCGTAACCGAAACGATTGTTGCATAAGTGTAAAGCGGGCCGACACTAAAGATAGGGTCGGACCGTAGCGACGGTGGTTCATGTGGATACGCCGGGCAACTAGCGCCCGCCGCGCGCGTCCTTGACCACCACTCCACCCTTGATGACCACCGGCACCGCCTGCAGCAGCGTGACGTCGGCGAGCGGGTCGCCCGCGACCGCGATCATGTCGCCCCACTGACCCGCCGCGAGCCCGCCGACGTCGGGGCGGCTGAGCGCCTCGCTCGCCCCCGTCGTCGCGGCGCGGATCGCCTGCAGCGGCGTCATCCCCCACTTCACCATCGTCGCGAACTGGCGCGCGTTGGTGCCGTGCGGATAGACGCCGGCGTCGGTCGCGAACGCCATCTTGACGCCCGCCTTCACCGCCCGCTGGAATGTCTGGCGCTGCTTGAGGCCGATCTCGCGCTCCTTGTCGAGGCTCTCCTGGCTCGTCCCGTTCGCCGTCCCGGTGGCGAGGATGTAGTCGTCGTTGTAAATATCCATGTCGAAGAAGGTGCCCTGCGCCTTGGCCAACGCGATCGTCGCGTCGCTCGCCAGGCTGGCGTGCTCGATGGTGTCGATGCCGGCAATGATCGCCGTGCGGATTCCCTCGTCGCCGTGCGCGTGGGCGGCGACCTTCATGCCGAGCATGTGCGCCTCGTCGGCGATCGCCTTCATCTCGCCGGCCGTCAGCTGCTGCGCCCCGACCGCGTCGCCGGTCGAGAAGACGCCGCCGGTGGCGCAGATCTTGATCACTTGGGCGCCGTACTTGTGGAGCCAGCGGACCTTCGCCCGCGCATCGTCGGGCGAGTCGACGATCGACGCGTCCTTGCGGTCGTAGCTCGGCGGCAACGTGGCGTTGTCGCAGTGGCCGCCGGTCGCGCCGATCGCATAGGCCGCGGTGACGATCCGCGGCCCGGGCACGACGCCGCCGTCGACCGCCTGGCGCAGCGCGACGTCGTCGAAATGGTTCGAGCCGACGTTCCGGACCGTGGTGAAGCCGGCGTCGAGCGTCGTCTTCGCGTTGGCCACGCCGACGATGGTCCAGAAGTTGTCGGTGTAGGCGTATTTGCGGTAGCCGCGGATCGCCGCATCGCCGGTCAAATGGACATGGACGTCGATGAGCCCGGGCAGCAGCGTCATGCCGGGCAGGTCGATCCGCCGCGCGCCCGCCGGAACCGCGACGCCGCGCCCGGCGGCGACGACGCGCCCGTCGGTGACGACGACGACCGGATCGTCGATCGTCCGCCCGCTGGTCACGTCGAGCAGATGCGCGGCGGTGACGGCGACCGTCTCGGCGGCGGCGGGGGAACCGAGGACGGCGGCGAGCAGGGCGAAGCGGATCATGCCGGCGACCGTAGCAGCCGGCGCTGCGCGCGCCAGCCCGCGCATTCGCCGCTTGAGGGGCGACGCGCGGTTTGCCATACTTGGCACTTCAGCCCGGGGGGGATGTGATGATCGACCGATTCGGCGACGAAACCGCACTGCTCGTCATCGACGCGCAGAACGGCGTCAACCTGCACAGCTACTGGGGCGGCTGCGGCGGCCACCGCAACAACCCGGACGCCGAGGAGCGCATCGCCGACCTGCTCGGCGCATGGCGCGCGGCACACCGGCCGGTCTATTTCACCTTCCACGATTCGCGCGAAGCGGCGTCGCCGCTCAAGGTCGGGCTCGACAGCGGCGCCGCGATGCCCGGGCTCGCTCCGCTCCCGGGCGAACGCGTGATCGTCAAGGACGTCAACAGCGGCTTCGTCGGCACCGACCTCGAACTCAACCTGCGCCGCGACCGCGTCTCGCGCCTCGTCGTCGCCGGCTTCTTCACCAACATGTGCGTCGAGACCACCGTCCGCGCCGCCGGCAACATGGGCTACGACACCTATCTCGCCCACGACGCCTGCGCGGCGGGCAACCGCATCGCGGCCGACGGCACCAGCTTCGACGCCGACCTCGTCCACCGGCTGAGCGTCGCCAACCTGCACGGCGAGTTCTGCACCGCGATCCTGACGGCGCAGGCGGTCGCGCTGCTCGCCGCCCCCGACCGCGCGCTCCACCGCGTGCAGGGCAACGAACGCCACCGCGGCACCGACCTCGCCGTCGCCGCGTAAGCGGCCCGCGACGCGCGGCGCGGACTGCGCTAGACGACCCGGAGCATCCGGGGAGGAACGACGATGGCACTGACGCGGCAGGTGATCACCTCGCTCCAGCGCGACGGAACCGACGCGCTCGGCACCCGGACGCTGGCGCTCAAGATCATCGACGAAATCGATCGTCTCCGGCTCGCTGCTGACGGTCGAGAGCAACCACTTCTGCGTGCTCAAGTCGCGCGGCGCGGTGCTCAACGTCTACGACACCGGCCAGTATGCGCTCACGACGCCGGACAAGCCGATCATCGGCTCCATCGTCACCGGCTTCTTCGGCGGGTCGTCCCCATGGGTTTACGAGGTCATCTACATCAACCGGTCGAAGCTGCTCGTCCGGTCGAGCGGCATCGCGACGTCGGCCGAGATGGCCGAGATGGCGTACCAGGTCGACTACTACATCCACGTCGACACCAAGGAGGCCGCGCTCGACCTGATCACCCACATGCCGTTCGAGGGGCTGGTGATCGATACCCAGGAGATCGCCGCCTATGCCGGCCCGGCGATCGAGCAGGCGATCAACCAGATCGTCCAGGTGACCCGCATGGAGGCGATCAACGAGCACATCACCGACATCCGCGAATCGGTGAAGTCGCACCTGACCGAGTTCCTCGCGACCTACGGCATCATGCTCAACGACCTGAAGGTGCTGATCGTCCCGAAGGACGAGCGGATGCGCGAGCTGATCAGCTTGCAGGCGATCGGCCTGACCCCAATCGAGGCGGTGCGTTATTACCTCGCGCTGCGGATGGCGGAGAAGGGGCTGGTCAGCGCGCCGAACGCCGCCGTCGGCGAGCCGTTCACCGTCGGCGGCGCGTGGCCGGGCCTGTCGCTCGGCGCCGCGCCCTCGCCGCCCGCGACGCGCCCCGCCGCCGCGCCGTGGGGGTCGGAGCAGCCATGAAGCGCCGGGCGGTGCGCCAGCGGACGGTGCGGTGAGCGGCTTCTACGACACGAGCGCGCTCGGCCGCGTCGCCAACACTCTGTTCCTCGGCTGGGGCTACGACTTCTACAAGTCGACCAACCAGCTGCGCGCCGACGACCAGCTGATCCGCGCCAAGGTCGCACAGCTGCTCGGCTTCGCCGCCGCCGACCTCGCCGCCGCCGAGACCGCGTACCGCCGCGCCAACATCGCCGCGCCGACGCGCGCCCAGCCGTTCCCCGACGCCGCCGTGGTGGCGACCGCGAAAACCCTCGAGCGCCTTGCCCGCGACACCAGCGCGCTCACCGCGCGCGTCACCGCCGCCCCCGCGCCGCCGGCCGACCGCATGACCGACCGTTTTCGTGACGAGGCCGAGACGCTGACCTACCTTCGTGACCACGACCGTGTGCTGGTCGGTCAGGCGGCGCTGCTGCGCAGTATGATCGAGGGCAAGGATGCCGCCGCGCTGGCCGCCGGTACGGCCGAGATCGACGAGGGGCTGGCGGCGCTGCGGCGAACGCTCGAGGCGCGGGCCTCGGCGCTGACGAGTGCGACGCGGTAGCCGCGCGAACGCGCGACGGCTCGCCGCACTCTAGAAGATTTCCGTCGAGAAGCACCGTCCCGGGAGCAGGCGGTTCGCCAGCTCGGCCAGCGCGCTCGTCAGGTGCCTGATCTCGGTATCCGCGCGGTGGGTGACCTGAACCATGCCGGAGTCGACGACGGCGACCTGCTCGACGCCCGCGATGCGGCGCGCCTGGGACTGAAAGGCCAGCCGCTTGTCGCTCGGCCAGCCGGACAAGTCACAGTCAACGACCGGGTCCAGCCCGACCGAAAAATCCAGGATCAAGTCACCACCCTCCCCCGTACTGGTCAGACCCGTAACATTCGGTGGCGGCGATGAACAAGTCCCAGTTACTCGACGTCCTCCACCGCCACCGTCTCCCCCGTCACCCGCTGGCTGAGTGCGGCGGCCATGAACGGGTCGAGCGCACCGTCGAGCACGTCGCCCGGCGCGGTGCTGGTGACGCCGGTGCGGAGGTCCTTGACCAGCTGGTAGGGCTGCAGGACGTACGACCGGATCTGGTGGCCCCAGCCGATGTCGGTCTTGCCCGCCTCGACGTCGGCGGCGACCGCCTCGCGGCGCGCGAGTTCGCGCTCGTACAGCCGCGCTTTCAGCATCTTCATCGCCGTCGCGCGGTTCTTGTGCTGGCTGCGCTCGTTCTGGCACGCGACGACGACGCCGGTCGGCATGTGGGTGATGCGCACCGCCGAGTCGGTCGTGTTGACGTGCTGCCCGCCCGAGCCGGACGCGCGGTAGGTGTCGATCTTGAGGTCCTTGTCCTCGATCGTAATGTCGATGTCGTCGTCGACGACCGGATAGACCCAGACGCTGGCGAAGCTCGTGTGGCGGCGCGCGGCGCTGTCGTACGGGCTAATGCGGACGAGGCGGTGGACGCCGCTCTCGGTCTTGGCCCAGCCGTAGGCGCCGGCACCCTTCAGCAGCAGCGTCGCCGACTTGATCCCCGCCTGCTCGCCGGCGTGATAATCCATCAGCTCGACCTTGAAGCCACGCTTCTCGCCCCAGCGCGAGTACATGCGCTGAAGCATCCCGGCCCAGTCCTGGCTCTCGGTTCCGCCCGCGCCCGAGTTGACCTCGATATAGCTGTCGTTGTTGTCGGCCTCACCCGCGAGGAGCGCGGCGACCTTGTCGGTCTCGGCCTTCGCCGCGAGCGCCTTCAACGCCGCGACGCCGTCGGTCGCCATCGCCTCGTCGCCCTCGGCCTCGGCCATCTCGATCAGTTCGGACGTGTCGGCGAGTTCGCTTTCGATGCTGCGCGTCGCCGAGATCGCCTCGTCGAGGCGGCGGCGTTCCTGCATCACGGCCTGCGCCGCCTTGGGGTCGTTCCACAGGCTCGGGTCCTCGACCCGCGCGTTCAGCTCGTCGAGGCGGCGGAGGGCGCGATCCCAGTCAAAGAAACCTCCTCAGCAGGGCGAGCGCCTGCTGGATCTGGACGGCATAGGCTTCGGCTTCGGCGCGCATGGGAACTCCTGGAACGCGGAGTTAGGGCGCGTACGGGTCCATGTCCATCGCCGGGTAACGGGCCGCGACCCCGGCGACCGTCGCCGGGGTCCAGTACGCGCTGCCCGGCGGGGGGAAGCCGAACAGGTCGCGCTGGCGGACGGTCATCGCCGCGAGCGCGGCGCTCCACCCGCGGCTGATCGCGCGGTCGGGCCACGCGATCTTGCCGGTCCACGGGCTGCCGCGGCGCTTGAAGTCGATCATCAGGATGAAGCGCGCGGCATCGCCGCGCAGGTTCGAGCCCCGGTGAAAGACGTCGGTGCGGTACAGGATCAGCGTCCCCGCCTCGCCGGTCAGCGCGACCTCGTGCTCGACCAGCTCGCCGGGCGCGAGGATCATCGGTGTCGTCGGCATGTCGCGGGTGAGGTTGAGCGGCACGGCGCGCGTCGGCCCGTCGCCCTCGCCGACGTCGGACAGCAGCAGGATCGTCGTCAGGTGCGGCGCGTCGTCGGTCGGCACGACGAGCGTGTGGTTGCCAAAGTCGCGGTGATGCGGCTGGTCGTAATCGATCGCGCCGGCGTACTTCGCCCACAGCTCGACCTTGTACAGGTCGAGGTCGGACCCACCGAGAAAGCGCTCGGCGGCGTCGACGAGGTCGGGGTGGACCGGCAGCGCGTCGAGGACGCGGCGGTCGTAGGGGAAGTAGCGGATGCCGGCGAACTGGCTCGCGGCGAACTTTGCATGGGCGGCGGGGTCGGCGTGATAGGCCGCGCGCGTCGGGAAGATCGTCGCGACCTCGGCCTGCGCTGCCGCAAGCAGATCGCCGCCGATGAAGCCGGGGATAACCGCGAAGCCGCGCGTCCGCAGCTCGTCGAGCGCAGGGTTGGGGACGCGGGTCAATCGATCCCCGTGATCGTCGCCTGCCGGATCGCCAGCCGCCACGTCGCGTCGTCGCTGCGCCAGACATCGGTGAAGCGGCGGTGGACGGTATGGCCGGCGTTCGGCGCGCCGTCGCGCGGCTGGAGGATCTCCTCGCCCATGACGATCACCTCGCCGTCGGGGCGGACGCCAGCGTAATCGACGACCCGGTCGTAGTGCGAATAGGCGATCAGCCCGGCCACCATCCGCCCCTTCGCCGCCGCCGGGCGGTTGACGGTGTTCTGCGGGCTGTTGATCACGGCGTCGGGGGTGAAGGCGGCGGCGAAAGTCGCCATGTCGCCCGCGACGAGCGCCGCGTCGAGCCGGGTCATCGTCGCGAGGACGGCAGCGACGCGCGGCTCGCTGGCCGCCGCCCGCACCTCGTCCGAATGCGTCGTCCACGCCGCCGCCGGGGTAGCGACCGCGACGGCGAGCAGCATCAGACCGTTGCGCATCGCTCGCTCTCCCCTTGCCGGGACGTCAGTATATCCCGCCGGCGTTGTTCAGGAAATCCGAATCGGACCGCACGATCGTGCGCCCGCGGGTCGCGACGGGGTCGCGCGCGACACTGCCGGTCCGCCGCGGCTCGGACTCGGGCTTGAACGCCTCCCAGATGATCGACGCCTTGATGTCGGTATCGTCGGGGGTGCCGCCATAGACGCGCCGCCCGCTGCGCCGGTCGATCTTGACCATGCGGACGCCGGGCGCGACGCGGAACGGCAGCTTGGGCAGGTCCTTGAGCGCGGTCTCGGCGAATTGGTGGAACACCGGCACGGCGATCGTCGACCCCTGCGCATAGCCACCGAGCGGCCGCGGCTTGTCATAACCCAGGTACAGCCCGCCGATCAGGTCGGGCGTGCCGCCGACGAACCAGACGTTGGTCGGGCCGCTCGTCGTCCCCGTCTTGCCGGCGAGGGGCCGGTCGAAGTCGCGCAGGCGCACCGCCGTGCCGCGGGTGACGACGCCCTCCATCAGATGGACGATCTGATACGCGGTGCGCGCGTCGATCGCCTGTTTCGGCGTGCCGCCGGGGCGCGGCATCGGCTCGCCGGCATAGTCGGGGGTGTTGCATGCCGTGCACTCGCGCGGATCAGCGCGCCAGATGACCTTGCCGTTGCGGTCCTGCACGTAATCGACGAGCGTCGGCACCTTGCGCCGCCCGGCGTCGAACAGCTGGGCATAGGCGTTGACCATCCGCTCGACCGTCGTGTCACCGGCCCCGAGCGCGATCGCCAGAACCGCGGGATAGGTCGTGTCGCCGCTGATCCCGAGCGCCTTCGCCTGAGCGACGACCTTGTCCATGCCGGTGCCGTAGGCGATCCGCACCGTCATCAGGTTGCGCGACTGCTCGAGCCCCCAGCGGAGCGTCTGCGGCCCGGCATAGCCGCCGCCGAAGTTGCGGAAGCATTTCGTCCCCAGCGACCGCGTCTGGAACACGCAGTACGGCGCGTCGACCACGATCGAGGCGGGCGTGAAGCCGTTGTCGAGCGCGGTCGCATAGACGATCGGCTTGAACGTCGACCCCGGCTGGCGCAGCGCCTGGGTCGCGCGGTTGAAGCTCGACGCGCGCGCGTCGAAGCCGCCGACCATCGCCAGCACGCGCCCCGAATGCGGGTCCTCGGCAACGAACCCGCCGCTGATCGCCGGGATCTGCTTGAGCGCGAACGCGCTCCCCGACTTCGCCACCGGCACGACGTCGCCGACCTTGAGCAGCCGCACCGCCGGCACGTTGCCCAGCGTCGCCTGCGCGGTCGAGGCGAGCAAGGTCCCCGTCGTTCCGTCGGTGAAGCCGATGCGGAAGTCCTCGCCGCTGCGTCCGAGGATCACCGCCGGATACCAGTCGGCATAGCCGGTCCCGAGATGGACCCCGATCAGCCGCTCGGGCCAGCCGTCGGACACGTCGATGTGCGCCGGCGCGCCGTGCCACCCCTTGGCCTTATCATAGCGGACCAGGCCATCCCGCAGGGCTTTCTCCGCCGCCGCCTGCAATGCCGGGTCGAGCGAGGTGCGGATCCACAGGCCGCCGCCATAGACGCTGTTGCGCCCCGCCGCGGGGGTCTCGCCGAAGCGGGCGATCAGCGCGCGGCGGACGTCCTCGAGGAAATAGTCGCCGGTATCGAGCTTCGGGGCTGCGCGGTTCGGAATCGCGACGAGCGGCTCGGCCGACGCCGCCGCCGCCTCGCTCGCGCTGATGTACCGGTTCGCTGCCATCTGCCGCAGCACATAGTCGCGCCGCGCCAGCGCGCGCTCGAGGTGCGCGGTCGGCGAGTAGGTCGACGGCGCCTTGGGCAGGATCGCGAGGTAGGCGTCCTGCGCGAGGTCGAGGTCGGCGACCGACTTGCCGAAGTACGACTGCGCCGCCGCCTCGACGCCGTAGCTGTTCCGCCCGAGAAAGATCTGGTTGAGGTACAGCTCGAGGATCTGCTGCTTGCTGTACGCCGCCTCGATCCGGCTGGCGAGGATCGCCTCCTTGAGCTTGCGGATATAGCTGACCTCGCCGTTCAAGAGCAGGTTCTTCGCCACCTGCTGGGTGATCGTCGACGCCCCCTTCGGCCGCCCCGACGTCCACAAATTGGTCCACGCGGCGCGCATGATGCCGGCGAAGTCGATCCCGCCGTGGCGGAAGAAGTCCTTGTCCTCGGCCGACAGATACGCCTGCACCAGCCGCGGCGGCAGCTCGTCGTAGCTCAGGTACAGCCGGCGCTCGCGACTGTAGCTCGTCAGTACCGCGCCCGAATTGTCGCGCACCGTCGACGGCAGCGGCGCGGCATAGTCGGCGAGCTTCGCCGCATCGGGCAGCCCCTGCACCGCGAAGGCGTACAACGCGAACCCGCCGGCGACGCCGAGGACGACGAGGACACCGACGACGATGGCGGCGAGGCGAAGGCGGCGGAGCGGTACGGGTCACGGCGCTCGGGTATAGCAGGGGGCGAAGCGGCGGCGTCAGCCCCGGCGAGAGCGGCTAACCTAGTGCGTGACCATAGGATGGCTTACCCGGAGGCTGTCATGAACAGAGCTGTCGTCATCGGCATCAAAGGCTTGGCGATCGCCGCATCCTGCGCGGCCGGCAGTGGCGGTGCCTTCGCCCAAGTGGGCGCGGTGCCGTTAGCCCGGCGTCGGTTCCCGAACCCACCACCTGGGCTGTGATGCTGGCCGGTTTCGGCGTGGTCGGCTTCGGCCTGCGCAGCAAGCCGTGAGCAGGCGGTTCGCGTCGCCTGCGCCTGAACTGTCAGCCGATGGTACCGAACGCGGGCGCCCCCTGACGCAGATAGCGAGCGTCCGCCAGGGACCGCGCGGCGCTCCGCAGCAGCCCGGCGGCAATCCACGACAAACGCCTGTCCTACACGCCGCGCCTTTGCCATAGACTCGGCGATGACCCCGCCCCCCCGAACCCGCCTTCGACCCTGCCCGACCCGCCGCCGCATCGCCGGGTGGACGCCGGCGCGGCAGGCGGCGTTCGTCGCCGCGCTGGCCGACGGCCATCCGGTCCGCGCCGCCGCCGCCGCCGTCGGGCTGAGCGCGCGCAGTGCCTATCTGCTGCGCGCGCGGGCCGATGCCGCCGACTTCGCGCGCGCGTGGGATGCGGCGGTCGACGCGGGGGCCGAGGCGCTCGACCAGACGGCGCTGGCGCGCGCGCTCCACGGCGAGCGGCAGACCGTGTTCTATCGCGGCCGGCCGGTCGGCGAGCGCGTCGTCCACGATACCCGCCTGCTGCTCGGCCTGCTCGACCGGCGCGGCGGGCGGCGGCGACGTTTCGCGCCTCGCGGCAAGAGCGTGGGCACCATGAAGAATGCGAAGTTAGCGGCCGGCGGCGGGGCGGCGGCGATCCCGGTGAGCGCGGCAGCGGCCGAGACGGTCCTCGCGGCGCGCGACGGCGACCTCACGCTCCGGCTCGACGTCGTCTATGACGCGTCGAACTCGCCGTGGGGCGTAGCGGCGTATCGCTTCGCGCTGCTCGCGGGCGGCGCGCGGGCGGGGACGATCAGCCTGCGGATCGGCGACGACGAGCGGCTCGTCCGCTATGCCGGCCACATCGGCTTCGGCGTCGATGCGGCCTATCGCGGGCGGCGGCTGGCGGGGCGCGCGGTCCGGCTGCTCCTGCCGCTCGCCGCGCGCCACGGCGTCGCCCCCGTCTGGCTCGGGTGCAACCCCGACAACGCCGCCTCGATGGCGGTCATGGCGTGGCTCGGCGCGACCTATGTGGAGACGGTCGACCTGCCGTCCGACTACGAGCGCTATTACGCGCGCGGCGAGCGGCAGAAGCGGCGGTACCGCCTTGATTACGAGGCCGGGCTGCGGGCGAGCGCGCCGACCCCCAAGGAAATCGGGGTGGCTCCGCGGCGGCCCGCCCGGTACGCCCGGCGACGATGAACCGCGCGACGCACGGCCTCGAGGCGCTGACCGAAAAGGAGAAGGCGACGCTGCGCCTGATCGTCCGCGGCCACGACGCCAAGTCGGTCGCGCGCGAGCTCGGCCTGTCGGTCCACACGATCAACGAGCGCCTGCGCGATACCCGGCGCAAGCTGGCGGTGGCGAGCAGCCGCGAGGCCGCGCGCCTGCTGTTCGAGGCCGAGGGCGGCACCCCCGAAAACGCCGGGGACACGCGATTCGGGGCAGCCCTGCCGGCTGCGACCGGCGATGACGGTGGCGCGCCGGCGTCCGGCGCCGGGTCGCCGTGGCGGCGGCCGCGAACCCTGATCGGAGCTGCTGTCATGATCCTCGCCCTCGCGCTCGCCGCCTTCGCGCTCGACCCGCCCGCCGCACCGCCGCCGCCCGTCGTGACCGAAGCCCAGCGGCCCGTGGTCGACGCCGCGCGCGCCTTCCTGATGCTGATCGACCAGTCGCGGTGGGACGACAGCTACCGCCTGACCGCCGCCAAGTTCCGCGCGACGAACACGCTCAAGGTCTGGGCGGGCGCGTCCGAACAGGTCCGCGCGCAGTTCGGCCCGACCGTGTCGCGGACCTTTCTCAGTGAGGAGGACGTGCCGACCTCGCCGCACGGCGGCGAGCTGGTCAAGTTCCGCACGACCTTCGCCAAGAAGGCCGACGCGATCGAAAAGGTCTCGCTCGTCTTCGAGGACGGCGGCTGGCGGGTCGCCGGCGTCTACGTCGAGTAGAGCGGCGCTACTCCGCCGCCTGCAACCCCTCCGCCTCGCGCCACGTCAGCACCGGCCGCCGCGCCGCCGCGGTCTCGTCGAGGCGGCGGCGGGGGGCGAGGTGGGGGCTGGCGCGGAAGGCGGCCGGGTCGGCCTGCATCCGCTCCGCGACCGACCGCATCGCGCCGATCAGCTGGTCGAGGCTCGCCTTGCTCTCGGTCTCGGTCGGCTCGACGAGCATCGCGCCGTGGACGACGAGCGGGAAGTACATCGTCATCGGGTGGAAGCCCTCGTCGATCAGCGCCTTGGCGAAGTCGAGCGTGGTCAGCCCGGTGCCGGCGAGGAAGTCGTCGCTGAACAGCGCCTCGTGCAGGCACGGGCCGCTGGCGGCGAACGGCGCGGTGAGCACGTCCTCGAGGCTGCGCAGGACATAGTTGGCGTTCAAGACCGCGTCCTCGGCGACCTGGCGCAGCCCGTCGGCGCCGTGGCTGAGGATGTAGCTGAGCGCACGGACGAACATCCCCATCTGCCCGTGGAAGGCGACCATCCGCCCGAAGCTGAGGTCGTGGTCGCTGCTGGCGAGCGCCTGCGCTTCCTCGACCAGCTCGAACCGCTCGCCGGCCTTGCGGACGAAGGGCAGCGGCGCGAACGGCGCGAGGGCGGCGGAGAAGACGACCGGCCCCGACCCCGGCCCGCCGCCGCCGTGCGGGGTCGAGAAGGTCTTGTGGAGGTTGATGTGCATCGCGTCGATGCCGAGGTCGCCCGGCCGCACCCGCCCGACGATGGCGTTGAAGTTGGCCCCGTCGCAATAGACGAACGCGCCGGCCGCGTGGACCGCCTCGCCGATGGCGATCATGTCGGGCTCGAACAGCCCGCAGGTGTTGGGGTTGGTGATCATCACCGCCGCGACATCGGGCCCGAGCCGCGCCTTCAGCGCGGCAAGGTCGACCCGCCCGCGCGCGTCGGCCGGGATGTTCTCGACCGCATAGCCGCAGAACGCCGCCGTCGCCGGGTTCGTCCCGTGGGCGCTCTCGGGCACCAGCACGACCTTGCGTGAGTCGCCGCGGGCGTCGTGCGCGGCGCGGATCGCCAGCATCCCGCACAGCTCGCCGTGCGCCCCGGCCTTGGGGCTCATCGCGACCGTGGGCATGTTGGTCAGCCGCATCAGCCACGTCGCCAGCTCGTCGATCAGCGCGAGCGCGCCCTGCACCGTCGCCTCGGGCTGGAGCGGGTGGATGTCGGCGAAGCCGGGCAGCCGCGCCATCTTCTCGTTCAATCGCGGGTTGTGCTTCATCGTGCACGACCCGAGCGGGAAGATGCCCATGTCGATCGCATAATTCTGGCGCGACAGGCGGGTGAAGTGGCGCACCGTGTCGGGCTCGCTCATCCCCGGCAGGCCGATCGGGCGGTGGCGGTCGAGTCCGCCGAGACGCGACGCGACCGCGGGCACGTCGGGCAGGTCGACGCCGCAGCGGTCGGGCGCGCCTTTCTCGAACAGCAGCGGCTCCTCGAGCATCAGGCCGCGGTTGCCGGTGAAGGTGGTCATGCCAGTACCTCGTCGAGCGCGTCCTCGAACGCGTCCATGTCGGCGTCGGTCGCCGTCTCGGTCACCGCGACGACCAGCCCGTGGTCGAGCGCGCTCACCCCCGGGTACAGCCGCCCGAGCGACACGCCGCCGAGCACGCCCTTGTCGGCGAGCTTGCGGACGACCGGGCGCGCCTCGACCGGCAGGCGCAGCGTGAACTCGTTGAAGAAGGCGCGCGTCACCACCTCGATGCCGTCGATGCGCCCGAGCCGGTCGGCGAGCTGGACCGCGCGCGCGTGGTTGAGCGCGGCGAGCTTCCTGAGGCCCGCCTCGCCGAGCAGGCTCAGGTGGACGGCGAACGCCAGCGCGCACAGGCCCGAGTTGGTGCAGATGTTCGACGTCGCCTTCTCGCGGCGGATGTGCTGCTCGCGAGTGGACAGCGTCAGGACGAAGCCGCGCCGGCCGTCGGCGTCGACCGTCTCGCCGCACAGCCGCCCGGGCATCTGGCGGACGTGCTTTTCACGGCACGCGAACAGGCCGAGGTACGGCCCGCCGAAGTTTAGGCCGTTGCCGATCGACTGCCCCTCGCCGACAACGATGTCGGCCCCCATCTCGCCGGGGCTCCGGACGAGGCCGAGCGACACGACCTCGGTCACGACGACGACCAGCAGCGCGCCGGCCGCATGGCACGCGCTCGCCAGCGGCGACAGGTCGGCGACGTGGCCGAAGACGTTGGGGTTCTGGACGACGACGCAGCTCGTGCTCGCATCGACCGCCGCCGCGAGCGCCGCAAGATCGTCGTCGGGGGTGAAGTCGGGGGTGCGGGCGACGACCTCGTCGTCGGTGAAGCGGGTCAGCGTCTTCAGCACGTTGACGTAATGCGGGTGGACGCCGCTCGACACCAGCGCCTTCGCCCGGCGGGTCACCCGCCGGGCCATGAACACCGCCTCGGTCATCGCCGTCGAGCCGTCGTACATGCTGGCGTTGGCGACCTCCATGCCGGTCAGCCGCGCGACCTGCGTCTGGAACTCGAACAGCACCTGAAGCGTGCCCTGCGCGATCTCGGGCTGGTACGGCGTGTAGCTCGTCAGGAACTCGCCGCGCTGGATGATGTGATCGACCGTCGCCGGAACGTGGTGCTTGTACGCCCCAGCGCCGATGAAGAACGGTCCGCCGCCCGCCGTCATGTTCTTCGCCGCGAGCGCGCCCAGATGCCGCTCGACCAGCATCTCGGGCATGTGGTGCGACAGGCCGGCGATCGGGCCGGCGAGCCGCGCGGCGGCGGGCACGTCGGCGAATAGCGCGTCGACGTCGGGCGCGCCGATCGTCCGCAGCATGTCACGCCGGTCAGCGTCGGTCAGGGGCAAGTAACGCATGTCTACTCCGGTTTGCACGCCGCGAAGCGCAGGCGGACGTAATCGGCGGTCCAGCGGCCGGCGGCGTCGGCGAGAACTGGGCGCAGCATCGCCTCGGTGTCGGCGATCACCGCGCCGCGCTGGTCGGCGGGCACGCCGGCGGCGTCGATGAAGCCGCCGCGGAAGGTTTCCAGCCACGCCGCCATCCCGCTCGTCACCGGCGTCGGGCGCGGGACGAGCCAGCACCCCTCGACGCGCAGGCCGCCGGCCTCGAGCGCGGCGCGGTACTCGGCGGCGTTCGGGTAGTAGTTCTCCTCGACCATGGGCACGCGGTAGCCGCGCCGGGTGAGGACGGCGCGGACCGCGACGCGGATCGCGGCGATGTTGCCGTGGCCGCCGAACTCGCCGACGAAGCGCCCACCGGGCTTGAGCGCGCGGAACACGCCGGCGACGACCGGGGCCGGCTCGCCCATCCAATGCAGCGCGGCGTTCGAGAAGACGGCGTCGAATTCGTTGTCGAAGCCGAGCCGCCGCCCGTCGCCGACGCGCGCGTCGAGCCCCTTCGCCGCCGCCGCCGCGACCATGCCCGGATCGGCGTCGATGCCGACCACCGTCGCGCCTGCGGCGACGATCCGCTCGGTCAGCACGCCGTCGCCGCAGCCGAGGTCGAGGATGCGCTCGCCCGCCGCAGCGCCGAGCAGGTCGAACGCGGCATTGCCGAGCGCCGGCACGAACGCGGCGTGGGCGGCATAGGCGTGCGGGTCCCACGCCATCGTCAGAGCCCGGCGACGAAGGTCTTGTACGCGGCCTCGTCCATCAGCCCCGACAGCTCGTCGGTCGTCGCCAACGTCAGACGGTAGAACCAGCCGCGCCCCTCGGGATCGGTGTTGACCAGCGCCGGCTCCTCGACGAGCGCGGCATTGGCCTCGGTCACGCTGCCCGATACCGGCGAGTAGACGTCCGATGCCGCCTTGACCGATTCGACGACCGCCGCAGCCGAACCCTTGGTCAGCTCGGTGCCGGCCTGCGGCAGCTCGACGAAGACGACGTCGCCGAGCTGCTGCTGGGCATAGTCGGTGACGCCGACGGTGCCGAACGCGCCGTCGACCGACACCCACTCGTGGTCCTGGGTGAAATAAAGCGTCATGCGCCGGCTCCTCGGACATAGGACTTGGGGAAGAAGGGCATCGGCACGACGGTCGCGGCGATCCGCTTGCCGCGGACCTCGACCTCGACCCGGGTGCCGGCGGCCGCGCTTGCGGCGGGGACGTACGCCATCGCGATCGGGGTGCCGAGCGCCGGGCCGAAGCCGCCGCTGGTGACGTGGCCGGCGACGGCGTCGTCGACGATCACCGCCGCGCCCTCGCGCACCGGCTGCCGCCCCTCGATCGCCAACCCGACGCGCCGCCGCGCCGGCCCGTCGGCGAGCTGCGCCAGCACGATCGCGGCGCCGGGGAAACCAGCCTCGGCGCGCCGCCGCTTCGAAATGGCGAAGGCGAGCCCCGCCTCGACCGGCGTCGTGTCGGGGGTCAGGTCGTGGCCGTACAGCGGCAGCCCGGCCTCGAGCCGCAGCGAGTCGCGCGCGCCGAGCCCGACCGGCTTGACGTCGGGGTCGGCGAGCAGCGCCGCGGCGAACGCTTCGGCGGTGTCAGCGGGGAGAGATAGTTCGAAGCCGTCCTCGCCAGTGTAGCCTGAACGGCTGATCCACAGGTCGGTGCCGTTCCAGGCGAAGGAACCGGCCTGCATGAAGGTCAGCGCGGACACGCCGGCGAGCTGCTTTTCAAGCACCGACACCGCGCTTGGCCCCTGCAACGCGAGGAGCGCGAGATTGTCATGGTGGGACGCAGGAAGCGTCACGGCGAGGTGTGCCAGATCGGTTTCTTTGGTCGCGCCATTGACGACGAGGTAGAGGTCGTCGGCACGCCGGGTGACCATCAGGTCGTCGCGGATGCCGCCGCTGTCGTTGAGCAGCAGCGAGTAGCGCAGCCGCCCCTCGGCAAGACCGACGATGTCGCCGGGAAGCAGCTTCTCCAGTCCCGCGACGGCGTCGAGCGGCAGCGTGATCTGACCCATGTGACTGACATCGAACAGCCCGGCGCGGCTCCGCGTCCACTGGTGCTCGGCGATGATGCCGTCGTACTGGATCGGCATCGCATAGCCGGCGAAGCTCACCATCCGCGCGCCGAGGCGGCGGTGGAGGCCATCGAGGGGCAGCAGGCGGTCGGTCAAAACAGGCCTCAAGCGACAGAGTCCAGCCGGCGTCGCCACCGGCCGTGCCCCCGTCTGTCGCTTTGACCTGAGAGCTTTGACCGGCGGACCGGCTTACCCCTTCGGTGGATAGCGCATTGAAACGCCATCGCTTTCCAGACTGTCGCGATTGTGCCCGCGCGGTCCCTGGTGCCTGAGAGATTGCCGGGGACGGCTTGCTCCTTCGGCGGCGGGCATGCCCGCACTCTCCCGCGCCGGCACCGGGCCGAAGCCCGGCGACCGCCCTAGCTGTGCCGCAACCGCGCGCGGCGCACAACCGCTAATCGCCGCCCTATTTGGTGGCGTTGTACGCCAGCGCGTCGTCGCTCAGCTGGAAGCCGACGAGCACCTCGAACGTCGCCGCGCGGACCGCGGCCTTGACCTCGGGGTCGGCCATCGGGTCGGTCGCGGCGTCGAGGTCGCCGGGCTTGCGGACGCGGTTGACCTTCTTGGCGATCGCCGGCGCCAGCTGCGTCGCCGCCCGATCGACCTCGGCATGCGCCCGCCCACTCGCCTGCGCCCGCGCCTGGCCGTCGGCAAAGCTGACGCTGACCTGGCCGAGTTGCTTGGAAACCAGCAGGTTACCGCCCTGGACGACGCTGGCGAAGATCGGCAGCGTGACCGTGCGCGCGCCCGCCGTCGTCGTCCGCCGGGCCAGAACGTCGAAGGTGATGTTGGTCGCCAGCCGCTCGCCGCCCTCGACGCACGTTCCGCGCAGATCCGTCAGCGTGGCGACGACATCGATGTCGGTGGCCGCGGTTCCGTCGCCGCGGAACAATGTCGTATCCCCGGTATAGTTCGGCACCGCCACCGCCGGGCAGGTCGACCGCTGAACGCGCAGGACATTGTGCTCGCACGCGCCGAGCGCGCCGCCGAGAACGACGAGGGCGACGGCGGCAACCCAGTGGCGATGACCCAAGCGACAACCCTTCGCGACGATTGGCCGTACCATAAGAAGGGACCGCCCGCCGCACAAGTTATGGTGCGGCCCGGGCGCTTGGCGTAAGGACAGCCGATGCCGTTCGCGTCCGACACGCTGCACGCCCTGCCGACGCTCCGCGTCGTCGTCGCGGCCCCGCGCGGCTTCTGCGCCGGAGTCGACCGCGCGGTGACGATCGTCGAACGCGCGATCGAGCGTTTCGGCGCGCCGGTCTACGTCCGCCACGAGATCGTCCACAATGCCCATGTCGTCGACGCGCTCAAGGTCAAGGGCGCGATCTTCGTGGAGGAGCTCGACGAGGTCCCCGACGGTGTGCCAGTCGTGTTCAGCGCCCACGGCGTTCCCAAGGCCGTACCCGTCGCCGCCGCGGCGCGTGGCCTCAACTACCTCGACGCGACGTGCCCGTTGGTATCCAAGGTCCATCGCCAGGCCGAGCGGCTCGTCGCGCAGGGCCGGCACATCCTGTTCATCGGCCACTCCGGCCACCCCGAGGTCGTCGGCACGTTCGGGCAGGTCGCGCCGGGCACGATGACGCTCGTCGAGACGCTCGACGATGCCCGTACGGTAGTCGTCGCCGATCCCGGCAACGTCGGCTTCCTGACCCAGACGACGCTGTCGGTCGACGACACGGCGGCGATCGTCGCCTGCTTGCAGGACCGCTTTCCGGCAATCGTCGGGCCTAAGGGCGAGGACATCTGTTACGCGACGTCGAACCGGCAGGCGGCGGTCAAGCGCATCGCGCCGCAGTGCGACCTCGTTCTCGTCATCGGCGCGGTCAATTCGTCCAACTCGCAGCGGTTGCGCGAGGTCGCCGAGCGGTCGGGCACGCGGGCTTACCTGATCCAGTCGGCGGGCGACCTCGACTGGCGGTGGTTCGACGGCGTCGCCACGGTCGGCGTGACGGCCGGTGCGTCGGCGCCCGAGGTGCTCGTCCAGGACCTCATGGCGCTGCTGGCGACACGCTTCGACGTCCGCTGCGACGAGGTGACGAGCGCGGTCGAAGACGTCGTCTTCAAGCTGCCGCGCGGGCTCGATGCCTGAAGCGGCGCCCGACCCGGCGGACACCTGATGGCGGTGTTCACGCCGGTCAGCGCCGAGGCGCTCGCCGGCTTCCTGACGCGCTACGACCTCGGCCAGGCGGTGACGTTCAAGGGCATCGCCGAAGGTATCCAGAACTCGAACTTCATGCTCGACACCGACCGTGGCACGCGGCTGTTCCTGACGCTGTACGAGGAGCGGGTCGATGCCGACGACCTGCCGTACTTCCTCGCGTTGACGACGCACCTCGCCGACAAGGGGCTGCCGGTCCCGCGCCCGGTCGCCGACCGCGGCGGCCGGGCGCTGCAGATGCTGTGCGGCCGCCCCGCGTGCCTCATCGAGTTCGTCCCCGGCGTGTCGGTGGGGACGCCGACACCGGCCGACGCCTTTGCCGCTGCCGCCGCGCTCGGCGCGATGCACGCGGCGGTGACCGACTTCGCGCCCGTCCGCGCGAACGAGCACGGCCCGGCAGGGTGGCGCTCGCTCGCGACGCGGATCGGCGACCGCTGCGGGGCGGTCGCGCCCGGCCTGTCGGCGGTGGTCGACGACGAGCTCGGGGCGCTCGCCGCGCGCTGGCCGGCCACGCTCGAGCGCACGACGATCCACGCCGACCTGTTCCCCGACAACGTCTTGTTCCGCGACGGGAAAGTGACCGGGCTGATCGACTTCTACTTCGCCTGCACCGACCTGCGCGCCTACGACCTTGCGGTGATGCACGGCGCGTGGTGCTTCTCGGGCGACGGGCGGCAGTTCATGCCCGAGACTGCCGCGGCGCTCGTCGCCGGGTATCGCAGCACCCATCCGCTGACCCCCGCCGAAGTCGCCGCGCTGCCGCTCCTATGTCGCGGCGCGGCGCTGCGCTTCATCCTGTCGCGCGCCTACGACTGGATCACGACACCGGCCGATGCACTTGTCACCAAGAAGGATCCGATGGATTTCGCCCGCCGGCTCGCCTGGTATCGCGCCGCGACGCCCGCCGAGGTGCTCGGCCAATGACCGGCAACATGACCGACCGGCCACAGGTCGTCATCGCGACCGACGGCGCGTGCAAGGGGAACCCCGGTCCCGGCGGCTGGGGGGCGATCCTGCGGATGGGCGGCAGTGAGAAGACGCTGATGGGCTCGGAGGCGCACACGACGAACAACCGGATGGAGCTGACCGCCGCGATCCGCGCGCTCGCCGCACTGACCCGCCCGTGCGATGTGATCCTGTCGACCGACAGCAACTACGTCCGTGACGGTATCACCAAATGGGTCCACGGCTGGGCCAAGCGCGGCTGGCGCACCGCCGACGGCGCACCGGTCAAGAACGTGGAGCTGTGGCAGGCGCTGACCGCCGCCGCCGCACCGCACCGGATCGAATGGCGCTGGGTCAAGGGCCATTCGGGGGACCCTGACAACGAGCGCGCCGACGCGCTCGCCAACGAGGCGATCGCCGCGCTGCGGCGCGCTGCCTAGCGCCCGGTTTTGCTTCAGGCGGCGTCTGGTCGCCATGATAATGCCAGCGACGGAGAGTACGATGCCGATCAAGGTCCTGCTCCAAACGACGATCCCGACGCCGTCGGGCGGCGACGACTGGGGCATCGCGCGCTTCGCCATGCTGACGGACCTGCTTCGCGGCGCGCACGACGGCGCGGGGGCGCCGCTGTTCGACGTCACCGCGCGTGACCGCGGCCCACTTCCTGGCCCGGACCCTGTTCTGTCGACGCTCGACCGCTCGGACTTCGACGAGGCATGGCTGTTCGCGGTCGACACTGGCGACGGGCTGACCAAGGACGATTGCGCAGCCGTCAGCCGTTTTCGGCGCGGCGGCCGCGGACTGCTCGTCACGCGCGACCACATGGACCTCGGCTCGTCGGTCTGCGACCTCGGCGGCGTCGGCAAGGCCCACTTCTTCCATTCGAAGAACCTCGACCCCGACGAGGACCGGCGGCGGATCGACGATACCGCGACGGCGCACATCCTGTGGCCCAACTACCATTCGGGGGCGAACGGCGATCTCCAGCCGGTGACGATCGTCGGTGAGCGCCACCCGGTGCTTGCCGGCGTCGACGTCCTTCCCGCCCATCCGCACGAAGGCGCCGTCGGCGCACCGCCCGACGAGCCGGCGGCGCGTGTGATCGCGACCGGCGTCAGCAAGATTACCGAGCGGCCGTTCAACCTCGCGGTCGCGTTCGAGGGTGGGCCCGACGGTGGCCGGGCGATCGCGCAGAGCACGTTCCACCATTTCGCCGACTACAACTGGGATCCGGCCGTCGGCGCACCGAGCTTTGTCGATGAACCGCCAGGAAACGCCATCCGCGACGACCAGGCCGGGCTCGCCGCGGCGCGCCGCTATGCGCTCAACGTCGCGCTGTGGCTTGCCGGCGTCGAGGCGAACCGCGCTGGCGCATAGGCGGCTGGGTCGACCGGGCCCGGCGGCTTCCCGAGCAGCAGGCGCGCGGCCAGATCACCCGCCGCAGGTGCGGTCTGGATGCCGAAGCCGCCCTGCCCGACGCACCAGAAGAAGCCGGGCACTGCGGGGTCGAAGCCGTAGACGGGCGCGCGGTCGGGGCTGAAGGTGCGCAAGCCCGCCCAGCTGCGCTCGACCCGCCGTACGCTCGCCGTCGTCGCGCGTTCGAAGCGGTCGATCGCGACGGCGACGTCGAGCTCCTCGGGCGCGGCGTCACGCGCCACGTCGGCGATCTCGTCGTGCGGCGACAGCCACAGCCGGCCACCATCGGGCTTGAAGTAAAAGCTGCCGGCGGCGTCGAACACCACCGGCAGATCGGCCGGGGGCGGCGGATCGACGCTCAGCACGACCATCGTCCGCCGCAGCGGCGTCAGACCGAGTGGACCGACGCCGGCGAGTTCGGCGATGGCGTCGCCCCACGCGCCCGCGGCGTCGACGAGAATGCGGGCGGCAACCTCGCCGGAGGTGGTAGCGACACGCCACCGGGCGGCGCCTCCCGACGGGCGGCGCTCGATCGCCGTCACTCGCGCTGCGGTCATCAGCACCGCTCCACTGCGCCGGGCTCCGACGAGGAAACCGGCGTGGAGTGCGGCGACATCGATATCGTGGCAGTCGGGCTCGAGCAGCCCGGCCGCTTCCCAGCCGCCGCCGACGATCGGGAAGCGCGCCGCCATGGCCGCCGCGTCGAGCGGCTCGGTGACGACGCCGAACCGCGCGAAGTCGGCCGCGAGCGCGATGAGGACTCCCGCGTCGCCGGGGGCTGCGACATGGAGCGCACCGCGCGGCGTCAGCAGCGGCGCGGCGGCGAACCCGGGGGGCGGCGCGTCGAAGAAGGCCCGGCTCGCCGCCGACAACGGGACGACGCCGGCGCCGCCGTAGGTCGGCTCCCAGAACGCCGCCGACCGTCCGGTGGTGTGATAGCCGGGCGCGTCCTCGGCCTCAAGCAGGACGACCGGGCCGGCGCCGTGCGCGGCGAGCGACCACGCGAGGCTCGCCCCGGCAATGCCCGCGCCGACGATCGCGATGTCGTACGTCATTCGGCCGGAGCGCCGGCCGCCTCGACGGGTGCGCCCGGAGCAGCCCCCGCGGGGCGGGGCGCGTCGTCGCGACCGCGGAGGCGGCGACCGGGCACGAACAGGGTGACGACGAACGACACGACGAACAGCACGGCGCTGATCGGGAACAGGCCGAGGATGGCGCTTGAGAAGCTCGCCCGCAGGCCGCTGCTCGTCGCTGCCACCCGCGCCGGATCGGCGATGCCGCGCGCAGCAAGTGCCGCCGTCAGCGCCGCCGGCTCCATCGCCAGCGTCTGCGCATGACTGATGTCGACGCCGGCGACGAGCGGAGCCCGGCGCGGCAGCTCGGCGGCGAGTGCGTTGGTCAGGACCGCGCCGAACAGCGCCACGCCGAAGGTCGAGCCGATCTGGCGGAAGAACTGCGCGCTTGCCGTCGCGACGCCGATCCGCGCCGGGGCGACCGCGCTCTGGATCGCGAGCGTGAACATGCCCTGTGCCGGCCCGAGACCAAAGCCGAGCAGCGCCAGCCGCCACAGCAGCCCGGCGCGCGACGTCTCGGGGCCGATCTGCAGCATCAGCGCGACGGCAATGAGGCTGACAACCGCGCCGGCGATCAGCACCGGCTTGTACTGCTTGGTACGGCTCGTCACCTGGCCCGACACCATGCTCGCGACGAGGATGCCGCCCATCAGCGGCAGCAGCGCGAAGCCGCTGTCGGTCGCGCTGACCCGCCGCGCGACCTGGAGATACAGCGGCAGGAACATGACCAGCCCGGTGAAGGCGATGTTGACGACGAACAGCGCGAGGTTGCCGCGGGCGAACACCGGCTCAGCGAACAGGTCGAGCGGGACGACAGCGTGCGGCCTGCCGCGCGAAGTGACGACGAGCAGCACGAGCGCGGCGACCGCGCCGCCGATCATCGCGACGATGACGGGCGACCCCCAGGCGAACTGGTGCCCGCCCCACGACAGCGCGAGGAGCAGGGGCACGAAGGCAGCGAGGATTAGCGCCGCCCCGCTCCAATCGATCCGCCGCTCGCCGGATCCTTGTGCGCCGGTGTTCGGCAGCCGCGTCGTCAGGATCCACAGCGCGACCGCACCGAGTGGCAGGTTGACGTAGAAGACGAAGCGCCAGCCGCTGATGACGTGGCCGGCGAGCATGGTCGTCGCGTGCTCGGTCAGCGCGCCGCCGATGACCGGCCCGGCGATGCTGGCGAAGCCGAACATCGCGCCGAACAGCCCGACATAGCGGCCACGCTCGGCCGGCGGGACGATGTCGGCGACGGCGGCGAAGGCCCCGGTGGTCAGCGCCCCGGCGCCGATCCCCTGCAGCGCGCGGCAGACGATCAGCTGGTTCATCCCGTCGCCGAACAGCGGCAGCGCGCCGAACTCGCCTGCCAGCCCGCACAGCACCGAGCCAGCAAGGAAGACGACGACGCCGAAGACGAGGATCGGCCGCCGCCCGTACAGGTCGCCGAGCTTGCCGTAGATCGGCACTACCACCGTCGAGGCGAGCAGGTACGCCGTACCGAGCCACGCGATCCGTTCGAGCCCCTTCAGCTCGGCGATGATCCGCGGCATCGCCGTCGAGACGATCGTCTGGTCGAGCGCCGACAGCAACAGGACGATGAGCACGGCGGCGAGCGTCAGGCGGCGGGATGGCGCGGCTGTCATCCTCGCCGATTAGCAGTAGAGTGGCGAGCGAACCACCCGCCGCGTGCCGCGTTGAGCCGCAGGTGCCGCCATGCCGCAGGAGCCGCCGATGACCTTCGCCCTGACCCCCGACGTGATCCTCGCCGCCGTCATCGGGCTGGTCCTCGGCCTGCTGCTCGGACGGCTGACGTGGGGGCGGGCGGCGCGGCGCCACAAGCGCGTCGCCGAACTCGGTCGCCAACGCCGCGTCCGCCGCCGCGGCGCGGACGCAGGCCGAGGCGGCGCAGCGCGAGCTTGCCGCCAGCCAGGCGGCGATGCGCCCGCTCGCCGACGAGGTCGACCGGCTCAAGCGCGAACTCGCGCGCGCCAAGCGGCCGGTCCAGGAGCCACTGCCCGGCATTGCCCCCCAGCCGCTCGCAACACACCCGGTCGAGGTGCGCGACGCGGGCACGGCGGCGGTCGCCGGCATGGGCCCGGTCGTCGTCGCGGACAGCGCCGCCCCCGACATCCGCCGGCTGAAGGGGGTCGGCGACAAGTTCGCCGCCGCCCTCGAGACGCTCGGCCTAGGATCGATCGACCGGCTCGCCCGGCTCAATGCCGACGAGGCGCTCGACGCGGACACCCGGCTCGGGCCGTTCAACGGCCGCATCGCCCGTGACCGGCTTGTCGAGCAGGCGGCGCTGATCGACGAAGGACGAATGACCGAATACGAGGCGAAGTTCGGCAAGCTCGGGGGGCCGGTGCTGGTCTGACCGGCACCCGGTTCAGCCGGCGCGGGCCTTCAGCGCCGCCTGCGCCGCCGCCAGCCGGGCGATGGGAACGCGGTACGGCGAGCAGCTGACATAGTCGAGGCCGAGCTGCTCGCAGAACGCGATGCTCGCCGGGTCGCCGCCATGCTCGCCGCAAATACCGAGCTTTAACAATGGCTTGGCCGACCGACCGCGTTCGGCGGCGAGTGTGATCAGCTCGCCGACGCCCTCGATGTCGATGCTGACGAAGGGGTCGCGCGGGTAGATGCCCTGCTCGACGTAGACCCCGAGGAACTTTGCCGCGTCGTCGCGGCTGATGCCGAGCGCGGTCTGCGTCAGGTCGTTGGTCCCGAACGAGAAAAAGTCCGCGTGGGCGGCGATCTCCTTCGCGCGCAAGGCGGCACGCGGCAGCTCGATCATCGTGCCGACGAGATAGTCGAGGGTGTGGCCCTTCTCGGCGAACACCGCCTTCGCCTCGGCGTCGATCGCGGCGCGGGTGATCTCGAGCTCGCGCGGTGTCGCGACAAGCGGCACCATGATCTCGGGCACGACCGCCGCGCCGCTGGCGACGGCGACGTCGACCGCCGCCTCGAAGATCGCGCGGGCCTGCATCGCGTAGATCTCGGGGTAGGTGATCCCCAGCCGGCAGCCGCGGTGGCCGAGCATCGGATTGAACTCGTGGAGCTCCGCCACCCGCCGCTTGAGCGCGTCGACCGACAGCCCGACCGCGGCGGCGACGTCGGCGAACTCGGTCTCGGCGTGCGGCAGGAACTCGTGGAGCGGCGGGTCGAGCAGGCGGATCGTCACCGGCAGCCCGGCCATGATGTCGAAGATCGCCGCGAAGTCGGCGCGCTGTTCTGGGAGCAGCACGGCGAGCGCGGCGCGGCGGCCCGCCTCGTCCTCGGCAAGGATCATCTGGCGGACAGCGGTAATCCGCGACGCCTCGAAGAACATGTGTTCGGTCCGGCAGAGGCCGATTCCCTCGGCCCCGAACTGGCGCGCGACCTTGCAGTCGAGCGGCGTCTCGGCGTTGGTCCGCACCTTCATCCGGCGGTGGGCGTCGGCCCATTCCATCAGCCGCCCGAAGTCGCCGTGGAGCTCGGGCTCGACCGTCGGTACCTTCCCGGCCATGACCTCGCCGGTCGACCCGTCGAGCGTCAGCATGTCGCCCTCGGCGATGTGGTAGCCGGCGACTCGCGCGGTCCGCGTCGCGAGGTCGACCGACAGCGCTCCCGCCCCCGACACGCACGGCCGCCCCATGCCGCGGGCGACGACGGCGGCGTGGCTGGTCATGCCTCCACGCGCGGTGAGGATGCCCCGGGCCGCGACCATGCCGTGGATGTCCTCGGGACTCGTCTCGGTGCGGACGAGAATGACGTCTTCGCCAAGGCCCGCGCGGCGTTCGGCGGTCTCGGAATCGAACACCGCGACTCCGCTCGCCGCGCCCGGCGAGGCGGGCAGGCCGCGCGTCAGCACGTTGCGCGGCGCGTTCGGATCGAGCGTCGGATGGAGCAGCTGGTCGAGCGCGGCCGCGTCGACGCGCAGGATCGCCTCCTCCGACGTGATCAACCCCTCGTCGGCCATGTCGACGGCGGTCTTCAGCGCCGCCTTGGCGGTGCGCTTGCCGCTCCGCGTCTGGAGCATCCACAACTTGCCCTGCTGGACCGTGAACTCGATGTCCTGCATGTCGCGATAATGGCCTTCGAGCAGGTCGAAGACTTGCGCCAGCTCGGCGAACACCGCCGGCATCGCCTCCTCCATCAACTCGGCCTTGGCCCCCGCCGTCTCGCGGGCGGCGCGCGTGAGATACTGCGGCGTACGGATGCCGGCGACGACGTCCTCGCCCTGCGCGTTGATCAGGAACTCGCCGTAGTGCGCGCGCGCGCCGGTCGCAGGATCGCGGGTGAAGGCGACTCCCGTGGCCGACGTCGCCCCCATGTTGCCGAAGACCATCGCCTGGACGGTGACGGCGGTGCCCCACGCCTCGGGGATGTCGTTGATGCGGCGGTAGACGCGGGCGCGTTCCGACTTCCAGCTGCCGAACACCGCGCCGATCGCGCCCCACAGCTGCGCATCGACGTCCTGGGGGAACGGGCGGCCGAGCTCGCTCTCGACCTTGGCGAGATAGTCGGCGACGAGACCCTTGAGGTCGTCGGCGGTCAACTCGGTGTCGAGGCTGACGCCGCGGTCCTCCTTCAGGATCTCGAGCGCTTCCTCGAACAGATAATGATCGAGGCCGAGGACGACGTCGGCGTACATCTGGATGAAGCGGCGGTAGCTGTCCCACGCGAAACGCGCGTCGCCCGACGCCCGCGCCAGCCCAGCGACGGTGGCGTCGTTGAGGCCGAGGTTGAGGACGGTGTCCATCATGCCCGGCATCGACACGCGCGCGCCCGACCGGACCGAGACGAGCAGCGGGTTCTCCGCGCTGCCGAAGCCGACGCCACCCACGGTCGTCTCGATATGTGCGATGCCGGCGGCGACCTCGGCCTGCAGCGCGTCGGGGAACGTCTCGCCGCCATCGTAATAGACCTGGCACATCGACGTCGCGATGGTGAACCCCGGCGGAACCGGTAGGCCGATCGACGCCATCTCGGCAAGGTTGGCGCCCTTGCCGCCGAGCAGGGTCTTCATGCCGGCGTCGCCGTCCGCCGTGCCGCCGCCGAAGCGGAAGACGAAGCGGTCGCCGGCCGGCGTCTGGAGATCGGGGGAGGGGGCGGCGGCCATCGGCGGGGGTTCCACTAACTTCGCATTCTTCACGCCCGCGCGCTGGTGAAAAAGCGCGGAAACGTCAACCGTCGAGCTTCGAGAAGTCGGCGACCGTATGCACCGCCGTCCGCAGCCGCGCCAGCAGCGCGAGCCGGTTGCGGCGGATCGACTGTTCGTGGGCGTTGACCGTGACGCTCTCGAAAAAGGCGTCGACCGCCGGGCGCAGCCGGGCGAGCGCGGTCATCGCGCCGGTGAAGTCCTCGGCGGCGACGGCGCTCGTCGCGGCGGGGACGGCGGCGTCGAGCGCGGCGTTCAGCGCGATCTCGGCGGGCTCGGTCAGCCGCGCGCTGTCGACCTCGTCGAGGTTGAGGTCCGGAGTCTTGCCCTGTTCGATGCGCACGATGTTCGCCCCCCGACGGTATCCGGCGAGCAGACTAGCCCCATCGGGGGTCTGTAGGACAGCCTGAAGTGCTTTCGCCCGCGCAACAAGCCGGACGAGGTCGTCCTCGCCGCCGAGGCTGAACACCGCGTCGATGACGTCGGGGCGGATGCCGGCCTCGCGCTGCTGGACTTTGAGGCGGTCGATTACAAATGCGTCAACGGAATCGAGGACCTAGCATAATTTGATCAAAAACTGATACGATCAGTTTCTCCTTAATTTTACTAAGTCTTTCGCTAGCAAATGGACCAAACTGATGATTTCGATGCACGAAAGACGTTCTCAAGTCATCTTCTGAAATATTCATAACGAACGATCGAAGATTTCGCTACCGGTAGGTCTCGGGTGTGGTGCGCCAATCTCCAATGACGCCAGCTTGTTGACTGATTATTCTTAAAAACTGCTCGTGGCAGTTCAGCAAGAACCGCTGACTCAGAATGCGAAGGTCATTTTCTTTTTGTAAAGCTAAGACCGAAATCGCGGCGCGTCGCAGCGCGTAAGGGTCTCGCGAGCCGTCGGCCATTCGCCGATCGCCAGAAACATCAGCAACGTATCCAGCTTGTCCGCCAGCGCCACCGCCACCGTCACCGGCGCGGTCGGCACCACGTCGCTCGGCCCGACCGGCTTGTAGTGGTCGCGGATCGCGGCGGCGATCTGCGGATCGAGGCCCTGCGCGAGCGCTAGGCGGCCGCCGGCGATGCCCTGGACCTCGGGGAACTCGCCGACAGTCGCGCTGACGAGGTCGGCCTTGCACAGCCGCGCGGCGTCCTCCGCCATCTGCGGATCGGCGCCCGGCACCGCCCCGCTCTCGACGAGCCAGCGCGCGAGCTTCGCCACCCGCTCGACCTTGTCGGCGACCGTGCCGAGCTTTTCGTGGAAGCACGATGTCGGCCAGTTTCGGCGTGAACGACGCCAGCCCGCCGTCGCGGACGCGGGCGAGGTCGGCGTCCCAGAAGAACTTCGCGTCGCTCAACCGCGCGGCGAGGACCTTGCGGTTGCCGGTGACGATCGCTCCGCCCGCGTCGGGCAAGTTGGCGACGCAGACGAACGCCGGGGCGAGCGCGCCGTCGGGCCCGGCACAGGCGAAATACTTTTGGTTGGTCCGCATCGTCAGCTGAATGACCTCGCGCGGCACGTCGAGAAACGCCGTATCGAACTGCCCGAGCAGCGGCACCGGCCACTCGGTCAGCCCGGCGTTCTCGGCCACAAGGCCGGCGTCAGGGATCAGCGTCAGCCCGGCACTCGCCGCCGCCGCTTCCGCCCCCGCGACGATGATGCGCGCGCGTTCGGCGGGGTCGAGGATGACGTGCGCGGCGCGCAGCTGATCGACGTAAGTCGCCGCGCTGGCGATCTCGATTCCGCCGCGCGACAGGAATCGGTGGCCGAAGGTCGTGCGCCCGCTCGTCACCCCCGCCGCCGTGAACGGGACGACGGCGTCGCCCAGCAGCGCGACGATGCCGCTCAGCGGGCGGACCCAGCGCGGCGACGCGGTGCTGCGCGACGCCTCGCCCCAGCGCATCGACTTCGGCCAGTCGAAGCCGGCGACGATGGCGGGAATCAGGTCCGCGAGGATATCGGCGGCAGGCCGTCCTGGCGTGACGACCGTCGCGTAGAGAAAGCGACCCTTCGGCGTGTCGCGTTCCTCGAGCGCGTCGCGCGCGAGGCCGGTCGATTTGAGAAAACCCGCGATCGCTCCCTCGGGCGCATCGGCGCGCGGCCCGCGGCGTTCGTCGCTCGTCCCGGCGCTCGCTGAAGCGACGTCGCGCGCGGTGACCACGAGGCGCCGCGGCGTGACGGACCCGGCGACCGCGCCGACCGGCAGCGCGGCGGCGGCAAGGCCCGCGGTGAAGCGCTCGACAAGTTGCCCGATCGCCGTCGCCTGCATCCGCGCGGGGATTTCCTCGGTGAGAAGTTCGAGGACGAAGTCGGTCAAGCCGCCCACCCGTTCTTCGCCACCCAACCCTCGCACACCGCTTTCGTCAGGTCGCGGACGCGGCCGATGTACGCCGCCCGCTCGGCGACGCTGATGACGCCGCGGGCGTTCAACAGGTTGAAGATGTGGCTGGCTTTGATCGCCTGGTCGTACGCCGGCAGCGGCAGGCCCCGGTCGACGAGGGCCCGGCACTCGCCCGCGGCGTCGCCGAACTGCTTGAACAGCAGATCGGTATTCGCGCCTTCGAAGCTGTAGGCGCTGAACTCGCGCTCGTTCTCCCGGAAGACGTCGCCGTAGGTGCGCCCGCCGCCGTAATCGAGGTCGTAGACCGAATCCTTGCCCTGGATGTATGTCGCCAGCCGCTCGAGGCCGTAGGTGATCTCGCCGCTGACGGGCGCGCAGTCGATGCCGCCGACCTGCTGGAAATAGGTGAACTGGCTGACCTCCATGCCGTCGCACCAGACCTCCCACCCCAGCCCCCACGCGCCGAGCGTCGGACTTTCCCAGTCGTCCTCGACGAAGCGGATGTCGTGCTTGCCGCCGTCGATGCCGATCGCCGCGAGGGAGCCGAGATAGGCGTCGACGATATCGGGCGGCGACGGCTTCAGGATGACCTGGAACTGGTAATAGGCGCCGAGCCGGTTGGGGTTGTCACCGTAGCGCCCGTCCGACGGCCGGCGGCTCGGCTGGACGTACGCCGCGCGCCACGGATCGGGCCCGAGCGCGCGCAGCACCGTCGCCGGGTGGAACGTGCCCGCCCCGACCTCGACGTCGTACGGCTGGAGGATGACGCAGCCGCGTTCGCTCCAGTAATGCTGGAGCGTCAGGATCATGTCCTGGAAGGTAGACGGCCGCTCAGCCAAAGGATGTTCGCGGGTGCAACATGCGGCCGCGGGTGTAGCGGGGTGGCGGCGGAAGGGTCAACCGGGCGGCAGTGTGCAGGCGGCGGACGCCCCTCTCCGGGGCCGCCGGCTACGCGCGTCGCGGATCAGCCCTTACGTGCCTTCTTCGCCAACTTACGCGCCGCGTATTTCGCGTCGCGCTCGGCCTTCTTGGCGGCGGCCTTCATCTCTTCGGTGATCAGCGCGTCCTCGGCGGCCTTGCGCGCGGCCTCTTCCTTGGCGAGGCGGGCGGCGACGACCGCGGCCTTCTCGGCAGCGATACGGTCCTTCAGCGCCTGCGCCTTTTCGCGCTGCTTGGCCTCGGCGCGTGCGGCGACGGCGGCGCGCTCGGCCAGTTCCTCGGGCGTAACCTCGGCGCGTGCCTTGAATTTCTCTAGAACGGCGGCGCGGGCGGAGGCGGCGGCGGTCTTGCGGTCGTTGAAGTCGGGGAGCTTGAAGGCGGCCATGGGTCTCGCGAGCGGTTCTGGAACGCGCTGGACATAGGAGCCGGCGGCGCGACTCGCAACCGCGTCGGTCGAAGGTTATATCGCCGCGATGGTTGCGTTCGCCCGATTTGTTGCCGTGTGTGCCGCGTTGGCCACGCTTGCCGCCCCCTGCCGCGCCGTCGCGCCACCCGCCGCCCTGCCGAGTGCGGCCCCGACCGCCGCCACTGCCGCCGCGCCCACTGTCGCCCCCGCTGCCGCCGGCCCGGCGATGTGGCGGGTGCACAGCGCGACGACCGAGATCACGCTGTTCGGCACCATTCACGCGCTGCCGCCGGCAACTGACTGGCTCAGCCCGCGCATCGCCGAACGCCTCGACGCCGCCGACACGCTGGTGCTCGAGACCGTGCTGCCCGACGACCCGGCCGGGCTCGCGCCGATCGTCACCGCGCTCGGGGTCCGCGCCGGGCTGCCGCCGCTCGCCGCGCGCGTCGCGCCGTCAAAGCGCGCGGCGCTGCTCGCCGGCGTGTCGGCGCTCGGGCTCAACGCAGCGCAGCTCGACGGCATGAAGACATGGCTCGCGGCGATCGCGATCGGCGACGGGGCGGTGGCGCAGCTAGGCCTGACGCCGACCGACGGAGTCGAGCCGGCGCTGACCGCGCGCGCCCGCGCGGCGCACCACGCGGTGATCGGCCTCGAGACGCCGCAGGCGCAGCTGTCGATCTTCGACCACCTGTCCGAAACCGATGCGCGGGCGCTGCTCGACGCGACGGTCGACGACCTGAAGACCGCGCGCGACGATACCAACGCCCTTGTCGCCTACTGGCGGGCGGGGGAGGTCGACGCGCTCGCGGCCGACTTCGATAAGGACTTCCGTGCGACGCCGGCGCTCGCCCGCGCGCTGCTGACCGACCGCAACCGCGCCTGGGCCGACTGGATCGCGGCGCGGCTGGCGACGCCGGGCAAGGTCTTCATCGCCGTGGGGGCCGGCCACCTCGGCGGGCCGGAGAGCGTCGTCGCGCTGCTCCGCGCCAAGGGGCTGACCGTCGAACGCTTGCCGTGACGCGTATCTTCGCCTAAGGCCCCCGCTCCCGCGCCCGCATCCCTGGAGGCGCGCGGGGTTTGGAGAAGCAGCACATGAGCGAAGCGATGAAACTCGCGGGCGACGTGCGCGACCGTGGAGGCAAGGGAGCCTCACGAGCCGTGCGCCTGACCGGCCGCGTTCCTGCCGTGATCTACGGCAACAAGACCGCCCCGACGATGATCCACGTGCCCGAGAAGGAGCTGACCCGGCTCCTCCACACCGGGCACTTCATGAACTCGGTCGTCGAGGTCGAGGTCGGCGGCACCGTCGAGCGGACCCTGCCGCGCGACGTCCAGTTCCACCCGGTCAGCGACCGCCCGATCCACGTCGACTTCCTCCGCCTCGCCGCCGGCGCGACGATCGATGTCGCCGTGCCGGTCCACTTCACCGACGAGGACCAGTCGCCGGGGATGAAGCGCGGCGGGACGCTCAACGTCGTCCGCCACGAGATCGAGCTGTCGTGCCCGTCGGATGGTATTCCTGACCAGATCGACATTAGCCTCGCCGGCCTCGACATCGGCGATTCGGTCCACATCTCGGCGGTGACGCTGCCGCAGGGCGTGACGCCGGTCATCACCGACCGCGACTTCACCATCGTCAGCCTCGTCGCGCCGTCGGCGCTGCAGTCGGCCGACGCCGCCGCCGATGAGGCGACCGCCGCCGCCGCTGCCGCCGAGTCGGCCGCCGCCAAGGCGTAAGGGTGCAGGGGCCGGCGAAGTGCAGATCTTCGCCGGCCTCGGCAACCCCGGTGCCGCCCACGCCCAGCAGCGGCACAATTTCGGCTTCATGGCCGCCGACGCGCTCCATGCGCGGTGGCGGTTCGATCCGTGGCGGACGCGGTTCCTCGGCCTCGCCGCCGAGGGGCGGATCGGCGACGCGCGCGTCGTCCTGCTCAAGCCGGCGACGTTCATGAACGACAGCGGCCGTTCGGTCGCCGAGGCGATGCGCTTCTACAAGCTCGGCGCACACGCGCTGACCGTGTTCTACGACGAGCTCGATCTCGCGCCGTTCAAGGTCAAGGTGAAGCGCGGCGGCGGCGCGGCCGGGCACAACGGCATCCGCTCGCTCGACGCGCACAGCGCCGCCTGGGGCGGGACCGACTATCGCCGAGTGCGGCTGGGCATCGGCCACCCGGGGCACAAGGATCGCGTGCTCGGCCACGCGCTCGGCAATTTCGCCAAAACCGAGATCGCGCCGCGCGACGCCCTGCTCGACGCCGTCGCCGGCGAGGCCGAATGGCTGGTCGCGGGCGACGACGTGCGGTTCATGAACGACGTCGCGCTGCGCACAGGAGAATGAAATGGGTTTCCGCTGCGGGATCGTCGGGCTGCCGAACGTCGGCAAGTCGACGCTGTTCAACGCGCTGACGCAGACCGCGGCGGCGGCGGCGGCGAATTATCCGTTCTGCACGATCGAGCCGAACGTCGGCAACGTCCCTGTTCCCGACCCGCGGCTGACTGACCTCGCGCGGATCGCCCATTCGGCGAAGGTCATCGAGACGCAGCTCGGCTTCACCGACATCGCCGGGCTGGTCCGCGGCGCATCGAAGGGCGAGGGGCTCGGCAACCAATTCCTCGCCAACATCCGCGAGACCGACGCCATCGTCCATGTTCTGCGCTGCTTCGTCGATGACGACGTTACCCACGTCGAGGGGCGGATCGACCCTGTCGCCGACGCCGAGACGGTCGAGACCGAGCTGATGCTGAGCGACCTCGACAGCCTCGAGCGCCGTGTTCCCGCCTTCATCAAGAAGGCGAGCCAGGGCGACAAGGAGGCGAAGGTCGCCGCCAGCGTCCTCGGGGTCGCGCTCGACCTGCTCCGCGATGGCAAGCCGGCGCGGCTGGCGGTGCCGAAGGACGAGGAGGAGGCGCGGGTGCTGACAGGCGCGCAGCTGCTGACCGCCAAGCCGGTGCTGTATATCTGCAACGTCGACGAAAGCTCGGCGGCGACCGGCAACGCCCAGTCGGCGGCGGTCGCGGCGATGGCGGCGGCGTCGGGTGCCGGCGCGGTCGTCATTTCGGCGGCGATCGAGAGCGAGATCGCGCAGATGGACGCCGCCGACCGGCCTGACTTCCTCGAAGGGTTGGGCCTGACCGAGACCGGCCTCGCCCGCGTCGTCCGCGCCGGCTACGACCTGCTCCACTTGCGCACCTATTTCACCGCCGGGCCCAAGGAGACGCGCGCGTGGACGATCCCCGCCGGGACCAAGGCGCCGCAGGCTGCGGGTGTCATCCATGGCGACTTCGAACGCGGCTTCATCCGCGCCGAGACGATCGCCTTTGCCGACTACGTCGCCTGCGGCGGCGAGGCGGGCGCGCGCGAAGCCGGCAAGCTGCGCAGCGAGGGCAAGGAGTATGTCGTTCAGGACGGCGACGTACTGAACTTCAGGTTCAACGTCTAAGCGCGGCCGGCGCACCGCGAACACGTCGCGGGCGCGCACAGCAGCACGCGTTCTCGCCCGAAGCGGGGCGGCGGCCCGTGGACGCCGAACCTAACCGACGGCGCGGTTTCGCCGCGGCACTACTTCTTTGCTCAATCGCCCGCGAAGCTGACCAGCGTCGTCACGCTCACCCCGGCAGCCGCCAGCTTCGCCGCGCCGCCGAGGTCGGGCAGGTCAATGACGAACGCGGTCCCGGCGACGACGCCTTTCGCCGCGCGGATCAGCTGGACCGCCGCCAGCGCCGTTCCGCCGGTGGCAATCAGGTCGTCGACGACGAGGACGCGCGACCCTGCTGGAACCGCGTCGGCGTGGATCTCGACGCGGTCCTCGCCGTACTCGAGCGCATAGTTGACCCCGATAACCGCGCCGGGAAGCTTGTTCTTCTTGCGGACGAGGACGAGGCCCTTGCCCATGCGCGCGGCAAGCGCGGCGGCGAAGATGAAGCCCCGCGCCTCGATTCCTGCAACGAGGTCGTAGTCGTCGCCCACCGCACCGGCGAGCCGCGCGACCGTCTCGGTGAAACCCATTCCGTCGAGCAGCAGGGTCGTGATGTCGCGGAACTGGATGCCCGCGTGCGGGTAGTCCGGAACCGTGCGGATGAGGGCGGCAAGGTCGTCGTTCATGCCGCCCTCGCCTTCCTTACTCCGCCGGCATCATCTCCGGCTTGCGCCGCTTCAGATCGGCCCACACGCGGTGATAACTCATGTAGCCGAGGATCGTCAGGACGATCAGGAAGGCAACGACCCCGACGCCCATCCGCCGGCGCGCCTCGAGGTTGGGCTCGGCGGTCCACGTCAGGAACGCGGCGACGTCCTTCGCCATCTGCTCCCTGGTCGCCTTGGTCCCGTCCGAGTAGGTCACCTGCCCGTCGCTCGCCAGCGGCGGCGGCATCGCGATGTTGAGCGAGCGGAAGTACGGGTTGTAGTAGAGACCGTCGGGCACCGTCCAATCCTTGGGCGGCGTCCGGCCGAAGCCGAGCAGCAGCGACGGGACATAGTTCGGTCCATCCTCGCGCGCCTTGGTGATCAGCGACAAGTCGGGCGGCAGCGCATTGTTATTCGCCGCGCGCGCCGCCTGCTCGTTCGCGTACGGCCCAGGAATCTTGTCGGCGGGGATGCCCTTGCGCGTCGTCGGGTCGCCGGTCTTGTCATCGATCGACGCGACGTCTGACTGCTTGGCGAGCGCCTTGACCTGCGCCGGGGTGAAGCCCAGTTCGGCAAGGTTGCGGAAGGCGACCCGGTGCAGGCTGTGGCAGCCCGAGCAGATCTCCTTGTAGACCTGGTAGCCACGCTGGAGCTGGGCACGATCGAACGTGCCGAAGATCGCCAGCCCGCCGGGATTGTCCTGGTGGAAGGCGAAGTCCTCGCGCGGCGCGAGGTGGTACTTCTTGACGAGGTCGACGGGCTGCGCGTCGCGGGGAACGACCGCGCCGTAGAGCAGGACGAAGGCGAAGACCGCGCCGACGGCCATGGCGATGAGCTTGACCATGTGCTTATTCCGCCGGCTGGCCGGACGCGGGGAGTTCGGCGAGCCCGGCGCCCTTTGGTTGCAGGTCGACCGGCGCGCCGGTGTTCGTGTGCTTCTTGAGGACCGCCTCCGAGATCGAGTTCGGCAGCGGCAGCGGCTTCTCGAAGCGGCTGACGAGCGGGATCAGGATCAGGAAGTGGACGAAGTAGTAGGCGCTCGCCAGCTGGCTGAGGCGGAGCCATGGCTCCTCGGCCGGCTTGCCGCCGCAGACGCCGAGGATAACGACGTCGACGACGAAGATCCAGAACAGCTGACGGCTGAGCGGCCGGTAGTTGTTCGAGCGCACCGGCGACGTATCGAGCCACGGCAAGAAGAACAGCAATAGGATCGCCGAGAACATCGCCAGCACGCCCCAGAGCTTGGCGGGGATGAACAGGAAGTCCTGGGTGAAGGCGCGCAGGATCGCGTAGAACGGCCAGAAATACCATTCGGGCACGATGTGCGCCGGCGTCGATAGGGGGTTCGCCGGGATGTAGTTGTCGGCTTCGCCGAGCATGTTCGGCAGGAAGAAGACGACGATCGAGAACAGCGTCAGGTAGACGCAGAGACCGAAAAAGTCTTTCGCCGTGTAGTACGGGTGGAACGGCACCGTGTCCTGGGGACCCTTGACGTCGATCCCGGTCGGGTTGTTCGACCCCGGAATGTGAAGTGCCCAGACGTGGAGAATGACGACGCCCAGGATGATGAACGGCAACAGATAGTGAAGCGAGAAGAAGCGGTTCAGCGTCGCATTATCGGGCGCAAAGCCACCGAGCAGCCACGTGTGGATCGTCTCGCCGACGACGGGGATCGCCGAGAACAGGTTGGTGATGACCGTCGCGCCCCAGAAGCTCATCTGCCCCCAGACGAGGACGTAGCCCATGAACGCGGTTGCCATCATCAGCAGGAAGATGACGAGCCCGAGCAGCCACAGCACCTCGCGCGGCGGCTTGTAGCTGCCGTAGAACAGCCCTCGGAAGATGTGGATGTAGACTGCCACGAAGAAGAACGACGCACCCGTCGCGTGCATGTATCGCAACATCCAGCCGCCGTTTACGTCGCGCATGATGTGCTCGACGGAATCGAAGGCGACCGTCGTGTTCGCCGCATAATGCATGCCGAGGATGACCCCGGTCAGGATCTGCACGACCAGCGCGACCCCGGCGAGAACGCCGAAGTTATAGAAGTAGTTGAGGTTCTTCGGCACTGGATAGCCACCGCCGAGGCTGTCGTAGACCAACCGCGGGATCGGCAGCCGACTGTCGACGTACTTCATGAACGGCGACGTCGGCTCGTAATGCTTGGCCCAGGGGAAGCTCATTGTGGCGTCCTCAACCGATCGTGACTTGAGTAGGCGACTTGAACGTATAGTCGGGAACTTCGAGGTTCTTCGGTGCCGGCCCCTGCCGGATGCGCGCGGCAGTATCGTACTGCGACCCGTGGCACGGGCAGAAATAGCCGCCGAACGCGCCCTTGTTCTCGCCCTCGCCGGCACCGAGCGGCACGCAGCCGAGGTGGGTGCAGACCCCGAGTGTGATCAGCCAGTTCTCCTTGCCCGGCTTCGTCCGCTGGGCGAGCGTCTGCGGATCGCGCAGCGACGCCACGGGAACCGCTTTGGCGGCGGCGATCTCGGCCGGGGTCAGGTTGCGCGCGAAGACCGGCTTGCCGCGCCAGCTGACCTTGATCGCCTGGCCCGGCTGGATCGCCGACAGGTCGAGGTCGATCTGCGCCAGCGCCAGCACGTCGGCCGACGGCGACATCTGGTTGATCAGCGGCCAAACGACCGCTGCGGCCCCGGCGGCGGCGAAGGCTCCGGTGGCGACGAAGATGAAGTCGCGGCGGCGCTCGCCCGAAGGCGTCAGGTCGTCAACGTCGTGGGGTTGCGTTGCCATAGCGGCGTCCTGCTGTTCAATCACGCGCGGGCGGCGGCCGCCACCGTTTCGCCGGCGTTGATAGGCGCGGCACCGGTCTCCGCGCAACGGGCATTTTGGCGCGGGGGGAGTAGGAGGCGGTTAGCCCGCGAGCGCGGCGACGACCGCGGGCAGCAGCGCCGGGTCACCGACGGCGATCACCCGCCCGTCGCCGCCGCGCCGCAGCGGTTCGCCGTGCCAGCCGGTCATCGCGCCGCCGGCTCCCGCCACCACCGGCACGAGCGCCGCCCAGTCGTGGAGCTTGAGCCCCGCCTCGACGACGATATCGAGGTGGCCGCTCGCGAGAAGGCCATAATTGTGACAGTCACCGCCGTAAATGACGTCGTGAACGAGTGGGCGCAGCCGCTCGAAGCTGCTGAAGTCGTCAGCGTCGAATGCATGTGGCGACGTCGTCGCCACACGCGCGGCAGCCAGTTCGCGGCAGCGGCGGGTCGCAACGGGTGCGCCGTTGAACAGGGTTGATCGCCCCAACACGCCAAGCCACCGGTCGCCAATGACGCACTGATCGATGATCCCCATTGCCGGAGCGCCGTGGTCCAACATCGCGATCAGCGTCCCGAACAGCGGCCGCCCAACGACAAAGGCTCGTGTCCCGTCGATCGGGTCGATCACCCAGGTTCGCGCGGCATCGCCGTTTTCGTCGTCGAACTCTTCGCCGACGATGCCGTCGCCGGGGCGCTCGACGCGGAGGATGGCCCGGATCGCGGCCTCGGCGTCGCGGTCGGCGACGGTCACCGGCGACGCGTCAGCCTTGCGCTCGATCGCGACCTTGTTCCGGAAATGCGGGCGGATGACCGCGCCAGCGGCGTCGGCGAGGCGGTGGATGAGGTCGAGGTCGGGTCCGGCATCGATCATGGCGCCTTCTACGGCCCACCTGGCGTGCGCGTCCATTCGCACCATTGGCCGACGTCTGTAAGGAAGGCGCATGGCCAGCGATTCGCCCGCACCCGACGTGCCCGTACCCGAGGTCACCGTCGTCGTGCCGCATTATAATGACTATGCCCAACTCGACCGCTGCCTCGCCGCGCTCGTCGCCCAGGATTTCGCGGGCAGTTGCGAGATCGTGGTCGCCGACAACGACTCGCCCGACGCCGGCGAGCGCCTCGCCGGCGCCGTCGCTGGCCGCGCCCGGGTCGTCGTCGCCACCGACAGAGGGGCCGGCCCGGCGCGTAACGCCGGGGTCGCGGCGGCACGTGGCCGGCTGCTCGCCTTCACCGACTCCGACTGCCTGCCCGAACCCGGCTGGCTTGCGGCCGGCCTCGCGGCGCTCGAGGCAGCCCGCGGCGATGCGGTCGTCGGCGGTCGCATGACGGTCCTGACGGGATCGCCGAGGTCGCCGGCCGAGGCGTTCGAGACGGTGTTCGCGTTCGACAACGAGGCCTATGTTCGCGACAAGGGCTTCACGGTCACCGCCAACCTGTTCGTCGCGCGCGCGCTGTTCGACCGCGTCGGCGCGTTCCGTACCGGCGTGTCGGAGGACGTCGACTGGTGTTGGCGCGCGCGCCGGCTGGGCGCGCGGCTGGTCTACGCCGATGACGCCGTCGTCGGCCACCCGGCGCGCCGCGACTGGCGCGAACTCGCGGCCAAGTGGCGGCGGCTGACCGACGAGACGGTCCGGCTCGACCGCGAACGCGGCAGGTCCCGCGTCTGGGTGATGGCGCGCGCTTGGGCGACCCTTGCGGAGACACCGCGCGCACTACTGCGCGTGGCGCGCTCGCCGCGGCTGGCTCCCGGCGAACGCGGCGGCGCGGCGATCACGTTGATCCGGGTGCGCCTTCTGCGGCTGGCCCGCGGCCACCGGCTGGCCTTCGACGGCACGGCGCACGGTTAGCCGGTTGCGTGCCCCCGGCGGGGTTGATAGTGCGGTGCAACGAAGACGTTGCGGGGGCGACGGGCCGCCGCGACGCCCTGTTCAGAGTGATGTCGATGACCGTAGACGAAATTATCCGCCGGATCGCCGACGTCATGGTCGACGTGTTCGATGTCGACGAGGTCGACGTGACCGCGACGACCTCGGCCGACGACATTCCGGAGTGGGACAGCCTGAGCCACATCCGCTTCGTCATCACGCTCGAGCGGCTGTTCAAGATCAAGTTCCTGAACGAAGAGATCGCCGACCTGAAGAATGTCGGCGATCTGGCGCGGGTCATCCAGGCCAAGCTGCCGGCCTGAGAGGCGCGTCGATGTATGCCGATCTCGCCTGGCTCCGGGAGCCACCGGCTGATTTTCGCGCACAGCTGAAGACGCTGCGGGGCGACCTCGGCGGCATCAGCGTCGAGGAGCGGCTGCATGAACTCGCGACGGCGCGGCTCGACCTCAACCAGCTCGGCGCGCTAGCTTCGACCGTCGCCGCCTATCTGGCGACGAGACCGGCGGCCGGCCCGCTCGCGCGCGCGCGGATCGGGCTGATCGGGTCGGGGACGCTGACGCTGGTCGAGCCGGCGATCGTCGCCTCGGCGCTGCGCCACCGCGTTCTCGCGACCGTCGTCGGCGGCGACTACGGCAGCGCCGTGCGCGACGCGATCGACCCGGCGAGCGCCTTCCGTGCCGCCGGCCTCGACCTCGCGATGATCGCCCTCGATCACCGGACGCTCGGCCTCGACCGGCCGCACCTCGCGCCAGGCGCGGCCGAGGCCGCGGTCGCGGCGGCGGCGCAGACGATGTCGGCGATGATCGACGGGCTCGCCGCCGCGGCCGCCGGCGGCGTGCTGGTGGCGACGGTCGTCGCCCCGCCCGAGCCGCTGTTCGGCAGCCTCGACGCGGTCGAGCCCGGCTCCGTCGCGGCGCAAGTGGCGGCGTTCAACGCGCAGCTCATCGACTGGGCGGGAGCCAAGCGGATCGTTCTCGTCGACGTCGCGCGCCTCGCGGCGACTGTCGGCACCGATCGCTGGCACGACGCGGGGCAATGGAACGCGGCTAAGCTGCCGTTCGACCCCGACCTGATCCCGCTCTACGCCGACTTCGTCGCGCGGACCGTCGCGGCGCTGCGCGGCACGACCCGCAAGTGCCTCGTCCTCGACCTCGACAATACGTTGTGGGGCGGGGTCATCGGCGACGACGGCGTCGACGGCATTGCGCTCGGCCAGGGCTCGGCGCGCGGCGAGGCGTTCCTCGCTGTCCAGCAGACCGCCCTCGCCTTGCGCGAACGCGGCATCATCCTCGCCGTCTGCTCGAAGAACGACGACGACGTCGCGCGGACGCCGTTCCGCGACCACCCCGACATGGCGCTGCGCGAGAGCGACATCGCCGCGTTCGTCGCCAACTGGGGCGACAAGGCGACGAACCTGCGGGCGATTGCGGCGGCGCTCAATATCGGCATCGACGCGCTGGTCTTCCTCGACGACAATCCGGTCGAGCGTGCGCAGGTCCGCCGCGAGCTGCCGATGGTCGCCGTCCCCGAGCTCCCCGCCGATCCGGCGCTCTATCCGCGCACGCTGCTCGCCGGCGGCTGGTTCGAGGCGGTCGCCTTCGCGCAGGAAGACCGTCAGCGCGCCGACCAGTACCGCGCCAATGCCGAGCGCGCCGCCTTTGCCGGCACGAGCGACATGGCCGGTTACCTCGCCAGTCTCGAGATGGTCGCCGACTTCCGCCCGTTCGACGCGGTCAACCGCGCGCGGATCGCCCAGCTGATCAACAAGTCGAACCAGTTCAACCTGACAACGCGCCGCTATACCGAGGCGCAAGTCGCCGCGCTCGAGGCCGATACCGGCAAGGTGACGATCCAGGCGCGCCTCACCGATCGCTTCGGCGACAACGGGATGATCTCGGTGGTCATCGTCGACACAGCGAAGTGGGAGATCGACACCTGGCTGATGAGCTGCCGCGTCCTCGGCCGGCGGATGGAGGAGGCCGTGCTCGCCCAGATCGTCGCTGCCGCCCGCCGTGGAGGGGCGACCGCCCTGACCGGGCGCTACATTCCGTCCGCTAAAAACAAGATGGTCGCCGACCATTACGGAAAGCTGGGCTTCGCGCGCGCCGGTGGCGACGACGGTGGCGAGACGACGTGGCGGCTCGATCTCGGCGGCTATGTCACGCCCGACCTGCCGATGCGCATCGACTCGACGGTCGCCTGAGTGTCGCTCGGGCGCGTGGGGGAGCAATGAAGACGCTCGGCTGGGCCGGGCGGCTGGCGGCGATCTTCGGCGTCGCGGTCGCCGCGGCGGTGGCCGCCGCGGCGCTGCCCGACCATCCCTATCAACGCTGGCAGCTCGTCGAGAACACGCTCTATTCGAACGCGACATGGAGCTACGAACGCATCCACTTTGACCCTCGGCCGATCGACGTCGCGATCCTCGGCTCGTCGCGGGCGCAGCTCGGCCTCAGCGCGCCATTGATCGCCGAACGCCTGGCCGCGCGGGGCCTGCCGCTCGCGGTCGCGAACCTTGCCGTCATCGAGGACGGGCGCAACCTGCAGTGGGCGATCGTCGACGAACTGGTCCGCACCAAGCGGCCGAAGACCATCGTGCTGACGATCGCCGCGACGGTCCATCCGTGGGGCCATCCGGGCTTCCGCTACGTCGCCCCCGCGGGCGCCGTCGCCGCGCCGCGCGCGTGGCTGCTCCATAACGCCAAGGACGACATTCCGTATCTGCCGTATCGGCAGCTTTTCCTCGCCGGCGCGGCGATGGCACCGCGCTGGTTCGCGCTGCGCGACCATTTCGATCCTGCACTGTTCGCGGCGAAGCCCGACGATTATACCGTCTCGCGCCAGCTCGCCGACGGCAAATTCATCGACATGGACCGCACGGTCGCAGCCGACAACCTGCGCGCCGAACGGGTCGCCTTTACCGCCACCCAGCGCCCGTCGCGCGTGCCGCTGTGGATTGCGCGGGTGACCGACCGCGACGAATATGTCTACGTCGACGCGATCTCCCGACTGGCCGCCGCGCACGGCATCCGCGTCATCTTCCTGTTCCTGCCCGAATTCGAGGACGCGTCGGTGATCGCCGGCCGGTCGTTCTACGCGGCACGCGGGACGCTCGTCGACGCCGGCGACCTCGCGCGCGATCCGACGCTGTTCCAGAGCTTCGCCCACCTCAACCACCGCGGCGCGATCATCGCCAGCGACCGCGTCGCCGCGGCGGTTGCCGCCGTGCTGCCCGCTGGTCGGGCGACGGGCTGATGCTGTTCAACAGCTTCACCTTCGTCTTTGGCTTCCTCCCAGCGGCGCTGATCACCTTCTACGCGAGCGGGCGCTGGCTCGGCACGAAGGCAGCGGCGGTGGTCCTGTCGCTCGCCAGCCTCGTCTTCTACGCCTGGTGGCGACCGCGCGACCTGCCGATCCTGCTGTTCGCCATTGTGTTCAACTATGTACTCGGCGAGCTCATCCAGCGGGCACGCGCCCGCAGCCGGTTCGGTGCCGCCAAGGCTTGGCTGGTCTTCGGCCTCGTCGTCGATCTCGCCATGCTCGGCTATTACAAGTACGCCAACTTCGTCGTCGACAACGTCGCCGCCGCGACGGGCAGCGACTTCACCCTCGCCCATATCGTCCTGCCGCTGGCGATCTCGTTCTTCACCTTCCAGAAAATCGCCTATCTGGTGGATTCGGCTCGTGGCATCGTCAAGGACACCGGGCCCATCGAGTTCGGCCTGTTCGCCGCCTTCTTCCCGCAGCTGCTCGCCGGGCCGATCGTCCATTATTCGGAGATCATCCCGCAGCTCCGCGCGCCGACCTTCGCGCGGCTGATGAGCCGCAACCTCGTCATCGGCCTCGTCATCTTCACGATCGGCCTCGCCAAAAAGACGATCGTCGCCGACACCCTGTCGAGCTACGCCAACCCCTTGTTCCTCCACGCGCACGACCAGTCGTGGGACCTCGTCCGCGCGTGGACCGCGGCGGTGACGTACACGCTCCAGCTGTACATGGACTTTTCAGGCTATTCGGACATGGCGATCGGGCTCGGGCGGATGTTCGGGGTCAAGCTGCCGCTCAACTTCCACTCACCGCTGCGCGCCGCCTCGATCATCGACTATTGGCGGCGCTGGCACATGACGCTGCAGCGCTTCCTTCTGGCCTACGTCTACCAGCCGCTGGCGCTGCCGCTCAACCGCTGGTCGGCAGCGCGTGGCTTTACGGGCTGGGCGGCGTTCTTCGTCGGCGTCGGCGTGCCGACCGTCATCACCTTCGTCCTGATCGGAGTCTGGCACGGCGCGGGCTGGACCTTTGTCGTCTTCGGTGTCCTCCACGCCGTCTATGTGCTTGTCAATGAAGCGTGGCGCGAGCGGCGCAAGCAAGCGAACCGCCGCCGCCGCAAAGCAAAGCTGCCGCCGCTCGTCATCGGCCGGTGGGAGCTTGCCGGCTACCACGTCGTCACTCTCGTGTGCGTCGCCTTCGCCAATGTGGTTTTTCGGGCGACAGGCCTTGCCGATGCCGGGGCGATCACCGGCGCGATGGCGGGGTCGAGCGGCTTGAACCTGACCGGTTATCTGCCGCCGTCACCGCTCGTCATCCTCATCGCCGCGACCATCGCCGTGGTCGCCCTCCTGCCGAATGCACAGCAGATCATGGCCGCGTACCGTCCGGCGGTGAACGCCGGCGAATGGGCGACGGTCGGACAGCCGCCGCTGCCGTGGCGCTGGCGGCCTGACACCGGTGGTGTCGTTTTCTCCGGCGTCCTGCTATTCGTCGCCGTCATGTTCATCCAGCGCGGCCAGGCCGTGTTCCTCTATTTCAACTTCTGACCGCGATGGATTGCCGTTCGACTCTTGAACGCGACGCGATCGCTTCCCGGCCAGCGACGGGGGCCTGCTGATGCTCTTCAACAGCCTCCCCTTCATCTTCGGCTTCCTGCCGCTCGCGCTCGTCCTGTTCTATACCGCGGGGCGGTTCGGCAAGTCGGCCGCGGCGGTAACGCTGACGCTGCTCTCGCTCGGCTTCTACGCCTATTGGCGGCCGCAGAGCCTGTGGATCCTCGGCTTCGCCATCGTTTTCAACTACATCGTTGGCAGCTTCCTGCAGCGTCTCTACGCGGCCAAGCGGGTCCACGCGGTCCACGCGGTACTTGCCTTCGGCGTGATCGTCGACCTGTCGCTGCTCGGCTACTACAAGTACGCGAACTTCGTCGTCGCCAACATCGCCGCGGCAACGGGCAGCGACTTCACGCTCCATCGGATCGTCCTGCCGCTGGCGATCTCGTTCTTCACCTTCCAGAAGATCGCCTATCTGAACGACTGCGCGCGCGGCGAGGTCAAGGGCACCGGCTTCCTCGAGTTCAGCCTGTTCGCCGCCTTCTTCCCGCAGCTGCTGTCGGGACCGATCGTCCACTATTCGGAGATCATCCCGCAGCTTCGCGGTCGGCTGTTCAGCCGGGCGCAGGCGCGCAACCTGATGATCGGCATGGTCATCTTCAGTTTCGGCCTGTTCAAGAAGACGGTGATCGCCGATACGCTGGCGCTCTACGCCAACCCGCTGTTCACCCATGTCGAGGCGCAGAGCTACGACTTCGCGCGCGGGTGGGCCGCGTCCTTCTCGTACATGCTCCAGCTTTACTTCGACTTCTCGGGCTATTCCGACATGGCGATCGGGCTGGCACGGATGTTCGGCGTTCGCCTGCCCCTGAACTTCCATTCGCCGCTGCGCGCGCCGAGCATCATCGACTATTGGCGGCGCTGGCACATGTCGCTGCAGCGCTTCCTGCTCGCCTACGTCTACCAGCCGATCGCCATCCCGCTCAATCGCTGGGCGGCGATGCGCGGGCTGTCGCGCTGGCCGGCCTTCGCCGCAACGGTCGGACTGCCGACCTTCTTCACCTTCCTGCTCAGCGGGATCTGGCACGGCGCAGGGTGGACCTTCATCGTGTTCGGCCTGCTCCACGCCGCCTACGTCCTCGTCAACCAGGTCTGGCGCGAGATTCAGAAGCAGGTGCGCAAGGATAGGCGGAAGGCGAAGTTGCCGCCGCGCGAGCCGGGCCGGGCGGAGATCCTCGGCTACCACCTGCTGACGACCTTCGCCCTCGGCTTCACCAATGTCTTCTTCAAGGCTGACAGCGTCGGCGACGGGTGGAAGATCTCGCGGGCGATGCTCGGCTTCAGCGGCGGCGTCGGCAGCCTGTTCGACGGAACGGCAATGTCGCTCGACATGGCACTCGCACTCGGCATCGCCGCGCTGATCGTCGTGCTGTTCCCCAATACGCAACAGATCATGTCGAACTTCCGTCCGGCGACCAACTTTCCCGAATGGGCGGGAATCAACACGCCACCGCTGATGTGGCGCTGGCGGCCGACCACCCTCGGGCTGTTCTTCATTGCCACGGTGTTCTTTGCCGGGCTGATGATGGTCCAGCGCGGGCAGGCCGTGTTCCTGTACTTCAACTTCTGAGGGGTGAGCGATGAAGCTTTATCCCTGGGTGCGCGGTGCCGGACTGTTCGTCGTGGCCGTCCTGCTGCTCGGCGCCGGTGCCGCTGCCTTGCCCGACAACGAATACCAGCGCTACCAGACGCTCGACAAAACGATCCAGAACGGCATCCGCTGGATCTACGAGCGGGTCCATTTCGATCCCACGCCCATCGACGTCGCGCTGATCGGCTCGTCGCGTGTCGGGGCCGGCGTCAGCGGCCCGCAGCTCGAGGCGGCGCTCCAACAGCTGGGGCAGCCGGTGCGGGCGGTAAACTTCTCGCTCCCCGAGAACGGGCGGAACCTCAACTGGGTGCTGCTCGAGCAGCTGCTCTCGACCAAGTCGCCCAAACTGCTGATCATCGGTGTCACCGAGAAGCCGGGCCGGTACGGCCATCCCGCCTTCAAGTACGCCGCACCGGCGGCGGAGATCGTCGATCCCGGCTACTTCGGGAACCTGACTTATCTGTCGAACCTGGTCTACCTGCCGTACCGGCAGATGCGACTGTTCGCGGCCCAGTACTTCCCGCGGCTGTTCGCGCTACCGCTGACCTTTGATCCCGCGCGTTATCGAGGAAGTAACCTGGAGACCACCGGGACGACGCGGACCGGCGACAACATCATCCTGACGCGCGACCGGGTGGTGCCACGGGAGCACCTCGACGCCCTCGTTGCCCATTATCGCCAGGGACTTAACCCGCCGATCCTCGGGCCGCGCTTCGCCGACGAGGAGTTCGGCGACGAACGGACCTATGTCCGGCGCATGGTCGCGCTGGCGCGGGCGCGGCATGTCCGCGTGGCATTTCTGTTCATGACGTATTTCAGCGGAGATGATTTCGTTCAGGAGAAGGCGTTCTACGAACACTACGGACCGATCATCGACGCCAGCTGGGTTGCCCAGCACCCGGAATGGTTCACCGATGCGGTTCACCTGAACAGTTTCGGGGCGAAGGCGCTGACCGCGTGGCTGGCACCGCGGGTTGCGGCGCTGCTCTCGACACCGGCGGCGTGAGCGCGCCCGTCCTCCACCACGTCGGCATCGTCGTTCCCGACGAGGACGAGATGGCAACGATGATGACGCGGCTCGGGCTGACCGAGGACTACCGCGGATACGTTTCTGAATTCAATGCCTTGTGCGTCTTCACACAGGGCAATGGGGCGTCACCGGTCGAGTTCGTCGTGCCCGACGGCGGGCCGCTGGTCGCGTTCAACAAGGGCATGGGCGGGCTCCACCACCTCGCCTATCTGACCGGCAGCCTCGACGCCAAGGCGGCCGAGCTGGCGGCGCAGGGCGCGGCGTTCATCCGGCCCGATCACGTCAGGGGCGCTGGGCCGTTCCGCTGCAACTTCGTCAGCCCGATCTTTACCCGCGGGCTAACCATCGAATATGTCGAGCTTTTGTAAGTGGTCGAGCGGCTGACCAGCCCGGCTAACGCGACGCTCAAGAGCCTGCGGGCGCTGCATGAGAAGAAATACCGGCGTGCCGACGGGCGCTTCCTCGCCGAGGGCCTGCGGGTCGTCACCGAAGCGGTCGATGCCGGTATCGTCCCGGATATCCTCGTCTTCGCCGAAGGGCATGCCGGCCATCCGCTGACCCAGCGGCTGATCGCGGCGACCGTGGCGAGCGGGGGACAGGCGATCGAGACCTCGCTCGACATGCTCAACCGATTGACTCTCAAAGACAATCCCCAGGCGGTCGTTGGCGTTTTCCGGCAGCGCCCGGTGCCGCTCGAGCGCCTCGATCGCAGTACGGCGGCGCTGTGGATCGTCGCCGAGGCGCTGAAGGACCCCGGCAACTTCGGGACGATGCTCCGGACCGCCGACGCCGTCGGGGCGGGCGGGATCATCCTGCTCGACGACTCGTGCGATCCGTATAGTACCGAGGCGGTTCGCGCGTCGATGGGCGCGATGTTCACGAAAAGCGTCACGCTGACCGACGGTGCCAGCTTTTTCAGCTGGTTGCGCGCCGGGCCGCCGGCCTTCCTCGCCGGAGCGGTACTCGAAGGCGCGGTCGATTACCGCAGCGTCACCTACCCGGCGCCGACTTTTCTCCTGATGGGTAACGAGCAGTCGGGGCTCCCCGCCGCCTATGCCGCCGCGTGCGACGTCCGCGTCAAGCTGCCGATGCGCGGGCGCGCCGACAGTCTGAACGTCGCGGTGGCGACCGGTGTCCTAGCCTATCAGGTTATCGCCGACCACGAAGGGCGGTGACCGCACCATGACCGGTCGTGCGTTCCACCTTGACCCGTCGGCGGACGGGGAGCGTCATGGCATTTCGGTTCGATTTGAGCCGCCGCCCGCGCCTGTGCTAACACCCCGGCACACGCCACGGAGGCCGGCCCCATGACCCGCATCGCTTATGAAATCGTCGAACACGACGGCGGCTGGACGTACAAGGTCGGCGACGTCTTCGCCGAAACCTTTCCCACCCACGACGAGGCGAGCGCGGCGGCGCACGCAGCGGCGGCCGAGCACGCGCTGGCCGGCGAGACGGTGCCGATCAGCTGGGAGGACGCCGACGGCCGCTGGCACGAGGAGACCGCCGACGGCGACGATCGTCCCGAGGTCGAGGTCAAGGACAGCTGACGCCGCCGCCGCGGGGCCGCGCCGCGGTTGACCGCACCGACCGCGCCGGGCGACAAGGGCCGATGGCGCGCCGTCACCAGCATATCGAGATCGGCGGCGTCCGCGCGGTCAAGCACAATGTCCCCTGGGGCCCCGGCGACGTCTATTACGAGCTGATGGAGATGGGCTGGCGGCGCTTCATCGCGCTCGTCACGGCCTTCTTCGTCGGCATCAACCTGCTGTTCGGCTTCGTCTATGCGGCGCTTCCCGCGGGCACGATCGACCATCTGACGCGGGGGTCGGTCGCCGACGGCTTCTTCTTCTCCGTCGAGACGATCGCCACCGTCGGCTACGGCAACATGGCCCCGGCGACGCACGTCGGCCACATGGTCGCCGTCGTCGAGATCCTGTGCGGGCTGTTCATGACCGCGGCGCTGACGGGCCTCATCTTCCAGCGCTTCGCCCGGCCGCGCGAGAGCCTGTTGTTCAGCGCGCCGCTGGTCGTGTCGCGGATCGGCGACGCGCGCATCGCGATGGTCCGACTGGTCGGGACGCGGGCGCGGCCGCTCGCCGACGTCACCGCGTCGATGGCGCTGCTCGAGCGCGTCGTCCTGCCGACCGGGCGCAGCTATGCGCAGCAGGTCGACCTGCCCCTGCGCAACACGCGCAACGCGATGATGGCGCTGGCGTGGACGCTCGCCCATGTCATCGACGACAACAGCCCGCTCGCCCGGCTGATCGACGATCCCGACGCCGACATCCGCATCACGGTGACGATCCGCGGGCTCGATACCCTGCTGTCGAACCCGAGCTTCGGCAGCCGGATCTACAGCCGCGCCGATATCCGCATCGACGAGGAGTTCGTCGACATGTTCGACAACCACGACGACGGCAGCATCCACCTCGACATGACGCAGCTCCACGCGACGCGCCCCGCGAGCGACCCGTTCGCCGGCGGCGTCCTCGCCGGGCGGCCGCTGAGCATCAAATAGCGGGCGAGGCCGAACGTCGCAGGCGGCGCGACCCCTTCGCTGCAAGGCGCAGGCGCGCCGGCGAGGCCGCCCGGGGGATTGCCTTCCGCGGCGGCGTATGGCGTGGTTCTGGTACACGCCCTGAGTTTCGAGATCTCGTGAATGAGCGACGCTGATCCCCGGCCGACCGAGCCGACTGTCGTCGCCCGACCGCGCCGGCGTGCGCTGTCGACGCTGTTCGTCCTGCTCGCGATCGCCTTTGGCGCGCTCGTCGCGTGGTGGCTGGCGAGCAGCGCCAAGTCGGGCGATACGGCCGGCGGCCCGGGCGGGGCCGCGGGCGCGAGCGCCGGCGGCGGTCAGGGCGGCGGGGCCGGCGGGCCGGGCGCGCGCGGCGGCCGCGGCGGACGCGGCGGCGGCGGGCGGTGGCCGCGGCATGGTCACCGTCGGCACGGCGACCGCGGCCAGTGCCGACGTGCCGATCACGCTCGACGCGCTCGGCACGGTCGTCTCGCCGGTGACCGCGACGATGCGCACGCAGATCGCCGGGCGGCTGACGAGCGTCGACTTCACCGAGGGGCAGCTCGTCCGCAAGGGACAGGTGCTCGCCCGCGTCGACGCCGCGCCGTACGAGGCGGCGCTGGCGCAGGCGCAGGGGACGCTGGCGCGCGACACGGCGCTGCTCAACGCCGCCAAAGTCGACCTGTCGCGCTACCAGACGCTGCTCGCGCAGGACTCGATCGCGCGGCAGACGGTCGATACGCAGGCAGCGCTGGTCAAGCAGTACGGCGGCACGGTCGCGGCCGACCGGGGGCTGGTCCAGGCAGCGCAGGTCAACGTCAACTTCACCCGCGTCGTCGCGCCGGTGTCGGGGCGCGTCGGCCTGCGCGGGGTCGACGTCGGCAACTATGTCGCCCCCGGCGACGCGACGGGGATCGTCGTCATCACCCAAGTCGCCCCGATCGACGTGCTGTTCACCCTGCCGCAGGACCGCGTGCAGGCGGTCGAGGCGCGGCGGCGCGCCGGGGCCGGGCTACCGGTGACGGCGCTGAGCCGCGACGGCGGGACGGCGATCGCGACGGGCAAGTTCCTGACGCTCGACAACCTGATCGACACGACGACCGGCACGGTGCGGGCCAAGGCGCGCTTCGCCAACACCGACGGCGCGCTGTTTCCCAACCAGTTCGTCAACGCCCGGCTGCTGCTCGACACGGTCAAGGGCGCGGTGACGGTGCCGGCGACGGCGATCCGCAATGGGCCGCAGGGCAGCTTCGTCTTCGTCGTCGCGCCGGGCGCGACGGCCAAGCTGACGCCCGTCACGGTCGGGCCGGCGAGCGGCGACAACGTCAGCGTCACCGGGCTGGCGGCGGGCGCGACGGTCGTCACCGAAGGCGCCGACAAGCTGAAGGACGGCGGCAAGGTCATGCTGCCGCGCCCCGGCGGCGGCTACGGCCACCGCGGCGGCATGGGCACCGGTGGCCGTGGCGGCGCGGGGGGCGGCGACGCGGCAGCGGGTGGCGATGCGACAAGCGCGGCGGCGGCTGGACCGGGCGGGGCGCACCGGCATCATCGCGCGAGTACCGGTGGCTGACGTCGACCCCGAGGGCGTGCCCCGCCGCGGCGAGGCGGCCGACAAAGGCTCGCCGGCGGAGACGGGGCCCGCCGCGCCCGAGCGCGCGTCGCCGTCGCGGCCGTTCATCGCGCGCCCGGTGGCGACCGCGCTGCTGATGATCGCGATCGTGCTCGCCGGCGCGGTCGGGTTCAGCCTGCTGCCGCTCGCCGCGCTGCCGCAGGTCGACTTCCCGACGATCCAGGTGACGACCGGCTATCCGGGCGCGTCGCCCGACGTCATGGCGGCGACCGTCACCGCGCCGCTCGAGCGCCAGTTCGGCCAGATGGAGGGGTTGAAGCGGCTGTCGTCGGTCAGCTCGGCGGGCTCGTCGGTCGAGACGCTCCAGTTCGACCTCGGCCTGCCCTTGGACGTCGCCGAGCAGGAGGTGCAGGCGGCGATCAACGCCGCGACCTCGCTGCTCCCCGCCGACCTGCCCGCGCCGCCGGTCTATGCCAAGGTCAACCCGGCCGACGCGCCGGTGCTGACGCTCGCGATCACCAGCGCGACGCGGCCGCTGACCGAAGTGCAGAACATCGTCGATTCAGCCAGCTCGCCGCGAAGATCGCGCAGGTCGGCGGCGTCGGCCAGGTGTCGCTGTCGGGCGGCGCGCGGCCGGCCGTGCGGATCCAGGCGAACACCCAGCTGCTGGCGAGCTACGGCATCGCCTTCGACGCCCTGCGCACCGCGATCTCGGCGGCCAACGCCAACGGGGCCAAGGGCAGCTTCGACGGCACCGCGGAGGCGTTCACCATCGACGCCAACGACCAGCTGTCGACCGCCGACGAGTATCGCAACCTGATCGTCGCCTACCGGAACGGCGCGGCGGTCCACCTGCGCGACGTCGCCACCGTCGCCGACGGGGCGGAGAACACGCGGCTCGGCGCGTTCGTCGGGACGACGCCGGCGATCGTCCTCGACGTCCGCCGCCAGCCGGGCGCGAACGTGATCAAGACGGTCGACGCGGTCAACGCGCTGCTCCCCGAACTGCGCGCCGGCATCCCCGCCGACGTCACGGTCCGCACGCTCGCCGACCGGACGACCGGCATCCGCGCGAGCGTCCGCGACGTCGAGTACGAGCTGATCTTCGCCGTCGGGCTCGTCGTCCTCGTCATCTTCGCCTTCCTCGGCAGCTTCCCGGCGACGATCGTCGCGTCGATCGCCATGCCGATCTCGCTGATCGGGACGTGCGGGGTGATGTACCTGCTCGGCTACAGCCTCAACAACCTGACGCTGATGAGCCTGACGATCGCGACCGGGTTCGTCGTCGACGACGCCATCGTCGTCATCGAGAACATCAGCCGTCACATCGAGGAAGGGATGAAGCCGTACGCTGCGGCGATCCAGGGCGCGGCCGAGATCGGCTTCACCATCATCAGCCTGACGGTGTCGCTGATCGCGGTGTTGATCCCCTTGCTGTTCATGGGCGACGTCGTCGGCCGGCTGTTCCGCGAATTCGCCGTCGCGCTGGCGGTGACGATCGTCATCTCGGCCATCGTCGCGCTGACGCTGGTGCCGATGATGTCGGCGCGGCTGCTCAAGAACCACGCGACCGAGAGCGGCTTCGCACGGCGGACGCAGGCGCTGTTCGACAAGGTCGTCGGGCGGTACGACACGGCGCTGACGTGGGTGCTGAACCATACCGGCATTACCCTGATCGTCTTCGTCGCCTCGGTCGCGCTCGCCGCGGTGCTGTACATCGCGATCCCCAAAGGGCTGTTCCCGGTCCAGGACACCGGGCAGGTGCAGGCGGTCGTGCGCACGTCGCAGTCGGTCGCCTATGCGCGCGCGGGCACGCTGCAGAATGCGGTCGCGCAGGCGATCGTCGGCGATCCGGCGGTCGCCAGCCTGTCGTCGTACCTCGGCGTCGACGGGACCAATGCGACGCAGAACAGCGGGCGGCTGCTGATTAATCTCAAGGACAAGAGCGACCGCGGCGGCAGCCTCGACGCCGTCCTCGACCGGCTGCGCGCGCGGGCGAGCCATGTCGCGGGGACGACGGTGTGGTTCCAGCCGGTGCAGGACCTGTCGATCGACGCCGAGACCGGGCCGACGACGTACCGCGCGAGCCTGACCGGCGCGACCACCGCCGAGGTCGCATCGTGGTCGCAGAAGCTGTCGGCGCAGATGCGGACCAGCGCCAAGCTCGGCGCGGTCGTGTCCGACGTCCAGCAGGACGGGCTGTCGGCGTTCGTCGATATCGACCGCGACACCGCCGCTCGGCTCGGCATCACCGCGAGCGCGGTCGACGACGCGCTGTACAACGCGTTCGGCCAGCGGATCATCTCGACGATCTTCACCCAGTCGAACCAGTACCGCGTCATCCTCGAGGCGATGCCCGGCGAGCTCGACGGGATCGACGGCATCGGCCGGCTCCAGCTGCAGTCGTCGACCGGGCGGCCGGTGCCCTTGAACGCCATCGCGCGCATCGTCCCGCGCCGGGTACCGCTGGCGATCACCCACGTCGCGCAGTTCCCCGCCTCGACGATCGGCTTCGATCCCGCGCCCGGCGTCAGCCTCGGTGCGGCGGTGACGGCGGTGAAGGACGCGGCGAGCGCGATCCACCTGCCGTCGTCGGTCGGGCTGACCTTCCTTGGCGCGTCGGACGCCTTCACCCGCAGCCTGTCGAACCAGCTGTGGCTGATCCTGGCGGCGGTCGTCACCGTCTACATCGTGCTGGGTGTGCTTTACGAAAGCTACATCCACCCGCTGACGATCCTGTCGACGCTGCCGTCGGCGGGGATCGGCGCGCTGCTGATGCTGATCGTCACCGGCAACGATCTCGGCGTTATCGGCATCATCGGCATCGTGCTGCTGATCGGCATCGTCAAGAAGAACGCGATCATGATGATCGACTTCGCACTGGCCGCCGAGCGCGAGGGCGGCATGGCCCCGCGCGAGGCGATCCACCAGGCGGCGCTGCTCCGCTTCCGCCCGATCCTGATGACGACGCTCGCCGCGCTGTTCGCCGCCGTGCCGCTGATGCTCGGCGGCGGGTTCGGGTCGGAGCTGCGGCGCCCGCTGGGGCTGGCGATCTTCGGCGGGCTGATCGTCAGCCAGATGCTGACGCTGTTCACGACGCCGGTGATCTATCTGACCTTCGACCGGTTCGCCAAGCCGCGGCAACCGGTGCCCACCCCCGCCCCCGCCGGGTGAGCTGCCGATGAGTCTGTCGTCACCGTTCATTCGTCGGCCGATCGCGACGATCCTGCTGACGATCGGCATCGCGCTGTCGGGCATTGCGGCGTTCTTCGTCCTGCCCGTGTCGCCGCTGCCGGAAGTCGACTTCCCGACGATCGCGATCAACGCCAGCCTGTCGGGCGCATCGCCGGCGACGATGGCGTCGTCGGTCGCGACCCCGCTCGAGCGCCGCCTCGGCACGATCGCCGACGTGTCCGAGATGACCAGCTCGTCGTCGACCGGATCGGCGCGGATCACGCTGCAGTTCAACCTTGGCCGCGACATCAACGGCGCCGCGCGCGACGTTCAGGCGGCGATCGCGGCGGCGCGGGTCGACCTGCCGGCCACCCTCCGGTCGAACCCGACGTACCGCAAGATCAACGCCGCCGACGCCCCGATCATGATCATCGCGCTGACGTCGAAGACGCGCAGCGCCTTCCAGATCTTCGACGCGGTGTCGAACATCGTCCAGCAGAAGCTGAGCCAGGTGCCGGGCGTCGGCGAGGTCCAGATCGGCGGCGGATCGCTGCCGAGCGTCCGCGTCGACGTCAACCCGCTCGCACTGTCGCGCCTCGGCCTCAGCCTCGAGGACGTCCGCGCCGCGATCGCCTCGACCAACCCCAACCGGCCGAAGGGGACGGTCCACGCCGGCGGGCTCGCCTACCAGGTCTATACCAGCGCGACGCGCCGCTCGGCGGCCGACTACCGGCCGTTGATCATCGCGGTGCGCGGCGGCGCGTCGGTCCGGTTGCAGGACGTCGCCGAGGTCACCGACGGGCCCGAGGACGCGCGCACCGTCGGGCTGTTCAACGGCAAGCCGGCCGTGGTCGCGGTGATCAGCCGCCAGCCCGGCGCGAACATCATCGCCGCGGTCGACGCGGTCAAGGCGCAGCTGCCCGGGCTGCGCGCCGGCCTGCCCGCCGACATCGACATGGCCATCGCGTCCGACCGGACGACGACGATCCGCGCATCCCTGCGCGACGTCGAGGTGACGCTGACCATCGCCACGATCCTCGTCGTCATCGTCGTCAGCGTCTTCCTGCGGTCGTGGCGCGCGACCGTCGTGCCGGCCGTCGCCGTCGTCGTCTCGCTGCTCGGCACGCTCGGCGTGATGTACCTCGCCGGGTTCAGCCTCAACAACCTGTCGCTGATGGCGCTGACGGTCGCGACCGGCTTCGTCGTCGACGACGCGATCGTCGTCCTCGAGAACATCGTCCGCCACGTCGAGGACGGCATGAGCCGGATGGACGCCGCGCTGCTCGGCGCGAAGGAGGTCGGCTTCACCGTCGTGTCGATCTCGATCAGCCTCGTCGCGGTGTTCATCCCGCTCTTGTTCATGGGCGGCATCGTCGGGCGGCTGTTCCGCGAATTCGCCGTCACGCTGTCGGCGTCGGTGATGATCAGCCTCGTCATCTCGCTGACGACGACGCCGATGATCGCCGCGCTGCTGCTCAAGGACAAGCCCGCCGAGCCGGGCTGGTTCGCGCGCAAGTTCGAATGGACGTTCGACCGGACGATCCGCGGCTACCGCGTCGCGCTCGACTGGGCGCTCGACAACCCGGCGCTGATCCTGCTGATCCTCGTCGCGACGATCGGGATCAACGTCTACCTGTGGGCGGCGATCCCCAAGGGGTTCTTCCCCGAACAGGACACGGGATCATTGAACGGCGGCGTCCGGCTCGACCAGCGCGCGTCGTTCACCGCGGCGAGCGAGAAACTGCGCCGGCTGACGACGATCGTCGCGCACGATCCGGCGGTCGCGACGGTCGTCGGCTTCACCGGCGGCGGGGGCAATCGCGGCGGCGGCGGCGGCTTCGCCTTCGCCCAGCTGAAGCCCAAGGCCGAGCGCCCCGGCGTCGGCAGCAAGGACGTCATCGCCCGGCTGCGCCCGAAGCTGGCGCGCGTCACCGGCGCGAGCCTGTTCCTGTCGCCGGTTCAGGACGTCCGCGTCGGCGGGCGCGGCGGCAACGCCAACTACCAGTATACGCTATCGGGCGACGACCCCGTCACGCTGCCCGGCTACGCCGACCGCATGGCGGCGATCCTCAAGCGGTCGCCGGTGCTGACGGACGTCGACGCCGACACCCAGCAGAACGGCGTCGAGACCTTCGTCACCGTCGACCGCGACCGTGCCGCGCGACTGGGCGTGACCGCGCGCGACGTCGACAACATCCTGTACGACGCCTTCGGCCAGCGCGGCGTCGCGACGATCTATTCCGACCTCAACCAGTACAAGGTCGTGATGGAGGCGGCGCAGCAGTACCGGCTCAACCCGACCGCGCTCGCCAACATCTATGTCGCGGCGAACGCGCCGGTCGCCGCCTCGCGCGGCGGCGGGGCCGGGGCGACCGGGGCCGGCGGCGAGCATCATCGGTGCGGCTGCCGGCACGCCGCAGAACGCCGCCGCACCGGCGGCGGGGTCGAACGGCGACGTGCAGGCGTCGGGCAGCGCGCTGTCGGCGGTGCCGGCGACGATGGTCCCGCTCGCCGCCTTCGCCAGCTACGACACGCGCGGCACGGCGGCATCGATCAACCACCAGGCGGGATCGCCAGCGGCGACGATCAGCTTCAACCTCGCGCCGGGCAAGTCGCTGTCGGACGCGACACCGGTGATCGCCGACGCCCTCGCCCGGATCAACGCGCCCGCGACCGTCCACGGCGGCTTCGCCGGCACGGCCAAGGCGTTCCAGGATTCGCTCAAGTCGACGCCGCTGCTGATCCTGGCGGCGATCGTGACGATCTACCTCGTGCTGGGCATCCTCTACGAAAGCCTGATCCACCCGATCACGGTGCTGTCGACGCTGCCGTCGGCCGGCGTCGGCGCCGTCATCGCGCTGCTCGCGACGCACACCGAATTCTCGATCATCGCGCTGATCGGCGTCGTCCTGCTGATCGGCATCGTCAAGAAGAACGCCATCCTGATCATCGACTTCGCCCTCGCCGCCGAGCGCGATGAGGGGCTCTCCCCCCGCGAGGCGATCACCCGCGCGTCGCTGCTCCGCTTCCGCCCGATCGTGATGACGACGCTGGCGGCGGTGTTCGGCGCGGTGCCGCTGGCGATCGGCTGGGGCGAGGGGGCCGAGCTGCGCCACCCGCTCGGCATCGCGATTATCGGCGGGCTCCTCGTGTCGCAGGTGCTGACGCTGCTGACGACGCCGGTCGTCTACCTCGTCCTCGACCGCTTCCGCCGCCCGGGACGGGTCGAGCGGGCCGCGCGGCTGCATCCGGAGTTCGCATGACGCGTATCGTTCCCGCCACACTCGCCGTCGCCCTGCTCGCGTCGTGTACCGTCGGCCCCAACTACCGCCGCCCGACCGACGCGACCCCGCCGGCGTTCAAGGAGGCGGCGGGCACCGCCTTCGTCGCCGCCGTGCCCGGTGACGCGCTCGACAAGGGGCCGTGGTGGACGCTGTTCGGCGACCCCGTGCTCGACGACCTGTGCGCGCGGATCGAGGTCGACAATCAGAACGTCGCTGCCGCCGCCGCAGCCTACGACCAGGCGCGCGCGCTCGTCCGCGAAGCACGCGCCGGCTTCTTCCCGACCGTCGACCTGACCCCGGCGGTGACCAAGTCGGGGGGCGGCGGCAGCAACGGGACGATCATCACCACCGGCGGGGGGACGAGCAACGGCGGCACGACGGGGACCGGCACCACCGGCGGCACCGGCAACGGCACCGGCACGACCGGCAGCTCGACCGTCGGCTCATCGGGCAGCGGCGTCCGCTACCGCATCACCGGCGGCGCGAGCTGGGAGCCGGACCTATGGGGCCGCGTCCGCCGCAGCGTCGAGCAGGCGCGCGGGACCGCGGGCGCGAGCGCCGCCGACCTCGCCAACGCCCGGCTGTCGGCGCAGAGCGAGCTCGCCACCGACTTCCTCCAGGTCCGCTCGCTCGACGCCGAGATCGCGCTGGTCGACGCGACCGCCAAGTCGTTCGACCGCGCGCTGCAGATCACGGTCAACCGCTACAACGCCGGGGTGTCGGCGAAGACCGACCTGCTTCAGGCGCAGACGCAGGTCGCCTCGACGCGCGGCGACCTCGCCGAGCTCGTCCGCCAGCGCGCGGTGTTCGAACACGCCGTCGCCGTCTTGAGCGGCCAGCCGCCGGCGACGTTCGGGATCAAGCCGGTCGCCTGGGCGCCGGTCTTCCCGACGGTCCCGCTCGAACTGCCGTCGACGCTGCTCCAGCGCCGCCCCGACATCGCCGCGAGCGAACGCCGCGTCGCCGCCGCCAACGCCGGCATCGGCGTCGAGGTCGCCGGCTATTTCCCGAACCTGACGCTGACCGGGTCGGTCGGCCAGTCGGCGACCTCGCTCGGCAACCTGTTCGCCGGCAGCGCCTTCTTCTATTCGGTCGGGGCGTCGCTCGCCGCGCCGATCTTCAACGGCGGACTGACGAGCGCGCGTGTCGCCGCGGCGCGCGCCGCATGGCGGCAGGCGGTGGCGACCTACCGCCAGACGGTGCTCGCCGCGCTGCAGGACGTCGAGGACCAGCTGGCGGGATCGCGCCAGCTCGCGCTGACCTATGCGCTGCGGCAGGCGGCGTCGGCGGGCGCCGACCAGACCGAGAAGCTCGTGTTCAACCAGTATCTCGCCGGCCAGGTCGCGTTCACCGACGTCGTCACCGTGCAGGCGACGGCGCTCAACGCCCGGCGGACGCTCGTTCAGGCGGCGCTGACGCGGCAGACGACGGCGGTGTCGCTGATCCGCTCGCTCGGCGGCAGCTGGGCGACGACGTATCCGGGAACACCTGTGCCCGCCCCGTCGCGCTGACGCGCGCCACCTCCCCCGACGGGGTAATCAGCCGAGGGCCTGCCGCGCCTGTGCCGCCAGATGCGCGAGCATCGCCGTCGAGACGCCGGCCCCGTCGCGCGCGCGGCGGACGGCGGCGGCGAGGCGGTCCACACCGGCGCGGTGGGCGTCGGTCCATGCCGCCGCCGCCGCCCGGGCGTCGCCGCCCGGGGGAACGATCCGCCGCAGGAGGTCGAGGCGCAGCGCCTCGAAGTCGCGGATGAGGCCAGCCTGGAGCAGCCGCTCCCACGGATCGGTCGGCGCGAGCGCCGCCGCCGCGCCCTTCGCCCAGTCGAGTCCGGTCGCCGCGCCGAGGTCGGTGTAGGCAGCCGCGACGCCGGCTTCGTCGATCCCGCCTTCGAGATCGGCGGCGAGCAACCCGACGCCGACGGCGCCGTCGAGCAACTCGATCCGCACCAGCCGCGCGGCGACGTCGGCCGGTGCGCCCATCGTCACCAGCGCGGCGGCGAAGCGGTCGATCTGCGCCTTGGGCTCGGGCCGCAGCAGCGTCTCGAGCGCATCGCCGAGCCGGGCGACGCCGGGGCGCAGCTTGGCGACCAGTTCGGACGGCGGACGCCCGGCCCCGGCACGGAGCAGGTCGGCCATCTGCGTCCTCAGCGCGGCGACGGCATGGACGTGGAGGTCGAGCGCGACCGGGCCGGGCACCGCCGCGCCGTCGATCGCGTCCCACAGCCCGCGGAAGTCGAACAGGTCGCGCGCGGCGACGAACGCCCCGGCGACCTCGGTCAACCCGACGCCGAACTCCTCGGCGAGCTCGAACGGCAGCGTCAGCCCGCCGCGGTTGACCAGCGCGTTGGCGAGCTTGGTCGCGATCAGCTCGCGGCGCAGCCGGTGGCCGTCGATCGCCGCGGCGAAGCGCGCCTGCATCGCCTTGGGAAAAGCCGCGTGGAGCACGGGCACGAGCAGCGGGTCGTCGACCACGCTGCTGGCGACGACCGCGTCGTAGACCGCCATCTTGGCATAGGCCATGACGACCGCGAGCTCGGGCCGCGTCAGGCCGTGGCCCATGCGCCCGCGCTGGGTCAGCGCTTCGTCGCTCGCCAGCCCCTCGACGCCGCGGTCGAGCTCGGCGGCCAATTCCTCGAGCATGCCGATCAGCCGGATGTGGCCGGGCAGTGCGGCGACGCCGCCGCGCTCGGCGATGCTCAGCGCCTGCGTCTGGAGAACGTTGTCGCGCAGGACGAGCGCGGCGACGTCGTCGGTCATGTCGGCGAGCAGCGCATTGCGATCGGGCTCGGTCAGCCGGCCGGCGGCGACCTCGGCGTTCAGCGCGATCTTGATATTGACCTCGTTGTCCGAGCAGTCGACGCCGGCCGAATTGTCGATGAAGTCGGTGTTGAGCCGCCCGCCGCGCGTCGCGTATTCGATGCGCCCGGCCTGGGTCAGCCCGAGGTTCGCGCCCTCGCCGACGACCTTCGCGCCGATCGCCGCGCCATCGATGCGGTGGGCGTCGTTGGCGCGGTCGCCGACCTCGGCATTGGTCTCGCTCGCCGCCTTGACGTAGGTGCCGATGCCGCCGAACCAAAGCAGGTCGACGCTCGCCGACAGGATCGCGACGATCAGCTCCGACGGCGAGCAGGTGTCGGCGGCGATCCCCAGTGCCGCCCTGACCTCGGCACTGATCGCGATCGCCTTCTGGCTGCGCGGAAACACCCCGCCGCCGGGCGAGATCGCCGCCCGGTCGTAATCGTCCCACGACGACCGCGGCAGGGCGAACAGCCGCTTGCGTTCGGCGAACCCGGCGGCAGCGTCGGGCGTCGGATCGAGGAAGATGTGGCGGTGGTCGAACGCCGCGACGAGGCGGATGCTTTCCGACAGCAGCATGCCGTTGCCGAACACGTCGCCGCTCATGTCGCCGACGCCGACGACGGTGACGGGGTCGGCCTGGATGTCGACGCCCATCTCGCGGAAGTGGCGCTGGACGCTGATCCACGCGCCCTTGGCGGTGATCGCCATCGCCTTGTGATCGTAGCCGACGCGCCCGCCGCTGGCAAAGGCGTCGCCGAGCCAGAAGCCGTGGTCCAGCGCGATCTGGTTGGCGGTGTCGGAAAACGTCGCCGTCCCCTTGTCGGCGGCGACGACGAGGTACGGGTCGGGCGCATCGTGGCAGACGACGTGCTCTGGCGGAATGTTGCGGCCGTCGGGGGCGAGGTTGTCGGTCAGCGACAGCAGCGCGCGGACGAAGACCTTGTACGCCTCGGTCCCCTCGGCCAGCCACGCGTCGCGGCTGGCGGCGGACGGGAGCTGCTTGGGATAAAAGCCGCCCTTCGCGCCGGTGGGGACGATGACGGTGTTCTTGACCTTCTGCGCCTTGACCAGCCCGAGCACCTCGGTGCGGAAGTCGTCGCGGCGGTCGGACCAGCGCAGACCGCCGCGCGCGATCGGGCCGTAGCGCAGGTGGATGCCCTCGACACGGGCTGAGAAGACCCAGATCTCGCGGTACGGCACCGGCCGCGGCAGCCCGGGGACGGCAGCCGAATCGAGCTTGAAGGCGAGCGCCTCGGGGCCGCCGGGAACGAAGGCGTTGGTCCGCAGCGTCGCGGCGATGACCGCGCGGAAGAGGCGCAGGATGCGGTCGTCGTCGATCGCCGTCACGCCCGCGAGGCCGGCGTCGAGCGCGCGCGCATCGTCCGGGTCACCGTTGAAGCGCGCGCGGAATGCAGCGACGAGCCCGCGCGTGACCTCGGGGTAGCGGCGCAGCGCGTCGACCACCGTCATCAGCCCGTAGGCGACGCCGGTCTGGCGCAGGTAGCGGAAATAGGCGCGCAGCCAGCCCGCCGCTTCGGTGTCGAGCCCGGCGGCAACGACGAGCGCGTTGAAGCCGTCGTTCTCCTGCGTGCCCAGCAGCACCGCCGTCAACGCGGGTTCGAGCCGCGTGCGCAGCGCGGTAAAATCGCTCGCCGCCTCGGCCGTCTCGAGCAGGAAGTCGTGGATCCATGCCGCGCCGCCGTCGAGGTCGAAGGGGAACTCCTCGATCACGCGCAGACCGAAATTCTCGAGCACGGGCACCGCGTCGGACAGCGCGATGATCGATCCCAGCCGGTATATCTTCAGCCGCAACTGGTTCGGCAGGTCGGTGTCGCGGCGGTAGAGCTGCACGGCGCGGCCGCTGTCGTCGGCGAGCCCGCTCAGGGCGACGAGGTCGGCGGCCGCTTCGGCGGCGCTGTACTGCGCGCGGTAGCTCGCCGAGAACCCCGCGCCGTGGGCAAGCGTCAGCCGCGCCGCACGCGCGGCGCCGACGGTTACGACGAGCGCCGTCTCGAGCGCGTCGTCCCAGCCGCGGACGAGCCCGTCGAGCTTCGCGTCGAGCGCCGCCTCGTCGATCTCGCCGACCGCGCGGTCGACGGCGATCACATAGTGGACGCGCGCGAGTCCCTCGGCGCGCAACTCGACCTCGAAGCGCGTCAGCGTGCCGCCCAGCGCCTCGGTCAGCATCGTCCCGACGCTCGCCCGGATGCCGCTCGTGTACGAATCGCGCGGAATGTAGACCAGAACCGAGACGAACCGCCCGAAGGCGTCGGCGCGCGCGAACAGCTTGGGGCGCGGCCGGTCGAGCAGCGACAGCAGCCCGAGCGCCATCGACCGCAGCCGCTCGGGGCTGGTCTCGAACAGCTCCTCGCGCGGGAACCCTTCGATGACGTGGGCGAGCGCCTTGCCCGTGTGGCCGCGCGGGTCGAAGCCGAGCGCGTCGGTCACCGCGGCAACCTTGCGGCGGAGCAGGGGTACGTTCTTCGGGCTCGTCGCCAGCGCCGCGCTGGTGAACAGGCCGAGGAAGCGCGTGACCGCGACCGCGCGGCCGTCGCCGGCAAAGGTCTTGACCGCGACGAGGTCGGGGTTGACCCGCCGGTGGACGGTCGAGACACGCGCCGCCTTGGAAATCAGCAGCGGCTCGGCCGAAGCGAGGAAGTCGCGCATCGCGTCGGCGGGCGCATCGGGGGCGGCGTCGCGGCACAGACCAAGCCCGTCGCCGGTCGGGACCTCGTGGCCGCCATCGAGTGTCGAGGTGGCGACGCCGAGCAGGGTGAAGCGGTCGGCGGCGAGCCATTCGAGGAAAGCCATGACCTCGGCGGCGGCGTGCGGCGCGATCGGCGGGGCCTTCTCGCCGAGCGCGCGCGTCGTCGCGTGGAGCCGCTCGAGCATCGCCGGCCAGTCGTCGACCGCCGCGCGGATGTCGGCGAGGACGCCGGTCAGCGCGGCGACAAGGTCGAGGCGGTCGCGCGCGCCGGCGCGGCTCGTCTCGATGTAGATGACCGACTCGCGCGTCGCGCCCGCAGCCGCCGGGCCGCTGCCCAGGCCGACGACCTCGACCAGCCGGCCCTCGGCATCGCGGCGGACGTCGACCACCGGGTGGAGCAGCCGGTCGATCGCGAGTCCGGCGGCGGTGATTGCCAGGCTGACGGAATCGACCAGGAACGGCATATTGTCGTTGACGATCGCCAGCGCGACGCGGCGGCGGACCTGCGTCGGGTCGGCGGGGGCGGACTCGAGGATGACGACCGGGGTCCCGGCCGCACGCTGCCCCGCCGCGGCGGCGACGAAGCGGGCGATGCGCGCCGCCGCGGCGGCATCGATATCGTCGGCCTCGCCGGGCAGCGCGGTGTCGAACAGGGCCGCGGCGAACGCGGTGTCGAGCGCGGCGTCGACGTCCGCCCCTCGCGTCTTCGTGGCCACTCGTGCGCTCCTCGGCTGGTCGTGGCGGCTTATGCGTCCGCCGGCCCGCGCCGACAAGCCGCACCGCTTGCACCCCCGCACGCCGGCTGGTAAGCCGCGCCACCGTGCCGCTTTAGCTCAGCCGGTAGAGCACATCATTCGTAATGATGGGGTCAGGTGTTCGAGTCACCTAAGCGGCACCAGCCCTTCCACAAGGCAATCCCGAGGCTTCTTACTGAACCTCATTCCGCAAGGGTGGCCGGCTCGGTCCGGTCTGGGGCGCTTTGGCTAGGAATTGTAGCCGACCCACGCCATCCCGCGTCGAATTTTGGCGCTGCGTCACCTCAGAATTCGGTGCCTATGAGACCCGGGCTGGCCAGCGCGTACGTCGCTCCCGGCGGGGCGGTAGCTGTCGCGTACGTTTGGACAGAGGCCACCTTCAGGGACGACCGCTTGGCTAAACTCTTGGCGGGCCGTCGCGAGAACACCGTGTCGGCGTCCACTAGTGGCGCGCGGCGTGTTACAGAATGAGGAAACATTGGCCGAAAAGATAATCTGGGGCATTCACATGGCGCACGACCACGGGTCAGCGCCGATCGCCAATGGCTACATCGCGCTCGGCTGGAGCGCAGTCGGCGACCTGTCTAAGATCGAAGATCAAGCAGCGGGGGCGCACGTGTCGAACGCCGGATCATCCGGGATGCGCACGATCTCCGGGAGACGGAGGAACGGGAATGATCGCGCTCAACAAATGGCGGCTCTTGAGCGCAAGATTGCCAACCAGAGCGTCTGAGTTAATCGCGGACGCCGCCGTCGGATACGCAACTAGTCAAACGACAGCCATGCAATGTTTGGGCGTTTATGCAAGAGGGATACACGCCCAAATTACGGGCAAGCAGACCCTGATACGATCCGCCCCTCTCCCGCTAAGTATCGGAAGGTAGCGCAATCTCAGGCGGCACAGCCGTGAAAAGTACCGAAAAAAACACGTAGAACAGGAGAGGCCGGTTCGCCAGCGACTGCGTCGCGCACCACTCAGTTCACAGGTAGCCGAGCGGTCGTGCTCGGGCCTGCTGCGCCACATGGATGTGATCGCTTGCATCGGCGGCTGTTCAGCCGATGGACGGGACGGGAATGCTTTTCGACCGTCGAGGCGGCCGGCCGCTACTGCCGGGGTTTCACGAACCGCAGGGCATACTGGTCGGTCTTGCCCTTCAGATCGAAGATCGGTCGGCGGTGATCGTCGTCGGACCGCGCGAGGAAGCGGCCTTCAGCGACTAGTTTGAAGCCAGCGGCCGTGACCTCGCGAATGACCTGCGTCTTCTCGATACGGTGCAGGCGGGTGATGGCGGGGAGATCGCTGCCAACCGGGGCCTCATGATCAAGCACGAAGTACGTGCCACCGGGCTTCAGCGCAGTGAACACCGCCCGGTTGAAGGCCGCCGTGTCCACGCTACCATATTCGGCGATCTTCAGATCGTGGTAGTTCTGCGTCACCCACACGAGATCGAGGGGCTTGGCAAAGCGGACCGTGCCGAACGGTAAGGCTTCGATCGACACGTTCGTCAGCTTGCCGTTGGCCAGCATCTCCTGGTCGGCTTTGACCGCGCTTTTCCAGCCCGCGTTCTCAATGCCGTAGACATGGCCGCCGCTCCCGACGACGTCGCTCAGCATCCTCGTAAAATAGCCCCCGCCCGGGAAGAACTCGCCGACCACCATTCCCGGTGTGACACCGGCGAACTCGAGCGTTTCGCCGGGCTTGCGATTGATGTCGGTACTGGTCTCACTCGCCGGCCGGGACGGATCGGCGACGGCGTGGTCGATTGCCGGTGAGGAGGCACCGAGCGCGGGAGAGGCGATGGCCGCAAACAAGGCGATGGCAAATAAGGTCCGCATGCCGCTCTCCGCTGATCTGATCCTCATTTACACCGCCGCTTGCCTGCCGACAAACGCCTCTCATCGGCCCTGCCGGCAGCCGGACGGCCAGGGACAACGTTGCGCCGCTCGCTCGTTCGTTCGCTCCTCCGATGTCGGCACTTCGTCAGTAGACGGTCCGCACCATCGGCTCGCGCCCCCACGCTCGGCCTAGTCCGGCGAGGGCGATGAACGCGGCCGGGTCAGCTGCCTTGGCCAAAGCGACAACGCCCTCGTCGACCGCCACGCCGGCCGCTGCGAGGAGCGGCTCGGCCTCGGGCGTCGCAGCAATGACCTTGAGGTGGTGAAAGGCGTCGTGGACCCACGATACCGCCGCTGCTTCACCGAGCAGCGCCGTCGCACCGGCCTCCGACGTGACTACGGCGACTGTATCGAAGAGTACCGACGGCCCGCCGGCGAGCTGGAAGTCGCCGAGCAGATGGCTGCCGTCGTCGAGCGTAACGCCGCCGACGCGCGGAGCGACGATCTTGGGCGACGCGCCCGCCGCCACGGTGGCCTCGATCAGCGCCCCGACCGCTGCCGACGACGCACCGTCGGTGACGAGGATCCCGACGAGCCGGCCGACCATGCCCGGCGGGCCGTTGGCGAGGATGCTGAGCTTCGGGCTCGGCTTGAGGTCGGTCCGCGGCTCGACCGCCGGCACCGCCGGGACGATCGGCGCGACGTGGCCGAGCCCGGCGGCGACGCGCTCGCCGAGCGTCGGGTCGATCACGCTCAAGTGGCCGAGCATCGTCGCCCGGATGATCGGCAGCTCGACCTTCGACAGTTCGAAGATCAGCGCCGCGACGATGTGATCCTGCTCGGGCTCGGTCTGGCTGACGAAGAACTGCCGCGCCTGGCTATAATGGTCGGCGAACGTCGCCGACCGCACGCGCGCCTTCGGCCCGTCGACCGCGGCGGCGAAAGCTGCGGAAACCAGCCGCCGGGTCCTCGCGCGGCCCCGACGGGTCGATCAGGCTCGGCGTATAGGCGACGCGGGTACCCTGCGGCAGCGTCTGCATGTGCCCGTCGCGCTGCATGTTGGCGAATGGGCAGCGCGGCGCGTTGATCGGGATCTGGTGGAAGTTGGTCGAACCGAGCCGGCTGAGCTGGGTGTCGAGATACGAGAAGTTACGCCCGTGGAGCAGCGGATCGTCAGAGAAGTCGATCCCGGGCACGAGGTTCTGCGTGCAGAAGGCAACCTGCTCGGTTTCGGCGAAGACGTTCGCCGGATTCCGGTTGAGCGTCAGCCGCCCGACTGTGCGCAGCGGCACGACCTCCTCGGGGATCAGCTTGGTTGCGTCGAGGTGGTCGAAGTCGAAGGTGGCTGCCTGCTCCTCGGTGAACAGCTGGACGCCGAGCTCCCACACCGGGTGTTCGCCGTCGGTGATCGAGGTGTAGAGGTCGCGGCGATGATAGTCGGGGTCAGCACCGTTGATCTTGACCGCCTCGTCCCAGACCACCGATTGCATGTTGAGCAGCGGCGTCCAGTGGAACTTGACGAACGTCGATTGGCCCTTGGCATTGATCAGTCGGAAGCTGTGGACGCCGAAGCCCTGCATCATCCGGAAGGACCGCGGGATGGTGCGGTCGGACATCTGCCACATCACCATGTGCATCGCCTCGGGGGTGCACGCGATCCAGTCCCAGAAGGTGTCGTGCGCGGACTGCGCCTGCGGGAAACCGCGGTCGGGCTCCTCCTTCACCGCATGGGCGAGGTCGGGGAACTTGAGGGCGTCCTGGATGAAGAACACCGGGATGTTGTTGCCGACGAGGTCCCAGTTGCCTTCGGGCGTATACATCTTGACCGCGAAGCCGCGGACGTCGCGCGCGAGGTCGGCCGAACCACGGTTGCCGGCGACGGTCGAGAAGCGGACAAACACCGGCGTCTGCAGGCTCATGTCGCTGAGCACCTGCGCCGTCGTGAAGTCGGCGAGGCTGTCGGTCAGCTCGAAGACTCCGTGCGCCGCCGCGCCGCGGGCGTGAACGACGCGCTCGGGGATCCGCTCGTGATCGAAGTGGAAGATTTTCTCGCGGAGGATGAAGTCCTCGAGCAGCACCGGACCGCGCCGCCCCGCCTTGAGGCTGTTGTGGTCGTCGCCGACCGGCATGCCGTGGTTCGTCGTCAGCCGCGGCTGGCCATCGGCGGCGACCTGGTGGAGCTCGCCGCCCTCGCCCCGCGCAAACTGGGCTGCGGGGAGCGAATGAGCGGCAGGGTAGCTTACGCCCTTACCGGCCTTGGCGTTCGCCGGCTTGCCCGGGCGCTTCGTTGCCGGCCCGGCACCAGCCGGTCGACCCGCCGCTGATTTCCTCGTCGCCATGGTCATCTCCGCGTCGCTGTCGCCGGGACGAACGCGCCGCCGTGCGCGCGGACGCGTCGCGCGATGAAAATCTTTGTGCTTGGCGAGTTCCGGGAGATCCGGCACTGCGACGGCAGCCGTGACTCCTCCCCGGCTCAGCCGTCGCCTAGCCGAGGAACGGAGAGGCGAGCGTGGGTCGTCAGGGTCGGGCTGCGATACCGAGCCGGGGCGCGAGTGGACTTATAGGGTCGGCCTGCTGCGAACGGCTACCGCCGCCGTGCCTCGCTCGCGGCCAACCGCGTTACGTACCACTCACGCTTCCTGCGCGACCGCGCGACCGGGCGTTACGCCGCGACGAGCTTGACCGCGGTCGGCTTGGCCACCGGCAGCGGGGCCGTAGCGGCCTGCGCGAGGAGTTCGTTCTTGCGTACCAGCATCTTGGTGCCGAGATCGGTCATGTCGACGCCGGCGGCGCGCGCCTTGGCGAACATGCCCGTGAGCCAGCGCTCCTCCTCCTTGACGTGGTGGCGGATTTCCTCGGCCAGGACCTTGACCTTGGCGTCGTACATCGCGTCGCTCGGCGTGCCCGTCGACAGGTCGTTGACAAGCACCTTCGCCCCGTCGTGCTCGACATAGGCCTCGTCGATGATGCTGTCGTCGACCTTGCCGCGGAGGGCGGGATAGAAGACCTCCTCCTCGATCAACGTGTGGATCTTAAGATCGGTGCAGATCTGCGCGACCAGCTTTGCCTTGTCGGCCGAGCCGCGAGCGTCGTCGAATGCGTCGAACAACGCGTCGACCCGGCGGTGATCGGCCTTCAGCAGCGTCGCGGCGTCGATCGGTTCGACAGGGGCGGTTGACGCGACCGTCTTCGGCTTGGCCGCCGCCTTGGGCTTGGCGGCCGCCTTCGCGGCTGGCGCTTTGGCCGCCGGGGCCTTCGCCGCGCCTGCCTTGCCAGCGGGCGCCTTGGCGGCGGAGGCCGCGGGTTTCTTGACCGTCTTTGCCGTCGCCATCGTTCGTCTCCGCATCTGGGATATGCATCGACAACGACGAACCCGTGCTTTGGTTTCGGCCGCGTTGTGAAACGCTTACGACAGGCCGACGACCGCGCCTTCGGCGTCGATCCCGATGTGGTTCGCCGCCGGCACCCGCGGCAGCCCCGGCATCGTCAGCAGGTCGCCGAGGATCGCCACAACGAAGCCGGCACCGGCCGAGAGCCGCACCTCGCGGACGACGACGACATGCCCCTCGGGCGCGCCGAGCAACGTCGGGTCGGTCGCGAAGCTGACCTGCGTCTTGGCCATGCACACCGGCAGCCGCCCGTGCCCCGCCGCCTCCCACCGCGCGAGCGTCGCGCGTACCGCGGGCGACGCCTCGACCCGCGCGGCGTGGTAGAGCGTCGTCGCAACCGTTTCGATCTTGGCGAACAGCGGCAGGTCGGCCGGATAGAGCGGGGCAAAGGTGTTCGGCGCGTCGGCGAGCGCGACGACAGCGTCGGCGAGCGCGGTCGCACCCGCGCCGCCCTCGGCCCAATGCCGGGCGACGATCGCGTCGACGCCGCGCGCCCGCGCCGCGGCGGTGAGCGCGGCGAGCTCCGCATCGCTGTCGCCGCCGAAGTGGTTGATGGCGACGACGACGGGCACCCCGAAGCGGCGGAGGTTGTCGATGTGGCGCTGCAGATTCACCGCGCCGCGCGTGACCGCGGCGACGTCCTCGCGGCCGAGATCGGCCTTGGCGACGCCGCCGTTCATCTTGGCGGCGCGGACCGTGGCAACGATGACCGCGGCAGCCGGCGACAGTCCGGCAGCACGGCACTTGATGTCGAAGAACTTCTCCGCGCCGAGGTCGGCCCCGAACCCCGCCTCGGTCACCGCATAGTCACCGAGCGCGAGCGCCGCACGCGTGGCGATGACCGAGTTGCACCCGTGCGCGATGTTGGCGAAGGGCCCGCCGTGGACGAACGCCGGCGTGCCCTCGAGCGACTGGACGAGGTTCGGCTTGACCGCGTCGCGCAGGACGACCGTCATCGCCCCGTCGGCATTAAGGTCGCGCGCGGTGACCGGCCGCCGGTCGATCGTCTCGGCGACGACGATCCGGGCGAGCCGCGACTGGAGGTCGGCGAGGCCGTCGCACAGGCACAGGCACGCCATCACCTCGCTGGCGACGGTGATGTCGAAGCCGCTCTCGCGCGGGAAGCCGTTCGCCGGCCCGCCGAGCGCGACCACCGTGTCCCGCAGGGCGCGGTCGTTGACGTCGAGCGCACGGCGGAACGCTATACGACGCCCGTCGATGCCCAGCGCATTGCCCCAGTGGATGTGGTTGTCGATCAATGCGGCCAACAGGTTATGCGCCGCCGTGATCGCGTGGAAGTCGCCGGTGAAGTGGAGATTGATGTCGATCATCGGCGCGACCTGCGCGCGGCCGCCCCCCGTCGCCCCGCCCTTGGCCCCGAACACCGGACCCATCGACGGCTCGCGCAGCGCGAGCACCGCTCGCCGCCCGGTGCGGTTGAGCGCATCGGCGAGGCCGATCGAGGTCGTCGTCTTGCCCTCGCCGGCCGGGGTCGGGTTGACCGCGGTGACAAGGATCAATTTGCCGCGTGCCGGCTGCGCGCTCAGCCACGCCAGGTCGATCTTGGCCTTGAAGCGGCCGTACGGCTCGATGGCGGCGTCCGGGATGCCGGCGCGCGCCGCGACGCCGGCGATCGGCGCGAGATCGACGCCGCGGGCGATGTCGAGGTCGGTCACGCGGCGAGCACCCGCTCGAGCCGGGTGCGGTAGGCGGCGGGATCGGGCTCGGCCTTGGGGTCGGTCAGATACGTCTCGAAGACACCGCCCGTGGTCGCGTGGTTGTGCGCGGCCAGCCACGCATTGAAGTGACCCCATGCACCGTGGAGGCCGTCCAGCGACCCCGTGTAGATCGTCCCGGCGACAGTCGCCGCCGGCCAGTCGCGCGGACCGACACGCCCCTCTGCCGCGACCGCCGTCAGCGTCGGCACGGCGACCTCGACGTCGAAACGGTCGGGCGTCACCGACCGGTGGTAAGTGACAATGGGGCCGGCGGCAGCGATCCCCTGCGCGGCCAGCGCGGCGCGGATCTCGGCCAGCGCCCCGCCGAAGTGGCGCGGCATCTCGGTCCGCGCAATGTCGAGATGGACGGCGGCGACGCGCATCGCCGGGCGGCGGGCGATGGACGGCGGCTCGATCATCGGGCGGTCTCCGCGGCGGGTGACAGCCGGATAGCATCGCGGTAACGATCGCGGCAAGCGAGGCGGAGGGGCGGCGGTGACGCGACGCGTGAGTGGAACGGTCGGCGCGGTCACGGTCCGCGCGCGGCGCGGCATGGCCGGCGGTCTGGCCGTCCTGCTCGGCACCCTGCTCGCTGCCGCCCCGGTCGTTGCGCGTGCGCCGAGCATCCCTGCCGCCGATGCGCCCCAGCTCGCTGCGCTCGGTCCCGCGGCGGTGGGACTGGCCCGAACCGAGGTGAAGGTCCCCGGTACCGCGCGGACGCTCGCCGTGATGGTCTGGTATCCGGCTCGGGCCGGCGGCGTGCCGATCACCTATCGCCGGCACCTCGAGCCAGCGAGCGGGGCGCCGCTCGACATCACGACCGAGGGGATTGCGGTTGCCGACGCCGCGCCGCTCGCCGGTCGCTTTCCGCTCGTCGTGCTGAGCCACGGCTTCGGCGGCTGGGCGGGGGGCATGACCTACCTCGCCGAGAATCTCGCATCGAAGAACTACGTCGTCGCCGCCATCGACCACGACGACGGCCAGGGCGGCAGCGGCGGCGAGGCGGGTCGGCGGCGCGTCGCCGGCAGCATCGTCAATCGCGCCCGCGACCAGCAGGCGGTCGTCGCCGCGCTCAGCGCCCGCGCCGCCGGGACTGACCCGGTCGCCAGCCACATCGACGCGGCGAACATCGCGGTCATCGGCTACTCGATGGGCGGGTTCGGGGTCGTCGCGACCGGCGGCGCGCCGTACGACAAGGCCGGCGGCGCGATCGCCCCGCTGGGCGACCTGCTCGCCGACCAAACGGGGCGCACGCCGGTCCCGGGGCTGAAGGCGGTGGTCGCCATCGCGCCGTGGGGCGGCCAGCCGCCCTACCGCGCCTGGACGCCGGCGGGCTTGCGCGGTCTTACCGTGCCGAGCCTGTGGATCGACGGCGACCAAGACGACGTCTCCGACTATGCGAACGGCGTCCGTTGGCTGTACGAGCATGCAACCGCATCGGATCGGTGGCTGCTCAGCTACGTGCAGGCGCGCCACAATGTCGGCGGCAACCCGCCGCCGCCCGAGACGCTCGCCCGCGCCGACCTCGCCGAAAACTTCGCCGAGCCGGTCTGGCGCAGCGACCGCATCGCCGCGATCAACCAGCATTTCATCACCGCCTTCCTCGACCGCTTCCTGAAGGGAGACGCCGCCCACGGTGCCTTCCTTACCGTGCCGACGGTCGCCGCCGACGCAGCGACCTGGGCGGCACCGGGTCCGGCGAGCGCCGCGGCAGCGGCCGGCTATGCCGGCGCGGGTCAGCCGACCTACTGGCCCGGGTTCCAGCGGCGCTGGCTGCTCGGCCTCACCCTCCGCCACGATCCCGCAAGCTAAGTGTAGCGTGGGACTACCACAGCGCACCGACACCGCTTAGATAGGGCGGCGAACCGCACGGGAACCGAGATGGCCAGCGAAGCACCGATTGTCCTGACGCCCCCCGCGCCCGTCGCGCCGGTTCCCCCGACGAAGGCCGCGGGCCTCGTGCCGGTAAGCGACAAAGCGGCAAGCGAGCTCGACAGCCGCGCCGACTCCTTTGTTACCGACCTCGTCGCGCTCGACGCGTCGAGCCCCGAGTTCGGACGCAAGGTCGACGAGCTGACCGCGCTCGGGGCCAAGCAAATTGCCGACGCCGCCGGGCAGACCAACCGCTTCCTCGACCGTCCGGTGCGGGCGATGGACAAGGAGTCGGGGATCGGCTCCGACCTGACGGCGCTGCGCCAGACGGTCGAGGACCTCGACCCGTCGAAGCGCGGCAAGCTGACCAGCCGCAAGAAGATTTTCGGGCTGATCCCCTTCGGCGGCGACAAGCTGCGCGACTACTTCGACAGCTACAAGTCGGCGCAGAGCCATATCTCGACGATCCTCGAGCGGCTGAAGGACGGCAAGGACGAACTGCTGACCGACAACGCCGCCGTCGACGTCGAGCGCGCCAACCTGTGGGACAAGATGGGCAAGCTCGAGCAGATGATCCACGTCAGTAAGACGCTGGATGCCAAGCTCGAGGATAAGGCGAACGAGCTTGACTATGCCGATCCCGCCAAGGCGAAGGCAATCCGTGAGACGGCGCTGTTCTATGTACGCCAGCGGACGACTGATCTTTTGACGCAGATGGCGGTCAGTGTGCAGGGCTATCTTGCCCTCGACTTGGTCAAGAAGAACAATATCGAGCTGATCAAGGGGGTCGACCGCGCCTCGACGACCACCGTTGCGGCGCTGCGGACCGCCGTTACCGTCGCCCAGGCGCTGACGGCGCAGAAGCTCGTCCTCGAGCAGATCGGCGCGCTCAACACGACGACCGCCAAGATGATCGACGGCACCGGCGAGTTGCTGCGGACGCAGACCGGGCAGATCCACCAACAGGCCGCGAGCTCGACGATCCCGATCGAGACGTTGCAGCGCGCGTTCCAGAACATCTATGCGACGATGGACGCGATCGACACGTTCAAGGTCCAGGCGCTCGCCAGCATGAAGACCACGGTCGACACGCTCGGCAACGAGGTCGAGAAGTCGCGCGGCTATATCGCCCGTTCGGCCGGCCAGGCGCAGTTGAAGGGCCCGGCTCCGGCACCCGCGATCAGCTCGTCGTTCGCGCCCGTCTGATGACGCGGACTCGGGACGTCGACGAGGTTATCGAGCGGATGAGCAACGCGCTCGACCGCCTTCCCTTTGGCGACAAGGTCCTCGGGGTGTACGAAAAGCCCGCCACGCGCGACGCCCGCCGCCGCCGCGCCGAGCGCCGCCGTGCGCGGGTCGCGCGCAAGGCCCGCCGGATGATGCTGACGGTCGCCGCGGTGATCGTCGCGACGATCGTGTGGGGCGTCGCCATTGGCCCGATCGGGGTCGGCACGCTGATGCTGCTCGTGCTGGCGACGATCTGCGCGCTGATTGCGCTCGGCACCTTCCCGCGCGAGGAGGTGATCGCCCCGGTCAAGCTCGCCACCGCGCGGCCCGCCGTCCTGCCGGCGCAGGTCGATCAGTGGCTCGATGCGAAGCGCCGCGCGCTGCCCGCCCTCGCCGCGCCAAAGGTCGATGCGATCTCCGCGCAGCTCGCCGCGCTCGGCCCTCAGCTTGCCGCCGTCCCGGCCGACGACCCGACCGCGCTCGAGTTGAACCGCCTGCTCGGCAAGCATTTGCCCGAACTCGTCGACCGCTACGAAAAGGTCGCGCCGGCCCAGCGCAAGACGGCGACGATGCCCGGCGGCCCGACGATCGAGCGCCAGCTCGTCGACGGCCTCGGGCTGATCGAAGCCGAGCTCGCGCGCGTCAACGACGATCTCGGCAAGACCGATCGCGACGCCTTCGCCGTGCAGGGCAAGTTCCTCGAAACGCGCTACGGCAAGGACGGGACGCTGTCCTGACGTCCAGCTTCGACGTTATCGTCCTCGGCGCCGGCGCTGCCGGCATGATGGCCGCGGCGACCGCCGGCGCGCGCGGGCGGCGGGTGCTGCTGCTCGACCATGCCGATGCGGCGGGGAAGAAGATCCTGATCTCGGGCGGCGGGCGGTGCAACTTCACCAACCTCGGCGCGGCCCCCGAGCGCTTCCTGTCGGCCAACCCGCATTTCGCGCGCTCGGCGCTCGGGCGCTACACGCCGGACGACTTCGTCGCGCTCGTCGAGAAGCACGGCATCGCCTACCACGAGAAGACGCTCGGCCAGCTGTTCTGCGATGGCAGCGCGCGTCAGATCGTGCGGCTGCTCGTCGACGAGTGCGACGCGGGCGGCGTCGACACGCGCCTCGCCCACCACATCACCGGCATCGACCACGACGGCACCGGGTTCCGCGTCGCGACCGACCACGGCGACTTCACCGCTCCCGCGCTGGTGCTGGCGACCGGCGGCCCGGCGATCCCGAAGCTCGGTGCGACGGGGTTCGCCTACGACGTCGCGCGCCGGTTCGGGCTAGCGGTCGAGCCGCCGCGCCCGGCACTCGTCCCGCTGACGTTCGGCGATGCGCTACTCGAGCTGTGCCGGGGCTTGAGCGGCGTCGCGGTCGACGCCGTTGTGAAGGCGGGCAGCGCCGCCTTCCGCGAAGCGCTGCTGTTCACCCACCGCGGCCTGTCGGGACCGGCGGTGCTGCAGGCGTCGAGCTACTGGAGCGGCGACGCGGTGACGCTCGACCTCGCGCCCGGCACGGACGTGCCCGCCTTCCTGCGCGACCGGCGGCGGTCGCGGCCGCGGGCCGAGGGGGCGACGATCCTGGCCGAGATCGTCCCTGCCCGCCTCGCCGCCGCGCTCGCCCCGCGGCTGGGCCTCGGCGGGACGCTGGCCAACCTGCCCGACCGCGCGCTCGCCGCGGCGGCCGAGGGGATCGCGGGGTGGCGCGTCACCCCGACCGGCACCGAGGGCTTCGCCAAGGCCGAGGTCACCGCCGGCGGCATCGCCACCGCCGAGCTCAGCTCGAAGACCATGGCCGCCCGCCGCGTCCCCGGGCTCTACGCGATCGGCGAGGCGGTCGACGTCACCGGCTGGCTCGGTGGCTACAACTTCCAGTGGGCATGGGCGAGCGGGGTCGCGGCGGGTGGTGCGGTTTAAGGGTCGTCCGCATCAGCAGCCGATGTCTCGCGGTCCGCTCCTGCGCCTGCTAAACGCGCCACCCGGGAGAGACGTCGCATGAAGTTCTGGGAGAAATCGGCGCTTGGCGTCGTCGCGCTGCTCGTCGTTGTCGCGATCGGGTTGATGGTGTGGGAGCCGCTTGCCGCGGCGCGCCCCACCGCCGACCCGGCGACCGCGCATCAGGCTCGCGTGCGGCGCGACACGTTCGGGGTGCCGCACATCGACGGGGCGACCGATGCCGACGTCGCCTACGGCCTCGCCTATGCCGAGGCCGAGGACGATTTCCAGACGATCGAGGAGCTGCTCGCGGCGATCCGCGGGCGGTCGGCGGCGTTGACCGGTGCCGAGGGGGCGAAGATCGACTATGTCGGGCGGCTGATCGACGCCGAGGGGCAGGGCGCGCGCGGGTACATGACGCTGTCGCCGGCGACGCGGGCGCTGGTCGAGGCGTACGCGGCGGGGCTCAACCATTATGCCGAGACGCACGGCGGCGAGGTGCGGCTAGGCCGACTGTTCCCGGTCACCGGGCGCGACATCGTCGCCGGCTTCGCGCTGCGGTCGCCGTTTTTCTTCGGGCTCGACCGGACGCTCGGTGCGCTCACCGCGGACAAGCTGCCCCCGCGCGACGGGTCGCCGGCCGACGAGCGCGGTTCGAACGCCTTCGCCGTCGCCGGGCGGCGGTCGGCCGACGGGGTGACGCGGCTGATCTCCAACTCGCACCAGCCGTGGACCGGCGGCGTCGCGTGGTACGAGGTGGTGTTGCACTCCGGTACGGGCTGGCACTTCGCCGGGGCGCTGTTCCCCGGCGCGCCGTTCGGGCTCGTCGGCCACAACGAGACGCTGGGGTGGACGAATACGGTCAACCGCGGCGACCTGATCGACACGTACAAGCTCGTGCTCGACAGCGACGGCACGCACTACCGGTACGACGGCGCGTGGCTGCCGCTCGAGACGCATCGGGTGTGGCTCCACGTCCGCGTCGGGCCGTTCGTGTTGCCGATCCCCAAGACGGTCGCGCGGTCGCGGCAGGGGCCGGTGGTGACAAACAAGTTGGGCAGCTTCGCGGTGCGCTACGCTGGGTTCGGCGATGTCCGGCAGGTCGAGCAATACTACCGGATCAACCGCGCGCGAAACCTCGCCGAGTGGCAGGCGGCGATGGCGCTGCACGCGGTGCCGGCGACGAACTTCGTCTACGCCGACGCCGCCGGGCACATCCTGTACCTGTACAACGAGCGTTTCCCCCGTCGCGCTCCCGGGTTCGACTGGCGCGGCGTGCTGCCCGGCGACACGTCGCGCGACGTGTGGACGAGCTACGAGCCGGCGAGCGCCGACCCGCTGTACCTCGATCCGCCGAGCGGGTGGCTGGCGAACTCAAACAACACGCCGTTTGTGGCCACTGGCGCGGGCGACAACCTCGACCCGAGCGCGTTCTCGCCGCTGCTCGGCATCGAAACGTACATGACCAACCGCGCGTACCGCTTCCGCGACCGCTTCGCTGCGCTCGGGTCCGCGAAGATCAGCCGCGCCGACCTGCTGAGCATCAAGTTCGACAAGGCCTATTCGCACGAGGGCTGGGCGGGCGTGTGGCTGGCGCGCGTCCTCGCGGTCGATCCGAAGGGCGACAAGGACGTGGCGGCGGCGCAGGCGCTCCTCCGGACATGGGACTGGAAGCTCGACGGGGCGAACCGCGCCGATGCGCTGGCGATGTTCGTCCTGTCGTCGGGCGCGGGCGCGGGGTATCGCGGCGACCCGCTGCCCGATGCCGCGGCGAAGCTCAGGGACGACGTCGCCGTCCTGATGACGCACGCCCACCGGCTCGACCCGCCGCTCGGCGACGTCCAGCGGATCGTTCGCGGTACGACCGACGTGCCCGTCACCGGCGGCCCCGACGCACTGCGGGCGATGTACACGCACGAGGACACAGCGACCGGCAAGCGCATCGGCTACGACGGCGACAGCTATGTCATGATCATGGAGTGGGGCGCCGACGGGCGCGTCCACAGCGAGTCGATCCAGCCGTTCGGCGCGGCGATCGAGCGCCCGGCATCCCGCCACTACAGCGATCAGGCGGCGCTGTTCGCCGGCGAACGGTTCAAGCCGGTGTACTTCGACGAGGCGAGCCTCGCCGGCCACGTCGAGCGCAACTACCGACCGTAGACCCTAGCGGGTTGGCGACGCGGCGGTCACCCGCCAGACGATGTTGCCGACGTCGTCGGCGACGAGCAGAGCGCCGCGGCGGTCGATCGTGACGCCGACCGGGCGACCCTGCGCGTCGCCGCTCGCGGTGATGAAGCCGGTGAGCACGTCGACCGGCGGTCCTGCGGGCTTCGCGCCGGCGAAGGGGACGAAGATCACCTTGTAGCCGGCGAACGGCTTGCGGTTCCACGACCCGTGCTGGCCGACGAACGCGCCATGCGCGAACGCCGGCGGTAGTGCGGCCGCCCTGTCGGAGAAGGCGAGGCCGAGCGAGGCGGTGTGGCTGCCGAGCGCATAATCGGGTTTGATCGCGCGGGCGACGAGGTCGGGGCGCTGCGGCGAGATGCGCGTGTCGACGTGCTGGCCATAATAGCTGAACGGCCAGCCATAGAAGCCGCCATCACGGACGCTGGTCATATAGTCGGGAACAAGGTCGGAGCCGATCTCGTCGCGCTCGTTGACCGCAGTCCACAGCGCGCCGCCGCTCGGCTCGAACGCCATGCCGTTCGGATTGCGCAGGCCACTGGCGAAGATGCGGCGCGCGCCGGTCGCCGGGTCGACCCGCCAGATCGCCGCACGGCCGGCTTCAGCGGCGAGACCGTTCTCGCCGACGTTCGAGTTCGACCCGACGCTCGCGAACAGCGCGCCGCCGGGGCCGGCAATGATGTTCTTCGTCCAATGGTGGTTGCGCGGTCCCGCCGGCAGGTCGACGACCTTGACGCCGGGCGCGGTGATCGCCGTCGCACCGGGCGTGTAGGGGAACTTCAGGATCGCGTCGGTGTCGGCGACGTAGAGGTCGCCGCCGATCAGAGCCATGCCGAACGGCGAGTTCAGCCCGGTCAGGAACACGGTCCGGACGTCGGCGACGCCGGTCCCGCGCGTGTCGCGAAGCAGGGTGATGCGGTTGGCGCTCGGCGCGCGCGCGCCGGCGCGGCCCATGATGACCTTGCCGACCATGCCGGCCAGCCCCTTGTCGTCATCGGACCGCGCCGGGCCGTTGGTCTCGGCGACGAGGACGTCGCCGTTGGGCAAGACATAGAGCCAGCGCGGATGGGCGAGCCCGGCGGCGAAGGCGGCGACCTTCAGCCCTGGCGCGGCGGCGGGCGTGGCACCGAGCGGCCACCCGCGCGCGGGCGCGATGTGCATCGTCGGAAGCAGCGTCGCGTGCGGTGCCGGCAGCGTCGGGTCGGGCCCGAAGCCGGCGGACGCAGGCAGCGTCGCCTGCTCCCCGCACCCGGCGAGGACGGCGGCGACGGACACGGCGAGGACGAGGGTCAGACGGGGCATGGAAGGTCCAGTCGCTTAAAGCTCGAGCCGTAGCCGAAACGGGATCGTGCCGCGGGTGAGCGGCGAGTTCAAGCCGGCGCGAGCGCGAGCGCGAGGATCGCGTCGGCGACCGCCTGCGGCTCGGCGAGCGGCACGAAATGGTCGCGCCCGTCGAAGCAGCGGACGACCGTTTCTGGCCGCTCCGCGACGGCTGCGGCGTCGGCGGGCATAACCGTGCTGCCGACCGTCGCGTGGAGCAACGTCACCGGCCCAGGATAGGCCGCGAGCGCCGCCGCGACGCCGCTGCCGACGGCAGTGAACGTCGCCGCTTCCCACGCGGGCGCGCAGGCGAGCTCGACGGTGCGGTCAGCGCGGTCACGGACACCGCCGTCGAGGTAGGCGGCGAGGTCGGCATCGGACCACGACGCGAAGACACCCCGGCCGCGATACGCCTCCGCCATTGTCGCGCGCGACGGCCACACCGCGCGGCGCTTGGCGGCCTGGCGCGCGAGCGGGTTCGGCATCTGTCCGGGCTTCCACTCTGCCGCGACGGCGAAGGGGATGAAGGCGGGCTCGACGGCGACGACGCCGGCGACCCGCGCGCCGAGCCGCGCCGCCAGCTCGAGCGACACCGTCGCCCCCATCGAATGGCCGGCGAGCACCAACCGCGCTGGCGGCAGCGCTGCGACCAGCCCGGCGAGGTCGTCGACATACGGCCCCCAGCTGGGCAGCGCGGCGGGGTCGGCGGCCAGCGTCGTCGCGCCGTGGCCGCGGGCGTCACTGGCAACGACATTGACGTAGGGCGCGAGCCGATCGAGCAGCGGCCGGTAGAGCCCGGCGCACATGCCGGTCGCATGGGCGAAATGGACGATCGGCGCGCTCGCTCCGGCGTCCCACGCCTCGATCGTCGCGATGGTCCCGCCGGCGACGGCGCGGCTTCCGGCGTGCATGCCCCTATCCTAACGTAGCCGCGGAACCGTGAACATGGCCGGCGGTTGCCCGCGTACAGGAGGACGCGATGCCGCAGGGTGACAAGGACGCCTACACGGCCAAGCAGAAGCGCAAGGCCGAACACATCGCAGAAGGCTACGAAGCCCGTGGCGTCCCCGAAGGCGAGGCCGAGCGCCGCGCCTGGTCAACCGTCAACAAGCAGGACGGCGGCGGCAAGCAGTCGGGATCGGGGCGGAAGGACCAATGACCGCCGCTATCCAGCCCGCTCACGCCGCCAGCGCCGCCACGGCGGCGAGGCCGCTGTCGAGCGCCGCCGCCCGCTGCTCGGGTCCGACCGCGATGCCTTCGGCGGCGACCACCTCGATCGCGGGAATGCCGATGAAGCCGAACACGGTGCGCAGGTAGGTCTCGGCGTGCTCGGCGGCGCTCGCGCTGGCGCCGGTGCCGTAGAAGCCGCCACGCGCGATCGTCAGGATGACGCGCTTGCCATCGGCCAGCCCCTCGGCCCCGGTCGCCGTATAGCGGAAGGTTCGGCCGGCAACGAGGATCCGGTCGACCCACGCCTTGAGCTGCGTCGAGACGGTGAAGTTATAGAAGGCGACGCCGATGACGACCGTATCGGCGGCGAGGAACTCGGCCAGCATCGCCGCGCCCGTCGCGGCGTCGGCGGCGACGTGGTCGGCGACCGGTGCTCCGCCGGCGGCGGCGAGGTGCGCGCCAGATAGATGCGCGAGCGGCTCGGCGGCGAGGTCGCGGTAGGTGACCTCGAAGCCCGGACCGCGCAGACGCTCGACGACGGCGGCCGACAATCGGCGGCTGACGCTGTTCGGTCCGAGGATGCTCGAGTCGAGATGTAGCAGCTTCATGGCATTGCTCCGGGCTAGATTTGTGACCGGGGCTGCATATGTTACTGCTGCGAGGGCCCGCAAGAAGGCACATCCTGCATACCGGAGCACAGCGCCGTGACCACCGCCACCGACCTCCATTTGCCCGCCGAATGCCCGCTGGTCAGCGACACGCTGGCGCGCATCGGCGACAAGTGGAGCGTGCTCGTCGTCATGCTGCTAGGCGACGGACCGCGCCGCTTTAATGCGCTCAAGCGGCAGATCGGCGGGATCTCGCAGCGCATGCTGACCCTAACGCTGCGCGGGCTCGAGCGTGACGGGCTGGTGACGCGCACGCAATTCCCCACGATCCCGCCGCGCGTCGACTATGAACTAACGGACCTCGGCCACTCGCTGCGGCAGGCGGTGTCGGGACTGGGGGCCTGGGCCGTCGCGAACCAGCCGAAGATCGCCGCCGCACGCGAGATATTCGACGCGCGCTAGTGGGCGTCGCCCCAGCTTGCTCCCGTGCCGATCTCGACGCCGAGCGGGACCTGCAGGTCGACGGCCGGCGCGTGCGCGTTCGCCATGACGCCGCGGATGACCTCGGTCGCGGCGGCGACTTCGCCGTCGGGCACCTCGAACACCAGTTCGTCGTGGACCTGGAGCAGCATCCGCGTACCGCTAAGCCCGGCGGCCGCCAGCGCCCCCGGCATCCGCGCCATCGCGCGCTTGATGATGTCGGCGGCGGTCCCCTGGACGCGGGCGTTGACTGCGGCGCGCTCGGCGAACTGGCGCTCGCCGACGACCTTCGAGAAGATCATCGGCACGTTCGCCTTGCGCCCGAACAGCGTCGTGACGAAGCCGGTCTCGCGCGCGGTGGCGATCGTTTCGGCCATGTAGTTGCGGATGCCGGGGAAGCGGCTGAAGTACAGCTCGATGTAGCGCCCTGCCTCGCCGCGATCGATGCCCAGGCGCTGGGCGAGGCCGAACGCGCTGATGCCGTAGATGATCGAGAAGTTGATCGTCTTGGCGCGCGCACGGGTGTCCCGATTGACCTCGCCGAACACCTCCTGCGCGGTCAGGTTGTGGACGTCGCCGCCTTCCGCATAGACCGCCTTCAGTTCGGGGACGTCGGCGATGTGGGCGACGAGGCGGAGCTCGATCTGGTTATAGTCGGCGGCCATGATGACGTGGCCCGGCTCGGCGACGAAGGCGTGGCGGATGCGCCGCCCAAGCTCGGTGCGGATCGGGATGTTCTGGAGGTTGGGGTCGGTCGAGCTCAGCCGCCCGGTCGACGTGCTCGCCAGCCCGAAGCAGGTGTGGACCCGCCCCGTCGCGGGGTTGATCTGCGCCTGCAGCGCGTCGGTATAGGTGCTCTTGAGCTTGGTCAGCTGGCGCCAGTCGAGGACACGCGCGGCGATCTCGACCCCGCCTGCCGCCAGCCGCTCGAGTTCCGTGACGTCGGTTGCGAACGCACCGGTCTTGCCGCTCTTCTTGCCCGACGCGTGGCCGAGGGTTTCGAACAAGACCTGGCCGAGCTGCTTCGGACTGCCGATGGTGAACGGGTGACCGGCGAGGCCGTGGATCTGGGTCTCGAGGCTCGCGATCTCGACCTCGTATGCCGCCGACAACCGCGCGAGCTCGGCGCGGTCGACCTTGATCCCCGCCATCTCCATGTCGGCGACGACCGGGACGAGGGGGTGATCGACCGTACGATAGATCGTCGTCACGCGTTCGCGCCACAGCCGCTGCGCGAACTTCTGGTGGAGGCGGAGCGTGACGTCGGCATCCTCGGCGGCATATTCGGTCGCGCGGTCAAGCGGGACGTGATCGAAGCTGATCCGGCTCTTGGCGGTGCCGGTCAGTTCCTTGAACGCGATCGGGGTATGGCCGAGGTGACGCGTCGACAGCTCGTCCATGCCGTGGTTCCACCGCCCGGCGTCGAGCGCGTAGCTCATCAGCATCGTGTCGTCATAGGGGGCGATGGGGCCGCTGCCGTGACGGCGGAAGACGATCATGTCGTACTTGAAATTCTGACCGACCTTGAGGACGGCCGGATCGGCGAACACGGGGTCCATCCTCGCGATCACCGTAGCGACGTCGAGCTGCTCGACCGGCTCGGCGAGGAGACCGTCGCCGACCTTGTGCGCGAGGGGGACGTAGCATGCGAGGCCGGGTTGGAGCGCGAGGCTCAGCCCGACGAGGTCGGCGCGGGTCGGATCGAGGTCGGTCGTCTCCGAATCGACCGCGACCACGCCGCGCCGCGTCGCCTCGGCGAGCCACCAGTCTAGGCGGTCGAGCGTCGTCACGCACTCGTACGCCTTGGTATCGAACGGCACCGGCGGCGTGTCGGCGGCGGCGGCTGGGGCGTGCGCCGCCTCGACCTCGCGGCCGAGCTTGGCGAGCAGCGAGCGGAAGCCGTGCTTGGCGAGGAAGGCGGCGAGTGGGGCCTGCGGCGGCTCGCGCAGCGTCAGCTCGGCGAGCGGGACGGCGAGCGGCAGGTCGTCCTTGAGCCGCACGAGTTCGCGCGACAGCCGCGCCATGTCGGCGCTGGCGGCGAGCGTCTCGCGCAGCTTGGGTTTCTTCACCTCGTCGAGGCGGGCGAGCATCGCCTCGACGGTACCGAACTGCTGGATCAGCTCGGCCGCGCCCTTGGGCCCGACGCCGCGGACGCCGGGGATCGCATCGACCGCGTCGCCCATCAGCGCGAGGACCTCGCCGAGCTGCCCGGGTGGCACGCCGAACTTGGCGACGACGTCCTCGGCGTTGATTCGGCAGTTCTTCATCGTGTCGTACAGGTCGACGCACGGCCGGATCAGCTGCATCAGGTCCTTGTCCGACGAGACGATCGACACATCCATGCCCGCGCGGCACGCCGCCTCGGCATAGGACGCGATGATGTCGTCGGCCTCGACGCCGTCCTGCTCGATGCACGGGACGCTGAACGCGCGGACCGCGTCGCGGATCAGCGGGAACTGCGGGATCAGGTCGTCGGGCGGCGGCGGGCGGTGCGCCTTGTAGCCGGCGAACATGTCGTTGCGGAAGGTATGGCTGCCGGCGTCGAAGATGACCGCGAGGTGGGTCGGGGCCTCGGCGCGGTTCAATTCCTCGATCAGTTTCCACAGCATCGTCGTGACGCCATAGACCGCGTTGACCATCGTGCCCGACGGGTCGTTCAGCGGCGGCAGGCGGTGGTAGGCGCGGAAGATGAAGCCCGAGCCGTCGACGAGATAGAGGTGCTGCTTCGCCATTGCCCCGGTCTAGCCGCGGGCGAACGCGGCGGCTAGGTCAACGCGGCCCGCGCGGCGCGTCGAACCGGCCATATTGCCCGGCGATCGTCGCTGTAGCGTGGTCGCCGAGATCGGTCGCGACCTCGCCGCCGACCGCGCGGTAGCCGCCGCTGCCAATCGCGACTTCGGCGGTCCCGTGCCACGCCTTCTTCTTCTCGAGCGGCAGGGCGAGTGCCGGGTCGCCCCGGGTCGTCGCCAGCAGGTCGGCGGCCCGATTACGTGCGGCGCCATCGGCCTCCGCAGCGGCGATCTGGTCGGGTGTCAGCCGATGCTCGACCGGCGCCGTCGGCGCGGTTGCGGGAGCGGCTGCGGCAGCGGCGGCGATGACGGCGGCAAACAGGGTCGTGAACATGGGCAAAGCTCCGGTAAGCCGTTGTTATGTCGTATGCCCGCGCGACCCACCACAAAAAAGTTCGAAAAGGTGGATAAACTGTTGGAACAACAGTGACGCAAGAATGTAATGGTCGCGGGCCGGAACGCAGCGGGGGCCTTTTCGAACCACCTGATGGTGACCTTGAAACGGCAAGGACGTTCTGTTTTGACCGCACCGGCCATTCTCGTCGTCGACGACGAGGCGATGATCACCGCCATGCTCGACCTCGAACTCGCCGATGCGGGTTATGCGGTGCGGGTCGCCAACACCGGCCACGAGGCGATGGCGGCGCTCGACGACTCCGGCCAATCGTTCACCGCCGTCATCACCGACATCAACATGGGCGACAGCCCGGATGGCTGGACGGTTGCCCGCCACGGCCGCGAAGCCAATCCCGACCTGCCGGTGATCTACATGACCGGCGCCGCCGCTGCCGAATGGCCGGCGCATGGGGTCCCACGCAGCATCCTCGTCGCCAAGCCGTTCGTCGTCAGCCAGATCGTCACTGCGCTCGCAACACTGCTCAACAAGGCGTCGCCGTGACGCGGGTGGAGTCGCGGGCGCCTTTCGCCTAAGACTCCGGGCCGATGACCCTCGCCCGCTTCCCGCGCCGCCGCTATACGCCTGGGCCGACCCCGCTCGAAGCGATGCCGCGCCTGACCGCGGCGCTCGGCGGCAAGGTCGAGCTGTGGATCAAGCGCGACGACCTGCTTGGGCTGACCGGCGGCGGCAACAAGACGCGCAAGCTCGAGTTCCTTGTCGCCGACGCGCTGGCCAAGGGGGCCGACACGCTCGTCACCGTCGGCGCGCCGCAGTCGAACCACTGCCGGCTGACGCTCGCCGCCGCGGTCCGCGAGGGCCTGAAGTGCCGGCTGGTCATCGAGGAACGCGTCCCCGGCAGCTACGCTGCCGATGCCAGCGGCAACAACCTGCTGTTCGACCTCATGGGAGTCGAGCGGATCACCGTCGTCGCCGGCGGCAGCGACCTCGGCGCAGCGATGGCGGCCGAGATCGCCGACCTCGCCGCGGCCGGTCGCGTTGGCTATGCGATCGCCGGCGGCGGCTCGACCCCGCTTGGGGCGCTGGGTTACGTTGCATGCGCCGAGGAACTGCTCACGCAGAGCTTCGACATCGGCGTCGCCTTCGACCACCTCGTCGTCGCGAGCGGCAGCGCCGGAACCCACGCGGGGCTCGTCGTCGGCCTGCCTCCCGAGGCGGCGCTGCCGGTCATCGGCATCAACGTCCGCCGCCCGCAAGCCGAGCAGGAGGCGAATGTCCACGTGCTGGCGCAGGCGACCGCGGCCTTCGCCGGCTTGCCGCCGGTTGCACGATCGCGGGTGACTTGCCTCGATCGGTGGGTCGGGCCCGGTTATTCGCTGCCGACGTCGGCGATGGTCGCCGCCGTCCGCCACCTCGCCGCGACCGAAGGCGTTCTGCTCGACCCCGTCTATACCGGCAAGGCGTTCGCCGGGCTGATCGACCTGGTGGGGGAGGGCTATTTCTCCGCCGGCAGCCGCGTCGTCTTCGTCCACACCGGCGGGTCGCCGGCGCTGTTCGCCTATCGCGACGTTCTGGCAGCATGAAGACGGTTGGGGTGATCGGCGGCATGGGCCCGGCGGCGACGCTCGATTTCCTGGTCAAGCTCCACGCCGCGACGCCGGCGACGAGCGATGCCGACCATTTGCATGTGATCACCGACAACGACCCACGCCGCGCCGACCGTAACGCGGCGATGCGTGCCGACGGGCAGTCGCCCGGCCCGTCGATCGCCGCGACAGCGCGCCGCCTGAGCGACTTCGGGGCCGAAGTCCTCGTCATGCCGTGCAACGCCGCCCACGCCTGGGCGGGCGAGATCCTCGCGGCGACATCGGTGCCGTTCATCGGCATGATCGACGCCGCGGTCGCCACTGTCCGTGCCGCGCAGCCCGACATCAGGCGCGTCGGGCTGATGGCGGTCGAGGCAACCCACGCCGCAGGCCTCTACCACAACGCCTTCGGGCCGGAGGTGACGATCGTCGCCCCCGACATGGCGACGTTCATGCCGCTGATCTTCGCGGTCAAGGGCGGCGACACCGGCACGCGCGTCCGCGCCGGCATGGCGGAAGCGGCGGCAGCGATGGTAGCGGCCGGAGCCGAGGTGCTGCTCGCCGCGTGCACCGAGGTGCCGCTCGTCTTCGGCAGCGACGAGGCGACGGTGCCGGTGATCAGCGCGACCGACGCGCTCGTTGCGGCGACGCTGGCGACCGCGGGCAAGCGCGCATGACGACCGACGTCATCATCGTCGGCGGCGGGCTCGTCGGTATGACGCTGGCGCTCGCGCTCGACGCGCACGGCGTGACGAGCGCGGTGGTCGACGCCGCCGACCTCGACGCGACGCTCACCGCCGCCTTCGACGGTCGCGCCTCGGCGATCGCCAGCGCCTCGGCGCGCATGTTCCGCACCATCGGCCTCGACGTGCTCGACACGCAGGGTTGCGCGATCCACCGCATCCGGGTCAGCGACGGCATCTCGCAACGCCCGCTCGTATTCGACGCGCTAGCCACCGACGGCCCGGGCGGGGCGCTCGGGTACATGGTCGAGAACCGCCATCTCCGTGCAGCGCTGCTCCGCGCCGGACGCACGGCCGGCCGCATCACCTTGCACGCGCCTGCCACGGTCGCCAGCGTCATCCGCGGCCCTGCCGGGGTCGTCGTGACGCTCCGCGACGGCACCCGTCTCGAGGCGCCACTGCTGATCGCCGCCGACGGCCGCCGCTCCAAGCTGCGCGAGGAAGCGGGTATCGCCGTCGCGCGCTGGAGCTATCCACAGACCGCGATCGTGACGATGATCGAGCACAGCGACCCGCACGATCACACCGCCTTCGAGCTATTCTACCCGACCGGGCCGTTCGCCATCCTGCCGATGCTGGCGAGCGAGTCGGCGGCTCATCGTTCGGCGATCGTATGGACGGTCGAGAACCCGCAAGCCACAGGTACCCTCAAGCTGGGCCCCCGCGCCCTTGCCGCCGAGATCGGAAAGCGGATTGGCGGCCTGCTCGGTGCAGTCACGGTCATCGCACCGGCGGCGTCGTACCCGCTGGGGTATCACCACGCCGCGCGTTACACCGCTGAACGCATGGTGCTGGTCGGCGACGCGGCGCACGGCATCCATCCGATCGCCGGCCAGGGGCTCAACATGGGGTTGCGCGACGTCGCCGCGCTGACCGAGGTGATCGTCGACGCCGCGCGGCTCGGCCTCGACCTTGGCGCACCCGCCGTAACCGCGCGTTATTCCGCGTGGCGACGGCTCGACAATTCGATGGTCGGTGCGGTGACCGACGGCCTTAACCGTCTGTTTGCGCTGCCCGGCGCCGCGCCGGCGGCCGCGCGCCGGCTTGGCCTCGCCGCGGTCGAACGCGTTCCGGCGCTCAAGCGGCGCTTCATGGCCGAAGCGCGCGGCGAGACCGGCGACCGGCCCAAGCTGCTGACCGGCGAATTGCTCTAGCCGCTTGACCGCCGCTGTCCGTAGCGTGAGCCTGAGGCGGGCGGCGACTCGGGGAATTCGGCTATGGGCGTGACCGGCATCGGCGGCTTCTTCTTCCGCACGCGTGATCCGTCGGGGCTCGCGGCCTGGTACAAAGCGCACCTCGGCGTCGGCGCGGGGTGCGACGGCACCGGCGGCGTGGCGGAGGCCGACGAGTACACGTGGACAACCGCTGGCGGCCCGACGGTATTTGCGCCATTCAAGGCCGACAGCGACTATTTCGCCGCCGACAAGCCATTCATGCTCAACCTGCGCGTGACCGGAATCGACGACCTGATCGCCGGGCTGACCGGCGCCGGCATCGCGGTCGAAACGCGCGCCGAGTGGGATGACGGCGGCATGGGTCGCTTCGCCCGCCTCCACGATCCCGAAGGCACGCCGATCGAGCTGTGGCAGCCTGCGGACTGATCGCGCGCTAGAGTTCGCGAGCTTCTTCGACGAGTAGAAGGGGCACGCCGTCTTGGATAGGGTAGGCGAGGCCGGCGGCGTCGTTGACCAGCTCGTTTGCGGCCGGGTCATGGCGCAGCGGCATGCGGGTCAAGGGGCAGACGAGGATCGCGAGCAGCCGCGGGTCGGGGCTCCGTGTCGGGGGGGCAGCGTCCATCATTGCAGGGTCTTCGCATCGCCGACGCCTTGCGCGAAGGTCATCAGCGCGTTGAGCGTCGCCGCCCGCGCCGGCAGGTCGCGCGCCTCGAGTAGCGCCTGGCGCTCGACGGGGTCGAACGGGCATACTGCGCTCAGCGTCGTAACCAGCGCTTCGTCGTCGGCCTCGGCAACCGCCTTCCAGTCGGCACTGAGCCCCTGCGTATCGAGATAGGCGCGGAGCGTCGTCTCGAGCGCCGACCGCGCTGTGGCGCTTAGTGGGCGCGGCTCGCCGGCGTCGTCGGCGAAGGCCTCGAAATCGGGCATGACCTGGCGGTACGGCGTCGTCACGTCGAGCTCGCGAGCGACGGCAAAGCGCGCGACGCCGGTCAGCGCGATGATCATCCGACCGTCGCCGGTCTCGCGATATTCGGTGATCCGGCCCGCGCAGCCGACGCCGAACAGTCCAGGCCGCGTGTCGTCGCCACTCTGCCGCGGCTGGATCATGCCGATCAGCTTGTCGCCAGCCATCGCGTCGCGGACCATCGCCAGATAGCGCGGCTCGAAGATGTTGAGCGGCAGCACCGCGCGCGGCAGCAGCACGGCCCCGCCGATCGGGAACACCGGCAGGACAGTCGGCAGCATCGGCTGATCCTCGCTCGCCATGCCGGCTTATACGATCATGCGAACAGGATCGTCGACAGGCGGCGGCGAACCGCCGCTGCCCAGGGGTCGGCAAATCCGGCCGCCTCGAGCATCTTCAGCAGCTTGGCCCTAGCCGCGCCGTCGTTCGCGGCCCGATCACGCGTGATCGAGGCGAGCAGGATATCCGCGGCGGCGTCGCGGTCGCCGGCCGCGATGCGCCCGCCGGCGAGCTCGACCGCGGCGGCATGGTCGTCGGGATCGGCGGCGACCCGCGCGGCAAGTTCAGCCAGATCGTCGGCGGGAACCGCATCCTTGGCGAGCGCGATCGCTGCGCGCGTCTGGGCGAGCGTCGGATCCTTGGCGTCGGCCGGCAGGACGGCGAGCGCCGCCTCCGCTGCCGCGGGCTGGCCGAGCGCGACGAGGGCGCGCGCGTAGCCGGCGACGACCTCGACCCGGTCGGGGAACTCCTGCGCCAGCGCCCCGAACATCTCCGCCGCTTCGGCCGCCGCGCCTTCGTCGATCGCGGCATTGGCGGCGGCGATCATTTCCTTGACCTCGAGTTCGGGATCCCCGGCAGCCGGCGGCACGGCGGCGAGCAGGCGGTCGACGAACGCCTTGACCTCGCGCTCGCCGAGCGCGCCCTGAAAGCCGTCGACCGGCTGGCCCGCGATGAACGCGTAGACCGTCGGGATCGACTGAACACGGAACTGCGCGGCGAGCGCCTGATTGGCGTCGACATCGATCTTGACCAGCTTGGCGCGCCCGCCGGTGGCGGCGACGACACGCTCGAGGATCGGCGTCAGCGTCTTGCACGGCCCGCACCATTCGGCCCAGAAGTCGACAAGGACGAGCGCGCTCGCCGAGCCGTCGATGACGTCGCGCTTGAAGGCGGCGATGCTCGCCTTGTCGGCTTGGGGAGTGGACAGGCTGGCCACGCGGCGCTCCATCTGCGGGTCGGTCGGGCGCGCATATGGGGGCGGGCGATGCGGCTTGCCAAGCCGTCTTCGTCCGCGACCACAATGCGACAAGGGACTTGCACAGCACCCCGCCGGCGTGTAGCGAGCCGTCTCCCGAAGCGCCGCCACCGCGGTGCTTGTGCCCGAGCGGGCGTAGCTCAGGGGTAGAGCACGACCTTGCCAAGGTCGGGGTCGAGGGTTCGAATCCCTTCGCCCGCTCCAGTTCTCACCGTGACGACTCGTGCTTGCTGCCGTGACTTGGCTGCGGCACGGTGTTGTCATGACCGACGCTCTGGCGATCTCCGGGCTGTGCAAGACCTTTGCGCGCGTCGCGGTCGATCGTCTCGACCTTACCGTCCGGCGCGGCGAGCTCTACGCGCTGCTCGGGCCCAACGGCGCGGGCAAGACGACGACGCTGCGGATGGTCGCCGGGCTGCTCGCCCCCGATTCGGGTTCGATCAGCATTCTCGGCATCGATGCGCGCACCGATCCGCTCGCCGCCAAGGCCGTCGTCGCTTACCTGCCCGACGAGCCGCTACTTTACGACAAGCTGACGCCGCTCGAATATCTCGAGTTCGTCGCCGGCCTGTGGGGGATCGCCGCCGCGACCGCCGCCCCGCGCGCCGAGGCGCTGCTGCGCCAGCTCGACCTGTGGGACAGCCGCGACGCGCGGTGCGAGACCTTCTCGCGCGGCATGAAGCAGAAGGCGGCGCTCGCCGGCGCGCTGATCCACGATCCCGCGCTGCTGATCCTCGACGAGCCGCTGACCGGCCTCGACGCCGGCGCGGCGCGAACGGTCAAGGACCTGCTCGTCGCGCGCGTCGCCGCCGGTGGGACGGTGATCCTGACGACACACATCCTCGAAGTCGCCGAGCGGCTCGCCGACCGCATCGGCATCATCCGCGCCGGCCGGCTGGCGGCGGAGGGAACGCTTGCCGAACTGCGCACGGCGCAGGGTGCGGCCGGCGCGAGCCTCGAGGACATGTTCATCGCGCTGGCCGACGCGCGGTCGTGACGCCGGGCGGCTTCGCGTGGCTGGTCTGCCACGAACTGCGCCTCGCGTTGCGCGGGACTGGGCGACGCCGGTGGATCGCCCGCGCCGTGCCGCTGCTGCTGATCGCCGCCTTCCCCGTCGTCGGCGGCGTGGCGCTGGCGCTGCTGATCGCCCATCTCGAGCCGGGCCACCGTCACGGTTTCGGCTACGCGACGCCGCTCGGCTGGTTCGGCGCGGCGGGGCTGGCGGTCGTCCTGGCGATGCTGCCGTTCGCGGCGATGCGCGTCCAGCAGACGTTCCACGACCGCGGCGATCTCGACCTCCTGCTGGGGGCGCCGATCCCGCCTTCGCGCGTGCTCGCGGCCAAGGCAGTGGGGGTGGCGCTCGGCGTCGCCGCGCCGTTCCTCGTCCTGATCGCGCCGTTCGGCATCGCCCGCGGCGTGCTCGGCCATCCACGCTGGCTCGCGACGGTGGCAATGGTCGGGGTCGACGCGGTACTGGCGACCGCATTGGCGATGCTCGCGGTCGGGGCGATGATCGGCGCGGTCGGGCCGCGGCCGGCGCGCGTCGTCGTCCAGCTCGGCGGGGCGCTGCTCGGCGGCACGCTGTTCCTCGCCTCCCAGGCTCCCAACATCGCGCCCGGGCTCGCCCGCCACGTCGTCGAGGTGGCCGCGCGGCCATGGCCGATGCCGCTCGACTGGCCCGCGCGGGCGACCCGCGGCGAGCCCGTTCCGTTCGCCGCGATGATCGCCGTGGCTGCGGGCGCCGCTTGGTTCGCCGCGCACACGGCGGCGCGGAGCTTCGTCGACGCACGCGACGGCGACCGCCACCGCGGCCGCGCGCGGACGACTGTCGTCCGCTTTCGCGGCGGCCTGACGCGGGTCATCGTCGCCAAGGAGCTCCGCCTGATCGCGCGCGACCCCGAGCTGATCATGCAGGTTGCGCTGCGGCTGATCTACCTGATCCCCGCCGCCGCCCTCCTCGCGCGGGGCCAGCATGGTGACGTCGCGCCGGCGATCGCAGCGGCGGCGACCGGATTCGCCGGGCTCCTGTCGGCGAGCCTCGCGTGGATCGTCGTCGCGGCCGAGGACGCGCCCGACCTGCTCGCCGCCGCCCCGCGCCGGGCCGCCGACGTCGCCCGCGCCAAGCTGATCGCGGCGACGCTCATCCCCGTCGCCCTGCTCGCGGCCGTTGCGGCCACCGTAGCGGTCAGCGGCGCGGTCGGGGCCGGCGTCGCGGCGCTTGGGGTCGGCACGGTGGCGGCGGTCACCGCCGCGCTCGTGCAGGCATGGTTCGGCACGCCCGCGCCGCGAAGCGCGTTCCGCCGGCGTCAGCAGGCGTCGTTCGTCGTCGGCATCGGCGAACTCGTCCTCGCCGGCGGCTGGGCAGCGTGTGCCAACCTCGCCGCGCGCGGATCACCCTGGGCGCTCGCGCCGGCGCTGCTCGCCGCAGCGATCATGGCCGGCGCGATCGAGGCGCACAAAAGCGGTTAGTGCGCGGGCGTCGGCAACGGCGGCAAGGGATCGAGCAGCATCAGGTCGAGCGCGCCGAGCGACCGCCACCCGGCCTGATAGCGGTCGGCGGCGGCGAGCCACGCCGCCGCCCGCTGGCGGAGCGGGACGGGCAGCGCGGCGACCTCCGCGACGGCGGCGGCGACGTCGCCGGCGGCCAGCGCGCGGTCGGCGCGGTCGACGCGCGCCGTCGGATCGGCACTCGTCGACGGTCCGGAGCGGACGATGATGCCGGAGATGCCCTCGCGCAGCGCCGCCCACCAGCCGCGGGCCACTCCGGCCGGAGAGCCCGCGGTCAGCGCCGGCCTCAGCGCGCTGAGGCCGGCGCGCAGCGTGGAGACGGTCACCGGGGCAGCGCCGAGGGCGGCCACCGCCTCGACCTGCGCCGTCGCCCGCCCGGCGAAGCTGCGGCGAAAGGCGGGCTCGAGCGCCCCGAGCCGCTGCCCCGCGGCGAGCTGGCGGCGAACCGCGACGCTGACGAGCATCGCCTGGGCGCGCGCTGCACTGGCCGTCGCGCTGTCAAGCGCGGCCGCGGTGCCCGCCGCCGACGCGTCGAGCCGGGCCGTCAGCGCCGCGACATCGGCGGCGATCTTGTCGGTCCGGGTTTCGGCCGCCGGGGCCGCGCCGGAGAGAGTCGCGAGCGCTCCCTCGACCCGCGCGATCCGTTCGCCGACCGCCGGATCCGCCGGCGCCCCGATGCTGGCCCTGGGTGCCGGGCGCGCCTCAAGCGCGGCGACGCGGCTCTCGAGCACGGTCATGTCGGCGACGGTCGGCGACAGGGTCGGCGCGAATCCCGGCAATCGGCTGCGCACCGATCGCTCGAACCATGGGTTGGCGATCAGCCCGAGGGCGAAGGCGAGCAGCACCGCCGTCAGCGTCCACGCGAGGACGGCACGCGGCGCCGGCGACGGCGGCGGCACGCGCCCGCTGCGCAGCCGATCGAGCCGCGCCGCCGAAAGGTCGGTCCGCGGAACCTCGCGCGGCGGATCCGAGGGGTCGATCATGCCGCCGCCGGCCGCGGGGTACCGAGTTGGGTCGCCGCGGCGAACAGCGCGTCATCGTCGGGGCCCGTCGCGACGGCGACCGCACGCCAGCCCGAGCCCGCCGCCGCCGCGACCGCGGCACTCAACGCGGCGATGCCGACCTCCGCGCGCGCGATTCCGGCCGCATCGACCTGCCGGGCGAAATGCGCAGCGGTTCGCGGCGAGTAGAGCAGCACCGCGTCGATCCGCCCGCCGTCGAGCAGCGCCGCGACGTGCGGCGGCAGGTCGACGAGCGTGGCGGCATAAACCTCGCGGACGGTGACGACGAGGCCCGGCGGGACCGCGGCAGCGACCCGGTCGACACCGGCAAGGTGGAGGACGGCGGCAAAGCCCGCGGCGGCGACCGCGGCGAACAAGGCACTGGCGGTGCCGCCGCCGTCGCGGACATCGCTCCACCCCGCGTCGAGCGCGGCGCGCCGGGTCGCGGTGCCGACGGCAAACGCCGGCAGGTGGCGATAGGCGTCGGCGGCGCTGCCGGCGAGGCGGACGGCGTTGGCGCTCGTAAAGGCAATCGCCGGCGGTGGCGCGGCGGGTGGCGACCAGTCGCGCGCGGCGAGGCTGAGCAACGGCGCGACCGTCACCGTCACTCCGCGGCCGCGCCAGCGTGCCGCAGTGGCGCCGGGCGACGGGCGGGTGACGACGACATGCATCACGCCGCCGGCCCGGCGAACAGCGCGCGGAGCGCCGGCGACGCGCGCGCGAGCAGATCGGCCGCCACCGCAGCCACCCCGGCCGCCGCGTCGTCCAAGGCGAACTCCCCGCCGCCGGTGACGCGCTCGCTGCCGTCGGGAGCGATGATCTCGGCGCGGAAGGCGGCCCGCGCGCCGACCTCGGCGAGGGCGGCGACTGAACTGTGGCAGTCGGCCCCGAGCGCGGCGAGCCACGCGCGTTCGAGACGGACCGCGGCGTGGGTCGCCGCGTGGTCGATCGCCGCGAGCAGCGCCATCGTCGCAGCGTCGTCCGCGCGACACGCCATGCCGACGGCACCCTGGGCCGGCGCGGGGAGCATCGTCTCGAGCGGGATCGCGTTGCCCTCGGCGATGGCGAGCCGGTCGAGGCCGGCGGCGGCGAGCAGTGTCGCGTCGGCCTCGCCGCCGGCGATTTTAGCCAACCTGGTTGCAACATTGCCGCGGAGCGGGACCACGACCACGTCGGGACGGACGGCGCGGACCTGCGCCGCGCGGCGCGGCGACGAGGTGCCGAGGCGCGCGCCAGGCGGCAGGTCGGCGAGCGACGCCGCCCCGATCAGCCGGTCGCGGACGTCGGCGCGCGGCAGCATGGCCGCCAAGACGATGCCGTCGGGAAGATGCGTCTCGACGTCCTTCATCGAATGGACGGCGAGATCGATGCGCCGGTCGAGCAGCGCGGCGTCGAGCTCCTTCGTCCACAGCGCCTTGCCGCCGATCTCCGCCAGCGGCCGGTCCTGGACGCGGTCGCCGGTCGTGACGACCACGACGATGTCGACCGCGATCCCGTGCGCGCGCGTCAGCGCGTCGCGGACCATTGCCGCCTGCGCCAGCGCCAGCGGTGACCCGCGCGTCCCGAGTTTGAGCGTCTCCATCGCCGGCGTTTGTGCAAGCGCGGGCGCGGCTTGGCAAGGCGCGGCGGCCCGGTCACGCTGGCCGGCGGGCAGCCGCGGGACGATCGACCCATCCGGGCGATCTGAGGGCAGCGCCCGCGCCCCGAACACGCTAGAGCGGCGTATGACCTTGCTTCTCGGGATCGAATCGTCGTGCGACGAGACCGCCGTCGCCCTTGTCCGCAGCGACCGGACGATCGTCGCGCAGCGCATCGCCAGCCAGGATGCCGCCCACCGGCCGTTCGGCGGGGTCGTGCCCGAACTGGCGGCGCGGGCGCATGTCGAGATTTTGACGCCGATGGTCGCCGAGGTACTCGGCGAGGCGGGAGTCGGGCTGGCGGCGGTCGATGCCGTCGCGGCGACGGCCGGGCCGGGGCTGATCGGCGGGGTGATGGTCGGCCTGGTGACGGCGAAGGCGCTGGCGTTCGCGGCGGACAAGCCCTTGTTTGCGATCAATCATCTCGAGGGACACGCGCTGTCGCCGCGACTGGTCGACCCGGCGCTGTGCTTTCCCTACCTGCTCCTGCTGGTGTCGGGCGGACACTGCCAGCTCCTCGCCGTCGAGGGCGTCGGCAGCTACCGCCGGCTCGCCACCACGATCGACGATGCTGTCGGGGAAGCCTTTGACAAGGTTGCGAAACTACTCGGGCTCGGCTTTCCCGGCGGGCCGGCGGTCGAGCGGGCGGCGGCGGCGGGCGATCCGCTACGGTTCGCCCTGCCGCGGCCTTTGGTCGGCAGCGGCGATCCCAACTTCTCGTTTGCCGGGCTCAAGTCGGCGGTATTGCGCGCGCGCGACGGGCTCGGGACGCCAAACAGCGACGATGTCGTTGATCTCGCAGCGTCTTTTCAGGCGGCGGCAGTCGCCTGCCTCGCCGATCGCAGCCGCGGCGCGCTCGGCGCCATGCCGGAAGCGACGGCGTTCGTCGTCGCCGGCGGGGTCGCGGCGAACGGCGCGGTGCGCGCGGCGCTCGGCCAAGTCGCGGAAAACGCTGGCATTCCCTTCGTCGCCCCGCCGCCGTGGCTGTGCACCGACAACGCGGCGATGATCGCCTGGGCCGGGGCCGAGCGGATCGCTGCCGGCTTCCCGCCCGACGGACTCGACGCCGTCGCCCGCCCGCGCTGGCCACTCGACCCGTTAGCCGATCCGGTTCGCGGGGCGGGCGTCAAGGCGTGACGCTCCCGTGACGCGTCGTGCGTCAGACCCTGACGATCTCGCGGCGGCGGCGGCGCAGGGGAAGGCCGATCGCACCGAGGCCGACGATCATCATCGCCCATGACGCGGGCTCGGGCACGGCGGCGGCAAAGGCGACGCCGCCGTAGCGGACGCCGTACTGCGCCTCCGATCCCGCGAGGACGGTGAAGCTGGCGCCCGCCGGCAGCGTCGTGTCGCGCAGGCGGTCGGTGATCGTCACGATCTGGTTGGGGTCGGCGCCATTGTCGGTCGACGCGCTCGACGTCGCCGTCACCGCCCACAGCGAGACGGTGCCGTCGGCGTTGACGCGGCCAGCGAGGTCGCGCAGGCCGACGGTGGTCACGGTCGGCCACGTGCCGGCGACGCCGCTGTTGGTCCCGCTGACGGTATAGGTGACGCCGATCAGCCCCGACTGGATGGTGTAGTCGAGCTGCCAGACGCCGTTCACCTTGCTCCACTTCTCGAGCCCGGCGTGGAGCGCCTTGTCGGTGGCGTTGCCCGAGCCCTCGTCGGCGACATAGAGCGTGTTCGGGTTGGCGAAGAACAGGCCGAACGGCGTGTAGTCGCCCCCCGTCGCCTTGGCGCTGTCGGTCGCGAAGCCCGGCAGGATGCTGATCGTCGCCGCGCCCGCAGTCGCCGCGGTCGGCAGCGCGCCGTTGGGGTTCGACACGGTGTAGACGGTGTCGATGCCGTTGCTGCCGCTGCCCTTGGTGAAATAGAGGCTGCCGCCGAACTCGGTCAGGCCGCGGAAGTTGGCGTCCTTGCCCGCCTTGTCGCCGGCAATCGAGGCATAGGCCGGGTCGATCATCGTCGAGTTGGCGGCCGCGCCCGGGGTCACCACCTCGAGCCCCGTGCTCGTCGTCAGCGCGGCGGCGGTCGTCGTGCCGTTGTTCGAGTTGCCGACCGTATAATAGCTGCCGTTCCCGGCGAGCACCGCGGCGCGGCCGTTGTTGCCGCCGTAGGCGAGCGTTTGCGTCGTTGCCACCGCGCCGTTCTGGTCGACGGCGACGACGGCGCGGTTGAACGCGTAGACGCCGCTGTTCGCGGCCCCGAAGAAGGCCGACACCGGGTTGGTCGGGTCCTTGTACGCCGTCGTGTCGGAGTTCGACACGTCGAGCCGGCCGACGCCGCCACCGGCATAGGCCATGAAGGTGACGGTCGTGCCGGCGACGTTGCCCGCCTGCGTCCGGGCGACGTTGAGCTGGAGCTCCGACTTCGACGGAAAGCTGGTCGACGCGACGGCCGGGTCGATCGCCAGCGTGTGGAGGGTCGCGCCGGTCGCGGCGTTGACGTCGCGTAGCGTGATCGCACTGGTGACGCCGAAGGCGGGATCGACCAACTCGTTGTTGAACACCGTCGCGAGGTTGCCGCCCGACACCGCCTTGGCGCTGGTCCCCGCCGTCTTGCCGGGCAGCTGCTTGGTCGAGTTGGCCACGAGCGTCGCGACCTGGCCGACGTTGGCGTACTGCGTGCTGCTGATCAGCAGGCTGCCCTGGTCGATGAAGGTCGCCGCGCGCGCGCTCCCGGCCGCGGCGGCCAGCGCGAGAGCGAGGGCGAGGCGCGGCGCGCCGTGGCGGATGGTCGAGGTCATGGCGGCTTCCCCTGCAAGCGTTCGCGTCGATCGCGCGGTAGACCCGGGCGATTACACGCCCAGTAGCGCCGGTGCTGCACCGCTGTCCAGTTATGGGGAAGAATATCTCTACGATCTGAGCCGCTCCACTCGACGAGTATTGCGACAGATTTGTGACAGTTCGCGGCTGTTGCATCAGGCGCAGACGGGTCGTGCCAAGGCACGCGGCGGCGGCTACAGCGGGGCGCAGGCGCGGCAGGGGAGCAGGTGGTGGCGGGACCGAGGGTCGGCGTGATCGGGGCGGGGGCGTGGGGGTGCGCGCTCGCCGACGTCGCCGCAGCGCGCGGGTCCGTCGTGCTCTGGGGCCGCGATCCCGCCGCGATCGCAGCGATCGCCGCCGGGGAGCCGGCGCCGCGTCTCGGCGTCGGGATCGACCGCAGCGTGCGGGCGACGGCCGCGTTCGCCGATCTCGCCGCGTGCGCCGTGCTGGTCGCCGCCGTGCCGGTGTCCGCCACTGCCGAGCTATGCCGGCGGCTGGACGGGTGGACGCCGCGGCCGCTCGTTCTCGCCGCCAAGGGCCTCGCGCCTGGCGGGGCCCTGCTCGCCGATGAGGTCGCGGCGGCGCTCGCCGGCTGGCCGGTCGCGCTGCTGTCGGGGCCGACCTTCGCCGCCGAGGTCGCGCGCGGGCTGCCGGCGGCGGCGACGCTCGCCTGCGCCGATCCGGGCGTCGCGCGCGAGCTCGCGGCGCGGCTCGGGCGGCCGGGGTTTCGCCTGTACACGAGCCGCGACATGGTCGGCGTCGGCCTCGGCGGGGCGATCAAGAACGTGCTCGCCATCGCCGCGGGGGTCGTCGCCGGCCGCGGGCTCGGCGACAATGCGCGCGCGGCGGTCATCACCCGTGGCTTCGCCGAGCTGCGCCGCTATGCGCGCGCGCGCGGGGCGGAGGCGGCGACGCTCGGCGGGCTGTCGGGGCTCGGCGACCTGATCCTGACGTGCAGCGGACCGGCGTCGCGCAACTTCGCTTTCGGCGTCGCGCTCGGCGAGGGGGCGGACGCGGCGACAGCGCTGGCTGCCGGGCGCGGGGTGGCGGAGGGGGCGGCGACTGCGCCGATCCTTGTCGCCGCGGCGGCGGCGCACGGCCTCGACCTGCCGATCGCCACCGCCGTCGCCGACCTGATCGCCGGGACGGCGAGCGTCGACGCGGTCATCGCCCGCCTGCTCGACCGCCCGCTGCGCGCCGAGGAATAGCCTAGAAGTCGACCGCGACCCCGCGCCGCTCCCAGTCGCCGTAGCGCACCGGATCGGGGCCGCCGGTGCCGCCGACCTCGGGGACCGGGGCGGACGGGTCCATTTCCGGCTCGGGCGCTCCGGGGACGGGGAGTTCGGGCGGTTGCTCGCCGGGCAGGATCGGTTCGCCGGTATCGGGACGGGTCGCCATTGCGCTTCTCCGGAAGGTGCGGTTGAGTGGCGATATAGGGGCTCGGGAAAGACTTGGCATGACCGATCTCGGCGGACGGACGATTGCCCTGACGGGCGCGGGCAGCGGCATCGGCCGCGCGCTGGCGCTCCTGCTCGCGAGGAAAGGCGTGCGGCTCGCGCTTGCCGACAAGGATGCCGCGGGACTGGCCGAAACCAAGGCGATGCTCGGCAACGCGCCGGCGACGACGACGGTGCTCGACGTCACCGATACCGCGGCGCTCAACCGCTGGGTCGACGAGGCGGCGCGCGAGTTCGGCGGGCTCGACGGCATCGTCAACAACGCCGGCCTGTCGGTCGTCGCGCCGTTCGCCGACTGTCCGGAGGCCGACTTCGACCGGGTGATGGCGGTCAACTTCGGCGGCGTCGTCGCCGGCTGCCGCGCCGCGCTTCCCCATCTGCGCCGGTCGGACGCGGGGTGGATCGTCAACATCTCGAGCGTGTTCGGGATGATGGGCTATCCGACGCAGTCGGCATACAACGCGTCGAAATACGCCGTCCGCGGGCTGACCGAGGCGCTCCACCTCGAGCTCGCCCAGACCGACCCGCACATCCGCGTGATCCGCGTCCACCCGGGAGGGATCAAGACCAACGTCGCGCGCAACGCCAAGTTCATCGTCGGCATGCCCGGCACCGAGAGCGCACTCGATTCGGGCGACGCGTTCGAGAAGAACGCCCGCACGACGCCCGAAGCCGCCGCGGCGACGATCGTCGCGGGCATGGAAAAGGGCCAGCACCGCGTCCTGATCGGCCCCGACGCGCGCATGATCGACTGGATCACGCGGCTGTTTCCGGTGACCTACTACAAGCGCATCGGCGCCTTTCTCGGCGGCAGCTAGCGCGGCGCCGTCGCGCCGCCGGTCGCCACCACGCTCGGCCGCGCCGACACGCGGGCGAACCAGTCGGCAAGGCGGGGGTGCGGCGTCAGGTCGACGAGCCCGGCGAAATGCCCGAAATCGACCGAGCACCACAAGGCGATGTCGGCGATGGTGAACGCCTCGCCGGCGACGAACGACCCGATGTTCCCGTCGAACCAGTCGAGCGCGGCGGCGACCTTCGGGCGGTTGCTCGCGCCGAACGCCTGATGCTCGCTGCCGAACACCGCCGCGGTCAGCGGATGGTCGTAGACCCACGCGAGCGACAACGGCGTCCCGAGGATGAGCTCGACCCGGCGCAGCGCGACGTCGACCAACGCGCGGTCGAGCGCGCCCATGCCGAACAGCGGCGGATTGGGGTGGAGCACGTCGAGGTAGCGGCAGATCGAGATCGACTCGGCGATGACCGTGCCGTCGTCGAGTTCGAGCGCCGGCACCTGCCCGCGCGGGTTCTTGGCGATAAAGGCCGGCGCCTTGTGTTCGCGCTGGAAGATCGCAAGGTCGGTGACCGGCAGGGCGATGCCCTTTTCGGCGGCGAAGATCGTCACCCGGCGGGGGTTCGGGGCCGGCGGGGCGGCGCTCCACAGCATCATTTTCTCGTCTCCAACGTCTTCGCCGCAGCGGCGGGCGACAGTTTGTCGCGGTCGCGGTCGACGAGCAAGTTCGCCCGCCGCATCGCCGCGACGTCGATGCTGCCGACCAGCGGCTTGAGCGCGGCGTCGAGGCTGTGGTCGCGGGCGCGGGCCGGCGACACCAGCAGCAGCGCGTCGTAGGCGGGGATCGCCCCCTTCGGATCGGCGAGCACGACGAGATCGTTCGCCGCGATCCGCCCGTCGCTCGAGAAGGCCGAGATGACGTCGGCGGCCCCGCTGGCCAGCGCGCGGTACATGAAGGTCGGTTCGAAGCTCTTCTTCGCTCTGAACGCGAGGCCGTAGGCCGCATCGAGCGCGGCCCATTCGGGGCGCGACAGAAATTCGATGTCGGCCCCCAGCGTCAGCTGCGGCGCCGCGCGGGCAAGATCGGCGATCGTCGCGAGGTGGAGTTTCGTCGCCGTGTCGCGGCGGACGGCGAGGACGTACGCGTTCTCGAAGCCGAGCGGGCCGACGACGCCGACGCCGTACTTCGCGTGCAGCTCGCGCGTCAGCGCCGCCAGCATCGCCGCCCGGGGCAGGCGCTCGCTATGACCGAGGACGCCGGTCCACAGCGTGCCCGCATAGTCGACATAGACGTCGACGTCGTTCGCCGCGAGCGCGCGGAAGGCGACCGCCGAGCCGAGGCCGCTGCGCTGAACCACCGGCGCGCGGCGCAAGACGTGAGGCGATCAGCTCGGCGAGGATATACTGCTCGCCGAAGTTCTTCGCCCCGACGACGACCGGCTGCGCCGGGGCGGGTCGGAGCGAGGGGAGTGCGGCGACCAGCGCGATCGCTGCAAGGACCGCCGCGCCCGCGGCCAGGCGGGGCTTCGACCCGCGCGCCAGCCCCGCTTCCACAAGCCCGAGCGCGGCGTCGACGACGACGGCGAGCGCGGCCGCCGCGCCGCAGCCGACGAGGACGGCGACCCAGTTCTCGGTCTGCAACCCGGCGAAGATCAGGTCGCCGAGGCACGTCGCGCCGACCGCCGTCGCCAGCGTCGCCGCGCCGATCGTCCACACCGCCGCCGTCCGCACCCCGCCGACGATGACCGGCGCAGCGAGCGGCAGCTCGACCCCGACCAGCCGCTGGCGCGCCGTCATGCCGACGCCATCGGCCGCCTCAAGGACGTCGGGATCGACGGCCAGCAGTCCGCCGATGCCGCCGCGCAGCAGCGGCAGCAGCGCGTAGAGCGCGAGGGCGAGCAGCGCGGGGAGGAAGCCGAGCACCGGCAGCGCCGCGCCGCTCAGCCGCCGCAATGCGACGAGCGCCGGGTAGAACAGCGCGAGCAGTGCCAGCGCCGGGATCGTCTGGACCAGCCCGGCCGCCCCGAGAGCTACCGCGCGCAGCCGCGGGCGGGTCCGCGCCAGCAACACCAGCGGACCCGCCACGACCAGCGCCAGCGCCAGCGCGGCGGCGGCGAGGCCGACGTGCGCGGCGAGCTTCGCCGGCAGCGCGGCGAGGGCAGCGGCAAGGGCCGGGCTCACAGCGCCGCGATCCGTTCGGCGTGGCGGCGCGGCGTCGCGATCATCGCCGCGACCGCCGCGTCGGCATGGCCGGCGACCAGCGCGGCGGGCGTCGCGTCGGCGGCGATCCGTCCGGCGGCGACGACGACGATCCGGTCGGCGATCAGCAACGCCTCGGCCATGTCGTGGGTGACGATGACGCTGGTCAGCTTGAGGTCGTCGTGGAGGGCGCGGTAGCGCGTTGCCAGCCCGTCGCGGGTCAGCGGGTCGAGCGCGCCGAACGGCTCGTCGAGGAGGACGATCTGCGGCCGCGCGGCGAGCGCGCGGGCGACGCCGACACGCTGGCGCTGCCCGCCCGACAGCGCGGCGGGCATGCGGCCGGCGAGCGCCGGGTCGAGGTCGACGAGCGCAAGCAGCTCGGCGACGCGCGCGTCGCGGGTCGCCGCAGGCCAGCCGAGCAGGCGCGGCACCGTGCCGATATTCTCGGCGATGCTGAGGTGCGGAAACAGGCCGATGCCCTGGAAGACATAGCCGATCGCGCGGCGCAGGTCGGCCGCGGGCGACGCGCGGACGTCGCGGTTATCGACGCGGACGGTGCCGGCATCGGGTTCGACGAGGCGGTTGACCAGCTTGAGCAGCGTCGTCTTGCCCGACCCCGACGCGCCGACGAGCGCGACGAACTGGCCCGCCGCGATGTCGAGCGACACGTCGTCGACGGCGGTCGTCGCGCCGTAGGCCTTGGTCACATGGTCGAAGGCGATCGCGGGCATGAGGGCGAGCCTAGATGATCCTCCCCGGCACGGGGAGGATTAGATGCGCCCGACCCAGTGGAGCGCGGCCCCATGCGCCTTCAGCCACGCGCGTGCAGCGGGAAGGTCGCCGTCGGTCAGCGCCGCCGCCTGCGCCCAGAAGTCGCGGCCGTGGTTCGGGTGGAGCAGGTGGGCGACCTCGTGCGCGACGACGCTCTGGCGCACGGCGGGCGGAGCGAGGATCAGCCGCCAGCTGTACGCGATCGCCCCCGACGGCGCACAGCTGCCCCAGCGGGAACGCGGGTCGCGGACGGACACGGTTGCCGACCGCCCGATGCTCGCGGCCAGCGCCATTGTCGCCGGGGCGAGGTCGGCAAGCGCGGCGGCGCGCAGCCAGCGCAGGGTCCGCCCGGATACCGTCGCCGCCGCCCCGCCGAGCACCAGCCGCGCGCCGTCGCGGACGACGCCGCGCGGCCGCGCCGGATCCCAGTCGAGCGTCAGCGTGCCGCCGTCGAACGGGATCGTGGCTCCCGGGACCAGCGCGACGGGCGCGGGCCAGCGGGCGACACGCGCGGCGATCCAGTCGCGATGGGTGGCGACGGCGCGGCCGACCTCGGCAAGCGGCGCGCGTGACGGCAGCGAGACGCGGACGACCCCGCCGACGCTGTCGGCGCGCAGGGTGACCCGCCGCGCGCGCGGCGAGCGGACGACGATGACGGGAACCGTGCGTCCGGCGATGTCGAGGCTGGCCGGCGGGGCCTTGGCGCCCGACGCAACGCGCGTGCGAAACGCGCTAAAGGGGTTCATCGATGATGTGGTTCTCGAGGTCGCCGGCGACGTCCTCGCTGATCGTCCAGCCGCGGACCGAGACGCCGGCGCGGTGAACCGACTCGGGATCGCCCGAGACGAGCGGGTGCCAGTCGGCGAGCCCCTGCCCGCGGTGGAGGCGCAGATAGGCGCAGCTCGCCGGCAGCCAGTCGATCGTGTCGAGCTTCGCCGGCGTCAGCCGCACGCATTCGGGGACGAAGGCGCGGCGGTTGCGATAATCGCTGCACTTGCCTGTCGCGCCGTCGAGCAGGCGGCAGGCGACGTTGGTCGGGTAGAGTTCGCCGGTGGTGTCATCCTCGAGCTTGTGGACGCAGCACCGCCCGCAGCCGTCGCACAGGCTCTCCCACTGGTCGCGCGTCATCGCCGCCAGCGGCACCGTCTCCCAGAACGGCTTAGCGGACATAGGTCTCCAGCTCGGCGGCGATCTTCGCCGGCGTCGCGCCGTGGTCGAGGAACGACACCGGGCGGTTGGCCGGGTCCATCAGGTAGATCATCGCCGAGTGGTCGACGAGATAGTCCTGGGTCCGGAGCCGCCGGAGCCTTGGCCGCATAGACCCGGAACGCCTGGCGCATCGCCATCGCCTGCGCCGGCGTGCCGGTCAGCCCGACCATGTCGGGGGAGAAGGCGCGGACGAAGGTGCGCACGACCGCGGGCGTGTCGCGCTCGGGATCGACGGTGACGAAGATCGGCACGACCTTCGCCGCAAGCGTCGGATCGGCCTTCGCGAACAGCTTCATTCCCTGCGCGATCTTCTGGACGTCGACCGGGCAGACGTCGGGGCAGAAGGTGTAGCCGAAGTACATCAGCCGCCAGCGCCCGGCGTACGTCGCCTGGGTCACCGCGCGGCCGTCCTGGTCGGTCATGGCGAACGGCCCGCCGACCCCCGACCCCGCGAGCGGCCCGGCGGGCGCCGGCGGATGGCACGCCGCCACCAGCGCAGCGAGGCCGACGATCAGGTGACGCCGAGTTCAGGCGATGCCTGTTCAGGCGACCGGGTTTGGGGTTAGGCTCGGACACGCCTCGCCGACATAGGACGTTATATGCGCCAGCGCATCCTCGCTTTCGCCGCACTCGCCGCATTCGCCGCGCCGGTGGCGGCGCAGTTCTCCGATTCCTATTCGCTGATCAAGGCGGTGCGCGACAAGGATGTCGCCAAGGCGCGCGAGATCCTCGACAAGCCGGGGTCGACGACGATCAACGCGCGCGAGCCGGCGAGCGGCGATGCGCCGATCCACATCGTCGTCAAGCGCCGCGACCTGCCGTGGCTCGGCTTCGTCCTGCAGGCGAACGCCGACGTCGATGCACGCGACCGCGACGGCAACACGCCGCTGGTCCTCGCCGCGATCGGCCGCTGGACCGAGGGGCTGCAGCTGCTGATCGGGCAGCGTGCGGTGATCGACCGGCGCAACAATGCCGGCGAGACGGCGCTGATCAAGGCGGTCGAGGCGAACGACGTCGCCGACGCGCGCGTCCTGCTCGATGCCGGCGCCGATCCCGACCTGACCGACAACGTCGCCGGCCGGTCGGCGCGCGACTATGCCGCCGAGCGCAGCGGCGGGCCGCTCGCGCGGATGCTCGCCGAGGCGCCCAAGCGCGCCAAGGCGGCGGTGCAGGGGCCGACCCGCTAACCTTCATGCCGCATGGCGGCGGGGCCGCGGCCGGCGTAACGATCGCGCGATGGAGAACGCCCGGTCCCTCGTCTCGGCGGCGATCGAGCGTCCGGGCGTGCGCGTCCGGACGCTCGTCGCGCTGCGCTGGATCGCGATCGCCGGCCAGTTCGGCTCGCTGATCGTCGTCGGCCTCTACCTGCGCTTCCCGCTGCCGTGGGCGTCGCTCGTCGCCGCCGTCGTCGCCGCGGCGGTGCTCAACCTCGGGCTGGCGACGCTGTACCCGCGCTCAGCGCGGCTGAACGGGCGCGACGCGCTGCTCCAGTTCGCCTTCGACCTCCTCCAGGCGGGCGTCCTGCTGTTCCTCACCGGCGGGCTCAAGAACCCGTTCGTCACCCTGCTGATCGTGCCGGTGACGATCTCCGCCACCCTGCTGTCGGCGCGCGGCACGCTGCTGCTCGTGGCGATGGCGGCGGCGATCCTCGTCGCCTTGTGGCGCTGGGCGCTGCCGCTGCCGTGGGAGGGCGCGCCGCTCGTCCTGCCGCCGCTCTACCGTGTCGGCATTGTCGTCGCCGTGGCGCTCGCGGGCGTGTTCCTCGCCGGCTATGCGTGGACGGTGTCGGCGGAGGCGCGCAAGCGCGCGCACGCGCTGATCGCGACGCAGGCCGCGCTCGAGCGCGAGACCAAGATGGCCGCACTCGGCAGCCTCGCGGCGGCGGCGGCGCACGAGCTCGGCGGCCCGCTGGGGACGATCACGCTGATCGCGCGCGAGCTGGCGACGACGCTGGGCCACGATCCGGTCCACGGCGACGACGTCCGCCTGCTCGACGCGGAGGCGGCGCGCAGCCGCGCCATCCTCGTCGGCATCGCGCGCCGGGCCGAGGCGGACGAGCCGTTCCCCCGCCTGCCGCTCGACGTCCTGCTCCACGAGGTGGCGCAGCCGCTGGGGCCGACGCGCGTACCGATCCAGGTCGTCGGCCCGCCGGCGGCGCCGATCATCCGTCGCACGCCCGAACTGCTCCACGGGCTCGCCAACCTCGTCTCGAACGCCGTCCGCCACGCCGGCTCGGCCGTGACCCTGACCGCGACGGCGACCCCGCACGAGGTCGGTGTCACCGTCACCGACGACGGCACCGGCTTCGCCGCCGACGTGCTGCCGCACCTCGGCGAGCCGTTCCTCGGGCCGTCGGTGTCGGGGTCGGGCGGGACCGGGCTCGGCATCTTCATCGCGACGACGCTGCTCGAACGCACCGGCGGCAGCCTGCAGTTCAGCAACCGGCCCGGCGGCGGGGCGCAGGTCGACATCCGCTGGCGGCGCGCCCATATCGAAGTCCAGGAAGTGGAATGACGATGGAATCCCAGACCCTGCTGCTCGTCGACGACGACGCACCCTTCCGCCAGCGGCTCCAGCTGACCCTCGAACGCCGCGGCTTTGCGGTCACCGGCGTCGGCAGCCTCGCCGAGGCCCGCCAGCACGCGGCGCTGAAACCGAGCCACGCGGTCGTCGACCTGCGGCTCGATGACGGCAACGGGCTCGACCTCGTCGCCGAGCTGCGCAACGCCCGGCCGGACGTGAAGGTCGTCGTCCTGACCGGCTACGGCAATCTCGCCACCGCCGTCGCCGCGGTCAAGGCAGGCGCGGTCGACTATCTCGCCAAGCCCGCCGACCCCGAGGACATCGTCGCCGCGCTGACCGCGCTCCCGGGTACCCGTCCCGAGGCGCCGGTCGAGCCGATGTCGGCCGACCGCGTCCGCTGGGAGCATATCCAGCGCGTCTACGAACTGTGCAGCCGCAACGTGTCGGAGACCGCGCGGCGGCTCAAGATGCACCGCCGCACGCTGCAGCGTATCCTCGCCAAGCGCTCGCCGCGGTAGCGGCTCAGACAGCGCCATCGGCGCTAGGCTACGGGAGTCGCGTCGCTTCGTCGGCGCCCGGATCGGCGAGCCAGAGCAGGCGCTGCGCAGCGCGGCGGGCAAAGCGCAGCGTCTCGGCCTTGCGCCGCGCGCCGCTGAGCGGCACCCACGCGGCCGGGCGGACCTCGGCGGCGTCCCAGCGGTCGGCGACGATCAGCCCGGCGCGGTCGGGCTGGAACCACTCGCTCGCGAAATCCCCTTGCGGGAAGCCGGTCGGCACCGCCCAGAAATAGCGGTCGCAATAGTCGAGATATTCCGGCCACTTGGCGTCGCCGCGGAGGTCGGCGAGTCGACACCTTGATCTCGACGAACGTCAGCCGCCCGTCGGGGCCGAGCCCGACCACGTCGGCGCGCCGCCCGTTGCCGAGCGGGACCTCGGTCAGCGGCGCGATCCCGCCGCGCCAAAGCAGCCGCGACACGCCGCGCGCGACGTCGGCGGCGGTGATGCGCTCGGCGACTAACGGTTCGGCGGCGAGGGGAGCAGCGACGTGCCATGCCCGGCCTTGTGGCAGAACAGGCAGGAACGGAAAGGCCTAGCCTCAGGCCCGAGAGGGGCAGCGTCGCGGGCGCCGAACAGCGCGCTGCCGACGCGGACGCACGTCGCGCCGAGCTCGACCGCGGTGGCATAGTCGCCCGACATGCCCATGCTGACCCCGGTCAACCCGTGGTCGCGCGCGAGCTTCGCGAGCAAGGCGAAGAACGGCGCCGGCTCGAGGTCAGCGGGCGGGACGGCCATCAGGCCGACGATCGGGCAGCACCCGCGGCGCGGTCGAGCAGCGCGGCGAGATCGGCGAGCGCGACGCCGCCCTTCTGCGGCTCGTCGCCGATGTCGACCTGGACGTAGCAGTCGGGCCGCTTGCCCGTTGCCGCCATCGCCGCGGCGAGTGCGTCGACGAGCGACGGGCGGTCGACGCTATGGATGACGTCGAACAGCAGGGCGGCGTCGCGCGCCTTGTTCGACTGGAGCTGGCCGACGAGGTGGAGGCGGACGCCCGGCGTCGCGGCAACCAGCGCCGGCCACTTCGCCGCCGCCTCCTGCACCCGGTTCTCGCCGAACGCGCGCTGCCCGGCGGCGAGCAGGGGCACGATCGCGTCGGCAGGATGCGTCTTCGACACCGCGACGAGTTCGACCGCGTGCGGATCGCGCCCGGCGCGCCGCGCAGCGGCAGCGACCGCTGCGCGGACAGCGGCGAGCCGCGCGGCGGGGTCGCCGGGTTCCGCGATCACGTTCGGGTCGTCGGTCCGCGCGGTCAGAAGGTGAACGCCGTTCCCAGATAGACCGCCTGGTCGCGGCGCAGCGGGTCGGTCGGGCTCAGCGTCGCCTTGTACTTGACGCCGCCGGTGACCGACAGCTGCGGCGTCAGCGAATAGGCCCCGCCGACCTCGAGCGAGTAACGGCGATCGATCTCGGTCGGAGTCGCGCCGGTGAGCGGGCTGAGCAGCAGCGCCGGTCCCTCTTCGGCGGCGACCTGGACGCTCGTCTTCCAGCTCGCGCCACGATAGCTGACGCCAGCGTCGACCGCCTCGCGGTGCGCCGTGGTCGACAGCGACAGCGCGGTCGGCAGTGCCTCGCTCGCATCGCTGCGCGCATAGCCGCCCGACACCGCGAAGTTGCGCCAGCCGACGCCGAGGTCGATGTTGTACGCCGCCGGCGCGGTCGCGGCGACCTCGACGGGCACCGCGGCAGCACGCGTCGTGTCGACGACCGGCGCGGTGACGCGCGACGTGACGCCGAGACTGAACGCGCGGCGGCTGTCGATCTTGCCCGACGGGGTGAAGTGGAAGGTCCGCTCGGTCGTCGCCAGCCGCGATCCGCCGAGAGTCGCGCTGCCCGGCGCGGTGAAGCTGAACTTCGACGGATCGACCAGCGTCGGGGTGAACGACGTCAGCGTGTTCGGGCGCAGGTGGTACGCGCTGCCGTCGACGTCGATGCTCGTCACCGGCCCCTTGCGCACCGGCTTGGTCGCGGCGAACGACGGCACCGCGAGCGCGAGTGCCACCAGCGCGGCGAGACCCCGCGCCGTGCCGGTCCGCGCCGGCGAAAAGATGATGCCCGTCCCCATGATTCGCGGCCCAGATAACAAAGCGGTCGGCAATCGCCCAGTCCCCACCAACCGACCTATCGCCAAAACGCTTCGCAACTATTGCCAAGTTACGGCGTCGCAGGCGATTCTCCCCCGCTTTGCGCGCGAATTGGCGCGAGGTGTTGCCCGGCTGCATCGCCCTTCCCGTTGCCCGGCGTGCCCCGTATAAGGGCACGGCAATGGCGAGTGGAGCGGGTTTGATGGGATCGGTCGGGCGCGGCGCACGGGTGGCGCTGGCAGCGGTGGCGCTGACGGCGGTCGCCGGGTGCGCGCATCATGCCCGCGGCGGCGGTCACGGCGGCAAGCACGCGCGCGTCGCGCCGATGGCCCCGGCGCGGCTCGCGACGATCGGCGTCAACGCCTATCTGTGGCAGGCGAGCCTCGACACGATCGCGTTCATGCCGATCGCTTCGGTCGAATTCGAACGGCGGCGTCATCGTCACCGACTGGTACGTCAGCCCGGCGACGCCGACCGAGCGGATCAAGGTCACCGTTTCCATCCTCGACACCGTGCTCCGCGCCGACGCGGTGCGCGTCTCGGCCAACCGCCAGCAGCGTGACGCCGGCGGCACGTGGGTCGAGGTGCCGGTCCGCGCCGGCACGGTCCAGAAGCTCGAGGAGACGATCCTCGGCCACGCGCGCGATCTGCGTCGCGCCGCGATCGCCGGGTGAGCGAGACCGAGGGCAGCCGCCGCTTCGACTTCGCCGCCGCCGACGCGAAGTGGCAGGCGGCGTGGGCGGCGGCCGGAACCTTCCGCGCCGACGACGCCTCGCCGCGGCCCAAGACGTACATCCTCGAGATGTTCCCCTATCCGTCGGGGAAGATCCACGTCGGCCACGTCCGCAACTATGTCATGGGCGACGTCCTCGCGCGCACGCGCCGCGCGCAGGGCTATCGAGGTCCTCCACCCGATGGGCTGGGACGCCTTCGGCATGCCCGCCGAGAACGCCGCCATCGAACGCGGCGTCCACCCGGGCGCGTGGACGCGGGCGAACATCGACACGATGCGCGGCCAGCTCCAGCGCCTCGGCTTCGCGCTCGACTGGAGCCGCGAGCTGGCGACGTGCGACCCTGATTATTACGGCCACGAGCAGGCGTTGTTCCTCGACCTGATGGCCGGCGGCCTCGTCACGCGCAAGGCGAGCGCGGTCAACTGGGACCCGGTCGACCACACCGTGCTCGCCAACGAGCAGGTCATCGACGGCCGCGGCTGGCGGTCGGGCGCGCTCGTCGAGCGGCGCCAGCTCAGCCAGTGGTTCCTCAAGATCACCGACTTCGCCGACGAGCTCTTGGACGGGCTGGCGAGCCTCGACCAGTGGCCCGACAAGGTCCGGCTGATGCAGGAGAACTGGATCGGCAAGAGCGTCGGGCTGCGGTTCACGTTCGCGCTCGCCGGCGACGCGCTGCCCGAGGCGGCAGGCGGCATCGCCGTCTACACGACCCGCCCCGACACGATCTTCGGCGCGAGCTTCGTCGCCGTCGCCGCCGACCACCCGGTCGCGCGCGCCGCTGCCGCCCGCGACCCGGCCGCCGCCGCTTTCGTCGAGCGGTGCCGCCAGGGCGGGACGACCGCCGCCGAGATCGAGACGCAGGAGAAGCTCGGCCACGACACCGGGCTGCAGGCGGTCCACCCGCTCGACGCGAGCATCACGCTGCCGGTCTACATCGCCAACTTCGTCCTCATGGACTACGGCACCGGCGCGATCATGGGGGTGCCGGCGCACGATCAGCGCGACCTCGACTTCGCCCGCAAGTACGGCCTCGCCGTCCGCCGCGTCGTTGCCGACGGCGACGACACCAGCCCCGACTTCGTCGGCGACACTGCGGCGACGGGTGCGGGCACGATCGTCAACTCCAATTTCCTCGACGGGATGAGCGTCGACGCCGCCAAGGCTGCGGTCATCGCCCGTGCTGGGTCGGGGGGCTGGGGCGAGGGCACGACCGTCTGGCGACTGCGCGACTGGGGCGTGTCGCGCCAGCGCTATTGGGGGACGCCGATCCCCGTGATCCACTGTCCGGCCTGCGGCGTCGTCCCCGTGCCCCGCGACCAGCTGCCGGTCGTGCTGCCCGAGGACGTCACGTTCGACGCCCCCGGCAACCCGCTCGACCGTCACCCGACGTGGAAGCACGTCATGTGCCCGACGTGCGGCGGCGCGGCGACGCGCGAGACCGACACGCTCGACACCTTCGTCAACTCGTCGTGGTATTTCATCCGCTTCGCCAGCGCGCCGAGCGACTGCGCGTTCGACCCGGCGGTCGCCGCGGCGTGGCTGCCGGTCGCGCAGTATATCGGCGGCGTCGAGCATGCGATCCTCCACCTGCTCTACGCACGCTTCTGGACGCGGGCGCTGCGCAGGATCGGGCGGATCGACCTCGCCGAACCGTTCACCGGGCTGTTCACGCAGGGGATGGTGACGCACGAGACGTACCGCCGTGGCCGCGCCAATGCCGCGCCGGCAGCGGAAGGCGAGTTCGAGCGCGACAATGACGCTGCCGGTGCCTGGCTGTCGCCCGACGAGGTCGAGCGCCGCGGCGACGCTCTTTTCGAAACCGCGACCGGCCAACCGGTCGAGGTCGGCCGGCTCGAGAAGATGTCCAAGTCGAAGAAGAACATCGTCGCGCCCGAGCCGATCCTCGCCCGCTACGGCGCCGACGCGGTGCGCTGGTTCATGCTGTCCGATTCGCCGCCCGAGCGCGACCTCGCGTGGTCGGAGGCCGGCATCGAGGGCGCGTCGCGGCTCGTTCAGCGCATCTGGCGACTGGCGCAGGCCGAGCCCGCCAATGGCGACGACGCTGCCGTTGCCAAGGCCGCGGCGCGCGCGGTCGCCGGCGTGACCGCCGACATCGACAAGCTGCAGTTCAACAAGGCCGTCGCGCGCCTCTACGAACTCGTCAGCACCCTCGAACGCGCGCCTGCATCGGGCGACCGGACGCGGGGGATCGACACCCTGCTCCAGCTCGCCGCGCCGATGGTCCCGCACCTCGCCGAGACGGCGTGGGCCGCGCGCGGGCATGGCGGCCTGATCGCCGACGCGCCGTGGCCGGTCGCCGACCCGGCGCTGCTCGTCGACGACACGGTGACGCTCGCGATCCAGATCAACGGCAAGCTCAAGGACAATGTCGAGGCGGCCAAGGGCGCGCCGCGCGAAACGGTCGAGGCGCTCGTCCTGGCGCGCGACAAGGTCGTCCGCGCGCTCGGCGGCAAGCCGCCGAAGAAGGTGATCGTTGTCCCCGACCGGCTGGTCAACCTCGTCGCATGAAGCGCGCGCTCACCCTGCCCCTTGCCTGCGCCATGCTCGTCGCCGGGTGCGGTCTCCAGCCCGTCTACTCGGGCGGCAGCCGCGGGGTCGCCGCGGTCGCGCTCCACGACATCGCCATCGGCCCGATTCCCGACCGCGCCGGCTACCTGCTGCGCGGCGCGCTCGCCGCGCGGATGGGCGGCACCAACGACGCGCCACGCTACCGGCTCGAGGTCGAGCTCGACGACCAGATCCTCGGCTTCGGCATCAAGGGGGACAATTCGGTGACGCGCGAGCGGCGGACGCTGCGGGCCCGCTACAAGCTCGTCGCCAACGCGACCGGCGCCATCGTCCTCGACCAGACGGCGACGACCGACGCCGGCATCGACCGCGTCAGTTCCGACTATGCCGTCGTCGCCGCCGAGAATACCGCCCTCGAGCGGCTGACGACCGACCTCGCCGACCAGATCGTCGCCCGCCTCGCAGGCTTCGCCCGTGACGGGGACATGGCCCGGCCGTGAAGGGGGAGGTCCGCGCGCTGACGCGGCTCGACCCGGCGGTGCGGCTTGTCCTGCTCCACGGCCCCGACACCTCGACGGCGGCCGACCTCGCCCGCGGGCTCGCCCAGCGCTGGCCGGGAACCGACGGCGAGACGATCGTCGGGGCCGAGACGCTCGCCGACGATCCCGCCGCGCTCGCCACCGCCGCGAGCGAGATCCCGATGTTCGGCGGACCGCGCGTCGTCCGTGTCGAAGGGGCCGGCGAGGATGCCCTTGCCGCAGTCGCGCTGCTGCTCGACACGCCGGCGGCCAGCGGCCCGGTGGTGATTGCCGCCGGCGCGCTCAAGAAGGGGTCGAAGCTCGTCGCCCGCATCGAGGCGAGTCCAGTCGCGCTCGCCGTCATCTGCTGGCCGGCGACTGCCGCGTCCACGGCGGGGGCGGTCAATGAGATCGCCGCCGAGCACGGCCTCCGTCTCGCCCGCGACGCGTCGGCCGCGCTCGTCCAGGCGACCGGCGGCGACCGCGGCCTGCTCCGCCAGGAGATCGCCAAGCTCGCGCTCTACGTCGACGCGCGCCCCGATGCGCCGGCGAGCGCGGGCCTTGCCGACCTGAGCGCCGTCGTCGCGGGAGTCGCCGACGCCGACACCTTCGCCCTCGTCGACGCCGTCCTCGGCGGCAACCCCGTCGCGACCGGCCGCCAGCTCATCGACTTCGCCGCAGGCGGGACGTCGGGCATTCCCCTGCTGCGCGCCGTCGCCCGGCAGCTGTTCATCCTGCTCGACATCCGCGCCGCGGTTGACGCCGGAGTCGGCGCCGACCGCGCGGTCGACGCGGTTCGCCCGCCGCTGTCGAAGACTGCGCGCGTCGCGGTCGTCGCCCAGGTCGCGCGCTGGCGAGCAGCGGCGATCCGCGTCGCCCTCGCGCGGCTCCTCGAGGCCGAACGCGCGGTCAAGCGCAGCGGCTCGGCGGGCGACGTCGCGGTCGACCAGCTGCTGCTCGGCCTCGCGCGCCAGGCGGCACGGGGCTAGTCGGGCAGGGCTAGTCCGGCTGCAGCGTGACGTGCGCCGCCTCGAGCAGGCGGCACAGCAGGTCGAGCTGGTCGAGTGTCGAGAAGGCGATTGTCAGCGTTCCCGCCGGCGGCGCCGGGACGGCAAGCGTCACCGTCATCCCCAGGGCATCGGCCAGCCGGCTCTCGAGCGCGGCGAGGTCAGGGTCCGGCGCGGCGGCGGCGCGCGGCGGCTTGCCGGTGCCCTTGCGCGCGAGCGCCTCGACCTGGCGCACCGACAGGCCCTCGGCCCGGACCCGGTACGCGAGCGCGAGCGGGTCGGCGGCGGTCATCAGCGCCTTGGCATGGCCGAGCGGCAGGTCGCCGGCTGCTACAAGCTCGCGGAGTTCGGGCGGAAGGTCGAGCAATCGCAACAGGTTGGCGACATGACTGCGCGCCTTGCCGACGATCTTCGCCAGCCCTTCCTGAGTGTGGCCGTGGTCGTCCATCAGCCGGCGGAAGCCCTCGGCCTCCTCGATCGGATTGAGGTCGGCGCGCTGGATATTCTCGACGAGCGCGATCTCGAATGCCGCCGCCTCGTCGAGGTCGCGGATCACGACGGGCATCTCGTGGAGCTGCGCCGCCGCCGCCGCCCGCCACCGCCGCTCGCCGGCGACGATCTCGTAGCGCCGCTCGCGCCCGTCGCCGACCGGGCGGACGAGGATCGGCTGGAGCACCCCGCGCTCGCGCACCGACGCGATCAGGTCATCCATCGCGCTCGCGTCGAACCGCCGTCGCGGCTGGCGCGGGTTGGCGACGATCTCGGCGATCGGTACGACCGTCCGTGTCGCCGCCGGCGCGACCTCGTCCATCAGCGCCGACAGGCCGCGACCCAGACCGCGCCCGAGCGCACGCTTCGCCTCAGCCATCGACCGTCTCCATCGCCGTGCTCCGCTCGATAACTTCTTTGGCGAGTTCGATGTAGGCGAGCGAACCCAAACAGCGCAAGTCATAGACCAGCGCGGGCAGTCCGTGGCTCGGCGCCTCCGACAGCCGGACGTTGCGCGGGATGGCGGTCGCGAAGACCTGCGCGCCCATCACCGCCCGAACGTCGGCGGCGACCGCTTCCGACAGGCGGTTACGCTTGTCGGCCATGGTCAAGACGACGCCGAGCAGCCGCAGCGCCGGGTTCGGTCCCTCGCGGACGCGCTCGATCGTCGACAGGAGCTGGCTCAGCCCCTCAAGCGCGAAGAACTCGGTCTGCAGCGGCACCAGCACCGCCGCCGCCGCGACGAGGGCGTTGAGCGTCAGCAGCCCGAGCGACGGCGGGCAGTCGGTCAGCACATAGTCGTACGCGCGGCCCGCATCGACGGCGTCGGCGAGCCGCCGCGACCGCCGCTCCATGCCGACGAGCTCGACCTCGGCCCCGGCCAGCGCCGCGGTCGACGGAACGAGCGACACGCCGGGGACCGCGGTCGCGATCGTCGCCTCGTCGAGGCTCGCCTCGCCGAGCAGCACGTCGTAGATCGACCGCGCCCTGGCCCGCCGATCGATGCCGAGCCCGGTCGAGGCATTGCCCTGCGCATCCATGTCGAGCAGCAGCACCGACCTGCCCGTCGCCGCGATCGCGGTCGCAAGGTTGATCGCCGTCGTCGTCTTGCCGACTCCGCCCTTCTGGTTGGCGATCGCGATCCGCATCATCGCCTCCGGCGCACGGTGGTCGCGTCGACGATACGCGCGTCGGGGTCGGTCCGGCTAGGCACAAGGCGATGATCGAAGTCGAAATCTCGCGCCGCGCTCTCGACCTCGTCGGCCGCGCTACGCCCCTTGAGCAGCAGCCAGCGGGCGTGGCGCCCGAACGGCAGTCCCCACGCGAACAGCTGGCCGAGCGATGCGCAGGCACGGGCGGTAATGCGATCGGCCGCGAACGGTGCGAGCGCCTCGATCCGCACGTTGTGGATGACGATGCGGTCGGCGACACCGATCACTTCGGCAGCGGCGGCGAGGAACGCGCATTTCTTCGCCGTCGCCTCGACGAGATGGAAACGCCCCGGCGCAAGCAGCGCGACGACCAGCGGCGGAAAGCCGGCGCCGCTGCCGAGGTCGAGCCACTCTGTCGCCTCGGTCGCGTCCGCCAGCGCGGCCAATTGTGCGCTGTCGGCGAAGTGACGGTCCCAGACTTGCGACAGCGTCGACGGTGCGACGAGGTTCATCCGCGACTGCCACGCGTCGAGCAGCGCGGCGTAGCCATCGAGCTTCAGCGCCACCGGCTCGCCGTAGGTTGCAGCAAAGGCGGCGCGCCCGCTCACGCGGCACGGCGGACATACGCGAGCAGCGCGCCGAGCGCTCCCGGAGTGACGCCGGCGACGCGGACCGCCGCACCGAACGTCGCCGGCCGCGCCGCATCGAGGCGCTCGACCATCTCTGCCGACAGACCGGCGACCGCAGCGAAGTGCGTGTCGTCGAGCAGTAGCGCTTCGTCGTCGCGAAAGGCGGCAATCTCGGCCGCCTGCCGGTCGAGGTAGACGCCGTACCGCGCATCGGTGGCGACCACCTCGCCGATCGCCGGCGCGACGTCGGCAAGGTCGGGCCACAACCGGACCGCCTCAACCCAGCCGACGGCCGGATGCGCGAGCCACTCGGTGGCCGAGCGCACGACGCCGTCCTGGTTGACTGCGATGCCCACGCGCGAGACAGCCGCGGGACTCGCCGTCAGCGCGGCAACGCGAGCGCGCGCCGATGCCAGCGCGGCGCTGCACTCCGCGAACTGCCGCGCCCGTGCCGCGCCGACGACACCGGCGGCGATGCCCACCGGCGTCAGCCGCTCACCGGCATTGTCGATGCGCAGGCTCAGCCGATACTCGGCTCGCGAGGTGAACATGCGGTACGGCTCGCTGACGCCGAAGTGGGTCAGGTCGTCGACCATGACCCCGAGGTACGACGAGGCGCGGTCGAGGATCAGCGGCGCCTGTCCGCCGGCGAAGCGCGCGGCATTGATCCCGGCGACGATCCCCTGCCCTGCCGCCTCCTCATACCCGGTCGTGCCGTTGATCTGCCCGGCAAGGAACAATCCCGGAAAAGCCTCGACCATCAGCGCCGGAGTCAGCGCGCGCGGGTCGACATAGTCGTACTCGACCGCATAGCCCGGCTGCAGGATCGTCGCGCGCGCGAGCCCGGGGATGGTCGGCAGCAGTGCGGCCTGGACCGCTGGCGGCAGTGCAGTCGAAATGCCGTTCGGGTACACCGTCGCGTCGGCATAGCCTTCCGGTTCAAGGAAGATGGTGTGGCTGTCGCGGTCGGCGAAGCGCACCACCTTGTCCTCGAGCGAGGGGCAATAGCGCGGGCCGCGGCCGGTGAAGTCGCCGCCATAGGTCGGCGTCTGGTCGAGGTGCGCACGCACGATGGCATGCGTCGCCGCCGTCGTCCGGGTCACGCCACACGCCAGCATCGGTCTGTCGGCGCTCGTCGTCGCCGCCGAGAGGAAGGTCGGGACGGCATCGCCGGGCTGGCGCTCGAGCGCCCCCCAATCGATCGTGCGTCCGTCGAGCCGTGGGGGCGTTCCGGTCTTGAACCGCCCGCGCGGCATCCCGAGATCGCCGATCGCCCGCGCAAGTGCGGTCGCTGCCGGGCTGCCGGCGCGTGCGCCCGGGATGATCGTGCGGCCATGATGGAGCGTCGCCGCAAGGAACGTCCCGGTCGTGACGACGATCGCACCGGCGCGAATCTGACCCGCTGAAGTCGCAACCCCCGCCATTTTACTAAGAAAGCCAGTGACATCGGCAGCGATCAGCGTGATTCCGGGCGTCGCGGCGATCGCTTGCCGCATGACGCGGCGATAGCGGGCGCGATCGACCTGAACGCGCGGGCCCTGCACCGCGGGGCCCTTGCTGCGGTTGAGCAGCCGGAACTGGAGCGCCGCGGCGTCGCCGACACAGCCAATCAGCCCGTCGAGCGCGTCGATCTCGCGCACGAGGTGACCTTTGCCGAGCCCGCCGATCGCCGGATTGCACGACAGGACACCGAGATCGGCCTCCGATCGGGTGACGAGCGCGACACGCGCGCCGATCCGTGCCGCCGCCGCCGCCGCCTCGCACCCCGCGTGGCCGCCACCGACAATCAGGACATCGTAGTGCGCCATTGTCGCTCGCTAGCGCAAACGCGCGGAATGTTCCACGTGGAACATCACTTGCCGATGCAGAAGCGCGCGAAAACGGCGTCGAGGATGGCCTCGTTCGTGACACGCCCGACGACACGTTCAAGTACGATGGCCGCGGTCCTCAACTGCTCGGCGGCCAAGACGCCGTCCACTTCATGTGCGGCGGCGTCGAGGGCCGCCATCGCGCTGTCGAGCGCAGCTATTTGCCAGCTGTGAGCTACCAGGGGCGCTTCTCCTCCGACCAAGGCTGCGACACGCGCGGCGAGGCAGCTTTCGAGCAGATCAAGCCCGTCACCCGTCAGCGGCGACAGATGAAGAATGCCGCCAAGCCAACCGCTTCCCACCGCCGACAGATCCGCCTTGCCGGCGACATGGATGGCGTTCGGATCGCTGTGTTGGCCCATCTCGATGACCAACTCTGCGGTCTGCGCACGCACCCGCGCCCGAGCGATCCCTTCGGCTTCGATTGGATCCGCCGTGGCGCGGAGGCCGGCGGTGTCGACAAGGGTCACTGGAACGCCGCCAATGACGATCCGCGCCTCGATCGGGTCGCGGGTCGTTCCCGGATGCGGCGACACCATCGCGGCGTCACGTCCGACGAGTGCATTGAGCAGCGTCGACTTGCCGGCGTTGACCGGGCCGACGATCGCAACCACGATACCGTCGCGCAACCGACCCGCGCGCTCGCCGCTACGACGCGCCGCAGCGAGTTCGCGGCGCACGTCGGCCAGCATGTCGCGATTTGCTTCTGTGAGGATCGCGACGACGCTGTCTTCCTCGGCAAAATCGAGCGTCGCTTCGAGGTCGGCGCGGACCGCGACCAGAGCTGCACGCCAGCGATCGACATGGCGGCCAAGGTCGCTCCCGGTCCGCGCCAGGGCCGCCCGCCGCTGGCCGTCGGTTTCGGCCGTGATCAGGTCACCGAGTGCCGCGACAGCGGCAAGGTCGATCTTGCCATTGTCGAACGCGCGGCGGGTCAGCGCGCCGGCAGCTGCCGGCGTTGCCCCGAGCCGCCTGAGCAGCGCGAGAACCGCCGCCACGATCGCGACGCCGCCATGGAGGTGGATTTCGACAACGTCATCGCCCGTCGCGCTCGCCGGCGCCGGGAAGGCGGCGATCAGGCCATTATCGAGCACCTCGCCCGTGGCGGGATCGCGCAGCCGGCGTCGATCGAGCCGGCGCGGCGGCGGCAGCGTTCCGGCGATCTGCTCCGCAATCGCAAAGGAGCGGCAACCCGAGACGCGGACGATGGCGATCGCCGTCGGCGGGGCGCCGGTCGCCAGCGCGAAGAGCGTCGGCCTCAGTCGGACTTGCGCGCTGCGCTGAAGATCGCCTGCCGCCACGTCTCGAACCCTTCGCTCATTCCCGGCAGCCACGTTTTCGCCATTCGCTCGAAATCCGCCGGGCCAATCCCCTCTGTGACGAAGCCGCTCATCTTGCTCAGATATGCCTCGTGCAGCGACGTCAGGTCGGGCAGGCCGAGGAACGCCCGCGCTTCGGCCGGAGTGCAGTCGATGTCGAAGGTAATCTTCACACGCGTGCCTTTCTCGGCCTCGGGCACTGGTCTAGCGTCAGTCGACGCGATCACCAAGCCGGAGCCTGTATGACCGACCATGCCATCCGCTTCGCCGCCACCGGCGGTCCCGAGGTGTTGACCGACGAGCCGATCGAAGTCGGCGATCCTGGCCCGGGCGAGATCCGCGTCCGCCATACTGCCGTGGGGGTCAACTTCATCGACGTCTACCACCGCACCGGGCTCTACCCGGTACCGCTGCCGAGCGGGATCGGCCTCGAAGCGGCCGGCGTGGTCGAGGCGGTCGGCACCGGTGTCGTCGACTTCAGCGAGGGCGACCGCGTCGGCTGCGGCCTCGGGCCGATCGGGGCCTACGCGACACGACGGGTGATCGCCGCGACGATGGCGGTGCCGCTGCCCGGGCTGGTCGACGACGACACGGCGGCGGCGGCGATGCTCAAGGGCGGAACGACCGAGTTTCTCGTCGAGCGCTGCGCCAAGGTCGAGGCGGGCCAGACGGTGCTGGTCCACGCCGCCGCCGGCGGGGTCGGCCACCTGCTCGTCCAGTGGCTCCGCGCAAGCGGGGCGCGCGTCCTCGCCACCGCGGGATCGGCCGACAAGGCGACGATCGCGCGCGACGCGGGCGCCGACGAGGTGATCCTTTACCGCGACGTCGATGTCGCGAGCACGGTTCGCGACATGACCGACGGCGTCGGCGTCGACGTCGTCTTCGACGGCGTCGGGCGCGACACGTGGGAAGGGTCGCTGAAGTCGCTGCGCCGGCGCGGCCTGCTCGTCAGCTACGGCAACGCGAGCGGCGCGGTGCCGCCGACCGACCTCGGCGTGCTGGCGCGGTCGGGCTCGCTGTTCGTCACCCGGCCGACGATGTTCGATTATTACGCGACGCAGGACGAGCGGCGGACCGGGCTGGCGAAGGTCTTCGACCGGATCATCGATGGCGAGCTGACGATCGCAATCGGGCAGCGGTTTCCGCTCGCAGACGCGGCGGCGGCGCATCGGGCGCTCGAAGCGCGGACAACGACGGGGTCGACGGTGCTGATGGTGTGATGTTCCACGTGGAACATCGTTGAGGTTGAGCGGCCTTGAGAAAGGGCCGCGGCGACGCGCGGCTGGCGTTGGACGAGTTCCGCGGCCTGCTGGCCGCCGCCTCCCCGGCCGGCCGCGCCGCGAGTCGGCGAACAGCAGGCAAGCGCTAGCGCGCTTGCCTGCTATTCGCGCGCCGCGGCGCTAATGGTTCATCGCGTCGAAGAAGTCCGCGTTCGACTTCGAGTCCTTCATCTTGTCGAGCAGGAACTCCATCGCGTCGATCGTACCCATCTGCATCAGGATGCGGCGCAGCACCCACATCTTCGACAGGGTCGTCTTGTCGACCAGCAGCTCTTCCTTGCGCGTGCCGCTCTTGCCGATGTCGATCGCCGGGAAGACGCGCTTGTCGGCGATCTTGCGGTCGAGGACGATTTCGGCGTTGCCGGTGCCCTTGAACTCCTCGAAGATGACCTCGTCCATGCGGCTGCCGGTATCGATCAGCGCGGTCGAGATGATCGTCAGCGACCCGCCTTCCTCGATATTGCGCGCCGCGCCGAAGAAGCGCTTCGGCCGCTGCAGCGCGTTGGCGTCGACACCGCCGGTCAGCACCTTGCCGCTCGACGGGACGACGGTGTTATAGGCGCGACCGAGACGCGTGATGTTGTCGAGCAGGATGACGACGTCGCGCTTGTGCTCGACCAGACGCTTGGCTTTTTCGATAACCATTTCAGCCACTTGGACGTGGCGCGTCGCGGGTTCGTCGAAGGTCGAGCTGATCACCTCGCCCTTGACGGTGCGCTGCATGTCGGTGACTTCCTCGGGTCGTTCGTCGATCAGCAGGACGATCAGGTAGACCTCGGGATGGTTCGCCGAGATCGACCGCGCGATGTTCTGCATCATGATCGTCTTGCCGACCCGCGGGGGGGCGACGATCAGGCAGCGCTGCCCCTTGCCGAGCGGCACGACGATGTCGATGACGCGGCTCGACTTGTCCTTGATCGTCGGGTCCATCGTGTCGAGGCGCAGCTTCTCGTCGGGATAGAGCGGCGTCAGATTGTCGAAATTGGTGCGATGACGAACGACGTCGGGGTCGTCGAAGTTGATCGCGGTCAGCTTGGTCAGCGCGAAATAGCGTTCGCCGTCCTTCGGCGCGCGGATCTCGCCCTCGAGCGTGTCGCCGGTGCGGACGCCGAACTTACGCACCTGGTTCGGCGCGACATAGATATCGTCGGGTCCGGCGAGATAGTTCGACTCCGGCGACCGCAGGAAGCCGAAGCCGTCGTTCATCACCTCGATCGTACCGGTCCCCATGATCGTCGTGCCGTTGTCGGCCTCGGTCTTGAGGATCGCGAACAGGATGTCCTGCTTGCGCAGTGTCGAGGCATTCTCGACCCCGAGCGCCTCGGCCATGACGACCAGCTCGGCCGGGGTTTTCTTCTTCAAGTCATTGAGATGCATGTATATTCTTTACGAGCTACGCACTGTCGCGGTGGGGAACGGCGATGGCGGCGGGCGCACGTCGGGATGACGGCACTGCGTGCGAAAATATGCGGCACCCCGCCGCGGGTCAAGGGACAAGCTGACGCCGCGGCGGGGACGTGGGTCACGCCTTCGGCGCGGTGCCCTTGGTCGACGGGTTGGCGGCGATCGTCTTGACCTTCTTCGCCTTGGGCTTGCGCGTTTCCTTGTTCGACTTCTGCTCGCCGCTGGCCATGACCGGTCTCCTTCAGAATGGTTTGACGATGACGAGGACAACGATGACGATTGTCGCCAGTGCCGGGACTTCGTTCAATAGCCTAAGTGTCTTGTTGGCATAGGGCCGCTCGCCGCGGGCGAACTTGCTCGCCGCCGCCGCGGCCCAGCCGTGGTAGCCCGACAGCAGGAAAACGACCGCGATCTTGGCGTGGAGCCAGCCGTTGCCGGTGAGCCCGTAGCTTGTCGCGAGGGACAGGCCCAGCACCCACACCGCGACGATGCCCGGCGTCAGGATGATCCGCTTGAGCCGCGCCTCGCGCTCGATCCACGCCGCGTCGCCCGGCGAGCCGACCGGCTCCTCCATGTGGTAGACGAGGAAGCGCGGCAGCATGAACAGCCCGGCCATCCAGAAGATCACCGCGACGACGTGCGCCGCCTGAACCCACGGGTAGGCGGCGCCGAGCCAGCCCGTCATGCGCGGACCATTGCCAGCAGTTCCTCGACGTGCGCGATCGGCGTGTCCTGCAGGATGCCGTGGCCGAGGTTGAGGACGTGCGGCCGGGTGTCGAACGCGGCGCGGACGCGGGCGACGCTCGTCTTCAGCGCCTCACCGCCGGCCCACAGCGCGAGCGGGTCGATATTGCCTTGCACCGGCATCCCCGGCGGCAGCATCGCGTCCGCCCACGCCGGGTCGACCGTCTCGTCGAGCCCGACCGCGTCGATCCCCGTCTCGGCGGCGTACGCCGCGAGCTTGGCCCCGGCGCCCTTCGGGAAGCCGATGACCCGCACGTCGGGGTGACGGACCATCAGCCGGCCGACGATGTCGGCAGTCGGCGCGATGACCCAGCGCTCGAACTCGGCCGGGGCGAGGCTGCCGGCCCAGCTGTCGAACAGCTGCACCGTCTGCGCGCCCGCCGCGATCTGCCCCGACAGATAGTCGACGGTGACGGCGACGATACGGTCGATCAGCGACTGGAACGCCGATGCATCGCGGTAGGCGAGCCGCCGCGCCTCGCCCTGGTCCTTGCTGCCGCTGCCGGCGACCATGTACGTCGCTACCGTCCACGGGCTCCCGGCGAAGCCGATCAGCGCGACCTCGGGTGCGAGGTCCGCGCGGACACGGCGGACGGTGGCGTAGATCGCCTCGAGCCGCTCGGGCACGGGCACCAGCGCTTCCCAGCTGCCGTCGGCGAGCGGCGGCACGAGGCGCGGCCCCTCGCCGACGCCGAAGCTCAGGTCCATGCCCATCGCATGCGGCACGATCAGGATGTCGGAGAACAGGATCGCGGCGTCGAGCCCGAACCGGCGGATCGGCTGGAGGGTGATCTCGGCGGCGGCCTCGCTGTCGTAGACGAGCTCGAGGAACCCGCCCTTGGCCGCGCGCAGCTCGCGGTATTCGGGCAGGTAGCGGCCGGCCTGGCGCATCAGCCAGACGGGCGGCGGGTCGAGGCGTTCGCCGCCGAGGACGGTAAGCAGAGCGGGTTGGGTCATGGCCTACCGAAACCCGCTCGCCGGCCAAGCGTCAAGCCCCGCGCCGGCTCGCCATGGTCCGCTCCCGGCCACTTCCTTTCTTCTCTGACTCTCTAGAATCAAGGGGAGCAGTAGTGCGGTGGAAAACAGGGTCGGGCGCGATATGCCCAGCCGGTCGCCGCCAGCCGGCCCGCCAAGCCCCGCGCGACGCACGAGTCGCCCGACTTATCCCCGTAGTCCACAGATCGGCGATTCGGCCGTCCACCTGTGGACGGCGGCGGGACAAAGCGCGCGGTTCCGCGACCTTGCCGCGCGGGACGCCAGCCGCTAGGCGCTTCCCCACGGGTTATCCCCAGACTTCGCGCGAGATGAAATATTTCCGTCATGGCACGGCTGCATCTCCACCTCGTCTCCGACTCGACCGGGGAGACGCTCGAATCGATCGTCAAGGCGGGACTCGGGCGCTTCGAGGGCGCCGACACGATCAAGCATTTCTGGCCGATGGTGCGGTCGGAAGGCCATCTCGACCGGGTCGTCGAGGAGATCGCCAAGCGGCCGGGCCTCGTCCTCTACACGCTGATCACCGGCGCGGTCCGCGCCCGGCTCGAACACCGCTGTGCCGCGCTCGGCCTGCCGGCGGTGTCGGTGCTCGACCCGATCATCGATGCCCTGAGCAACTTCCTGGGGCAGGCGGCGGTGACGCGGCCGGGGCGGCAGCACGTCATGGACGCGGCCTATTTCAAGCGCGTCGACGCGATCAACTTCACCATGGTCCACGACGACGGGGCGGGGCACGACAATTGGGAGGAGGCCGACATCGTGCTCGCCGGCGTGTCGCGCAGCTCGAAAACGCCGACGGCGATCTACCTCGCCAACCGCGGCTACAAGACGGCGAACATCCCGCTGGTGCCGCAGTCGCCGCCGCCGGCGTCGCTGTTCCGGCTGAAGAACCCGCTCGTCGTCGGGCTGACCAACTCGCCCGAACGCCTGATCGCGATCCGCCGCAACCGGCTGCTGTCGCTGGGGCAGGCTGCCGACACCGCCTACGTCGACGCGGCGACGGTCGCCGCCGAGGTCGCCTTCGCGCGGCGCCTGTTCGCCGACCACGACGTGCCGGTGATCGACGTTACACGCCGGTCGATCGAGGAGACCGCGGCGGCGATCATCAACCTCGTCCAGGCGCGCGAGGGCGCGGGCGACGCGGGAACCGAGGCGGCGGGCGACGATCCGGCCGAAGGCGCGGGCGATCCGGCGGCCGGCACGCGCGGCGACCCGGCGGCAAGCAGCGCCCCCATCCCGCGGTGATCACGCTGGCCAGCCAGAGCGCGGCGCGTGCGGCGATGCTGGCCGCGGCCGGCGTCGCGTTCGAGGCGGTGCCGGCGCACGTCGACGAGGAGGCGATCACCGCGGCCTTGCGCGGCGAGCCGGCGGCGCGCGTCGCCGACGCTCTCGCCGAGGTCAAGGCGGTCAAGGTTTCGCGGTCGCGCTCCGGTCTGGTGCTCGGAGCCGATTCGATCGTCGCCGCCGCCGATGGGCGCTTCCTCGCCAAGCCGGGCACCCGCGATGCCGCCGCGGCGCAGCTCGCCGACCTCGCCGGCACGACGCACACGCTGGTGTCCGCGGCGGTGCTCGCCGAGGGCGGCGCGGCGGTGTGGCGCGCGGTCGGCAGCGCGCGGCTGACGATGCGGCCGCTGTCGGGCGCGTTCATCGCCGCCTATCTCGACCGCGACCCCGGCGTCGTCGAGTGCGTCGGCAGCTATCATGTCGAGGGGCTCGGCGCGCAGCTGTTCACCCGGATCGACGGCGACCATTTCGTCATCCGCGGCCTGCCGCTGCTCGCGGTCCTCGACGCGCTGCGGGTGCGCGGGGAGATCGCGACGTGAAGACCGCCGGGGTCATCGGCTGGCCGGTCGCGCATTCGAAGTCGCCGCTGATCCACCGCTTCTGGCTGGCGAAGCTCGGCCTCGACGGCGATTACACCCGCTTCGCCGTCGCTCCCGAACGGCTCGGCGAGGCGATCCGTGCGCTGCCGGCGCTGGGGCTGGCGGGGGTGAACGTCACCGTGCCGCACAAGGTCGCGGTGATGGCGTATCTCGATCGGGTGGATCCGCTGGCGGCGAAAGTCGGGGCGGTGAATACGGTGGTTGTCGAGGACGGAGCGCTGGTCGGCTACAATACCGATGTCGCCGGGTTCATGGAACCGCTGCGGGCCTTGCTGGAGTCGCTCGAGTTCCGACTCTCGTGTGCCGGCTAGTCTTGATTTGATTGGCACGGGCGGAGCGGCGCGTGCCGTCGCACATGCGTGGGATGGGTACGGCGGCCATATGTCCATTTACGCGCGAGACATCGACAAGGCGGATGGCTTGGCGGCGGAGTTTGGACGCGGGGGAGACTACGGCGGCTCCGGTGATCTTGCTGAACTGCAGCATCCGATCTTTATCCCTAATCCGGCTTACGTCGGCCAAAAGTCGGCTTGCTTCGACCATGTCATCGTCAACGCGACGACGCTCGGCATGGTCGGCCAGCCGCCGTTGACGATCGATCTGGCCGCCTACCCCGACGACACGATCGTCTACGACCTCGTCTACGCCCCCCTCGACACCCCTCTCCTCGTGAGTGCCCGTACCCGGGGCCTGCGCACGATTGATGGCCTCGCGATGCTGATCGGGCAGGCGGCGGCGGCGTTCGAACTGTTCTTCGGCGCGCGCGCCCCGCGTGAGCACGACGCCGAGCTGCGCGCGCTGCTGACGACATGAGCCGCGCGCTGCGCCTGGCGCTGACGGCGGTCGATCTGGCGATGCTGGTCTACTGGAGCATCGCCGCGCTGGCCGCGGCGCGCGCCGTCACGCTCCCGGCGAGCGCGATGTACGCCGGCTACGGGACGCCGCTGATCGATGCGTGGAACTGGTCGTTCGCCCCGCTCGACCTCGCCTTCGCCGCGACCGGCCTTGCCGCCGTGCGGCTCGCGCGGGCGGGCGACGCCCGGTGGCGTGGGCTGGCGATCGTGTCGCTGACGCTGACCGGCGCGGCGGGGCTGATGGCGGTCGCTTTCTGGGCACTGCTGGGCACCTTCGATCCGGCGTGGTGGCTGCCCAACCTCGTCCTGCTCGCGCTGCCGATGGCGTTCGGGCCGCGATTGTTGCGCGGAATCGGCCGGTGATCGTCGTCGGGCTGACGGGATCGATCGGCATGGGCAAGTCGACCGTTGCGGCGATGTTCCGGCGGCTGCGCGTGCCCGTGTTCGATGCCGACGCCGCGGTCCACGTGCTCCAGGCGCCCGGCGGTGCGGCGCTGCCGGGGATCGCGGCGGCCTTTCCCGGAACCGTGCGCGACGGCGTCCTCGACCGCGCCGCCCTCGGTGCGCGCGTGTTCGGCGACCCGGCGGCACTCAAGACACTCGAGGCCATCGTCCACCCGCTCGTCGCCGCCGCGCGCACGGCCTTCCTCCGCCGCCACCGCCGCGCCGCCGTCGTCGTCCTCGACATCCCGCTGCTGTTCGAGGGCGGCGGGGCGGGCCTGTGCGATGTCGTCGCCGTCGTCTCCGCTCCCGCCGCCGTCCAGCGCGCCCGCGTCCTCGCCCGGCCCGGGATGACGCCGGCCAAGTTCGCCGACATCCTCGCCCGCCAGACGCCCGACGCGGTCAAGCGCGCGCGCGCCGACATCCTCGTGCCCACCGGCGGCACCAAGGCGGCGACGGCGCGCGTCGTGCGCGATCTTGTCACCGCCCTGCGCCGCGCTAGATAGGCCGATGCGCGAGATCGTCTGGGACACCGAAACCACTGGCATCATGCCCGGCGACGGGCACCGGATCGTCGAGATCGGCGCGATCGAACTCCACGGCCGCGTCGCCACGGGACGCAGCTTCCACACCTATGTCGACCCGTGCCGGGTGATGCCGAAGGACGCCGAAGGGGTCCACGGCCTGTCGACGGCCTTCCTCACCGGCCAGCCGGTGTTCGAGGCGGTGATCGACGACTTCCTTGCCTTCATCGGCGACGCGCCGCTCGTCGCGCACAATGCCGCCTTCGACATGGAATTCCTGAACTGGGAGCTGCGCCGCGCGCGGATGCCGGCGATCCCCGCCAGCCGGGCCATCTGCACGCTCGAACTGTCGCGCAAGAAGCACCCGGGAGCCAAGCACACGCTCGACGCGCTGTGCAACCGCTATGGCATCGACCTGTCGGCGCGGACCAAGCACGGCGCGCTGATCGACGCCGAGCTGCTCGCGCGCGTCTATGTCGAGCTCGTCGGCGGGCGCCAGATCGGCCTCGACCTCGCCGTCGAGGCGGTCGCGGCCGCCCCGGAAGCCGCCGCGCGCGACTTCCGCCCGGCGCGCGGCCATGCCGCCTCGACCGACGAGCTCGCGCGCCACGCCGCCTTCGTCGCCCGGCTGACCGACCCCGTCTGGCTCGCCTGAAACCCAACTCGTCGGGCGTTGATTGACGCTCCCCGGGGCGAGGCCTAGAGCGACCGCCCGATCCTCAGGAGACACCGCGATGGACATCCGCGTTTCAGGCCACCAGGTCGACGCCGGGGCCGCCTTCCGCGAGCACGTCCGGACGCGGCTGAGCGCCATCGCCGAGAAATATTTCAGCCGCGCGATCGGCGCCAACGTCACCCTCAGCCCCGGCCCGCACGGCGGTTTCGTCGTCGACATCGTGATGCACGTGATGAGCGACCTGATCCTCAAGGGCTCGGCGACGGCCAGCGAGGCACACCCGGCGCTCGACGCGGCCGCCGACCGCATCGACAAGCAGCTGCGCCGCTACATGCGCCGGCTGAAGGACCGTCATGGTCCGGGCAACGGCCGCGCGATCGAATCGGCGCAGGACCTCGACAACGCCGCCTACACGATCTTCGCCGCGCCGCCCGAGGACGAGGTCGAGACCGACCACCCGCCGGTGATCGCCGAGACGCGCGTCGACGTTCCCGACGCCAGCGTCAGCGACGCGGTGATGATGCTCGACCTCCGGAACACGACCGCGCTGCTGTTCAAGAACAGCAAGTCGGGCATCCACAACATGGTCTACCGGCGCGAGGACGGCAGCATCGGCTGGGTCGAGCCGCAGGCGTGAGCGCGCCCCACGTCAGCGCCGATCTCGGCGACCTGATCGGCGCGGCGGCGGTCGCCTTCGCCTGCCCCGCGCGCGACAAGGCCGGCGTGATCGACGACCTGTCGGCGCGCGCCGCGGCGCTATGCGGGCGCGACGCCGCCGAGGTCACCGCCGTCATCCGCGCGCGCGAGGCGCTGGGCTCGACCGGGTTCGGCGCCGGGACGGCGATCCCGCACGGGCGACTGGCGGGGTTGGGCAGCATCGTCGCGGTCGCCGCGCGGCTGGCGACGCCGGTCGACTTTTCCGCGCTCGACGGGCTGCCGGTCGACCTTGTCGTCCTCATGCTCGCGCCCGAGGGGGCCGGCGCCGACCATCTGAAGGCGCTCGCCCGCGTCAGCCGGGCACTGCGCGATCCGGCGCTGTGCGCGATGCTGCGCGGCGCGGCGTCGGCCGACGCCTTTTACGCGGTCCTTGCCGGGCAGCGGAGCATCGCCGCCTGAGCGAGCCGCGCCTCGCGACGGGCGTGTGGATCGGCGCGCTGCTGCGTCGCGTCCATGCCGAGGGCGGCTTCGGCGCGGTCCTCCACCGCGGCGACGATACCGCCGGCAGCGTTGTCGTCGTCCACCGCGGAGCCGGTGGCGAGCAGCGCGCGCTGACCCGCGTCGCGGGTCCCCAGGGGTCGTCGTGGCGCGTCGGCGCGAGCGGCAACTCGGTCGATCCCTGGGTCGCGCGGCAGCGCAGCTACGACCCCGACCTGTGGATCGTCGAACTGGACGTCCCCGATATCGCACGCTTCATCGACGAAACGACCGTCTGAGGGTTGCGGTGCGATGAACCTCGCGCCACCCGGGCGCCTCGATGCCGGGACCGTGGGCGGGACCGGCGAACGACCAGCAAGCGGACCGCACCGGGTTCAGCCCAGCGACGCGCGGCCACAGTTCGGCCGCTGCCGAGCGGACCCGGGAACGCCGTGATCGACAAGCGAATGAATGACTGATCGGTTCCTGACTGCCGCCGGCACCGCGACCCTCGCCCGGGTGGCGACGATCGCCCTGCTTGGCCTGACGACCGCCGCCGCCGGCGAGATGCCGCAGGCCGCCGCCTTCGCCGCGCGGGCGATCGCATCGCCCGACCCCGTCGCCGCTGCTGCCGCGACTGCCGCGACCCCGGATACCCGGCTCAGCCGCATCGACTATGCCGCCGCCGCGGCGACGCTCGCGACGAGCCGCGCCCCGCTCGACACCCCGGGGATCGCATCGGCCGACACTTCCGTCGCCACCGGCGCGACCCACACCGCGGTCGCGACGAGCGCGATGCCCGACGACGACAGCGTCACCACCCCGCGCCCGGCCCACCTGACGACGCTCGTCGCCGACATGGTCGACGCGCACCCGACCGCCTACGGCGACCGCGAATGCCTCGCCCGCGCCGTCTACTTCGAGGCCCGCGGCGAGCCGCTCGAAGGCCAGCTCGCCGTCGCCCAGGTCATCCTCAACCGCGTCGCCTCGGGCCACTATGCCACGACCGTATGCGGCGTCATCGGCCAGCGCGGCCAGTTCAGCTTCGACCATGCGCGGACGCCTGCCGACGGGCGCGACTGGCGCATCGCCAAGGCCATTGCCGCGATCGCCGCGACCGCCGCGTGGGATGTCGTCGCCCCGCGCGCGACGGCCTTCCACGCCACCCGCGTCGCCGTCGGCTGGACGTCGATGCACAAGGTCGGCACGATCGGCAACCACGTCTTCTACCGCTAGGGCGTCGGCTCCGCCGTGCGGACGGCGGTGGTACGCGGGCCGTGAACGGCTCGTGCGTTTCGCGAGTCGTCTTGGACAGACGCTAAGTCACTGCTTTACAAAGCGGATCGAGCGGAGCGTGACACGTCGCTCCCGCGGGATCGTCAGGGCGGGACGCGCGACGGCGCACGGGCGGCGCGGGTCAGCCGAACCCCGCCGCCGCGGCCATCGCCCCGAGTCGTCGCGTCTCGGCGAAGAACTCGGCGACGGTGTCGGCGATGATGTCGGCGACCGGGCGGACGCGGTCGATCAGCCCCGCCGACTGGCCGGCGAGACCGACCGCCGCCTCCATATCTCCTTGAAAATACAGCTCGAGGATGCGGCTGAAGGTATCGGGCGGCATGATCCCCGCCGCGGCGATGGCGGCGGTCCGCTGCGTCTTCAGCGCGCGGATGCACGGGCTTGCCTGCTTGTTGAGGACGACGGTCCCCGTCACCCCCGCCGCGACGATCGCGGCCTTATAGTTGGCATGAACCGGGCTCTCCAAGGCACTGACAAAGCGCGTTCCCATCTGGACACCCTCGGCACCGACGGCGAACGCCGCCGCCATGCCGCGCCCGTCGACGATGCCCCCGGCAGCGATCAAAGGAACCTCGGTCGCCCGCCGGATCGCCTGAACGAGAACCAGCGTGGAGACCTCCTCGGGATTCTTGAAGCCGCCACCCTCGGCGCCCTCGACGACCAGCCCGTCGACCCCGGCGGCGACCGCCTTCAGCGCCGCCTCGACCGTCGGAACCGCATGGTAAACCACGATCCCCGCCGCTTTCAGCGGCGCGACGAACTTCGCCGGCGACCCCGCCGAGGTGGTCACGAAGCGCACGCCGCTGGCACAGATGAAGCGCAGCATCGCATCGTCTTTCAGGAACAAAATCGGCAGGTTGACCCCGAACGGCGCGCTCGTCAGGTCGCGCATCCGAACGATCTCGGCCTGGCATGCCGCGGTCTCGCCCGACGAGGTCTCGATCACCCCCAGCCCGCCCGCCTCGCACACCGCGCTCGCCAGTGCCGACCGCGCGATCCACCCCATCGGCGCCTGGACGATCGGATAATGGGCGCCGGTATGCGCCAGGACTCGGTTCATGGTCGGTCTCCCCGCTCGCGTCATGGCGGGTCTCCGGCCAGGCGGCAAGCCGCCGATCAGCCGCCGACCCGGACCCCCGCCCACAGCGTCCGCGGCGTTCCCCGGTCGATCACCCCGCCCGCCGACACGCCGCTGGCGACGAGCGCGTCGGCGAGATTTTCCGCTCGGAAAACCAAGGTGATAGCCGGACGGAGCGGGACGTCGAGCTCGGCGTCGACGGTCGTCGCGCTGCCGAGCCGCCGCGTCGCGAGGTCATCGTCGAACTGCGGCCCGGCATAGCGCACGGTCGCCGTCGCCCGCACCGGCCCCGCCCAGGCGAGCGTCGCCGCCGCCGCCTGCTGCGGCGTGTTCGCCGGCGCCAGCCCGTCCTGTGCCGTGCCGGAAGCCCGGACGCGGGCGTCGGTATAGGCGTAGCTGAGGTCGGCCCGCCACCGCCCGCGCGAGGCATGGACCTCCGCCTCGATGCCGCGCGCCTCGATCGCATCGAGGTTGACCCGCCGCCGGAAGACGCCGCCCGCCGCGACGAAGCCGACCTGGTCGAAGGTACCGGGGCCGGCCCCCAAGGTCGCATTGCCGATCGCGCCGGCGACATGGTTGGCGAAGGCGGTCAGTGCGATCGTCATTCCCGGCCGGCGCAGGTCGACGCCGACCTCGCCGCCGCGCAGCCGCTCGGGCGTCAGCGCCGGGTTTGCGGCGGTCGCGTCCAGCCCGACGCGGAACGGACGGTAGAGCTCGTTCGGCGTCGGCAGCCGATAGCCGGTATACGCCGCGCCCCGCAGCGCCACGCCGCGGGCGACGGTCCACGCCGCGCCCGCGCGCCCGCTCGGCTCGACGCGGTCGCGAGCGGCGAAGCGTGTCGCGACCAGCCCGCCGGTGCCGAGGTCGCGCGTGCCGAGGAAGCCGCCGGCGATCGACCAATGGTCGGCGCGCCCGGTCGCGGTCAGCAGCAACGACGGCGTCGCGGCGAGCGTCGCCTCGGCGAAACCGCCCGCGACGGTGTTCGTGCCGCCACTGACGCGGAGCTGGGTGAAGCCGGAGCCGACGTAGCGGGCGAACTCCTCGCTGCGCCCGCCGTCGCTGCGGACGTCGGCCCCGAGCCGCAGGTCGACCGCGCCGAGGCGCGGCGGGCGCACCTCGACCTTGCCGCCGATGCCGAACGCGGGCGTGTTGAACTGGTTCGACGACGGCGTCGCCACCGTCCGCGACGGGTCGAGACTGACCGCGGTCGTCGCGAAGGTCGGCGCGTCGAGATAGGCGAGCGCATCGTAGCGCCAGCGGCTGCCGCCGGTCAGGCGGACGCTGCCGAGGAAGCCGCTGTCGCGCGAGGTCACGCCGGCCACTCCGCGCGTGCGGTCGTCGGCATAGCCGAGCGCATTCAGGCTCAGCGTCCCGGCCGCGGTCGGCACGACGACGCGCAGGCTCGCGCTGCCTTGCGCAAAGGCGGCGGGAATGTCGGCCGGGCCGCGCTGGCGGGGCACGATGAGGCCGTAGCCATCGCTGCGGTCGTAGCGCCCGGCGAGCGCGACCCCGCCGCCGCCGAGCGGCACGGCGAGTGCCGCGCGCGCGCTCAGCGACCCGTAGCTGCCGCCGTCGACCTCGGCCGCGCTGGCGCGGGCGGTCGGGTCGGCGCTGACCAGCTCGATCGTACCGGCGAGCGCGCCCTCGCCGAACGCGCCCGACCCGGCGCCGCGGGTCACGCTGACGCTCGCGAGCCGTTCGGGAGCCAGCGCGAACCACGGGATGAAGCCGGCGAACGGATCGGCGAGCGGCGCGCCGTCGAGGAGGACGAGCGCGCGACTCGACGCGTTGCCGCCGAGCGCGCGCAGCGTTGCCCCCTGGCTCGTCGGGTTGGCGGCGCGGCTGTCGGTGCGGCGGAACTGCTGGAAGCCGGCGACGGTGCCGAGGATGTCCTCGATCCGGCCCGCCGCCGTCGCCCCCAGCGTGCTCGCCGGGATCGTCACCCGGTCGTAGGCGATGTCGCCCGCGGGCCGGGCCAGCGCGGTGACGACGATCTCGGGCGCGGCGTCGAGCATCGCCGCGCGGTATCAGTGGCTTAACATCGGCGCAACGCTGTCGCTCGCGCGTTTCCTTGACGCCGCCCGCCGACCACCTCTATTGGGCCGCGCGCGCCCGTGCGGCGACCATAGCTCAATTGGTTAGAGCGCCGGTTTGTGGTACCGGAGGTTGCGGGTTCGATCCCCGTTGGTCGCCCCAGCGTGCGCGCGGTGCCGCAGACCGGAACCTTCGCTCGCGCCCCGGCTTTGACCGGCGTTGCTGGCAGGGGACGGACGTGGAGCAGATCGCGAACTGGGTCGCACCGATCGCGACGACGCTCGCCGCCGTGATGGTCGCCGCCAACCTCGGTGCGCGCGTGACCGGGTTCGGCTTCATCGCCTTCGCCGTCGGGTCGATCGGCTGGATCGTGATCGGCTTCGCCACCGGCCAGAACAACCTCGTCTGGCAGAATGCTGTCCTGCTCGCGATCAATGCGCTCGGCGTGTGGCGCTGGCTCGGCCTGCGGGCGCGCTACGACAAGGGTGCCGCCGCCGCGACCAAGGCGACGGCGCGCCCGTGACCGAGGCCACCGCCACCGTCCCGGCCGCTGCAGACGCGACGCTGACGCCGTTCACGATGTTCCTCGGCGCGAAGGTCACCGACGCCGACGGCGCGACCGCTGGAACCGTGGCCGACGTGATGATCGCCGCCGCGCCCGGACAGATCGTCTATGTCGCGCTGAGCGTCGGTGGGATCGCCGGCGTCGGGGAGCGGCTGTTCGCCGTGCCGTGGAGCCGCTTCGTCGTCGATCCGCTCGGCGGCGCGCTGTCAGTCGACTTCGCGATCACGATGCTCGATGGCCGCGACGGATTCGACAAGGACTGCTGGCCTGGGGAGGCCGACCCCCGCCTGACGCTCGGCTGACTTGGCGCTTGGCCTGACCCGTCGGGTCGTTTATTGCGCGCTCCTGAACAAAGATTTCAAGGTTTACGCGATGCTGTTCGACCTCCCCGACTTCGATAATCACGAAGCCGTTCACTTTGTTGCCGATCCGGCGACCGGCCTGCGCGCGATCATCGCGATCCACTCGACGCATCTCGGGCCGGCGGCGGGCGGGTGTCGCTTCTGGAACTATGCCGACGACGCGGCGGCGTTGACCGACGCGCTGCGCCTGTCGCGCGGGATGAGCTACAAGAACGCGATGGCCGGCCTGCCGATGGGCGGCGGCAAGGCCGTCGTCCTCGCGCCTGCCGGTGGCGGCAAGTCGGAGGCGCTGCTCGAGGCGTTCGGCGCGGCGATGGACGTATTGGGCGGCCGCTACGTCACCGCCGAGGACGTCGGCATGTCGGACACCGACATGACCGTCATCGCGCGCCGGACGCGCTTCGTTTCGGGCCTGCCGACCGCCCCGGGGGCGGCTGGCGGCAATCCGGGCCCGTCGACAGCTGAGGGCGTCTTCGTCGGCATGCGTGCCGCGGTCCGCCACCGGCTCGGGCGCGATGGCTTTGCCGGGGTCCATGTCGCGATCCAGGGCGTCGGCAGCGTCGGCGGCGGGGTCGCCGAACGCCTCGCGGCCGCGGGTGCCCGACTGACGCTCGCCGACGCCGACGATGCGCGCGCTGCGCGGCTGGCCGACCGGCTGGGCGCCCGCCATGTCGGGCGTCGACGCGATCACCGGGGTCAGCGCCGACGTCTTCAGCCCCAACGCGCTCGGTGCGGTGCTCGACGAGGCGACGATCGCCGGGCTCGACGTCGCGGTCGTCGCCGGCGCGGCGAACAACCAGCTGGCGACGCCCGCCGACGGTGCCCGCGTCCGCGCCCGCGGCATCCTCTACGCCCCCGACTATGTGATCAACGCTGGCGGGATCATCAACGTCGTCGCCGAATATCTCGGCCGCGGCAACGCCGCCACGGTTGCGGCCGACATCGCCCGGATCGAGCCGCGCCTCGCCGCGATCTTCGCCGAGGCCGACGCCACCGGCCAGGCGACCGACGCGATCGCCGACGCCCAGGCGCGGCGGCTGATCGGCCGCTGACTCGACCGTCGGCGCGAGCCGGGCTACCGTGACGCCATGAGCGCCGTTCAGCTGCTGATGACGCTGCGCGCAGCATGGCTGCGGATCGCACTGATGGTCCTCGTCGCGACCGGCATCGCCTATTTCCTCGCCGATCAGGAGCCGCGGCAATACACGGCCAAGGCGCGGGTGATGCTCAACCTGCAGAACACCGATCCGGCGCGTTATTCGGCCGAAAAGAAGGGTATCGCCGCCGGCTACATCGGGACCGAGATGCGGCTGATGATCGACGACTCGGTGACGCGCGAGGTCGTCACCAACCTCGGTTGGCCCGACAATCCCCAGGTCATCGCGGCGTGGCAGGCGGAAACCGGCGGTGTGGGCGACGTCACGACGTGGGCGGCGCACCGGATCGCCGCGGGCATCGCGCCGCGTCAGCTCGAGGACAGCTCGATCGTCGAGATCTATTATACGACCTCGTCGCTCGAAGCGGCCAAGCAGATCGCGGGGCTGCTGCGCGCGGCCTATATCGACCAGAGCCAGCGGCTCCGGAGCGAAGCGGCGAAGCGCGCTTCGGCGTGGAACCGGACTGCGGCCAACCGCGCGCTCGCCGTCGTCAAGGAAGCCGAGGCCGCGCGAGCCGCCTTCGTCACCGCCAACCAGATCCCGCTCGATACGCCGGGCGGCGGGCTCGACTATGCTGCCGAAGTCACGGCGCTGCGGACCGCCGTCAATCCCGACGTCGTGTCCGAGGTCAACCGGCGCTTCAGCGCCGTTGCCGACCAGCTCGCCCGGCGCATCGACACGATCGACGCGCAGCTCGCCGTCTTGCGTCAGACGGGCGAGAACAACCCGATGACGGTGTCCCTCGAGGCGCAGCGCGCGGCGACGGTCGAGCAGCTCGCCCGCGAGCGTGCCGTCCAGCAGAATACGCCGGGTACGCCGGAGAACACGGTCGAGCTGGTCCGCGCGCAGCGCGACGCCGAATATCTGAAGGCGCGGCTCAACATGATCGCGCGCGCGCCGCTCTACGACCGGCTGGCGACGATGAACCGCGACGTCCGGCTGAAGACGGAACGCTACAATGCCGCGGCCGAGCGTGTCGCCGAGTTCGACGCCGTCGCGGCGACACCGAGCGGGGTCCAGGTCATCGGCGACGTCATCGCCGACCCCGATCCGACCTACCCGAACATGCTGCTCATCGTCGGCATGGCGGCCGGGTCCAGCCTCGCGCTCGCCGTGGCGCTCGCCGTGCTCGCCGAGCTGACGCGACCGCAGGTCCGCGGCATCGCCGATCTCGCCGCGACGATCCCCGCGCCGGTGCTCGCGGTGATCGGCGACGGTCACGCGGTCGTGCCGTGGCGGAGCCGGCTCCGCTGGCTGTCACCGCGCCGCCGGCTGCTTCCCGCGGGCTAGCCGGCGAGAAAGGCGGCGATCGCCTCGCCGAAGGCGGGCTTCGTCACCGAACTCATGTGCGTGCCCGGCACCTCGGCGTAGGTTGCCGCGGGCAGGGCCGCCGCGAGGTCGGGGGCCGAGCCGTTGTCGCTGTCGTCGGCCCCGCAGACGACGAGGGTCGGACGCGTCAGCCCGTCGAGCGCCGCCCGGTCCGTCGCGAGCTGCGACCGCAGCACATGCGCGACCGCCGCCCCATCGACGCCGTTCGTGCGCATGAACTGGACCGCGCTCCACCCCGGCGTGCCGCGCGCGAAGCGATCCGGATCGGCGATGACCGACAGGAACCAGTCGCTGCGCCGGCCGACCTCGAGCAGCCCGCTGAGCCCCATGCCGCCGAGAACGACGCGCCGGGGAGCCATGCCGCGGACGAGGCACCGCACCGTCGTCCGCGCGCCGAGCGAATAGCCGCCGAGGTCGTAGTCGGCGAGCCCGAGGTGGGCGACGAGCGCGGCGGTATCGAGCGCGAGGACGTCGTGCGGGTAGGCGGCGGCGGCGTGCGGTCTGGCGCTCGCGCCGTGGCCGCGGAGGTCGGGCATGATCGCGCGGCACCCGGCGGCGGCGAGCGCAGCGGCAGTGCCGAACTTGATCCAGTTGGTGGTCGCGTCGCTGAACAGCCCGTGGAGCAGGACGACCGGGCGGCCCGCGCCGACTTCGTGCCACGCGATCCGCGCGCCGTCGAACGAGGCGAAGCTGTCGGTCGCGAGCGCCACGGCGGTCAGGCCGCCTTCTTCAGGTGCCGCCGCCCGAGGAGCTCGGCGATCTGCACCGCGTTCAGCGCCGCGCCCTTGCGCAGGTTGTCCGACACACACCACAGCAGCAGCCCGTGCGGGACGGTCGGGTCGGCACGGACGCGGCTGACGTAGGTCGCGTATTCGCCGACCGCTTCGAGCGGGGTGACGTAGCCGCCGTCCTCGCGCTTGTCGACGAGCATGATTCCGGGGGCTTCGCGCAGGATCGACTGCGCCTCGGCGACGCTCAAGGGGCGTTCGAACTCGACGGCGATCGCCTCGGAATGGCCGACGAAGACGGGCACGCGGACGCAGGTGGCGACGACGCGGACCTCGGGACCCATGATCTTCACCGTCTCGGCGGCCATTTTCCATTCCTCGCGGGTGAAGCCGTCGGCCATGAAGCTGTCGATGTGCGGGATGACGTTGAAGGCGATCTGCTTGGTGAACTTCGACGATTCGCGCGGGTCGCCGACGAAGACGGCGCGGCTCTGCTCGAACAGCTCGTCCATCCCCGCTTTCCCTGCGCCGCTGACCGACTGATAGGTCGAGACGACGACGCGCTTGATCGTCGCCGCGTCGTGGAGCGGCTTCAGTGCGACGACCATCTGCGCGGTCGAACAGTTCGGGTTGGCGATGATCCGCCGCTTGGCATAGCCGTCGATCGCGGCGGCGTTGACCTCGGGGACGATCAGGGGAACGTCGCGCTCCATGCGGAACAGCGACGAGTTGTCGATGACCACCGCGCCGGCCGCCGCGGCGACCGGGGCATAGCGCTTGGCGACCTCCGACCCGGCGGCGAACAGCGCGATGTCGGTCCCGGCGAAGTCGAAATGCTCGAGGTTCTGGACCTTGAGCGTGCGCCCGTCCTCGCCGAAGTCGATGACGTCGCCCTGGCTGCGCCCGCTCGCCAGCGCACTGACGACATCGACGGGAAACTGCCGCTCGGCGAGGATGTTGAGCATCTCCCGCCCGACGCTCCCGGTCGCGCCGACGACGGCGACGTTATAGGCCATGCTGTATTCTCCTGTGGCAGGCGACGTAGCGGCGGCGGCGGGGCGGGGCAACCTCGATCCCGGCGCAGCGCCGTCGCCGCAGCCGCCACGCGAGCGGAAACCCGGGTGAGGCATGGCGGTTCTCCCGGCATCGCTTCGGGAGAACCGCTCATGCTCGCCGCCTTCCTCATCGGCCTGCCCGCTGGACAGCGCTCGCTGACGCCGCTCGCCGCGGTCGCCGTCGCGGCGGCGCGGGGACGATTGCCGGCGGACAGCGGCGCGCCGGCGCTGCTCGCGCGGCCGTTGGTGGCTGCCGGCGCGGTGGCGCTCGCCGCGCTCGAGATCGCCGGCGACAAGATGAAAAGCGCGCCCGACCGCGTCGTCCCGGCGGGGCTCGCCGCACGACTGGCGGCAGCCGGGCTCGCGGGGGCGGCGCTGGTGCCGCGGCGGCAGCGCTGGCTCGGCGCGGCGCTGGCGGGGGCGACGGCGGTGGTGGCGTCCTACCCCGGCTGGCGCGCCCGCATGGCGGCGATCCCCGGCTTCGGCCAGACCGCCACGGGGTTCATCGAGGACGCCGCGGTGCTGGCGACGACCGTCGCCATCGTTCGCGGCGTGGCCGTCTAGAGGCGGGCGAGCACCGCGTCGCCCATCGCCGCGGTGCCGAGCGTCCCGCCGAGGTCCGTCGTCCGCGCGCCCGCGTCGAGCGCGGCCTCGACCGCCGCCTCCACGCGCGTCGCCAGATCGGGGCGGCCAAGCGAGTGGCGCAGCGCCATCGCCAGGCTGAGGATCGCCGCGCACGGGTTGGCGACGCCTTGGCCCGCGATGTCGGGCGCGCTGCCGTGGATCGGCTCGTACAGGCCGGGCGTCCCGGCCACTCCGAGCGCAGCCGACGGCAGCATGCCGAGCGATCCGGTCAGCATCGCCGCCTCGTCGGACAGGATGTCGCCGAACAGGTTGTCGGTCAGGATGACGTCGAACTGCCGCGGGTGCTTGACCAGCTGCATCGCGGTATTGTCGGCGAGCATGTGGGTCAGGTCGACGTGCGGCGTATTCGGCGTCGCGCAGGCGCTGCACCTCCTCGCGCCACAGCAGCCCGGCCTCCATGACGTTGGCCTTGTCGGCGCTGCACACCCGCCCCGAGCGGCCGCGCGCGAGATCGAAGGCGACGCGCGCGACGCGGCGGATCTCGCCCGCGGTATAGACGTGGGTGTTGACCCCGCGGCGGTCGTCGCCGCTGCCGCTGACCCCGCGCGGCTCACCGAAATAGACCCCGCCGGTCAGTTCGCGGACGAACAGGATATCGAGCCCGGCGACGATCTCGGGCTTGAGGCTCGACGCGCCGGCGAGCGCGTTGAAAGCTCGCGCCGGTCGCAGGTTGGCGAACACGCCCATGCCGGCACGCAAGGCGAGCAGCCCCGCCTCGGGCCGCCGGTCGTACGGCTGGCCGGCCCATTGCGGCCCGCCGACGGCGCCCATCAGCACCGCGTCGGCGGCCCGAGCGGCGGCGAGCGTCGCCTCGGTCAGCGGCACGCCGTCGACGTCGATCGCCGCCCCGCCGAAGCGCGCCGTCGCGACGGCGACGTCGAGTCCGTCGCGGTCGAGCCGGTCGACGACGCGCGCCGCCTGCGCGGTGACCTCGGGGCCGATGCCGTCGCCGGGCAGGAGGAGGAGGGTCTTGGTCACGCGTCTGCCGCTCGCCTCGCCGCGCCGCCGATCCACGGCCGCTCGCCCGCCAGCCGCGCCTCGAACGCTGCGATCGCCGGGGCCATCGTCAGCGTCAGGCCGATCTCGTCCTGCCCCGACAGCAGCGCCGCCTTGCGGAACGGATCGACGGCGAAGGCGAAGCGGTCCTGGTAGGCGGTGGTGACGACCTGGTTCTCGAGATCGACGGTAACCTCGGCGTCGGCGGCGGCGACCATCAGCCGGTCGATCGCCTCCTGCGGCAGCGCGACGAGGAGCATGCCGTTCTTGTACGCATTGCCGGCGAAGATGTCGGCGAAGCTCGGCGCGACGATGACGCGAAAGCCCATGTCGGCGAGCGCCCATGGCGCATGCTCGCGGCTCGACCCGCAGCCGAAATTGTCACCGGCGATCAGGATCGGGGCGCCGGCGTGGCGGGGTGTGTCGAAGACGTTCGTCGGGCTCGCCGCGCAGCGTCGCGAACGCATGGCGGCCGAGCCCGGCGCGGTGCACGGTCTTCAGGAAGCGCGCCGGGATGATGACGTCGGTGTCGACGTTGGCCGCGCCGAACGGGACGGCGACGCCGGTGACGGTGGTGAACGGGGTCATGCCAGCGTCCGCACGTCGGTCAGGCGACCGGTGACCGCCGCCGCCGCCGCCATCGCCGGGCTGAGCAGGTGCGTCCGCGCGCCCGGGCCCTGGCGGCCGACGAAGTTGCGGTTGCTCGTCGACGCGCAGCGCTCGCCCGGCGGCACCTTGTCGGGATTCATGCCGAGGCACATCGAGCAGCCGGGCTCGCGCCAGTCGAAGCCGGCGTCGATGAAGACGCGGTCGAGCCCCTCGGCCTCGGCCTGCGCGCGGACCAGTCCCGATCCCGGCACGACGAGCGCCTGGCGGATGTTCGCGGCGACGTGGCGTCCGCGCGCGACCGCGGCGGCGGCGCGCAGGTCCTCGATGCGCCCGTTGGTGCAGCTGCCGATGAAGACGTGGCCGACCGCGACGTCGGCGAGCCGCGTCCCGGGCTCCAGCCCCATGTACGCGAGCGACTTGGCCGCGGCCGCCGCCTTGCCCGGGTCGGCGAAGCTGGCCGGGGCCGGCACGACGCCGGTGATCGGGACGACGTCCTCGGGGCTCGTCCCCCACGTCACCAGCGGGGGGATCGCGGCGCCGTCGATGATAACGGTGCGGTCGTATGTGGCACCGGCGTCGCTCGGCAGGGTCGACCAATAAGCGACCGCCGCGTCCCATTCGGGCCCCGCGCGGGGCGCGCGCGCCCGGTCGGCGAGATAGGCGAAGGTCTTCGCGTCGGGGGCGACGAGCCCGGCGCGCGCGCCCGCCTCGATTGCCATGTTGCACAGCGTCATCCGCCCCTCGACCGTCAGCTCGGCGACGACCGCGCCGGTATATTCGATGACGTACCCGGTGCCGCCGCCCGCGCCGAGCGCGCCGACGACGGCGAGCGCGACGTCCTTGGCCGAGACGCCGAACCCGAGCGCGCCGGTGATCCGCACCTCCATCGCCGCCGACCGGCGTAGCAGCAGCGTCTGGGTCGCAAAGACATGCTCGACTTCGCTCGTCCCGATGCCGAAGGCGAGCGCGCCGAGCGCGCCATGCGTCGCGGTATGGCTGTCGCCGCAGACGAGAGTCGTCCCCGGCAGCGTGAACCCCTGCTCGGGGCCAACGACATGGACGATCCCCTGCGCGCGCGCGTCGATGGCGATGTGCTCGATGCCGAACTCGGCGCAGTTGGCGGCGAGCGTCGCCACCTGGAGCGCCAATTCGGGGTCGCCGATCGCGGTCCGTCCCGGGGTGGTCGGAACGTTGTGATCGGGCACCGCAAGCGTCAGGTCGGGGCGGTGGACGCGCCGCCCGGCCAGCCGCAGCCCCTCGAACGCCTGCGGGCTCGTCACCTCGTGGATCAGGTGGCGGTCGATCCAGACGAGCGCCGTGCCGTCGGGGCGCGTCTCGACGACATGATCGTCCCACAACTTGGCGTAGAGGGTGCGCGGCGCAGTCATCGCCGCCGTCTAGCATCGCTCGCCGCATTGCGCGACCGCTGTCCTCCCCGGCTGGCGTCATAAATCCGTCGCACGCCGCGTGCATCGCCGCAGAATGCGCCGCCTACTCATGCTGCTCGCCGTCCTCCTCGCCGTCGCGCCGGTTCCGGCGCTGGCGTGGGGCAAGACCGGACACCGCGTCATCGGCGACATCGCCGCGCGGCTCGTTCACCGCCATACCCGCGCCGAGATCCGCCGCATCCTCGGTGTCGAGGGGATCGCCGAGGCGTCGACGTGGCCCGACTTCGAGCGGTCGAACCCCGACCCGTTCTGGCAGAAGCAGGCCGGCCCGTATCACTATGTCACCGTGCCCGCAGGCAAGACCTACGACGTCGGCATGGCCCCACCCGAAGGCGACGCCGTCACCGCGCTGGCGAAGTTCGCCGCCACCGTCCGCGATCCGTCGGCCAGCCGCGAGGCGAAGGCCCTCGCGCTCCGCTTCATCGTCCACATCGTCGGCGACCTCCACCAGCCGCTCCACGCCGGCAACGGCAGCGACCACGGCGGCAACGACGTCAAGGTCGTCTTCAACCGCGAGGCGACCAACCTCCATGCGGTATGGGATTCGGGGCTGATCGACCAGGAGCAGCTGTCCTATTCCGAACTGGCGCGCTGGCTGTTCGCCCGCATCACCCCGGCCGAGCGCCGCGATTGGCGGGTCACCGACCCCCGGGCGTGGATCGGCGAGTCGGCCACGCTCCGCGACCGCATCTATCCCGCGCCGGCGGCGACGCCGGGCGAGCCGGTCAAGCTCGGCTACGACTATATCTTCGCCTGGACCGCCGCGCGCGACCTGCGGCTCGAACAGGGCGGCGTCCGGCTCGCGGCGTATCTCGACGCGCTGTTCGCGGGGACGCCGCTGTAACGTCCGGCCGCCGCCCGGCGAACCGGCATGAGCGTCACCGGTGACGCCGGAGACCGCCATGCGCTTCACCCCACTCGCCGCCGTCGCCTGCGCCGTCGCCGCGCTCGCCACGCCGGTCATCGCCGGCATCGACGTCGGCCCGGCGGTCGGCAGCCTCGCCCCCGCGCTCGCGCCGACCGTGACCGACGCCGCCGGGCATCCGGCGACACTGCGATCGATCGCCGGACGCAAGGGGACCGTCCTCGTCTTCTTCCGCTCGGTGAAGTGGTGCCCGTACTGTCAGCACCAGATGATCGAGCTGAAGGACCTCGCCGCGCCGCTCGCCAAGCGTGGCTATGCGCTCGCCGCGATCAGCTACGACGCGCCCGAGACGCAGGCGGCGTTCGCCGCCAGGCAGGGCATCGGCTTCACCTTTCTGTCCGATCCGGGGGCGAAGACGATCGACGCGTGGCGGCTGCGCGATCCGCAATACGCCCCCGACAGCTTCGCCTATGGCGTGCCGAGGCCGGCGATCTTCGTCGTCGACCGCGCCGGCGTGATCCGCGCCAAGCTCGCTGAGGACGGGTACAAGGTCCGCCCGACGAACGCGGCGATCCTCGACGCCGCCGGCGGGGTCATGGTCAGCCCCTTCTAGATCAGCTCGACCGCGACCGCCGTCGCCTCGCCGCCGCCGATGCACAAGGCGGCGACGCCCTTGCGGCCGCCGGTCCGCTCGAGCGCGGCGATCAGCGTCGCGATGATCCGCGCGCCGCTCGCGCCGATCGGGTGGCCAAGCGCGGTCGCCCCGCCGTGGATGTTGAGCTTGGCGCGGTCGATGCCGAGGTCGCGCAGCGCGATCATCGCGACGACGGCGAACGCCTCGTTGACCTCGAACAGGTCGACGTCGGCGACGGTCCAGCCGGCCTTGTCGAGAACCTTCCGGATCGCCGGCACCGGCGCGGTGGTGAACTTCGCCGGCTCGTGCGCGTGCGCGGCATGGGCGACGATCCGCGCGACCGGGGTCAGGCCCTTCGCCGCGGCGACGCTGGCGCGCGTCAGCACCAGCGCCGCCGCGCCGTCGCTGATCGAGCTGGCGTTGGCGGCGGTGATCGTGCCGTCCTTTGCGAAGGCGGCTTTCAACGTCGGGATCTTGTCGGGGCGCGCCTTGCCCGGCTGCTCGTCGGTGTCGACGGCAGTCGACCCGCCCTTGCCCGGCACCTCGACCGCGACGATCTCGCCGGCGAACGCGCCGGCCTCGATCGCGCCCGTCGCCCGGCGCAGCGACTCGAGGGCGTAATCGTCCTGCTCGGTCCGCGTGAACTGATAGTCGCGCGCGCTGTCCTCGGCGAACGCCCCCATCAGCTTGCCCGGGTCGTAGGCATCCTCGAGCCCGTCGAGGTACATCGAATCCTTGATCTCGCCGTGGCCGATCCGCGCGCCGCCGCGATGCTTGGTCAGCAGGTACGGCGCGTTCGACATGCTCTCCATGCCGCCCGCGACGATCAGATCGGCGCTGCCGGCGGCGAGCGCGTCGTGCGCCATGATCGCGGCCTGCATGCCGCTGCCGCACATCTTGTTGACCGTCGTCGCCGTCACGCCGAGCGGCAGGCCTGCGCCGATCGCCGCCTGCCGCGCCGGGGCCTGGCCGAGCCCGGCGGGGAGCACGCAGCCCATGACGATCTGGTCGACGTCATCCGCGGCGACACCGGCGCGTTCGACCGCCGCGCGGACCGCCGTCGCCCCGAGCGCGGTCGCCGAGACGCCGCTCAGCGCGCCCTGGAACCCGCCCATCGGCGTGCGCGCATACGACAGGACGACGACGGGATCGGACATGCTTCATTCCTTCACGCGGATTGGCTAGGAGACCGGGCCGGCTGCTGCCGCCCGACATAGGAGACCCCATGGACCTCGCCAAGATCGCGATCGGCCGCGCCCCGCCGTGGGACGTCAACGCCATCATCGAGGTGCCGATGGGCGGCGAGCCGGTCAAGTACGAGATGGACAAGGAAAGCGGCGCGCTGTTCGTCGACCGCTTCCTCCACACCGCGATGTTCTATCCGGGCAACTACGGCTTCGTGCCCCACACCCTATCCGCCGACGGGGATCCGATCGACGTGCTCGTCGTCGGCCAGACGCCGCTGGTCCCCGGCGCCGTGTGCCGCGTCCGCCCGATCGGCGCGCTGGTCATGGAGGACGAGAGCGGCGGCGACGAGAAATTGATTGCCGTGCCCGTCGACGCGCTCCACCCGTTCTACGCCAACATCGCCTCGCCCGACGACCTGCCGCCGACGCTGAAGGAGCAGATCGCCCACTTCTTCGAGCACTATAAGGACCTCGAAAAGGGCAAGTGGGTCGCGGTCGGCGCGTGGAAGGACGCCGCCGGCGCGGCCGAGCTGCTGACCGATGCGATCAACCGCGGGCGGGTGGCGGCGGGGCGATAGGCCCACATCCTCCCCGCCATGCGGGAAGGATCACCACGCGATCCGCTCGGCTCCGGTGAACACCTCGAAGCCGTCGCTGCGGGCGACCGCGACCAGCGTCAGCCCCGCCTGCGCCGCCGTCCGCACCGCCAGCGCCGTCGGGGCCGACACCGCGACGACGACGGGCGCACCCAGCACGCTCGCCTTTTGGACCATCTCGACCGACACGCGGCTGGTCAGCAGCAGCATCGCGTCGGCCAAGTCCGCGCCCGCGACCGCGACGAGCTTGTCGAGCGCATTGTGGCGCCCGACGTCCTCGCGGACGACCAGCGCCGCCCCGCGCCGCCACAGCCCCGCCCCATGCACCGCGCGGGTCGTCGTGCCGAGCGGCTGCGCCGCGCCGAGCGCCGCCATCGCGCCGACGATCTCCGCCGGCGTCGGGCGTGGCCCCGGCGCGCCGATCACGCGCGGCGGCGGCAGCGCGGCGGCGAGGCTTTCGATCCCGCACAGCCCGCACCCGCTCGGGCCGGTGATCGTCCGCCGCCGCGCCGCGAGCGCCGCCGTCGGCGCGATCGACAGCCTCGCCTCGATGCCGTCGGCATGCGTCACGACCTCGACCTCCCCGGCGTCGGCGAGGCTCGCGACGAGCCCCTCGGTCAGGGCAAAGCCGCGGGCGAGGTCGCCGAGGTCGGCCGGCGTCGCCAGCAGCACCGCCACGGTCGCACCGTTGACGACGATGGCCACCGGCACCTCGTCGGCGAGCGTGCGCGGTACGGCACGTGACTCGCCGTCACGCCACCGGATCGGCATTTCCCATGCTCCCATCGGGCGAGCATAAGCGTTGCCTCCGTGTCGTCCAACGAGGGTTTGCGCGATGACCGACCGCAGCGACCATCCTGATTTCACGCCCTACACCGCGCCCGCCGGCGGCTGGGGGTCGATGAAATCCTTGGCCGAGATCATCCCGCGCGAAGGCAATGTCGTCGGCGTCACCCGCGAGCTCGCCCGCCAGAACAAGGCCGACGGCTTCGCCTGCGTCTCGTGCGCGTGGGCCAAGCCGGCGAACGCCCACCCGGCCGAGTTCTGCGAGAACGGCGCCAAGGCGACCGCGTGGGAACTGACCAGCCACCGCGCCGACGCGGGCTTCTTCATCGCGAACCGCGTCGCCGACCTGCGCGACTGGACCGACTATGCGCTCGAGGAGAAGGGTCGCCTGACGACCCCGCTCCGCTACCACGCCGCGACCGACCGCTACCTGCCGATCGCGTGGGAGACGGCGTTCGCCGAGATCGGGGCCGAACTCCGCGCGATGAACCCCGATGCGGTCGTCTTCTACGCCAGCGGCCGCGCAAGCCTCGAGACGAGTTACATGTACGCGCTGTTCGCCCGCCTCTACGGCACCAACAACCTGCCCGACAGCAGCAACATGTGCCACGAGACGACGTCGGTCGCGTTGAAACAGCGGATCGGCGTGCCGGTCGGGACGACGAAGCTCGAAGACTTCGACCATTGCGACGCGATCTTCTTCTTCGGCCAGAACGTCGGCTCGAACAGCCCGCGGCTGCTCCATCCGTTGCGGAGCGCGGTCAAGCGCGGGTGCCGCATCGTCACCTTCAACCCGCTCGTCGAGCGCGGGCTCGAACGCTTCACCGACCCGCAGAACCCGGTCGAGATGGCGACCGGCGGCTACACGCCGATCAGCGAGCAATACCACCAGGTCCGCGCCGGCGGCGACATCGCCGTGCTGATGGGCATGTGCAAGTACGCGATCGAGGCCGACGACGCCGGCCGGCCGGTGCTCGACCACGCGTTCATCGCCGAACACTGCCACGGCTACGACGCGTTCGCCGCCGCCGCGCGGGCGACGACGTGGGCGGCGATCGAGGAAGCGTCGGGCCTGCCGCGCGCCGACATCGAGGCGGCGGCGGAGGTCTATTGTACCGCCGAGAAGGTCATCGGCATCTACGGCATGGGGCTGACCCAGCACGTCCACGGCATCGAAAACGTCGAGATGATCGTCAACCTGCTGCTGCTGCGCGGCAACATCGGGCGGGAGGGCGCCGGCGTCTGCCCGGTCCGCGGTCACAGCAACGTCCAGGGGCAGCGCACGGTCGGGATCAGCGAGAAGCCCGACCTCGTCCCCCTCGACCGGCTGAAGGCGCAGTACGGCTTCGAGCCGCCGCGCGACAAGGGCGTCAACACCGTCGAGGCGTGCGAGGGCGTGCTCGACGGGTCGATCCGCGGCTTCGTCAACCTCGGCGGCAACTTCCTCCGCGCCGTCCCCGATCGCGGGCGGATGGAGCCGGCATGGGCAAAGCTGCGTCTGACCGTCCACATCGCGACCAAGTTGAACCGCATGCACCTCGTTCCCGGCGAGGTCAGCTATATCCTGCCGTGCATCGCGCGGACCGAGAAGGACGTCCAGGCGAGCGGGCCGCAGTCGGTCAGCATCGAGGATTCGACGAGCTGCATCCACGGCTCGTACGGCGAACGGACGCCGCCGTCGCCCGACCTGCTCAGCGAGCCGGCGATCGTCGCAGCGCTGGCCAAGGCGACACTCGACCCCAACCCGCGTGTGCCGTGGGACGACTGGGTCGGCGACTATGCGAAGGTCCGCGACGCGATCGAGGCGACCTACCCGCAGTATTTCCGCGACTTCAACGCGCGGATGTTCACCCCCGGCGGCTTCTACAAGGGCAACCGCGCGCGCGATCGCCACTTCGATACGCAGTCGGGCAGGGCCGAGTTCAGCGTGCCGGCGATGCTCGACGCGTGCGGCTTCGACGATGCGCCGGGGCGCTTCCGGCTGATCACGCTGCGGTCGAACGACCAGTTCAACACGACGATCTACGGCTATCACGACCGCTTCCGCAGCGTGAAGGGAACGCGCGACGTGCTGTTCATGTCGCCCGCCGACATGGCCGAACACGGCTATAAGGAAGGCGACCCCGTTGTCGTCACCGGCGACCACAAGGACGGGCGGCCGCGACGTTTGGACGGCCTGCGCGTCCACGCCTATTCGCTGCCCAAGGGGTGCATCGGCGCCTATTACCCCGAGGCCAACGTCCTGATGCCGGTCGAGCACCACGCCGAGCAGAGCTTCGTCCCGGCGGCGAAGTCGGTCCCGGTCCGCCTCGCCCACGCCTGAGCGCGGCGCCGGACAGACGAAGCCCGGCGGTTCGGGTGAACCGCCGGGCCAAGTCGTGCCGCCCTGAAGCGAGCCTCAGCTCTTGTCGCTGTCCTTCGCGCGGTTGAGCGCGGCGCCGAGGATGTCGCCGAGGCTCGCGCCTGAATCGCTCGACCCGTACTGGGCGACCGCGGCCTTCTCCTCAGTGATCTGCATCGCCTTGATGCTCAGCATCGGCTTCTTGCCGCGCTCGAAGCCGATGACCATCGCGTCGACCTTCTGCCCGACCTGGAAGCGCTCGGGGCGCTGCTCGTCACGGTCACGGGAGAGGTCGCCGCGCTTGATGAACGCCGTCGGGCCGTCCTCGCCGACCTGGACCTCGATGCCGCCGTCGCGGTTTTCGATGACCGTCGCGGTGACGATCTGGTTCTTGCGCAGGTCGGACCCGCCGTCGGCGTGCGCCGCCGGCTGGGTGACGCGGCTGTCGTCGAGTTCCTTGATCGACAGGCTGATGCGCTCCTTCTCGACATCGACCTCGAGGACCTTGGCACGGATGCGCTCGCCCTTGTGGTGCGTTGCCAACGCCTGCTCGCCCGACAGGCCCCACGCGATGTCGGACATGTGAACCATGCCGTCGACGTCGCCGTCGAGGCCGACGAACAGGCCGAATTCAGTCGCGTTCTTGACCTCGCCCTCGACGGTCGAGCCGGCGGGGTACTGCTCGGCGAAGACCTCCCACGGGTTGCGCTGCGCCTGCTTGAGGCCGAGCGAGATGCGCCGCTTCTCCTCGTCGACCTCGAGGACGAGGACCTCGACCTCCTGGCTGGTGCTGACGATCTTGCCCGGGTGGACGTTCTTCTTGACCCAGCTCATCTCGCTGACGTGGACGAGCCCCTCGATGCCCGGCTCGAGCTCGACGAACGCGCCATATTCGGTGATGTTGGTCACGCGGCCCTTGTGGCGGCTGTCGACCGGATAGTTGGCGGCGGCCGTGATCCACGGATCCTGCTCGAGCTGCTTCATGCCGAGCGAGATGCGCTGCGTCTCGCGGTTGATGCGGACGATCTGGACGCGCAGCGTGTCGCCGATGTTGAGCACTTCGCTCGGGTGGCCGACGCGCTTGTAGCTCATGTCGGTGACGTGGAGGAGGCCGTCGATGCCGCCGAGGTCGACGAACGCGCCGTAGTCGGTGATGTTCTTGACGACGCCGTCGACGATCTGGCCCTCGGCGAGGCTCTGGATCAGCCCGGTGCGGGCCTCGGCGCGGGTCTCCTCAAGGATCGAGCGGCGCGAAACGACGATGTTGCCGCGCTTCCTGTCCATCTTCAGGATGACGAACGGCTGCGGCAGGTTCATCAGCGGGGTGACGTCGCGGACCGGACGGATGTCGACCTGGCTGCCCGGCAGGAAGGCGACGGCGCCCGACAGATCGACGGTGAAGCCGCCCTTGACGCGGCCGAAGATGACCCCCTCGACGCGCTCGCCCGCGGCGTACTGCGTCTCGAGCGTGTCCCACGCGGCTTCGCGGCGGGCGCGGTCGCGCGACAGCATCGCCTCGCCGAGCGCGTTCTCGACGCGGTCGACATAGACCTCGACCTCGTCGCCGACGCTGAGTTCGGCCTTCATGCCGGGAGCGGCGAACTCGCGCAGCGGCACGCGCCCTTCCGACTTCAGCCCGACGTCGATGACGGCAAGGTCGTTTTCGATCGCGGTGACGCGGCCCTTGACCACCCGCCCTTCAAACGACTGGTTCTTGCCGAGCGAGCCTTCGAGCATCGCCGCGAAGTCGTCGCGGGTCGGTTGGGCTGCGGTTGCCATGAATGTCGGTACCTTGTCTTCCGGGCGACCCAGTGCCGCCGGTTCTGCGCCGACCGGGAGCACCATGCGGCCCGGCCTTGAACAGGCGTTGCGGCGGACGAAGCGCACCGCCCGTCCGACCGAAATGTCTGCTAGCGCCCTCGCAGCCGCGCTTCGACGAGCGCGATCGCACGGGCGACGGCGGCGTCTATAGTCAGTTCGGACGTATCGAGCAAGTCGGCGTCGGCCGCCTGGCGCAGCGGCGCGGCACTGCGCCCGACGTCGCGGGCGTCGCGCGCGCGGATGTCGGCGACGACGACGTCGAGCGGCAGTGCGCGTCCGCCCCGCGCGAGCTCGGCGGCGCGGCGCGCAGCGCGGACATCGACGTGTGCGGTGACGAACAGCTTGGCCGGCGCGTCCGGCGCGATGACCGTCCCGATGTCGCGCCCGTCGAGCACCGCGCCCTGGGGAGCGGCGGCGAACGCCCGCTGACGGGAGAGCAGCGCGGCGCGGACCGCCGGGTGGGCCGAGACGATCGACGCGCTCTGCGCATTGTCGGCGCTCATCAGATCGGGATCGTCGAGCAGCGCCGCGTCGAGCTGCTCGGCCGCCGCCGTCGCCGCCGCCGCGTCGGCCGGGTCGAGCCCCCGCAACCGGACCATCAGCCCGACCGCGCGGTACAGCTTGCCGGTGTCCAGATGCGCGACGCCGAAGTGCCGCGCCAGCGCCCGCGCGACCGTCCCCTTGCCGCTCGCAGCGGGACCATCGACGGCGATGAGGGGGCGGGCGGGCATTGGGGGCGCTTAGCGGGTCCGGGCCTATCAGGCGAGCGCTTGCTATCCGTGGCGAGTCGAGCGCTGCGCCTCACGGTACACCCGAGTAGTACGGTAGCTTGCGGACCGTCCGATTTCGCGAGTGGGTCAGACTCAGGCCCGCACGGGTTCCAGCGGTCCGCAAGGCGCACCGAGTCCTGCTCGATGAAACCGCCGATTATCTTCGCGACCGGTCACCGCTCCCCCCTTTGCAGGTGCAGGTAAGCCGTTATAACCAAAGCAGTTCAGGGGGGCGTCATGGTAGCGGGTGGTGTTCTGCTCATCCTCGGCACGCGGCCCGAGGCGATCAAGCTCGCGCCCGTCGTCACGGCGCTTACCGCGCGCCGGATCGCCGTCACCTTGTGCACGACCGGCCAGCATCGCGACCTCGCGCGCGAGGCGCTGGCGGTGTTCGGGCTGGTGCCCGACATCGATCTCGACCTGATGCGCGACGGCCAGACGCCGGCCGACGTCGTCGCCGCCGCGCTGCCGCGGCTCGGCGAGGTCATCGCCCGGACGCGCCCGGCGATGGTCGTCGTTCAGGGCGACACCGCGAGCGCCCTCGCCGGCGCGCTGGCGGCGAGCTATGCGCGCGTGCCGGTCGCCCATGTCGAGGCGGGGCTGCGCAGCCACGCCGCCGAGCCGTTCCCCGAGGACATGCACCGGCGGCTCGTTGCGCAGCTGGCGACGCTCCACCTCGCGCCGACGCCGACCGCGGCGGCGGCGCTGGCGAGCGAAGGCGTCGCCGCGGCCGCGATCCACCTGACCGGCAACCCGGTCATCGACGCCCTCCACCACATCGCCGCGCAAGGCCCGCCGCGGCCGGCCGCCGCGCGTCCGCTGGTTGTCGTCACCGCGCATCGCCGCGAGAACCACGGCGCGCCGATGGCGCGGATCGCCGAGGCGATCGCCCGGCTGGCGGCCCCCGGCGACGTCGACCTCGCCGTCCTGCTCCACCCGCATCCGGCCGCCGGCGCGGTGTTCGCGGCGCGGCTCGGCGGGACGGCGAACGTCCGGCTGGTGCCGCCGCTCGCCTATCCCGACTTCATCGCGCTGCTCGGCCGGGCGCGGGTGGTCCTGACCAACTCGGGCGGCGTCCAGGAGGAGGCGCCGGCGCTCGGCGTGCCCGTGCTCGTCCTGCGCGAGTCCACCGAGCGCCGCGAAGGCGTCGACGCCGGCGTCGCGCGGCTGGTCGGCACCGACCCGGCGACGATCGTTGCGGCGGTCGGCGTGGTCCTGCGGGAGGCCGCCGCCCACGCGCCCGAGGCGGGTGCGGCCCTGCTCTACGGCGACGGCCGCGCAGGGACGCGGATCGCCGCGCACCTCGCCGCCGCGATGGCCATGACCGCGCTGCCAACCAGAAGAGCCGCGGCGTGACGGAGCCGGTCGCAGCGGCAGCGGCGGCGCGAGCCGGGCGGGACCGACGCCGCAGGTCGGGGCCGCGGACCGCGCGCACGAAACGCGCAGGCCGAACTGACGGTCAGCGCGCGCCGAGCTCCCGCATCAGGGCGACGAACCCCGGGAAGCTCGTCGCGATCGGCGCCGCGTCGTCGACGGTGACCGGCGCGCTGCTCCTCAGGCCGAGGACGGCGAAGCTCATCGCGATGCGGTGGTCGAGCCGCGCCGCGATCGTCGCCCCGCCGGGCACCGGGTCGCCGCCGCGGCCGTGGACGATCAGGCCGTCGGGCAGTTCCTCGACCGCGACCCCGCACGCCGCCAGCCCCGCGGCCATGACGGCGATGCGGTCGCTCTCCTTGACCCGGAGCTCGGCGAGGCCGCGCATCGTCGTCGTGCCGCTCGCCAGCGCCGCGGCGACGAACAGGACCGGGTATTCGTCGATCATCGCCGGGGCGACCTCGGGCGGCACGTCGATGCCGCGAAGCGCGCTCGCGGTGACGGTCAGGTCGGCGACCGGCTCGCCGCCGACATCGCGGCGGTTGGCGATGGCGATATCGGCCCCCATCAGCGCCAGCACGCGGAGCAGTCCGTCGCGCGTCGGGTTGATCCCGACCCCGGTCAGCGTCACCCGGCTGCCGGGCACGATCAGCGCGGCGACGATCGGGAATGCCGCCGACGAGATGTCGCCGGGAACGGTGATCGCCAGCGGGCGCAGCTCGGCTTCGCCCACGATGCCGATGACCCGGCCCTCGGGCGTGTCATCGACACTCACTTCGGCCCCGAAGGCGCGGAGCATCCGCTCGCTGTGGTCGCGCGTCGGCTCGCGCTCGACGACGACCGTCCGACCCGGCGCGTTGAGCCCGGCGAGCAGCACCGCCGACTTGACCTGCGCCGAGGCGACCGGAAGGACGTAGCGCAGCGGCACCGCGGGGCAGCGGCCGGTCATCGTCAGTGGCAGCCGGCCGCCGGGCGCGGTGGCGAAGGCCGCCCCCATCAGCGCGAGCGGCGTCGTCACCCGCGCCATCGGCCGCGCCGACAGCGACGCGTCGCCGGTGAAGGTCGCGGTCAGCGGGTGGCTCGCGATCAGCCCCATCAGCAGCCGCGTCGACGTCCCCGAATTGCCCATGTCGAGCGCGGTTGTCGGCTGCAGCAGCCCGCCGACGCCGACGCCGTGCACCCGCCAGCGGGCGCGGTCGTCGCAGGTGATGGTCGCGCCCATCGCGCGCAGCGCCGCCGCCGTCGCGCGGACGTCCTCGCCGTCGAGCAGCCCGTCGATCACCGTCTCGCCGACCGCGAGCGCACCGAGCATCAGCGCGCGGTGGCTGATCGACTTGTCGCCGGGGACCGACGCCGTCCCGCTCAGCGCGCCGTCGGCGCGCAGCGTCAGCGGCTGGGGGGGCGCGGGGCGGGTCACAGGGGCGGCGTTTTGACAGTCACCGGACCGTGTGGCAATGCGCGCGGCTGATCGCGCCGGGCCTTTCCCCGCCGCCGGAGTAGATGATGGTCAATCCCGAATGGGGCACCAAGCGTGCCTGCCCCAAGTGCAACACGCGCTTCTACGATCTCGGCCACGACGACCCCGCGACGTGCATCAACTGCGGCAACGTCTGGACGCCCGAGTCGATGCTCAAGTCGAAGTCGCCGCTGCCGTTCGAGGCGGCCAAGCCGACGGTCAAGACCAACGAGGACGGGGAGATCATCGCCGACGACGATCTCGACGTCGCCGAGGACGCCGAGGAGCCCGATGTCGACATCGGCGAGGACGAGGACCTGTCGGTCGTCGTGCCCGGCGAGGACGAGGACGAGGCGTAGCGCACAAGCGGCCGGCAGCCATTCGAGGATTGCTCTTCGCAATCGTCGAATGGCGCCGGACTCGCGGTGCGCCCGGCCGGCCGGTCGCGACGCGAGTCCGACCTTAGCGGACGATTGCGAAGGGCAATCGTCCGCTAAGGTCCGGCCGCTTACGCGACTTCAAACAATCCGGCCGCGCCCATGCCGCCGCCGACGCACATCGTCACCACGACGTACTTCGCCCCGCGGCGCTTGCCTTCGATCAGCGCGTGGCCGGTCAGCCGCGCCCCGCTCATGCCGTACGGGTGGCCGACCGAGATCGCGCCGCCGTTGACGTTGAGCTTCTCCTGATCGATGCCGAGCACGTCGGCGCAGTGGAGCACCTGCACGGCGAACGCCTCGTTCAGCTCCCACAGCCCGATGTCGTCGACGCTCAGGCCGAAGCGCTTGAGCAGCTTGGGCACCGCATAGATCGGCCCGATGCCCATCTCGTCGGGGTCGAGACCCGCCGAGGCCATGCCGCGGTAGACGCCGAGCGGGGCCAGCCCGCGCCGCGCCGCCTCGCCGGCCTCCATCAGCACGCTCGCGCTCGCGCCGTCGGACAGCTGGCTGGCGTTGCCGGCGGTGATCACCCCGCCCTCGCGGACCGGCTTCAGCCCGCGCAGCCCCTCGAGCGTCGTCTCGGGACGGTTGCCCTCGTCCTTCGACAGCGTGACGTCGTGGAAGGTGACCTCCCCGGTCTCCTTGTTAGCCATGCCCATCTTGGCGCTCATCGGCACGATTTCGGCGTCGAACCGGCCCGCTTGCTGCGCGGCGGCGGTGCGCATCTGGCTGCGATAGCTGTACTCGTCCTGCCGGTCGCGGCTGATGTTGTAGCGCTTGGCGACCGTCTCGGCGGTGTCGATCATCGGCATGTAGACGTTCGGCACCATCTCGATCAGGCCCATGTCGGGATCGACGCGCATCTTGTTCGTCTGCACCATCGAGATCGAATCCTGGCCACCGCCGACGACGACATCCATCTTGTCGACGATGATCTGCTTGGCGGCGGTCGCGATCGCCATCAGCCCGCTGCCGCACTGGCGGTCCATCGTCATGCCGCTGACGCTCGTCGGCAGCCCGGCGCGGAGCAGGGCCAAGCGCCCGATGTTCGGCGACTGCCCGCCCTGCGTCAGCGACGCGCCCCAGACGACGTCGTCGATCTCCGCGCCGTCGATCCCGGCGCGCTGCACCGCATGCTTGATCGCGTGGCCGCCGAGCATCGGCGGCGGCGAGGCGTTGAACGCGCCGCGAAACGCGCGTCCGATCGGGGTGCGGGCGGTCGCGACGATGACGGCTTCACGCATGGGTCGGCTCCTTGACGGGAAAACGGGGCATGTTCGGTTCGAGCGGCAGGTCGAACGCGCCGCAGATCAGCGCGACGCCGTGGTAGAAGGCGACGAGCTGAACGATCTCGAGGCGTTGCGCCTCGTCGTAGTGCGCGGCGAGCGCGGCGTGCTCGGCGTCGGACAGGCGCTTGCGGTCGAGCAGGCCGTCGACGGCGGCGATCAGCGCGCGCTCGGCCTCGCTCCAGCAAGCGTCGTAGGCGTCGCCGTCGACCGTCGCCGCGATCTGTTCGGGGGTCAGCTTGGCCTTGGCGGCGAAGATCGCGACGTGGATGCCCCACTCGTACTCGCACCCGGTCTTCGCCGTCGTCCGGTCGATCACGATTTCGCGATCGCGCAGAGACAGCGGCCCGCGGTCGAGCAGGCCGCCGGCGGCGAACTTCTCCCACGCGCGCGGGCTCTTGGCGACGGTGGTGAACAGGACGAGCGGCTCCGCGTCCGGCGGCAGCGTCTTCGCCATCGCCGCGGCGAACGCCTCGGGATACGGCCTGGCGAGGGGTTCGATCCGGCTCACAGGTAGATCAAGGCGACCGATTCGCCGACCAGCGCGGGCTTCGTCTCGTCCTCGATCTCGACCGTCACCGCGACCGTCGACTGGATGCTGCCGTCGGGCCGCGTGTCGGCCGACACCAGGGTGAAGCGCCCGCGGACACGCTTGCCCGAGCGCACCGGCGCGATGAAGCGCAGCTTGTTCATGCCGTAATTGACGCCCATCCGCGCGCCTTCGATCGATGGGACCGACGCATAGGTCATCATCGGGATCAGGCTGAGCGTCAGATAGCCGTGCGCGATCGTCGTCCCGAACGGCGTCTTCGCCGCCGCGACCGGATCGACGTGGATGAACTGGTGGTCGCCGGTGCATTCGGCGAACGCGTCGATCCGCGCCTGGTCGACGAGCACCCAGTCCGAAACGCCGACCTCGGTCCCGACCAATGCGCGATAATCGTCGAGCGGCATGGCAGCGCGCGTCACTGATCTCTCCCCGTTTTGCGGGCGACCTTGGCAACCGTTGACGCGGGCGTCAACCGTGGTGGGTCGCGCCGCCGGCCGATGGGTGCCGCACCGTGCCGCGTGACCGCGCGCGGCGGCGGCGTTAGAGCCGTCGCGATGACGACTCTCTCCCCCGCCCGCGCCGCGATGCGCGCCCTTCACCGCGCGCCCGAGCCCGAGGTGCTGGCCGGGCTGCTCCCCGCCGCGACGCTCGACGAGACGGCGCGGGCGCGGGTCGTCGGGCGGGCGCTCGGGCTGCTCGCCGACCTGCGCGCGGCGCAGTCGTCGGGGTGGGTCAACCGCTTCCTCCAGCAGTACCGGCTCAACACCGCCGAGGGCATCGCGCTGCTCAGCCTCGCCGAAGCGTTCCTGCGCGTGCCCGATCCGGCGACCGCCGACCTGCTGATCCGCGACAAGATCGGCGGGGCCGACTGGGGCGCGCACGCCGGCAAGAGCGACTTCGGCCTTGGTGAATTCAGCGACCTGGGGGCTGGTGCTGACGCGCGCGGTCGTCGCCGGCGATTCAGGTTCGGTTCTCAAGCGCTTGATCGCGCGGTCGGGTGAGCCGTTCGTCCGCCAGGCGGTCGGCGCCGCGATGCGCCTGATGGGGCAGGTCTTCGTCATGGGCCGGACGATCGACGAGGCGCTCGACCGCGCCGCCGACAAGGACAACGCCGGCTTCACCGCCAGCTTCGACATGCTCGGCGAAGCCGCGCGGACGCGGGCCGACGCGTCGCGCTACTACGACAGCTACATCGCGGCGATTGCCCGGATCGGCGCGGCCAACGTCGTTCACGGCCATTCGATCTCGGTCAAGCTGTCGGCGCTCCACCCGCGCTACGAGACGGCGCACGCGGCGACGTGCGTGCCCGAGCTGACCGACCGGCTCGGCAGCCTCGCCAGCGCGGCCGCCGCGGCCGGCATCGCGTTGACGGTCGACGCCGAGGAGAGCGAGCGGCTCGAGATGAGCCTCGACATCATCGCCGCGGTCGCCCGCCACAAGCAGCTCGCCGGCTGGGACGGGCTCGGCATGGCGGTGCAGGCGTACAGCAAGCGCGCGACTGCCGTGCTCGACTGGGCGCAGGCGCTCGGCGCCGAGACCGGTCGGACGCTGCGCGTGCGGCTGGTCAAGGGCGCCTATTGGGACAGCGAGATCAAGCGGACGCAGGTCGAGGGGCTGGTCGACTATCCGCTGTTCACGCGCAAGGCGGCGACCGACGTGTCGTACCTCGCCTGCGCGGCGAAGATGCTCGCCAGCCCCAACATCCACCCGGCGTTCGCGACGCACAATGCGCTGACGGTGGCGACGATCCTCGACTGGGCCGGCGGCAAGCGCGACGCGTTCGAGTTCCAGCGCCTCCACGGCATGGGCGAGGGGCTGTACGAACGGCTTGTCCGCGAGGAGGGCTATGCCTGCCGGTCGTACGCGCCGGTCGGCGGGCACCGCGACCTGCTCGCCTATCTCGTCCGCCGCCTGCTCGAGAACGGGGCGAACTCGAGCTTCGTCCACCAGCTCGCCGACACCAATGTCGACGACGCGACGCTGCTCGCCGACCCGGCGGTCAAGATCGCCGCGGTCGGCGGCGCGCGCCACCCGTCGATCCCGCTGCCGCGCGACCTGTTCCCCGGGCGGGTCAATTCGGCCGGGCTCGACCTCGCCGACGCCGCGGTGCTGGCGGACGCCGCCGCCGGGCTGGAGTTCGACGAGGCCGACGCGCTGCTCGGCCGGCGGACGAGGATCGCCGACGCCCACGACCGCTTTGCCGCGACCGGCCCGGCGGACGCGGTCGGGGCCGCCGTCGCCGCCGCGCACGCCGCCTTTCCCGCGTGGGACGCGACCCCGGTCGAAGCGCGCGCCCAGATCCTCGAACGCCTCGCCGACCTGCTCGAACGCGACCGTGCCGCGCTGATGGCGCTGTGCGTCGGCGAAGCGCGCAAGTCGATCCCCGACGCGCTCGGCGAGGTCCGCGAGGCGGTCGACTTCTGCCGCTATTATGCCCAGCAGGCGCGCGCGCATTTCGTCACGACGGCGCTGCCCGGGCCGACCGGCGAGCGCAACGAGCTGCGGCTGGCCGGGCGCGGCGTCTTCGGAGCGATCGCGCCGTGGAACTTCCCGCTGGCGATCTTCCTCGGCCAGGTCACCGCCGCGCTTGCCGCGGGGAACAGCGTCGTCGCCAAGCCGGCGCCGCAGACGCCGCGGATCGCCGCCGCGGCGGTCGCGCTCGCGCACGAGGCCGGCGTGCCGGCGGACGCGCTGCGGCTGGTCACCGGCGGCGGGGACGTGGGCGCGGCGCTGGTCGCGGACCCGCGGGTCATGGGCGTCGCCTTCACCGGCTCGACGGCGACGGCGCGGAGCATCGCGCGGACGCTGCTCGCCGACGACACCCGCCCGCTCGTCCCGCTGATCGCCGAGACCGGCGGCTTGAACGCGATGATCGTCGATTTCGACCGCGCTGCCCGAACAGGTCGTCGTCGACGTCGTCACCAGCGCCTTCCGCTCGGCCGGGCAGCGGTGCTCGGCGCTGCGCCTGCTGCTGCTCCAGGAGGACATCGCCGAGGGTGTGCTCGCGATGCTCAAGGGCGCGATGGACACGCTCGTCGTCGGCGACCCCGCCGATCCGCGGACCGACGTCGGCCCGGTGATCGACGCCGCCGCCGCGACCCGGCTCAACGACTATCGCGCGGGCATGCGCGACCGCTGGGTCCACACCGTGCCGGTGCCGGCGGGCGGCGACTTCGTCGCGCCGACGGTGATCCGCCTCGACGCGGTCGGCGACCTGTCGCGCGAATGGTTCGGGCCGATCCTCCACGTCGCGACGTGGCGTAGCGGCGACCTCGCGGCGACCGTCGCGGCGGTCAACGCCAGCGGCTACGGGCTGACGATGGGGCTCCACAGCCGGATCGCGGCGGCCGGCGCGAACGTCGCCGCGCTGGCGCGGGTCGGCAACCTGTACGTCAACCGGGCGATGATCGGCGCGGTCGTCGGCAGCCAGCCGTTCGGCGGCGAGGGCCTGTCGGGAACCGGGCCCAAGGCCGGCGGGCCGCACTACCTGCCGCGCTTCGCCGTCGAGCGCGTCGTGTCGACCGACACGACGAGCGCCGGGGGCAACGCGACGCTGCTCGGCCTCGACGACGGCGCGGGGACCTGACGCAACCGTCGCCGCGCTGGTTCGTTGTGGACGTGCAACCAAGGAGTTTTGCGATGAAGATGAAGATCACGCTGGCCGCGCTCGCCGCAGTGAGCACCCTCCAGGCGGCGACGCCGGCGGCGGCGTACCATCATTACCGCCACAACACCTATTATGGACGTCACGTCGACTGCCGCCGCAGCAGCGGGACGACGGGGACGATCGCCGGCGCGGTCGGCGGCGGGCTGATCGGCAATGCGGTCGGCGGCGGGCTGCTCGGCACGGCCGCCGGTGCGGTCGGCGGCGGCCTGCTCGGGCGTCACCTCGACAAGCGCCACGACGCCGCGCAGAACCGTCGCAACGGCTGCTGATTGCGCGGTCGTGCGGATTTGCGTATAGCGAGTCCGCATGACGACCCTCGCCACCGATGACGTTCTCGCCGCGCCCCGACGCAATTGGGGCGCGGCGCTTCGCGCGCTGCGCCGGCTGCTCGCCGACAAGGACGACACCGTCCAGGTGTTCGAGATCATGCGCGCGCTCAACGGGCCGGCGACGCGCAACGGCTACCTGCGGCTGCTCGGCACGCGGCAGGGCGGTCGGCTGGCCTACCAGCGGCGCGAACTCGCCGAGGTCCTCGCCGACCGCGCGGCGCTCAGCCAGCTGCCGCCCGGGAGCGTCGCCGCCGCGTACCTCGCCTTCACCGCGCGCGGGCAGATCAGCCCCGACGGCCTCGCCGACGTCAGCCGCCAGGCGGCGAACACGCAGATCGACCTCGTCCACCCGGTGGTCTGGTTCGGGCGTCGCATCCGCGACGTCCACGACCTGTGGCACGTGCTCGCCGGTTACGACCTGTCGGGGCTCGGCGAGGCGTGCCTCGTCGCCTTCTCGTACGCGCAGACCCGCGCGCTCGGCTGGGCGGCGATCGCGGCCGGCGCCGCGCTGACGGGGATGCGCCAGCCCGGCGCGCCCTATGCGCGGGCGATCTTCGAGGGGTATCGCCGCGGCCGCGCGGCGGCGTGGCTGCCCGGCCTCGACTACGAGGCGCTGCTCGCCGAGCCGCTCGACGCCGCGCGCGTGCGGCTCGGGCTGACCGCGCCGGCGGTGTTCGACTCGATCCCGGTCGAGGCGCGCAGCCGGGCGATGCCGAAGGCCGCGCCGACGGGACTGCCGGCCGCGGCCTGAGGCGCTATTCCGCCGCCGCCGCGACCGGCCGGCGACGCGCGGCATAGGCCTTGATCCGCGTCTTGCCGGCCTCGAACGCGCGATGGAGCGCGATCACCGCCGATGCGCGCACGCTCTTCCTGAAGATGAACACCGTCCGGCGCGCCTCGACGAGATTGGTCGCGCGGCTGCTGTGCGCCGGCGTGCCATAGGCGAACACGATGCGCCGGAACTCGCCGCCGGCGATCAGCCAGCGGAGCACCGCCTGCCAGACCGCGGTGCCGGGCGAGAACTTCTCGAGATCGACGTCGCGGTGCATGCTGTGGACGTGGAGGTGGCCGCCCCACGCCGTCGCCCGGACCAGCCCGACCAGCCGGTCGCCGGCCTTGAGGACGAAGAAGCACGCGATCCCCGCGCGCGCCGACAGCTCGGCGTCGCGGTTCGCCCAGCTTAGCTTGGCCGGCGTCCAGCCGGTCATCGCCTGCATCGCCGCGACCGCCAGCGGCACGCCGGCCTCGTCGCGGACGGCGACGAGTTCGAGGTCGCTGCCGAGATGCTCGGCGAGCAGCCGGTCCTGGCGGCGCAGGTTGTACAGCTTCTTCTTGCCGAGGCTGGCGTTGTACGCCTCGATCGATGCGGGCACCGCCGCGTGGGTCCACTGGCCCTTGAAGCCGGCGGCGAAGACCGTGCGGTCGCGACCGGCGAAGGCGGCGACGACGTCGGCGAGGGGCCCGGCCGCCGCCGCCTCGTGGAGTTCGATCGCGCGGGCCGAGCCGAGGTGGTCGAGCACGGCGCGCAGCACCGCCGGCTTGTCCGCAGGATCGGCGACGAGCGGCTCGCTGCCGATCAGCGACACGCCGCCGAAGCCGACCTTGAAGAAGTGCCGCGAGCGCGAGTTGAAGTCGACGCTCAGCGTCCCGCGGCGGATCGGCTGGATGCCGACGATCGTGCCGCGCGCGTCGCGAACGACGACGACCTCGACCGTCGCCTGCTCGAGCGCCGCCGCCACGGCGAGCGACCCCGGGGCCTGGAGCACCGGGCACGGCCCGTCGCTCGGCGGCAGGAAGGCGAGCCACGCAGCGAGCACGTCGGCGGGAACGGCGTCGCGGGCGTGCGTCGTCGCGGCGAAGGCAGGCGGGACACGCCACACCTGCAGCGGCTTCGTCGCCGCCCGGATCGTGCCCGGCGCGAAGGGCAGAACTTCACTGATCACGGCAGCTTTCCTTCCCCGCACACCGCCGCAATGCCCCCCGGCACCCGGTACGCCCGACCGTACTCAACGATGCCATACCCAGCCGCCACGCGTGTCACCGCCACTCGAACCTTGATCGTTGGTAAACACTCTGGCTACAAACAGGTTGCCTGTTTACGATTCGTTAATACAAAATGTCAAGTGATCTTGCACGCGAGCTGCGTAGGCGACCTTCGCCCCATCGCGGTTACGGCTCAGCCGGTCGTGCCTTGCGCCGGGCTGGATGGCGCCATCGGCGGATCGATGACGCGGCCGTCGGCGCGCGCGATCATCGCCACCTGCGTCGGATAGGCGAAATCGATGCCGAGTTCGCCGAACCGCCGCAGGATGGCGAGGCCGACCGCGTGGCGGGCGTCCATCATCGCGGCGAACGCCTGGCCGGCGGAGAAGAAGACGATCTCGAAGTCGAGACTCGAGTCGGCGAAGCGGACGAAGTGCGCGCGGTCGAACCGCACGCCGGGGATGCGGCCGGCGATGGCGGCGATCTCGCGCGGGATGCGCTCGAGCAGGTCGGGCGCGGTCTGGTAGGTGACCCCGACGACCATCACCACCTGCCGTTCGTGAATACGCGCGAGGTTGGAGATCTGGTCGCCGAGCAGCTTGGTGTTGCCGACGATGACCTGCTCGCCGGTCAGCGAGCGAATGCGGACCGTCTTCAGCCCGATCGCCTCGACGGTGCCGGTCACCTGCCCCCAGCGAATGGCGTCGCCGACGCGGAACGGGCGGTCGAACAGGATCGCCAGCGCGGCGAACAGGTCGGCGAAGATGCCCTGCGCGGCGAGGCCGATCGCGATGCCGCCGACGCCGAGCCCGGCGACCAGCGCGGTGACGTTCACCCCGAGATTGTCGAGGACGAGGATGAACGCGAGGCTCCACACGACGACGTTGACGAGGACGCGGATGATGTTCGATGCGCTCGCCAGCGCCGCCTTGTCCTCGGCGATCGCGGCGCGGCGGTCGACGAGCGCGAGGATGAACTCGCGCACCCACACCGCGCCCTGGATCGCCGCGGCGATCGTGAAGATCAGCTTGATGAAGCTGAGCAGCGCCCCCGGCGGAGCGGCGATCCGCGCGGCGATGTGCGCCGACAGCGCGACGATGAAGAAGGTCCGCGTCTGCTTGACCATCCGCCCGACGAAGCCCTGCCACGTCGTGATGTCGCGCCCGGTACCGAGCAGGCGGCAGATGCCCCAGCGGATGCCGACGAGGACGAGCGTCAGCACGACCGCGCTCGCCGCCCCGATCATCGCCGCGACGCTGTCGGTCTGGAGCCACGCGAGGGTACCCAGCGTCAGGTGGCGCAGCTGGGCAGGCGCATGGAGCAGGTCACCCGACAAGGTCGCGATGCCGGCAGGGGCGGGAGCATGGGCAGGCATAGGACGACCAACGGTTGCGGCGGGGGGAGGGGACGCGGCTTACCGCCCGCTCTTAACGGTCCGCCGCGTTGCCCGGCAATGAACGTCCGGCCGGACGCGCGCGCCCGGCAGTGACCGTCCGGCCCGGCGCGCGCGGATCAGTCGCGCGGCAGCCACGCGGGCCAGTCGACGGCGACCGCGGCGTCGCCCGCGCGGAGCGCCGCGCCGGCCGCGTCGACCTTGAGATAGGCGAAGCCGCGCCCGTCGGCATGGCTGCGCAGCTCGCCGACCGCGACGCCGTCGGCGGTGATCGTCGTGTCGGCCGGCGCGCCGGCGACGGTCACCGGCAGCAGGCGGCGGCGCAGCTTGTCGCGGTGGTGCATCCGGGCGGTGTTCTCCTGCCCGACGTAGCAGCCCTTGGTGAAGCTGACGCCGTTCAGCTCGACCGCGTTCGCCTCGAGCCACAGCATCCGATCGAGCAGCAGGTCGGCGGAATCGGGCACCCCGCACGCGCGGCGGTGGCGCGCATAGTCGGCGAGCGTCGCGTCGGTCGCGGCGGTGGCGGCGATCCACCGCTGGCCGAGCGCGGCGAGTTGCGCGTCGGCGGGCAGGTCGGCGACCGGCGTCGCCCACGCGGCGAAGACGTGGCGATCGGGGTCGACGGCGATCGTCACCGCGCGGCGCAGGCGGAACATCGTCAGCCGCCGCACCAGCGCGTCGGCGGTGCTCGCCAGCACGTCGAGGTCGACCGTGCCGTCGCCGCCGTCGAACAGCGTCATGTCGAACAGCGGCTTGCCCTGCGCCGACAGGAGCCCGGCCCATAGCGGTGTCGCCGGCGTCAGCCGCGCGACGTCGTTGGTGACGAGGTCCTGCAGATAGCCGCGCGCGTCGGGGCCCCCGACGGTAACGACGGCGCGGTCGGTCAGGCGGGCGGTCGGCATCGGCTACAGGTGGGGACCGGCGCCGCGCGCGGCAAGCGCGCCGCGTCCCCTCGCATCAGATCCGCGCGAGGGTCACGCCGCAGTTATGCGGCGACGGCGGTCCGCCGGCGGGCGCTCGCGCCGACCAGGCCGAAGCCGACGACCATCATCGCCCACGCCGCCGGCTCGGGGACGTAGGCGATCAGCGTGCCGGCGCCGTAGCGCGTCGCCCCGTTGTCGGGGTTCGTCGCAAAGGCGCCGGGAGCACCATAATCGCTGTAATGGCTGCCGATCGCGGTCAGCGCGCCGCCGAGCGAGTTGAACGTCACCGGGCCGCCGGGGCCGCTATTGTTGTAGTTCATGTCGGCGCCAAGGTTATAGCCCCACGCGGCGAGCTGGTAGTGGCCGGCGGTGAGCGTGATCGGCGTGATCGCGATCGTATCGTACGCGCCGCCGGTGTTCGCCGTGCCGTTAAGGTTGACCGCGGGTGCGACCAGCGTGCCGGTCGTCGCGTTGAAGATCCCGACGAAGATGTCGTTCGTGATGCCGTCGCGGCCCGAATCGAAGCTGCCGAGGCCGGTGACATGGACGGTCGTGTTGACGTCGAAGTCGAGGCCCAGCGTGCCGCCCCACGCCTGGTTGCCGACCGCGGCGGCCGAGGCGTCGTAGACCTGGGTGGCGGCGAGGGCCGGCGCGGCGACCGCAGCGAGCAGGGCACCGGCAGCGAACAGCTTGATCATGATCGACCTCGATAAGACACGTCGAAGCCCAGCACTGCAAGTTTTATGCCAGAGAGGCTTCCCCTGCATAGTTAAGGGCTTGGCCGCACTGCCCACCCGCGAACTGTAAAGCCTGCCGACACTTGGCCGGGTCAGAGCGGCACCCAGCGGCTCTTGCGCGTGTAGTGGACCCAGCCGCCGTTGACCCCGAGGCGCAGGCCGACGCCGAGCTTGATCGGCACGAGGATGACGCGCCCGTGCTGCTGGTAGTTCGCGGTGAAGCCGCCGACGAGATAGGCCTTGCCCTCGCCGCCGGGGAAGCGGTGGAACAGGTCGGCGGTGTCGTCGAGGTGGTAGACGAGCGTGAAGACGCGGCTGCCGTCGCCGCCGGCGTCGAAGCCGATCGACGGCCCGGTCCAGTACACCGGCATCTCGCCCTCGACCTTCGAATAGAGCGTCCCCGAGCCGTAGCGGACGCCGACGACGAACGCGCCCGACGCCTCGCGCCCGACGATGTACGCGTTCGGCCGGCCGAGGTCGCGGAACGCCTTTTCGACGAGCTTGGCGGCACCCTGCGCGCCCTTGCCGAACGCGCCCTCGGCGGCGGCGATGACGTCCTTCTCGGCATAGGTGTCGGCCGGCGGCATCGGCGGCGGCGCGTCGGCGGCCGGCGGCGGCACGGCCTGCGCCGCGGTGCCGTCCGCGCCCGATCCCATCGCACACCCCAGCATCGCTGCCAGCACGGCTATCTTCATCCGGCGCATCTGCCTCTCCCGCTCGTCCACGCGCCCCGCGCGAATCTCTGCCGTGCGGCGCGCGCGAAGTCCATCGTCCGCGTCCACGCCCCTGCACCTTTGCAATGCGCCGTGCCGCTGCTACCGCAGCGCCGCAATTCGTTTCGGAGACTTCGCCCACCATGCGTATCACGATGATCGGATCGGGCTATGTCGGCCTCGTCTCGGGGGCGTGCTTCGCCGATTTCGGCCATGACGTCGTCTGCGTCGACCTCGACGCCGGCAAGGTCGCGCGGCTGAAGGACGGCATCATGCCGATCTACGAGCCGGGGCTCGCCGATCTCGTCAACAACAATGCGCGCGCCGGGCGGCTGACCTTCACCACCGACCTTGCCGCCGGTGTCGCCGACGCCGATGCGGTGTTCATCGCGGTCGGCACGCCGTCGCGGCGGGGCGACGGCCACGCCGACCTCAGCTACGTCTATGCCGCCGCGCGCGACGTCGCGCTGGCGTGCACCGGCGTGACGATCGTCGTGACCAAGTCGACGGTGCCGGTCGGCACGGGCGACGAGGTCGAGCGCATCATGCGCGAGGCGAACCCCGACGCGACCTTCGCCGTCGTGTCGAACCCCGAGTTCCTGCGCGAGGGCGCGGCGATCCGCGACTTCAAGTTCCCCGACCGCATCGTCGTCGGCACCGAGGATCCGCACGCACGCGAGGTGATGGGCGAGATCTACCGCCCGCTGTTCATCAACTCGTCGCCGCTGATGTTCACCGCCCGGCGCACCGCCGAGCTGATCAAGTACGCCGCCAACGCCTTCCTCGCGACGAAGATCACCTTCATCAACGAGATCGCCGACCTGTGCGAGGCGGTCGGGGCGAACGTCCAGGACGTCGCGCGCGGCATCGGCAGCGACAACCGGATCGGCGCGAAGTTCCTCCACGCCGGCCCCGGCTATGGCGGGTCGTGCTTCCCCAAGGATACGCTGGCCCTGATCAAGACGGCGCAGGATTTCGACGCGCCGGTGCGGATCGTCGAGACGGTCGTCGCGGTCAACGACCAGCGCAAGCGGGCGATGGCCAAGCGCGTCGTCGCCGCCGCGGGCGGATCGGTGCGCGACAAGACGATCGCGATCCTCGGCCTGACGTTCAAGCCGAACACCGACGACATGCGCGATTCGCCGGCGATCGCCGTCGTCCAGGCGCTCCAGGACGGCGGCGCGCGCGTCCGCGCGTTCGATCCCGAGGGCGTCGAGCAGGCCAAGCTCGTGCTCAGCGACGTCGACTATGCGGCCGACGCCTATGCCTGCGTCGCCGGGGCCGACGTCACCGTCCTGATGACCGAGTGGGAGGCGTTCCGCGGGCTCGACATGGACCGCGTCGCCGCCGCGATGGCCGCGCCGGTCGTCGTCGACCTGCGCAACGTCTATCGCCCCGACGAGATGGCGCGGCGCGGCTTCGCCTATACCAGCATCGGGCGCTAGGGACCGCGCGACATCGACCTTGTCGCTGACGCGCGCGTCAACTAAGCGCAAGCCGATGATCGATGCCTTTGCCCATGTCGCCGCGCCGCCGCCGGGCGGCGCGGAGACGTTCACCATCAGCGACCTCGCGGCGGCGTTCAACGTCACGCCGAGGGCGATCCGCTTCTACGAGGACCACGGGCTGATCGCCCCCGAGCGCGCCGGGCAGAACCGCGTCTATTCGCGGCGTGACCGGGCGCGGCTGGCGTGGATCCTGCGCGCCAAGAACGTCGGCTTCCGCCTCGCCGAGATCCGCGAGATGATCGACCTCTACGACCTCGGCGACGGGCGCGCGACGCAGCGGCGCGTGACGCTCGACAAATGCCGTAACCGGATCGCGCTGCTCGCCGAACAGCGTGCCGACATCGACGCGACGATCGCCGAGCTCGAGGCGTTCTGCGCGGTCGTCGAGGGCGAGCTCGCCAGTGAGCCGGGCGAGCGGAGCCACTGATGCCCGCCTACCGCGCCCCCGTCGCCGACACGCGCTTCGTCCTCGACCATGTCGTCGGTCTCGCGAACTACGCCAACCTGCCGGGCTTCGCCGACGCATCGCCCGACACCGTCGGCGCGATCCTCGGCGAGGCGGCGCGCTTCTGCGAGACCGTCCTCGCCCCGCTCAACCTGCCCGGCGACAGCCAGGGCTGCACGCGCCACGCCGACGGCAGCGTCACGACCCCGGCCGGGTTCAAGGCGGCGTACGATCAGTTCGTCGAGGCCGGCTGGGGCACGCTCGCCGCCGATCCCGAGCATGGCGGGCAGGGGCTGCCGCACGTCGTCGCCACTGCGGTCGCCGAATATCTGTCGAGCGCCAACATGGCCTTCTCGATGTACCCGGGGCTGAACGAGGGCGCGCAGGCGGCGATCCGCGCGGTCGGATCGGACGCGCAGAAGGCGGCGTACCTGCCGAAGATGGTCGAGGGCCGCTGGACCGGCACGATGAACCTGACCGAGCCGCAGTGCGGCACCGACCTCGGCCTGATCCGCACCCGCGCCGAACCGCAGGCCGACGGCACCTACCGCGTCACCGGCACCAAGATCTTCATCTCGGCGGGCGAGCACGACCTCAGCGACAACATCATCCACCTCGTCCTCGCCCGCACCGCCGGCGCGCCCGAGGGGGTCAAGGGCATCAGCCTGTTCATCGTGCCCAAGTTCCTCGTGAACGACGACGGCAGCCTCGGGCCACGCAACGCCGTCGCGTGCGGCTCGATCGAGCACAAGATGGGCATTCACGCCAACGCGACGTGCGTGATGAACTACGACGGCGCGGTCGGGCACCTGATCGGCGAGGAGAACAAGGGCCTGCGCGCGATGTTCATCATGATGAACGCGGCGCGCTTGGGCGTCGGGGTGCAGGGCCTCGCGCAGGGCGAGGTCGCGTACCAGAACGCCGCGATCTATGCGCGCGACCGGGTGCAGGGGAAGGCGCTCGGAATCGTCGCCAACGCCGCGCCGATCCCGCAGCCGGCGAGCAGGGCCGACCCGATCATCGTCCACGCCGACGTGCGCCGGATGCTGATGGACGGCCGCGCGTTCAACGAGGGCGCGCGCGCGCTGATCCTGTGGGGGGCGCTCCAGGTCGACCTCGCCCACAAGGCGGCGACGGCCGAGGAGCGGCAGACCGCCGACGACCTGATCGGGCTGCTGACGCCGGTCATCAAGGGCTATTGCACCGACAAGGGTTACGACGTCGCGACCGCGGCGCAGCAGGTCTATGGCGGCCACGGCTATATCGCCGAATGGGGCATGGAGCAGTTCGTCCGCGACGCGCGGATCGCGCAGATCTACGAGGGCACCAACGGCATCCAGGCGATGGACCTCGTCGGGCGCAAGCTGGGGATGAACGGCGGGCGGGCGCTGCGGGCGTATCTCGCGCTGCTCGGCGCAGACGATCGCGGACGCGCGCGGCGACGAGCGGCTGACGAAGCTGTCGAGCGGGCTCGAAAAGGCCACCGGCGAACTGCAGGCGGCGACGATGTGGCTGATGCAGAACGGCCTCGCCAATCCCGACAACGCCGGCGCGGCGGCGGTCGCCTACCTCCACCTGATGGGCATCGTCGCGCTCGGCCAGATGTGGCTGATCATGGCGAAGGCCGCCCACGCCGCGCTCGACGCCGGCGCGAGCGACGCCGCCTTCTGCGAGCACAAGCTGATCACCGCGCGCTACTTCGCCGAACGCTTCTTCCCCGATTGCGGCGCGCTGCGGCGCAAGCTCGAGGCCGGGGCGGCGGCGCTGATGGCGCTGCCGGCGGAAGCATTCTGATTATCCTTGGGAGACGACCATGGCCGAAGCGCTGATCTACGACGCGGTCCGCACCCCGCGCGGCAAGGGCAAGAAGGACGGCAAGCTCCACGAGATCACGCCGGTCCAGCTCGCGACGCAGGTGCTGCAGGCGGTCCGCGACCGCACGGGCATCGACACCGCCGACGTCGACGATGTCGTGCTGGGCTGCGTCGCGCCGGTCGGCGAGCAGGGCAGCGACATCGCCCGCACCGCGGTCCTCAACGCCGACTATGCCGAGACGACGGCGGGCGTCCAGATCAACCGCTTCTGCGCGAGCGGCTTGGAAGCGGTCAACATGGCCGCCGCCAAGGTCATCAGCGGCGAGGCGATGTTCGCCATCGGCGGCGGCGTCGAGAGCATGAGCCGCGTGCCGATGGGGGCCGACGGCGGCGCGTGGCCGATGGACCCGGCGGTCGCGTACAAGACCTATTTCATGCCGCAGGGCATCGGCGCCGACCTGATCGCGACCAAGTACGGCTTCAGCCGCGCCGACGTCGACGCCTATGCGATGGAAAGCCAGAAGCGCGCCGCCCGCGCGTGGAGCGAAAGCCGCTTCAAGAACTCGGTGATCGGCGTCCGCGACGTCATCGGCGAGGTCGTCCTCGACCACGACGAGCACATGCGCCCGTCGACCGACATGCAGTCATTGGGCGGCCTCAACGCCGCGTTCGAGGCGATCGGCGAGGGCATGCCCGGCTTCGACGCGATCGCGCTGCAGAAATACCCCGAGGTCGAGCGCATCCACCACGTCCACACCGGCGGCAATTCGAGCGGCATCGTCGACGGCGCAGCGGCGGTCCTGATCGGCAACCGCGACATGGGGGCGAAGTACGGCATCAAGCCGCGTGCGCGCATCCTCGGCATGGCGTCGATCGGCAGCGAGCCGGCGATCATGCTGACCGGCCCGACGCCGGTGACCGAGAAGCTGCTCAAGCGACTCGGCATGACGGTGGCCGACATCGACCTGTTCGAGCTGAACGAGGCGTTCGCCAGCGTCGTCCTGCGCTACATGCAGGCGCTGGGCATCGATCACGACAGGATCAACGTCAACGGCGGCGCGATCGCGATGGGCCACCCGCTCGGCGCGACCGGGGCGATGATCCTCGGCACGGTCCTCGACGAGCTCGAACGGACCGGCAAGTCGACCGCGCTGGTCACGCTGTGCGTCGGCGCCGGCATGGGCACCGCGACGGTGATCGAGCGGATTTAACAACGAGAATGTCATTCCGGCGCAGGCCGGGACCCATCACCACAAATGTTCGAGGTGATGGGTCCCGGCCTGCGCCGGGATGGCAAAGATTTTTGGGGACGATCATATGACCACCCTCCACCACGACCTCGACGCCGACGGCATCCTGACGCTGACGATCGACCTGCCGGGGCAGTCGATGAACGTCATCAACGCCGACTTCACCACCGACCTCGCCGCCGCGATCGAGACGATCAAGTCCGACGCCAGCGATCAAGGGCGTCGTCGTCACCAGCGGCAAGGCGTCGGGCTTCATGGCCGGGGCCGACCTCAAGGGGATGGGCGGGCTCGTCGGCGGCGGAGGCTCGGGCGCGGGCGGCGAGGCCAAGTCGAAGATGGCGGCGCTGTTCGACAACGTCTACCGCCTCAACAGGCTGTTCCGCGACCTCGAAACGTGCGGCAAGCCGGTCGCCGCGGCGATCAACGGGCTGGCACTCGGCGGCGGGCTCGAGCTGGCGCTCGCGTGCCATTACCGCGTGTGCAGCGACAATCCGAAGATCGCGCTCGGCCTGCCCGAGGTCCTCGTCGGCCTGTTCCCCGGCGCCGGCGGCACGCAGCGCCTGCCGCGCCTGATGGGCGTCCAGCCGGCGCTGATGTACCTGACGCAGGGCAAGAGCATGTCGCCGCAGGAGGCGCTCGGCTTCAAGGTGGTGAACGAACTCGCCCCCGCCGGCGAGGTCGTCGCCCGCGCCAAGGCGTGGGCGCTGGCCAACCCGAAGGCGGTCGCGCCGTGGGACGAGAAGGGGTTCAAGTTCCCCGGCGGCGTCGGCGCGATGAACCCCGGCTTCGCCCAGACCTTCATGGCCGGCACGGCGATGACGGCGAAGGCGACCAATCACAATATGAACGCGCCGATCGCGATGCTGTCGGCGGTCTACGAGGGGACCGCAGCTGCCGATCGACACCGCGCTGCGCGTCGAATCGAAGTACTTGGCCAAGGTCGTCGCCGATCCGCAGGCGGGCAACATGATCCGCTCGCTGTTCGTGTCGAAGCAGGCGGCCGAAAAGGGCGCGCGGCGGCCGAAGAACGTCGCGCCGATGCCGCCGAAGAAGATCGCGATGCTCGGGGCGGGGCTTATGGGCGCGGGCGTGGCGATGGTCGCGGCGCAGGCGGGGATCGAGGTCGTGCTGCTCGACCGCGACTTGGCCGCCGCCGAGAAGGGCAAGGCGTACACCGCCGAGCGGCTGGCGAAGAAGCGGACCGATCCGGCGAAGATGGAAACGCTGCTCGCGCGCATCCATCCGACGACCGACTACGCCGACCTCGCGGGATGCGACCTCATCATCGAGGCGGTGTTCGAGGATCGCGGCATCAAGGCCGAGGTGACGAAGAAGGTCGAAGCCGTCGTCGGTGCCGACACGATCTTCGGGTCGAACACCTCGACGCTGCCGATCACCGGGCTCGCGAGCGCGTGGTCGAAGCCGGCGAACTTCATCGGCATCCACTTCTTCTCGCCCGTCGAGAAGATGCCGCTCGTCGAGATCATCGTCGGCAAGGAGACGGGGCCGGAAGCGATCGCCAAGGCGCTCGATTTCGTCGCCGCGATCCGCAAGACGCCGATCGTCGTCAACGATTCGCGCGGCTTCTACACCTCGCGCTGCTTCGGCACCTACGTCCAGGAGGGGCTGGCGCTGCTCAGCGAGGGCGTCGCTCCGGCGCTGATCGAGAACATCGGCAAGCACATGGGGATGCCGGTCGGCCCGCTCGCGGTCAACGACGAGGTCGGGCTCGACCTGTCGCTCAAGGTGGCCAAGCAGACCAAGGCCGACCTCGGCGATGCGTACAAGCCGAGCCCGAGCGAAGGCGTCATCGCGACGATGAACGAGCTTGGCCGCCTCGGCCGCAAGAACGGCAAGGGCTTCTACGTCTACCCCGAGGGCGGCGCGAAGAAGTATCTGTGGCCCGAGCTGTCGGTCACCGTCGCCGAAACGGGCGAGCCATCCGACGCGACGCCCGAAGCGATCCGCGAGCGGCTGCTCTACCGCCAGATGGTCGAGTGCGCGCGGTGCTTCGCCGAAGGGGTGCTCGAAACGCCCGAGGACGGCGACCTCGGCGCGATCTTCGGCTGGGGCTTCGCGCCGTTCACCGGCGGGCCGTTCAGCCACATGGACACGCTCGGCCTCGCCAATGTCGTCGCCATCCTCGACGGCCTGACCCAGCGCCACGGCGAGCGCTTCGCCCCGCCGCCGCTGCTCCGCGACATGGCGGCGAAGGGCGAAACCTTCTACGGGCGCGCGGCGGCGAAGCTGGCGGCGTGAGCGCTGCGCGCCCGCGCCGGTCCAGGGCCTGATCGCATGCGGCGCGTACCGGCGGCGATCGCGGTCGTCGCCGGCGTCCTCGCCCTGCTCGCGGCCGCCGGCTACCGCGAGGCGACCCGCGTGCCCGTCGTCGTCCGCTACGATGTTGCGGTGCCCGGTTGGCCCGCCGGGCAGCCGCCGGTGCGGATCGTCCAGGTCAGCGACACCCACGCGGGGCTGCCCGACATGCCGCTCGCCCGGCTCCGTGCCGTCGTCGCGCAGGTCAACGCGCTCCGGCCCGACCTGATCGTCCTGACCGGCGATTACCAGGGCGAGAAGATCGGCGTCCACGAGACCGGCAACCTCGACGACGTCGTCCGGCCGTTCGCCGCGCTGCGGTCGCGCCTCGGCACGTTCGCCGTGCGCGGCAACCACGACAATCGCTATTGGTCGCCGGTCGTCCTGCCGCGCTACCGGCTGACCTATCTGCAGAACGGCTGGGCCGACGCCGGGCCGCTGATCGTCGCCGGCCTCGACGACCTGACCGCCGGCCGGCCCGACGTCGCCGCCGCCCTCGCCGGCATCCCGCCGGGCAAGCCGGTCATCATGCTGATGCACGAAGCCGACAGCTTTCCGCAGGTCCCGGCGTCGGTGGCGCTGACGCTCGCCGGTCACACCCACGGCGGGCAGATCGCGCTCGGCGCTCTCCCCGTGCCATGGATCGCGTCGCGCTTCGGCCGCGCCCATCGGCGCGGGCTGTTCGTCGCGGGCGGACGCCGGCTGATCGTGTCGTCGGGCATCGGCACGACGGGATTGCCGCTACGGCTCGGCGTCCCGCCCGAGATCGTGCTGGTCACCCTCCACGGGTGAGGCGTCACTCGGTCGGCAGGAACTCGGGCACCGACAGATAGCGCTCGCCGGTGTCGTAGTTGAAGCCGAGCACCCGCGCGCCGGGCGCAAGGTCGGGCAGCTTCTGCGAGATCGCGCACAGCGTCGCACCGCTCGAGATGCCGACGAGCATCCCCTCCTCGCGGGCCGCCCGCAGCGCCCACGCCTTGGCGTCGGCGGGGTCGACCTGGACGACGCCGTCGAGCGCCTGGGTGTGGAGGTTGGCCGGGATGAACCCCGCGCCGATGCCCTGGATCGCGTGCGGCCCCGGCTGCCCGCCCGAGATCACCGGCGACAGCGTCGGCTCGACGGCGAACACCTTCATCTTCGGCCAGATCGGCTTCAACGCCTCGGCGACGCCGGTGATGTGGCCGCCGGTGCCGACGCCGGTGATCAGCGCGTCGATCGGCGTGTCGTCGAAGTCCTCAAGGATCTCGCGCGCGGTCGTGTGGACGTGGACGGCGACGTTGGCCGGGTTCTCGAACTGCTGCGGCATCCAGCTGTTCGGCGTCGCGGCGACGATCGCGTGCGCCTTCTCGATCGCGCCCTTGACCCCCTCGGCGCGCGGCGTCAGCGCGAAGGTCGCGCCGTACGCAAGCATCAGCCGCCGCCGCTCGATCGACATCGAATCGGGCATGACGAGGATGACCTTGTAGCCCTTGATCGCGCCGACGAGCGCGAGGCCGATGCCGGTATTGCCGCTCGTCGGCTCGACGATCGTGCCGCCGGGCTGCAGCGAGCCGTCGGCCTCGGCCGCCTCGATCATCGCCAGCGCGATGCGGTCCTTGATCGACCCGCCGGGGTTCGACCGCTCCGACTTGATCCACACCTCGTGGTCGGGGAACAGGCGGCTGACGCGGATGTGCGGCGTGTTGCCGATGGTGGCGAGGATCGAATCGGCCTTCATGCACGGGTCTCCTGCTGCTCGATGGTTATAGCCGCTTGCTGCGCCGCGGGCGAGCCGGCGTCGGGGGCGACGAAGCGGTCGGCGCGGCGCAGCGTCGGGAACCACCACGCCCACAGCACGGTGACGACGACCGCGCCGATGCCGCCGGCGACGACCGCCGCGACCGGGCCGAGCCACGCCGCGGTGACCCCGCTCTCGAACTCGCCGAGCTCGTTCGACGCCGAGACGAACACGCCCGCGACGGCCGAGACGCGTCCGCGCATCTCGTCGGGGGTGTAGAGCTGTTCGAGCGACGAGCGGATATACACCGACACCATGTCGGCGGCGCCGAGCACCGCGAGGCATGCCAGCGACAGCGGCAGCCACGTCGACACGCCGAACACGACCGTCGCGATGCCGAACAGCCCGACGCAGGCGAACATCTTGATCCCGACGTGGCGCGAAATCGGCAGCCGGGTGAGGACGAGCGCGGTCAGCGCCGCGCCGACCGCGGGGGCGGCGCGCAGCGGGCCGAGCCCGGCGACGCCGACGTGGAGGACGTCGCGCGCATAGACCGGCAGCATCGCCGTCGCCCCGCCGAACAGGACCGCGAACAGGTCGAGGCTGATCGCGCCGAGGACGACGGGATTGTGGCGGACGAAGCGCAGGCCCTCGACCGTCGCGCGCCACGGGCTCAGCGTCGACCGCGGCGGCCGCGGCACTTCGGAAACAAGAAACAGGCACGCGACGGCGAGCGCGAACAGCGCGGCCGACGTCAGGTACGACGTCGCCGGCGACACGCGGTAGAGCAGCGCCCCGAGCGGCGGACCGACGACCGACCCCGCCTGCCAGCTGATCGAGTTCCACGCGATCGCCTTGGGCAGGATCTCGCGCGGGACGAGGTTCGGCGCGAGCGCCGAGATCGCCGGGCCGGCGAAGGCGCGGGCGACGCCGATGACGACCGCGACCGCGAACAGCGCCGTCAGGTTCATGCCGCCGCTCAGCGCCAGCAGGCCGAGGAACCCCGCGCAGCCGACCGTCAGGCTGTTGGCGACGCGCGCGACCCACCGCCGGTCGAGGCGGTCGGCGACGGTGCCGGCGACGAGCGACAGCGCGAACAGCGGGACGAACTCGGCCAGCCCGATCATGCCGAGCAGGAACGCCGCGTCGCGCGTCGACATCGTCGCCCGCGCGAGGTCGTAGACCTGCCAGCCGAGGACGACGACGAGCATCGCGCTGGCGACGTTCGCCGCCAGCCGCGCGGCGAAGAAGGCGCGGAAGTTGGGCAGCGCGAACGGCGACATGGCTGCGTGGTACGGGACGGACGCGGCGATGAACAGATGGCGCTCGCGCACCCCGGGCACGGCAACGTCCCGAAAGCCCTGCCCGGCCCGTGGCTTGGTACCGCCAGAAACCTACAAGTTGTTGTAATCGCTGTAGGAATCGCGCTTTTTTCCTTGACAATCGCGGGTCGGGCGAGTAGCACGCGGTCATGGCCGGTGGCGGAGGAAAGACGCCACCCCAGCCTGGACCGGCCCTGACTTGAGGGGGGCCGGGCCGTCACGACCGGGCATGGAGCTCTTCAAGTTCTCCGAGGGAAACAGATACGACGCGCAAAGGATAGGACCCGAGTTGATCGCCCCGAATCGGCGCACACGATCGCGTATCGGCGTCAGGCGGAATAAGAGACCGCCGTTTCCGCAAACCCTCCATGCCTGCCGTGACACGCCTGACCTTGTTCCGCCGGTTCCCTCGCTCTCCTCGAGGCTCCGGCGGCGGCAGGGGACCCGATCGCCCCGACCGCTCCCGTTTTCGCGGGGGCGCGACGGGCCGCCGCGTCACCCGCGCGGCGGGGTCGCGCGCGCCTGGCCTCACCGCCGGGCCGCGCGGGTCCGCCGTGCGGGCTTCGCGCGTCGATCCGCGCGCGATCGCGCGCACGACCTGTACCGACCCGCGCGCGATCGCGCGCACGACCTGCGACGCGTGACCTCGGCGCGCGCCTCGGCTAGGTCGCGCCGATGCCGCCCCGCTTCGCCTTCACCGTCGCCGCGACCGACGGCGCCGCGCGCACGGGCACGCTGCACTTGCGCCGCGGGACGATCCGCACCCCCGCCTTCATGCCGGTCGGCACGGCGGCGACGGTCAAGGCGATGCGCCCCCGCGAGGTCGCGGCGTCGGGCGCCGACATCCTCCTCGGCAACACCTATCACCTGATGCTCCGCCCGACCGCCGAGCGGATCGCGCGATTGGGCGGGCTCCACGCCTTCATGGGGTGGGACAAGCCGATCCTGACCGACAGCGGCGGCTACCAGGTGATGAGCCTCGGCGCGTTGACGAAGGTGACCGAGGACGGCGTCACCTTCGCCTCGCACCGCGACGGATCGCGCCACGCGGTCAGCCCCGAACGCTCGATCGAGATCCAGCGCCTGCTCGGCAGCGACATCGTCATGGCGTTCGACGAACTCGTCGCGCTGCCGGCGACCCGCGACGCGGTCGAAGCGGCGATGGCCCGCTCGATGCGCTGGGCGGCGCGCAGCCGTACCGCGTTCGACGCCGGCGGCGAGCATGCGGCGAACGCGAGTATCTTCGGCATCCAGCAGGGCGGCCTCGACGAGGGCCTGCGCGCCGACTCGGCCAGGGCGCTGCGGACAATCGGCTTCGACGGTTATGCGATCGGCGGCCTTGCGGTCGGCGAGGGGCAGGCGGCGATGTTCGGCGTCCTCGACTACGCCGCTGGCCAGCTGCCGGCCGACGCGCCGCGCTACCTGATGGGGGTCGGCAAGCCCGACGACATCGTCGGCGCGGTGGTCCGCGGCGTCGACATGTTCGACTGCGTCCTGCCGACGCGCTCGGGACGGACGGGGCAGGCGTTCACTCAGGGAGGCCCGCTCAACCTGCGCAACGCGCGTTTCGCCGACGATCCCGCCCCGCTCGACCCCGACTGCCCGTGCCCGGTCTGTGCGCAGGCGAGCCGCGCCTACCTCAGCCACCTCGTCCGCTCCGACGAGATCCTCGGCGCGATGCTGATGACCGAGCACAATATCTGGTTCTACCAGACGCTGATGGCCGACCTCCGCGCGGCGATCGCCGACGCGGCGCCTCGCCGCCTTCGCCGCGGCATTCACCGCGCGCTATCGCGGTCTGGACAGCCGGGAGCCGGTCGAGTAGCCGCGTGCATGGACCCCATCACGCCCCCCGAAGCCATCCTCGTCGTCGATTTCGGCAGCCAGGTCACCCAGCTGATCGCCCGCCGCGTCCGCGAGGCCGGCGTCTATTGCGAGGTCGTCCCGTTCCAGTCGGCCGACGCCGCGCTCACCCGCATCCGGCCCAAAGGCGTCATCCTGTCGGGCGGCCCGGCGTCTGTATGCGACGCCGACGGCCCGCGCGCCCCGCAGGCGCTCTTCGCCGGCGACGTGCCGGTGTTCGGCATCTGCTACGGCGAGCAGGCGATCGCCGCCCAGCTCGGCGGCACCGTCGAGGCGTCGCACGGCGGCGAGTTCGGCCGCGCCTTCGTCGAAGTGACCGATGGCTGCGGCCTGTTCGACGGCGTCTGGCGCGCCGGCGAGCGCCACCAGGTGTGGATGAGCCACGGCGACAAGATCACCGCGCTCCCCCCCGGCTTCCGCACCGTCGCGACGAGCGAAGGCGCGCCGTTCGCGGCCATCGCCGACGACGCCCGCCGCCACTACGGCGTCCAGTTCCACCCCGAGGTCATCCACACCCCCGACGGCGCCAGGCTGATCGCCAACTTCGTCCACCGCGTCGCCGGCTGCGCGCCGACGTGGAGCATGGCCGGCTTCCGCGCCGCCAAGGTCGCCGCGATCCGCGCCCAGGTCGGCGACGGCAAGGTCATCTGCGGGCTGTCGGGCGGCGTCGATTCGTCGGTCGCCGCGGTCCTGATCCACGAAGCCATCGGCGATCAGCTGACGTGCGTCTTCGTCGACACCGGCCTGCTCCGCGCACGTGAGGCGACGCAGGTCGTCGACCTGTTCCGCGAACATTACCATATCCCGCTGATCCACGTCGACGCCGCCGACCGCTTCCTCGGGGCGCTCGCCGGGGTCAGCGACCCCGAGGCCAAGCGCAAGATCATCGGCAAGACGTTCATCGACGTGTTCGACGCCGAGGCGCAGAAGATCGACGGCGCGCGCTTCCTCGCGCAAGGGACGCTCTACCCCGACGTGATCGAGAGCGTCAGCTACGCCGGCGGCCCGTCGGCGACGATCAAGAGCCACCACAATGTCGGCGGCCTCCCCGAGCGGATGAACCTCGCGCTGGTCGAGCCGCTGCGCGAACTGTTCAAGGACGAGGTCCGCGTGCTCGGCCGCGAGCTCGGCCTGTCCGACGCCTTCGTCGCGCGCCACCCGTTCCCCGGCCCCGGGCTCGCCATCCGCATCCCCGGCGAGGTGACGGCCGAGAAATGCGCCATCCTGCGCGCCGCCGACACCGTCTTCCTCGACGAGATCCGCGCCGCCGGGCTGTACGACGCGATCTGGCAGGCGTTCGCCGTGCTGCTGCCGGTCCGCACCGTCGGCGTCATGGGCGACGGACGGACGTACGACTTCGTCTGTGCCTTGCGCGCGGTGACCTCGGTCGACGGCATGACCGCCGACGTCTACCCGTTCGACAGCGCGTTCCTGTCCCGCGTCGCCACGCGTATCGTCAACGAAGTCGCCGGCATCAACCGCGTCGTCTACGACTATACGTCGAAGCCGCCGGGCACGATCGAGTGGGAATGACTGAGGCAAACGGCGGTGAGAGCGTAGCTTCGCCTTGTTTTCCTTCGCTTGATTGCATTCCCGTTGGTCTTTTACCCCTCCTTGAGCTGGTCTACTCCTTTGTGCCGCAGGAGTGCTTTGCGCGTACTCTCAGGAGGGTGTAAAGCAGCCACCATGAGCCGGAGTGTTCTGGCGCAGGATATCGTGCGCAAAGGCGAGTCTGCTTCGTGCTCACATTTCACGATTTCATCAGCGTGCGCGTAAGGTCGAAGGCCGTCGTTCGTTCCTATGGCGCAGCCTGCAGGCAGCGTGGAGAGCGGCCTCGCCGCTTTGGAGCCGGCAAAAGCGTTTCAAGCCGTTCCTTCGCCTGCCTCTTTGACGGCGGCTACGCGCCGCGGCTGCGGACGCTCACGCGTACCGCTGCGGAGCAGAATAAGCTTCTATTTGTCCGCCTGCCGAGCAGCGCCTCAGCGATAGCGGGAACAATCTGGCCGATGCCGCCGAGCGGCCGGCTCGGCAGTTCGCCGGTCATTTCGCGGCGTTCGCGGAACGGGGCAGCGGGCACTCTTCGCACGGGCTAGGACCAGTATAGTCGCTGCGGGTTATCGACCAGGAGCGCCGTCCGTAGCGCTGCGGTCGGCGCAAGCCGCGGTACCAGGTCGACCAGCATGCCGTCGTCAGGAATGTTTGCCTCCATATTGGGGTGCGGCCAGTCGGTGCCCCAGATGACCCGGTTACCGAAGCGCTCGACGAGCGGCCGGACAACCGCCGCAAAATCGTCGTATGGCGGCCCCTGCGGCGATAGGCGGTCGGCGCCCGAGACCTTCAGCCAGACGTGCGGCTGCGCTTCCGCCAAAGCGGCGAGCGCGGTGATGTCCGCCCCGTGCGGCCCCTGCGCGATCTCCGGGCGGCCGAGGTGATCGATGACGACAACTGTCGGGAGACTAGCGAGAAAAGGCGTCAGCTCCGCAAGGAGCTCGGCCTCGAAATACACGACGGTGTGCCAGCCGAGCGGTGCGATCCGCGTCGCCAACGCGAGAAACGCCTCCTTCGGCGCGTGATCGACCAGGCGCTTGAGGAAATTGAAGCGCACGCCGCGGATGCCGCCGGCGTGCAGGCGCGCCAGATCGCTATCGTGGATCGCGGGATCGACGACGGCCACTCCGCGCGCGGTACCATTCGATCCGGCGATACCGGCCAGTGTTGCGGTGTTGTCGGTGCCGTGGCAGCTGGCCTGCACGATGACGCTGCGGGCAAAGCCGAGTTGGTCGCGCAGGGCGAATAGCATCTCCGGCGTTGCGTCCTGCGGCAGGTACTTGGCGGCGGCGCTGAACGGAAAGGCGGCTTCCGGGCCGAACACGTGGACATGGGCGTCGACTGCGCCGGCGGGCGGCGTCCACGCCGGAGCCGACGGCGCATCGCTCCACGATTTCACCCTCATACGAAGACCATCCCGTCCATCAGCTTGCGTGCCGTCCGTAGGATCGCGGCGGCAACGACCGCGCCGTCGGCATCGACCGTCAGCACGGCGCTCGTCTCGCCGCTCGGATGTTCGACGGAGAGCGTCTTGATGCTCCCCTCGGGGATCACCGCGACCCGGCCCGCTGGGGTTCCCGGCAGCAGGCAGGCAGTGGCCACGCTGACCGCGCCGAGGACGCCGATCGAAGCATGGGCGCGCTTGGGAATGAAGCTCCGCACCGTCACCGCTCCCCCGTGGCGCGGGGGCGCGATCAGCATCATCTTGGGAACTGAAGCGTCAGTCACGTCGCCAAGCTTCATCAGCGGCCCGGCAGCCAGGCGGATCGCCTCGATGCGGGACTTGACGCCCTCGGCCGCGTCGAGCTCTTCCCGGCTTTCGTAGCCGCTCGCGCCGACGTCGGCTGCCGCCAGGACGACACACGGCATTCCGTTGTCGATCAGCGTGCAGGCGACCCCGGCGATCACGTCAACGGCATTGCCGGTCGGCAGCAGCGCCCCACAGCTCGACCCCGCCGTGTCGCGGAACTCGAGCGGCACCGGCGCGGCTGTCCTCGGCACGCCGTCGATCCGCGCGTCTCCGGCATAGGCCACGCGGCCTTCCGGCGTTAGGACCGTGGCCACCGCCACTTGACCCGTGTTGACCATGAAAATCGTCACTCGCGTCGTCTCCTCCGCCGCAGGAACCAGGCCACGCTCGATGGCGAAGGGGCCGACGCCGGCAAGGATGTTGCCGCAGTTCTGCCGGTCGGTGACGACTGCCGTGTCGACAAAGACCTGGAGGAACAGATAGTCGACGTCGGCTCCGGGCCGGTCGGAACGTGACACCACCGCGATCTTGCTCGTCAGCGGATCGGCACCACCGACGCCGTCGATCTGCCGCGCGTCGGGCGAGCCCATCGCGCGGAGCAGAAAGGCATCGCGCGCCGCGATATCGGCAGGCAGGTCGTGGGCAAGGAAATACAGGCCCTTCGACGTCCCGCCGCGCATCAGCATCGCCGCGATGCCGGCGGCATCAGGCATATTTCAGGCCTAAGGCCGCCAGCTTGCCGCGCATGTCGTAGAGGTCGAGGCCAAGCTCACCCGCGGCAAGGCGCTGGCGCTTGGCTTCCTCGTTGGCCTCGCGCGCCCGAGCCGCAGCGGCGACCCGCGCGGCACTGGCAGCGGGAACAACGCAGACACCGTCGTCGTCGGCGACGACGATGTCGCCGGGCATGATCGCCGCACCGGCGGCGACGATCGGGACGTTGACCGAGCCCAGGGTCGCCTTCACCGTACCCTGAGCGGAGATCGCCTTGGACCAGACCGGAAAGCCCATCGCCGTGAGGTCGCGGACATCGCGGACACCGGCGTCGATGATCAGGCCGACACAACCGCGAGCCTTGGCCGAGGTTGCCAGCAGGTCGCCGAAATAGCCGTCCTCGCAAGGGCTGGTCGGGGCGAGGACGAGGATATCGCCCGGCTGCAGCAGCTCTATCGCGACGTGGAGCATCCAGTTGTCGCCCGGTGGCGCGCTGATCGTGACCGCGGAACCGGCAACGCGAGCACCCTGGTAGATCGGTCGTATAGCGCTGCCGAGCAGTCCCGACCGTCCTTGTGCCTCGTGGACCGTGGCGACGCCGGCGGCGGCGAGGGCGGCGATCGTCGCCGGGTCGGCGCGGTCGATGTGGCGGCGGACGGTTCCGGGCATGGCGTATCCTCCCGGCCCCGTCGCTGCTCGGTCCCGGGTGCCGGAGCAAGTCAGATCTGGGTGGGCCGCATAAGAATGTGCTAATCGCCGCCCATGACCGCGACTGATCTCAATCTCCGCCACCTGGCCGCACTGGTCGCGATCGTGCGCCTCGGCAGCGTCGGCGCGGCGGCGAGCGCGGTCAGCCTGACCCAACCGGCGGTGACGCAGGGCCTTGCCCGGCTCGAGCGGCAGCTCGGGATGCAGCTGTTCGAGCGGACGCCGAAGGGTATGATCCCCACCCCGGCGGCGGCACTATTTGCACCGCGCGCTGCCGCCGCGCTGACGCTGATCGCCAGCCCGCGGGTGACGATGGCCCAGCTTGCGGCCTTCGTCGCGGTCGCGCGCGCCGGCAGCTACGCCGCCGCGGGCACCGCAACCGGGCTCGCCGCGCCCTCGCTCCACCGCGCCGTGCGCGACCTGTCGCTGGCGATCGCCCGCCCCCTCGTCACCCGCCGCGGCCGCGGACTGGCGCTGACCGAGACCGGCCGCCGCACCCTTCGCACCTTCCGGCTCGCGCTGACCGAGCTCGACGCCGGGCTGGCCGAGGTTGCCGCGCTCGCCGGCCGGCCCGGTGGCCGGCTGGCGGTCGGGGCGATGCCGCTGCCGCGCGCGCGGCTGTTGCCCGCCGTTATCGCCGCGTTCCACCGCGCCAACCCGGCCACCGCGATCGTCATCGCCGAAGGATCGCACGCCGAACTGGTCGAGCCGCTGCGCGACGGCGAGCTCGACGTGCTGATCGGCGCGCTGCGCGATCCCCAGCCCGACCTCGTCCAGACGCCGCTGTTCGACGACCGCCCGGTGATCGTCGCGCGCACAGGTCATCCGCTCGCCGGTGCCGCCGCCGGCCTTGCCGCGCTGACCGGCTACGGCTGGGTGGTGCCGGCGCGGAACACGCCGCTGCGCACGATGTGGGAGCGGATGTTCGCCGCCGCCGGGCTGCTGCCGCCGCCGGTGCCGATCGAGTGCGGCTCGGTCATCACGATCCGCGGTCTGCTCCTCGACAGCGATTTCCTCACCCTGCTGTCGCCCGACCAGGTGGCCGCCGAGATCGCCGCCGGGTGGCTCGCGCCGCTCGACACGCCGACCGAGATCGTGCGGACGATCGGGCTGACGACGCGGCGCGACTGGACGCCGACGGCCGACCAGCGCGCGTTCGTCGCACTGGCGGCGGCGATGGCCGAAGAAATGTACTGCACTTAGCATATTCCTATGCCCGGTTCGACAAAGCGATTGGGCGCGGCGGCGCGGGTTGGGCACGACGCGGCATGGCCTTCGCGCGTTCCCTGATCGGCTTCGGTGAGGCGGCACCGGCGCTCGCTGCTGACGGCGGACGCCACGCGCGCCCGTGCGTCATCGTGCATCCGGGCGTGACGCTTCCGCGGTATCGCGTCGTCACGGGCGACCGCAGCCGCGCCGCCGTCGCGGCATGACCGTCGTCATCGACTGCCACGGCCATTTCACTACCGCGCCGCCGGCGCACGACGCGTGGCGGCAGGCGCAGATCGCCGCCTTCAAGGCCGGCACCGCGCCGCCGCACTACCCGATGATCTCCGACGACGACCTGCGCGCGTCGATCGAAGCCAACCAGCTCCGGCTGCTGCGCGAGCGCGGCGCCGACATGACGATCTTCTCGCCGCGCGCCTCGGCGATGGCGCCGCACGTCGGCGACGGCAGCGTCAGCCTGGCGTGGAGCCGCGCGGCGAACGACCTCATCGCGCGCGTCGTCGGGCTGTACCCCGACACCTTCATCGGCGTGTGCCAGCTACCGCAGTCGCCGCAGGCTGATCTGTCGGCGAGCATCGCCGAGCTCGAGCGTTGTGTCGGCATGGGCTTCGTCGGGTGCAACCTCAACCCCGACCCCGGCGGCGGGCACTTCGCGTCGCCACCGCTGACCGACCGCAGCTGGTACCCGTTCTACGAGAAGATGGTCGAACTCGACGTGCCGGCGATGGTTCACGTCTCGGGGTCGTGCAATCCGGGGCTCCACGCCACGGGGGCCTATTACCTCGCCGCCGACACGATCGCCTTCATGCAGTTGCTCGAAGGCGACCTGTTCGCCGACTTCCCGACGCTGCGCTTCATCATCCCGCACGGCGGCGGCGCGGTGCCGTACCACTGGGGGCGGTATCGCGGCCTTGCCGACATGCTGAAGAAGCCGCGCCTCGTCGACCATCTGATGCGCAACGTGTTCTTCGACACCTGCGTCTACCACCAGCCGGGGATAAACCTGCTGTTCGAGGTGATCGACCCCGAAGAACATCCTGTTCGGCAGCGAGATGGTCGGCGCGGTGCGCGGCATCGACCCCGAGACGGGCTTCTACTTCGACGACACCAAGCGCTACGTCGAGGCGCTCGAACCTTGACCCCGCAACGCGCCACGCGGTGTTCGAGGGCAACGCCCGGCGAGTCTTCCCCCGCCTCGACGCGCAGCTGACGGCGCGCGGGCAAGTGAGCGACATTCACGCTTATCTCGCCGAGCTTGAGGACATTCCGGGCACGCGCGTCTTCACCGCCGCGCGCAGCCGCAAGGGCTATCACCTAAACCAGTTCTGCATGAGCCTGATGCGCGCCGACAACCGCGCGCGGTTCAAGGCCGACGAGGCGGCCTATCTCGACGCGTGGCCGATAACGCCCGCGCAGCGGGCGGCGGTACTGGCGCGCGACTATAATGCCGCGATCGACGAGGGCGGCAACATCTACTTCCTGGCCAAGCTGTTCTCGACCGACGGCAAGAGCTTCGTCGAGGCGGTGAGCACGATGACGGGGGCGTCGGTCGCCGAGCACCAGGCGATGATGATCGCCGGCGGGCGGTCGCCCGAGGGGCTGCGGTCGAAGCGCGCGGCCGCGCTGGCGGCAGTCGCCGCAGAAGCGGGCGAGACGCCAGGGAGTGCCGCCTGATGGCCCGCCTGACCGCAGGCGTCGCCTGCAGCCATATCCCCGCGATCGGCGCGGCGCTCGACAACGGCAAGACCGCCGAGCCGTACTGGGCCCCCGTCTTCGCCGGGTTCGACTGGACGAGGGCGTGGATCGCCGCGGCGAAACCCGACGTCGTGATTCTCGTCTACAACGACCATGCCAGCGCGTTCAGCCTCGAGCTGATCCCGACCTTCGCCATCGGCTGTGCCGACAGCTTCGCGCCGGCCGACGAGGGCTGGGGACCGCGGCCGGTGCCGGTCGTCGCGGGCCACGCCGACCTCGCGTGGCATATCGCCCAGTCGTGCATCCTCGACGAGTTCGACCTGACCATCGTCAACCGGATGGACGTCGACCACGGGCTGACCGTGCCGCTAAGCCTGATGTTCGGCCACCCGACGCGTGGCCGTGCCGGGTGATCCCGCTCGCGGTCAACGTGGTCCAGTATCCGCCGCCGACCGGCAACCGCTGCTGGCGGCTGGGCGAGGCGATCGCCCGCGCCGTCGCCAGCTTCCCTGAGGACCTGAACGTCCAGATCTGGGGCACCGGCGGCATGAGTCACCAGCTTCAGGGGCCGCGCGCAGGGCTGATCAACCGGGCGTTCGACACCGCCTTTCTTGACGACCTGACCCGCGATCCCGAGCGGCTGCGGACGCTGCCGCATATCGACTATCTGCGCGAGGCGGGGTCGGAGGGGATCGAACTCGTCATGTGGCTGGTCATGCGCGGCGTGCTTGGGCCGCACGTGACCGAGCGCCACCGCTTCTACCACGTGCCGGCGTCGAACACCGCCGTCGGCCATCTCGTGCTGGAGAAAGCCTGATGCGGATCGCCCTCGCTGGGGCCGGGGCGTTCGGGGAGAAGCACCTCGACAGGCTCAAGCGGATCGACGGCGTTGAGATCGTCTCGATCGTCAGCCGGACGGCGGAGCAGGCGGCGGAAGTCGCGGCGAAATACGGTGCGCGCCACCACTCGACCGAACTAGCCGACGCGCTCGACCGCGAGCGACGTCGACGCGGTCATCCTGTGCACGCCGACGCAGATCCATGCCGCCCAGGCGATTGCCTGCATGGACGCCGGCAAGCACGTCCAGGTCGAGATCCCGCTCGCCGACAGCCTCGCCAGCGCGCGAGGCCGTCGCGGCCAAGGCGGCGACGACCGGACTGACGTGCATGGTCGGCCACACGCGCCGGTTCAACCCCAGCCACCAGTATGATCCACGCGAAGATCGCCGCCGGCGACCTCCGCCTCCAGCAGATGGACGTGCAGACCTATTTCTTTCGCCGCACGAACATTAACGCGCTAGGGCAGCCGCGGTCGTGGACCGACCATCTGCTGTGGCACCACGCGGCGCACACGGTCGACCTGTTCGCCTGGCAGGCGGGCGAGATCGTTGCGGCCAACGCCCTCGCCGGGCCGCTCCACCCCGAGCTCGGCATCGCCATGGACCTCTCGATACAGCTGAAAAGCGTCAGCGGCGCGATCTGCACGCTGTCGCTGAGCTTCAACAACGACGGCCCGCTGGGGACCTTCTTCCGCTACATCGGCGACACCGGGACGTGGATCGCGCGCTACGACGACCTCGTCACCGGCCGCGAGGAGCCGGTGGACGTCAGCCGCGTCGCGGTCTCGACCAACGGCATCGAGCTTCAGGACCGCGAGTTCGTCGCCGCGATCCGCGAGGCGCGCGCGCCGGAGAGCAGCGTCGCCGACGTGCTGCCGTGCTACCGCGTCCTCGCCGCGCTCGATCGGCAGATCGCGTGAAAACGCAGGTCGCGATCGTCGGTGCCGGCCCGGCGGGGCTGCTCCTCGGCCACGCGCTGCGCCAGGCGGGAATCGGCGCCGTCATCGTCGAGCGGACCAGCCGCGCCCGGGTTGAGGCGCGCATCCGCGCCGGCATCCTCGAGACGACGATGACCGACCTGCTCGCCCGCCTCGGCCTCGACGCGCGGTGCAAGGCGGAGGGGCTGCCGCACGACGGGCTGACGCTGGTCAGCGACGGCGACGTCATCCCGGTCGATATCGTGGGGACAACCGGTAAGCGCGTCACCGCTTATGGCCAGACCGAGATCACCGCCGACCTGATCGCCGCCGCCTCCGCCGCGGGGCTCGACATTGTGTGGGAGGCGGGCGAGGTCGCGCTCCACGATGTCGACACCGACCATCCGAGCCTCGCCTTCACCGTCGACGGCGCTGCGACGACGATCGAATGCGACGTTATCGCCGGCTGCGACGGCTTCCACGGCCCGTCGCGCGCCGCGATCGGCGGGGCGGCGTTCGAGCGCGCCTATCCGTTCGGCTGGCTCGGCGTTCTCGCGGACGTCGCGCCGTGCCACCACGAGGTCGTCTACGCGAGCCATGAACGCGGTTTCGCGCTCGCCTCGATGCGGTCGCCGACGCGCAGCCGCTACTATGTCCAGGTCGGCAACGACGAGCGGGTCGACGACTGGTCGGACGAGCGCTTCTGGGACGAACTCGAACTGCGCCTGGGCCCCGACATCGCCGCCGGCGTGAACCGCGGCCCGTCGATCGAGAAATCGATCGCGCCGCTGCGCTCGTTCGTCTCCGAGCCTATGCGCCGCGGCCGGCTGTTCCTTGCCGGCGACGCGGCGCACATCGTCCCCCCGACGGGGGCCAAGGGACTGAACCTGGCGGCCTCGGACGTGACCTACCTCGCAGACGCGCTGATCCTCTGGTTCACCCGCGGCGACACGGTGGGTGTCGACGGCTATTCGGCGCGCGCGCTCCAGCGCGTGTGGAAGACCGAGCGGTTCAGCTGGTACCTGACCAGCCTAATGCACCGCTTTCCCGACGCCGGTCCGTTCGAGCGGCGGATGCAGCGCGCCGAACTCGACTATATCGCCACCAGTCGCGCGGCGCAGGCGAGCCTCGCGGAGAATTACGTCGGGTTGCCGCTCTAGCGCATCCGCTGCGGCGCCGTTTCGCGCAGCGCGAGCGACAGGACGAAGCCGATCGCTAGGCCCGCCAGCGGCACGAGGAAGATGTGGTCGATGCCGTAGGTCTTGGCGACGAAGCCCGCGATGACCGGGGCGACCCCGCCGCCGAAGATCTCGCCCGCCCCGGCGACGACGCCGACCGACGACGATATAAGCGCCGGGCCGACCGCCTCCGACGCGATCGGCCCGGCAAGGACCGCGGTCAGCCCAAGGGCGAAGAACGCCGTCACCGACAGCCAAGCGAACAGCAGCCACGGATCGGCCCCGGTGTGCGCGAAGAACCACGTGCCGACCGCAGCCCCAGCGAAGGCGAGCGCGGTCGCCGGCCGCCGACCGATGCGGTCGGAGATGCCGGCAACCATGAACTCGCCGAGGAAACCGCCCCAGCCCATGCCCGACATGACCAGTCCCATCGTCACCGGCGTCAGGTGGAGGTAATCGACGAGATAGCTTGGGACCATCGCACCGAGAACGAAGATGCAGCTCATCGTTCCGAGCAGGCACAATGCGCCGAGGACGACATTGCGCGCGCGCAGCACGCTCGACCACGGCGCGCGTGCTGCCGCTGTCACCGGCTGCGGCACGTCACGCAGCGTCCTGTGCAGCAGGGCCGCGAGGATCAAGCCGGGGATCGCGACGATCATGAACACCTCGCGCCACGACGGCACGACCTGCAGTAGCTGCGTCGCGACGATCGGCGCGATGCCGAAGCCGAACAGTGCGAAGGCCCCGAGCTGGATCCCCTGGTTGAGACCGCGGCGACGCGGCGGCGAGGCCTCGGCGGTGGCGGCGACGCTCGCCGGCAGGAACGCCCCCTCGGCCGCGCCCATCGCGATACGCGCGCCGAGGAGCATGACGAAGCCGGTGGCGAGCCCCGCCGCCCCTGACAGCGCCGAGAAGACGAGGAGCGCCGGCAGCAGCACCGCGCGGCGGCCGATCCGGTCCGATAGGTTGCCGATCACGATGGCAAAAACGCCCCACGCCAGCCCGAGGCCGCCGACGAGCGTGCCGAGTTGGCCGTAGTCGAGGTGCAGGTCGGACATAATCGACGGAAACAGCGGCCCGAGAACCCAGCGGTCGAGCCCGACGAGCCCGAACGACAGCGACAGCAGTACGACGACGCGCCATTCGTACGCCGTATCGGTCGGTGCCGGCGGGTCGGTCAGTGCGAGCGTCGCCATCGGTGAACCCCTCAGATCGGAAAGTGACCCGGCTGGGTTTCGATCGTGATCCAGCGCAGTTCGGTGAAGGCGTCGATCCCCGCGCGGCCGCCGAAGCGGCCATAGCCGCTCGCCTTGGTCCCGCCGAACGGCATCTGTGCCTCGTCGTGGACCGTGGGGCCGTTGATGTGACAAATCCCCGATTTTATTCGCTTGGCGACGGCGAGGCCGCGGGCGATGTCGCGGGTGAAGACGCTCGCGGACAGGCCGTAGTCGCTGTCGTTGGCAAGCTCGATGGCGTGGTCGTCGTCGCGAGCGTGGGTGATGGCGACGACGGGCCCGAAACTCTCGCTGCGGAACAAGGCCATAGCCGGTGTCACATGATCAACGACGTGCGGCGGCATGACTACCCCGTCGGCGGGTCCGCCGTTGACCAGGGTCGCCCCGGCGGCGACCGCAGCGTCGACCAGCGCCGTGACAGTGGGCGACGAGGTCGTGGCGTCGACCACCGCCGCGCCGTGCCATCGTCGTGACCTTGGCCGTGAACCGGTCGCGGAAGGCGGTCGCCACGGCGTCCACAACGATGATTCGTTCGGTCGACATGCAGATCTGGCCGGCATTCATGAACGCGCCGAACGCCGCCGCCTTGACCGCTTCGTCGAGGTCGGCGTCGGCGAGGACGAGGAGCGGAGCCTTGCCGCCGAGCTCGAGCAGGCACGGTTTGAGGGCCTGCGCCGCACGGACGGAGATGATCCGGCCAACGGCCGTCGAGCCGGTGAAGTTGATCCGCCGCACCGCCGGATGGTCGATCAGCGCGCCGACGACCTCGCCGGCGTCGGCCGGCGCGTTGGTCACCAGTCCGACGACGCCGGGCGCGAAGCCGGCGTCGGCGAACGCCTCGACGATCAGGCCGTGGGTCCGCGGGCAAATCTCCGACGCCTTGAGCACTACGGTGTTGCCGCACGCCAGCGGCACGGCGACCGCGCGGACGGCGAGGATCAGCGGCGCGTTCCACGGCGCGATGCCGAGCACCACCCCGGCGGGTTCGCGCACGGCCATGGCGAGGCAGCCGGGCTTGTCCGACGGGATGACCTCGCCGCCGATCTGCGTCGTCAGCGCCGCGGCCTCGCGCAGCATGTTCGCCGCGAGCCCGAGGTTGAACCGCGCCCAGTCCTCGTGCGCGCCGCACTCGGCGACCATCGCGGCGACCAACGCGTCGCCCTTGGCCTCAAGCGCGGTCGCGACGGCGGTCAGCGCGGCGCGCCGCGCGGTCGGCCCGAGCGCGCTCCACGCCGGCAGCGCGGCGGCGGCGGCGGCGGCGACGGCGACGGCGTCGGCCACGGTCATCGCCGGCGAGCGCGAGGCGAGCCCCCCGGTCACCGGGTTCATCTCGGTCGAACGTCGTCATCCGAGCATCTCGCGCCACGCCCCCGCCCCGGCGCCGGCATCGACCGCGACATCGGCGCCGTTCATCCAGCGCGCGTCGTCGGAGCACATGAAGGCGACGACCGGCGCGATCTCTTCCGCGGTCGCGGCGCGGTTGACCTTCAGGTCGTCCTCGACGCGCTTGCCGAGCGTCTTGACGAAGTCGGCGAGGATCGGGGTCGCCACCGGCCCCGGCGAGACGCTGTTCATGCGGATGCCGCGCGCCTTCCATCGTTGGCAGTCGAACAGCGTCCACGCGACGACGAGCTCCTTCGACAGGTGGTACGACGGGGCGCCCTCGACGTCCTGCGCCGCGATCCACGCGTCGGCGTGCCGCGAACGGCGTCGCCAGCCCGGCGCTGCACGCACGGCCATGTTCGCCCGCCACTGGAAGCCGGCGAGGCTGGCGACGTTGACGATCGGCGCTCCGTCGCCGAGCTTGGGTGCCAGCGCTGCGGTGAAGTGACGCAGCCCGAAGAAATTGACCTTGAGCACCGCGTGCTTTGTCGCCGTCGGCGGCAGGCCGGCCGAGTTGATCAGTCCGTCGAGCGGCGTGTCGACCGCGGCCACCGCCGCGTCGATGCTCGCCGGATCGGCCAGGTCGATGCGGTGGAACGCGGCGAGCGGCGCGTCGGCCGGGTTGCGGTCGAAGCCGACGATCACGCGCGCCGCGCGCGGTCAGCAGCCGTGCGGTCGCCGCGCCGATGCCCGACGCCACGCCGGTGACGGCGATGGTCTTGCCTTCCATGGCATGCCCGCCCCTCGATCAGAACTTGAAGCCGGCGCGTAGAACGTAGCCACGCGAAACTCACGCGGCCGGTTGTACGTCCCGCCGACGTAACCGATGCCCGCCTGGTTCTGCCCCGAGACGATGAAGCGCTCGTCGGTCAGGTTGGTGACGCCGGCATCGACGTGCTAGTTCTTCGCCGGCGAGCGGTAGGAGATCAGCGCGCCGAAGACATTGGTCGACGGGCGAGATCAGCTGCGGCGTGTTTTCGGCGTCGCGGGCGATGCTGCGACTTGTACGATAGTCGATGTGGGCATCGATCGCCGCGCCCGAATTCAGCGGCATCGACATAGTCGGCGTTGAGCGACGCGGCGTATTTCGGCGTGTTGACGAACTGGTTGCCGAGGTTGGTGCCGGCGTCCTTCTGCGTGTATTTGGCGTCGATGTAGCCGAAGGTCGCGGCAAGTGTCAGCGAGTCGACGGGCACGAAGATGAGCTCGGCCTCGACGCCTTTGATCTCCGACTGGGCGGCGTTGATCGTTACCGGCGAGATGCCCGAATAGACGGTGACCTGAAGGTCCTTGTACTTGGTGTAATAGCCGGCGAGGTTCGCCTGGAGCTTGCGGTCGAGGAACTGGCCCTTGAGCGCCGACTTCGTAAGTGTCGGCCTTTTCAGGGTTGAACGTCGGCGCGGTCAGGATCGGCGTCGTCGCGCGCGTCGTCCAGCCACCCGCCTTGTAGCCCTGGCTGAAGGTCGCATAGGTCAGGATGCGGTCGGTCAGCCTGATAGTTGATGCCGGCCTTGAACGACACGTTGCTGAAGTTGAGGTGGTTGACGCTCGTCGGGAAGTAGAGCGTCGGGTCGTTGGGATTCGGGTGCAGCGCCAGCGGGTAGCCGAGCTTGAACGCGAGGCTGTTGAGGTCGCGCTGGCCGCCCTGGAACTCCTTCTCGTCGCGCGTATAGCGGACGCCGCCGGTGATGCCCAAGCGGTCGGTGATCTTGTAGTCGGCCTGGGTGAAGGCGGCGTAGCTGTAGGTGTTGAAGGTGTTCGGCCCGTCGATCTGGAGCAGCCCGCCGGCGAAATGGACATAGTCGGTCAGGTCGCCGCTGCTCGTGGAAGTAGTAGAGCGCCAGTGACCGTCTTCAGCCGGTCATCGAAGAAGTTGCCGAGCAGCTGCACCTCCTGCGCTCTACTGCTGCTGCCGCATGGTGAAGGCGTGGTCGCCCATCGGGATCGGCGAGCCGTCGACGTCGAGCGCGAAGCGGGTGTCGAGGTTGCGGTAGGCGGTGATCGATTTCACCTCGAGACTGTCGGTCAGCCGCGCGTCAAGCATGCCCGAAAAGCCGAAGGTCTTGACCTTCGAATAGCCCGCGCCCGTCGCATAGGACGTGTCGATCCGCGGCGGGATGAACCGGTCGTCGAAGATCAGGTGGTTGTTGGTCGGGTCGGCGTCGATGTTGACCCCGCCGAGCGGCGGCAGGACGCTGGTTGGCGAGGCCCGGCGACCGTCGCCAGCGGCAGCCCGCGCGGCGTGTTGCAGATCCGCATCAGCGGCGTCGTCGCGAGCACCGCCGCCGGCGTCGAGATGCACGCGTTGTAGACGTCCTTGAGGCCGGGCTTGACCGGTCAGCAGCTGGCTGCCGCGTCGACTGGTCGTCATCGTTGCGTGAAGTCGCCGACGAGCGCGGAGCGTGACGTCGGGCGTGACATTCCACTTCAGCTTCGCGCGCAGGTTCTGGTCGTTGTAGCCGCCCGCCGGGATAGTAGGTCGTGTTGTCGGGACGGACGAAGCGGTCCGAATCGGTCTTCATAGATGCCGGGAAGTCAGGAAGTGGAAATAGCCGTCCGGCGTCTTGGCCGAGAAGGAGACCTGCGCGAGCAACTTGTCGTCGATGAGCGGAATGTCGACCGGCCGCGGATGTCGACGCGGTTGTACGAGCCGTAGGTGCACGTCGCCCGCGCCGCTGAAGGTGTTGCCGGGATCGCGCGTGACGACGCTGATCGCGCCGCCGATCGTGTTGCGCCCGAACAGCGTGCCCTGCGGGCCCTTGAGGATCTCGACGTGATCGAGGTCGAGCAGGTCGACGACCGCGCCGACGGTGCGGGCGTAATAGACGCCGTCGACATAAACGCCGACGCCGGGATCGAGGTTGAAGGCGAAATCGTTCTGGCCGATGCCGCGGATGAACGCCGACAGCACCTGGCTCGACCCGCGAGAAGGGCGAGGTGCCGACGATCTCGACCGCTGGCGCGAACTTACCAAGGCGCGAGACGTCGGTGATGCCCTTCTGCGCCAGCGCCTCGGGGTGAAGGCGGTGATCGCGATCGGCACGCTCTGAAGGTTTTCCGACCGCTTCTGCGCGGTGACGGTGATCTCCTCGATCTGCCCGCCGGCGGTGGTCCCCGGCCCCGGCGCGGCGGCGACGCCGGTCTCGGCGGGAGGGTTTAGCGGGCCGTCGGCGGTCTGCGCCGAGGCCGCGGCGGCGATCACCGCCAGCAGCGATGCGCCAAGGCGCGCGGCGTGGCGGGCGGCGGTGCTCCGGCTTGGCTGTTCCGTGTCATCGACGATCTCCCCTGTTCCGCGGCTTCTTGTCGAGCCGCCGATCATGCGTTGCACGAGCCGTGCCAAGATTACTGCGCCCATCGTGCGCTAGCTTTTTGATCAGACCGGCCGGCAGTTCTGGATGTCTGCTGGCAGACGAATGCCGCCGCCGCAGTCGTGCCAGTGTCTGATTATAGCGACAGGGAGGGTGTCGAGATCGTGCCGCAAACCGGACTGCCGATCGTCGCGCCGCCGCTCGATCCTGCCGCAGATCGCCGATCTCGCCGCGACGCTCCACTTCGCGCCCGAGCAGGGGCACATCTGGCTCGCCGGCCGGCGCATGGTGCTCGTCCATGCGCGCACTCTGGGCATCCTCCGTCGCGAGGTGGTCAACGCGGTCGGCTACGACCGTGCCCGAGCGGTCTTCACGCGCCAGGGCTACGACGCCGGCGCGATGGACGCCGAGGTCGCGCGGCAAGCTGCGGCGCGGGGACAGCGTGTTCGACGCCTTCTCGATCGGGCCGCAACTCCACGCGCTCGAGGGCGCGGTGCTGGTCGAGCCGCTGGCCTTCGAGGTCGACGTCGAGAAGGGTCACTTCGACTGCGAGCTGTCGGTGGCGCCACTCGTCGGAGTGCGCCGAGCATGTCGCCGAGTTCGGCGTCGGCCAGGCATCCGCCGGGTGGACCCAGATCGGCTACGCGAGCGGCTACGCCAGCGTCTACCTCGGCCGGCCCGATCCTCTACCGCGAGGTCGAGTGCGTCGCGATGGGTCATGAGAACTGCCGGATCATCGGCAAGCCCGCCGAGGAATGGGCCGATGCCGGAGCAGGACCTCCGCTACATGCGCAGCGAACAGCTGCAAGCCTCCGCGCCGGCCATGCGACCGGTCGCTCCCACCGTCCCGATGCCTTCGGCCCGATCGCTGGCACGTTGTCGGCGCGTCTTCGGGGTTCAACATCGCCTTCGACATGCTGCGCGACGTCGCCGACACTGATGCGCCGGTCCTGTTCCAGGGCGAGAGCGGGGTCGGCAAGGAGATGTTCGCCCGCAACCTGCACGCGATGGGCGCGCGCGCGGCGATGCCGTTCGTCGCGGTGAACTGCGCGGCGATCTCCGAGACGCTGATCGAAGCCGAACTGTTCGGCGTCGAGCGTGGTGCCTTCACCGGCGCGTCGGCGACCCGAGCCGGGCCGCTTCGAGCGCGCCGAGCGGCGGCACGCTGTTCCTCGACGAGATCGCCACCCTGTCGCTGCTCGCGCGCAGGCCAAGCTGCTGCGCGCGCTACAGGAGGGCGAGATCGAGCGCGTCGGCGACACGCGCACCCGGACCGTCGACGTCCGGCTCGTCGCGGCGACCAACATCGACCTGCGCGACGCGGTGGCCGCCGGCACGCTTCCGCGCCGACCTGTTCTACCGCCTCAACGTCTTCCCCCTGCGCATCCCGCCGCTGCGCGACCGCCGCGCCGACATCCCGCTGCTGATGGAGCATTTCCTCGACCTCTACCGCAGTCGCTACGGCAAGGCGGTGACCGGCTTCGACGAGCCGGCGGTGTCGGCAATGCTCAGCTACGACTGGCCCGGCAACGTTCGCGAACTCGAGAACATGGTCGCGCGCGGCGTCATCCTCGGCCGCGACGGCGAGCCGCTGCGCCTCCACCACCTGTTCACCAGCGGCGAGCGGCTCGGCGAGCAGCGCTTCCAGCTGGGTAGCGACGGGCGCGTGCGGTCCACGGTGCCGGCGGCACCCGCGTCCGATCCCGTCGGCGCGCTGCTCGATGCCGGGCGAACGTCAGCCGACATCGAGTACGCGCTCCTGTCGGCGGCGCTCGACCGCGCCGCGGGCAACCGGTCGGCGGCAGCGCGGCTAGTCGGGCTGACCCGAGCCCAGTTCAACCACCGCCTGAAGTCCGGACACCCGAGCTAACGCGAAGCATCCCGTGCCGCTTGCGACGCACAGCTACGGGGCAGGTATCGGTGAACTACCGCCGATTGTAAGATCGGATCTTCTAAAGACGGGCCGCTTGCTCGAAATCTTGCCGGAGTGGCGCTTTGAGGCGCGTGACCTATCACTCGTTCACCTCGGTGGCCGCCACGTCGCCCGACCCGTGCGGGTATTCAAGGAATTCGTAACTTCTGCGATTTCAGCTATGTTTTCCCAACTGCCAAACTGAACCTTAGGGGTGCGATCAGGCCGAGCCTGACGGTACTTTTTGCCGCAATATCGCTCAGAGTGTCTCAGCCGGAATGGAGGACAACCAGCGGATAGTGGTCGATAGATGGCTTGCCGGGATCATTAGAAATTTACCAACGATATCAGCAGTGTAGCTTTCTGACGGGCCGCAGGCCGGTAGTAATTGAACAAAAACAATCTTTTCCGTTGAAATTCAAGCGGTTAGTATTAGCTCTGATAATCGAGTGGGAGTAACGGATACAATCGGCGGCAATATCGTAGGTCCGGCGGCCAATTTCGTCATCGCTTACTCAAGTTCTAGACCGATGTTCTTAGCTATTCAAACTCAGCTCTTGCGACTGCGGAGTGCAACCTGAACGGCCGCTACCAGATCGGCGTCGGAGAACGGCTTGACGAGCCACCCCGCCGGTTGCGCCTCTTCGCCGCGCCGCTTCATGCCTTCGTCGGAATGCGCACTGGCCATTACGCAGGTGATGCCGAGCCCCCGAAGCGCAATAGCTGCCTCAATACCGTCCATCTCCCCGGCCAAACGAATGTCCATCAGCACCAGATGAGGTGTCTGATTCCGAGCGCGCTGGAGCGCCTCCTCGCCGCTTTCGACCACGCCAAGCACTTCGTAGCCGGCGTCGACCAAGGCATTCTCGATCGTCAGGCCGACGAAATAATCATCCTCGACGATCAGAATCCGGCTGTGTCCGGGCTCTGCCGGAAGGCCCGTCTCGCCCTCCGCGGCGACTCGCGGTGGCAGCGGCGGGCCTTTTCCGCCGGGCGAGGCGAAGGTCGTCGACAATCCCGGGTTCATGCGCCGTCCCTCTGGGATCGTGGTTCCGACACCGAAAAGGTCGCGACGCAGCATCCACCCTCAGCTTGGGCGATATCGAGCCTGCCGCCGAGCTGTCGCAACATTGCCTTGACGAGTCCGAGGCCCGAGGCGCGTCGATCAGACCGAGGGGTCGCAAAGCCGGGCCCGTTATCGCGGACCTCCAGGCGGATCTGCTCACGCTGGACGGTAAAGTCCGTCGTGATCCGCTGAAACCCCACCGCAGGACGCCCGTATTTCAGGGCATTCGTGAGCAACTCGTTCAGGATCAGCGCGATCGGTACGGCCTTCTCGGTCGAAAGCGCGATCGCCTCGACCCGCGAAGTGATTTTGGCCTGTTTGTCCAGTGCCGCCGCGGCTTTCACCAACGTGCCTACGAGCGCTTCGGAATCGACCGTCTGACCCGTGTCGCCCGAATAGAGCAACTGCTGGACGGCGCTTACGGCCGAGAACCTGCCCGCGAGGTCGCCAAGAGCGGCTTTTGCTTCCGGTGAGCTTGCCTCGCGGACGGCGCCGAACAGCATGCCGGCGAGCATCTGCATGTTGTTTTTCACGCGGTGCTGCACTTCGCGTAACAATACCTCTCGTTCTCTCACCGTCTCCTGCAGGATTGCTTCGGTCCGTTTGCGCTGCGCAATTTCGGCGTTGAGTTCGTCGACCTTGCGTGTGAGGGCCTGAAACCGCTCCTCACCGGCGCGCGTCAACCTAAGCAGCACGGCAGGGCCGGCCGCTAGATCGATCCTCACGCCTCGAACCTGAAATCGCTGAGGACCGTTTGTCGTTCGCGCCGTCAGAGCGCCGAGCAGCGGGGATGAGGAGCCCAGGCACCGAGCCAGATAAGCCTCGATCGCTTCGGGATTGTCCTCCGCCCAGTCATTTAACGACTGCGCTTTTAACGGGTCACCGAAGGTCCGTGCCGCCGATCGATTGTGATGGACCATCTCTCCAGTCCGTCCCACCACCAAGGCAGGTTCGGGGAGAGCCGCCAGCAGGGCGGCAGCGTCGTGGCCGACTCCCGCCGTCAACGCCGATGGTACTCGCGCGCCGCGAGCGGAACCTCCTCGCTTGCCCGCAAGTATACCGTGACCCGGCAGTCGGGATGCCCCTGCGCGATCGTGCGTTCGAGATCGACCGCTGCATATCCGAGGTTCTGCGCCGCGATGTGGCCGAAGACGTTGGAAGTCATCATGCACAGCGAAGGCCGATCGCGCACAAGCTCGCCAAACGGGCAAGTTCGGTTGCCGAGTACGATCCGGTCTTCCGTCTCTTCAACGATGAAGAAGTCGCCCTGAATGCGACGCTTGAGGTCGACCAGGACGTCCGCCACCTGCTCTCGGGTCAAGCGGTCGATGGCAAAAGCGGCGCGGTAGGATGAGTCCATCTGCTCACCGACGGCAGTTCCAACCACACTTATATAGCCCGACGCATCTGACAGCCCGACAACGTCTTGCAGCGTTCCTGCCAATTCACGGATATAGCCAGAACGCGACGGCGGCGGCGAGCGCGACGGCGGAGAGGTAGTTGCGGGCGAGCTTGTCGTATCGGGTAGCGATACGGCGGAAGTCTTTGAGACGACAGAACATCGCCTCGACGCGCCAGCGGTCTTTGTAGCGGCGTTCGTCGTACTGGATCGGCCGCTTGCGGTTGCGCCGGCCGGGGATGACGGGGATCGTGCCCTGGTCGCGCAGGGTGGCTCGGAGCCGGTTGGCGTCGTAGCCGCGGTCGGCGATCAGCCGCTTCATGCCGGCGGTCTCGCCGACGAGCAGGTCGGCACCTTTGATGTCGGACGTGTTGCCCGGCGTCAGGACAAGGCGGAGCGGCCGGCCGAGGAGGTCGACGAGGGCATGGATCTTCGTCGTCCGACCGCCGCGCGAGATGCCAATGGCCTGGGCGCGAGCCCCCCTTTTGCGCCGCCGGAGCACCGGTGCGCCTTGACGTAGCTACTGTCGATCTGCGCCGTCTCGGCGATCCAGCCCTCATCCGTCAAGGCGGCGAGGATGCGACCCCACACACCTCTGCGGCTCCACCGGTTCAAGCGGTTGTAGACCGTCGTCGAGGGACCGTACTCTGGAGGACAGTCCTGCCACCGCCCGCCGCACTTGAGCATGTGGACGATGCCCGAGATCACCCGCCGATCATCGACCCGACGTGCCCCGGGCTGGTTCTTCGGCAGGTGCGGCTCGATCGCCGCCCACGCCGCATCCGACAACCAGAACAACGCTCCCGCCACGTCCAAGCCTCCATCAACCGGAGACTCCCTGAATGAGCACGCCGCGCGGAATCAAGCCTAGAGTGCGCGAGAAGAGGTCACGTTCTAGCGGCAGATCGAGATCCGATGCTCGGAGTTGGCTTTCAACTTTCGTCACCGGACACCTGAACGCTGCGTGGGGCCTTGGTGCGGTATTTTGGCGCGCTCAAAGTTTCGCGTCAATCGTCGTCACTGCTGGCTCGGCATGCAGAACCTCCCCGAGGTCCTCGGCCTGTTCCCGCGATCCAAGCCTGCCCCCTCGCTCGTGCACCCGCTGGCAGCGCGCCATATCGGCGTTCCCGCACTTCTTGGCATGTCGATTCTCCTGCGATCGGAGGACTTTTGGTCAGGATTGCCTGTTAGCGTGCGGAACCGATCGGGCCGACGCTGACGGTACTTTTTGCCCTGATCTTGCTTTGAGTGTCGGGGCTGGAATGGCAGGCGACGCGCCGATAGTAGTCGATTGACGGCTTGCGAACGTGGGCAGAAATTACGGAACGATATCAGAACTGTAGCTTTCTGGCGGCCCTCGGGCCGGTAGTATTTGAACTCAGAAATATTTTCCCTTGTGAATTGAATAGGTTGACATAGAGGCGAACAATCGAGTGGGAATGAGGGTCGTGTCAGTCGCGGCGAGATGAACCAGCGCCCGCTGGCGAGACGATCCCCAGCACCTCTCGACGTCGGTGATCGGGTGGTCCCGCTGCGCCCAAGCCCGGCAAACGAGCGGCTCTCGCGGCGTTGCGGCGTGCGGGCGGCATGACGGAGCGAAACGGCCGGCCTGTTCTCGTCTGAAGCTCACAGCCGGTTGACGAGGTTTTCAAGGTGTCCTGACGACCCGACCGCGGCACAGGCGCCGAGTTCCCGCGGACTGCCCGGTCCGCACACTCGGCCAGTGACCGCCTACCGGCGCTGGCACGAGGTGGACAACAACGACGCCGATCTGTCGCCCTACAACGTGCTCGACCGCAACACCGGCGCCAACCGCCTGCGCCAGACCAGCCAGGAGCTGCGCCTGACCTCACCGGCCCACCAGTCGATCGAGTTTGTCGCCGGTCTGTTCTACTACGACACCCACAACGACGCGCCCTCGAGCCAGGTCGGCCGCTTCACCAACGGGCTCGCGCTCGCCGCGGCCGGCGGGGTCACGATCCCGCTCGGTGGCGGCCTTGTGTTGCCGCCGACGCAACTGTTCGGCCGCGACACCGTGACGATCATCGATACCCGGGACTTTGCGGCCTTCGGCCAAGCGACGTGGCACGTCACCGACAGGCTGTCGCTGATCGGCGGCACCCGCCTGACCAACACCCGCGTCTCGGTCGACTTCACCCGCGTCGGCACGCCCGGCGCCAACGCCCTCAACTTCATCCTCGGCGGCCAGTTCGCGCCGCTCGCCTACTCGGGACGGACCGAAGACACCAACTTCTCGTGGCGCGGCGCCGCCCAATATTCGATCGCGCGCGACATGAACGTCTACGCGTCGGTGTCCCGCGGGTACAAGGGGCCGGGCTACGCGACCTCCCTCGACACGGTCATCCCGGCGGGCGTCGCGAGCGCCGCGGATTACGTGAAGGTCAACCCCGAAATCCCCACCGCCTACGAGATCGGCTACAAGGCGGCGCTGCTCGACCGTCGGGTGACGTTCAGCGCGGCGGTGTTCCGCACCGACTTCAAGGACTTCCAGGCGCAAGTGGTCGAGACGCTGCCCGGCTCGTCGATCGGCGCGTTCGTCGTCCGGAACGCCGGCAAGCTCCGCACCCAGGGGTTCGAGGCCGAATTTTCGGCACGGGTCAGCGACCGCTTCACGCTCGACGGCGGTATTTCGTACAACGACGCCACGTTCCCGTCGTTCGTCAACGCGACCTGCCCCCGGCTGGGTGCACTGGTGACCACGGTTGGCGCTCCGTGCGGTCCGCTGGTCGCCGGTGGGCCGAACACGACGCGCTTCGACGCGTCCGGACAGGGCGCGACCAATGCGCCGAAGTGGAGCGGCAACATCGGCGCACGGTACGAGTTGCCGCTCGCCGGCGGCCTGCGGCCTTTCATCCAGACCAACGTCTATGCCCGCTCCAGCACGAAGTTCGCGCTTTATCCCAATAACATTTCCAATCCGACGATCCAGAACGCCTACGCGGTCGTCAACGGCTCGATCGGCGTGGCGGGACGGCAAGATCGTTGGCAACTCGCGGCGTTTGCCCGCAATCTGCTCGACCAGAACTATGTCACGTCGATCTTCGATCTGCCGTTCGATGGCGCCGGCGGGTTCGGACAGTTCGTCACGCGGGATGCGCACCGCACGATCGGCGTCCAAGGCAACGTACGTTTTTGAGGACATGGTCAGCTTGATGCCGGCGACCATGTCGGGCGGGTCCTCCGCCCTGCCGCGCCGACGATGACGCGGGAGCTTTCGCTTGGTAGGGGCGCACGGCCCCGCCGGGCCGCGGCCCGCGCGGCCCAGGCTCACGCGCGGGCGGCGGCGACGAGGTCGCGGTAGGCGGCGAGGCTCGGCTTCGGCGTGCGCGCGAAGGTCGCCCGGTCGACGGCGACGAGGCCGAAGCGCGGGACATAGCCGCTGCTCCACTCGAAGTTGTCGAGCAGGCTCCAGTGGCAGTAGCCGTCGACCGGCACCCCATCGGCCATCGCGCCGCGCAAGCCCGCGAGCGAGGCGCGCAGGTGGACGATGCGCTGGGCATCGTCGGCCGTGTTCAGGCCGTTCTCGGTGACGAGCACCGGCACCTGCGTATGCGCGTGCGCCTCGCGCACCGTCGCAGCGAGCGCGGTCGGCGGCGTCGGCAGCCCGAACATGTCGTGCATGCCCGCAGCCGGCGGCGGCAGGTAGCCGTCCGGCCCGATGACGAACCGGTTGTACGTCTGGACGCCGATGAAGTCGTCGCCGGCCGCGGCGGCGTAGAACGGCGCACGCGCCTCGGCGAACAGGCGGTCGTACAGCGCCTCGCCGCCGGGACCGGCGACGAGTTCCTGCAGCGCCAGCGTCACGCCGACGCGCACGCCGGGGGCGGCCGCCTTGATCGCGTCGCGTCCGCGGGCATGGGCGGCAAGGCAGACGTCGCGGACCTTGAACGAGTCGCCAAGGAAATAGCTGTGCCACGTGCCCGCGCCGATCCGTTTCGCCGCGGCGGCGCGCAGGCCGGGCTCGATTGCCCACGGCTGGCGCTGCAGGACCTTCGACGTGACCTGGGCATTGGGTTCGTTAAGCGTGCACGCCCAGCCGAAGCTGCCGGCGAGCGCGCGGGCGGCGCGCCCGGCGAAGCGGGCGAAGGCCTCGGCCGTCGCCGGGTTCTCCCAGCCGCCGCGCCCGGCCACCCAGCGCGGGCTGGTGAAATGGTGGAAGGTGACGATCGGCTCGATGCCGCGCGCGCGCGCCTCGAGGCAGATCGTTCGGTAATGGGCCAGCGCGGCGGTCGAGAACTCGCCCGGCTCGGGCTCGATCCGCGCCCATTCGAGACTGAAGCGATAGGCGTTCAGCCCGGCCCCGCGGACGAGGTCGAGGTCCTCGCGCCAGCGGTTCCAGCTGTCGCAGGCGTCGCCCGACGGCTCGCGGAAATAGGTGCCGGGCAGGTGTTCGAGCACCCAATAGTCCGAGTTGACGTTGCCGCCCTCGATCTGGTGCGCCGCGGTCGACGCGCCCCACAGGAAGTCGCGCGACGCCGCGGCGCGCGCGGGGGCCGCCGCCGCCCCGGTCGCGAGGCCGGCACCGACGGCCAGCGCCTCGCGCCGGGTGAGGGCGGTCACGCCGCCTCGGCCCGCCCGCCATAGGGCACGTTGCGGCCGCCATAGCGGCGCACGCGGATATTCGCCTGCTCGCCGTGCCCGGCGAAGCCTTCGAGCGCGCACAGCCGGCTGCAGTATTCGCCGATCATCGTCGAGGCTTCGTCGGTCGAGGACGCGCTGGTAGGTGCAGGTCTTGATGAACTTGCCGACCCACAGCCCGCCGGTGTAGCGCGCCGCCTTGCGCGTCGGCAGCGTGTGGTTGGTGCCGATGACCTTGTCGCCGTAGCTGACGTTGGTCCGCGCGCCCAGGAACAGCGCGCCGTAGTTCCGCATGTGGGTGAGGAAATAGTCGGGATCGCGCGTCATCACCTGGACATGCTCGCTGGCGATGTCGTCGGCGATGGCGACCATCTCCGCGTCGTCGCGGCGACGATGACCTCGCCGAAGCTGTCCCACGCGCGGCGGGCGACCTCGGCGGTCGGCAGGATCGTCAGCAGCCGCTCGACCTCGCGCATCGTCTCCTCGGCGAGCTTGCGGCTCGTGGTCAGCAGGATCGCCGGCGAATCGGGGCCGTGCTCGGCCTGGCCGAGCAGGTCGGTCGCGCACAGCTCGCCGTCGGCGCCGATCTCGTCGGCGATGACGAGCGTCTCGGTCGGGCCGGCGAACAGGTCGATGCCGACGCGGCCGAACAGCTGGCGCTTGGCCTCGGCGACGAAGGCGTTGCCGGGGCCGACGAGCATGTCGACGGGCGCGATCGACGCCGTGCCGAGCGCCATCGCGGCGACCGCCTGGATGCCGCCGAGGCAGTAGATCTCGTCGGCTCCGGCCATCGCCTGCGCCGCGACGATCGCCGGTGCCGGCTTGCCGCCGAACGGCGGCGCGCAGGTGACGACGCGCGGGACGCCGGCGACCTTGGCCGTGATCACGCTCATGTGGGCGCTGGCGAGCAGCGGGTACTTGCCGCCGGGGACGTAGCAGCCCGCCGCGCCGACCGGGATGTGGCGGTGGCCGAGGACGACGCCGGGCAGCGTCTCGACCTCGACGTCCTTCATGCTGTCGCGCTGGATCTGCGCGAAATTGCGGACCTGCGTCTGGGCGAACTCGATGTCTTTCAGGTCCTGCCCGGTCAGCTGGTCGATGCAGTCCTGCACCTCGGTCGGGGTCAGCCGATAGTCGTCGCGGTCCCACCGGTCGAACCGGACCGACAGCTCGCGGACGGCGGTGTCGCCGCGCGCGGCGACGTCGGCGAGGATGCCCTCGACTGTGTCGCGCACGGCGCGGTCGGTACCGGCGCGCGTCTCGGCGGTCGTGCCGCGCTTCAGATATTCGGCCATAGTTCGTCCTCCCGCTGTCACGTGCATCATTGACACCGTATGCAATGGGCGGCAACCCGCGTTGGATCGTCCGCGGGAGAATGAGCATGGCGAACCTCGAAGCGCGCGTCGTCCGCTACGCCGATCTCGTGCCGTGCCTGAACGCCTTCATCGACTGCCGCACGCCAGGGTCGGAGGCGAAGGAGAACTTCACCATCATCGGTCCGGGCGTCAGCGAGAACCCGAACCAGCACGTCCACATCGCGGAGCCGCACGGCTTCAACATCGGCGGCGCGCGTCAGCCGCCGGGATGCGTCAACAGCCAGCACAGCCACAAGACGGCCGAGGTGTTCGTCGTCCATTCGGGCCGCTGGCGCTTCGACCTCGGCGAGCACGGCGACGCGGCGCAGGTCGAGCTGGCGCCCGGCGACGTCATCTCGCTGCCGGTCGACATGTTCCGCGGGTTCACCAGCATCGGCCCGGCCGACGACGGCACGCCGGGCTTCCTGTGGGCGGTGCTCGGCGGCGACGATCCCGGGCGGGTGACCTGGGCCCCGCGGGTCTTCGAGCTCGCGCGCGACTACGGCCTGACGCTGCTCGAGGGCGGGCGGCTGGTCGACACCGCGGCCGGCGAGACGCTCCCGCCGGGCGCCGAACCGATGGTGCCGACCGGGCGCGACGAAGCCGATGCGCTGTGGCGGCCGACGCCGGCCGACGCTGCCAAGCTCGTCGCGCGGACCACCGTACGCGAGGGCGAGAAGCCGGTGATCGGGCCGGGCGGTCCGCTCGGCTGGCCGCACGACTTCACCCTCGACCGGCTCGACCTCGCCGCGGGCGCGAGCACGGCCGAGGCGATGCCGCCGGGCGTCGAAGTGGTCTTCGTCCATCGCGGCACCCTCGTCGTGACGACGGCCGACGGCGCGGTGACGCTCGGCGAGGGCGATACGCTGAGCGTGCCCACCGGGCTTGCCCGACGCTTCGCCAGCGCCGGCGGCGCGGCCGCGTTCATCGCCCGCGGGCCCGGAGCGTCGGGCTGAGGCGGGCGTCGGCATCGGCGGCTCGCCGGCGATCGGACGCGCCGCTACGCTGCGCCGATCGAACTGCCGGCGACGAAGATGCCCGGCAGCACCCGGCTCTCGGTGAGCATCGACGAATCGTCGAGCCGCTCGCCGAGCATCGCGACGACGGCCTCGGCCATCCGCCGCACCGGCTGGCGCATGGTCGCCAGGTCGAAGCTCGCCCAGCGCGCCGCGCCGATGCCGTCGAAGCCGGCGACCGACAGGTCGTCGGGAATGCCCAGCCCGGCGCCGATGCGCGCCTCGTCCATCGCCCCGAGCGCCATCATGTCGCTCGCGGCGATCACCGCCGTCGGGCGCTTGCGGGTGCGCAGCAGCGCGACCATGCTCGACCGGCCGCTTTCGTAGCTATAGTCGCCGCGCTGACGGCCGACGACCGTGCCGCCACCCGCCGCGATCGCGGCCTCGGCTCCGCGCAGGCGCTCGGCGGCGACCGTCGACGCCTCGGGGCCGTCGATCAGCCCGAAGTGGCGGTGGCCGAGCGCGAGCAGCCGCGACGCGAGCTCGTGCCCGCAGCCGGCCTGGTCGCAGACCACCGAACTCGCCAGCATCCGCGCGGCCGCGGTGCGATTGTAGAGGACGATCGGCACGCCGTGCTCGTGGAACTGGGCGACGAGATCGTCGCCGAGGCCGACGAGCGCGACGACGCCGTCGACCTGGTACGACCAGATCTGGTCGACGACCTCGCCGACCTGCGCCATCGAATCGAGGGTGAACAGCATCAGGCGCTTGCCGTGGGCCGAGATCGCGCGCGACAACTCCGCGAGCACCTCGGGATATTGGAGCGTGGTGTCGGTGGCGATGATGATGCCGTAGACGTTGGACCGCCGGGTATTCACCGCCCGCGCCATCGCGTTGGGCCGGTAGCCGAGCGACTTCGCGGTCTTGAGGACCTTCGCCTTCAGCAGCGGCGAGACGCTCGCGCCCGGCGTGAAGGTGCGCGACACGGCCGACTGTGAGACGCCGGCCAGGCGGGCAACATCGATGGCACGCGCGCGCTGCTTGCGGGGCTGCAGAGGTTCCGACACGCCTACCGTGTTGAACCATCGCGCGAGCGCGTGCAACCGCTCCACGACGCGCTGTGCGTATCCTTGCAGCATCGGCGCCAAGCGTGATCGGCAAAGTCCCGCATTTCGTGTTGCATTGGCACTGCAAGCGTGTGCAAGAATGTCGCCGCTGGGGGGAGCGGCTTCATTGTGACACCTGTGTCGGCCGTTGTCCGCGTCGCGCGCCCCGACGATCTTGACGGGCTGTTCAAGCTGGCGTCGGCCGGCGGTGTCGGGCTGACCAACCTGCCGGCGGACCGCGCGGCACTCGCGCGTCGCCTCGAGGCGAGCGCCGCCGCCGTCGCCGACGCGGCGGAACGCGAGACGGGTGCCGCGGTGGTGCTGGTGACCGAGGTCGACGGCGAGATCGCCGGCACCGGCTGCGTCTTCGCCCGCGTCGGGGCCGACTGGCCGTTCTTCAGCTTCCGGCTCACGCGCCAGACGAAACGGTCGGCGGCGCTGGACAAGCGCGTCACGCATTCGGCGCTCAACCTCGTCAACGACTTCGACGGCGATACGGAGATCGGGGGTCTGCTGGTCGATCCGGCGCGACGCGGCGGCCGGCTCGGCGTCTTGACCGCCCGCGCGCGCTATCTGTTCATCGCGCAGCACCGCGACTGGTTTCGCGGCCGCGTCATCGCCGAGCTGCGCGGCTACCAGAACGCGAGCGGCGTCTCGCCGGTGTGGGAAGCGCTCGGCCGCCACTTCTACGACATGCCGTTCGAGGTCGCCGACCGGCTGAACGCGATGAGCGGCAGCCAGTTCATCGCCGACCTCTGCCCGCGCCACGCCATCTACGTCTCGCTGCTGCCGCAGGCGGCGCAGGACGCCCTCGGCCGGCCGCACGACGACGGCCGCCGAGCCTATGACATGCTGCTCGACGAGGGGTTCCGCCGCGACGGCTACGTCGACATCTTCGACGGCGGCCCGACCCTCGTCGCCGATATCGACGACCTGCGCACCGTGCGCGCCGCGCGCGACACGGTCGTCGCCGGCGTCAACGACAACGCGGGGAGCGGCGGCGTGCTCGCCTGTACCGGCTTGGGCGACGGCTTCCGCGCGGCGATCGGGTCGATCGACGATGCCGGCCGCGTCGACCGGCGGCTGGCGGCGGCGCTCGACATCGGTGTCGGCGACCCTATCAGGATCACGCCGCTGTGACGGCGACAGGCAAGCGGATGGACATCATGGCTGCAGCAGACACCGGCCTGCCGTTCCGCCTGCCGCCGCGGCCGGCGGTTCGCCGCATCCGGTCGCCGCGCGTGACGCCGGCGACGCGCGTCCAGCCGATGCGCGGCTTCGATGCGACCTATACCGATATCGTCGACTATATCGTGCGGATCACCGACGAGATCTGGGCCGACCGGGCGGTGGGGCGGATCTACGAGACGTACGCTGCCGCGTGCCACATCTACTCGTCGTACGGCGTCGTGCGTACGGTGGAGGAGGTCGTGGCGTCGACGATCGCCTCGCTTACCGCCTTCCCCGACGGCGTGACCGAGCACGTCAACGTGGCGTGGTCGGGCGACGAGGACGATTTCTACACCTCGCACCTCGGTATCGGGCGCTCGACCAACCTCGGGGCGTCGAGCCTCGGCCCGGCGACCGGACGGCGTGCGGTCCAGCGCTTCGTCGCCGACTGCATCAGCCGCGACAATCGGATCCACACCGAATGGCTCGTCCGCGACGCCGGTGCGCAGGTCCGCGCGCTCGGGTTCGACCCCGATGCGGTCGCCCGGCAGATCGCCGCCACGCGACCGGCCGAGCTGCCGGTCTTCGCCCCGCCCGCGCCGCCGCCGCTCGGTCCGCTCGGGGGACCGCGCGACACCCTCGACGGGTGGGTGCGCGACATGTTCCACGAGCTGTGGAACCGGAAACGGCTCGACCGTCTCGGCGATTATTACGCAACTGACATCGTCGCATGGAGCGGCGGCGGTCGGACGGTCACCGGGCTGCGTGCGCTCGGCGACCTGCTCGCGGCGATCCTGACGGCGGTCGCCGGGGCCAGCATGACGGTCGAGAACGTCTGCCATTCCGATGAAGGCGACGGCGTGATCGTCGCCGTGCGCTGGCTGCTGCAGGGCGCGACGCGCCCCGGCGGCGTGCTCGGCGACGTCTCTCCGGACCTGCCGGTGAACATGATGGGGATGAGCCACCTGCGCTTCGCCGGTCCGCGCATCGTCGAGGAATGGACCGTGTTCGACGAGGTCGGCGTGCTGGTCGGAGCCTATCGCGCATGAGCTGGGACCAGGATCGGGAGGTCGTCTCCCCGGCCGGGCGGCCGATCGCCGAGCAGCTGGCGCTGCGCCCGCGACGGCAGGCGCTCGACGGCTTCGAGGCGGTCTACTCCGACATCGTCGACTACATCGTGCGCTGCACCCACCGGATCTGGGAGGAGAAGAACATCGGCCTGTGCCGGACGCACTATGCGCCCGACTGCGTCATGCACACGCTGACCGGACCGGTCGCAGGCGCGGAGACGGTGGTGCAGGGGACTGTCGGCGCACTGGCCGGCTACACCGACCGCATCGTCATCGGCGAGGACGTAATCTGGAGCGAGGACGCGCCCGGCCTCTACCTGTCGTCGCACCGCATCATGAGCCGGTCGACCCACCTCGGCGACGATACCGCCGTCGGGTCCGCCACCCTGTTGACGACGGGCGTGACGACCATCGCCGACTGCCATGTCCGTGCGAACCTCATCGTCGAGGAGTGGCTGGTGCGCGACAATGCCCGCGCCGCGCGCCAGCTCGGGTGCGATCCGGTCGCGGTCGCGCGCGGCCAAGCGGAGGTCGATCGCACCGGCGATCCCGCCCGGCACGCGTGGCGCGCCGCCGAGATCGCCGCGGTCCGCGCCGGCGTGTCGGTGGCGGTACCCGCCGATCATCCGGCGGCGCCGCTGGCAGCCGGGTTGCGCGCGGCGCTGGTCGGCGACCTTTACGGCGATGCCGCGACGCTGTTCTCGCCGGCGGCGGAACTGCGCTGGCCATCGGGGCGGCACGGCTTCGGCCGTGGCTTCTGGATCGGGTGTTTGCTCCAGCTGCGCCAGGCGCTGTGGTCGCCGGCACTGGCGATCGACCACGTCGCCGCCCGCATGCTGCCGCATGGCGACGTTGCCGTCGCGATCCGCTGGCAACTCGCCGGGGTCCATGCCGGAAGCGGCGTATGGGGCGAGGCGACGGGGCGCGACCTGCTGATCCTCGCCGTCTCGCACTACCGGCTGCGCGGCGGGCTCGTCGTCGAGGACTGTACCGTGTTCGATGAGCTGGCCGTCCTGCGCCAGGTTGCCGGGGGGCTCGGCGGATGAACCCGATCGCGACTCTGCGTGCGCTTGCGGCCGGCGAGGCGACCGGCGGCCTTCTCGCCGATTGCCGCTTCGACGGCTTCGGCACCGCCGCCTACGGCCCGGCCGCGATCACCGCGATCTTCCGCCGCCACCCGTTCGTCATCGCGCCCACGCCGCACATCGTCGTGACCGACGGGGCCGTGGCGCTGTTCGACGCCGGAGCGGCAGGGCCGGTCGCCTTCATCGCCGACGTGGTCGACGGCCATCTCGCCCGCCTGTGGCGCGTCGGTCCGCACGGCGGCGACGAGCTTCGCGAGGCGGCGATCGCGGTGCCGGCGGACTCCGACTGCCACCAGGTCGCGCCGACGGTCCTGTTCGCCGCGAGCGATCACCCGTGGCTCGACCCGTCCGCCGCCGCCGCGCTCGTCCAGGTCGGCGGGGACGTGGCGGCCGGTGCCGTAAGCAGCCGCAGCCGCGCCGTGTGCCTGCGGGCGTTTTCCGCAGGGGGCTGCGGCGCAGCACTCTTCGTCCGGCTCGCCACACCCGACGACGGGGTTCGCCGGCCGGACCAGCGCTGGGTCGCGGCCGACTTCCGCTGGCGCGGCGACCATCCGGTGCAGCAGCGCGTGGTCGTCGATGCGCCCGTCGGCCACGACTGGACACCGCGCTTCTGAGTTCGATCGCCGGCTGCACCCGCTTTCAGCACCGGGTGCGATCGATCTGCTATGAGGCGATCGGCCAGCGGGTACTTTGTCCCGCAGGTGTCACGGTAAAGCCACAGATTCGCATTGACTACGGTTGCAAAGCATGTTGCTCCTTCATGTCGAGAAAACGTGGAAGCAGGGGGCTGCCGGTGATCGTGCAAGGCTTGTTGAACCGCCGGGGGATCGCACTGCGTGCCGCCCTGCTGGCGTCCGCGTTTTCGTTCGCGGCCACCGCGGCGGCGCAGGAGTTGTCCGCGGGCGCCACGGCACCAGCGGCTTCGGCGCTGGCGGCAGCCGATACCCCCGACATCGTCGTCACCGCCCAGCGGCGCGCCGAACGCCTCCAGGACGTGCCGCTCTCGGTCTCGGCGGTCACCGGCGAGCAGCTGCGCAATGCCCAGATCACGACCGCCGACCGTCTCGAACAGATCGTGCCTGGCGTCCGCATCGGTCGCTCGGGATCGGATCTGCGTCCGGCGATCCGCGGCACCTATACGGAGAACGTTGCCGTCAACGGCGACCCCCGCATCGGCATCTATGTCGACGAGATCTACCAGTCGCGGACCAGCCAGGTGCCGCCGGTCGTCGACCTTGAACGGGTCGAGGTCCAGAAGGGACCGCAGGGCACGCTCTACGGCCGCAACAGCTTCGGCGGCAACATCGCCTTCTATTCGGCGACGCCGAAGGACGCTTTCGGCGCCGGCGTCGACCTGACGTACGGCCGCTACAACGACAAGCGGGTCGAGGGTTTCGTCAACGCGCCGCTTGCGGACGGGATCGCGCTGCGCATCGCCGGCCTGTACGAGAAGGAAGACGGCTACATCACCAACCTCAACGCCAACGGCAACAATCCGGGCGGGCAGGACACCTATTACATCCGCGGCACGCTGCGTTTCGTGCCGAAGGCGCTCGACGAAAAGCTCGAGGTGCTCCTGCGCGCCAGCTACCAGAACTATGGTGGGTCCGGTCTCGGCGGCTTCTACGTCAAGGTGCTCGGCACGCCCGTCGATCCGTCCTACGTCACTGCGCCGGGCGGATCGCTGACGCGCAACGGCACGACCTATACGTTCCCCAACGGCTTCAACGGCGCGAGCTTCAGCGGCAATGTGCTGCTGCCGGTCGACTCGCGCTACCGCGACGGGATCCCCGATCTGAACGGCGCCGATCTCGGGCTTTCGGTGCCGTCCGATCCGTACACGATCAACTCGGCCGGGAAGATCGCCAACTACGGATCGCAGCAGGCGTACAACGGGCAGCTGAACTACGACGGCGGCGCGTTCAAGCTGCGCTCGATCACCAGCTACACCGACTTCGACCTGACGCGGACGGGCGGCAGCCTGACTCCGGTGCTGCTCAACTTCAGCTATCTGCAGACCAAGGCCAAGACGTTCACGGAAGAGGTGCAGCTGCTCAGCGGCCATGCCGAGGACCGCTTCCAGTACATCGTCGGTTTCTACTACTACAACGACGATATCATCGAAAAGAACGTCACCAACGTCAATCGCTCGTACGTCACGGCGACCCAGCCGGTCGGGTCGCAGTATTACCCCTTCAATTTCACCTATGCGCCGACGGGCGGCATGGATCAGACCTTCGCCTATGACAGCCTGTCGGACTATAAGCAGCGCATCCTGTCGTATGCCGGCTACGGCCAGCTGTCCTACCGCTTCTTCGACGATCTGACCGTCACCGGCGGCATCCGCTATACCAGCGATCACAAGACCCAGTATGCCACCGCCTTCAACACGACGGCGGCGAACAGCCCGACCGGGACGCCGGCCTATTACGCGCATAACATCAATGACCCCGTCAACTTCAGCTGCGGCGGCCTCGTCGCGGCGAACCCGGCGTCCAATGCCAGCGCGGCCACGATCGCCGCGGCGTACAAATTCTATTGCGCGAGCACGACGCAGAACTTCATCACCTATCGCGGTGCGGTCGACTACAAGTTCAACCGTAACCACATGGTGTATGCGAGCTATTCGACCGGAGAGCATTCGGGCGGGTTCAACACCGGCGTGGTCAGCGGGACCCTGATCCCGTACAGCCCGGAGAAGGTCGAAGCCTTCGAGGTCGGCACCAAGAACAGCCTAATGAGCGGGATGGTCACCCTGAACGCGGCGTTCTTCCTGAACAACTATCGCAATCTGCAGGCGCAGACCTCGATCCCGAACCCGCTCAACGCCGGCGGCGTTCTCGCGCTGGTCCAGAATATCGGCCGGGACCACGCCTACGGGCTCGATCTCGAGTCGACTATCCGGCCGTCGCGGCACCTGACCGTCAACCTCGCGTTCAACTGGCTGCACGCCCGCGAGCTCGACTATGGGGTCAACACCTTCTCGTACGGCTTCTGCAGCATCACCAACTGCACGCCGGGCAGCGGCGAGGTCAACACGGTGCAGGGAACGCCGTTCCCCAACGTCAAGACCGACCCCAACCGCTTCGTTCCCGTGGTCGACGCGTCGGGCAATACGGTCGTCGTCGGCGGCGTGCCGCAGTACCGCTACGTCGTCGCCGGCCGCGGCCGCGACGGCACGGTCTACGTCTCGCGCAAGGCGTTCGCCGCCGACTACACCGCGCAGGTCGGCGTCTCGTACAACATCGGTCTCGGCAATCTGGGCTCGCTGACGCCCGAGGCGCAGCTATACTTCAGCTCGGACTATATCCTGACCGACCTGACGCCGAACTTCGGCAACCAGAAGGCGTTCACCAAGACCGACCTGCGGCTGACCTACCGGACCCCCGACGAGCGCTTCCGGCTGCAGGCGTTCGTCAACAACGTCGAGGACACCGCAACGATCTCGCGCGCGGTGTACGCGGCCAACCGGACGCTGCAGGCGCTCTATGCCCCGCCGCGGACCTATGGCGTGACGGCCGGCTATCGCTTCTAGCCGCCCGGTCCTGCTATCGGGCGGCATGGCTGCCACCGCGCGAGCGCTCGCCGACCACCTCGCCGCCGCCGGCCGCGATCCCGCGCTGATCGCAGCGGCGCAGGCGTTGCGGGCCAACCGGTTGGCGGTTGCCGAGCGCGCCCTGCGGGCGATCCTGACCGAGCGCCCGGCGCACGTCGCCGCGATCCGGATGCTCGCCGAGGTCGCCGGGCGCCTCGGCCGCTATGCCGATGCCGAGGTCCTGCTCCGCCGCGCGCTCGATCTCGCCCCGAGCTTCGACGCGGCGCGGGCGAACCTGGTCACGGTGCTCCAGCGCCAGAGCAAGTTTACCGCCGCGCATGTCGAGGCCGATCGCCTGCTCGCCGTGTCACCCGGCGATCCGGGTCACCTCGCGGTCAAGGCGGCGGTCGCCGTCCGAACCGGCGACTACGCGGTCGCCGCGACCGCGTACGAAACCGTGCTGTCCCGCTACCCGCGCCAGCCGAAGCTGTGGGTCAGCTATGGGCACGTCCTGAAGACCGTCGGCCGGCAGGAGGAGGCGGTCACCGCCTACCGCCGTGCGGTCGCCGACGCCTCCACGCTCGGCGACGCGTGGTGGAGCCTGGCTAACTTGAAGACGGTCCGGTTCGGCGACGACGATATCGCGGCGATGACGGCGGCGCTGGCGACGGCCACGGCCAGCGAGGACATCTTCCATCTCCACTTCGCCCTCGGCAAGGCGCACGAGGACCGCGGCGGCTGGCCGGCGGCATGGACGCATTATGCCGAAGGCAACCGCCTGCGCCGACGCGAACTGCCCTACGATCCCGACGCGACGACGGCGCACCTCGAGCGAACGCGTGCGCTGGTGACCGCCGCCGCACTCGCCGTGCCGGGCGGCCACCCGGCCGACGACCCGATCTTCGTCGTCGGCCTGCCGCGCGCCGGCTCGACGCTGATCGAGCAGATTCTCAGCAGCCACAGCGCGGTCGAGGGGACGATGGAGCTGCCCGACATCGGCGCGATCGCCGCCGACCTCAGCGGCCGGTACCGCCCACGCGAGGACGACGACGCGGCCGGCTACCTGCCCAGGCTGCTCGCCCTGTCACCCGGCGAGCGTGCGGCGCTCGGCCAGCGCTATCTCGAAGGCACGCGAATCCAGCGCAAGACCGACCGGCCGCGCTTCGTCGACAAGATGCCGAACAACTTCGCGCACGTCGGGCTGATCCACCTGATCCTGCCGAACGCGACGATCATCGACGCGCGCCGGCACCCGCTGGCCAACGGCTTCTCCGCCTTCAAGCAGCACTTCGCCCGCGGGCAGGGGTTCAGCTACGACCTCAGCGAGCTCGGCCGCTACTGGCGCGACTATGCGGCGTTGATGGCGCACTACGACGCGGTACTGCCCGGCCGTGTCTACCGCGTGCAGTACGAGGCACTGGTCGCCGATCCCGAAACCGAGATCCGCGCCCTGCTCGAGCATTGCCGCCTGCCGTTCGAGCCGGGCTGCCTCGCTTTCCACACCAATGCCCGCGCGGTGCGGACCGCGAGCTCGGAGCAGGTCCGCCGGCCGATCAGCGGCGACGCCGTCGATCACTGGCGCCATTTCGACGCCTGGCTCGGCCCGCTGCGCGAGGCGCTCGGGGACGCGGTCTAGAACTTCTGCCCGAAGCGGACGCCGATGGTCCGCGGCTGGATATAGACGCGGTACACCTCGCCGACGGGATCGAACTTCGACGGGCCGCAATAGCTGATGTTGCATTCGGCGGCGCGCGACTGCTGCCCGCGCGCGTCGGTCAGGTTGCGCAGGTAGACCTCGAAGGTGAAGTTGCCGCGGTCGGCGCCGACGGCAGCCTCCAAGGTGAAGTAATCGGGCAGGTTGCCGTACTTGGCGTTGTCGGCGACGACGATGTTGTCGGTGCGGGGCCCGGTGTAGACGCCGGCGAGTTGCGCGTGCGCCGCGTAGCTGCCGATCGCCGCCTCGTAGCGTCCGATCAGGCTGCCCTTGAACTGCGGCGTCAGCGGCAGTCGCGTGCCCGCCGGCGCGGTGGGCACCGGCGAGCCGGTGAAGAGCGGCGTCGTCAGGACGGCATCGGCATAGGTCCCGGCCCCGGTCAGGGTGAAGCCGCCGGTCCGCCAGCTGAAGTCGCCCTCGAGCCCCCGCGAGCGCGCCCCGCCGGCGTTGGTGATCTGGGCGACGCCCGAGCCGCCGGGGACCTGGTATGTCACCTGAACACCGTTCCACACCTCCCAGAACGCGGTCAGGTTGAGCGTGATGTGGCGGTCGAGGAAGCTGTTCTTGGTACCGATTTCGTAGTTGGTCAGGTGGTCGGCGTCGAACGCGCTCGCGTTCCCGGCGCGGTTGATGCCGCCCGGTCGGAAGCCGGTCGAGGCGGTGAAGTAGACGAGGTGGTCGCGGTCGAACTTGTAGGTCGCGTTCGCCCGCCACGTGCCACCGTCGCCGGTCGACCGCTTGGGCGAGATCGTCCCGTCGCTGTTGAGCACACCGAGGTTGGTGCACGGCGAGCCGGGCACGGCGGCGATGCCGACGCCGTACGGACCGCCGCCGGCGGCGCGGCCGAGGCACTGGCGGACGCCGGTGCCGAAGAAGGTCGTGTTGACGCCGTAGAAGCCGATCAGGCTGTTGTCGTAGCGATAGCCGCGCCCTCCCGCGGTGATCGTCAGCTTGTCCGTCACGTCGAAGTCGAGCTGGCCGAACACGGCGTAGTCGCGGTCGACGCGGTTCTCGAGCGTCAGCCACACCTGCCCCGGCCGTCCGGGCACCGACAGCGCGTCGGCAAAGCCCGCGTCGAGGAAGTCGTTCTCCTCGAGCTGCGTCTGGTGCTGATAGAACAGGCCGGCGATGCCGCGCAGGCGCTTGTCGCTCGGCGAGGCGATACGGAGTTCCTGGCTGAGCTTGGTCGTGTGGGCGTGATCGACGTCGAGCTGCGACGGGTCGATCAGGTGGCCGGCGTTGTCCTTGATGTACGCGCCCGATCCGGCGATCGAGTCGTAGTAGAAGCCATAATCCGAATAGTCGTGGTGGTCGCCGCGGTGGCGGTCGAGGTAATAGCCGGCATAGGTGATATCGAAGTCGCTGATCTTGCCCGTGATTGTCGCGCCTGCCTGCCAGAAGCCGTCGTGGCCGTATTCGGGAAAGAAGTGGCCGACTTTCAGCTCGCCGACCTTGGTGTCGTCGGAGCGGAAGCTGCCGTGCCAGCGCGTGTCCTGGGCGATGATGCCGGGGGTCACCGTCCAGTTGTCGGCGAGGTCGATGCCGAGCTGCGCGCGCAGGCCGTAGGTATCGACGGCGTTGAGGTCGGTGCCGAGCAGCGCCTTGTTGTTCTGGGTAATGCCCGACGACGGGAAGGTCCGGATGTGCAGCGCGTTGTCGATGAAGCCCGGCGTCCGCTCGTACCAGCCGACCGCGCGCAGCGCCGCCCGGCCACCGGCGAGCGGCACATTGACGTACGCCTCCGCGGTGCCGCCGGTGTCGTGGCCGAAGATATGGTTGGCCTCGAGGTTGTAGGCTGCGCTGAACTTGTTCGGGTCGGGCTTGTTGGTGATGATGCGCAGCGTGCCGGCCTCGCTCGACGCCCCGAACAGCGTCCCCTGCGGTCCCGCGAGCGCCTCGACGCGAGCGATGTCGTAGAGGTGGATGTCGAGCGAGCCGGAGATCGAGGTGATCGGCTGTTCGTCGAGGTAGACGCCGACCGTCGGCAGCGTCGCCGACGCGACGAGCCCGCCATCGGTCGCGATGCCGCGGAAGATGACCGACGTGTTACCCGGCAGGCCGTTGCTGCCGGTCGTGAAGTTGACGCTCGGCAGATACTGCACATAGTCGCCGAAGTTGCGCAGCTGGAGCTGCTCGATCCGCGCGGTCGTCAGCGCCTGGATGCTGATCGGCACGTCCTGCAGGCTCTGCGACCGCTTCTGCGCGGTGACCACGATCTCGCTCTCGTCGGCCGCCGGTGGGATGACCTGGGCCAGCGCCGCCGAGCCGAGCATCGAGGTCGCGAGCAATCCGCCGAACGTCGCCTTGCGCACCGGTCACCCCCTTCGCGTCGCCGGCGGGCTTGCCCGTCCGGTCCGGCACGAGACTGGCACGGCTTGCATACGAGTGCAATGCGCGTCCCTGTACAATTTTGTTTGCAGCCGCCTCGGGCGTGGTGGATAGCTGGAGACTTAAGGGGGCTGTCCGCATGGATGAGTATGCAACGACAGTGCGCATTGCGGTCGGACCGTACACTGTCCCTGCGCGCCCGGCCGTCACGCGCATTCGCCACCGCAGTGAAACCGAGATGCTGGCGAACGAAACCCCGCGCCAGCGGCTCGGCGGCTTCGGCGACGGCTACCATGACATCGTCGACTATATCGTGCGCATTACCCGGGCGATCTGGATCGAGGGGGCGATCGGGCTGATCTACGACAGTTACGATGCGAACTGCGTCGTCTATACCGCCGGCGACGTCGTGCGCGGCGTCGAGGCGGTGGTTGCCGCGACCACCCGCTCGCTCGCTGCGTCGCCCGACCTCGACAACCACTTCCTCAACGTCGCGTGGAGCGGCGACGCCGACACCGGCTTCTACACCAGCCATCTCGGGTTCGGCTCGGGGATGAACGTCGGCGCGACAGCGTACGGGCCGGCGACGGGGCGCGTGGCGACCATCCGCTTCTGCGCCGACTGCGTCAGTCTCGACGGCCGCATCCACACCGAATGGCTGGCGCGCGACAACGGCGCGCTCGTCCGTCAGCTCGGCCTCGATCTGCACGCGGTCGCCCGGCGGCTGGCCGCATCACCTCCGCGCGAGATCCAGACGCGCGCCGTGCCGCAGCGGCTCGATGGCCAGACCGCGCCACAGCCGCTCGCGCATGCCCGAGACACGCTCGACGACCACCTGCGCCACCTGTTTCACGACCTGTGGAACCGGCGGCGCTTCGACGTCATGGCCGACCATTATTCACCCGAGGTGATCCTGCACACGGCCGGTGGCCGGACGACGCACGGCATCGCGGGGGTCCGCGCACTCCACATCCTGTTGCTCGCAGCGCTGCCCGACGCGAGCCTGACCGTCGGGCACGTCTGCTGGAGCGACGAGGTCGACGGCGTCATCGCTGCGGTGCGGTGGGAACTCGCCGGGACGAGCGCCGCCGGCGGCTGGTTCGGCGACTGGCCGGAGGGTGTCCAGGTCTTCGTCCCCGGCATGACCCATTGTCGCTTCGACGCGTCCGGCCGCATCGTCGAGGAGTGGACCGTCTTCGACGAGGTCGCCGTCGCCGCGCAGGCCTATCGCGGCGCGACCGCCGGCAGCACCGGCTCGTGAGCGCGCCGCCGCTCGGCCGCCCGCTGAAGCTCGCCTACGGCGTCGGGAGCATGGCCGAGGCGGTCGTCATCTCGTCGGGAACGCAGTTCCTGCTGCTGTTCTACAATCAGGTCCGCGGGTTGCCGGCGCAGTGGGTCGGCCTCGCCATCGCGTCGGGCCTGTTCGTCAACGCCTTCGTCGATCCCCTCGTCGGGAGCTGGTCCGACCGGACGCACTCCCGCCTCGGCCGGCGGCACCCGTTCATGTTCGCGGCGATCCTGCCCGTCGCGACAGCGTTCTTCCTGCTGTTCAACCCGCCGGTAGGCGTGCCGGCGTGGGTCGAGCTCGCGTGGCTCGCGGGCTTCAACATCCTGCTCCAGCAGGCGCTGACGGTCTTCCACACGCCCCACCTCGCCTTCGGCGCCGAGCTGTCGACCAGCTACCTCGAGCGCACCCGGGTGATGAGCTACAACACCTTCTTCCTGTGGGCCGGCGACACGGCGTGTTGGGTCGCGTCGTTCGGGCTGTTCTTCGGCGCGAGCCCGGCGTTCCCCAACGGCGCCCTCGACCCGGCGCGCTATCCGCCGTTCTCGGCGACGATCGCGACGCTGGTCGTCGTCATCCTCGCGGTCTGCAGCTTCGGCACGGCACCGCGGATCAAGTGGCTGCCGCCGCTCAGCGCCGCGGTCGAGCGGTTCAGCTTCGGCGGGTTCGTTGCCGACGTCCGCCGCGCACTGAGCAATTTCAACTACGTCATGCTCCTGCTCAACCTGTTCGCCCTGTCGCTGATGCAGGGCGTGCGCGGGGGCTTGTGGATCTACGGCGCGACCTACTACTGGCGGCTGCGCAACGACCAGATCGTCTTCTTCGCCGTCGGCAGCCTGATCGGCTATGCGTTCGGCTCGCTGATCGTTACCCAGCTCCACCGCCGCCTCGACAAGCGCTGGACGGGCGTCGGCGCGGTGCTCGCCTATACCATCGGCCCGGCGCTGCCCTTCGCGCTCGGCTATGTCGGCTGGCTGCGCTTCGATACGCCGGGGCTGCTCGTCATCCTGATCGCCTTCTCGCTCCTCCAGCACCTGCCGTACTGCCTGATCGCGACGACGACCTATTCGGCGCTGGCCGACATCGCCGACGAGAACGAGCTGCGCCACGGCGTCCGTCAGGAAGGCGTGCTGTTCTCGACCCAGACCTTCTTCGGCCGCATCGACCAGGCGATCGGCTCGGCGCTCGCCGGCCTGGTTCTGACGCTGACCGCCTTCCCGGCGCACGCCGTGCCGGGCCACGTCGCGCCGAACGTGCTGCGCGGCGTCGCCCTTGCCGTCATGCTGTCGAGCCTGCCCGGCTTCGCCTCGGCGTGGTTCATCAGCCGGCTGCGGCTGACGCGCGAAACCTATGCCGCGACGCGCGCCGCGCTCGACGACCGGACCAGCGTCTCGGGCAGCGAGCGCCACGCGGCGAATCCGGCAACATAGACCACCGCCGCGGTGGCCATCGTCGGCGTCAGCCCGAAACGCGCCGTCGACCAGGTGACGAACAGCGGCGCGCCGAGCGCGACGATGTGGCCGCCGTGGAACAGCGCCGCGCCGTGCGGCCGCAGGTGGTCGGGGAACATCTCGGCGAACCACACCCCCCACGCCGCGGTGCAGGCCAGCCCGACCCCGAACGCGGCACCGACCAGCCCGCGCAGGGCAAAGGACAGCGGCACCGCGAGGAAGACGATCACCGCGACCGCGCACAGCAGGTAGCCGACCGCCGCGCAGCGCCGCCCGAAGCGGTCCGACAGCGCCGCCCACGCGAAGCCGCCGACGAGCGAGCCGCCGCCGATCATCGCCGCGGTATAGCCGACCTCCGCGGCCGACAGGTTGAGCGTGCCCTTCAGGTACAGCGTCACGAACGACGCGAACAGCTGATAGGCATTGAAGTCGATGCCCGAGAGCAGGATGCACGTCAGCGTCAGCCGTCGGTACGGCGGGCGCAGCATCTCGCGCCAGCTGCCGGCGGCGTGCGGCCGCTCGTCGCGCGGGGGCGCGACCGTCGGCACGACGAGCAGCAGCAGCGGCGCGAGGAGCAACGGCAGCGCGCCGATCCACAGCAGCCAGTGCCACCGCGCGTCGCCCAGTTGCGCGCCGACGATGCCGAGGAGGATATTCGACAACGGGTACATCGCCGAGTTGAGCGCGATCAGCTTGCCGCGGGCCGCGACCGGGAACAGGGCGACGACGACGCCTGTGGCCATGACGTAATAGCCGCCGAGCGCGGCGGCGAGAAAGCCGCGGGCGACGAACCACGCCGGGTAGCTCGCGCTGAGCGCCTGGACGGCCGCCAGGACGCCGATCGCGAAGGCGATGGCCCCGGCTGCCCGACGCAGGCCGACGCGCGCGACGAAACCCGCCCACAGGAAGGCGCCGACAGTGATGCCGATGTTGGCCGCCACCGACAGGTTCGCGGTCTGGCCGATGCTGAACCCGGTGCGGGCGATCAGATAGGGCCGGACGAAGTCGGTGACGTTGAAGTTGTAGCAGTAAAGCAGATAGCCGGCGAGGACGACGGCATAGGCCACGATCCGCCGCCGCAGGCCGACGGGCCGGGCATGGGGTTGAACACGGTCCACACCTCGCATAGTCAGGGTTGTTGCGACCGTATGCAATCGGTGTTTCAGCGCCACGAACGGATGGGGTGAGGATGGCCATGGCTGACTTCCAGGCTGAGAAGCAGGTTGTCCGTGACCTCCATGCGGCGTTGGCGGCCGCGACGCCCGCCACGGTCGCAGCGGTCCTTACCGAGCATGTCACGCCGGACTGGCACTGGCGCGGCATGCACCCGTTCCACGAGCAGTTCGGTGCCGCGGCGGTCGCCGAGGTGTTCTGGGCGCCGCTGCTCACCGCGTTCACCCGGCTCCAGCGGCGGCCCGACATCTTTCTTGCCGGTGCGAACGCGATTGACGGCGGCAAGACGGTCTGGGTGACGCAGATGGGCCACCTGATGGGCCTGTTCGACCGGCCGTGGCTCGGCATCCGGCCGACCGGCCGGATCGCGATGCTGCGCTTCGTCGAGTTCAACCGCGTCGAGAACGGTCGCGTCGCGGAGACCGCGATGTTCTTCGACATTCCGCATCTGATGGTCCAGGCCGGCGTCCACCAGCTGCCGCCCGAAACCGGCGTCACGCTCGTCCAGCCGGGGCCGATGACGCACGAGGGGCTGATGTGGGGTCCGCAGCCGCCCGAGCAGGGCGTCGCCACGCTCGCCGCGATCGACGCGATGCTGCAGAACCCGCGCGCCAAGCTCGACGGCATCGACGAGCCGACGCGGCTGCGCGCGCGCGTGGCACGATGACATGATCTGGTGGGGACCGACGGGGATCGGCGCGACCTACACCGTCGACCGCTACAACGAGCAGCATTCGAAGCCGTTCGACGCCGCGCTGCACGACGGCTATCGCTTCAACGGCCATATCGCCAAGCTGGCCGAAGGCAACTTCGGCGGCTTCTTCGGCTGGGCCAACCTGACCCTGACCAATGCCGGCGGCTACATGGGGATGACCGGCGGCGGACCGCCGGCCGACATGCGCGTTGTCGACATGTACCGCCGCGACGGCGACAAGCTGGCCGAGAACTGGATCTTCATCGATATCCTGCACTTCCTCAACCTTCAGGGCTTGGACGTGCTCGGCCGCATGCGCGAAGTCGGCTGGCCGAAGGCCTGAGCCGCCCGTCAAGCGCCGCGCGCCCGCCGCCTGCCATCGATCGGTCAATGCGCGTCCGCGGCGTGCGCATGCGCGAGAAGGCACGGCGACAAGGCTGCCGTCCGCCAATGCAGCCGGCGCCAGGATCGTGGCCGACGCCGTGCAGCCTTCGCCAAAAAAATCGCACCGGTCGGCTGCTTCAATGAAAAAGTAAGAGGGTCGGCAGTACGGTCATACCCACGGAATGAATTAACCGATCGCCGGGGGGCAACGGGGGATATGACGCTAGTACATCGTCAATTTTGGCTGTTCGTATCTGAAGACCGATCCGGATTGTCGCGCCGGTTAGACGCGATCGATCGGTACGTCCGGGGCCTGTTCGTCACCGCTACTTTAAGCTTGATCCTTCCTGCCTCCGGACAGGCGGCCGGTACGCGGGCGATCGGCGCGATGGCCAGCACCTACACCCCGTGGGCGGTCACCTTCGCGCCCGAGGTCAACCTCGCGACGAGCGGGGCCGGGCCGGGCGCGACGGGCGCGGGCATCACGTTCGCCAATGGATTGGGCGACACGGGCTACGGCATCCACGCCATGTGCCTCAAGGGAACGCTCGGCAGCCCGACCGCGACGGGTAACGACGGTAACTGGACGCTCTATAACAACGACGTCATCACCAACTATGGCGCGCCGGGGCAGAATACGTCGGAAAGCGTGCCCGGCGACAATCTGGCGATCGATGGCGCGGGCGGCAACATCGGTACGTGGCGGTATAATCTCGGCGACGCCGGCAACAACGGCGCGAACGGCGGCGTGGCCGGCCACGCGGTGGAACTCGCCCTCGCCAATGCCATCGTCCCGGGTGCCTTCGACTGCTATCTTTGGGCGCACTCGATCAACCGCGCCTCGGGCCAGAAGCATATGGTCGTTTACCGCAACGGGGTGCAGATCGCCTACGGAGCGCATGAGGTCGGGGTGGTGAATGCGGTCGTCGCCACCCTGACCAACCGGAAGGGGTGGGGCATCAACGCGCTGTCGGGGAACGGACCCGCCGGCAGCTACGGCGGCGGCTTCGACATCGCCGATGTCTTCATCGACTGGCACCTGACGACGGACAAGACCGGAACGAACTGGCTCGCCTATCTGGAAGCCAACGACCGGCTGCCGGCATCGACCGTGGCGGCGTTCTGGGACCCGATCAACAATCGACCGATGGACCCCTATAACGGCGGCGACTGGACCGGCACGCCGCTCGGCGCGCAACCCGACCTCCTGTTCTCGGGCACGAAGGCCACGTTCGCGATCAACAAGGGGTCGGTGACGAACACATTCGTCCTCGGCGGGCCCGACGCGGCGCCGCACGTGCTGTACGATGCTTCCGTCGGGCCGACCGGTCCGCTCGACGGCACGCCGTATCTCAAGTGGACCCCGGTCGTGAACCATATCGCGACGCGGACCAATCCGGCCAGTTTCACGATCAGCAACAACCTGAACCCGATCGCGCTCGGCGACCTGCTCGTCCTGATCGTACAGTCGAGCGAAAACAGCAGCGTGAACCGTGATTTCGGTGCGACGCTGCTGACCAACGGCTGGGCCCGGCTGGGCGCGCTGTTCGTCGCCAACGGGTCGAACTATCCGCAGAATTCGGCGACGTTCTACAAGGTCGCGGACGCGGGCGACGTGACCCCGGCGCGGTCGCCGTGGCTGCTGCCGCCGACGATCGGGATCGCCAACAGCACGACGGCCATGCGCTCGATGTCGTGGCACCTGCTCGACTACGGCCAGGCGTCGGGGATCGCCTATCAGGGGTCGGTCAATCCGGCGTCGGTCAACGTGCCGGCCCCGTCGATGGGCTATTTCGGCCCGTCGCTGCTCGTCAATGCCTATTGCTCGCACGAGCCGAGCTACGTCGGCATGCGCAAGCCGCCGGCGGGGCAGGAGTTGCGGTGGAAGCAGTACGGCACGGTCGGCTATGTCGCGTCATGCGTCATCGCCGACGAGAAGCTGTCCGGCTCCGGCAGCACGGGGCCGCGGGTGGCGACGCAGGCCAACGCCCGCGTCAGCTCGGGCATCTCGCTGCTGATCACGCCGTAAGCCGCCGACCCCGTCCCGCCTCAGAAGGCGAGGCGGACGCCGGCCTCGTAGCTGATGCCATAGTATTCGCGCTGGATCGTCTTGTTCGTATAGCCCTCGTAGTAGCGCAGCGGGGTGTCGAGCAGGTTCTTGGCGTTGAAGTAGACCTGCATCTTGGGCAGCACCTGGTAGCTCGTCGTCAGGTCGAGCGTGGTCCGCGCATCCTCGAACACGTCGAGCCCGTCCGCCCCGCCGACCTGGAAGATCGCCGCGTCGACGTGGAGCAGCGACAGCCGCGCCTGGATCTTGTGCGCCTCGTAGAACACCGCCGCGTTGTAGGTGAACTTCGACGTCCCCGGCAGCGCCGCGAAGGACGCCGGCAGCGCGCCGCCTCCGCCGTTGTTCGTGTTGGTCAGCGCATCGCGGATCTGCACCTTGGAATCGACATAGGTGATGTTGCCCGACAGTCCGAGGCCGTCGAGCAGGCCGGGCAGGCGGTCGAACTTCTGGACGTAGTTCGCCTCGACGCCGCGGGCATAGGCCCCGTCGACGTTCGAATAGGTCGAGCTGAAGAAGGTATTGCCATTGAGAAAGTTCGGCAGGCGCTGGACCCGCTGCAGAATGTAATTGCTCAGTTCCTTGTCGAAGAAGCCGACCGAGACGATACCGGCATTGGGCAGGTAATATTCGAGGCTGGCGTCGAAGTTGTCGGCGGTGATCGGCCGCAGGTTGGGGTTGCCGGTGCTGACGGTGAACGCGCCGGTGTTGATCGTCTGCCCCGCGGTCGTCTGCAGGAAGCCTGGACGGCCGATGCCGGTCGAATAGGTCGCGCGGGCCAGCAGGTCCTCGGCGAAGTGATACGTCAGCTGCACCGTCGGGAAGGCGTCGGTATAGTTCGACTTGGTCGACGTGGGGCCCGGCGCGGGCCCGTTGACGTTCACCCCGCGCAGCGTGGTGTCGGTATTCTCGACCCGGACGCCGGCGAGCACGCCGAGCTTGCCGAAGCGGCCGTCGTACAGCGCATAGCCGGCGTAGATGTTCTCGGTATCGTTGAACAGGCCGCGCGGCGTGACCGCCCCGACCGGGTTGGCGGCGGCGTAGATCGAGCGGATGGCGGTGCGGTCGGGGGCGTAGCCGACCGAGAAGCGGCCGTCGTAGTAGTTGGTGTAGGGACCGCCGCCGAGAACCTGGCTGAGCTGCGTCGCCGGCAGCGCGCCGGTCGTGTAATTCGTCGTGGCGTCGGTCTTGTCGCGGAAGCGGAGCTTGCCGCCGACCTTGAACGCGCCTTCGCCGCCGAGCAGCGTCGTCGGCACGGTGACATTGATCACGCCGGCGTACTCGCGGTCGAATGCGCGCTCGGTCGTGTTGCCGATCGAGAACAGCCGGTACTGCGTCGGGTCGTTCGGATTGAAGCCGATCGGCCGGAGCGACAGGATGGCCGGGTTGGTGACGTTGTCGTAGGCGACCTGGAATGTCGTCGGCTCGCGGAACTGGCTGTTGAAGTCGTAGTCACGGTGGTACGTCGCCGAGGTGTACGACAGCTGGTAATCGATCGCGACCGGGCCGAAGTCGTTGCTGCCGCCGGCGGCGGCGACGAAGTTGATGTGCGTCTCCTGCTCGTCGCGCAGGCTGGCGCGCGCCGAGACGTCGCTCGATAGGAAGCCCTTTGCGTTGGCCGGATCGGCGACCGAATTGTCGCTGAGGCCGCGATACTGGAGGATCAGCCGCGTGTTGACCGCTTCGGTATAGCCGGTGTCGTTGGCGCGGAGGTAGTAGTGGCTCTGCGGCGACGGGTTCCAGTCGAGCGCGCCGCCGAAGCCGAAGCGGCGGCGGTTGTAGGTGTAGCGGCGCAGGTCGACCGCATCGAGCTGCGGGTTGGTGAAGCTGGGGTCGGGGTTGCCGTTGGCCAGCGTGCCGGCGTCGAGCGGTCCGGGCTCGAGGTCGTCGAAGCCGCGCCGGTCGGTGTGATACGATCCTTCGAGGACGACGGCGAAGGTGCGGTCGGGGCCGAAGGTCGTGCCGACCGCGCCCTCGCCGTCGAACACGTCGCCGTTCTTGCGGAACGCCTCATAGCCGCCGCCGAGCGTCGCCTCGAGGAACGGCTTCTTGATGCCCGCTGCCGACCGCGGGGTCAGCTCGACCGAGCCGCCGAGCCCCTCGGCCTCCTCGTCGGGGCGGCCGGTCTTGCGGACGATGATCCGGTCGACCGAGCCGATCGGGATCGTGTCGAGCTCGACCGCGCGGCCGCCGCCGCCGAAATAGGTGCCGCCGGGCTGGGTGTTGAGCAGCGTCACGCCGCCGAAAGTCGTGCCGTTGAAGTTGGCGTCGAGGCCGCGGATGGCGACGAAGCGCCCCTCGCCGGTGTCGATCGCGAGGCTGACGCCGGGCACGCGGCCGACCGCCTCGGCGGCGTTGAAGTCGGGGTATTTGACGATGTCCTCGGCCGCCTGGATGTTGATCAGGTTCGACGCCGCACGCTGCTCGTCACGCGCCGTCGTCGTTGCGCGCCGCGCGGTGACGACGATCGTGTCGGCGGCCGCATCGGCAGCGGCGGTGTCCGGCGCGGCGAGGACAGCGGCGTAGCCGGCGGTAGCGGTCGTCGCCAGCAGGACGGCGAGGGGAAGTGCGATACGCATGCGCCTGACTCCATCGGAGGATGGGGGCGGCGTAGGATCGGCGGACGACGCTTCAGCGACACTGCGGCGACGGTTCGATGACATTTCGCGCCGGAGCCGACCGCGGCATGCGGCGTCCCGACGCAGGCAGCAGGGCGGCGATCAGCGGTCGATGCTGGCCATCGATGCCGCCGGGTAGCGCGTCCCCGCCGCCGCGCCCGGCGGCAGGATCGCGTCGATCCGGGCGAGGTCGGCCGCGCTCAGGGCCACGTCGAGCGCGCCGAGATTGTCGTCGAGGTAGGCGCGGCGCTTGGTTCCGGGGATCGGCACGATGTCGTCGCCTTGCGCGAGCACCCAGGCGAGGGCGAGCTGCGCCGGCGTGCACCCCTTGTCGGCAGCCATCGCCGCGACCGCCGCGGCGAGGTCGAGGTTTTTCTGGAACGCCTCGCCCTGGAAGCGCGGGTGGTTGCGGCGCGTGTCGCCGGCCTCGAGGTCGTCGGGGGTCTTGAACTGCCCGGTGAGGAAGCCGCGGCCGAGTGGGCTGTAGGGGACGAAGCCGACCCCGAGCTCGCGGCAGGCGGGCAGGATCTCGGCCTCGACGTCGCGGCTCCACAGCGAATATTCGGTTTGGAGCGCGGTGATCGGGTGGACGGCGTGGGCGCGGCGCAGCGTCGCCGGCGACGCCTCGGACAGGCCAAGGTAACGGACCTTGCCCGCGGCCACGAGCTCGGCCATTGCCCCGACCGTGTCCTCGATCGGCACCTTGGGATCGACGCGGTGCTGGTAATAGAGGTCGATGACGTCGAGGCCAGTCCGCCGGAGGCTCGCGTCGCACGCGGCGCGGACGTACTCGGGGCGCCCGTCAATGCCCTTGAAGCTGCCGTCTTCGCCGCGGACGTTGCCGAACTTGGTCGCGACGACGACCCATTCGCGCCGCTCGCGCACGGCCTTGCCGACGAGCTCCTCGTTCCGGCCGACGCCGTACATGTCGGCGGTGTCGAGGAAGGTGACGCCGCGGTCGAGCGCGTGATGGATCGTCGCCAGCGATTCGGCTTCGTCGCGGCTGCCGTAGAAGTCCGACATGCCCATGCAGCCAAGGCCGAGCGCCGAGACGGTCAGGCCGTGGCGGCCAAGCGTGCGGGTCTGCATCGGGTGATCCTTGTCGGGCGAAGGGGGGCGCCACTGACAATGCCGCCGGGCCGCGGTCGTTCCCGGCTCAGGCGCGCGCGTCGTCCAGGGCGGCGCGCATCTTGTGCGCGAGCTGGTCGAGGGTAAACGGCTTCTGCAGCAGGCGGACGCCGGCGTCGACCGTCCCGTTGTGGACGATCGCGTCGCCCGAATAGCCGGTGGCGAAGACGACGACGAGGTCGGGGCGCACCTGCAGCGCGCGGTCGGCGAGCTCGCGCCCATTCATCCCCGGCATGACGACGTCGGTGAACAGCAGCCGCACGCAGGGGTTGGCGGCGAGCGCGGCCAGGGCCGAGCGGCCGTCGGCGGCCTCGACCACGACATAGCCGAGCTCGCGCAGCGATTCGGCCGAGATGCGCCGCACCTGGCTCTCGTCCTCGACGACGAGGACGACGTCGCCGGCGCTGGCCCGTGGCAGGCTCCCGCGGTCGGCCGGGCGCGCGACCTCGGGGGCCGCGTCGTCGCGCGGCAGGAACAGGCTGACCGTCGTGCCTTCGCCGATCGTCGAATCGATCTTCACGTGCCCGCCCGACTGGCGGCAGAAGCCGTACACCTGGCTGAGGCCAAGCCCGGTCCCCTTGCCCGTCTCCTTGGTGGTGAAGAACGGCTCGAAGGCGCGTTCGACGACCTCGCGCGGCATGCCCGGGCCGGTGTCGGCGACCGATACCGCGACATAGTCGCCCGGCAGCGCGTCGGCCCCCGCCGCCGCCTCGTCGAGCGTGACGTTGGCGGTGGCGATCGTCAGCCGTCCCGCCCCGCGCATCGCGTCGCGGGCGTTGACGCACAGGTTGAGGATCGCGTTCTCGAGTTCGCCGGGGTCGGCGCGGATCGGCCACAGCCCCGCCGCTGACCGGGTCTCGATGACGATCCCCTCGCCGAGCGTCCGCCGCAGCAGCTCCGACATCGCCTCGACGAGCGCCGCCGCCTCGACCCGCTGCGACTGGAGCGGCTGGCGGCGGGCGAAGGCGAGCAGGCGCCGGGTCAGCGTCGCGGCGCGATTGGCTCCCTCGAGCGCGTGCCGGATCGCGCCGAGCACGCTGTCGGGATGAGTCGCGAAACGGCGCTGGGCGATGTCGAGGTTGCCGATGACGATCGACAGCATGTTGTTGAAGTCGTGGGCGATCCCGCCGGTCAGCTGGCCGATCGACTCCATCTTCTGGACCTGGCGGAGCTGCGCCTCGGCCTTTTCGCGCTCGACGATCTGCTGGAGCAGTTGGGCATTGGCCGCCGCCAACCCGGCGTTCGCCACGCGCAGCTGCTGCTGAGCGCGGGCGAGGACGGCGACGGTCAACGAGGCGAAGCCGGTGAACAGCGTGATCAGCGCATAGCGCCCGATGCGCCGCGACGCGGGCTCGAGCTCGGAGCGGATCGACACCGTGCCGATCCGCTGCCCGGCGCGGACCACGGGAGCCTCGCCGAGGGCGTAAAGGTCGCCCGGCGGCGACCGGGTCAGCCGCGGCGGCAGCGGCTCGCCCGGGCGCGCGTAGCCGACGAACAGTGCGCCGCGCGCGTTGTAGACCGCAGCCACGCTGACGTCGCGGCTGACGAGCAGCGCCGACACCAGCTCGCGCGCCGCCCCGCGGTCGCCGAAGTCGAGCGCGGCCGACACGCTCGCCGACAGGATCTCCGCGCGCGATTGGGCGCGGTCGTGCTGCTCGGCCGAATAGTCGCGGTCGAGGCGGCCGATCACCGCGAAGCCGAGCAGCAGCAGGGCGAGCGCGAGCAGGCCGCCGATGGCCGGTATCGCCGCCGCGATCCGCGCCCGCGGCGTCATGCGCCGCGCCCGCGGACCGACAGCGCCAGCGCGAGCAGCTTCGACGAGATGTCGAGCCGCGCCGCCGCCGCCTGGACCTGGTCGATGCGGAAGCGGACGCGGCTGTCGACGACTTCGAAATGGATGACGCCGCGCGCCGGGCCGGCGTCGGCGTCGGTCACGGTCAGCACGGGCGATGCGGCCAGCGCGGCCAGCGCCGCCTCGACCGGCTGCCCGCCCGATCCCGCGAGATAGGCGATGCGGCAGCCGCTCGCCGGGGTGACCCGCGTGAGGTGGCGGACGACGATCGGCTGGCCGTCGACGCGTTGGTCGGCGGCGGCCTGCGCCGGCAGGTCGCCGAGCGTGTCGTCGCCGACGATGCACAGGGTCAACGGTCCCGGCGCCGCCGGGAAGCCGTCGACATAGGCCCCGAACTTGACGAGGAACGCCGCCTTGACCGCCGCCGCCGGCGCGACCCGGCCGGCGGCCTGCGCCGGCGCGAGCGGCAGCAGCAGCGGAACGACCGCCGCCGCCCGCCAGGCGAACCCCGGCACGGTCAGTACCGCCAGCGCAGCTGCCCGAGCACGCTGCGCTGCACGGGATCGGCGCTGGTATATTCGACGTGGCGGTCGTGGAGCAGGTTGCGGCCGACCAGCGCGATCTCGAGCCGCGGCGCGACCTGCCACGCGAGCCGCGTGTCGAGCTCGACGTACGACGGGACGCGCGGGTCGGGCAGCGTGTCGACGTAGCGCAGCGCCGCGCGCGCGGTCACCGCGGCGCCGAGCGCGACATCGGTGCTCAGCCCGGCGCGGAACTCGGGGTCGTCCCCGAGCTGCGCGGTGCCGAGGACCCGCGACGCGCCCGGCGCGAAATGGGCGTCGACCTTGAGCCAGTCGAACGACGCGCCGACGCTCCACCACGGCGCCAGCGCCAGCGTCGCCCACGCGTCGATCCCGTGCGTCTGCGCGAGCAGGCCGTTGCCCCACGTGAGCGGGAAGAAGGTGACCGGCGTGGTCTGGATGTTGCGCAGCTTGTCGTAGTCGTTGAAGAACCCCGACACCGACAGCGACGCGGCCTTGCCGATGCTGATGCGTGCGCCGCCCTCGTAGGTGACCAGCCGCTCGGTGAGGAAGTTCGGATTGCCCCGCAGGACGATCGGCGGCGCGGCGATCTCGACGACGTCGCGGTCGAAGGGGGTCGGCGAGCGGATCGCGCGCGATACCGCCGCCCACAGGAAGACGTGCGGGCCGAGCGTGTAGGCGACGCGCGCGCTCGGCAGCAGGTCGAGCCCCGAGTAATAATTATGCTCGGCCTTGACCCCGACGATCACCCGCAGCGCCTTGGTCAGCATGATGCTGTCCTGGACGAAGACGTTGCCGATCGCCTCGGTCTGCGATGGCGGCACGAAGAAGAAGTTGCCCGGCTTCACTTCGATCGCGAGGTCGATCACCCGCGCGCCGCCGCCGAAGGTCAGCGCATGCGCCCCAAGCGACAGGTTCTCCTGCAGCGCGAGGTCATAGGTGTCGACGTTCGAGGCGAGCCCGCTCGGCGTCGGCCCTTCGGCAAAGTGGTCGTAATAGGCCTGCACCTCGAAGCGGCTGCGGGCACCGGCGTGCGTCCAGCGCGTCAGGAGGTTGCGCCCCGAGATGCCGGCGTCGGGCGCGCCGTTCTGGTCGACCGCGCCGTCGTACGCGTCGCCCTGGAGCGTCACCGCGTCGGCCGCGCTCGCCGCCCAGTCGAGGCGGAAGCCGCCCTGGACGCGCGACAGCCCGTCGCCGGCGCGCGCACCGGCGGCGGTCCGCAGCTCGGTTGCGTCATAGCCCTGGACATAGGCGCGATAGCTGAGCCGCTCGCCGACCTGCCCGCCGTAGCGGACCGACGCCGACCGCTCCTGGGTGCCCGCCGACCCGGTCGCCGCGAGCCCCTGCGTCAACGCCGATGACCGCGTGACGATGTTGATCACGCCGTTGACCGCATTGGCCCCGAACAGCGTCGACCCGGCGCCGCTGATCACCTCGATGCGGTCGATGTCCTCGACCCGCACGTCCTGCTGGTCCCAGTTGACCCCGGAAAAAATCGGCGTGTAGACGCTGCGCCCGTCGATCAGGACGAGCAGCTTGTTGTTGAAGTTCTGCGCCGCGTCATTGCCGCTGAGGCCCCGCGCGGTGATCACGTAGCGCGACGGCGAGATCTCGGCGACGAACAGGTTGGGCGCGAGCCGCAGGATCTCGGGAACGGTGAGGTAGCCCGACCGCAGGATCGCGTCGCGGGTGATGATGTAGACCGCCGACGGGGCGGTATCGACCGACTCGGCCGTTTTGGTGACCGACGTCACCTTGACCTGCGTCAGCTCCTCGATCGACAGGTCGCGCAGGTCGCTGGTGCTGTGCGCCGCGGCGGCGGTCGTCGCCAGCATGGCGATGACAGCGATCGGACCCAGACTCGTGCGCAATCGCTCCCCCCGTCGATCCCGCGTCCGTATCGCCGCCGGCGCGATCGCGCTGTGCCGATGGCAGCGATGCCTCGGACGTCCCCGTTTCGGCAAGGCCGTAACATCGCCGGCGGCGCAGCGCTACTGGTTGTGTGGCGGCACCGGGCAACCCGGCGCGTGCACGGGCACGCGGCTGGCGCCGGTCAGCGCGCGGCGGTGATCGCCCGCGTGCGGCGGCGCGCCATGACGCCGACGAGGCCGAAGCCGCCGACGAACAGGAGCCACGTTCCTGGTTCGGGCGTGCCGCTCACTCCCGGGGCACCGCCCGCCGGCGAGACGTTCGTCGGGGGCGCGACGGTCGCCTCGCCGCCGCGAATCGGCGGAGTGCCGACGTCGCCGCCGATCCCACCACCGCCACCGCCGCCGCCGACGTAGCCGCCCCCGCTGACATAGCCGCCGCCGCCGCCACTATAGCCGCCGCCGTAGCCGCCCGGCCCGACATCGGCGATCCCGACCCCCGGTGCGGCGGGCAGCGCCGAGGCGAGCAGCGGCGTCGGGCCGAGTGCGGCGAGCGCGATGCCTCCGGCCGGGGCCTCGCCGGGACCGCCGATCGCCGGCACGCCGCCGGCGATCGGCAGGCACGCGCTCGGCAGCGCGACCGCGGCGACACGCGGGTGGTCGAGCCGGTTGGCGGCACGATGGAGCAGATGGGCGACGGCGTGGCGCGCCGGCGGGTGAAACGCGATGATGGCCGGCGGCGCGACGGCCGCCGGACACACGCACATCGCCAAGACTTTCGCCTTGAGCATAACTAAGCCTTACACAACAAATACGAACGATGAATGCTCGGTAGCCTGTTACGTTCCCGAAGCAAAGCATAATAGTTAGTTAACGTGCGCGGTTCGTCGCACCGCGGCAGGACGGGTGGGCCGGACGGCCGGCGGCGGCTAGGATGAGCCATGGCCGGTTTCGTGCCCCCTGCACCCGTTCCGCTCGCCCGGCCGCTGTCGCGCATCGCCGGCGCGCGGATGCTGCTGCGCGATCCGCTCGGCATGTGGACCGACCGCCACTTCGACACGTGGGTGCTCGGGGGAAATCGCTCCTCGGCCACATCACCATCGTCAGCGACCCCGCCGCCATCCGCGCGTTCATGGTCGACCGCGCGGCGAACTTCCCTAAAGACGACCTGCAGCTGCGGGTCCTTAAGCCGAGCCTCGGCGAGGGGCTGTTCACCGCCGACGGCGCGGCGTGGAAGGCGCAGCGCCGCGCGCTCGCCGGGCTGTTCACCCCGCGGATGGTCGCCGGATTCGCCGGCGGCATGGCGACGGCGGCGGGCGACCTCGTCGACCGCTGGACGCGCCGCGGCCGCCGCAGCGTCGTCCAGGTCGACCGCGAGATGACGCGGCTCAGCCTCGACGGCCTCGACCGCTCGATCTTCTCCGGAGCCTTGACGAGGGATCGCGCCGCGGTCGGCGAGGCGCAGGCCTATTTCGCCGCCTTGGGCGCGGTCGACCCGCTCGACCTGTTCGGCGCGCCCGCCTGGCTGCCGCGCGTCCGCCGCCTCGCCGCCCGGCCGGTGACGCGCTTCTTCGACGCGCTGGTCGACCGCATCGTCGCCGACCGCCGCGCGCTGATCGCCGCCGATCCGGCCGCGGCCCCGCGCGACCTGCTGACCGCGCTGTTCGAGGCGCGCGACCCCGCCACCGGCGACGCGCTGCCGCCGCGGATCGTCCGCGACAACGTCCTCACCTTCCTCGGCGCCGGCACCGAGACGACGTCGAGCGCGCTCGCCTGGGCGCTCTTCCTGCTGTCGCAGGACGTCGCCGCCCGCGAGCGGATCGAGGCCGAGGTCGACGCCGTCGTCGGCGACCGCCCCGTCACCGCCGACGACGTGCCGAACCTCGTCTGGACGCGCGCGGTCATCGACGAAACGCTGCGCCTCTACCCGACCGCGCCGCTCGTCCAGCGGATGGCGGTCGCCGCCGACACGCTCCACGGCACCGTCATCCCCGCGGGCTCGACCGTCGTCTATGCGCCGTGGGTGCTCCACCGCCACCGCAAGCTGTGGGACCGGCCGGAGGTGTTCGATCCCACGCGCTTTCTCCCCGGCGCGCCGGCGATCGACCGCTTCGCTTATCTGCCGTTCGGCGCGGGGCCGCGCATCTGCATCGGCGCGAGCTTCGCCCTGACGCAGGCCGTGGTCAGCCTCGCGACGATCGTCGGGCGTCTGCGCGTCGACCTGCTCCACGGCACCGAGGTCATGCCCGAGCACCGGATTACCCTACGCCCCAAGGGCGGATTGCCGATGGTTGCGACCCCGCGCTGATGGCTTTCACCGTGACGCCGGCGGTCCGCGGGCCGGGCAAGGTGGGACGCACGACGGCGCACGGGAAATCACGGGCCGATGTCGGGATTGCCGTCGCGGCGGGCCGGCCGGTTCTACTGGCGCTTTACTTGGGCAGCTTCGCCGGCCTGGCTTTTTCGGCCGGTCGCGCCGCCTGGGCGAGGACCGCCGCTGGGTCGGCCGCCGACCACGCATTGCCCGCCTCGATCTCGGCCAGTTGATCCCAAGTCACTGGAATCGCCACACCGGCGCCCGCCCGCGCGCGCACCGAATAGGGCAGGACCGCCGTCGCCCCACGCTGGTTGCGCAGCCAGTCGACGAAGATCCGCCCCTTGCGCTTGGCCTTGCTCATCGTCGCGACGAAGGCGTCGGGCGCCTCCGCCTCGAGGCTTTCGGCGAACGCCCGCGCCCACGCCTTGACCGCCGGCCACTCGGCATCGGGCACCAGCGGGGCGACGACGTGAACCCCCTTGCCGCCGGTCAGCAGCGGAAAACTGTTGAGTCCACGGGACTTTAGCCGCTCGCGGACGAGGACGGCGGCGGTCCTGACGACGGTGAAGTCGAGCCCTTCGTCAGGGTCGAGGTCGATCACCAGCCGGTCGGGGCGCTCGATGTCGGCGACGCGGCTGCCCCAGCCATGGAACTCGATCGTGCCCATCTGAACGCAGTTGAGCAGCCCTTCGGGACTGTCGACGTACAAGTACGGCTCAGTCTGGCCGCTCGAACTCGGCAATCTCGACATGATGGACCGCATCGGAAAACATGCCGCTGTCGTGCTTCTGGAAGAAACACGTCTTCGCTCGTCCTTGCGGGCAGCGCACCAGACTGATCGGCCGCCCGCCGAGTTCTTTGAGCATCGCCTCGGCGACCACGGCATAATAATCGACCAGCGCCGCCTTGGTCAGCCCAAGTTCCGGGAAGACAACCCGATCCGGACTCGTCACCCGCACCCCATGCCGATCGGGTGTCGGCACCGCCTGAGGAGAAGCCTTGCCCGCCCCCTCTGCCGGCACTTCGGCGACCACCTCGCCCGCCTTCTTGTCCTCGCGCAGGCCGATGTAACTCGCGTGCCGAACCGACCCGTCCGCGGTGAATTCGGCGAAGGCGATCTCGGCAACAAGCTCCGGCCGGACGAATGTCGCGCCGCGTCGCGCGGCCGCATCGAGCTTGCCGGCGAACGGCGACGTGTCGGTCTTCAGCGTCGCCAGCCTTGCGCTCAGCGTCTCGAGCGTGCGGTCGTCGAACCCCGTTCCGACCCGCCCGGCATAGCGCAACCCATTGCCATCATTGACACCGAGCAATAGCGAGGCGAATCCGCGGCCCTTGTCGGACCGCGACCAGCCGCCGATGACGAACTCCTGCCTTTGGGTACATTTCGCCTTGAGCCACGACCCCGACCGTCCGGGTCGGCTCTTGCCGTCGGCGCGTTTGCTGACGACCCCCTCATAGCCCTGCGCGCATAGCGCGGCGAACATCGCCTCGCCGCCGCCGCGGACATGCTCGCTGTAGTGGAGCGGCGGCGGCGCGTCGGCGAGGAGCCTCGCCAGCGCCTTTTTACGCTCGATCAGCGGCTGCTCGGCGAGTGTCTCGCCGTCCAGCTCGAGTAAGTCGAAGGCGAAGTAAAGAAGCGGCTTATTCGCCTTGAGCGCGTCCTGCAGCGCGGAGAAATCGGGTTTCCCCGCTGCATCGAGCGCGACGATCTCGCCGTCGATTAGCGCCGACTTGCACGGTAACTTGGCGCACGCCGCTGGTACCGCGCCGAACCGCGCCGTCCAGTCGAGCCCGCTCCGGCTGTACGCCACCGCCGTCCCGTTCGCGACCGCGACCAGCGCACGATATCCGTCGTATTTGGTCTCGTGGAGCCAATTACTGCCCGTTGGCGGGCGATCGACCAGCGTGGCGAGCTGCGGCTCGCGGAACGCAGGCATGCTGGTCTTCTTGCCGCGGCCCCGGGCTGCAGTCCGGGGCAATTGCGGGTTCGTGTCTGACTCGCTTGTGGATACAATGGGCTCGCCCGCTGCGATCGCCGCCATCGAGCGTCCGCTGGCGATGCTCGCATCGAAGTCGAGGTCGACCCCGGTGGCGAACGCGTCATTGATCTTGCCGAGCAGCCAGTTCTCCGCCTTGCCCTCGGGCTTCAGGCGGATCAGCACCCACTCGCCCTTCATCCGCTCGCCGGTCAAGGTGAAATGGAATTTGCCTTTCGCCAGCCCCTCGCGTGGATCGGCTTCGTTCGTCCAAGTCCCGCGGTCCCACAACATGACCGTACCGCCGCCATATTCACCCTTGGGGATCGTCCCCTCAAACGACGCATAGTCGAGTGGGTGATCTTCGGTCCGCACGGCAAGCCGCTTTACTTTAGGATCGGTCGACGGCGGCCGCGTGACCGCCCACGACAGCAGCACGCCGTCGAGTTCCAGTCGGAAGTCCCAGTGCAGTCGTGACGCGGCGTGCTTCTGCACGATGAAGCTATTGCCATGTAGACTTGGCGCCCCGCCGGCGGGTTCCGCAGTCTTCGCGAAGTCGCGCTTGGACGCATAGGTGGCGAGCTTCTGCTTGGCAGTGGAGGAGGAGGCTACCCTCTTTACCGCCTTCGCACGAGTGGGAGAGTGAGAGCTCTTCGTGCCGACGGCGGCTCCACTCTCAACTACCGCGCTGGCGCGCGAGTCGCCTCGCCCGCCCACGAGAGAGGGGGACTTCACGCTCGCTTCCGGGCCGGGGCGGCTTTCGCCGCCTTCACGGGACCCTTTGCCGCCGCCTTTGGCTTGCGCGGCGTGACTGTCGGCGGGGCGGGAGCTGCGCCGCCGCCCTTCTCGATCGATGCCTTGAGCGCCGCCATCAGGTCAATGACGTTGGACGCCTTAGGTGCGGGTTCGTCGTTGTCGACCGCGACCGGGCCCTTGCCGCGCTTGGCGTCGATCAGCGCGCGCAACGCATCCTCGTAGCGGTCATGGAACTTCGACGGATCGAACTTCGCCGTCCGCTTGTCGATCAGCGCGGTTGCCAGCTCCATCAGCTCGGGTTGCGCGCCGCCCTCGGGGATCGAGCGGAAGAAGCCGCTCGCCTTGTTGACCTCCTCCTCATAGCGCAGCGTCTCGAGGATCATGCCGCGCCCGCACGGCTTGAGGCTGATCAGATATTCGTGGCCGCGCATCGCGAGCTGGCCAAGCCCGACCTTTTTCGCATTCCGCAGCGCGTCGCGGATGACGCAGAACGCCTCCTCGGCGAGCTCGTCCTTGGGGACGCAGAAGTAAGGTTTCTCGAAGTAGATCGGGTCGATCTCGCTAGCGTCGACGAACTGGGTCAGCTCGAGCGTCTTCTTCAACTCGAGCTTGACCCCCTCGATCTCCTCGTCGCTAAGGATGACGTACTTGCCCTTCTCGACCTCGAAGCCCTTGACGATGTCCTCGGGTTCGACCGCGCCGATGCCGGGGACGGTCTTCTCATACTTGATCCGCTTGCCCGAGGGCTCGTGGATCTGATTGAGCGCGATCGTTCCCCCCGACCGTGTCGCCGAATAGAGCTCGATCGGAATCGATACCAACGCCAGCCGCAGCTGTCCCGACCAGTAAGCACGTGCCGGCATTGGCGTTTCCTCAAGCTAAGTGATCAAACTTTCTGCCACGAGAGTCGTTCCGCCGCCGATTCGGCGGGGCCGATCGCGGGAGCATGGCGTTATGAGGACAGCATGAAACGCCTGTGGCTCGTCATCAACACCGCTAGCGGGTCGACCTCGACCGAGGTGATCGCCGAGTTTGATGCCGCGTGTGGCGACTATGACGTCGTCGGGCGGACCGACTTTCCCGCCGACGACCTACCCGATACCGCTGCGCTCGACGCGGCGGGAGCGGACACGCTCGTCGTGTTCGGCGGTGACGGAACGATCAACGCCGCGACGTGCAAGGTCGACGACTGGGTCGGCGTCGCGCTGATCCTGCCCGGCGGGACGATGAACGGGCTGGCCAAGGCGCTCCACGGCGACAGCGGCTGGCGAGATATCCTCACTCGCGCTGCCGGCGCGCCCGCGGAACAGGTGCCGGTTGCGGTCAGTGGCGATCATCGCGGCATGGTCGGTGTCATCATGGGGCCGGCGGCGAGCTGGTTCCACGCCCGCGAGTACGTCCGCGCCGGAGCGTGGTCGAAGGTCGCCCGCGCGCTCCGCTATGCCGCGCGCAAGACCTTCGCCCGCACGATCCGCGTCACCGGCGACGGCGCGCATGCCGGGCGGCACCGCGCGGTTATCGTCACGCCGCGCGCCGACGGGCTCGAGATCGCCTCGATCAGCACGCCGTCTTGGTTCGCCGCCGCGCGACTGGGCGTCGACTGGCTGACCGGCGACTGGCGCCGGGCTGGCGACGTCCACGTCAGTCATGCGCCGTCGGTCACCTGCGTCTCGTCGCGGACCGTCTCGGCGCTGTTCGACGGTGAGCCGGCCAAGCTGCCGAGCCCGGCGACGATCGAGCATGCGCTGACCCGCCTGCGCTTCGTCGCGACCCGATGACCGTCCGCCTGTTCCACGTCTCCGACCTCCACTTCGGGACCGAGGACCGCGCCGCTCTGGCGTGGTTCGCCGCGATCGTCGCCGCCGAGCGGCCCGACGCGGTGATCATGACCGGCGACCTGACGGCGAGCGCTCGCCGTCGCGAGTTCACCGCCGCGTGCCGCTGGCTCGTCGGCCTTGGCGTCCCCGTGACGGTCGAACTCGGCAACCACGACATGCCGCTGTGGAACCTATGGGAGCGGTTCACCGCTCCGTACAAGCGCTTTGACCGGCTTGAGGCGGCGGTCGAGCGCGAGCTGGTCCTGCCCGGCGTCGCGATCGTCCCGCTGCGGACCGCGACGCGCGCGCAGCTGCGGTCGAACTGGGCGGAGGGAATCGTCCGCCCGCACCGGCTGGCGGCGACGGTCGCGGCGCTGGCGGCGGTCCCGGCGGGCGATCTCAGGATCGTCGCCTGCCACCACCCGCTCGCCGGGAATGGGGTCCGCCATGCAACGCGCGGCGGCCCGCGCGCGCTCGCCACGCTGGCGGCGGCAGGGGCGCACGCGGTGCTCAGCGGCCATACCCACGAGCCGTTCGACATCATAGTCGACGGCGTGCGTCTGATCGGCGCGGGAACGCTGTCGGAGCGGACCCGCGTCTCGCGTCCGTCGTTCAATCGGCTGACGGTCGCCGCCGGAGCGCTGACCGTCTCGGCGCAGACGATGGAGTGAGCGCGATGGCGGACCTGAAGGCGGGCGACAAGGTCGAGTGGGACTCGAGCGGCGGACACAGCAAGGGCAAGGTCGTCAAGAAACTGACCAGCCCGATGCAGATCAAGGGCCACAAGGTCGCCGCGTCGAAGGACAACCCTGAATATCTCGTCAAGAGCGACAAGGGCGGCGAGGCGGCGCACAAGCCGACGGCGCTGAAGAAGGCCAAGTGAGCGAGCTCGTGCCGCCGGCAGCGGTCGCGGCGGCGGCGAAGAAGGGCCTGGCGTTGCGCGAGAAGTTCGGGCGCGGCGGCACCGAGGTCGGCGTCAAGCGCGCCGAGGGCCTCGCCGCGCGCCGCGCGATCCGCGACGATGACGTCGGCCACATCGCCAGCTATTTCGCGCGCCACGAAGTCGACAAGGAAGCCAAGGCGCACGACTGGGGCGACGAAAGCGATCCGTCGGCGGGCTATATCGCGTGGCTGTTGTGGGGCGGCGAGCCGGGCCGCGCCTGGGTCGAGAAGCTGAAGGCCAAGCGCGACGCTTGATGGCGTCGGCGGCGGGGCGCATGGAGCGCCGATGACCACCGGCCTGATCGTCGCCCATCACCTCGGCCCCGCCGCGAGCCGGCTGCTCGCCGCCCACCCCGCAGTCGCCGAGGCGCGGGCGCTCGACCTCGACCGGCGGTGGGACCTGCCGACCGATGCCGACGTCGTCTTCGCCCTCCATAGCGCGAGCGATCCGGATGCCCACCGCGTCCCCGCGCCGCCCGGCTGGCCGGGGCGCGTCCGTTATGTCCAGCTCGCCTCGTCGGGGAGCGATGGCTACCCCGCGTGGCTCGGCGATGGTCCGGTTGTCGCCTCGGCGGCAGGGACGAGCGCGCCGGCGATCGCCGAGTTCGTCCTGACAGCGATGCTGATGGTCGCCAAGCGGCTGCCGGCGATGGTCGTCACCGACGGCGTGTGGACCCCGCAGGCGGAGGTCGTCGCGAAGCCGCTGGGCACGCTCGACGGCGCGACGCTCGGTCTGCTCGGCGTCGGCGAGATCGGCTCGCGCGTCGCTGAACTCGCGCGCGGTTTCGGAATGACGGTCATCGCCCACCGGCAGAGTCCGACGCCGCTCGACGGGATTGACGCTCGTCGGCCTCGACGACCTGTTGCGCCGGTCCGACCACCTCGTCGTCGCCGCGCCGCTGACCGCCGCGACGACCGGGCTGCTCGGGGCCGAGGCCTTCGCCAAGGTCAGGGCCGGCATCCACCTCGTCAACGTCGCGCGGGGTGGGATCGTCGACACGTCCGCGCTGATCGCCGCGCTCGAGACGGGCCGCGTCGGCTTCGCCAGCCTCGACGTCACCGACCCCGAGCCGCTGCCGCCCGGCCACCCGCTATGGGCCGCGCCGAACGTCCGCATCACCCCGCACGTCGCGTGGAGCAGTCCCCGCACCGGCCAGCGCATCTTCGCGCTGTTCGCCGACAACCTCGCCCGCTTCGCGCGCGGCGAGCGGCTGATCAACCAGCTAGGTGCGTGCGCCGCGATCCAGTCGTCGCCGACCTTCTGCAGGATGTCGAGCGGGACGCGCCCGCAGCCGAGCACCGCGTCGTGGAACGACTTGAGGTCGAAGCGCGGCCCCATCGCCGCCTTCGCCTTGGCGCGGATGCCGGTGAACACCGTGTGGCCGAGCTTGTAGCTGCACGCCTGCCCGGGGTTGGTGCAGTAGCGTTCGACCTCGCGCGTCGCGAAGCCGCGCGCCTCGCCTTCCTGCGCGACGAAATAGTCGATCGCCTTCTCGCGGCTCCAGCGCAGGTGGTGGATGCCGGTATCGACGACGCAGCGGTTGGCGCGGAACAGCTGGAACTTGAGATAGCCGAGCCGCCCGAGCGGGATCGTCGTCGTACATGCCGATCTCGTCGGCGAGCTGCTCGGCGTACAGCGCCCAGCCCTCGCCATAGCCCGAGAAGCCGCCCGCCTTGCGGATCAGCGGCAGCTTAGTGTTGCCGAGCGCGAGGCCGCCCTCGAACTGGTGGCCGGGCAGGCCTTCGTGGAACACCGTCGTCGACAGGCAGAATTTCGGCCATTCGGCGCTGTCGTGGAGGTTGAAATAGACGAGCCCCGGGCGCGACCCGTCGAGCGGCGGCGACTGGCTGAACGCCGACGCCGCTCCCGCCTCGGTCGCGGCGGGGACGCGGCGGACCTCGAACTTGTACTGCGGAATGCGGTTGAAGACGGTCGGCAGCTTCGGGCGAATATCGTCCAGCCGCTCGTTGCAATAGGCGATCTCCTGCGCCTTGCCGGCGTCGGTATTGGGGTAGAGCTGATCGGCGTTGGCGTAGAGCGCCGCCATCCGCTCGCCGACCGTCCCTTTGGTCATGCCTTGGGCCTTAAGCAGCCCGTCCAGCCGCGCGCTGATCTCGCGCGCCTGCGCAAGGCCGATGTCGTGGACCTCCTGCGGCGAGAAGCGCGTCGTCGTCGTGTTATGCAGCGCGACGGCGTAGAACTCGTCGCCGCGCCGGAACTGCCAGACGCCGGCGTCGTGCTTGGCCCGGGTGCGGAGCCGCGCGACCTCATCGGCCTGCCGCTGTAGCGCCGGGAGAACGGAGTCGTGGTAGATCACCGCCGCGCCCGAGGTATACTTGTCGCTGAGCCCTTTGGCGGCCGCTCGGCGCGCGATCGACTGGACGACGAGCGCCTGCTCGGCGGGCACCAGCAGCGCGCGCATCTGCGTCAGCGTCGTGTCGAGGAGGAAGTCGGGCGGGACCACCCCGAGCCCCGCGTCGTGCCGGAGGCGCGCGGTCTGATCGTCGAGCTGCTTGCCGAACGCGGTAAGCCGCGACAGGTACGCGTCGGCATCAGCGGCGTCGTTCACCGGATGCTTGGTGTCGAGGAAGTCGGGAACCGACTGGTATGCACCCGTCTGCTGGCTGACGACGTACGGCGACGGGCCGTAGCCGCCGCCGCCAAAGTCGAACTTCTGGACCGCGGCCGCCGACTCGCGCGTGTACTTGACGACATCGTAGTCGAGCCGGTCGCTCGGGCTGAGCCGGCTGCGGTCGATCATCGCAAGGCGGCGGAGTTGGTCCGCAGTCGCCGCACGGTCGGCGGCACGCCCGGCCTCGGACGCATCGCTGAGCTTGGCGCGCAGGTCGGCGTTCGATCCCTTGTCGAGGCCAAGCTGAGTCGCGCCTTCCGGCCGTTGTCGCAGCCCTTCCTCGAAGAAGGCGTCGAACAGCGCCGCGAGTTCCGGGTTCTCGCCCGGGACCGGCGCGGCCCCCGCCGGCAGCGCTGTCGCCGCCCCGGCAGCAGCGGCGGTGGTCAAAAACGCGCGGCGGTCGAGCATCGTCTTCCCCTTGTTTCCCGGCAGCTTAGCAAGCCGCGTGCGGGCGTCGAGGCCCGCGCGTGTGTCAGCGGCGTGTCTTGACCACGACGCTCTCGGGCAGCTCTTCGCCGAACACGCGCTGGTAGTATTCCGCGACGATGCTGCGCTCGGCCTCGTCGCACTTGTTAAGGAACGACAGGCGGAAGGCGAGCCCCAGGTTCTTGAAGATGGTCGCGTTTTGCGCCCAGGTGATGACGGTGCGCGGGCTCATCACCGTCGAGATGTCGCCTGCCACGAAGCCCTGCCGCGTCATGTCGGCGACCTTGACCATGTTGGCGACGGTCTTGTCGTCATACCCGGGGGCCTTGCCGGTGACGATCTTGATCTCGGCTGCGGCCGGCAGGTAGTTGAGCGCGGTGACGATCGACCAGCGGTCCATCTGCCCCTGATTGATCTGCTGCGTCCCGTGGTACAGCCCGGTCGTGTCACCCAGCCCGACCGTATTCGCCGTGGCGAACAGGCGGAACCACTTCGACGGCCGGATGACGCGGTTCTGGTCGAGGAGCGTCAGCTTGCCCTCGACCTCGAGCACCCGCTGTATGACGAACATGACATCGGGACGTCCGGCGTCGTACTCGTCGAACACCAGCGCGGTCGGCGTCTGGAGCGCCCACGGCAGCAGGCCCTCGCGGAACTCGGTCACCTGCATGCCCTCGCGCAGGACGATCGCGTCCTTGCCGATCAAGTCGATGCGGCTGATGTGGCTGTCGAGGTTGATGCGGACGCACGGCCAGTTGAGCCGCGCCGCAACCTGCTCGATGTGGGTCGACTTCCCGGTGCCGTGATAGCCCTGGATCATCACCCGACGGTTGAAGGCGAAGCCGGCGAGGATCGCGAGCGTCGTGTCGGGATCGAAGACATAGCCAGGGTCGAGGTCGGGGACGCGCTCGTCGGCGACGCTGAACGCCGGGATCTTGAGGTCGACGTCGACGCCGAACGTCTCGCGGGCGTCGATCTCCATGTCGGGGGCGTCGAGGACGGTGTCGTCGGCGGGCGAGGCGAGCTGGGTGGCCACTGCTGCTCCTGGATGGCTTACGGCTTCGGCTTGGTGAACGCGGGCGCGGACTTCAGGTGCGTATAGGCTTGGACCACCGCCTGCAACTTCGCCTCGTGCGCCCGGTCGCCGCCGTTGGCGTCGGGGTGGTACTGGCGGAGCAGCGCCTTGTACGCGCGGCGGATGCCGTCGGGCGAGGCTTCGACGCCGAGCCCGAGCGTCTTCAGCGCCGCCATGTCGGCGTCGCTGAGGACGTGACCCGACTTCGCCCGGCGGCCGGCGAAGACGTCGGGACCGTAGCGATCGCGCAGGATGCCGGTGCGGTCGTTGAACCGGGTGACGGGATCGTGCGGCGCGCGCTCCCACCCGGCGAGCGGCGACTGGGCGGCCGCGATATCGTCGGGCGAGAGGCCATCGAAGAAGTTGTAGCCGGCGTTAAAGTCCCGAACGTGGTCGAGGCACAGCCACTGCCAGCCGCCGACCGAGCCGGCGACGCGGTTCGACCGCGGCGCGCGGAATTCGGCCGGGGCGGTGCAGCCGGGGACGGCGCACGGCGTCGGCTCGTCACGCTCGACGCGGCCGTGGAAGCGTTGCGGGCGGCGCGGCGTGGCGGAGCCGGGGTCGGTCAAGCGGGCTGTCCTTCGGGGAAGCGCCGATATAGGGAACGGCGGCAACGACGGGGAGGGCGACATGGGCGCGCGCAAGGCGGAAATCGAGGCGCGGCTGACGGCGGCGCTGGCCCCGGTCAGCCTCGAGGTGGTCGACGACAGCGACGCCCACCGCGGCCACGCCGGCCATTCGGGCGCGGGCGAGAGCCACTTCACCGTCCACGTCACGTCGAGCGCCTTCGCCGGCCTGTCGCGGGTCGAACGCCAGCGCGCGGTCTATGCCGCCCTTGGCGACCTCGTCGCGCCGGATCGCGTCCATGCGCTGGTGATCGACGCGCGCGAGCCTTGATCGCGCCGGCACTGCGTCGCATAGCGGCGCGCGATGCCGGATTAGCTCAGCGGTAGAGCAGCGGTTTTGTAAACCGAAGGTCGGGGGTTCAATCCCCTCATCCGGCACCGTGCGTTTCCGAGGTTTCGCCGAAGACCCGCCTGAAGATCGTGTCGACGTGCTTCAGGTGGTAGCCGAGGTCGAACAGCGGCGTCAGCGCCTCCACCGGCAGCCAGCGCGTGACCTCGCCATCGGCGGCGAGCAGGTCGAGCAGCCTGAGCGAACCGTCGCTCGCCCACACCTTCATCGCACTGCGCTGGACAAGTGCGTACGCCTCCTCGCGGCTCGCTCCGGCCTGGGTCAGCGCCAGCAGGACGCGCTGCGAGTGGATCAGCCCGCCCATCTTCTCGAGGTTGGCACGCATGCGGTCGGGATAGACGAGCAGCTTGTCGATGACGCCGGTCAGTCGGACGAGGGCGAAGTCGAGGGTGATCGTCGCGTCGGGTCCGATCATCCGCTCGACCGACGAATGGCTGATGTCGCGCTCGTGCCACAGCGCCACGTTCTCGAGCGCGGGAGTGACATAGCCGCGGACGAGGCGGGCGAGGCCGGTCAGGTTCTCGCTCAGCACCGGATTGCGCTTGTGCGGCATCGCGCTCGACCCCTTCTGGCCGGGCGCGAAATATTCTTCCGCCTCGAGCACCTCGGTCCGCTGCAGGTGGCGGATCTCGGTCGCCAGCCGCTCGACGCAGCCGGCCACAACGCCGAGCGTCGCGAAGAACATCGCGTGGCGGTCGCGTGGGATGACCTGGGTGCTGACCGGCTCGACCGTCAGACCCATCTTGTCGGCGACCCACGTCTCGACCTCGGGAGCGACATTGGCAAAGGTGCCGACCGCACCGGAGATCATGCACGTCGCGACCTCGGCCCGCGCGGCGACCAGGCGCGCGCGGCACCGGGCGAACTCGGCATGGGCCTGGGCAAGCTTAAGTCCGAAGGTCGTCGGCTCGGCGTGAATACCGTGGCTGCGACCGATGGTCGCCGTATCGCGGAACTCGAACGCGCGGCGGCGGAGGACTGCGAGCAGCGCGTCGACGTCGGCGATCATCAGGTCGGCGGCGCGCGCCAGCTGGACCGCGAGGCAGGTGTCGAGGACGTCGGAGCTCGTCATCCCCTGGTGGACGAAGCGCGCCGGCTCGCCGACGTGCTCGGCGAGGTTGGTCAGGAAGGCGATGACGTCGTGCTTCGTCTCGCGTTCGATCTCGTCGATCCGCGCGACGTCGAACTTGCCCCGCGCCCACATCGCCGCGGCCGCGTCGGGCGGGATGATGCCGAGGTCGGCGAGTGCGTCCATCGCATGCGCCTCGATCTCGAACCAGATGCGGAAACGCGTCTCAGGCTCCCAGATCGCGACCATCTCGGGGCGGGAATAACGGGGAATCATGCAGCGCTCCGAACGATCAAGCCGCCGCGCCTAGCAGCGCTCGCCGCTTGCGCCAACGTCGAGCAGCCCCGCGGCGACCGAAAAGGTTAACGGCTCTTAGGGCTAAGTTGACGAAAGTCATGCCACGCGGGGGGATCTGGTCAGGTCGGTACCAAGACCCGAGCGCCATTGGTTAATATAAGTTAACCATCTAGTTTCGAGCGACTTCGACTTCGCCTCCCCTGCGTCAGTGCACCGCGGCCTAGCAGCAATGCACGCTGTAGGACAGCGTGAGCTGCCGCTGGCCGGACGAGCCGCGGGCGGGACAAGCCGTGCAACTTGCGCCCGCTGCCGGCGTTCAGACGGGGAATACCAAGCAAAGGTAAGGACTTATGTTACGCACCCGACACCTTGCCGTCTTCGCCGCCGGCCTTGCCGCTGCGGCGTCGGCGCAGGTTGCCACCCCGGGGATCGCTCCCGGCGCGGCTCCCGCTCCCTACTCGCCGGCGGGCGTCACGCCCGGGCAGGCGACCCCCGGCGTTGCGCCGGGCTCGGCGGTGACGCCGGCGCTGCCGCAGGTTCCGACCGGCATCACTCCGCCGGTCGGGGCGACGACAGCCGGGACGATCGGCGACGGCCGCGTCGGAACGCTCGCCCCCGGCGCCTCGTCGCCCGGTGTCACGGGCCAGCGCGGCTTGCCGACCACCTCCGGAATTTCGAGCACCACCCCGACGACCAACCCCACGCCGCGCTGACGGCTTACCCAAGGAGAACGACCATGAAGACGGTGATCATGATGACGGCCGCCGCGTTGCTGGCGACGGCGGCGAACGCCCAGATGTCGGGCGGTTCGGGCAGCAGCTCGGGTACCTCGTCGACCAATGGCAGTGGCGGCAGCATGTCCGGCGGCACGTCGGGCGGCGGCATGTCGACCGGCAGCGCCGGCAGCGGCGCGTCGGGTAGCGGTATGACCGGCGGCAACGCGATGGGCGGCACGTCGGGCGGCGACACGTCGGGTACGATGTCGAGCAGCGGCAACGGCGCGATGGGAACAGGCTCGGGCAGCATGGGCACGTCGACGCACCACCGCGCGACGCACCACAGCAAGCCGACGCACCACAGCGGCAGCGGCACGTCGTCGACGTCCAGCGGAACGTCGAGCACGACGCCGCAGCAGTAAGGCGTGCGGCCGCCCGGCGATGACGCCGGGCGGTTAACCGCAGAGATCAAGGAGACAATCGATGCGTATCACCCTGACCCTTGCGGCAGTGGCCGCGACCCTGGCGACCGCCGCAAGCGCGACGCCGACCCACCGCCATATGGCAGGCCATGCACGTAGCGACAGCGGCTCGGCGGCGGTTCGTACGCTCAACGAGCGTTCGCTCCAGCAGGCGTCGGCCGGTACGACGGGCGGCGGGATGGGCGGCGGCTCGATGAACTCTGGTTCGATGAGTAGCGGTGGCATGGCTGGAGGCACGAGCGGCGCCGGAATGTCGGGTTCGGCTTCGTCGGCGACGATGCCGACGGGCGCAGGATCGATGGCGGGCGGCAACTCGGCCGGCGCCACGACGAACGACGCCACGCAGTCGCCGCCGACAACGCCGCAGTAAGGTCGCGCGGGGAGCGGCAACGGGCGACTGCCCATTGCCGCTCCGCCGTGTGCTCGCCATCCTGGGGAGACTTACGCGCGCCTGCGACGCGCGTCAGATCAGTCCGAGCGTCCGGAAGCTCGCGTGGCCGGTTCGCCCGATGACGACATGGTCGTGCACCGACAGTCCGAGATGGCGTCCAGCCTCGATCACCGCCTTGGTCATGGCGATGTCGTCGCGGCTTGGCTGCGGGTCGCCCGACGGGTGATTGTGGACGAGGATCACTGCCGAGGCACCGAGCTCGAGCGCGCGCTTGACGATTTCGCGCGGGTAGACCGGTGCGGCGTTGATCGTGCCACTGCCCATCGCCTCGTCGCGGATCAGGATGTTGCGGTTGTTGAGGAAGACAACGCGGAATTCTTCGGTCATCCGGTGCGCCATCGACGCGTGGAGATAGTCGGTCAGCGCCTGCCAGCCCGCGAGGACCGGCCGGTCGAGCGCCGCCGCGCGCAGGCTGCGCAACGCCGCCGCCTCGACGAACTTCATCGCCGCCGCCGCGCCAGGGGACAGCCCCTCGACGCGCGCCAGCTCGGCGGGCGACGCCGACAGCACGGCGGGGAACGAGCCGAACTCGGCCAGCAGGCGCTTGGCCAGCGGCTTGGTGTCGCGCCGCGGGATGGCTAGGCCGAGGATATATTCGAGCAGCTCGTAGTCGAGGAACGCGTCGCCGCCGCCCTCGAGCAGGCGGGCGCGCAAGCGCTCGCGGTGACCGCTCGGGTCTGGATCAGCCGTCACGATTGCCGCGCGTCGCCGCGGGCGCGCGTGCCTCCCGGCCTGCGCCAGGATGGCCCGGCGTCAGGCCGGATCACGCCGCATAGGGCGGGTGGCTGAGCCCGGCGGGGCTGGTCGTGAACACCTCGCAGCCCGACTCGGTGATGCCGACCGAATGTTCGAACTGGGCTGACAGCGAACGATCGCGTGTGACGGCCGTCCAACCATCGTCGAGCAGCTTGACCTCGGGCCGGCCGAGATTGATCATCGGTTCGATCGTGAAGATCATCCCGGGCCTGAGCACCGGGCCTTTCCCCGGCTTGCCGACATGGACGACGTTCGGGGCGTCGTGAAAGACGCGGCCGACGCCGTGGCCGCAGAAATCACGCACCACCGAGCAACGCTGCGCCTCGGCGAAGCGCTGAATGGCATGGCCGATGTCGCCAAAGGTGTTGCCCGGCCGCGCCGCCTCGATCCCGCGCTGCAGGCAATCCCACGTGACGTCGACGAGCCGCCGCGCCTTCAGCGGCACGTCGCCGACGAGGTACATGCGGCTGGTATCGCCATGCCAGCCATCGACGATGACGGTGACGTCGATGTTGACGATGTCCCCGGCCTTGAGCCGCCGGTTTCCCGGGATGCCGTGGCAGACAACGTGGTTGACGCTGATGCATGAGGCATGGGCGTAGCCGCGGTAGAAGATTGTCGCCGGGACCGCGCCCGCGGCACGGACGAAATCCTGGACCAGCAGGTCGAGGTCGGCGGTCAGCGCCTCGGGCACGACGTGGGGCACGAGCATGTCGAGGACGCGCGCGGCGAGCTGCCCGGCAGCGCGCATCCCGGCAAAGCCGCTGGCGTCATGGAGCTTTATCGTCGCGGAGGGCGCGTCGAGATCGTCGGTCTCGGTCATCATCCCCAGATAGGCGGCGCGCCAGCCAATGTCGACAGGGGCTTGGGTGTCGGCTAGAGCGCCACCATGGCTGCCGACGACCGCATCTACACCGCCGCGCTCGTGGTCATCGGCGACGAGATCCTGTCAGGGCGGACGCAGGACGCCAATATCGCCTATCTGGCGAAGTGGCTCGGCGTCCAGGGTATCCGCCTGCGCGAGGTGCGGGTCGTCGCCGACGATACCGCGGCGATCGTCGCAGCGGTCAACGCGCTGCGGAGGAGCCACGACTATCTGTTCACCACCGGCGGCATCGGCCCGACCCACGACGACATCACCGTCGAGGCGATCGCGTCGGCGCTGGGGGTCGAGGTCGTCCTCCACCCGCAGGCGGTCGCGGTTCTGACCGAGCATTATGGCGACCAGATCACCGACGCGCGGCTGCGCATGGCACGCGTTCCCGCCGGCGCCGAGCTGATCGCCAACCCGCGGACCAAGGCGCCGGGCATCCGCGTCGGCAATATCTTCATCATGGCCGGGGTGCCGGCGATCACGCGGTCGATGCTCGAGACGCTCGATGGGACGCTGCCCGGGGGCCGACCCGTGCAGACGCGGACGGTCGCGGCGTGGACCGTCGAAAGCCGCGTCGCCGACCTGCTCGCCCGCGTCGAGAAGGCGCACGACGGCGTCCAGATCGGCTCGTACCCGTTCTGGCGCGACGGCCGCACCGGGGCCAATTTCGTCGTGCGCAGCGTTGATCCGGCGGTCGTCGACGCGACGGCGGCAGCGCTGATCGCGGCGCTCGCCGCCGACGGCATCGCTGCGATCGACGGCGAACTGTGATAAGGTACGGGCGATGAAAGCTCTTCGGCTGGTCCTGTTCGGTGTCGTGCTGGCGCTGTTCGCGCTGTTCGCCTTCTCGAACTGGACGCGCGTGCCCGTCGTGCTGCCCGACGGGGCGATCGTCGCGGTGTTCCTGCCGGTCCTTGTCGCGCTCGCCTTCCTGCTCGGCTGGCTGCCGGTGCTCCTGCTTCACCTCGCGGCGCGCTCGTCCTGGCGGCGGCGGACGGCGAAGGTCGAGCGGCTGCTCGACGACGCGCTGGCGACCGGCCCGCGCGTCGCCGTTCCAGCCCCGACGACCGCCTTCGCGCCGACGCCGACGGCGTTCCCTCCCGCCCCGTGAGCGTCTTCGTCGCGCTCGATACGCCCGATTTCGCGCGCGCGGTGACGCTCGCCCGCGCCGTCGCGCCGCACGTCGCCGGGCTCAAGCTCGGCCTCGAGTTCTTCATGGCCAATGGGCCCGACGGAGTGCGGCGGATCAGCGAGGCAGGGCTGCCGATCTTCCTCGACGTCAAGCTCCACGACATTGCCAACACCGTCGCCGGGGCGGCGCGCGCCCTTGCTCCGCTCGACTGCGCGATCGTCAACGTCCATGCCGCGGCGGGCAGCGCTGCCATGCACGCGGCGCGCGAAGCGCTGCCGCCAGCGACGGCGGTGATCGCGGTGACGGTGCTGACCAGCTTCGACGCGGCCGACCTTGCAAGCATCGGCGTTCCGGCCGCGCCGGCCGACGCCGTCGCGCATCTCGCCGCCCTGGCGCAAGCCGCCGGGCTGCAGGGGATCGTCTGCGCCGGCAGCGAGGCGGCCGCCGCGCGCGCGGCATGGCCCGATGCCATCGTCGCGGTCCCCGGCCTGCGCCTCGCCGGCGATGCGGTGGGCGACCAAAAGCGCGTCTTCACCCCGCGCGCTGCCCGCGACGCCGGGGCGTCGCTGCTCGTCGTCGGACGGCCGATCACCGCCGCATCGGACCCCGCCGCCGCCGCCGCGGCGATCGCTGCCAGCCTCGCTCCGCAGTGAGGGTCGACGTCAAGATCTGCGGCCTGTCGACACGCGCGACGGTCGATGCAGCCGTCGCCGCGGGCGCGAGCCACGTCGGCTTCGTCTTCTTCGCCGCCTCTCCGCGTCATGTCTCGGCCGACGCGGCGGCGGCGCTCGGACGCGAGATCGGGGCGACGATCCGCGTCGGCGTCTTCGTCGATCCTGACGACGACCTGCTCGACCGGGCCGCGCCCGCGCTCGACGCGGTCCAGCTCCACGATACCGATCCGGCGCGCGTGACCGCAATCCGCGCGCGGCTCGGGCTGCCGGTCTGGCGCGCGGTCGGCGTCGCGGGTGCCGGCGACATCCGCGACGCGCTCGCGGGCGGGCGCGGCGACCGATTGCTGTTCGATGCCAAAGCGCCTAGGGGCTCGGCCCTTCCCGGCGGCAACGGCGTCCGCTTCGACTGGCGGCTGCTCGCCGGAATCGACGTCGGCGGCCCGTGGGGATTGTCGGGAGGGCTCGACGCGGCAACGGTCGGCGAGGCGGTGCGCACCGCGCGCCCGCCGCTGGTCGATGTCTCGTCGGGGGTCGAGGAAGCGCCGGGAGTGAAGTCGGTGAGCAAGATCAAGGCGTTCGTCGCCGCAGCCCGGGCCGCCTGATGGCCGCTGCCGCCAGCCTGCGGACCGGCCCCGACGCGCGCGGCCATTTCGGCGCGTTCGGCGGGCGCTATGTCGCCGAGACGCTGATGCCGCTGATCCTCGACCTCGAGCGCGAGTATCGCGCGGCGCAGGCCGATCCGGCCTTCGCGGCCGAGTTCGACCATCTGCTCAAGCACTACGTCGGGCGGCCGAGCCCGCTCTACCTCGCCGAACGTTTTACCGCCGCGCTGGGCGGGGCGAAAGTCTACTTCAAGCGCGACGAGCTCAACCACACTGGCGCGCACAAGATCAACAATTGCGTCGGGCAGATGCTGCTCGCCCAGCGCATGGGCAAGACACGGATCATCGCCGAGACCGGCGCGGGCCAGCACGGCGTCGCCACCGCGACCGTTGCCGCGCGCGCCGGACTGCCCTGCACGATCTACATGGGCGCGCGCGACATCGCCCGCCAGGCGCCCAACGTCTTCCGCATGAAGCTGCTTGGGGCCGAGGTCCGCGCGGTCGAAATCGGGGTCGAGGACGCTGAAGGACGCGATGAACGAGGCGCTGCGCGACTGGGTAACCAACGTCCACGATACCTTCTACATCATCGGCACCGCGGCGGGGCCGCATCCCTATCCGGAGATCGTGCGCGACTTCCAGTCGGTCATCGGCACCGAGGCGCGCGCACAAATCCTTGAAGCCGAGGGCCGTCTTCCGGACGTGCTCGTCGCCGCGATCGGCGGCGGGTCGAATGCGATCGGGCTGTTCCACCCGTTCCTCGACGATCCCGTGCGGATGATCGGCGTCGAGGCGGCGGGCCACGGGCTCGACACGGCCGCCCACGCGGCGAGCCTCGCCGGCGGCCGGCCTGGTGTGCTCCACGGCAACAAGACGCTGCTCCTCCAAGACGCCGACGGTCAGATAAGCGAGGCGCACTCCATCTCGGCCGGGCTCGACTATCCGGGCATCGGGCCCGAGCATGCGTGGCTCCACTCTATCGGCCGCGTCGAATACCAGAGCGCGACCGACGCCGAGGCGCTGGCGTCGTTCCAGCAGCTGTGCACGCTCGAGGGCATCATCCCGGCGCTCGAGCCGGCGCACGCGCTGGCGGTGATCGAGAAGATCGCGCCGGCCATGCCGCACGACGCAATCATCGTCGCCAACCTGTGCGGGCGGGGGGACAAGGACATCTTCACGGTGGCCGAAGCGCTCGGGTTCGGGCTGTGACCGACCGCCTCGCCGCGCGCTTCGCCGCCTGCGCCGCCGAGGGGCGGGCGGCGCTCGTCACCTTTGTCACCGCGGGCGACCCCGACATGGACCGGATGCCGCAGGTGCTCGCCGCGCTCGTTGCCGGCGGGGCCGACATCATCGAGCTCGGCATGCCGTTCACCGATCCGATGGCCGACGGGCCGGCGATCCAGGCGGGCAACATCCGCAGCCTGGGCAGCGGCACGACGCTGCGTGCGGTGCTCGCCGAGGTAGCTGCCTTCCGCACGACCGATGCTGCCACGCCGTTGATCCTGATGGGCTATTACAATCCAGTGCTCGCCTATGGGCCGGCGCGCTTCGCCGCCGACGCGGCCGCCGCCGGGCTCGACGGGGCGATTGTCGTCGACCTGCCCCCCGAGGAGGATGCCGAGCTTGCGCCGCACCTCGCCGACCACGGGCTCCACACGATCCGGCTGGCGACACCGACGACCGACGCCGCGCGGCTGCCCGCCGTTGTCGGCGGGGCGTCGGGGTTCGTCTATTATGTCGCGGTCGCCGGCATCACCGGCGCTGGGTCGGCGAGCGCCGACGCCATCGGGCATGCGGTCGCCCGGCTGAAGGCGGCGACGCCGCTGCCGGTCGCGGTCGGCTTTGGTATCCGCACACCCGCGCAGGCGGCCGCCGTGGCGGTCCACGCCGATGCGGTCGTCGTCGGCTCGGCAATCGTCGAGTTGATCGGTGCCGCGGCGGGCGCGCGCGCGAACGACATGCCGGAACAGGTAGAGGCCCTCGTTCGCGGCTTGGCCGACGCCGTGCGCGGCGCGCGGACAGCGACACGGGAGATCGCCGCATGAGCTGGCTGACGCGCATCCGTCCGCGGCTGACCGCGATGCTGACGCGGCGCGAGACGCCCGAGAACCTGTGGCGCAAGTGCGCCAAGTGCGGCACGATGCTGTACGTCAAGGACTTCGAGGAGAACCTCGGCGTCTGCCCGCGTTGCGGCCACCACGAGCGGATCGATCCGGCGACGCGCCTCCGGCAGGTGTTCGACGCCGACAGCTTCGATCGGCTCGACGTGCCGAAGGTGCCCGAGGACCCGCTCCATTTCCGCGACCAGAAGCGCTACGTCGACCGGCTGAAGGCCGCGCGCACCACGACCGGCGAGCCCGAGGCGATGATTGTCGCCCGCGGCACGATTCTGGGCGAGCCGGCGGTCGTCGCAGTCCAGAACTTCGCCTTCATGGGCGGGTCGATGGGGCAGGGCGTGGGGGAGGCGTTCCTTGCCGGCGCGCTCGCTTCGGTCAAGGCGCGCGTCCCGTTCATCGTCTTCACCGCCGCTGGCGGCGCGCGAATGCAGGAGGGCATCCTCAGCCTGATGCAGATGCCAAGGACGACGGTTGCCATCGCCGAACTGCGCGAGGCAGGGCTGCCGTACATCGTCGTGCTGACCGACCCGACGACCGGCGGCGTCACCGCCAGCTATGCGATGCTCGGCGACATCCAGATCGCCGAGCCCGGCGCGCTGATCGGCTTCGCCGGCGCGCGCGTCATCGAGCAGACGATCCGCGAAAAACTGCCGGAGGGCTTCCAGCGCGCCGAATACCTGCTCGACCACGGCATGCTCGACATGGTCGTCCATCGCCGCGAACTGAAGGCGACGCTGGCGCGCCTGATCGGCCTGCTGATGCGCCCGCGCGTCGCCGACGCCCCGGCCGCGTGACGCGCTGATGGAGGCGGCGCGGTCGGACAATCCCGTGCTCGACGCGCTGCTGGCGGCCGCGTTCAAGCTCCACCCGGCGACCATCGACCTCGGGCTGGCGCGGCTCGAGCGGCTGCTCGCGCGGCTCGGCAACCCGCACCGCAAGCTGCCGCCGGTGTTCCATATCGCCGGGACCAACGGCAAGGGCTCGACCGCCGCCTTCCTTCGCGCCGGGCTCGAGGCGGCGGGGCGGCGGGTCCATGTCTACACCTCGCCGCACCTCGTCCGCTTCAACGAACGTATCAGACTCAATGGCTTGCTGATCGACGACGCGGCGCTGATCGGCATCTTGCGCGATCTCCTCGACGTCAACGGGACCGCGCCGATCACCTTCTTCGAGCTGACGACGGCGGCGGCGTTCCTCGCGTTTGCCCGGACCGAGGCCGATGCGTGCGTCGTCGAGGTCGGGATGGGCGGGCGGCTCGACGCGACGAACGTCGTCGCGCCGGTGGTGACGGGAATCGCCGCGCTCGGGCTCGACCACCAGCAGTGGCTGGGGTCGTCGATCCTCGACATCGCCGGCGAGAAGGCGGGGATCGCCAAGCGCGGCGTGCCGCTGGTCGTGTCGCGATACCCGCGGACGGTGACCGCGCGCGTTGCCGAAGTCGCTGGAATCGCTGGTGCGAAGCTGCTGGTTCGCGGCGACGACTGGGACGCCGTCGCTTATGAAGGCGCGCTCCACCTGCGCGATCCCGCGGGCAAGGTCGCGTTGCCGTTGCCGCGGCTGGCAGGGGCGCACCAGCTCGACAATGCGGCGCTGGCGGTGGCGATGCTGCGGGCGCAGGACGCGGTGCCGGTTCCGGAGGCGGCGTTGCGCGCGGCGATGGGCTGGGTGGAGTGGCCGGCGCGGCTGCAACGCCTTGATAATGGGCCGCTTTCAGACATGCTGCCGGCGGGGAGCGAGGTCTGGATCGACGGCGGGCACAATCCGTCGGCGGCGCGCGCCATTGCCGAGGCGTTCCGCGGCCACAACGTCGCCGAGCGGCCGTTCCACCTTGTCGTCGGCATGCTGTCGACCAAGGATTCCGCGGGCTTTTTCAAGCCCTTCGCCGGCCGGGCGACATCGGTCCGCGCGGTTCCCGTGCCGCATGCGGCGAGCCACCCCCCCGATATGATCGTCGCCGGGGCGCGCGCGGCGGGGTTGTCGGGGTCGGTTGCGGCCGACGTCGCCGACGCCTTTGCCGTGATCGATCGTGAGGCGGACCGTGCGCGTCCCCCGGTGGTGCTCGTCACGGGATCGCTCCATCTCGCCGGCGCGGTGCTCGCCGCCAACGGTCAGCCGCCGACATAGGCGAGCCCCGCCACCATCCCCTCAAGAGCAACGATTTCAACGCGGTGCGGCTCAATTCCGCTGGCCGATACCCGCGCCTCGAAGCGCCACCCGCCGGGATCGCGGGTCAAGTCGCGGCCGACCGCCTTGAGCACCGCCTCGCGCGAGACCCAGCATTCCGCGGCGTCGACGCACGGCGAACCGGTCACGGCGGCAGCCACGGCCTCAGCTGCCACCGCGGCCCCGGCGACGCTCTCGATATCGACCCCGACGGGAACGCGCGCGACCGCCGCCGCCGCCCAGCCGTCGCGCTCGGCGACGCTGGCGAACCAGTCGGTGCCGGCCAGCCGCCGAACACCGTCCGGTCCGGCGACAAGGCGGGGCTCGAACTTGGGGCCGAGGGCTTCCGCGACCAAGGCGGCGAGCGCCTGCCGCCGCAGCCGCCGCCGGTAGTCGACAAACCCGGCGGTCCGCGCGATCCCCGCCGGCGGCACGACCAGCCACCCGCCGCCGCCGGGCACCGCCATCACCCGCGGCCCGGCCGCCTCCGCCGCGGGGCCGGCTGCAGGCCTCAGCCGCCGCCCGCCGGGCGTGCCGGCGATCCCTCCCAGGCGGTGCCGGCGGCGAGCGTCTCGCCCTTCATCAGCACCGACAGGTCGCCGAGCTCGGCTCCGTCCTCGATCACCGCGTCGTAGAGGACGATGGCCAGCGACCCGACCGTCGCGCGCGCGCCGACCTTGACGCCCGACACCTTCATCACCCGGTCCTCGAACAGGTGCGTCTGCAGCCCGGCGGCGTCGTTCAGCGCGGCGTCGTCGCCGATCTCGACAAGGTCGAACTCGGTCATGTCGGTGGTGTCGAGGTAAACGCGGCGGCCGATCCGCGCCCCCATCAGGCGGAAGTAGACCGCGAGCCACGGCGTACCGCGCAGCGGTTCGAGGAGCAGGTTGACCGCGAGGTTCTCGTAGGTCGCGGTGACGAGCTCGGTCCGCCAGACGAAGAAGCTCCACAGCGGCTTGGTCGTCGGCCGGTAGCGCCCGACGACGAGCCACTTGAGCGCGACGACCGCCAGCCCGGCGGCGAGCACGAAGCCGACGTAGAGCGGAATGAACGCCAGCCCGATCGTCAGCCCCGGGTGCCGCCGGTCGGCGAGATCGCCGACGACGCTGAGCAGCAGGCTGAGCAGCGCGATGAAGATCGACAGCGGCAGGATCGTGCGCAGCGTCTCCATCGCCAGCCGCGCGGCGACGAGGCGACGCGGCGGGTTAAAGCGCGCACCTTCATCGAACATCGTCGCCACCTGCCGCGCGGGCAGGCGCAGCGGCGGCGAGCCGAACCACGTCGCGCCGGCGGTCGCAGCGAGGCCGGCATCCTCGGGCGGGCGCGACAGGACGCCGATCAGCGCGTCGTCGCCGATGGTGCTGCCGGCCGGGATCAGCCCCGAATTGCCGACGAAGGTCCGCCGCCCGATCACCGTCGGGGCGAGGACGATCGCGCCGGGCACGGTCCGCGCCGCGCCGAGGACGACGCCATCGGCGATGAAGCTTTCCGGGCCGATGGTGACGAGGTCGTGGACGACCGAGGTCGCCGTCGAGATCTCGGCGCGCTTGCCCACCGCCGCCCCCATCAGCCGGAACCACGGGCGGACGAACAGCGTCGCGTAGATCGGGTGGAGCAGTTCGAGCGCGAGCGCGCCGAGCTGGCGGACGACCCAGAAGCGCAAATAGAAGCCGCTCCACACCGAATGCGTGCCCGGCTTGACGCGGCCGAGCAGCAGCCATTTGACCGCCGCCATCAGCGTGCACATCAGCACGACGTACGCCGCCGCGAGCAGCGGCGCGAAGGCGATGAAGCCGTAGCCCTCGCTGCCCCAGTCGGCCTCGATCATCGCCACGAGTCCCGGGGCGATCGGCAGCAGCGCGGCGAGCGGCAGCAGCCCGGCGGCGACGAGCAGGGCGAAGGCCATGCCGTGGCGGCGCAGCGGCGATGGCGCCGGCGTCGCGCGCGCGGGTATGCGCGGCGACGCGCGCCGCCGGCGACCCCGACCAGCGCTCGCCGGCGGGGATGCGGCGCTCGGCCGGCAGCGCCGACAGCTCGTCGAGCGCGGCGCCGTCGCCGACGCGCGGCGCCGCGGCCGACGACCGCCATCGCGCCGATCGTCGCGCCGGCGCCGATCGACGACGGTGCCGAGGCGGAGCACGCCGCCCTCGACCGCGCTCGTCGCCAGCATCGACCCGGCGTCGAGCGCGGCGTCGTCGCCGATCGTCACGAGGTCGGCGACGTCGATGAAGTCGCACAGCAGCAGCGCGTCGCGCCCGACCCGCGCGCCGAGCAGCCGGTAGTACGCTCGCATAGGCCGGGGTGCCGGCGAGATACTGCGAGGCGACCGTCTCGAGGACGCGGCGGACGAGCCACCAGCGGAAGTAATACATCCCCCACAGCGGATAGTCGCCGGCGCGGGTGCGGCCGAGGACGAGCCACTTGAACGCGACCGAGCCGAGCAGCAGCAGCGGCGGCAGCGCGACGAACGCCCCCGCCGCGGTCGCCGCCGCCTCGGCGCGGGTCAGCCCGTTCGACGCGAAATAGACGTAGGTCAGGTAGGGGAGCAGCCACTGGAGCCCGGCGAAGCCGTAGATGAACGGCAGCGCGAGCGTCTGCGCGGCGGCACAGGCGATGAAACGCGCGCGCTCGACCGGTACGAAGGCGCGCGCGGCGGTGACCGCCGCGCCGCGGGTGGCGGCGATGCGCCGGGCGAGGTCGCGGATGGTCGGCGCGGCGTAGAGGTCGTTGATCGACAGCGCGGCGAGGCCCGGCAGCTGGCGCGCGCGCGACACGGCGCGGGCAGCTCTCAATGAATGTCCGCCGAGGTCGTCGAAGAAGTCGGCGGTGACCGAGACGGGCAGCGGCGCGAAGACCTCGCTCCACGCGCGGTGGAGCTCGGCCTCGAGCGGGGTCGCCGGCGCGACGAGGTCGACCGGTGCGGCGCGCGCCTGCGGCGCGGGCAGGCGCTTGCGGTCGACCTTGCCCGAGACCAGCGTCGGCAGCGCGTCGAGGATCTCGTACAGCGCCGGGCGCATGTACGACGGCAGCCGCTGCCGCAGCGCCTCGGCGAGCGCGCTCGTGTCGATGCTCGCCCCGCCGCGCGGCACGACATAGGCGACGAGCGTGTCCTGCCCGTCGATCGGGACCAGCGCGCAGACGGCCTGGGCGACGGCGGGGTCGTCGCCGATCGCCGCCTCGATCTCGGCGAGCTCGACGCGGTAGCCGCGGATCTTGACCTGGGTGTCGATCCGCCCGGCGAACACGATGTTGCCGTCCCCGTCGACGGTGACGAGGTCGCCCGAGCGGTAGACCCGTTCGGGGCCGATCTCGGGGTCGAACGTCGCGGTGACGAACTTGGCCGCGGTCTGTTCGGGCAGGCCGATGTAGCCGACGCCGACGCCGGGACCGCCGAGGACGAGCTCGCCGGCATCGCCCGGAGGCAGCGGGGATGAGCGCCTCGTCGACGACCCACGCGCGGTAGCCCGGGCAGTGGCGTACCGATCGTCACCGGGCCGTCGGTCAGCTCGGCCCATGTCGCGGTGACCGTCGTCTCGGTCGGGCCATAGGTATTCAGCAGGCGCAGGCCGGGGCGGAGCCAGCGGCGCGCGAGGCCGGGCGGGGCACGCCTCGCCGCCGAGGTTGATCAGCCGCAGCGCCGGCGGGCGCTCGGTAACGACGGCGAGCAGCGACGGGACGCAGTGCCAGACGGTGACGCCTTCGCGCTCGATCGCGGCGGCGACCTCGGGGCCGCTGCGGGCGAGCGCCTCGCTCGACACGATCAGTGTCGGCCTTGGCGAGGAACGCCGGCCACGTCTCCTCGAGCGACATGTCGAAGGCGAGGCTGAAGCCCTGGAAGACGCGGTCGGTGCTGGACAGCCCGAGGATCGCCGCCTCGGACCGGACGAGGTGGGCGATGTTGCGGTGGCTGATGGCGACACCCTTGGGCCGCCCGGTGCTGCCCGAGGTGTAGATGATGTAGGCGAGGTCGTCGGGGGTGGTGCCGGTCGAGGCGCGGGTCAGCGGCCACGTCTCGGCCGTCGCGATCTCACCGAGGCGGTCGTCGAGCGCGACGACGTGGGCATGGGCGAAGTCGCCGGCGCGCTCGGCGTTGGTGACGATCAGCACGGCGTCGCTGTCGGCGGCGATGGTGTCGATGCGCTCGGCCGGGAAGCCCCAGTCGACCGGCACGTACGCGCCGCCCGCCATCAGCACGCCGACGACCGCGACGATCTGGTCGAGCCCGCGTGGCAGGCAGAGGACGACGCGCGAGCCGCGCCCGACCCCTCGCGCGCGGAGGAAATGCGCGAGCTGCGTCGCGCGGAGGGCGAGCTCGCCGTAGGTCAGGCTCGACCGGCGGCCGCTGCCGGCGTCGGGGTCGGCGAGGCGCAGCGCGCACGCGTCAGGGGCGGCGGCGGCACTCGCGGCGAAGATCTCGTGGAGCAGCTCGTCGCGCGCATAGGGCGGGTCGGGAAAGGGCGCTGCCGCGGCGCGGATCAAGGTCATGGGAGGCGAATTGGCACCGGCAACAGGATCGCCGCCGTCGTAGCGGCAGACGGCGGGCGGCGCAAAGTCAGACGCGGCGGCGTGCAGCGACGAGGATTGTCACGCGCCAAAAACGAAAGAAGCCCGACGACTTGCGTCGCCGGGCTTCCGACCGTTGGTCTGGCGCAGAACCGCGCCAGACGAAACGTTTACTGATCCCAGGGCGGGATGTCCCAGCTGAAGGAACCGATGATTGCAAGAAGCCAACCCATTATCATTCTCCCTTAGGTGCCACGTCTAATCCTACACGGCGTTATATACCGAAGGTTTAGCCATGTGCAAGTCCAAACGGAGCGAAATGCGTTCTGGTCGAAGATTAACGATGAATTGTGAGTGGGTTGAAACGACGCAGTCGAAATGTACGGTTTAGAAGTTCAACCGTTACGCAGCCGTCGATCCGCGCGCGAGGTCCGGTCATGCCTGGGCGAACATCCCGATTCGACAGGCATGCGAATTCGGTTTCAAGGTGCCGCCGGCGCGACTACCATCGCGCAATGGGTAGATGGGGCGAGTTGTGGGCGCGGCTGGCGGCGGCGACGCCGAAGGATCCCGCGGCGCGTCTGCGGTCGCGCCGCCTGCGCGAGTATCGCCGCTTCCTCCAGGCCGAGCTGCCGCGCGCGCTGACCAACGGCGAGGTCTATCTCGTCTATCAGCCAAAGTTCGACCTCCGCGCCGGCCGCTACGACGGCGTCGAGACGCTGCTCCGCTGGCGCCATCCGGGGATTGGCGAGGTCGACCGCATCAGCATGATCGAGAGCGCCGAGGCGAGCGGGCAGATCCATGCGCTGTCGCTGTGGATCCTCGAGCGTGTCGTCGACGACCAGCGGGCGCTGCTCGCGCGCTACGGCTCCTTGCGCTTCCACGTCAACATCTCGGGCAAGTCGCTGGCCAACGACGCCTTCATCGACCGCGCATGTGCGCTGGTGACCTCGGCGGCGGGCGCGATCGGCTTCGAGATCACCGAGACGGCGTTCATCGCCAACCCGCCCGCGGCGCTCGCCAACCTCAACCGGCTCGCCGCCGCCGGTGTGCGGCTGTCGATCGACGACTATGGCTCGGGGCACTCGTCGCTCGCCTATCTGAAGGAACTGCCCGCCGACGAGCTCAAGATCGACAAATTGTTCGTCAGCGGCATGACGAGCAGCAACCGCGACCCGCTGATCGTCCGCTCGACGATCGACCTCGCCCATGCGCTCGGGCTGCGCGTCGTCGCCGAGGGGGTCGAGAGCCGGGCGACGCTGGCGCTGCTCCGCGTCATGGGGTGCGACATCGCCCAAGGCTATTACATCAGCCAGGCGCTGCCGCTCGGTGAGCTCGAGCGCTTCTTCGCCGACGCCGATCACCTGAACCGGCTCAACAACACCGATATCTCGCTGACCCCGTCGCGCGAGTTCTGGCTGCGTGCCGAGGTCGAATCGAAGGGCGGGGCGGCCCATGCGACCCGGCGCGCGAGCTAGTCGCGGCCGCGCGTGGGTCCGGCGCGGCTGCGCGGTCGTGCTCGCCGGCCTCGTGCTCGCCGCGCACCGCGGCCGCCGCGCCGCCGCCGCCCGCCGCACGGGCCGACTTCGACCGCCGCATTGCCGCTGCCAAGGCCGCGATGCTCGGCGATCCGGTCCGCGCGCGGGCGCTCGGCGTCGCGGCGCGCGCGACTGCGCTCAGCTGGCCGGACTCGGCCGAGCGGACGGTGGCGCTGGCGACGGCCGAGTGGCTCGAAGGAGAAGGTGCCTACCGCGCGAACGACGTCTCCGGCGCCAAGCCGCTGATCGAATCGGCGCTGACCGTCGCGGCGAAGGCGGCGCCGGAGAGCAAGCTCTACGCCGACCTGCTGCTCGCCCGCGCGCGGCTCAGCCGTGAGAGCGGTGCCCCGCAGTCCGCCCTCATCGACCTGCAGGGCGCGTACAAGCTGTTCACGCGCCTGGCGGACGCGCGCGGCAAGGCGCGGGCGCTGCAAAGCATCGGCTCGATCTACCTCGACGCTCGGGATTACGATCATGTCCTGTCGTACTACCGGCAGGCGCTCGAGCTGACCGGAGACGAACCGACGCTACGGCTGTCGGCGAGCAACAACATGGCCGTGGCCTATCAGAACCTCGGCCGGCGCGACGAGGCGGCGGCAGCGTACGCTGAGTTGCTGCGCCTCGCCAAGAAGCTGGGCAGCCCGCTGCTGACCGCCCAGATCCTGACCAACATCGGCGACAACGCCATCGAAACCCACGACTACCGCGCTGCCGTTGGAGCGATCACGGCGGGGCTCAGGCTTTCCGCGCAGCCGGCGGCGGCGGCGTGGCGACCGATGCTGCTCGCGACGCGGGCGAAGCTCGCGCTCGCGCAGGACCGGCTCGGCGATGCGCAACGCGATATCGCGGTCGCGCTCGCCGAGGCCGACGACGACCAGGCCGACCAGTCGTACAGCGCGCTCCAGCTGACGGCGTACCGGGTGTTCAAGGCCGCCGGCGACGGGCGCAACGCGCTCGCTCACCTCGAGGCGTATCGCGCGATCGACGACAAGGGCCGGGCGCTCGCCGCCTCGACCAACGCTGCGCTGATGACCGCGCAGTTCGATTTCGCCAACCAGAACGCGGCGATCGCGACACTGAAGGCGGGCCAGCTGAGCCGCGACATCGCGCTGACGCGGCTGCGCGCGCGCCAGTCGACGGTGATCTTCAGCGGGGTCCTCGCCTCGCTGGTCGCCGCCGTCATCCTGCTGTTCATCTACCTGCGCTCGGTCCGCCGCAACCGCGCCGAGGTGATGCGCACCAATGCCGAACTCGCGCGGACCAACGTCGAGCTCGGCGAAGCGCTCCAGGCCAAGTCGCAGTTCCTCGCGACGACGAGCCACGAGATCCGCACCCCGCTGAACGGCATCCTCGGCATGACGCAGGTGCTGCTCGCCGACCACGCGCTCGGCGGCGTCGTGCGCGACCGCGTCGGCCTCGTCGATGCCGCGGGTCGGGCGATGCGGACGCTGGTCGACGACATCCTCGACTTCGCGCGCATGGATTCGGGCGTCGTCCGGATCGACACCGCACCCACCGACCTGTCGACGCTGATCCCCGAGATCATCGCATTGTGGCACGTCCAGGCACAGGCCAAGGGGCTCGACCTGCAGGTCACCATGACCGGGGTCGACGCGCCGCTGCTGACCGACGCCGCGCGGCTGCGGCAGGTCGTGTTCAACCTGCTGTCGAACGCGATCAAGTTCACCGCCGCGGGCACGGTCAAGGTCGACGTCCACGCCGAGGACACGCCTCCCGGCCAGACCCTGGTGATCGCCATCGCCGACTCAGGCATCGGCATCCCCGCCGATGCGTTCGAGACGATCTTCGAACCGTTCCGGCAGCTCGACACGAGCACGACGCGCCAGTACGGCGGCACCGGCCTCGGGCTCGCCATCTCGCGCCACCTCGCCCGCGTCATGGGCGGGGACATCGGCGTCGCCAGCGAGCCCGGCGGCGGCGCCACGTTCACCTTGCGCATCCCCTACTCGCCCGCGGGCGAGGCCGCACCGGCGACGCGCGTCGCCCCGGCGGCGGTGCTGGTGGTGGCGACCAATCCGATCCGCCGCAGCTTCCTGCGCACCGCGCTCGAGGCCGAAGTCGGCCGCGCCGAGGCGTGCGACCTCGACACGCTGGCCGCGTGCGTCGCCAGCCACCCGGTCGGCGTCGTCCTGCTCGACGTCGGCGACGAGGACGGGCGCGCGCTGCCCGAGGCGGTGCTCGCCGCGCTCGCCGCCGTGCCCGGGCGGCCGCCGCTCGTCCTGCTCGTGCCGGCCGGGCTCGCCGAGGAGCGCGCCCTGTGGCTCGCCGCCGGCGCCGCCGAGGTGGTCGCCAAGCCGTTGCGCGCCGGCGCGGTGGCCGAGGTCCTGCGCGGGGTCGGCGGCAGCGTGACGTCGCGCCCTGTGGTATTTGCCGACGATGTCCCGTAATGCACGTTCGATAAGCGGCGTGGCCGATACGACGCGCGGCGCGGGAAAGGAGGATCGTCGGTGCGGGTGTTGGTCATCGAAGACGATGCCCTCAACCGCCGCGTGGTCCGCGACATGCTGTCGGTCGCCGGCGTCGGCATGGAGGAGGCCGACGGGGCCGAACTCGGCCTGCGCATGATCGAACGCAACGACTACGACGTCATTCTGATGGACCTGCGCATGCCCGGTATGGACGGCATCGAGGCGATTCGCCACATCCGCGCACGGGCCGACGCGAAGAACAACCTGCCGGTGATCGTCATCACCGCCGACGCCGCGGTCGACCTGCGCGACCGCTGCATCGCGCGCGGCGCGGACGAGCTGCTGCTCAAGCCGGTGGCGATGGAGGGGCTGTTCGACGCGATCGGCCGCGTCATCGCGGCGCGCGGCCGCGACGCCGGACTGGTGCTCTAGAGCAGGTCGACGCCTGCCGCCGTCGCCGCCGCGACCGCGGCGCCGACCAGAGCGAGGACCACCGCCCCGCCGACGATCAGCCGGCTACGCGCGACGAGCGCGATCGACAGCAGGACGATCGCCATCTGCAGCGCGGTCTCGCCGAGTTCATAGCCTTCGCCGGCGCGCGCTGCGCGTTCCCCGGCTTCGCGCTGGCGCTTGCCGGTCGCCTCGAGCTGGGGGATGCCGTGCCCCTTGGCGTCGGGCGCGCGCAGCCGCTTCGCCTCGTCCGCCCAGCCGGCGCGATCGTCGGGTCCGAGCGCCGACGACTGCGCGGCGACCTTGGCGACCGCCTCGCGGACGATCTTGGCCTGCATGTAGTTGAACGTGTCCGACGCCTCGATGCCGTGGAGCAGGCTGGCGCGCGCCGCCCCGGCGGCGGCCATGTGGACGATCGCCAGCGCGACCGCGGCGACGCCGACCATCAGCGCGACGCGGTCGCGGAAGCGCTTCTCCGCCGCACGCTCGGCGGCGTCGACGCCGTCGCGCTCGCTCTCGGCGCGCTCGATCGCCTCATCGATCAGTTCCTTGGCGTCGGCCGGTTCGACCATCGGGGTTTCCTCGCGCGTGAGACGTCGTCGCCCTACGGCGCGCCGCCGCCTGCTGTCCAGCGATTGGCAGCGGCCGCGAGTTGCGCCACATTGCATCGTTGCCGGCAAGGATAGTCGATGCGTTTGTTCATTCCCGCCGCGGTTCTCGCCGCTGCGTTCACGACCTCGACCGCCGCCGCCCCGGCTCCGCTCGTCCAGTACAAGTCGCTCGCGGTGTCGCCCGACGGCAGCCGCGTCGCCAGCATCGACAGCCTCGCCGCATTCGACACCGCCGTGCCCGACACGCACGGCATCGTCGTCGTGCGCGATGCGCACAGCGGCGCGGTCACCGCGCGGCTCGATCCGTGCGCGGCGTGCAGCTATGCCGGCGCCGCGTGGTCGCCCGACGGGCAACGCCTCGCCGTCGTCGCCACCGACGCCCGCGCGCACAGCGCGACGCTGATCGTCGCCACGCCCGGCGGCGCGGCGCGGCCGGTCGCAACCGTCGCCGGGCTGATGGCGAAGCCGCGCTGGTCGGCCGACGGGCGGCGGCTGGCGGTGCTCGCGGTCGCCGGCGCGCACAAGAGCGTCGGCGCCGTCGAAGCCGGACGCGCGCAGGTCGGCGAGGTCGGCGAGGCCGACGACGAGCAGCGCATCGCGGTCGTCGACGCCGACGGCTCCACGGTCGCGCCGCTGCGCTTCGTCTCGCCGGCCGACACCTGGGTCTACGAATACGATTGGATCCCCGACGGATCGGGGTTTGTCGCCACCGCCGCCAAGGGCAACGGCGACAATAATTGGTGGGTGGCGAAGCTGGTCGCCGTCGATCTCGGCGGGGCGCTGCGGACGATCGCCGCGCCGGCGATGCAGCTCGACGCCCCGCGCGTCGGGCGCGACGGCACCGTGCTGTTCATCGGCGGGCTGATGAGCGACTTCGGCGCGACCGGCGGCGACCTGTTCAGGGTGCCGCTCGCCGGGGGGACGCCGGTCAACCTGACTGCGGGCGACCGGGCGACGGTGACGTCGCTGACGTGGGCCGGGCCCGATCCGGTCGTCACGCGCCTCGTCGCCGGCCGCTTCGAGATCGCCCGCATCGGCCTTGGCGGCGGCGCGGCGCGCCTGACCCCGTTGTGGTCGGGCGAGGTCTCGGGCGACGCCGAGGACGCCGCCGTCGCGGTCAGCGCCGACGGGCGGACCCTCGCCAGCGTCGTCGCCGACTTCGCGCACCCGGCCGAAATCGCGGTCGGCACGCTCGCCGGCGACGCCGCGGCGCTGCGGCCGGTGACGACAGGCAACGCCGGCCACGGCGCGATGGTCGCCGCGCGCAGCCTCAGCTGGACGAGCGAGGGGCGCACCGTCCAGGGTTGGCTGCTGACCCCGCGGACCATGCCGCCGGGCAAGGCGCCGATGGTCGTCGAGGTCCACGGCGGCCCATCGTCGGCGTGGACGCCGACCTATGTCTGGAACGGCACCGACCTCGCGCTGATCGCGCGTGGCTATGCGCTGTTCCGCCCGAACCCGCGCGGCAGCTATGGCCAGGGCGAGGCGTTCACCCGCGCCAACATCCGCGACTTCGGCGGCGGCGACCTGCGCGACATCCTCGTCGGCGTCGATACGGTGCTCAAGGCAGCGCCGATCGACGGTAACCGGCTCGGGGTCTACGGCCACAGCTACGGCGGGTTCATGACCATGTGGACCGTCACCCACACGCCGCGGTTCAAGGCGGCGGTCGCCGGCGCGGGCATTGCCAACTGGATCAGCTATTACGGCGAGAACGGCATCGACCAGTGGATGATCCCGTTCTTCGGCAAGAGCGCGTACGACGACCCCGCCGTCTACACCGCCGCCTCGCCGCTGACGACGATCCGCGCCGCCAGGACCCCGACCTTCATCTACGTCGGCGAGCGCGATGTCGAATGCCCACCGGCGCAGTCGGTCGAGTTCTGGCACGGGCTCAAGGAAATGGGCGTGCCCACCAGCCTCGTCATCTACGAAGGCGCGGGCCACCGGCTGCGCAACCCCGAGCAGATCCACGACCGCGAGGACCGCATCCTCGGCTGGTTCGACCGCTATCTGAAGTGAGAACATCGATGATCCGTACACTGACCGCGCTGTTCGTGTCGCTCGCCCCCGCGGTGCTCACCGCGCAGGTCGCCGCCCCGACGGGAACGAGCAAGCCGCAGCCGGTGGCGATCGCCAGCACGATCCCGGCGGCGCGCGACGTCGCCTATCCGGGCACGATTGCGCTCGCCGTCGACGCGACCGACACCAGCCACGGCATCTTTCGGGTGACCGAGACGATCCCCGTCCGCGCCGGACCGCTCGTCCTGCTCTACCCGGCGTGGCTGCCCGGCGATCACGCGCCGCAGGGGGAGATCGACAAGGTCGCCGGCCTGATGATCCGCGCCGTCGGCACCGGACGGGCGCTCGCATGGCGGCGCGACACGGTCGACGTCCACGCCTTCCACGTCGACGTTCCTGGCGGCGTCGGCGAGATCGAGGTGCGTTTCGCCTTCCTGTCGGCGACGAAGGACGATCAGGGGCCGGTCGTCGTCACGCCGAACATCCTCGCGCTCGAATGGATCGCGAACCTGCTCTACCCGGCCGGCCACTTCGCCCGCGACATCATGGTCGAGGCGCAGGCGACCTTCCCCGCCGGCTGGACGGCGGCGACGGCGCTGCGCAGCAGCGACGATGTGCATGCCGGCGGCACGATCCACTACGCGCCGGTCGCGCTCGACACGCTCGCCGATTCGCCGGTGTTCGCCGGGCGCTATGCGCGCGCCGAGCCGTTGGGCGGCGACGTCACGCTCAACCTGTTCGCCGACCGACCCGACCAGCTCGCCGCGACGCCGGCGCAGCTCGCGGCGCACCGCGCGCTCGTCGCCCAGGCGCTCAAGCTGTTCGGCGCGCGCCACTTCGACCACTACGACTTCCTGCTCGCGCTGTCGGACCGGATCGACGGCTTCGGGCTCGAGCACCACCGCTCGAGCGAGAACCAGGGTCCGCCCGACTATTTCCTCGACTGGGACGGCAACGGCTATTCGCGCGACCTGCTGCCGCACGAGTTCACCCACAGCTGGAACGGCAAGTTCCGCCGCCCGGCCGACCTGTGGACGCCCGACTACCGGACCCCGATGCAGAACAGCATGCTGTGGGTCTACGAAGGCCAGACGCAGTTCTGGGGCCATGTGCTGGGCGCGCGGTCGGGGCTGGTCGATCCCGAGGTCACGCGCGACGCCTTCGCCGCCGCGGCGGCGAATTACTCGAGCCAGGCCGGGCGCGGGTGGCGGCCGCTCGCCGACACGACCAACGAGGAGATCATGTCGAACCGCCGTCCGGAGCCCTATCCGAGCTTCCAGCGGGTCGAGGACTATTACGACGAGGGTGCGCTGATCTGGCTCGACGTCGACACGCTGATCCGCGAGCGGTCGGGCGGCAAGCGCTCGCTCGACGACTTCGCCAAGCGGTTCTTCGGCGCGCGCGACGGCGACTGGGGCGAGGTCACCTACCGCTTCGCCGACATCGTCGCCGCGCTGAACGCGGTCGAGCCGTACGACTGGGCGAGCTTCCTCCATGCGCGCGTCGACGCCGTCGCGCCGCCGCCGCCGACCGACGGGATCGTCCGCGGCGGCTACCGGCTGGTCTTTACCGACGAGCCCGGCAAGCGCTGGAGCGAGTACGAGAAGGAGAAGGAGCTCGTCGACCTCGGCTATTCGGTCGGGCTGGCGATCGGCAAGAACGGCGCGGTCAAGGGCGTCCGCTGGGGCAGCCCGGCCTTCGCCGCCGGGGTGAGCACCGGCAGCACGCTGGTCGCGATCGACGGCGCGAAGTACGACGACGACGCCTTCAAGCGCGTCATCACCGCGGCCAAGGGCGGGACGAAGCCGATCGCCCTGCTGATCGAACAGGGCGACCAGTACCGCACGGTCGAGCTGACGTGGAACGGCGGACTGCGCTACCCGCACCTCGAACGGGCCGGCAAGGGGCCGGCGAGCCTCGACGCCGTCATCGCCGCGAGGTGATCCTCCCCGCGCGCAGGGAGGATCGCTCTACTTCATCGGCACGACGCGTCCGGCGGTCATCACGAAGCTGACCGACAGCACCGCCTTGGGGTCGGTCTGCGGATCGCCGTCGATGGCGATCAGGTCGGCGGCCTTGCCGGGTTCGAGCGTGCCGGTGACCTTATCGACGCCGAGCAGTTCGGCCCCGCCCTTGGTCGCGGCGACCAGCGCGTCCTTGGGCGTCATCCCGTGCTCGACCATCAGCGCCAGCTCCTCGGCGTTGCGCCCGTGCGGGTAGACGGCGGCGTCGGTACCGAGCGCGATGCGGACGCCGTTCTTCTGCGCGACGCCGATGTTGCGCCCGACGATCTGCAGCGTCTGCAGCGCCTTGGCCTCGGCATTCGGCGTATAGAAGTTCTTGCCGACGTGGAGCTTCAGCCCCTCGTACGCCATCAGCGTCGGGACCAGCCACGTCCCGTGCGCCTTCATCGCCTTCGCCGCGCGGTCGTCGAGATAGGTGCCGTGCTCGATCGAATCGACGCCGGCATTGGCTGCCGCCTCGATCCCGCGGGCGCCGTGGGCGTGCGCCATCGCCTTCAGCCCGACGCCGTGCGCGGTGTGGACGATGGCGTTCATCTCGGCGTCGCTGAAATGCTGCTCGAGTCCGATCTTGCCGTCGTCGAGAACGCCGCCGGTGGCCATGAACTTGATCACGTCGACGCCCTTGGCGGCGGTGTGCCGGACGACGACCGCGCACGCTTCGGGCGTGTCGCAGACGCCGTCGTTCTGGTGCGCGGCGTTGACCGCGTCGGCGAGCTCGGGGGCGAGGCCGACGGTCGCGTCGGCGTGTCCGCCCGAGATCGACAGCGGCGTGCCGGCGACGAGAATGCGCGGCCCCGGGAAGCTGCCCTCGGCGACCGCGTCGCGCATGGCGAGGCTGGCGAGCGTCGGCCCGCCCGCGTCGCGCACGGTGGTGAAGCCGGCACGGGCGGTGATCAGCGCATTCTTGAGGCCGGTCGCGGTGGCGTAGGGCTCCGAATATTTCGGGCGCAGCGTCGCGTACCACGGCAGCCCGCTATCCTGCGTCAGGTGGACATGGGCGTCGATCAGCCCGGGCATGACGGTCTTGGTCGACAGGTCGATGACCCGCGCCCCCGCCGGCGTGGCCATGTCGGCCGCCCCGATGCTGACGATCCGGCCGTCGGTGACGACGATCGACGACGGCCCGCGCGGCGGCAGCGCGGCATCGGTGACCAGCCGCCCGGCGCGGACGACGACGGTCTCGGCCCCCGCAGGCAGGGCGGTAGCGAGCAGGACGGCGAGCAGGACGGTGCGCAAATCGGATCCCCTTTATGTCTGGTGTCGGCGAGCGGCGGCGGCGGTCAGACGACCGTCGCGCCGCCGTCGATGACGAAGCTCTGCCCGGTGGTGAACGCGCCTGCCCTGGCCGCAAGGAACACCGCCATGCCGGCGATCTCGTCGGGGACGCCGATCCGCCGCAGCGGCGTGCCGCGGGTCGAGTGGTCGAGCGTGGCGGGATCGTCCCACAGCGCCTTGGCGAAGTCGGTCTTGATCAGCCCCGGGCAGATCGCGTTGACGCGGACATTGGCCGGGCCGTACTCGGCGGCGAGGTTGCGCGCGAGCTGCATGTCGGCGGCCTTGCTGATGCAGTAGGCGCCGATGATCGTCGAGCCGCGCAGGCCCCCGATCGACGAGACGATCGTGATCGACCCGTCCCGGCGCGCGACCATCGCCGGCGCGACCATGCTGATCAGCCAGTGGTTCGAGACGATGTTGTTCTGCAGGATCTTGCCGAACTGGTCGTCGCTGATCCCCGCCTGCGGGCCGTAATACGGGTTCGACGCCGCGTTGCAGACGAGGCTGTCGATCTGCCCGAAGCGGTCGAGCGTCCGGTCGACGAGCGCCTGCAGCGCCTCCTTCGACGCGATGTTGGCGGGGATGGCCACCGCCGCTTCGCGCCCGACGGCGGCGTTGATCTCGGCGACCGCGGCGTCGCAGACGTCAGCCTTGCGGCTGCTGACGACGACGTTCGCCCCGTGCTCGGCCATGCGGTGGGCGATCGCCTTGCCGATCCCGCGCGACGAGCCGGTGATCAGCGCGGTCTGGCCGGTCAGGTCGAACAGTTCGGGCAGTGGCATGGTCGTGTCTCCCCAGGGTTTGCCGGTGTTATGACACCCGCGTGCCCACGCGCCTAGACGCGGCGCGGCGCGCATCGCATGGTGCCGCGCATGACCCCTGCCGTCCGCTCGACCGTACTCGCGTGCCTGTATTTTGCTGGGTTCGGCTGCCTGATCCCGTTCCTGCCGCTATGGCTCGAGAAGGTCCACGGCTTCTCGGGCGCGGAGATCGGCGTCGTGCTGGCGATCGCGGGGTTCAGCCGTGCGCTCGCCGGACCGCTGACCGCCGCCTGGGCCGACGGGCGCAGCGACCGCCGCGCGCCGCTGTTCCTGTTCACCGTCGTGCTGACGGTCGGCTTTGCGGTGTTGAAGCTGCTCGACGGCTTCGTCGCCGTGTTCGCGCTGATCCTCGTGCTCGACATCGCCTTCTGGGGGCTGCTGCCGGTGGTCGAGACGACGCTGCTCCGCCTGACGCGGACCGGCGTGCCGCCCTACGGCGTCGCCCGCGGGCTCGCCAGCGCGGCGTTCGTCGCGGGCACGACGGTCGTCGGCTACCTGAACGACGCGACGCACAGCTACACGCCGATCTGGGCGTTCCTGCTCGTCGTCTCGGCGGCGATGATCGGCTGGTCGGCGGTCATGCCCAAGGAGCCGGTGACCGCGCGCGCCGAGGTTCGCGAGCCCTTTGGCGAGCGCCTCGCGCAGGGGTTGGGGATGCTGAAGAACCCCGCGTTCCTGCTGTTCATCTTCGCCGCCGGGCTGATCCAGGCGAGCGCGGCGTTCCTCTACACCGCCGGCTCGCTGGTGTGGACCAACCAGCAGCATTTCTCGGGCAACACGATCGCGATGCTGTGGAACATCGGCACGCTCGCCGAGGTGGGGTTCCTCATCTTCCTCGGCGGCTGGTCGAGCCGCTTCCGCCCCGAGACGCTGATCGTCGCCGGCGGCGTCGGCGCGGTCGTCCGCTGGACCGCGCTCGCCGCGCTGCCGCCGCTGTGGGTGCTGGTGTTCATCCAGCTGCTCCACGCGCTCAGCTTCGCCGCGACCTTCCTCGGCGGCATGCGCTTCATCCAGGCGATCTACGGCGACGAGCGCACGCCGACCGCGCAGATGATCTACATGGGGCTGGCCAACGCCCCGACGTATGCCGCCGCGGTCCTGGTGTCGGGGCCGCTGTACGACCGGATCGGCGCGCCGGGATATCTGGCGATGACCGGCGTCGCCGCGCTCGGGCTGGTGCTGGCGGTGATGCTGCGCGCCCGCGCCGCCGCGCCGGTGCCGGTCGCCGCCTAGACCAGCACCCCCTGCGCCGCCTCCGCCCCGTACGGCGGCAGCGGAATCGCGGCCGTGGCGACGCGCATCGCCGCCGACCAGCGTTCGGTCAGTTCGCGGTAATACGCGTCGTCGTCGGTGATGCGGTGGATCAGCTCGGGGGCGTCGTCGCCGGCGCGCAGCTGCATCAGGTCGATCGGCAGGCCGACGGCGAGGTTCGACCGCATCGTCGAGGTGAAGCTGATCAGCGCCACCTTCACGGCTTCTTCGAGCCGCGTGTCGTAGGTGACGACGCGGTCGAGGATCGGCTTGCCGTACTTGTGCTCGCCGATCTGCAGGTACGGCGTGTCGGGCTGGCATTCGATGAAGTTACCGCTGGCATAGATCAGGAACAGCCGCGGGCGGCGGCCGGCGATGCAGCCGCCGAACAACAGGCTGGCGCTGGTCGAAACCTTGTCGCCGCCCACTGCTTCGTCGACGGCGGCACGCGCGGCGTGGAGTGCCTGGCCGACGAGCGTCGCGGCGCGGAACATCGTCGGCGCGGTGCGCAGCGTCTCGGGCGGCGGGTCGGCGGCGTCGGCGCTTTCCGCCAGCAGCATCGCGTCGGTCAGCCGGGTCAGCGCCGCCTGCGTCACCGACAGCGATCCCGCGCTCGCCACCGCCATCGTCCGCCCCGGACCGACGTCGAGGAGGCGCAGCTTGCGGTAGCTCGACACGTTGTCGAGCCCGGCATTGGTCCGCGTGTCGGCGAGCATCGCCAGCCCGTCGTTCACCAGCACCCCGACGCAGTAGGTCATCGGTTTCCTCCGTCGGCCCGGGAAGTCATCGGCTTCTCCCGTCAGCCCTGCGACTGCCGCATCGAGCCCATCGCCTGGCTCTGCCGTGCGCCCGCGTCGACCGCGCTGACACGAACCGTCATCCGTTCGGTTCCGCCGCCGCGTCGCGCGCCGCGCACCGGAGCGGCGTCGAGATAGTCGAGCCCGACTGCGACGCGGACGTGCGCCGGCGTCGTCGACACGGCGTTGGTCGGGTCAAAGCCGACCCAGCCGAGGTCGGGGACCAATGCCTCGGCCCACGCGTGCCCCGCCGGCTGCGCTTCGGCGCGGACATAGTGGCCCGAGACGTAGCGCGCCGGGATGCCGAGCGAGCGCGCGGCGGCGCAGAACACGTGGGTGAAGTCCTGGCACACGCCGGCGCCGAGCGCGAACGCCTGCGCCGCGTCGGTCTCCGCGCCGGTGGCGGCGGCGTCGAAGCGCATGGCGGCATGGACGGCGGCGTTGAGCGCGTGCAGCCGGTCGAGGATGGGGCCGTCGCCGAGGTCGCGCGCGAAGGCGACGATCGCGGCGTCGGCGGTCGTCAGCGCGGTCGGGCGGACGAACATCGCCGGCGGTAGCGGTTCGGCGAAGCCGCGGACCGCCCCGTGCGCCTCGCTCGTCTGGACCTCGCCCGTGCAGGTCAGCGTCAGCTGGCGCACAGGGCTGTCGGCGGTGAACAGGTGCGTCCAGTTGCCGAACGCGTCGCTGCCGGCGCGCAGCGAACCGTCGGCATCGACGTCGATCCGCCAGCGCCGGACGATCTGGTCGTGCCCCGACTGCGGCTGCAGACGGAGCAGCTGAATGATGCCGTGCGCCGGCGACGCATAGTCATAGGCGGTTGAATAATCGATCCGGATGCGCATCGGCCCCCCCGGCCTTCAGAACAGATATTGCTCGGCGATGGCCACCCCGAGGCGGTTGTTGTCGGCGATGAAGTCCTGCAGGAACTCGTGGAGTCCGCGCGAATAGATGCCGTCGATCTGCGCCTGGTCGAGCGCGGCATAGCCGCTCGCCGCCAGCCGGTGCGCCGGCCCACGCCGTGCACTCGATGTCGACAGCTGGTCGAGCCGGCGCAGGATTTCCTCGTAGCAGCTGACGAGGCTGCGCGGGATCTGGCGGTTGAGGATGAGCAGGTCGGCGACGAGCCACGGCTTGACCGTGTCGCGGTAAACCCAGCGGTACGCGGTCAGCGCCGACACGGTCCTGAGGATCGTCGTCCACTGGAAGTAATCGAGACTGCCGCCGACGCGCTCGCCGCGCGGGAGCAGCAGGTGGTATTTGACGTCCAGGAGCCGCGCGGTGTTGTCGGCGCGCTCGATCGCGCTGCCGAGCGCGATGAACCAATAGGCGTCGCCGCGCAGCATCGTCCGGTGCGCGGCGCCGTCGAAGGCGAGCATCGACGCTTTGACCGTGTCGAGTAGCCGCCCGAGCCGGTCGCGGTCGGCGAGCGCCGTTCCATACTTCTGCACGTCGAGCCACGCGCCGTTGATCGCCTCCCATCCTTCGAGCGTCAGCGCGGTTCGCACCGCCCGGGCGTTCGCCCGCGCCGCCTCCAGACAGCGGCGAATCGACGACGGGTTCGCGGGATCGACGGTCAGGAAGGCGCCGACGCCGGCCTCGTCGACCGGGCCGCCGCGCGCGGCATAGGCGTCGGCCATCCACGCCGCCTCGAGCGCCGATTCCCACGCGTTGGTCATGCCGCCGTACGACGACGGCAGCGCCGCCAGCCGCAACGTCGCCTCGATCAGCCGCGACAGGAAATCGGCCCGCTCGATGTAGCGTCCGACCCAGTAGAGGTTGCCGGCGGTGCGGCTCAGCATGGGCGCAGCCGCCGCGAGCGCGCGTGCCGCGCGCCGACAGGCGCAAGCTCGGCCGGCAGGGCGGGGCCGACCGGCACCGAACCTGTCCGACACGGCTTTGCCGCGGCGCGGTTCGGCGATAGCGCCGCGGCGAAGCCGCGTCGTCGGTCGGGCAAGGCCGGCCGGTAGGCGTCGCGCGAGTCCGCGCGCCTGCGGCGTGCTCGCTGCGCCCGGCCGCGCGCGCTAATCATCGACCACCCACGTGTCCTTGGTCCCGCCGCCCTGGCTCGAGTTGACGACCAGCGACCCCTGATCCAGCGCCACCCGCGTCAGCCCGCCGGGCACGATGCGGCTGCCGTTGGTGCCGGTCAGGACGAACGGGCGGAGGTCGACGTGGCGCGCCTCGACGCCGCCGTCGCACAGCGTCGGGCAGGTCGACAGCGCAAGCGTCGGCTGGGCGATGAACTTTTCGGGCGTGGCGCGCAGCTTGGCGGCGAACTCGCTTATCGCCGCCTTCGTCGCGTGCGGCCCGACGAGCATGCCGTAGCCGCCCGATCCGTCGACCTCCTTGACGACGAGTTCCGGCAGGTGGTCGAGGACATAGCTGAGCGCCTCGGGCTCGCGGCAGCGCCACGTCGGCACGTTCTTCAGGATCGGCTCGGCCCCGGTATAGAAGCGGATGATCTCGGGCATGTAGCTGTAGATCGCCTTGTCGTCGGCGACGCCGGTGCCGACCGCGTTCGCGAGGCTGACGTTGCCCGCGTCGTACGCGCTCATCAGCCCGGGCACGCCGAGCATCGAATCGGGGCGGAAGACGAGCGGGTCGAGAAAGGCGTCGTCCAATCGCCGGTAGATGACGTCGACGCGGCGCGGCCCCTCGGTGGTGCGCATGAAGACGCGCGCGTCGCGGACGAACAGGTCGGAGCCCTCGACAAGTTCGATACCGAGCTTGTCCGCCAGAAAGCTGTGTTCATAAAAGGCGCTGTTGTGCTGCCCGGGCGTCAGCAGCACCGCGACCGGTGCGTCCCCCGACCCCGGTGGCGCGATCGACCGCAGCATGTCGAGGAGCAGGTCTGGGTAGGTCTCGACCGGGCGGATGCGCAACTTGGCGAACAGCTCGGGGACGAGCTTGAGCATCACCTCGCGGTTCTCGAGCATGTACGACACCCCCGACGGGGTGCGGGCATTGTCCTCGAGCACGTAAAAGTCGTCGGCGTCGGTGCGGACGAGGTCGATTCCGGCGATATGCACCCAGACGTCGCCGACCGGACGTTTGCCGATCATCGCGAGGTTGAAGCCGGGGTTGCCGAGGATCAGCTCGGCGGGCACGACGCCGGCGCGAACGATCTCCTGCGCGCCGTAGACGTCGGCGAGGAAGGCGTTGAGCGCCGCGACGCGCTGGATCAGCCCCGCCTCCATCGCCGCCCACTCGGCGCGGCCGAGGATCCGGGGGACGATGTCGAAGGGGATCAGCCGCTCGGCGGCGTCGGGGTCGCCATAGACCGCAAAGGTGATGCCGATCCGGCGGAAGAACAGCTCGGCCTGGCGCCGCCGCGCCGCCATGACCTCGACCGGGCTGCCGGCGAGCCAGTCGGCGAGCGGCGCGTAGGCGTCGCGGACGCCCGCTGCGCCGCCGTGACCGAACATCTCGTCGAACGCCTGCGACACGGCGGCTCCGTAGCGGCGAGGTGCCGCGCCGTCATCGTGTGCCGGGCGGCGCGCGGGCGCAAGCCCGCCGTCACGCCGCCGTCATGGTCGCGTTGTTCTCGCGGGCACTCGCGCGACAGGTCAGCGCGGGCACTCGCGGGACAGGTCAGCGCGGGCACTCGCGCGATGGGTCAGCGCGGGCGCTCGTCGGGATTGCGCTCGCGCGGCTGCGCCGGACGCGGGGCAGGCGGCGGCGGGGCCGGACGCGGCGCGGGGGCGACGAATGCCGGCTGCGGCGGGCGCGCCATCGGGGGCATGGCCGGCGGCGGGGCCATCGGCGGCGCGGTGCGGACCGCCGGCACCCCAGCGGCGGCGCGCGGGTCGCCGATTCCGCCGCCGCGCCGGTCGAAGCCGCGCCCACCGTCGCCGCGACCGCCGTACCCCTGCGCGGGATCGCGCCCGAAGCCGCGACGGCCGTCGTCGCGCGGCACCGGGCTGCCCGGCACCGGCGCGGTCGGCACCGGCGCGACCTGGCGCTGCGCCTGGCCGTCGAGCGGCGCGAAGCTGCGCGGGTCGCGGCGGAGATCGCGCCCCGACGCGTCGTCGCGACGGAAGTCGCGCCCCGGAGCGTCGTCGCGACGGAAGTCGCGGTTCGGCGCTCCGCCGACACCGCTGCCGCCATCCCGGCGCAAATCGCGGGTCGCGCCGCCATCCCGGCGGAAATCGCCGCGCCCGTCGCCGCCGCGTCCGTCGCGCCCGCGCCAGAAGCTGCGGTCGACGATCTGCCCGTCGACGCGGTCGTAGCGGGTGACGCCGCGCGTATGCTCCCAGAACTCGCGGCTGCGGCCCGACGGCAGATATGCGCCGCGCAGCGACCGGCTGTAGAGATAGCCGCGCGGGACATAGACCCACGCCGGCTGGTACCACTGGTCGTAGCCCCAGTCGTTGAACCCGCCGCCGAAGCTGAAGTTCAGGCTCACCTGCGGCGGCAGCGGGGCCCAGCCGGCGACGTCGTCGCTGTCGCGCCACGCGACCCACCCCGGTCCCCAGGTGGTGTCGGGCAGCCAGCACCAGCCGATGGCGGGATCGAACGCCCAGCGCCCGAAGTGGAACACCGCCCAGCCGAACGGCTCGTCGCTGCGCCACGTCGCGCCGTATGGGCCTTCCTCCCAGTGGCCGACGGTGTACGGTCGCCAGTCGCGGCCGACGTTCGGCGTCCATACGCGCCCGTAGCGGCTGTCGATCCAGCGGCCATAGTGCGATAGCGGCTCGACGAAGACATCGACCAACTCGACCGACTGGCCGTCGGTGTCGTAGCCCGACTGATAGCTCTGGCCGTAGGCGTACTGGGCGGCGGCCGGCACGGCGACGAGTGTGGCGGCGAGAACGGCGGCGAGGCGAAAGGTCTTCATCGAACCATCCCGTTGAGCGAACGGGTCGCTTCTACGCCTAAGTGGTTGTCGCGGCGATGAACGTCATTCCGCCGGGATACGCGCGCCCCGGGCGACGCGCACAGCCCTGTCGCGCCGCCGCGCGCCGACCAATTCGATGGCGAGATAGACGACCGGCGTGATGAACAGCGTCAGCACCTGGCTGACCATCAGTCCGCCGAGCACCGCGACGCCGAGCGGCTGGCGCAGCTCGGCCCCCGCGCCGAGCCCGAGGGCGAGCGGCAGCGCGCCGGCGATCGCGGCGAGTGTCGTCATCATGATCGGCCGGAATCGCGTCGTCGCCGCGGCACGGATCGCCTGTGCCGGGGTCCAGCCGTTCGCGCGCTGCCCGGCGAGCGCGAAGTCGATCATCATGATCGCGTTCTTCTTGACGATGCCGATCAGCATGACGACGCCGATGATGCCGATGACGTCCAAGGGCATGTGGAACAGCGCCAGCGCCGCGACCGCGCCGATGCCCGCCGCCGGCAGTCCCGACAGGATGGTGATCGGGTGGACGAAGCTTTCGTAGAGCACGCCCAATACGATGTAGATGACGAGGATCGCGGCGAGGAACAGCCAGCCCATGCCGTTGGTCGACGCCTCGAACGCCTGCGCGTTGCCCTGGAACGAGCCGGTGATCGTCGACGGCATGTTCATCGCCGCCTCGGCCGCCTCGATCTTGGTCTTGGCGTCGCTGAGCGCAGTCCCCGGGGTCAGGTTGAAGCTGATCGTCACCGCGGGCAGCTGGCTCTGGTGGTTGATCGACAGAGGCGCGCCCTCGACGACGACGTGCGTCACCGCCGACAGCGGCACGGTCGAGCCGGTGCTGCCGTGGACATAGAGCGCGGCGATGCTGTCGGGCGTCAACTGGTCGCCCGGGTCGATCTCGAGGATCACCTGGTAGCTGTCGACGTCGGTGTAGATCGTCGAGATCTGCCGCGTCCCGAAGCTTGAATACAGCGTGTCGCGGATCGCCTGGACCGGCACGCCGAGGCGCGACGCCGCGTCGCGGTCGATGACCACGCGTGCCTGCCGCGCGCCGCGCTGGAGGTCGCTGTTGACGTCCTCGAACCCGCTCGTCGCGCGCAGCCGGGCCTCGAACGCCGAACCGAAGGCGAACAGCGCCGCCTGATCGACCGACTGGAGCGTGTACTGGAAGTTGGTCGAGCTCGGCCGCGCGCCGAGCGTCAGGTTCTGCGGGATGTTCGGCGAGGCGATCACCCCGGGGATGCCCGCGAGCTTCTTGCGCAGCCGCGCCTGGACGACCTCGGCGGGGTCGCGCTGGCTGCGCGGCTTCATCGGCGCGAAGATGCGCCCCGCGCCGGCCCCGGTGCCGGTGAACGAATTGACGAGCGCGATCGCCGGGTCGTCGAGCAGCAGCCGGGCGATGACGTCCTGCTTGGCCTGAAGCGTCGGATAGGCGGCGTCGGGCGCGACCTCGACCCCGACGAACATGTTGCCGGTATCCTCGGTCGGGAAGAAGCCCTTGGGGATCGCGCCGAAGCCCCACACCGCGACGCCGATCGAGACGAGCGTCACGATCAGCACGGCGCGCGACCGCGCCAGCACCCAGTCGAGCGCGCGCGCATAGCCGGCCTGGGCGCGGTCGAAGTTCCGCGTCGACCAGCGCGCGACGGCCCCCGGGCGGGAATGGTCACCCTTCAGCACGCGCGACGCGACCATCGGCGCCAGCGTCAGGGCAATCACCGCCGAGACGAAGATCGCGATCGTCATCGTCACGGCGAACTCGCGGAATAGCCGGCCGATCACGCCGCCCATGAACAATAGCGGGATGAACACCGCCACGAGGCTGACCGAGATCGAGACCACGGTAAACGCGATCTCCTTGGTCCCGGTCACCGCGGCGGCGCGCGGGGCCTCGCCCTCCTCGACATGGCGGACGATGTTCTCGAGGACGACGATCGCGTCGTCGACGACGAAGCCGGTGGCCAGCGTCAGCGCGAGCAGGCTGAGGTTGTCGAGGCTGAAGCCGGCGAGGAACATGCCGGCGAAGGTGCCGATCGCCGCCACCGGCAGGACGACCGCCGGAATCACCGTCGCCCGTGCGTCGCCGAGGACGAGGAAGATGACGAGGACGACGAGCAGCGCCGTGCCGACGAGCGTCACCTGCGCGTCGGCGACCGAGTTGCGGACCGACTGCGAGCGGTCCACGATCACGTCGAAGTGCGTGTTTGCCGGCAGCCCGGCGCGGATCTCCGGCAGGAGCGCCTGTACGCGGTCGGCCATCGCGACGACGTTCGCGCCCGGCTGGCGCTTGATGCCCATGGCAATACCGGGGTTGCCGTTGAACTTCGCCGCGCCGCGCAGGTTCTCGATCGAATCGACCGCGGTGGCGATGTCGCCGAGGCGCACCGGCAGCCCGTCCTTGTACGCGACGATGATGCCCAGGAAGTCGGCCGCGTGCTTGAGCGTGCCGGTCGCGTCGAGGATGTAATTGCGTGGCCCGTTGCCGATCAGCCCGACGGCGGTGTTGCTGTTCGCCGCCGCGACCGCCGCGCGGACGTCCTCGGGCGTCAAGCCGCGCGCCGAAAGCCGCGTCGGATCGAACTGGATGCGGACGGCGAACTTGCGGCTGCCGAACACGTCGACCTGCGCCACGCCCTCGAGCGTCGACAGGCGCGGGATGATCGTCGTGTCGGCGATCGTCTGCAGGTCGCTCAGCTTCATCGTCGGGTCGCGCAGCGCCATCACCAGGATCGACTGGTCGGCCGGGTTGACCTTCTGGAACGACGGCGGCGTCGTCATCTCGACAGGCAGCCGCCGCGCCACCGCCGACAGCGCCGACTGGACGTCGAGCGCGGCGGCGTCGATGTTGCGATTGAGCGCGAACTGGACGGTGATGCTCGTCGACCCCGTCGAACTGCTCGATGTGATCTGGTCGATGCCGGCGATCGTCGACAGCTGGCGCTCGATTGGCGTCGCCACCGCGCTCGCCATCGTCGCCGGGTTCGCCCCGGGCAGGTTTGCGCCAATCTGGATCGTCGGGAAATCGACCTGCGGCAGCGCCGCGACGGGCAGCTGCGCATAGCCGAAGATGCCCGCGATGACGATCGCGACGGTCAGCAGGATCGTCGCGATCGGCCGGTCGACGAAGGCGCGGATCCAGTTCATGCCGCCGCCTTGGCGTTCCGGACCTTGACCGGATCGCCGGGACGCAGCTTGGCAACCGCGTCGGTGACGATCAGCGTGCCCGGGGCAACGCCGCCGGCCAGATAGACGCGCCCGTCACCACGCCCGGCGATCGTCACCGGGGCCAGCGTCGCGCGGCTGTTGCCGCCGATGGTCCACACAAAGGCTGAATCGGGCCCGGTCTGGACCGCGGCCTCGGGCACGGCGATCCGGCGCTCGGCGCTGCCCAGCGGTACGCTGAGGTCGACGAGCGCGCCCGGCCACAGCGCGTCGCCGGCGTTGGCGAACTCGGCCTTGGCAGCGAGGCTGCCGGTTGCGGTGTCGACGCTGTTGTCGAGGAAGACGAGCCGCCCGGTGGCGACGACGGTGTCGCTGTCGTGAACCTTCGCCGTGACCGCGACCGACCCGCGCGCCATCGCGCTGCGCAACGCCTGGATACGCTCGGGCGGGACGGCGAAGCGGACGAGGATCGGCGTCAGCTGGTTGACCGTGACGAGCGGCAGCGCATCGGCGGTGCGGACCGTCGCGCCGACCTTGAAGTTGATCTCGCCGGTCCGCCCGCCGACCGGCGCGCGGACGGTGAGGTACGACAGCTGCGTCTCGGCCGCGCTGATCGTCGCGGCCGCGCCGCTGATGCTGGCGTTCGCCGTGTCAGCGGCGGCCTGCTTGATGTCGATCGTCGCCTTCGACACGAAGCCGCTGGCGACGAGCGCCTGGCTGCGGCGGAGGTCGGCGGCGGCCTGCGCCCGCGTCGCCGTCGCGCTCGCCATCGCCGCGCGGTTCTGCGCGATCGAGGCGCGCACGGCGCGGTCGTCGAGGCGGAACAGCGGCTGGCCGGCGCGCACCGTGTCGCCCTCGCGGAACAGGACGGACGTGATCTGCCCGTCGACGCGCGTCCGCACCGCGACCGAGGCGAGCGGGGTGACGGTGCCGAGCACGGTCAGCCGCGGCGCGTAATCAGCCAGCGCGGCGGGCTCGGCGGCGACGCTCAGCGGCGGCCGTGGCTTGGCCGCCGGCGGCGCACTCGAGCAGGCGGCGCACAGCAGCAGCAGGGCGGGAGCGGTGGATTTCATCAGCCTTGCAGAACGCGTGGATTCGCTGCGGTGCCGCATCGCAGGTCCGGCGGCAAGGTCAACCCGAATGTCATGGTTGCGCACAATTCGCAGCTGGCAGTGTCGGGCACCGGCGCGCGCAAACGCCGCAGGTGCCCTGCGCCACCCGGCGAGTTGAGCCGTGCAGCCACTTCGGCCGATCTGCAAGGAGAGTACCATGGCTGCTTTTGCCGCGACCAACACCGCCATCGAAAAGGGCTTCGAGCACGTCACGCCCGCCGCTGCGACCAAGCTGATCGACGGCTGGGAAGCCGCGCTCGCCGACACCGACCTTCCCGGGGCCAAGGGCATCGCCGGCGACCTCGAGCGGCTCAAGAAGGAACTGCACGCCGACCAGCCGTCGGCCGAGAAGATCAAGACGCTGCTCGGCAAGCTCGGCGAGGCGACGACCAAGATCGCCGCGCGCGCCGACGACAAGTCGAAGGACAAGGTCGCCGAGCTCGGCAAGGCGCTGAGCGCGGCGTGATGACGGTCCTGCCCCGTAAGGGGGCGGATCTTACCCGACCTTCACGCCCTTCCAGAAGGCGACGCGGCCCTTGATCTGGGCCGCGGCGTCTTTCGGCGCGGCGTAATACCACGCCGCGTCGCGATTCTCGCGGCCGCCGGCGGTAACGGAGTAGTAGTTCGCGAGTCCCTTTCCAGCCGCAGACGCTCGTCGTCGCGCTGGGGCTCAGGACACCGGGGACGACCGCGTCGAGCGGGAAATAATGGTTGTTCTCGACGACGACGGTGTCGTTCGATTCGGCGATGACGACGTCGTTCCACACGGCTTTGACCATCGCGTCTCTCCCTTGGCTGCGCTGGTCATATGGGGTGGAGGCGCGCCGCGGCAAAGCCGCGTCGTCGAACGCGTTCGGGCGAGGTGCTCGCCCGACCCGCCGGCCGGCTTCGCGCGAGCGCAGGCCGGACACCGCGAAGGCGCGTTCTCCGGTCTGCGCTCGGCCGCGCTTCAGCGGAAGGGCGGCTCGTCGAACGCCCTCAGCTTCCGGCTGTGCAGCGCATCGCCGGCCGCGCGCAGGCGGTCGATCGCGGCGATGCCGATGCGCAGGTGTTCGCTGATCGCGCCCTCGTAGAAGCGGTTGGCTTGGCCGGGCAGCTTGATCTCGCCGTGGAGCGGCTTGTCGCTGACGCACAGCAGCGTCCCGTACGGCACGCGGAAGCGATAGCCCTGCGCCGCGATCGTCGCCGACTCCATGTCGACCGCGACCGCGCGGCTCTGGTTGAAGCGCAGCGCCGAGCGGCTGAAGCGCAGCTCCCAGTTGCGGTCGTCGGTCGTCACCACCGTCCCGGTGCGTAGCCGCGGCTTCAGCGCCTCGCCGACCAGCCCGGTGATGTCTTCGGCGCCGCGGGTCAGCGCCTGCTGGACCTCCGCGATCGGCGGGATCGGGATCTCGGGCGGCAGCACGTCGTCGAGGACATGATCGTCGCGCAGATAGGCGTGGGCCAGCACATAGTCGCCGATCGTCTGGCTCGGGCGCAGGCCCCCGCAGTGACCGATCATCAGCCACGCCTCGGGGCGCAGGACGGCGAGGTGGTCGGTGATCGTCTTGGCGTTCGCCGGGCCGACGCCGATGTTGACGAGGCTGATGCCGCCCCCGCCGGGCGCCATCAGGTGGTAGGCGGGCATCTGGTGCCGCCGCCATGCCCCGTCGGCGATCGCCCGCGCCGGGTCCGGATCATCGCGCCCGATCACCGCGCCGCCGCTGCACGACAGCGCGGTGTACGGCGTGTCGCCGGCGAGCTCGCGGCAGCTCCAGGCGACGAATTCGTCGACGTAGCGGTGGTAGTTGGTCAGGAGGACATAGCGCTGGACGTGCGCGGCGGGCGTCCCCGTATAGTGGCGCAGCCTTGCGAGGCTGAAGTCGGTCCGCGGCGCGTCGAACAGGGCGAGCGGGCGCGGCTGTTCGGGCTGGAGCAGCCACAGCCCGTCGGGCAGCTCGTCGCCGATATGGGCGAGCTCGGTCGTCGGGAAGTGCCGCGCGAGTTCGGCCGCCGCCGCCGCGTCGAGGCGCAGGTCCTCGGCCCCGTCGAGGACATAGGGGTAGGGGATCTCGACGCGCGAGCGGCCGACCGTCACCTCGACGCCGAAGTCGGCGATCAGCAGATCGAGCTGTTCCGCGAGATAGTCACGGAACAGCTCAGGATGCGTCACGGTCGTCGCATAGTCGCCGGGCACCGTCACACGGGCGAAGGCGCGGATCAGCCGCGCCGCGCCGCCGCCGGCATAGCGCAGGCGAATCTCGGGATAGGCGAACGCGCCCGCCGCCCGCGCCGTGTCAGGGAGCGTACCGTCGCGCAGGTAGGCCGCGAGGCTCGCGCGGAGCGCGGCGACCGCCGCGGTGTGGATCGCGGTGAGCGCGTCGACGATGGCAGCGGGCGTCATCGCCGCCGCCTTGCCCGATATTTGGCACCGGGTCGACCGTCTGCTACGCCTCGCCGCGATGGTTCCGTACGCGTACGATGGTCCGGTCGGCGGCTAGCCCGCAGCGGATCGACCCCGAGACGCTGCTCCGCGCCTATGCCGCGGGCATCTTCCCGATGGCCGACGGCCGCGACGCGCCCGATGTCTTCTGGGTCGAACCGCAGCGCCGCGGCGTGTTGCCGCTCGACGGCTTCCACCTGCCGCGCAGCGTCGCCAAGCTGCTCAAGGCCGACCGCTTCGGCCTCACCGTCGACCGCGCCTTCGACGACGTCGTCGCCGCCTGCGCCGAGGCCGTCCCCGACCGCGACGAGACGTGGATCAACCCGACGATCATGACCGCCTACCGTGCACTGTTCGACATCGGCCATGCGCACTCGGTCGAATGCTGGGTCGACGGCGCGCTTGTCGGCGGGCTCTACGGGGTCAAGCTCGGCGGCGCGTTCTTCGGCGAAAGCATGTTCACCCGCGTCAGCGGCGCGTCGAAATGCGCGTTGGCGGCGCTTGTCGCGCGGCTGCGGGTCGGCGGCTTCGCCCTGCTCGACACCCAGTTCCTGACCGACCACCTCGCCCGCTTCGGCGCGGTCGAGGTGCCGCGCGCGCGCTACAAAGGCTTGCTGGCCGCCGCTTTGGCCCGCACCGGCGACTTCTCGGCCTTCGACTGGGAGGCGGCCGACCGCCCGGCGACGAGGGTGTCGGGCCCGGTCTCGGGAAAGCGCATCGTGCAGCTCCTGACCCAGACGTCGTAGAGCGGGTGCTCGAGCGGGTTGAGCGACGGGCTTTCGGCGAACATCCATCCGGAAAAGACGCGGCGCGGGCGGGTCGCCGGGCCGCGCACCGCGACCGGCGCGTCGTCGATCTGGAGATAGGCGGCGGTCTGCCGCGCTTCCCACGGCGGCGTCGTCTCGCACGCGCGGACGCGGACCGTCAGCGTCGCGAAACCGAATGTTTCGCCGGGATGCGCGGTGAACTCCTGCGTCTGGCCGTTGCGCTTGTTGAGTGCGGCGAGGCGGACCACGCGCTCGGCCATCGGCGTCGTGCCTGCGGATGGCGTGCTGGCCGCTGCGGCGGGGACGGGGGCGCGGTTCGCCGCGATCGTCGTTGCGGTGGAAGCCGCCACCGCCGCCGCCGCGGCGAATGCCAGAATCACCGGGTCGCGGCGGCCGGCGCGGCCGGGGCGGGAGTTGCGGCGGCCGGCGATGCAGCCTTGCTGCCGCTGCGATTGATGATCGACCCCATCAGCCCCATCAGGTCCTGCGCCCCCTGAGTATCGGTGATCTCGTCGCCGGCTTTCAACATCGTGGTCTCACCGCCGGGACTCAGCGCGATGTACGACCCGCCGAGGATGCCCTCCGACGTGATCGCTGCGCTCGAGTCGGTCGGGAAGCGGACGTCGCCGGCGATGCGCAGCGACACCACCGCCTGGAACGTCTTCGGGTCGAGCCGCTGCGTCTCGACCTTGCCGATCTTGATGCCCGAGACGCGGACGTCGGTGCCGACGTTGATGCCGGTGGCATTGGGGAAGCGCGCGACGAGCAGGTAGCCCGCGCCACCGCCGGCCGAGGTCCGGGCGTACGCCGTCCCGACGAACCACACCGCGACGAGGACGACGAGCAGCCCGACGAGCGCCTCGACGACGTTTTCCTTGAACAGCGTGCGCATCAGTCGGGGGTCCACGGCTGGTAGTCGCCGGTCGTCTTGGGACGCACCGTGGCCACGGCGAGGCTGCCCGACGGGCGGTGCGCCTGTGGCGTGCCGGTCAGGTTCGGGACCCACGGCTTCTCCCACACGCGCGCCCTGAGCGGGGCCTCGTCGGGGGTCGTGTCGATCATCTTGCGCAGCCACAGCTGCCATTCGGGGGGCACGCGGCTCGCCTCGGGCTCGCCGTTGTAGATCACCCAGCGCCGGGCGCGGCGGCCGGGGCGCGCGGTGTAATAGACGTTGCCCTGCGCATCGCGGCCGACTTCGACGCCGGTGCGCCAGCCGACGAGGCGCGTGCCGAGCCCGGGGCCGTGCCACCAGGTGAAGATCGAGCCGATATTCATCGCTCGCCGCCCTAGCGCGGTTGCGCCGCCCCGTCGAGCGTGTAGCCGACCGCGTCGCCCGGCTGGAGCCCGATCCGCTTCGCCTCGCCGGCGTCGAGCTCGAGCACCGCCGCCGCGATCCCGCCCGACGGGATCTCGGTCTTGTCGAACGGCACGGCATCGGCCGCGACCCGCCCGACCCGGTGGTCGGGGGTGATGAAGACGATGTCGAGCGGCAGGTACGTCCCCTCCATCCAGAAGGCGGCGGTCCGCGGCGGGTCCATCGGGAACAGCATGCCGTGGTCGCGGCGCATCGCCTGGCGCAGCATCAGCCCGCGCGCCTGCTCGACCGTCGTGCGCGCGACCTCGACCGTGTAGCGGTGCGGCTTGCCGTGCGCGGTCAGCGTCAACGCGATCGTCGGCAGCGGCGGATTGGCGACGAGCGCCTCCTGCGCCCGTGCCGTGCCGATGACGACCATCGCCGCCAGTGCCAGTCGCCACATCGTCTTGCGATCCCGCTCAGTCCTCGCGGCTGTCCGTATCAGCTTCGATCGCGACGGCAAGCGGTCCCTTCTGCCCCTCGGCGATCCGCGCGCGCAGCGGCTGGCCGGGCTCGAGCTCGCTGATCAGGGCGCGGCGAACGGTTTCCATATGGACGAAGATGTCCTGGTCGCTGCCGTTCCGGACGACGAAGCCATAGCCCTTCAGCCGGTTGAACCACTTGACCGTGACCGGCTCGAAGGGGCTGGCCTGGTCGAGCAGGCGGTCGGGCTCGCTCCGCGATGCGGCGCGGAGCAGTGCGGCTTCCGGATCGGGCCCCGTCGCGGTCGTCAGGTCGAGTTCGACGATGGTCCTCACCTGCCGCCCGCGCGGGCGCTGGACCGCGTCGCAGATCAGCCGCGCGCCTTCGGGCAGGCTTCGCCGCCCGACGTCGCGCAGCACCGAGAAATGGACGAGGACATCGCCGTTACCGTCGTCGGGGACGAGAAACCCGTACCCGCGCACGACATCGAACCATTTGACGACCCCGCCGACGCGAACCGTCGGCTCGGGTGGGACGATCGCGTCCTCCAAACGTTCGATTGCGTCCGCAGCGACAAGCATGCGGCACCCCCCAGCGCGAATTCTAACTTGGGGGTATACCACGGCGAAACGATAGAGGGAACAAGAATGAAGAATAGTAAACGCGGATTCTCTGGCCCTCTCGAGGCGCTTAGACTGTACGGTCGACTGCATCCAGCACAGGGGTTTGTCTCGTGAAACTTGCAACTGACGAGCGCGACGATCCGCCGCCCGCGCGCGGCGTGCCGACGGCGGTCTGGGCGGGGCTGCTCGTCGTGGCGGTGATCGCGACGCTGATCGGCCAGCTGGCATGACCGACGACGGCGTCATCGACACCGCGCGGGCATGGCTCGCCGCCGGGCACCGTATCGCGCTGGCGACCGTCGTCGCGACGTGGGGGTCGGCGCCGCGCGGCGCGGGCAGCCACCTCGTCGTCCGCGACGACGGCGAGTTCGCCGGCTCGCTCAGCGGCGGCTGCGTCGAGGGCGAGGTCATCGTCGCCGCCGGCGAGGTGATCCGCGACGCGACAGCGCGCCGGCTCGACTTCGGCGTCAGCGACGCGACCGCCTGGGCCGCGGGCCTCGCGTGCGGCGGGCGGATCGCCGTCGCCGTCCAGCCGGTCGACGACGATCACTTCGCGCCGCGACTGCTCGAGCGCATCGTCGCCGCGCGCACGGCCGGGGAGACGCTGACGCTCGCCACCGAGGTTGCGTCGGGGGTCACGCACGAGGCGGCGACGGGCGAGTTCGTCCGCGTCTATCCGCCGCCGCTGCGGATCGCGATCATCGGCGCGGTCCACATCGCCCAGGCGCTGGTCCCGCTCGTCCGCCTGCTCGGCTACGAGGCGCTGGTGATCGATCCGCGCGGGCTGTTCGCAACCCCGGCGCGGTTCGACGGCGTCGCGATCGACGACGGCTGGCCCGACGAGGCGCTGGCGCGCTGGCAGCCGAACGCGGCGAGCGCGGTCGTCGCGCTGAGCCACGATCCCAAGCTCGACGACGTCGGGCTGGCCGCGGCGCTCGCCTCGCCGGCCTTCTACATCGCCGCGCTCGGCTCACGCAAAAGCCATGCGGCGCGGCTCGAGCGGCTCGCTGCCCGCGGCTTCGACGCCGCCGCGCTGGCGCGCATCCACGGCCCCGCCGGGCTCGCCATCGGCTCGGTCGGTCCCGCCGAGATCGCCGTCTCGATCGCCGCGCAGATGACCGCGGCGTGGCGCGGGCGGCTGTGAGCGGCGGTACCGGCGCGATCGTCCTCGCCGCGGGCCGCGCAACGCGGATGGGCGGCGAACAAGCTCGTCGCCGACCTCGGCGGAGTGCCGTTGGTCGCGCGCACGCTCGCCGCGGTGACCGCCGCCAGGCTGCCGGCGATCGTCGTCGTCGGCCACGACGCGGACGCGGTCACGGCGGCAATCGGCGGCAGCGTGCCGGTCGTCGTCGCCGCCGACTTCGCCGCCGGCATGGCGCGCTCGCTCGCCGCCGGGCTCGCCGCCGCCCCGGCCGGGTGGCACGCGGCGCTGATCGTCCTCGGCGACATGCCCGCGGTCGCGCCGGCGACGCTCGCCGCCATCGCCGCGGCCGCGACCGGCCCCGACGCCGTCGTCGCCGCCCGTGTGCGGCGGGCAGCGCGGCAACCCGGTCGCGTGGGGGCGGAGCCACTGGCCGCGGCTGGCGACGCTGAGCGGCGACCGCGGCGCACGCGAGCTGCTCGCCGACGTCGCCGTCACCCTGATCGCGACCGACGACGCCGGAACCGTGTTCGACGTCGATACGCCCGCCGCGCTCGCCGTCGCGCGCGCCGGCTATGCGCCGCCGTCGTCGTCCGCGACCTGACCGGCGAGCACCCGCCGCGCATCGCCCGGCGCATGGCCGGCGCGCATCATCGCGGCGAACGCCTTGCGCCGCCGGTCGGGGTCGTCACCGTCCGGACCATAAGGCCCGAGCCGCCGCCGCCGGGCGAAGGCGAGCGCGGCGGCGAACGCGTCGCCCGCTGCCGCCACCTCGCTCGCGAGGTCGCGCGCGATGCCCGCCGCGCCGAGGTCGGCGGCGACCCGCCGCGCCCCGTAGCCACGCCCGCCGAGGCTCCGTGCGCGTCCTTCGGCGAAGCTACGGTCGTCGACGTAGCCGAGCTCGGCGACGCGGGCGACGACCGCATCGACCGGTGGCGGTCCGTCGCCGTCCCAGCCGCGCTCGAACAGTTTGCGCTGCAGGTAGCGGCGCAGCTTCGCCTCGCTCGTCGCGAAGCGGCCGACATAGCGCAGCGCGAGGTCGCGCAGCGCCGCCGCGGTCAGCGGGGGGACCCCGTCACGCATCGCCACGGGCCGGTCGAGTTGCGCCCGCCCGGAACCCTTCGTCGTCCACGCCACGTTCCTGCCACACTCGCGTCGGATTTTAACCGCTTGGCGACGCTACCCGCTTGGTCGACGACGGGCCAGTCCCGTCACCACGATCGGCCGAGCGCCCGGTTGGCCGGCCAGAGAAGGGAACGCGGTTGACGGATGCGATCGCCAGCAAAGCGGACACGGGGCCGGCGCTCACGCCGACGCCGACCCGCGACCCGCTGCCGCGCCGCCTCGCCGACTTCGCCACGCTCGGCGACGCGCTCGACTATGCCGCGAAGGGGCAGCGCGGGCTCAACTTCTTCGACGCGCGCGCGTCCCTGGTGCGCGCCTATCCGTTCGCCGAACTGCGCGTCGATGCCCACGGCGACGCCGCCCGGCTGATCGGCCGCGGCGTGGCACCCGGCGACCGCGTCGCGCTGATCGCCGAGACCTCGGCCGCGTTCGCCCGGCTGTTCTTCGGCGCGATCTATGCCGCCGCGCTACCGACGCCGCTGCCGCTGCCGACCTCGTTCGGCGGGCGCGACGCCTATGTCGAGCAGATCCGCACCCAGCTCGCCAGCTGCGCGGCGCGGCTCGTCCTCTCGCCGCCGGGGCTGTTCGCGCTCGTCGCCGAGGCGGCGGCGGGGATCGACGGCTGCACCGCGCTCGACTGGGCGGACTTCCACGCCGCACCCGCGCCCGCGGCCGACCTGCCGGGCGCGGACACCGACGACATCGCCTATCTGCAGTATTCGAGCGGCAGCACGCGCTTCCCGCACGGCGTCGCCGTCACCCACCGCGCGCTGCTCGCCAACCTGTGTGGCCATGCGACGTGCACCGACGTCCGCGAGACCGACCGCGTCGTGTCGTGGCTGCCGTTCTACCACGACATGGGGCTCGTCGGCTGCCTGCTGTCGCCGCTCGCCAACCAGATGTCGGCCGACTACATCGCGACCGACGACTTCGCCCGCCGGCCGCTGTCGTGGCTGACGCTGATCGGACGCAACGAGGGCACGACCCTCAGCTACTCGCCGACCTTCGGCTACGACATCTGCGCGCGGCGGATCAGCTCGTCGATCGACGTCCGCGCGCGCTTCGACCTGTCGCGCTGGCGCGTCGCGGGGAACGGCGCCGACATGATCCGTCCCGAGGTCATGCAGGCGTTCGTCGACGCGTTCGACGCCGCCGGGTTCAAGGCGAGCGCCTTCCTGCCGAGCTACGGCCTCGCCGAGGCGACGCTCGCGGTCAGCATGATGCCGGTGGGCGAGGGCATCGTCACCGACCTCGTCGACGAGCGCGTCCTGTCAGGCGAGGGCTATGCCGGCGTCGCCGCCTGTCCCGACAGCGGCATGGCGCGACCGACGCGCTACCGCGCGATCGTCAACTGCGGTCGCGCGCTGCCTGGGCTGACGGTCGAGATTCGCGACGAGAACGGCGCCGCTCTCGCCGACCGCCACATCGGCCGGCTGTTCGTCCACGGCACCGGCGTCATGGCCGGCTATTTCCGCGATCCCGCGGCGACGGCGGCGTGCCTGGCGAACGGCTGGCTCGACACCGGCGACATGGGCTATCTCGCCGACGGCTATATCTACATCGTCGGCCGGGCGAAGGACATGATCATCCTGAACGGCAAGAACCACTGGCCGCAGGACATCGAATGGGCGATCGAGCAGCTGCCCGGGTTCAAGGCCGGCGACATCGCCGCCTTCGCCATCACCACGCCGAGCGGCGAGGAGGCCCCCGCCGTCCTCGTCCAGTGCCGCACGTCCGACCCGACCGAGCGCGCGACCCTGCGCGACGCGATCCGCACCAAGGTCCGCGCGATCACCGGCATGACCTGCGTCGTCGAACTCGTCCCCCCGCGCACCCTGCCGCGGACGTCGAGCGGCAAGCTGTCGCGGAGCAAGGCGCGGTCGCAGTATCTGTCGGGCGAGATTCAGCCGTTCGAGGTTGCGGCGTAGGCGGCGTGCAGGGACGCCGATCGGTGAACGCCACTTCGCGTTCGCCGCGAAGGGAGCGGACCGCGCAAGCCCGGACGGTCGGGCGGCGACCGCCGAACCCTCCCGACGCGCGGCTTCGCCCACGGCCTTGGAGAGGTGCCGCCCCTCTTCCGCTCGCGGGAGAGGGCCGCAGAACTCGCCCGCAGGCGCGAGCCCGGAGAGAGCGAGCCGATGATCCTTGGCGTCACCGGCGGTACCGGCTTCGTGGGCGGCCACCTGCTGCGCCTCGCCGTCGCGCACGGCCACACCGTCCGCGCCCTCGCCCGCCGGCCGCAGCCGCCGCAGACGGGCGTGACGTGGATCGCCGGCGACCTCGCCGTCGCCGGGCACCCTGTGCGACGGGCGCCGACGCCGTCATCCACCTCGCCGGGACGATCAACGCGCGCGACCGCGCCGGCTTCGACGCCGGCAACGTCGCCGGGACCGCGAGCATCGTCGCCGCCGCACGTGCCGCCGGCGTGCGGCGTTTCGTCCATGTCTCGACGCTCGCCGCGCGCGAAGCCGGCCTGTCGCACTACGGCGCGAGCAAGGCCGCCGCCGAAGCCATCGTGGCCGGAGCCGGGCTCGATGCGGCGATCGTCCGCCCGCCGGGCGTGTACGGGCCCGGCGACCGCGAGACGCTGACGGTGTTCCAATGGGCCGCGCGCGGGTTCGCGGTGATCCCCGGTCCAGGGCGGTTTTCGCTGATCGAGGTCGGCGATCTCGCCGCCGCCTTGCTCGTGACGAGCGAACTCCGCGGATCGTGCACGGTAGAAATCGACGACGGTCACGGCGGCTACTCGCATACCGACCTCGCGCTGGCCGTCGGCGCGGCGCTCGGCCGGCGACCGCAACTCGTCCAACTGCCGCCGCGCGCCCTCGCCGCCGGGGCTGCGGTCGCCACTGCCGCCGCGCGGCTGCAAGGCAAGCTGCCGACCCTCAGCGCCGACCGCGTCCGCTACCTCGCCCATCCCGACTGGGTGGTAACCCCTGGAAAAGCCTTGCCGTCGGCGGCGTGGATACCGCAGGTCGACCTCGCCACCGGCCTGCGGCAGACGGTCGCCTGGTACCGCGCCGCCGGCTGGCTGCGCTGAGCGGCCCGAACTCTGACCATAGTTTGCTGCCAGTGAGGCTGCGACCGCAGGGGACGCCCATGACCGACCGCGCTGCCATCTTCACGCAAATCCAACGCCTTATCGCGCCGCTGAACAAGAAGAGCGTGCCGCTCGGCGAGGCGACGACCTTCTCGGGCGACCTCGAGATGGACAGTCTGACGGTGATGGATCTCGTCGCGACGATCGAGGACGAGTGGGACATCGTCCTGCCCTTGAACATGCTGCCCGAGCTCGAGACCATCGGCCAGGTCGCCGACGCGGTCGCCAAGCTGGTGAAATGATGGACCTTCTCGACAAGTTCGACGGCATCGCCGGCGAACGCCAGGCCTATCTCGACGCCGGCGGCCGCGACCCCGTCGGGGTGGTGATGAGCGAGGTCCGCTCGCCGACCCGCGCCGTCATCGCCGGGCGCGAGACGATCCTGATGGGCACGTACAACTACATGGGGATGACCTTCGATCCCGACGTCATCGCCGCCGGCGAGGCTGCGATCCGCGACTTCGGCGCCGGCACGACCGGCAGCCGGTCCTTGAACGGCACCTACGCCAGTCACCGCGCGTGCGAGGATGCGCTGAAAGACTATTACGGCACCACCCACGCTATGGTCTTTTCAACGGGTTATCAGGCGAATTTGGGCGTCGTGTCGACGCTCGCCGGGCGCGGCGATTATGTCGTGCTCGACGCCGACAGCCACGCGTCGATCTACGACGGCTGCGCGATGGGCAACGCTGACATCGTCCGCTTTCGCCACAACAGTGTCAGTGACTTGGACAAGCGCCTCGGCCGTCTGCCGGCGGAAGCCGGCAAGCTCGTCGTTCTCGAGGGCGTCTATTCGATGCTCGGCGACGTCGCCCCGCTCGCCGAGATGGTCGCCGTCGCCAAGCGCCACGGGGCCATGGTCCTCGTCGACGAGGCGCACGCGATGGGCTTCTTCGGCGACCACGGCCGCGGCGTGACCGAAGCGGCGGGCGTCGAAGACGAGGTCGATTTCGTCATCGGCACCTTTTCCAAATCGGTCGGCACCGTCGGCGGCTTCTGCGTCTCGAACCACCCCAAGTTCGAGGTGCTTCGCCTCGTCTGCCGCCCGTACGTCTTCACCGCGTCGCTCCCGCCCGCGGTCGTTGCATCGTCGGCGGCGTCGATCCGCAAGCTGATGCACAACCGCGACAAGCGCCTGCGCCTGTGGGAGAATACCCGGGCGATGCACGCCGGCTTGCGCGCGCGCGGCTTCACGCTCGGCACCGAGACCGCCGAGAGTGCGATCCTCGCCGTCATCATGCCCGACCAGATGACGACGCTGGCGATGTGGCAGGCGCTCCTCGAGCGCGGCGTCTACGTCAATTTCGCCCGGCCGCCGGCGACGCCGACCGGGGTTTACCTGCTCCGCTGCTCGCTCTGCGCCGAGCATACGGCCGAGGAGATCGCGACGATCCTCGCTGCGTTCGATGCCGCCGCCGCCGCGGTCGGGCTTTTCGCCTGACGCTGGACGCGCGCGCGAACGACGCACCACTTTCTCCATGACCCGCCGCCCGCACGGGGGTATAGGGCGCGCCGGGGCGTAGGCGACCGGCAGGGATCCGGGGCGGGACAGGGACGAACTCAGGTTGCGACTGTTCACCCGTTTCGATCGCTACCTCGCCCGGCTGATCTTCGTGCCGCTGCTCGCGTGCCTGACGATCGCGGCGATGCTGCTGCTGCTCGACAAGATGCTCAAATTGTTCGACTTCGTGATGAACGAGGGCGGGCCGGTGTCGGTCGTGTGGAAGATGCTCGGTAACCTGATCCCCGAGTATCTGTCGCTCGGTATCCCGATCGGCGTCCTGCTCGGCATCCTCCTCGCCTTCCGCGGCCTCGCGTTGTCAAGCGAGCTCGACGCGTTGCGCGCGGTCGGCGTGTCGTACACCCGCATGCTGCGCGTGCCGATGCTCTTCGCCCTTGTCTTCGCCGGGGTGAGCTTCTTCATCGTCGGCTTTGCCGAGCCTTATTCGCGCTATGCCTATGAAGGACTGCAGTTCGAGCTGCGGTCGGGCGCGCTCGGCGCATCGATCAAGGTCGGCGAGTTCGCCAAGATCGCCAAGACGACGACGCTCCGCGTCGAGGAGAGCCGCAACAAGGGGGCCGACCTGCGCGGGCTGTTCGTCCGCACCGAGGGCAAGAACGGCCAGTCGGTCGCGGTCACCGCCGAGCGGGGCACCTTCCTGTCGACCGACGACCGCGACGTCATCCTACTGCGCCTGACGAACGGCACGATGGTCCACAGTGCATCGAGCTTCGTTGTCCCGCGCGTCCTCACCTTCAAGCAGCAGGACCTGCCGGTCAGCCTGCCGGCGATCGGCAATTTCCGCGCGCGCGGCGACGAGGATGCCGAGCTGACACTGCCCGAGCTCGCCACCCACGCGTACAGCCAGGCGGCGACGCCGGCCGACCATGTCCGGATCGTCGCCGCGCTGTGGCGGCGGCTTGCGCTCGTCGCGGTGATGTTCGTGCTGCCGTTCCTCGCCGTCGCGCTCGCGGTGCCGCCGAAGCGGTCGACCTCTGGCCTCGGCGTCTTCCTGTCGATCATCCTGCTCGTCGTCTTCTTCAAGACGAGCCAGTACGGCGAAGCAATGGGGCGGATCGGGGCGGTCGACCCCGTGCTCGCCCAGGTCGTCCCGCTGGCGGCGTTCGCGGCGATCGCCTTCGGCATGTATTATGTCCTCGCCTATGTCCCCGGCGGCCAGCCGATCGGCGCGCTGGACCGCGTCTTCGGCCGCGTGACCCGCTTCGTCGCCGAACTCGTCCGGCGTCCGGTGCCGTGGCGCGAGGCGACCGCGACGAGCGGAGCGGCAGGGTGAAGCTGTTCCCGTCGCCGACGATCGCGCGCTATACCGCCCGGCTGCTGCTGACGCGGAGTGCGGCGTTCCTCGCCGGGCTCGTCGTCATCCTGATGACGCTCGACCTGCTCGGCGAATCGAGCAAGATTCTTGCGGTCCACGGCAACACCGACGCCGATCTCTGGCACTATGTCGCGCTCCGCGTACCGCAACTGATCGCGCTGTTCCTGCCGTTCGCGGTGCTCCTCGGGACGCTCGTCACGCTGGCGACGCTGAATGCCAATTCGGAGGTGGTGATCTTCAAGGCGGCCGGCATCTCGGCGCACCAGATACTTGGCCCGCTGATCCTTGCCGCGCTCGGCATCGCCGCGGCGAACTTTGCCTTCAACGAGACTGTCGTCGTCCGGGCCAACAAGGCGCTGACCGCGTGGCAAGCGGCGGGCTACGGCCGGATCGCAGAATCGGCGCCGACGGTGACCGACGCCTGGGTGCGCGGCGGCGACGACCTGTTCCACGCCGCGTCGGTCAGCGGCGAGGGCGCCGCGACCGTGCTTCACGACGTGACGATCTATGACCGCTACCGTGACCAGCTGTTCTCGGTCGTGCATGCCCGCGAGGGGCGACCGATGCTGGGCGGCTGGCGCCTGACCGACGTCCGTGCCTTCGATGTCGCGCGCGGCAGCGAGCGACAGACGGCCGCTTCGGATTTTCCCAGCCCCGTTGTGGCCGATCAGTTCACGACGCCCACGATCACGCCGGCGCAGACCGCCTTTTGGGATCTGCTGCCGGCGATCCGCGAGCAGCGCGCGGCGGGCAAGCGGGTGACGCCGCTCGTCGCGGCCGCCAACCACAAGGTGTCGGGGCCGCTGTCGGCGATCCTGATGCCGCTGCTCGGCGCGGTCGCCGCCTTCGGGCTGGCGCGGTCGGGGCGGCTGTTCGTCCGCGCGGTGATCGGCATGGCGCTGGGGTTCGCCTTCTTCGTCGCCGACAACTTCATGGTGGCGATGGGCGGCTTCGGCACCGTCCCGCCGTTGCTCGCAGCGTGGGCGGCGTTCCTGCTGTTCTTCCTGATCGGCGAGACGGTCCTGTTCCGCACCGAGGAATAGGGCTGCGTCGTAAAACCGCCCAATTGCGTTCCTATGTGACGATCATGGATGGAGCCGCGCCCGTGAAGCAAGCCGCCGATACCGCGACAATCTGGAAGCGGTCGCACTATCTCAACAAGATGGACCTGCGGCAGCTCGTCGTTGCCTATTTCCAATACTACACGATCCGCACCTACCTCGTCATCGCCGCGGTCGCGCTCGGCGTCGCCTTGTGGTCGCCGCCGACGGTCGGGCAGGCAGTGCTGGCGAGCGGGTTCGTGGTGATCGTCTATCCGCTCGTCTGGTACTGCCTCCACCGCTGGGTGCTCCACAGCCGCTGGATGTGGAAGGTGCCGTTCCTCGCCGCGACGTGGAAGCGCATCCACTACGACCACCATCAGGACCCCAACCACCTCGAGATCCTGTTCGGCTCGCTGACCAGCGAGCTGCCGCCGGTGTTCATCATGACGCTGCCGGTCGGCTATGCGGTGGGCGGGGTCGGCGGGGCCGCGGTCGCGCTGGCCACGGGCGTGCTGACGACGTGCTTCTACGAGTTCTGCCACTGCATCCAGCACCTGTCGTACAAGCCCAAGCACAAGTGGCTCGTCGAGATGAAGGCGCGGCATATGGCCCACCATTTCCACGACGAGAGCGGCAACTACGGCATCACCAACTTCGCGTGGGACCGTCTGTTCGGAACTTTCTACGAGCGGATCGAGCGGCCGACGCGCAGCCCGACGGTGTTCAACCTCGGCTACACGGAGGCGGTCGCCGCGCGCTACCCGTGGGTGGCGCGGCTGTCGGGCGGCGTCGCCAGCGGCCATCCGCGCCAGCGCGACCGGATCAAGCCCCAACGCCAGGCGGCGTAACGATGGCCGGCGGGGTGACCATCGTCGAGGCGACGACGGCGGCTGACCGTAAGGCGTTCATCGAGCTGATCTACCGCCTCTATGCGCGCGACCCGTCGTGGGTCCCGCCGCTGCGGAGCGAGGCGCGCGAGCTGATCGAGGGCATCAAGACCAACCCCTGGTTCGAGCACGGCCATGCCAAATACTGGCTGGCCAAGCGCGGCGGCGAGATCGTCGGCCGCATCTCGGCGCAGAACGACACGCTGGTCCTCAGCCACATGGGGTCGGGGATCGGCCATTGGGGCATGTTCGAGTGCATCGACGACCAGGAGGTCGCCGACGCACTGCTCGATGCCGCCGAGGCGTGGCTGCGCAGCGAGGGCATGACCCGCGCAATGGGGCCGTTCAGCCTGTCGATCTGGGACGAGCCCGGGCTGCTCGTCGACGGCTTCGACCGGCCGCCGACCGTGATGATGGGCCACCACCTGCCGTATTACGCGCGCCTGATCGAGGCGCACGGCTATGTCGGGATCAAGGACCTCCACACCTACGAGCTGCCGATCGACCGGCCGTTCCCCGACATCGTGCAGAAGATCGTCGCCGCCAGCGAGAAGAGCGGCAAGGTCAAGACGCGGATGGTCGACAAGTCGAAGTTCGCCGAGGAGGCGGCGATCATCCTCGGCATCCTGAACGACGCCTGGTCGGACAATTGGGGGTTCGTGCCGCTGACCCCCCTCGAGGTCGCGCACGTCGGGGTAAAGCTCAAGCCGATCGTCTACAACGACCTCGTTCGGATCGCCGAGGTCGACGGCGTACCCGTTGCCTTCCTGATCGCGCTGCCCGATCTCAACGAGTTCACCCGCGATCTCGGCGGGCGGTTGTTCCCGTTCAACTGGGCGAAACTGCTGTGGCGGCTGCGCAAGCCGCAGATCAAGCGCATCCGCGTGCCGCTCTTGGGCGTCGTCAAGTCGCTCCAGGGCACACGGCTGGCATCGATCATGGCGTTCCAGATGATCGAATACATCCGCCGCACCGCGGTCGAGAACTATGGTGCCAAGCGCGGCGAGATCGGCTGGATCCTCGAGGACAATGGCCCGATGCGATCGATCGCCGACGTCATCGAGGCCGAGGTGACCCGGACCTACCGCATCTACGAGCGCCCGCTGGCGTCCGCGTAACTTCGCTAACTTCACACGACGACGCTCTGTCGCGTGGAGCGAAAACGCCTAACTTCACACCCGCCAGAATTCAGAGTGCGAGTTCGACCCAGACGGGCACATGGTCCGACGCGCGCTCGCCGCCGCGGACGGCGCGGTCAATGCCGGCGTGGGTCAGGCGGTCGGCGGCGGCGGGCGACAGCAGCAGGTGGTCGATCCTAAGCCCGAGGTCGCGCGGCCACGCGCCGGCCTGATAGTCCCAGAAGGTATAGGCGGGGCCGCTCGGCTGAACGCTGCGGACCGCGTCGGTCCAGCCCTGGAACTGCAAGGCGCGGAACTTGGCGCGGGTTGCGGGCTGGACCAGGGCATCGGCCGCCATCGCCGTCTCGCTGTAGACGTCGACCGACTGCGGGCAGACGTTGTAGTCGCCCGCGAGCACCACCGGTTTCTCGCTCGCGAGGCACTCGGCGGCGCGCGCGGCGAGCCGGTCGAACCACGCGAGCTTGTAGTCGAACTTAGGTCCGGGCTGCGGGTTGCCGTTGGGCAGATAGATCGACGCGATGCGGACGCCGCACACCTCGGCCTCGAGATAGCGGGCATGGTCGTCGGCCGGGTCGCCGGCAAGGCCACGTGCGGTCTCGCTCACCGGCTCCTTCGACAATATGGCGACGCCGTTGAAACCCTTCTGCCCGTGGACCAGCGACTGGTAGCCGGCGGCGGCGATCGCGTCGGTCGGAAAGCCGGCGTCGACGGTCTTGATCTCCTGCAGGCAGACGACATCGGGATCGGTTTCGGCAAGCCAGTCGAGCAGGCGCGGCAGCCGCGCGCCGATGCCGTTCACGTTGAACGTCGCGATCTTCATGCCGTCGTGGGCTTACTCAGACAGAAAACGACGAGCCGCAGCCGCAGCCGCTCGCGGCGTTGGGATTGGTCACCTTGAACGCCGCAGCACCCATCGTCTCGACATAGTCGACGAGCGCGCCGTCGACGAACGGCAGGCTGACCGGATCGACCAGCATCGCGACGCCGTCGGTCTCGACGATGAAATCGTCGTCGGCCGCCGCGCTCTCAAGGCCGAACTTGTATTGGAAGCCGGCGCACCCGCCGCCGTCGACCGCGAGTCGCAGCTTAAGCCCGGCCTTGCCCTGACGCGCGGCGATCGCGGCGACGCGGGCGGCAGCGGCGGGAGAGAGCTGGACAGTCACCCCCGTGACATAGGGTGTCGGCGGGGGCGGTACAATCGCAGGCGCAAGTCAGAGCGCATCGGCCGTCGTTGCGCCGCTTCCCGCCTCGACGGCGCGATGCTGCGCGGCGAGGACGAGGCTCGACGCGTCGAGGTACGGGCGCGGGTTGACCGGGCGGCCGTCGATCCGGACCTCGAAGTGGAGGTGCGTCCCCGTCGAGCGCCCCGTCGAGCCCATCCGGGCGATGACATCGCCCTGATGAACCATCTGACCAGGATGGACGAGAATCGCCGACAGGTGGCCGTAGCGCGTCGCCAGCCCGCGGCCGTGGCCAACTTCGACGCAGTTGCCGTACGCGCCCGCCCAGCCCGCAAGGCTGACGGTACCGGTGGCGGCGGCGTAGATCGGGTCGCCCTGGCGGCCCATCATGTCGACGCCGGCGTGGAGCGCGCTCGCGCCGGTGAACGGGTCGGAGCGGACGCCGAACGGCGACGAGTAGCTGACGGCCTTGACCGGCACGTACGCCGGAATGACGGCGATCGCGTTCTCGAGCGCGGTGAGCTTCTTCCAGCTGATGAACAGGCTGCGGAAGCGTGGCTCGGCGTCGGCCGGGGCGCTGACGGGTTCGTAGGGCCCGCCGACGCCATAGGTGCCGAGGCCGAGCGCGCCACGCGCGGGATCGAACGCCGACGCCGCGAGCAGGCGATCGGGGTCGAGGCCGAGGTGGCGGACGAGCGCCTGCGTGTCGCGCAGCCGTGCGTCGGCGGCGGTCGTCGCCTGGTCGACGAAGGCGAGCTGTTCCGATTCGAGCTTGCGAAACGGCGCGAGCAGGGCGTCGCCGGCTGCAGGGAGATCGCGGGCCGCGTCGGTGGCGCGCGGCATCAGCGCCGCGAGCTGCGCGAGGTTACGGTTCGGCGCGAGCAGCGCGGCGAGGAACGCCTGCCGCTTCTCGATCGCCGCGGCGCGCTCGGCGACCTCGCCCTTGAGCGCCGTCGTCGTCGAGGTCATCGCCGCCAGCCGCGCCTGCATCCGCGCGAGTTCGGCGGCCTTGCCCGGATCGACCATCGACGGCGTCCCGATGGATCCGGCCGCGATGCCGAGCCAGCCGAAGATCAGTGCCGCGCCGCCCAATGCCATGATTTGCGTGTCCGCCCCGATGCTTATCGTCGTGGTCCCACCGGCGCGGTGCCACGCGAAGGTTTGCGCGGGGAAGCGCCGGCGCACGCTCGCGGCGGCCCGATGAAAGGCTGCGCTGCCTCGTGTCATGCGTCGAAAATCCCGCTCGCTGGCCCGCCCGTAGCGACCGCCCCCGCGGCCACGGCGGCGTTCAACCAGCCGCGCGCGGCCGGCGCAACCGTCAGACCGCGCACCGCGGGCGAAGCGAGCCGCGCGCGCGACGGGCCGTTCAACCACTGTGTTTTCCGCAGCTTCGCGGGTGCCGCCGGCAGCCCAACTCGGTCAGCGCGGCCAGACGCGGAGCGGCACCGAGTCGGGGGCCCCGCGGCTCGCCGCGTCGCATGGCGCGGGGTGGTCGGCGAGGTCGAGGCAGACGCGGACCTCGGTCAGCCACTGGTTCTTGTCGGTGCCGACGAAGACGGCGCCGCGCGGCACGTGCGAGTTGGCCGCGACGATCGCGTCGCGGACGCCGCCGGCGGTCGTCACACGCAGCCGGTCAAGGTCGGGCAGCGCCAGCGTCGCCGCGACCGCGCGCATCTCGGCAAAATAATGCGCCGCATCGGGCCAGTGGCACGTCCCGTGCTTCGCCCATTCATGCTGGAGCAGCGTCGGCGACGGCGTGAGGCACCAGTTGCGGCGCACCTCGGCGGCGGCGAGCGGCGTCGGTGCACGGCAGAATTGCGGATAGCTCGTCCCGGCGCCGTCGGGCCACAGGCCATGAACCCGCAGGCCGAAGCCGGCGCGACAACCGGGCGAGCCGGCGGGGTCGTCGCGGCGGCATTCCTGCGGCCACCAGTAAAAGGCCAAGACGAGGTGCTCGACCGGCACGATCCGCGTCTCCTCCGCCGGCAGCGCGGGGGCCGGCACGAGATCGGCGGGAACGGCGCAGGCGAGCGCGGCGGCGGCGATCAGGTCAAGCAAAGTCGAGCCCAATGTCGGCGGCTGGGGCCGATTGCATCAACCGGCCGACCGAAATGAAGGTGACGCCCGTCTCGGCGACAGCGCGGATCGTGTCGAGCCGGACGCCGCCGCTCGCCTCGGTCGGGACGCGCCCGGCGATGAGCGCGACCGCAGCGCCCAGCGTTGCGGTATCCATGTTGTCGAGCAGCAGCCGGTCGGCCCCGGCGGCGAGCGCGGGCTCGATCTGGTCGATGCGGTCGACTTCGACGACGATGGGGAACCCGCCGGCGGCGACGCCGAGCCCGCTGGCGACGGCCGCATGGACCGCCGCGTCGACGCTGCCGGCGACGGCGATGTGGTTGTCCTTGATCAGGCAACCGTCGTCGAGCCGCATCCGGTGGTTGGTCGCCCCGCCCATCCGTGTTGCGTATTTCTCAAGTACGCGGAGCCCCGGGATCGTCTTGCGCGTGTCGAGCACGACCGCACCGGTGCCGGCAACGGCGTCGACATAGGCGCGGGTCAGCGTCGCGATACCCGATAGATGCTGGAGCAGATTGAGCGCCGACCGTTCCGCGGCGAGCAGCGCGCGGGCGTTACCGGTTACCTTCATCAGCGTGCTCCCGGCGACGACCGCATCGCCGTCGGCGACAAAGCGCTCGATTTCGACGGCGGGATCGAGTTCGCCGAAGAACAGCGCGGCGACCTGGAGCCCGGCGACGACGATCGCGTCGCGGCTCGCGAGCACCGCCGTCAGCATGGCGTGGGCCGGGATCACCGCGGCGGACGTGACGTCGCCGCCAGTGCCGAGATCCTCGGCGAGGGTCGCGTGCACGAAGGCGGGTAGGTCGAACTCATCCATGAATGCGGCGTAGCATGCACCGACGTTTGCACAAGCGCGGGCTGGCACCGCGCGGCATGGCAGATCGCGGCTGGCTACTCTCCCGTCGCGCGCCCGGCGGTCATCGCCAGCATGCGGTCGAGCGGCAGCTGGGCACGTGCGCGGATCGCCTCGGGAACCTCGATCACCGGCGCCAGGTCGCGCAGGCAGAGATAAAGCTTCTCGAGCGTGTTCATGGCCATGAACGGGCACATGTTGCACCCGCAGTTACCATCGGCTCCCGGCGCGCCGATGAACGTCTTGTGCGGCGCCTTGAGCTGCATCTGGTGGATGATGTTCGGTTCGGTCGCGACGATCAGCGTCTGCGCGGGCGAGGTCAACGCATAGGCGAGGATGCCGCTCGTCGCGCCGACATAATCGGCGAGGTCGAGGATCGCCGCCGGGCATTCGGGATGGGCGAGGACGGGCGCTTGCGGGTGGAGCGCCTTCAACTTCATCAGCTCGGTGACCGAGAACTTCTCGTGGACGATGCACGTCCCGTCCCACAGCAGCATGTCGCGTCCGGTGCGGCGGTTGAGCCACGCGCCGAGGTGCTTGTCGGGGGCGAACAGGATCTTCTGGTCGGCGGGCAACTGGCCGATGATCTTCTCGGCCGACGACGAGGTGACGATAATGTCGCTGTGCGCCTTCACCGCCGCCGAGCAGTTGATGTACGTCAGGCTGACATGGTCGGGGTGCGCCGCGCGGAAGGCGCCGAACTCGTCGGGTGGGCACGAGTCCTCGAGGCTGCACCCGGCCTTGAGGTCGGGAAGGACGACGGTCTTGCCCGGCGACAGGATCTTCGCCACCTCGGCCATGAACTTGACCCCGCAGAAGGCGATGACGTCGGCGTCGGTCGCCGCCGCCTTGCGGCTGAGGTCGAGGCTGTCGCCGACGAAGTCGGCGAGGTCCTGCAGCACCGGATCCTGGTAGTAATGCGCAAGGATGACGGCGTTGCGCTCCTTGCGCAGCCGCTCGATCTCGGCGCGGAGGTCGACGGCGGGCGGAATCCCGAACAGGCTTAGGCGAGCGTCCATATGCGGGATATAGGGAGGTGCGTCACGGGCGTCGACTGCTGTGGCTGCGAGCATGCGAGGAGAGTCAGCGATGACGGCCGAGGAAGCGCGGAACCTCGACACCATCCGGGCGCAGCACGAACATCTGTCCGCCGGCCGGCTTGACGCCGCGCTGGCGCAATGGGCCGATCCGGCGCTGAACCACGGCCGGCCCGCGCCGCATCCGGTGATGCGGGCGATCCTGGCCGACATCCTGACGACCTTCCCCGACCTCGACTTTGCGGTCGAGGATCTGGTCGCCAGCGGGGCGAGCGTCGTCGCGCGCTGCCGCTTCGCCGGCACCCACCGCGGCACCGGGCGACTCCCGATCAACGGCGGGCTGATGATGGGCGTCGCGCCGACGGGTCGGGCCATGACGGTCCAGCACATGCACTGGTACGTGCTCCGCGACGGGCGCATCGCCGAGCACTGGGCGAACCGCGACGACGTCGGCATGATGCAGCAGCTCGGGCTAATGCCGCCGCCGGTCGACTTCGACTTCGCGTCGCTGGTCGGCGCGCCGCCGCCCCGAACTCCCTAGGCCGCGAGCCGCCACTCGTCGCCGCTGACCGTGACGACGCCGCGGTCGCGCAGGTCGATCAGGTGCGCGGTCACCGACAGTCCCGCGGCGGGGTGGAGACGCGGGTCGATCGCGGCGTACATCGTCGCGACCATCGCCGGCACGGTCGCCGCGCCGTCGCCAAGGCGGGTGAGAATCTGCGTCTCGCGCTGCTTGCGGTGCGCGATCATCCCGCGGACGAGGCGCTGCGGCTCGGTCACCGGCGCGCCGTGGGTCGGATAATAGACGGCGTCGTCGCGGTCGAGCAGCCGGCGCAGGCTGGCCCGATAGGCCGCCATGTCGCCATCGGGTGGAGCGACGACGGTCGTCGACCAGCCCATGACGTGATCGCCACTGAACAGCGCCCGCTCTTCGGGGAGCGCGAAGCACAGGTGGTTCGACGTGTGCCCGGGGGTGGCGACCGCGGCCAGCGTCCAGCCGGGGCCGGCGACGCCATCGCCGTCGGCGAGCACGGCGTCGGGGGCATAGGTCGCATCGAAGCCCGCGTCGGCGCGCGGACCGTCGTCGCGCAGCACCAGCGGCGCGCAGCCGACGACCAGCGCTCCGGTCGCGGCCTTGACTGCCGGGGCGGCGGGCGAATGGTCGCGGTGGGTGTGGGTGACGACGATATGGCTGACTGTCTCGCCGGTAACGGCGGCGAGCAGGGCGGTGATGTGCGCCGGGTCGTCGGGGCCGGGGTCGACGATGGCGACCGTCCCATGCCCGACGATGTACGTTCCCGTGCCGGTATAGGTGAACGGGCCCGGATTGTGCGCGAGGACGCGGCGGACGAGCGGGGAGACGACCGCGACGCGGCCGTATTCGGCACCGACGGACGCGGCGGCGGGATCGCTCATGGACGTCATGTGGCAGTCTGCGGCGCCGATGTGAAGGGGCGACGCGGGCGCCGGGAAAGCCTAGCCTTGTCGCGACTCGCGGGAGAACGGGCATGAGGCTGTACCGGCTGATCTACGCATCGCGCCCGTTCGGCTTCGATCTCGCGATGCTGGGCGGCATCCTGCTCTCGGCGCGGCGCAACAATCGGCGCGACGGCGTCACCGGGGCGCTCGTCTGCCGCGCCGACCTGTACCTGCAACTGCTGGAGGGGCCCGAGCCGGCGGTCAAGGCGACGTTTGCCCGGATCGGCGACGACGACCGCCACGTCGACGTCGTCCCGCTCGTCGCGAGCCGGGTTGCGTCGCGTCTGTTTCCGGAGTGGGACATGCTCGACGACCCCGCGCGAAGCTGGCTGTGGTCGCCTGCGGAGGTGGCGAGCGGCGCGGTTAACGCGGCGAGCCCGGAAGCGGTCGCGGCGGTGTTCGACAGGATCGCCGGCGCGCGGGAGTCGCTGCCGGGCGCCGCCGGCGCGTCGGACGGACCGGCTTGTCCGGCGGGCGCGACCGCCTAGACTGGCGCCGGCGGCTCCGGAGAGGGTTCATGGGCGAGGATTACGACTATATCGTCGTCGGGGCGGGATCGGCGGGGTGCGTTCTCGCCAACCGCCTGTCGGCCGATCCGGCAACCCGCGTCCTGCTGCTCGAGGCGGGCGGTCGGGACACGTCGATGCTGATCCATATGCCCGCCGGCATCGGCCAGATCATCCCGCCCGACAAGCCGAGCGCGATGGACTGGAAGTACTGGACCGTGCCGCAGCGCCACCTGAACGGGCGCAAGCTGTTCTGGCCACGCGGGAAGGTGCTCGGCGGGTCATCGTCGATCAACGGCATGGTCTACATCCGCGGTCACGCCAGCGACTATGACCGCTGGGCGCAGACGGGGCTGACCGGCTGGGGCTGGCGCGACGTGCTGCCCTATTTCCGCCGCGCCGAGCACAGCGAACGGGGGGGCTGCGACTGGCATGGCGAGGGCGGTCCGCTCCACACGTCGAGCCGTCGCCATCCGCTCGCGCTCGCCGACGTCTTCGTCGAGGCGGCGGTCGAAGCGGGTTTCCCGCGCACCGACGACTTCAATGGACCGCAGTTCGAGGGCGCGGGGCATTACGACTCGACGATCAAGGCCGGCAGCCGCTGGTCGGCGGCGCGCGCCTACCTGACGCCGGTGCTCGCGCGTCCGAACCTCGAGGTGCGCACCGGCGTCCACGTCGAAGCCGTGACCTTCGACGGGCGGACCGCAACCGGGGTGCGCTACACGCGGGGCGGGCGCGTCGAGACGGTTCGCGCGCGCGAAACGATCCTCAGTGGCGGTGCGATCAACTCGCCGCAGCTGTTGCTGCTGTCCGGCATCGGGCGCGGCGACGACCTGCGAGCGCTCGGCATCGACGTCGTCCACGACCTGCCGGCGGTGGGCAATAACCTGCAGGACCATCTCGACGTCATCGTCCAGTGGTCGGCGACGCAGGCGGTGACGCTCAACGCCAACGCCGCCTTCCACCGCAAGCTGCAGGCGTTGGTGCAGTGGCGCTTCGGCAAGACCGGATCGGGGGCGAGCATGGCGACGCCGAGCGGCGCGTTCGTGTCGACGCGGGAAGGCCTCGCCGCCCCCGACATCCAGATGCACTTCATGCCCTACAAGGGCCAGCCGCACGGGCGCGGGACGATGTCGGCCGAGCACGGTTACCAGATCCACGTCTGCCAGGTCCGCCCCGACAGTCGCGGCACGATCCGCCTCGCCTCGCCCGACCCGCTCGCGCCGCCGCTGATCGACCCGGACTATCTGTCGACGCCCGAGGACGCGCGGGTGATGGTCGAGGGCATCCGCATCGCGCGGCGGATCGGCGCTGCCGCTGCGTTCGCGCCGTTCCGGGGCGAGGAGCGCTGGCCGGGTGCGGCGGTGACCGGTGACGATGAGATTCTCGCCCGCCTGCGCGACTGGGCCGAGACGATCTATCACCCGGTCGGTACGTGCCGCATGGGCGCCGACGCGGAAGCGGTCGTCGACGGCGACCTCCGCGTCCGCGGGGTCGAGGGCCTGCGCGTCGTTGACGCCTCGGTGATGCCGTTCCTCGTGTCGGGCAACACCAATGCGCCGACGATCATGATCGCGGAAAAAGCGAGCGACGCGATCCTCGCCGCCCGGCGGCAGCGGATGGCCGCATGACCGCGACGCGCTTCGAGATCCCGGTCATGGCCGACGAGGCGGCGTGGATCCGCGACCGCGTCGCCGCCTACCGCTTCTTCGAGGAGCCGACCGACGCCGGCTGGCGCTTCGGCGCGAACCGCGACTACATGGAGCGGCTGCGCCGCTACTGGCTCGACACCTTCGACTGGCCGGCGGCGGTGGCGCGATTGAACCGCCACCCGCACTTTCGCATCCAGGTCGAGCCCGGCCTAGCGCTGCACGTGATACACCGTCTTTCGTCGCGACCGGGGGCGCGACCGCTGCTGATCGCCCACGGCTGGCCGGGGTCGATCGTCGAGTTCGACGCCATCATCGACCGGCTGGCGGAACCGGAGGTGGAGGATGGGCCTGCCTTCCATGTGATCGCTCCTTCGCTGGCGGGCTATGCGTGGTCGGACAAGCCGAAGGCGCCGATCGGCCCGCGGGCGATGGCGGGGCTGTACGACCGGCTGATGGGGGTGCTTGGCTACGACCGCTATTTGTATCAGGGCGGTGACTGGGGCTGCGTCATCGGCGGCTGGATCGGGCTCGACAGCACCCGCGTCGAAGCGCTCCACCTGAGCGGCTACGGCCTGCGCTCGGCCGACATGCGCCCGACGACGCCCGCGGAGACCGCGTGGCTGGTCAAGGCGCAGAAGGTCCGCGACCGCGAGACAGCCTATCTTCAGCTCCAGGGCACCAAGCCGCAGAGTCTCGGCTTTGCGATGATGGACTCGCCGATGGGCATCGCCGCGTGGTTCGCCGAGAAGTTCGTCGGCTGGGCCGATGTCGGCGGTCGCGGCGGCGTCGTCGATCCGCCGTTCAGCTTCGACATCATGCTGACCAACATCATGATCTATCTGACGACGCGCAGCTTCAACACCGCGACGTGGATCTACAAGGGGTTGTTCGACGAGGGCGGCTTCACCATTCCCGACAGCCGCCGCATCGAGGTGCCGACGGCGGTCGCCGCCTTCCCACACGATCTGCTCGCCTTCCCGCCGCGGGCCATGGTCGAGCGCGGCTACAACGTCGTCCGCTATACGGAGATGCCGCGTGGGGGGCATTTCGCCAGTCTCGAGGAGCCCGAACTGTTCCTCGCCGATCTGCGTGCCTTCGCCGGCAGCCTGTGACGCTCGCCGTCGAATGGCAGGTCACGCCGGGGCTGACCGACTATGCCGAGGCGGTGGCGACGATGGAGGCGCGCGCTGCTGCGATCCGCAGTGACGGCGCGGCCGAGTTGATCTGGCTCGTCGAGCATCCGCCCTTGTATACCGCCGGCACGAGCGCCGACCCGAGCGAGCTGCTCGACCCGCGTCTGCCGGTCTTCGCCAGCGGGCGCGGCGGACGCTATACCTATCATGGGCCCGGACAGCGGGTGATCTACACGCTGCTTGACCTCGACCGCCGCGGGCGTGACATTCGGCGCTTCGTCGCCTCGCTGGAGAGCTGGCTGATCGCGGCGTTGGGAAGCGTGGGGATTGCCGCGTACCATGTTTCCGGGCGGGTCGGGGTCTGGACCGGGTCGGGCGAACCGGCGAAGATTGCGGCGATCGGCGTCCGCGTCCGTCGTTGGGTGACCCTGCATGGGGCCGCGATCAACGTCGACCCTGACCTTGGTGCGTTCGGCGGCATCGTGCCGTGCGGCCTCGCCGACGCGCCGGTGACGAGCACGGCTGCGGTTAACGGCATGAAAGACATAGCAGAGCTCGACGCCGCGCTGCACTCTGGCCGATGTGCCTTCCTCGCGAACGTCGGTCGGGAGAGCCCCCTTCGATGACGCTTGAGGAACGCGATCTTCTTGGTTAAAGTCTACCTCGGTTAGGGGATAAGGGCTGAACCGAAACCGCGCTTTCACGCTCGCAAACATGAACAGGAGTCGAAGATGAACGTCATGACCAAGATCAAGACGGTTTCGCTGGTTGCCGGCCTCGCGCTGGCCGTTGCCGCGTGCGGCGACAAGAAGGCTGACACCGCGACGACGACGACCACGACCGACACGACGGCTCCGGCCGCCGCTCCGGCCGCCGACGCGACCACGACGACGACGACCCCGGCTCCGGCCGCCGGCGCCGCCGATGCGATGGCGACCGCCCCCGCCGCGACCGACGCCACGGCTCCCGCCGCCGGCACGGCCACGACGACGACGGACTCGACGACGACCACGACGAAGCCGTAAGCTTCGTACGAGCGTTTATCCGGGAAGGGCCGCCGCACTGGCGGCCCTTCTTTTATGGACGGGAGAAGATCATGAGCCTCGAGCAGATCACCGACCAGATGCGCACGCGCGTCGGGACATCGGCGGGCCTTAAGAAGTCGGTCAAGTTCGACTTCGGGGCGGACGGCGTCGTGCGGATCGACGACAGCGTCTCGCCGGCAGTCGTCGATAACACCGACGCACCGACGGACTGCACCGTTCGGGTGGCCATGGCCGATTTTGTCGACATGGCGAGCGGTAAGCAGAACCCGCAGATGGCATTCATGATGGGCAAGCTGAAGGTCGACGGCGACATGTCGGTGGCGATGCAGCTCGGCAGCATCCTCGGCTGACCGCGCGGCGACCTTCGGCTCACCGTCACGAGCGCGCCCGCGCCCGCGCCGGGCTGGCGGACGGGCTGCCGCCCTTCTATCCTGCCGCCGCGTCGGATCGGACGTGGTGCAGGATGGGCGGGATCGATGAGTAAGGTGGCTTTGGTGGCCGTTGCTGTTTCCGGCGTGGCGCTTCTTACGACAGGGGCGTCGGCCAAGCCGCCGCGCCGCGCACGGCCGCCGGTCGCCGCTCACGAAACGGCGGCGGTCCCCACCACCGCGCCGCCGGCAGTTCCCACCGGGATGATGACGCCGAAGGAGGTCGTTCTCCGTCCGATGACCCCGGCCGAAGCCGAGGCGAATGCGGTGTGGAGCACGCGTGCCGGCCTGAACATCGCCGCGCTGCAGTGCCAGTATTCACCGTTCTTGGCGACCCTGCGGAACTACAACGACTTCCTTCGCCAGCATGCCGAAGAACTCGACCGTGCGCGCCAGACGATGACCGCACACTTCAAGCGCTATGACGGAACGCAGGCGCAGAACAGCTTCGACCGCTACACCACCCAGACGTATAACAGCTTCTCGACGCTCGACGCCCAATATGCGTTCTGCGAGGCCGCGGCCGACGCTGGTCGGGTCGCGTTGACCTTAAGGAAAGGTAGCCTCGGTCGGCGATCGGGCGCGCTCCGCGATGCGATGCGTGCCGCCCTCGTGCCGGTGTCCGCACTCGCGCTGCTGACCTCGGTCCCGCTCGAGGCGCAGCCGCTCCCGCCACTTTAGATCGAGAAGATGTGTCACCGGCGCAGCGTGCTGCGCCGTGCCGTGGATCGTTGCTCCGGCAGCTCGGCGATCTGGTGGCGTGCCCGCAAACAAAAAGGGCCGCCCTTGCGGGCGGCCCTTTCGTTGCAGGTGAAGGCCTTACTGCGGGCGGCAGGGGCCGTTCGACGCCGGAGCGGGAGCACCACCGAAGGTGATCTCAACGCGGCGGTTCTGCGGCTCGCGAACGCCATCGGCGGTGTCGACGAGCGGACGCGTCTCACCAAAGGCCTCGGTCGTGATGACGCCGGGAGCCACGCCCTTGCGGGTCATGTAGTCCTTGACCGCATCAGCGCGGCGCTGCGACAGCGCCTGGTTGTAATCGGCCTTACCCGACTTGTCGGCGTGACCCGCCAGCGTGACGCTCGTCTGGCCCGTCGACGCGTACTGGTCGGCGGCGCGATCGAGGATCGCGGCGGCTTCCGGCGTGATGACCGAACGATCCCAGTCGAAGAAGACGAGGAACGGTCCGGGCGTGACGGCGGCCGGCGGGCACAGCGGAAGCGGCGGCGGCGGCGGCGGCGGGACGACTGCAGCCGGCGGCGGCGGCGGCGGCGGCGGCGCGTCGTTGCCGAAGTTGTACGTCAAGCCGACGAGCAGGCTGTGCGTCCGGACGCGAGTCTGGAAGCCGACGCCACTGGCGCCAACAGTGTTGACCTTGTCGACGTTGAAGTAACGATACTTCAAAGACAGGTCGACGTGATCCGACAGCGGCTTGTAGACGCCGGCGAGCAGCTGCCAGGCGAAGTGCGTGTCGCTGTCGTCGAGGAAAGACTGCGCCAGCCTGCGAAAGGCGATAGGTCTCCTGCTTGACGCGGGCGACGCCGACGCCGCCGCCGAGGAACCCGCCGAAATCACGGCCCTTGCCGCCGAAGTCGACGAGGCCGTTGGCCATGAACGACAGGATCGACTGGTTACCCGACGGCGTGTTGTAGTTGCCAGTGGCGGGAACGCCCGCGACGCCGTTCGCAAGCGTGATCGGCGGCGTGCCGCCGTTGACCTGGAAATAGTCGACGTTGTTGTTCTTGTAACCGACCTCGAACTCGGTGCGGAACATGCCGAAGTCGTAGCCGATCTTGCCATCGACGTCGAAACCGACCTTGTAGTTGGTGCGCAGCGGGGCGCTGGTCACGGTCCCGTTCGTCGCGCGGAGATCGAACGGCTCGGCCTGAGCGATGATGCCACCGCCTTCGAGACCGACGTAGAACTCCTTGTCCTTCGCGAGTGCCGGCCCTGCGAGCGCGGTGCTGCCCAGCGCCAGAGCCATGGCCAATTTCCGCATCTTAATTCCCCTTTACGGTTCGCATGTTCACTTGAACTGGCATAACGCTCTATCGCAGCACCTATACCAGTGCAAGTCGCGATTCCGATCAGGTGTTGCACGGAAACAACAGTCGCATTGCGAGTGACGGCAGCGAGCTTACGGCGCGAGAAGGCCCAAGCCTTTGAGGGCGGACACGATCTCCGCGAGCGCCGTGCGAACTTCGGCATCGATGACGTTGCCCCCGCTGGCCGGCGATACAGAAACGATCGGGCCGGCGAGGAGCAGCTGCTCGCCGACCGTGACTCCGGCGGTCGGCCACCCGTCGCGCCACAGGCCGCCGGCGAAGTGAACGAACCGGGCCTCGTCGCGAACGAAGGCGATGCATCCGTCACGCGGCACAACGAACTTGGGTCCGGAATCGTCGAAGGCGATGATGGTCCCGGCGTGACCGGCAAGATCCCCCTCGGCATCGGGCGCGACGATCCACGCGGTCGCCGGCGTTTGCACCGGGCTGGTCGCGCGGCGACTTTCGACGACGAGGTGGAGCAGCGTGTCGATGCGCGCGACTGCCTCGTTATGGGTGATCTCCTTCTGCGCCTGACCGGACTGAAGCAGCGGCAGAGCGTAGCGAGTGGTGTCGGTCATGGTCATCTCCTTGTTCAGTCGACGGGAGCGCGGGTCGCCTCGCCGGCACCGACGAATGCGCTGACCTGGACGACGTCGATGGCGAAGGCGCCGGCGGCGAGGTCGGCAGCCCGCTCGCCGGCCGCCCACGTCCAGCTGGGTTCGGCGACCTCGACCGTGCGCAGGGTACCGGTGCGGGCCTGCACGGCGACGCGGTAACGCTCGTCGGCTTCGCCGAGCGGGGCATCGGTGCCGTCGGTCCAGGCGAAGCCGGTGCGGCTGCGGCGGATCCAGGATAGGTGGCGGTCGCCGTTCGGCTGGGCGGCGATGGTCACCCGGGCTGGCGACAGCGGACGCAGCGCGACGCCACGCGGCGTGACCGCCTGCGCAGCGACCGTGGCGGCATCGTCCACCGCGCCGACCGCCTTGACCAGCATGGCGGCACCGAGCGCGTCGGTCGCGACCGGGATGGGCACGACACGGTCGTCCAGAACGATGAAGCGCGCGCCCGCGGCGTGAGCGATGACCGCCGCTTCGGAACCGCGGCGGCCGCGGAGCAGCGTCGCCAGGCGATAGCGGCGGGCGCCGATCGGCACGGCGGTAGCGAACTGAACGATCTCGTCGTCGATCACCGCGACGTTGGCCCCCGCGAGGACCGCCGTCTCCGACGCGCTCTGCAGGTCGGCGCCATCGGAGGCGAGCTCGATATCGACGGTCGATGCCCGGTCCCAGCAGGTATTCGGCCCCGGCGGCAGCGTGGTCAGCAGCGTCCCGATCGTCGCCGGGCCGGCGACCGACGCAGCGACTGCATAGCTGTCGCCGCCGTCCCGGCTGATCAGGATATCGGCCCGACGCCAGCCGACACTCGCCCCACCGGCGGCGGCGAGTAGCTGGGGTGCGCCCGGGGCGACGTCCGACAGTGCCGGGAGGTCGAGCAGGTGGAGGATGGTCGTACCCTGCGGCGCGTCCGGGCCGACGTAGACCCGGCCGGCGTCCGCCGCGGCCGCGGGAAGCGCGTCGCCGGCGACGCGAGCGAGCTCGAGCTCGATCACCGCGCCCGTGATCGTCCGGTGCGTCACCCGCCACGGCTCGGGGTCGCTGGCGACGGCCACGAGGTCGCCCGGGCGGATCGCCGCATAGCGCCACGGCACGGCGACCTGCGCCGTCGAGCGCGCCGCGATGGCGCGACGGAGGGCAGCACCGGCGAGCGCCTTGGCGTCGCCGGCTGCGGCAGCGATCGCCAGGTCGTGCTGCTCGATCCGGAGCGCCGGCGACCGCCGCGTCGCCGCCTGGATGCCGGTCTGGTAATCGCGCGCAAGATCGCCGTACGACAGCCAGATCGCGTCCGGAAGGTCGGCGGCACGGGCGAGGTGGCGCTCGGCGACGATTGCGGCGCGGTCGCTCGCGCCGAGATCGGCGGGACGGACTTCTACAACGAGAGCCGTGGTCCCGACGCGCAGCGCCGCGCCGTTGTCGCCGAGCGTCAGGTCGGCGATCGTCGCCAGCGTCGTCAACGCCTGTCGCACGCTGCCGGCCTGGGCGGCGGCGAACCCGGCTACCGACGGCAGGCCTCCGCCTTCGACCAAGCCTGCAGCGAGATCGGCGGCGACGTGGCCGACCGCGACCGGAGCCGCGTCGGCGATGACCTCGAAGGTCAGGTTGGGGATGCGGTTGCCATAGTCGGCGAGCGGCAGATCCTCGAAGACGGCATAGGCGAGGCCGCGATACGCCGGCGCATTGCCCGGCCCCTCGGCCGAGGCGATCAGCGGGTCGACCGGCTGGCGCTCGTCGCCGAGGTACTGTCGCAGCGTCGCTGGAAAGTTGAACGTGCCGTCGCTCGCGCGCAGCAGTTTGCCGTCGGCCCAGATGCGTTCGATGCCGAGGATCGGCACGCGCGGCGACGATCACCGCGAACGACGACGAATAGCTGTAGCTGTTGGTCGCCGGTCCCGCACTTGCCGCCGCCGCTGCGCTGGCGCGACTCCTTGATCCCCGCGGTCCAGACGAGGTTGCCGGCGACGCGCATCCGGCCATACAGGCGCGGCAGCGGCTCGCCGTAGGCCGCGCTTTGGACCGTTAGGTTGGCGAGGCGCGGCCCTTCGCGCGCCGTCGCGCCGCCGAACAGGCCGCGGTCGATCGAGCCGCCGAGCACGTGCCGACGATGCCGCCGACCGGACCGCCGATGGCGCGGCCGACGGTACCGAGGATCAGCGTTGCCATCGCATCACTCCTGCTGGGGAAAGCGCCACGCGGCGACATGCGCCCACGCGGGGTCGAGCGGGCCTTCGACGACCCGGCCGAGGCCGGCATGGGCGTGGACGACGCCGCCGGGAACGACGATGGCGAGGTGACGCCGGCCCGGGCGCCGGGAGCGACGATCAGCAGGTCGCCGGGCTGGGCGATGCCGACCGGCGCGCCGCCGAGCGCGGCGACGCCGTCGTCGAGCCGCGCCTCGTTGTCGCCGCCGAGCGCATAGGGCGGAACGATCGGCGTGGCACCCGGCGGCATCGGCGGCGATCAGCGCGACGCCGACGCAGTCGAGGCCGACGCCGGCGATCCGGCCCTGCGCGCGGAACCGCGTGCCGACGCAGCGCGCGGGCCGCGGCGACGATCGCGCGCGTGGCGCGGGTGCATCGTCAGACGCCCGGGGAAGCGGGTCAGCACGTCGCCGCCGGGCACGTGCGGCTCGCCGCGGAAGTTCGCGGCGTTGGCGAAGCGCGCGGCGCACGTCGCCAGCCGCTTGTCGCAGCCTTCGCGCAGTTCGACGCGGACGCCAGGTGCGGCGGGCCGTCGGGAGCGGCTCGATCAGCATCAGGATCGCCGTCGTCGACCGCCGCGATCCGCGCGTCGAGGCCGGCGTTCGGCGCCGTCAGGCAGCGCAGGCGGCCGTCGACGAAGCGATCGTCGGCGCCATGCGACGACGCACCGCGATCGCGCGTCGATCCCGCGCCGACGTCGCGCGACTACGGTCGCGGTGCGAGATCGACGCGGCAGCGGCGGTCGCCGAGCTCGGCGCGGCACGTCGGCGAGCAGGTCTCGACGGCGAGTCGCGTCGAACGCCGCCGTCGGTCCGCGGACCGTCGCGACGAAGCCGCCGCCGCTGCCCGTCAGGTCGCGGGTGACGGTGCCGAGCGTGCCGCGCGCCACGGGCAGCGTCCCGGCGTCGGGCGCGGCCCAGTCGATCATGAACACGTCGAGCCGCGCGCCGTCGAAGCGCCCGGCGGCGAGGTCGGCATCGGTCATCGCGCCGCCGCCGAGGCCGCCGGCGAACTCCATCGTCGCGACGTCGAGACCGAGCCCGGCGCTGATCGCCGACGGCGTCATCCCCGGCGACGCCTCGTAGCGCAGCCCGGCGACCGTCAGCGCGCGGTCGTGGCGTGGTGAAGCCGAGGACGATGCCGTCGGCGCGGGCGACGCGCCAGCACAGCGCGATCGTCGTCACCTCGGGCGCGAGGCGGTCGGTGAAGGCCATGCTCACGCCTCCCGGATTTCGATCAGCGGGACCGAGGCGACGTCGCCCGACCGCCAGCCGCCGGCGCCGGCGTCGATCCGGTCGGTGTCGAAGCGCACGGGAACGTCGAAGGCGAAGCCGGCGGTGACGGCCGCCCCGGCCGGCGGCGCGACGGCGAAGTCGATGGTGCCGAGGTCGCCCAGCGACCAGGCGCAGTGGCGACGCCGTCGACCGCGACGACGATCGTGCCCGGCTGCGGCCGCGTGATCCGCCGCGCATAGGGTTCGGCGTCGAGCCCGTACCACTTGACCAGTGGAAAGCGCGTCGCGACCCCGTCGCCGGTGCCGAGCCGCTGGTCGGTCGCGGTCGGCGCGCCACCGTCGTCGCGCGACGAATGATCGAACGGATCGGTGAAGCGGAAGGCGTTCGCGCGCCCGCGACGCGCGCGGAAGAAGGCGAGCAAGCGTCGCCAGGTCGTCATCCGACCGCACGCCGATGCCCGCGTCGAAGCGGAGCCGCGCGTCGCTCCAGCTGGCGTTGCGCTGCTCGTAGCCCGAGCCGAGGTCGAGACCTGCGTCGCGAACTCGGGGCCGCCGCTGGCGCGGAGGCCGATCGCAAGCGGAAAGCAGACGTCGTGGAAGGCGGGCATCGGCGGGTCTCCAGCGATGTCGAAGGCGACGAAGCCGTCGCGGGCGACCTGCGGCCACGCCCAGACGAAGGTTTCGGCGGTGCCGCGCGCGAGCGACGCGGTGGCGGCATCGGCGATCAGCGGCCAGTCGCGCGCGGCGCTCCCCGGACGCAGGACGAAGCCGGCGAAATAATGTTGGCGCGCGGGCGGATAGCCGAGGCGATCGGCGATCGCGCGCGCGCGCCGCAGCCTGCGCCGGCGAGGTTGCCGGCGATGACGAAGTCATAATCCTCGAGCTGGAGGACGTCGAACGCGGGCGAAGCCCAGGCGAGCGGCAGGTTGGCGCGCGGCAGGTCGGGCGTGTCGGGCCCAAGCACCTGCGGCGCGTAGAACAGCAGATAGCACCGTCGTCGCCGGGAACGCGGCGCGGACCGCGTCGCGCAGCGCGAGCGTCGCCGCCCCGAGCTTGCCGCCGAGCCAGTCGAGATACGCCTGCTGCGCCGCCGGCAGCGTCCCGCGGACGTCGGTCAGCGGCGGCGGCACGGCGTGCCCGGTTTCCGCGGCGATAAGCGGCGGTCGTCGCGGCGTCGTAGAAGCACGGCCGGCCGTCGGCCCCGACCCACCACCACGGCTCGCCGATCTGGTAATGCGGCGCGAGCCCGGCGGCGACGGCGATGCCGACGAAGGCCCGCGCGACGTCGCGCAGCCCACGCCATCGCGGCCGCGCTGCACGGCGACAGCAGGGTCGACGGCGGCGACCAGCCGGTCAGCGCCGGGTGCCCGTCGCGCGTCGCGCTGCTTCCATCGGCCGGCGCGTGCTGGTCGAGCAGCTCGAACGACTGCGACACGATCAGCGCGAAGCCGCGCTGCGGCGGCGGCAGCGGCGAAGCCGCGGTGCCAGGCAGCGGCGGCGACGTTCAGCGGGCGCGCCGGGTCGACCTCGTACGCCGCTCCCGTCCAGCGCAGCTGGAAGAAGTGGCTCATCCCGACATAATGGTTGATCCAGTCGCGGCATAGCCGAGCGCCGCGATGCCCGCGGACGAGCCGCGCCGGGGTCAGGTTATAGCTGTCGTCGTAGCCGGTCGCGATCCGCAGCCGGTGCGGCGGGACGACCGTGTCGCCGATCGCCAGCGTCGACGCCGGCCCGTCGCACGCGATTCGCGACAGCGTCACCGCGGCGTCGACCGCCGCCGGCAGCGGCGCGTCGGCCCCGGTGTAGCCGGCGGGGACGAGCGAGATGAACATCCGGTCGATGTCGCCGGCGAACACCGGCTCGCCGCCGGCGACGAAGCCGCTGGCCAGCGCGTCGAAGTCGAGCGTGACGACCGCGTCGGTCGGCGTGACCCGACGGCATAGTTCCACAGCCGGACGTACCAGCCGCGGAAGGTGCCGCTCGCGTCGCGCCCTTCGATCGTCAGCGTCGGGCCGTTGACCGCGTCGAGCGGCAGCACCCCGTCGCTCTGCCAGCGGAAACGCAGCGTGCAGCCGCGATAGTCGCGGTTGGTCTCGTACGCGGTCAGCGGGTGGTCGAAGCGGTCGACCGACTCCCAGATCAGCCCGGCGAGGTCGTTCGCCCGCAGGAAGCTGAGGTCGACGCGCACCGTCGCGGCGCGGGCGTCGTCGCCGCCGCCATCATCGGGCGCGGGAAATCGACCGTCCAGAAGCGCGCGTCGAAGCGCTTGAGCCAATCGCGTCCGCTGCTGGTCGGCGGCGGTGGCGAGCCAGTGGCGCATCAGCCGTCGGCCCGGTCGAGCGCGGCGCGGACGTGGCGCGCGATCTGCGCCGCCGGTCCGCTGCATGAACGCCGGCGACGCGTCGGGCGGGGTCGCGACGTTGACGGTGACGTTGAGTCCCGCCGGTCGCTGCGCCGCCGGCCGGCGCGATCCGCCCGGCGGCGGTGGGCACGAACAGCTCGGGCCCGCGCTCGCCGACCATATACGCCTGGCCGCCGGTCACCGGCCCGCCGGTCGCGCGGCCCGGTGCGCCGCCGAACAGCGACGACGCGGCGCCGGCGAGCGAGCCGAGCAGGCCGCCGCCGCCGCCGCCGCCGCCGAACAGCGAGCCGAGGTCGGCCTTGATCGCGCTCGACGCAATTTCGGCGAGCGTCGACAGCGCGACCTTCTTGAGGTCGTCGAAGCCGAGGCTGCCGCTCTTGATCGCCTTGGTCAGCGCGGCTGTCGATCGCGCTGCCCGCCTTGGCCGCGCCGCTGGCGAGCGGGCCCTGCGAGCTGGTTCTGGATATTCGCGACGTCCTGCGCGAAGCCGCTGGTGTCGGCGCGGACGGCGATGACGAGACTATCGAGCTGGTCCATCGGGAAAGGCCTCCTGCAGGCGGGCGAGGTCGGCGGCGACGGCGGGCGCGGCGGCGGGCGCGAGGTCGAGCCCGAGCGCGAGGCGCAGCTCGGCCGGCGTCGCCGACCAGAATTGGTCGGGACTCCAGCCGAGCGTCGCCGCCAGCCGTGCCGCGGCTGGGCACGGCGGCGGTGAAGGTCATTTGCCGGCGAGGATCTGCGTCAGCAGCGTCTTGAGCACCGGCGTCACCGCCGACAGGCCGGCCTCGACGATCGCCTCGGCGAAGCTCTCGCGCGTCAGCGGCGGCGCGCCGGGCGCGAGGCAGTGCCACAGCAGCGCAACGAGGTCGCCGAGCTTGATCTTGCCGGCGGCGGCGTGCTCGACCTGCGCGAACAGCGGCCCGATCTCGGCCTCGGCGGCGACAAGCGCGGCGAAGGTCGGGCGAAACTTGTGCTCGATGCCGCCGAGGATCAGCGACGCCTCGCCGCGCACGGCGTTGACCAGCGCGCTCATGCCGTCACCACGCGGCCCGAGGAACTCGAGCGCGAGCGTGTAGCTGCGTTCGTTGTTGAAATCGCCGGCATAGTCGAGCCGGGTGACGAGGAACGAGCCGGTCATGGTCTCTCCACTTTCGAAACAGACCTGGTAGGAATCGATCGCGCCCGGCGAGCGCGTTGGCCTTGACCCGCGCCTCGGCGGCCGAGCCGTTGAACACGCCCGCGCCGGCGAGCGACACCGAGCGGAAGCCGGCGTTCGACAGCAGCTCGCGCCACCCGCCCGACCCCTTGTTGGTGACGACGACGGTGTCGGAGTTGATCGTCAGCTGCGTCGTCCGCAGCCCGGCGAGGGTCGGTGAAGGCGGGCGGCGTCGCGCCGTCGCCGATCTTCAGCAGGAAGGCGCTGCCCCGTTCGGCGGCCATAGGCAGTCTCCTTGAGCTCGAGGTTGCGGCGTCAGAGGCCTCGGTGCGGATGCGGAAGTCGATCGCCGCCTGGCTCCACCCGTTCGGGTCCTTGACGAACACCGCGCGAGCGAAGGCGACGCCGGCGATGCGGTGGCCGTCGTGGTCCCCGGCCAGGCCGCGCGGACGCGGTCTCGACGACGGCGGCGAGCGCCTTCAGCCGCGCGGTTCCCGGACGGTCGTCCCAGACGCTGACCTGGACGCGGTGCTCGTGCCCGGTGCCGGTCTTGTGGCTCCAGTCGGTGACCGCGTCGGCCCCGACGTGAGGTACGGCGCGGCGCATCGGGGGCGACCCAGTCGAAGACGCCGGTGACGGTGACGGTCGGGCGCGGTCGTCAGCGCGGCGGAGACGAGCGCCTGGACGGCGAGGCTGGCGCTCGTCATCGCCCGCCCCGCGCGAACAGCGCCAGCCCGGGTCGCGCCGGCGATGGCGGGTGCCGAAGGCGCGCGCGTGCAGGTGGCGCGCGGTCAGGCGAAGCCGGCGGGATCGACGGCGGCAGCGATGCCCGGCAGCTCGGCCGCGGCGCGGGCGAGGAGCAGCGCAGTCGCGCGCGCCTCGGCGAGCGCGGCGACCTGGGCGAGGATCAGGGGCAGCGTCATGTCCGGTCCTCGACGAGGAAGGTCAGGCGGTCGCGCAGCCGCGGGTCGGGCTCGGCCCGCAGCACGGCAAGCGTGCGTCCGTGCCAGCGGAAACGGCTGGTCAGCGACGCGATAGTCGGCGCGCGCAGGGTCAGCCGGTAGCGCGGCCGGCCGAGCCGCCGCTCGGCGACATTCTCGACCACCGTCGAATCGACCGGCGCGAGCGCCGCCCAGGCGACGTCGGTCGCGGTCCACGCGCCGACGACGCTGCTGTCGTCGCCGCCGGCGGTCCACACGTCGATCGCGACGCGTTCGCGCAAGGCGCCGACGAACTCGTCAGCGCGCGCCATGGGTCACCTCCCCGCCGAGGCGCAACCGCCGCCACGGCCGCCACAAAGCGGCGACAGCGGCAGGCGGGCCGCCCGCATCGGGGGCGTCGCGGTGCGCGTGGAAGTGCGACACCAGCCGGACGATGCCCTGCCGCAGCGGCTCGGGAACGCCGTTCCAGTCGTCGGCCAGGCCGGCGCGGTACGTCACCGTCGGCCGCGTGTTGCGGTCGGGGCGCGACGAGGCGGACCCAGCCGTAGCCGGCGCGGTCGATGTCGGTCTCGAACATGATCCCGGCGAGCGGCGCGCCGGCGGCGGCGACGCCGGTGATGGCGACGACCGGCGTCGCGCCGAGCCGCTGCCATGTCGCTACCGGCAGCAGCGTATCGGCGACGTCGCGCACGATCAGCCGCTCGCCGGTGAACGCCTCGGCGAGCGCGGTGGCCGTGCGGATGAAGCCGGCGAGCAGCGCGTCCTCGCCGGCATCGTCGAGCCTGAGGAACGCCTTGACCTCGTCGAGTGCGACCGGGACGATCCGCGGGGGCAACAGATCGCCGGCCATCACCGCGCCTCCACCCGGATGACGATCGCGCGGTCGTCGCGGCGGCCGTCGGACAGCGTGATGCGGTTGACGACGCGATAGACCGTACCCGCCGCGCCGCCGTCGATCGTCGCACCGGTGCGTGTGGCGGTCGCGGTCATCGCCGACAGCGTCGGGCCGGGCGGCTCGACCTCCCACGTCGCTGCCGACGATCGTCGCCGCATTCAGCGTGTCGGCCGACCAGTCGACGGCATAGTCGAGCCGCGCGGCCGGGTCCTTGAGGAACATCCCCACGGGCGATTCTCCTGTCATGGTAGGGGCTTCCCGCCGGGCGCCGGGGTCGCGGGCGGCTCAGGTCGGCTGATTGATCTCGACCTGCCAGCTCGCGAGGCTGACGGTGCCGCCGGCGACGATCGCCTGCGCCGGGCAGGTCGTGACGTAGAGCAGCGCCGACGTCGCCGGATCGAGCAGCGCGACATGGTCGACGGTGCCGGCGGCGACGACGGCGAGGCCCGACTTGGCCGCGACCGTCACCTTGCGCCCCGAAACGTCGCCGTTGGCGATGACGAAGTCGCCCGCCGCGGTGGCCGCCTCGGTCAGGCGGCCGGCATCGGCGGCGGCGTAGGTCGCCGGCTGGCCGCTGAGCCCGACCATCCGCGTCGCCGTGGCGATACGGGCGAGGGCGGTGTCGAAGACGGCGTTGCTGCAGAACTTGCTCATGGTCGAGGTCCTTTGCTCGGAGGTCAGGAGACGGTCGTCGTCCGCTGGTCGCGGACGAAAAGGGTGCGTTCGGGCGGCGCCGGGCCCGCGGCGGCGAACAGCGTCGCGTCGACGACGCGGAGGCGGGCCGGATCGACCGCGATGACGTCAGGGGTGACAAAGGTGGCGAGGGCCTCGCCCGACACGACCGCCTGCGATGCGGCGCGCGGGGCAAGCGTCGCCGGTGCGGCGACGAAGGCGGCGCGCGCGTCGCTGGCGAAGCCGGCGTGGGCGGCGGCGCTCGGCACGAGGGTCGCGCGCCACGATAGCTGACCGACCCCGGCGCGGCTCGCGCTGACCGCCCCGGCGACCGCGAGCGACCCGCCCCAGCCGATCCGGGCCGCGGTCGCGGCCGAGGCGATGCGCCCGGTGTTCGGGACGGCGCCGACGGTCCAGCCGGCGCCCGACGCGGCCGCGCGCGTCGCCAGCCGGTCGCCGGGGGGCGCGAGCTGCGCCCGCCAGCCGGTCGTGGTCGCCGCCGCCCGGGTCGCGGCGCGGCCGCCGCTTGCCGCCAGGGTCGTCGTCCACGCCGCCCGCGCCGCCGCCGCCGCGCTCGCCACCCGGCCGGCGCCAGGGGCGACGGCATAGGCGTTCGGCGCGAGCGCCCCCGCCGCGAACGGCACCGTCCGCGCCACCCCGCGCTGGTCGACGTCGACGCTCGCCGTCCTTGCCCGCGCGAGGATGTACGTCCCGCCGCTTGTGCCGAGCGGCCGGTAGTCGCCGCCGCCGGTGGTCGATCCGGCCTGGTACGGCTGGCGGTTCTGCCCGCCCGAGAGGTCGCTGGTGAACGGCGACGCGGTGAGGCTGATGCCGTCGAGCGTCAGGGACTGCGATCCGACCCCGAAGAACTCGTGCTTGAGGTCGGGCAGCAGGGCGGAGCCGTCGCCGGCGTAGGTCCCGGTCGAACCCGCCGACTGCGCCGGGCCGTCGTTGGCGTTGGCGAGGTCGATGTTGCCCTCGGCCATGACGCCATAGGCCGACGACCACGCTCCGGTCGCCTGCGGGCGGAAGCCGTGCTGGCGCGTCTCGGTGGCGATCCAGTCGAACGCCGCGCTGCCGTCGACCTGCCCGGTCGCGGTGCCGGCCGGGCCGCCGCTCGCCGCCGTCGTGCCGGCGACGGTGCAGCGGTAGACGTTCGCCGGCGACCCGGCGATGACCATGTCGTCGCCGACCGCGTAGGTCTTGCTCCGCGTCGCCGACAGCGCCACCCCGATCCGCTGCGCCTGGACCGAGGGGTGGTAGTAGCGGTCGTGCTTCTGCGCGACGCGGAACAGCGCGTTGTTCGCCAGGCGGTTGACCTGGACGAGATTGTCCTCGCTGTCGTTGAGCGCGATGTTCTGCCACGCGCCGAGATTGTACCAGGCGTTGGTCCGGTCGCCGGTGAAGGTGTTGCCCTCGATGATGTTCTCGGTGGCGACCGCGCCGGTGCTGTTGCCGGTCTGCGGATTGGGGACGAGCGTCGCGTTGTTCTCGCCGACGCTGCCCCACATCGCCTGGCTACCGTTGAAGGTCTCGGCGACGTTGTTGAGCCACGCACAGCGGCTGGCGACGTAGTATTTGCTGTTCTTGCCGAGCGTCAGATTGGCCGGCGCGCTGGCGTTCGCGAGCTGCTGGCTCTCGAACGCCACCGCGCCGTTGAGGTAGCGGAGGTCGCAGCCGACCACCATGCGGTCGAGCGCGAACCCCGCGTCGGTCATCGTCCCGCCGGTCGAGCCGATCCCCCGGTTGTTCGCCGGGGTGGCGACGGTCGCCGCGCCGGGCAGGCGCGCGCAGTTGAACACCGCCGGGGCGTTGATCGTCCGCTCGACGCTCGTGTTGCGGACGAGGAAGGCGTAGAAATAGCTGTGCCAGTCGAGCTGGGTGCCGTGCTGCCACCACTTCGTCGCGGTGACCCACGCCTTGGCGTTGCCGGCGAAGGGGATCGCGGTCGCCGTCGTCTGCCCGCTCGCGCCGCGGACCTCGACGTTGTCGAACCACGCATACTGGTTGAGGCCGGAGAAGATCCCGAACGACCCCGCCTCGACCGACAGTCCGGTCAGATGCCAGAGGATGCCGCCGCTCGACGCGCCGTATCGGAACAGCGTGCCCGACGTCTGCGCGCGGAGGATACACGCGCGGCCAGTGCCGTCGCCGGGATCGCCGCGGACGGTGATGAAGGTCGCCCCGGTGTTGCACCCGGCAGCGTTGTCGGCGGTCTGGCCGTTGCCGACGACGATCCCGGTCGATCCCGCCGGGCCACCGGCCGCGGCCGAGCGGCGGATCGTCAGCGTCAGCCCGTCGGCCGAGCGCGCGATGCTGGTCGGCGACGGGCGCCCGTCGTTGATCGTGACGTTCGCCGCGTACACGGCGTCCATCGCCGTCTTGATGTCGGCGGCAGGGGTGCCGGCGGCGGCGGCGGCGGCGGTCGAGCCGATGGTGACGCTGGCCGCCGTCGTCGTGCCGTTGACCGCGTCGATGTCGATGAAGCGCGGTGTGATCCACGCGTTCGCCGGGTTGTAGGCGACGACGAAGGGGGTCTGCGCCGCCGTGGCGAGCCCGACGCACGTCCCCGCCGAGGCGGGCAGGTTGGTCATCGACGGCGTGTTCGACGCGGCGACCGCGGTCAGGTTGGTGTCGGCGGTGTCGCTCGACCGCGCCGGCCCGATCCACGGGAACACCTTGAAGTCGCAGCGGAGCAGCCCCTTGGTCAGCGCCGTCGCCGTCGTTGGGTCGACCGTCACCGCATAGACGCGCAGGCCCTGCCCGGTGCCGCCGGCGCTGTACGCGGTCGAGGTCGACAGCGCCGTCGCCCAGAACGTCTTGATCGTCGTCCCGTCGGTGACGGTGAACTTGACCGCCGCGACCGGGGCGAGGCCGTTCGGGTGATGGCTGGCGACGGCGACCTCGAGTGCGAAGCTGCCCGGCTGGAGCTGGTACGGCACGTCGGTCCAGCGGACGATCGGCGCGGGCGCGGCGACGGTCGAGTTGTTGGTCACGGCGATCGTCTGTGCCGTCGCTCCGGTGCGCCACCCGGCGAGCGCGGTCAGCGACAGCCCGGTGTCGCCGGCATAGACGTGCTGCGACAAAGCGATGCGCACGGTGACCGTGCCGTCGCCGTTGTCGACCTCGTCGGGTTCCTTGGGCCGGCGCAGCCCGGCGGCGGTGGCGTCGACGACCTTGCGCAGCGCCCTGGTGCCGATCAGCGCGCGCCCCACGACCGTCGAAGGCGCCGCCTGGCCGCCCGACTGGACGAACCCGGTCGAGAACATCGCCAGCGTCAGCGCCGGCGCGCCGCTGCTCGGCGCGAGCGCATAGCCGGCGAAGTTGGTCGCCCACTGCGTCGCGGTATCGGGGGCGAGGTTGGGGGTGGCGTAGGCGTTGTTGAAGCCGGGCACGAAGCCGCTGCTGAGCGTGCCTGTCAGGGTCAGCCGGAGGACCCAGCCGTTCGCCTCGACCGACGCGGCGATGATCGCCATGCGCGGCTCCTTTCTGAGCAAGCAATTAAGGCCCGCGCGGAGGGGGCTCCGCGCGGGGAGGGGCTCAGGCGGCGCTGAACTTGAGCAGCTTGATCGCCTCGGAGTTGACGACCGCGCCGCCGACGCGGCGGACGGCGTAGAAGCTGACGTACGGCTTGGTGGTGAAGGGGTCGCGCAGGATGCCGGTCGTGTTGCGCTCGGTGATCAGGTAGCCGGCCTTGAAGTTGCCGAAGGCGATCCCCAGGCTGCCGACGGCGACGTCGGGCATCGCCTCGGCGTCGATCACCGGATAGCCGAGCAGCGTCGCCGGCTGCTCGGCCGACAGGCCCGGCTGCCAGATGAACGCGCCGGTATTGTCCTTCATCTTGCGGACGCGGGCGAGGGTCGACGAGTTCATCACGAACACCGCGCCCTGGCGGTACGGCGGCCGCAGCGCGTGGACGAGGTCGATGATCCTGTCCTGCGGGTTGGTCGCCGGGAAGCCGCCGTCGACGCCGGTGGCGAGGTACTGCAGCGTGCCGAACGGCCGCGTCGCGTCGTCGGCGGTCGTGGTCGGGACCGACAGGAAGCCCATCGGCTGGCCGATGCCGGTGCCGCTGACGAAGGCGATCCCCTCGTTGCGCGCGAACTCGACGGCAATCTCGCTCGCCAGCCATGCCTCGACGTCGAACAGCGCGTCGTCGAGCATCGCCTGGCTCGCGCTCGGATTGGCGAACAATTCGCCCATCGGCGGGACGATCTCGACGAAGGTCGGCGTCGCCGTGTCGGGCCGCGCGCCGGTCTCGCTCGCCCAGCCCGACTGGACGCCGCCGACGGCGATCAGCTTGCGGTAGCGCGCGGTGCCGATCTGAACGACGGACGCGATGCTGCGGATCGGCGAGATCGCCTTCAGCGTGTCGTCGATGACGGTGTCGATCTCGCTGGGCACGGCGAAGCCGCCGCTCCCCGGCGTGCCGATGGTCAGCGACTTGACCTCGTCGCCGCCGGTGGCGCCGGTGCGCAGGTACGCCTCGCCCGCCCCTTGCGCCTTGGTCGCGGCGAGCGCCGGGCGCTGGAGGCGGAGCGTCAGCTTGTCGAGGTCGGAGCGCAGCGATGCGACCGCGTCGGCGGCGGGCGCGGCGGGGATGTCGCTCGCGGCGAAGCTCGCCGCGAGCGGGTCGGCCTTGGTTTCGTACGTCATGCGGTTGTCTCCTCGGGTGAAACGGCGACGACGCGCGCGAGGCGCTGCATCGGGAAGGTGACGAGGCTGACCTCGATCAGCTCGAGGTCGGTCAGGTGGCGGCCGCTGCGGCCCGGCACGCTCGCGCGGACGCGGTAGCCGAACGACAGCCCGGTCAGCGCCTTCGACTTGAGCAGCGCGGCGGCGTCGCGTGCGGTGCGGGTGGCGGCGAGCGTCGCGATGACCCGCAGGCCGCGCGCATCCTCCGACAGGTGATCGACCGTGCCGATCGGGTGCGCGGCGTCGTGCTGCCACAGCAGGGGGACGGGGTGCGCCGGGGCCTTGGCGAAGGCACCCCGGACGACGACGTCGCCGCCCCCGTCGGGCACCCCGAACACCGAGGCATAGCCGCTGAAGCGGGTGGGCATAAGCGTCTCCTTTGGCGGTGAGGGGGTCAGCGGTGGACCAGCCCGGTCAGCCCGGTCTTCGCCGCGATGCCGACGAGCAGCGCCGCCACGAGCGCACGCACCGTCCACGTCACCACCGCCGACAGCGCCGAGCGCTTGGCGTCGCGCCAGCCCTGGATCAGCTCGCGCAGTTCGACGATGTCGGCCCCGGCGCGGTCGTCGTGAAGGCCGATGCTGGCCAGCGCGCGCGCCGCCCCGGCCTCGGTCGCCTCTTCGACGAGCGCGCGCAGCGTGACGAGGTCGGCGCCCCGACCCTCGGCCTGCGCGATCAGTGCGGCGAGCATCGTCATCGCGGTCCTCCCAGGCTGTGCAGGCCGAGCAGCGCCCGCTTCTCGTCGTCGGTCAGGAAGGACGCCCCGGCGACCTGTGCCCACAGCTTCTCGCGGTCGGCGGCGAGCGCGGGGATCGCATCGCGGTCGACCTCGAGCCGCAGGTCGGGCCACCAGTCGTGGAGGAAGGTCGCGATGCTGCCGTAGATCCGGCTCGTCAGCGGCAGCAGCGTCAGCCGCCACAGCGCGACGTTCGCCTCGCGGTAGTTGGCGAAGGCATTGTCGCCCGACAGGCCGAGCAGCATCGGCGGCACCCCGAAGGCGAGCGCGATCTCGCGGCTGGCGGTGTCGCGCGTCCGGCCGAAGTCCATCTCGGCGGGCGTCAGCGACAGCGGCTGCCACGTCATGCCGCCGTCGAGCAGCATCGGCCGCCCGGCGTTGGCCGCGCCGGCGAACCCCTCGGTCATCTCGGCCTTGAGGCGGTCGAACTGCTCGCCCGTCAGCGTCGAGCCGTCGCCGGGGTCGTAGACGAGCGCGCCCGACGGCCGCGCGGCATTGTCGAGCAGGTTCTTGTTCCACACGCTCGCCGCATTGTGCGTCTCGACCGCCGCCCCCGCCGCGCCGACGCAGCCGAGGCCGTAATGGTCGTCCAAGGGATGGAAGCTGCGGATGTGGAGCAGCCCCGGGCGCTCGCCCGCCGTCACCGCCGGAAAGCGCTGCAGCGTCGTCCCCGCGCGGTACAGATAGCCGACCGGCCACCCCTGCCCATCGGCTTCGACGGTCACGCGTTCTGGCCGCAGCGCATAAAGGGCGACCGGCAAGCCGCTCGCGCCGAGTCCGACTTCGATATAGGCGTTGCCGTGGAGCAGCAGGTTCGCCGCGACCTGCTCGATCAGCGACGGCCCCGGCTCGCCGCCGCCGAGCAGCCCGAGCGCCGGATGGTCGGGCGGCGTCGACCGCACCGGCGCCCCCGCCGCCCCTTCGGCGACGATCCGCACCGCGCGCTGCGCGATCGGGTTCTTCAGATAGGCGTCGCGGACGAGCGCCTCGTAGCTGCGCGTCGGCCCGAGATTGGCGTTCCACGTCGTCCGCGCGAGCTCGGGGAACAGCGGCCGCGGCGGCGGCGCGGACGCACGCGCCTTGCGGGCGAACACAGGCAGTTTCATGGATATCTCCTTCTTGATCCTCGCCGCAAGCGGGGAGGATTTCAGCGCGCCAACTCCCCGCGAGCGGGAGGATCAGAGCCTCCGCACCCCCGGCTGGCGCGACTTGCCGAGCAGCAGCTCGGTCACCGCCCACACCAGCGCATCGGCGCGGTCGGGCGAGCGCCCCGGTCCGGCGTAGCCGCCGCCGACGAGCAGCCCGCACAGCTCGTCCTCGAGGCTTGCGAACATGCCGACATGGACGACCCGCCCCTGCTCGTAGAGGGCGGCGACCGGCTCGGCGCGGGCGGCCTTGCCGAGGCTCGCATGGACCGGCCGGATCGGCAGCGCGGCGTCGACCGTGCGCAGCACCGCGCTGATCATCGCCCCGCCGTTGTTGACCTCGACGACGACGCGGTCGGCCTCGAACTCGCCCGCCGCCGCGACCACCGCCTGCGCCCAGCCGTCGGGCGAGCGCCCGCGGACCGAGCGGTCGGCGACGACATAGCCGCGCCCGTCCGCCCCCAGACGGACGACGACGATGCCGCAGGCGTCGGCGTGCGCCCCCTCGCCCGCGGGCGGGTCGACCCCGATCACTGTTCGTCCCTTGAGCGGCGCGGCGGCGACGCGGCACCGCTCGAGCGTCGCCCGCTGCCACAGCGCGCCGTCGAGGTCGGCGACGAACTCGCCGTTCAGCTCCTGCCGCCCGAGCCGCGTCCCGCCGTGCTCGGCGACCATCGCGGCGATGAACGCCGGCGGCAGGTTGGCGCGGTTGTCGACCGTGCTCCCCCGCGTGACCGTCACCGCCGCCGTCGGCGCGGCGAGCGCCTGCAGCCACGGCAGCGGCCGCGGCGTCGTCGTCAGTACCCGGCGCGGCCGCTCGCCGAGGCGCAGCGCCAGGCCGAGGTTGGCGAGCGCGGCCTCGGCGAAATCCCATTTGGCGATCTCGTCGCCCCACGCGAAGTGGAACGACGGTCCGCGCAGCGAATCGGGCTCGGCGGCGCCGAACAGCGTCGCCGTCGACCCGTTCGGCCACGTCAGCAGCCGCCGCGTCGGCGCGAAGCGCGGGCGCTCGGCGGCGACCGCGAGGATGCCCGCGTCGCCTTCGACCATCACCGCGCGCGCGTCGCCGAGCGTCGCCGCGACCAGCGCCAGCCGCGCCCGCGGCACGGCGCGCGCGCAGGCATCGATCCACGCCGCCCCGGCGAAGGTCTTGCCGAAGCCACGCCCGGCGAGGATCAGCCACGTCGCCCAGTCGCCGTCGGGGGGCACCTGTCCGCCGTGCGGCCGGCGGACACTCGTGTCGCGCCCCGTGTCGCCCGTCGTGTCGCCCCCGCCGTCGGCGTCGCCGACCAGCCGCGCCACCGCCGCGGCGCGCATCGCCGGCGGCAGCGCGCGCACCCGCGCGAGCAGCGACCCGAAATCGTCGCTCATGGCGCTCTCCCCCGCAGATGTGATCGCTCCCCCCGGAGCACGGCGGCCGGTCAGGCGTGCGCGGCGGCGGCGGAAATCCCGGGTACGGTCCCATCGGCACCGGGCGTCGCCGCCGGCGCCGCCGCGCGCGCCGCGTCGAACTCGAGCGGCGTCAGCACGGCGAGCAGTTCGGCGCGGGTGACGACGCCGTCCGCGAGCGGCGGCTTCGGCCGGTCGCCGTAGCGCTCGGGCATCAGCTTCCTCAGCAGGTCCCAGCCGAGCTTGTGGTCATAATCGACCGTCGTCTCGGTCGCGCCGCCGGGCAGCGTCCGCGTCCGCGGCACGCCGTTGATCGCGCGGCCGATCAGCGCCGCCTCGAGCATGTACGCCGTCGGGTCGCCGGCGATCGCCGCGCAGGCGTCGCGGAAGCCGCGGTCGGCCTTGCGCAGCCGGTGGACGGTCGAGGTCGACACGCCGATTTCCGCCGCCGCGCGCTCGATCGTCCCGTGGCGGCGCAGATGGGCGAGGAACCGCGTCCGCTCGGCCGGATCGCGCGTCAACCGCGATGGTTCGAAACGCGCCATGACAGTCTCCCGAAACACCTCCGCCCACCGGGGCCTTCCCGGTGGGCGGAGTTCTGCAGCATTCCCAAGTTGTACCAAACAGCGTGTCGCTTGTCAAGTGTTTTCACCTGTAGGGTTTGTTTCCGACACGCTGTAGGGCTGGTTTCCTTCCCGTTCGCTCGGGCTCGCGGGCATTTCCGTCCTACGTCCGCGTGTGCCCCGGTCCTATTTCCGGCCCCGACGAGGACGCCGGGAGCGGGAAAACGCCGCTACCGCAGCTGATAAAAGTCGGCGAGGCGGTCGAGGGCGAGGAGCAGGACGACCTTGCCCGCGCGCACCGGCCAGCCGAGCGCGCGCTCGGCGGTCTCGAGGCCCTCGCCATTGCACACCACACGCCACAGCACGTCGGCGAGGCCGGGCCCGGCGGCGGCGACCGCGCCTTCGAAGCGGCGCTTGGCGGCGATCTGCGCGCCCGTCGCGTCGAGCCCTTCGGGTGCGCCGCGGCTGTCGCGGGTGGCCGGGCCGGCGTCCCACGCCATCGTCGTCCGGGGACTCAGCTGGGCGCGGGTGAAGTCGCCGCGCAGCCGCTCGCCGGCCTCGAACTGGCGCGCGGTCACCATCCCGCGGCGGACCAGCCAGCCGAGCGGCAATTCGGCAAGGTTGACCGTCACCCGCACGCGGTCGACGACCGCCGACGGCGGCAGCACCGCTGTCGCATAGGCGCGGTTGGCCCCCGCCGGGGGGATCGCCGACGGCGCGGCGGACGGGACGCGGCGTGGCTTCGCGGCGCGGGCGGGTTTCGCGGCGCGGGCGGGCTTGGGCATCGGCGGACTCCTCGGACAGGCCCAACTCGGCGGCAACTCGGGCAAAAGTCCTTGCCACAGGCGTTCGTCTGTAGGACAGGGCCAACCTCAAGGGTTCAATTTCCTACAGGAGGCCGCCCGTGATCACCCGCATCCGCGAGGTTCGCAAGGCCAAGCGCATGACGCTGCACGAGGTCGCCGCGGCGTGCGAGCCGCCGACCACGGCCCAGACCATCGGCCGTCTTGAAACCGGCATGCGAACCGTATCGGTTACATGGCTCAACCGCATCGCCGCCGCTCTGGGCGTCGCCGCCGCCGATCTGGTCAGCCTGCCCGACCGCATCGACGTCACCGTCGCCGCCGTCCTCGGCCCCGACGGCGCCGCCGCGCCGAAGCGCCCGACGGCGCTGCTGCCGCCGATCCCCGACGGCGAAGTCGTTGGCATGCTTGTCGAGACGGCGCAGGGCGACTACCGCGCCGGCGACGGCGTGTGGCTCGTCAAGCTCGACGCCAAGGCCTTTCCGACCGCGCTCAACCGCGACATCCTCGTCCCCCGCGCCGCTGGCCGCTTCGCCTTCGGCCGGCTCGTCGGGGTCGAAGGCCGCAAGCTCCAGATCCTGCCGCTCGAGCCCGGCGCGCGCCAGCTCGTCGTCGCCGACGCTGCGTGGATCGGGGTCGTCCGGGCGCTGACGCGGACGCTTTAGCCGCGGACTTCCTTGAGGAATTCGCGCACCGCCGGCCCGACATCGGGACGTTCGAGCGCCAGCGCGATGTTCGCGGTGATATGCCCGGCCTTGTCGCCGCAGTCGAACCGCCGCCCCGTATAGGTCAGCGCGTGGAACGGCTGGACGCCGATCAGCCGCGCCATCGCGTCGGTCAGCTGGATCTCGTTGCCCGCGCCGCGCTTCCCCTCGCCGAGGATCGTCATCACCTCGGGCTGGAGGATGTAGCGCCCGATCGCCGCCAGCCGCGACGGCGCCGTCCCGGCGGCGGGCTTCTCAACCAGTCCGGTTACTTCGGTGACGAGCCCGTCGACCGCGCCGGGATCGACGATGCCGTAGCGGTGGGTGTGCTCGGCGGGCACCTCGAGGACCGAAATGACGTTCCCGCCCAGGCGGTTGTACACGTCGACCATCGTTTTGAGCGCCGGCGCGGCCGGGTTCCACAGCAGCTCGTCGGGGAGCAGGACGGCGAACGGCTCGTCACCGGTAATCAGTCGCGCACACCAAACAGCATGCCCGAGCCCGGCAGGTTCCTGCTGACGCACATAGGCGATCCGCCCGGGTTCGAGTTGCGTCTCGGCGAGCACCGCAAGTTCAGCGGTCTTGCCCTTTGCCGTGAGACTTCGCGGTCAACTCGGCGGCGACGTCGAAATACTCTTCCAAAGCCGCCTTGCCGCGCGCGGTGACGAAGATCATCTGCTCGATGCCGGCGGCGATCGCCTCGTCGACGGCGTACTGGAGCAGCGGGCGGTCGACGACGGGTAGCAGCTCCTTGGGAACCGCCTTGGTTGCCGGCAGGAAGCGCGTCCCCTGCCCGCCGACGGGGAAGATCGCCTTGCGGATCGGTCGGGTCATCACGGTCTCCGTCTCACGAAATCAACGATCTGCATCCGTCAACCACGGCGCCACCGCCTCGCGGGCGAGCTGCGCGGCGACACTCTCACGCGGGCGGACGAGCGCCCAGCGGTCGCCGCTGACGAGCACTTCCGGGACCAGCGGCCGCGAATTATACGTCGACGCCATCGTCGCGCCGTAGGCGCCCGCGGTCATGAACGCGACGAGGTCGCCGGACGCGACGCGGTCGATCGTCCGGTCCTCGCCGAAGGTGTCGCCGGTCTCGCACACCGGGCCGACGACGGTCGCGACCATCGTCTCGCCGCCGGGTGCGACCGCGCGGATGTGGTGCCACGCGCCGTACAGCGATGGCCGCAGCAGGTCGTTCATCGCCGCGTCGACGACGACGAACGTCCGCGCGCCACGCTTGACCGTGATGACGCGCGACACGAGGACCCCGGCGTTGCCGACGATTAACCGTCCCGGTTCGCAGACGAGGCGAACGCCCCAGCCCGCAGTCGCGCGGCGGACGAGGTCGCCATAGTCGGCCGGCGTCGGCGGCGCGGGCTCGCCGGGTCGGTAGGGGATGCCCAGGCCGCCGCCGAGGTCGACGCGATCGACGGCAAGCCCCTGATCGCGCAGGGCCTTCACGAGATTGCCGAGCGTCGCGAACGTCGCCGCGAGTGGCGCGAGATCGGTCAGCTGGCTCCCGATATGCGCGCCGACGCCGACCGGGCGGAGGCCGGGGAGCGACGCCGCCAGCGCGTAGGCGGCGGCCGCGCGGTCGAGGGCGATGCCGAACTTGTTCTCGCTGCCGCCGGTCGAAATCTTCGCGTGCGTGCGGGCGTCGATGGCCGGGTTGATGCGCAACGCGACCGGCGCGGTCGTGCCGAGGCCGGTCGCGACCGCCGACAGCATGTGGAGTTCGTCCTCGCCCTCGACGTTGACCTGGTAGATCCCCGCCGTCAGCGCGGCCGCCATCTCGTCGGCGGTCTTGCCGACGCCCGAGAAGACGATGCGGTCTGGCGGGACGCCGGCCGCCAGCGCGCGGGCGAGCTCGCCGCCTGAAACGACATCGGCCCCCGCGCCGGCGCGGGCGAGCGTCGCAACGACGCTGAGGTTCGGGTTCGCCTTAACCGCATAGGCGATCAGCGGGGCCTCGCCGGTCGGGCTGGCGAGACCGGCGAGCGCGTCGGCGAAGACGCGGTAATGGCGCTCGACCGTCGCCGTCGAGTAGCAATAGAAGGGCGTTTCGACCGCGGCCGCGAGCGCGGTCAGGTCGACGTCCTCGGCGAACAGCCGCCCGTGCCGATCGGTGAAATGGTCCATGTCAGCCCGGCAAACCGCCAGCGACGTCAATCGGATACGTCACTGCGGCGGCAGCGAGAACGGGTCGTCGCGGCGGGCCTCCGAGCGGCGCAGCGGGTCGTCGGCGCGCTCGGGCTGCGCCTGAGGCGGCGGGATCAGCCGCTCGGTCGGGGTCGGCCCGGGCAGCGGCCGCGGCGTCTCGCCGGGCGGCGGCTTGGGCATCAGCTCGCCCTGCTTGCCGCAGGCGGCAACCAGAACCAGCGCGGTTAGGGCGAGTATCCTCACGCGCGGGCCGCCGCGATCGCCGCGCGGACGCGGTCAGGGGCGGTGCCGCCGAAGCTCGTCCGGCTCGCGACCGAGGCGTCGACGCTCAGCACGTCGAACACCGCTGCGGTGATCCGGGCGTCGATTCGCTGCAGGTCGGCGAGCGGCAGGTCGGCGAGCCCGACGCCTGCCGCCTCGGCGGCGCGGACCGCGCGCCCGGTGATGTGGTGCGCCTCGCGGAACGGCACATTCGCGACGCGGACGAGCCAGTCGGCGAGGTCGGTCGCGGTCGAGAAGCCGCGCCCCGCCGCCGCGCGCATCGCGTCCGTGTCGAAGCTCAGCGTCTGGACCATTCCGGTCATCGCCGCGAGGCCGAGCGCGAGCAGGTCGTACGCCTCGAACACCGGCGGCTTGTCGTCCTGCATATCCTTCGAATAGGCGAGCGGCAGCCCCTTCATCGTCACGCACAGCGCCGTCAGGCAGCCGATCAGCCGGCCCGAATGGCCGCGGACGAGTTCGGCGGCGTCGGGATTGCGCTTCTGCGGCATGATCGACGAGCCGGTCGAGAAGGTGTCGGGCAGTCGCACGAACCCGAACGGCTGCGACGCCCAGATCACGATCTCCTCGGCCAAACGCGACAGATGAAGACCGGTGAGCGCGGCGCAGCTGAGGAATTCGAGCGCGAAGTCGCGGTCGGACACCGCGTCGAGGCTGTTCGCCGTCGGCCGGTCGAAGCCGAGCGCCGCCGCCGTCGCGTCGCGGTCGACGGGAAAGCCGGTGCCGGCGAGCGCGGCGCTGCCGAGCGGGCACTCGTTCGCCCGCGCGCGGGCGTCGGCGAAGCGGCTGCGGTCGCGCCGGGCCATCGCGACATAGGCCATCAGGTGGTGGCCGAGGGTCACCGGCTGGGCGATCTGGAGGTGCGTGAAGCCGGGCATGACGCTCGACGCGTGCTCGTCGGCGCGCGCCAGCAGCGCATCGATCAGCGCGGCGAGCCCGGCGTCGACGGCGTCGATCGCGTCGCGCACCCACAGGCGGAAGCTCGTCGCGACCTGGTCGTTGCGCGACCGCGCGGTGTGGAGCCGCCCGGCGGTGGGGCCGATCAGCGCCGCGAGGCGCGTCTCGACGGTCATGTGGATGTCCTCGAGCGACGCGTCCTCGGGAACGCCGTCGCGCTCGTATTCCGCGGCGATCGTCTCGAGCCCGCCAAGGATCGCGGCGACGTCGGCGCGGTCGACGATTCCCTGGCGCCCGAGCATCGCGGCGTGGGCGCGGCTGCCGGCGAGGTCCTGGCGCCACAGCCGCTTGTCGAACGGGATCGACGCGTTAATGTCGCGCATCACCGCCGCCGGTCCCCCGGCGAAGCGGCCACCCCAGAGCGAATTGGATGTATCGGTGCGCGTCGTGATCGGACAGGTCCTGCTGAGCCTCGCGGCCGATGGTGGCGGTTAGCGGCATCGCCGCCGCGTCGCAACCACACGACTGGGGCAGGTCGACCGCAGCCACGCCGGCGAGGCCGCACCGGCGATCGCGGTCGAGGCGGCGGGGGGAGCGAAGACGACGGTCGCCGCCCTCGTCGCGGGCGCGCATCGAACCGTATTGGTCAATCTGTGGGCGACGTGGTGTGTCCCCTGCCGTGCCGAAATGCCCGCGCTCGACGCGCTCGCCGCCCGCGACAAGGCGCGGCTCGCGGTCATCCCGGTCAGCGAGGACCTCGAGGGCTGGCGCGCGGTCGGCAAGTATTTCACGTCGGCCAAATTCCCGGCGCTGACCACCTACGTCGACCAGCCGGGCAACTTCGCGGTCAAGCTCGGCGTCGCCGGGCTGCCGGTGTCGATCCTCTACGGGGCCGACGGGCGCGAGAAGTGGCGGGTCAACGGGCCGATGAAGTGGGAGTCGCCCGAGGTCGCGACGCTGCTGAACTAAGGCTCACATCTCGACGCCGGCGGCGATCGCCTCGAGCTTGCGGATACGTTCGCGCAGGTCGGCGAGGTCGATGCGGTTGGCGATCCCCGGCGTCTCGCTCTGGCGGGTGTCGAGCGCGTGGCGGCGCAGGTCGAGCCAGGCTTTCCAGCTCCACGCGAACACCGCGCTCAGCGTGGCGAGTCCGGCGAGCGCGGCGGCGCTGAGGATGACGAGCGAATCGGCGGGCATGACAACCTCCTGGCGTACTGGGGGTCAGCGATCTCGGGACAGGGCGTCGATCTGGTCGGACAGGCGCTTCGACGGGTCGGTGGCGAGGCGCTCGAGGACCGCGAGGCGGCTGTTGAGGCGCTCGATCTCGGCCTTCATCCGCGCCCCGTCCTCGATCGACACCGCGTCCTGCGGCGGCAGCTCGACGAAGCCGCGATCGCGCCGCCGGCCCCAGGCGTTGATCCCGTACTTCGCGCTGATCACGCGGCCGATGGTGACGATGGCGATGATCGCGACGACCATCTCGAACGGATTCATGGGGAAGCTTCCTTAGGCGAGCGGAGGGACGGCGTCAGTTGAGCCGGGCGGGGTCGCGCAGGCTGTCGATCTCGGCGGCGAGGTGGCCCGACCGGTCGGTGACGATGCGATTGAGGACGGCGACGTGCGCTTCGAGCCGCTCGATCTTGGCGGCGTACTGCGCCGCCTGCTCGCCGGCGACCTTGGCGGTCGTTTCGAGCTGGCGCTCCTTGAGTGCGAGCCAGCGCTTGGCGACGCCGGCGAGGATCGCGGTCATCGGGATCAGCACCCAGACGGCGCCCCAGATCATGTTGTGCATCCGTCGAACTCCTAGTTGAGCGGCGCGGCGGGGCCGCGGAGCGCGTCGATTTCGTGGGCGAGGCCCGTCGCCCGGTCGGTCGCGATGCGGTTGAGGACGGCGACATGCGCCTCAAGCCGTTCGATCTTCGCCGCGTGCTCGGCGGCCTGGGCGTCGGCGAGTTCTGACGCTCGCCTCGTGCTTCTTTTCCTGAAGCGCGATCCAGCGCCCGAGCGGGCGGCTGAGGATCGCGACCATCGGGATCGCCAGGGCGGTCAGCGGGATCAGGATCCAGATCGTGTCGTGCATCGGCGGAACTCCTGTCGACCGGTCAGCGCAGCGCGTCGATCGCCTGCGCGGTGCGGTGCGCGGGATCGGTGACGATCGTCTCGAGCGCGGCGGTCCGCCGGGCGAGCGCGGCGAGGTCGGCGGCGGTGCGGTCGCTCGTCCCCTGCGGCCCGATCGCGGCGGCGCGGGCGACGCCCTTCGCCTCGCGGCGGGCGTGCCAGCGCATCGCCGTCTGGACGATGAAGAACAGCAGCGCGCCGAGCAGCAGTCCGGCGAGGAACGACCCGGTGTCGAGCGGGCGGTGCGAGTGCATGCCGACCGTGTAGCCGTCGCCGCTGCGGACGATGCCCGCCTCGAAGCCCGGATCGCGGTGGAGGATGACCGGCGGCTGCGGCGTTGCCGGCGTGTCGTCGTCGGTGGCGATGACGACCGTGCCGTCGCTCGTGGTGACGCTGCTCGATGACATGGCGGATCCCCTTGTCGCCTGATCTTACAGGCCGTCGATTTCGTGGGCGAGGCGGCTGTTCGAGCTGGTGACATACGCCTCGATGTCGCGCAGCCGGCGCTCGGTTTCGCGGAAGCTCGACCGCGTGTCGCGGATCGTCCGCTGCGGCGCGACGCGAACCCGGGTCCAGAACTCGCGCTCGTCGGGCGTCTCGGCGTAGAGCGAATAGGGCTTCGGCGATGCCGTCCACGCGACGATCCAATAGGCGAAGAAGATCGGCGGGAAGAGGAAGAACATCACGCCGACGAAGCCGAGGCGGACGAACAGCGGGTCGATGTCGAAGTAATCGGCGATCCCGGCACAGACGCCCTTCACCTTGGCGTGGCGCTTGTCGAGGTAGAAGCTGGTGCGGCGGTCGGACATGGTGGCTCCCCTCAGCGGCGGTAGGCGAGGCGCGGTTCGGCGTCGGCCTGGGTTTCGATCCGGTCGACGGGACGCGCGCTACCCAGCGCATTGTCCTTCCAGCCGGGGTTGTCGGCGGTGATGATCCGCTCGATCGAGTCGAGCCGGGCGTCCAATCGCCGGGCGGTGTCGTGGAGGTCGTCGAGCAGGCGCTCGTCCTCGACCGAGATGCCCTTGGCCTTCTTCCACTGCGACGAATAATGGAGGAACAGCCACGGCATGCCGAGGAAGATCGTCGGGACGACGACGGCGGCGGTCCAGTCCATCTCAACCCTCCTTCGTCTGGAGCCGCGCCTTCATGGCGGCGAGCTCGCTCTGGATCCCGTGGTCCTGCTTCATGTCGGCGAACTCGTCGTCGAGGCTGCGCGACGGGCCGCCCAATGAGAAGGCGTCGGCATGGCCCTCGGCGAGGTCGGCGCGGCGCTCGATCACCTCGAACTTGGCGAAGGCGTCCTCGATCCGCGGGCCCTTGTACATCGCGCGCATCCGCGACCGGCTGTTGGCGTTCTCGATGCGGGTCAGCAGCGTGTTCTGCCGCTGGCGCGCCTCGCGCAGCTTGCCCTCGAGCCGGCGGATGTCCTCCTCGTTGGCGTTCAGGCCGTCGTCGAGCTGGGCGATGTCGGCGAGCGTCGCGTCGGCGAAGCTCTTGGCCTTGGCCTTCTCGAGCAGCGCGGCGGTGGCGAGGTCCTCGCGGCCCTTCGACAGCGCCAGCTCGGCCTTCTCGGCCCAGCTCGCCTGCGCCGCCTCGGCGCGGGCGACGGCGCGGCGCATCTCCTTCTGGTCGGCGATCGTCCGCGCGGCCCCGGCGCGGACCTCGACGAGGGTTTCCTCCATTTCCATGATGATCATGCGGATCATCTTGGCCGGGTCCTCGGCGCGGTCGAGCAGGTCGGTCATGTTGGCGGCGATGATGTCGCGCGTGCGGGAGAAGATGCTCATGAGTTCGGTCTCCGGATGATCGCCGATTTTAGACGGTCTGCGCCGCGATGACAGGGGCCGTCGCATAAGCGGGAGCCGTTGCGGCGGCGATGAAGCCGGTGGCGAGCAGCGCCGAGGCGACCAGGCCGAGGGCGGTGCGGAGGGCGGGGAAGCGGTCGGTCATCGAAGGTCTCCTGAAGGGGCGGGGGACGATCCCCCGTCGATGAACCCAGCATTGCACGGGGCGTGCCAAGTGCGCGCACATGTGTAAGCCATTGATCTTGCTAGGCGAGCATCGCGGATGATCGGCGATCGTTGCGAGGTTGTTGCGAACTGTTGGCGAAGTTCGCTAACTTGCGGCCTGCGATGCCTGCTCCAACCGCCCTGATCGGCTCCGCCGCCGCCTTTCTCGACGCCGTCGAGCGGGCATCGGCGGCGGCCGCGCTCAACCGGCCGGTGCTCGTCGTCGGCGAGCGGGGAACGGGCAAGGAGCTGATCGCCGAGCGCCTCCACCGCCTGTCGCCGCGCTGGGGCGGGCCGCTGGTGTCGCTCAACTGCGCCGCGCTGCCCGAGAACCTGATCGACGCCGAGCTGTTCGGCCACGACGCGGGCGCGTTCACCGGCGCGGCGCGCGCGCGCGCCGGGCGGTTCGAGGACGCCGACGGCGGCACCCTGTTCCTCGACGAGATCGCGACGCTGTCGGCCGCGGCGCAGGAGCGGCTGCTCCGCGTCGTCGAATATGGCGAGCTGACGCGACTCGGCTCGAACCGCGCGATCCGCGTCGATGTCCGCGTCGTCGGCGCGACCAACGAGGATCTGCCCGCGCTTGCCGCCAGCGGCCGCTTCCGCGCCGACCTGCTCGACCGGCTGAGCTTCGAGGTCGTCACCCTGCCGCCGCTGCGCGAGCGCGCCGACGACATCCCGCTGCTGGCGACGCACTTCGGGCGGCGGATGGCGGTCGAGCTCGGCTGGACCGGCTTCCCCGGCTTCACTGCAGCCGCGGACGCGACGCTCGCCGCCTACGGCTGGCCGGGCAACGTCCGCGAGCTGAAGAACGTCGTCGAGCGGTCGCTCTACCGCTGGGGCGACGCCGAGGTGCCGGTCGGGCACATCATCCTCGACGCCTTCGAATCGCCGTGGCGGCCCGGTGTCCTCGCCGGGCGCGCCGCTGCGCCGTCGCTGATCGTCCCGAACGGGTCCGCGCCGTTGCCCTTGCCGTCGCCTTCACCGCCGCCGGCGCCGGCGCACGACCATGCGAGCGTCGCCGACCTGCGCGTCGCCGTCGCCAACTACGAACGCGACATCCTCGCCGCCGCGCTCGCCAAGTGCCGCCACAACCAGCGCGCGACGGCGACGGCGCTCGCGCTGACCTACGACCAGCTGCGCCATGCGCTCAAGCGCCACAACATGCTCTGACCCCCGCGACTCGGCCGCCGAGATGCGATAAGCCCCCGCCATCAACAGGAGACGACCCCATGTTCACGCTGCCCGCGCTGCCCTTCGCCCCCGAGGCCCTCGAGCCCTACATGTCGGCGCGCACGCTGTCGTTCCACCACGGCAAGCATCACCAGGCGTACGTCGACAAGGCCAACGCCGCGATCGCCGATTCGCCGCTCGCGCATGAAAGCGACGAGGCCGTCGTCCGCGCCGCCAAGGCGCAGGGCAACCAGGGTCTGTTCAACAACGCCGCGCAGGCGTGGAACCACAGCTTCCTGTGGAACAGCCTGTCGCCGAATGGCGGCGGCGCCCCGACGGGTGCGCTCAAGGAGGCGATCGACCGTGACCTCGGCGGCGTCGCCGGCTTTGCTGAGAAGTTCAAGGCCGAGGCCGTCGGCCACTTCGCCAGCGGCTGGGCGTGGCTGGTCAAGAGCGGCGACACGCTCAAGATCGTCAGCACCCACGACGCCGACACCGCGCTGGTCCACGACGGGCTGACGCCGCTCGTCGTCCTCGACCTGTGGGAGCACGCCTATTACCTCGACTACCAGAACGCGCGGCCGGGCTTCGTCGACGCGTATCTCGCGCACATGATCAACTGGGACTTCGCGGCGAAGAACTTCGCCGCGTGACCGCCGCGCGGCGCGGGAGGGGCGTCAGTCCTTCCCGTGCCGCAGCAGGATCGGCGTCTGGGCGAGCGCGAAGACGAACGTCAGCGCGGTGACGCCGAAGACCTTGAAGCTGACCCAGTCGGTCGTCGACAGCGTCCGGCGCAGGACCTCGTTCAAGGCGGCGAGCGCGAGGAAGAAGACGATCCAGTTGCGCGTCAGCTTGCGCCAGCCGGCGGCGTCGAGCGCCGGGAACGTCTCGCCGAGGACCAGCTCGAGCAGCGGCCGCCGCGTCGCGACGCCGAACAGCAGCACGCCGGCAAGCAGCAGGTAGATCACCGTCAGCTTGATCTTGATGAACTCGGCGTCGTGGAACAGCAGCGTCGCCGTGCCGAAGACGAACACCATCGTCCCGACGAGCCACAGCATCGGCGGGATCCGCCGGTAGACGAAGTGGGCGATGCCCATGCACAGCAAGGTCGTCGCCATCACCGCGCCGGTCGCAACGTAGATGTCGGCGACGCGGTTGGCGATGAAGAAGACCGCGAGCGGCGCGAAGTCGAGCACCGTCTTGACGGCAGCGGAAGGGGTACGCATCGCCGCGCTTGTAGCGGGCGGCGGCGCGCGCGGGTAGGGGGGTGGCGTGACCCCCGCCAGCGCTCTCGCCGTGACCGACCTCGCCGCCGACCGCGGCGGGCGGCGGGTGTTCGCCGACGTCGGCTTCACGGTGCGGCCCGGTGGCGCGGTCGAGGTGACGGGACCGAACGGCGCGGGCAAGTCGACGTTGCTGCGCGTGCTCGCCGGCCTGCTGCCCGCCGCCGAGGGCAGCGTCGCCAATCCGTTTCCGACCGCTTTCGCCGGGCACGAGGTCGCGCTCAAGCCCGGAGTGCCGCTCGGCGCCGAACTGCGCCATTGGGCGCGGCTCGACCGCGTCGACGACGCGGCGGTGGCGGCCGCGGCCGACGCCTTCGCGCTGACCCCGCTGATGGACCTGCCCGCCGGCATCCTGTCGAGCGGCCAGCGCCGCCGCGCGGCGCTGGCCCGGGTGGCGGCATCGGGGGCCACCGTCTGGCTGCTCGACGAGCCCGACGCCGGGCTCGACACGGCGTCGAAGGCGCTGCTGACGGCGGCGATCGCGCGCCACCGCGCGGGCGGCGGGATCGTCGTCGCGGTCACCCATAGCGACCTCGGCCTCGTCGCGCCGCAGCGGCTCGCCCTGTGAGCGGCCGGCTGTGAGCTGCTGGCGGTGATCTTCTGGACCCTCGTTCGCCGCGATCTGGCGCTGGCGCTGCGCCGCCCGGCGTCGCTGGTGCTGCCGGTGGTGTTCTTCGTCCTCGTCGCCGCCCTCTTCCCGTTCGCCGTCGGTCCCGATGCGCGGCTGCTCGCCCGCATCGCCCCGGGGGTGGTCTGGGTCGCGGCGCTGCTCGCCAGCCTGCTGCCGGTCGAGACGCTGGTCGCCGCCGACGTCGCCGACGGCACGCTCGACCAGCTCATCGTCCGCGGCGTCGCGCTCGAAACGTGGGCGGCGGCGCGGCTGGTCGCCCACTGGCTCGGGTTCGCGGTGCCCTTGCTCGCCGCGCTGCCGGTCGCCGCGGTGTTGCTCGGATTGCCGGCGCTGGCGCCGCTCGCGCTCGGCCTCGCGCTGGGCACCCCCGCGCTGGCCGCGCTGGCGCTGCTCGCCGCCAGCCTGACCGCCGGCCTGCGCGGCGGCGGCGCGCTCGCCGGGCTGATCGTCGTGCCGCTGGCGCTGCCGGTGCTGATCTTCGGCGTCGGGGCCGAGGCTCCGGGCGCGATCCGCCTGCTCGCGGCGAGCAGCCTCGTGCTTGTCGCCGTGACGCCGTTCGCCGCGGCCGCCGCACGGCGGGCGTCGGGATAGGTCACGGGCGCACGTCGCGCGCTTGACCCGATCGGTACATTGCAGCGAAAGCCGCGACAGGGCATGAAGGCACTGCGGCCGACGACCCGCCGCTGGCTTGGGGAGGTGTTCACGATGCGCATCATGATCGTTCTGGCCGCGCTTGGCCTCGCCGGGGTCGCGCATGCCGCGCCGCAGGCGACGACGCCGCCGGCCGCCAAGGGCATGAACTACGACTGCACCAAGGCCGGCAACAAGAACAAGACCGCGTGCAAGAACGTGACGCCGGGCGGCGTCGCGGCGCCCGCCAAGCCCGCGATGGCGGCGGCGCCGGCGATGGCGGCGAAGGCCCCGGCCAAGCCGATGAACTATGATTGCACCAAGGCCGGGAACAAGAACAAGGCGGCGTGCAAGAACGTCGTCGTTCCGCCCGCGGCGATGGCTCCGGCCAAGCCGATGGCCGCTCCGATGGCGGCTCCCGCCAAGCCGGCGGCGATGGCGCCGGCTCGCCCGGCGGCACCGATGGCCGCGCCGCGCGCCGCGGCCGCGCCCAAGGCGATGGGCCCGAACGAGGTCACCGCGACGCTGAAGAACGGCAAGGTCGTCCACTACGACTGCAGCAAGGCGGGCAACAAGGACAAGAAGGCGTGCGCCGGCAGGTAAGCCGCGGCGTGGTGCCGCCGCCGGGTGCGTGCACCCGGCGGAGGTGCTAGACGGATACCATGCATCGCTTCGCTAATCCGGCGCGCTTCCTGCGCATCGCCCGCGTGCTGACGCCGCTGTTGACCCTTGCCGGGCTGGCGGCGGTGGCGGTCGGGCTGGGGATCGGGCTGTTCGCCTCCCCGCCCGACTATCAGCAGGGCGACAGCGTGCGGATCATGTACGTCCATGTCCCCGCCGCGTGGCTGGCGAGCGGCGGGTACCTCGGGCTCGCCGTCGCCAGTGCCGTCGCGCTCGTCTGGCGCCACCCGCTGGCGAGCATCGCCGCGCGCGCGATCGCACCGGTGGGGGCGCTGTTCACCGCGATCTGCCTCGTCACGGGTTCGCTGTGGGGGCGGCCGACGTGGGGCACCTATTGGGTTTGGGACGCGCGGCTGACGTCGATGCTCGTCCTGTTGTTCCTCTATTTCGGCTACCTCGCGCTCGCCGGGGCGGAGGACGAGCGCGGCGGCGAAGGCAAGGGCGCGGCGATCCTCGCGCTCGTCGGCGTCGTCAACCTGCCGATCATCAAGTATTCGGTCGAATGGTGGAACACGCTGCACCAGGGTCCGTCGATCACGCTGACCAAGTCGACCATTGATCCGGCGATGCTGCTGCCGCTGCTCGTCAGCCTCGCCGGCTTTACCCTGGTGTTCGCCGGCGTCGTGCTGATGCGGATGCGCGCGGCGCTCGCCCGCACGCGTACGGCGGCGCGCAGCCGCCGGCTCGCCGAGGCCTATGTGTGAGGACGCCCGCGTGACCCACGCCGAATTCATCTACCCGGCCTATGCGCTGACGGTCGCCGGCCTGTTCGGGACGGTCGTCTGGAGCTTTGTCGCGATGCGCCGCGCCGAGGCGGCGGCCGGCAAGGCGCGCCGCCCGTGACCGCGCGCCTCCGTCCCAAGCACCAGCGGCTGGTTCTCCTCGTCGCCGCGCTGACCGTGCTCGGCGCGGCGAGTGCGCTCGCGTTGTCGACGATCGGCGATACCGCGACCTATTTCTACGCGCCGTCGGACGTCCTCGCCCATGCTCCGGCCGCGGGACGGCCGATCCGGCTCGGCGGGCTCGTCGAGCGCGGCTCGGTGATCCACGCCGGTGCGCTGACCCGCTTCCGCGTCACCGACAACGCGCACGAGGTCGCGGTGAGCTATACGGGCATCGTCCCCGACCTGTTCCGCGAAGGCCAGGGCGTGATCACCGAAGGTCGCTTCGACGCCGGCGGCGCGTTCGTCGCCGACACCGTGCTGGCGAAGCACGACGAGAAGTACATGCCGCCCGAGGTCGCCGGGTCGCTCCACAAGGTCGGGCGCGTCGGCTAAGCCGTTGCGGATGCGCGTTGCCGGCGCTGCCCGCGGTCGAGACGTGTCGATGCGCAGAGCCGCCGGTCAGCCGACGCGTTACGTTCAGCCGGGATCGCGTTCCGCGCGAGCGGGGAGGCGCAGGTGAGGCGCATCTCGCGCGTCGTCGCGCCTGCCGCGCTGGCGCTCGCCCTCGCGTTGGTGGGCGTAAGGTGGTGGCTGACGCCGCCGGCTCCCCCCGCGGTCGGGCACCCGTTTCCGCATCTTGCCCTCGTCCCGCTCGCCGGGATGCGGCCGCTCGACGACGCGGCGCTGCGCACCGGCCGGCCGACGTTGGTCAACCTGTTCGCATCGTGGTGCGTGCCGTGCCGCGCCGAAGCGCCGGCTCTGGGCGCACTGGGACGGCGCGGGATCGCCGTGGCCGGCATCGCCGTGCGCGACTCGGCTCCCGACGCCGCCGCCTTCGTGACGGCGAGCGGCGTGCGCCTTGCCGCCGGCGGGGTCGACCGCGACGGCCGGGTCCAGTCGGCGCTCGGCACCACCGGCATCCCGGAGACGTGGCTGGTCGATGGCAGCGGCATCGTTCGCGCTCGGTGGCGCGGCGGCATGCGGCTCGAGGATGTCGCGAGCGTCGCGGCGGCGGTCAGCTCGTCCGCGCGAGCGCGGTGAGGGCGGCGCGGATTCGCTGGCGGACGCCGGCGTCGCGGGTCGTCTCGAGCATCGCGCCCAGCGACGCGCGCGCCGCCGCGATGTCGCCCGCGAGCTGCTCGAGCCGCGCGCGTTCCCACCACAGGCCCGTGAACCCCGGCGCGATCAGCGTCATCCGCTCGTGGAGCGTCAGCGCGCGGGCGACGTCGCCGGCGCGGCGCGCGCGCGTCGCCTGGTTCGACACCAGCCGGACGAGCGTCGCCCGGTTCGACAGCGGCACCAGATGGTCGGCCTCGACGCTGGCGCTGCCGCCCAGCACGCGGTCGAGAACGGCGGCGAGCCCCGCCTCGCCGAGCAGTCGGCCGCCGTCGAACGCATCGATCAGCTGCGTGACGGGCTCGGCGCCGACCCGGACGAGGACGTGCCCGGGCAGTCCGAGCGGATCGGCGGCCCAGCCGACGCGGCGCGCGAGCGCGACGTACAGGATCGACAGCGTCACCGGCAGCCCGAGCTTGCGGTCGAGCAGCGACAGGAAATCGGCATTGCGCGGATTGTCGTAATCGGCGGTGTCGCCGGTCATCTCGAGCGTGTGCGCGACGAGTTCGCGCAGGACGCGGGCGCGCGCCGCAACGGTGTCGACGCCCGCCGCCTCGCGCTGGAGGCGCAGGACGATGCCGGTCAGCCGCGCGCGCGCGGTGTCGAGCGCCGCTCCGGGGTGGTCGGCGGCCGCGAGCAGCAGCGCGGCGTCGGCGAGATCGATCGCGGCGTCGTCGACCAGCCCGAGCCGGGCGAGATCGCTGGTCCGCAGGGTCGTGTCGGTTGCGCTCGTCATCGTCCGGCCTCTCCTGCGCCGACTCCCCCGCAGCCGACAGAGTGTCCCGACTTTCAGCGCTTGTCGAGCCGCTTAACGGTCGCGCAGTTCGAGCGCCCGCGCGTAGACCGCCGAACGGGGGATGCCGAGGGCGGCGCTGACCTCCGCGACCGCCGCGCTCAGCGGGCCGCGCGCCATCGCTGTGGCCAGCACCGTGTCGAGGTCGGGGGCCGGAACCTCGGCGGGCGGGCCGACGACGATCACCACTTCGCCGCGCGGCGGCGCGGCCGCGTAGCGCGCGGCGAGTTCCTCGAGGGTGCCGGCGACGGTCTCCTCGAACTTCTTGGTGATCTCCCGCGCGACCGCCGCCGAGCGGTCGCCGAGGCGCGCGTGCAGCGCCGCGAGCGTCGCCGCCGTGCGCGGGCCCGACTCGTAGAACAGCAGCGTCGCGCGAATGGTCGCGATTTCGGCGAGCGCCGCGTCGCGGGCGCCCGCCTTGGCCGGCAGGAAGCCCATGAAGACGAAGCGGTCGGTCGGCAGCCCGGCGAGCGTCAGCGCCGCCACCGCCGCGCACGCGCCGGGGATCGTCACCACGGGCACGCCGGCGGTGCGGCAGTCGCGGACGAGCTTGTAGCCGGGGTCGGAGATCAGCGGCGTGCCGGCGTCGCTGACCAGCGCTACGGCGGCCGCGGCCGCACGGGCGACAAGGCCCGCACGGACGGCGTCGGCATTATGGTCGTGGTAGGGGGTCATCGGCACCTTCGCCCCGATGTGGGCGAGCAGCTTGGCCGTGACCCGCGTGTCCTCGGCCGCGATCAGCGCGACGCCGGCCAGGACGGCGGCGGCGCGCGGGCTGAGGTCGCCAAGATTGCCGATCGGCGTCGCGACGATGTACAGGCCGGGGGGCAACGGTTCGGTTGGCTGAGGGTTCATATGCGTATCTTGGGCGAAGGCGGCGCACCGCGACAGGCTTTTGCGCGGGCTGGGGTTCTGGCCGCCGTCCTGTTTGCGGCGGCGTGCGCCTCGAACACGCCACGCGCCGCGCTGAACGCGCCGCCGCCGCCGCCGCTGCCCGCGGGGCCGCGCACGCCCGACCGCCCGCTGCCGACCCCGGCGGCGGCGCGTGATCGCGTCGCTCTTCTCGTCCCGACGAGCGGAGCCAATGCCGCCGTCGGCCAGTCGATCGCCAACGCCGCGACGCTCGCCCTGCTCGATACCGGCGCGACGCGGCTCGATCTCCAGGTGTACGACACGGCCGGAGGTGCCGGTGCCGCCGCGACGCGTGCGCTGGCCGATGGCGCGCGCCTGTTCCTCGGGCCGTTGCTCGCCCCCGACGTCCGCGCCGTCCAGAGTATCGCCGCCGCGGCGGGCGTGCCCGTCCTCAGCTTCTCGAACGACGCCGCGCTCGCCGGCAGCGGCACGTTCGTCCTCGGCTATCAGCCCGGCCAGTCGATCGCCCGCATCGTCGCCTATGCGCGCGCACGCGGCGTCGACCGTTTCGCCGCCCTGGTTCCAACTGGAGCCTATGGCGAGCGCGCCGGATCGGCGTTCGTCCGCGCGGTCGCGGCGGCGGGCGGCCGGACGATCGCGGTGCAGAGCTATGCCCGGACCTCGGCCGGGCTGCTCGCCGCGGCCCGCAAGCTGACGAACTACGATGCGCGCGCCGCGGCGGCGAAGAAGACCGCGGCGCTGCGTCCCGACGGCACGGTCGCGACGGTCAGCAAGCAGATCGCGCCCGTCGCGTTCCAGGCGCTGCTCATCGCCGACTCGGGGTCCGTCGCGGCGGCGATCGCGCCCGCGCTCGACCAGTTCGGGGCGCGGTCGGTCCTCGTCATGGGCACCGAGCTCTGGGCGAGCGAGCCGGCGATCGCGCAGTCCGCGGCGCTGCGCGGGGCGGTGTTCGCCGCCGTGCCCGACGAGCGCTTCCGCCAGCTGTCGCTCCGCTACCGCGCGAAGTTCGGCGGCTCGCCGTCGCGGCTCGCCAGCCTGGGCTATGACGCGGTCCTGCTCGCCAACAGCTTCGCCGGCCAATGGGCTCCGGGTACGCCGTTCCCGCGCGCGGCGCTTTCGTCGGCGAGCGGTTTCACCGGGATCGACGGCTTCTTCCGCTTCGGCGCGAGCGGCGTCGCCGAGCGCGGGCTCGAGGTCGAGCAGGTCGGGCCGCGCGGCTTCGCGGTCATCGCGCCGGCCCGCAGCGAGTAGCCGCTTCCCGTCTGCCGCCCGATAGGCGGTCACGGCGCGTCGTCGCACCGGTTGCCACGGCGGCGCAGCGACCCCATTGCAGAGCCACAACGATCCGCCGGGGATGCATGGACCACTACGACGAAGTCGACGAGCCGGGTGCCCGCGCCACGGTTGCCCCGATTCCGCAGGAACGTGCCGAGGCGGCCGTCCGCGAGCTGCTCCGCTGGGCCGGCGACGATCCCGAGCGCGAGGGGCTGCGCGACACGCCGGGCCGCGTCGCGCGGGCGTTCCGCGAGTACTTCCGCGGCTATCTCGAAGACCCCGGCGTCCACCTCGACCGAACCTTCGGCGAGACCGGCGGCTACGACAACATCGTCCTCCTCCGCGACATTCCGTTCCAGTCGCACTGCGAGCACCACATGGCGCCGATCATCGGGGTTGCGCACATCGCCTATCTGCCCCGCGACCGGGTCGTCGGCATCTCGAAGCTCGCGCGCGTCCTTCACGGCTATGCCCGGCGGCTGCAGGTCCAGGAGCGCCTGACCGCCGAGGTCGCCGACTGCATCCAGCGCCACCTCGACCCGCTCGGTGTCGCCGTCGTCATCGAGGCGACGCATGCGTGCATGAGCGCACGCGGGGTGATGACGACCGGCGTGTCGATGACCACCAGCCGGATGCTCGGCGTCTTCCGCGAGGACGACCGTAGCCGCAAGGAGGTTCTCGCCCTGATGGGCAAGGGCTAGCGTGTCAGGCCGCGCGCGCGGTCGCGGTTGCCGGCGCGACGCGCGGCGCTGTCCCGGACGATGCCCGGGCGGCGGCGGAACGAGCTGTAACCATCGCCGGTCCCAAGCGTAGTCTCAGGCAAGCCCCCAACCGAGGACCGTCGCCCGCCGATGACCATGTTCATGTTCGCCACCGGCATCGAGAACTCCTATCCCAAGGTCGGCGGCAAGCGCGTCGATGAGATGGCGAAGTGCCGCCACTACGATCACTGGCGCGCCGACTTCGACGCGGTTCAGGACCTCGGCATCAGCTATCTGCGCTACGGCCCGCCGATCCACACGACGTGGCTCGGCGACGGCCGCTACGACTGGAGCTTTGCCGACACCACCTTCGCCGACCTGCTGCGTCGCGACATCACGCCGATCGTCGACCTGTGCCATTTCGGCGTCCCCGACTGGCTCGGCGACTTCCAGAACCCCGATTTCGCCGAGCGCTTCGCCCGCTACGCCCGCGACTTCGCGACGCGCTTCCCGTGGATCCAGCTCTACACGCCGGTCAACGAGATGTTCATCTGCGCGCTGTTCTCGGCCAAGTACGGCTGGTGGAACGAGGCGCTGACGACCGATCGCGGCTTCGTCACCGCCCTCAAGCACATCGTCCGCGGCAACGTACTGGCGATGCAGGCGATCCTCGACGTGCGGCCCGACGCGATCTTCATCCAGTCGGAAAGCTCCGAATATTTTCATGCCGACAACCCGGCCGCGATCGGTCGGGCCGAGGTGCTCAACGCGCTGCGCTTCCTCAGCCTCGACCTCAACTTCGGGCGGCGCACGGGGTCGGAGATGTACCAGTACCTGCTCGACAACGGCATGACCCGCGACGAGTACGACTGGTTCATGAACACGCGGCTCAAGCAGCACTGCATCATGGGCAACGACTATTACCTGACCAACGAACACCGCGTCGCCGCCGACGGCAGCAGCCGGGCGAGCGGCGAGGTATTCGGCTACGACGGCATCACGTGGCAGTATTTCGACCGCTACCGCCTGCCCGTCATGCACACCGAGACCAACTTCGCCGACTATACCGATGGCGGCCAGGCGTCGGTCGACTGGCTGTGGAAGCAGTGGGCGAGCGTGCTGCGCGTCCGCAACGACGGCATTCCGATGGTCGGCTTCACCTGGTATTCGCTGACCGACCAGGTCGACTGGGACACCGCGCTCCGCGAGGACAACGGCCGGGTCAACCCGCTCGGCCTCTACGACCTCGACCGCAACATCCGCCCCGTCGGGGCGGCGTACAAGCAGCTGATCCAGGACTGGGGCATGGTGCTGCCGACGCAGAGCGTCTGCATGGTCGTGCCGCTGGTCAAGCCGAGCGAGTACAACGATCCGTGGGCGCAGCGCCGCCGGGCGGAGGCCGAGGCGATGCGCCGCGCGAAGGCGTCGCCGATCCAGGACACGAGCGGACCGCCACCGAGCAATCAGTCGTGACCGTCGGCGGCGTTGGCCGCGCTATTCGGCGGCCTCGCGCATCGGCTCGGCCATCGCCGGCATCGCGGCGGCGGTGGTGAAGCGCAGCTCGCCGTCGTCGACCTTGCCGAAGCGCAGCTCGAGCGTGTCGAGCGCGTAGTTCGCCGTGACCTTCCACGGCCGGCGACTGCCCGATTTGGGCATCGCGTCGACGGAGCGCTGGACGTAGCCCGAGGACAGGTCGAAGGCGAGCCGTTCGGGGACGACGTCGGGCCCCGGCACCGGCGTCGCGATCGTCGTCCGCGTCGCCTTCATGTGGTTGAGGATGCGCGCGACATAGCCGGCGATCAGGTCCGACCGCAGCGTCCACGACGCGTTGATGTACCCCAGGCTCAGCGCGAGATTGGGGACGCCCGAGAACATCATTCCCTTGTACGCGATGCAGTCGCCGGGGTTGATCGCCTGCCCGTCGACGACGACGCGCATTCCGCCGAGGGCGACCAGCTTGAGCCCGGTCGCGGTGACGATGACGTCGGCGGGGATCTCGCTGCCCGACGCGAGGCGGATGCCGCCGGGGGTGAAGCGCTCGATCGTGTCGGTGACGACCGACGCGGACTGGGACTTGATCGCGGTGAACAGGTCGGCGTCGGGGATCAGGCACAGCCGCTGGTCCCACGGATTGTAGCGCGGGGTGAAGTGGGTCGCGACGTCGAAGTCGGGGCCGAGCTCCTGGGCGACGCCGCCGATCAGCAGGTCGCGGACCTTCGCCGGCTGCTTGCGCGTCATCCGGTAGAAGTACATCCCCCAGCCGATGTTCTTGAACCGGATCAGTCCGTAGGCGAGCTTCGCCGGCAGCCATTTGCGCAGGCGATCGGCGACGGGATCGTTGCCCGGGCGGCTGATGACATAGGTCGGCGACCGCTGGAGCATCGTCACGTGGGCGGCGGTCTTCGCCATCTCGGGGACGAGCGTGACCGCGGTCGCGCCGCTGCCGATGACGACGACGCGCTTGCCCGCATAGTCGAGGTCGGCGGGCCAGAACTGCGGGTGGACGATGCGCCCGGCGAAGTCGCCCTCGCCGGTAAACTCGGGCCGGTGCCCCTCGTCGTAGCTGTAGTAGCCGCTGCACATGTAGAGGAAGTTGCACGTCAGCGTCGCCGTGGACCCGTCGTCCCGCGCCGCGGTCACGGTCCAGCGCGCGTCGGCGCTCGACCAGCTGGCGGCGGTGACCTTGTGGCCGAAGCGGATATGGCGGTCGACGTCGTTCTCGGCCGCCGTTTCGCGGACGTACGACAGGATCGACGGGCCGTCGGCGATCGACTTGGCCGCGGTCCACGGCTTGAACTTGTAGCCGAGGGTGAACATGTCGCTGTCCGAGCGGATGCCGGGATAGCGGAACAGGTCCCACGTTCCGCCGACGCCGGCGCGGCGCTCGAGCAAGGTGAAGCTGCGGTCGGGGCAGTCGCGGCGCAGGTGCACCGCCGCGCCGATGCCCGACAGCCCCGCGCCTACGATGATCACGTCGAAATGGTCGCTCACGGCAGTCCTCCTCGCGGATGACGCGAACGTAAGCCATCGTGCGCGCGATTCCTACTCCCGTGCGCCGACCAGCGCCGCCAGCTCGGCGGGGCGCAGCGGCGGCGCGAGCTGGTCGAACGTGCACTGGCGCGCGGCCTTGTCGGGGCGCCAGCGGACGAAGCCGGTGCCGTGGCGGAAGCGGCCGGCGGTGACCTGGTCGTAGCTGACCTCGACGACAAGCTCGGGGCGCAGCGGGACCCACTCGGCCGAGCGGTCGGTCGACCAGCGACTCGGGCCGCCGGGTGCCTTGCCGGTGAAGCCGGTGCCGCCGGCGAAGGGCGCGAGGCGTTCGGCGACGGCCGCGCGGTCGACATCCTTGATCGCCGAGGTGAAGCCGACGTGGTCGAGCCGCCCGTCGGCGTCGAACAGCCCGAGCAGGAGCGATCCGACGCCGTCGCTTCCGGCAAGCGTCCGATAGCCGCCGATCACGCAGTCGGCGGTGCGCACCTGCTTGACCTTGACCATCGCGCGCTCGCCCGGGGCGTAAGCCTGGTCGCGGCGCTTGGCGACGATGCCGTCGAGCGCGCCCCCGCTCGCCGCGAGCCACGCCTCGGCCGCCACGGCGTCGCGTGTCGCTGGCGACACGTGCGGTCGCGGCGGCCGCTCGGCGGCGATCAGGCGTTCGAGGGCGGTGCGCCGCGTCGACAGCGGCGCGTCGAGCAGTACCTCGTCGCCGACGGCAAGGCAGTCGAACAGCATCAGCTGCGCCGGCGTCGCCGCCGACAGCTTGGCGATGCGGCTTGCCGCCGGGTGGAGTCGCGCCTGCAGCGCGTCGAACGACAGCACGCCGCCGACGTCGATGACCAGCTCGCCGTCGACGACGAAGCGCGGCGCGGCCATCGCCGCGACGGCCGCGACGACCTCGGGGAAGAAGCGGTCGAGCGGCTTGCCCGACTTCGACATCAGCGCGACCGTCTCGCCATCGCGGAAGACGAGGCAGCGGAAGCCGTCCCACTTCGGCTCGAACTGCCACGCGTCGCCGGCGGGCAGCGCGGCGGCGAGCTTCGCCTCCATCGGCGCGGTGGTCGTCGGCAGCGCGAACATCGCTGGGTCAACGCGTCAGCGGCGCGATCCGCTCAACCTGGCCGCTCATCTGGCCGCTCAACCCGGCCAGACGCCGCCGGGCAGGCCGGTGGCATCGTGGCCGAGGACCTCGAACAGGCCGCCGGCGAGCGGCTGGACACCGAGTGCGGCCGCGTCGAGGTCGCTCTGCGCGCTCGTCGCGAACAGCCGGTCGAACGCGGGCCCACCGAAGGCGACGCTCGACACGTTCGACACCGGCAGCGGCAGCTCGGCGATGACGTCGCCCGCCGGCGAGATGCGACGGACGCACCACCCGCCCCAGAAGGCGACCCACAGGCACCCTTGCGCGTCGGTCGTCATCCCGTCGGGGAAGCCGCTGACGTCGTCCCAGGTGCGGAACACGCGCTTGTCGCTGAGCGTGCCGTCGGGGGCGAGGGCGAAGGCGAAGGTCGTCCGGTCGGGCGTGTCGCTGTGATACAGCGTGCCGCCGTCGGGGCTGAACGCCGGGCCGTTGGTGATCCGGTAGCCGAGGTCGACTGCGCGCCAGCCGCGGTCGGGGCGCAGGCAATAGAGTGTCCCCGACCGGTCGCGCCGGGCGTCGTCCATCGTCCCGGCCCAGAAGTTGCCGTGCGGATCGACCTTGCCGTCGTTGAAGCGGTTGGTCGGCAGGTGCGCCTCGGGGTGGTCGATGACCTCGAACGTGCCGGCATCGGGGTCGACGAGGGCGAACCCGGCCCGGGTACCGGCGACGAAGCCGCCGTTCGCCCGCGCCCCGAGCGAGCCGATCGCCGCCGGCGCCGACCACGTCCCCCGCGCGCCGGTCACGGGATCGAGCCGGTGGACCTGGGAGCGCTTGATGTCGACGAAGCGGACGACGTTGGCGCGCGCGTCCCACATCGGTCCTTCGCCGAGCTCGCATCCGGCCGGCCACAGGCAGCGCCAGCCCGCGCCTTCGATCCCCTCGTCCATGCCTGCTCCGTGCGTTAGGTGGGTGGAATCTTACGCGCGATGCCCGTATCACGCCATCCGAAGCGTGGAGCAGCCATGACCGACGACCGCAAACCCCCGCTCCGCTCGGCGGCGACCTACGGCAAGCGCGACCGCGACGGCTTCATCCACCGCAGCTGGATGAAGGCGCAGGGCTTCCCCGACCATGTCTTCGACGGCAAGCCGATCATCGGCATCTGCCAGACGTTCTCCGAGTTCAACCCGTGCCACAGCCACCTGCGCGACATTGCGGAAGGGGTGAAGCGCGGCGTGTGGGAGGCCGGTGGCTTCCCGCTCGAATTCCCGGTGATGAGCCTCGGCGAGACGCAGATCCGCCCGACCGCGATGCTGTTCCGCAACCTGATGAGCATGGACGTCGAGGAGTTGATCCGCGGCTACGCGATGGACGGCGTCGTCGTGCTCGGCGGGTGCGACAAGAACTCGCCGGCGATGCTGATGGGGGCGGCGTCGGTCGACCTGCCGACGATGCTCGTCAGCTCGGGGCCGATGCTCAACGGCAAGTTCCGCGGCCAGGACATCGGCAGCGGCACCGACGTCTGGCGGTTCAGCGAGGAGGTCCGCGCCGGCACGATGTCGAACGCCGACTTCATGGCCGCCGAAGCCGGCATGAGCCGCTCGCCCGGCACGTGCATGACGATGGGCACGGCGTCGACGATGGCGTGCATCTTCGAGGCGATGGGCCTCAGCCTGCCGTTCAACGGCACGATCCCCGGCGTCGACGCGCGGCGCAAGGCGATGGCGCACCGCACCGGCAACCGCATCGTCGAGCTCGTCCGCCAGCAGGCCAAGCTGAGCGACGTGCTGACCCGGACCGCGTTCGAGAACGGCGTCCGGATGTGCGCGGCGATCGGCGGGTCGACCAACGCCGTCCTCCACCTGCTCGCGCTCGCCGGCCGCGCCGGGGTGACGTTCGACCTCGCCGACTGGCAGCATCTGGGCGCGTCGGTGCCGCTGATCGTCGACCTGATGCCCGCCGGGCGCTTCCTGATGGAGGACCTCCATTATGCCGGCGGCATCCCGGCGGTGATCGCCGAGCTCGGCGACCGGCTCGACCTCGACCATGTCGGCGTGTCGGGGCTGAGTCTCCGCGAGATCGCGGCGACCGCGCGCAACGACAATCCGCACGTCATCCGCCCGACCGGCGAACCCCTGCTCGCCGAGGGCGGGCTCGTCATCCTCAAGGGCAACCTCGCGCCGCGGGGCGCGGTGATCAAGCCGGGCGCGGCGTCGCCCGAGCTGCTCCAGCACCGCGGCCGGGCGGTGGTGTTCACCTCGATCGAGGACTTCCACGCCCGTGTCGACGATCCCGGCCTCGACATCGACGCGTCGTGCATCATGGTCCTGCAGGGCTGTGGCCCGCGCGGCTATCCGGGCATGCCCGAGGTCGGCAACATGCCGCTGCCACAAAAGCTGTTGCTCGCCGGCGTCCGCGACATGGTCCGCATCTCCGACGCGCGGATGAGCGGGACGGCGTTCGGCACCGTCGTCCTCCACTGCGCCCCCGAGGCGGCGGTCGGCGGCCCGCTGGCGCTGGTCCGCGACGGCGACATCATCACCCTCGACACGGCGGGCGCGACGCTGACGCTCGAAGTCTCCGACGAGGAGCTCGCGGCGCGCGCCTCGGCGTGGGTACCGACCGCGCCGACGTACGACCGCGGCTGGTACAAGCTCTACATCGACCATGTCCTCCAGGCCGACCGCGGGGCCGACCTCGACTTCCTCGTCGGCGGCAGCGGCAGCGCCGTGACCCGCGAGTTGCATTGATGATCGACCCTGCGCGCGGCTTCGTCGCGGTCGACTGGGGGACGACGAACCGCCGCGCCTGGACGGTGCGGGACGGCGCCGCGACCCACCTGCTCGCCGACGACAATGGCATCCTCGCGGTGTCCGATCTCGCCGCGAGCGTCGCCGAGCTGCGCGCGCGCGGCGGCGGGCTGCCGCTGCTGATGGCCGGCATGATCGGGTCGAACCGCGGCTGGCGCGAGGTGCCCTATGTCGCCGCGCCCGCGACGCTCGCCCGGGTCGCGGCCGCCGTCGCCTGGGTCGAGCCCGACGTCGGCATCGTGCCCGGCGTGTCGTTCGTCGACGGCCGGCGCGCCGACGTCATGCGCGGCGAGGAGGTCCAGCTGCTCGGCGCGTGCGCGGCGGGCAGCGCGTATGGCGACGGCCTCGTCTGCCACCCGGGCACCCATACCAAGTGGGTCGATATGGACGGCGGGGCGATTGCCCGCTTCCGCACGGTGATGACGGGCGACCTGTTCGCCGCGCTCGCGCACAAGTCGATCCTGTCCGACCTCCTTGCCCGCGAGGCCCCGGTCGACGACGCGTTCCGCGCCGGGGTCGACCATGCGCTGGTGAGCGACGACCTGACCGCCGAGCTGTTCGCCAGCCGCGCCCGCGTCGTCCTCGGCCGCGCCGACGCGGCTCATGCGGCGTCGTACGTCTCGGGGCTGCTGATCGGCGCCGATGTGCGGACCGGCCTCGGTACGACGCGCAACGACGTCGTGCCCGTCCTCGGCGCGCCCGCCCTGACGGCGCGCTTCGCCGCCGCCCTCGATCGCGCCGGACGGACGGCGGTCGAGCACGACGGCGACGCGGCGTTCATCGCCGGCATGACCGCGATCGTGGAGGCCCTGTGACCGCGCTGGCGTCGTTCCAAACGCAGTTCACCGCCTGCCCGCTGATCGCGATCATCCGCGGCATCACGCCCGGCGACGCGGTCGCGGTCGGCGCGGCGCTGGTCGACGCCGGTATCCGCGTCATCGAGGTGCCGCTCAACTCGCCCGACCCGTTCGCCAGCATCGCCGCGCTCGCCCGCGAATTCGGCGACGGCGCGACGATCGGGGCGGGCACGGTGCTCGACGCGGCCAGTGTCGGTCGGGTGCGCGATGCCGGCGGGACGCTCGTCGTCTCGCCGAACAGCGACACCGCCGTCGTCGCGGCGACGGTCGCCGCCGGCATGGTCGCCGCCCCCGGCTATTTCACCCCGACCGAGGCGTTCGCCGTGCTCGCCGCCGGCGCGCACGCGCTCAAGCTGTTCCCGGCCGAGGCGGCGACGCCGGCGGTGCTCAAGGCGCACCGCGCGGTGCTGCCGCCCGGCGTCGCGGTGATCCCGGTCGGCGGCATCACCCCCGACGGCATGGCCGCGTGGACGGCGGCCGGCGCAGCGGGGTTCGGCCTCGGCGGCGGGCTGTACGCGGCGGGACGCAGCGCCGCCGACGTGGCGACCCGCGCGCGCGCCTATGTCGCCGCGCTTTCGCGCTAGACGGTCGCGCCGCCGCTGCTAGACCCGCCCGCGATGACGACGATCGTTTCCGCCGCCACCCGTGACCGCCTGTCGCTCGACGGGGTCTGGGATTTCCGCCTCGACCGTGAAGAGACCTGGCGCGCGATCCAGGTTCCCGGCGTCTGGCAGGCGCAGTTCGACGACCTGCGCGAGACGCAGGGCGTCACGTGGTACCGGCGCAATTTCACCGTTCCGCGCAAGTGGCAGGACGCGCCCGGGCAGGCGGGACACGAGGTCATCCTCGGCTTCGGCGCGGTCAACTATCTTGCCGAGGTCTACGTCAACGGCCGCCGCGTCGCGGCCCACGAGGGCGGCTACCTCGGCTTCGAGGTGGCGCTCGACGCCGATGCGCTGTGGGCCGACAACAGCCTCGAGGTGAAGGTCACGCTGCCGTCGAACGACCGCGCCGAGTTCCCCGACCACCCGTTCCAGGAAATCCCGCACGGCAAGCAGAGCTGGTACGGGCCGATGGGCGGCATCTGGCAGTCGGTCTGGCTCGAGCGCCGGCCGACCGCGCACCTCGGCGCGATCATCCTCGGCGCCGACCTCGCGTCGGGGACGGTCAGCGTGTCGGCGACGGTGTCGTCGGCGGCGCTCGGCGCGGCGCTCGTCGCGACGGTGACCGGCCCCGACGGCAGCACCGTGCGCACGCGCGTCGACTGCGCCGGGCGGGCGCAGGTGCCGGTCGCGCTGACCGTCGCCCGGCCGGCGACGTGGTCGCCCGAACGGCCGAACCTGTACACGCTCGTCGTCCAGCTCGTCGACGGGACCGCGGTGCGCGATACGGCGACGCGCACCTTCGGCTTCCGGACGATCACGACGAAGAACGGGCAGTTCCTGCTGAACGGCCAGCCGTTCTACATGCGCTGCGCGCTCGACCAGGATTACTATCCGGAGGGGCTCTACACCGTCCCCAACCTCGCCTACCTCGAGGACCAGTTCCGCAAGGCCAAGGCGCTCGGGCTCAACACCATCCGCTGCCACATCAAGGTTCCCGATCCGCTCTACTACGACGTCTGCGACCGGCTCGGGCTGCTCGTGTGGACCGAGTTCCCCAACTTCGAACGCTTCAGCGACAAGGCCGCCGCGCGCGCCCGCACCACGGCCGAGGGCATCATCGCCCGCGACGGCCACCATCCCTCGATCATCGCGTGGACGATCATCAACGAGGACTGGGGCACCCGGCTGACCGAGGATCCCGACCACCGGCGCTGGCTGATCGACCAGTACGACTGGCTCAAGGCGCACGACCCGAGCCGCCTCGCCGTCGACAACTCGGCGTGCTTTCCCAACTTCCACGTCAAGACCGACGTCGAGGACTACCACTATTACCGCGGCGTCCCCGACCGGCGCAGCGAATGGGACACGCTGACCGAGCGCTTCGCCGGCCGCGAGGACTGGACCTTCAGCCCGTACGGCGACGCCGAGCGGCGCGGCGACGAGCCGCTCGTCTGCTCGGAGTTCGGCGTCTGGGGCCTGCCGCACCCGCGCGACCTGCGCCGCGGCGGGACGACCGACCCGTGGTGGTTCGAGACCGGCGCGCAATGGGGCGAAGGCGTCGCCTATCCCAAGGGCCTCGAGCAGCGCTACCGCAGCTTCTTCCTCGACCGCGCCTTCGGCAGCTTCGACGCGTTCATCGCCGCGACCCAGTGGTACCAGTTCACCGGGCTCAAGTATCAGATCGAGAAGCTGCGCGCGCAGGCGTCGATCCAGGGCTATGTCATCACCGAGCTGACCGACATCTATTGGGAAGCCAACGGACTGATGGACATGGAGCGCAACCTGCGCGCGTTCCACGCCCCGTTCGCCGACATCAGTGCCGACGTCGTCATCGTTCCCGGCTTCCGCCGCTGGGGCTATTGGGCCGGCGAGACGCTCGACCTCGCGCCGAGCATCGCCACCGGCGGCGGCTTCGTCGGACCCGGCGCGGTGCTCGAATGGAGCCTCGAGCCGCTCGGCCTGTCGGGCCGCGTCGGCGTCGTCGCGACCGGGGCCAACCGCGTCGCACCGGTCGAGGGGGTGACGGTCGTCGTTCCCGAGCTGCCGGCATCGATCGCGGCGACGCTGCGGCTGACGCTGCGCGACGCCAAGGGCGGCGTGATCGCGCGCAACTACGAGGCGCTGAGCCTCTACGCCGCGCGCACCCTGCCGACGATCGGCGGGCTGTGGACCGACGACCCGGCGCTGCGCCTGCGCCTCGAAATGCTCGGCTACGGCTTCGCGGCGTCGCGCGACGAGGCGTCGCTGACCGTCGCCCGCGGCATGGACACCGCCCTCGTCGAGCGGATCCGCCGCGGCCACCGCGCGCTGATCGTCATCGAGCAGGGCGACAGCCACTGGCTGCGCAGCGACGAGCCGCCGTCGCTGATGCCCGTCCCGTACCACATGGACCAGGCCTATCCGGGGCTGTTCGCGCAGACGCGCGACGGCAGCATCCTGCGCGGCGACTGGATCACGGCGTTCAGCTGGCTCGCCCGGACCGGGGTCTTCGCCGCGATCCCGGCGCATCCGACCAACGGCCCGATGTTCGACCTGTCGTTCGACCGCGTCGTGCCGCACCTCGTCCTGACCGGCATGAAGCCGTGGGAGCACGAGGCGCACGTCGCCGCCGGCCTCGTCGTCGGCTGGGGCCACCGCGCGAGCGCGATCGTCGCCGAGCGCTGGTTCGGCCGCGGCAAGTCGGTCGTCACCACCTTCCGCCTGTCGACCGACGCGCCGGGGGTCGATCCGGTGGCGACGACGCTGTTCGACGCGCTGATCGCGCAGGCGCTCAGCGGCTGACGGCGGCTACTGCGTGTCGTCGCCGCGCTTGTCGCTCGAGATGCCCGGCGCGTCGCGCTCGGTCTCCGTCCCCGACGGCGCGCCCGACTGGAAATTGGTCCCGACCGCGTGCCCCGACCCGTTCTGGCCGGCAGGGATGGTCGGCGCGGGCCGCGACGCCGGCACGCCCTCGACGTGCGTCGGATCGCCGCTCACTGCGCGTCCCCGCCGTCGCCCTGGCGCACGGCGTTGGGGTTGTCGCCGCCGCGGTACGCGGGATCGGTCTGGCCGCCCGGCGAGCCGGCCCCGCCGGTCGTCTCGGCGGGCTCGTTGCGGGCGCCGCCGCCCGACTGGCCACCGCCCGCCCCCTCGCCGTTCGGGTGGCGGTCGTCGGGTGCATTGTCGGGACGCGCGCCGACGTCGCCGTAGCCGAGTTCGTTGTGCGGTTTGGACATAGCCGGTCTCCCAAGGCGTGTGTCTCCTGAACGTCCGCCTCGCCCGCGCCGTTCCGGGCTGCTAGCGTCGCGGCCGAAGCCGTGGGGAGCGCGATGACCGACGAGGTTTACCCGGTGACCGCAGCCGCCCGGGCGGGCACGCGGCTCGACCCCGCCGCCGCCGCGGCCATGCGGACCGCCGCGCACGACGACCCGGATGCCTTCTGGCGCGGCCAGATCGACCGGCTCGACTGGGTCACCCGCCCAACGGTGATGGGCCGCTGGTCGTTCGATCCCGTCGACATCCGCTGGTTCGACGACGGCGTGCTCAACGCCAGCGCCAACTGCCTCGACCGCCACGACCCCGACCGGCTCGCCATCGTCTGGGAGGCCGACGATCCCGCCACGGCGCCGCGGCGGATCACCTACGGCGAGCTGCTCGCCGAGACCTGCCGCATGGCCAACGTGCTGACCGACCTCGGCGTCGCGCGCGGCGACCGGGTGACGATCTATTTGCCGATGATCCCCGAGGCAGCGGTGGCGATGCTCGCCTGCGCGCGGATCGGTGCGGTCCATTCGGTCGTCTTCGCCGGCTTCTCGGCCGAGGCGATCGCCGGGCGCATCGCCGACGCCGGCAGCCGCGTCGTCATCACCGCCGACGGCGGCGCCCGCGGCGGCAAGCCGCTGCCGCTGAAGACGACGGTCGACGCCGCCGCGGCGATCGCCGGCACCGTCGAGACGGTCCTCGTCGTCCGCCACGCGGGCGGCGACACGCCGATGACCGCCGGCCGCGACCACTGGTGGCACGAGCGGCGCGAGGCCGTCGCGGCCACGTGCCCGCCGGCACCGATGGACGCCGAGGACCCGCTGTTCCTGCTCTACACGAGCGGGTCGACCGGCAAGCCCAAGGGCGTGCTCCACACGACGGCCGGCTACCTGCTGTGGGCGAACTTCACCTTCGACCTGGTGTTCGACTCGCGCCCCGGCGAAGTGTTCTGGTGCACCGCCGACGTCGGCTGGGTCACCGGGCACAGCTATAGCGTCTACGGCCCGCTGTCGGCCGGCGCGACGGTGCTGATGTTCGAAGGCGTGCCGACGTGGCCGGCGTCGGACCGCTTCTGGGCGGTGATCGAGCGGCACCGCGTCAACGTCTTCTACACCGCGCCGACCGCGCTCCGGGCGCTGATGCGCGACGGCGACGCGCCCGTCCAAGCCCACGACCTGTCGAGCCTGCGCCTGCTCGGCTCGGTCGGCGAGCCGATCAACCCCGAGGCGTGGGGCTGGTACCACCGCGTCGTCGGCGGCGGCCGGCTGCCGATCGTCGACACGTGGTGGCAGACCGAGACCGGCGGGGTGATGATCTCGCCGCTGCCGGGTGCGACCGACCTCAAGCCGGGGTCGGCGACGCTGCCGCTGCCCGGGGTCGAGCCGGCGCTGGTCGACGCCGACGGGGCCTTCGTCGCCCCGGTCGCCGGCGCGGCGACGACCGGCAACCTGGTGATCACGCGCAGCTGGCCCGGCCAGGCGCGGACCTTGTGGGGCGACCATGCCCGCTTCGCCGCGACCTATTTCAGCACGTACAAGGGCCTGTACTTCACCGGTGACGGCGCGCGCCGCGACGCCGACGGCTATTGGTGGATCACCGGCCGGGTCGACGACGTCATCAACGTCAGCGGCCACCGGCTCGGCACGGCCGAGGTCGAGAGCGCGCTCGTCGCCCACGAGCACGTCGCCGAGGCCGCCGTCGTCGGCTTCCCGCACGAGATCAAGGGGCAGGGCATCTACGCCTATGTCACGCTCAACGCCGGGGTCGACCGAATCCGCAGCGCTGCTCGCCGAGCTTCGGGCGAGCGTCCGCACGATCATCGGCCCGATCGCCACGCCCGACCACCTCCATCTGACCCCGGCGCTGCCCAAGACGCGGTCGGGCAAGATCATGCGCCGCATCCTGCGGAAGATCGCCGAGGGCGACACGGCGAGCCTCGGCGACACCTCGACGCTGGCCGACCCCAGCGTCGTCGACGCGCTGATCGCGGGGCGGCGGGGGGGGTGAGCAGGCGCGTGCTTGTCCGCCGCCGCCGAATAGTGTACATACAGAAATATACGTACTGTTGAATGGTCCGGTTCGAGTGGGATGCGGCGAAGGCAGCGGGCAACGTCCGCAAGCACGGCGTGGCGTTCGAGGTCGCGGCGCTCGTGTGGAACGATCCGCGCCACCTCCTCGTCTGTGATCGGGTCGAGGGCGGCGAGGAGCGGTGGCACGCGATCGGCCTGGTGCGCGGCGTCGTCATCCTGACCGTCGTCCATGTCGACGCCGGTGACGAGGTGGTGCGGATCATCAGCGCGCGCAAATCGACGGCCGCGGAGAGGGCACGCTATGACGCCAGCGATGACTGAGGCCGAGATCGCCGAGCAGCTCGCCCAGCTGGCGGCGCTGCCCGACGACGCGATCGACACCGCCGACATTCCCGAGGCACCGCCGGCGAACCTGGCAGCCGCCCGGCGCGGCGGCCTGTACCGGCCGGTCAAGCAGCCGGTCACCCTGCGGCTCGACGCGGATATCGTCCGCTGGTTCAAGGATCAGGCGCGCGGCGGCGGCTATCAGACCGAGATCAACCGCGTCCTCCGCCGCCATGTCCTGGGTGCGGCGCGCGGCGGCGGGCGATGACCGACCTCCTCTGGCAGGGCAAGTACCTCGAGGTCCGCCGCGACGGGACGTGGGAGTTCGTCCGGCGCGTCGGCGGCATGGGCGCGGCGGTGATCCTCGCGACGACCGACGCCGGCGAGATCGTCCTCGTCGAGCAGCTGCGCCGCGCCGTCGGGGCCAACACGATCGAGCTGCCCGCCGGGCTGATCGGTGACGACGGCGACTTCGACCCCGCTGCGACCGCCGCGCGCGAACTGGCCGAGGAGACGGGCTTCGTCGCGACCGACTGGGCCAACCTCGGCGACTTCGCCACCTCGGCGGGGATGTCGGCCGAGATGTTCACGCTGTTCCGCGCGCGCGGGCTGACGCGGGCCACGGCCGGCGGCGGGGTCGACGGGGAGGACATCGCCGTCCATGTCGTGCCGCTCGCCGGGCTGGCGGCGTGGCTCGCGGCGGCGCGGGCGCGCGGCTGTGTCATCGACTGCCGCCTGATCGCCGCGCTGGGCGTGGTCTAGCCGGTCGGCCGGCCGGTCGACGGCGACGATTGCGCCGCGATCCCCGTGACTTGCCGCCGGACAAACCCTACAAGCTGTTGTAAACGCTGTAGGAATCGGCGGTTTTACTTGACAATCGGCGGCTTTTGGCGTAGCGATGCGGCACGGTCGGGCTGGCGAGGGCAAGTCGCCACCCCGACCTGGATCGGCTTCTACTTGGGTGGGGCCGGTTCGTCACGATACGGACATGGAGCCACCAAGTTCTCGAGGAAAACATTACGCCGCGCAAAGGATAGGATCAGAGTTGATCGCCCCGAATCGGCGCACACGATCGCGTAACCGGTCAGGCGGAACAAGAGACCGCCGTTTTCCGACCCCTGCTCCATGTCTGCCGTGACAAGCCTGAACTCTCGCCGCCGGTCCTCCCCCTGCCCGGGGGGCCGGCGGCGGCAGCGATCCGCCCGACCGCACCGCCCGGCGCACCTGCCGCGCGGGGAGGGCGTCACCGCGCCTTGAGCGCGCGCGTCCTACCCCCGCCTCATCTCACACCCGCGAGCTGACCGCGATGGCGACGCGGCAGCCGGCGCGGATCAGCGCGCTCATCACCGGAAAGCCCGACCCGCCCATCTCGCTCGCGGTGTCGCGGTGCTCGACCTCCTCGGCCTGGAAGTCGGCGATGTGCGCGGCGAGCTCGGGGTCGGGCTCGCCCATCGCCGCCAGCGCGTCGCGCTGCGCCTGATAATGGCGGTCGATCTCGGTTTCGACGGCAACGGTGCACGCCATCGCCGCCTTCGGGCCCATCAGCGCGGTGCCGACGCCGAGCGCATAGCCGGCGACGTGCCACAGCGGGTGGAGCAGCGTCGGGCGCACGCGCCGCTTCGTCAGCAGGTCGTCGAACACGGCGAGGTGGCGCGCCTCCTGCGCGCGCATCCGCCCGATCGCCGGCGCGACGGGACCGCGCCCGCCCATCACCGCGAGCTGCCCGGCATAGATCCGCGCCGCGCCGTACTCGCCGGCGTGGTCGACGCGGATCATCTGGTCGATCGAGTCTTTCGGCTGTTCAGCCACAACGCCACGCTTCCGATCAAGGTCGAGATCAGCCCGTTGTACCCGGCCATCGACACGCCGAACAGCGTCCACGCCGCCGCATCGCAGCGGATCATCGGCGCACGTAGCGCGGCGGCGATGTTGGTCGCGTCGAACGCCGGCCCGGTGCACGCCTGCGGCCCGGCCCACCAGTGATACTCGACGCCGGCGTGGAAGAAGCCGATCGCCGCCGACACGAGGACGCACACCGCCGCGACCGCGACCAGCGCGCGGTTGTTGCGCAGCGCCCACGCGACAAGCCCGACGACCAGCGCGGCGACGTGCGGCCAGCGCTGCCACAGGCACATCTCGCACGGCGGCAGGTGGCCGAGATACTGGAAGGCGAGCGCGCCGCCGAGCAGGCTCGCGCTGCCGACGAGGACGAGGGCGTTGGCGGCTTTAGAGGACATAGCGCCACACGACATAGACCGCGACGAGCGCCGTGGCGATGATCGCGACGCGGTGGAAGTGCGCCTCGATATAATGCTCGGCGACGGCGCCGAAGCGCTTGAGCAGGACGGCGACGACCAGGAACCGCCCGCCGCGCCCGACGACCGAGGCGAGCAGCGCACCGCCGAGGCCCAAGTGGACGCTCCCCGCGGCGATCGCGGCGGGCATCGGCGCGAGCAGGAACGCGAGCGGCCACAGGAACACGTTCTTGGCGACGTCGACCCGGAAGCTGTCGAACTCCGCCTTCTTGTGGAGGAAGGTCAGCAGCGGGTCGGCCACCGTCGCAAACAGCAGCGCACCGATATAGTACGCGACGACCGCGCCCGCCGCCGAGGCGACGAGGCCGATGACGCCATAGCGGATCGCGCGACCCGGCCGGGCGATCGACATCGGCAGCTGGAGCAGCTCGGGCGGGATCGTGAACAGCGCCCCGTCGACGAAGGCGACGAGGGCGAGCCACCACTCGGCGTCGGGCCGCCCGGCGACGACGAGCAGGCGGTCGTAGAGGCGACGGAGCAAGGCGGCTTCTTCCGGTGCAGGGACGCGACCGGCTGTAGCCGCGCGCGGCAGCCCGGTCGACCGGTAAAGCGGGGCCGTCGCCGGTCGCGGGCCGGGCCCCCGATACCTATCGGGCCCACGCCGCCGGTCGGACAGCGACCGAGCGCGTAGCCGATGGCGACCGTCCCGGCCGCGGAAGCGAACCGGAACCCGACCGGCGCGGCTTCGTGCCGGGCCGCTACCGCGCCGCCGTCTGCACCGCCGGGGTGACGGCGAGCCGCTCGATGACCCCGACCGCATAGCTCATCTGGTAGTCGGTGATGCCCTTCTTCTTGAGCGTCTCGGGCGTCTCGGCGAAGCGCGGGTCGGGCTTGTCGTCGGCCTCGATCAGCTTGTCGGTCGCCTTGACCTCGTTGATCAGATGGCGGCGCAGGTCGGCCTCGCGCAGTCGCGGGCGGCTGGCGTCGGCGGCGAGCGGATCGCTGAGCTGCGGTACGGCGATGTCGGGCTCGATGCCGTTCTCCTGCACCGACCGTCCCGACGGCGTGTAGTAGCGCGCCGTCGTCAGCCGCAGCGCGGTATCGTCGGTCAGCGGCAGCAACGTCTGGACCGACCCCTTGCCGAAGCTGCGCTGGCCGAGGATCAGCGCGCGGCGCTGGTCCTGGAGCGCCCCCGCCACGATCTCCGCCGCGGACGCGGACCCCTCGTCGATCAGGACGACGACCGGCTTGCCGCCGGTCAGGTCGCCGCCGTGCGCATAATAGCGCTCGATGTCGTTCTTGGTCCGGCCGCGCTGCGACACGATCTCGCCGTGGTCGAGGAAGGCGTCGGAAACCTCGATCGACTGGTCGAGCAGCCCGCCGGGGTTCGACCGCAGGTCGACGACGAAGCCGGCGAGCCGGGGCCCGAGCTGCTTCTCGATGGCGACGATCGCCGCCTTCGTCGCCGGGCCGGTCTGCTTGCTGAACGAGGCGATGCGGATGACGCCGGTGTCGCCCTTGATCTCCCACTTGACCGGCTTGATCTGGATGACCTCGCGCTTGAGCGTGAACTCGAGCGGCTTGGGCGCGCCCTCGCGGATCACGGTGATCTTGACCGTCGTTCCGGGGGCCCCGCGCATCTTGTCGACCGCCTCGGTCAGCGTCGCGCCGAACAGCGCCTCGCCGTCGAAACGCGTGATGAAGTCGCCGGCCTTGATCCCGGCGCGCGCGGCGGGCGTGTCGTCGGTCGGGGCGACGACCTTGACCGCGCCCTCCTCGGTCGAGACGGTCAGGCCGAGCCCGCCGTATTCGCCGTCGGTCACCTGCTTCATGTTGGCGAAGTCGCGCGCGTCGAGGTAGCTCGAGTGCGGGTCGAGGCTGGCAAGCATGCCGTTGATCGCGCCGTCGATCAGCTTCTTGTCGTCGACCTTGTCGACATAGCTCGCCCGGACGCGCTCGAACACGTCCATGAAGGCGTCGAGCCGCTTGTTGGTGTCGGTCTCGGGGGCGGCCTGGAGCAGCGGCGCCGGCAGCAGCACGAGCAGGCCGGCAGTCAGGGCGAGACGGGCGCGGGTCGACAGCATCGGGCAGGTCCTTGCAGCGCGTGACGGCCAATATAGGCCGTCGTGCGCGTCTAGCCATCCCGATGATACGGATGGCCGGCGAGCAGCGATGTCGCACGATAGAGCTGCTCGGCGAGCATCGCGCGGACGAGGAGGTGCGGCCAGGTCGCCGGGCCGAAACCGATCAGCGTCGTTGCGGCGGCGCGGGCCGCGTCGCCGTGGCCGTCCGCCGGACCGATGATGAACCGCGCCTCGCGCATGCCCGTGTCGCGCCACCCGGCGAGGCGGTCGGCGAGAACACGGCTGGTCAGCGCCGCGCCGCGCTCGTCGAGCAGGATCGTCACCGCGGGGTTCGGCGGGTCCTGCAGCTTGCCGGCACCGGCGTCGGACAATTCGGTCATCGTCACCGGCCACGTGATCCGCTTGAGGTAACGGTCGACGAGCGCCGCTTCGGGGCCGCGTCCGATCCGGCCGTAAGCGACGATATGGAGGCGCATCGAAGTCCCTCTGCCAATCGCCGCCGCCGTGTCCCAGTACGGCCCAGTGGCGGCGACCTATCGACTGGACTCACCCGGCGACCGTTGCAACACGCGGGGATATCATATCGTCTGCGATACTATCGAACGCTAAACGGAGGTGGAAAAGTGTCGGAAACTTTTACATTTTTTTGCCGGAACTTTTTCATGCTTCCGTAAACCATCATCGTCGTGAGCGCCCTGGCGCGAATTGGCATGGACTATGCAAAGTCTCCGGATGCGTCGTCGTGACGTTGTATACGGAGCTTCCAGTCATGAAAAAGATCTTGCTTGCTGCACTTGCCGGTTCGGCACTCGCGTCGGGTGCCAACGCCCTGACGCTGACCAACGCGGCCGTAACCGGCCCGACCGGCACGGTCTGGACGACCGCCCACACGGGGAATTACACGCTGTTCCTCCAGACCCCGGGTCTCGGCGACTTCCTCAACCCCCACGACGAGTCGATCAACCTCGGCGTCGCCAGCAACGGCATCACCCGCGCGCTGCTCGCCGGTGACGGATATCCGGTCGGTGGCAATGCCGATTCCGACCCGCTGTACAACCTGACGCTGTCGTTCGACGGCGGCCAGACGCTGACCGGCGTGTACACCCCGACCACGAACACGTTCGTCGCGGGCAGCTCGTTCTCGGTCGGCAACCAGACCTACTCGCTGATCGAGTTCTCGTACCGCCGCGACCTCGGCGACGCGGTTTCGCAGAACGTTGCGGTTCCGGGCGGCGACGGCAACGACTACAACGGCAACTTCCGCATCCAGGCGACCGGTGCGGTTCCCGAGCCGGCGACGTGGGCGCTGATGATCGGCGGCTTCACGATGGTCGGCGCCGCTGCCCGCCGTCGCGCGCGCGCGACCACGATGGCCGCCTGACCACCAGGCAAGCCTGAATGACGCCGCCGGTAGCGATACCGGCGGCGTTTTCATGTCCTGAACGTCGGGCCGCACGCGCGGCGGCGAGCAGACTAGTCGTCGCGCAGCAGCGCCGGATCGATGCCCTCGGCCGCCGGATCGACCGGCTCGGCCGCGATCGGGCCGTCGTCGACGACCGCCGCCCGCGCCGGCGCCCGCCCCGGCCCGGTCGAGCCGCTCGGCCCGTCGAACGCCCACATCTTCTCGAGGTTGTAGAAGCTGCGCACCTCGGGGCGGAACAGATGGACGATGACGTCCTGTGCGTCGATCAGCACCCAGTCCGCCGCCGGCAGCCCCTCGATGCGGACGTTGCGGCCGAGTTCGGTCTTGGCCCGCTCGGCGATCTTGGCCGCCAGGCTCGCGACCTGCCGCGTCGACCGCCCGCTGGCGATCACCATGTGATCGGCGATGCTCGTTTTGCCGACGAGCGGGATCGACACGACCTCGACCGCCTGGTCGTCGTCGAGCGCCTGCAGGACCAGCGCGTGGAGCGCCGCGACAGCGGGGTCGTCGGCGGTGACGGGGCGCGGCCCGGTCGATGCCGCGGAAGGCGCGGCCGGGTGCCGCTCGACGGACGCGGCCGTCGGAGTAAGGGTCAAATCAGGTTCCTTGTAACGGGCAAGGGCGATGTCGCGGATGGGCGCGCGGCCCAGTCGGGATCGGCGCGACGGATCGCCGTCGCCGACAACGGGTGCATGCGGATGTCGAGAACGACGATCGCCGGAAGCCTCCACTCGCGCCACCTCGCCGCGGTCGCCGACGCGTGCCGCCGCCGCCCGAACCACGCCATCGCCGGTGCCGTCAGGGCCCGCCCCATATAGCCCGGACGGGCCAGAACCGCAATCGGCACGCGCGCCGCGAGCCGCCGCCACCGCCACCAGCGATGGAACTGCGCAAGGTTGTCGGCCCCCATCAACCAGACGAAGGCGACGTGCGGATGGCGCCGCTGGAGCGCGGCGACGGTGTCGACCGCATACCGCGTGCCGAGGCGAACCTCGATGTCGGTGACGTGGATGCGCGCGATCGCGGGCGACGTTTCGGGCCGACGCCACGCGCGCGGCGAGCGGGGCCATGTCGGTGCCGGCCTTGAGCGGGTTCTGCGGGCTGACCAGCCACCACACCTCGTCGAGGCCGAGCCGCCGCAGCGCCTCGACGCTGATATGCCGGTGCGCGGCGTGCGCGGGATTGAACGACCCGCCGAGCAGCCCGACGGCCTTGATCGCACGGCTCACCCGCGTACCTGTCCGCTGCCGCGAACGACCGTCTTGTACGTCGTCAGGCCTTCGAGCGCGACCGGGCCGCGGGCATGGAGGCGGCCGGTGGCGATGCCGATCTCGCCGCCGAAGCCGAACTCGCCGCCGTCGGCGAACTGGGTCGAGGCGTTGTGGAGGACGATCGCCGAATCGACCTCGGCGAGGAAGCGCGCCGCCGCGGCCGGGTCGGCGGTGACGATCGCGTCGCTATGGTCGCTGCCGTGGCGCGCGATATGGGCGATCGCCCCCGCGACCCCATCGACCGCCGCCGCGGCGGCGATGGCGTCGAGATATTCGGTGTCCCAGTCGGCGGCGCTCGCGGGCACCAGGCGGGCGTCGAGCGGCAGCAGCGCGGGCGACGCGCGCACCTCGCAGCCGGCGTCGAGCAGCGCCCCGAGCAGCCCGGCGGCGTCGGGGTAGGCGGCGTCGATCAGCAGCGTCTCCATCGCCCCGCAGACGCCGGTCCGGCGCAGCTTGCTGTCGAGCACGATCCGCCGCGCCATCGCCGGGTCGGCGGCGCCATCGACGTAGACGTGGTTGTTACCGTCGAGGTGGGCGAGGACGGGGACCTTCGCCTCCGCCAGCACCCGCGCGACGAGGCCCTTGCCCCCGCGCGGGATCAGGACGTCGATCAGCCCGGCCGCGGCAAGCATCGCCCCGACGAGGGCGCGGTCGGGATCCGCGACGCGCTGGATCGCCGCCGCCGGCAGCCCGGCCGCGACCAGCCCCCGCGCGAGCGCCGCGTGGATCGCCGCGGTCGACCCGGCCGCCTCGCTGCCGCCGCGCAGGATGACCGCGTTGCCCGCCATCGCCGCGAGCGCTCCGGCGTCGGCGGTGACGTTGGGGCGGCTTTCGTAGACGATGCCGACGACGCCGAGCGGAACCCGGACGCGCGCGAAGGCGAGCCCGTTCGGGGTCGTCCACTCGGCCATGACCGCGCCGACGGGGTCGGGCAGGGCGGCGATGGTGTCGAGCCCGGCGGCCATCGCCTCGACCCGCTCGGGCGTCAGCGCGAGACGGTCGCGGAGCGCCGGCGACAGGTCCTCGGCCGCGCCGATGTCGGCCGCGTTGGCGAGCAGGATCGTCGCGGCATCGGCGCGGATCGCCGCCGCCATCGCGCGCACGGCCGCTGCCTTGGCCGCCGTCGGCGTCGCTGCCAGCACGCTTGCCGCCATGCGCGCGGCGACGGCCATCGACGCGATGGTCGCGTCCGCGCTCACAGCAGCACCAGTTGATCGCGGTGGATCACCGCCGCACGCGGCGCATAGCCGAGCAGGGCCGCCTGCGCTTCGTTGCGCTGCCCGGCGATCGTCGCGGTGTCGAGGCTGTCGTAGGCGATCAGGCCGCGCGCGACGGGGCCGTACGGGCCGACGACGGCGACGACGTCGCCGCGCTCGAATCGCCCGCTGACCCGCGTCACCCCGGCGGCGAGCAGACTCGCACCGCCGGCCAGCGCCTTCGCCGCGCCGCCGTCGACGAACACCTCGCCGGCAACCGTCGCGCGTGCCGCGAGCCACGCCTTGCGCCCCGATGCGCCCGCCGCGGCGACGAACACCGTGCCGACGCCGCTCGCGGCGAAGGCGGCGAGCGGGTGGTCGCCGCGCCCGTCGGCGATCGCGAGCGGGATGCCGGCGGCGACCGCGAGCTTCGCGGCGGCGACCTTGGCCGCCATGCCGCCGGTGCCGACGCCGCCCCCCGCTGCTGAAACGGTGCCGCCCGCCATCGCCTCGACCGTCGCGTCGATTGCGGGCACCTCGGTGAGCAGTCGCGCGCCAGCGTCGCGGCGCGGGTCGGCGGTGTAGAGCCCGGCGACGTCGGACAGCAGGATGACGCCCCCCGCCTGCGCCGCGGGGGCGACGCGCGCCGCCAGCCGGTCGTTGTCGCCGAAACGGATCTCGGCGGTAGCGACGCTGTCGTTCTCGTTGACCACCGGGACCGCACCGAGGACGAGCAGGCGGTCGAGCGTCGCGGCGGCATTGAGGTAGCGCCGCCGGTCCTCGAGGTCGCCGAGCGTCAGCAGGATCTGCGCCGCGGCCAACCCGTGGTGGCCAAGCGCCTCGGCATAGGCCGCAGCAAGGACGATCTGCCCGGCCGCCGCCGCCGCCTGCGCGTCGTCGAGGCTCGCCCGGCCGCCCCTGGCGAGGCCGAGCCGCCGCGCCCCGAGCGCGATCGCGCCCGAGGTGACGACGATCACCGCCTGGCCGGCGGTGCGCCGGGCGGCGATGTCGGCGGCAACCGACGCCAGCCAGTCGCGACGAACGTGTCCGGCCGGATCGACGAGGAGCGACGACCCGATCTTGACGACGAGGCGCGGGCAGGCGGCGGGCGCGAAACGGGCGCTTGCCCCGTCGGCAACCTCGCTCGCCGCGATCACGGCGCCCAGGCCTTGGTCTCGACCGGGCGAACCGCGCCGACGGCCGCGATCAGCCGGTCGAGCACCGCATCGACCCCCGCGCGGGTTGCCCCCGACAGGACGAGCACCTCGGCCCCGCTGACCTTGGCGAGCTTCTTCTGCAGCTTGGCGAGCGTCTTGGGCTCGACGAGATCGGCCTTGTTGAGCGCGATCACCTCGGCCTTGTCCTCGAGCCCCGCCCCGTAGGCGTCGAGCTCGTCGCGGACGACCTCGTAGTTCGCGATCGGATCGTCGTCGCTGGCGTCGACGAGGTGGAGGAGGATGCGGCAGCGCTCGATATGGCCGAGGAAGCGGTCGCCGATGCCGACGCCCTCGGCCGCCCCGGCGATCAGCCCGGGGATGTCGGCGAGGACGAACTCGCGCCCCTTCCAGCCGACGACACCGAGCTGGGGCTTGAGCGTCGTGAACGGATACGCCCCGACCTTGGCCGACGCGTTGGTCACCGCGTTGAGGAAGGTCGACTTGCCGGCGTTGGGCATGCCGAGCAGCCCGGCATCGGCGATCAGCTTGAGGCGCAGCCAGACCCACGCCTCGGCGGACGCGCCGCCGGCCTCGAACTCGCGCGGCGCGCGGTTGGTCGACGACTTGAAAAAGGCGTTGCCCTTGCCCCCCGCGCCGCCGTGAAGCAGCGTCAGCCGCTGACCGATCGCGGTGAAATCGGCGAGCAGCGTCTGGTTGTCGTCGTCGTCGATCACCTGCGTGCCGACGGGAACCTTGATGACGAGGTCGTCGCCGCCCGCGCCGGTGCGCTCGCGCCCCATGCCGTGCTGGCCGCGCTGGGCCTTGAAGTGCTGCGAGTAGCGAAAGTCGATCAGGGTGTTCAACCCGGCGACCGCCTCGAAGATGACGTCGCCGCCGCGCCCGCCGTCGCCGCCGTCGGGACCGCCGAACTCGACGAACTTCTCGCGGCGGAACGACACCGCGCCGTCGCCGCCTGCGCCCGAGCGGAGGTAGATCTTGGCCTGGTCGAGGAACTTCATGCGGGCTTGAACACCTTCAGGGGCGACGCGCGCCCGGCAGGCCCGCGCAGGTTACTCGGCGGCGATGCTCGCCGGCTCGGCGGCACGCGCGTCGACGCTGACGTACTTGCGACCCTGGCGGCCGGCGTGGAAGGTGACGACCCCGCCCGCGGTGGCGAACAGCGTGTGGTCCTTGCCGATGCCGACATTGCGGCCCGGATAGACCTTGGTGCCGCGCTGGCGGATGATGATCGACCCGCCGCCGACCTCCTGGCCGCCGAACGCCTTGACGCCGAGACGCCGCCCGGCCGAGTCGCGGCCGTTGCGCGACGAGCCGCCTGCTTTCTTATGTGCCATGGTCTCAGCCTACCGAAACGATTTTCAACACCGTCAGCTGCTGGCGGTGCCCGTTCTTGCGGCGATAATTGTGCCGCCGCTTCTTCTTGAAGATGATGACCTTGTCGGCCTTGGTCTGGGCGACGATCTCGGCGGTGACGCCGGCGCCGCCAGAACCTGAAAGCGTCGCGCCGTCGCCGGTCATCAGCGTCTCGAGCATGACGGTGTCGCCCGCCGCGCCGTCGAGCTTCTCGACGAGGATCTTGTCGTCGGTGGCGACGCGATATTGCTTGCCGCCCGTGCGCACTACCGCGAACATGTGATCAACCTTGGTCCGAATCGATGACGCGCGGGGTCCGCCGCAGGGCGGGTCGCACGGGAGCGGGGTGGTTAAGGCAAGGCACGCGCCGTGTCAACGCTCGGTGCCGCCCGCGTCAGTCGCCGACGATCAGGTACGCCGCGACGACGACCAGCGCGAACCCCGCCCATTGCCGCGGCGTCACGTCCTGGTGGAGGACGAAGGTCGAGAACGCCGCGAAGACGAGGATCGAGATGACCTCCTGCAGCCCCTTCAGCTGGGGCGCGGTCATCACGCCGCTGCCGATGCGATTGGCCGGCACCTGCAGGCAATATTCGAAGAAGGCGATGCCCCAGCTGACGAGGACGACGAGCCACAGCGCCGTCGTCTTGTACTTGAGGTGGCCGTACCACGCGGTGGTCATGAACAGGTTCGACAGGACGAGCAGCCCCGCCGCCTGCCAGCCGGCGCTCACTGCGTCCGCCGCCGGATCTCGGCATGGACCGCAGCCTCGACGATCTCGGGCAGGTGCGCGTCGAGCCACGCCTTGAGCAAAGGCGCGAGCATCTCGCGGACGATGGCGTCGGTCGCCGCCGGCACCGCCGTCGCGACCCCGGGGATGGCGTGCATGCCCGCCGGCACTTCCTCCAGCCGCCCGTCGGTCGTCACGACGCCGGGGATCGGGTGCATTCCGGCAGGCACTTCCTCGAGCCGCCCGTCGGTCGTCGCGACGCCGGGGATCGGGTGAACGCGCGCCTCCGGCTCGGCGACGGCCGCGGCGCGCGGCGGCGCGGTGACCTCCGCGCGGATCGCCGCCATGATCGCCGCGATCGACGCCGGAACGCCACCGACGGCGGGCGGGTCCGGCGCGCGCGTCACCGCGGCCCCTCGTGTCGCCGCGTCACCGCGGCGGGCCGATCAGGACCGACGTCGATGCGCGCGCCGGATCGGGCGTCGGCAGCGGGGCGGGGTCGGGGTCGGTCTTCCAGTCGCTCCACTCGTGGCGGACGCGCGCGGCATTGGCGGTGACGTCGATGCGCTCGCCAGGGACGCCCAAGGGCTCGACCTCGGCCTCGCCGACCGCGGCGAGCAGCGTGAACGCGGCGACGTACTCGTCGCGGCGCGCGGCGGCGAGGTTGACGCGAGCGACGACGAGTTCCTGCTCGGCGTTGAGCACCTCGAGCACGGTGCGCGTGCCGACCTGGTTCTCCTGGCCGACGCCCTCGAGCGCGAGGGTGTTGGCGCGGACCGAGCTTTCCGACGCGGCGATCACCGCCCGCGCGGTCGCCACCGAGACGAAGGCGTTCTGCGCCGTCTCGGCGACCTGCCGGCCGACGAAACCGATCTGCTCCATGAACTGGCTGCGGACCGCCTGCGCGGCGCGGATCTGCGAGCCGGCGAGCCCCGCCTGGTACAGCGGGACCGACAGCGACAGCCCGACCGTCTGGGCGAACTGCCCGCCCGAGCCGCTGACCGCGCCGCCCGATCCGATCGCGCTCGTTCCCGTGCCGGACCCCGTTCCGGTGCCGGAGCCCGTGCCGCTACCGGTCGTCGTCGTCGTCGTGAAGCCGCTGCCGCCCGACTGGACATAGGTGTAGTTGGTGCCCGCGCCGACGCCGAGCGACGGGCGGCGCTCGCGCTCGAGCGTGCTGACGTCGAAGCGCGCCGCCGCCTCGTCGAAGCGGGCGGCGATCAGCGACGGGTTGTTGGCATTGGCGAGGTCGACCGCCTGACCGCTCGTGCCCGGCAGTACCGGCAGCGGCGGCAGCGGCGCGAGCGCGCCCGGATAGTGGCCGACGACGCGCAGATACGCGTTGCGCGCGGTGTTGAGCTGGCCCTGCGCGACGACGAGGTTCGACTGGGCGTTGGCGAGCCGCGCGTCCGACTGGGCGACGTCGGTCCGCGTCAGGTCGCCGACCTCGAAGCGGTCGCGGCTCGCCTGGAGTTCGCGCTGCAGGACCTTGACCTGATTCTGGTTGAGATCGACGACCGCGGCATAGCGCAGGACGTCGGCATATGCGGTGACGACCTCGAGGAGGACATTGTCCTCGACCGCGCGCAGCCGTGCGCGCGCAGCGTAGATGCGGTTCTCCGCCGCGCTCGTCGCGGTCCGGGTCCGCCCGCCGCGGTAGAGCGACTGGTTGAGGCTCAGCGACCCCTGATAATAGCGCCCGCCGTCGCGGCTGAGGTCCTGCCCGCTCTGCTGGGCGACGCCGGTCGCGGTCAACGTCGGGCGCGCGGCGGCGAGCGCCTGCGGCACCGCCTCGTCGGCCTGGCGCACGGTGGCGCGCTGGACGGTCAGCTGTGGATTGGTCGCATAGGCCTCGGCGAGCGCCTCGGGCAGCGTCTCGGCCCCCGCCGCCGACGCGCAGAGCAGGGCGGCAAGCGCCGGGAGCAGGGCGGCAACCGCCGTAACGGACTTCATCGCGGTCACTTCCCGATGGATCAAAACACGAAGGCGGGCGCGCGGGCGAACCCCGGCAGCACCGCGGCACCGGTGTCGGCGAAGCCGTTGCCGGCGAAGCGCCCGCCGACGACGCGGCCGACCGTCGCCCGCCCGACGCGGTCGTCGCCGACGATGACGCCGGCGAGCTTGCCGCCGTCGGCGACCTGCGCCAGCAGCGCGCGCGGCAGCTCGGCGGCGGCGCCGTCGAGGAAGACGAGGTCGTACGGCGCGCCTTCCGCCCAGCCTTCGTCGAGCGGACCGGCGACGACGGCGATGCCGTTGCCGGCGGCGAGGGCGGCGAGCGCGGGGTCGCTCTCGAGCGCGGTGACGTCGGCGCCCATCGCTGCGACCAGCGCCGCGGTGTAGCCGGTCGCCGCACCGACGACGAGGACGCGGTCGCCGGGCGCGATCCGGGCGTGGGTCAAAAGCAGGCCGACGATCATCGGCTCGAGCATCACGCGCCCCGGCGTCAGCGCGATCGCCGCGTCGGCATAGGCGAGGCTCGCCGCGGCGGCGGGGACGAAGCGGGCACGATCGACGCTGCGAAACGCGGCGAGGACGGCGGGATCGTTGACGCCGGTCGTCCGCAACTGGCTGTCGATCATCGCCTCGCGCCGCGCCTCGACCATCATCGTCTTCCTGCCGCCCCTTCGTCGAGGTGAGTTATAGAGCTAACACAGTATGCGCGCAAGCCCGTCCGCGCCGGACGCGATCCGCGCCTGTCCTAGCTGCGACGGTTGCCCTCGCCAAGCGATATGGCTAGACGCGCGGTTCGCCGGACGCTGGCCCGATGGCGGAGTGGTGACGTAACGGACTGCAAATCCGTGCACCCGGGTTCGATTCCCGGTCGGGCCTCCAGCGACCACCACATACGACAGACCGGCGTAGTGTCAGGCGAAGGGCGGCGCCTCGCGCGTCCCGGCGCCCTGCCGCGGCGCTACCGCGCATCGGCCTCGTGCATGAACGTCTCGAGCAGCGTGTTGAACGCCTCGGCGGCAGCCGACTGGACCATGTGATTGGCCGCCGCCACGATCTCGAGCCGACCGCGTGTGAAGCGGGCCGTCACGGCCCCGACGCGATCGAAGAACGGGCTCCAGCCGCCGCTGACGACCAGCACGGGGATCCCGCGCGCCGCGACGGCGTCGGCGGCGGCGCGCATGGCCGGCGGCGACGCCATCCTGCCGTGGAGCAGCGCGCAGCCGACCCGCGCCGCCATCGCCCGGTCGCCCTCGAGGCCGGCGATCCGGCCTTGCGTGTCGGGATCGTCGGCGCGTCCGAGAACGGTGCGCGCAAAGGCCAGCGCATAATCGGCCGGCGTGTCGGACTGGAACATCAACCCCGCCATCCGTCCGCCGACCGCCAGCATCTCCGGGTCGGCGCGCAGCTCGGGGTCGGTCATCACGAGCGGGAACAGCGCCGGCTCGATCAGCGTCAGCGAGCGAACCGCGCCCGGCCGCCGCGCGGCCGCCAGCAGCGCCTCGGCCCCGCCCCAGCTGTGCCCGACGAGGTGCGCGCCGTCGCCGAGCAGCTCGGCGATCCACACGGCGTCGGCCTCCATGTCGTCGGGGCCGCGCGACGGACTGCGCCCGAAGCCGGGGCGCTCGACCAGCTTCAGCCGCCAACCGCGGTCGGCGAGGACATGCTGGCGGTCGAAGGTCGCCGGTCCGCCGCCGAGCCCGCCCTGGACACCGCCGTGGACGATGACCACCGCCGGGCCGTGGTCGCCGAGCTCGATGACGTTGATCGGCGGCAGCGCCGCCCCGGCCGGCGGTTCGGCAGGGGGCGGGCAGTGCGCGAGCAGCGCGTCGCGTTTCGCGGCGATCGCCGCCATCATCGCCGCGGGGTCGGGTGCGTTCATCGCTGCTGTTCCTTAGGCCCGGGGGTCGGTCGCGCACTGCAGGGCGAAGCCGAGCTGCTGCAGGTGGAGCGCCGCGCCGGCGTGGTGGAAGTCGATGCAGTGGCCGGTCCCCGGCGTCATCGCGGCGTCGACGCGCGGCGCGGCGACGAAGCGGCGGGCGAAGGCGGCGATCTCGCCGCGGTCGACGATCCACAGCCGGTCGTGTTCGCCCTGGCGGTAGTGGACGGGAACCCGGATCCCGGCGCAGACCGCGTCGGCCACGTCGTGCCAGCCGCCGACGATGTCGACCAGCTCGGCCTTGGGCACCGGGGCGTCGGCGGCGTGGCTGGCGGCGGGCATGGGGTCGGCGAAGCTGCCGGGTAGCCCGAACATCAGCTCGTCCTTGACCGCCCCCGGCATCTCCACCGTCGGCAGGTCGGGCAGCGCCTGCCACATCGCCGCATGCGCGCCCGGGGTCCGGACGCCGATCCCCGACACCGCCACGCCGAGCAGCGGCAGGGGGCCCGGGTCGCGCGCCAGCGCCAGCGTGATCGCCGCGCCGATCGAGTGCGCGATCAGGACGACGCCGCGCGCGTCGCCGCGAACGTCGTCCCAGACCTCGGCGAGCGCCGCGCGCAGCGCTGTCGCCTGGCCGAGGATCGTCATGTCGTCGGCGAACGGCGTGCCGCCATAGCCGTGGCGGTCGATCGCGACCGCCGGGATGCCGTTCCGCTCCGCCCGATCGAGCAGCGAGTGACCGGCGATGTCGAAATAGGCCGAGCTATAGGTGCCGCCGTGGATGGCGATGATCAGCGGGTGCGGTCCCTCGCGCATGGCGGGAAACGCGGCGCGGCCGGTGAAGATGCCGAAGGTCTGCGTCGGCCGCATCGCACCCACCTAGCGCAGCGCCGCCGCGGCGCGCAGCTCGATCGCGTCGAGTGCGGCGCGGTCGAGATAGCGTCCGCCACGAACCACCGCGACGACCTTGTGGAGATTGCCGACGCTGCGCGTCGGATCGCCGGCGAGCACGACGAGGTCGGCGTTGCGGCCAGGCTCGACGCTGCCCATCGTCGCCTGGCGGCCGAGAAAGCGTGCCGGATCGAGCGTCGTCATCTGCAGGATGCGCAGCGGCGGCACGCCCGCCTGCGCGAGCAGATCGAACTCATGATGGAGCGAGAAGCCGGCGACGATGCCGCCGCCGCCGAAATCGGTTCCCGCCATCATCTTGACGCCGGCGGCGTCGAACACGCCGGTCAGTCGCAGCTGGGCGGCGAACAGGTCGGCAAGGATCTGGCGCTGCTCGGCCGTCAGGCGCGTGTCGAAGTCGGACGCGACCGCATCCCACAGCGTCCGCGACGCTTCCGGCACATAGCGCCGGTCGGCGTTCGCCCGCAGCGCCTGCGTTCCGCCCGACTCCATCGCCTCGAGCCGGGTCAGCGTCGGCACCATCCACGTCGCACTCGCGGCGGCGTCGGCGGCAAAGGCGCGGCACTTGGCGGCGTCGTACGTGGCGAGCACCCGGCGGATCAGGAGGAAGCCCGGCGCCGGCGTCGTCAGGATCGGGTTGACCAGCATGCGCTGGACCTCGGCCGGACCGGCCGCGAAGTTGGCCGGGGGCGGCACGCCGGCCAGCATCGCGCGGACCGCCGCCTCGTCGCGCGAGCAGTTGAGCAGCAGGCTGATGCCGGGGCCGAGATGCTCGATCGACGCCATGCCGAGCCGCATCGCCTCGCGGGCGTCGTCGGCCGGCGGCAGGTGACCGGCGAAGGGCAGTCCCGCCGCGCGCGCGGCCGCGGCGGCGGCGTGGAACGCCGGCGGCGGCAGGTCGATGACCTTGATGAAGTCGGCCCCCGCGGCCTTCTGCTCGCCGACTTCCCGGGTCGCCGCCGCCGGATCGGCGAACGCCGGGCCGGCAAGGATTGTCCCCGGCATCGCGAGCAGCGCCGGCGCGTCCGGCGGCAGCAGCGGCCGCCCGGCGGCGCGCGCCGCGAGCAGGGCCGGCGCGCCCGCCATCTGGCGGAAGCCGGTGATGCCGTTCGCCAGCATCAGCGGCAGGCTCGTCTCGGGGCTCGCGCTGTTCAGGTTGTGCGCGTGCATGTCGTTGTAGCCCGGCACGACGAAGCCGCCGCCGCCGTCGACCCGGCGGGGTGAACCGGCCACGCGAACCTGTCCGGCGGGCACGACGGCGACGATCCGGCCGCCGGCGACGACGATCGCGCGGCCGGGCAGCAGCGTGCCGTCATGGACGTCGACCACGGTGACATGGTCGATCACGAGATCGGCGGGCACCGGCGCGGCGCCCGCGACACCGGCCAGGGCGGTCAGGAGTGCCGCGAGCAGCGCCAGCGTCCGCATGTCGATTCCTCCAAGCCGCCTCGTTCGCCGCGTCGGTCGTCGCCGCCGCGCGCTACAGTTTCGCCGACAGGCGCAGGCCGTAGGTCCGCGGCGGCGTGGTGCCGGCGATCAGGAAGTTCGCCGTCGGGTTGAGCGACGAATAGATCGGGAGACGGTCGTCCTCGAGGTTGCGGATGAAGCCCGCGATCGACCACCGCTCGCTGTCCGGACCGAACTGGACCTGCGCGTTGGTCGTCCACGTCGACCCGACGATCTGCTGCGCGAGATAGGCGAAGCCGATGTAGCGGCTGCTCCGGTGCTGCGTGTCGGCGCTCAGCACGATCTGGTAGCCGCCGAGCTTGATCGTCTGCTGCCCGGAAAGGTTGAACGTCCACTTGGGCGAATTGTACGACGGCAGGCCGCTGCAATCGATCAGATAGGGCGCGGCATTGGCCGGGGCGAAGGTGACCGCGCACCCCGTCGTCGGCGCCGCGCCCGGGCCCTGCGCGTAGGTGAAGTTGCGCTGCTTGGCGTCGAGGTACTGGACGTCGGCCGACACCAGCGTCGTCGGCGTCACCAGCAGCTTGCCGTCGGCCTCGATACCCTTGATCTTCGACGAGCCGATGTTCTGCGTATAGTTCGCGGTGCGGCCGTTCAGGTCGAGCCCGACGTGGTTCACCTGCTGGTTCTTGTAGTCCCAGATGAATCCCTCGACGTTCAGCTGGAGCCGGTTGCCGAAGAAGCGGTTCTTCGCGCCGATCGTATAGGCGGTGATCGTTTCGGGATCGTAGGTCAGGAAGCCGGTGGCGGCCGAGAAGCCGCCCGAGCGGTAGCCGGTCTCGACGCTGGCATACACCAGCGATCGCGGCGCGAGGTCGAACTCGACCGCGCCGCGGTACGTCGGCTTGTGGTTGTTGAGCACCGTGTTGTACGCCGAATCGCTGCGGATCGACAGCGCGCCGGTCGGTACCCCGCCGACGATGATCGGGACCGGGGGGGCGCCGGCCGCCGGGAACGCATAGCCGAGCTGCGCCGGACTGTTGAAGAGCGGCACGGTCGGCGCGTTCGGGCAGTTCGGCCGACCCGCGACCAGCGCGACGCACTGGATGATCGCCCCGACCTGGGTCGTGGCGAACGTCTTGTCGTCCTGGGTATAGCGCGCGCCGCCGATCAGCCGCACGCGGTCGTCGAACAGGTTGAGCGTCAGCCGTCCGAAGCCGGCATAGGACTTGGTGCTGAACGTCGGCGTCAGGTAGTTGCCGGTGTTGGCGACCGTCAGCTCGGTGATCTCGCGGATCCGCTCGTCGAAGAAATAGCCGCCGATGGTATAGTCGAACGGCCCGATCCGTTTGCCGGCAAAACGCGCCTCGACGCTGTACTGGGCATCGTCCTCGCGGTTGAGGTACAGGAACGCTCCGGCATCGGACAGGTAGTTCAGCTTCGAATCGCGCCAGGCCGGAATGACGGTCAGGGTGCCGAGGCCCGTCGTGTACGTGATCTCCGCATTGACGCCGTAGAAGGTGTTGTCCTGGTACGGCAGCGGGGTCAGCGCCGGCAGGTGATTGCCGAGCGGCGCGAAGACGACGCCGGTCCGATACGCCTGTGCCGCCGCGGTGTTGACCCCCGTCCCGAGCGGCAGGCCCGACGGCAGGTAGTTGGCGACGCTGCCGGCATAACGGCCCTCATAGTCGATGCCGCTGCCCAGCCCGCCGTTGTGCGCGAAGTCGCCCGCGACGCGGACCGTCAGCGCGGGCGTCAGCTCGGCCTTGAGCTGGGCACGGAAGGCATAGGTGCTTTCGTCCGACGTGCCGTCCGACAGATAGCCGTCGTGCGCCGATCGGCTGGCCGACAGGCGGAAGGCTCCGGTGTCGCCGATCGGAAGATTGATCGCGCCCTCGGCGTTGACGGTGCTGTAGTTGCCGACCGTGACCGACGCATAGCCGCCGAGCTGGCCGATCTTGGGCTGTGCGGGCAGGACGTTGATCGCGCCGCCGGTCGCGTTGCGCCCGTAGAGGATGCCCTGCGGACCTTTAAGGATCTCGACGCGATCGAGGTCGTAGAAGACGCCGGTCGTCGAGGTCGGCCGCCCGACATAGACGCCGTCATAGTTGAAGGCGACGGCGGGATCGCTCGACGGCACGACGGTGAAGTTGCCGACGCCACGGATGAAGATCAGGTTACCGGTGCTGGTCGGCTCGATCGACAGCGCCGGCGCGAGGTTGTTCAGCCGGTCGGCGGTCGTGATGCCCGACTGGAGCAGCGCCGACCCCTGGAGCACGTTGAGCGGGATACCGGCGCGCTGCGAACTCTCGGCGCGGCGCTGCGCGGTGACGATGATCTCGCCGAGGCCGCTGGTGTCCGGCGCGGCGGCGACGGCCGACGAAGGGGCCGGGCCGGTCGTCGTTTCGACCTGCGCGACAGCGGTTGCGGGCAGCGCTGCGACGAGCGCGGAGGCAAGCAGTTGACGACGCATCGATCTTCCCCCGGAACTATTTATTGCGCCGGTAATAGATCACGCGAGCGATCCGCCGCGATGGATTTTGTAGCGTGTCGATGCTCCGCCGGTATCGGCGGCGGTCAGGCTGCGACAGCCGCGGGCATGAAGCCGGCGGGGTCGGTTTCGTAATTGTGGACGAAGTCGTGGGGCACCGGTGGGCCCCAGTTCGCGAGGCTGTCCTCCATCGAGTAGACCGTCGGGGTCCACAGGTCGTGGTCCTCGATGTGGTCCATGTCCGAATAATATTCGAACCAGCTCCCCCACGGATCCTGGATATAGTGGAAGAAGTTCGACCCGATCGTGTGGCGGCCGAACCCCCAGTCGCCGCGACCCGCCTTGTCGAGCAGCGCCCGACCCCCGCGCCCGACCTCGTCGGGATCGCCGACCATGAAGCTGCCGTGGTGGAAGCCGATGCCCGGTGCCTTGGCGAAGGCGACGACGTGGTGATCGCTGTTCTTCTTGGCGCAGGTGAAGGCGACGATGTCCTGCGCCCGGTCGGCCAGCCCCATGCCGAGGCCCGCCTCCATGAAGGCGATGCTCGCCAGCACGTCGGGCGTGAAGACGAGGATATGGCCGAGCCGGCGCGGCGTCGCCGGCGGATAGGACGCACGCGGCAGCATCGCCGAGCGCGACTTGCGCACCAGCCGGCCCGGCGCGTTGATCTCGAACGGCGTCGCCGATTCGAGGTCGGCATCGCCGCCGTGCTCGGCGAGGTGGATCAGCATACCGTGCGGGTCGGTCACCCACAGGCCCGCCTCGCTGAACCCCGCCGGCGCGGCGACGACCCGCCCTCCGGACCGGGTGACGTCGTCGGCCATGCCGGCGATGCTGTCGACGCGCAGCGCGATGTGGTGGAGGCGCTTCTTGGGCGCACCGCCGAGCAGGACGATCGAATCGCGGTCCTGCCCGGCGCAGCGGAAGCGCGCCGTCTGGCCGTCGACCGCGGCGACGAGGCCGGCGTCGGTGTAGAACTTCACCCCGACGGCGAGGTCGGGAACCTCGAGCGTGAACGAGAGGGGACCGGTGACCGCCATGGCTTATCCCTTCACTCGGTTCTCGATCGCGCCGATGCCGCCGATCTCGCAGCGGACGACGTCGCCGGGCTGCAGGAACACGGGCGGCTCGCGGCCGACGCCGACGCCCTCGGGAGTACCGGTCGCGATCAGGTCGCCGGGCTCGAGGGTGAAGGCGGTCGACAGATATTCGATCTGCTTGTCGATGCGGTGGATCATCTGCGACGTGTGGCTCGACTGGCGTTCCTCGCCGTTGACGAAGCAGCGCAGCGCGAGGTCCTGCGGGTCGGGCACCTCGTCGGCGGTGACGATCCACGGGCCGATGGGACCATGCGTGTCGAACGACTTGCCCATCGTGAAGGTCGGCGTGTGGAACTGCCAGTCGCGTGCGGACACATCGTTCGCGACGAAATAGCCGAAGACATGGGCGAGCGCGTCGGTCGCCGTCACCCCCTTGGCGGCCGTCCCGATGACCAGCCCGAGCTCGCACTCGTAGTCGAGCTTCTCGGTGACGCCGGTCTCGATCGCGTCGTACGGTCCGGTGATGCACGTCGTCTGCTTGTTGAACCATGTCTGGTGCTTCGACCGCGCGACGCCGAGCTTGTCGGCCTCTTCGAGGTGCTTGGCATAGTTCATCCCGATGGCGAGATACTTGCCTGGACGCTCGACCGGGGCGAGCAGGTGCGCGTCGGCCAGCGCGACGGCCGGCGCGGCATCGGCGCAGGCGGTGGCGATGCGATCCAGCCCCGCCTTGCCGGCGGCGATGACCGCGGCCATCGTGGCGAACTCCGGCAGCCGGGCGGCGACGTCGACGATCTGGTCACCAGCGACCAACCCGACGCGCGGTGCGCCCTCCACGGAATACCTGACCAGTCGCATCGTCTCTCCCCGCAGCAGGCGGCTGCCTGATGCTGCCTAACGCTGCCGCGCGATCCGCGACAAGCAGGCAAATGCGCGTCGGCGATGCTGCAGTCGCATCGCCGGTCGGCATCTGCCATCCTGTATCGGCGGCCCACCCGCCGTACGACGCGACCATTCGGGGAGAGGTCCGTGCCGCACCAGCCACGCGTCGCCATCATCGGCAGCGGCCCCGCCGGGCTCGCGCTGGCGATCGAACTCGGGCACCGCGGCATCGCGTGCGTCGTGCTGGAGCGCGGCGTGCGGGCCGGCCATGCCCCCCGCGCCAAGACGACCAACGTCCGCACGCGCGAGCACCTGCGCCGCTGGGGCATTGCCGGGACGTTGGCCGCGGCGTCGCCGTTCGGCGTCGACTATCCGTCGGACGTCTTCTTCGTCACCAGCCTTGCGGGCAAGCTGATCCACCGCTTCGAGAACGCGCTCGCCTGCGCGCCGGCGCGAGACGAGCGCTACTCCGAACACTCGCAGTGGATTCCGCAGTACAAGCTCGAGGGCGTGCTCCAGGACCATGCGCGGTCGCGGGCCGGGGTCGCCATCGAATATGGTCAGGAATTCGTCTCCTGCATCCAGACCGACGACGACGTGACGGTCACGGTCCTCGACCACGCCAGCGGCACCCATCGCACGCTGACGGTCGACTATCTCGTCGGCGCGGACGGCGCGCGCAGCGCGGTGCGCGAGGCGATCGGCGCGAAGATGGAGGGACGTTACGGCCTGTCGCGCAACTACAACACGATCTTCAGCGCCCCCGGGCTCGCCGAGGCGCATCCCCACGGCCCGGGGATCATGTACTGGCAGCTGAACAGCGACGCCCCGAGCCTGATCGGGCCGATGGACACGCCCGACCTGTGGTACTTCATGCCGACCGGCGTGCCCGACGGCGTCACCTTCTCCAATGCGCAGATCCTCGACCTGATCCGCCAGTCGACGGGCATCGACCTGCCATACGAGATCCTGAGTTCCGATATCTGGGTCGCCAGCCGCCTGCTCGCCGACCGCTATCGGCAGGGCCGCGTCTTCCTGATCGGCGACGCGTGCCATCTCCACCCGCCGTTCGGCGGCTTCGGCATGAACATGGGCCTTGCCGACGGGGTCGACCTCGGCTGGAAGCTGGCCGCGGTCCTCGACGGCTGGGGCGGCCCGGCGCTGCTCGACAGCTATGAAGGCGAGCGGCGCTTCGTCCACGACTATGTCATGGACGAGGCGGAGGCGAACCATGCCCTGATCCCGTCGACCCTGCTGCGTCCGGGGCTCGCCGACGACACTGCCGACGGAGCCGCGGCGCGCGCCGCCGCCGGCGCCTTCATCGCCGAGCACAAGGCGGCCGAGTTCTTCGCCCTCGGCGTCATCCTCGGCTATTGTTACCTGACCTCGTCGATCGTGGTCGACGATGGCACCATGCGCGACTGGCAGCGGCGACGCGACTATGTGCCCGCGGCGATCCCCGGCTGCCTCGCGCCGCATCGCTGGCTGGCCGACGGGCGCTCGCTGTACGACCGCTTCGGGCCCGGCTTCACCCTGCTGGTGCTCGACGCCGGCATCGACACCGCTGCGGCGACGGCCGAGGCGCGCGCCGCGGGGGTGCCGCTGACCGTTGTCGTGCTGCCCGACGCCGGCCTGCGCGATCTGTACGGCGCCGCGCTGGCGCTGATCCGGCCCGACCAGCATGTCGCCTGGCGCGGGGCACGCTGGACGGCGGGCGTGCTCGATGTCGTCACCGGCCATGGCGCGGCACCGTCGACGTACGCGGCGCTAGCGGGCTGACAGACTCGCTCCGGCGCGGTGGACGAGGTCGTAGAGATACTCGGCCATCGGCGTCAGCGGCACGTCGAGGCGTCGCGCGATGCAGATCGTCGGCGCGGGCAGCGGCGGGATGGCGGTGAAGGCGACCACGCGTCCCGCGGTCGCGGGAAAGTCGAGCCATTGTTGCGGCAGCACGGTGAGCAGGTCCGAATCGATTACGGCGAGCATGACCACCAGTGCCGAGCGGGCATGGACGGTGATCCGCGGCCCGGGCAGGCCGAACCGCGCGAAGATATCGTCGAGGTCGATGTCGCTGTAGCGCATCGCCTCGTCGCTGTTGAGCGTCGACAGGGTCGGGCTGACCCAGCGCGCATCGGCGAGGTCGGCGAGCGAGGTCGCGTTCGCGAGCGGATGGCCGACGCGGCCCATGACCCAGCGGCCATTGTCGTACAGCTTCTCGATCGCGAACTTGGACCCCGACGCGGCGGGGTCGAGTGGACCGACATAGAAGTCGGTGCGCCCGTCGAGGATGTCCGATTCGGCGGCGTGGAAGAAGCTTTCGCTGATCTTGACCAGCGCGTCGGGATAGCGCCGGCGGAAGGTCGGCATGATCCGCGGCATCAACGCGATGCTCGATGCGGTCGACAGCGCGACCGAGACCTGCCCGGTCGCTGCGCCCTTGAGCTGGCCGATCTCCTCACGGGCGCGGCGCAGCTCCGATTCGACCGTTTTCGCGCGGCGCACGAAGACCTCGCCCATGCTCGTCAGCCGGACACCCTTGGCGTGCCGGTCGAACAGCGGCACCCCGAGCTCGTGCTCGATCTCACGGATGCTGCGCGTGATCGCCGGCTGCGCGATGCCGAGATGCCGGCCGGCCGCCCGCAGGCTGCCGTGCTCGGCGACGGTCAGAACATCGCGCAGGTGGCTGAGCTTCACGACGCCTCCGATACCTTCAGGGTATCAGTACATCGATCGGGCCGTCCGTGGCAAAGCGGCGCCGCCTCAGTCGGCGTCCATGTCGCGCAGGCGTGCCCGCCACAGGATCAGCGCCGCGACGACCGCCGGGGCGGCGAGAGCCCACGACACCTCGGCGCGGACGAAGCCGCGGGCAAGCAGGATGCCGGCGAGCGCCGGGCCGAGCGCGCTGCCGAAGCGGCCGAGGCCGATGACGAAGCCGGTCCCCGATGCGCGCGCGGCGGCAGGAAAGCTGCGCGAGACGACGGCGTAGAGGTTGGTCATGCCGCCGATCGTCGCGACGCCGGCGATCGCCGCCATCGCCCGGAGCGCGCCGATTTCCGGCGGGACAACGCCGAACAGGACGATGCCGGTCGCGGTCAGAAGCAGCGCAAAAACGACGACCGGCTTCAGCCCGACGCGCGGGACGAGGAGGCCGAAGACGAGGCCGCCGATCACGCCGCTGAGGTTGAGGACGACCGACACCCCGGCCGCGGTCGCCGGCGGATAGCCCGCTTCCGCGACGAGGGTCGGCACCCAGCTCTGGATGTAGAAGACGCTCATCACGTACAGGAAGAAGATCGCCGCGATGCGCAGCGTCGTCACGCGCGCCGCCGGGGTGAGCAGCGCGGCGAAGGCGCGCTTGCCGCGCGCGACGTGCGGCGGCAGCGCGGCGAGCGCCGGCTGGCCGCAGCGGGCGAGGAAGGCGTTGACCCGCGCCAGCGTCGCCGGACCCGGCCGCGCGAGCAGCCCGGTCAGCGGCTCGGGCAGCGCGGCGAGGACGACGCCGAGCAGGACCACGGCGAGGATGCAGGCGACGACGAAGATCGCGCGCCAGCCGTGGGTCGGCAGGATCGCCGCCGCGGCTAGGCCGCCGACCACACCGCCGATCGGGAAGCCGAGGTTGCAGATCGCCACCGCCGTGTCGCGCCGCCGCGCGTTGGCGTATTCGGCGAACAGCGGGTTGATCACCGACACCATCGCGCCGATGCCGAGCCCGGTCAGGACGCGCGACGCGGCCAGCCCCGGCAAGGTCGTCGTAACTGCGGTCCACGCCGTGCCGCCGATCAGTGCGACCAGCGCGCCGACCAGGACCCGGCGGCGGCCGTAGACGTCGGCGAGCGGCGACAGGAACAGCGAGCCGAGCGCCATGCCGATCAGCCCGGCGGCGAAGACGAAGCCCAACGCGTCCTTGGCGATGTGGTACTCGCGCACGATCGCCGGGGCGGCGAAGGTGATCGAAAAGACGTCGAAGCCGTCGAGCACGTTGAGGACGGCGACGATCACGAGGGCGCGCAGCTGAAAGCCCGTCATCGGTGACGCGAGCAGGCGGGCCCGGAAGTCGGCCGGCGGGAGCGCGCCCAATTCGGTCGCGACCGGTGCGTTCATGCCGGCACCATGCCGAGCGTCGCCCGCGCCGCGGCGTTCTTCGCCTCCATGGCGACGAACGCCGGCAATGCTTCGCGCAGCCGGCCGGCGAGCGCGTCGAGCTGCGGGTAGGGGCCGTCGAACCCGTTGCGACGGGCGACGCTCGCCGCCCAGTCGAGGTAGACGTCGACGATCGACACCGTGCCCAGCCACCAGCCGCGGTCGGCGAGGCGCGCGTCGGCATAGCCGAGCGACTTCTTGAGCAGGATGCGCGATTGGGCGCGGACGCCGTCGGGGTCGCCCGTGCTCAGGCGCGCCGGATTGGCGAGGCCGCGGACCTGCGGGTGGAGCGTGCCGCCGCAGAAGCTCATGCCGCCGACCGCCTCGGCGGCCATGAACGGGGTCGGGTCGGCGGGGAAGATGCCGGCGTGCGGCGCGCTCGCGGCGATGAAGGTCAGGATCGCCGCGTTTTCGGCCAGTGGGACCCCGTCGACGAGCAGCATCGGCACCTTGCCGAGCGGCGACACCGCGAGATAGCCGGGCTCGAGCTGCCCCCCCTTGGCGAGATCGACCAGTTCGGTGCGGTACGGCAGCCCCGCCATTTCAAGCGCGCAGACCGCGACCTGCGAGCAGGCACCGGGGAAATGGTAGAGAAGAAGGTCGATCATATACGATTCAATACGCGACTTTGGCCGTGATGCCAAAGGTTCTTGGCGACTGGCCGTACGAGACCGGATAGCCGACCGCCTGGCTGCTCGCATTGTTGAGGATGTGCTCGTCGGCGAGGTTGCGCCCCCAGACGCTGACCGACAGCCGGTCGCTCTTCGATTTCCACGTCACCGACGCGTTGACCAGCGTGTACGCGCCCTGGCGCAGGAAGCCGTCGGGCTCGAAGGTGTAGTCACCGTTGTAGTTCGCCGTCAGGTTATAGTGCAGCGTGCCGAACGACACCGGCTGGTCGTAGTCGGCGGCGAGGGTACCGGTGAACTCCTGGCTCAGCGGCACGCGGTTGCCGGTCGCGTTGACCGCGACCAGCGTCGCGCCGCCGCCGGCCTTGGGGAGGCTGCCGACCGCGTTGTTGTAGCTCGTGAAGTTGGCGTGGAGCGCCTCGAGCCCGCCCGACAGTGTGAACTGGTCGGTGACCCTGGCGGTGAAGTCGACATCGACCCCGTAGATCCGCGCCTTGGCCCCGTTGACGATCGTCTGCGCCAGATTGACGAACTGGATCACCTGCAGATTATTGTAATCGTAGTAGAAGCCGCCGGCGTTGAGCCGCAACCGGCGGTCGAAGAGCTGCGTCTTCACCCCCGCCTCGTAGGCATCGAGCTGCTCGGGCGCGTACGACGGGTTGGCGAGGTTGAGGATGTTGAACCCGCCCGACTTGATGCCGCGGTTGTAAGAGACATAACCGAGGACGTCGGGCGTGAACTGGTGGTCGAGCGCGATCCGGTAGGTCGGCTTCTGGATGACGAGCGGCGGGAGCGTACTCGGGATCGTCGTCGTCGTGCCGTTGTAGCGCGACAGGAAGGTCGAGCCTTCGAGTGCGCGCCGCTCGTAGGTGTAGCGGCCGCCGACCGTCAGGTGCGTGTCGTCGAAGACCTCGTAGGCGAGCTGGAGGTACGGCGCGACCGACTGCGTCTTCTCCGACCCGAAGGTCTGGGTGAACTGGTTCGCGGTCGGCGGACCGAACGGTGTCCCATAGAAGGCCGGGTAGAAGTTCCGCGTGATCGGCTGATTGCTGTAGCGGTTGTAGAAATAGAAGACGCCGGCGGTATAGGTCAGGCGGCTGCTGCCCTTCGAGATCAGCTGGACCTCCTGCGTGAAGTCCTTGTTCGGGCCGTTGCCCGAATTGATCCCCACGGTGAAGGTCGGGCGGCCGGTCGGCTCGTCCTCGAAGATGTAGCTGGTGTCGCCCTCGCGGTACGAGGTGATCGAGACGAACTTGGCAAAGCCGAGGTCGCGATCGACCTCGAGGCTGACGCCGCCGCCGCGGAAGGCGGTGTAGGGGTCGACCGCCGAATAGGTGTCGAACACGCTCGGCAGCGGCCCGGGCAGCGGGTTGACGAAGCTCGTCCCGGCATAAGGGATGAAGCTGTAGGCGCGGTCCTTGCGGTCGAGGTAGTCGCCGATCAGCGTGATGTCGGTGCGGCTGTCGGGAGCCCACAGCAGCTTGCCGCGCAGCGACAGCGAATGGAGCAGGCGGAAGGTGTCGTTGCCGGTCGTCAGGTTGGTGCCATAGCCGTTCTGCTGGCTGGCGATATCGGCGGAAAAACTCCCGGTCAGCGTCGGGGCGATACCGCCCGACACGAACACGCCGCCGCGCAGCGTCGCATAGTTGTCGATGCCGGCGGTCGCCTGGAAGTGGAAGTCCTGCGTCGGCTTGCGCGTCGTGATCTGGATGACGCCGCCGGTGGCGTTCCGCCCGAACAGCGTTCCCTGCGGGCCCTTGAGCACCGCGACCTGCTCGACGTCGGGCAGCTCGCGCGCGCCCTCGCGCTGCTGCGGCAGGTAGACGCCGTCGATGTACAGCGCGACCGGGTTCTCGACGACGTTCGACGAGGTGCTGACGCCGCGGATCGCCGGGTTGTACGACCCCGCCGTGGTCCGCGTGTTGAGGCCGGGCACGAGCGTGCCGAGGCTGGTCAGCTGGGTGACGCCGGCGGTGGTCAGCTGCGCGCCGCTGACCGCGGTGATGACGATCGGCACCTTCTGCAGGTTCTCGGCGCGCTTCTGCGCGGTGACGATGATCTCGCCGGTGTCGGGGCCGGCGACCTCGCCCGACGGCGTGCCGGTCGGGGCGGTCGCGTCGGGGGCAGTCTGGGCGGAAGCGGTGGCGGCGACCAGCGCCAGCCCGAACGTCGTCGCAATCAGCCGAACGTGCATCGCCGTCTCCCCGCTGTGGACCGGATCTGTTCGTCCGGATTCGTGATGACGCCGCTGTGGCGCGGCGGAGGGCGGTGCGCACGATGGCAAACGACGGTCGACGATAGGCGAGCGGCATCGGTCGCCGAAACGATCGCCGCCGCCGCGGCCGGCGGACCGTCAGGCGGCGGCGCGGGCGGCGGTGGCGGCGAAGCGTTCGAGCGAGCGCGCAACGTCGGCCGCGACGGCGGGGCCGACGGTTGTGGCGAACGCGGCCTCGGCAGCGATGATCGCGGTGCGGGCCGCATCGAGCAGCGCGAGCCCGTGGGGCGTGAAGGCGATCCGCCGCGCGCGACCGTCGGCGGGGTCGGCGTGGCGGGCGACGAAGCCCAGCGCCTCGGCGCGGTCGACGAGCTCGCGCATCGCCGGCTTGGTCATGCGCGCGGCGGCGGCGAGATCGGTCAGCCGGCCGCCGCCGAGGTCGAGGTGGCGGGCCATGCCGAGCAGCGCCGGCGTCACCGCGAACCCCTGCGCCGCGACCGCCGCGGCGACCGCGCCGGTGAAGTGCGCGGCGGCAAGCGCGAACAGCCGTCCGAGATTAGACGTGTCCTCGTGGTTTGCGTCCGCTGACCCGGCCGCGATGTAGCCGGCGAGGGCCGCGCGCGACCGCGCCATCGCCGCCGCGCCGACCGCGGCGACCGCGTCGGCCTCGGCAGCGGCGATCCCCACCGCCAGCGCCGCGAGAAGCGCGTCGCCCGCTGCGGTCGGCTTGACGATCCGACCGCGCGCGTCGGCGGGATCGACGCGCCGCACGACGAGGCCGCCGGCGTCGGCGCGGTCGACCAGCTCGGCCATGCTCGCCTTGCTCAGCCGCGCGCGCGTCGCCAGCGTGGTCAGCCGCGTGCCGCCGGGGTCGAGGACGTGGAACAGCGCCAGCTGCGCCGCGGTCATGTCGGCGAAGCCGGCGGCGTGAACGGCGGCGAGCTTGACCGCGATCACCCGCCCCGACGCCGCGAACAGCCGCGCGCCGAGGTTGGTCGACCGCCACGTCGCGTGCGGCGCGGTCATCCGATGGTGGCGACGAGCGTGCGGTATTCGTCGGCGGTTGGCGCGTAGGGGCTGGTCCGGTTGAACGGGCTGGCGAGCATCGCGTCGAGCGGCGGCGCGCTGCTGCCCGCGGCGGCGAGCGTCGCCGGCAGGCCGAGGCGCGCGATCAGGGCGGCGATCGCGTCGCCGATGCCGGCGGCCGGCACGCCGAGCACCGCCGCGATCGCCGCCGCCTTGCCGGGCACCTCGCGCGCCAGCAGCCGCGTCGTGTGCGGCAGGGCGACGCCGATCAAAGTGCCGTGATGCGCCTCGGCGGGAACGCTGGTCGCGATCGCGTGCGCCGGGCCGAGCCCCTTGTGGATCGCCGCGCCGCCGGCAAACGCCGCCGCCATCAGCGACGCCCGCGCCGCGTCGCCGGCGGGCAGCAGCGCCGCCTCGACGTCGGCGAACACGCGCGCGATGCCGTCGAGCGCCAGGGCGTCGACGATCGGGTTGGGCGGATCGCAGAAGAACCCCTCGATGCAGTGCGACAGCGCGTCGATCGCCGTCGCGGCGATCAGGCGCGGCGGCAGCGAGCGGACGAGGTCGGGGTCGAGGATGGCGACGCGCGGCACCATCAGCGGGCCGCGCGTGCCGATCGCCGGACCGTGGGGATCGCGGTGGACGGCGGCGACGGGCGAGCTGTCGCTGCCGGTGCCGACCGTCGTCGGGATCGCCACCAGCGGCGCGACGCGGGTGATCCGGTCGTAGCGGCCAATCAGGTCGAGCGCCGTCGCGTCGGTCGGCCCGAGCGCGGCGACCATCTTGGCGGTGTCGAGGACCGAGCCGCCGCCGAGCGCGACGATCCCGTCGCACCCTGCCGCGCGGTACGCCGCCGTCGCCGCATCGACTCCCGCGGCGACCGGGTTCTCGGGCACGTCGAGGAAGTGTGCAGCCATCCCTGGCACCCGCGCGACGATCCCGGCGCGCGCCAGCCCGGCGTCGCTGATCAGGAACGGCCGCGCGATGTCGAGCAGCGCCAGCTCGTCGCCGAGCCGCGTCAGCGCCCCCGCGCCGAACACCAGCCGCGGCAGCGTGATCGCCGGTCCCATCCCCATTCCCCTTGTCATCGACCTCGGCCGAGATTAGAAAGGTAGCCGAACGATGTCCAGTGCGGACACGACCGGCCAGGGGGATCCCGCATGAACGAGATGACCGCGATCACTGCCGGCGTCCGCCGCACGCAGCACTTCATCGACGGCGCGTGGACCGGCGGCGACGCCACCTTCGCCGACACCAACCCGCTCGACGGCAGCCTCGTCGCCGAGGTCGCCGCGGGTGGCCGCGCCGAAGCCGAGGCCGCCGTTGCCGCCGCCGCGCGCGCCTTTCCGGCGTGGAGCGCGACCGGGCCGGGCGAGCGGCAGCGCCTGTTCCTGAAAGCGGCCGACATCACCGAGCGGCGTCTGGAGGATGCGGTCAGCATCATGGCGCGCGAAGGCGGCGCGAGCCGTGCCTTCGCCGCCTTCCAGGTCAAGCTGTCGGCGGCGATGCTGCGGCAGGCGGCGTCGTGGGGCTATCTGCCGTTCGGCGACATGATGAAGAGCGACGTCCCCGGCCGGACCGCGCTGGTCGCGCGCAAGCCGCTCGGCGTCGTCGCCGGCTTCACGCCGTGGAACGGGGCCTTCTACCTCGCGTGGCGGACGTTCCTGCTGCCGATGGCGTTCGGCAACACCACCGTGATCAAGCCGTCGGAGGAGGCGCCGATCTCGGCCGGGCTGTTCCACGCCGAGATCCTCGATGAAGCGGGCTTCCCGGCGGGGACGTTCAACGTCGTCACCCACGCGCCCGGAGCCGCGGCCGCGGTCGCCGACGTCTTCTTCGAACATCCCGCCGTCCGCTGCATCAACTTCACCGGCTCGGACCGCACGGCGCGGGTGCTCGGCGCGCGCGCGGCGCAGGGGCTGAAGCGGATGGTGATGGAGCTCGGCGGCTACAACCCGATGATCATCCTCGACGACGCCGACCTGACCGAAGCCGTCAAGGCGGTGATCTTTGGCGCCTTCATCCACCAGGGCCAGGTGTGCATGAACACGCGCAAGGTCTATGTCGCGCGCGGCGTCCACGACGATTTCGTCGCGCAGCTGGCGGCGCGGGCCGCCACGCTCAAGCGCGGCGACCCGACCGACCCGAGCGTCATCATCGGCCCGCTGATCAACGCCAAAGCGGTGACGAGCACGATGGCGAGCATCAAGGACGCCGTCGACCGTGGCGCGACGGTGGTCACCGGCAATACCGTCGACGGGGCGATCGTCGCGCCGACGATCCTGACCGATGTCCCGCCCGACGCGGTCTGCACGACCGGACGCGACGAGACCTTCGGCCCGCTCCTCGTCATCGAGGCGTTCGACGACGCCGAGGCCGCGCTCGTCAAGGCGCAGGACACGCCGTACGGGCTGTCGGCGGCGATCTTCACCCGCGACCACGCCCGCGGTCTGTCGATGGCGCAGCGGTTCGACACCGGCATCGTCCACATCAACGCGCCGACGATGGCGAGCGAGGCGTCGCTGCCGGTCGGCGGGGTCAAGGATTCGGGCTGGGGCCGCTCGGGCCTCTACTCGGTCGAGGACTTCACCGAACTGCGGCTGACGACGGTCAGCACCGGTCCGGGGATGTATCCGTTCTGAGGGGCTCTTGTTCGGGTAAGCCGGCATCGGCCCACGCCCCCGCCCGGCCACCCCATGAGCATCCTGTCGGGTGGCCGGGCGGGGGCGTGGCCCGGTGCCGGACCTCGACGCACAATCCCCTAACCGATGCCGCCGAGGTCGGTGACGTCGCGCGGGCCGCTCGGCGGGCGCAGCTTGACGCTCGCCTCGTCCTCGCCGGCGGCGAGACGGCGGCGCAGGTCGTCGGGGTCGATGTCGACGCCGATCGGATTGACCGCGAACGCATCCGAAAAGAAGAACTCGCCCGCTTCCTCGACGGTCGGGTAATTGTCGACCTGGCATTCGATGCGGTGGCCGTCGGGGTCGGCGTAGTAGAACGACGTCGTCGGGCCGTGGTTGATCGTCAGCACGGGCAAGATGCCGGCGTCGCGCAGGCGGTCGTGGTTGTCGAGGAGGTCGCCCAGCCGGTCGTAGGTGAAGGCGACGTGGTTGACCTCGGCCGTGCCCTGCGGCCGGTCGGCGAGGCCGGGCTGGTTGAGGAAGGCGACGCGGTGGTGCTCGTCGTCATAGGCGAGGAAGGCGATCCCCTCGTTCTTGAATGCGGGTTTTGCGTTGAGGACGAAGGCGTACCACGCGACCATCTCCTCGAACCGCGACGTGCGGTAGACGAAGTGGGCGAGCCGCGCCGGCGACACCATCGGCGACGCGGCAGCGCGCGGCGGCGCGGGATCGGCGAAGGTGGTGGCCATGACGAACTCCCCGGATACGGCTCTGTAGTTGGCGTCGGCCATACCCGCGTCGGCGGCCCGGCGCACGATGACAGTTCGGCAGCGGTGATACCGGCGCGTGATCCGCCGGCGTGGCGATCCGCAGTGGGCGAGCGATACGGTCGCGGTATCTCCCGCACCGATTAGCCGTCGCGTCGCGCCGCCCGGCCGCGGTAGAGACGCACTCTTTGCCCAGGATCGCGCCATGGCCACCGCTCTCGCCCCCGCCACCGCCACGAGCGACCCCGCGACCGTCGCCATGCTCGAAGGCGTCGAGGCGCGGCTGCGCTGGCTGTCGGCGTGGACCATCCACAACGCCAACCACCTGCGCGACTCGCCCGACGGGCTGAAGGTCGGCGGGCACCAGGCGTCGTGCGCGTCGATCACGGCGATCATGGCGGTGCTGTATTTCCATGCGCTCGGGCCGCACGACAAGGTCGCGGTCAAGCCGCACGCGGGGCCAGTGCTCCACGCGATCCATTATCTGCTCGGCACGCAGTCGCGCGACATGCTCGAACGCTTCCGCGGCTTCGGCGGCGCGCAGTCGTACCCGAGCCGGACGAAGGACCGCATCCCGGTCGATTTCTCGACCGGCAGCGTCGGGCTGGGGGTCGCGGTCACGCTGTTCGCGTCGCTGGTGCAGGACTACCTCGTCGCCCACGGCGGCCTCGCGCCCGCCGACACCGGGCGCATGATCGCGCTGATGGGCGACGCCGAGCTCGACGAGGGCAACATCTACGAGGCGCTGATCGAAGGCTACAAGCACGACGTCCGCAATTGCTGGTGGATCGTCGACTACAACCGCCAGTCGCTCGACCACACCACCGCCGACCGCATGTTCCGCCGCTTCGACGACATCTTCGAGACGTGCGGCTGGCGCGTCCTGACGCTCAAGTACGGCAAGAAGCAGCAGGCGGCGTTCGCCCGGCCGGGCGGCACCGCGCTGCGCGAATGGATCGACGCCTGCCCCAACGTCGACTTCGCCGCGCTGACCTACCAGGGCGGGGCGGCGTGGCGGGCGCGACTGATGGCCGACATCGGGGCGAAGCCGAGCGTCGCCAAGCTGCTCGCCGCCTACGACGACGCGGCGCTCGCCGACCTGATGACCAACCTCGGCGGGCACTGCATCGCGACGCTGATCGAGGCGTTCGCCGCCGCCGACGACGACCGCCCGACGATGTTCATCGCCTATACGATCAAGGGCTTCGGCCTGCCGTTCGCCGGGCACAAGGACAACCACGCCGGCCTCATGAACCCCGGCCAGATCGCCGGGCTGCGGACGACGATGGGCATCGCCGAGGGGCACGAGTGGGAGCCGTTCGCCGGGCTCGGCGACAATGCGGCGAGCGCGATGGCGGCGTTCGTCGCCGCCTCGCCGATCGCGCGCCGCGCCGCCGAGCCGACCGCGCCCCACATTGCCGTCCCCGACCGCCTCGCCGTCCCCGACGGGGCCGAGCAGTCGACGCAGGCGGCGTTCGGGCGGATCCTGCTCGACCTCGCCAAGTCGACCGACCCGGTCGCGCGCGGCGTCGCCGACCGCATCGTCACGACCTCGCCCGACGTTACCGTGTCGACCAACCTCGGCGCGTTCGTCAACCAGCGCGGATTGTTCCGCCGGTCGGACATGACGGACGTGTTCCACGCGGCCAAGATCCCGTCGGCGCAGAAGTGGTCGGGGCACGGCGCGGGCCAGCACCTCGAGCTCGGCATCGCCGAACACAACCTGTTCCTCGCGCTGACCGCGCTCGGGCTCGCCGCGCCGCTGTTCGGCTCGCGGCTGCTGCCGATCGGGACGGTCTACGACCCGTTCATCGCGCGCGGCCTCGATGCGCTCAACTATGGCTGCTATCAGGACGCGCGCTTCCTGCTCGTCGCGACGCCGTCGGGGCTGACGCTCGGGCCCGAGGGCGGGGCGCACCAGTCGATCAACTCGCCGCTGATCGGCATGGGCCAGCCCGGGCTGACCTACTTCGAGCCGGCGTTCGCCGACGAGCTCGCGCTGATCATGGGCCACGCCTTCCGCCACCTGCAGGCCGACGACGGCGGATCGGTCTACCTGCGGCTGACGACGCGGGTCATCGACCAGATCGCCCGGCCCGACGCCACGTGGGAGGCGGACGCGCTCAGGGGCGGCTACTGGCTCCGCCGGCCGCGCGCCGGCTCGGGCGCGGCGCTCGTCTTCACCGGCGCGATCGTGCCCGAGGTGCTCGCCGCCGCCGACGCGCTCGCCGAGGACGTGCCCGGACTCGGCGTCCTCAACGTCACGTCGCCCGACCTGCTCCACCGCGGCTGGACCGCGGCGCAGGCGTCGCGCTGGACAGGCAAGGGCACCGCGACGAGCCATGCCGAGGCCCTGCTCGCGCCGCTGAGCCCCGCGGCCGGACTGGTGACGATCATCGACGGGTCGCCGTCGACGCTGTCGTGGCTCGGCGGGGTGCGCGGCATGCGCGTCGCAGCGCTCGGCGTCGACCGCTTCGGCCAGACGGGCACGCTGCCCGACCTGTACCGCGCCTACCGGCTCGACAGCGAGGCGATCGTCGACGCCGCCGCCGAGCTGTTCCTCGCCGGATAATCGATAATCAGATTGATCCACGACGATGATGGTGTACACGGCGGTCCTGGGAAAGGGACGGCACGATGACCGATCACGCGCGCAGCTGGATCAATGGCGACTGGCACGCGAGCGACGCGCCGCGCGACTGCATCGACCCGGCGACCGGCAAGGTTCTCGGCCGATACCACGACGCCACTCCGGCGATGGTCGCGGCGGCGATCGACCATGCCCATGCGTGCTTTGTCGAGACCGGCTGGAGGACCGATGCGTTCCTCCGCGCGACCGCCCTCGGCCGCCTCGCCGACGCCTATGAGGCGAACCTCGACGAGGTCGTCGCGACGCTGGCGACCGAGAACGGCAAGCTGGTCGGCGAGGCGACGTTCGAGGCATCGCTCGTCCCGCGCGCCCTGCGCTTCGCCGCCGGCCTCGCGATGCACAATTTCGGCCGCGTGACCGAAGCCCGCCCCGGCCAGCAGGTCATCTCGATCCGCCAGCCGATCGGCGTCGCCGGGCTGATCATCCCGTGGAACGGCCCGGTCTACCTGCTGATCCGCGCACTCGCGCCCGCGCTCGCCGCCGGCTGCACCGTCGTCGCCAAGATGCCGCACCAGGCAGCGCGGACGGCAGCGCTCGCCGCACGCCTGATCGCGTCGGTCAAGGAAATCCCCCGGGGCGCGGTCAACATCTTCATCGAGACCGGGGCCGAGGGCGCGAAGCTGCTCGTCGACTCGCCGCGCGTGCCGGTCATCAGCTTCACCGGCAGTACCGCGACCGGGCGGATCATCGCCGCCCGCGCCGGCGAGCAACTCAAGCGCGTCGGGCTCGAGCTTGGCGGCAAGACGCCCCATGTCGTGTTCGACGATGCCGACCTCGACGCCGCCCTGCCGGTGATCGCCGCGTCGAGCACGGTGTTCGCCGGCCAGTTCTGCATGACCGGCAGCCGCATCATCGTCCAGCGCGGCATCGCCGACCGCGTCCGCGACGGGTTGAAGGTGATGCTGTCGGCGGTCAGGGCCGGACCGTCGGCCGACGCCGCGAGCCAGATGGGGCCGCTGATCGACATCGCCCAGGTCGGGCGCGTCGACGCGCTCGTCGACGCGGCGATCGCCGCCGGGGCGACACCGATCGTCCGCGGCGGGCCGTCGCCCGATCCGGCGCACGCCGGCGGCGCCTTCTACCTGCCGACCCTGCTCGAGGTGACCGACGCGTCGCTGCCGATCGTCCGCGAGGAGGTCTTCGGCCCGGTCCAGACGCTCCAGGTCTTCGATACCGAGGACGACGCGGTCGCGCTCGCCAACGACAGCGACTACGGCCTCAGCGCGAGCGTGTGGAGCCGCGACGTCGACCGGCCGATCCGCGTCGCGCGCCGGCTCGACGCCGGGCTGGTGTGCATCAACAACTGGGCCAGCATCGCCGTCGAGGCGGAGGAAGGCGGCCACAAGGGCAGCGGCTCGGGGCGGCTCGGCGGCCTCGCCTCGATCGACGACTTCGTCGAGTACAAGCAGATCACGCAGGATTTCGGCGCGCGGGCGCACTGATGCCGGCGGCGCCGATCGGGCCGCGGACGGACAGGGGGACACGATGCGCCTGACACTTGCCATGACGTTCGGCTTCGCCGCCGCCGCCGCATCGGGGGTACGCGCCGCCGAACCGGCGCTGCGCTTCGAGATCCCGACGACCGTCTCGCCCGCAGCGGCGGCGGCCCTCGTGCCGATCTATGCCGCCGCTGCCAAGCAGCCGCCGCCGACGCGGCCGGTGTCGCCCGAGGACTGGGACCGCCAGCGCGAGGCGCTCGACCGGCGAATGATCCCGGCGTCGAACGCGATCGTCGCCGAACTCGGCGCGACCGTTGTCGATGACCGCCTAGGCGGCGTGCCGGTCGTCCGCATTCGCCCGGCCGCGTACAAGCCGAACGGCCGCGCGCTGATCTATCTCCACGGCGGCGGCTACACGCGCTTTTCCGCACACTCGCGGCTCGGACCGCCGGCGCTGGTCGCGGCGGCGACCGGCGACGAGGTGATCTCGGTCGACTTCACCGACGCGCCGCGCGGCAACTGGCGGACTGTGACCGACGAGGTGCTCGCCGTCTGGCAGGCGCTGCTCGCCAGCGGGGTGCCGGCGACACGGATCGGGCTGTTCGGCGACTCGGCCGGGGCCGGGATCGCGGCGGGATCGGTCCTCAAGATGCGCGACCGTGGACTGCCGCTGCCGGCGGCGCTCTACCTGATGTCGCCGTCGTGCGACGCGAGCCAGCAGGGCGACACCTACCGGACCCTGTCGTCCGCTGATCCGGTCCTCGACCTCGCCAGTTCGGCGTGGAACGCCGCCGCGTATGCGGAGCCGGCGGACCAGAAGAACCCGTACGTCTCGGCGATCTACGGCGACTATACGAAGGCGTTCCCGCCGACACTGATCCAGGGAGGGACGCGCGAGATGCTGCTGAGCGGCTTCGTCCGCGAATATCAGGCGATCCGCAGCGGTGGCCACGAGGCGGTGCTCGATCTGTACGAGGGCATGCCCCACGTCTTTCAGGGGTCGCTGCCGCAGGCACCCGAGACGCGCACCGCGATCGCCCGGGCGGCGGCGTTCTTCAAGCAGCACCTGCGCTGACGCGGCGCGCCGACGTCGCAGAACGAATGTGACAAATTCGGCACATCCAAGCGCCAACGCATGATAATATACGATTACGCTGTTGATCGAATTTCCTCGTGTTACTATAGCGCGAACGGCCGCTCAATTCGGGGCGCCGGACCAATATTGACGCGCCGGGAAGAGCGCATCGCGGGGGAGTGATGACGATGCGACCGACCGGAACGACGAGACTGATGGCGACGGCGATGGTCTGCTGGCTGACTGCCGGGGCCGCGCAGGCGCAGGTGACCGGCGACACCGCGGTGCAGCAGGCGAAGAGCTCGTCCGACGTCGGCGCCGACGCGCAGTCGCTGGCCACTGGCCTCGAGGACATCGTCGTCACCGCCCAGCGCAAGGTGGAAAGCTCGCAGCGCGCCGCCATTGCCATCGACGTCGTCGGCGGGTCGGACCTCGTCGCCGCGGGCGTCGTCTCCGCCCCGCTGCTCGGCCAGCTGGTGCCCGCGCTGACGATCGAAAGCGTCGGCCCGTCGACCGCGCTGTTCATCCGCGGTGTCGGCAACTTCTCGGTGTCGGTAACGAGCGATCCCGCCGTCGCCTTCAACATCGACGGCGTCTACGTCGGCCGCCACACCGCGACGACGGGAAGCTTCTTCGACCTCGACCGGATCGAGGTGCTCAAAGGTCCGCAGGGCACGCTCTACGGCCGCAACGCGACGGCCGGTGCGATCAACATCCTGCCGACGCAGCCCAAGCTCGGTCAGTTCTCCGGCTTCGGCACGCTGTCGTACGGCAACTACAACAACCTCGTCTTCGAAGGCGCGCTCAACGTCCCGCTCGGCGAGGACGGCGCGATCCGCGTCGCCGGCGTCGTCAGCGACCGCAGCGGCTACAACCTCGACGGGACCTCCGACGACAAGTCCCATGCCGTCCGCGTCCAGATCAAGGAGAAGCTGACGCCGACGCTGACCGCGCGGCTCGCCGCCGACTATTCGCACAACGGTGGTGTCGGCGAGGGGCTGACCTATCTCGACACCTATGCGTTCAACGCCGCGCTGAACCGCTTCGTCGTCACCCCGACCAACATTCCGCGGTCCGACGGCAACCTGTCGCCGGCAAGCCAGGCATTCTTCACTTCGCTGCCGACGCGCGTCGCGGGCCGCCTGCGCAACCCGTTCCCGCAGCTGTTCCAGAACAACAACTTCTACGGCGTCAATGGCGAGGTCGACTGGGACACCGGGGCCGGCGTGCTGACCGTGATCCCCGCGGTGCGCTGGGACCAGCTGAAGAACCTCAACCCCGGCGGTGCCTTCCCGATCATCAACGACCAGAAAGACATTCAGGAGAGCGTCGAGACGCGCTTCGCCGGCAAGGTCGGCGCGTTCGACTACACGGTCGGTTTCTTCTACTTCAACGAGCAGGTCCGGCTGAAGAACGGCACCGTCACCGGCGGCAGCTCGTCGAACGCCAGCATCAACAACATCGACACCGATTCGTACGCGCCGTTCGGCCGGCTGACGTGGCACGTCACCGACCGGCTCCGCCTCGTCGGCGGCGTCCGCTACACGCACGACAGCAAGCAGTTCGTCGCCTCGGTGACCTCGCTCAACGCCGCGTGCGTCCTCGCCTCCTGCCCGACCGCGATCCTGCCGATCGCGTCGATCACGCCGTCGGCCGAGCCGTTCCCGATCCCCGCCGCCGGGGCACCGCCGGTTCCCGCCGGGCCGCCGGGCGAGATCATCGCGCGCAGCGACATCGCCTTCAACAATCACATCGACAACGGCCGGGTCACCTACCGCGGCGCGGTCGAGTTCGACCTCGCGCCGGCGTCGCTGCTCTATGCCAGCGTCGAGAGCGGCTTCCGCTCGGGCGGGTTCAGCACGTCGGTCGGGTTCGAGACGTTCCAGCCCGAATACATCACCGCCTATACGGTGGGCTCGAAGAACCGCTTCCTCGGCAACCGCCTCCAGCTCAACCTCGAAGGGTTCTACTGGGACTACACCAACCAGCAGGTCGCCCACGCCGGCTTCGATCTCGTCGGCCGCGCCGGCAACTTCACCCAGAACATCGGCAGCTCGCGGATCTACGGGGCCGAGGTCGAGGCGCGCGCGCTGATCACGCCGACGACGACGCTGACGGCCGACGTCCAGTACCTCGACGCGAAGAACAAGACCTTTGTCTACAACCAGTCGAAGCTGCTCGGCCAGCCGTACACCAACTGCGCGGTGTCGACCAACGCGGCCAATGCCGCGCTGTTCGACATCAACTGCAGCGGGTTGCCCGGGTACAACTCACCGAAGCTGACGTTCAACCTGTCGGCCGAACAGGTCGTGCCGCTCGGCGCGTACAAGCTCGTCTTCGGCGCGAGCACCCAGTACCGCAGCGGCCGCTACGTCTACTTCGACTATCAGCCCGAGCAGTTCCAGACGGCGCAGTTCACGACCAACGCGCAGGTCTCGTTCGGCCCGGCGAGCGATCGCTGGTCGGTGTCGGGCTTCGTCCGCAACATCGAGAACGACCGTCTGCTCGTCGCGCCGATCGCCTTCCTCAACCTCGTCGCCGCCTATACGAGCGCGCCGCGGACCTACGGCGGCCGGGTCTCGGTCAAGTTCTAAGGGGTCGATGATGTTGACCAAGCCGATGACGACAACCGCCTGGTCGCTGCTCGGTTTGGCGGCGCTGGTCGCCGCGGTCCCGGCGGCGGCGCAGGACCGTCCTGCCGCCGCGCCGCCCGCCGCGCCCGCGCCGCCCGCCGCGCCCGCGCCGCTCGCTGCCCACGCGCTGCGCGGCGGGGCGTACTGGGTCGAGGGCGGGCGGTCGAACACCGGCTTCATCGTCGGCCGGACCGGCGTCATCGTCATCGACGCGCAGATGACGCCCGACAACGTCGCCAGGGAAACCGCCGCGATCGCCGCGGTGACGCCGCTGCCGATCAACCAGATCATCGTCAGCCACCCCGACCCCGATCACGTCGCCGGGCTGCCCTTCTACCCGGCCGGGACGCCGATCCTCGCGCACGAGAATGCGGTGAGCGAGATCGCCGCGGCCGCGGTCGATCCCAAGGGCATTCCGTTCAACGGCGCGGCGTACAAGAAGCTCGTCGACCTGCCGTACCGCACGATCGCGGCGACCGAGGCGATGACGATCGACGGCGTGCCGCTGCAGGTCATCTACGTCGCGCCCGCGCACACCAGCGGCGACCTCGTCGTCTACCTGCCCAAAGCGAAGGTCGTGTTCGGCGGCGACGTCGTCCTGACCAACACCGGCCGCTTCCCGGTGATCCACTTCGGCGGGTCGTCGGCGGGGTGGATCGCGACGATGACGGCGATCCTCGCGCTCGACGCCGATACCTATGTTCCCGGCCACGGTCCGATCGTACCCAAGGCGAAGCTCGCGGCGATGGTCCGGGACGTCGCGGAACGGCGCGCGGCGGTCAAGACGATGGTCGCGGCGCACAAGACCCAGGCCGAGGTCGAGGCGGCGCTGCCCGAGCCGGGCGCCAACCCGATGTTCCTGACCTTCACCCAGACGGTCTACAAGGAGCTGACCGAGGGCTATCCGCCGGCCAGCCCGCCGTGGACCAACCTGATCGCCAAGCCCAAGTGAGGGGTCTCGCGACCGCCCAAGGAGAACCCGCGTGAAGCATCCGCTCGCCGCCCTGCTCGCCGTCCCGCTGCTCGCGTCGTTCGCCGCCCCCGCGCCCGCCGCGGCCCAGGCGATGCCCTCGCCGGGCGCGCCCGACGTCGCGCGCGTCGCCGCCGGCACCTACGCCGCCGATCCGCACCACACGCAGATCGGCTGGAGCATCAACCACCTCGGCTTCAGCGTCTACGACGGCATCTTCGGCAGCGCGACGGGGACGATGACGCTCGATCCGGCCAAGCCCGGCGCGACGACGGTCGCGATCGAAGTGCCGCTGAGCGGACTCGTCACGACGGTTCCCGCGCTCGATGTCCACCTCAAGAAGGCCGACTATTTCGACGCCGCGACGTACCCGACGATCACCTTCAAGTCGACGAGCGTCACCGTCAGCGGGACCAATGCGACGATTGCCGGGCAGCTGACGATGCACGGCGTGACCAGGCCGGTGACGCTGGCCGCGCACTTCGTCGGCGCCGGCGTCAACCCGCTGTCGAAGAAGCCGACTGTCGGCTTCACCGCGACGGCAACGATCAAGCGGTCGGACTTCGGCATGACGACCCTGCTGCCGGCGCTGGGCGATACCGTCGACCTGCGCATCAACGCCGCCTTCGAGCGCGCCGGATAGCCATGCCGCCGACGGCAACCGTCGCGACCGGTTCGCCGCCGCGGCGCTATTCGGCGGTCGCCATCGTCCTCCACTGGGCGATCGCCGCGCTGCTGTTCGGCGAGGTCGCGCTCGGCCTCCGCATGGAGGGGCTCCACGGGCCGGCGCGCTTCGCGGTGTTCCAGCTCCACAAGTCGATCGGGATCACGGTCCTGCTCCTCGTCGCGCTGCGCCTCGTCTGGCGGCTGGTGCGGACCCCGCCGCCGGTCGGCGCACACGGGTGGGAACGCGGCCTCGCCCACGTTGTCCACGCGCTGTTCTACCTGCTGCTGTTCGCGTTGCCGCTCAGCGGCTGGTCGATCGTGTCGACGAGCCGCATCGTCGTCCCAACTCTGCTTTACGGCACCATCCCGCTGCCGCACCTGCCGGGGCTTGGCGGGCTCGCCGGCGCGTCGCGCGACGCGTGGAACGCGGGGTCGCGGTTCACCCACGTCAACCTCGTCCTCGTCCTTTACGGCCTGTTCGCGCTCCACCTGGCCGGCGCGCTCAAGCACCACTGGCTCGACCGCGACGGCGATCTCGCGCGCATGGCCCCCGGCGTCCGGCCGGGACGCGTCGCCGATCCGCGCCTGCTCGCGATCGCGCTCGGCGCCCTCGGCGCCGCGGCCGCCGGCTGGTGGTCGCTGCCAACCGCGCCACATGCGTCCGCCGCGCCATCGCCGCGTGTCGCGGCCGCGCCATCGCCGCGCGTCGCGGCCGCGCCCGCGCTGCCGCAGCCCGCCGCGACCGTGCCGGCGGCGCCGCCTGCGACGCCAGTCACGACGCCCACACCCGCGACTCCGCCCGCGACGCCGCCCGCCGCCGCCCCGCTCACGACACCAGCGCAGGCGTCCGCGTGGGCGATCCAGCCGGGGTCGACGCTCCACTGGCGCACGACGTGGTCGGGGCAGACGATCGACGGCGGCTTCACCCGCTTCGACGGGACGATCGTCTTCGCGCCCGACGCGCTGGAGGCGTCGCACGTCGCGCTGACGATCGACACGACGTCGGTGTTCAGCGGCGATCCCCAGCGCGACGAGACGCTGCAGAGCGCCGACTGGTTCGCCACCGACGCGAGCAGGACGGCGACCTTCACCGCGGCCAAGTTCCGCCGGGCCGGCGACGGCTTCGTCGCCGACGGCCGGCTGCGGCTCAAGGGCGTGACGCTGCCGGTCCCGGTGACGTTCACGCTGACGATCGCCGGCGACATCGCGACGATGCACGGCATGGCGACGATCGACCGGACGGCGTTCAAAATTGGCGAGGGCGAGTTCGCCGCGACGACCGAGATCCCGGCGGCGGTCGCGCTCGACATCGCGGTCACGGCGAAGCGCCGGTGACCGGACAATCCATGGTTCCCGCGGCCCGACGCGGCGACGGAGAACAGGCATGACGACCGACAGCGACCTGCAGCCGAGCTCGGCTCTGCGGATCAGCGAGACGATCCTCAAGACCGGCCGCCTCGACGCGATGAAGGCGTGGTACACGACGATCCTCGGCGTCGCGCCGTTCTTCGAGCACGCGCCCGCGCCGAACACCACGCCGGGCGACTTCGGCGGGCAGACGCGCGCGTCGGACCTCAGGATGTGCTTCTTCCGCCTGTCGCTCGACTATCCGTACGTCCAGTCGATCGGGCTGTTCGAGGAGCCGGGCACCGGGCCGGCGGCGAGGGGCGCGGCGGGGCTCCACCACATGCAGCTGATGGCCGCCGACCTCGACGCGCTGTGCGGCAAGTACGAGGAGCTGCGCGGCCACGGGCTGCGGCCGCACCGCAGCACCGACCACGGCCCGTTCACGAGCTTCTACTACCGCGATCCCGACGGCAACAACGTCGAGATCACCGCGCAGAACTTCCCGTCGATGGCGGCGATGGTCGAGTTCATGGCGTCCGACGAATTCAAGGCCAACCCGTCGGGTGCCGAGATCGACGCCGAGGCCTATGTCGCGCGACGCCGCGCGCGCGCCGCCTGACGCCTACACCGTGTAGGATCAGACATTTGTCTTGACATTGTGAGGCGTTGTTATATTTCGCGTACCCAAACGCGAAAGCGAGCGCTAAATGAGCGCTCGCGGTAGTTCCCTAGCCGCCCTTGGGGGCTCGCCGCTTTGCGGGGAGAACTGGGTGCGCGTTCTATACCTGGACGAGGCCGGAATTGGGAATTTGGTGAAGGACCCAATTCTTGTGGTCGCTGGCGTCCTGATCAACGCAGACACTCAATGGGGGGCAATAGCAAAAGCCCTTCAAGAAACCCTCAGATCAGCCGTCCCGAAAGGCGTTGCGGTCCCAAATCATCTTCACGCCAAAGACATTTGGCACGGTTCGGAGAGTTTAGTCGCGAGCAGTGGCCGCAAGATGTGCGAAATGGGTTGCTAGACGCTGTTGCCCGTATTCCAGCGCAATTCGATGTTCCAGTCGTGTGGAGCGCGATTGACCGCAAAGCCTTTGCGAGGGAGCAGACCGGTCACTCGCAACGAGAACTGGTTCAGGACTTGTATACTGTCGCGACTATAACCTGCATCATGCAGGCCGAAATGTATATGCGCTCGCTGCCCAATCAGGGAGAGGTCGCGTCAGTGGTTCTTGAACAAAATCAGGAACTGCAAAAACGCATTCCTGAAATGATCCGCTTTATGAACAACACGGACGGCGAGGGCCTGCTCGAAAACTGGGATGTGTGCATGCCGCTTCAGAAAATCATAGACACGCCGGCATGCCAACCCAAGACTGCTGCGAGCATTCTGCAATTGGCTGACTTTTGCGCGTTCGCGATCAAAAGATTTCTGCAACGCTCAGCGGGAGCTACGCGCCTTACCGGCCCGTTAGCTCCGCAACTGCTTCGATACAGAGAGGCGGACCTCAGCGTTAAAAAAGCTCTTTGGAACCCCAAGTTCATGCCGCAAGCTTGGGGCAATAAAATCGTTCTTGTTAACGGCCGCTTTGTCAGGGTCGATTAGGACGTGGTGAACTGCTCAGAATTTTTTCCATCGCCTCAGCGGCCTCGGTGGGGCTTAGTCCGCCATCGGCTTCTATGGCGCGCGCGGCTTCCTCGAACCGGCGGCTCTGCTCGGCTTGCGTCATCGGCGGGTCGGTCTTTTTCGGCATGGCCTTCAGGCTCCGCGATTAGTCGTTTCATAGGTAAGCCGCTTGCCGACGACACCCAAGAGCGCGGTAACGGTGCGAGCGGTATCATCCTGTCCAAGAGCGGCACGGTTGCTGTAGCGGAAGTCGTATTCGGCGAGGTAGCGGTGAAGATGCTTCTCCGAACAATGTTGGTAGATGCCGCGCATCCCGCGCTTGAAGATGCTGAAATAGCCCTCAACGGTGTTGGTAGTCACGTCGCCGCGAGCATATTCGTAAATGCCGTGGAAGACGCGCTCGTGGCTGACGCGAACTCGCGACCGACCGCCCAATAAAGACGGCTTTCGTCGGTCATCAGGCGGCCTTCGCGGGCGATATTCTCGCGGACGATGTTGGAAACTTCGTCGACCTTGCCGCTGTTGGCGTTGAACGACCGAACCGCGCCGCTCTGGCGATCAACCAGCGACACGATGCGCATCTTATGGCCCCCGCCCTGCTTCACGGCCGCGACCCTTCTTGCGACCGATATAAGCCTCGTCGACTTCGACCGGAGTGCCCTCGCTACCGAACGGCGCAAAGCTGCCGACGAGCATCGCCTCGCGGATGCGGTGCGACATGAACCATGCGGTCTTCAGGGTGACGCCAAGGGTGCGGTGAAGCTGGTTCGAGCTGATGCCCTTCTTGCTGGCGCACATAAGGTACATCGCCTGAAGCCAGAGATGCAGCGCAACGTGCGACGCTTCAAAGATGGTGCCGATCTTCACGGTGAACGGCTTGCGGCACTGGTAGCACTTGTACGCCCCGATGCGGGTCGACTTGCCGTCCATCTTGCTGATGCGCTCGACGCCGCCACAGTGCGGGCAAACCGGGCCGTTCGGCCAAACGCGCGCCTCAACGAAGGCGTAGGCGGCGGCTTCGTCGTGGAAGTGCTTGGCGGAAAGAACGGCGGTCATCGGGATGGCTCCTGTTGCCATCATCCCTACGCCCGCCGGTTGGGTATGTCAAGTATAATAACGCCCATTGTGAACCAAATGCGCTAAACACGGCGGATGACCACCACGCCTCCCCGCACCCGCAACCGCGCCTCGGGGTGGACGCCGGCGCGCCAGGAGGCGTTCCTCGCCGCGCTCCTCGAACTCGGCAGCGCCGAGCGCGCGGCGGTCGCGGTCGGGCTGTCGGCGTCGAGTGCGTACCGCCTGCGCAAGCAGCCCCGGGGGGCCGAGTTCGCCGCTGCGTGGGATGCGACGCTCGCCGAGCGCGAGGCGCGGTTCGTCGCCGAGCTGTTCGAACGGCTGCAGGGCAAGCGCGAGCCGGCGTATTACCGCGGGCGGGTCATCGGCGAGCGCGTGATCGCGAGCGACCGCCTGCTGCTGCGCGTCCTCGACCGGACGATGGCGCGCCGGCCGCGACCCGATCCGGCCGCGGCGGCGGCGCGGCTGGCGGCGGCGATCGACCGGCTCGGGGCTTAAGTTCAACGAATTGCCGGAAAACCGGCACCATTGGCGAACTTAGGCCGGCGTCCGGCCGAAGTCGGCGTCGAGCGGGTGTCCGCTCGCGCCCGCCAGCCACGCCGCGCCGCGGGCGTAGAGCGCGTCGAGTACCGGGCCGATGCGGCCGGGCATGTCGGTCTTCACCGCCATGCCCGCCTCGGTCTGGAGGTACGCGAGGTGGCGGAAGCCGTCGGGGAAGGCGGCGAGCTTGGCCATGTCGGCCTTGACCACCTCGCCCGACACGACCGCGTCCCAGCGGTCGCGCTCGTAGATCGGCTGGCGCAGGACGATGCCCCAGCGGCCGTCGCGGCGGGCGAAGAAGTCGTAGAAGCGGCCAATGGCGACGACGTCGACGACCGTGCCGTGGATCGGCGCCCGCTGGCTTATCGTCATCTTGGTCTGGGCGATGGCGCGATCGGGGTCGGCCCCGAAGTTGATCGCCGTGCCGCCGAGGAAGTGCTGGGCATAGATGCCGCGCTCCCAGTTGGCCTTCGATCCGGCGACGAACTCGGCCGCCGACGACTGCTTCCATGTCGCCGACATGACGCCATCGTCGTGGAACAGCGGCAGCAGCTCGTCCCACTGCGCGCTGTCGCGGCGGACGACCCACGCCTCGACGATGTCGCGGATCGCGGCGCGGTCGGCGGCGTCGGCGCTGCGGCTGGTGGTCGTGTCGGTCATCGGGCAGCCCTCTGGCAGATCATTTGGCGGTTGCGGCGATAGCAACTATGCGCAGACCCGGCAAATCGTATAGGATCAACGGAATGATCGCGCGGGGAGCGTAATGACCGATACCGGCCTGCCACGTCTGATCGCGACCGAGGAGGCGTTCGCGCCGCCCGAGTATATCGACGCGTTCCTCGACCTGACGAAGTCGGTCGACACCGCGACCTCGCGCTACCTCGCGATCTACTACAAGCAGGCCGAGGCCGTCCGCCAGCTGACGGACCTCGACTACCGCATCGCCGAGATGGACGCCCACGGCGTCGACCTGCACCTGATCGGGATCACCGGTCCCGGTGTCCAGGCGTTCGACGCGACGCGGGGTACCGAGCTGGCGACGATCGCCAACGACACGCTCGCGGCGGCGATCGCCCGGCATCCGACCCGCTTCGCCGGCCTTGCCGCGGTCGCGCCGCAGGACCCCGCCGCCGCCGCGCGCGAGATCGACCGGGCGCTCGGCGGACTCGGCCTGAACGGCGTCATCATCAACTCGCACACCCACGGCGAATATCTCGACGACCCCAAGTTCTGGCCGATCTTCGAGGCCGCGGTCGCGCACGACGCGGCAGTCTACCTCCACCCGACCTTCCCGTCGGACGCAATGATCGAGCCCTACGCCAAGTACGGCATGATGGGCGCGCTGTGGGGGTTCGGGGCCGACACCTCGCTCCACGCGGTGCGGATGATCCTCGGCGGGGTGTTCGACGCCTTCCCGACGCTCAAGGTCGTCCTCGGCCATCTCGGCGAGGCGATCCCGTTTTGGCTCGGGCGGCTCGACAACCGTCACGCCAACATCGTCCGCCGCGGCGGGCTCGGTCCGCTCGGCATGAAGCAGCTCGCGAAGTCGCCCAGCGCCTACTTCCGCGACAATTTCTGGATCACGACGAGCGGCATGATGACGAACCCGCCGCTCCAGTTCTGCCTCGACCTGTGCGGCGACGACCGGGTGATGTTCGCGGTCGACTATCCGTACGAGCAGACCGCCGAGGCGGTCGCCTTCATCCGTGCCGCGCCGCTGCCGGCCGCGACGATGCGCAAGGTCGCCCACGCCAACGCCGAAGCGCTGTTCCGGATCGCGCCGCATGGTTGACCGGGCTTCAGCAGCGTCGCGGCGTCGCGCAACGGTGCAGTACCGGGTTGAGTGCCGATCCGATCGCGCTATCCATAAGGCGGAACGACGCCAGTCGACCACGGTCCGAGGGCCACAGATGCGGGGTGCAAGGTGAACCAGCGCGAGATCAGCCGGCCCGACGAGCGCATCGGGACTTGGTCCGAGCATGCCTTCACCGAGCTGCGCCACGACATCCTGTCGGGACGGCTCCACCCGGGGAGCAAGCTGCGGATCGAGCAGCTGCGCGTCGAATACGGCGTCGGCTCGACTCCGCTGCGCGAGGCGCTGTCGCGGCTTTCGAGCGAGGGTCTGGTGGAGATCGAGCAGCTGAAGGGGTTCCGCGTCGCCGCGGTGACGTTTGCCGAGCTCGAGGAGCTGTGCGACCTGCGCGCCCTGATCGAGGCGGACGCGCTGCGCCGGTCGGTCAAGTTCGGCGACGGGGCGTGGGAAGGGGGCATCGTCGCCGCCTTCTACCAGCTCGACCGGCTCGAGCAGCGGCTCGGGGCGGGCGAAGTGCCCGACGCCGACGACTGGGAGGACCGCAACCGCGAGTTCCACGAGGCGCTCGTCGCCGGCGCGAACTCGAAGTGGCTGCTGCGTCTCCGCCGTCAGCTGTTCGATCACTTCGAACGCTACCGCCGCTATGCGCGGACGCGGCTGAGCCTCGAGCCGACGCGAAACGTCGGCGACGAGCATCGCCGCATGATGGAAGCCGCACTCGACCGTCGCGGCGACGAACTCGCAGCGCTGATGACCGAGCACATCCTCGCCAACGTGTCGCTGCTCCGCGACGGCTTTCCGGCCGAGACACCGCGCGGCCGGTCGCGTGTCGCCAAGTCACCGCTTAGGGTACCGGCGCTCGATCCCGCGTAGGAGTCGTCGACAAATCCATTGATTATCGACGATCGAGGTGCTATCCCCGGCGCGGGGAGAACGATCGCATGCCGTACCGCCCAAGCGGACGGCCCCCGCGACGCAGGTGGCGGAGCGTGTATGGCTTTTATGGTCCAGTGCTGGCAGGTCGCCGCGTTCGCGAGCGAGATCGGACGGACGCTGTTCCGCCGTACCCTCGCGGGCCAGCCGGTCGTCCTGTACCGCACGACTGGCGGCGTCCCGGTGGCGATGGCCGACCGCTGCCCGCACCGCTACGTACCGCTGTCGCTGGGTCGGCTCGACGGCGATGTCGTCGAGTGCGGCTACCACGGGCTGCGGTTCGACCCGGCCGGGAAGTGCGTCGCCGTCCCCGGCCAGCCAATAGTGCCGCGGATCGGGGTGCGCGTCTTTCCGACCGTTGAGAGGTACGGCTTCGTCTGGATCTGGCTCGGCGATGCCGCTCGCGCTGCCGCCGCGCCGATCCCAGACTTCCACTGGATGGACGACGCCGAATGGGCCGCCGCCGAGGGCTACCACCACGTCGGCGCGAATTTCCGCCTGCTCGTCGACAATCTCCTCGACCTCAGCCACGAGACGTTCGTCCACCCCGAGACGATCGGCAACGACGCCGTCGCGCGCTCGCCGATCGTCGTCAGCCGCGACGACGACGGCGCGGTCCGCGCCCATCGCGACATGCTGGGCTGCGCCCCGCCACCGCAGTTCGTCGCGCTCGCCGGCTTCACCGGACCGATCGACCGCTGGCACACGACGATCTACACGCCGCCCGGCTTCTGCGTCATCGAGGTCGGCGCGGTCCCGGTCGGATCGAGCGACCGTGCCGCCGGGTTCGAGGCGCGCATCCTCAACCTGATCACGCCCGAGACCGAGGGATCGAGCCACTATTTCTGGGCGCACGCGCGCAACCTTCGCCGCGACGACGCCGCGCTGACCGACACCATCCGCCGCTCGGTCGCCGCGACCTTCGACCAGGACAAGGTCGTGCTCGAGGCGCAGCAGCGCGCCGCCGACGACATCGGCTCGCTCGACCCCGGGCTGGTCCTCGGCATCGATGCCGGCCCGGTCCGCGGTCGCCGCGCCCTCGCCGCAGCGCTGGCGGCCGAGGCCGCGAGGGAGACCGACCGTGTTCCGGCTTAGCGTCCTCGCCGCTCTCGCGACGCTGGCGCTGCCGGCGCACGCCGCGGCGCCCGAGCGGCTCAGCTGGTACGGCGATCCCTCGGCTCCCGACATCAGCGGCGTGTGGGTCCGTGATGCGCCGGCGGCGAGCGGCAGCCCGGAAGGGTGGACGCCGTGGCCGCCCCGCCTCCGGGGCGAGTTCGCCGGGTCCTATGCCAAGCGCCGTGCGGGGCCGCGAACCGACGATCCCGTCGCCGCCTGCCTGCCACCGGGGATGCCGCGGTTCATGGCGGGGATGACGGGACCGCTGCTCATCGTCCAGACGCCCGGGCGGGTGACCATCTTGCGCGCCGGGCTGCCGGTCCGCCGGATCTGGACCGACGGCCGACCACTCCCCAAGCCGCGCGACCTCGAGACGTTCTTCGGCGGGAACAGCATCGGCCGCTATGACGGCAACACGCTCGTCACGACCGTCGCCGGGATGCGCGACCAGCCGCTCGACGCGACCGGCATCCCCCACAGCGACGATCTCGTCGTGACCGAACGCTTCCACCGCGTCGATGCCGCGACCCTGGCGGTCGATATCACCGCGACCGACCCGGCCGCGTTCATCGTGCCGCTCACGACGCATGTCATCTATCATGCCTCGCGCGACCCGCGGTGGGAGCCGCGCGAGATCCTGTGCACGCCCGCGACCGACACCCACCCCGACCAGTATGTCCATTGACCAGGAGTCCACGATGAAGCTGACCCGCGTCCTGCCGTTCGCGGCAATCGTCCTCGCCGCGGCCGCGCCGGCGATCGCCCACCACAGCTTCGCGATGTTCGACAAGGCCAAGGAAATCGAGCTGAAGGACGCGACGGTCAAGGACTGGCAGTGGACCAGCCCGCACACGTGGCTCTACGTCGTCGTCCCGAACGGCACGGCCAACCCCGACAAGTACAGCCTTGAAGGCGGCAATCCGGGCCTGATGCGCCGGCTCGGCTTCGAGAAGGGGTCGATCGCGCCCGGCGACAAGGTCACCATCTACGTCTCGCCGCTGCTGTCGGGTGAGAAGGGCGGCGCGATCAACGCGGTCAGGCTGCCCGACGGCAAGGTCCTCGGCGAGCGCATGAAGAAGTGACCCGCCGCCGCTGCCTGGCTGCGGTGCTGCTGGCGTCGGTCGTGGCGGCACCCGCGGTCGCCGTGCCGGTGTCGCTCAACGGCGACCCCGGGGTGCCGAACATCTCGGGCCTGTGGCTCGGCTCGCTGACCGGGCGGCCCGGCGTCGCGCCCGCGCCCAACCGCGGCCCGGCGGATGGCCGGCCCGAGGTCTACTGGTCGCCGTGGCCGCTGCCGTACACGCCCGCCTACCAGAAGATCTACGACGAGCGGATCGCCGGGCTCAAGAAGGGGGTGCAGCTCGGCGACACGGGCGCGCGGTGCCTGCCCTTCGGCATGCCGTTCGTCCTCGTCTCCAAGGTCTACCCCGACGAGATCGTCCAGACCCCGGGGCAGGTGACGCTCTACATCTTCGGCACCAATCCGGTCATCATCTGGACCGACGGACGGCCGCACCCGGCCGATCTTGCGCCGACGTGGAACGGCCACTCGATCGGGCACTGGGACGGCAACGTCCTCCGGGTCGATACGGTCGGCATCCGCGGCAACACCCCGCTCGACGGCCAGCGCAATCCGCACAGCCCCGCGATCCACCTGATCTGGTCGATCGAGCGCGTCGGCCCGGACACGCTGAACTTCGACATCACGGTCGACGACCCGCAGGCGTTCACCGCGCCGGTCCACCAGACCAACGTCTGGGCCCGCAAGGACCCGCCGAAGTGGGACGTCCTCGACGACCAGTCGTGCTTCGAGAGCAACCAGACCAAGACCGACACCATTCCCGAACCCGGGTTCGTCAAATTCTAGGGATCACAGCATGAAGCTCGTCAAGATCAGCCGCGGCGGCCGCTGCGCCGAGGGCTTCCTCGACGGCGACACGGTGTTCGTCAGCGGCGGGTGGGTCGACGGCCCTGCCGGGGCGGCGCCGTTCACGCTGACGCGCGGCGGCGATCTTCACGCGCTGCGGCGGGCTGCGACCGAGTCGGTGCCGCTCGCCGACGTGACACTCGAGGCGCCGATCGACCCGGCCGCGAAGCTGATCTGCGTCGGCGTCAACTACCGGGACCACGCGACCGAGATCAAGGCCGACGAGGCGACCAGCCCGATGATCTTCACCCGCTTCCACGACAGCATCGTCGCCCCGGGTGCCCCGATCCTGCGCCCGCGCGTGTCGCAGAGCTTCGATTTCGAGGGCGAGATCGCGATCGTTATCGGACGCACGGCACGGCACGTCGCGCTCGCCGACGCGATGAGCCATGTCGGCGGCTACAGCTGCTTCATGGACGGCAGCATCCGCGACTACCAGAAGCACTCGGTCACCGCGGGCAAGAACTTCTGGCAGACAGGATCGCTTGGGCCGTGGTTCGTGCCGGCCGCCGACTTCGCGCCCGCCGATCCGGCGCTCGTCACCCGACTGAACGGGGCGGAGGTGCAGTCGTCGCGCGCGAGCCTGATGATCTTCGACATCAAGACGATCATCGAATACCTGTCGCGCTGGACCGAGTTGCGCCCGGGCGATGTCATCGCCACGGGGACGCCGGGAGGCGTCGGCGCGCGACGGACACCGCCGCTGTGGATGAACCCGGGGGACCGGATCGAGGTCGACGTCGAGGGCGTCGGCACGCTCGCGAACCCGGTGGCCGACGCGTAACGGGGTGTAACGGGCGGAAACCGTAAACAACATGACCGGGTGCCCGGCCTCGCGCATCGCCAGCGACATGACCGGCAACCACATGCAGCACGCGAGCGGGGTCGCGCGGTGACCGTGGCGCGCCGATGGGCGTGGCTGGCGGTCGCCGGGGTCGCGCTGGCGGCGAGCGCGACGGTCGCCGGGATCGACCGCGCGCGGACCGGCGACGCGATCATCCGCGCCGACCCGGCAATTATCCTCGCCGATCCCGGCCTGTTCCGCGCCGCGGCCGCGCGCGGCCGGGCCGGGTTTGCGGCGCACTGCGCGACCTGTCACGGCGACGGCCACGGGAACCCGGCCGGCGGCATTCCCGACCTGACCGACCAAGACTTTCTCTACGGCAGCGGCAAGGTCGCCGAGATCGAGGCGATCGTCCTGCACGGCATTCGCTCGGGCGATCCGCGCGGCTGGCATCTTGCCGCAATGCCCGCCTACGCCCGGCCGGTACCCTACGCCGCCGAGCCGGCGATCAAGCCGCTGTCGCCGGGCGAGATCGCCGACGTCGTCGCCTATCTGCGCCGCGACCAGGCGCCGGGCGACGCTGCCGCGGCCGCGCGGGGTCACGCGATCTTCACCGGCCGCGGCGCGTGCTGGGACTGTCACGAGCCGGGCGGTGAGGGAAACCCAGCGATCGGGGCGCCGAACCTCGATGACGCAACCTGGCTCTATGGCGACGGCTCGGCGGCGGCGCTCACCGCCACCCTCGCCCGCGGCCGCGCCGGGTCGTGCCCCGCCTTTGCGCGGCACCTGTCCGCCGTCGAGGCGCGGAGCATCGCGGTGTACGTCGCGTCGCTACGCGGCAGGGGTGGTAAGGGCGTGTCGACGCCGAAGCGCGCGTCATGATCCTCGGCTCGGCCGCCTTGGTCAGCCCGCGTCGCTCGCTCGTCCTCTGCGCGCTTGGGGCGGTGATCGGGCTGGTCATCGCCGGCTTCGGCCTGTTCACCGCCAAAGGCACCCGCACCGCGACGGTACCGGCCGAGGACGTGGCGCTGGTAAACGGGATTCCGATCCTGCGCAGCGACTACATCGCCCAGCTCGGCGCGCTCTACGACGTGACGTTGTCGAAGGCGACGGCGGCGCAGCGCCGCAAGGTGCTCGACGACATGATCCGCGAGGAGCTGTTCGTTCAGCGCGGCGTCGAACTCGGGCTGCAATCGGACACCGTCGAGGTGCGCGACGCGCTCGTCGGTGCGGTCGAGGCACAGGCCGCAGCCGACGCGACGATGGCGGCACCATCCGAGGCTGAGCTGATCGCCTTTTACACCGCCCACCACGGCGACTTCGCCGATGAAGGCGTGATGGCGCTCGCCGACTATCGCTGGCCAGCGACGACTCCGCCGTCGACGGTCGCGGCCGCCGCAGCGGCACTTGCCACGTCACGACCCGGCGAGCGCATCGAGCCCGCGCTGCCGCGGACGGCGGTCATGGCCGATGGCGACGAGTATTACTTCGCGGCAAAGCTCCATCTCGGCGAAAAGCTGTTCGCCGTGGCGCGCGGCCTGCGCCCCGGCGAGGTCTCGGCACCCATCGTCTCGGCCGATGGCATCCACGTCATCGCCATGGCGAAGAACGTGCCGCCCGCCGCGCCGCCCTTCGCGGCGGTGCGCGACAAGGTACTCGCCGCCTTCCGCACGGCCGAAGCGGCAACGCTGACGCGGGCCAACGGACGCTTTCTCCGCCGACGTGCCGACGTCCAGATCGCCCACGGAATCGAATGACTGCGGTGCGCGTCCTTCTCGCGCTGCTCGCCGGACTGGCCGCGCTGCCGGCGGTCGCGCACACGCGCAGCGAATCGCACAGTGCGTGGACCGTCGACGGCGGCATTGTCCATCTCGCCTTCAGCGTCGCCGATCGCGAGGCCGCACGGATCACCGGCGCCGCCCCGACCGACGCGCAACTCCTCGCCTATCTGACGCCGCGGCTCGGAGTTGACAGCGGCGCGTCGCCGTGCCGGACCGTCGCACCGCCGCGCACCCTTGCCGCCGCGCCGGGTTTCCGCCGCGCCGAGTTCGAGTTCGCGTGCCCGGCGGCGGCCGGCCTCCACCTGCGCGACACGGCATTCTTCGATCTGGTCCCGACGCACGTCAACTTCGCGCAGATCCAGCGCCGGGACGGCGACTTCGCCGAGCAGGTGATCGCCGCCGGCGACCCGCCACTGGCGGTAGGCGACGACCGCGAGGGACTCGAAAGTGCGGGGTTCCTGCGCTTCGTCGGCATGGGTGTGATGCACATCTTCACCGGCGTCGACCATATGTCCTTTCTCGTCGGGCTGGTGCTGATCTCGCGGCGGCTGCGCGATCTCGTCTTCGTCATCACCGGCTTCACTCTCGGCCACAGCCTCACCCTCGCGCTCGCCGTCACCGGCGTCATCCGTCCGCACGCCGAGTTCATCGACGCGCTCGTCGCGCTGACGATCGCTTTGATCGGGGCGGAGAATATTTCCGTGGCGAGCGGCCGCCCGGTGGTCGTCGCGCTCGGCACCGGATTGGCTCTCGCGGCAATGGCCGGGCTGCGGCTGGCGGGCATCGGCCTGCTGCCGCCGCTGCTGCTGATCGGGGCGGCGCTGTTCGCGGTCAACTACCTGCTGTTCGCCGGGCAGCTCCGCGACGCGGGACGCGTGCGGCTCGTCGTGACGCTCGTCTTCGGCCTGATCCACGGCTTCGGGTTCGCCGCCGACCTGCTCGAAAGCCGCCTGCCGCCGGCCAAGCTCGCGCAGATCCTGATCGGCTTCAACGTGGGGGTGGAAGTGGGGCAGCTGGCGATCGTCCTGCTGCTGACAGGCGCGACGGCACTTCTGGCGCGACGGCACCTGTCGCTGCCGCGCCCGATTGTAACCGATGTCCTCGCCTCCGCCCTCGTCGCGGTCGGAACCTTCTGGTTCGTCGGCCGCAGCTTCGCCGCGTAACGGGATGTAACCTATGGAAAACCGTAAACAACCTGACGACGCGGCGATCGGCGCTACACCGGTCGCATCGAGGGGGCACGCACGATGACGATGGCCGCGGTCAGCGATTGGCTGACCAAGACGACAGTGAGCCACGCGATCGGCACGACCTTCTGGGTCGTGCCGGTGGTGCAGAGCATCCACATCCTTGCCATTGCCGTCGTCATGTCGTCGATCTTTATGCTCGACCTGCGGCTCGCCGGGATGCTCGGCCGCGAGCAGTCGATGCGCGACCTGACCCAGCGCTTCTATCCGTGGATCTGGGGCGCGCTCGTCGTCCTCCTCGTCACCGGCATGATCATGATCATGAGCGAGCCGGGCCGCGAGCTGCTCAACTGGGTGTTCTGGACCAAGATGAGCCTGATCACAGCCTCGATCCTGTTCACCGCGCCGGTCCAGCGCCTGCTCGAGGACCGCCGCTACCGCGACCTGCCGCGCGCCCGGCGGGTCACGATCCGCGTCTGCGCCTTCGCGTCGCTCGCGCTGTGGGTCGCAGTCGTCGTGTGCGGCCGCTGGATCGCCTATGCCGGAGACCGGACATGACCCTGCTTGAGCTGGCGAAGATCGTCGAGAACTGGCCGTCGTCGGTGGCGATCGCTGAATCGGAGTGGATGTTCCCGACGATCGAGACCGTCCACGTTCTCGCGCTGACGCTCGTCGTCGGGTCGATCGCGATGCTCGACCTGCGGCTGCTGGGCGTATCGACGCGCAAGCTCGGCGTTGTCCAGCTGTCGAGCGAGGTCCTGCCGTGGACATGGGGCGCGTTCATCGTCGCGCTCATCTCGGGAACGCTGATGGTCACGTCGGCGGCGACCAAATATTATCACAACATCCCTTTCCGGCTGAAGCTCGTGCTGCTCGCCGCCGCCGGGATCAACATGGCCGTCTTCCACGTCACCGCATTCCGCGCGGTGCACGGCTGGAACCACAGCCTGCCGACGCCGCGCGCCGCTCGCGTCGCCGCGACCTTAAGCCTGATCTTCTGGATCGGCGTCGTCTTCGCCGGGCGATGGATCGGGTTCGTCAAGTGATGCCGGTGCGCCGCCTCGGCGCCGGAGGACCGGCGGTTGGCGCGATTGGGCTCGGCTGCAACGGGATGTCGTCCGTCGCGCCGCGCAACGATGCGGAGGCCATCGCGACGATCCATGCCGCGCTCGATGCCGGCGTGACAATGCTCGACACCGCCGACTTTTACGGCATGGGGCACAACGAGGCAGTGATCGGTCGTGCGGTTGCCGACCGGCGCGATGCGGCGGTGATCAGCGTCAAGACCGGCGCGCTGTTCGATCCCGCCGGGCGCTTTATCGGCCTTGACGGGCGTCCGGCGTCGATCAAGGCCTTCGCCGCCTGGTCGCTGCAGCGGCTCGGGGTCGACGTCATCGACCTCTACCAGGTCGGGCGGGCTGACCCGGCGGTGCCGTACGAGGAGACAATCGGGGCGATCGCCGACCTGATTGCCGAGGGCAAGGTCCGCTACCTTGGCGTGTCGGAGGTCGGAGCCGACCTGCTCACCCGCGCCCATGCAATCCACCCGGTCGCGGCAATCGAGATCGAATATTCGCTCGCCTGCCGCTTTATCGAGGCCGAGATCCTGCCGGCCGCGCGCGCGATCGGCGCGGCGGTCGTCGCCTACCGTGTGCTCGCCGACGGCCTGCTCAGCGGCGCGGTCACGACAACGACCCCGGCCGGTCACCTGACGCCGTCGCGCGCACAGGGTGACGACCTCGTCGCCAACCTCGCGACGATCACCGTGCTGGCCGACCTGGCTGCAGCAAAGGGGTGCACGTCGGCGCAGCTCGCAGTGGCCTGGCTCCTCACGCGCGGCGACGACGTGATCGCCCTTGCCGGTGCGCGGAACCGCCCGCGGCTGGCGGAGAATTTGGCCGCCCTCGATCTGACCTTTACGGCTGGCGAGTTGGCGATGCTCGACACCGCCTTTGCCCCTGGCGCGATCCGCGGCGAGCGCTACCCGGCGTTCGTCCTCAAATACGCGGCGCGCTGATCAGGGCTGGCGTGCCTTGAGGTAGGCGATCCACGCCGTGGCTGCCGTAGCGATGGTCTCGGTCGGGTGTCCCGCGCAGCGGTCGTGCATGAACGCCTTCATGTCCTCGGGCTTGAGCCCCTTGCCGACATCGTAGCCCGGCGGCGAGACGTACAGGTTGTAGGCCGACATCACCCCGGCGACGAAGAAGCGGTTCGCCATGTAGTCGTGGTCGTCGGCCTTGGCTTCGGCGGCACTCCAGTCGCTGCACAGCTTGTGCCCCGGGCCGTACGTGACCGGCCCCGGCGACTGTGCGCTCGCGACGGCGGGAAGGGCGAGGGCGACCAGTGCGGCGACCATCTTCATGCTGCATTCCTCCAGCCGATGCTCAGAACTTGATGAAGCCCTCTTCGAGCGGCTTCTGCTCCGACACGCCGCTGGCGTTTTCGAAGCACGACTGGTCGTCGAGCATCTCCCATTTCTTGTCGGTCTTGCGCGCCCAGATGTTGGTCGTCGTCACCGGCTCGGTGAAGGCCTCGTCGTCGTACATCGTGATGTGGTTGTGGATGATGTCGGGCGCGACGCGCCGCAGCGACCATTCGAGGCGGAGTTTGCCGCTGTGCGGATCGCGCCGGCCGTCGAGCGGCGTCGTCGGCATGATGCCGACGGTCTCGACCATCAGCGTGTCGCCGATCCAGTGGCCGATCGAGTGGCCGTTGTAGCTCGGCTTGAGATCCTTCGGATGTCCGCGGCCGTCGGTCCAGATGATGATCGGGAACGTGCCGAAGGTCAGGATCGTGACCGCCCCCGGGGTCTGGATGATCTCGTCGGGGTAGTTCTTGTTGGTCAGCATCACCGGCAGGCCGAACGGCAGGCAGCGCGCGGAGATGTCGCCGAGTGCCCGCCCCGTCTTGGCCGCCGCGATGCGCTCGTCCATGATCTTCTTGTAGGTCGGCGTGTACGGCAGCGGCCACGGAGTCAGGTAGAGCGGCGGGCGGCCATCGGCCGTGGTGCCGCTGTTGTTCGCCGGCGGCTGGCCCGGCACCGCCATCGACGTTCCCTGCCACAGTCCCGAGATGTCGGGCACCTTGGGATCGCCATAGAACGAGACACCGGCCGGCGGCCACGGGGTACTGTCCGGCGCTGCGGCGGCCGCGCTGAACACGAGCAGCGCGGCGGCAACGCCGAGCAGGGGCAAGGTGCGCATCATCGTGTCCTCGCGTCAGCTCAATGGACGTAGCGGTCGGGGTGGTAGTCGGTCTTGGGCGTGCACAGGAACTCGTGCGGCTCCCACAGCGGGTCGGCCTCGCGCTTGTACGTCACCGTCGTCGTCATCGGCAGGGTGTAGGCCTTGGGATCGGTCAGCGTCACCGCCACCGTCATCGTCGTCGCGTCGACGCGGTGATACCGCTCGGCGATGACCAGTTCGTCGCTGTGCGGCACCCCCGTCGCGTCGATCGGCTGGTCGCGGATGCCGCGGAGCTCGGTGACGAGATCGCTGCCGACATAGCGGCCCATGGCGTTGCCGTTGGAGAAGCTCTCGATGTCGCGCGCCGCCGGGAACGGCCGTCCGTCGAGCCAGATGCGGCGGTTGGGCACGCCGTCACGGTAGATGACGACGCGACCCGGCGTCTGGATCAGCAGCATCGGCGTAGTCATGCCCGTGATCGTCCGCGGCATCCCGCCCGGCTGGCACGTCGTCACCGGGTCGTCGGTCCGCGTGCCGGCCGCGGCGGCGGCCACACGCTTGGCATAGGTCGCATCGAACGGAGCCTTCAGCGGCGGCGGCCACGGCAGCCAGCCTTCCTTGCTCGCCGAGCGCGACGGCGTGTCGACGCGCACCCAGACGCCGCTGAGGTCGGGGGCCTTGGGGTCACCGTACCAGCTGAGCTTTTCGGGCGGGATCGGTGCCGTCGGCACGGCGGCGGCGGCGGCCATCGACAGCCCGGCCAGCGCTCCCGCCGCCGTCCAGCGCAGCAATGTGCGGCTACTCACATGCATCCCTCAACTCCTCCGCGCCGACGCCGATCTCTACGAGCGCTGGCTTAGGACCGCCAGCGACCCGCCTGCCTAGAAGTGGACTCCGACCGTGCCCCCAAAGGTCCGCGGTGGGCCGGGGACGACGACGAAGTTCGTCCCAATCTGGCCGGCCGCGAAGGTGTAGTCGTTGCCCAGGTTCTTGACCCACAGGCTGGCATCGTAGCGCTTACCGACCGAGGTCCAGCCGAGCGAGAGATCGACGATGTCGTGCGGCGGGTCGATCACGCTGTCGTCGTTGGTCTTCGACGTGCTCGACGTGTGGTGGTCGTTGGCGCTGAAGGAGAACGGCCCGATCGGCGTATCGTAGGCGTAGGTGAAGCCGAGGGTCGCCGACAGTTCCGGCGCATTCTGCGGCGTAAAGCCGGCGAGGTTGAACGGCGTCGTGTTGACCACCGTGCCGACGGTGACGCCGTTGACCACCTTGTTCGCCCCCTGTGTCACGCGCGTCGCGCCCGGATAGCTGACGTAGCGCGCGATCAGGTGCTCGAGCGTGCCGTTGATCGTCAGCCCGCGAAACGGGACGACGCTGAAATCGGCGTCGATGCCGTCGATGCGCTCGCTCGCGGCGTTGAGCAGAAGCGCGTTCCCCGGCGGCGCCGGCGGGGCGACCGAGCGGACCTGGACGTTCTTGTAGGTGTAGTGGAAATACGACGCGTTCAGCCGCAGCCGGCGATCGAACAGCTCGGACTTGAACCCCGCCTCGCTCGCGTAGAGCAGCTCGGGCACCACCGGTGGGTTGCTGAACAGGTTGCCGTTGAACGCGCCCGACTTGAAGCCGAGATTGTGCGAGGCATAGAGGTGGATGTTGTCGCCGATGTCCTGCTGCACGACGACGCGGTAGGTCAGCCGGTCGAAGTTGAGCTTGGTCGGGATGCCGGGCTGCACGACGCCGCCGGCGACGAAGGTCGCGCCGGGGAACAGCGCCGTGGTCGGCGGCAGCGCGGCGAGCGAGTTCGTGTAGCCGGGCAGCGGCACGGCAAAGCCGGTCAGGCCCTTGTCCTCGTTGGTGTAGCGCAGGCCGACCGTGACGCGCGTCGAGTCGAAGAAGCGGTAGGTGCCGTCGCCGTAGACCGATCCCGACCGCGTCGACGGGAAGCCGTCGGTCCGCGTCGGCGACGGGGCGAGGCACGCCCCTCCCGGCGGGCAATAGGGCACCGTGTCGAGGCGCAGTTCGGTATGGTCGTCGTAGTAGAACGCCCCGACGACCCAGTCGAACCGCGACGCCGACTTGCGCGACGTCAGCTGGAGCTCCTGGCTGAACGTCTTGTTTTTCTCGTAGAAGATGTTGTTCGGCGCGGTCAGGACCGGCTGGCCGCCGGTGAAGGTGACCAGCGCATGGCTGGTCTGATAGCCGGTGATGCTCGACAGGGTCGCAAAGCCGAAATCGTGCTCGACCTTGCCGATGCCGATGTAGATGTTGGTCGGCCCCGACGGGATGAAGCGCGATGCGACGCGGTAGTTGCCGAGGAACGGCGTGCCGTCGGAGCCGAGCGTGCCCGGCTCGACCTGGTACGCCGACCCGATGTCGCGGTTGTTATAGTCGTAGATGAACGTGCCCGTGACCGTGGTCGCGGGGCTTGGACGCCACTTGAGCTTGCTCTCGACGCCGGTCTCGTCGCTGCGCTGGACGTCGTTCCCCAGGATGACGTTCCGCGACCAGCCGAGGCTCTGCTTCTGGTGGAACGCCGCGACGTTGACCGCGAGCGTGTCGGTGATCGGGGTCGACGCGTAGAGGTTCGCCGTCACCGTCTCGTAGTTGGCGTAGCCGAGTGATGCGTCGAGGTGCCGCTCGTTGGGCGCCGGGTCGCGGGTGATGACCGAGATCAGCCCGCCGGTGACATTGCGGCCGTAGAGGGTGCCCTGCGGGCCCTTCAGGACCTCGATCCGGTCGATATTGTTGAACGAATAGATGCCGACCGCCGGGTTGGCGAGGTACAGTCCGTCGACATAGACCGCGACCTGCGCCTCGTTATAGCCGGTCGACGGCGCGCCGATGCCGCGCAGGAACAGGTTGTTGCCACCCGACGGAGCGCTGACCAGCCCCGAGACGAGGGTGACGAGCTGGTTGACGCCGGTGATGTTGAACGTCTTCAGCGTGTTCGCGGTGACCGCGGTGATCGTTGCCGGCACGTCCTGCAGGTCGACCGAGCGGCGGGTCGCCGTGACGATGATGTCCTCGACCCCCGTGGCGGCGTCCGCGGCGGCAGCCGAGGCCGTCGCCGTGGTCGCGGTCGCCGGGCTCGGCGTGGGGTCGGCGGGCAGCGCCGACGCTGCGGGCTGGGTGGCGGGCTGCGCGGTCTGAGCATGGACGGCGGTGCCGCCGACCAGCGCCATCAGCGCTACACCAGAACGAAGTGCCGCGACCGTCATGATGATCCCCCACTGCGATCGTTTGCGTGATTATATACGATCCTGTGATAGGCGCTAAATCACAGAAAATTGCATGAAGCAACGGGTTCTGCGCAGAAGTTGCGCCGTGCCACTTGATTTGCATCGCGTGCGGGACCGGCTACCACGAGCCATGGACGACTCTGACGAGTTCGAACGCGAGGCGGCGCGGGTGCGCAGCAGCGGCGTCCTCGGCACGACGGGAAGCCTCGTCCAGCTGTTTGACTTTCTCGTCGTCGCCTCGCGGGCGGGGATCCCGAAGGAGATCGACATCGCGACGACGGTGTTCGGCAAGCCCGATACGGTCGACTTCTCGCAGGACGCGACCGTCCGCGTCTACATCCACCGCCTTCGCCGCAGGCTCGACGAGCATTATGCCCGGAGCGACGCGTCGCTGCGGCTCGATATTCCGCGCGGCAGCTATCGGCTTGTGCTCGTGCCGCCGGCCGCGACCGGCGCGGCGGCCGCGACCGGCGCGGCGGCCGCGCCGCCGGACCCCCCGCTTGTGCCGCAGCGTCGCTGGCCGCGTATAGCAACCGTGTTCGGGGCGGTTGTGGCGGCGAACCTGCTGATCTGGCTGCTCGCGTGGCCGCGGCCGACCGCCCCGGCGATCGATGCCGCGCGCGCCAGCCCCCCATGGTCGACGATCCTCGCCAACGGCCGCCCGACCGCGATCGTGGTCGGCGACTATTACATCTTCGGCGAGGTCGATGCGGGCCGCGGCGTCGACCGGATGGTGCGCGACTACGGCGTCAACTCGCGCGGCGATCTCGACGAACTGCTGATGGAGCGGCCGGCGCTGCGGTCGTCGTACGTCGATCTCGACCTGACCTATCTGCCTGCCGCCACGGCGCAGGCGTTGCGCGATCTCCTGCCGATCCTCGTGCGCACCGACGCCGAGCGCGCCCGCACGCGGGTGGTTCTCGCCTCCAATCTCAGCCCGGCGACGCTGAAGATCGCCAACATCGTCTACGTCGGGTATTTCAGCGGCCTTGGTCCGCTGCTGCGCAACGCGGTGTTCGGCGGATCACGTTTCTCGGTTGCCGGCACGTGGGACGACCTCGTCGATGGCACCACCGGGCGGCACTATCACAGCGACCAGGGCGGGCCTGCGGCGGCCGGTACCGGCAGCCGCGACTTCGCCTATGTCTCGACCTTCGCCGGCGTCGAGGGCAACCGGTTCGTCATCGTCGCCGGCACTCGCGACGCCGCGGTGATGCAGGCGGCGACGATGGCCGCGAATGCCGGCCCGCTGCACGATGCGCGCGCGCGTGCCGGCAACGCCGACGACCGCGAGGCCCTCTACGAGGTCGAAGGCATCGGCCGCGTCAACATGGGGGGCAAGCTCGTCGTCGCCGCGCCGCTCGCCGCCGAGCGCATCTGGCGCGGCAACGCCAAGACCTTTCCCGCGCGCTGACCGCCGGCCGCGTCAGGCGGCGGCGCGGAACCGGGCGTACTCGGCGCGCAGAAAGGCTTCGACGGTCGTCGGCGCGCGGCCGAGCAGCCACGTCAGCACGTTCGGATTGCCGACGAAGTCGTGTTTGGAATAGCACGCGCCGATCGCGCGGAAGACGGCGAACTCGTCGGGGAAGTCGGCGGCGGTGACGCGGTGCCCGGCCGCAAACCGCGCCTCGATCGACGGGTGCTTGCGGTACTTTATCATGAATTCGTCCGCGTCGACCTCTTCGGCGCTGATCGGCCGGCCGGTGATCGCGGCGAAGCGCGCGGCGATTTCGTGCGCGGTCAGGCAGTCGCCCGAGCTCAGCTCGTACGTTGCGCCGTGGTGCGCCGCGCCCTCGAGGATGACCTTCGCCGCGACCTCGGCATAGTCGTCGAGGACGAGCAGCGACTGCCGCCGCTCGAGCGACCACCAGAGGCGAAACACCTCGGTCCGGAACACCGGATACGACCACGCCGGCAGCATGTAGTTGGTCGGCTGGAGGATGGTCCACTTAGTCTTCGAGACGATGATGCGGCGCTCGATCGCGAGCTTGGCGCGGTGCTGGATCAGGTCGTCCTCGATCGCGTGCAGGACCGAGCTGAAGACGATGTGACCGACGCCGGCGGCCTCGGCCGCGTCGACGACGGCCAGGCCCATCTCGCGCTCGCGCGGGTGGAGCGACGGCCCGACGTGATAGACGGTGTCGATCCCCGCCATCGCCTGTGCCAGCGTCGCGGGATCGCTGGCGTCGCCGTGGATCGCTTCGGTCGCGCCGAGTGCGGTCAGCGCCGCGAGGTCGCCCGACGCGCGCATCGCGCGGACCTTCTGGCCGGCACGGGCGAGCAGCGGGATCAGGCGCTGGCCCTGATTGCCGTAGGCGGCGGTGACCAGGATCATCGTTCGGGCTCCCGGCGGACGCGGCGGCGTCGCCGGCACGGTCGTACCGCGCGCGCATGGCATCGCCTATGATATGGCGGCACTAGAGATTATACTCGGTAGGTTATGACCGGACCTGCGCTCGATGAGATCGGCCTGCGGGCGCTGCGGCTGTTCGCGACGATCTACCGGACGCGCAACCTGTCGCGAGCGGCCGACGAGATGGCGACGAGCCAGCCGAGCGTCAGCGCCAGCCTCGACCGTCTCCGCCGCCTGTTCGACGATCCGCTGTTCGTCCGTGTCGGCGCGCAGATGCAGCCGACGCCGCGCGCCGACATGCTGATCGACGGGGTACGCGCGATCTTCGCGATCGCCGACGATCACTTCACCGCCCGCGCGCCGTTCGATCCGCCGACCTCGACCCGGCGCTTCACGATCCACATGACCGATCCGGCCGAGACGATCCTGCTGCCGCGGCTCGTCCGGCACCTCGCGACGAGCGCGCCGGGGGTCCGGCTGCACGTGCGCGAAGTCGGCGACGACAGCCAGGCGATGCTCGCCGACGGGCGCGTCGACCTCATCGTCGGCTTCATCGCCCGCGAGCGCGAGCAACTGGCGCAGTGCAAGCTGCACGACGAACATTTCGTCGGCATCGCGCGCATCGGCCATCCGCGGACCGGGTCGCTGCCGACACTAACGGGGTGGCGCGCCGAGGGTCAGGTCGCGATCGGGTCACGCCGTGACGGGCAGGGGTCGGTCGCCATCGAGGTATCAAGCTATTTCGCCGCCGCCGCAATCGTCGCCCAGACCGACCTCGTCGCGGTGGTTCCAGCGCGGCTCGGCGAACACCTCGCGGCCGCCGGCGGCATCGTCACGTTCGTCCCGCCGGTCGCGCCGCCGCCGTTCGCCGTCCGGCAATACTGGCATCCGCGGTTTCATCATGACGGCGGCAACCAGTGGCTACGCGCGGTCATGGTCGACCTCGTCGGGCGCTAGGGCGGCGACGGACACGCCGCGTCGGGCGCCAAGCCGATCACGCGCCGGCATCGCAGATGTCCCGAAACTATCGCGTGACGATGGGCGTCCCCGTTATCGTATCGGCGCTTCGTGCCAACGTTGGGATCTGCGCATGTTCGTCCGAAACTCGTGGTACATGGCGGCGTGGGCGGAGACGGTCGGCGAGACCCCGGTCGCGATCACCATCGCCAACGATCCCGTCGTCCTGTTCCGGTCCGGTGAGACGATCGGCGCGCTGTACGACGTCTGCCCGCACCGGGCCGTTCCGCTCAGCCTCGGGCACGTCGCCGATGGCACGCTCGTCTGCCCGTACCACGGGATCGCCTTCGACGCCGGCGGGATCTGCCGCAAGAACCCGCACGTCAAGGGACCGCCCGAGCGGCTCGAGGCGCGGGCGTATCCGGTCGTGCAGCGCCACGGCATCGTCTGGCTGTGGCCCGGCGATGCGGCAGCGGCGGATGCAACGCTGATCCCCGACTATAGCTGGTTCAGCACGCCGAGCGAGTTCACCACCGCCCGCGGCTACCTCCACATCGAGGCCGACTACCGGCTGGTGATCGACAATCTGATGGATCTCGCCCACGCCGACTATATCCACGCCAACACGCTCGGGCAGCCGGGTGCGGCCGAGGTCCAGCAGGCCCGCGTCGTGCGCGAGGGGCGCACGATCTCGGTCAACACCATCTGGCCCGATCTGCCCCCGAGCGCGCTGCACAAGCAGGCATGGACGCGGACCGAGCGCGTCGACAAATATCTCGACATGAAGTGGCAGCCGCCGAGCAACCTCCTGCTCGACCTCGGCGTCATGGGTCCCGGCGAACCGCGCGAAAGCGGCATCCGCACGCCCGGCGCGCATATCCTGACGCCGGAAACCGAGCGGACAACGCATTATTTCTGGGCATCGTCGCGCGATTTCAAACTCGACGACGCCGAACTGACGGCGCGCATCACCGCGATCGTCGGCACCGCCTTCCACCGCGAGGACAAGCCGATCATCGAGGCGGCGCAGCGCAACATCGAGCGTACGGGCGCCAAGCTCCGCAACCTGACGACGGGCGACAGCGGCTCGGCTCTGGTCCGCCGCGAACTCGACCGGCTGATCGAGATCGAGCGGAAGCCCGCCGTCGCGGCGTAGCCGTCGGCATTCAGAGTGCCCGCGCGGCGAACAACGGCCGGACCGCTGTCGGGGCCGGGACTGCGGTTTACACCGTAACTGCTTGGCCGGTAAGACCGTCGCGCAGCCGCAGCCGGCGTGCGGACGACCGCACATGAGTCGCCCGGAGCCGGCGTCAACGGGAAGGACTGGGCGACGTCGTGATGCGGGAAGATGCGGTCGCGCAGCAACGGACAGGCGCGCGTCTGCTCCTCGCTTCGATCCACGACGTCGGCCCGCGGTTCGCCGGCGCCGTCGACGCGCTCGCCGAACGCCTCGACCGGCATCTGGGCGCGGCGCGCTTCGCCATGCTCGTCGTGCCCGACCACTGGGGCGAGGCCCCGCTCGCCGCCGACCCCGCCTATGCGCGACGGCTGCGCGGATGGGCCGACGCCGGCGTCGAAATGTTCGTCCACGGCTGGAGCCACCGCGATCCCGCGCCGGCCGGCTTCGCCGCGACCCATATGACGGCGGGCGAGGGCGAGTTCGCGGCGCTGCCACGCGCCGAGGCGCTCGCCCGCATGGTCCGCGCCCGCGCCGTCGTCGAGGACGCGACCGGCCGGCCGGCGGCCGGCTTCATCGCGCCGGCGTGGCTGTACAGCGACGGCGCGCGCGCGGCGCTCGGCGACGCCGGCTTCGCGCTCGCCGAGGATCATTTCCGCGTCTGGCGTCCCGTCGACGGGGCCGTGCTTGCGCGCGGTCCCGTGATTACGTGGGCGTCACGCAGCCGCGCCCGCCGATTGAGCTCGCGCGCCGTCGCGTTCGCCGGACGGCATGTGCTAACCAGCCAGAATGTCGTGCGAATCGCCGTTCACCCGGGCGACGTGCGTGCGCCGGACATCGTGAACAGCATCGACCGCACAATCGCCAAGGTACGCCGCACGCACGATGCACGGCGATACGCTGACCTGGCCGACCTTGCCACGCCAAGGTCACAATGACATTGCAAGGCGCGGTGGGGACGGTCGGACGGACGAGGAACCACGCGCGGTGCACGATTCTGGTCAACTTCGCGCGGCGACCGCCGGACCCGGCTGGGTGATGCCGACCGCCCCGGCGGGGGCCAGCGGCTGGCTGCGCTGGGTCGGCCCGGCCGTCAGCCTCGCGATCGTCGCCGCCGCGGCGAGCCATTTCAGCGTCGCCGACCTCCGCCGCGTCGCCGCGCTCGTGCCGCGCAATCCATTGTTCTGGCTGGTTTTTGCCTGCACCTATCTGGCCCAGCCGGTGATGGACTTCGTCATTTTCCGCCGGCTATGGCGGATCCCGGCCGCCGGATTCGCGGCGCTGGTTCGCAAATATATCTCGAACGAAGTCCTGCTCGGCTATTCGGGCGAGCTCTATTTCTACGCTTGGGCGCGGCGGCGGGCGACTTCCGCCGGCGGTCCGGCGGGAGCGATCGCCACCGGCGCGCCGTTCGGGGCGATCAAGGACGTCACGATCCTGTCGGCGCTCGTCGGCAATGCGGTGACACTCGCGGTATTCCTGGTCGCCTACCCGACGCTCGGCAAGCTCGACCTCGGCCTGTCGGGACGGACGCTGTTGATCTCGATCGCCGTTCTGCTCGGCTCGTCGCTCGTCGTGATGCTGCTCCGCGGCCGCGTCTTCAGCCTGCCACGAAGTGAACTCGGCTTCGTCGCGGCGATGCAGTTGCTCCGCGTCCTCGGTGCGACGGCGCTGCTCGCCGTAATGTGGAGCCTGGTCCTGCCCGCGGTTCCGTTCGTCTACTGGCTGATGTTGACGTCACTTCGCCTGCTGATCTCGCGGTTGCCGCTGATCCCGAACAAGGATGTCGTGTTTTCCGGCGTCGCGGTGCTGATCGTTGGGGCCGGATCGGGTATCGCGCCGTTGATGGTCATGATGGCCGGCCTGCTGATCGTCACCCATGTCGTCGTCGGCGGCCTCCTTGTCGTCTCCGACCTCGTCGGCCTTGAGGGTCGCGCATGATCGCGCTGATTGCCGCGGCCGCGCTGCTCCACGTCGCGGAGACCGCGCCCGCGGCCGCGCCGGTCCCCGACTACGGGATTGCCGAGGGCCAGTGCCGGCCGAATGAAAAGGGGCCGGCAATCGTCGCCACCGCCGTCGGCCTGAAGGACCGGAGGGGAACGCTGCGCCTCGAACTCTATTCGCCCGTCGACGGCGAGTGGCTCGAGGATGACCGCGACCTCGTTCGCGACGGCAAGGTCTTCCGCCGCGCGGTCCTCGCGGTGCCGGCGCAGGGTCCGGTCGAACTGTGCGTCCGCGCGCCGCACGCCGGGGAATGGTCGCTCGCGCTGATCCACGACCGAGCGGGGGCGAAGAAGTTCAAGCTGTCGAGCGACGGCATCGGCTTCAGCAACAACCCCAAGCTCGGCCTGTCGCCGCCTAAGGCGGCCGCGGCAGCGATTGCCGTCGGGCCCGGCGTCACGCGGATCAACGTCGTCATGAATTATCGCCGCGGGCTGCTGCTCGTATTCGGCCCGATCACTGGCGCGAAGTGAGTTCCCGCGTGAGGATCGTCGACGTCTGTGCCTTCTACACGCCGACCGGCGGCGGGGTGCGGACGTACATCGACCGCAAGCTCGCCGCCGGTCCGGCGATGGGCCACGACGTGACGATCATCGCGCCCGGGGCGGCGACCCGCGTCGAGACGCGTGGGCCGGCCGCGCGGATCGTCTGGCTCGAGAACCCGCTGTTCCCGTTCGACCGTAATTACCGCTACTTCGCCGATGAAGGCGTTCTCCACGCCGCGATCACCGCCGCCGCGCCCGATATCCTCGAGGCCTCGTCGCCGTGGCGCAGCGCGACGATGGTCGCGCGCTGGCCGGGATCGGTCCCGCGGTCGTTGTTCATGCACTCGGACCCGCTCGCCGCCTTCGCCTATCGCTGGTTCGAGGGGCTGGCGAGCCCGGCGGTCGTCGATAAAGGTTTCGACTGGTACTGGAAACATCTGCTCCGCCTCGACGGCGAGTTCGGCATGATCGTCAGCGCCTGTGCTAGCCTGACCGATCGGCTCGCCGCTGGGGGACTGCGGCACGTCGTCACCAACCCGATGGGCATCGACCCGCACGTCTTCTCGCCGACGCTGCGCGACGAGGCGTTGCGTGCCGACCTGCTGCGCCGCTGCGGCTTGGGTCCCGAGGCGACCTTGTTACTTGGGGTCGGTCGCCACGCACCGGAAAAACGATGGCGCATGATCGTCGAGGCGGTGATGGCGGCGGCCTATGCCCGTCCGATCGGGTTGGTCATCGTCGGGGCCGGGCGCAACTCGGCGAAAATCCGCCGAACCATCGGCGGCAACCCGCACATCCACCTCGCCGAGCGGACGACCGACCGGGCGGAGATGGCGCGCTTCATGGCATCCGCCGACGCGCTGATCCACGGGTCGGAGTCGGAAACCTTCTGCCTCGTCGCCGCCGAAGCGCGCGCGAGCGGACTGCCGCTGATCACTCCCGACCGCGGCGCGGCGGCCGACCACGCGCGGGCGTCGAACGGCGTCACCTTCGCCAGCGGCGACGCGGTCAGCGCTGCTGCCGCGATCGCTCGCTTTGTTGACGGTCGCGCTGCCGGTACGCTCCCGGCACCGCCCGACGAGCCGGTGCGGACGATGGACGATCATTTCGAAACGCTGTTCGCGGCCTTTTCCGCGATGATCGCGGCTCAAGCGACCGTCCGCCGCGCGGCCTGACGCTGCGCGTATGCCGGGCTGCTGTCTGGCGCGGCTCAGGCGACAGGTGCGTGGCGCCGGAAGCTCAGCGCCTCGGCGATGTGGAGGCGCGTCACGCGCTCGGCGGCGGCCAGGTCGGCGATCGTCCGCGCCACCCGCAGCGTCCGGTGATAGCCGCGCGCCGACAGCCTTAGCGCCTGCGCCGCCTGGGCGAGCAGCTTGGTCCCGGCCTCGTCGGGCGCGGCGGCGGCTTCGAGCAGCTTGCCGTCGGCCTCGGCGTTGGTCCGCGCGGCGGTGTCGGCGTAGCGCTCGGTCTGCCGCGCTCGCGCTGCCACCACCCGCGCTCGGACGGTCGCGCTGTCTTCGGTCGGCGGTGGCAGAGTGAGGTCGGCGGCCGACACCGCGCCGACCTCGACGTGAAGATCGATGCGGTCGATCAGCGGCCCCGAGATGCGGCCCTGATAGTCGGCCGCACACTTTGGTGCACGCGCGCAGGCGAGGCTGGCGTCGGCGAGGTGCCCGCAGCGGCACGGGTTCATCGCCGCGATCAGCTGGACGCGTGCCGGATAGGTGACGTGAAGCGCGGCGCGGCTAACGGTGATCGACCCCGTCTCGAGCGGCTGGCGCAGCGAATCGAGGACGCTGCGCTGGAACTCGGGCAACTCGTCGAGGAACAGGACGCCGAGATGAGCCAGGCTGACCTCGCCCGGCCGGGCCCGCGCGCCGCCGCCGACGAGCGCCGGCATCGACGCGGAATGGTGCGGGCTGCGGTACGGCCTGCTGCGGCGCAGGCGCCCGCCCTCGAGCTCGCCGGCCATTGACGCGACCATCGATACTTCGAGCGCCTCGGCTGGTGTTAAGTCGGGAAGGATCGCCGGCAGCGCCGCGGCGAGCAGCGACTTGCCCGACCCCGGCGGACCGCTCATCAGCAGGTTGTGCCCGCCCGCGGCGGCGATCTCGAGCGCGCGCTTGGCGGTTTCCTGGCCCTTGACCTCGCCGAGGTCGGGGCCGCCGCGGACGACCTCGGCGGTACTGCGCACCGGCGGCGACAGCAGCTGCGTCCCCTTCAGGTGGTTGAGCAGCGACAGCAGGTCGGGGGCGGCGACGACGTCGACGTCGCCCGCCCACGCCGCCTCGCCGCCCTGGACCGCCGGGCAGATCAGCCCGAGGTCGGCGCTCGCCGCGAACAGCGCCGCGAGCAGTACGCCCGGCACGGGCGCGATCCGCCCGTCGAGGCCCAAGTTCGCCGACGACGATGAAGCCGGCAATCGTCTCGGCATCAATCACCCCCATCGCGGCGAGCAGCCCGACGGCGATGGCGAGGTCGTAGTGCGACCCCTCCTTGGGCAGGTCGGCTGGCGACAGGTTGACGATGATCCGCTTAGGCGGCAACGCGAGGCCGATCGCGTCGAGCGTCGCCTGGACGCGCTCGCGGCTTTCCTTGACCGCCTTGTCGGGCAGGCCGACGATGATGAAGTTGGCTTGGCCGCCGGTCACCTGGACCTGGACGTCGACGGCGCGCGCCTCGAGCCCGAGGAACGCGACCGTCCCGACGTGTGCGACCATCGACTGCTCCCCGCTACCCGGCGCCATCGTAGCGGTGACTTTGGGCGGGGCAAGCCGCGACCGGATGCGACCTCCGGCGGGAGGGTCCGCCGAACTTTACGCGAAATCGGCCGACCTATTTAGGAAAGCGCCTTCTGGCGTCTCGTCGCGAGCCGCACTGCTGGGCTTGCTCCACCCTGCCGAGCGAAAGCGACGGCGTTCGGCCCGTGGCTAGAACCCAGTCCAGCTCCGGGGGCCGGCGTCACAGCGCTGGGCGATGAGCGAGCCGATCTGTGGCGTATCGCGGCAGTTGCGAATATACTCGGCGCGGCCGCGGACGTACTCGAGGTGGGCGCGCGTCAGCGTCCCGCCGTCCGCCGCCAGCAGGCGCGTGATTTCGGCGCGCAGGGCGACCGTCTGCTCGAGCTTCTGCCGCTGCATTGCCGGCGTACTCTCCGGGGGGGCCACGTTGTTGATCAGCGCCGGCGGCGAGGCGAGGGCCGTCTGCGCCTGGGCCGGGGCGACGCCCGCTACAGCGGCGATCAACGCCGCGACCAGGGAAACCGGCAGCACCATCTTCATCTGCGGTCTCCTCGCTGACACCCGATGATCGCGCGTTCCGGCAAAAGAACAAGGGCCATAACGCCCCTGCCGCCCTCTTCGTGCCACAGCGATGCCCGATCAAGCCGCGATGCGTCGCCAGCTTGTCCCCGTCCTCCTCCTCGCCGCCTGCTCGCCGGCCGGCCCGGCGCACCGTTTCACCGATGTCGCGGTGACCAGGCCGAGTCCCGACGGCCGGGTCGTTGCGGTTGAGGTGTGGGACGAACACGGTGTCGGCAAGCCGCACGCGTCCGGGCTGGTCGTCGTCGCGCGCGGCGACGAGCCGCGCGACGGCGCGCCGGTGGTGGTGACCAGCGACGACTTCCATCCGCTCCAGTTCGGCTGGACCGGGCCGGCGGCGCTGACGCTGCGCCTGCCGTGCGGCCGGTGGTCGAACCTCGCCAATCATGCGATCGTCGGCGGGCGGACGATCACGATCGACGCGACGCCGGCGCGCGGCTGCTATGTCGACGCCGCCGGGCAGCGGGCGCTGCCGGGGCCAGGCGTCTGATTGACTTGGGGGCCTCACGCGGCTATGCGCCTCGCTCGATTTCGGCCGGCCGGCCACGAAGGACATGACTGATGAAGCGGACCTACCAACCGAGCAAGCTGGTGCGCGCGCGCCGTCACGGCTTCCGCGCGCGCATGGCGACGGCGGGCGGCCGCAAGGTGCTGGCGAACCGCCGTGCCAAGGGCCGCGCCAAGTTGAGCGCGTAACGCCTGCCGCGGTCGCCGACCGCGCGGCACCGTATACCGTCCTCTCCGCGCGCCGGGACTTCGTCGCGGCCAACGCCGGGCGGCGCGCGCCGACGCCGGGGTTCGTCCTGCTCGTCCGGCCGCGCGGCGACGGGGAGGGGGTCCGTGCCGGCTTTACCGTGACTAAGAAGATCGGCAACGCCGTCGTCCGCAACCGCCTCAAGCGCCGCCTGCGCGCCGCCGCGCGCGCCGTGCTGCCGGCAGCTGCGGTCGCCGATGCCGACCATGTCCTGATCGGGCGCAGCGAGGGGTTGACCCGCGACTTCGCCGCGCTGACCGCCGACCTCGCCCGGGCGTGCGCGCGATGCGCTGGCTGACCGCGGCGCTGGTCGCTCCGATCCGGGTCTACAAGCGGCTGCTCTCCCCGCTACTGCCGCCGTCGTGCCGCTTCACCCCGACGTGTTCGAGCTATGCGATTGCCGCGATCGAGCGCCACGGGCCGGTCCGCGGGCTGTGGCTCGGCACAAGGCGGATCTGCCGCTGCCATCCGTGGGGCGGATCGGGCGATGACCCTGTTCCCGACGCCTGAACGCGCCTACATGGCGTCCATCCTGTGAAAGCCGCTCCGTGACCGACCAACGCAACATGCTGCTCGCCGTCGTGCTGTCGGTGCTCGTCATCATCGGCTGGACGTTCGTCGCCGACCGCTTCGTGCCCAAGCCCGTGCCGGCGAAGGTCGCCGCGTCCCAGCCGAGCGGACCGATCGCGACCCAGCCGGCGAACCCGCAGGCGATCGCCCCCGACGGCGCGGTGGTCCCGGCGGTCGGCGGCGCGGGGCAGCTGCGCGACCGCGGCGCGGTGCTGCGCGAAAGCCCGCGCGTGGTCATCGCGACGCCGCGGCTGACGGGGTCGATCAACCTCAAGGGCGCGCGGATCGACGACCTGGTGCTCAAGGGCTACAAGGAGACGATCAGGCCGGGCTCGCCCGACGTCCGCCTGCTCGCGCCGAGCGGCGCGCCGGCCGCCTATTTCGCCGCGTTCGGCTGGAGCGGCACCGACGCACCGCCGGCTGACGTCCTGTGGACCGCGAGCGCGCCGCAGCTGACGCCCACGACGCCGGTGACGCTCAGCTACACGACGCCGCAGGGGACCAGGTTCGAGATCGTCCTCGCGGTCGACGCCGATTACCTGTTCACCGTCACCCAGCGCGTGACCAACCCGCACGCCGTGCCGCTGACGCTGCGCCCATGGGGCCTCGTTAGCCATCTGGGCGAGGGGACGGAGAAGGACGCCGGCAACCTCCACGTCGGGCCGATCGGGGTCGTCGATGGGCGGCTCAAGGACAGCGAGGTCGCGTACAAGAAGTTACGCGACGACGGCGCGCAGCAGTTCGCGACGACCGGCGGCTGGCTCGGCATCACCGACAAATACTGGGCGACGGCGCTGATTCCCGACCAGAAGACGCCGGTCACCGCGCGTTTTGCGCTTGCACCGGGTGATCGGTTCCAGACCGACTATCTCGCCCCCGCCGTCAGTGTCGCGCCCGGAGCGAGCGTCGCGACGACGGCGCACCTGTTCGCGGGCGCGAAGGAGGTCAACCTGATCGGCCGCTACAAGGATGCGCTCGGCGTTCCTCTATTCGATCGTATCGTGTCATGGGGCTGGTTCTGGTTCATCGCCCAGCCGATCTTCATGCTGCTCGACTTCCTGTTCCACCTGTTCGGCAACTTCGGCATGGCGATCATCGGGCTGACGGTCATCATCCGCGCGGTCATGTTCCCGATCGCGGCCAAGCAGTTCGCCAGCATGAACAAGATGAAGCTGCTGCAGCCCAAGCTCAAGGAACTCCAGGAGCGGTACAAGGACGACAAGCCCAAGCTGCAGACCGAGACCATGGCGCTGTACAAGCGCGAGAAGGCGAACCCCGTCGCCGGCTGCCTGCCGATTGTGCTGCAGATCCCGATCTTCTACGCGCTGTACAAGACGCTGCTCGTCTCGACCGAGATGCGCCACCAGCCGTTCATCGGCTGGATCAAGGACCTGTCGGTCGCCGACCCGCTGACGCCGGTCAACCTGTTCGGCCTGCTGCCCTTCACGCCGCCGGCGATGATCGGTATCGGCATCCTGCCGATCCTGCTCGGACTGACGATGTGGGCGCAGCAGAAGCTCAACCCGGCTCCCGTCGATCCGGCGCAGAAGCAAATCTTTGCGCTGATGCCGTGGGTACTGATGTTCGTCATGGCTCCCTATGCCGCGGGCCTGACCGTCTACTGGATCACCAACAACTGCCTGACGATGCTCCAGCAGTGGGTGATGACGCGGCGGGGCCAGGCACCAGCGACACCCGCCGTTGCCAAATGAGCGACGCGGGGGAGACGTTCGAGGACGCCAAGGCGCTTGCCTACCGCATTGAAACCGCACGCCGCCTGTTCGCCGGCCGCGTCGAGTTCCTGTTGTCCGCCCCGGCGCTGGAGTTCCTGCCGCCGCCGAAGGTCGCCGAGATCGCCTTCGCCGGACGATCGAACGTCGGCAAGTCGTCGCTGCTCAACGCGCTGACCGGGCGCGCGGGTCTCGCGCGGACGTCGAACACGCCGGGTCGGACGCAGGAGCTCAACGTCTTTGATGTGGGCGACCCGCTGGGCTTTCGCCTGATCGACATGCCAGGCTACGGCTATGCCGAGGCACCGAAGGACGTCGTCCGGGACTGGAAGGCGCTGGTTTTCGACTATCTACGTGGGCGCGCGGCGCTCAAGCGCGTCCTGCTGCTGATCGATGCGCGCCACGGGGTGAAGCCGGTCGACGCCGAGATTATGGGCCTGCTCGACAAGGCCGCAGTCAGCTACCAAGTCGTCCTGACCAAGGCCGACAAGGTCAAGCCGACCGCGCTCGCAGCGACGCTGCACACGGTCGCGGATACGGCACGGACGCATCCGGCAGCCTTCCCAAAGTTGCTCGCGACGAGTGCCGAGACTGGCGGCGGCATTCCCGAGCTACGCGCCGCAGTCGTCGCCGCGGCCGGGTGATGCGGTGGCTCCCCGGGCAGGATTCGAACCTGCGACCATCCGATTAACAGTCGGATGCTCTACCGCTGAGCTACCGAGGAAGAGCGCGTGGCTATAGCGACGTGGCCCTGCCGCCGCAAGGCGGTGTTTCGTCAGGCCGCCGAAAGCAATCCCGTCAACTTTCGAACTGCTCGGTGAAGATGCGGTCGTCGAGCGTGTGGCCAGGATCGAACAGCAGGTCGAGCGCGACCGACTTGTCGCTGACGACGCGGACGTGCGCGATGTCACGCACCTCCAGCTGGTCGGCAACGGCGCTGACCGGACGCTTGGCCGCCTCAAGGACGCGAAACTCGACGACCGAACTCTGCGGCAGCAGCGCGCCGCGCCAGCGCCGCGGGCGGAACGGGCTGATCGGGGTCAGGGCGAGCAGGTCCGACTGCAGCGGCAGGATCGGGCCGTTGGCGGACAGGTTGTACGCGGTCGATCCTGCCGGCGTCGCGACGAGGATGCCGTCACACGAGATCTCGGCCATGCGCACGCGCCCGTCGACACTGATCTCGATCTTCGCTGCCTGCCGCGTCTCGCGGAGCAGGCTGACCTCGTTGATCGCCGGCGATACCGTCGTCCGCCCGGCGACGGTGCGCGCCGTCATGCTCAGCGGGTGAAGCGTGTAGTTGCGGGCGGCGGCCAGCCGCTGCGGCAGGTCGGCGACGCGGAACTCGTTCATCAGAAAGCCGACCGAGCCGAGGTTCATGCCGAACATCGGCCGTGGCTCGCGCGCGTTCAGCGCGCTGTGGAGGACATGAAGCAGGTAGCCGTCGCCGCCGAGGACGACGACAACGTCGCTGTCGCGCACCGGATGCCATTCGTGGCACGGGCGTAACAGGTCGGCCGCCGCCGCCGCCTGCGGGGTCGGCGAAACCATCAGCGCCATGCGCAGCGTCATCCGCCGGTCAGGCTCATGTGGCGCGCCACCGCGGGACCCTGCGCGCGGGCGATGACGAAGTCGTGCCCCCTAGGTTTGCGCAGCAGTGCCCGGTCGATCAGCGCGTCGAGCCCGTCGTCTTCAATCCCGGCCCGGATCGGGCCGCGGAAGTCGAGGCTGTCGTCCTGGCCGAGGCACAGATAGAGGACGCCGGTCGCCGTCAGCCGCACGCGGTTGCACGATTCGCAGAAGTTGTGCGTCAATGGGGTGATGAAGCCCAGCCGCTGCCCTGTTTCGGCGACGCGGACGTAGCGCGCCGGGCCGCCGGTCGAATCGGGCAGTTCGACGAGCGTCCAACGCGCCGCGAGTTCGGCGCGAACGCGCGCGAGCGGCAAGTAGCGATCGACCCGGTCATCGTCGATGGCACCGAGCGGCATCGTTTCGATCAGCACGAGGTCGTGACCCGCGGCTGCGGTCCAGCGCAGCATCGGCTCGATCTCGTCGTCATTGACTCCGTTTAGCGCGACCATGTTGATCTTGACGTGGAGTCCCGCCGCTGTAGCCGCGGCGATGCCGTCGAGAACCACCGGCAGCTTGCCCCAGCGGGTGATCCGCGCGAATTTGTCGGGGTCGAGCGTGTCGAGACTGACGTTGATCCGGCGCACCCCCGCCGCCGCGAGATCGCCGGCGAAGCGCGCGAGCTGTGACCCGTTGGTCGTCATCGTCAGCTCGTCGAGCGCACCGCTGCCGAGGTGGCGCGATAGCGAGCGGACGAGGTCGATCACGCCACGCCGGACGAGCGGCTCGCCGCCGGTCAGCCGCAGCTTGCGCGTCCCCCGCGCGACGAAGGCGGTCGCCAGCCGGTCGATCTCTTCCAGGCTGAGCACTTCGCTGCGCGGCAGGAAGGTCATCGCCGCCGGCATGCAATAGACGCAACGAAAATCGCAGCGGTCCGTCACCGAGATACGCAAATAGTCAATCCGCCGCCCGAACGGATCGATCAACGGCGCGAACGGAGCGGCGGTGGCCATGCCTGGTAAGTGGACGCGGGCTTCCGCGATGTCCACCCTGCGGAGCCGACGGTATCGCTGCTTGCATCCGCGACCTATGCTGGCGGCGATGGACTCGCTCCCCCTGTTTTTCCGGCTCGCAGGCGTGCGCGTGGTCGTCGTGGGAGATGGGGAGGCGGCGGCCGCCAAGGCGCGGCTGGTCATGGCAGCCGGCGGCGTCGTCGTTGCCGACCTGCCGGCGAGGCTGGCGTTCGTGGCGATCGACGACGCCGACGCGGCGGCGGCCGAGGCGGGGCGGCTTCGCGCCGGCGGGTGTCTGGTAAATGTCGTCGACCGCCCCGCGCTGTGCGACTTCACGGTGCCGGCGATCGTCGACCGCTCGCCGGTAATCGTCGCGGTCGGTACCGGCGGCGCGTCGGCCACGCTCGCTAAAAGTCTTCGCGAGCGCCTCGAGGCGCTGCTCCCGGGCAACCTCGGCGCTTTGGCGACGGCGATCCTCGCAGCGCGTTCAGTGGTCCGGCGGGTCGCGCCGACGGTCGATGCCCGCCGCCGGCTGTGGGATGCGGCACTCGCCCCGGGCGGCGCGCTCGACCCGCTGACCCGCCATGACGAGCCGGCCACAGCCGTTGCCGCAGCCCTCGCGGAACGTCCGCCCGGGGCCGGCGACATCGTCACGACGATCGCACTCGCCTCATCCGACCCCGATGATCTGACGCTGCGCCAGCTTCGGCTGCTCAATCAAGCCGACACGCTCTTCCATGCGCCTGGCCTCCCGGCCGCTATCCTCGACCGCGCACGACGCGATGCGATTCGCGTCACCGGCGTCCTGCCGCCCGTGCCGCCGCCGGGGCGGACCGTCGTCGTCCTTGCGCCTGGTACGGGAGACAACTGACCGGCAACGGTCGCCCCCGGCTCGGCTCGCCGCTCGACCTACCCGCGCAGGGTCGCGCCCGACTTGGTCGCGGCGGCGATGATCGCCGCCGACAATGCTTCGATCTCGGCGTCAGTGAAGCTCCGCGCCGTCGGCTGGAAGGTTACTGTGACAGCAAGGCTGACCTGCCCGCCCAAGTCGAAGCGGTCGAACAACGTCGCTGCGGTGATCGCCGTCTTGTCGGCACCGCGCACGGCGCGCAGCAGGACGTCAGCCGGCCTCGCTGCATCGACGACAAAGGCGAAATCGCGTGTCACCGGCTGTAGTGGCGGCGGCGCGAACGCCGCGCGCGCGCGCTTGCCCGGTCGTCCGCCGGGAAGCGCGTCGAGATAGACCTCGGCCGCGACGACGGTGCCGCGAAGGTCGCCCACGAGGCGCGGGTGGAGTTCGCCGAAGCTTGCCAGCACCGCCTTCGGCCCCAGCGCGAGGCGACCGCTGCGCCCCGGGTGGAACCACGCGTCGGCGGGGGGCAGGACTTGCAGCTGCTCGATTGGAACCCCGGCAGCGGCGAGGGCGGCGAGCGCCTCGGCCTTGGCATCGAACGCGTCGAACCCGGCTGCCGCACCGCTTCGCCAGTCGCGCGGCCGCGCCACCCCGGCGAGAACGATCGCCGCCGTCGCCGCCTCGCGGTTGGCGAGGTAGCGTCGCCCTATCTCGAATAGCCGCACGCCCGCTTCGCCGCGGTCGAGGTTGCGGCGCGCCGCGGCGAGCAGGCCGGGGACGAGCGAGGGGCGCATCGCGGCGAGCTCGGTCGAGATCGGGTTGGCAAGCGTCCATGCCGCGCCGCCGAACGGCTCGGCGGCGGCGGGCGCGATGAAACTCCACGTCACCGCCTCGTTCAGGCCGCGCCCGGCGAGCGCCCGGCGCAGGCGTCTTTCCGTGCGTTGTGAAGGGGTTGCGGTCGGTCGGGCGACACCCTCGGCGCGCGGCAGCGGGACCGACGGGACGTGGGCGAGGCCGTGGATCCGGACGACCTCCTCGACCAGATCGGCGGGCCCGTCGACGTCGCGCCGCCATGACGGCACCGTGACCACCCCCCGGTCGCGGCCGGTCACGGTGAAACCGAGGCGGGTGAGGATCGCCACCTGCTCGTCGGCGGGAACGTCGACCCCGGCGAGCGCCAGCGTCCGCGCCGGATCGAAGGCGATCGTCCGTTCGGCGACCGGCGGCGTGCCGGCCCGCGTCACCGCGCTCGCCGTCCCGCCGCACAGTTCACGAACGAGATGCGTCGCGATTTCAAGCCCTTCGTCGAGGAAGGCAGGATCGACGCCGCGCTCGAACCGCGTCCGCGCGTCGCTGGTCAGCGTCAGCTTCTGCCCGGTGCGGGCGATGCCGGCAGGGTCGAAGTACGCGCACTCGATCAGGACATCGGTCGTCGTCGTCCGACACACCCGACTCCGCGCCGCCCATGATGCCGCCGATATCGTGCACGCGCACGTCGTCAGCGATCACCGTCATGGCGTCGTCAAGGGAATACGTCCGCCCGTTGAGCGCGACGACCGTCTCGCCCGCCCGCGCCTTGCGCGCGACGAGGCCGCCGGCGAGCTTCGCGCGGTCGTAGACGTGGAGCGGCCGCCCGAGGTCGAGCATGATGAAATTGGTGATGTCGACGAGCGCCGAGATCGGGCGCTGGCCGACCGCGCGCAGCTTCGCCTGGAGCCACGGGTGCGCCGCGCCGTTCGCGACGCCGCTCACCGTGCACGCGTAGAACGCCGGGCAGCCGGCGGGGTCGTCGGTGCGGACGTCGGGGCCGGGCCCGGCGCGCGGGACGGCGAAGGCGGCGACGCGGTACGCCTCGGTCAGCGGCTTCAACCGGCCGAGTCCCTTGGCGGCGAGGTCGCGGGCGATGCCGCGCACCCCCATGCAGTCCTGCCGGTTCGGCGTGACGGCGACCTCGATCACCGGATCGTCGAGCCCGGCCCACGCCGCGTACCCCGCGCCGACCGGCGCGTCGGCGGGCAGGTCGATGATCCCGTCGTGCTCGTCGGACAGTTCGAGTTCGCGCATCGAACACATCATGCCGCGGCTTTCGACGCCGCGGATCGTCGCCACCTTGAGCGTCAGGTCGCTGCCGGGAACGTAGGTGCCCGACCGCGCCGAACACGCCCTTCATCCCCGCGCGCGCGTTCGGCGCGCCGCAGACGACCTGGACCGGGTCGCCCTCGCCGGTGGCGACGGTCAGGACGCGGAGCTTGTCGGCCTGCGGGTGCGGCGCGGCGGCCAGCACCTCGGCAATGGTGAAGGCGGCGAGCTTCGCGGCGGGATCGACGACGCCCTCGACCTCGAGCCCGCAATCGTTGAGCGCCGCGAGGATCGCGATCGAGCGGCGCGTCGTCGCGAGGTGCTCGCGGAGCCACGACAGGGTGAACTTCACGCGCCGACGCCCGCCGCTCAGCGTCGGGACGTCCGTCGCCTTGAAGCCGTAGTGGCGCAGCCAGCGCGTGTCGGCGTCGAAGAAGGCGCGCAGGTCGGTCATGCCGTACTTGAGCATCGCCAGCCGGTCGATGCCGCAGCCGAAGGCGAAGCCCTGCCACTCGTCGGGGTCGAGGCCGCAGGCGGCGATGACGCGCGGGTGGACCATGCCCGACCCGAGGATCTCGAGCCACGATTCGGTCCCGCCGATGCTCAGCGTGCCACCCGCCCACGAGCAGCCGACGTCGACCTCGACCGAGGGCTCGGTGAAGGGGAAATAGCTCGGTCGCAGCCGCAGGGTGACGTCGTTGACCTCGAAGAACGCCTTGACGAAGGTCTCGAGCGTCCACTTGAGGTGGCCGAGGTGGATGCCGCGGTCGATAACCAGCCCCTCGACCTGGTGGAACATCGGCGTGTGCGTCGCGTCACTGTCGGAGCGATAGGTGCGCCCCGGCGCGATGATGCGGATCGGCGGCGGCTGGTTCAGCATCGTCCTGATCTGGACCGGCGAGGTGTGGGTCCGCAGCAGGTGGCGCAGCACCGTACCGCGCGCCGGATGGCCGTCGCCGGCGGCGCGCTCGCCTTGTGCCAGGTAGAAAGTGTCGTGCATCGCCCGCGCCGGGTGCGTTTCGGGGATGTTGAGCGCAGTGAAGTTGTGCCAGTCGTCCTCGATCTCGGGCCCGTCGGCGACGGCGAAGCCGAGGTCGGCGAAGATCTCCGCCAGCTCGTCCATGACCTGGCTGACCGGGTGGATCGTGCCGACCGCGCCCGGCGACACCGGCAACGTCAGGTCGAGGCGTTCGGACGCGAGCCGCGCCTCGAGCGCCGCGGTGTCGAGCTCAGCCTTGCGCGCCGCGATCGCGGCGGTCACCGCCTCGCGCAGTGCGTTGAGCCGCGGCCCCTCGACCAGCCGCACGGCGGGCGCCATACCGCCCAGCGTCTTCATCAGCGCCGTGACGCTCCCCGCCTTGCCGAGCGCGGCGACGCGCACGGCGTCGAGCGCGGCGAGGTCGGTCGCGGCGGCGACGCGCGCGAGTAGGTCGTCGTGCAGGGTGTCGGTCATCCGCTCCAGTTCCAAACGGGGTGGGTGTTAGCGGGAGCCGTTACGAAACGAAAGGGGCGGCGGGTTCGACCCCGCCGCCCCCGGAACGTCGACGAGGCGAGCGCTACGCCGCCAGCGCCGGCTTGGCGTCGAGCGCGGCCTGCGCCTGCGCGGCGATCGCGCGAAACGCGTCGGGTTCGTGCATCGCGATGTCGGCGAGCATCTTCCGGTCGAGCTCGACGTTCGCCAGCTTCAGCCCGTGCATGAAGACGCCGTAGGTCAGGCCGACTTCGCGCACGGCGGCGTTGATCCGCTGGATCCACAGCGCGCGGAAGTTCCGCTTCTTAACCTTACGGTCGCGATAGGCGTACTGGCCGGCCTTCTCGACCGCCTGCCGCGCGACGCGGATGGTGTTCTTGCGACGGCCGTAATAGCCCTTCGCCTGCTCGAGGACCCGCTTGTGACGGGCGTGCGAGGTCGTCCCGCGTTTGACACGTGCCATGGCGGGCCTCCTAGCGCTTCAGGCCGTAGGGAGCCCACAGCTTGATCGTCCGGGCATTCGGCTCGGAGATCGCGTCGGCGCCACGGTGCTGGCGGATGTATTTGGCGTTGTGGTGGGTCAGGCGGTGGCGCTTGCCGACCGCGCCGTGGGTGACCTTCCCCGACGCGGTGATCTTGAAGCGTTTCTTGACACCGCTCTTCGTCTTGAGCTTGGGCATTTCGTCTCCTGATGGCACGCGAAGTACCGCCTCGGCAGCCCATTCAGCCGGGCGATCCAAACGTGGAGGCGGGCGTATAGCGGGACGAAGCGCGCCGCGCAACCGGAACGACTGGACCATGCAGGGGGTTGAAGAGGCGATGGACAGCATGACGAGCCACCGGCCGGCCCGGGCGCGCGGCCCGATCGACACGGCCATCGGGTCGGTCGTCGGCGTGCTCGCCACGCTCATCGGGCTCGTCGTCCTCGCCTGGGCGATCCTGTTCGTCACCAAAGGTCGCTTCCTCAAGCCGACCTTCGTCCGGTACGCGAGCAAGTACGCCGACCGGCAAGTGACGGTCGGCGGTGATTTCCAGTTGTACTTCGATCCCTTCCACCTGAAGTTCCTGGCTGAGGGGCTGACGCTCGCCAATCCGGCCTGGGCGCACGACCGCAATCTGTTCGCGGCGCGGCTGATCGATACCCAGATCAGCACGTGGGACCTGATCTTCGGTCGCCAGCATGTCCTGTCGCTGACGCTCGACGCGGCCAATGCCGGGCTCGAGGTCGACCGCGCCGGACGAAACACGTGGACCTTCGCCGGCGACACGCCGTTCAAGGTGCCGCCGATCGACCGCGCCGCGGTCACCGGTAGCACGCTCCACTATATCGACGCCAAGCACCACGCCGACGTGCGGCTGACGTTCGGCGACCTGACCGGCAACGTGAACGGCCGCGGCGGCGAGCAGGTCGCCGGTCCGCTGACCTTCCGCGGTGGCGGGACTGCTCTAGCCGCGCCGTTCACGCTGCGCGGGGCGTTGACGACGCCCAACTCGACGATCACCGGCGGCAGGACCGGACTCGAACTGCATGCCAACGTCGCGCAGACGGCGATCGATGTTGCCGGCACGCTGCCGGGCGCAACGCGTATCGATGGGGCCGACCTGCGCATATCGATCGCCGGCCGCAACCTCCAGACGCTGTTCAAGCTCGCCGGCGCGACCGCCCCCGCGACACGCCCGTACCGGCTCGCGTCGCATCTCACCAAGACCAGCAACGACTATCGCTTCACGCGGATCAACGGGCATTTCGGCGATTCGGACCTGGCTGGCGACATCGACGTGAGGACAGGGGGCAAGCGGACCAAGCTTGTCGGCGCGTTGCGTAGCACCACGCTCGACGCCCTCGATGTCGGCCCGTGGCTCGGCTATTCGCCCGACAAGCTCGCGGCGAAGGGCGGTAAGGCGGTCGTCACGATCGAAGGCGGGCACCCGCGCGTGCTGCCCGATTCGCCGCTCGACATCTCGGCGCTCGGGGCGTTCGACGCCGACATCAAATACCGTGCGGCGCACATCCGCACCGGCAACGTCGCGCTCGGCAACCTCGTCATCAACCTCGACCTCGACGACCGCGCGCTCCACCTGACGCCGGTCGCATTCGACGTGATCGGCGGGCGGGTCACCGCGGACGTCGCGATCGACGCCCACCACGAGCCGGTGACGACGGCGTACGACATCCGCATGACCGCCGTCCCGATCGGCAAGCTGCTGACGTCGTTCAAGGTCGAGGACAACGGCACGACCGCGAACGTCGCCGGGCACATCAAGCTGAAGGGTGTCGGCAACTCGGTGCGCTCGTCGCTCGCCTCGTCGAACGGCCGCATTGCGATCATCGTCAGCAAGGGGACGCTGTGGATCCGCAACATCGAGCTGGCCAAGCTCGACGTGCAGAACTTTGTCGTCGCGCTGCTCGGCAAGGACCTCAAGAAGCCGCGCGACATCCGCTGCGGCGTCGCCGCCTTTACCGTGCGGAGCGGCGTCTCGACGGCCGATCCCGTGCTGTTCGATACCGGCCGCGCGGTCTACTCAATGAAGGGGCAGTTCAGCTTCAAGGACGAGTCGCTTGGACTGTCTCTGCGCGGCCGCTCGAAGGAGCTCAGCCTCTTTTCAGGTCAGTCGCCGATCGGCATCAACGGTTGGTTCGCGGCGCCGAAGGTCAATCCGGTATCCAAGGAGCTCCTCGCCCGCGCCGGTGGTAGCGTCCTGCTCGGGGTCGTAGCCACGCCGGTCGCCGCGATTCTCCCATTCGTCGACCTCGGCACGGCCAAGAACTCGAACTGTGCCGCGATCGAAGGCGCTGAAACCGCCGCTCAGGTCGCCGCCGCGCCGCACGACCCGAAGGTCAAGGACACCCACAAGCGGAAGAAGATCCTCGGGATCTTCTAGATGCTCGCGCGCCGCGCTCAGGCGCGGCCGGCCGTGGGTGACAGATGGCCGACGTCGATACCGATGGCGGCGAACGCACGCGGCCAGCGGCGGTCGAGCGGCGTCGCGAAGATCAGGTCGTCGCCACCGCCGGCTGCCGCGTCGAGGCTGTGCCAGCCATGACGCAGCATTTCGCCGTCGAGCTGCCCCGCGCCCCAGCCGGCATAGCCGAGCGCACACAGCCACCGGACTGGCCCCTTGCCGGTGGCGATCGCCTTCAACACGTCTAGCGTCGAGGTCAGTCCCCAGCGTACCCCTCCGAGGCCGCCGACCATGATCGTCCCCTGACCCTCGTAGTCGGGCGTATGCAGCACGAAGCCGCGTCCAGCCTCGACCGGGCCGCCAGCCATCACCGGCACGTCAGGAGTTCCGCCGGGATCGACGTCGAGCTGGACCATCAGGTCGCGGACGCTGAGGTCGGGATGCGGCCGGTTGACGATCAGCCCGAGTGCGCCGTCGTCATCATGGACGCACATCGCGATCACGGTTCGGGCGAAGCGGTCGTCGCCGATGCCGGGCATCGACAGCAGCAACTGGCCGACAAGGTAATGCGCGGTCCGACACCGCGCTCCCTTACGCTCGCCGGCTGGACGGGGGCAATGCGCGCGGCTATCGCAGGAGCGCAATTCTCGACGGAGCGACGACGATGACGATCAAGGTTGGCGACCACATCCCTCAGGCGACCCTGATCAAGGCAACCGAGGCCGGGCCGCAGCCGGTGTCGACCGACGCGCTATTCGCCGGCCGTACGGTCGCGCTCTTCTCGGTCCCCGGCGCGTTCACGCCGACCTGCTCGGCCAAGCACCTGCCTGGCTACATCAGCAATGCGGAAGCGATGAAGGCCGCCGGCGTCGACGAGATCGTCTGCGTCAGCGTCAACGACGCGTTCGTCATGGGCGCGTGGGGCCAAAGCGCCGGTGCGGCCGGGAAGGTGACGATGGTCGCCGACGGCAACGCCGAATTCGTCTCCGCGCTCGGCCTGACGATGGACGGTAGCAAGTTCGGCATGGGCACGCGCGGCCAACGCTTCTCGATGCTGGTCCGGAACGGCGTCGTCGAGCAGCTCAACGTCGAGGACCCGGGCGCGTTCAGCGTCTCGTCGGCCGAGCACCTGATGGGGCAGCTCGCGGCCTAAGTCCCGCGCCGCCGCCACTGGCGCAGGTAGACGGCGTAGACCGCGACGAGCGTGACGGCGAACGCCAGCCACTGCAGCGCATAGCTGAGGTGGTTGTCGGGCAGGTCGCCAGGCGTCGGCACGCGCGACGGGGCCAGCGGCGCGACCGCGGTCGTCGGGATCAGCATGAAGCGTGGGCGCGCGGGATCGTTGCCGTAGGGGTGGTCGATCAGCGTGCCGGCGAAATGCGTGTCGACCGTCACCGCGCTGATGTCGGGCCGCGCGGTCCAGCCGGCGACGACGACGAGGTCCGGCGGGCCGCTGTGTCCAGGCGTGCAGTCGACGACGACGAGGAAGCCGCCGTCGTCGCCGGCGCTGGTCCCGCCGCGGAGGTCGTACGGCTTGAACTCGTCCGGGCCGGCAGTCGAGCGCGAAGCGGCGGAACTGGAGGTTGCCGCCGTGCGCGAGATCGGCGGCGGTCACCGGCGGCCGGGTCGAGGCGGCGGCGAGTTCGGCGATCAGCGCCGCCTTCCACGGCCGGCGGATGGCGAACTGCCAATACGACAGGGCGAGCAGGATCGGCACCATGACCAGCGTCAGCAGCGTCGCCGCGAGCGGGACGCCGCGCCGCTCCGCGCCGACGGTCACTCGCGCCGCCCGAGCCGCGCGTCGTTCTTGTACTCGAGCGCGAGCAGGACGCCCTTGGCGATGCGCAGCAGGCCGAAGGTCAGGCCGAGCGTCAGCGGCACCCACAGCACGACATGCACCCACCACGGCGGGGAGCGCGTCAGCTCGAGGATGATCGCCGCGACGACGACGATGGTGCCGATCAGGAAGATGAGAAAAGGCGCCGCGGCATCGCCGACGTCGAACGCAGTATAGTCGAGCCCGCAGGCGGGGCAGGTGTCGCGGAAGCTGGCGACGCGGTGGAACAGGCTATGCGCGCCGCACCGCGGGCACAGGCCGAGCACCGCCCCTCGCAGCGCCGGCTGAGCCAGGGGGCGGGTCATGCGTGCCGGCCGGACAGCGCCGTCACCGGATCCACCGCGCGGGCAGCCGGCGTGCCGGCGTCACCCCGCCGCCGCGCTCGCGAGCGCGCCGAAGTGGCTGCCCCAGCAGTAGATCGCGATGAACAGGAACAGCCAGACGACGTCGACGAAGTGCCAGTACCACGCCGCCGCCTCGAACCCGAAATGGTGCGTCGGAGTGAAGTCGCCGCGATAGGCGCGAACGAGGCATACGATCAGGAAGATCGTCCCTACGAAGACGTGGAAGCCGTGGAAGCCCGTCGCCATGTAGAAGGTCGCGCCGTAGATGTTGCCGGAAAAACCGAACGCTGCGTGGCTGTATTCGAACGCCTGGATCGCGCTGAACGTCGCGCCGAGCAGGATCGTGAACCACAGCCCCTTCTTGAGCCCGGCGCGGTCGCCGTGGATCAGGGCGTGGTGCGCCCACGTGACGGTTGTCCCTGACAGCAGCAGGATCATCGTGTTGAGCAGCGGGAACGCGAAGGGATCGAGCACCTCGACACCCTTTGGGGGCCACACGCCGCCGACGAGAGACGCGCCGCTCGGGTATAGCGACGCGCTGAAATACGCCCAGAACCACGCGACGAAGAACATCACCTCCGACGCGATGAACAGGATCATGCCGTAACGGTGGTGGAGTTGAACGACCGGCGTGTGATCGCCGGTGTTCGCCTCCCGGACAACGTCGGACCACCACATGAAAAAGATCGCGAGGACCGCAGCGACCCCGGGACCGAAGACCCATGGCCCCCACGCGGCCTTGTGCATCCAGCCGATCGCCCCGGCCGCCATCGCCAGCGCGGCGAACGCGCCGAGGATCGGCCACGGGCTCGGGTTGACGAGGTGGTAATCGTGGTCGTGGGTCTTGGCGTGGGCCATGGCCGTTCCCTCAGTTCGCCGCGCCGGCGGCGGCTGGCTGCGCGTCTACCGGGTAGAAGGTATAGGATAAAGTGATCTCGTCGATCTTCTTCGCCTGCGGATCGTCGAGAATCGCGCGGTCGACGAAGAAGGTCACCGGCATCTCAACCGTCTCGCCTGCCTTGAGCGTCTGCTCGGTAAAGCAGAAACAGGCGATTTTCTTGAAATACCTACCGGCAAGGTCGGGGCTGACGTTGAACGTCGCTCGCCCCGTCGTCGGCTTCGCCGCCATGTTGGTCGCGCGGAAGAACGCCATGTTGCGCCCGCCGATCGCCACCGTCACCTGCGTCTTGTCGGGGCGGAAGACCCACGGCATCCCGGGCGAGGTATTGCCGTCGAAGCGGACCTTGACGGTCTCCCCGGCAACCGGCGCCTGCGCTGCCGCCGCGCGCTGCGTCGTGCCGGCATAGCCGGTCGCGGCGCAGAAGACGCGGTACAGCGGCACACTGGCGAAAGCGAGGCCAGCCATCGCGGCGGCGACCGCGCCCGCCCATAGCGCCGTCGTACGGTTGGCGGTCGCGGCGCTCACTTGACCATCTTAACGATGCTGATACCGAAGAACAGCACCGCGAGCAGGCCGAGAACGATCCCGAGCGCGATGTTGCGCGACCGGCGGCGGCGGTTGAACTCGGCAGTCTGCTCGGGCGTCCAGTCAACGTTCATCCGAACACCGCATGGTCGGCGACTAGGCCGGCGAAGATCACGAACAGGTAGAGCAGCGAAAATTTGAACAGCGCCTTCTCGGGCGCCATCGCCGCGGCAACCGTCGCGGTATTGCGCGCCACTGCGACCGCGCGGACGACGAACACCGCGCCCGCCACCGCCGCCACTGCGCCGTAGAGCGAGCCGGTCAGGCCGAGACCCCACGGCAGCAGCGTCACCGGCACGAGAACGAACGTGTAGGCGAGGATCTGCCGCCGTGTTGCCGTCTCGCCGGCGACGACGGGGAGCATCGGCACGCCGGCCTTGGCGTAGTCGGCCTCCATGAACAGGGCGAGACTCCAGAAATGCGGCGGCGTCCACAGGAAGATGATGGCGAACATCAGCCACGGCAGCGTGGTGACATCGCCCGTCACCGCCGCCCAGCCGATCAGCGGCGGGAAGGCCCCGGCCGCGCCGCCGATGACGATGTTCTGCGGCGTCCGCCGCTTGAGCCAGACGGTGTAGACGACGGCATAGAACAGGATCGAGCCAGCCAGGATCGCGGCGGCGAGCAGGTTGACGCCGAGCCCCATGACGACGACCGACCCGACGGCGAGGGCGACGCCGAAGGCCAGCGCCTCGCCGGGCGCGAGGCGGCCCGCCGGCAGCGGCCGCCCGGCGGTGCGCTTCATCACCGCGTCGATGTCGGCCTCGTACCACTGGTTGAGCGCGCCCGCCGCCCCGGCCCCGATCGCGACGCACAGAATTGCGACGATCGCCGTGAACGGGTGGACATGGCCGGGCGCGGCCAGCAGCGCGCACAGCGCCGAGAAGACGACGAGGCTCATCACCCGCGGCTTCAGCAGCGCCAGATAATCGCGCCAGTCGGCGAAGCTGACGCCGGCCGGCGCGGCGACCGCAGGGGAAACGGCAGGCATCGCGCTACTTGATGACCGGCAGCGTCTCGAACTGGTGGAACGGCGGCGGCGACGGCAGCGTCCACTCGAGCGTCGTCGCGCCTTCGCCCCAGTAGTTGCCCGCAACGCGCTTATTGGCGACGAACGACCAGATCAGGTTGAGGAAGAAGAAGCCCATGCCGACCGCCATGATCATATAGCCGATGGTCGACATGTAGTTGTAGTGCTCGAACTGCGCCGGATAATCGGGGATGCGCCGCGGCATGCCCTGCTGGCCGAGGAAGTGCTGCGGGAAGAACAGCACGTTGACGCCGACGAAGAACACCCAGAAGTGGAGCTTGCCGAGCGTCTCGTTGTACGCGCGCCCCGTCATCTTGCCGAACCAGTAGTAGAAGCCGGCGAAGATCGCGAACACCGCGCCCAGCGACAGCACGTAGTGGAAGTGCGCGACGACGTAATAGGTGTTGTGCATGTAGGTATCGACGCCGGCGTTCGACAGGATGACGCCGGTGACGCCGCCCACGGTGAACATGATCAGGAAGCCGATCGCCCACAGCATCGGCGTCGGGAACGACAACGACCCACCCCACATCGTCGCGATCCAGCTGAAGATCTTGATGCCGGTCGGCACGGCGATGATCATCGTCGCGGCGGTGAAGTACATCTTGGTGTTCACGTCGAGGCCGCTGGTGAACATGTGGTGGGCCCAGACGATGAACCCGATCAGCCCGATCGCGCACATCGCGTATGCCATGCCCAGATAGCCGAAAACCGGCTTCTTCGAGAAGGTCGAGATCACCTGGCTGATCATGCCGAATCCCGGCAGGATGAGAATGTAGACCTCGGGGTGCCCAAAGAACCAGAACAGGTGCTGGTAAAGGATCGGGTCGCCGCCGCCGGCAGGATCGAAGAAGGTCGTGCCGAAGTTGCGGTCGGTCAGCAGCATGGTGATCGCACCGGCGAGAACGGGCAGCGACAGCAGCAGCAGGAAGGCGGTGACGAGCACCGACCAGACGAACAGCGGCATCTTGTGGAGCGTCATGCCCGGCGCGCGCATGTTGAAGATCGTCGTAATGAAGTTGATCGCGCCGAGGATCGACGACGCACCCGCGAGGTGGAGCGACAGGATCGCCATGTCGACCGCCGGCCCCGGGTGTCCGCTTGTCGACAGCGGCGCGTACAGCGTCCAACCGGTGCCGACGCCGTTGAACCCGGCCGGCCCTTCGACGAACATCGATCCCATCAGCAGCAGGAACGACGGGACGAGCAGCCAGAACGACACGTTGTTCATCCGCGGGAAGGCCATGTCGGGCGCGCCGATCATCAGCGGCACGAACCAGTTGCCAAAGCCGCCGATCATCGCCGGCATCACGGTGAAGAACACCATGATCAGCCCATGCGCGGTGATAAACACGTTCCACAGGTGGTACGACGCGTCGAGGTTCCCCTTGGTGAACATCGTCAGGTACTGGATGCCCGGGTGCGCAAGCTCGGCGCGCATGATACCCGAGATCGCGCCGCCGATCGTGCCCGCGAGGATCGCGAAGATCAGGTAGAGCGTCCCGATGTCCTTGTGGTTGGTCGAGAACAGCCAGCGGCGGGCGAAGCTCAGCTCGACGTGGTGCTCGGGCTCGTCGTGGGCGAAGCCGGCGTCGAAGGCGGAGGTGGCCATGGTCGAACCTTACTTAGCCGCGGCCGAAGCCGGGGCGGCGGGTGCGGGGGCGGCCGGAGCCGGAGGAGCGGTCTCGGTCGGGATCGCCGGGGTAACGCCGGTCGCGACCTCGGCAGCGGCGTTCTTCGCCGGCGCTGCAGTCGACGCGAGCGTTCCAGCCGACGCAGCGGCGGCCTTCGGCGCGATGCCGTTTTCCTTCTGCTTGGCGGCGACCCAGGCGGCGAACTGCGCCGGGGGCACGACCTCGACCGCGATCGGCATGAACGCGTGCTTGGTCCCGCACAGCTGAAAGCACTGACCGTAATAGACGCCGGGCCGGTCGACCTTGAACCACGTCTCGTTGATGCGGCCGGGCACGGCGTCCATCTGAACCCAGAACGACGGCACCGCCCACGCATGGATGACGTCGGCGCCCGTGGTCAGCACGCGGACGGTCGTCCCGGCCGGCACGACGACGCGGTTGTCGACGCCAAGCTTGAGCGGATCGCCGTGCTTCGCCGCGTCGGCGTCGGACAGCGCGATCGAATCGAAGCTGAAGCCGCCCTGGTCGGGGTATTCATACTCCCAGTACCACTGATGGCCGGTCGCCTTGATCGTCAACCCGGCCTTGGGCGGCGAATACTGGTTGGCGAGCAGGCGGAACGACGGCACCGCGATCCAGACGAGGATCAGCACCGGGGCGACCGTCCATAGCACTTCGACGAGCGTGTTGTGCGACGTTCGCGAGGCGACCGGGTTGCGCGACTGGCGGAAGCGGAACAGCACGTAGATCAGCAGCGCGAAGACGACGACGCAGACCGCAAGCATCAGCGGGTCAAGCGTGCCGTTGGCGAGCGAGGCGCCGGCATGTCCGATCGGGGTAAACTGTTCCTGCAGCGCGATGCCGCCGCTGGGCATGCCGATGCCGGTCGTCGGCAGCGTCGTCGCGGGCGCGACGACGGCGGCAGCGGCAGCGGGAACCGCGGTCGTCGTCACCGGCACAACCGGAGCGGCGGCGACCTGCGCCCGGACTCCGGTGGCGGCGAGGGCGACGGTCGCCAGCAGCAGTTTGACAGGCGCGCGCATCTGGCCCCTTCAATGTGAACGATCGCCCGGCGGGCGGCGATTGGCGCGGCTTATATGCCCGCCGCCGCGAGGCGACAAGCGCACAACTGCCGCACTGCGGTGCGGGTGCGCGCCCGGCTAGGCCGCGAGATCGGCGAACGCCCCCGCCCGCCGCGCCGCCTGGGCCGCGATCGCCTCCGCGACGTCGCCGCCCTGGAGCATGCCCGCGTTCCATGTCGCGACGTAGTCGAGCCCCTGCGCGATCGTCGCGTCGCGGCCGTGGTTGAGCACCGCCTTGATGCCGGTGATCGCCAGTGGCGACTTGGTCGCGATCTCGGCGGCGAGCGCCTGTGCGCTGGCGAGCGCGGCGGCATGGTCGGCCTCGACGCGGTTGACGAAGCCGTAGCGCGCCGCCTCGGCCGCACCGAAGCGCCGTCCGGTATAGGCGAGCTCGCGGATCAGCCCTTGCGGCAGCAGGTGGGGAATGCGCTGGAGCGTGCCGACGTCCGCGACGATGGCGATGTTGATTTCCTGAACGGTGAAGAAGGCATCGGCCGTGGCGACGCGCAGGTCGCACGCGGTGACAAAGTCGACGCCGCCGCCGATGCACCCGCCCTGAACGCAGGCGATCACCGGCACGCGCGCGCGGTCTATGCAGCTGAACGTCTCCTGGAGGTGGTGGACGTGGCGGCGGAACGCTTCGCGCGCGCGGCCGGCATCGGTCCCGTGCGGCGTCAGCGTCGTTCCTGCCCAGCCGAGGTCGAGCCCGGCGGTGAAGTGCTTGCCGGTCGAGGCGATGACGACCGCGCGGACGCTGGTGTCGGAGTCGATCGCGGCAAAAGCCCTGGGCACATCGGTCCAGAAGGCTTCGTTCATCGTGTTGAGCTGCGCGCCGCGGGTCAGCGTCACCGTCGCGATGCCGGCGTCGACGGCGAGCGACAAAGTCTCCAGTTCCACCGCGGTTCTCCAGAAGCTATGCTGCGACGATGACCAAGTTCACCGTCAACGGCAATCCCGTGCATTACCTGCTGCCGCCGGAAACGCCGCTGCTGTGGGCGCTACGCGATGCGTCGAACCTGACGGGGACCAAGTTCGGCTGCGGCGCTGGGCTGTGCGGCGCGTGCACGGTCCACCTCGACGGCAAGGCGGTGCGCTCGTGCCAGACCGCGATCGGCGACATCGAGGGGGCCTTCGTCACCACCATCGAGGGCCTGTCGCCCGACCGCAGCCATATCGTCCAGGCGGCCTGGATCGCCGGGCAGGTGCCGCAGTGCGGCTATTGCCAGTCGGGCATGATCATGGCGGTCGCGGCGCTGCTCAAGGAGACGCCGCACCCCGACGACGATGCGATCGACGCCGCGATCACCAACATCTGCCGCTGCGGCACCTATCCGCGCATCCGCAAGGCCATCCACGCCGCCGCCGCCGGGGTCGTCGAGGCGGGCTTCGCTCCCGGCGGCGCGGCGGAGGCGGCCGAGCGCGCGCCGTCGATGGTCGCGACCCCGCGCCGCGTCGCATGATCGAGCTGGTCCTAGACCAGCGGCGCAAGGACCTCGGCGGGTTCGAGGTCGGGCGCGTCCTGCCGGCGGCAGCGCGGCGGATGGTCGGGCCGTTCGTGTTCTTCGACCACATGGGCCCGGCCGACTTCGCCCCCGGCCTGCCGCGCGCGGTCGACGTCCGCCCGCACCCGCACATCGGGCTGGCGACGGTGACGTACCTGTTCTCGGGCGAGATCATGCACCGCGACAGCGTCGGCTCGGTCGCCGCGATCCGCCCCGGCGAGGTCAACTGGATGACAGCGGGATCGGGCATCACCCACAGCGAGCGCTTCGAGAAGGGCCGGCGCGAGGGCGACACGCTCCACGGCATCCAGGCGTGGGTCGCGCTGCCCGAGGGCCGCGAGGAGATCGCTCCGGCGTTCAGCCACCACGGCGGCGACGACCTACCGGCGTACGAGGCGGGTGGCCTGTCGGCGCGGCTGATCGCCGGCAGCGCGTTCGGCGCGACGGCGAAGGTGCCGGTGCATTCGCCGCTGTTCTACGTCCACTGGCAGCTCGCCGCCGGCACGCTCGCCGGCATCCCTGCCGACCATCCCGAGCGTGCGGCGTATGTCGCCAACGGCGCAGTCGAGATCGACGGGCGGACGCTCCACGCCGGCCAGCTCGCCGTCTTGACGCCGGGCGGCAGCGTGGCCGTGCGCGCGCAGACCGCGGCGACGGTGATGCTGTTCGGCGGCGAGCCGGTCGGCCCGCGCTTCCTCGAGTGGAACTTCGTCTCGTCGTCGCGCGAGCGCATCGCGGCGGCCAAGGCCGACTGGCGCGCCGGGCGCATGGCGCTGCCGCAGGCCGACGCGGACGAGTATATCCCGCTGCCGCCCGACCCGGAACCGCCGCACCCGCTTAGCTGAGCGGTCAGCTCCGCGCGGCGATCCAGTCGTCGACCCGGCGCTCGAGGATCGGCAGCGGCTGCGACCCCGACGCGATCAGCAGGTCGTGGAAGCCCTTGATGTCGAACTTCGGCCCGAGCGCCGCCTCGGCCTTGTGGCGCAGCGCCATGATCCTGAGCATGCCGATCTTGTAGCCGGTCGCCTGGCCGGGAAGCGTGATGTAGCGGCGCACCTCCGACCGTGCCGCCTGCGGCGACTGGCGTCCGGTCTTGATCAGATAGTCGACCGCCTGGTCCTCGGTCCAGCCGCGCGCGTGGATGCCGGTGTCGGTCACGAGCCGCGCGGCGCGGAACAGCTCGGCGTCGAGGCGCATGAAGTCGCTGGCGGCGTCGGGGTAGGCCCCGATCTCCTTGCACAGCTCCTCGGCATAGAGCGCCCAGCCTTCGCTGAACGCGACGTAGCCGGTCACCTTGCGGAACTTCGGCCCGCCGCTCTGCCGGACCTGGATGTCGCCCTGCATGACGTGACCGGGTACACCCTCGTGGCACATCAGGTCGATCGTCTCGGCCGGGTCCTTGGTGTTGCCGGCGAGGTGGACGTAGACGCGTCCCGGGCGCACGCCGTCGGGGCTCGGCGGGGCGGCATGCGCGGCCCCACCCGCGACTTCGCTGAACGCCGGCTCGCGGACGACCTCCATCCGGTACACCGGCAATGACGTGAAATAGGGCGCGAGCAGCGTCCGGTTGCGCGCGACGGCGGCGTTGGCGGCGGTCAGATATTCGGTCCGCGCGGCGTCGTCGTAGGGGCGCGGCGGAAAGCGGCGTTCGCGGTCGGCGTAAAAGGCGGCGCGGTCCTTGAACCCGGCCTTGCGGGCGAGCGCGTCCTGCTCGCCCTCGATGCGCGCGACCTCCTTCAGCCCGATCGCGTAGATGTCGGCGGCGGACATGTCGGTCGTCGTGTTGAGCCGGAGCTCGTTCGCGTAATAGGCCGCGCCGCCGGGCAGCGACCCCGCCCCGACGGTGCCCGACGGCGCGGTCGGCAGGTCGGCGCGGGCCCACGCGATCACCCGCTCGTACGCCGGCTTGATGCCGAGCAGCGCCGTGCGCGCCTCACCGAGCAGCGCGTCGGCTTCGGCTCGGGGCAGCTTGCCTGCGGTGACCAGCGCTTCGGTCTTGGCCTTGACGTCGGCCCACAGCGGCGAATCGGGCCCCGGACCGAACGGCGCGCCGCTGATCACGGTCTCGCTGCCGGCGATGACCCGCTCGATTTCAAACTTCGGCGCGCGGATGCCGGCTGCGTCGCTCGCCCGGCTGCGGAGGATCGCCGTATCGAGCACCGGCGGCAGATTGCGAAGCCTTGCGATATAGTTCTGCAGGTCGACCCGGTCGGCGACCGTATGCGTGTTGACGAGGAAGTTGGGCAGCTCGCTGTGCGCGGAATAGAGGAACGAATAGAAGGGCGGCCGGTAGCGGCGGTCGGCCTGTGCCAGCGCGGCGCGCTCGGCCTCGAGCGCCCAAATGTCGTAGTTGACCCGCGCCTCGGGCGATAGCTTGGCACGGTCGAACTGCGCCGTCATCCGCGCGACGCTGGCCTGGCGCCAGGCGAGCTGCGCGATCGCCGCCTCATCGCTGATGTCGTTCCAGCGGTCGCCGCCCTCCTTGATGCCGAGGCGGGTGGCGAGCTGCGGCTGCTGCCTGACCCACTCGGCGAACTCGGCGTCCAGAAAGGCGGTCAGCCGGGCGTCGTCGCCCGCGGCGGCGGCGGAAGGCGCGGCGAGCGCCGGCGCCGCGGGTACGATCAGGCCCGCCAAGACCGCTGCCACGCTGAAAGTGATCGACCGCATGAACGTTCCCCATCGCTTGCGACGACAAGCCATCGCATCGCGCACCGTGTCTAAGCGGCGGTTCGACGACGTCAAACGCCTAAATCGCGGTTCCGCCAACGCAGGGCAGGGGGTGCAGGTCGCGCGGCATCGTGGCGGAGTCGGAGGGATTCGAACCCTCGGTACCGGTTACCCAGTACGGCAGTTTAGCAAACTGCTGGTTTCAGCCGCTCACCCACGACTCCGCGAAGCGCGCGCTATAGCCGGGCGCGGCGCGGGCGCGCAAGGCCGCGTACCTTAGCGCTTGACCCCGCCCCCCGCGCCACGCCACGTTGCGCCGCAATCACACGCGCGCCCGACGCGGCGCCCAAGGGGACTGCTCGATGAACTGGCGCATCAAGTCGCTCGACGCGGTGCTGGCGACGGCCGAGAAGAAGCCGCTGACGCGGAGCCTCGGGCCCTTCCAGCTGACCATGCTCGGCATCGGCGGCACGATCGGCACCGGCATCTTCGTCCTGACCGCGAGTGCGGCGACCAAGGCCGGGCCGGCGATGATGATCAGCTTCGCCATCGCGGGCCTCGTCTGCTTCCTGACCGCGCTCGCCTATTCCGAACTCGCGGCGATGATCCCGGTGTCGGGGTCGGCCTACACCTTCAGCTATGCGACCTTCGGCGAGGTGCCGGCGTGGACCGTCGGCTGGGCGCTGGTCCTCGAATACGCCATCGCCTCGAGCGCGGTCGCGGTCGGCTGGTCGGGGTACATGGTCGGGCTGGCCAATCGCTTCTTCGGGGTGACGATCCCCAACACCTTCGTCCACGGTCCGTTCGACAAGAACCCGGGGCTGATCAACCTGCCGGCGCTGTTCATCAGCCTGGCGTGCGCGCTGCTGCTGCTGATCGGCACGAGCGAGAGCGCGCGAACCAACGCGGTGCTGGTGATGATCAAGATCGCCGCGCTCGGGCTGTTCCTCGTCCTCGCGCTGCCGTTCGTCGACCTGGCGAACTTCCATCCGTTCATGCCGCTCGGCTTCTTCAGCCACGAGGTGCCCGACGTCCTCCAGCCCAACTCGATGGTAGCGGTCGGCGTGTCGGCGGCGGCGGCGACGATCTTCTTCGCTTTCGTCGGCTTCGACAGCGTGTCGACCGCCGCCGAGGAGACGATCAACCCCAACCGCAACATCCCGATCGGGCTGATCGGCGCGCTCGGCGTGTCGACGGTCCTCTACATGCTCGTCGCCTTCGCCGCGACCGGGTCGGCAGGGGCGCAGCCCGGTGGCGCCCTGTCGCGATCGGACGAGGCGCTCGCCTACGTCCTGCGCCACGTCGGCTATCCGTGGGCGGGGAACCTGCTCGCTATCGCCGCCGGCGTCGCCCTGCCGTCGGTCATCCTGACGCTGATGTACGGCCAGACACGCATCTTCTTCGTCATGGCGCGCGATGGGCTGCTGCCGCCGGTGCTGTCGCGCATCCACCCGCGCTTCCACACGCCGCACGTCATCACCATCGTCACCGGGGTCTTCGTCGCGCTGTTCGCGTCGATGTTCCCGGTCGATTCGCTGGCCGAGATTTCCAACTCGGGGACGCTGCTCGCCTTCCTCGCGGTCGCTGTCGGGGTGATGGTGCTGCGCGTACGCGAGCCAAGCCGTCGGCGGCCGTTCCGCACGCCGCTGGTGTGGGTCACCGCGCCGCTCGCCGCCGCGGGGTGCGCGTTCCTGTTCTTCTCGCTTTCGAACTACACGCTGATGCTATTCGTGATCTGGGCGACGATCGGGCTGGTCGTCTACTTCCTCTACGGCCGCACCCGGTCGAACGTCGCCCGCGGCATCGTCGATACCGACGACGTTCCGGTCGCCCGCTGATCGGCCGCGACAGCCGGGCTAGGGCGCCAGCTCCTCGTTCTCGATCTTGTCGAGAACCGCTTCGGGGGCGATGTCGCGCTTGAGTTCGTCGAGCTCGGGGTCGTCGGCGATGTCGAGCTTGAGGTGGCGGGCGATGGCGACGGTCAGGTGGATCAGCCGCGTCACCTCGTGCTCGGTCAACAGCCCGACCTGGAGGTCGAGGTCGGCGCGCTTGTCGGCGAGCGCGGCGGCGCGGTTCTGGCTGATCAGGATGAAGGTCGACAGGAAGATCGCTTCGACCGAGGCGACCGTCGCCAGCCCGACGAAGCCGGGATCGAAGCGCGGGATCAGCGGGATCTTGCCGACGTTCGCCGCGACCCACAGCCCGAAGATGACGAGATGGGCGTAGACGAAGTTCAGGCTGCCGGCGAAGCGGCTGACCGCCTCGGCGACCCGTTCCTCGACGCTCGCCGACGCCTCGTGCTCGACGCGCCGGCGGGTCAGCGCCTCGATGTTGCGGTCGAGCGCGCCGATCATGCCGTCGGCGGCGGGAGGCGGGACGGTCGGGCTCGGCATCTTCAGAGCAGAACCCGCCGCGCCGTCGTTCGGGTCCGCTACAGCCGTGCGGCGATCAGCGCCTTGAGGTCGGCCTCGCTGCGCGCGCCGTAGTGGCTGATGATCTCGGCCGCCGCGATGCCGCCCATTCGCGCGCAGTCGGCGAGGGCGCGGCCCTGCGCGAGGCCGTGGAGGAAGCCGGCGGCGAACAGGTCGCCGGCACCGGTGGTGTCGACGACGCGGGCGACCGGCTCGGCGGGGACTTCGATCCGCTCCCCGCCGGCGACGACGACCGCGCCGTGCGCCGAGCGGGTGACGACGCTGACCGCCGCGTGGCGCGCCAGCTCGGTCATCGCCGCGTTTAGATCGGTCGTCTGGTACAGGCTGAGCACCTCGGCCTCGTTGCCGAACATGACGTCGACCTCCGCGAGTAGCGCACGGAAATCGTCACGATGGTTCACGACGCAGAACACGTCGGACAGGGTGAAGGCGACCTTCGTCCCGCTCGCCCGGGCGACGGAGATGGCCTTGCGCATCGCCGCCCGCGGCAGCGGCGGGTCCCACAGATAACCCTCCAGATACAATATCTTGGCCGCGGCGACGGTGCCCGCATCGATGTCCGTCTCGCCGACCTCCTGGCACGCGCCCAAGTAGGTCGACATCGTCCGGTCGCCGTCGGGGGTTACGACGATCAGACACCGCCCCGTCGGTGGCCCGTCGACCATCGCCGGCACGTCGAACGCGACGCCGGCGGCGCGGATGTCGTGGGCGAAGACCTCGCCGAGCTGGTCGGCCGCGACCCGCCCGATGAACGCCGGAGCGCCCCCCATCGCGGCGATGCCGGCGACGGTGTTCGCCGCCGACCCGCCCGACACCTCGCGCCCGCTGCCCATCAGCGCATAGAGCCGCTCGGCCTCGTCGGCGGCGATCAGGCGCATCGACCCCTTGGGGATCGCATGCGCGCTGAGGAAGGCGGGCTCGGCGGTGGCGATGACGTCGACCAGTGCGTTGCCGATGGCGAGGATGTCGGGCATGGAGGCTCCTTGGCGCGAGCCCCCGCCTAGCGGGCCACGCGCCGCTTGGCTACCGGAGGCCCATGCGCGTCGCGCTGCCGCTCGTCGTCGTCCTCGCCGCGCAGGTCGTCGCCGGCTGCGCGACGGTCCCCGTGCCCCCGCCGCCCGCCGCCGCGCCCAGGCCCGTCGCGCTGACCCCGGTGCCCGGGCTCGAGCGAATCCTCGGCCGCCCCGCCGCAGACGCCGCCGCGCTGCTCGGACCGGCCGGGCTCGACCGCCACGAAGGGCCGGCCCGGGCGGTCCAGTTCACCGCCGCCGGGTGCGTCCTCGACGTCTATTATTACCCCGATCCGGCCGCCGGCCAGCCGACCGCGCGCTTCGCCGAGGCGCGGCTGCCGAGCGGAGCGGCCGACTCCGCGGCACGCTGCTTCGCCGCCCAACTTGCGGCGCGGGGTCGCGGCTAGCGCGGCCGCGGCGTGCGTGTTAACGCCTACGTCAACCAGCCTTGGGAGCGCTAGCGATGGACCTGAACTTCTCCGCCGACGATCTCGCCTTCCGCGACGAGGTCCGCACCTTCATCGCCGACCATTATCCCGCGCACCTCAAGGCCAAGTTCGACGAGGGCGAGGAGCTGTCGAAGGAGGATTTCCTCAGCTGGCACAAGGCGCTCGCCGCGAAGGGCTGGGCCGGCATCGCGTGGCCGGTCGAATATGGCGGGACCGGCTGGACGAGCGTCCAGCGCTACATCTTCGCCGAGGAGAGCGCGCGCGCCGACGCGATGCGGCTGCTCCCCTTCGGCCTCAACATGGTCGGTCCGGTGATCTACACCTTCGGCACGCCCGAGCAGAAGGCGAAGTACCTGCCGCGCATCCTCAGCGGCGACGACTGGTGGTGCCAGGGCTATAGCGAGCCCGGCGCGGGCAGCGACCTCGCCAACCTGCGGACCAAGGCCGAGCGCTTCACCGGTGACGACGGCAAGGAATATTACCGCGTCAACGGCCAGAAGACGTGGACGACGCTGGCGCAGCACGCAGACATGATCTTCGCCCTCGTCCGCACCGACCCGACGGTCAAGCCGCAGGAGGGGATCAGCTTCCTGCTGATCGACATGAAGACGCCGGGCATAACGGTGCGCCCGATCATCACGCTCGGTGGCGAGCACGAGGTCAACGAGGTGTGGTTCGAGGACGTCATCGTGCCGGTCGAGAACCGCGTCTTCCACGAGAACAAGGGCTGGACCTGCGCCAAGTTCCTGCTGGCCCACGAGCGCACCGGCATCGCCGGCGTCGCCGCGTCGAAGCGCGGGGTCGAGCGGATCAAGACCATCGCGCGCGCCGAGATCGACAGCTTCGGCACCGATGCCCAGCCGCTGATCGCCAACCCCTTCTTCAAGCGCAAGGTCGCCGAACTCGAGGTCGACCTAACCGCGCTCGAGTTCACCGAGCTGCGCACGCTCGCGGGCGAATCGTCGGGCAAGGGTCCGGGACCCGAATCGAGCCTGCTCAAGATCAAGGGCACCGAGATCCAGCAGCGCATCACCGAGCTCGCGCTCGAGGCGGTCGGTCACTACGGCGCGCCCTACTTCCGCGGCTTCGGCGAGGGCGACAACGAGCACCCGATCGGCCCCGACTACGCCCATCGCGCCGCGCCGACCTACTTCAACATGCGCAAGACGAGCATCTACGGCGGGTCGAACGAGATCCAGCGCAACATCATCGCCAAGATGGTGCTGGGCCTTTAAGACCGGCCGAGTGAACCAACGGCATCCCCGCGCCGGGTCACCGGCGCGGGGATGATCGTATAAAGCGGGGACGGATCATGGATTTCAACTTTACCGACGAACAGACGATGCTCCGCGAGTCGGTGCAGCGCTACCTCGCCGACACCTACGACTTCGAGTCGCGGATGAAGACGGTGAACGGCGAGGCCGGGTGGAATCCGGCGGTCTGGCAGGCATTCGCGCATGAGCTCGGCATCCTTGGTGCGCCGTTCGCGGAAACGCATGGCGGCCTTGGCGGCGGGGCGATCGAGAACATGATCGTCATGGAGGAGATCGGCCGCGCCTTAGTCATCGAGCCGTACCTGTCGACCGTCGTCATCGGCGGCGGGTTCCTGAAGGCCGCCGGCGGGGCGCTCGCCAACTCCGTCATCCCGCAGATCATCGACGGCAGCGTCGTTATCGCCTTCGCTTATGCCGAGCCGCAGGGGCGCTACAACCTTGCCGACCTGCGCACGACGCTCAAGGCCGATGGCGACGGCTTCGTTCTCAACGGGCACAAGGCGGTCGTCCGCGACGCGCCGTTCGCAACGCATTTTCTCGTCACCGCGCGCAGCCACGGCGGCCAGCGCGACCGCGACGGCGTGTCGGTCGTCCTGCTGCCGGCCAATACCGCGGGCATCACGCGGCGCGACTACCCGACCGTCGATGGCGGCCGCGCGTCGGAGGTCTATTTCGAGAACGTCCGCGTCGACATCGACGCCTTCGTCGGCAACAACGGCTCGGCGCTCGCATTGGTCGAGCAGGTCGTCGACGAGGCGACGACGGCGGTCTGCGCCGAGGCGTCGGGCGTGCTGCGCAAGCTCCACGAGGGGACGCTCGATTACAGCCGTCAGCGCAAGCAGTTCGGCCGCCCGATCGGCGAGTTCCAGGTCCTCCAGCACCGCATGGTCGACATGTTCATGGAGGTCGAGCAGGCGGTCAGCATGACGCTGATGGCGACGCTGCGGATGGACGAGCGCGACCGCGCGAAGCATGTGTCGGCGGCGAAGAACAAGATCGCCCGCGGCGCGCGCTTCGTCGGCCAGAACGCGGTCCAGATCCACGGCGGCATCGGCATCTCGAACGAGCTCGCCATCGGCCACTATTTCAAGCGCGCGACGATGATCGAGGGTGCGTTCGGCGACGCCGACTTCCACCTCCGCCGCTACGAGAGCCTGATGGACTGAGGGATGGGGAACCCGTTGCCGGGTCTGCGCTTTTCTTTCCGACGAACCGCGGGAGAGTGTCGATGCGCCGCCTTGTCCTAACCGCCCTACTCGCTGCTGCGCCGGCCGCGGCGGCGCCCGATCTCGACCGGCTGCTATCGGGGACGCCGGTGGGGCGCCCGGCGCACTGCATCCGGCCGCAGGACATTCGCGGGCAGACGATCGTCGGTCAGTCGACGATCGTGTTCGAACGCGGTTCCGGCCGCTACTGGCGCAACGACGTCGGGCCGAACTGCGCCGCGCTGCGCCCCGACCGTGCGATTGTCGCCCGCGATCTCGCCATCGGTTTCTGCGACGGCGACCTGTTCGACGTCTTCGATCCGATCAGCCGCGTCGGCTACGGCAGCTGCACCTTCGGCCCGTTCGTCCCGTTCCAGCGCGCTCCCGCACACTAATTTGCGACCACCCCTTGAACGGCTCGGCGCTTTCGATATATCGAAGATACCGATACATCGAAACGGAGTCTAGACATGCACGATTTTCACCACATCCATTCTCTTCACCGCGGCCACCGCATGATGATGCACCTGCACGGCCGGCACGGCCACGGCCGCGGCGGGCGTGGGCCCGGCGGACGGATGTTCCAGCACGGCGATCTCCGCCTGTTGATCCTTGCGCTGATCGCCGAGGCCCCGCGCCACGGCTATGAGATCATCCGCGAGATCGAGAGCCGCCTCGGCGGCGCCTATGCGCCGTCGCCGGGCGTCGTCTACCCGACGCTGACGATGCTCGAGGAGCTCGGCTTCGTCACGTCGGCGACGACCGAGGGCAGCAAGCGCCAGTACACGGTCACGCCCGAGGGCAGCGCCCACCTGATCGCCAATCAGGCGACGGTCGACGCGATCATGGCGCGGATCGACGAGGCGGGCAGCGGCCCGGCGACCGGGCCGCGCGTCCTGCGCGCGATGGCCAACCTGCGCTTCGCGCTCAAGCTGCGCCTCGGCCGCGGCAGCGTCGACGATGCCGCGGCGACACGGATCGCGGCGATCCTCGACGCCGCCGCAGCGGAGATCGAGGCGAGCTGAACGCTCGGCCGCTCAGCCGTAGAGCGCGTCGAGGCGGGGTCCGTACTCGGCGGCGATGCGGTGGCGCCTGATCTTCAGCGACGGCGTCATCTGGCCATTGTCGGTGGTGAACGGCGCGTCGGCGACGACGATCCGGCGGACCTTCTCGTGAGGGGCGACGCGCGCGCCGACGCGGTCGACAGCGGCCATCAGCGCACGCGTGAAGTCGGGGTGGGCGCGCAGCCGGTCGTCGCACGGCACGCCGTTGTCGCGCGCCCAGCCCTGCGCCCATTCGGGATCGGGCACGACGAGGGCGACGAGGTACGGGCGGCGGTCGCCATGAACCATCGCCTGCGCGATCTCAGGCTGGAGCGTCAGCATCCCCTCGACGCGCGCCGGCGATACGTTCTCGCCCTTGTCGTTGACGAGGATGTCCTTCTTGCGGTCGGTGATGACCAGATGCCCGTCGGCGTCGATCCGGCCGATGTCGCCGGTCAGCAGCCAGCCGTCCTGGAGCGCGCGGTGGCTCTCGACGTCGTTCAGCCAATAGCCGTCCATGACGAGTTCGCCGCGGACGCAGATCTCGCCGTCGGCGGCTATCCTGACGGTCGTGCCGCGCAGCGGCGGCCCGACGCTGTGCATCTTGATCTTCGCGCGCGGACGGTTGCAGCTGATCAGCGGCCCCGCCTCGGTCTGGCCGTAGCCCTGGCACAAAGTCAGCCCGAGCGCGGCGAAGAACAGCCCGACGTCGGGGTTCAGGGGCGCGCCGCCCGACACCAACGTCTTCAGCCGCCCGCCGAACCGCGCCTGGACGCGCTTCCTGATCGTCGCGTCGAGCAGCGCGTCGTACGGCCGGTCGGTCAGCGGCAGCGTCCCGCCGCGCTCGTAGCGTTTGCGCCCGAGGCGCAGCGCGGCGTTGAACAGCGTGATCGCCGTCCCGCCCTGCTTCTCGATCCCCTTGCCGATCCGCGCGCGCAGCACCTCGAACAGCCGCGGGACGACGACCATGATCGTCGGCGCGACCTCCTCCATGTTCGCCGCGAGCTTCTCCAAGCCCTCGGCATAATGGATCGACGCGCCGAGCCCGATGGCGGTGAACTGGCCGCAGGTATGCTCGTAGGCGTGGCTCAGCGGCAGGAACGACAGGAAGCTGTCGCGCCCGGGCGTCGCGGGAAAGTCCTGCTCGATGATCGCGCACGCGGCGGCGACGTTCTGCAGGATCATGCCGTGGTGCTGGCGGACACCGCGCGGGGTGCCGCCGGTCCCGCTCGTGTAGATCAGGCAGGCGAGGTCGGTGCGCCCGGCGGTGATCCGCGCCCGCGTTGCCGCGACGTCGGGTCGGTGCGCGGCGAGGAACGTCTCCCACTCGACGATCCGCGTGCCCGACGCCTGCGCGACGCGCAGCGGCTCGAAGGCGATGACGAGGCTGCACGCGTCGGCGGTGACCACCGCCGGCAGCAGTGCGGCGGCGAGCTTCGCCCCCGACACGACGACGGCGACCGCGCCGCTGTTATCGAGGATGTGGCGGTGGTCGGCCTCTGAATTGGTCGTGTACGCCGGCACGGTGATCGCGCCCGCGGCCATGATGCCCATGTCGGCGATGAGCCATTCGGGGCGATTCTCGCTGACCAGCACGACGCGGTCGCCGCGGGCAACGCCAGCGGCTGTCAGCGCGCGGGCAAAGCGCGACACCGCCTCAGCGACCTGCCCCCACGACCGGGACCGCCATTCGCCGCCCGCCTTGTGCCACAGGAACGGGTCAGCAGCGTAGCGCTCGGCCTGGTCGAAGAAGTGGAGGACGAGGTTGGTCGCCGCGTCCGCCCGGTCGGCCAGCGGGGTGGGGGGCAGGTCGCTCACGGGGCGACCGCGACCCCTTCGCTGCGCGGATCGGCCCCGCCGCGCCAGCCGCCGGGAACGCGCTCGACGCCGTTGGCCTTAAGCGGCAGCGGGAACTGGACGGTCGTGTGGCCCATCGCCTTCAGCGCCGGCTCGAGCGCGGCGAGCGACGTCCCCTTCTCGAGCACGACGACATCGCCATTGGTGTAGACGAGCGGCAGCGCGATCGCGTCCTGGATCGACAGGTGCCAGTCAAGGACGCCGACGATCGCCTTCGCCACCTGCGCCGGGATCGTCTGGCCGCCGGCGGCGCCGACGACGAGGACGACCTTGCCGGTGCGATCGTAGACGATCGCCGGCGACATCGACGAGCGCGGGCGCTTGCCGCCCTCGACGCGGTTGGCGACCTTGGCCCCGGCCACCTGCGGCACGAAGTCGAAGTCGGTCAGCTCGTTGTTGAGGACATAGCCGCCGGCGACGAGCGACGAGCCGAACGCGCCTTCGACCGTCGACGTCAGCGACGCGACATTGCCGCGGGCGTCGGCGACGGCGATGTCGCTCGTCGACGGGATTTCGCCACTCGCCGGAGCGATCCGCGGCGTCGCCCCTTTCGGCGCGCCCGGCGCGGCGTGGGCGAGCGCCTTGTCCGCCGTGATCGACTGCGCCCGCTCGCGCAGATAGGCGGGGTCGGTCAGCCCGGCGACCGGGACCGACACGAAATCCATGTCGCCGCCGTACGCCGCGCGGTCGGCGAAGGCGAGGCGCTCGCTGTCGGCGAACAGGTGCCACGCGACCGGCGACTGCGGGCCGAGCTTGGCGAGGTCGAACGCCTGGAGCTGGCCGAGGATCGCCACCACCGCGGTACCGCCGGCCGACGGCGGCCCCATCGAGCAGACGCGATAAGACCGGTACGCGCCGCAAACCGGTGCACGCTCTTTCGCGTGGTAGCCGGCGAGGTCGGCGGCCGTCATTGCCGACGGGTTGGTCGGCGCGTGGCCGACCGCGGCGACGAGCGCGGTGGCATTCGCCCCGGTGTAGAACGCCGGCGGTCCGCCCTTGGCGATCGCGGTCAGCGTCGCGGCGAGGTCGGGGTTGACGATATGCTCGCCGACCGCGCGCGGGGTGCCGTCGGGGTGGAGGAACAGCGCCGCCGCCGCGGGTTGGCGTGCGAGCGTCCGCGCGCTGCCGGCGATCGACGCCGCGAGTCGCGGGGTGACATCGTAGCCATCGCGGGCAAGGGCGATCGCCGGCTCGAACAGTTTCGCCCACGGCAGCTTGCCGTACTTCGCATGCGCGAGCGCGAGCATGGCGACGTTGCCCGGCACGCCGACCGACTTGCCGCCGGGGATGGCGACGCCGCGCGGCAGCGGCTGGCCGGCGGCGTCGAGGAACAGCGCCTCGGTCGCCGCACGCGGCGCGGTCTCGCGCCCGTCAAAGGTCGCCGGCGTCCGCCCGCCCGCCGGCTGGTAGACGAGCAGGCCGCCGCCGCCGATCCCCGACGACTGCGGTTCGACGACGGTCAGCGCGAGCACCGTCGCCGCGACCGCGTCCATCGCGCTGCCGCCGGCGCGGAGCATCGCCACGCCGGCGGCCGCGGCGCGCGGATCGGCGGCCGACACCATCGCGCGCGCCGCTGCGGGAGCCTTGGCGGCCAGAGTTGCCGGGAAGAGCAGCAGGAGCGCGACGGCGACGGATTTCACTCGGACAATCCCTTGGTACGACGCTGACCGTAGCGACTGCGCGGGTTCGATCAAGCGTCGCGCCCGTCGGCCCCGACCGCGTCGGCCCCGACCGCCTCCGCCACGCCGGCGAAACCGTCGCGGCGCAGCAGCGCGGCGAGCTCGGCCTTGATCCGCCCGACCAGGCCCGGGCCGTGGTAGACCAGCCCCGTGTACAGCTGAACCGCACTCGCCCCGGCGCGCAGCTTGGCATAGGCGTCGGCCCCGCTGGCGATGCCGCCGACGCCGATCAGCGGCAGCCGCGTCGCCCGCGCGAACTGGCGGAGGACCGCGGTCGACGCGGCGAACAGCGGTGCCCCCGACAGGCCGCCGGCCTCGGCGCTGGCGACCGGGCGGGCGACGGTGGTGTTCGCCACGATCAGCCCGGCCACGCCGCCGCCGTCGGCGACGCGCGCGATGGCCCGGATCGCGTCGGCGTCGAGGTCGGGCGCGACCTTGACGAACACCGGCGTCGCGCCGGCCTCGGCCCGCACGGCGGTGACCAGTGCGGCGAGCGCGTCTGGGTCCTGCAGCCCACGCAACCCCGGCGTGTTCGGCGACGAGACGTTGACGGTCAGGTAATCGGCGACGCCCGCCGCCGCGCGCGCGCCGAACGCATAGTCGGCGACGCGGTCGGGCGAGTCCTTGTTCGCGCCGATGTTGACGCCGACGACGCCGGCCGGCCGCGCCGCGCGCAGCCGGGCGAGCGCCGCGGCGACCCCGCCGTTGTTGAAGCCGAGCCGGTTGATCACCGCGCGGTCGGCGACGAGGCGGAAGATGCGCGGGCGCGGGTTGCCCGGCTGCGGCTTGGGCGTGACGGTGCCGATTTCGACGAACCCAAAACCCAGCCGCAGCATCGCCGCCGGCACGCGCGCGTCCTTGTCGAAGCCGGCGGCGAGGCCGATCGGGTTGGGCAGACCGATGCCGGCGACCGTCGTCGCGAGGATCGGATCGTCGGGCGCGCCGCGCGGGCCGAGGCCGGTCGCCAGCGCCTTGATCGTCCATTCATGCGCGCGCTCGGGGTCGACGCGGAAGAGGAGGGGCCGGGCGAGGGCGAACATTCAGACCAGCTCGGCCAGCACGGCGTTGAGCAGCGGGCGACCGCGGGGCGTCAGCCGCACGCCGGAGCCGCGCTCGACGAGACCGAGGTCGATCAGCCGCGCGAGGCGCACCGGGTCGACCGCGTCGGCGAGCCGCTGCCCGGTCCGCGCGGCGAAGGTCGCGGCGTCGATCCCGTCGGCCAGCCGCAGCCCCATCATCAGCGCCTCGCGCCCGCGCGCGGCGGCGTCGAGCGGAGTCTCGCCGGCCAGCCCGTGCCCGTGCGCGGTGACCGCCGCGCGCCAGTTCTCGGGTTTCTTGTGGCGGACCGTCGCCGCGCCGCCGCGCCGCCCGTGCGCGCCGGGGCCGACGCCGACATAATCGGCGTAGGTCCAGTAGGCGAGGTTGTGGCGGCTCGCGGCACCGGGGGCAGCGTGGTTCGACACTTCGTACGCCGGGCGGCCGGCGGCCGCGGTCAGCGCCGCGGTCAGGTCGAACAGGTCGGCCGACGCGTCCTCGCCCGCCATCACCAGCTCGCCCTTGGCGGCGAGCGTGGCGAAGCGCGTCCCCGGCTCGATCGTCAAGCCGTACAGCGACAGATGCTCGGTGCCGAAGCCGAGCGCGCGCGTCAGCTCGGCCTCCCAAGCCCCGAGCGTCTGGCCGGGGCGGTCGTAGATTAGGTCGAGGCTGACGCGCGGAAAGTTCGCCTGCGCGACGTCGAGCGCGGCGAGGCCCTGGGCGAGATCGTGCGGCCGGCCGAGCGCGCGCAGATCGGCGTCGTCGAGCGCCTGCAGCCCGAGGCTGACGCGGTTGACGCCGGCGCGCCCGAAGCCGGCGAAACGCGCCGCCTCGACGCTCGACGGATTGGCCTCGAGGGTGATCTCGGCGTCGGACGCGAGCGGCCAGCGGCGGGCGACGGCGTCGATCACTGCCGCGACCGTCGCCGGCGCCATCAGCGACGGGGTGCCGCCGCCGAAGAAGACGCTGGCGACGCTCCGCCCCGGCGTCGCCGCCGCCTCGTGGGCGAGGTCGGCGAGCAGCGCGTCGCGCCAGCCGTCCTCGTCGATCGTCGCGCGGACATGGCTGTTGAAGTCGCAGTACGGGCACTTCGAGACGCAGAACGGCCAGTGGACGTAGACCGCGAGGGGCGCTGCGCCGGCCGCGCCGCCGTGCACCGCCGGTGCCGCGACATCGTCAGGCGGGGCCGCACGATGGCTCACGGAGATTTCACCAGACAGGCGGCGACGAGCTTGGCGAAAGCGACAGCGCGGTGACTGATCCGGTGCTTCTCGGCCGGGTCGATCTCGGCGAAGGTCTGGCTCATTCCTTCCGCGACGAACATCGGATCGTAGCCGAAGCCCTTGATTCCACGCGGTGGCCAGACGAGCGACCCCGGACAGCGCCCCTCGAACACCGCCGTCTCCCCGCCCGGCCATGCGAGCGCCAGCGTGCACACGAACTCCGCCCGCCGCGATGCGCGGGAGCCGAGTTTCTCGAGCGATTCCTGTACCTTGGTCATCGCCAAGTTCCAGTCGCGCCCCGCCGGCGTCTCCGCCCAGTCGGCCGTATAGACTCCCGGAGCGCCGCCCAACGCCTCGACGCACAGCCCCGAATCGTCGGCAAGCGCAACGATTCCAGCGCCTTGCGCCGCACTTCGCGCCTTGATCAGCGCGTTGCCGGCAAAGCTGTCCTCGGTCTCCGCCGGCTCGGGCAGGCCGAGGTCGCCGGCGGCGATCACGTCCATGCCGTAGGGCTTCAGTAGAGCAGCGATCTCAACGACTTTGCCAGCATTGTGTGTTGCCAGCACGAGCCGCCCGGGGGCGAGCTTCACCGCCCGGTCGCCGCCCGCTGCGCCGCGAAGATCCCGTCGCAGCCGATCCGGGCGAGACGGAGCATCCGCAGCAGCGCCTCGTCGTCGTAGGTCGCGCCCTCGGCGGTCGCCTGCACCTCGACCAGCCCGCCGTCGGAGGTCAGGACGAAATTCCCGTCGGTGCCCGCAGCCGAATCCTCAATATAATCAAGATCAAGGACCACATTGCCATCGTGGATGCCGCAGCTGACCGCCGCGACCTGCGTCGCCAGCGGATCGGCCATTCCCGGCGTCCGGGCCATGATGCCGTCGATTGCGAGCCGCAAGGCGACCCACGCGCCGCTGATCGACGCCGTCCGCGTGCCCCCATCGGCCTGGAGCACGTCGCAGTCGAGCGTGATCTGACGCTCGCCGAGCTTCTTCAAGTCCGTGACGGCGCGGAGGCTCCGTCCGATAAGCCGCTGGATTTCCTGCGTTCTGCCCGATTGCTTACCCTTCGCCGCCTCCCGCTGGCCGCGGGTATGCGTCGCGCGCGGCAGCATGCCGTATTCGGCGGTGACCCAGCCTTCGCCCTTGCCGCGCAGCCACGGCGGCAGCCGCTCCTCGACGCTGGCGGTGACGAGGACGTGGGTGTCGCCGAACTTGACGAGGCACGACCCCTCCGCGTGCCGCGTGAAGTTCGGGACGATTTCGACGCGGCGCATCGCATCGGGGGCGCGGCCGGACGGGCGCATAAAGAATTCCTCAAGGTTGCGGCCCGTCGTCTATCCGCTTGCCCGCCCGGGTGGAAGTCGGACGGGACATTGAGCCTGTCCCCGACGTCGCCTACATCGCCACAATGGAGTCGCCGCCGATCACCGACCTCACTGCGCGCGCCCGCGAAGTTTTCCGGCAGGTCGTCGAATCGTACATCGAGCATGGTACGCCGGTGGGGTCGCGTACCCTCGCCAAGCTTGGCCAGCTCGGCCTGTCGCCAGCGTCGATCCGCAACGTCATGCAGGACCTCGAGGAACTCGGGCTGCTCGCGGCGCCGCACGCTTCGGCAGGGCGCGTGCCAACCGAGCGTGGCCTGCGCCTGTTCGTCGATGGCATGATGCAGACGACGGCACCGACCGACGCCGAGCGCAACGCGATCGACAGCCAGGTCGCCGCGCCGGCGTCGATGGCCGACATCCTGGCGCGCACGAGCGGCGTCTTGTCGGGGCTAAGCGCCTGTGCCGGCATTGTTCTCGTTCCAGCTCGCGATCTCGTCGTCCGCCAGGTGAGCTTCGTCGCCCTATCGCCCAGCCGTGCTCTTGCGGTCCTCGTCGCCGCCGACGGGTCGGTCGAGAACCGCGTCGTCGACTTGCCGCCAGGTGTGTCGCCGAGCGCCTTGATCGAGGCGGCCAACTACATCAACGCGCGACTGACCGGGCTGACGCTCGCCGAGGCCGAGATCCGCCTGCGTACCGAGATCGACGCCGACCGGGCCCACCTCGACGCGCTGACGCGGTCGCTTGTCGAGACCGGGCTGGTCAGCTGGTCGTCGGACGGCGCGGCGCGGCCGATCCTGATCGTCCGCGGCAGCGCGCATCTGGTCGATGGCGACGCCGCCAGCCTCGAGCGCGTCCGCACGCTGCTCGACGACCTCGAGGGCAAGGAGGAACTCGTCCGCCTGCTCGATTCGGCGCGAAGCGGCGAAGCGTGCAAGATCTTCATCGGCTCGGAGAACAAGCTGTTCTCGCTCTCGGGCTCCAGCGTTATCGCCGCTCCGTACCGTTCGGGCGCCGGCCGCGTGGTCGGCGTCGTCGGCGTCATCGGGCCGACCCGCTTGAATTACGCGCGCGTCGTGCCGATGGTGGACTATACCGCCAAGACACTCAGCAGGCTGATCGCATGACCGACGATACGACCCTCGACGATGCTGCTGCCGCCGAGGGCGGCACGGCCGAAGCCGCTGCCGGTGCCCCGAACCTCGCCGATGAGGTTGTACGGCTGACCGACGAGGTCGCCAGCCTGAAAGACCGCCTGCTCCGCGCCGCCGCCGAAACCGAGAATGTCCGCCGCCGGCTCGAGCGCGAGAAGACCGACGCTTCGTCGTACGCGATGACCGGGTTCGCGCGCGACCTGCTCGGCGTCGCCGACAACCTTGCCCGCGCGGTTGCCGCGCTGCCCGCCGACGCTCCTGGCTTCGATGCGGTCAAAACGGGAATCGCGGCAACCGAGCGCGAGCTGACGGCGGTCCTCGCCCGCCACGGCATCACCCGGGTGGTGACCGACGGCGCGAAGCTCGACCCCAACCGCCACCAGGCGATGATCGAGGTCGAGTCCGATGCGCATGAACCGGGCGCCGTCGTTGCCGAGCTCCAGGCCGGCTACACGATCAAGGATCGGTTGCTTCGACCTGCGCTGGTCAGCGTCGCCAAGGCCAGGGAAACGGCGCAATGATCATCGTCATCGGCCGCGCTGAGGTCAACCCGGCGGCGATCGACGCCATGCTACCGCACCTCGCCACGATGATGGCTGCGACACGCGCCGAGGACGGGTGCATCAGCTATTCGCTCGCCGTCGAGGACGCCGCCGCCGGTGTCCTGACCATTGCCGAGCGCTGGCGCGACGGCGTTGCGCTCGCTGCGCACGTCAAGACGCCGCACATGGCCGCGTTCAACGCCGCCGCCCGCGAAGCGATCCGGGCGCTTGACGTCAAACGCTACGATGTCGTCGGCGAAGCATCGCTCGGGGGTTGAGGCGGCGATGATCATCCTGATCGCGCGCTGCGAGATCGATCCCGAGGCGCTTCCCGCGCTGAAGCCGCTGCTGGACCGCACGATGCGGACGACGTGGGAGGAGTCGGACTGCCTCAGCTATTCGATCGCGGTCGAGAGCGAGGCGGCAGGCGTCGTGACCATCGTCGAGCGCTGGCGCAGCGAGGCGGCGCTGCTCGACTATTTGGCGACCCCGGCAATGCTCGAGTTCCACGACGCGCTGCAGCCAGTCCTGATCAGTCTCGACGCGCGTATCTACGATGTCACCGGGGAGCGAACGCTGCCGATGCCGCAGCGCGGCTCGCCGGCGGTAGCGCTTCGTCTTGTCGCCGCAGACGACTAAATTTCAGGCCGCGCCGAACGGGATCAACGCGGTGTACGTCGCGAGCGGCGGCGCACCGGATACGCGGGCACCCTCGGCGAGCAGATAGGCGTCCGCGACGATGCACGCCTGCTGCTCGATGCCGTAGCTGGCGAATCGCTTGCCCGCGATCAGCGGCAAATACCGGTAGCGGGCGAAAGGGCGGCGGCGCAGAATAAGGTTGACGCCCTGCTGGTGCTGCCAGACGTGGGTCAGTTCGTGGACCAGAAGCGCGCGCGAGGCGAGGCTCGCACGCGCGAAGTCGTCGCGCCACTCGGGTCCGCGCGGGTGGAACCAGACATGACCGTCGGGAGCCATCGTCACCTCGGCGGGCTGGAACGGGAACCACTTGCCACGGCGCAGGGTGACGGGCGCAGGGTCGAGCGCATCGCCGAACACCCGCTGGGCGATGTCCCGCTCGCCGAGTGTCAGCGGGCGGCTTGCCTCAACGCGCGCCATGCGGCGGATCGCTGCCGGCGGCGACGACCGCCGCCGTTGCGGTCAGCTTCGATCCGTCAGCGAAGGCGAAGGTCAGCGGCACTGTCGCGCCCGCATGGGAGTCGAGGCCGAACAGCATCAAGTGGGACGCGCCGGGCGCGAAGCGAACGGAGCGCCCCGGCAGGACCCGTACCGAGGCGAGGCGGTCCATCCGCATGACGTCGCCGGCCATGCTCATGCTGTGAAGCTCGATCCGGACACCGGGCGCGCTCACCGCGACGAGCTCGGCGGCGCTGCCGCCGGCCGCAACGACGAAGTAGCCCGCCGCCGGCCGCCCGGGGACGGCGGGAAGGCGGACCCATGCGCCGGTCACCGTCGCGGTCTGCCCCGCCGTCGCCGGCGCCGTGCCGGTGATCATCGCCACCACCAGCAGCGCGAACGCGCCGACATAGGCCAGCCAGCCGATTAGTCGCATGCCGTAGTTCCTCCCCAGGCGGTCTCTAGGGCGGAAGGCGGGTCAATGTCGACGCGCGCGATGTCGCGCCGGAACAGCGTCCTAGCGCGGGCACGCGTCGCCTTCACACGCGCCGACGACGCTTGCAGCGACCTTTTGGCTCACTATATCGACCCGCAGACGCCAGCCGGGGTCGCTTCAGGCAAGGGCCGCCGGCGGTCGTTGAGCTAATCTGTTGCTGATAAAGGACGAACATGGCCAAAGTGATCGGAATTGACCTAGGAACGACGAACAGCTGCGTTGCCGTCATGGAAGGCAGCGCGCCGAAGGTCATCGAGAACGCCGAGGGGGCGCGCACAACCCCGAGCCAGGTCGCCTTCACCAAGGACAAGGAGCGCCTCGTCGGCCAGCCGGCCAAGCGCCAGGCGGTCACCAATCCCGAGAACACCATCTTCGCCGTCAAGCGCCTGATCGGGCGCAACTTCACCGACCCGCTGACCCAGAAGGACGCGGGCCTCGTGCCGTACAAGATCGTCCGCGGCGGCAACGGCGACGCATGGGTCAAGGCGGGAGGCGAGGACTATTCGCCGTCGCAGATCAGTGCCTTCATCCTGCAGAAGATGAAGGAAACCGCTGAGGCCTATCTCGGCGAGACGGTCACGCAGGCGGTCATCACCGTTCCGGCCTATTTCAATGACGCCCAGCGCCAGGCGACAAAGGACGCCGGCAAGATCGCCGGGCTCGAGGTGCTGCGCATCATCAACGAGCCGACCGCGGCCGCGCTCGCCTACGGCCTCGACAAGCAGGGGGCGAAGACGATCGCAGTCTACGACCTCGGCGGCGGCACCTTCGACGTGTCGGTGCTCGAACTCGGCGATGGCGTCTTCGAGGTGAAGAGCACGTCGGGCGACACATTCCTCGGCGGCGAGGACTTTGACGCCAAGGTCGTCGCCTTCCTCGCCGATGACTTCAAGAAGGCCGAGGGCATCGACCTGACCAAGGACAAGCTCGCCCTCCAGCGGCTCAAGGAGGCCGCCGAGAAGGCGAAGATCGAGCTGTCGTCGTCGGCGTCCACCGAGGTCAACCTGCCCTTCATCACCGCCGATGCCACCGGTCCGAAGCACCTCGTCAAGACCGTCACCCGCACCGACCTCGAGCGGTTGGTCATCGATCTTATCGAGCGTACCCGCAAGCCGTGCCTCGACGCGATCAGCGAGGCGGGCGTCAAGACGAGCGAAATCGACGAGGTCATCCTCGTCGGCGGCATGACGCGCATGCCGCGCGTCCGCGAGTTCGTGAAGTCGCTGTTCGGCAAGGAGCCGAACACGAGCGTCAATCCCGACGAGGTTGTCGCCATGGGCGCGGCGATCCAGGCGGGCGTGCTCCAAGGCGACGTCAAGGACGTCCTGCTGCTCGACGTTACGCCGCTTTCGCTCGGCATCGAGACGCTGGGCGGCGTGTTCACCCGGATGATCGATCGCAACACGACGATCCCGACCAAGAAATCGCAGACCTATTCGACTGCCGACGACAATCAGTCGGCGGTGACGATCCGCGTCTTTCAGGGCGAGCGCGAGATGGCCGCCGACAACAAGCTGCTCGGCCAGTTCGATCTCGTCGGCATCCCGCCGGCACCGCGCGGCCTGCCGCAGATCGAGGTGACGTTCGACATCGACGCGAACGGCCTCGTCAGCGTCAACGCCAAGGACAAGGGAACTGGCAAGGAGCAGCAGATCCGCATCCAGCCGTCGGGCGGTCTGTCGAAGGACGACATCGAGAACATGGTCAAGGATGCCGAGCGTTTCGCCGAGGAGGACAAGAAGCGCCGCGCTGTCGCCGAGGCGCGCAACCAGGCCGACAGCCTGATCCACTCGACCGAGCGCCAGCTTGCCGAGCACGCCGACAAGGTCACGCCCGAGGTCAAGGGCGAGATCGAAAGCGCGGTTGCGGACCTCAAGGCGGTGCTCGACGGCGGCGACGCCGATGCGCTCACCGCCAAGACCGGCGCGCTGTCGACGGCGGCGATGAAGCTCGGCGAGGCGATCTACAAGGCCGAAGCCGAGAAGCCGGCCGAGCCGACCGACGCGAAGCACGACGATGTCGTCGACGCCGAGTTCAGCGAAGTCGACGACAAGTGAGCCTCCCCTCCCCTTCTGGGGAGGGGCCGGGGGTGGGGAAGTCGTCGGCCGAGACGCTTATTTGCCACGCCCGACCCTCGGGCCGCGCTCCGCGCGTCTCCCGTGCCTTTCCTGAAGGGGAGGGGTCATTGTGACCACCGACATCGACTATTACGAGCTGCTCGAGTGCGAGCGCGGGGCCGACGATACGACGCTGAAGTCGGCCTATCGCCGGCTCGCGATCCGTTGGCACCCCGACAAGAACCCCGGGGACGGGGACGCCGAGGCGCGGTTTAAGGCGATCAATGAGGCATACGACTGCCTCAAGGATCCGCAGAAGCGCGCCGCCTATGACCGGTACGGCAAGGCTGGGCTCGGTGGGCAGGGCGCGGGGCCGCAGGGCTTCGGCGGCTTCTCAGACATCTTCGAGGACATCTTCGGCCAGTTCACCGGGCGCGGGCGGCAGCCGTCGGGGCGCGGGCAGGACCTGCGCTACGATCTCGAGATGACCTTCGAGGAGGCGTTCGCCGGCAAGGCGGCTTCGCTCGAGATCGAGGTCGCCGCGACCTGCACGACGTGCGACGGGCGCGGGGCCAAGCCGGGCACGAGCGCCAGGCCGTGCACGACGTGTCGCGGCCAGGGCAAGGTCGGGATGCGCCAGGGCATGTTCATGGTCGAGCGGACGTGCCCGACTTGTCATGGCGCTGGGCAGGTGATCCCCGACCCGTGCGACACGTGCCACGGCGCGGGCCGGGTCGAGAAGACCAAGAACCTCGAGGTCCAGATTCCCGCCGGCGTCGACGACGGCACCCGCATCCGGGTCGCGGGCGAGGGCGAGGCAGGACAGCGCGGCGCGGGGCCCGGCGACCTCTATATCTTCGTCGCCCTGAAGCCGCACCCGATCTTCAAGCGCGACGGCACGACCCTGTTCGCGCATGTGCCGGTGTCGATCACGACTGCCGCGCTCGGCGGGGAGATCGAGGTGCCGGGGCTCGATAAGGCACCCGCGACGATCAAGGTCCCGGCCGGCACGCAGAGCGGCAAGCAGCTGCGGGTGCGCGGGCGCGGCATGCCGGCGCTGTCGAGCAACGGCCGCAGCCACGGTTTCGGCGACCTCGTCGTCCAGATCGACGTCGAGACCCCGGTCAAGCTGTCGAAGCGCCAGCGCGAGCTGCTCGAGCAGTTCCAAGCACTCGAGGCGGGCGAGAGCAACTTCCCCGCCCAGTCGGGCTTCTTCGCCAAGATCAAGGGAATGTGGAGCGAACTGACCGATTAGGCCGCCAGCGCCCCGCCGCGCGCGCGCCGTAGCATGATGCCGGTGAAGCCGGTACCGAGGGCCATGAGCAGCCAAGCGGCCGGCTCGGGCACGTCGTCGGCAATACTGACGTAGCCGTTTCCCGGGTTAGCGCCAGACTGCTCGATCAGGAGAACTGCACGGCCGTCGACATACGAGCCGCCGCCGGCCCCTTCGGTGCCATAACTGCCGCCGTAGCCGCCGCTGGCGCCGCCGCCGCCGCTGTAGCCGCCACCACCGCCGCCGGCACCGCCGGCGCCGCAGTTGGTCGAGCTGATCGACCCTTCGCCGCCGCCGCCGAAGCCGCCGTGGCCACCGACCGCGGCGGATGAGTTTCCGCCGGCCCCGCCCGCGAGGAACGACGCGCCGCCGGAGCCCGGGAACACGCCGCCAGCGCCGCCGTTCGTCAGATAGCCACCGCCACCGCCGCCGCCCCGCGCCGCGAGGCAGGTCGCCTGGACATCCACGCCGTGGCCGCCGGCGCCGCCGTTCCCATTCGTGCCGCTCGCGCCGACGCCGCTGAAGAAAAGCTCGCCGGGGTAGATGGTGGCGCCGTCGGGCGTCGTTACGCCAGCGCTGCGGCTCGGGAAGGCGCTGGTCGTCTGGCCAGCGCCGCCGCCGCCGCCGGCGATCAGCAGCGGCGCACCGCCGTCGACGACGACGAAAGACCCGCCGCCACCGCCGCCCGCGCCACCCATCCGGCGGAGCGTCCGGCCGTCGACGACCGTCGTCGTGTCGAGATCGCTGCTGCCGGCACCGCCGACCAGGATGTCGAGCGTCTCGCTCGACGCGAGGTGGAAGCGCCCCGACAGCTGGGCACCGAGGCCGCCGGCGATCAGCGTCCGGCTCTCGCCGCCCTGCGCGCCGCCGGCCGCGAGCCGGTAATAGCCGGGCCCGAGCGTCACCTGCACGATAGCCCCGGTATAGTCGTACAGGGCCGTGACCGCCGCCGCGGGCGTGGCAAGCGCGGCGAGCGCGAGCGCCGTGGCCGTCAGCGCCCGCGGGCGCACTCGTCCGCCGTTCCGCACCGTCATCCTCTAACCTCCCCCGGCAACCCCTTGTGGAGCGACGGTGGGGGTCAAAATGCGGCTAAACTATGGCCGAGCAGCCAGCGCGATGATCCACTGTGCGACCCCCTACCCGCCCGCTTGCCTTACTTCAGCAGTTGCCGCGTTCGACGGTGTCGCCGACCGCTGCGCCGACGCCGGCCCCGGCGACGGTGGCGATGCCGCGGTCGTAGCGGCGGCTGACCGAGTTGCCGATCAGCCCGCCGGCGATCGCGCCGAGGACCGCGCCGCCGCCGCTGCTGCGGCAGCGATACCCGCCGCGGTACGCATAGTCCCCGCGATACGCCGGATAGGCGGGCGCGGCGTAGGCATAGTCGTCATATGCGTACGCCGGCGCGACATAGACCGGACGCGGCGCATAATAGACCGGCGGGGCGTAGTATCGCGGCGCGTAGTAATAGGGCGCGGCGTAGACCGGGTACGGACGGTAATAGCCGTAGCCGTAGTAGTGCCGACCATAGTAGCCGTCGCCATACCAGCGCGCGGCGGCGGGCGCGGTCGCCGTCGTCGCGACCGTCGCGGCGAGCAGGGCACCCAGGATGAAGCGCTTCATCGTCAAGCTCCTCCGAACGATTTCACACGGTTACGCGTCGACGCGGGAGTTTCCCTCGTGTTCTGCGACCGCCGCCCTCGTGAGCCTATGGCCGTGAACCACGACTGAATTCGCCGTTCATCCGCGCGGCCGTTCGCGGCGTGCTTCACCGCCGCGGCCCGGTCGCCGCGTCCTCCTCGAACAGCCGGGCGAGCTGCTCGATGATCGTCCCGCCGAGCTGTTCGGCGTCCATGATCGTCACCGCGCGCGCGTAGTAGCGGGTGACGTCGTGGCCGATGCCGACGGCGATCAGCTCGACCGGCGAGCGCGTCTCGATCCAGTCGATCACCTGCCGCAGGTGGCGCTCGAGATAGTTGCCGGTGTTGACCGACAGCGTCGAATCGTCGACCGGCGCGCCGTCGGAGATGACCATCAGAATGCGCCGGTCCTCGCTCCGCGCGAGCAGCCGCGCGTGCGCCCAGAGCAGCGCCTCGCCGTCGATATTCTCCTTGAGCAGGCCCTCGCGCATCATCAGCCCGAGGTTCTTGCGCGCCCGCCGCCACGGCGCGTCGGCCGGCTTGTAGACGATGTGGCGCAGGTCGTTGAGGCGCCCGGGCTTCGCCGGGCCGCCCGGCCGCGAGCCACTTCTCGCGCGACTGCCCGCCCTTCCACGCCCGCGTGGTGAAGCCGAGGATCTCGGTCTTGACCGCGCAGCGTTCGAGGGTGCGGGCGAGGATGTCGGCGCAGATCGCCGCGATCGAGATCGGCCGCCCGCGCATCGACCCCGAATTGTCGATCAGCAGCGTCACGACCGTGTCGCGGAACCGCGTGTCGCGCTCGACCTTGTAGCTCAGCGCGTGGCCCGGCGAGGTGACGATCCGCACCAGCCGTGCGGCGTCGAGCTGGCCGTCCTCCTGGTCGAAGTCCCAGCTGCGGTTCTGCTGCGCCATCAGCCGCCGCTGCAGCCGGTTGGCGAGCTTGGTCACCGCGCCTTGCAGGTGGAGCAGCTGCTGGTCGAGATAGCCGCGCAGCCGCGTCAGCTCCTCGGGGTCGCACAGGTCCTCGGCCGCCACCGTCTCGTCGAAGGCGGTGGTGAAGGCGTGATAGTCGAAGCCGGCGGGGAGCTCGTGGAGCGGCGTGTTCGGCCGCCACGGCGTCGTCCCCTCGCGTCCCTCCTCGCCCAGTTCGGCTTCGGACACCGCCTCGGTGTCCATCTCGACCTCGCGCGTCTCGGTCGATTCGCTCGCCTCGGCCGTCTCCTCGGCACGCGTCTCGACCGACGATTCCTGGCCCGCGGTCTCGCCGCTGTCGTCGCCGGCGTCGTCGCCGGGCGCGTCGTCGCCGCCGTCGTCGTCGCTGTCGTCGCTGTCGTCGGCATCGCGGTCGGGGTCGTCGCCGAGGCCGAGGTCGCTCAAGACGCGGCGCATCACCAGGCCGAACGCCGCTTGGTCGCCGACGCTCGCGGCGAGGTCGTCGAGGTGACCGCCGGCCTTGGCCTCGATCGCGTCGCGGACGAGGGCGACGCCGGCCTCGGCGCTGCGCGGCGGCGCGATCCCGGTCAGCCGCTCGCGGACGACGAGCCCGAGCGCGGTCGCCAGCGGCACCTCGTCGGCGGTGCGCGCGCGGACGATCGGGTCGGTTTTGACCCGCGCCTCGGTCATGCGGTCAAGGTTGAGCGCGACGCCGGCCATCTCGGCCCCGCCGAGCGCCTCGATCCGCGCCTGTTCGACCGCCTGGACGATGTCGCGGGCGACGCCGGCGGGCGGCAGGTCGACGGCGAAGGCACGCGCGTCGTGGTGGCGACGGCGCAGCGCGAAGCTGTCGGCCCAGCCGCGCGACTCCGCGACCTGCTCGGGCCCGAGCGCGCGCCCGGGCTGCGGCACCTTCGCCTGGTCGCCGTAGCACGACGGCTTGTCGGCGGTGTAGGCGAGGTCGAACCCCGGCTCGTGGCCGAGCGCGCGGAGCGTCGCGGCGAGCGCGACGCGCAGGTCCTCGAGCGGGTTCTCGGGCTGCGGCATCAGCCGGTGACCTTGAACCGGTCCGGTACACACCCGAAACCGGAAGTTGACGAAGGTCGCGCCACGCACCCACCGGCCTGTAGGCGCGTTGAGCCGCTGCGGTACATTCGGGCGCGGCGACGGGAGGCGAGGTCGATCATCACGCGCCAAGTCTAGCCCAGAACCCCGCCTGTAGGACAGGCTTCAGCGTCGCGCCGCGATCCACTCGTCGATGTGCGCCTCGAGCACGTCCATCGGCACCGGCCCGTTCTCGAGCACAGCGTCGTGGAAGCCGCGCTCGTCGAATTTGGGGCCGAGCGCGCTTTCGGCCTTGGCGCGCAGGCGCTTGATCGTCAGCTCGCCGACCTTGTACGCGAGCGCCTGCCCCGGCCAGGTGATGTAGCGGTTGACCTCGGCCTCGACGTTGTGGCGGGTCAGCGCGGTGTTCGCGAGCATGTAGTCGATCGCCCGGGTGCGGCTCCACCCCTCGACGTGGATCCCCGTGTCGACGACGAGGCGGCACGCGCGCCACATCTCGTAGCTGTAGCGGCCCATCTTCTTCTCGGGCGTGTCGTACAGCCCCATCTCGTCGCCGAGGCTTTCGGCATAGAGCGCCCAGCCCTCGACGAAGGCGGTGAAGCTCGCGAGGTGCTTGCGGAACTCGGGCAGCTTCAATTCCTGCTGGAGGCTGAGCTGCGTCTGGTGGCCCGGCGCGGCCTCGTGGAGCGTCAGCGCCGGCAGTTCGTAGAGCGGGCGCTGGTCCAGATGGCTGGTGTTGACGCGATAGACTCCGGCGCGCCCTTGCGCGACGCTGCCGGCTTCCGAGTACGCGGTCGTCGTCCCCTCGGCCTGGTCGGGCGGGATCGGCTTGACGCTGAACGGCAGGCGCGGGAGCGTGCCGATCAGCCTGGGCAGCCAGTCGTCGATCGCTTTGTTCGTCGCCGCCGCTTTGTCGAGCAGCTCCTGGGGGGTCTTGGTGTAGAACGCCGGGTCGGTGCGCATGTGCGCGACGAATGCGGCGCGGGTCGGATAGCCGGCTTCCTTCGCAACCGCGTCCATCGCCGCGCCGATCCGCGCGACCTCGGCGAGGCCGAGCGCGTGGATCTGCGCCGGGGTCATCGCCGTCGTCGTCATCGCGCGGGCGCGATAGGCGTAATAGTCGGCTCCTCCGGGCGTCGCGCCGATGCCGACGGTGGCCCGGCACTTCGGCGCATACTCGGCCGTGTAGAAGGTCAGCAGGTCGCGGTAGGCCGGCACGACGGCGGTCGTGATCAGTGTCCGCGCCCGGTCCTGGAGGGCGGCCCACTCGGCCGGCGTGATGCTGGCCGGGCGCGATTTGGCGAACGGAGCCCAGAACACCGACCGGGTCGGATCGTCGACGACATGGGTGCGGATCGACGCGTCGAAGCCGGTGAGTGGCTCGCACGGCTGGGCATAGCCGGCGGCCAGCCCGGTCCGCGTGACCTCGATTTCTTGCCGGTTGTACGCCGGGAAGGCGGCGAGGCGGTCGAGGTACGCCGCGTAGTCGGCGCGGCTCCGCAGCGTCGCCTGATCGGGATAGCCGGCGAACCCCGTGTGCCAGCCGGAATAGGTGGTGAAGGTGATCGCGCGCTGGCCGAAGCGGTTGCCCTCGACGTCGTCGGCGAGCATCCGGCGCAGGACGCCGCGGTCGACGCGTTCGGCCGGGGTCAGGGCGGCGGCGGGGATCGCGTCGAGCCGCTTGATGAAACCGGCCTCGGTCGCGGCGTTGCGATCGGCGGCGGCGAGGCTCGCGTCGGGCAGCTTGCCGTCGCCGCGTCGGTCGCCGACCTCGGTCGCGAGCATGGGATCGGTGTCGAGCGCCCACTGCCAGTGGTCGGTGATGACGCGCGCGAGGTCGCTCGAGGATGTCGCGGCAGCAGGCGCGGCGAGCGCGAGGGCGAGCAGGACGGCACGGCGCATCGGCGGAGTCTCCCAGGGTCGTGCCGACGCTAGCGTCGGCGTTCGGCGTCGGCTAGCCTCACGGCGAGGGGACCCGACATGGCCACCGCCGCCCGTGTGCGTCCGACGCGCTTCGACCGGATCGTCACCGACCGGGTGCTCGCCGCCGGATCGATCGTCATGCTTGCGTTCGTCGCCGTCGCCGTGCTGCGTGGGCGCGCGGATTGGGAGCGCATCCCGTGGCCGGTCTGGGTCCACCTCGCGACGATGGGCACCGCGCTGGCGCTGACCCCGGTCATGCTGCTCCGCGCCAAGGGGACGCCGAGCCACCGCGTCCTCGGCTGGACATGGGCGGCGGCGATGCTGGCGACGGCGGCGTGCAGCTTCCTGATCCGCGCGAGCAACCACGGCCGGTTCAGCGTCATCCACATCCTGTCGGTGTGGGTCGCGTTCCAGGTGCCGTGGATCGTCTGGCGCGCGCGGACGCACAACGTCGCCGGCCACCGCCGCTCGGTCCGCGGGCTGGTCGCCGGCGCGCTGCTGGTCGCGGGCTTCTTCACCTTCCCCTTCGACCGACTGCTCGGCCACTGGCTGTTCCAGTGAAGGCCGCGACCAACCGCCGGCTGCGCGCCGTCCATCATTATCTCGGCGTGTTCTTCGCGCCGCTGATCGTCTTCTTCGCGGTCAGCGGCGGCCTGCAGACGTTCCGGGTCAGCGAGGCTCCCGGCGCGCCGGCGTGGACGGTGTGGCTGGCGAGCGTCCACAAGGACCAGACACCGCCCCGCCCGGCGCGGCCCCGCCCGGCACCGGCGCGGATGCCGGGCGGGGAGGGGCACAGACCACCGCGCCGCAATCCGATCCTGCTCAAGATCATCGTCGCCGCGCTGTCGCTGGCGCTCGCCGTCTCGGCGCTGATCGGCGTCGCGCTCGCGCTGGCCGCCCCGGCGCGGCGGCGCGGAGCGGTGGTCGCGCTCGTCGCCGGCACGCTCGTCCCGCTGGTCGCACTGTTCGTCTAGGCTGCGACACCCGGGCCCCTTGCCCGTTCCGCGTCAAGAACATAGAACGAACGAATGTCGCATCTCGACACCCGCGCCAAGCTGGCGATCCTCGCCGACGCGGCGAAGTACGACGCCTCGTGCGCGTCGTCGGGGACGGTCAAGCGCACCAGCGCCGGGGGGAAGGGGATCGGCTCGACCGAGGGCAGCGGCATCTGCCACAGCTATGCCCCCGACGGGCGGTGCATCTCGCTGCTCAAGATCCTGCTGACCAACAGCTGCACGTTCGACTGCCATTATTGCATCAACCGCCGGTCGTCGAACGTCCGCCGCGCGCGCTTCACTGTCGACGAGGTCGTGAAGCTGACGCTTAACTTTTACAAGCGCAACTATATCGAGGGCCTGTTCCTGTCGTCCGGGATCATTGGGTCGTCCGACTATACGATGGAGCAGCTGGTTCTCGTCGCCAAGACGCTGCGCCTCGACCACGACTTCCGCGGCTACATTCACCTGAAGACGATCCCCGACGCCGATCCCGCGCTGATCGAGGCCGCCGGGCTTTACGCCGACCGCCTGTCGATCAACGTCGAGCTGCCGACCGAGCCGGGGCTGACCAGGCTCGCGCCCGAGAAGAGCGCGCCGCGCATCCGCACGCGCGATGCGCGAGCTCAAGGCCGGCATCGACGACAACCGCGACGCGCGGAAGAAGTACCGCAGCGCGCCGCGCTTCGCCCCCGCCGGCCAGTCGACGCAGATGATCGTCGGGGCCGACGCTGCGACCGACGCCGACGTCGTCGCCAGCGCGGCGACGCTCTACGGCAGCTTCGGGCTGCGCCGCGTCTATTACAGCGCCTTCTCGCCGATCCCCGACGCGAGCGCGGTCCTGCCGCTCGTCCGCCCGCCGCTGATGCGCGAGCACCGGCTGTACCAGGCCGACTGGCTCATGCGCTTCTACGGCTTCGCGCCGGGCGAGGTCGCGGCGGCGGCCGACGACGGCATGCTGCCGCTCGACATCGACCCGAAGACGGCGTGGGCGCTCAAGCACCGCGACTCGTTCCCCGTCGATATCAACAAGGCTCCGCGCGAGCTGCTGCTCCGCGTGCCGGGCATGGGGGTCAAGACGGTCAACGCGGTGATCCGCTCGCGGCGGCAGCGGCGGCTGCGGCTCGACGACCTCGGCCGGCTGACGCGGTCGATCGACCGGCTGCGCCCGTTCGTCGTCGCCGCCGACTGGCGTCCGCTGGCGCTGGTGGAAAGCGCGGTGCTCCGCCCGACGCTGGTCAAGGCGGAGCGGAGCCAACTCGAGTTGTTCGGCTGACGTGCCGACCGCCGTTCTCGCCCGCCCCGACGACTTCGACGGCTGGCGCGCGGCCGCGCGGGGGCTGGCGGCGGCGGGGGTGCCCGGGCGAGGCGATCGTCTGGCAGGTGGGGGCCACGGCGACCGATCTTCTCGGCGACGACGTTGCTCCTGCCGCGACCGAGCCGATGTTCTCGGTCCCCAAGGCATTCCTCGACATCGCCCGCCGCGTCGTCTGCCATGCCGACCCCGAGCGCTTCGCGTTGCTGTATGCGGCGCTGACCGCGCTACGCGACCGTCCGAAGCTGTTCGACGACGCCGCCGACCCGCTCGTCCGCCGCCTCTACGACCTCGACAAGGGCGTGCGCCGCGACGTCCACAAGATGCGCGCCTTCGTCCGCTTTCGCGAGGTGGAGGGCGACGAAGCGCGGTTCGTCGCGTGGTTCGAGCCCGATCACCACATCGTCCGCTTGAACGCGGGCTTCTTCGCGCGGCGCTTCGCGAGCATGGCATGGTCGATCCTGACCCCCGACGAGTGCGTCCACTGGGACGGCGAGTTGAGCTTCACGCCGGGCGCAAAGCGGGCCGACGCGCCCGGCGGCGACCCGCTCGAGGCGACATGGCGGACGTATTATGCGTCGATCTTCAACCCCGCGCGGTTGAAGGTGAAGGCGATGACGGCCGAGATGCCGCGCAAATACTGGAAGAACCTGCCTGAGGCGGCGCTCGTGCCGGGCCTCGTCGCGGGGGCGGAGGAGCGGACGCGGATGATGATCGCGGCAGGCGAGGCAGCGGGAATGACGAATGCGGCGGTGCAGGCGGAGGCGGCGCCTTCGGGCAGTGTGGCTGAGGCGTTTGCCTCACCCGGCGTCGCCGGCGCGCTGGCGGCGCTCCGCGACGACGCGCTGCGGTGCAAGCGCTGCCCGCTGTTCGGCCCAGCGACGCAGACGGTCTTCGGCGAGGGGCCGCCGGACGCGCGGCTGATGTTTGTCGGCGAGCAGCCGGGCGACAATGAGGACCTCGCCGGCCGCCCGTTCATCGGCCCCGCCGGTCAGCTGTTCGACCGCGCGCTCGCCGCCGCCGGCATCGACCGCGGCCGTGCCTACGTCACCAACGCCGTCAAGCACTTCAAGTTCGAGGCGCGCGGCAAGCGGCGCATCCACAGCAAGCCCGACACGTCCGAGATCGACGCGTGCCGCTGGTGGGTCGACCACGAACGCGCGATCGTCCGGCCGGCGGTGACGGTCGCGCTCGGGGCGACGGCGGCGCGGTCGCTGACCGGCAAGGCCGTCACCATCAGCCGCGAGCGCGGGCGTGCGTTGACGCTTGCCGACGGCAGCGAGGCGTGGATCACCGTTCACCCGAGCTTCCTGCTGCGGATCGACGACCGCGCGGCGGCAGCGATCGAATTTGACCGCTTCGTCGCCGACCTCGCCGCGGTCCGCGAGCGGCTGGCGGTGCTCGCCGCGGCCTAGGGGACCGCGTTCGCCGCCGCGTCGGCGGCCTTCTGCGCATGCGCGTCGCGCATGAACTTCTGGAAGCATCCCGTCTGCCCGCCGCTGCCGACCGCCGAGCAGCTGTCGGGGCGACCGTCGCGCCCGGTCTCCTCGATGTCGCGGACGCGCGCGACCCACGACTGGTCGGGCCGCGCGAGTTTCTTCTCGTCGCGCAGGCGCTTGGGGATGCGGTAGCGCTCTGATTCGGGCAGCCGCGCGCAGACGACGATCTCATCGCCGACGCCCTTGGGGCAAGGGTCGTTGCCGAACACCGCGAGGTGGATCTCGGTCCGCGGCGGCGGCGTCGCCCGCGCGCCGAGCCCGGCCGCGGCGGGGGCGGTGGTGAGCATCGCCAGCGCGGTGGCGACGGACACGGGAACGAGGAAGCGGCGGTCCATAATCGCCTAACGCGCCGCACGCGGTGCGGCCCCCGCGAGGGCGCGCGCGAAATCGTCGGCGGCGAAGCTGCGCAGGTCGGCCATGCCCTCGCCGACGCCGACGGCGTGGATCGGCAGGCCGAAGCGCTCGGCCGCCGCGACGAGGACACCGCCGCGCGCGGTCCCGTCGAGCTTGGTCATCACGAGCCCGGTCACCCCCGCGACCTCGCGGAAGACGTCGATCTGGTTCAACGCGTTCTGCCCGGTCGTCGCGTCGAGGACGAGGACCACATCGTGCGGCGCGCCGGGCATCGCCTTGGCGAGCACGCGCTTGACCTTGGCCAGCTCGTCCATCAGCCCGCTCTTGTTCTGCAGCCGCCCGGCGGTGTCGATGATCAGCACGTCGCTGCCCGCCTCGCGCGCCGCGGCGAGCGCGGTGAACGCGAGCCCCGCCGCGTCCTCGCCCTGCTTGCCGGCGATCACAGGAACGCCCGCGCGCTCGCCCCAGATCTTCAGCTGCTCGATCGCGGCGGCGCGGAAGGTGTCGCCGGCGGCGAGCATGACCGAGTAATCCTGCTCGGCGAAGCGGTGGGCGAGCTTGGCGATCGTCGTCGTCTTGCCCGAGCCGTTGACCCCCACGACCAGCACCACCTGCGGCCGCGGGAAGGCGACGACCTCGAGAGGACGCGCGACCGGGGCGAGCGCGTTTGCCACCTCGGCGGCGACCACGGCGCGGACACCCGCCTCGTCGATGCCGCGCGGGTAGCGTTCGGGGGCGAGCTGGTCGACGATCCGCGCGCTCAGCGCCGGGCCGAGGTCGGACGCGATCAGCGCCTCCTCGATCTCCGCCAGCCGCGCCTCGTCGAGGGGGACCGGGCCGAGCAGCCCGAGGTTGCCGCCGAGCTTCTCCGACGAGCGTGCGAGACCCGCCGTCAGCTTGCCCAGCCAGCCTCTCGCCTCGCCCGCGCGAGCGCTCCCCTCGCTCATGCGCCTACCCCGATCTCGACCGTGCCGGTGAAACTCGTCGCCGCCGGTCCCGCCAGCGTGATCGCGGCCCCGTTCCACGCGACCGTCAGCGCACCGCCGGGCAGCGCGACCGTCACCGGCGACGCGACCAGCCGCCGGCGGATGCCGGCGACCGCGGCGGCCATCGCCCCGGTCCCGCAGGCGCGCGTCAGCCCGGCCCCGCGCTCCCACACGCGCAGGGTCAGGTCATGGCCGCCGGTGACCTGCGCGACGCCAACGTTGACGCGCTCGGGGAACAGCGGATCGTGCTCGATCCGCCGGCCGAGGTCGGCAAGTGGCACGTCGGCCGCGTCGGCGACGAAGAAGACGAGGTGCGGGTTGCCGACGTTGAGCGCCGTGCCGTGGGCGAGGCCGTCCCAGGCGACGGGCACGTCGCTTGTGTCGAGCGGATAGGCGAGCGGCACGGCGTCCCAATCGAAGCGCGGCGGCGGATAGACGACGCTCGCTGCCCCGGCCGCCGCGCTCGCGGCGAGCAACCCGCCGGCGCTGTCGATCGCCGGCGTGCCGCCGAGCAGCGTTGCGACACACCGCGCGGCGTTGCCGCACGCCTCCGCCGCGCTGCCGTCGGCGTTCCAGATACGCATGAACGCGTCGGCGCGGTCGCTCGCTGCGACGACGATCAACTGGTCGCAGCCGACACCGGTATGGCGGTCGGCGAGCGCGGCGACCTGCGCCGCGGTCAGGTCGAGCGGCTCGTCGCGCGCATCGAACACGACGAAGTCGTTGCCCAGACCGTGCATCTTGGTGAAGGCGCGCCGCATCGTCTGCCGGCCTTAGGCGAGCGAGCGGCGCTTGTCATGCCCGCGGCCTCAGGCGGCGACGACGGTCCGGCGGCGGCGCGCGGCGACGCCGGTCAGCGCAAACCCGCCGACGAGCAGGGTCCACGTTTCGGGCTCGGGAACCGCGCTGTCATAGATCAGGACGATTGCCGCGACGCTGCCGTTGCGCACGATGGCGGGCGCGCCGAAGACAACGTCGTTCGCCGCGGTCGGGGTGAACAGCGCGCTGGCATCGAAGGCGAAGGTCAGCGCACCGGCGAGGAACGGGTCGAAACCGGACGTCAGGCGGGAGGCGGCGATGAAGCCCGGGTTGAGCTGGCCCAGCGTCACGATCGTGCCGCGGCCGGGAACCCCGCTCTTGGTCTGGGTGGCCGTGTCGGAGCCGAAGGTGTCGAGCCCATAACCGCTGACGCTGGCGTCGAGCTGGTACGACGCGGTGATATCGCGCCGGCGCGACGCGGCGGTGCCACCAGTCGCGGTGTTGGTCGCGTCGACTTTGCCGTTGATCTCGGCGAGCAGGCCGAGCGTCACGCTGACCAGGTGCTCGTTCGTCAGCCCGTACGAGGTGAAGCTGTTGAACGTGATCGTCCGGCTGATCGGGCCGCTGTCGAGCTTGCCGAGGCCGACGGCCGCCGACTGCACCGTCTCGGTCGCGGTCGCAGGCATCGCGGCGGCAGCAAGGCCGACCGCTGCAACTACTGCCAAAAACGCATTGCGCATGATGTCACCTTGTCTGGCTGCGGGCGCTCGGATCGCCGCGACCTCGTTTCGCGTGTGTCATGCACGGGCCGTGCCAGCTCGCTGGCCGCCGACAGATCAATCGTTTACGCCGCGCTAATGGCGGCGCGATCGGCGGACTGTAAGATTTTCCGACACTGGTCACGCCGCAGCGGGCGCGTTTCCCGCTCCGTCAGCCTCCGCGCCGCGCGGGGCTAGGCCGCACCGCCCCCAGCCGCTATATCGCCGCCATGCCCCGAGGAGCTGCCCCATGAGTGTCCGTCCGTGGCGCGACATCGTCCGCCGCCAGTCGCGCCAGATCATGGTCGGCCGCGTCCCCGTCGGCGGCGGCGCGCCGATCAGCGTCCAGACGATGACCAACACCCCGACGGAGGACGCCGTGGCGACGATCGAGCAGATCCGCCGCTGCGTCGAGGTCGGGGCCGACATCGTCCGCGTCAGCTGCCCCGACGTCGAATCGACTGCGGCGATGCCGGCGATCGTCAAGGCGAGCGCCGTGCCGATCGTCGCCGACATTCACTTCCACTACAAGCGCGCGCTCGAAGCCGCCGACGCCGGCGCCGCCTGCCTGCGGATCAACCCCGGCAACATCGGCTCGGCCGAGCGGGTCAAGGAGGTGGTCCGCGCCGCCAAGGCCAACGGCTGCTCGATGCGGATCGGCGTCAACGCCGGCTCACTCGACCGCCACCTGCTCGAGAAATACGGCGAGCCGTGCCCAGAGGCGCTCGTCGAAAGCGCGCTCGAACACGCCAAGCTGCTCGAGGACGCCGACTTCCGCGAGTTCAAGATTTCGGTCAAGGCGTCCGACGTGTTCCTCGCCGTCGCCGCGTACAACGGCCTCGCCGAGGCATGCGACTATCCGCTTCACCTCGGCATCACCGAGGCGGGCGGCCTGCAGGGCGGGACGGTCAAGTCGTCGATCGGCCTCGGCATGCTGCTGTGGAGCGGCATCGGCGACACGATCCGCGTCTCGCTCAGCGCGGACCCGGTCGAAGAGGTCAAGGTCGGCTACCATATGCTGAAGTCGCTCGGCATTCGCGCGCGCGGCGTCCGCGTCGTCTCCTGCCCGAGCTGCGCGCGCCAGGGCTTCGACGTCGTCAAGACGGTCGAACGGCTGGAGGCCGCGCTCGCCCATGTCACGACCGAGCTGTCGCTCAGTGTCCTCGGCTGCGTCGTCAACGGCCCCGGCGAGGCGCGCGAGACGGACATCGGCATCACCGGCGGCGGCAACGGCAAGCACATGGTGTTCCTGTCCGGCGTCACCAGCCACCACATCGATGAGCCGGCGATGGTCGACCACATCGTCGGGCTGGTCGAGGCCAAGGCGGCCGAGATCGAGGCGGCGAAGGCGGCCAAGCTGGCGGTGGAAGGCGGGCTGCTGGTTGCGGCGGAGTGAGTGATCCGGTCCGTGCGGCGGTTCCGTCCGACATCCCCGCCATCCTCCAGCTGATCCGCGATCTCGCCGCCTATGAGCGCGAGCCCGACGCGGTGCACGCGACCGTGGAAGGCCTTTACGCGACGCTGTTCGGCCCGACGCCGACGGCCGAGGCGCTCGTCGCCGGGGTCGACGGTGCGGTCGTCGGCGTCGCGCTCTACTTCACCAATTTCTCGACGTGGTCTGGCAGGAACGGCGTCTACCTCGAGGACCTGTTCGTCCAACCCGAGCATCGCGCGCACGGCCTCGGCAAGGCGCTGCTCCGCGCCATCGCGCGTCTCGCCGTCGCGCGGGGGTGCGCGCGGGTCGAGTGGGCGGTGCTCGACTGGAACACGCCGGCCATCGACTTCTACCGCTCGATTGGCGCGCGGGCGATGAGCGAGTGGACCGTCCACCGCCTTGACGGCGCCGCGCTGGCGAGCTTCGCCGCGGGATGAACGCCTGGCTGCTCCTCGTAGTCGGGGGGCTCGGCGAGATGGGCTTCACCACCTCGCTGCGCTATGTCGACAACTTCCGCAGCGTGGGTTGGACGCTTGCGTTCCTCGCCGCGATCAGCGTGTCGATGGGTTGCCTTGCGCTCGCCGCGCGGACGATCCCGCTCGGCACGGCGTACGCGGTGTGGGCTGGGATCGGCGCGGGCGGCACGGCGCTGCTCGGCATCGCCGTCTACCACGAACCCGCCGACTGGCCGCGGCTGGCGCTGCTGGCCGGGCTGGTCGGGTGCATCGTCGGGCTCAAAGCCCTGGGATAGGCGCTGGGATAGACCGCCGCCACCGCTTCCCCTATCTCGCTGGGCGAAATGGCAGACAAAGTGCAGCGCGTCCGCGGGACGCAGGACCTGTTCGGCGAGGCGATCGCCCGCTTTGACCATGTCGTCGACACCTTCAACCGGGTCCGCAAGCTGTACGGCTTTCGCCGCGTCGACGTGCCGGTGTTTGAGTTCACCAGCGTCTTCGCGCGCACGCTTGGCGAGACGACCGACGTCGTCGCCAAGGAGATGTATTCGTTCGACGACCGCGGCGGCAAATCGCTGACGCTGCGCCCCGAGTTCACCGCCGGCATCTGCCGCGCGTACATCTCGAACGGCTGGCAGCAGTTCGCGCCGATGAAGCTCGCCGCGCACGGCCCGCTGTTCCGCTACGAACGCCCGCAGAAGGGCCGGTATCGCCAGTTCCACCAGCTCGACGCCGAGATCATCGGCGCCGCCGAAGCGGCGGCCGATGTCGAGCTGATCGCGCTCGGCGCACAGCTGCTCGACGAGCTGGAGATCGCCGGCAAGGTGACGCTGCAGCTGAACACGCTGGGGGATACGGAGACGCGCGCGGCGTGGCGGGCGGCGCTGGTCGCGCACTTTTCGGCCCACGCCGACGCGCTATCGCCGGAGAGCCGCGAGCGGCTGGCGAAGAACCCGCTGCGCATCCTCGATTCGAAGGCCGAGGGCGACCGCGCTCTCGTCGCCGACGCGCCGGTGATCGACGCGTTCATGACAGCGGAGGCGGGCCGCTTCTTCGAGGGCGTGCAGAAGGGGCTGCAGGCGGCCGGTGTCGCGTTCGAGCGCGCGCCGGCGCTGGTCCGCGGCTTCGATTACTACCGCCACACGGCGTTCGAGTTCGTCACCGACCACCTCGGCGCACAGGGCACGGTGATCGGCGGCGGGCGGTACGACGGCCTGATCGAGACGATGGGCGGGCCGCACACGCCGGCGGTCGGCTGGGCCGGCGGGGATCGAGCGGTTGGCGATGCTCGCGGAGGAGCCGCACGCTCGGGCGTTGGATGTTGCGCTTATTCCGGATTGGCAGTGATCGAGTGAGCAGGCGGTCGCGGTATTCGCAGGCTTCTTGCGCGAGGCGGCCGAGCATTGAGTTCAGCGCTTCAGATGGCACACCGAGCGCAGATGCAGAAGGCCGATGAGAGTCGAGCTCTGTCGCGCTGATATGTCGGTGACGCGAGATCGCTGCTGCTCGGGTCAATGTCCGAACTTACCCGCAGCAGGCGATGAGCCAAGGGTACGGTTTGACGATCTGTCGCACGATGATCAACGGCTCTGCTCGCAGAGATCAGCTCGATCAGGACGATGCCAGCGAGCACGTTGGGTATCGAGCTGCTATGGGTGATGCGGCGCCGGATGATCTCCATCCCCCCCGAACGCATCGCGCAGATCGAGCGCCGCCACGCCGACCTCGCCGCGCAGATGGGCAATCCCGACCTGCCGTCGGATCGGTTCGTCGCGCTATCGAAGGACTATGCCGAGCTGACCCCGGTGGTCGAGGCGGCCGCCGAGGTACGGCGGCTGCGCGACGAGGCGGCGGGGCTCGAGGCGATGCTCGCCGACCCCGAGATGCGCGAGATGGCCGAGGCGGAAGCCGCGACGATCGCCGAGGCGCTGCCGCTCGCCGAGCGCACGCTGGCGCTCAAGCTGCTGCCACGCGACGCCGCCGACGACAAGCCGGCGATGCTCGAGATCCGCGCGGGAACCGGCGGCGACGAGGCGGCGCTGTTCGCCGGCGACCTGTTCCGCATGTACCAGCGTTACGCCGACGCCCGCGGCTGGCGGGTCGAGACGATCAGCGCGTCGGCCGGCGAGATGGGCGGCTTCAAGGAGGTCATCGCCAGCGTCACCGGCGCGCAGGTCTTCGCCCGGTTGAAATTCGAGAGCGGCGTCCACCGTGTCCAGCGCGTGCCGGCGACCGAGACGCAGGGGCGCATCCACACCAGCGCGGCGACGGTGGCGGTACTGCCCGAGGCCGAGGAGGTCGACGTCCAGATCGCCGACAAGGACCTGCGGATCGACGTCTACCGCTCGTCAGGCCCCGGCGGGCAGTCGGTCAACACCACCAATTCGGCGGTGCGGATCACCCATATCCCGTCCGGTCTCGTGGTGATCCAACAGGATGAGAAGTCGCAGCACAAGAACAAGGCGAAGGCGCTGCGCGTCCTGCGCAGCCGCCTGTACGATGCCGAGCGCGCCAAGATCCACGACGCCCGCGCCGCCGATCGCAAGTCGATGGTCGGCTCGGGCGACCGGTCGGAGCGCATCCGGACGTACAACTTTCCGCAGGGGCGGGTGACGGATCACCGGATCAACCTGACGCTCCACCGCCTGCCCGAGATCATCGCCGGCGACATGGACGAGCTGGTCGGGGCGCTGGTGGCGGAGGACGAGGCGAGCCGGCTCGCCGCGCTCGATGGGTGAGGCGGCCGAGCCGGTCGCGACACTGCTCGCCCGGCTCGCCAAGACCGTCGACCGGATCGATGCGGAGGTGCTGCTGGCAGACGCGCTCGGCGTGCCGCGGCTGGAAATGCTTAGCGATCCCAGCCGGTTGGTCGACCCGGCGTGCGTCGCGGGCGCCATCGCGCGGCGGCAGGCGGGGGAGCCGGTCGCCTATATCGTCGGCCGCCGCGAATTCTGGTCGCTCGACCTGGCGGTGACGCCCGACGTGCTGATTCCGCGGCCCGACTCGGAGACGCTGGTCGCCGCCGCGGTCGATTTCTTCAGCAAAAACAAGCCTCCGGCGATGATCCTCGACCTCGGCACCGGGTCGGGCGCGCTGCTGCTCGCGGCGTTGAGCGAGTTCCCACAGGCGACCGGAGTGGGGATCGACCGCGCCGAACCGGCGCTCGCCGTCGCCCGTCTCAACGCGGCGAAACTTGGCCTCGCCGACCGTGCCGACTTCCGCCTCGGCGACTGGTCGGGAACCGGAGCGGCGTTCGATCTCGTGCTGTGTAACCCGCCCTACGTGGCGACCGGTGACGTCCTCCCTGACGATGTCGCGGACCACGAGCCGCACGGGGCGCTGTTCGCCGGTGCCGACGGGCTCGACGCCTATCGCGACCTCGTTCCCCGCCTCGGCCGCCAGCTGACCGACCGCGGCTGCGCGTGCATCGAGATCGGCGCGACGCAGGCGGCGGCCGTCGGCGCGCTGCTCGCCGCGGCCGGGCTCCCGCACCGGACGGTCGCCGACCTCGCCGGCCGGCCGCGGTGCCTCGTCGTCACCCGATAGGGCGTGGCCAAGCTTTACTTTGCCAAATAGGGCTTTGACGCCGCCGGCTTTGCCGCTAGACAGGCACGCAGGCGAGGTGGACCAGCCAAGTCCCTCGCCCTCTAACCGGAATGCTGAGTTCGCGCATCACAGCCGCCATTTCAGGCGATGCCGCCCGCCGACCGCAAGCAGACCGACCGACGCGCGCGAAGGCACGGGGAAGTGATTTGATCAGGAACAACCAGAACGGTCGTCGCCGCGGACGCGGAGGCGCACGCCCGCCGCAACAGGGCGGCGGCCCGTCCGGCAACTACGGCAACCCCAACGGCGGCGGCAGCCGGATCGACACCCGCCAGCGCGGCAACGCGACCCAGCTGCTCGAGAAGTACAAGACGATGGCGCGCGATGCGACGCAGAACGGCGACCGCGTCCAGGCCGAGTTCTACATGCAGTACGCCGACCATTATTTCCGCGTGCTGAGCGAGTTCCGCGCCCGCGATCCGCAGCCCGCGCCGCGCTCCACCTACGACGACGAGGACGACGACGGCGCCCCCGGCTATGCGAACGCCGCCCCTGGCTATGCCGGCGACGATGGCGACGACGACCGCAGCGAGCGCGGCGCCTATGGCGGCGGCAACGGCGACGAGACCGCCTACCGCGGCAACGGCGACGCCGGCCAGTACCGGAGCAACAGCGAGGCCGGGCAGTATCGCGGCAACGGCGAGCAGCGCGGCAACCGCGACCAGGCGAACTACCGCGGCAACGGCGAGCAGGCCCGCGGCAATGGGGATCAGCCCCGTGGCAACGGCGACCAGGCCCGCGGCAGCGGCGACCAGCCGGCCTATCGCGGCGAGCGGACCGACCAGGCCGAGCGCCGGCCCGACGACCGCTCGGCGCGGCAACGCTATCCCGACGCGGGCGACCGCGACGGCCAGCGCGAGGCGCGCCGCGACGGCGGGCGCAGCGACCGCAGCGACGGCGGACGCAGCGACGGCGGGCGGAGCGACGGGCTTCGCGGCGACGCTGGGCGTAGCAACGACATGACCCGCAGCGACGGCGGTCGCGGCGACTTCCGCAGCCCGGCGCGCGACGACGGGCGCGACGCGACGCGCGAGGCCCGCTCCGACGGCCCGGCGCGCGAGTTTTCCGGCGGCGAGCCGGGGCGCGAGAATGGCCAGCGCGATAACGTCCAGCGCGAGAACGGGCGCGGCGGGACGCGGCGGGCGGCGTTCGGCGATGGGGGGCGCAGCGCCGACGGTCCGCGTGACGCGCGGGTGGCCCCCGAGGCGCGGGCAAGTGCGGCGGAGCCGATCATCGGCTTGCCCGGTCCCGCGACGATTGCCGCACCCGCCGGCTTCACGTCGGCCGACGCCGTGGGGTCCACCGTCGCGACCACCGGCTCCGCGTTCGAGCCCGCCAGCGGCGCGGACGCGGGGAGCGACACCGGCGTCCCGGTGCCGCGCAAGCGCGGCCGCCCGCGCAAGGTCGTCGCCGAGCCGATCGACGGCTGAGCCGCTGGCCGCCGACGCGCCCAGCCTCGAGGACGTTTGGGCGCGGCTCGTCGCCGCCGTCGGCGACCGCACCGCCGCGTGGCGGACGCCGGTCGTCGTAACGGGTGGCCCATTCGCCGCGGCCGAAAGCGTCGCGGCGGACCTTAGTGGCGCCCCCGGCGGCTCGCCGCCGGGGCCGATCGCCGCGAGCGACGGGCGGGTGATGGTCGTGCGGGCGGTGGACCCGGTGCTCGCCACCCTGACCTTCTACACCGACACGCGCGCCGCCAAGGTCGCGCACATCGCCGCCCATCCCGACGTCGCCATCGTCGCGTGGGATGCGAGCGAGCGCCGGCAGCTTCGCGCCCACGGCACGGCGCGGGTCGAGCGAATGGGCGCGGCGGTCGATGCCGCATGGCGCGGGATCGCGCGCGCCGGGCGCGACGCCTACCGCACCGAACTGCCGCCCGGGACCGCGATCGACGCGCCTGCGGCGCGGCTGCGCGACGACGACGGCCGCGCGACGTTCGCCGTGATCATCGTCACGCTGGCGACGGTCGAGTGGCTCGATCTCGCGGTTCCCGGCCACGCCCGCGCGATCCACACCCGCGCCGACGCCTGGCGCGGCCGCTGGCTGGTGCCATAACCGCGCTGGCCGTCGGCTGCCTCGTGCCGCGGACACCCGATCCGCGCTTGTGGCAGTCGGGTGGCCGTGACCCGCGACGATGCCGTCGGCCGCCGCATCGCCGTTGTATCTTTGCCACGCCGCGCCGTGATCGCCGGCGTCATAATTCCGCAACATCGACGACGCGGAAGTGTCACCGCGCACGTTTAGGCGGCGTTCACATCACGCGTACAGGGGACACGACATGACTTTCAGGAACTGGAGCGTCGCGCTGCTCGCCGCGACCGCGCTGACGACGGTCGCCGGGGCTCCGGTCCGCGCGCAGGACATCGAGACGGCGAACTCGCCCGAAGAGGCGGCGGCGCAGATGGAGTTCCTCAAGGCGCAGGTCGACGCGCTGCAGGCGCAGCTCGACGCGGTCAAGAAGCAGGCCGGCATCAGCACGCCGGCGTGGAAGGGCATGCCCGAGTTCTCGGGGCCGAGCGGCTACAAGTTCAAGCTGTCGGGCGAGCTCCAGTACGACATCGGCCAGGTCAACAACCCGCGCAACACGCTCGGCACGCCGAACCTCGGCTTCAACGGCCGCTCGCGCCGCCTTCTGATCGGCGCGTCGGGCTCGCTGCCGGGTGACTTCAGCTACAACTTCCAGTTCAACTTCGCCGAGGGCATCATCGATTACGAGGACGTGATCTTCGAATATGCGCCGCACACGACGCCGCTGACCTTCACGCTCGGCTACTTCTACCCGTTCAGCTCGATGGAAAACATGATGAGCAACCGCTTCACCTCGTTCGTCGAGCGCGCGCAGCTCAACGAGGCGACGAACAACGGCCGCCGCCTCGGTGTCGCGATGACGTACGTCAACCATGCGAACGACTTCCGCATCCAGGCCGGTCTGTTCAACCAGGGCATCAACGGCAACACGCCGTTCACCTACTCGGGCACGTCGACGTTCACCCCGACGACCAACGCCGCGGGTGCGGTCACCGGCGGCACCGTTGCGACGACCGTCGCGACGAACAACAACGGCCTGTTCGACCGCACCGGCTACGAAGGCGCGGTCCGTGTCGTCTACTCGCCGGTGATCATGGGCGGCCAGGCGCACCTCGGCGCGAACTTCCAGTACCGCGAGTTCGCGACCGACGCGCGCGGCTTCCAGTATCGCGCCCGTCCGTTCACCCAGACGACCGACCAGCGCTTCGTCACGACCGGCAACATCGCCGCCAAGGACGACCAGATCTACGGCCTCGAGGCGATGTACATCCACGGGCCGCTGCACGTCGCGGGCGAAGGCCAGTACATCCACATGGACGGCTATCGCCCCGGCGAACGCGTCGACGCCCCGCAGGCGATCGTCGGCACCGCCTATCCGGGCAACTACCACTTCTGGACCGGCTACGCCGAGGCCGGCTATTGGCTGACGGGCGAGACCCGCGGCTACAAGAACGGCAAGGTCGACCGCACCAAGATCCTCCATCCGGTCAACGAAGGCGGCATGGGCGGCGTCCAGGTCGTCGGCCGCGTCGACTACATCAACCTGACGACGCCGGTGGGCAACACGGCGGCGAACTCGGGCGGGTTGGTCAACGGCGGCCGCCAGATCGGCTACCTCGGCGCGATCAACTACTGGCCGATCGACTATGTCCGCTTCACCGCCGAGTACGCCCATGCCGACGTCAAGGGCGGACCTTTCGCGGCCGCGGTGGTCCCGGTCAGCACCGACATCGCGGCCGGCCGCAGCTACGGCAACGACACCCTCGCGCTGCGCGCCCAGATCGACTTCTGACGCGCCCGCTCGGTCACCGCTGCCAGGGCCGTCCTTCGGGGCGGCCCTTTGCGTTGGTCGGGTCGACCACCGCGTCGTCGTGGCCGCTGCGGGCGCTGGCGAAGACCAGCGCCATCAGCGCACCGGCGAGCACCACCGACCCACCCACGCCAGCGCAGACGGCGATCACGACCGGCAGCCGCAGGGCAACGCCGGTGGCGTTCAGCGCGACCAGCGCCGCCGCACACGAGGTCAGGGCGACGGCCGCCGTCACCGCGAGCAGGCGGAGGAAGCGGCGGCGGTGGTCGCTCGGACGGGGCGGAGACGGCATCGGCTTTCCTTTCGTCACGAATCGGCAGAGTATCGCGGCTGCGCCGGATCGATATGGGGACGACCCCGCCGCGGCGCACCTTGGGAGGCGCGTCATGTCGATCGGTTCGATCCTGTCCGGCAAGCGGCCGGTCATCAGCGTCACGGCGACAACCCCCGTCCGCGACATCGTTACCCTGCTCCACGACCACCGCATCGGCGCGGTCCTCGTCATCGACGACGGCGCGATCGGCGGCATCGTCTCGGAGCGCGACATCGTCGAGGAGCTGC
>CAWBNV010000003.1:0-101823 GCA_963790285.1 uncultured Alphaproteobacteria bacterium
AGGGGGTCAAGCTGACCTTCACCGCCGACGCCCTTGGGGCGATCGCCAAGCGCGCGATCGAGCGCAAGACCGGCGCGCGCGGGCTGCGGTCGATCATGGAGTCGATCCTGCTCGACACGATGTTCGAGCTGCCGGGCATGGACGGTGTCGATGAGGTCGTCGTCGACAAGGACGTCGTCACCGGCGCCAAGGAGCCGGTCCGCGTCTTCGCCAACGAGAAGGCGAGCGCGTAGCCGGCGCACCGCCCGCGCGGCGCAAGCGGGCGGAAAAAAGCGTTTGTAATGTAGGATTTAGCGGGCTAGCTGATTGACCGTCCAGCGACGGAGGCACCGTCGCCCGGGCGGGAGGTGCTGACCCGGCGGTCACCGGGAGGGAGCGGTGCCTCTGACGACGTGCGGGTGCCGGAACGGTCGTTGATCGCGACCGACGCCGCCCACGACGTACACCGACGCGCTTTCGACGCGCAGACGCCGGCGGATTAAGAGACCGCCGACCTGCCGTCACCCGCACGTCCATCGTTGCCGATTGCCCGGCCCCCCCGCCGCGACCAAGCGGGATCAGGAGCCGGACAAGGGCCTGAACTCACTATACTCGCGGTGCGGTTTCGCACCGGCGGGCGCTTTGCTGCGTCAGCCTTTGTACAGGGCCGGGAACAGCTTCTTCAGCGCGGCGACCTTCGGCAGGTCGTTGACGACGATGTACGGGTAGTTCGGGTTCCGCGCGAGGAAGTGCTGGTGATAGCCTTCCGCGGCGAAGAACGGCTTGCCCGTTTCGACGGTCGTCACCACCGGCTGCGGATACGCTTTGGCGCGGTTCAGCTGGACGATATACGCCTTGGCGACCTCGGCCTGCGCCGGCGACTGGGCGAAGATGGTCCCGCGATACTGCGTGCCGTCGTCGGGATCCTGATGGTTGAGCTGCGTCGGGTCGGTCGCGACCGAAAAGTAGATGCGCAGCAGGGTGCCGAAGCTGATCTTCGCCGGATCGTAGACGATGCGCACCAACTCCGCGTGTCCGGTGACGCCGGTGCCGACGACCTCATAATGCGCCGTCGCCGCAGCGCCGCCGGCATAGCCCGACGTCACCGACTTGACCCCGGCGACATGGTCGAACACGCCTTCGAGGCCCCAGAAGCACCCGCCGGCGAACACGGCGACGCCCGGCGCGCTCGCGGCGGGCGCATCGACGACGGGCGCTGGTACGAGGCGGACGGCGTCGGACCCGCGCGTCGGAACGGCGAACGCGCCGGCGAACGAGGCCGCGGCAACGGCGGTGATCAGCAGCTTCTTCATCGTCGTGTTCCTAAGCCTTGGCGGGCGCGAAGGTCATCGCGAGACCGTTCATGCAATAGCGCAGGCCGGTCGGCGGCGGCCCATCGTTGAAGACGTGGCCGAGGTGACCGCCGCAGCGCCGGCAATGGACCTCGGTCCGCACCATGCCAAGCGAGCCGTCGTCGCGGGTGCGGACGGCGCCCTTGAGCGGCGCGTAGAAGCTCGGCCAGCCGGTGCCGCTGTCGAACTTGGTCGCGCTGGCGAATAGCGGCAGGGCGCAGCCGGCGCAGGCGAAGGTCCCGCGGCGGTGCTCGTTGTTGAGAGGGGACGAGAACGGCCGCTCGGTATCCTCTTGCCGCAGAACGAGGAACGCTGCCGGCGACAGCCTCGTGCGCCACTGCGCCTCGGTCAGACTGACCTCGAAGCGCTCGGTCGCGGGCTTGGCGCGGGCGAGCGGGCGCAGCGCAGGCAGCACGGTGACGGCGGCAGCGGCAAGAGCGAACGTGCGGCGGGTGACGGCGGACGAAACGGCGGACATGAACCCTCGCGACTGGCGACGACACATGTAGGTACGCAGCGCCGGCGCGAAAGGTTACGCCGCGTTGGTGAAACTGCCGCCTTCCGCGGCCAGCCGGGCGAGCAGTGGCGCCGGCTCGATGCCGTAGCGGGTCAGCGCGTCGACGATCTTCGGCAGCCCGACCGAGTCGGCCCAGAACATCGGGCCGCCGCGATAGACCGGCCAGCCGTAGCCGTTGATCCAGACGATATCGATATCGCTCGCCCGCTGCGCCATCTTCTCGTCGAGGATCTTCGCGCCCTCATTGACCATCGGGTAGAGGCAGCGCTCGAGGATTTCGGCGTCGTCGATCTGGCGGCGGTTGACCCCGCGCTCGGCGGCGTAGTCGAGGATGATCTTCTCGGCGACCGGCGAGGGCGTGCGGTTGCGCTTCTCGTCATAGTCGTAGAACCCGCGCCCGTTCTTCTGGCCGCGCAAGCCCGCCTCGCACAGTCGGTCGCGGATCGTCGCCCCCTTCGACGTCTCGGCCGACCAGCCGATGTCGAGCCCGGCGAGGTCGGACATCTGGAACGGCCCCATCGGAAAGCCGAAGTCGAACAGGACGCGGTCGATGTCGGCGGGCAGCGCACCCTCGACGATCAGCTGCATCGCCTGCTGCTGGCGCTGGCTGAGCATGCGGTTGCCGATGAAGCCGTCGCACACGCCCGAGACGACCGCGACCTTGCCGATCGTCTTCGCCGTCGCCATCGCGGTGGCGAGGACCTGCCCACCGGTCTTCGCGCCGCGGACGACCTCGAGCAGGCGCATGACGTTGGCCGGCGAGAAGAAGTGGAGCCCGATCACGCTCTCGGGCCGCGACGTTGCCGTGGCGATCTCGTCGACGTTGAGGTAGCTGGTGTTCGACGCCAGGATGGCACCCGGCTTGGCGATGTGGTCGAGCTTGCCGAACACCTCCTTCTTGATGGCCATGTTCTCGAACACGGCCTCGATGATCAGGTCGGCCCCCGACAGCGCCTGAAGGTCGAGCGTCGGCGTCAGCAGCGCCATCCGCTTGGTCACGTCGTCAGCCGTCATCCGCCCCTTGGCGGCGGTGTTGTCGTAGTTGCGCCGGATCGTCGCGACGCCGCGGTCGAGCGCCTCCTGCCTGGTCTCGACGATCGTCACCGGCACGCCGGCGTTGAGGAAGTTCATCGCGATGCCGCCACCCATCGTCCCCGCCCCGATGATGCCGACGCTGGCGACCGGCAGGAGGGGGGCGTTCGGATCAAGCCCGTCGACCTTGTTCGCCAGCCGTTCGGCGAAGAAGACGTAACGCTGCGCCTTCGACTGGAGGCCGGTCATCAGCCCCATGAAGCGCTCGCGCTCGACCTTCATCCCCTCGTCGAACGGCAGCGTCGCCGCCGCCTCGATGCAGGCGATGTTCGCTTCCGGTGCCTCGAAGCCGCGCATTGCCTTGGCGTTCGCCTGGCGGAAGGCGTCGAACATACCGGGCTCGACGCCTTCGACGGGCAGGTCGCGGACACGGCGCAGTGGCTTTCCCTGCGCGACGACATCACGCGCGAAGGCGATCGCGCCGGTGCGGAGGTCGTCGACGATTGCATCGACCAGCCCGCTGGCGAGCGCCGCCTTGGCCGACAGCTGCTTGCCCGACGTGACCATCTCGAGCGCCGCCTTGGCTCCGACGACGCGCGGCAGCCGCTGGGTGCCGCCGGCTCCTGGGAGCAGGCCGAGCTTGACCTCGGGGAGGCCGAACTTCGCCGCGGCAACGGCGACGCGATAGTGGGCGACGAGCGCAACCTCGAGCCCGCCGCCGAGCGCGGTGCCGTGGATCGCCGCGACGACAGGTTTGGGGCTGTCTTCGATCGCCGCCTGGACCGCGGGCAGCGACGCGCCGCGCGGCGGTTTGCCGAACTCGCTGATGTCGGCCCCGGCGATGAAGGTCCGCCCGGCGCAGATCAGGACGATGGCCTTGACCGCCGGGTCGGCGACCGCCGCCGCCATTGCCGCGGCGAGGCCGTCGCGGACGTCGGCCGACAGCGCGTTGACCGGCGGCGAGTCGATCGTGACGATGCCGATGTCGCCATCGAGCGTCAGGTCGGTCACGGCGTTGATCGCAGGCATGGCGCTCTCCCCATTAGCGCTGTTGCAGCGCAGCAATCGCCGGTACAGGCGTCGCGGATGACTCTCGCTAACCCCGACCTCTCGCCCGCGCAAGCGACCCGCGTGCAGCCCAAGCTCGGCACCATTGTCCTGCTCGGCAGCCTGACGGCGATCGGTGCGCTGTCGATCGACCTGTACCTGCCGAGCCTGCCGGCGATCGGCCGCGGCTTCCACGCCGACGCGACCGCCGTCCAACATAGCATGTCGGCGTTCTTCCTCGGCATGGCGATCGGCGGGCTGGTCTATGGGCCGGTGTCGGACCGCATCGGGCGCCGCCCGGCGCTGCTGGCCGGCATCGTCCTTTATGTCGCGGCGTCGATCGGCTGCGCCTTTGCGCCGACGATCGGCTGGCTCGTCGCCGGGCGTTTCGTCCAGGCGCTCGGGGCATGCGCCGGGCAGGTGATCGCCCGCGCCGTCGTCCGCGACCGCTACCATCATCAGGACTCGGCACGCATCTTCTCGCTGCTGACGCTCGTGCTTGGCGTCGCGCCGATGATTGCGCCGACGGTCGGGGCGTGGCTCGTCACCTTCGCGTCGTGGCGGGTGATCTTCGCCGTGCTCGCTGCGGCGGGAACGATCATCGGCGCGGCGGTGCTGGCCCGCCTCGACGAGAGCCGGTCGGCGTCGACCGCGGCGCAGGCGGCCGACGAGTCGCCGCTGCGGTCGTTCGTGATCCTGCTCGGCAAGCGGCGGCTGGTCGGCTACCTGCTCGCCGGCGCGCTCAACGGGGCGACGCTGTTCACCTATATCGCGACCGCGCCCGACCTGCTGATCACCCAGTACGGCTTCACGCCGCGCGCGTTCGCGCTGGCGTTCGCGGTCATTGCCGTCGGGGTCATCGGATCGAGCCAGGTCAACCGGCTGCTTCTCGCGCGCGCCGATTCAGACAGCATCCTCGGCATCGCCTCGCTGGTCGGCGTGGCCGGCGGGGTGGGACTCGTCGGCGCGGCGTTCGCCGGCGGACCGTGGCTGGTGCTCGCCTTCCTGTTCGTGACGCTGACCTCGTTCGGCTTCATGGCGGCGAACGCCACGGCGGGCGCGCTTGGCGTCGATCCGCTGCGCGCCGGATCGACCTCGGCGCTGATCGGTTCGGCGTCGTTCGCCGTCGGCGCGCTCGCAGCGACGATCGCCGGCGCGTTCCACGACGGGTCGCCGCGGCCGATGGCGGTGGTCATGGCGGTGTCGCTCGCCGGCGCCGCGGCGTCGATCCACGGGCTGGCGCTGCGCAAGCGGTGACACCGACCTCCCTGACCCCGCGGCATGCCTTGCTCGCGCTCGCGATCGTCGCGGTGTGGGGGACCAACTTCGTCGTCATCAAGCTCGCGCTCGGCCACCTGCCGCCGCTGCTGTTCGCGACGCTGCGCTTCGCCGTCGCCGCCGTCCCCGGCGTATTCATCCTGCGCCGCCCGGCGGTGCCGCTGCGCGAGCTGGCGCTCTACGGCATCCTGATCGGCGTCGGCCAGTTCGGCCTGCTGTTCATCGCCATCCGCGGCGGCGTCGCACCGGGGCTCGCCAGTCTCGTCGTGCAGAGCCAGGTGTTCTTCACGATCGGTCTTGCGGCATGGCTCGGCGGCGAGCGCGTCAAGCCGGTGCAGGTCGCCGCGCTGCTGCTCGGCGCCGCGGGTCTGGCGGTGATCGCCAGCCACTCGACCGGATCGTCGCTCGCCGGGATCGGCCTCGTCCTCGGCGCCGCGTTCGGCTGGGCGGCCGGCAACATCGTCCAGCGGCGTGCGGTCGGCGTCGACATGCTGGCCTATGTCGTCTGGGCGAGCGTCTTCGCCGTCCCGCCGCTGCTCGTACTCGCGGTGCTCGCCGACGGTGTGCCCGCCGTCGTCGCCGGCGTGCGCGATGCGAGCGTGGCGACGTGGACGGCGGTCGCGTGGCAGGCGGTCGGCAACACGATGTTCGGCTACGGCGCGTGGGGGTTCCTGCTGACGCGCTACCCGGCGGCGGCGGTCGCGCCGTGGTCGCTGCTCGTGCCGGTATTCGGCCTCGGCGCCGCGGCGCTGCTGCTCGGCGAGCCGCTGCCGGCGTGGAAGCTCGCCGCCGGCGCGCTCGTGCTCACCGGCCTCGCGCTGCCGCTCGTCTGGTCGCGCGTCAGGCGTCGAGCGTGAAGCGGTACGCGCCGCCGCGGGCGAGCGCGGCGCGCCACGCCGGCCGGCCCTGGATCCGCCGGGCGTAGGCGACGAGGCGCGGGAAGGCGGCCGCCGCCGGTCCCGCTGCAGCGATTTCGGCGACGAACGACATCATCACGTCGGCTCCCGACAGCCGGTCGCCGACGAGCCAGTCGGCGTCGCCGAGGCTCGCATCGAAGAAGGCGAGGTGGCTGGCGATCTGCTCGTCGATCCGCGGCTGGAGCGGGGCGGCCGCGGCTCCGAGCCGCCCGGTGTAGAGCTTGAGCATCAGCGGCAGCATCGCCGATCCCTCGGCGAAGTGGAGCCATTCGAGATACACCTCGTGGAGGTCGGTGCCCGGCGCCGGCGCCAGCGCACCGTTCCCGTGCCGCCGGATCAGATAGTCGACGATCGCCCCCAACTCGGCGATGCGGCGGCCGTCGTCGTCGATCACCGGCGACTTGCCGAGCGGGTGGACCGCCTTCAGCTCGCCGGGCGCGAGGTTGGTCGTCAGATCGCGTTGGTAGAATTTGATGTCGTAGCCGGTGCCGAGCTCCTCGAGCAGCCAGAGGATGCGCTGCGACCGCAAATCGTTGAGGTGGTGGACGGTGATCATCGCGATGCTGCTCCGGTGACGCGGGGTGGCGGGCAGGGTAGGCTGGCGCGATGATCGTCGTCACCCCCGAAATAAGCCTCGCCGACGACGAGATCGTCGAGACGTTCATCCGCGCGAGCGGGCCCGGCGGGCAGAACGTCAACAAGGTCAGCACCGCGGTCCAGCTGCGCTTCGACGTGCGGCGCTCGCCGAGCCTGCCCGATGCCGTCGCCGTGCGGCTGATGCGGCTCGCCGGGCGGCGGCTGACCGGCGACGGGGTCCTCGTCCTCACCGCGCAGCGGTTCCGCGAGCAGGAGCGCAACCGCGCCGACGCCCGCGCGCGGCTGGTCGCGCTGATCGCCGCCGCGGCGGTCGCGCCCGTCAAGCGGCGCGCGTCGCGGCCGACGCTCGCGTCGAAAGAGCGGCGACTGACCGGCAAGACCGTGCGGGCGTCGGTGAAATCGGGTCGGGCGAGGGTTCGCGCCGACGAATGATCCCTCGCGCGATGAACCAAATCGTTCCACAACCGTTCGATGCGGCACGGGCCTGACCGAACGTCGGGCCGGTCGGATCAACTGGAGGAACAGCATCATGGCGATCAACAGCGACACGGTCGAAGGCACGCTCAACGAGTTCGGCGGCAAGGCCAAGGGTGCGGTCGGCGACCTGACCGGCGACAGCAAGACCCAGGCGTCGGGCGCATTCGACGAGACCAAGGGCAAGGCCCAGGAGGCTCTCGGCGACGCCAAGGCGAAGGTGCAGGACGCCTATTCGAAGGCCAAGGATGCGGTCAACGACTGGGCCGACAACGCCCCCGACTATGTCCAGAAGGCGCGCGAGCAGGGCCGCCAGTATGCCGAGAAGGGCAGCCAGGTCGTCCGTGACACCGTCACCGAGCAGCCGATCGCGACGCTGGTCGGCGGCATCGCCATCGGCGTGCTGATCGGCTGGCTGGTCAGCGGCCGCCGCTAAGCGCTACCTGAGAACAAGATGCGGGCCGGGTCGGCGACGACCCGGCCCGCTGTCGTTCGGGCTCAGCCCTGCATGCTGGCGGGCACCTTGCCGCCGTTCGCCGCGAGCTTGGCCATGACCGCCTTGTGGAGGGCGATGTTCTCCTCGGCAGTGCCGTCGGCCCCGACATGGACGCCCAGCTCGTCGGCGAGATCCTTGCGCGCGGCGAGGCTCGAATCGAGGTCGAGCAGCTTGAGCAGGTCGACGATCGACGTCTGCCAGTTGCCGCCGCCGCCATGCGCCGCTGCCATCTGCGTCAGCACCGCCTCGACGTCGACCGGAGCCGCCGGTGCGGCTGCTGCCGGCGCCGGCGCCGCGGGTGTCGTTTGGGCCGCAGGTGCGGCGGCCGGAGCCGTCGCGGCGGCGGCCGGGTGGTGGAATATCTTGTCCATGATGCGTCCGAACAGGCTCATCGTTCTTCTCCGTGGTTGGCGAGACGTGCTGCGGTAACTATCGCGCGGTCGTGGCGGTTGCGTTATGGCGCGTGCCGACACACCGCGGTGGAAGACCAATTCGTCGATGGCCGAGCGCGCGATCTTTCACGACCCCAGCGGGCGACGGCGGCGGCGCTTCGGGGTTGCCGTCACCGCCTTCGTCCTGCTCCTCGTCGCCGCGGTGACGCTGTTCGCGACGTCGATCGTCTCGACCTCGGCCGGGCTGCCGCTGCCGTTCACCGTCGAGCGCCCGCCGGTCCGCGACCTCGGCCAGCTCGCCCACGACACCCGCCGCGAGGTCGGCCATGCCCTCCGCCGCGCCTCATGGCTGTCGCGCGGCGCGCCGGCGGTCGGGGCCCCGCTCGCGGTCGGCTTCCACGCACCGTGGGACGATGCCAGCGCCGCCAGCCTCGAGCGCCACATCGGCGACCTCGACTGGGTCGTCCCGGCGTGGGTATCGGTCACCGGCGCCGACCATGTCGTCACCCGCTTCCCCGACCTGCGCGGGCGGCAGATCATCGGCGCGGCGGCGGCGCGGCCGCGGATCGTCCCGATGGTCCAGAACGCGATCCAGGGCGAGTGGGACGGACCCGGCATGGCGCGCCTGCTCGCCGACCCGGCCGCGCGCAAGCGGCTGCTCGATACGCTCGAAGCGGGCTTCGTCGCCGACCGGCTCGGCGTCGAGGGCATGTTCTTCGACTTCGAGAGCCTGCCGACTTCGGCGCAAAGCGACTACCTGACGTTCCTCAAGGAGGCTCACGCCCGCTGCGTCGCCCACGGCTGGAAGCTCGCGGTGGCGGTCCCCGTCGGCGACCCCGACTGGAACCTCCGGCGTTACGCGGCGGTCGTCGACCGGCTGTTCCTGATGGTCTACGACGAGAGCGACCCCGACCACGAGGCGGGACCGATCGCGTCGCAGCCGTGGTTCGTCCAGACCGTCGCGCGCGTCACCCGGGGCCTGCCGCCGGCCAAGGTGGTCATCGCGCTCGGCAGTTACGCCTATGACTGGTCGAAAGCGGGCACCGATGCCACCTCGGTCGAGCAGGCGCTGCTGACCGCGCACGAATCGAACGCCGTCCCCATTTTCGACCGCGCGAGCGGTAACATGACCTTCCGCTACGACGGCGGCGGCGAACTCCACACCGTGTGGCTGCTCGACGCGGTCAGCGTCTACAACCAGATGCTCGCCGCACGCGCCCTCGGCTTCAACGCCTTCGCGCTGTGGCGGCTCGGCACCGAGGACCCGACGGTGTGGAAGGTGTTCGGCCGCAGCCACCCGGCGACGGTCGGCGCGGGGGCGATTCAGACGATGCCGGCGGGGACCAACGTCGACATCGAGGGCGCGGGCGAAATCCTGCACGTCGGCGCGACCCCGGTCCCCGGGCAGCGCGCGGTGACGGTCGACAGCCGCGGGCTGATCGTCGACGCCCGCTTCGTCCGCCTGCCGCTGCCCTACTCGATCGAGCGCGCGGGGTATCGCCCCGGGCTCGTCGCGCTGACCTTCGACGATGGCCCCGACCCCAACATCACCCCGGCGATCCTCGACATCCTGAAGGCCAAGCACGTGCCGGCGACCTTCTTCGTGATCGGCGAGAATACGCTGCCCGAGCGCGGCATCCTGCGTCGCGAACTCGCGGAGGGGCACGAGGTCGGCAACCATACCTACACCCACCCGAACCTCGGCAAGGCGTCGGCGCGCGCGACGCGGCTCGAGCTGAACGCCAACCAGCGGCTGTTCGAAGCGTTCACCGGCCGGTCGATGAAGCTGTTCCGCGCGCCGTACTTCGGCGACGCCGAGCCGACGACGACCGACGAGATCGACCCCGTCACCGTCGCGCAGAAGCTCGGCTATCTGACCGTCGGCCTGCACGTCGATCCCGCCGACTGGCGCGCGCCCGGCGTCAACCAGATCGTCCAGACGACGATCGACGGCGTCGAGGCGTCGACGATGGAGCGCAGCGGCAACGTCATCCTCCTCCACGACGGCGGCGGCGACCGCAGCCAGACGATCGCCGCGCTGCCGATCCTGATCGACGAGCTGCGCGCGCGTGGCGTCCGCTTCGTGCCGGTGTCCGAGCTGATCGGCCTCAGCCCGGTGCAGGTCATGCCGCCACTGCCGCCCGACGAGCTCGCCGCGTCGAAGACCGACCTCGCGCTGTTCGACCTGATCGATTTCTTCCTCGGCAGTCTCAAGTGGCTGTTCGCCATCGCGATCACGCTCGGCATCGGCCGCGCGCTGATGCTGTCGGCACTGGCGCTCGTCCAGGCGCGGCGCGAGGCGGGCGTCGTCCGCCCGCCGATCGACCCTGACCGCTTCGTGTCGGTGCTGATCCCGGCGTTCAACGAGGCCCGCGTCATCGAGGCGTCGGTCCGCCGCGTCCTCGCCAGCCGCGACGTCCAGCTCGAGGTCATCGTCTGCGACGACGGGTCGGGCGACGCGACCAGCGAGATCGTCCGCACCGCCTTCGCCGACGAGCCACGGGTCAAGTTGCTGACGCTGGTCAACGGCGGCAAGGCGCGCGCGCTCAACCACGGCCTTGCCGTGGCTACCGGCGAGATCGTCGTCGCTCTCGATGCCGACACGCAGTTCGAGCCCGACACCATCGCCCGCCTCGCGCGCTGGTTCGTCGACGGTGCGGTCGGCGCGGTCGCGGGCAACGCCAAGGTCGGCAACCGCGTCAACCTCGTCACGCGGTGGCAGGCGCTCGAGTACATCACCGCCCAGAACCTCGAGCGGCGCGCGCTCGCCCGCCTCGACGCGATGACCGTCGTGCCCGGCGCGGTCGGGGCGTGGCGCGCGGCGACGATCCGCGAGGTCGGCGGCTACCCGCCCGATACGCTTGCCGAGGATCAGGACCTGACGATCGCAATCCAGCGCGCGGGCTGGAAGGTGATGTACGACCAGGATGCGGTCGCGTGGACCGAGGCCCCCGAAAGCTTCGCCGCGCTCGCCCGCCAGCGCTTCCGCTGGGCGTTCGGCACGCTGCAATGCCTGTGGAAGCACCGCGCCGTCATCGCCACCGGCAAGCCCGCCGGCTTGGCGCGGATCGGCCTGCCGCAGGCGGTCGTCTTCCAGGTGGTCTTCGCCGCCGTCTCGCCGGTGATCGATCTCGCGTTGATCGCCAGCGTCATCGCCACCGTCGCCTCGGTCGAGGCGCACGGCTGGGCGGCGACGCGCCACGACGTGGTGCGGATGGGCGTCTACTGGCTCGCGTTCGGGGCGATCGACCTGCTCGCCGGCGCCGTCGCGTTCGGGCTCGAGGCGAACGAGCGCTGGCGGCTGCTATGGCTGATGCTGCCGCAACGCTTCGGCTACCGCCAGATCATGTACTATGTCGTCATCCGCGCGATCACGTCGGCACTCCGCGGCCCGAGCGTCGGCTGGGGCAAGCTCGAGCGGTCGGGCCGTGTCGACGAGCGGGCGACGAGCGGCTGACGGCCTTGCCACCGCGTGCGTATTGCTGTACCAATACACGCGCGAATTGGGGAGCAAAAACAATGCGGCACATGATGATGGCGGTCGCGGCGGGCGTTCTGGCCGCCGGCGTGGTCCAGCCGGCGGCAGCGGCGGCGCCGGTGCTGTTCACCGACAGCCGCGTCGTTGTGCAGCCGCGGTTCAGCGTCGAGATCGTCGGCTCCGGCCCCGACCTCGTCCTCATCCCCGGCCTTGCGTCGTCGCGCGAGACGTGGCGCACGACCGCCGAGCGGCTGCGCCGCACGTACCGCCTCCACCTGGTCCAGGTCGCGGGCTTCGCTGGCGAGCCGGCGCGGGCGAACGCGACGGGGCCGGTGTTCACCCCACTCGTCGCCGACCTCGACGCCTACCTTGCTTCGCTGAGGTACCCGATCGTGATCGGCCACAGCCTCGGCGGGACGCTCGGCCTCGCCCTCGCCGAGCGGAGCCCGGCGCACATGGCCAAGCTGCTGATCGTCGACTCCCTGCCGTTCTACGGCGTGATGGTCGGCGGCCCGACGGCGACCGCCGACAGCGTCGCCCCGATCGCCAACGCGATGCGCGCGAGCACGACGCCGCTGCCCGAGGCACAGCTCAAGGGCATGATGGCGATGATGGCGACCGCCCCCGCCGACGTCGAGAAGATCACCGCGTGGAGCCGCGCGAGCGAGCCGTCGGTCGTCGGCCGCGCGATGGGCGACGACGTCGCCACCGACCTCCGCCCCGACCTCGCCAAGGTGAGCGTGCCGGTGACGGTGCTGTACGAGACCGTCCTCGAACCCGCGATCGCCGCCGGCTATGCGCCGCTGACGACCAAGACGCTGATCCCGGTGCCGAACGCGCGCCACTTCATCATGTTCGACCAGCCGGCGCGCTTCGACGCCGAGGTCGACGCGTTTCTCAAGCGCTAGGCCTCAGGCGCCAGACTTCACCGGCGGGCGCCGCGCCGCCGCGATCACCTCGGCCACCGCCGCCGCGATCGCGTCGGGCCGGTCGCGCGGGATCAGGTGGCCGGTTCCGGTCACCGTCTGGCGGACGCCGACCGTCGAGCGTTCGGCGAGTTCGTCGTGGAGGCCCGCCCAGACGCGGTCGACGACCCGGCGCGCGCGGTCGGGCAGGGCGGCGTTGGTGTCGCCGGCGGTGAGCACGATGAGCGGCAGCGCGCCATAACGATCGCGCCCGGCGGCGACCTCGTCCGACGTCGCACCCCACAGGCTGTCGAGTTCGGCGACCTCGGTCGCGTAGGTCTTCGCCGGCGTCGTCGGATCGCAGCGCACCGGGGCCGCGGCCGTCGGCGGCCGCTTGCCGGTGGCCACGGCGAGGCATGCCGCCGACCGCGCGCGCAGGCCGGCGGTACTGCCCGCGCCGGGTCCGAAGACGGCGCTGAGCCGCGCATCCTGGTGTTCGACGCTCGGGTCGACGAGGACCATGCCGACGACGTCGGCAGGGCGGCGGTCGGCGAACAGCCGGACGTAGAGGCCGCCGGCGGAATGGCCGACGACGACGAACGGCGCCGCGATGCGCGCGGCGCGCAGGGCGGTATCGAGATCGCGGGCGATCGCCGCGCCGTCGCGGGGCAGCGGGCCGGGGTCGCTCGCACCCATGCCGGCGCGGTCGTAGCTGCAGACTCGGCTGGTCGCGGCGATCAGCGGCTGGACCTTGCTCCACGCCCGGCTGTCCGCGCCCCAGCCGCCTTCGAGCAGCACGGTCGGGCTGCCGCTGCCGGTGCAGCGCAGCGCGATCTGCCGGCCGTCGGGCAGCCGGACGCGGTCGATGCCGGCATCGGGGGCCGACGCCGCTACGGCGAAGAGCGCGGCGACCGCGACCAGCCGCCGGCGGCGCGGTGCCAAGCTCACCCGAACGTCAGGTCGCCGCTCGCCGGCGCGGCGAAGTAGGGGTCGAGGCTGGCGTCGTCGATCTCGGCCAGCGTTCCCGGCGACCAGCGCGGCGACTTGTCCTTGTCGACCAGCACGGCGCGGACACCCTCGAAGAAGTCGTGCCCGCCGCGGAGGCGGCTGACGATGCGGTATTCGGTCCGCAGCGCCCCCTCGATGTCGTCGCCCGCGCCCGAACGCAGCGCCCGCAGCGTCAGCTTGCACGCGGTCGGTGAGCTGGCGCGGATCGTCGCCGCCGTCCCGCGCGCCCAGTCGTCGCCGGCGTCGAGGCTGGCGACGATCGCCTCGACGCTGTCATGGCTGAAATGATAGTCGATGGCGTCGCGCAGCGCGGCGACCGGAGCCTCGCCCGGATCGGCGTGGAGCGTGTCGAGGATCGTCCCGACCGGCTCGCCGCCCGTCGCCAGCAGGTCGCGGAGGAGGGGCAGCCGGTCGTCGGGCACGACATGCGTCGCGATGCCGGCGTAATAGGCGTCGGCCGCCTTCAGCCGCGCGCCGGTCAGCGCCAGCCACGTCCCGATGGCCCCCGGCAGCCGCGGCAGCGCGTGCGTCGCGCCGACGTCGGTGATCATCCCGATCGCCATCTCGGGCATGGCGAACAGCGTGCGCTCGGTGGCGACGCGGTAGCGGCCGTGGATCGACAGGCCGACCCCGCCGCCCATCGTGATCCCGTCGAGGAGCGCGACGTACGGCACGTCGAGCCGCGCGATTGCGGCGTTCATCCGGTACTCGTCGGCGAAGAACCCCTCCCACGTCGCCGCGTCGTCGCGGGCGGCGTGCATCGCGACGACGTCGCCACCGGCGCAGAAGGCACGCTCGCCCACGCCCTCGATCACGACGACATCGGCGTCGCCCACGTCGGCGAGCGCAGCCCCGACCGCATTGGCCATCGTCCGCGTCAGGGCATTGAGCGCCGCCGGGCGGTCGAGCGTCAGCCACAGCGCGCGCCCGCGGCGCTCGATCACCACGTCGGTCATGTCCGCTCCACGAAGTTGCCCGGCCCCTCGAGCGGGACGGGAAGGGCGCTCGTCGACAGCCGCGCGAGCAGCTTGCCGCCCGCGTCGCTGAGGTCGGCTTCCATGAAGGCGACGCGGCGGCCGAGCTTGATGCACCGCCCCTCGGCGAACAACGGGCCGAGGCGGGCGACGCCGAAGAAGCTCGTCTTGAGCTCGATCGTCGGCACGACGATCCGCGTCCCCGCCTTGAGCACCGCGGCGATCGCCGCCGCATCGTCGAGCATGGCGACGATGAAGCCGCCCTGGACGTTGCCCATCGGGTTGGCGAACTCCGGCTTGGGATCGTAGCGCACGCGCACCGTCCCGGCGTCGCGGTCGAGGCCGACCACCGTCATGCCGAGCAGCGCCGACGTCGGCGCCATCCGCGCGTTCATCCGCTCGATCAGCTCGGCGTCGGTCACCCGGTCCTCACAGGAAGTCGATTGCGTCGAGCCCGAAGCTGTGGAGGGCGGGCCGGAGCGCGTCAACATCGGCGTCGCGGCGGGTGAACACGGCGCGGGAACTCGCGGTGAACACGGCGCGGGAACTCGCGGTGAACACGGCGCGGCCGGACGCGGGGGGGAGGCCGGCCGCCGCCGTGTTCGACAGCAGGTACGCAACGCGGCGCGCAATCCCCTCGCCGCCGTCGACGAACGCCAGCGGCCACGGCGCGGCAGCGGCGAGTTCGTCCTGCAGCAGTGGGAAATGCGTGCAGGCGAGGACGACGGTATCGACCCGCTCGCCGCCGGGCGCGTCGAGCAGCCCGGCGAGCTCGGCCGCGACGTCGCTTGGGTCCGGCGGCACCCCGCGCAGCTTCGCCTCGGCGATCTCGACGAGCCGCGCCGAGCCGTGGCGGACGACGGTGCAGTCGGTGGCGAACTCGGCGGCGAGGCGATCGACGTACGGCTGGCGCACCGTCGCCGCGGTGCCAAGGACGCCGATCACCCGCGTCAGCGACCGCGCCGCGGCGGGCTTGATCGCCGGCACCGTCCCGACCACCGGCACGTCGAGCGCCGCCCGGACCGCGGCGAGCGCGATCGTCGACGCGGTGTTGCAGGCGATGACCACCAGCGCCGGGCGGTAGCGCTCGACGAGGCGGCCGAGCAGCGCCGGCACCCGCCCGGCGATCTCGGCCTCGGTCTTGGTGCCATAGGGGAAGCCGGCATTGTCGGCGGCATACACGACGGCCCGCTCGGGGAGCGCGGCGCGGACGGGATCGAGCACCGACAGGCCGCCGACGCCCGAATCGAACAGCAGGACCGGCGGCGTCATCGCCCCCGTCTAGCCGCCCAAATGCGCGCCGGGCAACCGGTGTCCAGCACTCGTGACGGCGCCGCGCCCTAGCGCGCACCGCGCGCGCGCTCTACGATCCCGCCATGACCCACGCGCCGTACCCCGCCCTCCGCCTCCGCCGCAGCCGTGCCCACGCGTGGTCGCGCGCCCTCGTCGCGGAGACGCAGCTGACCCCCGCCGACCTGATCTGGCCGCTGTTCGTCACCGAGGGGCAGAACACGCGCGAACCGATCGCGACGATGCCCGGCGTCGAACGGCTGTCGGTCGACCTGCTCGGCGCGGCGGCGAAGGAGGCGGCGGCGCTCGGTATTCCGTGCCTTGCGCTGTTCCCCAACACCGCCGCCGCCGACCGCAGCGACGACGGGGCCGAGGCGCTCAACCCGGCCAACCTGATGTGCCGTGCGCTCGCCGCGATCAAGGACAGCGGGGCCGGCGTCGGCGTCCTGACCGACGTCGCGCTCGACCCGTACACCAGCCACGGCCACGACGGCCTGCTCGACGCCAGCCACCGCATCGTCAACGACGCGTCGGTCGAGGTCCTGGTCCGGCAGGCGCTCAACCAGGCGCGCGCCGGCGCCGACATCATCGCGCCGTCGGACATGATGGACGGCCGCGTCGGGGCGATCCGCACCGCGCTCGAAGGCGAGGGGTTCCACGACGTCCAGATCATGGCCTACGCCGCCAAGTACGCGAGCGCCTTCTACGGCCCGTTCCGCGACGCGGTCGGCTCGGGCGGCTACCTGAAGGGCGACAAGAAGACGTACCAGATGGACTATGCCAACACCGACGAGGCGCTACGCGAGGTCGCGCTCGATCTCGCCGAGGGGGCCGACAGTGTCATGGTCAAGCCCGGGCTGCCGTACCTCGACATCGTGCGCCGCGTGAAGGATCGCTTCGAAGTCCCTGTTTTCGCATATCAGGTTAGCGGCGAATACGCGATGATGCAGGCCGCGGTGGCTGCCGGCGTCCTCGACCGCGACAAGGCGATGATCGAGACGCTGACCGCGTTCAAGCGCGCCGGGTGTTCGGGAGTGCTGACGTACTTCGCGCGCGACGCGGCGCGGCTGCTGGGGTAAGCCTGGTTACCGGCGGGGCTGGGTCGCGGCTCAGCCGGGCGGGTGACCCATGTTCTCCATCATCATCTTCCGCGCCTCGTCGCGATGTTCCTGGTCGACGTAGTCCCACTGCTTGCGCGTCAGGCACGTCCTGCGCTTGGTGACGAGGCTGCCGGTCTCGAGCGATGTCCGGCAGACGAGTTCCGTCTTGTACCGCTGGGCTGCCGACACTAGCGGGGGCAGTTCCGCCGCCGCCGCGGTCGGTGGTTCGGCGGTCGCCGTCTGCGCGGTCGCTGCGGTCGTCACGAGGACCGCACTAGCCGCAGTGGCGCGAAGACAAGCGACGAGGGTCATCGACGGCGATCCTGCTGCGGCGTCGCAGGATGGCGCGTCCGGTGCGGCCCGTCAATTCAAGCGCGCAACATATTTCCCTGGATGCCCTAGCTGCCGCGCTCGACCACCGGCTCGGGCAGTGCCGGCGCGGGGCCGTTCGGGTCGGTCAGCCAGTCGAGCCACAGTTCGTGGGTGCGTAGCTGGGTCATCCGGATGTCGCAGCGCAGCGCCATCGCGCCGCGGATCGTGCCCGCCTGCCACAGCGTGTAGACCGCGTCGCACTCGCGCTTCTTGTAGTCGACCCACGCCGCCTGCGCTGCGTCGAAGGTCACCGGCAGCGCCCCGTTCTCGGGGTTCTCGCGCACGATCCGGGCGCGCGCCGCGGCGCGGTAGCGGTCGAGGATGCGCATCGCCGCATCGCGCGCGCGGCTGAGGCACTCGTCGAACGCGATCGTATTTGGCGAGCGCTCGCACCGGGCGACGCTGACCGGCGGCTGGGTGGCGAGCGTGCTGGCGGTAGCCAGGACGAGCAGCAGCATCGACGAGTCCCCTGTTCGGTCGTTCGCCGGGAGCATGCTTGCCCGCAGCTGACGCTTGGCTTAACCGGCGTTGGTGACGATCCGCATCGCCGTCCTCGGGGCGTCCGGCTACACCGGGGCCGACCTCGTCCGCCTCGCGCTCGGCCATCCCGAGATCGAGGTCGTCGCGCTGAGCGCCAACGCCAAGGCGGGGCAGGCGATGGCCGACGTCTGGCCGCACTTCGCGTGTGTTTCCGACCTGCCGCGGCTGGTGAAGGCGGAGGAGATCGACTTCGCCGCCGTCGACGTCGTCTTCGGCTGCCTGCCGCACGCCGCGTCGGCGGAGCTCTTGAGCGGCGTCAACGGCCCGCGGATCGTCGACCTGTCGGCCGACTTCCGGCTGCGCGATCCCGCGACCTACGCCGACTGGTACGGCGGCGCGCATCCGGCTCCGGCGCTGCTCGGCGAGGCGGTCTACGGCCTGACCGAGTTCGCCCGCGACGCGCTGCCCGCGGCGAGGCTCGTCGCCTGCCCGGGCTGCTATCCGACCGCGGTCCTGCTCGGCCTGGTGCCGCTGGTCGCCGCGCGGCTGGTCGCGCCCGAGCGGATCACCGTCAACGCGCTGTCGGGGGTCAGCGGGGCGGGGCGGGGCCTCAAGGAGGCGAACCTGTTCCCCGAGATCGCCGAAGGGGTCGCACCCTACGCCGTCGGCCGCCACCGCCACATGCCCGAGATCGAGCAGGAGCTGACCCGCGCCGCCGGCGTGCCGGTGACGATCAGCTTTACCCCGCACCTCGTCCCGATGAACCGCGGTGAGCTGGTGACGATGATCGTCGAGACGGCGGCACCGGTCGCCGAGCTGCGGCGATGCCTGGCCGACCGGTACGCGGCCGAGCCGTTCGTCCACCTGCTGCCGGAAGGCGTCGCGCCGGCGACGCGGATGGTCCGCGGATCGAACCATGCCGTACTCGGCGTGTTCGCCGACCGGGTGCCCTCGCGCGCCATCGTGATCGTCGCCATCGATAACCTCGTGAAAGGCTCGAGCGGCCAAGCCATTCAGAACATGAATGTCATGCATGGTCTCCGTGAAACCTGCGGGCTCATGCAGGCGCCGCTGTTTCCGTGATCGAAACCAAGCGCTTGACCCTGCGGCCCGTGACGCATGGCGACCGCGAAGCGCTCGCGGCCATGTTCACCGATCGTCACGTGATGCGCTTCCTCGGACCGCTCGGCGACGACGCGGCAGCCGACGCCGCGATCGCGCGGTTGGCGGCGCATCAGGCGGAGCATGGCTTCGCCTTCTGGGCGGTCGAGCGCCGCGGCGACGCTGCCTTCCTCGGCCTGTGTGGACTTAAAAGGGTTGGACTTCCAGGTACTTGCCTCGACGGACGAGGTCGAGATCGGCTGGCGGCTGCGCCACGACGCCTGGGGGCAGGGCTACGCCCGCGAAGCCGCCGAGGCGACGCTGGCGTGGGGACAAGCGGCCGGAAGACCACGCATTATCGCAATGACCGTAGCGGCGAACACCCGGTCGTGGGGTCTGATGGAGCGCCTCGGCATGCTCCGCCGCCCCGACCTCGACTTCGCCCATCCCGCACTCGCCGCCGACGACCCGCTGTGCGCGCACATCGTCTATGCGACGGTCGCATGACTCTCCACGTTTTCAACGGTTTGTCTCCGACGCTTGGCGAGGGTGCATTCGTCGCTCCCGGGGCGCAGGTGATCGGCGACGTCCGCCTCGGGGCGGGAGCAAGTGTCTGGTACAACTGCGTTCTGCGCGGCGACGTCGCCCCGATCGTCGTCGGCGCGCGCTCGAACATACAGGACGGCACCGTCGTCCACGTCACCCGCTCGACCGCGGGAACCTTCATCGGCGACGACTGCCTGATCGGCCACTTGGCCATGATCCACGGCTGCGAACTCCACGACCACAGCTTCGTCGGACTGGGCGCAATCGTGATGGACGGCTGCGTCATCGAAACCGACGCGATGCTCGCCGCCGGAGCGATGCTGACACCGGGCAAACGGGTCTTGCGCGGACAGCTATGGGCCGGTCGCCCGGCCGTCTATCTGCGCGACCTGAGCGAGCAGGACATCGTCAGAAACCGCGCAGGAGCAGCCGGTTACGTCGAATTGGCGAAGCTGCATTCCGCCGCCTGACTGGTCGGAGCGACAGGATTCGAACCTGCGACCCCTTCACCCCCAGCGAAGTGCGCTACCAGGCTGCGCCACGCTCCGACCGGCGGGTGGTGTAGGGGAGGGGCCGGCGATGTGCAAGGCTCACGCCTCGAGCCCGTACTGCTTGAGCAGGTCGTAGAGAGTCGGGCGGCTGATGCCGAGCAGCTTTGCCGCAGTCGAGACATTGCCGTCGCTCCGCGCCAGCGCGAGGCGGATGGCACGCCGGTCGGCGTCTTCGCGCATCATCTTGAGCGTCAGGGCGGCCGGGTCGCGCGGGGCGAGGTCGAGGTCGGCAGCGTCGAGGGCGCTGCCCTCCGCCATGATGACGGCACGCTTCATCTTGTTCTCGAGTTCACGAACGTTGCCTGGCCAGTGCCAGTCATTGAGCGCCGCGAGCGCAGCGGGGGTGAAACCCTTGAAAGAACGGCGATGCTCACGGCTAAACTTGGCAAGGAAGTGATGCGCCAGCAGCGTCGCGTCGCCATGACGGGCCGCGAGACTCGGAATGCGCACGATGATCTCGGCGAGACGGTAATAGAGATCCTCGCGGAACCGCCCTTCGGCGATCATCTTCTCGAGGTCCTGGTGCGTCGCGCACACGATGCGTACATCGACCGGTATGGGACGCCGCCCGCCGATGCGCTCGATCACCCGTTCCTGGAGAAATCGCAACAGCTTGACCTGTAGTGCGAGAGGCACGTCGCCGATCTCGTCGAGGAACAGCGTCCCGCTTTGCGCCAGCTCGATCTTGCCTTCGGTGGTCTTGATCGCGCCGGTGTAGGCTCCCTTCTCGTAGCCGAACAGCTCCGCCTCGAGCAGGTTCTCCGGGATGGCTGCGCAGTTGATCGCTACGAACGGCTTGTCGGCGCGCAGCGAAGCGTTGTGCAGGCCGCGCGCGAGCAGCTCCTTACCGGTACCGCTCGCGCCGAGCAGCACGACCGAAACGTCGGCGGTGGCGATCCGCTCGATCATCCGCGCGACCTTGAGCATCTCGGGCGCCCCGGTAACGATGCCGCCAAGGACGTCGGTACCCGTTTCGAGCGTGCGAAGCCGGCGGTTCTCCTCTTCGAGATCATAGACGTGATAGGCGCGGCGGACGATTAACCCGAGCTCGTCGATGTCGACCGGTTTCGCGTAAAAGTCGAATGCACCATCGGCGATGGCTCGCATTGCGCTTGTTCGCGCACCGTGCCCGGAGGCGACGATCACCTTGGTCTGCGGCCGCAGCGCGAGGATCGCCTCAAGTGTCGCAAACCCCTCGCTCGTCCCGTCGGGGTCCGGCGGGAGGCCAAGATCGAGCGTAACCACGGCCGGTTGGTGCGCGTCGATCGCGGCAAGGGCGGTAGCGCGGTCGCCGGCGGCAATCACGTCATAGTCTTCGTAGCTCCAGCGAAGCTGACGCTGCAGCCCCTCGTCATCCTCCACGACCAACAACTTGCGGTTACTCACGCAATGATCCTCTTGAGCGGCGCAGCACCGGCTCGCGAGCGGCCCGTAACGAGCATCTTGGCGAGAGGAAGGTGGATGGTGAACACTGTTCCTTCGCCTTCGCGGCTGGCGACGTCGAGCCGCCCTCCGGCGGCGCGGGCAATTTCGCGCGCTTCGTAGGCACCGATGCCGAAACCCCCGGGCTTAGTCGACTTGAACGGCTTGAACAGCTGGTTGCGCAGGAACGCCGCCGACATGCCGCAGCCTGAGTCGCTGATTGTCACCACGGCGCCGGTCGGCTCGCAGCGAAGTTCGACCGCGATCGGCGCGCCCGGCGAACTCGCATCGATGGCGTTCTGGATCAAGTGACCGAATAGGGCTTCAAACCGTACCGGGTCGCCGATGACGAAGCATTGCTCGGAGCTGTGGCTAAAGGTCAGCGGCTCGTGCTGCCGCGATTTCAAGGAGACGAGATCGGCGATCAGCGGGCCAAGGTCAACGGCCTCGTCGTTCTCGGCGCGGCCCGCGGTGCGTTGGGCGAGGCGGGCGAGCAGGTCGTTCATCTTGCCGACAGATCCCTGCAGTGTCGCGACCATGTCGGCGCGGAACGCAGGATTGTCGGCATGACGCTCGGCGTTACGTGCGACCAGGCTCAACTGGCTTACCAAGTTCTTGATATCGTGCATGATAAAGGCGAAGCGGCGATTGAATTCATCGAACTTGCCTGCCTCGTCCAGTTCGGCTTGGCTTGTCGCTTCGGCAATATAGCTGGCCGCCTGCCGGCCAAGCGTGCGCAGCAGCTCGAAATCCTCCCACCCGAGCGTTCGCGGGGCGAGGGTCCGCTCGACAACGAGGAAGCCGCGCAGGCTGTCGAGGTGGAGCAACGGCACAATCAGCCAAGCACCGCGATCAGCCTCGACCCACGACGGGATCGGCAGCGTACCATAGCTTCCATCGCCGCTACGTAGTTCGTCGAGATCAATCACCCATTGCTTATTGGCGAGGAAGGACACGAAGGACCCGTCCACTGCAATGGGTGTACCGACGAAGGCGCGCCAATTCCACTTGGCGACGACGTCGAACGCACCGTCCTCGCCCGGGGCATAAAGCGCACCGCCTGGTGAATCCACAACTGTGCAGATCGCCTCGACTACCCGCTCAGGAAGGTGCCCGACGCCGGCGGCGCCCGAAACGATACGGATGAAGCGAAGCCATTCGACGCGATAATCATACCGATACGCGAAGAAATTACGTGCGATCAGCAGGCGCAGCGCCGCCTGAAACCGCGGCAGCAGCAGGACCAGTGCACCAAGCGTGATCGTCGCGAAGAGGAAAGTTATCTGGAGCAGCCGGCCCCAGTCGCCACCGACGAGCCGCAGCCCATAGGCGAGCAGCGCCATCGCGATCAGATAGCCGCCGATGATCGACATCGACAGCGTGTGGAACACGACTTGGCGCGACACCTGGACGCGCGCCACCCACGCCTCTCGTGCCGACAGCAGCAAGAGGGGAACCGTCAGGACATCGACAGCACCGCGGATGTTGTACAAGTCGCGCGATGGCGTGCCGAGTAGGAACTCGAGCGTGTAGAGATTTAGATCGTAGCCGAGAAAGCCGGCCAATCCGATGCACAGCAGCCGAATGCCCGTCCGGCTGCCGCTCTCGGCATTGACGTAGAGGTTGTGAAGCAGGACCAGTCCGGAGATCGCCACCGTCAGCCGTCCGACGACGAATAGCGTTGCAATAATTGGTCGCTCGTGGAGCGAAACACCGTGGCCAAGGAAATCGACAAGATCGATGCCGATCTGGACCGACAGCACGAAACCAATTGCGCTTGCAATGATAAACGAAGAACTTAGCCGCGAGTCGAGCTGCCATGAGCTCCGCAGCAGAGAGACGAGAAAACCAATCCAGGCTGCCGTGCGAAACGTCTCGGCAGGCGACAGGAGCGCCAGATACGGACCACCAAAACGCGCCGCCATGACAAAGTCGCCAGCCCATGCCGCCGTGGTCAACGCGGCAATCGCTAGCCACAGGTTGGTTCCGTTGAGCGCACGTCGGGCCAGAACGCTGACCGCAAGCGCGGCAAAGCCGAGCGCCGCAATCAAGTGGCTGACGAATCCGACGTCTGTCAGCTCCACGCGGTGCCCCTCAACCCCCGCAGCAGCTTAGCCGAACGTAACCTACTCGGCTAGCGTTCACGGTCGGCGCTCGCGCTCAAGGTCGGCGTTGGCGGCCCACCACAGCGTTGCCGCGTAGGCGGCGACCGCCTGAGTCAGAGCGGCCGGGTCGATCTTATCGAGTGTGTCGTCGGCGCTATGGTGCAGGTCAAAGTAGTGCGTGCCGTCCTGGGCGAGATCGACGACCGCCGCGCCGCCGGCGACCGCCGCCTCGATGTCGGTGCCGCCGTGCGCAGGCAGCGGTGACGGAACGATGCCGAGCGGCGCGAGGACTCGGACAAGTCCCGCGAGCGCGGGACTGCCGGTCGTCGGCGCGGTGTTCGCGAGGTGGGTTCGCAGCGACCAGACGCGATCGGCTCCGAAGTCGGCTTCAAGCGCGAGCACGACGGGCTCCGGATGGCCCGCGAGGTACGTCGCGCCGCCGAGCGGCCCCTGTGCCTCCTCGTCACCGAACGCGACTATGCGGATCGTCCGCAGCGGGCGCGGCACGGCGTGGCTGCGGATTGCATCGTTGATCGTCGCGACCGCTGCCAGCGTGATCGCCACGCCCGCGCCGTCATCGATCGCGCCGGTGCCGAGGTCCCAGCTGTCGAGATGGCCGCCCGTTAGCACGACCTCGGAAGTCGTCCCGGCGATCTCGCCGACGACATTGCCCGATGTTCCCATACCGACATCGCGCGGGGTCAGGACGAGGTGGAGACGGACACCACCGCGCTTGAGCATGGCACCGAGCTGCATCGCGTCGGGCACGCTCAGCGCCGCCGCGGGGATCGGCTTCATGCCAGCTGGGAAGCGGGTGACGCCGGTGTGCGGCAGCCGTGCCGGGCCGGTGCCGAGCGAGCGGTGGAGGTACGCGACCGCGCCTTTGCTTGCAGCGACCGCGGGACCGGCGGTCCGGATGTCATTGTACGCCCCGTAGCCCGAGCCGTCCTGCGCCGCGCGCATGTCGTGATCGACAAAGACGATTTTGCCGCTCAGGTCGCCAGGCTTGAACGCGCGCAATTCGTTGAGGTCGGTGACCTGGAAGACGTCGGCCTCGATACCGGTGGGCGGCGTTGCGCCGCTGTAGCCGAGCGCCGTCAAGGCAAGACGCTGCGGGTTCACGCCGACGGTCGTCGCTGTCTCGAGCCCGCGCTCCCAGTGCGGCACGGCAAAGGTCTGGACATGAACCCTGGCCAGTCCAAGCTCAGTCATTTTCGCGGCGATCCAGTCGCGGGCGTGCGCTTCGGCGGGGGTCGCGGCGAGGCGCGGGCCGATCTCGGTCGTCAGTCCAGCGACGATCGCATAGGCGGCGTTGCCCGCGAGTGCCTTGTCACGCACGATGGCGGCGCCAAGTGTGACACTGAGCGGGGTCGCGATCGGCGCGGTGTTCGGAGCCGCGGCCGCCGCTGTCGCGCTTAAAAGCGCCAGCCCTGCTAAGTATCGCATCGCCACTCCTCCGCCGTAGGTGGGCGACATACGGCATTGTCGCTGGCGAAAGGCAAGCTATCGTGCAGCGGTTACCGGGAGACCCGCATGATCGGCCGCCTCAACCATGTCGGGATCGCGACGCCGTCGATTGAAAAGACCGCCGCGGTCTATCGTGACCTGCTCGGCGCGACGGTCATCGGCGAGCGATTTGCCTTGCCGGAACAAGGGGTTTGGGTCTGTTTCATCGATACGCCGAACAGCCAGATCGAGCTGATCGAGCCTTATGGCGACGCCTCGCCGATCCGCAGTTTCCTCGCCAAAAACCCGAGCGGAGGCCAGCACCACGTCTGCTTCGAGGTACCCGACATCGTGACCGCTCGTGACTTCCTGCGTGACCAGGGCGCGACTATCCTCGGCACGGGCGAGCCGCGGATCGGGGCGCACGGCGTCCCGGTCATCTTCATCCATCCCCGCAACTTCGGCGGCGTACTCGTTGAATTGATGGCGGAACCGCGGCATTGAGCGCGCTCGCCGCCATCGTGTTGCTTGCCGCGGCCGTCGCTGTTCCCGATGACGCGCCGAATCCCACGGCGGTGCACGTCGTCCGCGTCCGCCAGTTCGACTTCGCCGGCGGACGCAGCGCGCCGGTCAAGCTCGCCTTCCGCACGCTCGGCACTGCCCACACGGGCGCGGACGGCACTGTCGACAACGCCGTCGTCCTGCTCCACGGCACCGGGCGCTCGGGGGCAGACTTCACCGGCCCGCAGCAGGCGTTGTTGTTCGGCGCGGGCGCGCCGCTCGACCTGAAGACGACCTTCGTCGTCATCCCCGACGCGATCGGCCACGGCGGTTCGACCAAGCCGTCCGACGGCCTCGGCGTCAACTTCCCGCACTACGACTATGCCGACATCGTCGCGGGCGTCCGCACCGTTCTCGCCGACCTCCACGTCAAGCGCGTGCGCGCGGTTCTCGGCGTATCGATGGGGGCGATGATCGGCTGGACGTGGGCGGAAGCGTACCCGAATGAGATCGGCACCCTCGTCGCGATGGGGGCGTGGCCGACGGCGGTCGCCGGGCGCAACCTGCTGTGGCGGCTGGCGGCGCGCGATGCATTGCTCGGCAGCCCACTGCCTGGTGGCGCCGGCACGCGCGCGGCTGCGGCCATCACGATGGTTGGCAACGTGCCGGCGAACCTGCTCGCCCGCGCCGCCCCCGATGCGGCGACGGCGACGGCGCTGCTCGACGCGCGCGCGGCAGCAGCGGGCGACGCCGTCGACCTGGCGTTCGCACTCGACGCAGTCCGCACCTATGCCCCGCAGGCGCGTCTGGATGCGGTCACCGCGACCGTCGTCGAGCTCAACTTCGCCGATGACATCCTCTATCCGCCCGCCGACGCGCCGTCGCTGCCGTCGCGGTTCACGCGGATCGTCGTGCCCGCGTCGACGGCGACGAGCGGCCATGCCACGCTCGGCAGCCCGGCGGTCTGGCTGCCGTACGTCGCACCAGCCCTGCAGGCGGCCCGGCGGTAGATCTTCGGAACGATGAACGGACTGGCCGGTTTGAGCCGGGCTTAACCAGGGGCCGTCCATGTTCGACCGCAGCCAGATCACACCCAAGCTCGACGTCGTCGCGTCCGACAATACGAAGGTCGGCGTCGTCGACCGGGTCGAGGGCGAGCGGATCAAGCTGGCTCGCCATGACGCGCCTGACGGCCAGCATCACTACATCCCGCTCACCTGGGTCGACCACGTCGATCAACACGTCCACCTGAACGTCCCGCCCGCGGCGGTGTTCGAGGGTTGGCCGGGCTACGGCCGGACGACGGCTTCGGGGGCCGGGCTCGTGACCGAGGGGGCCAAGAAGCCGAACTGGCTGCTCTGGGCGCTGCTGCTCGCCGGACTGATCGCGCTGCTCCTGCTTGGACTGCGCGGATGCGACCGGAAGAAGGACGGGCGCGTGACCGAGACGGTCAGCACGACGACGACAGCGGCGGCGACCGCCCCGACAGCGACGGGCGCCGCCGCCACGACCTCATCGTTCAACGAGGACGTCAAGACCTTCCTCGCGTCGAACGACCCCGCGCCGAAGACCTTCACGTTCGACAAGGTGCTGTTCGATACCGCGTCGGCGACGATCCGGCCGGACGACCAGGCGACCGTCGACGACCTTGCCGCGACGCTGGCGAGCTATCCCAAGGCGAAGGTCCGGCTGGTCGGCTATACCGATGCGCGCCCGGTGACGGGAGGCAACGTCCGCCTCGGTGCCGACCGTGCCGCCGCCGTCGCCAAGTCGCTCGAGGCCAAGGGCATCGCCGCCGACCGGATCGAGACCGCGACGGGCGGCGCCAGCGATCCCGCCGCATCGAACGCCACCGCGAGCGGCCAGGCCGCGAACCGCCGGACCGAACTGGTCGTCACCGCCAAGTGAAGATGCTACCGTTCACGTACGACCCGACGCCGCGGGAGCGATCCCGCGGCGTCGCCATGTTGGCGCAGCGTCCTGCCGCCCGCCGGGAGCCGCGCCGACCGATGCTGATCCGTCCCGCGACCGCCGCCGATGCCGCCGACATCGAGATGCTGCTCGACACGGCCTTCGGCCCCGGCCGTCACGCGCGGACGGCATCGCAGCTACGCGCGGACGCAGCTCCGATCGCCGGGCCGAGCCTCGTCGCGCTCGGGGAAGGAGGCGAGCTGCTCGGATCGATCCAGTATTGGCCGATCCGCCTCGAACCGCTCGAGGCGCGCGGCGCCCCGGGCGAGAAGACGACGCTGACGCTGCTCGGCCCGGTTGCGGTCGACCGTTCGGCCCGCGCGATCGGCCTCGGCCGCCGGTTGATCGCGGCGTCGCTCGCCATCGCCGACGCGCATGGCCTCGATCCCATCCTGCTGATCGGCGACCACAGCTATTACGGCCCGTTCGGCTTCACTGCTGCCGCCACCGGCGACTGGCAGCTGCCCGGTCCGGTCGAGCGCGAGCGGCTGCTGCTGCGCCAGAAAGTGGCCATGCCGCTGCCCGGCGTCGCGCGGGTCGTCGCGGCCGGCGTCGTGTCGACAGTGGAGGAGGGCGTCGACGCGGCCCTCGCCGGCTAAGGGAAGCGGCGCGATCCCGCCACCGCGCCGCCGGACAGCATTGGCGGCCGGCCCGGCGGTTCGACCGAGACCGCGTCCCCGTTCGGCGCGGCTGGCGGTCGCCGGCGCATCGCGCGGTTCGACGCGGGGTCGAACGCTGTGCGCGGGGTCATCGGGCCCGTCACAGGGCGACACTATGCGCCGAGGCTTGCCGTTGTAGATCGGTCTGCGAGCGACCGTCGATTTTTGCGCGCCGCGTCGAGCCGGCGTGCGCTATGATGGGGATAATGGGCACCCCCTCCGATCCCGCGACGCTCGCCGACATCGCCGCGCTGCTGGCCGCGAACAAGCTGCCGCCGGTCGAGCTGTGGCATCCGACCCACTGCGGCGACAGTGCGATGCGGATCGCCGCCGACGGGACATGGTTCCACGAGGGGACGCCGATCGGTCGTCCCGAGCTCGTCCGCCTGTTCTCGACCATCCTGCGGCGCGAGCCCGACGGCGGCTACGTTCTCGTCACGCCCGGCGAGAAGCTGGACATCGCCGTCGACGACGCGCCGTTCGTCGCCGTCGCGGTGACGAGCGAGGGCGCTGGGCCGGACCGCTGCCTCGGCTTCCGCCTCAACACGGGCGACCACGTGCTGGCCGACGCCGACCACGCGCTGCGCGTCGCGACCGCGCCCGACGGCACGCCGCGTCCCTACGTCCACGTCCGCGCCGGGCTCGAGGCGCTGGTCAATCGCGCGACCTTCTACCAGCTCGCCGACTGGGCGCTCACCGAGGGGGCCGAGCCGCCGGGCCTGTGGAGCGGGGGCGCGTTCTTCGCCTTCGGGTGAACCGCTGGACACGCGCGCCGTCGCCGGCCTAGCCTGATCGAAACGCAAAAGGGGGCAGCGATGGCACACGACGATCTCGACCGGCGGACCCTGTTGACCGCGGCGGCGGCACTCGCCCTGCCGGCGGCGACGCATGCCGCCCCCGCCGACGACCGCGCGGCGATCCGGTCCGCGCTCCAGGCCGACAAGGCGACCAGCGTCCGGCGGCTGCAGGACTGGATCCGTCATCCCGGCATCGCCGCCGAGAAGTGGCGCGTCGACGAATTGTGCGAGTTCACGATGGGCCTGCTCCGCGACGCCGGCTTCCAGATGGTCCGCAAGATGCCGACCGACGGCAGCCCGGGCATCTTCGCGACGCTCGACGCCGGCGCGGCGCGCAGCGTCGGCATCTATTTCATGTACGACGTCAAGCAGGTGAACCCGGCGGAATGGGCGCACCCGCCGTTCGAGGCGGCGATCATCGACAAGCCGGGTTTCGGCACGTGCGTCACCGGGCGCGGTGCGGTCAACCAGAAGGGACCCGAGGCGACCTTCCTCGCCGCGCTCCACGCGTTCCGAGCGGCGGGACGCAAGCTGCCGGTCAACCTCGTCCTTGTCGCCGAGGGGGAGGAGGAGATCGCCTCGCCGCACTTCCACCAGATCGTCCGCGTTCCCGAGGTCACCGCGGCGCTGAAGAAGTGCGAGGGCATCTTCATCCCGAGCGCGAGCCAGGACGCCAACGGCGCGGTCGAGATCGAGCTCGGCGCCAAGGGCCCGCTCGAGTTCCAGCTGATCTCGAGCGGCGCCCATTCGGGTCGCGGCCCGGCTGGAGACGTCCACTCGTCGCTCCATGCGATGGTCGACAGCCCGGCGTGGCGCCTCGTTCAGGCGCTCAACACGCTGGTCAAGGCCGACGGCCATACGCCGGCGATCGACGGCTGGTTCGACAACGTCCGCCCGCTGACCGCGCGCGAGAAAGCGATGATCGTCGAGGGCAGCCGCACGTCGAGCGAGGCCGACTTCAAGAAGGCGTTTGGCGTCAAGGCGTTCATCAACGACGAGCCGTGGCCGGTCGCGCTCCAGCGCCTCGCCGCGCAGCCGACGGTCAACATCCAGGGGCTCGTCGCCGGCTATACCGGCATGGGCGGCAAGACCGTGCTGCCGGGCCGCGCCGAGGCCAAGCTCGAATGCCGGCTGGTCCCGAACCAGACGTTCAAGGAGGCCGAGGCGAAGCTGCGCGCGCACCTGATCAAGCGCGGCTTCGGCGACATCGAGGTCGTCGTCAGCGGCGGCTACGACCCGACCGAGACGCCCGAGGACAGCCGCATCATCCGTGCCGAAAAGGCGGTGTACGGGCGCGCCGGGGTGGCCGTCGCCATCTCGCCGCGCAGCGCCGGGTCGTGGCCCGGGTCGGTGTTCACCCAGCCGCCGGTCGCGCTGCCGGCAGGGCAGTTCGGGCTCGGCCACGGCAACGGCGCGCACGCGCCGAACGAGTATTTCGTGATCGACTCGTCGAACCCCAAGGTGCTCGGCATGGTCGATTCGGCGATGGGCTTCGTCGACATCCTCTACGAGCTCGCTAGGATGGCCTGAGCGCGGTGCGCGACGGGTGCGGTCGGGCCGCATCGAATTCGCCGCCCTGCCGCGGGCGACGAGCGGCCATGCCGTCCGCTACCACCGCGCTCCACGCCCGCCTCGCACGCGCAGTCGGCCCGGGCGACGGCAAGCGCGGCGACTGGGACTTCGCCGGTAACGGCGATGCGCCGTACCCGCAGCCACTGGTCCCAGCGGCAGTGCTGATCGCGGTTGTCGCCCACGACGTGCCGACGGTGCTGTTCACCCGCCGCACCGCCCACTTGCGCAAGCACGCCGGGCAGGTCGCCTTCCCCGGGGGACGGATCGACACCGGCGACGCCGACGCGGTCGCCGCAGCGCTGCGCGAGGCGCACGAGGAGGTGGCGTTGCCCCCGGCCGCCGTCACCGTCGTCGGGGCGACCGACCGCTATGCGACCGGAACCGGCTACGACATCACGCCGGTGATCGGCATCGTCCCGCCCGGGCTGCCGCTGGTACCGCATGCGCACGAGGTCGCATCGATCTTCGAGGTTCCGCTCGATCACCTGCTCGACCCCGCCAACCACCAGCTGCGCGCGAGCGACTGGCAGGGGCGGCGGCGCAGCTATTATGTGATCGCGTGGGCGACGCACGAGATCTGGGGCGCGACGGCGGCGATGGTTGTCAACCTCGCCCACCGCCTAGCGTGACGCGGCTGCCGCGCCCGGCATGGCTCGACACCGCCGGCGGCGCGAAGCTGGTCGACGCGCTCGACATCGGCGGCGGCGCGACCAAGCTCGTCGGCGGGGCCGTCCGCGACGCGCTGCTCGGACGGACCGCGGCCGACATCGACCTGGCGACGCGCTTTCGCCCCGACGAGGTTGTCGCCCGGCTGGCGACGGCGGGGGTCAAGGCGGTCCCGACCGGCATCGCCCACGGCACCGTCACCGCGGTCGCTGATGGCGTCGTCGCCGAGGTGACGACGCTGCGCCACGACGTCGCGACCGACGGCCGTCACGCGACGGTTGCCTTCACGACCGATTGGGCAGCCGACGCCGCGCGGCGCGATTTTACGATCAACGCGCTCTACGCCGACCCGCTGACAGGGCAGGTCGACGATTATTTCGGCGGGGTCGCCGACCTCGCCGCCCGCCGCGTCGTCTTCATCGGCGATCCCGTGGCGCGCATCGCCGAGGACTACCTGCGCATCCTGCGCTTCTTCAGGTTCCACGCACGCTACGGCGGCGAAGTCATTGATCCGCCCGGCCTGGCTGCATGCACCGCCCATGCTGGTAACCTCGCGTCGCTGTCGGCCGAGCGGGTGCGCGACGAACTGTTAAAGCTGCTCGCCGTTTCCGAAGCGGTGGCCACCGTCGCGGCGATGACCAGCGCGGGCATCTTCGTGCCCATCATGCCCGAGATCGACGCGACGGCGATTCCGCGGCTCGGTGCGCTGTCCGCCGCCGAAGCGGCCGCGGGACTGGAGCCGCAGCCACTTCGCCGGCTTGCCGCGCTTCTGCCGGTCGATGCGGCACTGCTCGACGGCATTGCGACGCGGCTGCGGCTGTCGAATGCCGAACGCCGGCGCCTCGTCGCCACCGCTGCGCGGGCAGTTCCCTTAGCCGAAGGCGCCTACCGCGACGGCCTCGACACGGCGCTAGACCGCGGCCTACTGAACGGGGGCGATGGCTTGGCAGCATTCGCTGCGACCTGGAAGAAGCCGATCCTGAACCTGTCGGGGCGCGACGTCATCGCCCGCGGGGTCGCGCCGGGGCCTGAGGTCAGCCAGATCCTCGCGCGCGTCGAGGCCGCGTGGATCGCCGCCGGCTTTCCCGTCGACGCCCGTCGGATCCTCGACCAGATCCTCAGCTGAAGCGGTTATCGCGCGGGAATCCCTGCGGCGGCATCCGTCCGGTGCCGCCGCGCGGGCCGACCCACGGGCCGACGTCGGCCTCGGTCCGCGTTCGCCCGCTCGCGCCGCCCATCGGCCACGACAGGCCGTCGGCGCGGCGGAAGGGCAAGGCGTCGGCAAGGCCGCCGTCCTTGTACTTCTGCAGCGCCACGCCCTGACCGCGCGCCATCGCCGGCACGTCGGCCAGCGGGATCAGCAGCAGTTTGCGGTTGTCGCCGATCAGCGCGAGGTGGTCGGCGGTGTCGGGCAGCGGACGAACGATCTTGAGCACCGCCCCAGCACGCGGCGTCATCACCTGCCGTCCCTTGCGCGTTTCGGCGAGCAGGTCGCCGCCCTTGACGACGAAACCGCGCCCGTCGCTGGCGGCGAGCAGGTAGCCGACCTCGCGCTGGGCGAAGACGCCGACGATCGCCGCGTCGCCGAGGTCGATCATCAGCCGCACCGGCTCACCGAAGCCTCGTCCACCAGGTAAACGATCGGCGGCAAGCGTATAGAATCGGCCACTTGCCGCGGCGACAATGATCCGATCGGGCGTGTGGGCGTGGAAGGCGAAGGCGGGACCATCGCCCTCCTTGAAGCGCAGTGCGTCCCCGGCGTCGAGGTCGGCGTGGCCCTTGAGCGCACGGATCCAGCCCTTGGCCGAGACGATCACCGTCACCGGCTCGCGCTCGATCATTGCCGAATACGGCACAGCGGCGACGACCGGCGCCGTCCCGATCTCGGTCCGGCGCGCGCCGAGCGGCGTCTCGGGGCCGTAGCGTGCGCGCAGCCGCCCGAGATCATCGCGCAGTCGCCGCCGCTGCGCCGAGGGGCTGTCGAGTAGCTTGCGCAGTTTCTCAGCCTCAGCCGTGAGCGCCTTGTGTTCTTTGGTGATCTCGATTTCCTCGAGCCGCCGCAGCGCGCGCAGGCGGAGGTTCAGGATCGCCTCCGCCTGGCGCTCGTTGAGGTCGTAGCGCACGATCAGCTCGGCCTTGGGCTCGTCCTCCTCGCGGATGATACGGATGACCTCGTCGATCGACAGATAGGCCTTGAGATAGCCGTCGAGCAGCTCAAGCCGTTCGTCGATCCGACCGAGGCGGAAGCGCGCCCGCCGGCCCATGACTTCGATCTGGTGGTCGAGGTACGCGCGCAGCACCTCGGCCAGCGGCATGACGCGCGGGACATGGTCGCGGTCGAGGACGTTGAGATTCAAGGGGAAGCGCGTCTCGAGGTCGGTCAGGCGAAACAGGTTCTCCATCAGCACGGCGGCGTCGACGGTGCGCGCGCGCGGCTCGAGGATCAGGCGGATCGCGGTATCGGACTCGTCGCGCACGTCGGCAAGGATCGGCAGCTTCTTGTCGTTGATCAGCGTCGCAATGTCCTCGATCAGCTTGCCCTTCTGTACCTGGTAGGGGATCTCGGTGACCGCGATCTGCCACATCCCGCCCGGGAGCTTCTCCTCGCTCCACCGCGCGCGCAGGCGGAAACTGCCGCGACCCGTCGCGTAGGCCGAGCGGATCGCCGCCGCCGGCTCGACGACGACCCCGCCGGTCGGGAAGTCGGGTCCTTTCAGGTGAACCATCAGCTCGTCGACCGAAGCCTCTGGATTGTCGAGCAGGACGAGCGCCGCGTCGACGATCTCGACGACATTGTGCGGCGGGATCGACGTCGCCATGCCGACCGCGATGCCACTCGCGCCGTTGGCGAGGAGGTTGGGGAAGGCGGCGGGCAGGACTTCCGGCTCGCTCTCCTCATCGTTGTACGTCGCCCGAAAGCCGACGCTGTCCTCGTCGAGGCCGTCCATCAGGTCGGACGCGGCGGCGGTCAGGCGGGCTTCGGTGTAGCGCATGGCGGCGGCGTTATCGCCGTCGATGTTGCCGAAGTTGCCCTGCCCCTCGATCAGCGGGTAGCGCAACGCGAACGACTGGCTGAGGCGGACAAGGGCGTCGTAGATCGAGGCGTCGCCGTGCGGATGGTATTTTCCCATCACGTCGCCGACGATGCGGGCGCACTTCTTGTAGCCGGCCGTAGGATCGAGACGCAGGAGGCGCATGCCCCACAGGATACGGCGGTGGACCGGTTTTAACCCGTCGCGCACATCGGGCAGCGAGCGGGCGGTGATCGTCGACAGGGCGTAGACGAGGTAGCGCTCGCTCAGCGCGTCGGCGAAGGGAGTGTCGAGGATGCGGGGGTCGTCGATGGTTTCGGCCATGACATGCGGTAGACGCTAGCGGCCCGTCGTGACCAGTCCCCGTGCACGCTTTTGCGTCCCGCCGTGACGCGCGGTGTCACGGGGCGCGCAGGGTGACCCCGTGCACGGCCAGATCGACGAACCGCGCACGTGCCGGGAGCAGTGCTGCGGCGCGGCCGGTCAGCACGTCGCGCACGAGAAACCAGCCGGTGGTGCGCAGCGCGTCGGCGACCTCGCCCGCAGTCGCCGGTCCGCCGCCGGCGAGGAACGGCGGCAGGGCGAGCAGCTTGGCGGCGTACGGCGCGCCGGCCGCGCGGCTGACGGCGTGGCTCGACTTCGGCGAGACGTAGGCGAGGTCGTCGGTGCCTCCGGTTGCGGCACACGACGACAGGTCGAGGCCGAAGCCCAGTTCGGCGAGCAGCAGCAGCTCGAACCGCGCGACGCCGGCCTGCCAGTCGGTGGGCGTGGCGGCGAGCGCCATCGCGTCGAGCAGCCCGTCGAAGGCGGCGTACACGCGCGGGGCGGCGGTCCCCTCGTCGAGGACGGTCGCGACGAGCGCGGTCAGGTAGTCGACTGCCGCCGCCGTCGCACGTTCGGTCGCCAGCGCGGTGCGCGACCGGGTGAGCTCGACCGCGGCGGTCGGCAGTGCGCCCGGCGAACGCGCGCGCAGGCGCAGCGCGACGCCGTTGCCGGCAGCGAGGACCGGCCGCTGCGTGCGCGACCGACCGCCCGGGACGAAGGCGGCGACGAGGCCGTCGTGCTCGGACAGCGCGCGGACGACCGCCGCGTGCTCGCCGTGGGGCAGGACGGCGACGATGATGGCGGCAAGGTCCACGGCGTCGAGATAGGCCGTCGCCACGCTCGCCGCCAGCCGCGGGCGCTGGCCGAATCGCTGGTGGCTCCATACACTCGGCCGATGCCCCACGCCCCGTTCGTCCACCTGCGCGTCCAGTCGGCCTATTCGATGCTCGAGGGCGCAATGACGCCCGAGACGATCGCGAAAGCATGCCGGACGATGGCGATGCCGGCGGTGGCGCTCGCCGACCGCAACAACCTGTTCGGGGCGATGGAATTCGGGGAGGTCGCCGCCGTGCACGGGGTCCAGCCGATCGTCGGCGCGCTCGTCGCGGTCGAGCGGCCCGACAGCCGGACGCCGGCCGGGCGGATGGTCGTCGACTGGCTCGTCCTGCTCGTCCAGGACGCGACCGGCTACGACAACCTCGTCGGGCTGGTCAGCGACGCGCACCTCGCCGCCGACCCCGCCGATCCGCCGCACCTGACCTTGACGCACATGGCCGGGCGGACCGACGGCCTGATCGCGCTGACCGCCGGAGCCGAAGGCGCGCTCGCGCGGCTGCTCGCCGAGGGGCAGGATGCCGGGCCCTATGCCGACGCGCTCGAGCGCCTGTTTCCCGAGCGCCTGTACATCGAGATCGGGCGCAGCGGCGACGCGGTCGAGGCGGCGAGCGAGGCGGCGCTGCTCGCGCTGGCCGAGGCGCGCGAACTGCCGCTCGTCGCGACCAACCCGGCGCGCTTCGCCGAGGCGAGCGGCCATCCGGCGCACGACGTCCTGCTGTGCATCGCCGACGGCGCCTATGTCGATACCGAGGAACGCCGCCGGTCGAACCCCGAGCATTGGCTGAAATCCGCGCCGGTGATGCTCGACCGCTTCGCCGACCTGCCCGAGGCGACGGCGAACACGCTGGTGATCGCGCAGCGCTGCGCGTTCGCCGCGCCGGTCCGCGACCCGATCCTGCCGAGCGTCGCCGGCGACCGCGACGCCGAAGCCGCCGAGCTCGCGACCCTCGCCGCTGCCGGGCTCGACGCGCGGCTGGCGGCGCTCGGGGTCGAGGGCGACGCCGCCGCGGTCTACCGCGAGCGGCTGACGTACGAGATCGGCGTCATCGTCGCGATGGGCTTTCCCGGCTACTTCCTGATCGTCGCCGACTTCATCCGCTGGGCGAAGGGGCAGGGGATCCCGGTCGGGCCGGGGCGCGGGTCGGGAGCCGGGTCGGTCGTCGCCTGGGCGCTGACGATCACCGACCTCGACCCGTTGGCCCACGGGCTGATCTTCGAGCGCTTCCTCAACCCCGAACGCGTGTCGATGCCCGACTTCGACATCGACTTCTGCGAAACCCGCCGCGGCGAAGTCATCCGCTACGTCCAGCAGCGCTACGGCCGCGGGCAGGTGGCGCAGATCATCACCTTCGGGAAGCTGAAGGCGCGCGCGGTGCTGAAGGACGTCGGACGCGTCCTGCAGATGCCGTACGGGCAGGTCGACCGCATCGCCAAGCTCGTCCCCAACCACCCGGTCGACCCGTGGACGCTGGCGCGCGCGATCAACGGCGTGTCGGAGCTCGTCGCCGAGCGCGACCGCGACCCCAAGGTCGCCCATCTGCTCGAGATCGCGCTGCGCCTCGAAGGCCTGCCGCGCCATTCGTCGACCCACGCCGCCGGCGTCGTCATCGGCGACCGGCCGCTGAGCCGGCTGGTGCCGATGTACCGCGACCCGCGGTCGGACATGCCGGTGACGCAGTTCGACATGAAGTGGGTCGAGAAGGCGGGGCTGGTCAAATTCGACTTCCTCGGGCTGAAGACGCTGTCGGTCCTCGAGCGCGCGGGGCAGCTGCTCGCCGCCAAGGGTGTGCCGGTCGACTTCGCTGCGCTGCCGCTCGACGATGCGGCGACCTACCGGCTCATCGCGCGCGGCGACACGGTCGGGGTGTTCCAGTTCGAATCCGAAGGCATGCGGCGGGCGCTGACGCAGGTCCGGCCCGACTGCTTCGCCGACATCATCGCGCTCGGCGCGCTCTACCGGCCGGGGCCGATGGAGAACATCCCGAGCTTCGGCAAGCGCAAGAACGGCGAGGAGGTCGCGGTCTACCCGCACCCCGACGTCGAGGAGGTGCTGAAGGAGACGCACGGCATCATCGTCTACCAGGAACAGGTGATGCAGATCGCGCGGACGCTCGCGGGGTTCAGCCTCGGCGAGGCCGACCTGCTGCGCCGCGCGATGGGCAAGAAGAAGAAGGACGAGATGGAGCGGCAGAAGGCCGCTTCGCCGCCGGAGCCAAGGCCAAGGGCGTCGATCCGCGCCATGCGACGTCGATCTTCGACCTGCTCGCCAAGTTCGCCGACTACGGCTTCAACAAGAGCCACGCCGCGGCGTATGCGGTGCTCAGCTACCACACGGCATGGCTCAAGGCGCACCACCCGGCGGAGTTCTACGCCGCGACGATGGCGTTCGACATCGGCAACACCGACCGGCTGGCGGTGTTCGTCGACGACATGCGGCGGATGGGGGTCACGTGCCTGCCGCCGTGCATCAACACCAGCGGGGCCGATTTCGCCGTCGAGGGCGAGGCGGTCCGCGTCGGCGCTCGCCGCGCTCAAGAGCGTCGGCGAAAAGGCGATGGCGGGCATCGTCGCCGAGCGCGACGCCAAGGGTGCGTTCGCCAGCCTCGGCGACTTCGCGCGGCGGGTCGATCCCAAGCTGCTCAACAAGCGCCAGCTCGAGGCGCTCGTCGGCAGCGGCGCGTTCGACGGTATCGAGCCGAACCGCGGCGGGGTCTACCTGCTCGCCGAGGCGATGCTGGCGACCGCGCAGAGCGCGGCCGCCGCCCGCGAAGCGCGCAGGTCGCCATGTTCGCCGCCGCCGACGAGCGCGGCCCGGCGATGCTCGTGCCCCCGGCCAAGGCGTGGTCGATCGCCGAGACGATGGCGCACGAGAAGGAGGCGTTCGGCTTCTATTTCTCGGGCCACCCGGTCGAGGCCTTCGCGCAGTCCTCGCCGCCAACGGCGCGCGGACCTATGCCGAGGCGGTCGCGGTCGAACCGCCGGCGGGCGGCGGGCGCGTGCCGGCGACGCTCGCCGGGCTGATCGAGGAAGCCAAGTGGCGGCAGCCGCAGAAGCCCGGGCAGAACGGCCGGTCGGACAAATATCTGATGCTGACGCTGTCCGACGCCGGCGGGCAGTACGCGGCGAGCTGCTTCGACGAGGCGGCGCAGACCGCGATCCTGGCGGCGGCGGCGGCGGGTGACGTCGTGCTTGTCGCCGGCGAGCTGCTGTGGCGGGCGGGCGAGGAAACGCCGCGCGTCACCGTCCGCGGGGTCAAGCCGCTCGCCGCGCTCGCCGGGCGGCTGCGCTGCCGGCTGACCATCGACCTTGCCGGCCCGCCCGCGCTCGATGCGTTGACCGCGCAGATCGGCGGCCGGCGCGGCGGGCGCGGCGAGGTGGTGGTCGCAGTCGACCTGAGCGACGGGCGGCGGGCGCGGCTGCTGCTCGGCGACGACTTCGCGATCGACTCCGAAATCGCCGGCCAGGTATCGCGGCTGCGCGGCGTCGCGAGCGCTTCGCTCGCGGCGCTCAACTAGCGGCAGGTCGTCGCCGCCGTCCGGTCGAGGTCGAGGCAGCGGCCGTCGACGACCGGCGGCGTGACCCCGACGAGCGCAGCGAGCGTTGGAGCGATGTCGACCGTCTCGATCGGCACCGACTGCTCGAAGCCGTCGGCGCCCGGCCACCAGAAGACGATCGGCACGCGGCGGTCGTAGTTCCACACGCTGCCGTGCCCGCCGACGGTGTCGCCGGGCGACCGCGGTAGCCCGAGCGTCGTGTACGGGCGCAGCACCGCCATGATGTCGCCCGACCGCTCGCGATCCGTCGATTCGGCGATCCGCTGCAGCGGCGTCATCTCGTCGGCGGGCAACCCCTTGGGCGGCGTCGCGGCGAGCGCCTCGGCCTGGGTGTAGACGGCGACAACCTCCGGCCGCGACCGCAGCTCGGCGACGGCCGCCTCGGTGATCCGCCGGACCTCCTTGGGGCTGTCGTCGCCGAACGGGACGACGTAGATCTCGTACGGGTCGCCGGTGAGCGGCTGGTAGTCGAGCTTGAGCTTCGCCGCGACCGCCTCGCCGACCGACGTGACCAGTGCGTCGCCGTCGAGCCGCTGCGCCGGGACGCCGCGCTCGGTCGTGCGCTCGGGCGGGTCGATTGAGCCGTGGTCGGCGGTGAGAACGACGACGACGGGCAGCTTGAGCGCCTCGAGCTTCGCCAGGAACACGCCTAACGCCGCGTCGAGGTGGGCGAGGTTGTCGCACTGCTCGGCGCTCTCGGCGCCGTAGCGGTGGCCGACGTAATCGGTCGCCGACAGGCTGATCGCGAGGACGTCGGGGGCGGCGCCGCGGCCGAGCTTCTGGCTGTCGATCAGCTGCGCGGCGAGGTCGAGCGCGATCTGGTCGTACATCGGCGTCGCGCGGAACCACTTGCGGAAGTCGGGATCAGCGGCGAACGGCGTGCCCGGGGGCGGCGGCGTCCAGCCGGCGGGCGGGATCTGGTGATCGATGGTCAGCTTGCCGTACTGCTGCGGCCCCTTGCCGGCATTGCAGCGCGGGTCGATCTGCGTCCACGCCGGAGCCTTCTTCAGCCAGCTGGCGAACAGTGCCCTGTTGTACGCCGCGACCGGGGCGAGGCGCGCCTCGGGGGTCGTTCCGGCGGGCACGTAGGTCGTGAAGCCGCCGACACTGTCGTCCCACCAGAAGGTGCCGTCCGCGCCATGGCCGGCCATGTTGATCGCGCCCCGGTCCTTGCCCGATACGGCGAAGGTGCGGCTCGCGGGGTTCGCCGCCTTCAGCCATTCACCGAGCGTCGGCACGCGCAGGTTGGCCGGTCCGCGCGGCGCGTCGGGGCGGCCGGGGACGATGCCGGCGGGATCGTTCATGCAATAGACGGCGCTCGCCGACGCGCGGTCGTACCAGCCGTTGGCGACGACGCCCGTCGCCGCCGGGTGGCGCCCGGTCAGGATCGTCGAGTGGCCGGGGCAGGTCTCGGTTGCGGCGTGGCTCTGGTAGCCGTTCGGGAAGACGACGCCGGCCTGGAGCGTCTTCAACCCGTGGCCGAACCGCCCGCGATATTCGTCGAACAGGCTGGCCGAGAACTGGTCGACCGAGATCGCGACGATCAGCCTGGGCGCCGGCGGCGCGGCCGCGGCGGCAAGGGGGGCTGCGCACAGCGTCGCGGCAAGAGCCAGCACGTGCCTGATCATCTCGTCTCGCCCCTCCGGTGTCGTCGTCGGGCCAGCGTTGCCACCGAAAAGTTGCAGAAATGCGGCGCGTGATCGCGCGGGCGGCAGGCGGTGCGTCATGCCGGCGCGACGTGATCGTCAGGTGTCGGCACGCGCCGCACGGAACTTCGGGAACATGGCCTCGGCGTCAACCTGACCCGATAAATTCATTTTGTTTTGACCATGATTTGACTTAAGGGCGGCTTATCGACGGTTTTCTATTCCTCAAGGGGGCACTTATGATCAAGCAGATGCTTTTCGCCGGATGCGCTGCCGCCGGGTTGGCGACGTCGGCTCATGCGGTGGTGACGGTGTCGGTCGAGGCGGCCGGCGTTCAGGCGACGACGGCGTACGCGCCCGCGCAGACGTACATCGAGGACTTCTCGACCCGCGGCCCGGGCACGCCCAACAGCACCGGCACCCCCGACCTGGCGACGTTCACCTCGTCGTTCGGCGGCGCGTCGCCGGTCAGCGGCACGTTCAGCGGCTTCCAGCTCGGCCTGCCGTCGAGCTACGGCAACAACGGCGCTCTGTACGGCGGCGCGTACGGTTCGACCCAGTACGGCGTGGTGCGCGGCGACGCGACGCTGACGCTGAGCAAGGGCGTCAGCTACTTCGGCCTGTGGGCGGCGGCGCTCGACCAGAACAACACCGTCGAGCTGTTCAGCGGCACGACCAGCCTCGGCTCGTACAACCTTGTTCAGACGATCGGTTCGCTCGGCCAGGCCTATTACGGCAACCCGAACAACGGCGGTGACGGCGGCGAGCCGTTCGCGTTTGTGAACTTCGCGAGCACGACGCCGATCACGAGCATCCAGTTCCATCAGTCGGGTGGCGGCTTCGAATTCGACAACATCACCCTCGCAGGAGCGGTGCCCGAGCCGGCGTCGTGGGCGCTGATGCTCGGCGGCCTGGGCCTCGTCGGCGGGGCGCTGCGCCGCCGCAGCGGCATGGTCGCCGCCTGAACACGACGGCCTGACGGAACGACGCGACGCTGCGGCCACCCGGCCGCGGCGTCTTCGTTTCGGCTGGCGTTCGTACCTTGTTCGGCACGCCGGGCTTGCTTCGGCGCCGATTGGCGGCTATTCGCGCGCCACCATCAACCACTCACGCAGGGGCAACCCTTCCGGTGCCGGGCTTGCCCGTTACACCCCCTGCGGCGGACCAACCGGATAGAGGAGACCACCCCATGGCGACACCCGTCGTCTCGATGGCGCAACTGCTCGAGGCAGGCGCCCACTTCGGCCACCAGACCCACCGCTGGAACCCGAAGATGAAGCCTTACATCTTCGGCGACCGCAACGGCGTCCACATCATCGACCTGTCGCAGACCGTGCCGCTGTTCGCGCGTGCGCTCGACTTCGTCCGCGCGACCGTCGCGGCGGGCGGCAAGGTGCTGTTCGTCGGCACCAAGCGCCAGGCGCAGGACCCGCTCGCCGAGGCCGCGCGCCGGTCGGGGCAGTATTACGTCAACCACCGCTGGCTCGGCGGCATGCTGACCAACTGGAAGACGATCTCGGGGTCGATCAAGCGCTTCAAGTCGCTGGAGGAGCAGCTGTCGAGCGACATCGCCGGGCTGACCAAGAAGGAAATCCTGAAGCTCACCCGCGAGCGTGACAAGTTCGAGCTGTCGCTCGGCGGCATCCGCGACATGGGCGGCCTGCCCGACATCATCTTCGTCATCGACGTCAACAAGGAGGAACTGGCGATCAAGGAGGCCGCGACGCTCGGCATCCCGGTGATCGCGATCCTCGACACCAACACCGATCCGAGCGGCATCGCCTTCCCGGTACCGGGCAACGACGACGCGAGCCGCGCGATCCAGCTCTACTGCAATGCGATCGCCGACACGATCGTCGAGGCGCGCCAGGGCCGCCAGGCGAACCAGGGCATCGACCTTGGCGCGATGGACGAGCCGCCGATGGAGTTCGCTCAGGCGCCGGCCGCCCCCGAGCCGGTGACGCCCGAGCACGTCGAGGCGCTCGCCGCGGTCGACGTCCACGTCGCCGAGCCCGAGGGCGCGACGGCTTAAACCTCTTTGCCGTCTTCCTGGCGGATGCCGGGGTCCTGCTATCCGCCTGTCGACGGGCTGACGCATGGCTCCTGGCGATCGCCGGGATGACGGCGTCATCTTGAACGGGAGCATAGCCATGGCCGATATCACCGCGAGCATGGTCAAGGACCTGCGCGACCGCACCGGCGCGGGCATGATGGACTGCAAGAAGGCGCTGGACGAAACCGCCGGCGACATGGAGGCCGCGGTCGACTGGCTGCGCACGAAGGGCCTCGCTTCGGCGGCCAAGAAGGCTGGGCGGACCGCGGCCGAGGGGCTCGTCGGCGTCGCCGTCGCGGGCACGCGCGGCGCGGTCGTCGAGGTCAATTCCGAAACCGACTTCGTCGCGAAGAACGACCAGTTCCAGGCCTTCGTCCGCACCGTCACCGGCATGGCGCACACCCACGGCGACGACGTCGAGGCGCTCGCCGCCGCGATGTACCCCGAGCGCGACGGTATGAGCGTCAAGGACGTGCTGACCCACAACATCGCCACCATCGGCGAGAACCAGTCGCTCCGCCGCGCCAAGATCGTGTCGGTCAGCGAGGGCGTCGTCGTGTCGTACGTCCACAACGCCGTCGTCGGCGGGCTCGGCAAGATCGGCGTGCTGGTCGGGCTCCAGTCGGCGGCGCCGGCGGACGTGCTCGAGCCGCTCGGCAAGCAGATCGCGATGCACATCGCCGCGGCGAACCCGCTGGCGCTCGACGAGAACGGCCTCGACGCCGCGGTCGTCGAGCGCGAGCGCGCGATCGCCCGCGAGAAGGCCGCCGGTTCGGGCAAGCCCGCCGAGATCGTCGAGAAGATGATCGAGGGTGGCGTCAAGAAGTACCGGCAGGAGAATGCGCTGCTGACGCAGGTGTTCGTCATCGACGGCAAGTCGAAGGTGGGCGAGGTCGTCGCCGCCGCCGCCAAGGCGGCCGGCACGCCGATAACGGTTACCGAGTTCGTCCGCTTCCAGCTCGGCGAAGGCATCGAGAAGGCGACGAGCGACTTCGCCGCCGAGGTCGCCGCGGCGTCGGGCGTCAAGGCGCCGGAGACCCAGCCGGCCGCGTGAGGGCATCGGTCGCGCCGGCCGCGGCGGGCGCGACCGCGGGTCCGGCCGATGGCCGGCTTCCCAACGCGCGCCCGCGTCCCTAATGTCGCACCGTCCCCGGAGTAGCCCCGCGCCCATGCCCGCCACCTACAAGCGCATCCTGCTCAAGCTTTCCGGCGAGGCGCTGATGGGGTCGGGCCAGTACGGCATCGATCCCGCCGAAACCGCGCGTATCGCCACTGAGGTCAAGCGCGCGCGCGACGCCGGATTCGAGCTGTGCCTCGTCGTCGGCGGCGGCAACATCTTCCGCGGTCTCGCGGCGGCGGCGAAGGGCTTCGACCGGGCGAGCGCCGACTACATGGGCATGCTGGCGACGGTGATGAACGCGCTCGCCGTCCAGAACGCGCTCGAACGCGCCGGCGTCGACACGCGGGTTCAGTCGGCGATCCCGATGGCGAGCGTGTGCGAGCCGTATATCCGGCGACGGGCCGAGCGGCATATCGAGAAGGGGCGGGTGGTGATCTTCGCCGCCGGCACCGGCAATCCATTCTTCACCACCGACACCGCCGCGGCGCTGCGCGCCGCCGAGATGGGCTGCGACGCGCTGTTCAAGGGGACGAGCGTCGACGGAGTCTACGACGCCGATCCCAAGAAGGTCGCGACCGCGACGCGCTACGATCACCTGAGCTTTTCCAAAGTTCTGGCCGACGACCTCAAGGTGATGGATGCCAGTGCGGTCGCGTTGTGCCGCGATAACAATATCCCGATCGTCGTCTTCAACATCCGTGCTGAGGGCAGCCTGACGGCCGTGCTCGCGGGTGAGGGCGTGTCGACGACGGTGGGGGCAGGGGAGTAGGACGATGGCGGTTTTCGATCCCGTAGCGCACAAGGCCGATCTCGAGCGGCGGATGAACTCGGCGGTCGAGGCGCTGAAGAGCGACCTCGGCGGCCTGCGTACCGGGCGCGCGTCGACGTCGCTGCTCGACCGAGTCAACGTCGAGGTCTACGGCGCAAACATGGCGCTGAGCCAGGTGGCGACCGTCACCGCGCCCGACGCCCGCATGCTCGCCGTCCAGATCTGGGACAAGTCGAACGTCCAGATGGTCGACAAGGCGATCCGCGCCGCGGGCCTAGGTCTGAACCCCATCGTCGACGGCCAGACGCTGCGCCTGCCGATCCCGGACCTGACCGAGGAGCGCCGTAAGGAACTTGCCAAGCTCGCGTCGCAGTATAGCGAGAAGGCGAAGATCGCCGTCCGCAATGTCCGCCGCGACGGCATGGAGGGCCTGAAGGCCGCCGAGAAGAAGGGCGACATCAGCCAGGACGAGCAGAAGCGGCTCGAGACCGAGGTCCAGAAGGCGACCGACAAGATCATCGCCGAGATGGACGCCGTGTCGGCGGCGAAGGAAAAGGAAATCCTCGGCAAGTGACCTTGCGCGCCGTGCCCAGGGTGCCGTCGGGCAATGTTCCCGCGGCCGGTGCGCCCGGCGGAGCGCCGCGGCATGTCGCGATCATCATGGACGGCAACGGCCGCTGGGCGAAGGCGCGCCACCTGCCGCGCATCATGGGGCATCGCAAGGGCGTCGAGGCGGTGCGACGGACGATCGAGGCGGCCCCCGACCTCGGCATCGAGGTGCTGACGCTCTACGCCTTCTCGAGCGAGAACTGGCGGCGGCCGGCCGACGAGGTCAGCGACCTGATGGGGCTGCTGCGCCACTATCTGCGGACCGAGATCGCCGAGCTCCACGCCAACGGGGTGCGCCTGCACTTCATCGGCGACACCGCGGCGCTGTCGGCCGACATGGTGACGATGCTCGACGAGGCAAAGGCGCTGACCGCTGGCAACGCGCGGCTGACGCTGGTTCTCGCGCTCAATTACGGCGGCCACGACGAGATGATCCGCGTCGCGCGCGCGCTCGCCGCCGACGCCGCGGCGGGGACGCTCGACCCGCGCGCGATCGACGGCGCGGCGATCGAGGCGCGGCTCGACACCGCCGGCCTGCCCGCGCCCGACCTGGTCATCCGCACCAGCGGCGAGCAGCGGCTGTCGAACTTCCTGCTGTGGCAGGCGGCCTATGCCGAGCTGGTCTTCACCGACGAGCTGTGGCCCGATTTCGACGCCGCCTCGCTCGGCCGCGCCGTCGCCGTCTTCGGCCAGCGCGAGCGCCGCTATGGCGGCCGTTAGCATGGCCGCGCCGGGCGCGCCCGCGACCGGGCGGGCTGGCGACGCGGGTCGTCGTCGGCGTCGCGCTGGCGGCGGTGGCGGTTGCGGCGGTTTGGGCGGGCGGCGTCGCGTTCACCGCGCTCGTTGCGCCGGCGTGCCTGCTGATGAGCGCCGAGTGGAGCGTGATGCACGGCATTGCCGCGCGGTTTCCGGCTGGCGAGCCTCGTCGTGCCTGGCGTTCGTCGCGGGCGTGACGGTGTATGTCTCGGCCGATCGACGCGGTGATCGCGCTGGGCGCGAGCGCGGCGATCCTCGGCCTGTTCATGCGCGGCTTCGACCGCAAGCGCGCGTTCTGGGTCGCGGCGGGGCTGCTGTATTGCGGGCTGCCGATGGTGGCGCTGCTGTGGCTGCGGGGCATACCGCACGGGCTCGGCATCGACGGTGGCCCGTTCTTGCCGTCGTCTGGGCAACCGACATCGCCGCGTTCTTCGTCGGTCGCGCGGTCGGCGGGCGCAAGCTGTGCCCCGTCGATCAGCCCGAACAAGACGTGGGCGGGCGCGATCGGCGGCGTTGCGGCGGCGCGTGTCGGCGGCCTGCCGCCGCGCTGTTCGTCGTCTGAGCAGCGGCTGCCGACGATGTTCGCGCCGCCTGCCGATGCTGGCGCGGACGCGATCCGCGCCGGTTGATGGCTGGTGAGTCGGCGCCTGCCTTGCGCTGCCGTCGTCGCCATCGGCGGCGACCTGTTCGAAAGCTGGCTCAAGCGGCGGGCGGGGGTCAAGGATTCGGGCAATCTGCTCCCGGGCCACGGCGGGGTGATGGACCGCATCGACGGCTTGGTGCCGGTGGCGGTTGTCGCCGCGCTGCTCGTCGCGGCGCGGGGGTCGGGCGATGACCCGCGCTCGATCACCGTCCTCGGCGCGACCGGCTCGGTCGGGGCGTCGACGCTCGACCTGCTGGCCGCGCGCGCCCGAGCACTGGGCGGTCGAGGCGCTGACGGCGAACTGCGACGTCGGTCGGCTCGCGGCGGCGGCGCGCGCGGTCAACGCCAAGCTCGCCGTCGTCGCCGACGAAAGCTGCTACGCGGCTCTCAAGGACGCACTCGCCGGTACCGGGATCGAGGCGGCGGCGGGGAAGGGGGCGCTGTGCGACGCGGCCAAGCGCCCGGCCGACATCGTCGTCGCGGCGATCGTGGGGGCGGCGGGCCTGCCGCCGACGCTCGCCGCGGTCGAACGCGGGGCAACGCGTCGCCATCGCCAACAAGGAGACGCTCGTCTGCGCGGGCGACGTCGTCACCGCGGCGGCGGCGCGGTCGGGCGCGGTGCTGCTGCCGGTCGATTCCGAGCACAATGCGATCTTCCAGGTTTTCGACCACGCCCACCCCGAGCGCGTCACGCGGATCATCGTCACCGCCAGCGGCGGCCCGTTCCGCCGCGCCAGCCTCGCCGAGATGCGCGCCGCAACGCCGGCGCAGGCATGCAATCACCCTGTCTGGTCGATGGGCGCGAAGATCTCGGTCAACTCGGCGACGCTGATGAACAAGGGGCTCGAACTGATCGAGGCGCACCACCTGTTCCCCGTGCGCCCCGACCAGCTCGAGGTGATCGTCCATCCGCAGTCGGTCGTCCACAGCTTCGTCGAGTACATCGACGGCTCGATGCTGGCGCAGCTCGGCACGCCCGACATGCGGACGCCGATCGGCTATTGCCTCGCCTGGCCCGAGCGGATGGTGACGCCGAGCGCGCGGCTCGACCTCGCGGCAACGGCGTCGCTGACCTTCGAAGCGCCCGACCATGAGCGCTTCCCGGCGCTGCGGCTGGCGACCGACGCACTCGCCGCCGGCGGATCGGCGCCGTGCATTCTGAACGCCGCGAACGAGGTTGCCGTTGCGGCGTTCCTCGGCGGCGAGGTCGGCTTCCTCGATATCGCCGCAATCGTCGCCGATACGCTGGCCCAAGTGCCGGCCGCGCCGGTCGCGTCGCTCGACGACGTCGTCGCGGTCGACGGTGCCGCCCGTGCGGCAGCGACGCGGCTGGTGGGGAGACGATCGTGACCACGCTGCCCCAGCCGAGCCTCGGCCTGACGCTCGCCACCTTTGCGCTGGTCATCGGCGTGCTCGTGTTCGTCCACGAGATGGGCCACTATCTCGTCGGTCGGCTGTTCGGCATCCGCGCCGAGGCGTTCTCGATCGGCTTCGGGCGCGAGATCGCCGGCTGGACCGACCGCCGCGGCACACGGTGGAAGGTCGGGCTCCTGCCGCTCGGTGGCTACGTCAAGTTCGCCGGCGACGCCGACGCGACGAGCCGCCCGGGGGAGGTCCTAGAGGCCACACCCGCCGAGCGCGCGGACATGTTCCAGTTCCGCCCGGTCTGGCAGCGGGCGCTCGTCATTCTCGCCGGGCCGGCGACCAACTTCGTCTTCGCGGTGCTGATCTTCGCGGGCTTCTTCATGGTCTATGGCCAGGCGGTAACGCCGCCGGTCGTCGACCGCGTTCTGCCCGGAGCCCCCGCGGCGGCGGCCGGGCTGCTTGCGGGCGACAGGATCGCCACGATCGACGGCGCGCGCGTGACCGCGTTCGAGGACCTGATGCAGGCGATGGCGCTGAACCCCGGTCGCGCGGTCGACCTCGGCTTCACCCGCGGCGGCGTCGCGCGGCACGTCCGCATCGTCCCCGCGATGGTCGACCATGTCGATCCGTTCGGCGCGCATTCGCGGATCGCCCGGCTTGGCATCGCCCCGTCGCGCGGGCAGGTCGTCGTCGCGCGCGGGCCGCTGTCGGCGCTCTATCACGGCATCGTCGAGGTGCGGACGCTGGTCGGCGCGATCGTCGCCGGACTCGGTGACATCGTCACCGGCCACCGCGCTGCGAGCGAACTCGGCGGGCCGATCAAGATCGCCCAGATATCGGGGCAGGCGGCCGCGCTCGGGCTGCCGAACTTGATCGAATTCATCGCCTTCGTGTCGATTAATCTGGGATTCATCAACCTCCTGCCAGTTCCGATGCTGGACGGCGGTCACCTGTTACTCTACGCGGTCGAGGCCGTTCGCCGGCGACCCCTTGCACCCAGGGTCCAGGAATGGGCCTTCATGTCGGGGTTCGCTGCGCTGATGTCGCTGATGGTCTTCCTGACGTGGAACGACCTCGGGGCCGTCGGGGCGTGGCACCAGCTGTCGGGGCTGTTCGGTTGAGGCGGCGGTTCGCGGGGGCGGATGCGGCGGGGCGGGTTGAAGGGCGGGTACACGGCGTGACTGATCTGACAGCGTCGCGACGGCAGGCGGCTTATGCGCGCCGGCTGACGCTCGTCCTGCTCGCCGGGACCGCTCTTGTGCCTGCGGCGCACGCGCAGGTGCCGGTCCCCGAGGCGACGGGCAGCTTCCCCACACCGGCTCCCAACACGAGCGGGACTGTCCGCGCGATCATCGTCAAGGGCACCGAGCGCCTCGAGCCCGACACGGTGCGGTCGTACATCAACCTCGATGTCGGCGACACGTACGACCGCGACCGGCTCGACAAGGCGCTGAAGGAAATCTACGCGAGCGAGCTGTTCGCCGACGCGACGATCCTTGACGACAACGGCACGCTGACGATCACCGTCAAGGAGAACCCGGTGATCAACCGGATCCTTGTCGAGGGCGCCAAGCGGGTCAAGGAAGAGAAGGTTCGCGCCGAGATCAAGATGGCCCCGCGCCAGATCTTCACGCGGTCGAAGGCGCGCGCCGACGTCGACCGCATCCTCGAGGTCTACCGCCGCTCGGGCCGCTTTTCGGCGGCGGTCGAGCCGAAGATCGTCCAGCTCGACCAGAACCGCGTCGATCTCGTCTTTGAGATCAGCGAGGGCGCGAAGTCCAAGGTCCGCCAGATCAACATTCTCGGCAACACGCGGTTCAAGGATGGTCAGCTGCGGGCGGTCATGGCGACGCGGCAGGCGCGCGTCTATCGGCTGTTCACGTCGAACGACACCTACGATCCCGACCGGCTCGCCTACGATCAGCAGAAGCTGCGGCAGTTCTACCTGACCAACGGCTATGCCGACTTCCGCGTCGTCTCGGCGGTCGCCGAGCTGACCCCCGACCGGCGCGACTTCATCGTCACCTATGTCGTCGACGAGGGCGAGCGCTACAAGTTCGGCGACCTGAAGATCGAATCCGACATCCGCGACATCAAGGCCGACACGTTCAGCAAGCTGCTGACCGAGAAGAAGGGCGACTGGTACAACGCGCAGAAGGTCGAGAACACGATCGACACCCTGCAGGAGACCGCCGGCCTGCTCGGCTATGCGTTCGCCGATATCCGGCCGCAGTATAATCGCGACAAAGAAAAGCGCGAGATGAACATAAGCTTCGAGATTGCCGAAGCGCCGCGCGTCTATATCGAGAAGATCGCCATCAACGGCAATACCCGGACGCGCGACCAGGTTATCCGCCGCGAGTTCCGTCTTGCCGAGGGCGACGCGTTCAACACGCTCAAGGTCAAGCGCTCGCGCGACCGGCTTCAGGGGCTCGGCTTTTTCCAGGACAAGCTGGAGATCGAGCAGAAGCCGGGATCGACGCCGGACAAGGTCATCCTCGAGGCGAACCTGCAGGAGAAGTCGACGGGCAGCCTCGAGGTTTCGGCAGGCTACTCGAGCCTCGAGAGCTTCATCCTGTCGGCGTCGATTTCGCAGCGCAACTTCCGTGGGCGCGCGCAGGAACTGCGGCTGTCGGGCAACATCTCGCGCTATTCCAAGTCGATCGAGGCGGGCTTTACCGAGCCATACCTGTTCGGGCGCAACCTCGCGCTCGGCTTCGACATCTTCCGCCGTGACTACAACTCGTACACGCCGAGCAGCAGCCTATCGAACACGTTCAACCAGACGTACGGCCAGACGACGACCGGGTTCCAGGTTCGCACCGGCTTCGCCATCACCGAGTTCTGGGCCGCGTCGATCCGCTATGGCCTGAGCTTCGACAACGTCAATCTTGGCGACCAGTTCTTCAAGCTCGACACGAACGGCATGTTCCTGCTCGACGCCAACGGCAACAAGATCTGCGACCCGAACCTTGCCGGTCGTTACCTGTGCGACGCGCTTGGCAACTATACGACGTCGTCGATCGGCTACAGCATCATCTACAACAGCGTGAACAACCCAGTCCGCCCGAGCCGCGGCCAGCGCTTCGTCTTCAGTCAGGACCTCGCCGGCGTCGCCACCGGGGTCAAGTACGTCCGGACCAAGGCGAACTACGACTATTATCATCCCCTGTTCGGATCGAGCAGCGGCTTCATTCTCAACGTCGGCGGCGAGGCCGGGTATATCTTCGGCTACGGCGGGCAGACCGTCCGCCTGACCGACCGCTTCTTCCTCGGCGAAGGCCAGATGCGCGGCTTCGGTATCCGCGGCATCGGCCCGCGCGTCCTGCGCGAGCCGCTGCTCGCCGACGGCAGCGTCGACCCGAACCGCAAGGATTACACCGACGACGCGCTCGGCGGTGAGGCGTATTACCGTGCCCGCGTCGAGATCCAGATCCCGCTCGGGGCAGCCGGGACCGAGCTCGGGCTGCGACCGTCGATCTTCACCGACGTGGGGGCGGTGTTCAAGATCACGCCGCCCGTGGTCACGACATGCGTCCAAGCCCCGGCGGGAACGGCCGACCTGCACACGACATCGAAGTTCTCGGCCGGCCCGTGCCAGCCGAACAACGGTACGTTCGGTTATGACGAGGCCTTCCTCGGCAACAGTGCCAAGCCGCGGGTCGCGGTAGGCGTCGGCGTGTCGTGGAACTCGCCGTTCGGGCCGTTCCGTTTCGATCTCGCCAAGGCGTTTCTGACCCAGCCCGGCGACAACCCCAAGCTCTTCCAATTCAACGTAGGGACCCAGTTCTAATGAAGACCATGTTCAAGCTTGCCATGCTCGCCGCGACCGTCGTCGCCGCCCCGGCGCTCGCCCAGACCCTGCCGCCGCCCGTCATCATCATCGTCGACATGGAGCGCGTGCTCGGCAATTCGGCCGCCGGCAAGCAGGGCCTCGCCGAGCTGAAGACGCGCAACGACGCTATCCAGGCGCGCGTCGCCTCGCTGCGCACCCAGTTCGGGTCGGAGCAGGAGACGCTCCAGAAGACGGCGCCGGCGCAGGGTGCGGCTCCGGCGGCGATCCAGCAGTTCCAGGCGAAGGTCAGCGACTTCCAGAAGCGCCAGGCCACCGCCGAGCAGGACCTGCAGAAGCGCGGCAACGACCTGCAACTGTCGCAGCGCTATATCGTCAAGCAGATCAACGACGCCGCCGCGCCAGTGATCACGGCGATCATGCGCGAGCGCGGCGCGACCATCGTCCTGCCGGAGAATGCGACGCTCCAGCACTCGGCGTCGATCGACGTCACGACCGATGTCCTCGCGCGGCTCGACAAGGCGCTGCCGCGCGTCGCCACCACGCCGCCCGCCGGCAAGTAAGCCCATGAGCGAAACGCCGTCCGCGACACTCGCCGCGGTCGACGTGCGGGCGGTGATGGGGATGATCCCCCATCGCTTCCCCATGCTGCTCGTCGACCGGGTCGAGGCGATCGTGCCCGACCGGTCGGCGCGCGGCATCAAGGCGGTCAGCATCAACGAGCCGTTCTTCGCGGGGCATTTTCCCGGGCGGCCGATCATGCCCGGCGTGCTCATCGTCGAGGCGCTCGCGCAGACCGCCGGCGTGCTCGCGATCGTGTCGATGAACCTGCGGGACAGCGGCAAGCTCGTCTACTTCATGGCGATCGAGGAGGCGAAGTTCCGCGCGCCGGTCGAGCCGGGCTGCCTGCTCCACCTCGACGTCGAGTTCATCCAGCGGCGGGCGACCGTGTGCAAGTTCGCCGGCCGCGCGACGGTCGATGGCAAGCTCGCCGCCGAAGCGCGCTTCACCGCAATGATCGCCGATCCGCCCGCGTAACCCGCGCGTAAGGCGTTGCCAGCGTGCCGCGAATCTTGCTTATGGCCGCGGGGAGACGGTGATGGCGACGAGCGAGGCGGCGGCGACAGCGATACCGATGACGATGCCGGCGCTCGAGCCGCGGCGCGACCGCCTGATCATCGTCGCGTCGTCGCTCGGCACCGTCTTCGAGTGGTATGATTTCTTCGTCTACGGCACGCTCGCCGCGCTCTTGGGGCGGCTGTTCTTCCCGAGCGACAATCCGACCGCCGGCCTGCTGCTGAGCCTGGCGACGTTCGGTGCCGGCTTCGGCGTCCGTCCGATCGGGGCGCTGCTGTTCGGCATCCTCGGCGACCGCTTCGGGCGCAAGCACACCTTCCTTGCGACGATCACGCTGATGGGTCTCGCCACCGCGCTCGTCGGCTGCCTGCCGACCTTCGCCACCGCCGGGATCGCCGCCCCGATCCTGCTGGTCGGGCTGAGGCTGATCCAGGGGCTGGCACTCGGCGGCGAGTACGGCGGCGCGGCGATCTATGTCGCCGAGAACGCGCCAAAGGGACGCCGCGGCTTCTTCACCAGCTTCATCCAGGCATCGGTCGTCGGCGGCTTCCTGCTGTCGCTGATCGTCACGCTGGGGGTCACGGCCGCGGTCGGGCCGGCGGCGTTCGCCACATGGGGCTGGCGCGTGCCGTTCGTCGGCTCGCTGCTGCTCCTTGCCGTGTCGCTGTTCATCCGTCTCAAGCTGCGCGAGAGCCCGGTCTTCATCGCGATGAAGGCGCGCGGCGGAACGAGCGCGCATCCGCTGCGCGAGACCTTCGCCGAGCCGGGCAATTTGCGGCTGCTGTTCGTCGCGCTGTTCGGCATCGCCGCCGGGCTGACGGTGATCTGGTATACGGCGCAGTTCTCGACCTTGTTGTTCCTCCAGCAGACGGCGCTCGTCGACGAGACGCACGCCAAGCTGCTGTGCGGCGTCGTCGCCCTGCTGTCGGCCCCCTGCTTCGTCCTCGCCGGGCATCTGAGCGACCGCTGGGGACGGCGGCCGATGATGATCGTCGGCTATGGGCTGACGCTCGCCTTCCTGTTTCCGTTGTTCCACCTGCTCGCTCACGCGGCCAATCCGACGCTCGCGCGCGCTGCGGCAACGGCACCCGTGACCGTCAGCGGCGTCGCGTGCCACTACGACCCGTTCGCCCACCGGCAGGACACCGCGTGCGGGAATGCGATGCAGTTCTTCTCCGGCCGCGGCATCGGCTTCCGGCGGACCGAGTCGGGGGGGCTGCCGCTGCGGGTCATGGTCGGGTCGACCGTCGCGGTCGACCTCGACGATGTCGCCGCGCCGTTCCCCAAGGCGCGCGTCGAGGCGGTGCTGGCGCGCGCCGGCTATCCGACGGCCGCGAACCCGGGGCCACGAAGCGACCTGCTGATCATCGTCGCGGGCCTCGCCATGGGCATCCTGTCGGCGATGACCTATGGCCCCGTTGCTGCGATACTCGTCGAGCTGTTCCCGGCGCGCATCCGCTACACGTCGCTGTCGATCCCCTATCATATCGGCACCGGCTATTTCGGCGGCTTCCTGCCGTTCATCTCGCAGTTCATCATCGCACGCAGCGGCGACCCGTTCGCCGGCCTGTGGTATACCTTTGCGGTCGTGGCGGTCGCTTTCGTCGTCGCCCTCTTCGCACTACCCGAGACCAAGGACCGCGACATCTGCTGATCGGGCGATCCGGGGTGGCGCGAGGCTCGGTAAGGTGCGGCGGCGTGCGGCCGTGACACGGCAGGACCGCCGTTGATGCGCGGGGTTGGGCTTCCCATATCGCCCCTACGCGGCGGGGAACCCGGCCGGAGTGGAGAGTGATCGATGACGACCCTGCCTGTCCTGCCGCTGCGCGATATCGTCGTCTTCCCGCAGATGATCGTGCCGCTGTTCGTCGGACGCGAGAAGTCGGTCAGGGCGCTCGAGGCGGTAATGGCCGGCGACAAGCAGGTCTTCCTGGTTAGCCAGAAAAATCCCGGTGACGAGGATCCGGCCGCCGACGACCTGTACGACGTCGGGACGCTCGCCACCGTGCTCCAGCTGCTCAAGTTGCCCGATGGCACGGTCAAGGTGCTCGTCGAGGGCCAGTCGCGCGCGAGCCTCGCCGGGCTGGAAAGCAACGGCGCCTATCTGGTCGGCCGCGCCGACCCCGTCGAGGAGACGCTCGGCGACGCGACGCTGGTCGAGGGGCTGGTCCGCTCGGCGGCCAAGCAGTTCGAGGCGTACGTCAAGCTCAACAAGAAGACCGCGCCCGAGATCGCCGTCCAGATCGGCCAGATCGAGGATGCGGGGCGCTTTGCCGACACCATCGCGGCGAACCTGACGCTCAAGATCGCCGACAAGCAGGCGCTGCTCGCCCAGTTCGATGTCGCCAAGCGCCTCGAGGCCGTCTTCGGCTTCATGGAAGGCGAGATGGGCGTCCTCCAGGTCGAGAAGAAGATCCGCAGTCGCGTCAAGCGCCAGATGGAGAAGACCCAGCGCGAATATTACCTTAATGAACAGATGAAAGCGATCCAGCGCGAACTCGGCGAGGGCGACGAGCCCAAGGACGAGACAAGCGAGATCGAGGAGAAGATCGCCCGCACCAAGCTGTCGAAGGAAGCGCGCGAGAAGGTCATCGGCGAGCTCAAGAAGCTCAAGGCGATGAGCCCGATGTCGGCCGAGGCGACCGTCGTGCGCAACTATCTCGATACGGTGCTAGGCCTGCCGTGGGGCAAGAAGACGAAGGTCAAGCGCGACATCGTCGCCGCGCAGGCGGTACTCGACGGCGACCATTACGGCCTCGAAAAGGTCAAGGACCGGATCGTCGAGTATCTCGCCGTCCAGGCGCGGACGAACAAGCTGAAGGGTCCGATCCTGTGCCTCGTCGGCCCCCCGGGCGTCGGCAAGACGTCGCTCGGTCGCTCGATCGCGAAGGCGACCGGGCGCGAATTCATCCGGCAGTCGCTCGGCGGGATGCGCGACGAGGCCGAGATCCGCGGCCACCGCCGGACGTACATCGGCTCGATGCCGGGCAAGGTCATCCAGAACCTGAAGAAGGCGGGCGCATCGAACCCGCTGTTCCTGTTGGACGAGATCGACAAGCTCGGCCAGGACTTCCGCGGCGACCCGTCGTCGGCCCTGCTCGAGGTGCTCGACCCCGAGCAGAACAAGGCGTTCAACGATCATTACCTCGAGGTCGACTACGACCTCTCGGACGTGATGTTCGTGACCACGGCCAACTCGCTCAACATGCCGCAGCCGCTGCTCGACCGCATGGAGATCATTCAGCTTGCGGGCTATACCGAGGACGAGAAAGTCGAGATTGCCAAGCGCCACCTGCTATCGAAGCAGTACGAGAACCACGGTCTGAAGACGACCGAGTTCGCGGTGACAGATGGCGCGCTGCGCGACCTGATCCGCTACTACACGCGCGAGGCCGGCGTGCGCACGCTCGAGCGCGAGCTGGCGAAGCTCGCGCGCAAGTCGCTGCGGCGCATCCTCGAGGGCAAGGCTGAAAGCATCGTTGTCGACAGCGACAATCTCCACGAGTTCGCCGGCGTGCGGAAGTTCAAGTTCGGCGTCGGCGAAACCGAGGACCAGGTCGGCGCGGTCACCGGCCTCGCGTGGACCGAGGTCGGCGGCGAGCTGCTGACGATCGAGGCGGTGACCAGCCCGGGCAAGGGCGCAATCAAGACGACCGGCAAGCTCGGCGACGTGATGACCGAGTCGATCGCCGCCGCGCTGTCGTTCGTCAAGGCGCGCTCGGTTGCCTACGGCATCAAGCCGAGCGTGTTCGAGAAGCGCGACATCCACGTCCACGTCCCCGAAGGCGCGACACCCAAGGACGGACCGTCGGCGGGCGTAGCGATGGTCACGGCGATCGTCTCGACGCTGACCGGTGTGCCGGTGCGCAAGGATATCGCGATGACCGGTGAGGTGACGTTGCGGGGGCGCGTCCTGCCGATCGGGGGTCTGAAGGAGAAGCTGCTCGCCGCGCTGCGCGGCGGGATCACGACGGTGCTGATCCCGGTCGAGAACGAGAAGGATCTGGCCGAAATCCCGAAGAACGTGACCGAGGGGCTGACGATCATCCCCGTTGCCCACGCGGATCAGGTCGTTGAGCACGCGCTTGCGGCCCCGCTCGTGCCGATCCTGTGGACCGAGGCCGACGATCTCGCGGCGCGCCCCGATCCGCTGGCCGACGAGGCGACACCGCTGCGGCACTAGGCTTTCATCGCCGGCCGGCCTTGTCGCCGGCCGGCGATGCGCTACGCTGCGTCACCGCTGCGGGGACACGATAAGCGCGATGAACAGGCAGGACCTCGTCACCGCCGTGGCCGAGCGCGCCGGCTTGCCCCGTTCGGACGTTGCCCGCGCCGTCGATGCGGTGTTCGACTGTATCGCAGGCGCGCTGAGTAGCGGTGGCGATGTCAAGGTCGTCGGTTTCGGCACCTTCCACGTCACCCGCCGCGCGGCGACGTCGGGGCGCAACCCGCGCACCGGCGAGCCGATGATCTGCGACGCGCGCAATCAACCGAAGTTCACCCCCGGCAAGCCGCTCCGCGACGCGGTCAACTGAGGCCGGGTCGGCGACTGCCGGGCGCAGCGGATCGCGCTTTACACGCCGCTGCGGTCGATCTACGACCGAACTTGTGGGCGCGTAGCTCAGCGGTAGAGCACACCCTTCACACGGGTGGGGTCACAGGTTCAAACCCTGTCGCGCCCACCATCACTTCTGCAAGAGGCCGCCGATCAGGCTGACGCTCAGCGCGACGACAACGATGTTGTACAGAAACGCGCCGAGCGCATGGTATAGCGCGAACCGACGTAGCGACCGGCTGGTGATGACGACATCCGACACCTGGAACGTCATGCCGAGCACGAACGAGAAATAGACGAAGTCGCTGTAGATCGGCAGCTCGTCGCCCGGGAACTCGAGCCCCCCGGTGTCGCGTTTGGTGCCGTCGCCGCGGCCGGGCGCATCGCTATCGTCACCTGGGGCGTAGAAGCGATGCGCATAGTGTAGCGCGAACAACAGGTTGGTGAATACCCATGCGAACAGGACCGTCGCCCCCGAGACGGCGAGGCCGGTTCCGTGGCCGCCCCCGTAGCCCGTGAGCTCGACAACAACGGCGACGAGAACAACCGCGACGATCAGCAGGGTGACGGCGATCAGCACGTGCGCATCGGGGTCGTTGGCCGCCGCGCGCTGACGCATGTCGGCGGTGTCGCTGCCGATCATCAGGCGCACCGTGCCGACAATGAACACCAGCGCGCCGGCGTCGAAGCCGATCAGGAGCGAGCGAGCCGGCGTGATGTGCGCGACCGCCGCGATCAGAGCCACGCCGACCATCGTCGCCATGAACAGCCAGAAGTTGAGGTAGCGGATCTGCTTCATCAGGCGGCCGTAGCACGGCACGGCGGCGCCGACGAGCGACCGTCACCTTCGGGTAACGAGTATTTGGTGCGCTTGCGGAAAGGCGCTATGACCGCGGCGTGCGGGTTACCGCGCTCGCCGTACGGGGAAATCCCGCCGGTGCAACCTGGGGAGACAAAGATGACGCTCAAGCTGCTCGCTCTCGTCGCTTTCGCCGCACCGGCCTTGGCCGCCGCGCAGATGGCGACGTCGACTACGACGACGACGACCGATTCGTCCTCGTCGACGACGAAGCCGATGATGACGCACGCCACGCGCCACCACCACACGCGCCATCACGTGCGTCACCACAGCACCCATGCCAAGATGACCAAGGACACGACGATGACGACGTCGCCGTCTGGCACGACTGTCACCGACACGACGAAGACGACGAAGCCCTAAGCCGGGCGGGCCGCGCGGCCCTCCCGGTCGCGCGGCCTATCTGCGGTCGTAATTGGCCGCGACCCACTCGCGGTAGCTGCCGTCGAGGACCGCACGCCACCACGGCTCGTTCGCCAGATACCAGTCGAGCGTCGCGGCGAAGCCCTGCGCAAAGCTGCGCTGCGGCGCATAGCCGAGCTCGTCTCGCGCGCGACGCTCGTCGATCGCGTAGCGACGGTCGTGGCCCGGGCGATCGGTTACCGTGGTCTTCAGCGTCGCCGTTGCCACGCCACGTGCGGCCGGCGCGTCGGGGAAGCGCGACGCCAGCGCTGGATCACGCGCGAACGCCGCATCGACCGCTGCGCAGAGCGTATCGATCACGGTCAGGTTGGGCAGTTCGGCTCCGCCGCCGATGTTGTACGTCTCGCCGACCTTCCCGTGCGCAAGAACCGCCGCGATGCCGCGGCAATGATCCTCGACGTGGAGCCAGTCGCGAATCTGCATCCCGTCGCCGTAGATCGGCAGCGCGCGGCCGTGGAGCGCGTTAATCAGGAATAGCGGGATCAGCTTTTCGGGGAACTGATATGGTCCGTAATTGTTCGAGCAGTTCGACGTCGTCACCTGCAAACCATAGGTGTGGTAGTAAGCGCGGACGAGATGGTCGGACGCCGCCTTCGACGCGGAATAGGGCGAGTTCGGTGCGTACGGCGTCGTCTCGCTGAACGCCGCGTCGTCGGGGCCGAGGCTGCCGTAGACCTCGTCGGTCGAGACGTGGTGAAAGCGGTGCGCCGCGCCGCTGCCCGCGAGCCAGACGGTCCGCGCCGCCTTCAGCAGGCTGTGGGTGCCGAGGATGTTCGTTTCGATGAACGCGTCGGGGCCGTGGATCGACCGGTCGACGTGGCTTTCGGCGGCGAAGTGGACGATCGTGTCGATCGCATGGTCGCGAAGCAGGCGTTCGACGAGCGCGGTGTCGCCGATGTCGCCGTGGACGAAGTCGCATGCGACGCCGTCGAGGCTCGCTCGATTGCCGGCATAGGTCAGCGCATCAAGCACGACGATGCGCTCGTTGGCGTCGGCGGCGCGGCGGAAGCGGACGAAGTTCGCCCCGATAAAGCCGGCACCGCCGGTGACGAGAAGGGTCATGCGTTTTCCTTGATCGCGGCCAGACAGTCGCGCAGTTCGGCGCGCCAGTGCCGCGCCGGGCCGGTTATCGCCCAGGTCGTCGTCTTGTCGAGAACGCCGAACGCCGGGCGCTTGGCGGGCGTCGGGTAGTCGGCGGTGCGGATCGGCGTCACCCGGACGTCGCGGTCGAGCAGCCCGATCGCGCGCGCCTCGTCGTGGATCGCCTGGGCGAAGTCGTACCACGTCGCCGTGCCGGCATCGGTCGCGTGGAAGATGCCCGTGTGCCCACCGCCGGCGAGCGCCCAGATCGTGCGGGCGAGAGTTGTCGCGTGGGTCGGCGTGCCGAACTGGTCGGCGACGACGCGCACCTCGTCGCGCTCACGCATCAGCCGCAGCATCGTCGCGACGAAGTTGCCGCCGCGCGCGGCATAGACCCAGGCGGTGCGGACGATCAGTGGGGCCGGATGGAACTCGGCGGCAGCGACTTCGCCGTCGTACTTGGTCCGGCCATAGGCTCCGAGTGGGTTTGCAGTGGCGTCGGGCGGGTAGGGGACGTGCGCCGTCCCGTCGAAGACGAAATCGGTCGAGACATGGACGAACGCGGCTCCGGCGATACGCGCCGCGCTCGCCAGCGTGCCAACGGCGTTGACGTTGATCGCACGCGCCGCCGCCTCGTCTCTTTCGGCGCGGTCGACGGCAGTATAGGCGGCGGCGTTGACGACGACGTCGGGCTTGGCGTCGGCTACGACCCTGCGAACGGTATCGGCGTCGGTGATGTCGAACTCACTCTCGGGCGGCGCAATCAGCGTCACCCCGGCGGGTGCGGCGGCGAGGGCGCGGCCGAGTTGCCCGCCCGACCCGGCGACGAGAGCCCTCAAGCGAACACGTCGGCGTCGGCGAGCGCGGCCCCGGCAGCGTCCTTGGCCGAGAGCGCGGGTACTGCGCCGGCGAGCGGCCAGTCGATGCCGATCACCGGATCGTCCCAGCGGATTGTCCGTTCGTCGGTCGGATCGTAGGGCGTCGTGCACTTGTACTGGAAGTCGGCCGACGCGCTGAGCACGACGAAGCCGTGGGCGAAGCCCGGCGGGACCCACAGCATCGTCTTGTTCGTATCCGACAGCTCGACGCCGACCCAGCGGCCGAAGTGGGGGCTCGAGCGGCGGAGATCGACGGCGACGTCGAACACCGCCCCTGCCGTCACGCGGACGAGCTTTCCCTGTGGGTTGCTCCGCTGGTAATGGAGCCCGCGCAGGACGTGCCGAACCGAGCGGCTGTGGTTGTCCTGGACGAAGGTCAGGTCGAGCCCGGCGTCGGCGAAGGCGCGCGCGTTCCAGCTCTCCATGAAAAAGCCGCGGTCGTCGCCGAACACGCGCGGCGTGATCGTGACGACGCCGGGCAGCGTCGTTTGACCGACGATCATGACGGTCGCTTGATACCCTTGATGGCCCGATAGACGATCGGCGGCAGCCAATCGGCGATGGCGTGGTGCCGCATCGTCGACCAGTCGGCCGCGTCACCGGTCCCGGGACGGCGGCGGAAATTGGTCGTCCGGTTCGGAACCGCCTTCAACCCTTCCTCGGCGGCGGTGTAATAATAGAGCGCGATTGACCGGCGCGAACGGTCGGGCGGGCAGGCGATCTTGTCGGGCACGCCGTGGAAGCTGTCGAGATCGGTGTTGAAGATCACCGCCCGGCCCATCGTCGGCATTACCGAGGCCTTGCATTCGCGCATGTCGCGCGACCACAGCTCGAGCGCGCCGTTCCATTCGGGCTGCCAGTCGTCGTTGAGGTAGATCAGCAGGTTGATCCGCCGCAGCACGTTCATCTGCTTGTGCACGTTGAAGTCGGCATGGACGCTGAGGTGACCGCCAGCGCGCGTCTCATGCAGACCGCCGCCGATAAAATAGGGGTCGGCGATCAGCTTGGGGATGCCGGTTAACGCCTGCAGAAAGCGCAGCATCGGCTCGGAAGTCATCTCGGCGAGGAAGCCGCGGAGCCGCGGGGTCCGCAAGTGGACGGGCTGCCATTCGAACTTCAGCCGCTCCTGAGCGCGGGTATACGACGCGCCGTGGCCGCTCACCGGCCACTCGTCGAGCAGCGGGCGGAGCACGTCTTTGGGCAGGAAATCGTCGAGCACGATGTGGGGGAAGGGGTCGGCGGCGACGTAGCGGTCGTGGAGCGCCTGCCCCGCGGCAATCGCCTGCGCGTTGTCGAGCAGGAAGCCGCCTCCGTCGACGGGTGTGGTTTCAAGGACGGGCATGGTCGAACTCTCGGTACGAACAGCCAACATTAACCGGACACCTTCAGCGCATTCAATAGATACGTCCCATAACCCGATTTTCTTAAGGGCTCGGCAATGCGTTCGAGCTGGGCTGAATTGATGAAGCCCTTGCGCCACGCGATCTCTTCGGGGCAGCAAATCTTGAGTTCCCTGCCGCTCCTCGACGATGCGGACGTAGAGACCTGCGTCGAGCAGCGATGCGTGCGTACCGGTATCGAGCCAGGCGAAGCCGCGGCCCATCAGTTCGACGGCGAGCGCGCAATCATCGAGATAGGCGCGGTTGAGATCGGTGATCTCGAGCTCGCCGCGCGCCGACGGGCGGATGGCGCGCGCGCGCTCGACTGCCGTGCCATCGTAGAAATAGAGCCCGGTGACGGCATAGTTCGACTTGGGCGCTACCGGCTTCTCCTCGATCGTCGCCGCCTTACCCGCGGTGTCGAACGAGACGACGCCGTAGGCCGCCGGGTCCTTGACGTAGTAGCCGAACACCGTCGCTCCCGCTGTCCGCCGGTCTGCAGCATCGAGCAGTTCGGGGAGCCCATGGCCGTAGAAGATGTTGTCGCCGAGGATCAGGACCGACGGCCGGTCGCCGACGAACTCGGCCCCGATGTGATAGGCCTGCGCCAGGCCCTTCGGCTCGGGCTGGACGGCATAGGCGATCTCCATCCCCCATTGGCTGCCGTCGCCGAGCAGCGCGCGGAACGCCGGCGCGTCGTCGGGCGTGGTGATGATCAGCACCTCGCGGATGCCGGCAAGCATCAGCACCGACAGCGGGTAGTAGATCATCGGCTTGTCGTAGACGGGCATCAGCTGCTTGCTGACACCCTTGGTCAGCGGATACAGGCGCGTGCCCGATCCGCCGGCCAAGATGATCCCCCGTCTCGCCACGCCCTGTCCCCATGTGCCCGGCCGCCGGCCGGGGTTGTCGTCTCCGCTCGCGCGATGGCGTTAGCCAGCCGGGGCTGCTGCCGGCGCCGGAGCGGCGCCGGCAGGAGCCGGTACCGCCGCCTTGGTCGCGCTCGGGGCGGGCGGGGGGCCGTAGCCGGCGGCGTACTTGATCTTGTCCTTCGACGCCGTGCGGAACTGCTTGAGCGAGGCGACGAGCGCCGCCTGCGTCGCGTCACGCTTGACGATCTGCATGGCAAGATTGATCGCCGGCTCGCCGGTGAACGGTGACAGCTTGGTATCGGTGACCGCGTTCACGTACATGATCGGAGCCGGCGCGCCCTGCGGCTGGTCGGCGAACATGAACAGCTCCTTGGGGTTGCGCGCCATCAGCTTGCCGATGTCGGCGATCAGCGCCGGCGGCAGCGTCAACGCGTCGAACTGCGTCGGGGCGCGGCGGAACTCGATCTTGTTCGTGCCAAGGATCTGGACCACTTCGGCCATCGTGTTCGCCTTCTCAAGCCCGAGGGTGGTCAGGTTACCCGGGCGGAGGAACTGCACCTGGTCGATCGTGTAGATCTTGCGCTGGGCGAACTGGTCGGGGTGCGCCTCGATATACTTCTCTGCCGCTTCGCGCGTCGGCGGCGGCACCTTGCGGACGATGTCCTGCTGGAGCGACTGGACGAGCAGCCCCTCGGTCCCGCGCCGCTCGGCGAGGATGAAGTCGGGGTTCTTGTCGAGCTTGCGGTCGCGCGCCACGTCGGCAAGCAGCTTGCGTTCGACGACGCGGGCGAGGACCACCTGCTCGACCGTCTTGCGCGGGACATCGGCGGGCGGTCGGGCGAGCGCGAGTTCGGAATTGAGCTCGTGCGTGGTGATGTCCTCGCCGTTGACCGTGGCGACGACCTGGCCCTTGGGCGTCCCGCCGCCGCGGTTGCAGCCGGCGAGCGCAGTCGCCGCGAGCAGCACGGCGAACGTCGCCGTCGGAATATTCCTCATCGTCAATCCTTCGATTCCGAAACGAAGCGCAGTCCTAGCAGGGCGCGGCCAAGGACCAATGCCTTTTTCGGCTGCAACCGCAAGAGGCGCCGCCCGATCAGGCCCAGCGTCAGCAGCCAATGCCACGGCAGCAGCACGGGCATACGGCGGCGGATGAACGCCAGGCGTGACCGGGCCAGATAATAGTCCGACAACAGGCTGCGCTTGCCCTTGGTCCCGCTCGACCCGATCGCGCCGCCTTCCTTGTGATAGACGATCGCCGCGTGGGCGAAGGCGATGGCGAAGCGACCGTCGTTGCGGTGCGCCCAGTCGACTTCCTCGTAATAGAGGAAGTACGACTCGTGCATCGGACCGATCGTCGTGACGAAGGCGCGCGACACCGCGAGCGAGGCCCCGAGGACGAAATCCGTCTCGCGCGCGACGCGCGCGGGATCGAACGGGGTCCGCGACGGCTTGCCGGCGGCGATCCCGCGTGAGGTGCCGGTCAATCGGCTGAAGCGATGGCCATTGAGCGCCTGCAGCGTATCGGGGCGGTGATAGAAGCGGACGACCGTCCCGCACATGCCGACAGAATGCGTCGCGTCCATCCGCGCAACGAGCGCCTGCGCCGCGTCGGGCTCAACGACGGTGTCGTTGTTGAGCAGCCAGACGTAATCGATCGCCGGCGCCCGGAACAGGAACGCCATGCCGAGATTGTTGCCGGCCGCAAACCCGACGTTGCCGCCCGCGTCGATGATCGTCACCGCAGCGTCGTCGGGCAGGGCGGTCGCCGCCTCGCTCGCGGTCAGGCGGCGGACCGTCAGCGGCTTGGCAAGGGGCGGCGTCGACAGCCGCGCCAGCGCGGGCGAGGCGATAGTCGCGGGCATCGCGCCCGCGGCCCAGCGCTCGATCGTCTCTACCGATCCGTCGCCCGAACCGTTATCGACGACAACGGCGCGCAGCGGCAGGTCGGACCGCAACAGCGATTCAAGGCATTCGATGCTGTCGCCCGGCCGCCGGTAGTTGACGAGAACGACCCCGAGCCGGGGGCCTAGCGCCATCGCCCGATCCCCAATTTATGCCGGCCGAAATCCCGAGGCTTGACGTCGATCGAGGGCAACGCGATTCCAACTAGTACGAGGAGTTTGCTTGGCGGCGGACACACCGCCGCGCCGCGCCGCACTTAGGCGGTGCCGCGGCGCGCGGCAAGCCGTCGGCGGCTCAGCGGCCCAGGCGGGCGAGCGCCGCGGACACCAGGAGCAGCGACGCGACACCGGGGAAGCGGTAGCGGAAGCGGGTGCCGCCCGGGCGATCCTCGGCCTCGACGAGGTTGTGCGGCCCCGCGAGGCGGCGGAGGTCGGCCTCGATCCCGGTGGCCGAGCTGCCGGGCAGCTCGGCGGCGACATCGGCGGCGACGAACCACCCGTCGCTGTACGTGCCGGCTTCGGCGGCCGCGACGAGCAGCGGCCAGTTGGTCCGCGCCTCGTCGCCGGCGAGGAGCGCCTGGACGCGGCGCGGCAGCGTCGAGTTCCAGTCGGTCAGCGTCCGCTCGACCGCCGCCTTGGCCGCCGTGCCATCGATCTCGGTCGTCCCGTGGTCGAGCGCATGCAGCGCGGCGCGGTGGCCGAGCAGGCGGACGAGGTACGGCGATCCGCCGGCGATCGTCGCGATCATCCGCACCGCGTCGTCATTGAAGGTCAGGCCGGCCGCAACCTCACCGAGGCGCAGGATCTCGTCCACCTCGTCGACCGTCAGCCCGCGCATCGGCAGGCCGACGATATTCCGCCGGATCGATGGCGCGAAGCCGATCAGCTCGTCGAGGTTCGACGCGACGCCGGCGATGACCAGCTGGACACGCGCCGCGCGGTCCGAAAGGTTCTTGATCAACTCGGCCACGTCGCGGCGGAAGTTGATGTCGGCGATACGGTCGTATTCGTCGAGGATGAGGATGACGCGCGTGCCGACGACGTCGCCGAACAGATCGCTGACCTCGCGCGGGCCGAACGATCCCGCCGGCAGCACACTGTCGAAGTGCGCCGCCTGCTCGACCTCAGCCGACGTCGGCAGGACGCTACGGTGATACAGCATGGGGATCTTGGCGGCGAAGGCGCGGAAGATGTCGTCGAAGCGACCGTCGGTCCCGCAGCTGCCGTACAGTACGAGATAGCGCGCCTCGCGCGCGGTGTCGGCGAAGACGTGGACGAGGCTCGTCTTGCCGATACCGCGCTCGCCGTAGATGACGACGTGGAGCCGCTGCTGCTCGACCGCACCGATCAGCTGGGCGAGGGCATCGTGGCGCCCGGCGAAGCGTTCGCGGGTGATGACCGGCTGCGACGCGCCGAGCGCGTCGCGGAGCGCTAGGCGGGCGCGGGTCAGCGCCGCCCCGCTCGTGCCGCCGTCGACATCGTCCGACGCCATCGCCGTGAAGCGAGGTAGGTCGGACGCCCGCGCCGCGTCGACATCGTCGAGCCACAAGGTGTCGAGGAATGCCGGACGCTGTTCGCCGACCGGCGTAACCGGCGCAGCGGGCAGGGCTGCAGCCGGACCCGGCCGCGCGTCGTTGCCGCGCGTCCAGCGTTTGAACATCGTCGCCATCAGTCCCTCCGTCGCCCTTCCATGCGCAAGATTTGTCCCGCTTCGCAAGGGCGTTGGCACAGGCAGTAACCATGCCGTAGGTTGCAGCAGTGCAGAGCGCCTGCTAGCGCTCGCGACATGGTGCGTATCTCGGACAGCGGGCGAACGGCGTTGCGGCGCACGTTGATATCGGTGATCGCGCTCGCGGGTACCCCCGTCGGCGCGCAGGAGGTGACCGGCCCAACCCGCGCGCTGGTCATCAACGGCGTCGTCGATACGCTGTACGACAGCAACGTCTTGCGCAGCACCAATTTCGGCCCCGCGCCGCTCGCGCACCAGGACGACTATCGCGTGTCGCCGAGCGTCTCGGCCGGTCTACTCGCGCGACCGCGGCCGCATCGCGCTGACCGCGAACGGGCTCGTCGGCTATGACTTCTTCCGCTACAACAAGTACCTGAACAGCAACCGCTATGCCGGTGGCGGGGTGCTGACTTACCGCAGCGGAACCAGCTGTCGGCTCGCCGTCACCGGCAACGTGAGCAGTCGCCAGGACGGTATTCGCGAAGGCGGCGGCCTGATCGTCGATCCGGTGGGTACGCCGATCGACACCGTCGGTACCGTGATCGACAATGTCACGACGGCGGCGACCTATGGGACCAATTTCGGCTGCGGCACCCCGACCGGCCGGCTCACCTTCGGTGGCGGCTATTCGCACACGACGATCAGCAACGCGTCGGCGCTGCGCAAGTTCGGCGACAGCGACAGCGACACCTTCACCGGCAATGTCGGGATCGGCATCCTGCGACCCGGCCAGCTGTCGATCGACGGCAGCTACTCGACGATCGCCTATCCGAACCGGTTTGCCGGGCTGACCGGTATCTTCATCCCGCCGCAGCTCCTCGGGTCGGGCGTCAAGACGTATCGTGTCGGGCTGACGCTGTCGCGCCCGATCGGCGGGCGGGTGAGCGGCCGGATCGGCGCCTCCATTCTCCACGCCGATCCGAGCGGCGGTCAGGCGGCGTACACCTCGCCGGCGTATACGATCGGCCTTGTGTACGAGCCCACGCCCCGCATTACCGCGAGCCTTACTGGCGCGCGTGACATCAGCCCGACGGCGAGCGTCGGCGCGCTCTACAGCGTCACCGACCAGATCCTGCTCGACGTTCGCTACCGGCTCGGCCGTTCGATCACGCTCGACGGCAATGTCGGCGTGCTCAAGGACAGCTATAAGCAGGGGTTCGCGATCCCTGGCGAGCCTGCGCGCGGCAACGACACGACGACGACCTACGGCGTCGGCGCTACCTATCGCCCGCGGTCGCTGTACGACGTCAACTTCAACGTCTCCCGGTCGATTCGCCGCGCGAACCCGGCTATCTTCGATTTCAGCAGTACCCGCGTCGGCCTGACCGTCGCGGTCCACATCTAGGCCCGAAGGAGTTTCGCCGATGCGTCGTTTCCTGTCGCTCCGCGCCGCCGCTTTCGTCGCAGCGTTGATGGCGGTCGCGTCGCCCGCGCTGGCCGATACCGGTTACGTGCTGGGGGCCAACGACACCATCACGGTTCAGGTGTACGGGCAGCCCGATGCGGGCGTGACGACGCGGATCAAGGCCGACGGCACGATCATCATGCCGCTGATCGGCCCGGTCAAGGCCGAGGGCGAGACGCAGATCGAGCTCGCCGACCTGATCAAGCAGAAGCTCGTCAAGGGCGGCTTCTTCAAGGACCCGTTCGTCAATGTCGAGATCGTCACGTACCTGAGCAAGACGGTCAACGTCGCGGGTAAGGTGACGACCCCGGGCGTCTTTCCGCTCGACAAGGACTATACGGTGCTCGAGATCCTGCTCAAGTCCGGCTGGATCCGGGAACAGGGGGCGGGCTATGTCTACCTGCGGCGCGCCAAGGGTGGCCCCGAGATCAGGCTCGACGACGAGGCGCTGGTCCGCGGCACGCTCGACAAGAACCTGAAGCTGGCGCCCGGCGATACGCTGTTCGTGCCCGATGCCGAAACCTTTTACGTGTACGGTCAGGTCGGGCATCCGGGGCTCTTCCCGGTGCAGCGGGACATGACCGTGCGGCAGGCGCTGGCGCTGGCTGGCGGGGTCACCGCGGCGGGGTCGGAGCGTAAAGTTGCATTGATCCGTGCCGGTGGTAAGGAAGTTTCGGCCAAGCTCGACGCGCCGGTCCAAAAGGGCGACGTCTATATTGTCAAGGAGCGGCTGTTCTGATCGCCGCGTCGCCGTCGTCGGAGTAGTTCGTCCATGAGTCTTGCGCAGTTCTTTCGAATCCTGCTCGCGCGGCGACTGATCATTCTTGCCACGCTCGTGACGGTGCTGGTCGCGGCGGTCGCGCTGTGCCAGCTGCTGCCGCCGAAGTTCCCGGCGACGGCACGGGTGCTGATGGACGTAATCAAGCCTGACCCGGTGTCGGGGCAGATGCTCGCGTCGAACTTCGTGCGCGGCTACACGCAGACGCAACAGGAGCTGATTACCGACTACCGGGTCGCCGGCGACGTCGTCGACCGGCTCGGCTGGGCGAAGGACCCGGCGATCGTCGCCGATTACGAGGCTCACAACGACGGCACGTCCGATTTCCGCCGCTTCATGGCGCAGCGGATCATCGACGCAACCGACGCCAAACTGCTCGAGGGCAGCAACATTCTCGAGATCACGTACAAGGCCGCCAATCCCATCATCGCCCGCAACGTCGTCACGGCGCTGCGCAGTGCGTTCATCGACGCGAGCCTGCGGCTGCGGACAGACGCCGCCGGCCGGTCGGCGAACTGGTACGTCGATCAGGCGCAGAAGGCACAGGCGGCGCTCGCCACGGCCGAGAGCCGGAAGAGCGAGTTCGAGCGGACCAACGGCATCGTCATGGCCCCGGGCGGCGCGGATTCGGAGTCGCTGAAACTCGAGCAGATGCAGAGCGCACTGCTGACCGCACGCGGGTCGATGGGCATGATGCGCGGGGGACCGCTCGGCAGTTCTCCGGCTGTCGAGACGCTCAAGTCGCAGCTCAATTCGCTCGACGACCAGATCGTCCAGGCGAGCCAGCGGCTCGGCACCTCGCACCCGACGTACATCGGGCTGATGGAGCAGAAGAAGGTGCTTACCCAGCAGCTCGCGCGCGAGACGGCGGCGGCGCGGGTGAGCGCCGCGGCGAACACCGGCCCCGACATGGGTGCGACCACGGCGCGGCTCGCCGCCGAGCTCGAAGCGCAGAAGGCCAAAGTCTTGGGCCTCAAGAGCAAGCTCGACGAACTTGCACAGCTCCAGCGCGAGGTCGATCTGCGCAAGTCGCAGTACGAAAGCGCGGCGCAGCGGGCGGCGAGCCTCAAGCTCGAAGCCAATGTCTCCGAGACAGAACTCGTTTCGCTCGGGGACGCCTTTGTCACCGGCAAGCCGTCGTCGCCCAACAAGCCGCTGATCCTCGCGCTCGGCCTGTTCGCCGGGCTCGGCCTCGGCGTCGCCGGCGCGATCGGGACCGAGCTCGTGTCGCGGCGAGTGCGCGGACCCGAAGATCTCGCTCAGGCGGCAAACGCGGCGGTCATGGCGGTCATCGCCGGCGCGCCACCCACCGGCGGCTGGTGGCGTCGCTTGCGTGGTGGGCGCCAAGGCCCCCTCGAACTACAGGCCGCCGAATGAACACGCCCACGATGGTCAGCGACGGCAAGGTCGTCGCCGACGCGCCGATCCGCGACGCCCTTCTCCGCCTCGGGCTGCTGACCGACGAGGAATTCGGCAAAGGTCGCCGAACATCAGGCGGCGACCGGGCTCGACTTCGACCAGGCCGCGCTCGAACTCGGCTTTATCGGCGTCGACGAGCTCGATCGCGCGCGCGATCTGCTGATCAACAGCCTCGCGCTCCAGCAGACGCCGCGGCGTTCGGTGTCGGACGAACTCGTGGTGCTCAGCGACCCCGTCGGGGCGAAAGCCGAATCGATTCGCCTTCTGCGCACCCAGATCATCGCCCAGCACATCAAGCCGGGGCGGCGTGCGGTCGCCTTCGTCGCGCCCACCGATGGCGTCGGGTGCAGCTATCTGGTCGCCAACGTTGCCGCCGCGCTGTCGCAGATCGGGACGAAGACGCTCCTCGTCGACGCCAACCTGCGCTCGCCGAGGATCGACCAGCTGTTCGGCCTGTCGGCGAGCAGCCCCGGCCTGTCGAGCTACCTGACGCTCAAACTGCCCCGCCCAGAGCGGATGGTTCACGCCAACGTCCTGCCGAACCTGTCGGTGATCACCGCCGGGCCGCCGGTCGCGCGGCCGCAGGAGCTGCTGTCGAGCACGCGCTTCCGTGACGGCATGAACACGCTGCTGCGCGAGCACGACATCGCGCTGTTCGACACGCCGGCGGCGAACAGCTGCGCCGATGCGCTGACGATCTCGGGCGTGATCGGCTATGCGGTCGTCGTCGCGCGGCGAAACCGCACCTTCGTCGGCGACGTCGCGGCCCTGACGCAGCAGCTTGCCGCGGCGCGCAGTGCGGTACTCGGCTCGGTGCTGAGCGACTTCTGATGGCGACCGTCCTTTCTCCACGGGTGCCGGCGAGCGACTGGCGCGGTTTCGCCGCCCATCACGCGCTGCTGCTCGTCGGCATGGTCGCGATGTTCCTGCCGACGATCGGCAGCCTCGGCGCGGGGCCGTGGTCGACCGAGGCCGGCGTCCACGGACCGCTGGTGCTCGCGACCGGCATCTGGCTGATCTTCCGCCGCGGCGACGAGATCAGGCGGATCGCCCGGCCCGGAGCGTTGATGCCGGCGGTCGTCGCGGTCCTGCTCGCCGCGCTCGCCTATGCCTTCGGCCGCGCGTTCGACTTCATCACCATCGAGGTGGCGGCGATGCTCGTCGCTTTCGGCGCGGTCGCCTACAGCTTCGTCGGCGGCGCGGTGCTTCGGCTGATGTGGTTCCCGATCCTCTACCTCGCCTTCATGATCCCGATTCCCGGATCGTTCCTCGACGTCGTCACCCAGCCGCTCAAGCTGGTGGTTTCGCAGGCGGTCACGACGGTTCTCGGGGCCATCGGCTATCCGGTCGCGCGCGTCGGCGTGACGATCTATGTCGCGCAGTACCAGCTGCTCGTCGAAGACGCGTGCGCCGGGCTCAATTCGCTGATCAGCCTCACCGCAATCGGGCTGTTCTACGTCTACGTCATGCGCAACAGCAACTGGCGCTATTCGGTGCTGCTGCTCGCGCTGGTCGTGCCGATTGCGATCCTCGCAAATTGCGTCCGCGTCGCGGCACTCGTGCTGCTGACCTATTATTTCGGCGACGCGGTCGCGCAGGGCTTTCTGCACAAGTTCGCCGGCATGGTCACCTTCACCTCGGCGCTGCTGCTGATCTTCCTCATCGACGCGATGATGACGCCGGTGCGCACGTGGCTCGAGCGGCCGCGCGGGCAGGGGCAGGCGCAATGATCGACCGCCGCGATGTGCTCCTCGGCGGCGGAATGCTCGCCGCGGCCGCGGGGGCGGCGGCGCTGACGCCGCGCCGCCACGTCGAACTGCTCCACGGCCGCAAGCTCGACGCGATCGTGCCGCTGACGATCGGGGCATGGAAGATGACGCCGAGCCAGGCGTTCATCCTGCCCAAGACGCCGGGCAGTCTCGCGGATAAACTCTATTCCGATACCGTCACGCGCCTCTACGTCGCGCCCGACGCGCTGCCGGTGATGATGGTGCTCGCCTACGGCAACCTGCAGAGCGACCTGCTCCAGCTCCACCGGCCGGAGATCTGCTACGCCGCGGTCGGCTTCCAGATCTCGAATTCGACGCGCCTCGACCTGCCGGTCGCGCCGGGCGTCGTCATTCCGACCCGCGAGCTGACCGCATCGACCGACAATCGGGTCGAGCCGATCACCTACTGGACGCGGATCGGCGACTACCTGCCGACGACCCGGACCGAGCAGCGCACGATGCGGCTGCGCCAGCAACTCGCGGGCATCGTTCCGGACGGCATCCTCGTCCGCCTGTCGACAGTCGCCGAGCCGACCCCGGCAACGTTCGCGACGCTTTCCGCGTTCGCCCGTGCGTTCATCCTCGCCGTCCGGCCAGTCGACCGCGGTGTCCTCGTCGGGCCGACGATCGCAGCCGGTCTCGCCCGCGCCCGCGTCTGAGAGGCTAGCGGTGGAGGCCGTCGAGTGGGCGCAGCACGACGAAGATGAACGCGAGCGTCGCGCCGCCGAGCGCGATGGCCGCGAAATGCAGCGTGGTGTCGCCCTGCTCGAACGCCTGGTTGCCGAGGTAGTTCGTCGCCGCGCAGCCGACGGCGGCGACCAGATATTGCCACAGGGAGTCGCGCGCCTCCCCCTGCGAGCGCTGGAGGAAAAGTACCACGAGGCCGGCGAAGACGACCATCGTCGACCAATCGTAAACGGTACTCATCCTCTACCCCACCCGTCGATGCTGCGTTAACGCGATCTATAGCAGAACATGCTGTTAAGGCCAACAAAGGCCGATAAGTCCGGCGCGGGGACACGGATCGGCTGGCGGCCCGGTGCAACGACGGGCAGGGCTGGCGAATGAACAAGATCATCAACCAGCCGGTCGCGACCGAGGCGGTTACCGGGCGTGCCGGCATCCCGCTCGATGCCGTCGTCCTGACCGTGCGGCTGGTCGAGTTCCTCACCGTCATCGTCGCCGGCTTCTTCGCCATCGAGCTTCTCGTCCCGACCGAGGCTGCGGCCGACGTCGTCTATTCGCGCATCGTCTTCGTCGGTGGCATCGCCTTCGCGGTCCTCGCGGAAACCGTTGGCGGCTATGACGTCGAGGCGCAGTTCTCGCTCCGCAAGGCGTGGCAACGCGTCGCCACGGCGTGGGTGACGACGGCGCTGTTCCTGCTGACGCTTGGATTTCTCCTCAAGGCATCCGACGAGGTATCGCGCGGCTGGGCACTCGGCTGGTTCGCCGGCGGCGGCGGGCTGCTGCTGACGATGCGGCTGCTGATCACGATCTGGATCCGGCGGCTCAAGCGGCGCGGGACGTTCAACCAGCGCGTCGCGATCTTCGGCGCCGGGCCGCAGGGGGCACGGCTCGCCGACTATATCCTGACGACCGACAAGCTGACGATCAGCATCGTCGGCTTCTACGACGATCGCCGCGACGGCCGGGTACCGACGTCGCAGCACGGGATCGCGGTGCTCGGCGACCTGAAGGCGCTGGTCGAGGCGATCCGCGACGGGCGCATCGACCAGGTCATCGTCGCCTTGCCATGGTCGGCGGAGGCGCGGCTGCAGCAGGTCGTCAGCCGCCTAGCGCTGACGCCCGTGCGCATCCGCCTCGCCCCCGACCTCGCGAGCTTCGTCTTCGCCCGCCGACCGGTCGTCCTGCTCGGCGACCTGCCGGTCATGACGCTGTTCGAACGCCCGATCTCGGGGCTGGACGCGTGGATCAAGGCGGCCGAGGACCGGGTTCTCGCCACCGTCGCGCTCGTCGTGTTCGCAATTCCGATGGCGCTGATCGCGCTCGCGATCCGCCTCGATTCGCCTGGCCCGGTCTTCTTCCGCCAGCCGCGCGAAGGGTTCAACAACCAGCCGTTCCGCGTCTACAAGTTCAGGTCGATGTACCACAACCGCGCGCAAACCACGGAAATCGTTCAGGCCAGCCGCCGCGATCCGCGCGTCACGCGCGTCGGGCGCCTTCATTCGCCGGACAAGCCTCGACGAGCTGCCGCAGCTGTTCAACGTCATCAACGGCGAGATGTCGCTCGTCGGCCCGCGGCCGCACGCGGCGTCGACCCGCGCCGGCGGGCGGCTGTTCTCGGAGGTGCTGGCGAGCTATGCCGCTCGCCACAAAGTCAAGCCGGGCATCACCGGCTGGGCCCAGGTCTGCGGCTGGCGCGGCGAGACCGACACCGAGGACAAGCTCGTCAAGCGCTTCGAGCACGACCTCTACTACATCGAGAACTGGTCGATCTGGCTCGATTTCTACGTCCTCGCGCGCACCGTCGTCGCGCTGGTGGTGCCGACCAACGCCTTCTGACCGGCTTGAGCCCACGCTGTCCGAGGCCAAGCCGCTTGAGCAACGCCGCGCGACTGCCTACATCGCAGCTTCCGGTCCGCCGGGCCGGAGCGTTCTGGCCGGGCAGAGCGGACAGCGCCGCCGGAACGCCGGGGGCGTGCAAACCTCGTTTGCCAAGAACAAGAAAGGCACGACCATGGCCGACAAGCCCGCCAGCCTCCAGGACGTCTTCCTCAACACCGTCCGCAAGACCCGCACGCCGGTGACCATGTTCCTTGTCAACGGCGTCAAGTTGCAGGGCAACATCACCTGGTTCGACAACTTCAGCGTGCTGCTGCGCCGCGACGGCAGTTCGCAGCTCGTCTACAAGCACGCGATCTCGACGGTGATGCCGGCCGGGCCGATCCAGCTGTTCGAAGCCGAGAAGGTCGACGACGAGGCCGACGCCTGATCGCCGTGCGCACCGCCGCGGCACGATCCGGGCAAGTGCGGCGTTGACCCGCATGACCGACACCGATGCCGTCATCCGCCCGCCGCGTGCGCCCGTCCAGCCAGGTTTCGATGCCGAACGCGGCATGCGCTTCGGCGCGCGGACAATCGTCGTCCTGCCCGACCGCGACGCTGCGGCCCGCGAGCGCCGCGCTGCCGCGAGCGACGGTGGCGCCGCCGCGCGCGATGCCGAGGCGCGGCTCGCCGAGGCGGTCGGCCTCGCCGCGGCGATCAACCTCGACGTCGTCGAGCAGGACATCGTGCGCATCCGCAAGGGTGTCGCCGCGACGCTGTTCGGCAAGGGCCAGGTCGAGCGGCTCCACGCCGCCGTCGCCGCGCACGACGCCGAAGTTGTCGTCGTCGACGGCGCGCTGTCGCCGATCCAGCAGCGCAACCTCGAGAAGGCGCTCGACGCCAAGGTGATCGACCGGACCGGGCTGATCCTCGAGATCTTCGGCGAACGGGCGACGACACGCGAGGGGTCGCTCCAGGTCGAACTCGCCCACCTCGATTACCAGGCGAGCCGGCTGGTCCGGTCATGGACCCACCTTGAGCGCCAGCGCGGCGGCGTCGGCTTCCTCGGCGGTCCCGGCGAATCGCAGATCGAGAGCGACCGCCGCCAGATCCGTGACAAGATGGCCAAGCTCAGGAAGGAGCTCGACGAGGTCAAGCGCACCCGCGCGCTCCACCGCGACCGTCGGGCGAAGGCGCCGTACCCGGTTGTCGCGCTCGTCGGCTATACCAACGCCGGCAAGTCGACGCTGTTCAACCGCCTGACCGGCGCGACGGTGATGGCCGAAAACCTGCTGTTCGCGACGCTCGACCCGACGATGCGCGCGATCGAGTTGCCCGGGCTCGACAAGGTCATCCTGTCGGACACGGTCGGGTTCATCAGCGCGCTGCCGACGCAGCTCGTCGCCGCATTCCGCGCGACGCTCGAGGAAGTCGTCACCGCCGACCTGATCGTCCACGTCCGCGACGTCGCCCACCCCGACAGCGCGGCGCAGGCGGCCGACGTCGCCGCCGTGCTCCGCGACCTCGGCGTGGTCGACGGCGGTGCCGACAGCGGTCGGGCGGGAGGCGAGAGCCACCCTGCGAGCGTCCCGCTGATCACCGCGCTTAACAAGGTCGACCTGCTCGACGCCGACGCCCGCGCCGGGCTCGCCGCCAACCTGCCCGACGACGCCGTCGCGATCTCGGCGGCGAGCGGGGAGGGGGTCGACGCGCTCCAGGCGCTGATCGCCGCGATGCTCCAGCGGTCGAGCCGCGTCGCCGACTTCACCCTCGCGCCGGGCGACGGCCGCCGCGTGGCGTGGCTCTACGCCCACGGCGAGGTCATCGACCGCACCGACGCCGACGACGGCAGCGTCACGCTGCGCGCCAAGCTGTCGCCCGAGATGGCGGCGCGGTTCGCAGTCCTCTGACGAGCGCGTCAGCCGTGCCGGCGCCGTGCGGTCTGGCCGTCGGCCCGGGGTTCTTGATGTTCGGGTCGATGTAGATCGGGATGAAGAAGCCGGATTCTTCTTGTCGGGGATCAGCAGGCCGATGTTGATCGCGGTCGTGGTGTCAGCGCGCAAGTTTCACATCGAAGCTAATGATCGCCGTTCTGACGATCGATCTGTTCGCCCGCAGAACGACGTGTTTACTGGCCCGCAGGAACCATGACTGCGAAGCTCGAGTTCGGTCGGGATTGAATCTGCCCGTTTGCGTCTCTTGGTGCTCAAGAAGCTGCACCCCGTCCGACGCCGCCTTCTTCACGAGCGATCTTGATCTCGGTCCAGTCGGTGCCCGCTGTTCGCATAAGGAAGCGTCATGTCGCAAGTCCGTTTGGACCTGCGGGCCTGTGCGGATCGATGACTGGGCGGCGACATCAGGCTGATCCATTGAGCTTAATACTTCCCGTCCCTTATAATTCTTGTCGCGTAAACATCTTCAGGATGTTGTCCTTGATGACGAAAGTGAGCTCGTTTTTGGCGCTGGAGGTTTCAGCCGCATGTTGTCGTCGGCATCGTCGCTGGCTGGGCCAAGCGACCAGGACACCGTGCGGCGATCGCACGCGCTTTGCCGCGACGCGCGGCGCTGCGAACTGCCGCAGACGCGAGCGGCAACGGCACTGGCGACAAGCGTAACGGACGACGATCATCATCATCTTCTCCTCAAAGGCGCGGGATGCGCCGTGCTTCGGCCGCGAAATCAAAGCCCCAGTTACTGCTGACGCGGTTGCCATCGAACGTCGTGAGATTAAGCGGCATCGCGCTCCCCGTGCGGTGCGCCGTCAGGATCGCACAATAGGTCGCGAGTTCGGCGCTCTTCAGCCGCGTCCGGTCGGCGACGCAGTCACCATTCGTGGCCGCGAGCACCGCTGCGGCCGGGCGCTGGGCGCGTGGCAGGTCGAGCCACGCGCGCAGCTTGACGAGGTCGAACATCCGCAGCTGCGCCGCGCGCGCGACATTCTGCGGATCGTCGGCGACCAGTCGCGCGACGACGGCACGGCCGGCGGCGAGGGGGGCCAGCGCAGCCGCCGGTCGCCCCTCGGCCAGCGCGATGCGCGCCATCGCCAGGTCGTTCGTCGCGAGATCGGCGGCGACGACGCGGTCGAGCGGATCGGCCGCGGCCATCCGCTCGAGCAACGCCCGTTGCCGGGCCCGCTCGACGCGCGCCCCGGCCAGATCCCCGGCCAGCCGCCGCGTGTCGGCCAGCCATGCGGCGGTATCGGCGAGCGAGGAGATCGTCGTCGCATTGCGCGGGCGCCGCCCGTCGGCCTTGGTGAAGGCGGCGTCGGCGGCGCGGAAGCGGCGTTCGGCGGTCGCGAAGTCGAGGCGGGTGCGCAAGGCGAAGACGCCGAGGTTGCTCTCGGAATAGCCGAGCTCCATCAGCCAGTCGGCGTTTCGCGGGTCGCGCGCGACGAGCTGCCCGGCAAGGTCACGGTAGGCCTGATAGCCAGCCGCTGCTCCACGACGATCGCCGGCGCGCCAGTCGATCAGGGCGACGTAATACTGGCTCTGGGCGTGGTCGAAAATGCGCTGCGGATCGCCCGGGGCGGCGGCCAGCCGGGTCGCGGTGATCCGCGCGGCCTCGGCGATCTCGGTGCGCGCGGCGGACAGGTCACCGCGCTGCTCGGCGTCCTCGCCGATCGCCAGCCGCAACTTCGCCAATTGCGCGAGCTCGGTGTCGGTCAGGCCGGCGAGGTCGCGCCCGCGGAAGGTCGCCATCACCCCTTCGTTCACCTCGGCAAGCATGCCGAGGCTGCCGTAGTGCTTGAGCTTGCCCCGCAGATCGTCGAGCATGTAGCCGCTCATCGTGCCGGCGCGCGCGCTCTGCCGGTCGGCGTCCGCCCGCGAGCGCAGCGCCATGACGGCGAGCAGCCCGACGATCGCCACGACGACGACGACGGTCGCTGCCGCGGTCCCGATCTGCCGCAGCCGCCGCTGGGCGTCGCGGCGGACCAGCTCGCCGAGGCCGACCCCGGCCATGACCGCGACGAGCTTCAGCCGTGCGAGGTGCGCGCCGTCGCCCTCGGGCCGGAAGTCGGCGGCAAGCGGGTGCCGCAGCACGCCGTCGTCGCCGCGGAGCAGCGCCGGATGATACGCCGTGGCGGCCGACCCGCCGACCAGTGCGGCGAGGATGTTGGCGTCGCCGTGCGCGGCGCGGAACATCGTGATCTCGCGACCGACCCAGTCCGACTGCGCCAACTCGGGTGAACACAGGACGATCAGGAACGCCGACGAGGCGATGGCAGCGTCGATCGCGGTGCCGAGATCGCGGGCCGCCGCCATTTCGTCGATGTCGCGAAAGACCGGCTTCAGGCGCCGTCCATGCCGATCCCACGCGACGGAATGCGGGTGCAGCCGCCGGGGCAGGCGGTAGGTTTCGAGCCGCTTGTGGATCCGCTCGGCCACGGCGATGTCGCGGCGGCTGTAGCTGAGAAAGGCGCTATAGACCGGCCCGGAAGAACTTCCGTCGCGCGACATTGCGTGCCCCCACGGCGAGACGCCCCACGGCTCGCCGGTTAACCATAGCGTAGTTCCGACGCGGTCGCCACTTATTCACGACGGCGAAACGCTTGTCGCAGAGCGACCTCGCGGCTGGACGGTCGGCCAGAACAAGGCTGTCCTACAGGGGCTTGGACAACTCGGCTCGATTCCGTGCTGAACGTCGCTTGTCATCCGGGCACCGAGCATGCCCCCGCCGTCGACCGCGGGCCGGCGCGAGGTGAGGTGGTACCCGACGTGGCGCTACTTTCGTCAACTTCGTCAGGCGCGCCTGACACTTGCTACGGTTCGCGCCGACGCTCCGCGGCCTTGGCGTCGGCCCACAGCGCCTCCTTGGCGGCGAGGTCGAGGGTGGGGAAGGCGGGGCCGGCGGCGGTCTCCATCGCCGCGAAGCGCCGCTCGAACTTGGCGTTGGCGTGGCGCAGCGCGACCTCCGGATCGACGCCCTCGTGGCGGAGCAGGTTGACGACGGCGAACAGCAGGTCGCCGCCTTCGTCGAGGCGTTCGGCGGCATTGGCGGCGGCGCCGAATTCGGCGAGCTCCTCGGCGATCTTCGCCCGCGGTCCCGCGGCGTCGGGCCAGTCGAAGCCGGTCCGCGCGGCGCGTCGCTGGATCTTCTCGGCGCGCATCAGGGCGGGCAGGGCGAGCGCCACCCCGGCCAGCGCCCCGTCGTCCGGGCGCTCGGCCGCCTTCGCCGCCTCCCAATCGGGTGCGGCGGCGGCGTCGCCGAAGATGTGCGGGTGGCGCCGCTCCATCTTGGCGACGATCGCGTCGGCGACTTCGGCGAGGGCGAAATGCCCGGCCTCCTCGGCCATGCGGGCATGGAAGACGACTTGGAACAGCAGATCGCCAAGTTCGTCGCACAGCGCGGCCATGTCACCCCGCCGGACGGCATCGGCGACCTCGTACGCCTCCTCGATCGTGTACGGCGCGATCGACGCGAAGTCCTGGGCGCGGTCCCAGTCGCAGCCGGCGACCGGATCGCGCAGCCGCGCCATCACGGCGACCAGCCGGCCGAGCGCGGGCAGGGGGTCGGCAGCGGCAGTGTCGGCAGCAGCAGTGTCGGCAGGGCTGTCGATCATGTGCGGGGCCTAGACAAGTCGGCGGGCAGCGGCAACTAATCGGGCATGACCCTGACCCGCCGGACCTTCGCCAGCGTCGCCGCCGCCGCGCTCGTCGCCGGGTGCAACAATCTGGCGACGCTCAATCGGCTGAACGCGCTGACACCCGGCGACGGCGGCGTCGTCCGCCGGGTCGAGGGAGCCGCCTATGGCACCGACACCCGCCAGCGGCTCGACGTCTACGCGCCCGAGCATGTCAGCGGACGGCTTCCTGTCGTCGTGTTCTTCTACGGCGGCGGGTGGAGTTCGGGCGACCGCGGCGGCTACGTCTTCGCCGCCCGGGCGATTGCGTCACGCGGCTTCGTCGTCGTCGTTCCCGACTACCGCCTGGTTCCCGCGGTGCGTTTCCCGGCGTTCGTCGACGATGCCGCTGCCGCGATCCGCTGGACCGTCGACCATGTCGCGGCGAGCGGCGGCGACCCGACGCGCATTGCCGTCGCCGGGCATTCGGCGGGGGCGCACATCGCGCTGCTCGTCGCGCTCGACCGGCATTATCTCGCTGCCGCCGGTGCGCCGGGTGCGGTCAAGGCGGCGGTCGGCCTCGCCGGGCCGTACGACTTTCTGCCGTTCGACGCCAAGTCCGCGATCGACGCGTTCGGTGCCGCGCCCGACAAGCTGGCGACGCAACCGATCCACTTCGCCCGTGCCGACGCGCCGCCGGCGCTGCTGCTGACCGGCGACGCCGACGATGTCGTCCGCCCGCGCAACACCGCCGCGCTTGCGGCGGCGCTGCGCGCGGCGGGGGCGCCAGTCGAGGTGCAGACTTATCGCGGCGTCGGGCACATCGGCATCCTGCTCGCGTTGTCCAAGCCGTTTCGCGGCAAGGCCGACGTGCTGTCGGCGATGACCGGCTTCCTGCATGCGAAGCTCGGCTGACGCCGTACAGCGAATGTCCGATAATGTGTATTATGTTAAGTGAGCACGATCTCGAGGTTGTCGTAGCCGGGCTCGACGCCGACCGGCAGCGTCGCGCTCAGCGCCGCATAGTCGAGCGACTGGTCCATGTGGGTCAGCACCGCGCGGCGCGGCTTGAACGCCGCAATCCAGTCGAGCGTCTGGGCAAGATGGCTGTGGGTCGGGTGCGGCTTTTCGCGCAGCGCGTCGACGACCCACAGGTCGAGATCCTGAAGCGCAGTGTGAGCCGAAGTCGGCAAAGCCTTGACGTCGGTCGAGTAAGCGATCGTTCGACCCGCGGCCGTGATGCGGAAGCCGGTGCTGTCGATGCTGCCATGGTGCTGGTCGAAGCTGGTGATCGTCATGCCGCCGATCGTCAGCTGCGCCGGCAGCCGGTTCGCGACCGCAGTCGGCGGGTAATGCACCGTGCCCGCGAAGATGTACGCGAAGCGTGCCTCGAGCACCGCCCAGGTCGCCGCGCTGGCGAAGCATGGCACCGGCGCGCCGGTCAGGTGGAACACCTGCCGCAAGTCGTCGATCCCGTGGCAATGATCGGCGTGGTCGTGGGTCAGCAGCACCGCATCAAGGCGGTGCACGCCGGCGTCGAGCATCTGCGCGCGGAAGTCAGGGCCGGTATCGATGACGATCGTCGTGCCCTCGTGCTCGACGAGCAGCGACGCGCGCCGCCGTCGGTTGCGCGGGTCGGACGGGTCGCACGCGCCCCAGTCGCCGCCGATCCGCGGCACTCCGCTCGAGGTGCCGCAGCCGAGGATCGTCACCTTCACGGCCGGACCGCGCGGTTGAAGAGCGTGAAGAAATTGTCGGTCGTCGTGTCCGCCAACGCCGCCGGCTCGACACCGCGCAAGCTGGCGAGGAACGCCGCGGTATGCGCGACATAGGCCGGCTCGCAGACCCTGCCGCGCAGCGGGACCGGCGCAAGGAACGGCGAATCGGTCTCGACCAGCAGGCGGTCGGACGGCAGTGTCGCGGCGACGGCCTGGAGGTCCCGCGCGTTCTTGAACGTCACGATCCCTGACAGCGAAATGTAGAAGCCAAGCGCAAGTGCCTGTTCGGCAAAGGCGGCGCTCGCGGTGAAGCAGTGGATGACGCCGGTGAACGCCCCCTTCCCCATCTCGTCGGCAAGGATGTCGGCGGTGTCGGCCTCGGCATCGCGCGTGTGGACGATCAGCGGCAGGCCGGTCTCGCGGGCGGCGGCGATATGGCCGCGGAAGCTCGTGCGCTGCCGCTCGCGGTCGCTCTTGTCGTAGAAATAATCGAGCCCCGTCTCGCCGATGGCGATCACGCGCGGGTGGCGCGCGGCGGCGATCAGGCGCGTGGCGTCGACCTGCGGGTGCGTATCGGCCTCATGCGGGTGGATGCCGACGCTCGCCCAGATGTCCGGGTGCGCCGTCGGCGAGCGCGATGACCTCGTCCCACTCGCTCGCCCGCGTCGAGATACCGAGCATCGTGCCCACGCCGGCCGCGTGCGCGCGTTCGATCACGCCGTCAACATCCTCGCGCAACCCCTTGTAGTTGAGGTGGCAGTGCGAATCGACGAGCATCGGCGATCGGCCTCCTACTCGACCCAACGCGGGAACACGCCTTCGGGCAGCGGCAGCGGCGTTCCGGCCGCGACAATGGCATCGAGGTCGGCGAAGCGCCGCGCCTCCGGGGCGACGCCGAGCTGGTCGAGCAGCCGCGCCGCGGCGGCTGGGACCGCCGGCTGGATCAGGATCGCGATGCGCCGCACCGCGTCGACCGTCGTCGCCAGCACCGCCGCCATCCGCGCCGGGTCGCTCGCCTTCAGCGCCCAGGGCGCGGAGTCGGCAAAATAGGCATTGGCGGCGGCGACCATCGCCATGACCGCTTCGAGCGCGCGGTTGAGCCGCAGCGTCGCCATCTCGGCCCGGTACGTCGCCGCGCCATCGGCTAATGCGGCGGCGAGCGCGGCGGCGCCGGCCCCCTCGCCCATTGCCGGCATGAGGCCCCCGCAGTTCTTCGCGATCATGCTCAGGCTGCGCTGCGCGAGGTTGCCGATACCGTTGGCGAGGTCGGCGTTGGTCCGCTCGACGATCGCCGCGTGGCTGTAGTGGCCGTCCTCCCCGAACGCGACGCCGGCGAGCAGGTACCAGCGCAGCCGGTCGACGCCGAGCGTCGCGGCGAGGTCGGCCGGATCGACGACGTTACCCAGCGATTTCGACATCTTGTCGCCGCCGCGGTCGAGGATGAAGCCGTGGCCGAACACCGTCTGCGGTAGCGCCAGCCCCGCCGACATCAGGAACGCCGGCCAGTAAACGGCATGGAAACGGACGACGTCCTTGCCGACGATGTGGAGGTCGGCGGGCCATACGGCGTCGTACCCGCTCCCGGGATAGCCGGCCCCGGTCAGGTAGTTGGTCAGTGCATCGACCCAGACGTACATCACGTGCGGCGGCGCGCCGGCGTCGGCATCGGGCACCGGCACCCCCCAGTCGAAGCTCGTCCGCGAGATCGACAGGTCGCGCAGGCCCCGCTCGACGAAGGCGCGCATCTCGTTCAGCCGGCTCGCCGGCGCGACAGGCGCGGTGTCGTACCACGCGAGCAGGCGGTCGGCATAGGCCGACAGGCGGAAGAACCAGCTCTCCTCGACGGTCCATTCGACCGCCGTGCCCTGCGGCGACAGGCGGACCGGCTGCCCGGCGGCGTCGATGGCGTCGATCAGCTCGCTCTCGTCGTAATAGGCCTCGTCGCGGATCGAGTACCAGCCGGTGTAGCGGTCGAGGTAGATGTCGCCGGCCGCGACCATCGCCCGCCACAGCGCCTGGCTCGCGGCGATGTGGTCGGCATCGGTCGTGCGGATGAAGCGGTCGTGGCTGATGCCGAGCGTCGCGACCATCGTCTCGAACGCGCGGACCGTATCGTCGACATAGGCCTTCGGCGCGACCCCGGCGGCGCGTGCGGCCTGGGCGATCTTGAGCCCGTGCTCGTCGGTGCCGGTGAGGAAGGTCACGTCGCGCCCGTCGAGCCGGTGAAAGCGCGCGACCATGTCGGTCGCCACGACCTCGTAGGCGTGGCCCATGTGGGGCCGCCCGTTGGGGTAGCTGATCGCCGTCGTGATATAGTAACGGTCAGGCGATTTCATGGACTTGCCCGGTTCGGCTGAGGTCGGCGACGAGCTCGGCGAGGCGGAAGGCGGTCGCCTGGACGTCGAGGCTCTGCGGCAGCGCGACCGCGGCGAGCGCCTGCGCCTGCTCCCACAGGTCGATCGCGCGGGCGAGGCGCGCTCCGGTCAGCGGCCGTGCCGCGGCGGCTATGTAGGCGGGGACCAGCTCGAGAAAGGCGGCGAAACGCGCGCCCGCGGTCTTGCCGGCGAGCGAGCGGGCGAGCGCAAGCCCCTGCGCCGCGGCTTCGACCGGGTTGGCGCGGGCGAGGCCGTCGAGCGCGGTGCGCAGCCCCGCGACGTCGGCGTCGGCGAGCTGGAGCGCGCGTCCCGGTCGACCCTCGGCGACGGCGCGCAGCGCGGCGCGGACGGTATCGGGTGTGTCGGCGAGCTCGCGGGCGAGGACGGCGTCGACCTCGTCGTCGGCGAGCGCGTGGAAGCGCAGCACCCGGCAGCGCGAGCGGATCGTCGGCAGCAGTCGGCTCGGCGAATGGCTGACGGCGAGGAACAGCGTGTTCGGCGGCGGCTCCTCGAGGTGCTTCAGGAAGGCGTTGGCGGCGTTGCGGTTGAGGTCGTCGGCCGCGTCGATGACGATCACCCGCCAGTCGCTGAGCGCCGGTCGCGTCCGGAAGATCGTGTTGAGCGGCTCGCCGATCGTCGTGTCGGTGCGGACGAACTGGTCGACGCTGATCCCCGGGCGCGGCTTCTTCGTCCTGGGGTTGTCGAGGATTTCGACGACGCGGAAGTCGATGTGGCTGCCGGCGCTGAGCAGCCGCGCGGTCGGGTGATCGTCGGGAACCGCGAAATCGTCGTCGGCGACCCCGCCGTGGGCAGCGCGGGCGAGCAGCCACGTCGCCGCCGCGTGCGCGAACCGCGCCTTGCCGACGCCCTTCGGCCCGGCGAGCAGCCACGCGTGGTGGACGCGGCCCGAGACGACCGCCTCGCGCAGGGCGCGGCCCTGTTCGGCGTGGCCGATCAGCACGGCAACAGGCCCTCGACCTCGTGCCACACCGCGGCGGCAACGGCGTCGATGTCGCCGGTCGCGTCGATCAGGCGGAGGCGCGCCGGATCGGCGATCGCGGCGTCGCGGAACGACTGCGGCGACGACCTCGTGAAAGTCGCCGCCAGTCTTCTCGAAGCGGTCGAGCGCGCCGCGCTGCGCCGCCCGACCGCTGCCGGACCGCGCCGGCAGATCAAGTACCAGCGTAACATCCGGCCATAAGTCGTTGGTCGCGAAGCGATGTGTCGCGCGCAAGGCGTCGGTGGAGAGCCCCTTCCCCGCCCCCTGATAGGCGAGCGTCGAATCGACGTAGCGGTCGCATACCACCCACTGCCCAGCGGCGAGCGCCGGGCGGATGCGGCGGGTGACGTGGTCGGCCCGCGCCGCATTCATCAACAGCGCCTCGGTCACGCCGTCCCAGCGGTCGGGGTCGCCCGCGACCACGAGCGCGCGGATCGCTTCCGCCCCCGGCGTACCGCCCGGCTCGCGCGTTTCGACGACGTCGATTCCGGCCGCACGCAGCCGCGTCGCCAGCACCTTTGCCTGCGTCGACTTCCCCGCCCCCTCGCCGCCTTCGAAGGTGATGAACCTACCCCTCATTTGCCGAGGACGAGGCTCCGGAAGGCGCTGCCGATGCGGCCGAACGCGCCGGCCTTGGCGACCGCCTCGCTGGCGACGAGCGGCAGGCGGACCGGCGGCAGGCCGGGCGTCGCGACGACGAGGTCGGCGATGTGCTGGCCCTTGGCGATCGGCGCCTTGACCGGGCCGTCGTAGACCAGCTTGACCGTCCGCCCCTCGGCATAGCCGCGCGGCACGGTGACCTTGAGGTCGCTCGCCCCGGTCAGCCCAACGTCGGTGGCGGCCCCCATCCATACGGGCGCGCGGCCGACGACGACGCCGGCCTTGGCGATCGGCACCGGCGCCCAGGCGCGGAAGCCCCACTGCATGAAATCAACGCTTTGCGCGATCCGCTCGTTGAACGACTTCAACCCGGCGATGACCATGACCAGTCGCCGCCCGTCCTGTTCGGCCGAGCCGGTGAAGCCGTAGCCGGCCTCGTCGGTGTGCCCGGTCTTCAGCCCGTCGGCGCCGGCGACGCGGCCGAGCAGCGGGTTGCGGTTGGCCTGGGTGATGTCGGCCCCGGCCCCGAGCGTCTTGCCCCAGGTGAATTTCTCGTCGCTGTAGAACTGCTTGTACAGCTTGGGGAAGTCGTGGATTGTCCGCTCGGCGATCAGGGCGAGGTCGCGCGGCGTGACCACCTCGTTCGGATCGGGCCAGCCGTTGGTATTGGCAAAGTGCGAGCCCTTCAGACCCATCTTCGCCGCCGCACGGTTCATCAGCGCGACGTAGGCATCCTCGGTTCCCGCCAGCCCTTCGCCGAGCGTGACGCAGGCGTCGTTGCCCGACAGGGTGATGATGCCGTGGAGCAGGTTGGCGACGGTGACCTGCTCGTTCACCGACAGGAACATCGTCGACCCCTGCGAGTGCCACTTCTTCCACGTCTCGGGGCGGACGGTGATCGTCTGGTCGAGCTTGGCCTCACCGCGGCTGATCATGTCGAAGGCGACATAGACCGTCATCATCTTGCCCATCGACGCGGGCGGCATCGGCCGGTCGGCGTCCTTGGCGTACAGGACCATGCCGTTCGACAGGTCCTTCATGTACGCCTGCGGCGCGGGCGTCGCGAACTCGGGAAGCGCGGCGGCGGCGGGGACCGCGGTCAGCAAAAGCAGGGCTGGCAGGAAACGCATGCGGTCGGAAACTCCACTCAGCGGCCGGCGACGGCGACCACGGTTCGCGCGTCGGTGTAGCCCGCCGCCCGCACCTGCGCCAGTATCGGCGTCGCCGCCTCGGTGCTCGCGAATGGGCCGAGGCGGACGCGCCACAGCCCACCGGGCGAACGCTCGACCGCGGTCGGGGCGAAGGTGACGAGGAAGCCCTTGAGCCATTCGGCACGCCCGGCGTCGCTCACCGCGGCGACCTGGATGAACAGCGTCCCCGGGGCCGCGCCCGGCTCGGCGGCGGCGACCGGCGCGGCGGCGACGACCAGCGGCGGCGGTGGCGGAGCCGGCGGCGGGGCGAGCGCGGCGACCTGCCGCGCTATCGGGGTACACGCGGCGGACGCGGACATGCGCCGTCCCCGGCCGGTCGACGCCGAGCAACTGCGCACTTTTCCGCGACAGGTCGATGATCCGCCCGTCGACGAACGGACCGCGGTCGTTGATGCGGACGGTCAGGACGCGGCCATTGTCGAGGTTGGTCACTTCGACGAAGCACGGCAGCGGCAGCGTCTTGTGCGCCGCCGAGATCCCGTCCTGGTCGTATCTCTCGCCGCTCGCCGTCGCCAGCGCGTGGAAACCCGGGCCGTACCAGCTGGCGATGCCGGTGACGTCGTAGTTGCGGTCGTCAGCGGGCGTGTACCAGTGGCCCATGACGAAATAGGGCTGGCCGATCTTGACGCGGTCGGGGTTCGGCACGCCGGGGCGGGCGGGCCGGTGGGCCGCCAAGGCCGGAGCCGGGCGCGGCGGGGGTCCATGCGCCGCGCAGCCGGCAACGAGCAGCGCGAGGCTCGCCCTAGCGCAGCGCATCGCTCAGCAATCCGACCGTCAGCGCGTAGAGGTTCGAACAGTTGTAGCCGAGCAGCGCGCGATAATTGCCAAGCGTCAGGAACGCTCTGCCCCCCGGCCCGTCGGGCTCGACGAGGGTCGCCAATGCCGCGTCGGCGGGCCACGCCCCGCCTGCGAGCGGGGCCAGCCCGAGCGCACGCCACTCGGCCACCGTCAGCCAGCGGCTGTGCTTCTCGAACACCCGAACGCACGTCGCCGGAGCGACGAGGTTGCGGACGCGGGCGCGGTCGAGATCGGGGGGCACGGCGACCTCGATCCCCCACCCCGCGCCACGCCGCCAGCCATCGGCGGCGAGCTTGGTCGCGACCGACATGGCGACGTCGGCGCGCGACGTCCAGATGTCGGCGCGCCCGTCGCCGTCGCCGTCGCGGGCATAGGCGAGATAGGTCGACGGCAGGAACTGCGGCTGCCCCATCGCGCCCGCCCACGATCCCGTCAGGCGCGAGCGGTCGATCCCGCCGCGCGCGACGATCTGGACGACGGCGTCGAGTTCGCGGGTGAACAGCTCGCGTCGCCGCCCGTCGAACGCGAGCGTGGCGAGGCTGCGCGGGACATCGAACGTGCCGGTGACGACGCCGTAGCTCAATTCCATCCCCCAGATGCCGAGGACGATCGCCGCCGGGACACCGGTTTCCGCCTCGTCGCGCGCAAGATCGGCGGCGAGCGCGGCATGGATGCTGCGCCCGCGTGCGACGAGAACCGGATCGAGGTGACGCTCGGCGTAGGCGGCGAAACTGGCCGACCGCAGGCCCGTATCGGGCTGCGCGCGGTCGAGCTCGACGACCCGCGGCGAGTAGCGCAACCCGTCGAGGACGGCGTCGAGCGCCGCGGGGGCGACCCCCTTGGCGGCTTCGCTGGCCCGGAAGCCGGCGAGCCACGCTGCGAAGTCGGCGTCGCGGGCGGGCGGTCCGGCGATGCTTCCCGCGGCCTGCTCGGTCGTGATCGCGGCGACCGGCGCGGCGCCCCTTGCCGGCGGCGCTTCCTGCGCGGCGGCCCCGGCGATCGCCGTGGCAGCGGCGGCGACGGCAACAAGGTGGAAGCGAACGGGCACGCCGGCGCTATGCCACAGGATCGATGGCGAGGTTAAGCCGGCAACGCCGTTCGCTCGGAATCGCGATGAGCGACCGGCGGGCCGAGCAGTTCAGGCGGTGAGCGCGACCCGGCGGCGGCGCAGGAGGCAGCCCAGTCCGCCGAAGCCGACGAGCATCATCGCCCACGTCGTCGGCTCGGGTACGCCAGGCGCCGGGTTGGTGATGCCGTCGCTGAACGACAGCGCATAACCGGGGTCGGCGGCGAGGAACCCGGCGTCGATGGTGATGACGGGGTCGAGCCATCCGCTCACCGCGATCGACCCGGTTTGATACGAGCCATAGCCACCCGCGCCGACGCGGCGACATACTGGCCGCCAAAGGCGGTCGCCGACGCGCTCGCCGAACCGTCGACGTCGGCGATCGAGGACGTCCGCGTCCCCGCGGTGAACTGGGTGTTTCCGTCGCTGACGGTCGGGTGATCCGAAACGGCCGTCACGACGAAGTCGGTAGCGTGCGCCGCCGCCGGACCGACCGCGGCGATCGCCGCTGCCATCATCGCCACCCGCCTGCCCGTGATCGACATCGCCGTCTGCTCCACCCTTGATCCCCCGGGCGAATAGCTGGGTATCGTTCGGTCAGGCGCGCAGTCGGTCGCGGACAATTGCCGGTGAAGGCTATTGACGACCGGCGAACGGCGCGTCCGAACACAGCGGCGCCGCTTGGCCATGACCTTGCAATGTAGGGCCCTGCCCTGTAAGCGCTCCCGCTCAAATCGGCTGGTCGGAACCAGTCGGCAACGACAGGACGCGACCATGAAGCCCGGCATCCACCCCGACTATCACATGATCAACGTCACCATGACCGACGGGACGAAGTTCCAGACGCGGTCGACGTGGGGCAAGGAGGGCGACACGATGGCGCTCGACATCGATCCGACCTCGCACCCGGCGTGGATCGGCGGCGCGGGCAAGATGCTCGACGCCGGCGGCCAGGTCGCACGCTTCAACAAGCGCTTCTCGGCGTTCGGGCTCGGCAAGAAGTAACCCGCTTAAGTTCAACGATTCGGCGGATTTCGCGCCGTTTGGGTGAACTTAAGCGCCGGCGAGCGCCCGCGCGGCGGCATAGTCGGCCTTCCCGTTCGGCGCCCGCGGCACCGCCGCGACGCGGACGATGCGCTTGGGGGCCTTGTACGGGGCGAGCGTGGCCCGGACGTGGGCGATCAGGTCGGCCTCGGCCGCTCCGGCCCCGGCGACGACGGCGGTGACCGCCTGCCCCCACCTGGTGTCCGCCACGCCGAAGACGAGCGCGTCGTCGACCCCGGCGTGGGTCTTCAGCGCCTCCTCGACCTCCTCGGGGAAGACCTTCTCGCCGCCGGTGTTGATGCAGTGGCTGCCGCGCCCGAGCAGGGTGATCGACCCGTCGGCCTCGACCGTGCCCCAGTCGCCCGCGACCGAATAGCGCTTGCCGCCGATCGTCGGGAACGTGGCGGCCGACTTCACCGGGTCCTTGTAGTAGCCGACCGGGTTCATGCCCCCGCGCGCCAACCGCCCGGTGCCGCCGGGGCCGAGCGGTTGCAGCGTCTCGTCGACGACGATCGTCTCGGGCCCGGCGGTGAAGCGCGTCGCCGCCCCCGCCGTCGCGGCGCTGGTCACGGCGACGCCGATGCCGAGACTTCTCCGACGAGCTCAGCGCGTCCATCAGGAGCAGGCGGGGATTGTGTCGGAGCAGCCCGGCCTTGACCTCGGGCGACCACATCGTCCCCGACGACAGCATCGTCGCCAGCGAATCGATGGTCCCCAGCCCGGCATCGAGCGCGGCGAGCAGCGGCCGGGCGAAGGCGTCGCCGACGATCACCGCCGCGTCGGGGCGGACCTCGGCACAGGCCCGGAGCGCGGCGGCAGGGTCGAACGCCGGCAGGGTAACGACGCAGCCGCCGCGAGCGAGCGTGCTCAGCGTCGTCAGAAAGCCGGTCCCGTGCATCTGCGGCGGCAGGACGAGGCTGCGCTGCCGCCCGGTGCCCGCGACGATGCGGGCGAGCAGGTCGTCGACCGACGCCAGCGGCGGCTCCCCGATCGGCGAGCCGCCGCCCATCAGCACCCACAGGTCGCCCTGCGCCCACATCACGCCCTTCGGCGCGCCGGTCGTCCCGCCGGTATAGATGAACAGCAGGTCGTCGGGACTATGGTCCTGCGGCGGCAAGGTCCGCCCGCTCGTCGCCGCCGCCTCGTAGCCGGGGCCGACGGCGTAAACCTGCGCGAGCAGCGGCAGGCGCGGGCGCAGCCCCGCGACGATATCGGCGAACTCGGGATCATGGACGAGGACGGTCGCGTCGCTGTCGGCGAGGATGTGGCACAGCTCGTCGCCGGTGTAGCGATAGTTGACGTTGACGTGGACCAGCCGCGCCTTGAGCGCCGCGACCGTCACCTCGGCATAGGCCGGGCCATTGCGCAGCAGCAACGCGACCTTATCGCCCGCGCGCGCTCCGCCGGTGAGGAAGGACGCGGCGAGCGCGTCGGTGCGCCGGGCGAAGTCGCCCCACGTCGTCACGCGGCCGTCGTGGATCAGCGCCGGATCGCCGGCCGGAACCGCCGCCGTCACCCGCTCGAACACCTCGCCGAGGCTCGGCATCGTCCCTCCCCTTCGCCTATTTTGCGGCAGCTTGACACAGGCGGCGCCCTCCCGCCAAGCGGCGGGATGCGCGCGATGATCTGCCAGCGGCTTAGCGACGACCGGTCGGGTCTGGTCGTTACCGCCGACGCCCCCGAGCCGTCGCCGCCGGGGCCGGGCGAGGTGACCGTCGCCGTCGCTTACGCCGGGCTCAACTACCCCGACGTGCTGATGCTCGCCGGGCGCTACCAATATGCGCCGCCGCTGCCGTTCACGCCCGGGGTCGAGGGTTCGGGCACGGTGATCGCCGTCGGCGACGGCGTCGACCCGGGTCTGGTCGGGCGCTGCGTCGTCGTCGGCGCCCGTAGCGGATTGCTCGCCGAGCGCGTCACCGTTCCCGCCGCTGCCGTTCGCCCGTGCCCGGTCGGCCTGTCGCTCGCCGAGGGCGCGGGCTTCACCGTCGCCGCGCTGACCGCCTATGTCGCGCTCGTCCGCCGCGGCGGGCTGGTCGGTGGCGAGCGCGTCCTCGTCGCCGGGGCCGCCGGCGGTACCGGGCTGGCGGCGGTGGCACTGGCAACGGCGCTGGGGGCGAGCGTCACCGGCCTCGCCTCGACCCCGCAAAAGGCGACCGCCGCGGTCACCGCAGGGGCGGTCGGCGCGATCGTCGCGCGCCGCGGCCAGGCCCCCGCGCTGCCGCCGTGCGACCTTGTCTTCGATCCCGTCGGCGGCCCGTCGACGGCAGCGCTGCTCGCGGCACTCGTCCGCGGCGGGCGCTACCTCGTCGTCGGCTTCGTCGGCGGCATCGCGCCGGTCGCCACCGCCGACCTGACGGCGCGCGAGCTGTCGGTCATCGGCGTCCGCGCCGGCGAGTTCGCCCGCCGCGATCCCGCCGCCGGCGCTGAGAACCTCGCCGCGATCGACGCGCTCGCCATCGCGCTGCGCCCGCACATCGGCTGCCGCGTCCCGCTCGAGGAGGCCGACCGCGCCTTCGCGGCGATGGCCGACGGCACGCTGATCGGCAAGGCGGTCATCGCCTGCGGAGCGTAACGAGCCTCAATAGACCCGCGCCTTCGGTTTGATGTACGCGATCTCGTCGCTTAGCGTGTAGCTGTGGACCGGGCGCGTATCGAGGCGGACGCCGCCGTCGCGGAACCAGCCGAGGCTGTGCGTCATCCATTTGTCGTCGTCGCGCTTGGGGAAGTCCTCGTGCATGTGCGCGCCGCGGCTCTCGTGGCGGTTGGCCGCCATGTGCATCGTCAACACCGCCTGGCCGATCATGTTGTCGAGCTCGAGCGTCTCGATCAGGTCGGTGTTGAACACGAGGCTGCGGTCGGCGATGCCGATGTCGGCCATCTGCTGGTAGACGGCGTCGATCTTGCGCTGACCCTCGGACAGCACCTCGCTGGTGCGGAAGACGCCGGCGTTCGCCTGCATCGTCTTCTGCATCGCCGCGCGCACCGCCGCCGTCGGCGACCCGCCCTTGGAAAAGCGGTAGCCGTCGAGCCGGCCGAGCGCGAAGTCGGCATTGTCCTTGGGCAGCGGCGCATGCTTGGTGAACGGCTTGACCGTCGCGCCGACGCGGTGCGCCGTCGCGCGCCCGAAGACGACGAGGTCGATCAGGCTGTTTGACCCAAGCCGGTTCGCGCCGTGGACCGAGACGCACGCCGCCTCGCCGACCGCGAACAGGCCGGGCACGACCGAGTCGGGGTCGCCGTCCTTCAGCGTCACGACCTCGCCGTGATAGTTCGTCGGGATGCCGCCCATGTTGTAGTGGACCGTCGGCGTCACCGGGATCGGCTGCTTGGTGACGTCGACGCCGGCGAAGATCTTCGCCGTCTCGCTGATCCCCGGCAGGCGCTCGTGGAGGACGGCCGGGTCGATGTGGTTGAGGTGGAGGTTGATGTGGTCGCCCTCGGCGCCGACGCCGCGCCCTTCGCGGATCTCCATCGCCATCGAGCGGCTGACGACGTCGCGTGACGCGAGATCCTTGGCCGACGGGGCGTAGCGTTCCATGAAGCGCTCGCCGTCCTTGTTCGTCAGGTACCCGCCCTCGCCGCGCGCGCCCTCGGTGATGAGGACGCCGGCGCCGTAGATGCCGGTCGGGTGGAACTGGACGAACTCCATGTCCTGCATCGGCACGCCGGCGCGGATCGCCATCCCGCCGCCGTCGCCGGTCGAGGTGTGCGCGCTCGTCGCCGAGAAATAGCAGCGCCCGTAGCCGCCGGTGGCGAGCACCACGGCGTGCGACCGGAAGCGGTGGATGCTGCCGTCCTCCATGCACATGGCGATGACGCCCTTGCACTCGCCGCCGTCCATGATGAGGTCGATGGCGAAGTATTCGATGTAGAAGTCGGTGTCGTGCTTCAGGCTCTGCTGGTAGAGCGCGTGGAGCATCGCGTGGCCGGTGCGGTCGGCCGCCGCGCAGGTCCGCTGCGCCGCCGGCCCCTCGCCCATGTTCTGGGTCATCCCGCCGAACGCGCGCTGGTAGATCTTGCCTTCCTCGGTGCGGCTGAACGGCACCCCGAAATGCTCGAGCTCATAGACCGCCTTGGGCGCCTCGCGGCACAGGTACTCGATGGCGTCCTGGTCGCCGAGCCAATCGCTGCCCTTGACCGTGTCGTACATGTGCCACTGCCAGTGGTCGGGGCCCATGTTGCCGAGGCTGGCGGCGATCCCGCCCTGCGCCGCGACGGTGTGCGACCGGGTCGGGAAGACCTTGGTGATGCACGCGACCTTCAGGCCCGTCTCGGCGATGCCCATCGCCGCGCGCAAGCCGCTGCCGCCGGCGCCGACGACGACCGCGTCGTAGCTGTGATCGATGATCTTATAGGCTTCGGCCATTTATCAGGCTCCGAACGCGATCTTGAACACGGCGAAGACCGCCGCCGCCGCCCCGCCGAGCGCGTAGAAATTGAGCGCGAGGAGGGCCAGCAGCTTCGTCCCTTCGTGGTGCAGGTAATCCTCGATGAACACCTGCACGCCCAGCCGGAAGTGATAGAAGACCGAGACGATGAGAAGGAGCATCGGGATCGCAGCGACAGGCTGCCGCAGCCAGCCGACGACGGTCGCATAGTCGAGCGCCGGCAGGCGGACGAGCGAGGCGACGAACCACAGCATCAGCGCGATGTTGCTGACCGCGGTCACCCGCTGGTGCCACCAGTGGCCGACGCCCGACTTCGCCGCGCCCAGCCCGCGGACGCGGCCGATATCGGTTCCCGTGCCCATCGTCAGATCCCCTTGGTCAGCAGGACGGCGCCCCACACGACCGCAGTCGCCAGCGGTGCGGCGACGAGCGTGCCGATGGCGAAGATCTTGCTCGCGTGGATTTCGAGCGCCGAGCCCGTGTCCATCACGAGGTGGCGGATGCCGTTCGCCATGTGCTGGAAGAATACCCACGTGAAGCCGACGCCGACGACGATGCCGAACCAGCCGGTCGCGGCGCCGTAGAAGGTGGCATACGCCGCCGGCCCGCTCGCGGCGGCGACGAGCCACCACAGGAACAGGACGACGGCGCCGAACGCCATCGCATTGCCGGTCGCGCGGTGGAGGATCGACACCAGCATGTGGACCCGCCATTTCCAAATCGACAGGTGCGGCGACAGGGGACGGACGCGGGGTCGGGCGGTGGCCATCGAAATCCTCGGGCGGGTTCGTCGCCGGTTTAACCCCTTGGCCGCACCGTGCAACCGTTCATCGCCGCACTGCGGCATCGGCGGTGGGTGCGGCCGCCTCGGCGAGCCGCGCCAGCGTCGGATAGCGCGGGTTGTCGATCGCCAGCCGGGCAAGCGTCGCCGTCGTCAGCGCGGCGAGCAGCCCGGGGGTCGCCGCGTCGAGCGTGCCGGCGCGGATCGCCGCGCACAGCGCCGCCTCGTCGCGCGCGAACGCCGCCAGCGGCCCCGTTGCCAGCGGTGCCGCCGCGGCCAGCTCGCGCTCGACGATCGCCAGTACGTTCGCCGCGACTTTGGCATGGAATGCGTCGCGCCCCTCGAGGCGCAGCCCGGTGACAAATTCGCGGACGGCGGCGACCAGCTCGGTCGTCGTCGGGGTCGGCGCCATCAGATACTCCCGCAGCCGATCAGGTGGAGCAGGTCGGCGGCGACCTCACTGACCCGCCGCCCGATCGCCGCGCGTTCGACCGACCGCACCCGCCCCGAGCCATGGTCGTCGGCGAGCTGGAGGCACGACACGCCCCATTTCAGCGTGCCGAACACCTCGAACAGGTGCGCGCGGCGCGGGATCGACCGCCGCCCCGCCGGCGGCGGCGTAGGCGGCATAAAGCTCGGCGCGCTCGCCGAACCCGCCGACCGGCTTGCGCCACACCCCGAAGCGCCACGCGTTGACGCACAGCCAGCCGAGGTCGGCGTGGCGGTCGCCGAGGTGCGCGAGCTCCCAGTCGAGCACCGCGCGGAGCCCCTGCTGCGGGCCGTCGGGGCCGACGATGAAGTTGCCGCTGCGGAAGTCGCCGTGGCAGACGACGCTCGGCGGGTCGTCGGGCAGCCGTTCGGCGAGCCACGCGAAGGCGAGATCGAAAACGGGCTCGTCGACGCCGAAGCCGCGGTAATGGTCGAACAGGCGCGCGTTCTGCTCGCGCGCCGACCCGCCGGGCAACGGCAGTCGGCCGACGGCGGCGAGTGGGACGGCGTGCAGTGCAGCGAGCGCGGCGGCACACTGCCCGGTCAGCGCCGAGCGGGCGGCGGCGAAGGGCTCGCCGCGCAGCCATTTGGGGGCGAGGCTTTCACCGGCGACGCGCGCCATGACGAAGCTGTCGCCCAGCGCGTCGCGCGGCTCGGCGACGGCGACGACGTCGGCGACCGGGACGCCTGCCGAACCGGCGATGCGCTGGAGCTCGGCCTGCACCGTCTTGGCCATCCCGCCGCCACAAGAGCCGCGCTGGAAGATCAGCGGCCACGCCGCGCCGGCGCGGGTCGCGTCGACCGCGAAGGTCGCCGACGACGCTCCGCCCGACAGCATCGTGATCGCAGCGACCGTCACCGGCTCGTCGGTCGCGCGGCGCAGCAGGGCGGCAAGGGCGGCGGGATCGACCGTCATGCGCCGATCGTACCAAAGAAAAGGGCGCCGCGACCAGCGCGACGCCCCATTCCGTTCGACGTCGTCGCGGTTAGGCGGCGACGGTGTTGCGCGAGCGCCGGCGAACGCTGACGCCGACGAGGCCGAAGCCCGCGACCATCATCGCCCACGTCGCGGCTTCGGGCACCGCGACCGGTCGGGGCGGCCGTCACCGTCAGACCGGCGACCTGGAAAGCCTCGGGACCGCCCTGGTTGTCAGCGACGAAATCGAGCTTGTTGAGGCCGGCGACGAAGAAGTTCGCGTTGGTGCCAAACGGCGCCAGGGTGCCGAAGCCGGTGATCGGCCCCGCCGACGGTTGCCATTGAGGAAGATCGATCCGAAGTTGTCGAACAGCGACTGGCCGGAGAGCGTCGCGTTGGTCGAGTCGTAGCCGGCAAGGCTGAACGTCGTTTCGAACGTCGTGACGGTGCCTGCCGAACCCTGGCCGTCACCCGTCGCATTGACGATGCGCGACAGCGGACCGTCCTGCAGATAGGCGGGGTTGTAATAGGTCAGCGCGTGGGCACCGACCGTCGCGAGCGGGTTGTTGGTCGAGACGATGACGTAGTTGGCATCGACCTGACCGTCGCCGCCGGGAAGCGCGACACCACCGACGCCGAGGCCGGTGTTGTACACGCCCGGGACGACCACAGCGCTGGCAGCGCCAGCCACCGAGACGAGGGCGGTGAAGGCGAGAATGGAACGCGATAGTTTCACAGAAAAAGTTCCTTCGACAAAGCGGAGCGCTCAATACTCCTGACAAGGATCAAGCAAGCTCCGTGCCAACATTGTAAGTCATTGCAATCGGACGGCGTCGCCATTCCGACACCGTGCCCGACGTAGCAATGTGTAAAGGATACCGACACATACCGAGGTGTAGATCGTTCCGACAACGCAACGGACTGAAACAACACCCGATTTATGTCGGGAACTTACCCGATGGGGCGACGTTGTACACCCTCCCCGATCGTCACCCACTGCCGAAGTCGACCCCCGGTCCGTTGCCGGCATAGGCGCGCAGCAGCCGTTTCCCGACGCTCGTCACATGGACCTCGTCGGGGCCGTCGTAGATCCGCGCCTCGCGGGCATGGCGGTACATGATCGACAGCGGCGTATCGTCGGTCAGCCCCTTCGCGCCGAACACCTGCACCGCGCGGTCGACGACGTTGTGGAGCATCCGCGCGCCGACGACCTTGATCAGCCCGATCTCGACGCGCGCGTCGCTGCCCGCGTCGAGCTTTGCCGCGGCATCGAGCGTCAGCAGCCGCGCCGCCTGGATCTCGGCGGCGCTGTCGAAGACGAAGGCCTGCATCAGCTGCTTGTCGGCGAGCCGCTCGCCGCCCGGCGCTGCGCTCGTGGAGCCGCCGGCACATCAGGTCGAACGCGCGCTGCGCCTGCCCCAGCCAGCGCATGCAGTGGAAGATGCGTCCCGGCCCGAGCCGCATCTGGGCGATGGCGAACCCCTGCCCCCGCGGCCCGAGCAGGTTCGCCGCCGGCACCCGCACGTCGTCGTAAGCGACCTCGTAATGCCCGCTGAGCCCGTGGCGCAGCCCGAGCACGGGCGTGTCGCGGACGATGGTGTAGCCCGGCGTATCGGTCGGCACGACGATCATCGAGAAGGCCGCATGCGTCGGTGCGGTCGCGTCTTCGGTCCGGCACATGACGGTGGTGTACGCGGCCCCCGCCGCGCCGGTGGTGAACCACTTGCGCCCGCGGATGACCCAGTAATCGCCGCCCGAGTGCTCGACCAGCCTCGCCGTCGTCTGCAGCTGCGTCGGGTCGCTCGACGCGATCTCCGGCTCGGTCATCGCGAAGCTCGGGAAGATGTCGCCGGCGACGAGCGGCAGCAGGTATTTCGCCCGCCACTCGGGCGCAGCATAGCGGTCGAGCATCAGCGCGTCCTGGAGCGAGTGCGTGCCGAGCGCGACCATCGCATGGGTGGAGCGCCCGACGACCTCGTTGACGTGGACATAGTCGAGGAACGGCATCCCCTGACCGCCGATGCTCGTCGGATGGCCGAGCGCCCACAGACCCGCCGCCTTGGCGTCGGCCATCAGCCCGGCGAGCACCGCCCGCGCCTCGACCGGGTCCCCGTGGTCAAGCACCGCCTCGGCCGGGTAGATGCGCTCTTCGACGAACGCCTTGACCCGCGCCCGCACCGACACCCAGCCGTCCATGACGTTCTCCCGGCTCCAGGTGCCAAAGCCTAGGCCGCCGCCGCGCGGGCGGCAATCGGGCTACTTGTCGTCGACCTCACCGGTGTCGTCGTCGCTCGCCTCGACCGGCTTCGATTCGGGCGACCCCTCCTCGCGCAGGTAGATGCTGGCGATGACGTAGAGGCCGAGCACGGCGAACTCCGCCTCCCAGCACTGGAAGACACTGAACCAGAAGCCGCTCGTCTGGACGAAGTCGCCGATGCCGGTCGCCGGCAGGTGCTGGAGCGCCTGGTCCTCGTTGTACTTCCACGATCCGAACACCGCGTGGAGCGCGAAAGTGACGACGAACCCGGCGAGAAAGGCGAGCGACATCGAATGGCGGGTGGTCCACGGAATGTCGTGACGGATCGGCTCGCCCGGATCGTCGATCCCGCGCGAGTGCGTCGCGCCCTTTTGCCGCAGAACCGGGCCGAGCGCGATCAGGACCGCGAGCTGGAGGATCGCCGCCTGCCAGTTGCTGAGGACGCCATCGAGGAAGTTGCCGGTACCGAGATAGGCCCCGAGTCCGACCGTCGGCAGGTGCGCTGCCGCCTGCGCGCCGTTGTACGAGCGTACCCCGGTCACTGCCTGCCCGACGAGCGTCACGGCGAACAGCGAGAACAACGTGATCGACAGGCTGTTGTCGTGGAGAAAGCCGCGCTTCGCCATGCCGCGAGAACCCGTTGCCGGGATATTGGTTTCGCCGCTGCCGAGCGCGGTTGCGGGTGGTCGCGCGACGCGGCATGACGCGATCCATGACCAACATCCTCGTGACCGGTACCACCCGCGGCATCGGCACGGCCGTGCGCACGACGCTGCACGGCGCGGGGGTCACGGTGATCGGCCATGGCAGTCGCGACAGCGCCGATACGATTGGGGCCGACCTTGCCGAACCGGGGGCCGGCGACCGGCTGTGGCAGGCCGCGCTCGGCCGCGCCGGGGGGCGAATCGACGTCCTCGTCAACAACGCCGGGGTGTTCGAAGGTGTTGAAATTACAGGCGGACGACGCCGAGTGGAGCCGCGTCTGGCAGCGTTCGCTGGCGATCAACCTCCAGGCCGCCGCCGACCTGTCGCGCCGCGCCGTCCTGCATTTCAGGGAGACGGGCGGCGGCCGCATCGTCAACGTCGCCTCGCGCGCCGCCTTCCGCGGCGACTCCCCCAACCACTGGCACTACGCCGCCGCGAAAGCCGGCATGGTCGCCATGACGCGGACGATCGCACGTGCCTATGCCGCTGAAAACATTCTTGCTTTCATTGTCGCTCCGGGGTTCACGATGACCGGCATGGCCGAGGATTACCTCGCCTCCCGCGGCGGCGAGAAGCTGCTCGCCGACATTCCGCTCGGCCGCGTCGCGAGCGTCGCGGAGGTCGCCGAGACGATCCGCTGGCTCGCCCTCGACGCGCCGCCGTCGCTGACCGGGGCCGTCCTCGATCTGAACGGCGCCAGCTATGTCCGCTAGGCCGTTGTGAGCGTTGCCGAAACCTGGCGCGTCCGCCTGCCGTGCACCCGCGCCGAGGCCGAGGCGCTGCCCCTGAGCGACGCCTTCGCCGACCACCCCGACCCGCCCACGCTGCTCACCGACGAGCCCGACCCGGCACAGCCCGATGCGTGGACGCTGACCGCCTATTTCAATGCCTTGCCCACCGCCGCCGACGTCGATGCGCTGCATGCGCTCGCCCCCTCTGCTGGTTCGGCAGCAGTTGTCGAGCGCATCGCCGATGCCGATTGGGTGACGCTCAGCCAGTCGGGCTTCGCGCCGGTTCGCGCCGGGCGCTTCGTCGTACACTCTGCTGCTCATGGAGCTGCCGTCCGCCCGGGCGACCTCGGGCTGAGCATCGAGGCGGGGCTCGCCTTCGGTACCGGACAGCACTTCACCACGCGCGGCTGCCTTATCGCGCTCGACCGTCTCCATCGCCGGCATCGCTTTGACAACATCGCCGATCTCGGCACCGGTACCGGCGTTCTCGCCCTCGCCGCGGCCAGGCGGTGGCCGCGGGCGCGCATCGTCGCCGGCGACATCGATCCTGTCGCCGTCGTCGTCGCCCGCGCCAACCTCCGAGCCAACGGCGTCGGTCGCGGGCGCGGACCCGGCCAGATCGACCTCGTCATTGCCACTGGCGCGGCACACCCGCGGCTGCGCGGACCCTTCGACCTGATCACGGCCAACATCTTAGCCGGGCCACTTATTGCAATGGCGCAACCCGTGACGGCAGCGCTTGCGCCTGGCGGCGTGCTCGTCCTTGCCGGACTGCTCACCGGACAGGCGCGCGCCGTCGCCGCCGCCTATGTCAACCGTGGCTGCCGCCTGTTCGACCAAGTCGACGCCGACGAGTGGCCGACGCTGGTCCTGAGCCGCCGGCCCTAGTTGGCCGCGGCGACGATCGCCTGCCACCCGGCTTCGTCAACCACCACGATGCCGAGCGCCGCCGCCTTCGACGCCTTCGCCCCCGCCCCTGGACCGGCAACGACGAGATCGGTCTTGGCGCTGACGGAGGCGGCGACGCGCGCCCCCAGCCGCTCGGCCTGCGCCCGCGCCTCGTCGCGGCTCATCGTCTCCAGCGTGCCGGTGAAAACAACCGTCTTCCCCGTCACTTGCGACTGCTGCTGGGCGATCGCCATATCGACGACCTCAACCTGTCCGAGCAGGTCCCCGACCAGATCGCGGTTGTGCGGTTCGGCGAAGAAGTCGGCAATCGCCGCGGCTACCTCCGGGCCGACACCACCGACGCCGAACACCGCCGCAAGCTCGGCAGCGCGCCGCGTCCGCAGCCGTTCGTCGCTCTCACCGATCGCCGCCGGTGCCGCGCGGACGGCGAGCGCCGCCTCGACGCGCACTGCGAATGCCGCATAGCTGCGGTAGGCGCGGGCAAGATCGCGCGCCGTCGTCTCACCGACGTGGCGGATGCCGAGCGCGAACAGGAAGCGGTCGAGCGCGATGCGGCGGCGCGCCTCGATCGCTGCCAGCAGCTTGTCGACGGAGGCGACCTCGAAGCCCCGCCGGGCAACGAGCGCGTCGCGGTGCTCTTTCAGTCGGAAGATATCGCTAGGCGTCGCAATCAGGTCGTCACCGACGAACAGTTCGATCCGCTCGGCCCCGAGCCCCTCGATATCGAACGCGCGCCGTGACACGAAGTGGCGGAGGCGCTCGACCCGCTGTGCCGGACAGATCAGCCCGCCGGTGCAGCGTCGCGCGACTTCACCCGCTTCGCGCGCCGCAAGGCTGTCGCACGCCGGGCAGGTGTGTGGAAAGACAAAGACATCGCCGCGTGGGCTGCCATCTAGTATCGGGCCAAGGATCTGGGGGATGACGTCACCGGCGCGCTGCAACTCGACCGTGTCGCCGACACGGACATCCTTGCGGACGATCTCGTCCTCGTTGTGGAGCGTCGCATTGGTGACGATAACGCCGCCGACACCGACCGGCTCGAGCCGCGCAACCGGGGTCAGCTGTCCCGTCCGCCCGACCTGGATGTCGATCGCCAGCAGCCGCGTCGTCGCCCGCTCGG
>CAWBNV010000004.1:0-477848 GCA_963790285.1 uncultured Alphaproteobacteria bacterium
CCATCGCGCCCTCGAACGCGATGCCGCGCGCCTGGAAGAAGCTGTGGAGCCCCATGACGCCGAAGCCCACCGAGCGTTCGCGCATCGCGGCATAGGCGGCGCGCTCCATGCCGGGCTCGGCGCGGGCGATATAGTCGCTCAGCACGTTGTCGAGGAAGCGCATGACGTCCTCGATGAAGGCGCGGTTGCCCTGCCAGTCGTCCCAGCATTTCGAGGTTGAGGCTCGACAGGCAGCAGACCGCGGTGCGGTCGCGGCCGTACTGGTCGCGCCCGGTCGGCAGCGTGATCTCGCTGCACAGGTTCGACGTCGAGACGCGCAGGCCGACGTCGCGCTGGTGCTTGGGCATGGCGTCGTTCACGTGGTCGATGAAGACGATGTACGGCTCGCCGGTCGCCAGCCGCGTCTCGACGAGCTTGGTGAACAGGCCGCGCGCGTCGACGGTGGCGCGGACGTCGCCGGTCTTCGGGCTGACCAGCTGCCACTCGCTGCCGGCGCGGACGGCCTCCATGAACTTGTCGGTGACGAGGACGCCGTGGTGGAGGTTCAAGGCCTTGCGGTTGAAGTCGCCGCTCGGTTTGCGGATCTCGAGGAATTCCTCGATCTCGGGGTGGTTGATGTCGAGGTAGACCGCCGCCGAGCCGCGGCGCAGCGACCCCTGGCTGATTGCCAGCGTGAGGCTGTCCATGACGCGGACGAAGGGGATGATGCCGCTGGTCTTGCCGTTGAGCCCGACCGGCTCGCCGATGCCGCGGACATGGCCCCAGTAGGTGCCGATGCCGCCGCCGCGCGCCGCCAGCCAGACGTTCTCGTTCCACGTCGCGACGATGTCGTCGAGGCTGTCGCCGACGCTGTTGAGGTAGCACGAGATCGGCAGGCCGCGCCCGGTGCCGCCGTTCGACAGCACCGGGGTCGACGGCATGAACCACAGCTTCGAGATATAGTCGTACAGCCGCTGCGCGTGGTCGGCATCGTCGGCATAGGCGGCGGCGACGCGGGCGAACAGGTCCTGATACGATTCGCCGGGCAGCAGGTAGCGGTCCTTGAGCGTCTCGCGGCCGAAGTCGGTCAGCAGCGCGTCGCGGCTGCGGTCGACGGTGACCGGGAAGGCCCACGGCAGGATCGCGTTCGAGGCCCGCGGATCGGCCTTGGCGGCCGGCGCGCTCGTCGGTCGGTCGACGGCGGTCGCGTCGGCTTCGGGCCGCTCGAGCGTCGCTGCATCGCTGAAGGTCATCGTCGTTCTCGCTCCACTCCGGCGCGGGCGGCGCGGCCGGTGCCGACACCATCCCCGATCCCGCACGCCAAGCCAATGTTCTTTTTACGTTCTCCCGGCCGACGGGATGGGACGCGCGCGGCGGGATCGGCTCCCGCTACCATCGCTTGTGCTCAGCCCCGACTTACCGGCTACAGATAGTGCCCGAAACCGATCGTCGCACAAGCCGGAAAATGAGCGCAGGACGTGGCTGAACAACTCCAATGGCTTGCCGGCCAAGGCTGCGGCGGCGTGACGACAGGGTGCCGCCAAGCGCCGCGCCGGCCGCTGCGCCCGGCGTCAGCGCGGCCGACTCGCCCCGACGGCGAGCGCGTGTTCGACGGCGGTGAACGCCGAGTCGGCAGCCGGCGGCGCGGGCTCGGCGACGGCGGTTGCGACGAAGGCGACCCCGCTGTGACGCGCCCGGTCGAGCCACAGTCCCGAGCGGACGTGGTACGCCTCGCCCGCGTGACCGTCGTGCGGCCGGGCGTCGCCGAACAGGTCGTCGCGGCAGCCGGGGACGAGGCCGATCAGCTGCTCGCCGAGGCCGTAGGCGCAGTACGCCCCGCCCTCGCTGTCGCCGTTGTGCCCGTCATAGCGCCACTGCGGCGTCTGCATCAGCGCGACGGTAGCGGGCGCGAGCAGGCGGACGCCCCCCGCCGTGCCGTCGCCGAGCAACAGCTGCCCGATCCGTGCGAGGCCGGTCGCGCTGACGCGCAAGCCTCCCTGCGGGCTGAACAGCGCGCCGTTGTCGCCGGGCCGATACGCGTCGAGCGTACACGCCGCCGCGCCGCGGTTGACCCCGGCGCACGGCGGCCGGATGCCGCCGAGATCGTCCTTGACCGGCACACCCGCCGCATCGGTCAGCACGGCGGCGCGGGCCACCGTGGCGTCGGAGCAGGTCGCCCAGTTATAGCACGCGTCGATCCCGAGCGGCACGAGGACGAGCCGCGCCATCAGACGGTCGAAGCGCTCGCCGCTCGCCGCCTCCATCGCCTCGGCGACGACGGGGAAGTTGAAGTTCGTGTAGTGGAACCACGTCCCCGGCGCGTGGCCGCTCCAGTTCGCCGGCTGGATCGCGTCGCGGACCCGCTGGCCGAGCGGCACGGCATAGTTCTCGCCCGCGTCGACGAGTCCCGAGGTGTGCGACAGCAGCTGGCGCAGGGTCACCGGTGCCGTGGGGAACGCCGGGTTGCGCAGCCGCCAGCCGAGCGCGATCGAGACGTCGGCGTCGAGGTCGAGCGTGCCGGCCTCGACGAGCCGCAGCGCGCCGATGGTGGTGACCAGCTTCGACACGCTGGCGACGCGGACGGGCGTGCCGGGCGTGAAGGGGCGGTGCAGGCCAGCGCGGCCGTGCGCCGACTGCGCAATCAGCCGATCGGCCGTGAAGACGACGCGCGCGTCGCCGCCGGGCCGCGTCGCACAGCCGCCGCCGACCAGCGCGACCAGCGCGAGTAGCGCCCCGGACCGCGCGCGGCGTCGGCCGCGCGGCGGCGTCCCGGCGGCCGGTGCCGGACGGCGGGTGCGATGCTCTCGCTGCAGATCGGTAGTCCTTGGTTTCAATCGGTTGCGGTGAACGGCTGCCGCATCAGTCGAGCGCGCCACGCCCATCGATCAGCCGGCGCGCCTGGGCGACGATCACCGGCAGGCGGTACGGCTTGCCGACGAGCTGCCCGCCCTCGACCATCGCCAGCCGGTCGCCGGGAAAGCCGGTGGCGTACATCACCGGCAGCGCCGGATGGAGCGCCCGCGCCTGCCGCGCCACCGCCCAGCCATCCATGTCGCCGGGCAGGCGGACGTCGGTGAACAGCAGATCGACTGCCGCGCCGCCTTCGAGCAGTGCGAGCGCAACAGCGCCGGTCCCGGCCTCGATCACGGTAAATCCGGCGTCCGCGAACTCGGCGGCGGCGACCTCGCGCACCATCTCCTCGTCCTCGACGATCAAAACGGTCGGCATGGCCGCGCCAACGCGCGAGGCCGCGGTCGGGTTCATGCCGCGCGCGGCGATGCGATCGTGGCACCGTGCAGGGATGCGGGCGCCGCCGCGCGGGGCAGGCGGATGCGGATCGTCGTGCCGCGCCCGACCGCGCTGTCGATATCGACCGTCCCGCCCGACTGGCTGACGAAGCCGTAGACCTGGGACAGCCCGAGCCCGGTCCCCTTGCCGACGTCCTTGGTGGTGAAGAACGGCTCGAACGCATGGGCCAGCACCTCGGCGCTCATCCCGATCCCGGTGTCGGCGACGGCAACTTCGACGACCTCGCCGATCGCGTCGGCGACGTTGCGCGTCGCGATGGTGACCGCGCCGCCCTCCGGCATCGCGTCCCGAGCGTTTACAACGAGGTTGAGCAGCGCGTTCTCGATCTGGTTGATGTCGACGTTGACCCGCCACAGGTCGGGCGCGAGGTCGAGCACGAGGTCGATTGCGCCGAGACTCGTGCCGATCAGTCTTTGGACGTCGGCGACGGCGGCGTTGAGGTCGCACTCGCTGGCGATCAGCGGCTGGCGACGCGAGAAGGCGAGCAGCTGCTGGGTCAACGCGACCGCGCGCTCGGCCCCGGCAAGCGCGTTGGCAACCGGCCGGTCGAGCCGGACATCGGCCGCGGCAAGGCGGCCGATGCGGTCGAGATTGGCGACGACGATCGTCAGCAGGTTGTTGAAGTCGTGCGCGATGCCCCCCGTCAGCTGGCCGACCGCCTCCATCTTCTGCGCCTGCCGGAACATGTCCTCGGCGCGCGCCCGCTCGGCGGACTCGCGCTCGAGCGCGGCGAGGGCGGCGTCGCGTTCGGCGATGCGCATCGACAGCGTATCGTTGGCGCGCTGGAGCTGCGCCGGCGACGGCAGCGCGATCGCACGCGGGATCAGCGGCCACAGGGCGACCGCGGTGAACACCGACACCGCCGCCGTGAACGCCTTGACCAGCCCCTCGACGCCGTAATCGGGGTTCCACAGCGTCCAGATCGACAGGAAATGCGTCGTCCCGCACGCCATGATGAAGGCGGCGAACATCCACACGACCCAGCTGAAGGCGACGTCGCGGCGGCGCGTCAGGAACGAGGCTATGGCGATCGGGATCGAGAAATAGGCCACGCCGATGAGCGCGTCCGAGATCACGTGCGTCCAGATCAGCGCCGGATCCCACAGCAGGCAGAAACCGTGTGGCGCGAGCCCGCGCTCGCCGAGCAGGTGCTGGAGGTAGGTGAACACGGGCATCCCCTGCCGCCACGTTGCCCGCCTTCATCGCAATATTGCGCGGCGGCGGCAACGGGCTTGCGCCGGCCGCCGGCCGCCGCCGCCGGGCGCTCGGCTCAGGCAGGGCCGACGCGGAAGGCGCAGAACTTGTTGCCGTCGAGGTCGCGGAAGTACGCGCCGTAGAACGCCTGCGGCCCCTCGTCGCCGCGGACGCCGGGCGCGCCCTCGTCCGTCCCGCCGAGCGCCAGCGCGGTGGCGTGGAGGGCGTCGACCTTCGCGCGCTCGTCCATGACGAGGGCGATCATCGTCCCGTTGCCGGGCGTCGCGCGCTCGCCGTTGTGCGGCGGGCCGACCGCGATCATCGGCGTCGTCCAGCTCGCGCCATAGGCGACCGCGCCGGTGGGAAACTCCATCAGCCGCGCGACGCCGATCGTCGCGAACAGCGCATCGTAGAACGCCGTCGCCCGCGCGAGGTCGTTCGTGCCGACATTGGCATAGCCGATCATCGTGTTGCTCCCCTCAAGCCGTAAAGCGCAGCATCATCGACCCCGACAGGTTGGCGCGCTGCGGGCGCCCGTCGATCGGCTTGTCGAACCATAGCCGCTCGGGCGAGTTCGGCAAGCCGCCAGCTGCCGTCGGCCGCACGGGTCAACGCGCCGCCCCCGTCCATCGCGAGCGCATCGCCGCGCGTGACGACCTCGATCCCGCCGACCCACGGATCGTTCGACAGGTAGACGCCCGCGAGCGCGGCGAGCCCCGGCGGCACCGCGGGCTGGGCGACCGCCGCGTCGCGGCCATAGAGCGTGCTGCCGTACCACAGCCGGTCGCGCCGCCCCTTGGCGCCGACGAACTCGAGCGCGTGAAGATCGCGGCCCGGCAGGTCGCTGACGAGGACGCCGGGCGCGGCCGCCTTGACCCGTCCGCGCCGGCCGCCGTCGACCAGCGTCAGCGTCCCGCCGCTCGCCTCGAGCGTCATCGCGTCGCCCGCCGGGCCGACATAGCGCCCGGCGAAGTCGGCGGCACCGTCGATTGCAGCGAGCGCCACGATCGGCGGCGGCGGCGGCAGCGCGCTTCCCGCCGCGACCGCGCGGAGCAGGCGCACCCCGTACTGCGCGACGGCGCGCGGGCGATACCCTTCGCCGCCGACGTTGACGCTGGCGAACACGCCCGCGCCGCTCGCCCGGTCGACATAGACCGCCGAGCTGAACAGCAGCATCCCGCCGGTGTGGTGGAAGGTCGGCAACGCGTCGAGGTCGACCGTCGCCAGCCCGTTGCCGTAGCGCGCGCCGGTGCCGAAGTCGGTCGTGTCGATTACCGGCGTGGCGAAGCGTCGGGCGAGATCGTCGGAGAACAGCGGTGCCCCGCGCCCCTGCGCCAACTGCCCGAGGAAGGCGATGTACCGCAGCATGTCGGCGCTCGTCGCCGCAACCGAGCCCGCCGCGCGGTCGATGTCGAGCCACGGCCCCTCGGCCAGCGGCGAGCGCGGGAACCATGCGGTGTCGCCGCGAAAGCCGACATAGCCCCGCGGGTAGCGCGCGCGGTCGGCGGTACGGATCACCGGCACCGCGCTCGCCAGCCCGAGGGGCGTCAGGACCAGGGCCTGCAGCGCGCGGTCGTAGCGCATGCCCGACGCGCGTTCGACGACGAAGGCGAGCATGTCGTAGCCGGCGTTGCTGTATGAAAAATGCGCGCCCGGCGGCGTCGCCGACCACAAGCTACCGCCGGGCACGTCGGGCACGATCGGCGCATTGTCGGGCAGCCCGGCCGAATGCGCGAGGATCTGCGCGAGCGTGATGGTCCGGTCCGCGAGCCATAGTTCGGGGACGACACGCACTGCGGGCGCGTCGAGGTCGAGCTTGCCCTGCCCCGCCAGTGCGAACAGCGCCAGCGCGACGAACGACTTGGAGATCGACCCGATCTGGAACAGCTGGTCGGGCGTCACCGGCGTACGCGTGCCGATGTCGGCATAGCCGAGCGCGACCGTCGCCGTCTGCCCGTCGGCGGCGCGCACCGCCACCGTCATCCCGGGAAAGCCCTGCGCCGCGAGGTCGGCCGTGGCGAACGCCGCGAGCGCATCGACCGCCGCACGGAACGCCGGCGTTGCCCCGGGTGCGACGATCGTCGCCGCGTGTGTCATCGCCGGTAAGGCGACCGCCGCACCTGCCAGCCCCCCAAGCCAAGCCCGTCGATTGAGCAGCATCACGTTCCCCCGGTTCGCGCCGATACTGTCACGCGCCGCCCCCTTCGTGAAGTCACGTCGCACTGGAACGAAACGCGACCGTGCGCCATATTGCGGTCATGGCCAACATCCAGATCCGCACCTCGCTTGCTGAGCCCGAAAGCACCGGCGCGTTCGTCCCGCACCGCCCGGCGCGGCCCGAGAAGAGCGAGGGCGGCAAGCCGTTCCGCCTCGTCACCGACTATCTCGCGGCGGGCGACCAGCCGGCGGCGATCACCGAACTCGTCGCGCAGGCGAACGCCGGCGACCGCGATCAGGTGCTGCTCGGTGTCACCGGATCGGGCAAGACCTTCACCGCGGCGAAGGTGATCGAGGCGGTCCAGCGTCCGGCGCTCGTCCTCGCCCCGAACAAGATCCTCGCCGCTCAGCTGTATGGCGAGTTCAAGAGCTTCTTCCCCGACAACGCCGTCGAGTATTTCGTCAGCTACTACGACTATTACCAGCCCGAGGCCTACGTCCCGCGTTCCGACACCTACATCGAGAAGGAATAGTCGGTGAACGAGGCGATCGACCGGATGCGCCACTCGGCGACGCGGTCGCTGCTCGAGCGCGACGACGTCATCATCGTCGCGTCGGTATCGTGCCTCTACGGCATCGGCTCGGTCGAGACGTACAGCGCGATGACATTCAGCCTCAAGAAGGGCATGACCGCCGACCGCGGCGAGATCATCCGCAAGCTCGTCGCGCTTCAGTACAAGCGTAACGACATGGGCTTCGCGCGCGGCAACTTCCGGGTGCGCGGCGACTCGGTCGAACTGTTCCCGTCGCACTACGAGGACAGCGCGTGGCGACTGTCGTTCTTCGGCGACGAGATCGAGAGCATCACCGAATTCGATCCGCTGACCGGGCAGAAGGTCGCCGACCTGACGAGCATCAAGGTCTACGCCAATTCGCACTACGTCACGCCGGGACCGACGCTCAAGCAGGCGTCGGAAGCGATCCGCCACGAACTGACCGAGCGGCTCAAGGAGATGCACGCCGAGGGCAAGCTGCTCGAGGCGCAGCGGCTCGAGCAGCGGACCAACTTCGACCTCGAGATGATCGCCGCCACCGGCAGCTGCGCCGGCATCGAGAACTACAGCCGCTTCCTCACCGGGCGCCTGCCCGGCGAGCCGCCGCCGACCCTGTTCGAATATTTGCCCGAAAACGCGCTGCTGTTCGTCGACGAGAGCCACGTCACCGTGCCGCAGATCGGCGGCATGAGCCGCGGCGACCACCGGCGGAAACTCACCCTCGCCGAATACGGCTTCCGCCTGCCCTCGTGCATCGACAACCGCCCGCTGCGCTTCGAGGAGTGGGAGGCGATGCGCCCGCAGACGGTGTTCGTCAGCGCGACGCCGGGCAAGTGGGAGATGGAGGCGACCGGCGGCGTCTTCGTCGAGCAGGTCATCCGCCCGACCGGCCTGATCGACCCGCCGATCGAGATCAAGCCGGTCGAGGACCAGGTCGAGGACTGCATCGCCGAAGCGCGCAAGGTCGCGGCGAACGGCTACCGAACATTGGTTACGACCCTGACCAAACGGATGGCCGAGGACCTGACCGAGTTCATGCACGAGGCGGGCCTGCGCGTCCGCTACATGCACAGCGACGTCGAGACGCTGGAGCGCATCGAGCTGATCCGCGACCTGCGGCTTGGGGTCTACGACGTGCTGGTCGGCATCAACCTGCTGCGTGAAGGCCTTGATATCCCTGAATGCGGCCTCGTCGCGATCATGGACGCCGACAAGGAGGGGTTCCTCCGCTCGGAGACCAGCCTGATCCAGACCATCGGCCGCGCCGCGCGCAACGTCGAGGGGCGGGTCATCCTATACGCCGACAGCATTACCGGCAGCATGGAACGCGCGATGGCCGAAACCGATCGGCGTCGCGCCAAGCAGGAGGCGTACAACGCCGAACACGGCATCACCCCGACGACGATCAAGCGCAACATCAGCGACGTCCTCGCCGACGTGTCGATGCGCGACGGCGTCGATCGTCGACACCGGCGACGACGAGACGCCGAACCTCGTCGGCCACAACCTCAAGGCGTACATCGCCGACCTCGAAAAGCAGATGCAGACCGCCGCCGCCAACCTCGACTTCGAAATCGCCGCCGCGGTGCGCGATCAGATCCGCCGCCTCGAAGCCGACGACCTCGGGCTGCCGAGTACGGGCCCGAAGGTCGCGCCGGTGCAGGGCCGCGCGGTGGGAGGCAAACCGGGGACGCGGACGACGCGGTTCGCGAAGGCGAAAGCGGCGAAGGGGGCGCGACAGAACCGGCGCTAAACCGGCGGCCCAACGGGGGCGCTGTCGGGGCTGGACGATGGGCCACCGACGACGACGCGGCGCGGGTCGTGCGGCCCATGATGCGGATCAGCTTGTCCTGGTCGGTGACGAGCATGATCTCGTCGGCGTCCATCGCCGGAAAGTTGGCGACGACGGTGCCGTTGCGTGCGCCATCGACGATGGTCGCGATATTCATGGCCCCCTTGCACCCGCCCGCCCGCTCACCGACAAGCGCGGCGCATGACCCCGCCCGCCTTCCTCACCCGCCTCGGCGACCGGCTGTCGCTCGCGCTCGCGGTCGAGCCCGGCACGGTCGATACGGTGCGGCGGCGGGTGGCGACGGGGGTGGGGGCGATCATCCTCGGGCTGGTCGCGCTCGCCTTCGCGCGCGGCGGTGACCTGGCGCGCGAGGCATTCCAGCGGATCGTCGCCGCCGCGCCCTATGCGCCGCTCGTCCTGACCCCGGCGATGTTCGCGCTCGTCGTGTACCTGACGCGGCGCTTCGTCCCCGAGGCGCGCGGGTCGGGCATCCCGCAGGTCATGGCGGCGGCGCGGGTGCCCGAGGCCGAGGCGAGCCAGAAGCTCGTCTCGCTGCGCGCGGCGGCGGCGAAGATCGGGCTGACGCTCGGCATCCTGCTCGCCGGCGGGTCGGCGGGGCGCGAGGGGCCGACGGTCCAGCTCAGCGCGGCGGTGATGGTCGCCGTTCACCGCGTGCTGCGCGTGCCGCTGTCGGCCGGGGTCTATATCGCCGGCGGCGCGGCGGGCGTCGCGGCGGCGTTCAACACGCCGCTCGCCGGGGTCGCCTTCGCGATCGAGGAACTCGCCGCCGCCTATGAACAGCGCGTCGCGATCCTCGTCATGGGCGCGGTGATGATCGCCGGCATGGTCAGCCTCGGCGTCGCCGGCGACTATGTCTATTTCGGGGTGATGAAGGAGACGCTGCCGCTGCGCGCGGTGATGCTCGCCGCCCCGGCGGCGGGGATCGCCGGCGGGGTCGCGGGCGGGCTGTTCAGCCGGCTGGTCCTCGACTTCGCCACCGGGCGGGCGCGGTGGCAGCGGCGGCTGACGGCGCGGCCGGTCGTCTTCGCCGGGCTGTGCGGGCTCGTCGTCGCCGGGCTCGGGCTGGCGTCGGGCGGGCTGACGTGGGGAACCGGCTACGGCGCGACGCAGGCGCTCGTCGAGGGGCACGGCCAGCCGTTGTGGTTCGGCGCGGCGAAGTTCGGCGCGGCGCTGGCGACGACGCTGTCGGGAGCCCCGGGCGGGGTGTTCGCGCCGTCGCTCGCGGTCGGCGCCGGGGTCGGCAACCTGCTGACGCCGCTGTTCCCCGGCCAGCCGGCCGGCGCGATCGTCCTGCTCGGCGTCACCGGCTATTTCGTCGGGGTGGTCCGCGCGCCGCTGACCGCCGTCATCATCATTACCGAGACGACGGCGAGCCGCGGCATGATCCTGCCGCTGTTCTTCACCGCGCTGATCGCCGAGGTGGCGAGCACGATCGTCTGCCGCGAACGGCTGTACCACGGGCTGGCGAAGGGCTTCGGCGTCCCGGCGGCGACCGGCGATGCCGCCGTACCGCGCGCCCCGTCCTAGCCGGCGGCGGTCTCGTCCGGCGCGTCGCCTTCCCCGTCGTCGCCGCTGTCGCCGATTCTCGCCGCCGAGACGACGTGTTCACCCTCCGCGACATCGAACAGCTTCACGCCCTGCGTCGTGCGGCCCATGATGCGGATCTGGGCGGCGACGGTGCGGATCAGCTTGCCCTGGTCGGTGACGAGCATGATCTCGTCGCCGTCGTGGGCGGGGAAGCTGGCGACGACGGTGCCGTTGCGTTCGCTGAATCGGCGATCGTCGCGATGCCCTGCCCGCCGCGCCCTGAGCGGCGGAACTCGAACGCGCTCGTCCGCTTGCCGAACCCGTTCGAGGTGACGGTCAGGATGAACTCCTCGGCCGCCGCGAACTGCGCCATGCGGGTTTCGGACAGGACGCGCTCGCCGGGCTCGGGCTTCCACGGCGCGCCGCTTTGAGATAATCCTCGCGCTCCTGCGTGCTTGCGTCGAACGGCTTGAGGATCGACATCGAGATGACCTCGTCGCGCGGGGCCTTGCCGGTGGCGGCGGCGAGGCTGATGCCGCGGACGCCGGTCGAGGTGCGGCTGACGAATTCGCGGACGTCGTCGACGGCGAAGCGGATCGCCTTGCGGTGGCGCGTCGTCAGCAGCACGTCGTCCTTCTCGTCGCACAGCGCGACCCCGATCAGGCGGTCGTCGTCGCCGTCGTCGAAGCGGATCGCGAGCTTGCCCGCCGCATTGATGTTGGCGAAGGCGTCCATGCTGTTGCGCCGGACCGAACCGTGGGCGGTGGCGAACATGACGTGGAGGCGGCCCCACGTCGTCTCGTCCTCCGGCAGCGGCAGGACCGAGGTGATCGTCTCGTCGGGGCCGAGCGGGAGCAGCTGCTTGAAGAAGCGCCCCTTCGACTGCGGCGAGCCGGCGGGGAGCTTCCACACCTTGAGGCGGTAGACCTTGCCCGCGCTGCTGAAGAACAGCACCGGCGTGTGGGTCGAGGCGACGAACAGCGTCGTGACGACGTCCTCGTCCTTCGTCGCCATGCCCGACCGGCCCTTGCCGCCGCGCCGCTGGGCACGGTAGTCGCTCAAGGGCACGCGCTTGATGTAGCCGGTCAGCGTGACGGTGACGACCATGTCCTCGCGGGTGATCAGGTCCTCGTCGTCGATGTCGTCGCCGGCCGTAACGATCTCGGTCCGCCGCTTGGTGATGTACGGGTCGGAGCCGTTCAGTTCGTCGCGCAGGACGGCGTACAGGCGCGCGCGGTCGCGCAGGATGTCGAGCAGGTCGACGATCGACGCGGCGATCTCCTTCAGCTCGTCGCCGATCTCGTCGCGGCCGAGCGCGGTCAGCTTGGCGAGGCGGAGGTCGAGGATGGCGCGGACCTGGACGTCGTCGAGACGGTAGGTGTCGCCCTCGTCCACCGGCGCGTCGCCGGTGATGCCCTCGATCAGCCGCAGGTAAGGCGCGATCTCGGCGCGCGGCCACTCGCGCGCCATCAGCTCGGCGCGGGCGTCGGCGGGCGACGCGCTGCCGCGGATGATGCGGACAACCTCGTCGAGGTTGGCGACGGCGACGACGAGCGCGATCAGGATATGGGCGCGGTCGCGTGCCTTGCCGAGCTCGAACTTCGACCGGCGGGTGATGACCTCCTCGCGGAAGTCGACGAACGCCTTGATGACGTCGTGGAGCGTCAGCAGCTCGGGCCGCCCGCCGCGGATGGCGAGCATGTTGATCGCGAACGACGACTGCGCCGGCGTGTGGCGGTAGACCTGGTTGAGGACGACCTCGGGCACGGCGTCGCGCTTGAGGTCCATGACGACGCGGACGCCCTCGCGGCTGCTCTCGTCGCGCATATCCGACACGCCCTCGATGCGCTTGTCGCGGACCGCCTCGGCGATCTTCTCGACGAGCCCGTTCTTGCCGAGCTGGTACGGGATCTCGGTGAGGACGACCGAGCGCCGGTCGCCGCGCCCCTCCTCGACGATGGCGCGGGCGCGCATGATGACGCTGCCGCGACCCGTCGCATAGGCGCTGCGGATGCCGCTGGTGCCGAGCAGCAGGCCGCCGGTCGGGAAGTCGGGCCCGGGAATGTGCGTCATCAGCTCGTCGACGGTGATCGCCGGGTTGTCGAGGTAGGCGCGGACGGCGTCGATCACCTCGCCAAGGTTGTGCGGCGGGATGTTGGTCGCCATGCCGACCGCGATGCCGCCGGCGCCGTTGACGAGCAGGTTGGGAAAGCGCGCGGGCAGGACGCTCGGCTCGTGTTCCGACCCGTCGTAGTTGGCGATGAAGTCGACGGTGTCCTTGTCGATGTCGGCGAGCAGCTCGTCGGCGACGCGGGCGAGGCGCGCCTCGGTATAGCGCATCGCCGCCGGCGCATCGGGGTCCATCGACCCGAAATTGCCCTGCCCGTCGATCAGCGGCAGGCGCATCGACCAGTCCTGCGTCATCCGCGCGAGCGCGTCGTAGATGCTGCTGTCGCCGTGCGGATGGTACTTGCCCATGACGTCGCCGACGATGCGCGCCGACTTGCGGTACGGCTTGCCGGCGACGAAGCCGCTTTCGTGCGCGCCCCACAGGATGCGGCGGTGGACGGGCTTCAGCCCGTCGCGGACGTCGGGCAGCGCACGCGCGACGATGACCGACATGGCGTAATCGAGGAAGCTCGTCCGCATCTCGGCGACGATCGACACCGGCTGGATATCGGGCTCGCGCGGCGGGGCTGCGGTCGGATCGGCCAAGGGGAACTACCTGTCGGGCGACGATCGTCGCGGGAGCGTCACATCTAGCGCGCGGGCGCGCGAAAGGCCACCCCGGAGCCCCGTTTCGCGCGCTTGCGGCCGGCGCAACGTCGCACCTGGAACCGGGGCGCGGCCCGGCCATTTTCCGGCCATGACTATCCAGCTCAAGCCCCTGTCCGCCCAGGTCATCGTCATCACCGGCGCGTCGAGCGGGATCGGCCTCGCCACCGCCGAAGGCGCGGTCGCCGCCGGCGCGCGGGTGGTGATGACGGCGCGCAACGCCGACGCGCTCGCCGACGCGCAGGCGCGGCTCGGGACCGACCGCGTCGAGACGGTCGTCGCCGACCTCGCCGACGAGGACGCGACCGACCGCATCGCCGCGGCGGCCATTGCGCGCTTCGGGCGGATCGACACGTGGGTCAACGACGCGGCGAGCGCCACGATCGGACGCGTCGCCGACACGCCGATCGCCGACCAGCGGCGCGCGTTCGACGTCGGCTACTGGGGCACCGTGCGCGGATGCCTGACCGCGCTCGACCACCTGCGCAAGAACGGCGGCGCGATCATCAACCTGGGCAGCATCGAATCCGACCGCGGCGTCATCCTGCAGGCGACGTACAGCGCGATGAAACACGCGGTGAAGGGCTTCACCGACGCCTTCCGCACCGAGGTCGAGGCCGACGGCCTGCCGGTATCGGTGACGCTGATTCGGCCGGCGGCGATGCACACGCCGTTCCCCGAGCATGCCAAGAACCTGACCGGTCATCCGGTGACGCTGCCGCCGATGATCTACGATCCCCGGCTGAGCGCGAAGGCGATCCTGTTCGCCGCCGCCAATCCGCGGCGCTCGCTCAGCATCGGCGGGACCGGCGTGTTCGCCACCGTGCTGGCGCAGCACGCGCCGCGGCTGACCGACCTCGTCCTCGAGCGCTTCGGCGAGGCGGTTCAGACGTTCGACAAATGGGCGCCGAAAGACCGCGCCGACAACCTCTATGCGCCCAAGACCGACGCGGTCGAGAGCCGCCAGGACACCCACGTCCGCCGCACCAGCCTGTGGCTAGAGGCGCAGCTCCATCCGGCGGCGGCGCTGGCGATCGGCGCCGGCGCGGCGCTACTCGGCACGGCGGCGCTGCGGCGGCGCTGAACCTCACGGAGTCTTGCGGATGTCCTCGTCGAGACTGGCGACGACGATACCGAACTTGCGGATGACCATGATGTTGTGCGCGCTCGCCCCATCGGCGGCGAGGTCGAGCTTCTGGTCAGCGGTGAGCCCGCCCGTCATCGCGAACGTCAGGTGGAGGCGGTTGCCTTCCACCGTCCCCGTGACCGGACCGCTCGCGTCGGTCAGCGTGCCGGTGTAGCGACCCGGCGCGACCATGCGGATCCGCCACGCGCGCTCGCGCGGTGACGCGCTGCCCTGGACGACGGTCTGCTCGAGCACCAGCGCGTCGCCGTCGAGCCGCCCCCGGCCGTGGACGATCGTCTTCACCGGAGGCTTGAAGGCGATCCGCAACGTGCCGATCCCCTCGGTCCGGCCGGCGAAGAAGGCGTCGACGTTGAACCGCGGGGCCGGCGCGACCGCGGAGCGCGGCGGCACCGGGACACAGGCGGCGGGGATAAGCAGGACGGCGAGGATCAGGCGGCGCATCGTACCTCAACGCTGGCGTGGCGGTCTCGGCTACGGGCGCGGCGACTTAGCGCTGTCCTACACGCGCCCGCTCGGGGTAGCGTCGCCTGCATGATGCCCCGAGCCCTTCTCTCTTTAACCACCGGCAGCACCCCTGCGAACCGTTTCGGTGACCGGTACCTAGCGACGTGGCGCGACCTTCGTCAACTTCCGACCGCGCTGCGTCCCGCTGATGGTTCGTCCACCCGGGCCGCGCGCGCGTGACGGTCCACATCGTCGGCGGGGGCCTCGCCGGGTCGGAAGCCGCATGGCAGGTCGCGCGCGCCGGGGTGCCGGTCGTTCTCCACGAGATGCGCGGGCCCCACCGCACCGACGCGCACCACACCGACGCGCTGGCGGAACTCGTCTGCTCGAACAGCTTCCGCTCCGACGATCCCGAGCACAACGCGGTCGGGCTGATCCATGCCGAGATGCGGTCGCTGGGCTCGCTGATCCTGCGCGAGGCCGACGCCGCGCGGGTGCCGGCGGGGTCGGCGCTCGCCGTCGACCGCGACGCGTTCGCCGCCGGGGTCACCGCCGCGATCCTCGCCGAACCGCTGATCGAGGTGCGCCGCGAACTTATCGCCGCGCCGCCGCCCGAGTGGTCGAACGTGATCCTCGCCACCGGGCCGCTGACCGCCGGTCCGCTCGCCGAGTGGATCGCGGCCCGCACGGGACAGGACGCCCTCGCCTTCTTCGACGCCATCGCGCCGATCGTCCACTTCGAGTCGATCGACATGGACACCGCGTGGTTCCAGTCGCGCTGGGACAAGGGCGATTCCCGCGACTACATCAACTGCCCGCTCGACAAGGTGCAGTACGAGACGTTCATCGACGCCGTTCTCGCCGCCGACAAGACCGAGTTCAAGCAGTGGGAGGGCACGCCGTACTTCGATGGCTGCATGCCGATCGAGGTCATGGCGACACGCGGCCGCGACACCCCGCGCTTCGGGCCGATGAAGCCGGTCGGGCTGACCAACCCGGCGACGGGCCGGCGTGCGTGGGCGGTCGTCCAGCTGCGGCAGGACAATGCGCTCGGCACGCTGTGGAACATCGTTGGCTTCCAGACCAAGATGAAGCACGCCGAGCAGGTGCGCGTCTTCCGCACCATCCCCGGCCTCGAGCGCGCCGAGTTCGCGCGCCTGGGCGGGCTCCACCGCAACACGTTCATCAAGTCGCCGGTCCTGCTCGACGCCCGACTGCGGCTGAAGGCCGAACCGCGGGTCCGCTTCGCCGGGCAGATCACGGGGTGCGAGGGCTATGTCGAAAGCGCGGCCGTCGGGCTGATCGCCGGGCGGATGGCAGCGGCGGACGCGCTCGGGGAGGCGCTGAGCCCGCCACCGCCGACGACAGCGATCGGCGCGCTGCTCGGCCACATCACCGGCGGCGCCCTCGCCGACGACTTCCAGCCGATGAACGTCAACTTCGGCCTGTTCCCGCCGCTCGAGCCGCCGGTCCACAAGAGCGAGCGCAAGCCGGCGATGGCGGCGCGGGCGCGGGCGGATCTGTCGGCGTGGATGGGCGGCTGAACGCGCTGGTTACTGCTCCTCGGCCTCGACCGGCGCCTCCCGCGTCGCCGCCCGCGTCCCCGGTGGGCAGACCGCCTTGGTCCGCGGCTTGCGCTTGACCGCAGTGGTGGCGAACTCGGCCGGGGTCAGCTTGCCGTCGTGCTTGGCGTCGGCGGCGTCGAACTTGGCGATCGCCTTGACCGAATACTCGTCGAAGCTGAGCTTGCCGTCATGGTCGGTGTCGAGCTTGGCGAAGGCCTTCTTGCGTGCCGCCAGATATTCGTCGCGACTGATCGCCCCGTCCTTGTCCTTATCGTAGCGCTTGAAGCGCTTGGCCTCGCGGTCGAGCGGGGTCACATCGCTCGCCGGGGCGATGAGCGGGGCGTCCGACGGCGGCTCTGGCATGGCCTCGGCGAGCGCGCTCGCCGGAGCATGGAACGCCAGCCGCCGCGCCGGCGGGGTCGATCGCCACAGCAGGCCCGCGAGCACGAGCAACGCGATCACCGCGGTCGCCGCCAGCCACTTCGGAACGATCATACGCACACCCCCACTGCCCCGCGACGAGCCTAGCGAAGTGCAACGAAGCTGTCGGTTCCCAAGGGGTTAACGCCGGACGACACGCCATGCGAGCCGCGCCTGGCGGCCGAGGCTGCCCGGCGTCCCGAGTGGCCGCCCGCCAAGCGCGCGCGCGACGTCGGCGGCGGCGAAGTCGGCAAGCGCCGCCAACGGCCGAAGCGCCGGGACGAGGTGGTCGGGCAGCGGTTCGGCGGCGATCCGGCGCGCGTCGTCGGGATCGATGGGCGGAGCCTTGACGCCGGGTCGCACCAATTGGCCCAGCGCCCACATCCGCCCGAGGACGCGCGCCGACGCCTGCGCGACGCCGAGCGCCGTCGCGCAGGCCCCGAACAAGGTCCCGCCGCGTGCGTCGAGATGCGCGTCGAGCGCCTTGCCGGCGAGCCGCTCGTCGAGCAGCAGCGACAGGAAGCCGTCCTCGAGCGGCTCGAGCGCCTGCCCCCGCACCCCGAGCGGCAGTGCGTGCGCGGCGAGCGCGGCGAGCACCGGCTGCGGCGGCGGCGGCGCGGTGTCGAGCTTGGCCAGGCTCTCGCGCCACCACGCGAGCCGGATCTCGCCGAGCAGCGTCTCGGTCGTCGTCGCAACGACGCTTGCCAGCTCGAGGTCGAGCGCGTGGAGCGCGAGCAAGGCCGGACGTACGGTCGCCGGCGCGTAGAGCGTCGCCAGCCAGCGGTCGCGATCACGCGTCCGGACGAGGTCAGCGCAGGCGTCGGTGGCGGCGGGGGGAGCGGTCATGGTAGGTGACCGCATGAATGCACCGCACGTCCGCATAGTGCCAGAGTGCGGCGCTGCCGCCGCGGCGTCGGGGGAGCGACCGACCTGATCGTCCTGTTCAACAAGCCGTTCGGCGTCCTGCCGCAGTTCACCGACCGCAGCGCCGCCCCACGGCCGACGCTCGCCGATTATGTGTCGGTACCCGGCGTCTATCCGGCCGGGCGGCTCGACCGCGACAGCGAGGGGCTGCTGGTGCTGACCGACGATGGCGCGCTGCAGGCGCGGATCGCCGACCCCCGGTTCAAACTGGCGAAGACGTATCTGGTCCAGGTCGAGGGCGTGGTCGCCGACGCCAGCCTGGCGGCGCTGCGCCGCGGAGTCGTCCTCGGCGACGGGCCGACGCGGCCGGCCGAGGTCGAGCGCATCGCCCCGCCCGACCTGTGGCCGCGCGACCCGCCGGTCCGCGTCCGCAAGACCATCCCCGACGAATGGCTGCGGCTGACACTGCGCGAGGGGCGTAACCGTCAGGTGCGGCGAATGACGGCGGCGGTCGGCCATCCGACGTTGCGCCTCGTGCGGTGGAGCATTGGCGAGTGGACGGTTGCGGGGCTTGCGCCGGGCGAGTGGCGAAGGGTTTAGTCGACGGTCACCGCGCCTGCGGCGATCAACGCTTCGGCAAGCTGGCGGGCGGGCGGCGCGTGCAGCCACGGGTCGAACGCGACCACCGGCGACCCGGCGACCGCCTCGGCGAGGCTCGCCGCCGGACCGGTGCAGTCGAAGCTGACGCCGCCGACGAACAGCACGACGCCGTCGACATCGCGGATGAAGGCGAAGCGGCTCGCCGGGTTCCGCCGCAGCATCGCGCCGGCACCGAGGGTCTTGACCATCGCCGGCTCGTCGACCGGCTCGCGCGGGGTCGTGGTATACTCGCCGAACCAGCGGGCGAACGCGGCGCGGTCGGCGAGGCGCTCGGTCACCAGCGCGTGGAGCCGATCGAGCGCGGCGGGCGCGATCTCGCCCGAGTTCGCTGAGAGCGTCAGGTCGGGGTCGGCGTAGCGATCGTCGTCGTCGAGCGTGGCGAGCAGGTGGTCGGCGAAGTGTGCGATCAGCTCACCGCGCGATGGCGCGCGGAAGCCGATGGAATAGGTCATGCAGTCGTCGCCGAGCGCGACCCCGTCGTGGGCGATGCCCGGCGGCAGGTAGAGCATGTCGCCCGGCTCCAGGATCCACTCGTCGGTCGCATCGAAGTCGGCGATCAGGTTGAGGTCGTCGTGCGGCAGCCGCGGGGTCGCCGCGTCGCACGCCCCGCCGATCCGCCACCGTCGCCGACCGAGTCCCTGGATCAGGAACACGTCGTAGCGGTCGAAGTGCGCCCCGACCCCGCCGCCGTCCGACGCATAGCTGACCATGACGTCGTCGATCCGCCAGTTGGGCACGAAGGCGAATGGCGTCACCAGGTCGGCGACCGCGGGCACGACGCGGTCGACGGCGTCGACGAGCAGCGTCCACGGCTTGGCCCCCAGCTTGGCGAAGCGCTTGCCCGTGAACGGCCCGTGCGCAACCTTCCACTTCCGGCCGCGCTCGACAATCCGCGCCGAGACGCCGTCCTCGCACGCTAGTCCCGCCAACTCGTCGGGCGCGAGTGGGTTGACCCAACCGGGAAACGCAGCGCGGAACAGCCGCGGCCGCTTCTGCCAGTCGTCGCGCAGGAACGCGTGAGGATCGCCGACCGGTGTCAGCGCGTCAGCCGCTTGTACGTCAGCTTGGTGGGGCGGTCGGCGGCGTCGCCGAGGCGGGCGTGCTTGTCGGCCTCGTACGCCTCGAAATTGCCCTCGAACCATTCGACGTGGCTGTCGCCCTCGAAGGCGAGAATGTGCGTCGCCAGCCGGTCGAGGAAGAAGCGGTCGTGGCTGATGACCACCGCGCATCCGGCGAAGAACTCCAGCGCCTCCTCGAGCGCGCGCAGCGTCTCGACGTCGAGATCGTTGGTCGGCTCGTCGAGCAGCAGGACGTTGCCGCCCTGGACGAGCATCTTCGCCATGTGGACGCGGTTGCGCTCGCCGCCCGACAGCTGGCCGACCTTCTTCTGCTGGTCGGCGCCCTTGAAGTTGAACGCCCCGGTATAGGCGCGCGTCAGCACCTCGTTCTTGCCGAAGTAGAACTTCTCCGCCCCGCCCGAGACTTCCTCCCAGACATTGTGGTTGGGATCGAGCGCGTCGCGCGACTGATCGACGTAGCCGAGCTTGACCGTGTCGCCGACGCGGATGCTGCCGCTGTCGGGGGTTTCCTGACCCGTGATCATGCGGAACAGCGTCGTCTTGCCGGCGCCGTTCGGGCCGATGACCCCGACGATGCCGCCCGGCGGCAGGCTGAAGCTGAGGTCGTCGATCAGGACGCGGTCGCCGAAGCTCTTGGTCAGGTTCTTCGCCTCGATCACCGTGCTGCCGAGGCGCTCGGGAACCTGGATCAGGATTTGTGCGGTGCCCAGCCGGCGGTTGGCCTGCTTCTCGACGAGCTCGTCGAATGCCTGATACGCGCCTTCGACTTGGTCTGGCGCGCCTTGGGGCTCGACCGGATCCACTGCAGTTCGTCGCGGATCGCGCGTTCGCGGCTTTCGTCCTCGCGGCTCTCCTGGGCCATCCGCTTGACCTTGGCTTCGAGCCACGCCGAGTAATTGCCCTCGAACGGGATGCCCTTGCCGCGGTCGAGTTCGAGGACCCACTTGACGACGTTGTCGAGAAAGTAGCGGTCGTGGGTGACGAGGATGACGCACCCGGCATAGTCCTGCAGATGCTTCTCGAGCCACTGGACGCTCTCGGCGTCGAGGTGATTGGTCGGCTCGTCGAGCAGCAGGATGTCAGGCTTCTCGAGTAGCAGCTTACACAGCGCAACGCGGCGCTTCTCGCCGCCCGACAGCTTTTCGACCGACGCTTCACCCGGCGGGCAGCGCAGCGCGTCCATGGCGATCTCGAGCTGGTTGTCGAGGGTCCAACCGTCGACGGCGTCGATCTTTTCCTGGAGGACGCCCATCTCCTCGAGCAACGCGTCGAAGTCGGTTGCGTCGGTCGGCTCGCCCATCTCGGCCGAGATCGCGTTGAACCGCTCGACCATGTCGGCAACCGGGCGGACGCCGTCCATGACGTTCTCGCGCACGGTCTTGGCGGGATCGAGCTGCGGCTCCTGCGCGAGATAGCCGACGCGGACTCCCTCGGCGGCCCACGCCTCGCCCTGGAAATCCTTGTCCTGGCCGGCGATGATCTTCATCAGCGTCGACTTGCCCGCGCCGTTCGGCCCGATGACGGCGATCTTCGCTCCGGGCAGGAAGCTCAGGTACAGGTCCTTGAACACCGGCTTGCCGCCGGGATAGGCCTTGGTCAGGCCCTTCATGACAAAGGCGTATTGGTATCCGGCCATGGGAAGTCGCAGGCTTTCGGTTGAAGTGCGGGGTGCCGCCGCCGTCTAGCGCACCGGCGGGGTCGACGGCAACGCGCGTGTTCCCGCGGCTTTGGTGCAACAGTGTACAAATATCGGGCGCGGACCGGGAACCGGAGCCAGAGCAACCGGTTACCTTGTCATTAGGGGCGGAGAGTAGCGGGCCAACCAGGGTCGGAATGGATAGCAACGTGCACGGTCAGCGGTCATCAGCGGAGAAGGGAGTCGGCGACTTGTCGAGCCTGCTCGCCATGCTCGACGACCCGCTCCTCGCGCCGCCCCCGCTCGCTGAGGGCTTCGGCCGACTGTTCGGCTCGGTCGCCGCCCGCCAAGTCCGGCCCGCGAGCGGGCGCACCACCTCCTAGTCTCGCCTCACGCCGCCGCGGCGGCCGGGCGCGTCGCCGCGATCGTGCCACCGCCGAGCACGCGGCTGCCCCGATAGAGGACGGCCGCCTGCCCGCGCGCGACACCGAATTGCGGCACGGCGAATTCGATCCGGTTGCGGGTACGGTCGACACGCGCCGGCACCGTGGCCGACGACGACCGCAGCTTCACCGTCGCCTCGCCGCTGTCGTCGGCCAGCCAGCTGGCGTCCGCGATCTCCACGCCGCCGCACGCGAGCGCGGCGCGCGGCCCGGCAACGACGCGGCGGGCGGCAGCGTCGACCGCGACGACGTACAGCGGCTGAGCCTGACCGCCGATGTCGAGCCCGCGCCGCTGGCCGACGGTGAACCCGACTGTACCCGCGTGCCGCCCGATCACCCGCCCGGCGAGATCGACGACGTCGCCGGGAGCATCGGCTTCGGGGCGCAGGCGGCGCACGACAGCCGCATAGTCGCCGTCGGGCACGAAGCAGATGTCCTGGCTGTCGGGCTTGGCCGCCACCGCAAGCCCCAGCCGCGCCGCGTGATCGCGCACGGCCGCCTTGCTCAAACCGCCTAGCGGGAAACGGAGAAAATCCAGCTGCCCCGGCGTCGTCGCATAGAGGAAATAGCTCTGATCCTTCGCCGGATCGACCCCGCGGTGAAGCTCGGGCCCGCCCGGCCCGGCGATGCGCCTCACGTAATGCCCGGTGGCGAGGCAGCCGGCGCCCAGGTCGCGCGCGACCGCCAGCAGATCGCGGAACTTGACCGTCCGGTTGCACGCGACGCACGGCACTGGCGTCTCGCCCCGGACATAGCTGTCGGCGAATGCGTCGATGACCCCGGCGCGAAAGGCGTCGGCATAGTCGAGCACGTAATGCGCGATGCCCAGCTGTCCCGCGACCCGCCGTGCGTCGGCGATGTCGGCGCCCGCGCAGCACGCGCCTGCGCGCGCCGGGGTCGCCGGGCTGTCGTAGAGCTGAAGCGTGATACCGATCGTCTCGCACCCCGCCTCGGCGAGCAGCGCCGCGACGACCGAGGAATCGACGCCACCCGACATTGCCACAACGACGCGCGTTCCGGGAGGAGGCAGCTCCATAGGCCGCATGTAGCGCGACCACCCGTGCGATCAACCCGAACGTGCTGGCGCAACCATTTCGCCGACGCGCCGTAGCTAAGGGACTAAGGCGGAAGGAGCTGGCCATGCGCCCGTGTGAAGTAAGCGACGTCCACCATTTGCCGCCCGCCGACACCAAGCGCTGGGTTCCCAGCCGCAAGGCCGATGTCGTGCGCGCCATCCGGGACGGTGTCATCGACCGCGCCGAAGCGTGCTTGCGCTACGCGCTCAGCAGCGAGGAGTTGCGTCTGTGGGAGCGCGCGATCGACGCCGCCGGAACCGCTGGACTTCGCGTCACCCGCGTCCAGATCTACCGTGATGTCTTTGAGGCGCGACATTAGCCGGATACCGAGTCGCTCAACCACCGCCGAATAGCGTCAGGCGACTGACGAACGCGAAGGCGTGCCGTTGGCGTGTTAATCTTGTTTACCGCAGCCGCGGTGCACGCTATTATTGCTTTCTGCAGGGAGTGATGTGGCCCTGCTGGGGGAGTAGTGTCATGCGGGTTCTACTGATTGAAGACGACAAGTTGATGGTTCGTGCCGTGACGATGATGCTGAGCGGCGTCGGCGTCGAGTACGAGACCGTCACGGAGGGCGAGGCGGCGATCGAGCTCGCCCGCCTGTACGATTATGACGCCATCCTGCTTGACCTGACGCTGCCCGATGTCCACGGCTACGAGGTGCTTCGTCGCCTGCGCCTGGCACGGATCGCGACGCCGGTGATGATCCTGTCGGGGGACAGCGAGATCGCCACCAAGGTTAGCGGGTTCGGCTTTGGAGCCGACGATTACGTGACCAAGCCGTTCCAGCGCGACGAGCTCGTCGCCCGGCTACACGCGCTTGTCCGGCGATCGAAGGGCCATGCGGAATCGATCATCCGCACCGGCACGATGGCGATTGACCTCACCGCGCGCGTCGTGACGGTCAACAATCACCGCGTTGCGCTGACCGGCAAGGAGTATTCGATCCTCGAGCTGCTGTCGCTGCGCAAGGGCATGACGCTGACCAAGGAGATGTTCCTGACGCATCTTTACGGCGGCCGCGACGAGCCCGAGCTGAAGATCATCGACGTCTTCGTCTGCAAGCTGCGCAAGAAGCTGGCGACTGCCGGTGAGGGTGCCGCGTCGTGCATCGAGACCGTCTGGGGCCGCGGCTATGCGCTGCGCGATCCTGAGGTCGAGGGCGAGGTCGTCACGGCTCGTGTCGCCTGACCAGCACGGGGCGACTGCGGGCCGGGGCTGAACCGCGCTAGCGGGTCGTCCGGCGCTGGGCCAGCGCACGGACGACGCCGCGCAGCGTCCGTACCTCGTGCTCGCTGAAGCCCGGACGCGTCAGCAGGTTGCGCAGTGTCAGTCGCGCGACCTCGGCCCGCCCGGGAATTGCATAATAGTTGGCGGCGGTCAGCTCCTCGTCGACGGCCGTGATCAGCCGTTCCAACTCGATGGCGGGGGCCGGACCCGCATAGTTCGCCATCACTAAATTGGGCGTCGTGTCCCCGGCGCGGAACCACTCGTACGCTGCCAGCAGTACCGCCTGGGCGAGGTTGAGCGAGCCGAATGCCGGATTGACCGGGATCGTCAGGATGGCGTGAGCGACGGCGAGGTCCTCGGTCTCGAGGCCCGATCGTTCGGGACCGAACATGACACCGCTGGGCTGCTCGGTCGCGCGGATCGCCGCCGCTGCGCCGGCCGGCGTCGCGACGGGCCGCGTCAGCGCGCGGTTGCGCAGTGTCGTCGCGTAAAGGAGCGACAGGTCGGCGACGGCATCGGAGACGGTATCAAAGACACGCGCCTCCGCCAGCACGCGGTCGGCCCCGCTCGCCGCCGGCCCGGCGTCGGGGTTCGGCCAGCCGTCGCGCGGCGCGACAAGGCGCAGGTCGGTCAGTCCGAAGTTGAGCATCGCCCGCGCTGTCGCGCCGATATTCACGCCGAGCTGCGGCCGGACGAGGATGATCGCCGGCGGGGTCGCGTTCACGCCGTGTTCGGCGCCAGCGCGCCGACGAACGCCTCGAAGTCGCTGGCCTCGCGGAAGTCGCGGTAGACGCTGGCGAAGCGGATGTACGCGACCGGGTCGAGCGCCTGCAGCCCCTCCATCACCATCTCACCGATCAGGCCGACGCCGAGCTCCCCCTCCCCTGACAACTCGAGCCGACGGACGACGCCATTGACGAGACGCTCGATCCGCTGCGGCTCGATCGGGCGCTTGCGGCAGGCGATCTCGACCGAGCGCGCGAGCTTGTCGCGGTCGAACGCCTCGCGCTTACCCGACTTCTTGACGACGACCATGTCGCGCAGCTGGATGCGCTCGAAGGTCGTGAAGCGCGCGCCGCACGCCGGACACTGCCGCCGCCGCCGGATCGCCCCGCCGTCTTCGGTCGGCCGGCTGTCCTTAACCTGACTGTCGTCGTTGGCGCAGAACGGGCAGCGCATCGATCGTCAGGAGTAGATCGGGAAGCGCGCGCACAGCGCCCGGACACGGTCGTTGACGCCCCGCTCGACCGTCGCGTTGCCCTCCGCCCCGCTGGCGACGAGGCCGTCGAGGACGTCGGCGATCATGTCGCCGATGGCGCTGAACTCGGCGATACCGAAGCCGCGCGTGGTTCCCGCCGGCGAGCCGACGCGAATGCCGCTCGTCTTGACCGGTGGCAACGGGTCGAACGGGATACCGTTCTTGTTGCACGTGATCCCCGCGCGCTCGAGCGCCTCGTCGGCGTCGCGCCCGGTCAGTCCCTTGGGCGTCAGGTCGATCAGTGCGAGGTGAGTGTCGGTTCCGCCGGCGACGACAGCACAGCCGCGGGCTTGCAGCCGAGCGGCCAGCACCTGCGCGTTGGCGATCACCGCGCGCGCATAGTCCTTGAACTCGGGCCGCAGCGCCTCGCCGAAGGCGACCGCCTTCGCCGCGATGACATGCATGAGCGGACCGCCCTGCAGCCCCGGGAAGACCGCCGAGTTAAACTTCTTGCCCAGCGCCTCGTCGTTCGACAGGATCATGCCGCCACGCGGACCGCGCAGCGTCTTGTGCGTCGTCGTCGTGACGACGTGCGCGTGCGGCAGCGGACTCGGGTGGACGCCGGCAGCGACGAGACCGGCGAAGTGCGCCATGTCGACCAGTAGATGCGCCCCGACCGCATCGGCGATGGCGCGGAAGCGGGCGAAGTCGATGACCCGGGGATAGGCCGAGCCGCCGGCGATGATCAGCCGCGGCTTGTGCTCCCGGGCCAGCGCCTCGACGGCGTCATAGTCGATCCGATGGTCGTCGCGGCGAACGCCGTACTGCACCGCGTTGAACCACTTGCCCGACATGGCCGGGGCGGCGCCGTGGGTCAGGTGCCCGCCGGCGTCGAGCGACATGCCGAGGATCGTCTCGCCGGGCTTGACCAGCGCGAGCATGACCGCGCCGTTGGCCTGCGCCCCCGAATGGGGCTGGACGTTGACGTAAGCGCACGAAAACAACGCCTTGGCCCGGTCGATCGCCAGCGTCTCGACGATGTCGGACGGCGCGCAGCCCTGATAGTAGCGCTTGCCCGGATAGCCTTCGGCGTACTTGTTCGTGAACACCGACCCCTGCGCGTCGAGCACGGCACGGCTCACGATGTTCTCCGACGCGATCAGCTCGATCTGGTTCTGCTGACGGTCGAGCTCGCGCGCGATCGCCGCCGCGACCTCGCCGCCGACGGGATCGGAGAAGAACCCGTCATAGCCGACGACCTGGGGGGCGGTGCTCATTCAGCGACCTCGAGTTCGGCGTGGCCCAGCTTGGCGACGCGGTCGGCGTGACGGCCGCCGCCGTAACTGGTCGACAGGAACTGACGGACGCACTCGCGCGCGACCTCGATGCCGATGATCCGGCTGCCGAGCGCAAGAACATTGGCGTCGTTGTGCTCGCGCGCGAGCCGCGCCATCAGCCCGCTCGTGCACAGCGCCGCCCGCACCCCGAAGTCGCGGTTGGCGGCGATCGCCATACCGATACCGGTGCCGCAGACGACGATCCCGCGCACCGCACGCCCGCTCGTGACCGCGTTTCCGACCGCGAAGCCGAAGTCCGGATAGTCGACCGAAACCTCTGAGTTCGTCCCGAGATCGAGAACGTCGTAGCCCATCTTGGCCAGGTCACCGGCCAACGTCGCTTTGAGCGCATAGCCGGCGTGGTCGGCACCGATGGCGATCGTTTCGCGGGGCATGAACTGGGGTGCCTGTCGTTGCGGAGCGACTCCATCTAGTACGCAGCGCTGCCGCCGCCAAGCGCCGAAGCCATTAGCCCGCGCGGCGCGGCGGCTCGTCGGTCAGGTCGAGCTGTTCGAACCGCGGTTCGGCGACACGGCGGCGGATCATCGACCCGGTAGGCGTCGCAAAGTCAGCGGTCAGCGTGAAACGCTCGACGCGGTAATGGTCAGCGTCGCCCGCCGTCGGCGAATAGCGCCGCGCGGCGATCGCCGCGAGCAGTGGGGTCGCCCAGCCGGTCGTGGGTGACCCGCGGAGCACTTCGGGATCGTCGACGCTGCCGTCGGCGCGAATGGTGAAGCCCACGTCGACCCATTGCAGCGCCTGCAAGTCTCCGGGACGCGTGATCGGATCGTTGTTGCCTTCAAACGGGTCGTCGCGCTTGACCGGGTCGGCCGGCCGCGGGAGCGGCGGGCTGTAGACGAGCAACGGCACGCTCGCGCCGGGCTCGTTGCGGGCAGCGGCGATCAGCTTCTCCGTCGCCCCGGTGTCGCCGCGATCGCGCGCGATCCGCGCGGACAGAACGCGAGCGGCGAGCCGGTAGGGGCGTGAGGCGGGATCGGTCGCGTCGGCGACGCCCGCGAGCAGGCGGGTCGCCCGCGTGTCGTCGCGGCGCGCATGCAACGCCCAAGCGAGATGGAGTTCGGCGGCGGCCGCCACGTCGGCGTGGCCGCTTGCCCGCGCGGCTTCGGCGATCCGGGCATAGGCCGTGTCGCTGATCGCGAGGTTTGCAGACGTGCGCTCGAAGCGCTGGCTGTTCAGCCGCCAGTCGGCAAGCCGCAGGTCGGCAAGCAGGCGGTCGCGGTCGTCTGCCGGCAGGAAGGTGTCGGCGACGCGGGCGCTGGCGATGGTGGCGCTGGCCACGTCGCGCTGCTCACCGAAGTGCGCGGCGACATTGGCCTGCGCCAGATAGAGCTGCGACAGGGCGAGCGGCTCGGCCCGACCGCTGTCGGCGTTTCGATGGGTCGACTTGGCGAGCACCTCGCGGGCGCCCTTGTAGTCGCCGCTGCGGAACAGCGCCTCGGCGTAGCGGATCGAGGCGACGATGTCGGCACGGGGCGAGCAGCGGGCCGCGATGCAGGCGTCAAGTTCGGCGGCGTAATCCGCCAGGCGGTGCCCGGTGACGGTGATCGGCGGCGCTTCGGCCGGTACGGCAATGGCCAGAGCGGCGGCGGCAAGCACAACGAGCATCGAACACTCCCTGAACCAGAGTGTCGGAAAATAGCCGAAACGGGCCCGGGCGAAAAGCCTGCGACGATCAGTGCAGGCGGCGGTCGAGTTCGCCGATCGCTGCACGCGTCAGCCGCTCGGCTTCGGCGGGGTCGTCGTTGGCGACGATGATGCGGCGCGCTGCGGCCGTGGCAAGGTCGACCGCCTGCGCGCGCACAGCGGCCTCTGCGCTGCGCTCGGCAGCCGCGATCTTGGTCTCGGCAAGCGCCGTTCGTCGAGCGATGACGGCGTCCGTCGCGGCATGCGCGTTGGTGACGATGGTCGCCGCCTCGGCCCGCGCGGTCGACACGATATGCTCGGCGTCGGTCGCCGCGGCTGCCGCCTTCGCCTGGTAACCGGCGAGCAGGGCCTCGGCCTCGGCGCGCAGCCGCTTGGCTTCGGCCAGGTCGTCGCGGACCTTGCCGGCGCGGGCGTCCAGCGCCGCGGTGATCATCCGCGGTACCTTCACGTAGAGGAGCAACGCGACGAAGATGACGAAGGCAACCGCGACATAAGCCTCGGCATTCAGCCCGAGCCAGGTCGGCGTGTGTGGCGCCTCGGTTCCGCCGGTGGCTTCGATGCCGGCGACGTCGGGCGCGGAATCGGCGGTGGGTGCGGCCATCGTGCTTCCCTATGCCGCAATCGCAGCGTCGACTTCGATCGGCGCCGGGCGACGACCGGTCAGACGCTCGACGATCTCGGTTGTCGCCTCGGCCGCGACCGCGCGCAGCGACGTCAGCGCCTCGGCCCGTGCCGCCTCGATCCGCGCCATCGCCGACGCGGTCTGCGCCGATAGGTCATCCTCGACGGTTTTCAGCCGCGCCGCCGTCTCGGCCGCGCTCGCCGCGGTCGCCTCGGCTGCGACCTTGGCCGCAGCGGTGCGGGCGGCGGCGAGGCTCGCCTCGTACTCGGCGATCGTTGTCGCGGCAGCGGCCTTGGCGCGTTCCGCCTCGGTCAGGTCGGCGCCGATGACATGCGCGCGGCTGACGACGACGCGTTCGACCTTGGGCAGCGCGGCGCGCACGATCAGGTAGAGAATCGCGAACACCGCGATCAGCCAGACGATCTGCGGAAGCGCGACATGAGGGTCGAACTGGGGCATTGTGTGTTTCCTCAGCAGCCGGTGAACGGCAGGGTCGGGCGCGCGCCCTGCCCCGCCAGACGGCTTAGACGACGAACAGCAGGATCAGCGCGACGAGGAAGCTGAAGATGCCGAGCGCTTCGGTCACTGCGAAGCCGAACAGCAGGTTCGGCCGCTGTGAGTTCGCCGCCGCAGGGTTGCGCAGCGCGCCCTGGAGGAACAGGCCAAAGATGATGCCGACGCCGAGCGCAGCGAGGCCCATGCCGAAGGTGGCGATGCCGGCTCCGATGAGCTTGGCGGCATTGGCGTTGCCCAACGCGACGATCTTGGCTGTGGTCGAGTCCATTTCGGTTCCTTGGGGCTTAGATCAGCGACTTAGTGGCTGAGGTTGATCGAATCGTTCAGGTAGACGCACGTCAGCAGCGCGAACACATAAGCCTGCACGACGGCGACGAGCAGCTCGAGCGCATAGAGCGCGACGTTCATCGCCAGCGGCAACACGCCAAGCGCGGCGAACAGGCCCCCGGCCAGCCCCAGGCTGACGATGAAGCCGGCGAAGACCTGGAGCAGGATGTGCCCCGCCGTCATATTGGCGAACAGGCGGACGCTGAGCGTCAGCGGGCGCGAAACGAACGAGATCAGCTCGATGAGAACGATCAGCGGCAGCAGGACGATCGGCGTCTGCGGCGGGACGAACAGCTCGAAGAAGTGCAGCCCGTGCCGCGCGAAGCCGATGCCGACGCACAGGAGGAAAATGAAGGCGGCGAAGGCAAAGGTCACCCAGATGTGGCTGGTGACGGCGAACGCGAACGGCAGCAGGCCGAGGATGTTGGCGAACAGGATGAAGATGAACAGCGCGAAGATGAAAGGCACGTACGCCCGCCCCTTCGCGCCGATGTTCTCGTCCACCATGCCGACGACGAACTCGTGGATCATCTCGACCGCCGACTGCCAGCGGCCGGGCACGATCGTCGCGCGGCGCATGCCGAGCGTCAGGAACGCCCAGACGGCGAGCAGCGCAAGCAGCATGAACAGCGATGCGTTGGTGAACGACACGTCGTAGCCGAGCGTCGTCGCCGGAACCATCCGGTGGATTTCGAACTGTTCGAGCTGCGGCTTGTACACGTCAATCCTCAGGGTCGTCGGTAACCGAAGGCGGCATCGGTGCGGCGTCGACCAGGCGCTGTTCGGCCGCGACGGCCCGGAACAGACTGATAAACCCCGCCGCCAGCCCCAGCAGCATGAACAGCAGCAGCAGCCACGGCTTGGTGCCCAACCAACGGTCGAGCTGCCAGCCAATGGCGCTGCCGACAACGGTCGTAATCACGATCTCCGCGGCGAAGCGGAAGCCCTGACCCATGGCTCCCCCCGCCATCCGCACGGGATCGACCGGTGCGTTACGCGCCTTCGCGGCGGCCAGGCGAGCCGCGAAATCATCGGGCGCGTCGGTCGGCGGGCGGGTCACCGGAAATCCTCGTAACGGCGGCGGGACCAGCCCCGCGCCGCCCTGGCAGCGAGACCGCCAAGGCGAGGCCCCTCTAGGGACGGGGCGGAAACGTGTCAACCATCGCGCGGCCGGGCTGCTATTCGGCAGCGAGCAGCCGGTCCGCGCCGCGCAGGTCGACCGAGACGATCTGGCTGATCCCGGGCTCGGCCATCGTCACGCCGTAGAGGCGGTGCATTCGGCTCATGGTCACAGCATTGTGGGTAACGACGAGGAACCGCGTCGGCGTTGTCGCTGTCATACGGTCGAGCAGGTTGCAGAAGCGCTCGACATTGGCGTCGTCGAGCGGCGCATCAATCTCGTCGAGGACGCACAACGGTGCCGGCACCGTCAGGAACAGCGCGAAGATCAGCGCGGTCGCGGTCAGCGCCTGCTCGCCACCCGACAGGAGCGTCAGCGACTGGAGCTTCTTGCCCGGCGGCTGCGCCATGATCTCGAGCCCGGCGGTCAGCGGATCGTCCGAATCGATGAGCTCAAGGTGCGCCGCGCCGCCGGCGAACAGCGTCGCGAACAGCTCGCGAAAATGGCTGTCGACGGCCTCGAACGCCGCGCGCAGGCGGACGCGACCCTCGCGGTTGAGCGTGCCGATCGCTCCACGCAGCCGATTGACGGCGGTATCGAGATCGGCGCGTTCGGCGGCGGTCAGCGCGATGGTTGCCGTCAGTTCGGCGAGTTCGAGATCCGCGCGCAGGTTGACCGGACCGATCCGCTCGCGCTCGACCGCCAGGCGGGCGACGGTCGCAGCGAGGTCGGCGGCGTCCCCCAGTGCCGCCCCGAGCTTCGGCGGTGAGGTGGCGAACCGCGTCCCGCAGTCGGCCTCGATCTCGCGGCGGCGCGCCGTGGCATGATCGGCATCGGCCGCGGCACGGGCCCGCGCCTCGCGCGCCGCGGCGAGGATCTCGGCTGCATCGCGCGTAGTGCGTTCGGCGGCGGCGAGGGCGGCTTCCGCGAGTGCGAGGGCGTCGGCGGCGGCGTAGCGGGCGGCGTCGGCGGCGGCAGCGCGTGTCGCCAACTCTCCCAGTTGTGCCGCGATGCGCCCCGGGCGGGCGGCGAGCGCCGCGGCTTCGGCGTCGGCTGCAGCCGCCCGACCGGCGAGGTCGTCGCGATGCACGGCGCTGGTGGCGGTCCGGCGCTCCCATTCGGCGCGCTCCGAAGCGATGGCTGCCGTGCGCGCGGTCGCCGCGGCGTGCTCGGCCGCGAGCCGCGCCGCAGCGGCGCGCGCGGCCGCAAGCGTGCTGCGCGCAGAATTCGGCACGGGCGCGCGCCGCGGCGGCGGCCCCGGCAAGCGCGGCGGTGTCGACTTCACCGGCAGCAGCGCGGGCGGCCTCCGCCTCACGGGCAAAGCCGGCGGCGTCTTCGCGGAGCCGCGCGATGTCTAGCCGGCGTGCTTCTCCGCTTGCCACGACGCGCTCGCGTTCGGTCTCAGCGGCAGCCAGCGTCGCGCGGGCGGCATCGTGGTCGCGCTCGGCTGCGGCGCGCCGGTCGCGAGCCGTCCGGTCGGCGTCGGTGGCGGCTGTGATGGCGGTGGTCGCTGTGACCAGAGCGGTGCTGGCGGCCGCAACCCGCGCGTCGAGCGTCGGCAGTTCGCCCGCGAGCGCGGCCAGCCGGTTCCGCGCGCGCAGGCGATCGGCGGTAACCGCCGCTCCGCCGGACCAGTCGCGGAAGCCGTCCCAGCGCCAGAGCCGCCCGTCGCGCGTAACCAGTCGCTGGCCCGGCGCGAGGCTCGCGGCGATGGCGCCCGGCCCATCGCCTTCGACGACCCCGGTTGCCGCGAGGCGTCGGGCGAGTGCCGGCGGCACAGTCGCGCGCAGCGGCTGGACGCCGGCTGGCAGCGATGGGACTTCGCCCGCCACCTCGTCCCAGAACCGTCCGGCCGGGCATTCGCCGAGAACAGCCGCCAGATCGTCGCCGAACGCCGCGGCAAAGGCACGCTCGTCGCCGGGCGCGACGTCGATCCGGTCGAGAAGCGTGGCCGCCGCAGCCCCGATGACGCGCGCGAGCCCATCCCTCTCGGCGATCGCGGCGGCGAGGTCGGCTCGAGCCGCGGCGAGATCGGCCGCCGCCTTCGCGCGGTCCGCCTCCGCCGCGCGCCGCGCAACGTCGGCGGCGTCGATCGCGGCGGTCGCCGCCGCGGCGACCGCTGCCGCAGCCGCGATCCGCTCGGCGGCGGCACTGCGACGAGACTCGATCGCAGCGATGTCGGGTGCGGGCAGGTGCGCGAGGCGGTCCGCCTCGGCGGCGGCGCGCCGCTGCCGCGCCACCGCCGACTCGAGCGCCGCTGTAGCGGCACGCGCCGTCGCAGCTCCCCGGGCATGCGCCTCGAGCGCCGCTGCCAGCGCCGCTTCGGTGGCGTTCGCCTCGTTCTCCGCAGCCGCGGTTGCCGCAGCGGCCGCGACGAGGGCCGGCTCGGCTGCAGCGAGTACGGCGGTGAGCGTCCGCGCCTCACCGGCCAGCCGTTCGGCTGCCGCCGCCGCATCGTCGGCAAGCGCCACCTCGCGTGCCCGGTCGCGGTCTACGGCGGCGCGCAGCGCGGCGAGTTCGGCCTGCCGCACCGCGAGGCGATCGGCCTCCGTTTCGAGTGCGCGGCGCTCCTGATCGAGCGCTTGCGCCGCCGCCGCCGCCGCGGCGGCTGCTGCACGTCGGGCCGGGAGCGCGGCTGCGGCATCGGCAGCCGCTGCGTCGGCTTGCGTCGCATCGTGCGTCGCCTGCACGACGGCGGTGTCAGTAGCGTGCGCCGCGGCAGCCGCCGCCGATGCTGCAGCCGCCGCGGCCGTCCAGCGCGCGAGAACAAGAGCCTTTTCGGCCTCGTCAAGCGCCTTCGCCACCGTACGATACCGGTCTGCCGCCCTCGCCGCACGGCGCAGGGCCGCTGCCGCCGCTTCATGGCCGGCGACGACCTCGTCGAGACGCGCGAGGTTCGCTTCGGTCGCGCGCAACTTCAGCTCGGCATCGTGGCGGCGGACGTGGAGCCCGGCGATCCCCGCCGCCTCCTCGAGCAGAGCGCGCCGCTCCGACGCCTTCGCGGTGACGATCGCACCGATCCGTCCCTGGCTGACGAGTGCCGGCGACTGGGCTCCGGTCGCCGCATCGGCGAACAGCAGCTGCGCATCGCGCGCGCGGACGTCGCGGCCGTTGATGCGGTAGGCGGAGCCGAGCCCACGTTCGATGCGCCGCGACACCTGCAGTGTGGTTTCGTCACCCCCGATCGCTTTGCTCGCCCCGCTGAGCGTCAGCACGACCTCGGCGAAATCGCTGCCCGGCCGCCGCGTCGTGCCGGCGAAAATGACGTCGTCCATCTCGCTGCCGCGCAGCGCCTTCGGCGACCCTCCGCCCATGACCCAGCGAAAGGCGTCGAGCAGGTTCGACTTGCCGCAGCCGTTCGGTCCGACAATGCCGGTCAGACCGGCGTCGATCCGCATCTCGGTCGGGTGGACGAACGACTTGAACCCCGCGAGGCGCAGGCGCTCGAAGATCATCGCCGCGCGCACGACGCCGGCGCGGTCGCGTCGTTCCTCCCCCGAGGCTCTACTATGGTCGTTGCCGGACCCCGCCTAAAGCGCCGCGTCGAGTGCCGGCTTCAGCTTCGCCCAGTTCGCCGTGTCGGGCACCGTCTTGCCATTGATGGCGAAGGTCGGCGTGCCGGTCAGCGCATAGTTCTTGTTGGCGTCGTCACGGATCTCGTTGAGCTTGTTCAGGCCAGCGCGGTCGCTCGTGCACTGGTCGAAGCGCGCGCGCGTCATGCCGCGCGTCCGCATGAAGCCATCGAGGCCGCCCTGCGCGGCAAAGGCGGTGACCTGCTGATTGTCGGGGAGCGCCGCGAGCCGCTTCTGGACGTCGTCGGGCAACGGCTTGGTGAACGGCAGCGTCCACTGCGGCTGCTGCTCGTAGAAGGCGTCGATCAGCTTGAGACCCGCCGCCGGCGGCGAGCAGCGGACGAGGAGCGACGGCGCATAGTCGACGCCGTTGAGCAGGTACGGGCGGTACTCATAGCTGACCTTGCCGGTCGCGATGTACTTGGCGCGCAGCACCGGGACGCCCTCGTGCGCGAAGGCGCCGCAATGCGAGCAGGTCAGCGAGCCGAATTCCAGCAGCTTGACCTTGGCGTTCGGGTTGCCCTGGCGGATGCCCCCCTGCGGCGTCGCGACGACGACATCGAGCCAGTTCGCCGGATGCGCTGCGGATGCCGCCGGCTTCGCGACCGGCGCTACCGGCGCTGCCGCGACGACGCTCCCGGCGGTCACGAAAATGGTGGCGAGGGCAAGGCGGACTGACGGCATGCGGCGGGTTCCTGACTGACACATGATGATAGCGTCACGACGCTAACGGCGTCCAGATGAACGCGCGCTTGCGAATCTCCTCAGAGCGCTGCGTCGAGCACCGGCTTTAGTTGTCCCCACGTCGAGGTGTTCGGCACCGTCTTGCCGTTGATCGCGAACGTCGGCACGCTCGTCAGGCCGTAATTGTCGTCGGCATCCTTTCGAATCGCGTTCAGCCGCGCGATGTTCGCCGCGTCGCTCGTGCAAGCGTCGAAACGGGCCCGGGTGATGCCGCGGGTGCGGACGAACCGGTCGAGCCCACCGAAGGCCGCGAAGGCGGTGATCTGCCGGTTCTGCGGCAGCGCGGCGATCTGCTTCTGCGCGGCTTCGGGTAGCGGCTTGGTGAACGGCACGATCCACATGGCCTGATCGGCGTAGAACGCGTCGGCGAGGTGTAGCGCCGCGGCCGGCGGCTGGCACAGGACGAGCAGGGCCGGCGCGAAATCGACGCCGTTGAGCAGGAATGGACGATATTCGTAGCTGACGCGTCCGGTCGCGACATAAGCGGCGCGCAGTTTCGGGAGGTCGTCGCGGGCGAAGGCGGCACAGTGCGGGCACGTGAGCGCGCCGAACTCGAGCAGCCGCACCTTCGCCTTCGGGTTGCCCTGGCGGAACCCGCCCTCGGCCGTCGCCACGACCGTGCCGAGCCAGTCGGGACGCGGCGGGGCCGCCGTCGATGGAACAGGGAGGCTGCCGACAGCAATTAGCCCAACGGCGGCGATAGGTCGGAGCCAGGGCACGGCGTGTTTCCTTTGCAATTAGCGCACTACAGGCGGCCCGCGCGTCGCCGACAGGGCGCGGGCGAGCGATTCGAGCGTAGCCCGCAGTTCGGGGTCGGCGATCTCGCGCAGGGTCGATTCGGTTTCGGCCGCAAGCGGCTGATCGACTGGCCGCGCGCGGCGCTGGATGGTCGGCAAGTCGCCGTGGCGGAGCGCAAGGCGGACAACCGCGGCATAGCCGAAGAAGCGGTTGACCCGTTCGATCACCTGCGGCTCGACGTGCTTTAGCATCGGCGCGAAGCTTCCGGTCACGACGACCTTGAGCGTCCCGCCGGCCTTCTTGCCGACGGGGAAGCTGATCGCTTCAGGCGTCGAGTAGCGCGCGTACTGCTCGCCGACGATCTCGGCCCAGCGCGCGACGACGGCGTTCTGCGCGAAGCCGAAGCGGCGAAACGCCTTGTCGCCCGCCGCCGGGATCAGCTCGGCGACGGCGCGTGCACCGCGCGACGAGGCGGCGCGCGGCAATCGGGAGTCGGGTGCGGCCATGTCCTGGCTATGCCACGAATGCCGCTTCGGCCATAGCGGCCGCGATGAGCTCCCTGCTCGACTGGTATGACGTCCACGCCCGCGACCTGCCGTGGCGCAGCCCGCCGGGGTCCCCTGCGCCCGATCCGTACCGCGTCTGGTTGAGCGAAATCATGCTCCAGCAGACCGGAACCGCGACCGTGGCGCCGTACTTCGCGCGCTTCCTCGCGCGGTGGCCGACCGTCGCCGCGCTCGCCGCCGCCGACGAGGCCGAGGTCATGCGCGAATGGGCTGGGCTCGGCTATTACGCCCGCGCCCGCAACCTGCTTGCCGCGGCCCGGGCAGTGGTCGCGCGTGGCGGCTGGCCCGACGATGAGGCGGGGCTGCGGACGTTGCCCGGCGTTGGCCGTTATACCGCGGCAGCGGTTGCCGCGATCGCCTTCGGTCAGCGGGCGGTGGTCGTCGACGGCAATGTCGAGCGGGTCGTCGCCCGCCTGTTCGCGGTCGCCGAGCCGGGCGCCACGGCGACGTTCTATGCCCACGCCGCGACCCTGACGCCGGCAACCCGCGCCGGCGATCACGCGCAGGCGATGATGGATCTGGGGGCGACCGTCTGCACTCCGCGTGCGCCCAGCTGCCATCGGTGCCCGCTGGCCGCTGAGTGTCGCGGGTACGCGAGCGGGACGCCCGCGGCGTTCCCGGCCAAGCTGAAAAAAACGGCCAAGCCGGTCCGCACCGGGACGGCGTACTGGATCGAGGTCGACGGGCACGTCCTGCTCGAGCGCCGCCCGGCACACGGGCTGCTCGGCGGGATGCTCGGACTGCCGGGACCGCCGTGGAGCGAACGATCGATCGGTGCCGTACCCGAGTTGCCGCCGTTCACGATCGACTGGAGCGGCACCTCAGAAGCGCTTGCTTTTACGTCCCTGCCCGCCATCCGCCACGTCTTCACCCACTTCGAGCTGCGCCTGACCGTGGCCGTCGCCCGCCCTCCGGACCGCCCTATATTTCCCGGCGAGTGGCACCCGCTGTCGTCGCTCGCCGACGCCGGGTTGCCGACGCTGTTCGCCCGTGCCGCCGACGCGGTCTTGCGCGAACGCGTAAGCGCTGCTCAACAGCCGGCGCTCGCGCTGGAGGGCCGATAACGATGACCGACTGGTTCGCCGCCGCTGCCCCTGCCGTCGGCTTCACCGGCTCGCCGCTCGACCGCGCCGACGCGATGCGCAAGGACGCCGGCGCGATCGTCGCCGCCCGAGCCGACCCGGCGGCGCGCTGGCTGGTGCTGGACGACCTGCGCCCGGTCGTCGGCGACGGCGACGCGCTGCGCTGGTTCACCCGCGGCGAAATTCCCGCCGACGCACCGGCGGTGTTCCTCGGACTCGACGCCGGGGCACCGCGCTTCGCCATTGCCGCCAGCGGCCTGGGGCGTACCGGGGATCCGCGTGGCGTCGGGGCGGCACTCGCGGCGAGCGCCGCGCCCGGCGACGCGGCGATCTTCGCCCACGCCCGTTCGCTCCTCGACTGGCACGCGCGCCACCGCTTCTGCGCCAACTGCGGCACTCCAACGACCGTCGCCAAGGCCGGCTACGAACGTGTCTGCGACAGCTGCGACGCGCATCATTTCCCGCGCACCGATCCGGTGGTCATAATGCTGGCATTGCTCGACATTCAGGGCGAGCCACACGCGCTCGTCGGGCGTCAGCCGCGCTTTCCGCGCCGCTTCTTTTCGGCACTGGCCGGCTTCGTCGAGCCCGGTGAAAGTCTCGAGGAAGCGGTCCGCCGTGAGCTGTTCGAGGAGGCGGGGATCGCCACCGCGCGGGTCCGCTACGTCGCCAGTCAGCCGTGGCCGTTTCCGTCGAGCCTGATGGTCGGGGCGTTCGCGGAGACCGTCGGCACCGGCGAGCTGGCGCTCGACGACGACGAGATCGAGGAGGCACGCTGGGTCAGCCGCGACGAAGTCCGCGCCGCGCTCGCGGGCACCGGCGAGTGGCTCGCCCCGCCCCCGCTGGCGATCGCGCACACCCTGCTAAGAACTTGGATCGACAGCTGAATTCGGGTGAACCGAGCCGGCTCCGCGCCTGTGGATAGGTGCCCAGCACGCGGACCCACTGGCTGTGGTAGCGGAGCTCGTCGAGGGCGCGGGCGACGGCTTCGTCGGTCGGGTCGCCCTCGATGTCGGCATAGAACTCGGCCGCGGCGAAGGTGCCGCCCTTCAGGTACGATTCGAGCTTCGTCAGGTTGACCCCGTTGGTAGCAAATCCGCCCAAGGCCTTGAAAAGGGCTGCGGGGACGGAGCGGACCTCGAACAACAGGCTCGTCATCACCGGCGTTCCGACGGGCACCGCGGCCGCCTCGCGGGCGAGGACGACGAAGCGCGTCGTGTTGTGCGGCTCGTCCTCGATACCTTCGGCAACGATGTCCAAGCCATAGAGTTCGCTCGCCAATCTCGACGCGACGGCGGCTTTGGCGATGTCCCCTTCGGCAGCGACCAGCGCGGCGGCGGCGGCGGTGTCGGCATGGGCTTCGGCGGCGATTCCCCACGCCCGCAGGCGCTTGCGGCACTGGCCGAGTGCCTGCGGGTGGCTGAGCGCCACCGTGACGCTTTCGCGGGAGCCCCCCGTCACGGCGAGCAGGCAGTGGCGGACGCGGACGAAATGCTCGCCCGTGATCGCCAGCCCCGAATTCGGGCAGCAGGAAATGGATGTCGGCAACCCGCCCGTGCAGCGAATTCTCGATCGGGATGACCGCCCGCGCCGCCGCTCCCGTCTGCACCGCGCGGATCGCGTCGTCGAAGGCGAAGCACGGCAGCGGCAGCGCATCGGGGAACGCCTCGCGCACCGCCTGATGCGAATAGGCACCCGGCGCGCCCTGGAACGCGACGGCGCGCGCGGGATCGGCGGCGGCGGCGGCGGTCATCGCGGCGACGAGGACGGCGGCGGGTTCGGGGTAGTCGGCCATCCGTCGTGCCTAGGCCGAGCGCCGGCGAGGCACAATGTTGCACCGCAGTGCAAGCGTGGTCGCACCGCGATGCGCGGCTTGCGACACGGCGGCGGCGCAACTATGGTCCGCGCGCGCTCGCCGGTGCTGTCGCGCCGCTCACGGAGATCGACCTTGGATAGTTTCGAGTGGAACAAGATCGCAGGCTGGTGCCTGACGGCGGCGATCGCGGTGCTCGGCCTGATCCTCGTCACCGGCGAGGCCTATGCGGTGAAGAAGCCGGCGAAGCCCGGCTATGTCGTCGAGGGCGTCGAGGAGACCGTCGCCGCCGGGCCGGCCGCAGTCGCCGACAAGCCGATCGAATTCTATCTCGCCTCGGCGAGCGTCGACAAGGGGGCCGAGGTCTTCAAGAAGTGCGGCGCGTGCCATAATGCCGAGAAGGGCGGGGCCAACGGCATCGGCCCGAACCTGTACGGCGTCGTCGGCGGCCCGCACGACCATATGCAGGGCTTCAGCTATTCCGACGGCATGATGAAGACGGCGAGCGCAAAGTGGTCGTTCGACGAACTCAACAAGTGGCTGACGAGCCCCAAGAGCTACGTGCCCGGAACCAAGATGGCGTTCGCCGGCATCGCCAAGCCCGAGGAGCGCGCCGCGGTGATCGCCTATCTGAACAGCAAGAGCGACAGCCCGCTGCCGCTGCCGCCGGTCCCGGCCGACACCGCCGCGGCGGCCCCCGCGACGGTCGCGCCCCCGGCCGGAACGGAGGCCGGCAAGACGACGTCGCCGGCGAACGTCGCCACGTCGCAGAAGCTCGCGCCGCAGCCCGGCAAGGCTCCCGACGTCGCCCCCGCCGAAGCGACCGCCGCCGCCGCCAAGCAGCCGACCGGGAACGTCGGGGGGCCGGCCGCGGCCGACGTGACGGGCACGAGCAAGACCGACAAGCACTGAGGGCGAAGAAACTCCCGGCTCGCCCGGGAAGATGCTAGATCCCGTACCGCTCGGCGACGATCGCCCAGCCCTCGTCGGCGGTTTCGACGACGTGGAACAGGTCGAGGTCGCTGCGGGCGATCGTGCCCTCGTCGGCGAGCGCGGCGAAGTCGACGACGCGGCCCCAGAAGTCGCGGCCGAACAGCAGGATCGGTAGCCGCGCGACCTTGCCGGTCTGGACCAGCGTCAGCAATTCGAACAGCTCGTCGAAGGTGCCGAAACCGCCGGGGAATACCGCGACGGCGCGCGCGCGCATCAGGAAGTGCATCTTGCGCAGCGCGAAATAGTGGAACTGGAAGCTCAGGCCTGGCGTGACATAGGGGTTGGGCAGCTGCTCGAACGGCAGGACGATGTTGAGGCCGATCGATACCGCGCCGGCATCGGCCGCGCCGCGGTTCGCCGCCTCCATGATCGACGGGCCGCCGCCCGAGCAGACGACGAATTGCTTGCCAGCGGCGTCGGGAGGAATCGTCGACGCGCGGCGCGCCAACTCGCGGGCGACGGTGTAGTAATGCGACTTGGCGGCGAGCCGTTCGGCGACGGCGTGCGCGTCACCCGGCGCGGCGGCGGCGACGAGCGCGGCGGCATCCTCGGGTGCCGGGATGCGCGCCGAACCGTAAAAGACGAAGGTCGACGCGATGCCGGCCTCGAGCAGCGCCAGCTCGGCCTTCATCAGCTCGAGCTGGAGACGAACCGGGCGCAACTCGTCCTTCAGGAGGAAGTCGTTGTCCTGGAAGGCGAGTGCGTACGCCGGGTGCTCGGTCTGCGCCGTCGCGGTCGGCGTCGCGGCGGCGGCGGCTTCGACACGAGCGCTGGGAAACAGGCGGTTCGGCTTGATCATGCGGGTACTCGGCAAACGGGGCCGGACGCCTTAGCCAATCGGCGCGGCCACGGCCAGCCGGCCGACGATCACCGGCGCGGGGCCGCCGGCGCGGTGCAGCCCCTCGCCTCGCCGAGCCCCTTCAGGAAGCCGCGCCGGACCGAACCGGCGTAGACCGCGGCGACGGCCTTGCGCTGCGCCGCCTCGGCACCCGTCAGCCGGCGGATGATGAAGCGGCCTGGGATCAGGCTGTTGATCGTGTCCTGCCCCGCGTCCATCGCCAGTTCGCGGCGCTCGTTCGGCTTGCCGGTGATCGGGACATCGAGGTCCCGGCCGAGGACCGCGTCGAGCTCGCCGACCGCCGCGCCGATCCGTGCGCAGTCGGTCATTCCCGCGGTCGTGTACGGACGGTCCTGCGCCGCGAGCAGCACCGCCGGAATGTGCTTCTTCTTGAGGTTAATGTCGGACAGCGGCAACTCGGCGATCGACAGCGGCGTCCGCTCGTCCGCCGCTTGGGCGGCGACGACGGGCGCGGCGAGCAGTGTCAGGGCGAGGGCGGTCGGGGCGAGGCGCATGCGGGCTCCACTAGGTCGGATCGGCCGCATAACGTTCCGGCGGCGATTCGGCTCCGGGGCTTGACTGGCCGCCGCACGCCTCTAGGCATGGCGACGGGCCACGCCGTCCCAACGCGGCGCGCGCTCTCTGCAAGGAGAGACTATGACTGACCGACCCAGCGCGCGCCCGGCGCGTGCCCACTTCTCGTCCGGCCCGTGCGCCAAGCGCCCCGGCTGGCGCGCCGACCAACTCGCCACCGACAGCCTCGGGCGCTCGCATCGCTCGGGGATCGGCAAGGCGCGATTGAAGGCGGCGATCGACCGGACGCGCGAGGTCCTCGGCGTCCCCGATACCCACCTGATCGGCATCGTCCCGGCGTCGGACACGGGTGCGTACGAAATGGCGATGTGGACGATGCTGGGGCAGCGCCCAGTGACGATGGTCGCGTGGGAAAGCTTCGGCGAAGGCTGGGTGACCGATGCGGTCAAGCAGCTGAAACTCGATGCCACGGTCGTCACGGCCCCCTACGGCGAGCTGCCCGACCTGACGCGCATCGCGCAGGACCACGACGTCTGCTTCACGTGGAATGGCACGACGAGCGGCGTCCGCGTGCCGAACGGCGACTGGATCCGCGACGACCGCGAAGGGCTGATGCTCTGCGACGCGACCAGCGCGGTGTTCGCGCAGGACGTGGCGTGGGACAAGCTCGATGTCGTCACCTACAGCTGGCAGAAGGTGCTCGGCGGCGAAGGCGGGCACGGCGTCCTGATCCTCGGCCCCCGCGCGGTCGAGCGGCTGGAGAGCTACACGCCCGCGTGGCCGCTGCCCAAGATCTTCCGCCTGACGAGCAAGGGGAAGCTCAACGCCGGCATCTTCGCGGGCGAGACGATCAATACGCCGTCGATGCTCGCGGTCGAGGACTATCTTGACGCGCTCGGCTGGGCGCAGGCGATCGGCGGCCTGCCCGAACTGTTCGCCCGCGCCGACGCCAACGCGCAAGCGCTCGACCGCTGGGTCGAGGCGACGCCGTGGGTCGAGCATCTCGCCGCCGACCCGGCGACGCGGTCGAACACCAGCGTGTGCCTGACCCTGCCCGGTGCCGCGCCCGACGTGCCGAAGAAGATCGCGTCGCTGCTCGAGAGCGAGGGCGTCGCCTTCGACATCGGCGGCTACCGCGATGCCCCGCCGGGCCTGCGGATCTGGTGCGGCGCGACGGTCGACACCGCCGACATCGTCGCGCTCGGGCCGTGGCTCGAGTGGGCGTATGGGGTGGTGACGGCCAGCGCCTGACCCGGTCAGGCTGGCGTATGCAGCATCCGCCTCGCCGCGCGACGACAGCCCGCCACGCTCGCTCGCACATGGATGCTGGCTTTCGCCAGTATGACAGCTGAAGGAGGCAACATGCCCAAGGTTCTCATCGCCGACGAAATGTCGCCCAAGGCGGCCGAGATTTTCCGCGCGCGCGGGGTCGAGGTCGACGAGATCACCGGTCTGACGAAAGACGCGCTGATCGAGATCATCGGCAACTATGACGGGCTCGCCGTCCGCTCGACGACCAAGGCGACGAAGGAGGTGATCGCCGCGGCGACCAACCTCAAGGTCATCGGCCGGGCCGGAATCGGCGTCGACAACATCGACATCCCGGCGGCGTCGGCGAAAGGCGTCGTCGTGATGAACACGCCGTTCGGCAACTCGATCACCACTGCCGAGCATGCGATCGCGCTGATGTTCGCCCTCGCCCGCCAGCTGCCCGAGGCCGACGCGTCGACCCAGGCCGGCAAGTGGGAGAAGAACCGCTTCATGGGGGTCGAGCTGACCGCCAAGACGCTCGGGCTGATCGGCGCGGGCAACATCGGCTCGATCGTCGCCGACCGCGCGCTCGGGCTGAAGATGAAAGTCATCGCCTTCGACCCGTTCCTGACGCCGGAGCGCGCGCAGGACTTGGGCATCGAGAAGGTGAGCCTCGACGACCTGCTCGCGCGCGCCGACGTCATCACGCTGCACACGCCGCTGACCGACTCGACCCGCAACATCCTGTCGGCGGACGCGCTGGCCAAGACCAGGAAGGGCGTACGGATCGTCAACTGCGCGCGCGGCGGGCTGATCGACGAGGTCGCGCTCAAGGCCGGGCTCGATAGCGGGCATATCGCCGGCGCGGCACTCGACGTGTTCGCGAGCGAGCCGGCCAAGGCGTCGCCGCTGTTCGGCACGCCGGGCTTCGTCTCGACCCCCCACCTCGGTGCCTCGACGGACGAGGCGCAGGTCAACGTCGCCATCCAGGTCGCCGAGCAGATGAGCGATTTCCTGCTGTCGGGTGGCGTCACCAACGCGCTCAACGTGCCGTCGCTGTCGGCCGAGGAGGCGCCGCGGCTTAAGCCGTACATGGCGCTCGCCGAGCAGCTCGGCAGCCTGATCGGCCAGATCGTCGACGGCGGCATTGCCGGGGTCACGGTCGAGGTCGAGGGCGCCGCGGCGGAACTCAACCTCAAGCCGATCACCGCCGCCGTGCTCGCCGGGCTGATGCGCATCCATTCGGACACGGTCAACATGGTCAACGCGCCGTTCCTCGCCCGCGAACGCGACATCGACGTCGCCGAGGTCCGCCACGAGCGCGAGACCGACTATCACACGCTCGTCCGCGTCACCGTCCGGAGCGACGGCGGCGAGCACTCGGTGGCGGGCACCCTGTTCGGCAACCGCGATCCACGGCTGGTCGAGATCATCGGCATCAAGGTCGAGGCGAGCCTGACCGGGCCGATGCTGTTCATCGTCAACGACGACAAGCCCGGGTTCATCGGGCGGCTCGGCTCGACACTTGGAGAGGCGGGGGTCAACATCGGCACGTTCCACCTCGGCCGCCGCGATGCGCGCGGCGAGGCGGTCCTGCTGCTGTCGGTCGACGAGGTCATCCCCGTCAATGTGCTCGGCGCGATCAAGGCGCTGCCCGGCGTGCGGCAGGTTAAGGCACTGGCCTTCGCATGACCCCTGCCCTCCTCCCCGAAGGCTTGCGCGACCGCCTCGCCCCCCAGGCCGAGGCGGCCGCCGCGCTGACGCAGACCGTCGTCGGCATCGTCGGGAGCCACGGCTACGACCGCGTCCAGCCGCCGCTCGTCGAGTTCGAGACGAGCCTCGCCGGGGTCGGCGGCACGGCGGCGACGATGCGCTTCGTCGATCCGCTGACGCAGCGGACGCTCGCGCTGCGGTCGGACATCACCGGCCAGGTCGGGCGGATCGCGGCGACCCGCCTCGCCCATCTGCCCCGCCCGCTGCGGCTCGGCTACGCCGGGCCGGTGCTGCGGGTGAAGGGCGGGCAATTGACGCCCGAGCGTGAGATGATCCAGGCCGGGGCCGAGCTGATCGGCAGCGACGGCGTCGCCGCGGCGGTCGAGGTGCTCGGCGTCGCGGTCGAGGCGCTCGCCGCAACGGGAGTCACCGGCATCGCGGTCGACCTGACGCTGCCCGACATCGTCGACACGTTGGCAAGCGAGGTCCTCCCCGCCGACCGCCGCTGCGCGCTGACGGCGCTGCTCGACATGAAGGACGCCGGCGGCATGGCGGCGGCCGGGTTCGCCGACTGGCTGCCGCTGATCGCCGCGACCGGGCCGGTGGCCGAGGGCCTCGCGCGGCTGCGGGCATTCGACCATGTCGGGCTGCTCGCGTCGCGGATCGACGGTGTCGAGGCGATCGCGACCGCGCTCGCCGGTCGCGCGCGGCTGACGCTCGACCCGACCGAGCGCCACGGTTTCGAGTATCAGAGCTGGCTTGGCTTCTCGATCTTCGCCGACGGCGTGCGCGGCGAGGTCGGGCGCGGCGGGGCGTACTCGGTGCGCCACGCCGACGGCACCGCCGAGCCGGCGGTCGGCTTCTCGCTCTACCTCGACGGGCTGATCGACGCCGGACTCGGGTACACTCCGCGCCGCCGCGTCGCGCTGCCGCCGGGAACGCCGCGTGACGTCGGCGAACGCCTGCGCGCCGACGGCTGGACGACGATCGCGCTGCTGGACAGCGGCGGGTCGACAGGCGATTGCAGCTATCGCTGGGACGGCACTGCCGCCGTACCGATCGAGGAATTCCACACATGAGCCACGTCGCCGTCGTCGTCGGCAGCCTGCGCCGGGGCTCGTACAGCCGCCGCCTCGCTCACGCGCTACTGTCGGTCGCGCCGGCGGGGATGACCGGGGCCGAGGTCGCGATCGGCGACCTGCCGCTGTTCAACCAGGACTTCGAGACCGACGGCACGACACCCCCGGCGTACGAGACGTTCCGCGCCGCGATCCGTGCCGCCGACGCCGTCCTGTTCGTCACGCCCGAGTATAATCGCGGCATCCCGGGCGCGCTGAAGAACGCGATCGACGTCGGCTCGCGCCCCTACGGCAAGAGCGTGTGGGCGAAGAAGCCCGCCGCCGTCGTCAGCGCGACGCCGGGCGCGCTGGGTGGTGCACTGTGCAACCATTCGCTGCGGCAGTGCCTCGTCTTCCTCGACATGCCGGTCCTCCAGCAGCCCGAGGCCTATGTCGGCAACGTCACCAAGGTCGTCGGCGAGGACGGCACCATCGCCGATGCCTCGCGCGAGTTCCTGACGAACATCATGGCGGCCTTCGCCGACTGGATCGAGCGGACGCGCGTTCGTGGCTAATGTCGTCGTCATCGGCGCGCAGTGGGGCGACGAGGGCAAGGGCAAGATCGTCGACTGGCTGTCGGCGCGTGCCGACGTCGTCGTCCGCTTCCAGGGCGGGCACAACGCCGGGCACACGCTCGTCGTCGGCAACGAGGTCTACAAGCTCAGCCTGCTGCCGAGCGGGATCGTCCGTGGCGCGTTGTCGGTCATCGGCAACGGCGTCGTCTTCGATCCGTGGCACTTTGCCGCCGAGGTCGCCAAGCTGCGTGACCAAGGGGTCGAGATCACCCCGGCTAACCTGCAGGTCAGTGAGCTGTGCCCCTTGATCCTGCCGCTGCACAGCGAACTCGACGGCCTGCGCGAGGACGCGAGCGGGGCGGGCAAGATCGGCACGACGCGCCGCGGCATCGGCCCGGCGTACGAGGACAAGGCCGGGCGGCGAGCGCTGCGGGTGTGCGACCTCGCTCACCTCGACGCGATCGGCCCGCAGCTCGACCGCCTGCTCGCGCACCACAATGCGCTGCGCGTCGGCTTCGGCGTGCCGCCGGTCGACCGCGCCGCGCTGGTCGCGAGTCTCGAGGCGATCGCGCCCGAGATCCTGCCGTTCGCGACGGCGACATGGGTCAGCCTCGGCGACGCGCGCCGCGCGGGCAAGCGCATCCTGTTCGAGGGCGCGCAGGGCGTGCTGCTCGACGTCGACCACGGCACCTATCCGTTCGTCACCTCGTCGAATGTCGTCGCCGGGACGGCGGCCGGCGGCAGCGGCATGGGGCCGGGCGCGCTCAATTACGTTTTGGGCATCGTCAAGGCGTACACCACGCGCGTCGGCGGCGGCCCCTTCCCGACCGAACTCGACGACGCCGTCGGCCAGCGGTTGGGCGAGCGCGGGCGCGAGTTCGGCACCGTCACCGGACGCAAGCGGCGCTGCGGCTGGTTCGACGCGGTGCTCGTGCGGCAAGCGGTGCAGGTCAGCGGTGTCCACGGCATGGCGCTGACCAAGCTCGACGTTCTCGACGGTCTCGACGAGCTGCGCATCTGCACCGGCTATCGCCTCGGCGATCGCACGCTCGATCATTTTCCCGCCCACGCCGCGGACCAGGCCGCGGTCGAGCCGGTCTACGAGCGCTTCGACGGGTGGAGCGAGTTCGACGATGGGCGCGCGCAGCTGGAGCGACCTGCCGGCGCAGGCGATCAAATACATTCGCCGCATCGAGGAGCTGACCCGCTGCCCGGTGGCGCTCGTCTCGACCAGCCCGGAGCGCGACGACACGATCCTGGTGCGCGACCCGTTCGTCGACTGATGGACGACGTCTTCACGCTGCGGCTCCATTGCCTCGACCGGCCGGGGCTCGTCGCGAGCGTCGCTGGTTTCCTCGCCGCGCGCGGCGGCAACATCGTCGACGCGCAGCAGTTCAACGACCGCGACAATGGCCGCTTCTTCATGCGGATCGCGTTTCAGCCGGGTACCACACCACTCACCGCTCTGTGCGACGATTTCGCGCCGGTCGCCGCGAGCGCGGGCATGGCGTGGTCGCTGACCGACGCGCGGCCGAAGCGGGTCCTGCTCCTCGTGTCGCAGTCCGATCATTGCCTCGCGGACCTGCTCTATCGGCAGCGTATCGGCGAGCTGCCGATGACCGTCGTCGGCATCGCGTCGAACCACCCGCGCGCACCCGATGCCGCCGTCCCGATCGGCACGATTTCGTTCCATCACCTGCCGGTCACCGCCGCGACCCGGCCCGCGCAGGAGGCCGCGATCAAGGCGCTCGTCGACGCGAGCGGAGCGGAGCTGATCGTGCTGGCGCGCTACATGCAGATCCTGTCGGACGACCTCGCCGAGTTCCTCGCCGGGCGGTGCATCAACATCCACCACAGCTTTCTGCCGGGCTTCAAGGGCGCGCGGCCGTATCACCAGGCGCACGCGCGCGGGGTCAAGATGATCGGCGCGACGGCGCACTATGTCACCGCCGAGCTCGACGAGGGGCCGATCATCCACCAGGACGTCGAGGCGGTCGGTCATGCCGACACGCCCGGAGAGCTGATCCGCAAGGGTCGCGATATCGAACGCCGCGTGCTGGCCGAGGCGGTCCGCCTCCACCTCCACGACCGCGTCTTCGTCAACGGCTCGCGGACGGTCGTCTTCCGCGGCTAGCGGCGGGCAAGCCACCCCGGAATCAGCAGCGCATCGACGAGCCACCACAGCCCGAGAATGCCGAACAGGACGAAGCCCAGCCCGAACCACCAGGTCATCCAGCCGAGCGCGTGGAGGCTGAGCATCGCCAAGCCCGTGCCGACGCGCCCGGTGACGAAGCGGTGCCCGCCGAACATGCCGAGGAAGAACCAAACGAGGTAGGTGATCGCCGTGGACGCGACCGGCGGGCCGACGTCGTGCGAGGAATAGCGGTCGATGGCCATCGTCGGTCCCCCGAGTGTGTTACCCTTGTAACATAGCTCGGATTAGCCGCTATTCAAGCTGCGGTCGTCGCGAGCGGGCGACGACGGCGCGTTCGGATTACGCCGCCGACGAGCACAAAGCCGCCGGCGAGCATCGCCCACGTGGCGGGTTCGGGCACGATGCCGCCGCCGACCGTGCCGTTGATCGTCAGGTCGTCGAGCGCAAACTGGGTTCCCGTGCCAGCGACATAGGCCGCGTGGTGGATGCCGCCCGACGAGGCGAAGATTACCTTGTCGACCAACAGGGGGTTGAACACGGCGAAGGTCTTGTGAGTCGCGTCGACGATGAACGACTGGGTGTAGACCGAAGCACCATTCAGGGTGCCGGTCAGGCTCACCGTCAGGCCGTCGTTCCACGCGCCGGCGAGATAGCCGCTTGTCAGGCTGAATGGTGTCGCCGCGCTGATCGACGCGGCGCGCCCGCTGTTGTTGTAGGCGACATTGCGCGGACTGACGAGGTCGACGGCATAACCCGAGAGCGGAACCTCGCTCGTATCCTGCGTGATGAAGAGGGAAAAAGTGTAGCCCTGATAGGACGCGAACTGGGTCGAATCCGGGAAATCATCGAACGAGAGGACCACAGCATCGGCCGCGAACGGCAGGAGCAGCGAAACGGCGGCAGCGAATACGGCGGCGCGCATGATAGCTACTCACTGTTAAACAACTTAAACAGTTCGTAGCTAGTATGTGTTAATTATGTCCTTAGATTGGTAAAACAGATTTAACTTTGGTTTCCGCGTCGTAACACGTGCGTCGATGATGATCGTCAGCGGCCGGTCTGCGCCCGGTGCATCATCTTCGCGTCCGCCAGGACCAGTGCCATCATTGCCTCGGCAACGGGGGCGGCGCGGATGCCGACGCACGGGTCGTGGCGGCCTCGGGTGACGATCTCGGTCGCCTCGCCGCTTGCTGTGATCGTCGGCACGGGCGTCAGGATCGACGAGGTCGGCTTCAGCGCGATCCGAACCACCACCGGTTGCCCGGTGCTGATCCCGCCTGCGGTGCCGCCGGCGTGGTTGCTGGCGAAGACTGGGCCGTGCGCGCCAGGGGACATCGCGTCGGCATTGTCCTCGCCACGCAGCCGCGCGGCGGCGAAGCCGTCGCCGATCTCGACGCCCTTGACCGCGTTGATGCTCATCATCGCGCTCGCGAGCTGCGCGTCGAGCTTGGCGTAGAGCGGCGAGCCCCAGCCGGCGGGCACGCCGGTGGCGACGCATTCGACCACCGCGCCGAGCGACGAGCCCAACTTGCGCGCGGTATCGAGCAGATCCTCCCAGCGCCGCGCGGCGGCGGGATCGGGACAGAAGAACGCGTTGGTGTCGATGGCGGCGTCGTCGAAGGCGGCCCGATTGATCGCGTCACCACCTAATTCAACGAGATACGCGCGGATACTCACCTCAGGGATCACCAGCCGCGCGACCGCCCCCGCCGCGACGCGGCTCGCTGTCTCGCGCGCCGACGCCCGCCCACCGCCCCGCGGGTCGCGCAGGCCGTACTTGGCGTCATAGGCATAGTCGGCGTGGCCGGGGCGGTACGCCTGCGCAATGGCGCCGTAATCCTTCGACCGGGCGTCGACATTGTCGATCGTCAGGTGGACCGGCGTCCCTGTCGTCCGCCCGTCGAACACACCCGAGAGGATGCGGACCTGGTCGGGCTCCTGTCGCTGCGTGGTGAAGCGCGACGTTCCCGGCCGCCGCCGGTCGAGCCACGGCTGGACGTCGTCCTCGCTCAGGCGCAGCCCCGGCGGGCACCCATCGACGACCGCGCCGATCGCCGGGCCGTGCGATTCACCCCACGTCGTGAAGCGGAAGACGTGGCCGAAGGTGTTCAGGGTCACGCCACCCCGATGTCCGGCGCATCTTCCGCCTTCATGCCGATGACGTTGTAGCCGGCATCGACGTGGTGGACCTCCCCCGTCACCCCGCTGGCGAGATCGCTCAGCAGATAGACCCCCGCCCCGCCGACGTCGTCGATGGTGACGTTGCGGCGCAGTGGCGAGTTGTACTCGTTCCACTTCAGAATGTAGCGGAAATCGCCGATGCCGCTCGCCGCCAGCGTCTTGATCGGGCCGGCGCTGATCGCGTTGACCCGCACCTTGTCGGGGCCGAGGTCCATCGCGAGGTAGCGGACGCTCGTCTCGAGCGCGGCCTTGGCGACGCCCATGACGTTGTAGTGCGGGATTACCTTTTCCGCGCCGTAGTAGCTGAGCGTCAGCAGCGACCCGCCGTCGGGCATCATCGCCAGCGCCCGCTGCGCGACCGCGGTGAAGCTGAACACGCTGATCGCCATCGTCTGGGCGAAGTTACCCGGCGTCGTGTCGACGTAGCGGCCGCGCAGCTCATTCTTGTCCGAAAAGCCGATCGCGTGGACAACGAAGTCGATTCGAGGCCACTGCGCCGCCAGCGTCGCGAAGCAGGCGTCGAGCGAGGCGGGGTCGCCGACGTCGCATTCGATCAGCAGCGGCTCGCCGCCGAGCGTCTCGGCGAGCGGCCGGACGCGCTTGGCCAGCGCCTCGCCCTGGTAGCTGAAGGCGACCTCGCCGCCCTCGCGCGCGACCGCCTGTGCGATTCCCCACGCGAGGCTGCGGTCGTTGGCCACGCCCATGACCAGCCCGCGCTTGCCCGCCATCAATCCTGGCATCTAGACCCCTGCTTCGACTTCGCGAGCGTTCTGGCCGACTTTGGGGACAATCGCCAGTGCCGCATTGAGCTGCGCCCCGACAACGAGGCCGAGACCGATGATATAGAAGAACAGCAGCGCGACGATGACCCCGGCGAGGCTGCCATAGGTCAGGTTGTAGCCGCCGAACAGGCCAAGGACGCCGGGCAGCAGCATCGTCGTGCCGATCCACACCGCGGTGATCAGCAGCGGCCCCGGCCACGTCGGACAGCGCCCCTCGCGGATCTTGCGCGGCGTCAGCGTGTAGAACACGCCCCAGAGCGCGGCGAACAGCGCGATCGCCGGCGCGATGCGGCCGAGCCCGACGACGTCGATCAGATGGTCTTGAACCGGCAGCAGGTGGACGACGAACTGCTCGACCGCGGTCAGCATGACCTGGACGGCGAACGCGACGAGCATCAGCGCGACCGCACCGACGATCAGCGCCACTGCGCCGAGCCGGTACTCCCACACCGGGCGGCTCGCGATGGTGCCATAGGCGCGGCGGACGATCTCGCGGATGGTCTCGATGAAGCCGCTGACCGTCCACAGCGTAACCACGATGCCGAAGGTCAGCAGCCCCTTCTGCGAGCGCGCGGCGATGACCTCGCGGACGGGCGCGGCGATCAGCTTGGCGACGTCGGCGGGGACGGTGTTGAGGAAGGCGGTGATCGCATGGACGCCGTCGGCCGACCGGCCGAACGATCCGGCGACGGTCGCGACGACGATGAAGAAGGGGAACAGCGTCAGGAGCGACAGGTAGGCGAGGTTGCCGGCGAGGATGAAGCCGTCGTTCCACGTCTGCCCGACGACACGCGCGACGATCAGCATCGGCCGCGTCGCCATCAGCCGCGCGAGAAACCCCGGTGCCCGCATGATGCCCTCAGTCGACGCCGAGCGCGCTCCGCGGATCACGGTTCGCCTCGCCGGTCCAACGTTCGACGAAGGCGCGAAGGTCCGCATCGTCGACCGGCACGTCGATCATCACCGTCGCCAGCAGGTCGCCGCGCGTCCCGTCGGCACGGGTGAAGCCCCGCCCGCGCAGGCGCAGCGTCCGCCCCGACGTCGTCCCCGCCGGCACCCCGAGCATCACCGGGCCATCGGGTGTCGGCACCTTGACCTTGGCCCCGAGCACCGCCTCGCCGAGCCGCACGGGCAGGTCGAGGCGGATGTCGTCGCCGTCGCGCCGCATGAACCGGTGCGGGGCGATGTCGAGCGTGACCAGCGCATCGCCGGCGCCGCCGGGGCCCGGCTGCCCCTGCCCGGCCATCCGCACCTGCCGCCCCGACTTCGAACCCCGGCGGCAGCTTGAGGTCGAGCGTCTTGCCGTTCTGCAGGCCGATCCGCTGCGCCTTGAGCAGCGCCGCATCGGTGAACGGGACGCTGAGCCGATAGGCGACGTCGCCGCCCTTGGGAGCCGCGCGCATGCGTGGGTCCTGACCGAAGGGCGAACCGCCGCCGCGGCCGCCGAACAATTCGCTGAAGAGGTCGGACGGATCGCCGCCGAAGTCGAACCGCGTGCTCCCGCCACCGGCGCCGCCGCCGAAGCCACTACTGCCGCCGAACCCGCCAAACCCGCCCGGCCCGGGGTTGAACCCGCCCCCGCCGAAACCCGGCGGCGCCTTGGGCTGGCCGTCCGCGTCGATCTCGCCGCGGTCGTACTTGCCGCGCTCGTCGGTGTCGGACAGGATCGTGTACGCCGCCGAGATGTCCTTGAACCGCGCGAGCGCCGCCGCGTCCCCGGCGTGGGTATCCGGGTGGTTGGCCTTGGCCAGCTTGCGGTACGCCTTCTTGATCTCCGCCGCGCTCGCGCCGCGGGCGACACCGAGGGTGGAATAGAGGTCCTTCGCCATGAAATGCCGCTCACCACAGCCGTGGGTTGGTGTCCATTGTTGCGCAGGCGCAACACGGCCGTAGGTAGGGCACAGCGCGCGGCATGCAACGGCTTTCGCTACGGCGCGGTTCGCACCCGCCGCGCCACTGGTTGTTTCCGGTTAATGGAACGTGCGCCGTCGCCGCATCGTTTGGGGTCCATATCAATTCGAAAGGACCGTACCAATGCGTCAGTTCATCTTAGCCGGCCTCGCCGCGGCGACCTTCGCCACCGCCGCGAGCGCCCAGGAAACCTGCGAGCAGCGTCGCGAGAACCGCACCGTCGGCACCGTCGCCGGCGCCGGCATCGGCGCCGTCCTTGGCGGGGTCATCGGCCATAACGGGCTGAGCACCGTTCTTGGCGCAGCTGCCGGCGGCGTCGCCGGCAACCAGCTCGCGCGCGGGCCGGAAGACTGCACCCACGCCTATGGGTACTACGACAATCGCAACCAGTGGCACGCGAACCGCGTCGATGCGGCGAGCGCGACTGGGTTCTACGATCGGGACGGCCGCTGGGTCGCCGGCGCCCCCGCCGGGTACTACGACCGCGACGGGCGGTGGGTGGCGAGCGACGCACGTCGCGGCTATCGCGACCGCAACGGCTATTGGGTCCCCGCCGGTGCGCCCGGCTATTACGCCGCCGACGGCACCTATGTGACCGCGCAGCCGGTCGCCACGCAGGGCTATGTCGATAACCGCTACGCCGACAACCGCGCCTATGCCGACAACCGCGCCTATGCCGACAACCGCGCAAACGTCGATAATCGCGGTTACGGCGAGCAGCGCGCGTACGACAACCGTGGCTACGGCTACACCGGTGACGCGCGCGACTATCGGGCGCGGATCGCATGGACCGGGGAGCGGATCGACCGTGCGGTGGCCGACGGGACGATGACGCCGGACCAGGGGCGCCGCGCCCGTCGCGACCTCAACATGATCCAGCGTCAGGCGGCGTCGTACCCGCGGAGCAGCGACGGTTATCTCTATCCGCGCGGGCAGACGGCGATCAACGCACGCCTCGACGAGATCAACGGCCGCATCCGCGCGACGCGTCAGGAAGCGCGCAACTACTGACGACGACCCGGCGCGCCAGGAGGCGCGCCGGACCCATCCACCTCCTTGTACACCGTCGCGGCGGCCCTGGGCGATTGCCCGGGCCGCCGTTGCCGCTTAGACCGCGGGCGTGTCAGCCCCGATCGCTTCCCCATTCTCCCGCTTCGCCGACTGGTTCGCCGCGGCGCAGGCGAGCGAGCCCAACGATCCCAACGCGATGGCGCTGGCGACCGCGACGCCCGAGGGGCGCCCGGCCGTTCGCATCGTGCTGTTGAAGGCGTGGGACGAGCGTGGCTTCGTCTTCTACACCAACCTCGACAGTCGCAAGGGACGCGAGCTCGCCGCCAATCCCGCTGTCCATCTCGATTTCCACTGGAAGTCGCTGCGCCGCCAGATCCGCGTCGACGGGTCGGCCGAGCCCGTATCGGCTGCTGAGGCCGACGCCTATTTCGCCACCCGGCCACGTGCGTCGCAGCTCGGCGCGTGGGCATCCGACCAGTCGCGCCCGCTCGCCGACCGCGCCGAGTTCGACGCGCAGCTCGCCGCCGTCACCGCGCGCTTCGACGGCAGCCTCGTCCCCCGCCCGCCGCGCTGGTCGGGCTTTCGCGTCGTTCCCAGTGCGATCGAGTTCTGGCAGGACCGCGACTTCCGCCACCACGAGCGCGAGCTGTTCACCCGGACCGCCGACGGCTGGACCAGCGGGCTGCTGTTTCCGTGACCGAGCGCGGGGACCTGACGCGCCGCGCGGCGATGGCCTCGGTGGCGTCGGCCACGGTGCTGCTGGTGCTCAAGGCCTATGCCGCCCGCGCGACGGGATCGGTGGCGATGCTCGGCAGCCTCGCGGACACCGGGCTCGACCTGCTGTCGAGCCTCGTCACGCTGTACGCCGTGTGGCTTGCCGCACAGCCCGCCGACGACGACCACCGCTTCGGCCACGGCAAAGCGGAGGCGATCGCGGCGCTGATGCAGACGCTCGTCATCCTGGGATCGGCGGTCGCGATCGCCGCGCAGGCGGTTGCGCGGCTCGGCGTCAAGGACCTGCCGCGCAATCCGAACGTCGGCGTCGGCGTCAGCCTGGCCGCCGTCGTGCTGACGCTCGGCCTCGTCGCCTACCAGCGCCGCATCGTCCGGGCGACGGGATCGGTCGCGATCCAGACCGACCAGATCCACTACCAGTCCGACCTGATGCTCAACCTCGCGGTGATCGTCGCGCTCGGGCTCGACGTCTGGGCCGGGCTGCACGGGGCCGACGCGCTGTTCGGCGTCGGCATCGCGGTCTATCTCGCGTGGGGCGCGGTGACCTCGGCGCGCGCGGCGATCGACATGCTGATGGACCGCGAGTGGCCCGACGAGAAGCGCCGCAAGCTGCTCGCCGTCGTTGCCCGCCACCCCCGCGTCGACGGCATCCACGAACTCCGCACGCGGTCGAGCGGCGTAACCGACTTCATCCAGTTTCACGTCTGGCTCATGCCCGACATGACCGTCGCCACGGCCCATGCGATCGTCGACGAGATCGAGGCCGACGTCGCCGCCGCGTTTCCCGGCGCGGAAATCCTGATCCATGTCGACCCGCTCGGCCATTACGATCGGCCGCAGGTGCTCGGGGCGTGAAGTTTCGGCGGCGGGGCTGGCGTCGCGGCGCGAAGCACGGCATCGAAGCCTGAATCGCGATTGCCGAGGCCCCCGTGCGCATCCCCTTCACCCAGATCGACGCTTTCGCCGACCGTCCGTTCACCGGCAATCCGGCGGCGGTGATGCCGCTCGACGCGTGGCTCGACGACGCGATGCTGCTCGCCATCGCGGCCGAGAACAACCTTGCCGAGACGGCGTTCGTCGTGCCGCGCACCGACGGCGTCGCCCATTTCGACCTGCGCTGGTTCGCGCCCGCGTGCGAGATCGCCCTGTGCGGCCATGCGACGCTCGCGGCCGGGTCGTGGGCGCTGGCGGGCGGCGAGATGGACGCGGTGCGCTTTGCCACGCGCAAGGCGGGCGTGCTGACCGTCGCCCGCGACGGCGAGCGGTTCACCCTCGACCTGCCTGCCCGGCCGCCCCAGCTCGTTGAGGATGCCGGCTTCGCGGCGACAGTGAAGGACGCTATGGGCGCGCAGCCCGAGGCGCTGCTGATGTTCGGCGACGACTATCTCGTCGCGGTCTTCGCCTCCGCTGCCGAGGTCCGCGCCCTCGCGCCCGACGCCGGCACGGTGATGGCGCTCGACACCGGCCCCGACCTGCTGCTGATCGCCACCGCGCCCGGCGCCGACGACCCGAGCGGAGCCGACGTCGTCAGCCGCGCCTGGGCGTTCGAGGCCGGGATCGGCGAGGATCCGGTGACGGGATCGGCGCACTGCATCGTCGCGCCGTACTGGGCCGGTCGTCTAGGTCGCACCGCCTTCGCCGCCTATCAGGCGAGCGCGCGCGGCGGCCATGTCGCGTGCCGTGTCGACGGCGGCCGCGTCGTCCTCGGCGGCGGCTGCGTCAAGGTGATCGAGGGCGTATTCACCCTGTAGCGCTGTCCTACATGCCTGCTCGTGGGCTAGCCTTGCTCGCATGACGCCGTGCCTCACCTTCCCGTCGCCCCGCCTGTGGCAAGCAGGAACCGAATCGGTACAGCCGTGTGTGACCGCAGGCCCTACAGACGTGAAGTTCCGTCGAACTGACGGGGTACGATTCAGCCTTCTATCGTGTAAACTTCCAAAACCGACAAAGACTCGCGATTTCGCCCTCTCGCGTGCCGGATCGGTTAGCCGAGTCGCGATTGTGCGGCATCCGAGCCCCGGTTGCGCCGCCGGTCGACATTGCGTATCGATGCTCCGTACTTTCGAGGAGCCGCGCCGATGAACGCCCCCGTCCCGTCCGGCACCTTCGTCCCGAAGGCGAAGGACCTCCACCTGCCGACCTTTCGCGAGCTGAGCCACCTGCCTGGGACCAAGCCGCACCCGCTGCCGCTGCTGCGGACCATCGAGTTCCTGAAAGACCCGCTCGCCGGGGTGACCGCCAACGTCGCGCGCTTCGGCCGTGTCTACCGGGTCAACAACTTCGGCGGCTGGAACGTCGGGCTGATCGGCCCTGAGGCGAACGAGCTCGTCCTGTTCGACAAGGACAAGAACTTCTCGTCGGACCTCGGCTGGACCCCGATCCTCGGGCGAGTTTTCCCGCGCGGGCTAATGCTACTCGACTTCGACCACCACCGCGCCGACCGCAAGACGCTGTCGGTCGCGTTCAAGCCCGAGCCGATGCGCCACTATCTCGGCCAGCTTAACGAGGGCATCGCCCGCGGCATCGCCGCCTTCCCGACCGGGAGCGAGTTCAAGTTCTACCCGGCGATCAAGGCGCTGACGCTCGACCTCGCCGCGACGTCGTTCCTCGGCATCCCGTGGGGTCCCGAAGCCGACCGGATCAACCGCGCGTTCGTCGACATGGTCGCCGCCTCGATCGGCATCGTCCGCGTCCCCCTGCCCGGCACCGCAATGGGCCGCGGGGTCAAGGGCCATAAGTTCATGTCGAAGTTCTTCGCGCGCGAAATTCCCGGTCGCCGCGGCAAAGACGGCGAAGACTTCTTCACCCAATTCTGCAATGCGCGCGACGACAAGGGCGAACTGCTGCCCGACCAGGTCGTCATCGACCACATGAACTTCCTGATGATGGCGGCGCACGATACGCTGACCTCGTCGCTGACAAGCACGATCTACCATCTCGCCAGACATCCCGAGTGGCAGGACCGGGTCCGCGCCGAGATCCTGGCCGTCCGCGACACCGCTGGGCCAGCGCTGCCGTTCGACCGCCTCGGCGACCTTGAGCAGACCGAGTGGGCGTTCAAGGAGGCGCTTCGGCTGTTCCCGCCGGTGCCGTCGATCCCGCGCCGGGCGCTACGTGACTTCGAGTTCGAAGGCGTCCGTATCCCGGGGGGTACCCATGTCGGCGTCAATCCCATGTACACGCATCGCATGCCCGAATATTGGGAAGACCCAGAGACGTTCGACCCGTCGCGCTTCAGTCATAATCGCTCGAAGGGACGGCACAAATACGCGTGGGTTCCCTTCGGCGGTGGCGCGCACATGTGCATCGGACTGCACTTCGCGTACATGCAGATGAAGTCCTTCTTCTATACGTTACTGTCGGAGTATCGGGTCGTCGTCGACGACGGCTATACCTGCGACTTCCAGATGTTCCCGATCCCCAAGCCCAAGGACGGCCTGCCGATCCGCCTCGAGCGGCTCTAGTCGGGCGCCCGCGCAAGGTAACGCGCCATCGCGTCGAGCGCCCCGTCGGTCAGGCTGACGAAGGCGCGGCGGGCATCGGCGGGGTCGTCGCGGCGGACGAACAGCCCGACGTCGCACAGGTTACGGATCCAGCGCAGCGCCGTCGTCGTCGGGACCGCGGCGGCGATGCACAGGCTCGACACGGCGACGTCGCGCCCCTCGCCGGCGGCCAGCGCGAGGTCGAGCAGCATGTCCCAGGCCGGCTCACCGAACAGGTCGCTGGGAAAGAAGCGCGCGCGAGCGGTGCGGGCGCGGATCACGCCGCGGACGCGGGCAAGGTCGAGCGCCGGGGCGGGTCCGGCCGGCGCCGTCAGTCGGGCGAGCGCGGCCGCGATCCGCGTCGCGTCCGCCCCTAGCGCGCCGAGGCGGGCGACCGAGCGGTCCGACAGTTCGGCCACTCCGACCGGTGCCATGGCGGTCAGGGCGGTGGCGACCGCCGCCTCCCACTCGGCCGGCGACGGCTCGTCGGGCACGAAGTCGGCGAGGTTGGCGGCGAGCGCGACACCGGCGTGGGCGGCGTCGCCGAAGGCGAGCAACCGCGGCCCGTCGGGACCGAGCCGGCGGGCGAGCGCCGGGGTGACGAGCGCGAGGTCGACGATGACCGCCGCGACGCTCCAGTCGGCGGCGAGCGCAGCCGCGAGGGCATCGCCGCTGCCGACGAAGTGCGGCTCGACACCCGTCGCAGCGATCGCGGCGCGGTGCCGCGCGACCCACTCGGCGCCGGCGACGCCCATGATCGGCGGTGACAAAGTAACTGTCTGTTGCGCAGTATTAATGATGGAAGAAACAGAAGGTGACACGACCGAAGTGTGTCCGACTTTAGCCCCCTTAGCAACCGTTTCGGTTGCACAATCGATGTCATGACGTCGCTTCTTGGCCGATAGTCGGCGTGAATAGGCGAGAGATGCGGCATGCGTTACGGCGGTGGCGACCGATTGGCGGAGATCGTCGGCCCGAGCCGCGTTGCAGGCCGCCTGCGGACACAAATCGATGCCGTAGCTGCCGGCACGGCACCGGTCCTCGTCAGCGGCCCTACGGGAAGCGGCAAGCGCCTCGTGGCCGACCTGCTCCACCAGCGCGGGACCCATGCCGCACACGCGCTGGTCGCCGTCCGCGGCGACGAGTCGTTCGACCTGCGCCGGGTCGCGCAGACGACGGCTGGAACCCTCGTCGTGACGGGAATCGAGGTGCTGGCTCCGGCTACGCAGGCGCACCTGACTCGATCTGATCGACAGTGGAGACGCGCCCTGGCGGATCATAGCCACCAGCCGCGACCTGCGCGCCGCCGTCGTAGCGGGGCGCTTCCGCGCCGACCTGTTCGAGCGCCTCGCCGCGAGCGAGATCGTTGTTCCGCCACTCGCCGATCGGCGCGACGACATCCCTGCGCTCGTCGAGTGGCTCGTCGCGCGGGTCGCCGACCGTCCGCCGCGCTTCACGCCCGCCGCGATCGGTTATCTCGCCCGTCAGGACTGGCCCGAGAACGTCCGCTCGCTTGCCGCCGTCGTCGCCCGCGCGGGTTCGTTCGACGTCGACGAGGCCGCCGCCGCACTCCTCGTCCATGGCGAGCGCCGGCGCGTCGACCGCTGGCTCGCGTCCCACCCCATGCCGCTCGCGATGCCCAATCGCCGGCGGCCGCCGCCGCTCGTCGCCGCCGACGACGCCGACCTCGACGCGCTGCTCGGGCCCGGCGCCGCCGCGGCGATCCGCGTCGCGCTCGAGGCGCTCGCTCCGCGCGGCGTCGCCTGAACGGCCTGCCGGAGCGGACGTGCCGTCGCAGCCGCCGGAACCGGACGCGCGAGCACGGGTTTGGTGAGGGTCGTTCCGGCGCGAGAAGAACCTATGTTGCGCGACCTTTTTCCCCGCCGTCTACTGCAGTGGCTCGGGCCGCTCGCCGCCGTCGCGCTCACTGGACTTGTCGTGGCGGCGATCGTCGTCGTCAGCGGAGTCGTCAACCTTGCCGCGACGACGCCTCACCCTCGGCCGTGGGCGTGGTTCCTCCACTATACCTTCAGCCGCTCGGTCGCTTTCCATGCCGACGACCTGAAGCCGCCCGCGGACCTCGACAGCCCCAACCGTGTCGCCCTCGGCGCGGCGCACTACGCCAATGTCTGCGCCAACTGCCATGGCGCGCCGGGGACCGGGCAGAACCCGATCGCGCTGGCGATGACGCCGCGGCCGCCCTACCTGCCCGCGCAGATCAAGGACCTGACCGACCGCGAGATCTTCTGGGTCCTGAAACACGGCGTCAAGTACAGCGCGATGCCCGGCTGGCCGACGCAGCAGCGCGACGATGAGATCTGGTCGATGGTTGCCTTCGTCAAGACGCTCCCGGCGCTGAAGTACGACATCTATCGCCGGGTCGCGCTCGGCGAGCGGTCCAGCCCAACGGCCGAGCCGGCGCGGCTCGACTTCGGGTCCGATCCCGCTCTGCGCCGCTACGTCACCCACGGGTCCGACGTCTGGCAGGGCGATATCAACCGTTATCTGTCTCCTGCGACCGGGCCCGACCAGTTCGCCCAGACCGGCAACGTCGTCGAGACCTGCGCCCGCTGCCACGGCGCGGCGGGAACCGGCCGCGCGGTCGGGGCCTTCCCCAATCTCGCGATCCTGAGCTCGCAGTATATCCGCGGTCAGCTGACCTACTTCGCCGCGGGCAGCCGCCACAGCGCCTTCATGCAGACGATCGCCGACCAGCTGTCGCCGGCGCAGATCGACGCCGTCGCCGCCTATTACAGCAGCCAGCCGAAGGCCAAGTCGCTCGCCGCGGCGACCTTCCCGCAGCCCCCGGCCGAGGTCGCCTATGGCCAGCAGATCGCACTTGAGGGCATCCGCGCGCAGCGGCTCGGGTCGTGCAACGGGTGCCATGCGCTGGCCGACGCCGACGCGCGCAACTACCCGCGACTCAACGGGCAGAACGAGGACTATATGATCGCCCAGCTGCGGCTGTTCCGCGCCGGCGGGCGCGGCGACACCGGGCGGTACAACCCGATGACCGGCGTCGCCAAGCACCTGACCGACCGCGACATCACCGCCGTCGCCGCCTACTATGCGGCGCAGACGCCCTATTCGCCGGCAGTCGTCGCGGCCGAGCGTCGCGCGGCCGAGCCGCAGCGTGGCGGCATGCCGGTTCACTCGCGGTAGCCCGGCAGGACGACTCCCCAGCCGAGCGCGACGGCCCGCAGGCCGAACCCGGCCACGACCCCGGCGCCGCCGGCGACCAGCGGGGCGACGCCGAGCGTCGACGCGACCACGTACGTCACCGCACCGAGCGCCGCGGCCGAGACGTAGATCTCGCGGCGGAGCAGGACCGACGGCTCATCGGCGAGCAGGTCGCGGACGATGCCGCCGAAGCACGCCGACAGCACCCCCATCGCGACCTGCGCGACCGGCGGAACGCCGTAGCTCGCCGCCTTCGCCGCGCCGATGACCGCGTACGCCGCGAGCCCGATCGCATCGAGCCACAGCAGAGTCCGCAGGCGCCAGCGGTCGGCGCGGAGGAGCCAGACGAGCGCGGCGGCGACGATGCAGACGCCAAGATAGTCGCTGCGGTGAACCCAGAATACGGGTGCGCCGATCAGCAGGTCGCGCAGCGTCCCGCCGCCGACGCCGGTGACGGCGGCGAAGAAGACGAAGGTGACGATCGTCTGTTTCGCCCGCGCCGCCGCCAGCGCCCCGCTCGCGGCGAACACCGCGACGCCGGCATAGTCGAGTGCGGCGAGCAGCGGGGCTGGCGGGACGGGGACGGCGATCACCCGCGCGCCCGAGTCGCGGCACCCGCCACCACGCAACAAAATTCCAAAGTTGACGAAGGTCGTGCCACGCACCCCCCGCCTCCACCTCCGCCGACACACCCCTCGGCGTAGGCGGTCGGCACGGAGGGCACAGTTCGGGTCATAGTCGAAAGTCTGCCGGGCGAGCAGCCTGTAGGACAGCGAAATCTGCGGGCGCGCACCCGCTAGCCTCCGTCGCGGCGGCGCGGTAGCCTCGGTGCGGGGAGACGAACGATGCCCGACGCCCAGCCGTCGCGAACGCTCGAGCAGCGGCTCGCGGTGTACAATGCGCTCGCGGTCACCGTCGCCGCGGTTCTGGCGACGATCGCGTGGTTCCCCAGCTTCTTCGGCAAGGAGGAGGAGCTGTCGGCGCTCGCGCTGCTCCGCGATAACCCGGCGGGCGTGCTTGTCGTCCGCGATCTTGGCGAAGCCGGCGGCGGGCTGCACCGCTACGACGTCGGCTATACGCTGCTGCTCAAGAACAGCGCCAACCACGCTTTCGACGTCGGCTGGAGCCTCGACCAGCTGTTCATCGGCACACCGGGAGCGGGGGACACCGCGCCGCTCGTCGTCAACGACCCGCCGACGATCTGGGATGCCAACGCGCCGGGCATGCTGACCTGGCGGCAGGCGATCTACGACCTGTCAACCGACGACACCGTCCACAAGGACCTGCTCGATTTCCTCGCGCGACAGGACAAGCACGTTACCGCCCCAGGCGGCGGCCTGACCGGACAGTATAAGTCGGGGCACGTCTCGGCGCACAACGCCCACTATATCGTCACCGCGCACCCGCAGGATTTCGTCAACGTCACGATCACCTACGGCATGGATAGCCCGCCGACCTGGTGGCACCGCTTGGTCGGCGGCAGCTCGACCTACGACGAGAACCTTGCCGGGGAGACCGTGCGCCTCGGCGACGCGGTCCAGCCCGGATGCCCGCTCGGCGTCGCGGTCGCCAATTCCCAGCTTCGCGCCGCCTGCGGGATCCCCGTCCTCTAGCCGCCCGTCACATGTGGATCGGCTTGCCCGTAACGGCCATCGCGGCTTCCTTGAGCGCCTCGGTATGCGTCGGGTGGGCGTGGCAGGTGTAGGCGATGTCCTCGCTCGACGCGCCGAACTCCATCGCCAGCGCGGCTTCGGCGATCATCGTCCCCGCTTCGCTGCCGATGATGTGGACCCCGAGCACGCGGTCGGTCGCGGCGTCGGCGAGCACCTTGACGAAGCCGTCGGTGTCGCGGTTCGCCTTGGCGCGGCTGTTGGCGCTGAACGGGAACTTGCCGACCTTGTAGTCGATACCCGCCGCCTTCAGCTCCTCCTCGGTCCGGCCGACGGTGCCGACCTCGGGGTGGGTGTAGACGACGGCGGGGATGACGGCGTGGTTCACCAGCCCGTTCAGCCCGGCGATGTTCTCGGCCGCGGCGATCCCCTCGTCCTCGGCCTTGTGGGCGAGCATCGGCCCGGCGATGACGTCGCCGATCGCCCAGATGCCGGGAACGGCGGTCGAGAAGTCAGGATTGGTCGGAATCCGCCCGCGCTCGTCGAGCGTCAGCCCGGTCGCGGCGAGGTTGAGCCCTTCGGTATTCGGCTTGCGCCCGATCGACAGCAGGACGACGTCGGCGGCGATCTCCTCGCGCGCGCCGCCCTTCGCCGGCTCAACGACGACGACGGCGCCCGCCCCTTCCCGCCGCGCCTCGATCACCTTGGTAGCGGTGCGCAGTTCGATGCCCTGCTTGGTCATCAGCTTGGCAAAGGCGGTGCCGACCTCGGCGTCCATCGCCGGGACGATCCGCTCGGCATATTCGATAACCGTCACCTTGGCACCGAGCCGCCGCCACACCGACCCCATCTCGAGCCCGATGTAGCCGCCGCCGATGACCACGAGATGCTCGGGGACCTTGGGCAGGCTCAGCGCCTCGGTCGAGGTGACCAGTACCTCGCCGTCGGGGACCATCCCGGGGAGCAGCAGGACGTCCGAGCCGGTAGCGACGATGAAATTCTTCGCCGTGATCGTCCGCTCGCCGACCCTGAGCGTCCGCGCGTCGGCGAAGGCCCCCTCGCCCTTGATCCACTCGACCTTGTTCTTCTTGAACAGGAAGGCGACGCCGTCGGTCAGTTCGGTGACCGCCTTGTCCTTCTCAGCCATCAGCGCGCCGAGGTCGAGGTCGACCGACCCGAAGCTGATGCCGAACTTGGCGAGGTGCCCGCCCTTGGCCTCGTCGTAGACCTCGGTCGCATGGAGCAGCGACTTGGACGGGATGCAGCCGACGTTGAGGCACGTCCCGCCGAGCCGGTCGCGCTTCTCGACGCACGCGGTCTTCAGCCCGAGCTGGGCGGCGCGGATCGCGGCGACATAGCCGCCGGGACCGGCCCCGATCACCACGACGTCGAAGTCAAAGTCGGCCATGACGCTTCCTAAAGGTCGATCAGCAGGCGCGCCGGATCCTCGATCGCCTCCTTGACGGCGACGAGGAAGGTCACCGCCTCGCGCCCGTCGACGAGTCGGTGGTCGTAGCTGAGCGCGAGGTACATCATCGGGCGGACGACGATCTGGCCGTCGCGGACGACCGGGCGGTCTTCGATCCGGTGCATGCCGAGCACACCCGACTGCGGCGTGTTGAGGATCGGCGTCGACATCAGCGAGCCGAAGACGCCGCCGTTGGTGATGGTGAACGTCCCGCCCTGCATGTCGGCGGTGGTCAGCTTGCCGTCGCGCGCGCGGCGGCCGAAGTCGCCGATCGCCTTCTCAATGCCGGCGAAGCTCAGCTTGTCGGCGTCCTTGAGTACCGGCACGACCAGCCCGCCCGGCGACGATACGGCGATGCCGAGGTCGGCATAGTCGCGGAAGACGATCTCGTCGCCCTCGATCGCCGCGCCCACCGCGGGCACGTCCTTGAGCGCCAGCACGACGGCCTTGGCGAAGAACGACATGAAGCCGAGGCGGACGCCGTGCTTCTTCTCGAACAGGTCTTTGTAGCGGGTACGCGCCGCCATCACCGCGGTCATGTCGACGTCGTTGAACGTCGTCAGCATCGCGGCGGTGTTCTGCGCCTCCTTCAATCGCCGCGCGATCGTCTGGCGCAGGCGGGTCATGCGGACGCGCTCCTCGCGCCGTGCGGGGGTGGCCGCCGGAGCCGCGGGCGCGGCCGGCGCGCCGAGCACCTTCGCCGTCCCCGCCTCCACCGCGGCGAGAACGTCGCCCTTCGTCAACCGCCCATCAAGCCCGGTGCCGGTGATCGACGCCGGGTCGAGGTTGTAGTCGCCGAGCAGGCGACGCACGGACGGGGCCATCGGCTCCGCGTCGGCATGCGCGTTTCCGCCCCCACTCGCTGGAGCAGCCGGTGGGGGAGTGGCCGAGGCGGGTGCCGTCCCGGCATTGGCGGCGGGTGCGTCGTCGATCTTGGAGGTCGCCGGCGGCGGGGCGCTTGTCTCGCCCCCACCCGCAGGCGGGAGAGGCGCAGCCTTGGTTCCTTGCACCACCGCTGGCGTCGGCGCCGCCGCTTTGGCCGGAGCCCCTGCCCCGCTCTCGATGCGGGCGATCAGCGCGCCGACGTTGACCGTGTCGCCGACCTTGGCCAGCTGCTCACCCATCGTGCCCGCGACCGGCGACGGCACCTCGACGGCGACCTTGTCGGTCTCGAGGCTGACGATCGGCTCGTCGACGGCGACCGCATCGCCGGGAGACTTGAGCCACTCGCCGACGGTCGCCTCGGTGATCGATTCGCCGAGCGCGGGAATGGTGACGTCGGTGGCCATGGCTATTCCGCTGCTTCTGCTGTCTGCTGTGACTTGAACCCGCCGCGGATCGCCGCGCGCACCTCCGCCGGCGCGGCGCCGAGCGCTTCGGCGATCAGCTTCGCCTGCTCGGCCGCATGGCGCTTGGCGAGACCGGTCGCGGTCGCCGCCGCCGCCGCACGTCCGGCGTAGATCGCGCGGCGGCCGACGGCATCCTCGATCGGCCGGGCAACGAAGTGCCAGGCGCCCGCATTGCGCGGCTCCTCCTGGCACCAGACGACCTCCTCGAGCGCGGTGAAGCGCGCCGCATAGTCGGCGATGACGTCGGCGGGGAACGGGTAGAGCTGCTCGACGCGCAGGATGTAGAGATCGTTGCGCCCGGCCTTCTCGCGTCCTTCGAGCAGGTCGTAGTAGACCTTACCCGAGCACAGGATCAGTCGGCGGACCTGCGCGTCGGGAACGGCGTCGATGTCGTCGAGGCAGCGGTGGAAGCTCGACCCGTCGGCCATATCGGCGAGCGTCGAGACCGCCCGCTTGGCACGGAGCAGCGACTTCGGCGTCATCACGATCAACGGCTTGCGGAAATCGCGGAGCATCTGACGGCGCAAGACGTGGAAATAGTTCGACGGCGTCGTGCAGTTGACCACCTGCATATTGTCCTCGGCGCACAGCTGGAGGAAGCGTTCGAGCCGCGCGGAGCTGTGCTCGGGCCCCTGCCCCTCGAAGCCGTGCGGCAGCAGCATGACGAGCCCCGTCGCGCGCAGCCACTTCGCTTCGCCGGCCGCGATGAACTGGTCGATCATCACCTGCGCGCCGTTGACGAAGTCGCCGAACTGTCCCTCCCACAGCACCAACGTCTTCGGGTCGGCGAGCGAATAGCCGTATTCGAAGCCGAGCACGCCGAACTCGCTGAGCGGCGAATCGAGCACCTCGAACTTCGGATCGACAGCCTTCAGCGGCACGTACTTGCTGCCGTCGGCTTGGTCGATCCATACCGAATGGCGCTGGCTGAACGTTCCGCGCCCCGAGTCCTGCCCCGAAAGGCGGACGCCGTAGCCCTGGTCGAGCAGCGTACCGAAGGCGAGCGCCTCGGCGGTCGCCCAGTCGACGCCCTCGCCGCTCGCGAACATTGCCGCCTTCGCCTCGAGGATGCGCGCAAGGGTCTTGTGGACGGTGAATGCCGGCGGCACTGACGTCAGCGCCGCCCCGACCCGCTGCAGCGCATTAAGCGGAACTCCGGTCTCGGCGGCGCGGCGCGCGGTCACGTCGTCCTTGGGTTGGGCGAGGCCCGCCCAGCGACCCTCGAACCATTCAGCCTTGTTCGCCTTGTACCCGCTCGCCGCGGCGAAGTCGCCTTCGAGGCGGTTGGTGAACTGTTGGATGTTCGCCTTGACCCACGCATCGTCGACAACGCCTTCGGCGATCAGCCGGCGGGCGTAAAGCTCGCTGACCGGCGGATGCTGGCCGATCGCGGCGTACATCAGCGGCTGGGTGAAGCTCGGCTCGTCGCTCTCGTTGTGGCCGAAGCGGCGGTAGCACCACATGTCGATGACGACGTCGCGCTTGAAGCGCTGCCGGAACTCGGTCGCGACCTTGGTGGCGAACGTCACCGCCTCGGGATCGTCGCCGTTGACGTGGAAGATCGGCGCCTGGACGATCTTGGCGACATCGGACGGGTACGGCGACGACCGCGCGAACTGCGGGCTCGTGGTGAAGCCGATCTGGTTGTTGACGACATAGTGGATCGTGCCCCCGGTGTTGTACCCGGTCAGCCCGGAGAAGCCGAAGCATTCGGCGACGATCCCCTGCCCCGCGAATGCAGCGTCGCCGTGCATCAGGACGGGGAGCACCTGCGCGTGCTCCTCGTCGCCGCGCACGGTCTGGATCGCGCGGACCTTGCCGAGGACGACCGGATCGACCGCCTCGAGGTGCGACGGGTTCGGCGTCAGCGACAGGTGGACCGTGTTGCCGTCGAACTCGCGGTCTGTCGAGGTGCCGAGGTGGTACTTGACGTCGCCCGACCCGCCGACGTCGTCGGGGTTGGCGCTGCCGCCGCCGAATTCGTGAAAGATGACGCGGAAGGGCTTCTGCATGACGTTGCCGAGCATGTTGAGCCGGCCGCGATGCGGCATGCCGAAGACGATCTCCTTGATCCCGTTCTGGCCACCGATCTTGATGATCAACTCCATCGCCGGGATCATCGCCTCGCCGCCGTCGAGGCCGAAGCGCTTGGTCCCCACGTACTTGCGCCCGAGGAACTTCTCGAACTGCTCGGCCTCGATCAACTTGTTGAGGATCGCCTTCTTGCCCAGTTCGGTGAACTGGATTTCCTTGTCGCGCCCCTCGATCCGCTCCTGAATGAAGCGCCGCTCCTCGACGTCGTTGATGTGCATGTATTCGACGCCGACGTTGCCGCAGTAGTTGGCGCGCAAGATCGTCACCAGCTCGCGGATTGTGCCGCGCTCCATGCCGAGCGCGCCGCCGAGGAAGATCGGCCGGTCGAGGTCGGCCTCCTTGAAGCCGTGGTATTCGGGCGTCAGGTCGGCGGGCAACTCGCGCTTGGTCAGCCCGAGCGGGTCGAGGTTGGCCGCCAGGTGCCCACGGACGCGGTAGGTGCGGATCAGCATCAGCGCGCAGATGCTGTCGTTCGCGGCCCGCTCGGTCGCCGCGGGATCGGCGGCCGCTGCGGAGACTGCCGCGACTGGCGCCGCCTTGCCGTTCGCCTTCGCGAGCTTCGGCGGCAGGTCGATACCGGCGGCATCGAGCGCCAGCGTCAGCTCGTCGGTGGGCAGCGCCGGCCAGTCGCCACGCGCCCACGACGGCAGCGGCCGGTCGGCGGCCGCGGGTACTCCGCCCTCAACATCCATCGTTCACGTCCTCGGATCGCGCGCCCATGCCTTAACGGCGCAAACCGGCGATGTCATCCCGCCGGAGCCGCGGTTCAACCCTTGAGCACCTCGACGAGCGTCGTGCCGAGCTGCGATGGCGAATCCGCGACCCGGATGCCGGCGCGGCGCATCGCCTCGATCTTGTCCTCGGCCTTGCCCTTGCCGCCGGCGACGATCGCCCCGGCGTGGCCCATGCGGCGCCCCGGGGGGGCGGTGCGCCCGGCGATGAAGCCGACCATCGGCTTCTTGACCTTGTTGAGGCGGATGAAGTCGGCGGCATCTTCCTCCGCCGCGCCACCGATCTCGCCGATCATGATGATCGACGTCGTCGCGGGATCGGCGAGGTAAAGTTCGAGGACGTCGATGAAGTTGGTCCCGTTGACCGGATCGCCGCCGATGCCGACCGCGCTCGTCTGGCCGAGGCCGACGGCGGTCGTCTGGTGGACCGCCTCGTACGTCAGCGTGCCCGAGCGCGAGACGACGCCGACCGTGCCCTTCATGAAGATGTTGCCCGGCATGATGCCGATCTTGCACTCGCCGGGCGTCATCACGCCCGGGCAATTCGGCCCGATCAGCCGCGACTTCGCGCCCGACAGCGCGCGCTTGACCTTGACCATGTCGAGCACCGGGATACCCTCAGTGATGCAGACGATCAGCGGAATCTCGGCGTCGATCGCCTCGAGGATCGCGTCGGCCGCGCCCGGGGGCGGGACGTAGATCACGCTGGCGTCGGCATTGGTCGCCTCGCGCGCGGCGAGGACGGTATCGAACACCGGCAGGTTGAGGTGCGTCTGCCCGCCTTTGCCGGGCGCGACGCCGCCGACCATCTTGGTGCCGTAGGCGATCGCCGCCTCGGAGTGGAACGTGCCCTGCTTGCCGGTGAAGCCCTGGCAGATGACGCGCGTCGCGGCGTTGACGAGAATGCTCATGGGTCAGGCCGCCTTCTTCACTTCGGCGACGATCTTCGCCGCCGCATCGCCGAGATTGTCGCCGCTGATGATCGGCAGCCCCGAGTTGGCGAGGATTTCCTTGCCGAGCTCGACGTTGGTCCCCTCGAGCCGGACGACGAGCGGCACCGACAGGTTGACCTCCTTCGCCGCGGCGATGATCCCTTCCGCGATGATGTCGCAGCGCATGATGCCGCCGAAGATGTTGACGAGGATGCCCTTCACGTTCGGATCGGACAGGATGATCTTGAACGCCGCCGTCACCTTCTCCTTGGTCGCGCCGCCGCCGACGTCGAGGAAGTTCGCCGGCTCGGCGCCGTTCAGCTTGATGATGTCCATCGTCGCCATCGCGAGGCCGGCGCCGTTGACCATGCAGCCGATCGTCCCGTCGAGCTTGATGTAGCTGAGGTCGTACTTCGACGCCTCGACCTCGGCGGGGTCTTCCTCGGTCAGGTCGCGCAGTTCGGCGATGTCGGGGTGGCGGTACATCGCGTTGCTGTCGAAGCCGACCTTGGCGTCGAGGACGAGCAGCTTGCCGTCGTTGGTGACGGCGAGCGGGTTGATCTCGACCTGCGCCGCGTCGGTCGCGACGAACATGTCGTAGATCTGCGCGACAACCGTCTGGCACTGCTTGGCGAGGTCGCCGGTCAGGCCGAGCGCGAAGGCCACCGAGCGCCCGTGGTGCGGCTGGATGCCGGCGGCAGGGTCGATCATGAAGGTATGGATACGCTCGGGCGTGTGCTCGGCGACGTGCTCGATATCCATGCCGCCCTCGGTCGAGGCGACGAGCGCGATCTCCGACGAGCCGCGATCGACGAGGAGCGCGAGGTACAGCTCGCGGGCGATGTCGACGCCGTCGGTGACGTACAGCCGGTTGACCTGCTTGCCATGGTCGCCGGTCTGGATCGTGACGAGCGTATTGCCGAGCATGTCGGTCGCCGCGGCGCGGACCTCGTCGGCGGTGCGGGCGAGGCGGACGCCGCCCTTGGCCTCGGGCGGCAGCTCCTTGAACTTGCCCTTGCCGCGCCCGCCGGCGTGGATCTGCGCCTTGACGACGTACAGCGGCCCGGGGAGCCTGCCGGCAGCGGCGACCGCCTCGTCGACGCTCATCGCCGCATAGCCCGCCGGCACCGCGACGCCGAACTTGGCGAGGAGTTCCTTCGCCTGATATTCGTGGATGTTCATCGGCGTCCTCGCTCTCCGGCGTTCGCGCGACTCTAACGGCCGCACAGCCCTATGGATGGCACGCAGCTGCCCAAGCGACATACGGCGTCGCCGTTGCCGAAGCTAATGCCGTTCCATACCGACGGTGAGCTTGCCATGAGCCGTGGCTATCACTGCGGGTCGCGATTGACGCCTATCGTACTGGCGCGATCAAACGGCATCATCGCCGAGATGGCATTTGAGAAGACAGCTGAATTGCCGCTGAGCGCTATCGACGCGAGCGTAGCGAGCCGACGTAAAACCGCGGTCGAGTCCCGTTCGTTCGACCGCGCGAGCGTTGAATTCATCTACCGGAACGATCTCGAAGGCCGCGCAGAACATCATCGTAACCGTGTGTTGCAAGGACGGCGATCGGCTCGATCAATTTCGTGGATCCGTCGCAGACGGTGTCCGCCGACTCAGTGCATCACGGTCTCCCGTCGGTACCCCCAGGAAAGTTCATCACGCTTGACGAGCTCGGTCGAACGTCTACCGAGGCAATGCGGGACCTACTCGATCTCGCCCATGACATCAAGGTGAGAGCCGCGCGGTCTGCGACTGGTCTCGGTGCCAGCGCCTCGACCGCCATTAAGCCAAGCGACCCGTCGATCGCCCGGCACGCCGTCAGCAGTTCCTTCACCGCCTCGACGCTGACCGCGAAATTCGCCTTCGCCTCGTCGTTGAGCGCGATCTCGACGACTTTCTCGACACCGCCCGCGCCGATCACGCACGGGACGCCGACGTAGAGGTCGTGGACGCCATACTGGCCGGTCAGGTTGACCGCGCACGGAATGACGCGCTTTTGGTCGTAGAGGTACGCTTCGGCCATCGCGATGCCGCTCGTCGCCGGCGCGTAATAGGCGCTGCCGGTCTTGAGCAGGCCGACGATCTCGCCGCCGCCGCTGCGGGTGCGCTGGACGATCGCGTCGATGCGCTCCTTGGTGCTCCAGCCCATCTCGATCAGCGCGGGGATCGGGATGCCGGCGACGGTCGAATATTCGATCACCGGGACCATCGTGTCGCCGTGACCGCCAAGGACAAAGGCGGTGACGTCCTGGACGCTGACATTGAACTCGTCGGCAAGGAAGTGGCGGAAGCGGCTGCTGTCGAGGACGCCCGCCATGCCGACGACCATGTGATGCGGCAGCTTGGAGAATTCGCGCAGCGCCCAGACCATCGCGTCGAGCGGGTTGGTGATGCAGATGACGAAGGCGTTCGGCGCGTTGGCGGCGATGCCCTCGCCGACCGCCTTCATCACCTTGAGATTGATGCCGAGCAGGTCGTCGCGGCTCATCCCCGGCTTGCGGGCAATGCCGGCGGTGACAATGATGACGTCGGCCCCGGCGATGTCGGCATAGTCGTTGGTCCCCTTGAGGACGGCGTCGAAGCCCTCGACCGGGCCGCACTGCGCGAGGTCGAGCGCCTTGCCCTGCGGCACCCCCTCGACAACGTCGAACAGCACCACGTCGCCCAGCCCCTTGGCGGCGGCGAGGTGCGCGAGCGTTCCGCCGATGTTGCCGGCCCCGATCAGGGCGATCTTGTTGCGGGCCATGATGGGTCTCCTGCGATGGTGCGGGTGCGCCGCTGACGATGCGCGTCGGCTTAGTCACTCGTGCCGCTGGTCGCAACCGCCCCGGCGTTAGCCGTGGCCCATCGCGAGATAATCAGCCGACTGCATCTCGATCAGGCGCGACACCGTCCGCTCGAACTCGAAGGCGCCGTCGCCGGCCGGGTAGAGCGCCGCTGGATCGGCGTCGGCGGCGGCGAGCAGCTTGACCTTGTGCTCGTACAGCTCGTCGATCAGCGTGACGAAGCGCGCCGCCTCGTTGCGGTTCTCCGGCCCCATTACCGGGATCCCGACGAGGATCACCGTGTGGAACTTGCGTGCGATTGCAAGATAGTCGGCAGCGCCCAGCGCCGCGCGGCACAGGCGTGTGAACGAGAAGACCGCGACGCCCTTGACCGCCTTGGGCACGAACAGCGTCCGCCCGCCGGGAACCGCAATCGTCGCGGTGGGCACCCGCACCCGGTCCTCGACGGGAAAGTCGGTCAGGCGGAAGAACGCCGCGCTGAGCGCCGCGGTCGCTGCCGGACCGTTGGGCACATACCACGTCGGCGCGCCGCCGAGCCGGTCGAGCCGGTAGTCGACGGCACCGTTCAGGCCGACGATCTCCATCCGCTCGCGCAGCAGGTCGATGAAGGGCAGGAACAGCGCCCGATTGAGGCCGTCCTTGTACAGGTCCTCGGGCGGGCGGTTCGACGTCGCGACGATCGTGGAGCCGGCCGCGAACAACGCGGTGAACAGCCGGCCGACGATCGCCGCGTCGGCGACGTCGCGCACCTGGAGCTCGTCGAAGCACAGCAGGCGCGCCTCGGCAGCGACCTGCGCGGCGACGACCGGAATCGGGTCGTCGCCCGAGACCTGGCGATGGGCGTGGATCGCGGCGTGGATCTCGAGCATGAACTCGTGAAAATGGACGCGGCGGCGCGGGCTCGTCGTTGCATGGGCGAAGAACAGGTCCATCAGCATCGACTTGCCGCGCCCGACCCCGCCCCACAGGTACAGGCCCTTGGGCGCGGCCGTTTTCGCCCCGAGCAGGCGGCCAAAGAAACTCGGCCGCGCGTCGCTGGCAAGGGCGACGCGCAGCGCATATAATTTCTCGGCGGCGGCCTGCTGATCCGGGTCAGGGCGCAGCTCGCCCGCCTCCACGAGCGCGCGATACGCGGTGCGGACGCCGGTCGCGGCGGCGGTCGCGCCCGAATTGTTCACGCCGGGGTCGGGCGTCGCGTGATCTTGCGCATCGTGCCGGTGAACGACACGACGTTGGCCCCGCGCTGCGTCACCAGCCCGCGGACGAAGAACAGCTTGCCGGTTTCCTTGAGCACCTCGCCGTGCGCCTCGATCGGCTCGCCGGGAACGCCGCCGGTGAGGAAATCGGTCGCGCAGCTCAGCGTCACCGCGCCCTCCCCCTTGTCGAATCGCGGGCGGATGATCGCGAACATCGCCATGTCGACGAAGCTCATCAGGAAGCCGCCGTGGAGGAAACCGAGACCGTTCGAGTGGCGGCGGTCGGTCTCCATCCGCAACTCCACGCCGTTCGCGGAGACGCGGAAATACATTTGGCCGAGCAGGTCGTGGAAGCGCCCGTCGGGGCGGTGTGTCCATGCAATCCAGCCATCGGCATCGGGAGCGGTCATCGGGTCCATCGCCGGCACGGTTAGCGGCAGCGCGCGGGGCGACGCAAGGGGTCGCGACGTGCGCCGTTAACCCGAAAGCCTGCGGGGGAGAGCGCGTGTGTCGATCGATTTGCAGTCTACCGCGACCGCAGTTGCCACCGAGGACGCACGCCGCACCTTTCGTTCGATCGAGGCGGGGCGCGGCGTCGCCGCCGTGCTCGTCGTCCTCTATCATGCCGACCGGCTGGTCCCGAACCCCGCCTACTGGGGCGCGCGCGCGTTCCACGGGGCGTTCGTCGGCGGCCATGCCGGTGTCGAGTTCTTCTTCGTCCTGAGTGGTTTCATCATCGCCCATGTCCACGCGCGCGACATCGGACGGCGCGAGCGGCTCGGACGCTACCTCGCGCGGCGGTTCGACCGCGTCTATCCGCTTTACTGGTTAATCCTGACCGTGGTCGTCGGGTTGGCGCTGGTCGGACCAAGCTTCGGCTCGCTCGCGCATGTGCGACCAGCGGCGATCGTTGGGTCGTACCTGCTCGCCGGCATCGCCAGCCATGACGGCGTGCTGACCGTTTCGTGGACGCTGTTCCACGAGATCCTGTTCTACGCCGCCTTTGCTGCCGCGATCATCGACCGGCGCGCCGGGGTCGCGGTCGCGGTGGCTTGGTTCGGCCTGATCGCGGAGGCAGGTATCATTGGTGGCGGCGGCCTGCCCGACTATGTCACCTCCCCGCTCAACCTACTGTTCGGGCTCGGCGTCGCGACACGCACGCTCGTCGGCCGGCGAGACCTGCGGCGACCGCTCGGCTGGGCAGCCGCGGGTATCGGCGCGGCCATCGCGCTTGGCTTGGAAGAGGCGTTCGCGCCCGTTCTGGGGGAAACGGCGCGGAACCTGCTGTACGGTCTGGCCAGCGCCGTCGCCCTCGCCGGCTTCGTCGCTTACGAGCGTCGGCGACCGCTGGCGGTCCCAAGGGCGCTGTCCCTGCTCGGAGCAGCGTCATACAGCATCTACCTGACCCACTACCCGGCGCTGTCGCTGGTCGCCCGCATCGCGGCGCGGCTCGGCTTGACCGCCGCACCGCCCGAAGTGGGCTTCGCGATCCTGACTCTCGCCGTCGTTGGCTTGGGCGTCGCGATGCACTACGCCGTCGAGCGGCCGCTACTGGAGAGGCTGCGCAACATTCGCTCCACGCGGGCGGACACCGCCGCGCTGTTCGGAGCGTACCCGGCGCGGCGCTGACGTCCAGCGTTAGACGGCGCGCTCGACCATCATCTTCTTGATCTCGGCGATCGCCTTCGCCGGATTGAGCCCCTTCGGGCAGACGTTGGCGCAGTTCATGATCGTGTGGCAGCGGTACAGACGGAACGGGTCCTCGAGTGCGTCGAGGCGCTCGCCCGTCATCTCGTCACGGCTGTCGACCAGCCAGCGGTACGCCTGGAGCAGGATCGCAGGCCCGAGGAACTTGTCGCTGTTCCACCAATAGCTCGGACATGACGACGAGCAGCACGCGCACAGGATGCATTCGTACAGCCCGTCGATCTTGCTGCGGTCCTCGACCGACTGAAGGCGCTCGGCGTCGGCAGGATCGGGGGTCACGGTCTGCAGCCACGGCTTGATCGACGCGTACTGCGCGTAGAAATGCTTGAAGTCGGGGACGAGGTCCTTGACCACCTCCATGTGCGGCAGTGGCGTGATCCGCACCTCGCCGGCGACATCCTCGATCGCCTGAGTGCAGGCGAGCGTGTTGGTGCCGCCGATGTTCATGCTGCACGAGCCGCAGATGCCCTCGCGGCACGACCGGCGGAACGTCAGCGTCGGATCGACCTCGGCCTTGATCTTGATCAGCGCATCGAGGATCATCGGCCCCGTCGTGTCGAGGTCGAGCTCGTAGGTGTCATAGCGCGGATTGGCTCCGTCGTCGGGGTTCCAGCGGTAGATCTTGAACGCCTTGACCCGCTTCGCTCCCGCCGGCGCGGGAAACCGCTTGCCGTCCTTGCGAATGCGCGAATTAGTGGGCAGCGAGAATTCGGCCATGCATCGGTTCCGTCGGTGATGCGTCGGACATAAGCGGTCGGTCTGCGCGGCTCAACCTGCATCTCGTCGCACCGCCGGCGACCGCCGGCTCAGTGCGCGGCGAACGGCCGGTTGCGGGCGACGATCGCCGCATTCAGGCACGCCGCGAAACTGACCCAGATGAAATAGGGTACGATCATCCAGCTGGCGGTCACTGAATAGGACCGCGTCCCGACCAGCAGCGCGACCAGCGAGGCCCACAGGAACACGACCTCGACCAGCGCCCAGTCGGGCCGCCGCAGCTTGAAGAACAAGGGGCTCCACAGGAAGTGGCATAGCGCATTGACGCCGTAGAGGATCAGCACCGCCTCGCGGCCGGCGGCATCGCTCGTGCCCCGCCACGCGAGCACCCCCGACCACGCCCACAGTGACAGGATGATCGTCCACGCCGGCCCGAACGCCCAGTTGGGTGGGTTCCACGGCGGCTTGCGCAGCGTCGCGTACCAATCGTCGATCGGCGTCAGCAGCGCCCCGCCGACCGTCAGGACGAGGGCGGCAGCGACTGCGACGATGACCGGCGTGTCCATGCCGCCCCGTCGCCGATCCGGCCGCGCGCGTCAACGCGATCCGCCGCCGCACGCCTAAATCGATCGTCCGCCACGCCGATAAACAGGCTGAGCAATTGCGCTCGGCACCTGTGCGGAGAAGCCCGATGATCCTGATCGCCCTCGCCGTTCTCGCCGCCAATCCCGGTACGTTCACCAGCGTCATGTCGGCGGCCCAGCCGGGCGATACCGTCCGTCTGCTCGCCGGCCGCTATCCGCTGACCACTCTCTCGAACCGGACGTACAGTCCGCCGCTGACCGTCGACGCTACGGCGGCGACGCTGACCGGCATCGTCACCCGCAATGTCTCGGGCGTTCGCTGGAGCGGCGGCACCTTCGACGGCAGCAACCTGACCGTGAAGTCGGCGACGGACTTCGGCTTCGCCGCCTATGGCGGCAGCAACATGACGGTGACGGGTGCTGCGTTCAATGCTCTCCGCGTCGGCATCGTCTTCGACCATATCGCCGGCGGCGAGGTCAGCAACAATGCTTTCACCGCCATGCGCGCCGACGGCGTCGACCTCGCCTTGTCACGGCGGATCCTCGTTGCGCACAACTCGTGCGCAGGCTTCCGCGTCGATCCCGGCGAGCACCCCGACTGCATCCAGGCGTGGTCGAAGCCGACCGACCCACCCGTGGCCGACATCCAGGTGATCGGCAATACCGTGATCGGACCAATCCAGGGGATCAGTTTCTTCGACAGCGATGGCCAGGGTGGGTTCGACCGAGTGACGATCACCGGCAACAGCGTCGCCAACACGATGGGCAACGGCATCGCGGCTTACAACTGCCGCAGCTGCACCGTGCGCAACAATACGGTAACATCGCTGCCCGACTACATCTATGTCGCCCAGCTCGTCGTGAAGGGCGGGTCGGTCGCCCAGTGCGGCAACGACGTGGCGATGGTGAAGTGGCAGAGTACCCCGCCCTGCCGCGACTGACCCCGGTCCACGCCGGCACCGTCCTGACGATCGTCGACGTCGGACGGCCGGCCGGATCAATCGGACGGGTTCGCCCGGTGAACCGCCGCGCGCAGCCGCTGAACATGAACCGGCACAGCCGATCGCTCCGCCGGCGGAGCAGCCTTCTCGCGATGCAGCTTCGCCAGCATCTCATGCGACCAGCGAGCATGGTCGGTAGTAGCCAGCGACGCTAGCCGGGCGTGTTCGTCGGCGCGACGCAAGTGGTAGTCGGCGTCCATCAATCAGCCCCTTGTTCGTTGGCCTGATCCCGGTAGCGGCATGCGTCTTTACCGCGGCTTGATGTCGCGTTGCTTTCGGTTCACCGCAGCCTCGGAGACGAAAATAGTCAAGCGGGATCGAGCCGTCACCAGCCGACCTGCGCCGACTTCGTCGGTCGCCCAAGCGGCGCGTATTACCCGAGTTCGAGCTGGCGCTGCTGATGCGACAGCCGCCATTCGCCGAGATCGGCGACCATCGCCCGAGCCGCCGCCTCGACGCCATCGGCCGTCCGGGACAGGCTCGCCGGGCCATCGCGTAGTGCGGCGGCGATCGCGGCGAGGTGGTCGGCGGTGACCTCGGAGCGGGCGGCAGTCCCGGCGAAGTCGCCCTGGACGCGGATGCCGAAGAAGGCGGTGCCGATCGCAGGCAGCCCGGCCGACAGCGCGACGAAGGCAGCGGCGTGGTGCACAATCCAGTCGTGGTCGATGAAATACAAGGCGATAAAAACGATACAGCTGAGGCACGACAGCAGGAACAGGATCGTGCCGGCCCGGTGGAGCCGGTGGTCGAGCCGGTGCACGATCCCTGCCGTGCGTCGATGATAGGCGACTTGAGGGTCGAGTTCGCTCGCGATCGTCGCCGCCGTGAGATCGGTGATCTCGGGCAGCTGGCCTTCGGGCAGGCCGATGCTGCGCCAGATGCCGGCCGCGTACCAGTCGACCCAGCGCTGGCCGCCGCGCGTGACCGGACGCCGCTCGGGCCGTGCGATGCCCAGCGCGACGAGGCTCGCCATCGGCCGCAGCCGCTCGGCGAGCTGGCGATAGTCGAGCCACCGCCGGTGCCAGTCGCGCGCGACCGCGACCCGGGTATTCAGCACGAACGCGCCGATCACCGCCAGTTCGGCGAACGCGAGCCACACCTTGACCGTTGGGACGAGTAGTCCCGACAGGCCGAGCAGGACGGCGACGGCTGCCGCGATGAAGTTGAAGACGTGTCCGCTGCGGTAGTTCTGGGCGAAATGCGCGGCCAGTGCGTCGCTGCCGGCGAAGGCCGCCGCCCATGTCGCGAGGTGACCCTCGGCCGGAACCGGGTCGGCGCGGGTCGCGAGCAGGGCCGATCGGCGCAGCGGCTGCGTTCCGGTCAAGGCGAGCAGTAGCGGATACTCGACCCGAAACTTCAGCCGCCGTGCGCGCTCGTGGCAAAACTGATCGAGCCGCGCCCGCTCCACGGGATCGCGCGGCGGCCCGAGCACCGCGTCGATCATGCTAGCGGCGCCGACGACTTCGAAGGCCCGGGTAGCAGTTTCATCGACCCGCGTCGGCGGCAGGTGCGGATCGTGCAGGCTCCAGACGAGCTGTGGCGGGCGGGCGGGATCGGTCGACAGATGAATGACGGGAACGCCCGACCGCAGGGCGAACTCGACCACCTCCGCCGTGCCGCCGGGCCCGCGCGCCGGCAAGCCGTCCCACACCGCGATCAGGACGTCGCAGTGCGCCACGGTCGCCCGCCCGGCGAGCCCGTAGGCACGGACGTCCTCGCCGCGGATGCACGACAATTCGAGCACCCGCGCGGCACGCGCAAGCAGATCGGCGAACCGCTCGGCCCCGCCGGGCTCGACGAAGTCGCCGGCATATGCGGCGCGGCCGAACGGCAGCACCGCATGAAGTTCGTAGCCAAGGTCGAGCGCGATCGCGGCGGCGAGCTGGTCGGCGCCCTGTGCGAGCGGGCAGACAAGCGTGAAGCGCGGCGGGGCGGCAGCAAAGCTGCCCGTCGCGTGGAGCGGCAGGACAGCGTCGCGCAGCTCGGCAAGCATCCGCGTCAGCCCGGCGCTTACGTGATCGGCGATCGCCGCGACATCGCGATGGCCCGTGACGCCGACCGTGAGGCACAGCGGTACGGCCGGCACCGTCTCCCCGCCTGCGCGATGCGTCTCCCCCATGCCCGTTGTTAGCAACGAGCAGCAGCGGATACCATCGGGTTCTCAGCGCTTGGACCGGCCCCGAAACCGGTTGGCGCGTGCGCGGAGGGATGTTAACGCTTGACGACTTAACCAAGGAGCCGACATGCGCACGATCCTCCTGCTCGCGACCTCCGCGCTGGCGCTTGCCGCGTGCAGCAAGAAGGCTGCCGACACCACGACGACAACGACGACCACGGAAGCGACCCCGGCCCCGCCGCCGGCCCCGCCGCAACCCCGGCTCCGCCGCCGGCCCCAGCCGCAACCCCGGCGACGCCGCCTGCGCCGGGCGCGATGAACAATCCCGAGACGAACGCTCGCGGCCCCAACGCGGCTGCGATGACGGCGGGCGCGATGAACAACCCTGAGACGACAGCCCGTGGCGCCAACGCGGCGACGACGCCGCAGTAAGCTGGCCGCGGCCCGCTACCGGGCCGCTGCCGCGATCGCGCCGACGTTGCTGACGAACGCCGCCGCGATCGCGTCGACGCCGATCTCGGCAACGGCCTGCGACTGGACGTCCGCCCCGCAAAGGGAGTGGAAGGTGACGATCCCCTTCGGCGGGAACGGGACCGTCGCCAGCCAGTCGGGGTCGGCAACGGTTGCCTCGAAGTTGAGCTGGACTGGGGAATTGACCAGCCGGAGGTGGAACGGGCGGCACACCGATGTCACGACGGCATGGTGGACCGTACCGACCGCCTCGCGCTCACGGAAGCCGAGGTCCTTGGGGGGCGCCCCCTTGTCGCCGAAATAGGTGACGAGGTCCCATCCGGGGTTGGCGATAGGGTCGAGGGCGATGGTGTCGGTCAGCGCGCCCTTCGCCCGCTGCAGGTCGATGACAATCGGCAAGGCGAGATCGGCGGTCGTCGCGCTCGCGGTCAAAGCGGACATCCCGCCCTTGGCGGCGAGGCTGGCAGCGCCGCGCGCGATCGTGCCGACCGCGTTGATCACCTCGAGCCGGTGGTCCTTGGCCTCGACCGCCAGGGCCTGGAGCCGCAACGAGTTGGGATAATAGGTCGGCGCGAGCGACGTCGTGACCAGCCCGCGCCGGCGCGGCGCGATCGTGTAGACTACGGCCGCGAAGGGTATGGGCACGACTGCCATCGCGAGGCGGACGGCCGGCGAATCCGGTGACGTGCCGGCGCGGCACACCGAGGCCACACAGTGCACGGTGACCGGGTCGAGGCTGACCGGCGGCCCCTTGTCCCCGGTCGGCACGAGCCCGATCACGAGACGCGAGTCGGTCAGCTGGTACGGTACGCTTGCGTCGTCGGTATCGGCCCGAAGTGGACGGTAGTCGACCGTCGGCACGGGCGTCGCACAGCCGGCGAGCAGTGCAGACACCATCGCCGCGGCCGCGGCTCGGCAGCCCATCACGACGGCAGCCGGTCGTGATAGGCCGCCAGCGTCGCGTCGATCCATGCGCCGAACTGCGCCACCTGGGTGAACGCGGATCCCGAAAGGCCGGCGGCGCAATGCTCGATATTGCCGCTGCTGACGATGCCGACGAGGATCGGTCGCCGGGTATCCTCGTCGCGGGCCACGACCGGGCCGCCGCTGTCACCCACGCAGGCGCCGGCATCGCGCGCTCCGGCGCAGAACGCCGTGTCGGGGAGGTCGGCGCACTTGCCGCGCGCCATGATGGACAGCCCGACGATCTTCAGGTTGGGCTCCATGCCGCCAATCGTCGCCGAGAAGGCTTTCGCGTCCTTCTGCGCCGCATCGGGGTTGGTCGCGCGTCCCCAGCCGGTGACCGTCACCTGCCGCCCCGGGATGCCGAGCGCAGCCGCCCCATGCGTCCGGTCGATCGGGATCACCGCGATGCGGTCGCGATTGGTTGCGTCGATGACAATCGGCTTTGCAAGGCGGATCAGCGCGATGTCGTTGGTGAAGGCGAGCGTGTCGCGGGCAGTTTCCGGGCGGACGAACTTCGCGTGAGGTACCGCGGCGGCCATGGCGTACACTGTGCCGACACTGTCGTTGAGCTGCTGCGTCCCGATGCGCAGGCGGAACAACTGCACGAACGTATCGGGCCCATAGGTCGGTGGCTTGGTCGCGTCGAAGAAGCAGTGGGCTGCGGTCAACACCCAGCCGGGCGCGATGAGCGCCCCGCCGCACTGATGGTTCGCCTGCGCCGCCGGTCCGACGCCGCGCACCGCCGAATTCCAGAAGATTTCGACCTGCCATGGCACGCTGTGCGGCAAGGCGACATCGCCGCCGATAATCCGGCCATGGTCGTCACTGGACGTCGGGGGGGTGACGCTTGCCGTCGAGAGCGCTGTGCTCGTCACCGAATGCGGAGTACTTGCGGCGATCAGGCCGAGCAGTGTCACGGCAGCGAGCTGCCGTCCGAAGCCGTTCCAGTTCATCACTTTCTCCCCACGTTCACCGTCGATAGTGCGACGGTCCACAGCTTGGCGCCGCCGAAGTCGCGCGTGTGCCGGCGTGCATTGCACAACAGGTAGGCGATCGTCCCGGCGGCGCAGGTGCCGATCGCACGCTCGTTGCCGTTCTGGGCAAGCGCGTCGGCGTCGAGCGGCTCTTCCGACAGGACGGCGAGCAGCGTTCCGCGTCCGGGCTCGAACTCGACGTCCTGGCACCGCGGATCGGCGGGATAAGGGTCGATCGGTTTGTCGGCGCCGCTGGGGTTCAGCACCACGATCTGGAAATCGTCGTTCAGGCCGAAGATGTACGAGTACAGCTTGCGGTCGGACATGTTGTCGATCTGGACGTGCCCGAGGCCCGGCGCGAGCGTCGGCTCGCCGTTAACGACGGCCGCCCGCGTGACCCCCGCCGGCGGGACGGCGCAGCTGCCGGTAAAGAAGCGCAGCCGCACCATCGGTGGGCCCGCGATCTGCTGCAGGGCGAGCAGGGCGCGATAATCGGCGACGCGCTTGAACGCCCGGCGCAAACCGACGGCGGGCTCGCCCGATCCGTCGTAGAGGGTGATCGGCGGGGTCGTTGCGGTCGTCAGTATCATCCGCGACCCGCGGACGACGAACGCCGGCGATGCGGCGCCGATGGTCACGGGAACGCCGTCGAGCACGCTGACGACCGTCGCCGGCGGCACTCCGACGACGGCGACGGGGATCGCATCGATGGTGTAGCTGTGGCGCAGCTCGGCGACAAAGACGTCGGTCCCAGCGGCAAGCGGGGCGTCGGTGGCGATCCGCGCCGCGTGCGCATCGGCGGCGGTGACCGTTCCGGTCGACAGCGGTTTCGCTCCCGGGGCCGCCGCCGCGGTCGAGGAAGCGAAGATCGCGAAACGCGATCCTGGCGTGACCGCAGACAGGGTGCCGAAGCGCACGACAACCGCACCGCCATCGACACGGCCCGCGAAGAAACGGCCGGGCGAAGGCGGCGGCCCGAGAAAACGGGCGTTAAGCGCTCCCTCTGCACCCGGGGTCTGCGGCTCGCTCTTGAGGGTCGTTTTCACCGTCGTCAGCAGGTCGGCGTAGGTCGCGTGCGGCGCCGCCGCCAGCGCCGCCGCGAGCGCACCGGTAAACAACCCGTGGCCGCGCCGCTCGACCGCGGTCTGCCCATCAGCCGCCGCCGACAAATGCACGCGGTACCCCGCGCCGGCGACCACCGGTGCCGGTACCGGGTGCGGCAGGCGCCGCGGCGGTCCCGGCGGAATGGCGCGTGCGACGTCCTGCGAGAAGGCACGCGTCGCCGTTCCCGAATTGCAGCTGTCGAAGATGGTGACCACGTTGACCCCCCGCGCTGTCGCGGCGTCGATCAGCGCCTTCAGTTCGAGGTCGATCAGTTCCGGGTTCTGGGCACGGCCGCGCGCGTCGGCGGGAACGATCGTGTCGCTCTTCCCATTTTCCTGCGTGCCGGTCGCGTCGAGGACGGTCGAGCCATGTCCCGAGTAATAGAACAGGACGGTATCGCCGCGCTGCGACGAGGCCGAGAGCCGACCCCACGCGCCGAGGATAGCGGCCCGGGTGGCACAGTCGTCGACGACTATGATCGACGTCGGTGTCGCCGCGTTGCACCCGCGCGCCAGTGGCGGGATCTTCAGACCGATGGCGCCGACCAGCGTCTTGCGCAAGGTTTCGAGGTCGTTGACCGCGCCGCCTAGGTCATGGAACTTCGGATCGGCGGCCGGATCGCGCGGAAAGCTGAAGCGGTAATGGTCGATCCCGACCATCAGCACCCTGACGGTGGCTGCGCTCGGCGCGGCGGCTGCGAGCAGTAGCAGCGCGGATAGCTGGACCAACGGTTTCAAGTTCGCCTCCCCTCGACGGTTTCGGTCACCCGGTGAAATGTGGAGCGCGCAACCAGGTGTCGGGCGAGCCGCCACATCACGATCAAGGCGCACACGGCGACGACGACGAGTAGCAGGCCGACACCGATCATGGCCCAGATCGAGGTCATGGCCACGGTAAAGAGGGCAACCGCGGTGCCGCCCACGACGGTGGAGAACGCGACAGCTCCGGCTTCGCGCATCGCGTTTGTCGCGAAACCGAGCCCGTCGGCAAGCCAGCGGCCGAAGCGCGCCGCCTGGGCACTCAGCGGCTCGCGGGCCAGCTCGACCGGACTCGGGCCGCTCGCAAAATCGAACAGCGCGGGCACCTGGGGCGCGGACGCGGCTTCGGTCGACGCGCTGTCGGCGACCGCCGCAAAGTTGCGCCCGCGTCCGCTCGTCGCCAGCGTCGGTAGCCGGTCGACGGCGTAGCGCAGCCACTCGTCGAGGGTGATCCGCCCATCGCCGTTGAGGTCGGCGCGGCCGAACCCCGCCGCGTTGAGCCCCTCGTTGCCGAGCGCTGCGGTCAGGAAGCCATGGCCCAGTCGCGCATCCTCGTGCGCCTTCTGATCGGCTTGGCTCGCTGCGAGGACGCAGTATGCCTTTATCGTAGGCGAGCTGGCCGAGACCACGGTCGCCGAGCGGGCCGGGCTTGAACCCGCCATCTGCGACGACTGCCGCCGAATTGCACGCATCAATGATGATCGCGGCGTCGCCGGCGTCGACCGGGCGCAGCCAGTCGCTGAGTTGCGCTGCCGAGATCAGTCGCCCGAGGTCGGGCCGATCGGCGTTTTCGGGCCAGCTCTCGTCGGCCGGGACGAGGTAGAAGGTACCGTGAGGGTCGGCCCAGCCGTGGCCGGCGAAGGTGACGATGACGAGGTCGTCAGGCGTCGCCGGCGCGAAGTCCGACGTATCGACCCCGAGCGCGCCGAGCCGTGCGCGGGCCGCCGCATGGTTTCCGGGTGCCAGGAGCGCGAGCGCGTCGCCGATCGACGCCAGCGTCGCCTGCCGCCGCCGCGCGTCGGCACGGAGGCTCAGCCGGTGAACGCGGTAGCCGGGGATCGTGCTGAGCCGGGTGGCGAGCAGGTCGGCATCGGCGACGGCATAGTCGAGGTGGAAGCGGTCGTCGGCATAGTCGTTGATCCCGATGGTCACGACATAGGCGACCGGCGTCGCCGGCCACACCAGCGGCCGCGTATAGGTCGCGCGTGCGGTGTCGCTCTTCACCCGGTCGCGGTTGAAGGCGTAGGCTTGGAACTCCGTCCGCCGGGCGCCGAAGCCGGTCGGCAGCCGCACGGTGAAGCTGCGGCGGAACCAGCCATCGGAGCCGGGGCTCAGTGCATTCGCGCGTCGCCAGCTCTCTTTGTCGAGCACCGCCGTGTCAGACGGCGCGCGCGGCCACTGACCGACGAGCTTGCCCGCGCGGAACAGGCGGAGGTTGTAGAGCCCCGACACGGTCGGCCCCCGGGCCACCGCGGACGCGCCGTAGAGACCTGGATGCGGGATGCCGACGGCGGCAGGCGCGGCGACCTCGTGCGCCTCAACATCGACGATCGCGGTATCGCGTGTGGGACCCGAGCGGACACGCGCGATCCGCACGAGCGGCAGCGTGCAGTCGAGGTCGCTGACCGGCGGTGGTGCGGGCAGCGCCGTGGCGCAGGTGCCGGCAGCGGTGCACGCGAGGGTCTTCGCCAGGAGCTGCGGCTCGAGATAGTCGCGCATGAAGACCTGACCGCCTAGGCTGCGCAGCGGCTCGTCGGGAAACCACCAGCGGAACGCATTGCTGTCTGGGCCGAGGACGCTGTCATAGCGACCGTAGAGGTCGCTCGCGACGTAGCCCGCGTCGCCGAGATTGTGGAGGGTGATCGTGTCACCCCAACCGAGCGAAAAGTAGCGGATCGACCCATCGCTTGCCGCCGTCCAGCGCATTCCGTTGGCAAGGAAGCCCGCGTTGATGATGGGATGATCGGCAGTCATCAGACCAGCGTGGCGGCCGTCGAAGTCAATCCCATTAGCGAGAGTGTCGTGATATCTGACGGTCATGGCCGCGTCGTCGCCAGTCGCGAGGAGGACGGTGTCGCTATCCGGCGGCCGGGGCAGCGACGTCTGTTTGCCGTCAGCGAGCCGAATAACGATCAACCGCGCATCGGTGTTGATGACGATCCGTGTCCGGTCCGGGGTGAAGCGGATTTGCGAAGCACGCTCGTTGTCGCTCAACCAGCGGATCGGCAACGTCCGTGCCTGGGCCGCGCCGCCGAGCAGGTCCCCCTCGATCACGACCGCCCGCGTCTGCTGGGTCAGCAGTTTCCGGTCGGGCGCATCGGGGTGGTCGTAGCCGATGGTTCGCCGCGTCAGGAACGCCGCCGTCCGGCCGTCGCCGGCAGCGGCCACCGCCTCGACGATCGGCGCGCCGAGACCCGCCGCGCGCACCGGCCGCCATGCGCCGTTAGGTGGCCGCACCCACAGACCGGCGGTGGCGAGGCCGCGCGACACCTCGTCGAGCTCAAAGCAGCCACTTGCCCGTCCCGCGATCATCGCCCCGGCCGGCGTGTACAGCGTCGTCGCGCACCGGAAGGAAGCGCGCTCGACATCCCGCCCGCTAAGCGCATCGATGATCCGGGTCGGCGTCGGCGTGCCGCCGTGCGAGGCTTCGGCTGTAACCACAAAGCGGTTCTCGTCGAGCCACTCCACCCGGTCGTAGCCGCCGGGAATGCGACGGCGGGACAGGCGCATGCCGCTGTCGAGCTGCCACGCTTCGGCGATCGACTTGCGCGTCGTATCGCCCATCAGCCTCGCGCGTTTTTCGAGGAGGACTGCGCGCGTCCCGCTTGCGGTGACGGCAACGGCGACGAGGCTGCGGGCGCGCCCGCCGGCCAGCCGTACCGGCGGCTGACCAGGAGCAACGATCGTCTCGCCCGCCGCGGTCGCGACGACGCGACGGCCTCCGGGTCCGGGTGGGCGCGGCGGCGAGTAATGGACGCAAGTGCTAGTGAACGGCGTCTCCGGCCGCTCGAGATCGGGAACGATCATGCCGAGGTCGGCGACAATCGTGACGCATGCGCGTACCCCATCTTCGACGCGAAGACGAACATAGCGTTTGTCGGGGGAAATGCTGAAGTCAGCGCTGTAGATATTGCCGGTCGGCAACTTTCCGACGTCGAGAACATGGATCAGGTTGCCGGTCCTGGTATCCCACAGCTGGAGGAGGTCGGTGGCCGGCGACACGCTCGCCAAGAGCTTACCGTCCGCGCTCCACGTGAAGATCGCGTCCGCCGGCGGCTGCGGTCCCTGGACGACCAGCTCGGGGACGTTGATGGGGTCGGCGATCGGACGCAGCTGGGCAGCCGCAACGCTTGCGACGAAGAGGAGCGCAAGTGTCACCAGCCGGATCATCGGGTCCCCTGAAGAAAACGTTACGCCGATGGCAAGCGGGGTCAAGACCGCTATAGTCGGCCCGCACCACCCGGGATCAGAATGACCGTTGCACCTGCCCTGACGGTTTTCATCAGCTACGCGCGCGTCGATCGCCCACGCGTGGCGCCGCTCGCCGCGGCACTCGGCGCGCGCGGCCACGTCGTCTGGTGGGATGACCATCTGACCGGCGGGGCGGCATTCGCCGCGACGATCGAGGCCGAGCTCGCGCGCGCCGATGCGGTGGTCGTGGCGTGGTCGCTGGCAGCGGTCACATCCGACTGGGTCCGCGACGAGGCCGCGGTGGCCCGCGACCGCGGCGTGCTCGTCCCAATCACCCTCGACACGGCAACGCCGCCACTCGGCTTCCGCCAATATCATGCGATCGACTTCGCGACCTGGGACGGTGCACCTGACGCCGCAGCGATCGATGCGCTCGAGCATGCGATCGCCAATATCGCAGGACGCTCCTCCCCTGCGACGCCCGTTCGGCCGACGCGGGGCCGCCGCGGCTTTGGCGGCGTTACCGCCGCACTACTGGTCTCCGCGGTCGCGGCTGTGCTCGTCGTCGGCGGCGTCCGACTCTCGCGCCGCCCCGCACCGCCCTCGGCACCCGTTGCCGGCCACCCGGCGGCGGCAGCGAGCATTGCCGTCCTGCCGTTCGCCAACCTGTCGGGCGATCCGCGCGACGCCTACCTCTCGGAGGGTCTCGCTGAGCAGCTGCGCTCGACGCTGGCGAGCTTCAGCCAGATCCAGGTCGCCGCGCGGACGTCGTCGAGCGCGTTTCAGCATGGTACGCTCGATACCCCCGCCATCGCCGCGCGCCTCGGTGTCGCCTATGTGCTCGAAGGCAGCGTCGAACACAGCGGCCCGACGGTCCGTGTCGGCGCGCAGCTGATCGAGGCGGCGAACGGGTACGACCGCTGGTCACAACGCTTCGACCGCCCGGCCGGCGATACGTTCCGGATCGAGGACGATATTTCGCGCGAGGTCGCGAACGCACTCAAGGTCCGCCTCCTCCTCCCATCGACCGTTCACGGTCGCGGCGGCACCGCCGACGCCGCCGCGCTCGACGCCTATCTGCGCGGACGCCAGCAGTACGACCTGTCGGGCGACGAGGCGACCTACCGCGCGGCGCTCGACCGCTTCGACGCCGCCATTGCCGCCGACCCGGGCTTTGCCGCCGCGCATGCCGCGCGGGCACGGACGCTCATCGTCATCGGTAACCAATTCTCCGACGGCGCGACGCAGCGCAAGCTGATCGACGCCGCCGTTGTGGCCGCCAAGCAGGCGGTCAAGCTCGCACCGCTGCTCGCCGACACCCAGTCGACGCTCGGCTTCGTGCTGTACAACCGTCTCGACTTCGCGGCGGCGGCGGCAGCGTACGACCGCGCGTACCAGACGAGCCGCGGCGACGCCGACCAGCTCGTCCGCTACGCCGGTTTCAAGTACCGGATGGGCGACACCGCGGCGGCAAGTGCTGCGCTCGACCGGGCTGCGGCGCTCGATCCTCTTAACCCCCGCGTCCCCAAGGCTCAGGCGCTGACGGCGATGGTCGCCCATCGTTTCCCCGACGCGATCACCAGCGCGCGCGCAGCGCTGGCGATCAACCCGGCGATGAGCGGCGTCGCCGCGATCATCGGCGATGCGACGCTGCTGAGCGGTGACGCGTCGGGGGCGCTCGCCGCCTATGCCACGGAGCGCCAGACGATGCTTCGCTTGACGGGCACGGCGATCGCCGAGCACAAGCTCGGCCACCTTACCGCAGCCAGCGCCGCCCTCGCCGCGCTGGTTGCCAAAGGCGGCGACAACAGCCTGTACCAGCAGGCGCAGGTCGCCGCGCAATGGGGCGACGCGACCGCCGCGGTCGCCGCGCTGACGCGCGCGCGCGCAGCGGGCGACACGGGGTTGGTCCAGCTTCGCAGCGATCCCCTGCTCGATCCGATTCGTCGCGATCCGCGAGTGACAGCGATCATCGCGGCGATGCACTTCGTCTGAGCGCGCTTGCTGCGCGGCGGCGCGCGGGCGAAGGTAATGGGGCGGGCCGCCCGCCGTGGAGACGCAACGTGCTCATCCCCCTGATCGCCGCCGCCGTGTCGGCGGCCGCATCGCAATCGACGGACGCCGATACGCGGGCGTGGTGGGCGACGACGACGCTGCTGTCGAGCGACGCGATGGGCGGCCGCGACACCGGGTCCGCCGACTACGACCGCGCCGCGCAGCTGGTCGCCGAGCGCTTCTCCCGCGCCGGCCTTGTCCCCGCCGGCGACAACGGCACTTGGTTCCAGAACGTGCCGATGGTCGAGGTGCGCGTTACCTCGGCGACGTTCAAGATCGCGGGACGGCCGCTCCGCTTCCTTCACGACCTCACTGTGACACCGACCGAGGCGACGCCCGCCACCTTCGACGCTCCCCTCGCCTATCGCGGCTACTGTGCGGCGGCGGCACTCGGCGACGTGCGCGGCAAGCTCGTCGTGTGCCACGGCACTCACCGCGCCGGCTTCCCCGACGAAGCCGCGCGCGTCGCGGCGGTCCGAGCCGCGGGCGCGGTCGGGATCGTCACGATCGGCGATCCGGGCTTTACCGTCGAGCCGCCGCGCTGGCCTTATGCCTATGCCCGCGCCGTCCGCCTCGCCACCGCGCCCGCCGACCGCGATCCGCTGCTCCGCGTGACGCTTAACGCCGATGCGCTGGGCGCGATCACCCGCGACGCATCGGCGCTCATCGCCGCCGGCAGTGCCGGCGAACCGCTCCCAAGCTTCGATCCGCCAGGCCGCTTCGGCGCGGCGATCACGACGATGACGCGGGCGATCACCTCGGCGAATGTTCTCGGCCGCCTTCCCGGTCGCGGCGCGGGAGGACAGGCGGTCGTGCTGTCTGCGCACCTCGATGGCTACGGCGCGGGTGAGCCGGTAGCCGGCGACGGCCTCTACAACGGGACGCTCGACGATGCCGCGTATGTCGCGCTGCTGATCCGCCTTGCCGAGCGCCGCCACGGCGCGGGGTTCGCCCACCCGCTGCTGTTCGCCGCGTTCACCGGGGAGGAGAAGGGGCTTCTGGGTGCTAGATGGTTCGTCGCCCATCCCACCATACCCGTCGCCGCCGACATCAACCTCGACCAGTTGCGCCCGATTTTCCCGCTCGACCTGCTCAGCGTCCACGCGCTCGAAGACACGAGCCTCGGCGACGACGTTCGTACCGTAGCCGCATCGCTCCACATCGCGGTCCAGCATGACCCTGAGCCCGAGCGCAACCTGCTTCGCCGCGCCGATCAATGGCCGTTCCTGCAGGCCGGAATTCCAGCGACGGCCTTTGTCTTCGGCTATCGGCCCGGGTCGCCGAGCGAGGCGGTCTACCGCCAGTGGTACCGGACCGGCTATCACAAGCCTCAGGACGACCTCGCCCAGCCGATCGACTGGACCGCAGCGACCGACTTCAACCGCTTCTTCTACGCGCTCGTCGCACGCGTCGCCGATGCACCGACGGCTCCGGCGTGGAAGATTGATCCGCATACCTATGCGCCCGCGCGTTGATCGCCGCGGCCGACGGAGGATGAGGTGGGATTCGAACCCACGGTGAGCGCAAACCCACGGCGGTTTTCAAGACCGCTGCCTTAAACCACTCGGCCACTCATCCGCCGCACATCCTATCCCGGTCACCCGCGCGACGCCAGCCGCCGGGGTTGAGCCGCCTCGAAGGCCCGCCTATAGCCCGGCGATGGCGCAACGCATCGGCTCTCCCCTTCCCGCGACGGCGGAGGCCCGGCGCAACGCGGCGGCGATGGCCGCGCTGGTCGCCGACCTGGAGACGCTGGTCGGACGGATCGCCGAGGGCGGTCCGGCGGCGTCGCGCGATCGTCACGTCGCGCGCGGCAAGCTGCTCCCGCGCCAGCGGGTCGAGCGGCTGCTCGACCCGGGCGCCGCCTTCCTCGAGATCGGGCAACTCGCCGCCCACGCCGTCTACGAGGACGACGTGCCCGCGGCAGGGATGATCGCCGGCATCGGCCAGGTGGCCGGGCGGCTGTGCGTCGTCGCGGCCAACGATCCCACGGTCAAAGGCGGGTCCTATTACCCGCTGACGGTCAAGAAGCACCTGCGCGCGCAGGAGATCGCGGCGCAGAACGGCCTGCCGTGCATCTATCTGGTCGACAGCGGTGGAGCCAACCTGCCGCGGCAGGACGAGGTCTTTCCCGACCGCGAGCACTTCGGCCGTATCTTCTTCAACCAGGCGACGATGAGCGCGGCGGGTATACCCCAGATCGCCGTCGTGATGGGCAGCTGCACCGCCGGTGGGGCCTATGTCCCGGCGATGTCTGACGAATCCATCATCGTGCGCGACCAGGGCACGATCTTTCTCGCCGGCCCGCCCCTGGTCAAGGCTGCGACGGGTGAGGAGGTCAGCGCCGAGGATCTCGGCGGTGGCGACGTCCACGCGCGGCTGTCGGGGGTCGTCGATCATCTCGCCGACGACGACGTGCACGCGCTCGATATCGCCCGCCGCATCGTTGCGACGGTGCCGGTACAGGCGAGCGCTGCGGTCTCCGGCCCGCCGCCGCGCTTTCCGGCGAGCGACCTCCACGGCCTGATCCCGACCGATACTCGGCAGCCGCAGGACGCGCGCGAGATCATCGCCCGCATTGTCGACGACAGCGTCCTCGACGAGTTCAAGGCGCTGTATGGGACGACGCTCGTGACCGGCTTCGCGCACATCGAGGGGATGCCGGTCGGCATCGTCGCCAACGACGGCATCCTGTTCTCTAAGTCAGCGCAGAAGGGAGCGCATTTCATCGAACTTTGCTGCCAGCGTCGCGTCCCCCTGCTTTTCCTGCAGAATATCAGCGGCTTCATGGTCGGGCGCCGCTACGAGAACGAAGGCATCGCCAAGCACGGTGCCAAGATGGTAACTGCCGTGGCCTGTGCCGCCGTGCCCAAGATCACCGTAATCACCGGCGGTAGTTTCGGAGCCGGTAACTATGGGATGTGCGGGCGGGCCTATTCGCCGCGCTTCCTCTGGATGTGGCCGAACGCGCGCATCAGCGTCATGGGCGGCGAGCAGGCGGCGAGCGTTCTCGCCACGGTCAAGTCGGGAGGCTTCAAGTCGGCCGCCGAGGAAGCTGCGTTCAAGACCCCGATCCGCGAACGCTACGAGCGCGAGGGTCACCCCTATTACGCCAGCGCCCGGCTGTGGGACGACGGCGTCATCGACCCCGCCGATACCCGCCGCGTTGTCGCCCTCAGCCTCGCCGCCAGCCTAACCCAGCCGATCCGGGAAACGCGCTTCGGCACGTTCCGGATGTGACCGCATGAAGAAGCTGCTTATCGCCAATCGCGGCGAAATCGCGTGTCGCATCGTCCGCACCGCTCGCCGAATGGGGATCGCGACGGTCGCGGTCTATTCCGACGCCGATGCGGCGGCACTCCACGTCCGCGACGCCGACCAGGCAATCCACATCGGCCCGCCAGCCGCGGCACAATCATATCTCGACCCGGAACGATTGCTCGCCGCGGCCGCCCGAGCGGGCGCGGACGCCGTCCATCCCGGCTATGGCTTCCTCAGCGAGAACGCCGACTTCGCCGACGCCGTACGCGCCGCAGGGCTGACCTTCGTCGGTCCCCCGGCCGCCGCGATGCGGGCAATGGGGCTCAAGGACGGGGCCAAGGCCGTGATGAAAAAGGCCGGCGTGCCGACGACGCCGGGCTACCAGGGCGACGACCAGAGCCTCGTCCGGCTCGAGCGCGCCGCTACCCAGATCGGCTTTCCGTTGCTGATCAAGGCGGTAGCCGGAGGCGGCGGCAAGGGGATGCGCGCCGTCCATGCCAAGGCGGAGTTCGCAGAGGCGCTGCTGGCGGCGCAGCGGGAGGCGGGGCGGGCGTTTGGCAACGACGGGGTGCTGCTCGAGAAACTGATCGCGCGGCCGCGGCATGTCGAGGTGCAAGTCTTCGCCGACGCTGCGGGAAATGTCGTCCACTTGTTCGAACGCGATTGCTCGCTCCAGCGCCGCCACCAGAAGGTCATCGAAGAAGCGCCCGCCCCGGGCCTGTCGGATCGACTTCGCCACACCTTGGGCGTCGCGGCGTGTGCGGCGGCGACGGCGATCGCCTACGAGGGCGCCGGGACGGTCGAGTTCATCTTGGACCTCGACACGATCGATACTTACGGCGACCCGGCATTTTACTTCATGGAGATGAATACCCGCCTTCAAGTCGAGCACCCGGTTACCGAGGCGATCACCGGCTTCGATCTCGTCGAGTGGCAGCTACGCGTCGCGCGCGGCGAGATGCTACCCGCGCATCAGGACGCGATCGCCGTCACCGGCCATGCGGTCGAGGCGCGGCTGTATGCCGAGGACCCCGACAGCGGCTTCCTGCCGTCGACGGGCACCCTGACCCGCGTCCGCTTTCCCGCCGGGTCGCGCTTTGCCGCCGGCACGCCACGCATCGACAGCGGCGTCGAGACGGGCAGCGAAATCAGTGTCTTCTATGACCCGATGATCGCCAAGGTGATCGCCTACGGGCCCGACCGCACGGCGGCGATCGACGGGCTGGTCGCGGCGCTCGATGGCTGCATCGTCGAAGGCGTCAAGACCAACCGCGCCTTCCTCGCCCGCCTCGTCGACCACCCGGCGTTCCGCGCCGGCGAGGTCGACACCGGCTTCATTGCCCGTCACGAGGCCGATCTGCTCACGCCGACGGACGCTACCGTCAGCGCCGATGCGGTGGTCGTCGCCGCCCTCGCTACCGCCCCGCCCCCGCCGCGCGCCGATGCCGGGCCGTTCGCGCGCTACGGCGACTGGCGGCTGAACCTGCCCGCGCGGCGAACGCTCGACCTGTTCACCACCGCCGGTGAGCGGATCGCACTCAGCGTCTGCGACAACCTTATCAGTGGCTTCACCAATCCGCTGAATGCGACCGGGCAGTTCCGCGACGATGCAACCTTCGTCGCCGACATTGGCGGCCGGCAAGTGCACGCGGTCGTCGTCGTCGACGAGGCGAGCGTCGAGGTACGCATTGCGGGCGTCACCACGCCGTTTCTCCGCCGCGCCCCTCGCACCGCAGCGGCGACGGCCGGCGGCGACGGCAAAGTCGTCGCACCGATGCCGGGAAGGGTGCTGACCCTCGACGTTTCCACCGGTCAGACGGTCGCGGTCGGCGATCGGCTGCTGGTTCTCGAGGCGATGAAGATGGAACATCGCCTCGTCGCCAAAGTACCCGGCAAGGTGTCGGCGATCCACATCGCCGAAGGCGACCAGGTCGGCGATGGCGCTGTTCTTGTCGAGATCGACGGTAGCACCCAGTGACCCTGCGTCTCTACGCTCACCCCTTCTCGTCTTATTGTTGGAAGGTGTTGATCGCGTGCTACGAGACTGGCACCGAATTCGACTACCGATCGCTCGAGGAGCCGGGGGCGGCGGCCGAGCTGGCGGCGCTGTGGCCGCTCAAGCGCTTTCCCTTGCTGGTCGATAATGGCCGACCGGTGATGGAGTCGAGCATCATTATCGAGCATGTGGATCAAGCACTTACCTCCGAGCGCCGCATGGTGCCGACCGACGCGACGGCCCTCGCGGTCCGCTGGATGGACCGGTTCTTCGACAACTATGTGATGACACCGGTGCAGAAGATCGTCGCCGACCGGATGAGAGCTGAAGTCGATCGCGATCCTGTCGGCGCTACGCAGGCGCGGGAACAGCTGTTGACGGCTTATAGCTGGCTCGATGCCGATATCGGCGATCAATGGGCAGTCGGGCATCGTTTCACCCTCGCCGACTGCGCCGCAGCTCCCGCCCTGTTCTATTCGGATTGGGTGCAGCCATGCGAACTGCCGCGTGTCGCGGCGTATCGCCGGCGACTTCTCGCGCGGCCGTCGGTCGCGAGGGCAGTCGATGAGGCGCGACCGTACCGTCACTACTTCCCGCTCGGCGCGCCTGACCGCGACTGAGTTTCAGCCGTCCAAGTTGGGGCGGAGCCAGGCCTCAGCCTGTTCGATGCTGATCGCTCGCCGGGCCGCGTAATCCTCGACCTGATCCTTGCCGACCCGCGCCACGCCGAAGTAGTGCGACGCGGGGTGGGCGAAGTAATAGCCACTGACGGCGGCGGTCGGCAGCATGGCGAAGCTCTCGGTCAATGTAATGCCGGTCGCCTCAGTTGCGCCGAGCAGATCGAACAGTTGCGGCTTCGTACTGTGGTCGGGGCACGCGGGATAGCCGGGCGCGGGTCGGATGCCGGCGTAGCGCTCGCGGATCAGGTCGTCGGGGCTCAGCTGTTCGAACGGCGCGTAGCCCCAGAATTCGCGACGGACGCGCTCGTGAAGGTGCTCGGCGAAGGCCTCGGCGAGACGGTCGGCCAGCGATTTCAGCAGGATGTCGCTATAGTCGTCGTGTGCCGCCTTGAACCGGGCGAGGTGTTCCTCGATCCCCTGCCCCGTCGTGACGGCAAAACCGCCGAACCAGTCGTCGCCGTCGGAGACGAAATCGGCGAGGCACGAGTTCGGTCGACCGGCGCGCTTGGCGACCTGCTGGCGGAGGAACGGGACGCGCGCGATGACTTCCGCTCTACTGTCGTCGGCGAACAATAGAATGTCGTCGCCGTCGCGCCGCGCGGGCCAGAAAGCGGCGACGCCGTGCGCCGTCAGGTGACACTCGGTGACAATTTTCGTGAGCATTTCGCGGGCGTCGCTGTGCAGGGCGCGCGCGCTCTCGCCGACGACCGGATCGGTTAGGATGTCGGGGTAATTTCCCGCCAGTTCCCACGCGCGAAAGAACGGTACCCAGTCGATGTACGGCACCAATTTTTCGAGCGGATAGTCGCGCAGGACGACCCGGCGCTCGCGCGGGGCGACCGGCGGGTGGGCGGCGAAATCGGGGCGGAAGGCGTTGGCCCGGGCGGCGGCGATCGGCACCAGCACGCTGTCGGCCTTGTTCGCCCGCGCGATCCGGATCGCCTCGTATTCGGCGCTCGTTTTCTCGACCAGTTCGTCGCGGATCGTGTCGCTGACCATGGCGCCGGCGACCCCGACCGCGCGGCTGGCGTCGAGGACGTGAATCGTCGGGCCGCTGTACGCCGGGGCGATGCGCAGCGCGGTGTGGACGCGGCTGGTCGTCGCGCCGCCGATCAGCAGCGGCATCGTCATCTTCGCGCGCTCCATCTCGGCCGCGACGGTGACCATCTCGTCGAGCGACGGCGTGATCAGGCCGCTCAGCCCGATCATGTCGGCGTTGTGGTCGTTCGCCGCCTTCAGGATCGCCGGCCATGGCACCATCACCCCGAGATCGACAACCTCGAAATTATTGCACTGGAGGACGACGCCGACGATGTTCTTGCCGATGTCGTGGACGTCGCCCTTCACCGTCGCCATGACGATCCGACCCTTCGACGAACTGCCTTCCTGCTTCTCCGCCTCGATGTACGGCAGCAGGTGGGCGACCGCCTTCTTCATCACGCGCGCCGACTTGACGACCTGCGGCAGGAACATCTTGCCCGCTGCCGAACAGGTCGCCGACGACGTTCATCCCGGCCATCAGCGGGCCCTCGATGACGTCGATCGGGCGCGTCGCGATGCAGGCGCGCCTCCTCGGTGTCGTCGACGACGTAGGCGTCGAGCCCCTTGACCAGCGCATGCTCGAGCCGCTTGTCGACCGCCCAGCCGCGCCATTCCTCGGTCGCCTTCTCGGCGGCGGCGCCCCCCTTGAACTTGTCGGCGAGGTCGACGAGCCGCTCGGTGTTGGTGACGTTGGTCCGCGGACGGCGGTTGAGGATGACGTCCTCGCACGCGTCGCGCAGCTCGGGATCGATCGTGTCGTAGACGTCGAGTTGCCCGGCGTTGACGATGCCCATGTCGAGCCCGGCTGCGAATCGCGTGGTAGAGGAAGACCGAGTGCATCGCGCGGCGGACGGGCTCGTTGCCGCGGAAGCTGAAGCTCAGGTTCGACACGCCGCCCGAAATCCGTGCATGCGGGCAGCGCAGCTTGATCCGGCGGCACGCCTCGATGAAGTCGACGGCGTAGTTGTCGTGCTCCTCGATGCCCGTCGCGACGGCGAAGATGTTGGGGTCGAAAATGATCTCGTCGGCCGGAAAGCCGTCGGCGACGAGGAGGTCGTAGGCGCGCGCGCAGATCTCGACCTTGCGGTCGGCGGTGTCGGCCTGCCCCGCCTCGTCGAACGCCATGACGACCGCGGCGGCACCGTACATCCGGCAGCGGCGGGCCTGGGCGAGGAACGCCGCCTCGCCTTCCTTCATGCTGATCGAGTTGACGATCGGCTTGCCCGAGACGCACTTGAGCCCGGCCTCGATCACGGCCCATTTCGAGCTGTCGATCATCACCGGCACGCGGGCGATGTCGGGTTCGGCGGCGATCAGCTTGAGGAAGGTCGCCATCGCCGCCTCGGCGTCGAGCAGGCCTTCGTCCATGTTGACGTCGATGATCTGCGCGCCGTTGGCGACCTGCTGGCGCGCGACCTCGACCGCGGCCGTGTAGTCGCCGGCCATGATCAGCTTCTTGAACGCCGCCGAGCCGGTGACGTTGGTCCGCTCGCCGATATTGACGAACGACGCCCGCGCCACCTGCGGCGTGTCCTCCGCAGGATCGTTGATGGCTGCGGTTGCCATTACGCGGCTTCGGCGACCATCGGGTCGAGCCCGGCGAGGCGCAGTGCCGGCGACGGCGCGGCGACGTGCCGCGGCGTGCATGGCCGGCCACCGCCTGGGCCATCGCCGCGATGTGCGCCGGGGTCGAGCCGCAGCAGCCGCCGACGATGTTGACGAGGCGCTGGTCGACCCATCCTTGATGAAGCCGCCGGTCGTCGCCGGCTGCTCGTCATACTCGCCGAGGTCGTTCGGCAGACCGGCGTTCGGGTAGACCATGACCAGAGTGTCGGCGAGCGGGCTCAGCGCCTGGACGTGCGGGCGGAGCAGGTCGGCGCCGAACGCGCAGTTGAGGCCGACGGTCAGCGGGCGCGCGTGGCGGACGCTGTACCAGAAGGCCTCGACCGAATGGCCCGACAGGTTGCGCCCGCTCATGTCGGTGACGGTCATCGAGATCATCAACGGAATTTCGCAAGCCCTTGTTTCGGCGAGTTCGAGAACTGCGACGATTGCCGCCTTGGCGTTGAGCGTGTCGAAGATCGTCTCGACGAGGATGAAGTCGGCCCCGCCGTCGAGCAGCGCCGCGGCCTGGTCGGCGTACACCGCCTTGACCTCGTCGAAGGTGACGGCGCGGAAGCCGGGATCGTTGACGTCGGGCGACAGCGACAGCGTCTTGTTGGTCGGCCCGATCGCCCCGGCGACGAAGCGCGGGCGGCCGTCGGCGACTTCGTACGCGTCGGCGGCGGCGCGGGCGATGCGCGCGGCGGCAAGGTTCATGTCGCGGACGAGATGGACCGCGTTGTAATCGCCCTGGCTGATCGTGTTGGCGTTGAAGGTGTTGGTCGACACGATGTCGCTGCCGGCGTCGAGGTACTGGCGCGTGATCGTATCGATGATGTCGGGCCGCGTCAGGACGAGCAGGTCGTTGTTGCCCTTCTGGTCGTCAGCAAGGTCGAGGTCGCCGCGGTAGTCGGCCTCGGTCAGCTTGTACGACTGGATCATCGTCCCGAATGCGCCATCGGTCAGCAGGATGCGCTGGGCGGCCTGATCGCGCAGGCGGGCGGCGGCGGCAGAAGGCTTCATGCGGCGAGGTCCTGCGCCGCCGCGACCGGGCGCAGCCCGAGCATGTGGCAGATCGCGTAGCTCAGCTCGGCGCGGTTGAGCGTGTAGAAATGGAAGTCGCGCACTCCGCCCGCGTAAAGGCGGCGGCACAGCTCGGCGGCGACCGTCGCGGCGACGAGCTGGCGCGTCGCCGGCTTGTCGTCGAGGCCCTCGAACAGTCGCGCGAGCCACGCCGGCACGTGCGTGTTGCACGTCGCCGCCATCTTGCGCAGCATCGCGAAATTGCTGACCGGCAGGATACCCGGCACGATCGGCGCGGTCACCCCGGCGGCGGCGGCGGCGTCGCGGAAACGAAAGTACGTGTCGGGCTCGAAGAAGAACTGGGTGATCGCGCGCGTCGCGCCGGCGTCGAGCTTGCGCCGGAGGTTGTCGACGTCGTCGGTCGCCGAACGCGCGTCGGGGTGCATCTCGGGATAGGCCGACACTGACAGCTCGAAGTCGGCGACGCGCCGGAGCCCGGCGACGAGGTCGGCGGCGCTCGCATAGCCGTCGGGGTGCGCCGCGAACGCCTCCCCGGCCCGCGGGGGGTCGCCGCGCAGCGCGACGATATGGCGGATGCCGGCGTCCCAATAGGCGCGGGCGACGGCGTCGATCTCGTCGCGCGTGGCATCGACGCACGTCAGGTGCGCGGCGGGCGCGAGCGGCGTCTCGCGCGCGATGCGGGCGACGGTGGCGTGGGTCCGCTCGCGCGTCGTTCCGCCCGCGCCGTAGGTCACCGAGACGAAGCTCGGCGCGAGCGGGGTCAGCGCGGCGACCGACTCCCACAGCGTCCGCTCCATCGCCTCGGTCTTGGGCGGGAAGAACTCGAACGATACGCCGATATCGCCGGGCAGGTCGGCGTAGAGCGGCGTGCCGAGCGCGCGCGCGGCCTCGGCCATCTGGGGCAGCGACAGGGTCATGCGGCCTTCCTCTGGTCGCGGCGGGGGCGCTCGCCGAGCCACAGGCTGACGGTCAACGGATACGCGTCGCTCGGGCACAGGTGGCGCGCGCAGACGAGGTCGAACCCCGCCGCGCGCAGCCAGCCGCTGATCTGAGCGTCATCGAAGCCGAGCCGGACGTGGGCATGGCGGGCGCGGAACTCCTCGCGGTCGTGCGGCGCGAAATCGACAACCAGGACGCGGCCGTTGCCGGCGACGCGCGCGGCCTCGGCGAGCACCGCAGCGGGGTCGTCGGCGAAGTGGAGCACCTGGTGGAGGACGACGGTGTCGGCGCTGCCGTCGGGGCGCGGCAGGTGATACATGTCGGCATGGCGGACCTCGGCCTGAGCCAGCCCGGCGGCCTCGATCCGGCCGCGCGCGAGGCGGAGCATCTCCGGGCTGCGGTCGACGCCGATCGCTGCCGTCGCGCGCTCCCCGAGCAGCTCGATCATCCGCCCGGTGCCGGTGCCGATGTCAAGCAGCCGCCCGACCGGGCGCTCGCCGAGCACCTCGACGATCGCCGCCTCGACCTCCGCCTCGGCGACGTGGAGCGAGCGGATGCCGTCCCACGCCTCGGCGTGCCCGGCGAAATACGCCGCTGCCGCCGCCGCACGTTCGGCCCTGACGTCGGCGAGCCGGGCGAGGTCGCCCTCGCCGCCTGCCGGCCACGCATCGAGCAGACTCAACGTCGGGGCGACATGCGCGCCGGCCGCAAGGCGGACGAACACCCACGCCCCCTCCTTCGCCCGCTCGATCAGCCCGGCGTCGGCGAGGATCTTGAGGTGGCGCGACACGCGCGGTTGGCTCTGCCCGAGGACGAGCGCGAGTTCGCCGACGGCAAGCTCGAGGCGGCGGACCAGCGCGACGATCCGCAGCCGGGTCGGATCGGCCAACGCGCGGAAGACAAGAAGCGGGGTCGCCATGACTCGGATATAAACATTCCCTTATATGAGGTCAACGCGCGCGCGCCGCTTGTCGGCCTTGCGGCTTTGTGGCACCCGCTCGAGCGACTTTCCGAAGGGTTGCCATGCGTCCGTCCGCCACCCGCGTTTCCGCCAACGGCCGCGTTGCTGTCCGCATCGCTGCGGCGCGGCTGGTGATCGGCGGGCTGGTCGTCCTCGGGGGTTGCGCGACGCAGCCCGGCAACATGGCCGAGGCGTACCGCGATCCGTACGAGCAGTTCAACCGCAAGGTCTATGCACTCAACAAGGGGCTCGACCGCTACGCCCTGCTGCCGGGTGCCAAGGTCTACCGCGCCGGCACGCCCGCCGCGCTCCGGCGCGGCATCGCCGGCGGCTTGAGCAACCTCGACGAGCCGCTGTCGTTCATCAACTCGGGTCTGCAAGCCAAGCCGAAGGCCGCCGGACGGACCTTCGCTCGCTTCTTCATCAATACCGTCTTCGGCGTCGCCGGCCTCGTCGATGTCGCCACCGACTGGGGCCTGCCCGAGCAGAAGGAGGACTTCGGCCAGACCTTCGCCGTCTGGGGGTTCAAGTCGGGGCCGTACCTGATGCTGCCGTTCTTCGGACCGTCGACGCTGCGCGACGGCGTCGGGCTGGGCGTCGAGTTCGTCGCCGACCCCGTCCCCTATGTCCGCAACCGCATCACGCCGTGGCACACGATCAACACGGTCGAGGAGTTCGGGCTGAAGGCGCTGAACCTGCGCTCGTCGCTGATCGACGCCGGGGCCGACGGCGTGCTCGCCGGCAGCCTCGACGAATATGCGACGGTGCGGTCGGCGTATCTTCAGCGCCGCCAGTCGCAGATCTACGACGGCAATCCGCCCGACGAGGACGATCCCGGTGACGCGCCGCTGGCTCCCGGCGCGGCGAAAGGCGGCGCGGTGAAGGACTCCGCTCCCGCCGGTGCGACGGTTAATGGCCCACCCGCAACCCCGGTGCCGAGCGCGACCGATCGCCCCACCCCGTCGACCCCACCCGACGCGTCGGCGGCCCCGCGGTGAGGGTGACCGCGGCGATCGCCGTCGGCGCCACGCTCGTCGTCGCCGCGTGCAACCGTCCGGCCCCGACGGCAAACGACGAGGTGCAGGCGACTGCCGCCGCAGCGCGCAAGGCTGTCGCGGACGTTGATGCCGCCGCGCGCGAGAGCGCCGATGCCGCCCGGCCGCCGAGCACTGACACGGGCACGCAATAGAGCGGGCGCAGGTGCCAAGCGCACGTTCCCGCGCACCAGATGCTGCCGTCCGGCGCCAACCGCGCGTGCCCCGTACCCGCGCTAGCGCGAAGGTGCTGAAAAAGCGGCGGAACAAAGTCCGTTCGTGCCCAGTTAATACCCCGACGCTCCGTCAACCAAGGGGAACCCTTATGCGTACGACTATCAGCATCCTCGCCATCGCCGCCGCCCTGAGCGTCGGTGCGTGCGGCAAGAAGGCCGACGACACGTCGACGACGTCGACCACGACCACGGCCACCGACACCGGCACGACCGGGACCGCCGGCGGCTCGACCACGGGCACGGCTGGCGGCGCGATGGCCGCGGGCGGCGACGCCAGCAGCGGCGCGGCGGGCTCGGCCCCGGCGAGCGGCGCGACGGACGCCGGCTCGGGCGCGACCGGCACCGCCGGCTCGTCGGGCAGCAGCATGGCCGCGGGCGGCACCGCCGGGTCGAGCACTGCCGGCACCCCGTCGGGCACCGCCGGTTCGGACGCCACCACGTCGGGTTCGGGCGGCACGACCAAGCCGTAAGCGACCGGCTTACCGACCGTACGACGAAGGCCGCGGCACCCGCCGCGGCCTTTTTCGTGTGCCCGGGGCTCATGCCGCGTTCGTCGGGCTTACGGCCACGACACCCCTCCGCGCCGACGCCCGACCGATCCCTGGCGCCGCCCGGCTCGTGCTAGCCGATGCTGCCTCCACCGACGCGAAAAGGGCCGCGGTTCGCACCGCGGCCCTTCGCTCGTTTGGTCGGCCGGCGGGACTTAGAAGTCCATCCCGCCCATGCCGCCCATGCCGCCGCCGCCCATGCCGCCGCCCATGCCGCCGGCCTTGTCGTCGGCCGGCTGGTCGGTGATCGCCGCCTCGGTGGTGATCAGCAGCGAGGCGACCGACGCCGCGTCCTGCAGCGCGGTGCGGACGACCTTGGTCGGGTCGATGACGCCGCTGGTCATCAGGTTCTCGTAGGTGTCGGTCTGCGCGTTGAAGCCGATGCTCTGGTCGGCCCCGTCGAGCAGCTTGCCCGAGATCACCGCGCCGTCATGGCCGGCGTTCTGGGCGATCTGGCGAACCGGAGCGAACAGCGCCTTGCGGACGATGTCGACGCCGCGCGTCTGGTCGTCGTTGGCGCCCTTCATGCCCTCGAGCGCCTTGGTCGCGTAGAGCAGCGCGGTGCCGCCGCCGGGGACGACGCCCTCTTCGACCGCCGCGCGCGTCGCGTGGAGCGCGTCGTCGACGCGGTCCTTGCGCTCCTTGACCTCGACCTCGGTCGACCCGCCGACCTTGATGACGGCGACGCCGCCGGCCAGCTTGGCGAGACGCTCCTGGAGCTTCTCCTTGTCGTAGTCCGACGTCGTGATCTCGATCTGCGCACGGATCTGCTCGGTGCGACCCTTGATCGCCTCGCCCTCACCCGCGCCGTCGATGACGGTGGTGTTGTCCTTGTCGATCGTGACGCGCTTGGCCTGGCCGAGCATCGCCAGCGTGACGTTCTCGAGCTTGATGCCGAGGTCTTCGCTGATCATCTGACCGGCGGTCAGGATCGCGATGTCCTCGAGCATCGCCTTGCGCCGGTCGCCGAAGCCCGGAGCCTTGACGGCGGCGACCTTGAGCCCGCCGCGCAGCTTGTTGACGACCAGCGTCGCGAGCGCCTCGCCCTCGACGTCCTCGGCGATGATGACAAGCGGGCGCGTCGACTGGACGACGGCCTCGAGCACCGGCAGCAGCGCCTGGAGGTTCGACAGCTTCTTCTCGTGGATCAGGATGTACGGGTTGTCGAGGTCGACCGTCATCTTCTCGGGGTTGGTGATGAAGTACGGCGACAGGTAGCCGCGGTCGAACTGCATCCCCTCGACGACGTCGAGCTCGCTGTCGCGGCCCTTGGCCTCCTCGACGGTGATGACGCCTTCCTTGCCGACCTTCTCCATCGCCTGCGCGATCATCTGGCCGATTTCGGTCTCACCGTTGGCCGAGATGGTGCCGACCTGGGCGATTTCGCTCGACCCGGCGACGTCCTTCGACCGCGCCTTGAGGTCGGCGACGACGGCGTTGACCGCCATGTCGATGCCGCGCTTCAGGTCCATCGGGTTCATGCCGGCCGATACCGACTTCATGCCCTCGCGGACGATCGCCTGGGCGAGCACGGTCGCGGTGGTGGTGCCGTCACCGGCCTTGTCGTTGGTCTTCGAGGCGACCTCGCGGACCATCTGCGCGCCGAGGTTCTCGAACTTGTCCTTGAGCTCGATCTCCTTGGCGACGGTGACGCCGTCCTTGGTGATGCGCGGAGCGCCGAAGCTCTTCTCGATGACGACGTTGCGGCCCTTGGGACCCAGCGTCACCTTGACCGCGTCGGCGAGGATGTCGACGCCGCGCAGGATGCGCTCACGCGCGTCGCGGCTGAAACGAACGTCTTTGGCTGCCATGTCAATGTTCCTTCGAATGAGGCTGTAACTTCGCAAACTTCACCCTGTCACGCAGGGAGAGAGTCGGCGGAAACGTCAGGCGATCACGCCCAGGATATCGCTTTCCTTCATGATCAGCAGGTCTTCGCCATCGACCTTGACCTCGGTGCCCGACCACTTGCCGAACAGGATCTTGTCGCCCTCGACGACGTCGAGCTTGACGCGCTCGCCGGCCTCGTTGCGCGCGCCCTTGCCGGCGGCAACGACGACACCCTCCTGCGGCTTTTCCTTGGCCGTGTCGGGAATGATGATGCCGCCCTTGGTCTTCTCGTCGGCGTCGACGCGGCGGACGAGGACACGGTCGTGCAGCGGAGTGAACTTCATGGGATTGGACCCCTTGGTTGTGCTGAATGGGCTCGCTGGCACTCACCGGGGGAGAGTGCTAACGCCCAGCGCATATGGCGGCGGCACGCCGTGGCGTCAACTGGCGTTCATGTGAAGCTTTTGCGGCACCGCCCCGAGGCTGCGTGTACTCTTTCTGTTCTTGACAGGCAATCGGTCGCGGGGTAGCCGGTGCTTGTCGCCCGGTCGTCCGGCGTTATACGTTGTCACGCATTCGTGCTATCCCCTCCTCCCCGTCGAAAGCCGGTCCCCCGATGAGTTTCGTCCGCGGCGCGTGGCGCTTTCTCGTCGGGGTCAAAGACGCCTTCGGCATCCTGCTCCTGCTGATCTTCTTCGTCGCGCTTTGGGCGGTGCTCCACACGCGGACGACGCGCGTGCCCGACGGGGCGGCGCTCGTGCTCGACCTCGACGGCCCCGTCGTCGACCAGGCGAGCGAGCGGTCGCCGCTCGCCGGTGTCACCGGACGCGTCGGCGGCGGCAACGAGATCGAGGTCCGCGACGTGATCCGCGCGATCGACACGGCGCGGACGGACAGCCGGATCAAGCTGATCGTGCTCCAGCTCGACACCTTCATCGGCGCCGGCCAGGCCAACCTGCAGGCGATCGGCGCAGCGCTGCGTACGTTTGAAAAAGCGGGCAAGCCGGTCCACGCCTATGCAACGGCCTATACCGACGCCAGCTATTACCTCGCCGCGCATGCGACGACGATCTGGCTCAACCCGATGGGCGGCGTCCTGCTCACCGGGCCGGGCGGGACCAACCTCTATTTCAAGAAGGCACTCGACAAGCTCGACGTCGACGTCAACGTCTTCCGGGTCGGCAAGTACAAGTCGTTCGTCGAGCCGTTCACCCGCACCGAAGCGTCGCCCGAGGCCAAGGCGGCCGAGCAGGCGCTGGTCGACGGCGTGTGGCGCAGCTACCGCGACGACGTCCACGCCGTTCGGCCGAACGTCGACCTCGTCGCCGATTTCGCCGACCTGCCGGCTCGTCTGGCGAAGTCCGACAACGACTTCGCGCTCGAGGCGCGCGATGCGCACCTTGTCGACCGGATCGAAACGCGGGTCACCTTCGGGCGGGCGATGGCGCGGATCGTCGGTGAGGGCGACGACAAGCAGCCGGGCGCGTTCAACGGCATCACGCTCGCAAAGTACGCCGCGGCGACCAAGCCGAGCCGCAGCGGCCCCGCGGTCGGCATCGTCTACGTGTCGGGCGACATCGTCGACGGCGAGGCGGCGGCCGGCACGGCCGGCGGCGACACCATCGCCCGAACTCGTGTCCAAGGCGCTGACCAACGACGACATCAAGGCGCTCGTCGTCCGTATCGACTCGCCCGGCGGGTCGGTCACCGCGTCCGAGCGCATCCGCGAGGCGCTCGCCGAGGCGCGCGACAAGGGCGTGCCGGTGATCGCGTCGATGGGTCCGGTCGCGGCGTCGGGCGGCTATTGGGTGTCGACGGCGGCGAGCCAGGTGTTCGCCGCGCCGTCGACGATCACCGGCTCGATCGGTGTGTTCGCCGTCATCCCGACGTTCAACCGCGCCCTCGACCGGCTCGGCATCTCGACCGACAGCACCAAGTCGACGCCGTACACCGGCGACCCCGACGTGCTGCGCGGGCTGAGCCCCGACAGCAAGCTCGTCCTCCAGGCGTCGATCGACGACGTCTACCGCCGCTTCACCGGCCTGGTCGCCGAGGCGCGCCACCTGCCCGTCGCGCGGGTTGACGAGATCGCGCAGGGTCGCGTGTGGACGGGAAACGACGCGCTTCGGCTCGGGTTGGTCGACCGGCTCGGCGGGCTTGATGCCGCGGTCACCGCCGCGGGCCGTGCGGCGAAGCTCGGCGACCGGCCGCGGACGATCGACATCGAGAAGACGCCGTCGCTGCTGATTCAGCTGATCGCGCAGTCGCTTGGGCTCGGCGGCGGTGACGACGGCACGGCGACCGCTGCGCGCGACCCCTTCGCCAAGGTCGCCGCCGCTGGACGGGCGCATGTCCTCGCCAGCATCGGCGAGGCGGTCGTCGTCGCCGGCGGCGCGACGATCCAGGCGGCGTGCCTCGACTGCGCGACGCTGGCTCCGCCCCGCCCCGCCGCGATCGCGCGGAGCACGGCGTGGCTCGACGGCGCGTCAGCGGCCGTCAGCGGCGCTGCCGCCATCCTACGCTAAACCACAACGCGCGGCCGGCCGGACCGCGGACCTGGGGAGACAACATGATCGATCGGCGAACACTTCTGGCGGCAGGCGGCATGGTGGCGGGCGCTGCGGCGCTCCCGACTTGCGCACGGGCGGGCTTTGTGCCCGATGCATCGGCGCTCCTCGATCACTTCGCCGACGACGTGCTCGTCCTCGAACCCGAACAGGCGACGGGACTCGGCGTCGACAAAGGCGCGCGCGCGGGCCTGAAGGCACGGTTGCGCGACGTGTCGCCCGCCGCCGAAGCGCGCTGGGCGCGGCTGGGCACCGACATGGCGGCGGCGATCCGCAGCGTCGACCGCGCGACACTCGACCGGGCGACGGCGCTGCGGGTCGACGCGGTCGGCTTCACCGCGCAGCGCATGATCGACGCACAGAAGTTCGCCTATGGCGGCGGCGCGCGCGAGGCGTTCTTCGGCGGCGCGCGGCCGTACACGATTTCGCAGCAGGACGGCGCGCTCGTCACCGTCCCCGAGTTCCTCGATTCGCAGCACATCGTCGCCACCCGTGCCGACGCCGAGGCGTATCTCTCGCGCGTCGCCGCCTTCGCGCGCCAGCTCGACGGCGAGAGCGCGGCGATCACCCGCGAGGCGACGATCAGCGTCGTCCCGCCGCGCTTCGTCGCCGCGACCGTCCTCAAGCAGCTCCGCGAGTTCCGCGCCACGCCGGCAGCGGCCCAGCGCCTCGTCACCAGCCTCGCGACGCGCGCGGCCAAGGCGGGGATCGCCGGCGACTGGGGCCCGCGCTGCGCGGCGATCGTCACCCGGGAGGTCTACCCCGCGCTCGACCGCCAGATCGCCGCCTTCGGGCAGGCGACGGCCTATGCGATCGACACGGCCGGGGTCGCCCGCCTGCCGGACGGGGCGGCTTTTTACGCGCACGCGTTGCGCCTCGGCACGACGACCGAGCTGTCGGCGGCTGACATCCACCGCACCGGGCTCGAACAGAACGCCGCGCTGAAGGCGCAGATGGACACCATCCTGCGCGCGCAGGGAATGACGCAGGGCAGCGTCGGCGCGCGCGTCACTGCGCTAAACCGCGATCCGCGCTTCCTCTTCCCGGATACCGCCGCCGGTCGCGCGCAGGTCATCGCCTATTGCAATGCGCGCCTCGATACGACGCGGCGGCTGCTGCCGCGGCTGTCGAACCTCGGCCTGCGCGCCGACGTGATGGTCAAGCAGGTCCCCGCCGACATTCAGGACGGGGCGGCGCTCGGCTATATGAACCCCGCCGCGCTCGACGGGTCGCGGCCGGCGATCTACTACATCAACCTGAAGTCGACCGCGCTGTGGCCCAAGTACCAGCTGGCGACGCTGACGGCGCACGAGGGGGTGCCCGGGCACGGCTTCCAGTTCGCCTATCTCGCCGAGGCGAAGACGCGCCCACCGCTGATCGCGTCGCTGACCGGGTACAACGCCTTCGTCGAGGGCTGGGCGCTCTACGCCGAGCAGCTCGTCGACGAGCTCGGGGCCTATGCCGACGACCCGTTCAGCCGGCTCGGCTACCTGCAGGCGCAGCAGTTCCGCGCGTGCCGGCTGGTCGTCGATACCGGTATCCACGCGATGGGCTGGAGCCGCGACCGCGCCGTCGCCTTCCTCACCGGCGAGACGGGCAAGGGCCAGGCGGCGATGACCAGCGAGGTCGACCGCTACTGCGTCGCGCCGGGGCAGGCGTGCGGGTACAAGATTGGCCACAACGAGATCGTCCGGCTGCGTGCCAAGGCACAGGCTGCGCTCGGGCCGAAGTTCACGCTCGCCGGGTTCGACGACGCGGTGGTAACGACCGGCGGCGTGCCGCTGACCGTGCTGGCGAGCGCGATCGACGCCTGGATCGCGGCCGCGAGGGCCTAGGCGCCAGGGGGCGTCTTAGGCGACCCCCTCCGCCTCATCGTCCTCGCGGCCCTCGCCGAGGCCGAGGGCCTTCAGCTTGCGGTGGAGCGCCGAGCGTTCCATGCCGATGAAGGTCGCGGTCTTGGAGATATTGCCGCTGAACCGCCGGATCTGCGCGCGCAGATACTCGCGCTCGAACGCCTCGCGCGCCTCGCGCAACGGCGTGCCCATGATCGACTTGACCGCTTCGCCCGGCAGCAGCTTGGCCGGCTCGGCGGTGATTTCGGCGGGCAGCATGTCGACGTCGATCCGCGCGATCCGCTCGGGCGGGGCGAGGATCAGCGTCCGCTCGACGACATTGCGCAGCTGGCGGACGTTGCCCGGCCAGTCGTAGCTCTGCAGCGCGGCGATCGCGTCGTCGCTGAGCGTTGGCGTCGAGACGCGGCGCTCGGCCGAATAGCGGGCGAGGAAATACTGGACCAGTTCGGCGACGTCATCGCGGCGCTCGCTGAGCAGCGGCAGGCGAACGGGCACGACATTGAGCCGGTAGTAGAGGTCCTCGCGGAACTTGCCGGCGGCGATTTCGCCGGGCAGATCGCGCGATGTCGCGCTGATGACGCGGACGTCGACCTTGACCCAACGCGAGCCGCCGATCCGCTGGAACGTCTGCTCGGTCAGGACGCGCAGAATCTTGCCCTGCGTCGTCAGCGGCATGTCGGCGACCTCGTCGAGGAACAGCGTGCCGCCGTGCGCCTGTTCGAACAATCCCGTGCGCGCGAGGTGGCCGCCGTCCTCGCGACCGAACAGCTCCTCCTCGACGCGCTCAGGGTCCATGCGGGCGGCCGAGACGACGACGAACGGCGCGCGCTCGCGCGGGCTCCACTGGTGGAGCAGGCGCGCGGCGATCTCCTTGCCCGACCCGGCCGCGCCGGTGATGAGGACGCGGCTGCCCGTGGCGGCGACACGCTTGATCGTCGCCCGGACGCCGTTGATCAGCGGCGACGAGCCGGTCAGCTCGGTGTCGAAGCCGGCGCGCTCGCGCAACTCCTCGTTCTCGCGCTTGAGCCGCTCGGTTTCGGTCGCGCGGGCGACGACGAGGAGGAGCTGATCGGCCTGGAACGGCTTCTCGATGAAGTCGTAGGCACCGCGCTTGATCGCGCCGACGGCAGTCTCGATGTTGCCATGGCCCGAGATGATGATGACCGGCAGCGTCGGGTCGCGGCGCTTGACCTCCTCGAGCAGCTCGATGCCGTCGAGGCGCGATCCCTGCAGCCAGATGTCGAGGACGAGCAGCGACGGACGGCGCTCGGCCAGCGCGGCGAGCGTGGTGTCGCTATCCTTGGCGGTGCGCGTCGCATAGCCCTCGTCGCCGAGCGTGGCGGCGATCAGTTCGCGGATGTCGGCTTCGTCGTCGACGACGAGGATTTCGAGCGCCATCGCTATCCTGTCCGGCGGAGCGGCTCCGCCTCCTGTGGGACGGCGAGCGCCGCCCGGTCGACACTGGTCTCGAAGCACAGCCGCGCGACGGTGCCGCCGCCGGGCGCATCGCCGAGATCGAGCGTCCCGCCGTGTTCCTCGACGATCTTCTTGACGATCGCGAGGCCGAGGCCAGTGCCCCGCGCGCGCGTCGTGACATAGGGTTCGGTCAGCCGGTCGCGGTGCTCGGTCGGCAGGCCGATGCCGTTGTCGGTGACGCGGATGATGACGCGCTCAGCCTCGGCAGCGAGCGCGAGGGCGATACGCCCGTCGTTCTTCCCGTCGCGCTCGGTTCGCGCGGCGACCGCTTCGGCTGCGTTCTTGAGCAGGTTGGTCAGCGCCCGCGCGATCTGCCGCCGGTCGCAGACGAGCAGCGGCACCGTATCGGGCAGGTCGAGGGTGAAGGCGATGGCTGGGTTCGCGACCTCCTGCATGAACACCGCCTCGCGCGCGAGATCGGCGAGCAGCTCGGGGCGGAACACCGGCTTGGGCATGCGCGCGAAGGCGCTGAACTCGTCGACCATCCGCCGCAGGTCGCCGACCTGGCGGACGATCGTTCCCGTCAGGTTGGCAAAGGTCTCGGGGTCGTCGGCGACGTGGCGGCCGTACTTGCGCTGCAACCGCTCGGCCGACAGCTGGATCGGGGTCAGCGGGTTCTTGATCTCGTGCGCGATACGGCGTGCGACGTCGGCCCACGCCGCCTGGCGCTGGTCGGCGAGCTGGCTGGTGATGTCGTCGAAGGTCAGGACATAGGCGCGCGCCCCCGATCGCTCGGCGGCGATCTGGACGGCAAGTGTCTGGGTGTCGCTGCCGCGGACGATCTCGACCTGTCCCGAGGCCAGCCCACGCGCCGCCGCCTCATCGAGCAGCGCCGCGAACTGGGGAACGGCGGTGGTCAGCGTCCGCCCGGCGAGGTCACGCTCGGTCGTCTGCAGCAGGACGGCGGCCGAATGGTTGGCGAGACGGATGGCCCCGCCGGCGTCGATCGAGACGACGCCCGCCGAGACCCCCGACAGCACGGCCTCGGTAAATTGCCGCCGCTGGTCGAGCTGGGTGTTGGCGGTGACGAGCGCGGTCTGCTGCGCCTTCAGCTGTCCGGTCATCCGGTTGAACGCGCGCGCCAGCGTCCCGATCTCGTCGGGCGAGCCGCGGACCGGCACGCGCGCATCGAGGTCGCCCGCACCGACCCGCGCGGCGGCATCGGCCAGCCGCGCGATCGGGGCGACGAGCGCGTTCGCCAGCCACAGCGCAAACCAGACGGCAGCGGCCAGGATCAGCAGCGTAGACCACGACGAGCAGCGCGTTGAAGCGCAGCTGGACGCCCCGGCTGCGCGCGAGCAGCGAGCGGTAGTCGGCGAGTGCCTTCCGCGTGCCGACGACCTGGGCGAGGACGTGCGGGTCGACCGACGAGCTGACGTAGAGGTAATGGACCGCGTCCATCCGGATCACCGCCTCGATGCGGTCGGCGGCCTGGGCGATGATCCGCACCTCGCCGGCGCGGGCATGGGCGATGTCCTGCGGTTGAAGCCGAACCCGGAACGGCTTGCCGATGAACCCGACCGCTAGCGTGCGGTAGCTCTGCCCCTGCGGCGTGAAGACGGTGCCGGCGGTCAGGTGGCGGCTCTGCAATTGATAGATCAGCCCCTCGCCGAAGGTGGGCGAGCCATAGCCGTACTGCTTGCCGTAGCCGCCGATGTCGGTCGCCATCGCCGGCAGGTCGGCGACGATCCGCTTGGCCTGCTCGTCGACATAGGTCGTCGCGATGCGGTCGGCGTTCTCGAACACCGCGCGCGCCTTATCGCTGAACCAAAACTGGACGCCGTACTGGAACAGCAGCGACGCGAAGATCACCACGAGCAGGGTCGGGACCGCCGCGACAGTCGCGAACAGGGCGACGAGGCGGACGTGGAGCCGTGCGCCGGCCGTCCCGCGCCGCCGCGCGGTCAGCAGCAGCGTGATGCGCCGCGCGATGAGCACGATCAGCGCCATCAGCGGCAGCAGGTTGGCGACGAGGACCAGCGTCACCAGCGGCGGCGAATAGCCGCCTGCCGGCGCGCCGCGCCCGGTCAGCATCGCATAGCTCGATACGCCGAGGGCGACGACGAGCAGTCCGACGGCGAGCTCGAGCCGCGGGTAGAGATCGACGCGCGACACCCAGCGGTTGAAGCGGCGGCGCGCCGACCGCCAGCGGCGGGTTCGGGGACGAGCGGGCGGCGACTGCATCGATGTCATCGTACAGCAGATGCGTGGCAAAAGGAACACACTCGTTGCGCCGACGCGACGAGTGTCGGACGATCGTCAGCCGCGCGCGGCCACGCCGTGGTCGAGCAGCTTCTTGCGCAGCGTATTGCGGTTGATCCCGAGCAGCCGCGCCGCGCGGATCTGGTTACCGCCGGTTGCCGCGAGGCTGAGCTCGAGCAGCGGGCGCTCGACGGCGGCGAGTACCCGGTCGTACCAGCCGTCGGGCGGCAGGGCGTCGCCGAAGCCGGCGAGATAGGCGGCGAGGTGCCCCGCGACGGCACCGCCGAGGTCGGGAGCGCTTGCCGGCGCGGCGGCAGGCGTCGGCTCGAGGCTCGCGGTCACCGTGGCGGCGTCGATCGTGTCGCCGCGCGTCAGCGCCGCAAGCCGGCGCATCAGGTTCTCGAGCTCGCGGACATTCCCCGGCCACGGATGCGCGGCGATCGCCTCGAGCGCGCCGGCGTCGAGCATCTTGCGCGGCAGGCCCTCGGCCGCCGCCCGATCGAGGAAGTGGCGCGCGAGCGCGGGGATGTCGTCGGGCCGCGCGCGCAGCGGCGGCAGGCGCAGCGGCACGACGTTGAGGCGATAGAACAGGTCCTCGCGGAACCGCCCGGCGTCGATCAGGCGGCGCAGGTCCTGATTGGTCGCAGCGATGATCCGCACGTCCGCCCGCTGGACCCGCGCCCCGCCGACCGCGGTGAACTCGCCCGATTGGAGGACGCGGAGCAGCCGCGTCTGTGCGTCGAGCGGCATGTCGCCGATCTCGTCGAGAAACAGCGTCCCACCTTCGGCCTGCTCGAAGCGCCCCGAGGCACGCGCCGCCGCGCCGGTGAAGGCGCCGCGCTCGTGGCCGAACAGCTCGGCCTCGATCAGGTCGCGCGGGATCGCGGCCATGTTGACCGCGACGAACGGGGCCGCGCGGCGCCCCCCGAGATCATGGACGACGCGCGCGACGACCTCCTTGCCCGTGCCCGACTCGCCGAGGATCATTACCGTCAGCGCCGTCGGGACGACACGGGCAACGGTGCGGAACACCTCCTGCATTGCCGCCGACCGCCCGATCAGCGGCAGATCGTCGCCGAGCTCGGGAAGCGGCTCGGCCGCCAGGTCGCTCGCGCCGACGGCACTCGTCACCGCACGGACGAGTTCGTCGAGGTCGAACGGCTTGGGCAGGTAGTCGAAGGCGCCCGCCTCGGTCGCGCGCACCGCCGTCGACAGCGTGTTCTGCGCGCTGACGACGATCACCTTGAGCCCAGGGCGGCGCGCGACCAGTCCGGGCAGGCCGTCGAGACCGTTGCCGTCGGGGAAGATGACGTCGCTGATGACGACCTCGCCGACCCCCTCGTCGATCAGCCGGGCAAGGCCGGCGGCGGTTTCGGTCGCGCGGACGGCAAAGCCGGCACGGGTCAGCGCGCGGCGCACGACGGTCCGGATCGCGGCATCGTCGTCGGCGACGATTACGGTCGCGGTCATGCCGCTGGCATGATCTGGGGCACGACTGCGGTCATGCGGTCGGCAGCAAGACGCGGAGCACGGTGCGCGGCGGGTCGCTCGCGCGCTCGCATTCGACGACCCCGCCGTGGTCGCCGACGATCTTGGCGACCAGCGCGAGGCCGAGGCCGCCGCCGGCGCGCTTGGTCGAGACGAACGGCTCGAACATATGGCGCGCGACGTCGGGCGGCGGACCGAAGCCGGTGTCGATCACGCACACCTCGATCGGCAGCGCAACCGACCGTGCCGACCCTTCGGCGGCGACGCGGAAGCCGTGGCGATAGGCGGTGGTCAGAAGGATCTCGCCGCTCGTTCCGCCCGCCGCGGCGACGGCCTCAGCGGCGTTCTTGATGAGGTTGAGGAAGACCTGGACCAGCGCGTCGCGGTTGCCGGCGACCGGCGGCAACGACGGGTCGTAGCGTTCGCGGATCGGGACGCCCTGGGCGAACCCCGTCAATGCGACCTGGCGCACGTGGCCGAGGACGGAGTGGATGTTCTCCGGCGCGGTGGCCAGCGGGCGGGTGTCGGTGAACCCCTCCATGCGGTCGATCAGCGCGACGATCCGGTCGACCTCGGTGCGGATCAGCCCCGTCAACTCCTGTCCGTCGGCGTCGGCGGTGGCGGCGAGCAGCTGCGCCGCGCCGCGGATACCCGACAGCGGGTTCTTGATCTCGTGCGCGAGCATCGCCGCCACGCCGATCGCCGACCGCGCTGCGGTGCGGTTGCCGTGCTGCCGGTCGGCCAGCGGCGACACCGCGCGGGGCTGGAGGCTGACGAGCGTCCAGCCGGGGGCATCGGCGAGCGGCGTGACGAAGACGTCGGCGCGTGTCGCGCGACCGCCGGCGAGCGTGATCTCGCTGTCGTAGGCGGCGAGGTCGTGCCCCTCGGCCAGCGCCTCGGCGATCCGCGCGATGAGCGGCGATCCGACCGCGAAAGCCGCCGCCAGCCCGCGCTCGCGCAGCGCCGCCTGCCCGGTGTTGAAGAACGCCTCGGCCGCGGCATTGGCGAGCGCGACCGCACCGTCGGCGTCGAGGACGACGACGGGAACCGGTAAAGCGGCGACGAGATCGAGCGGCGGCAGGTCGGGCCGTAGTTTCGGCCGCCGCCGCAGCGGGAAGACGCTCACGCCGCCAGCCGCGCTGGCTCGTCGAGAAGCGGCGCGTAGAAGCTGTCGAGCATCGCCAGCACGCGCGCCGCGTCGGCTTCCTGGTTGACCGCGTTGCGGAACTCGGCCGAGCCAGGCAGGCCGCGCGTGTACCAGCCGAGGTGCTTGCGCATCAGATTGACGCCGATGTGGCTGCCATAATGGTTGAGCATTGCCGCATAATGCTCGGTAATTACGGCATATTGCTCGGCGAGCCCCGGCTCGGCGCGGCGACGGCCGGTGCGTAGATAGTCGAGCACCTGGCCGAGCAGCCACGGCTTGCCGTACGCCCCCCGGCCGATCATCACCGCGTCAGCCCCGCTCGCATCGAGCGCAGCGTCGACGTCGTCCAAGGTGCAGATGTCGCCGTTGACGACGACCGGCAGGCGGACCGCGGCCTTGACCCGCGCGACGAAGCTCCAGTCGGCCTCGCCGCGATAGAGCTGGCACCGCGTCCGTCCGTGCACCGCGATCAGCGCGACGCCGAGGTCCTCGGCGATCCGCGCGAGTTCGGGGGCGTTGAGGCTGGCATGGTCCCAGCCCATCCGCATCTTGAGCGTGACCGGCACGTCGACCGCCTTGACCGTCGCCGCGATCAGCGCCGTCGCCAGTGGCAGATCGCGCATCAGCGCCGAGCCGGCGTGGCCGTTGACCACCTTCTTGACCGGGCAGCCCATGTTGATGTCGATGATCGCCGCGCCGCGGTCGGCGTTGAGCTTGGCCGCCTCGGCCATCACCCGCGGCTCGCACCCGGCAAGCTGCATCGACACCGGCTCCTCGGCGGCGTCCCAGGCGCACTTCTGCACCGATTGGCGCGTCTCGCGGACCATCGCCTCCGACGCGATCATTTCGGTCACCGTCAGCCCCGCGCCATAGCGCTTGACGATGCGACGGAACGGCAGGTCCGTGACCCCGGTCATCGGTGCGAGGACGACGGGATCGAGCCGGTGCGGGCCGACAGCGAGAGGCGGGAGGTGTCGCAAAGCGGGCTGCCTAAATTTCAGGCAACCACGCTACCGTCTTTGGTGTCTTGCAGCAAGCAAAGCCTATTTGGAGGGCTTTGGTGCCGGGCCGCTCCACGACCATGCGGCGATCTTCCACGCGTTCGCCTTGCCGCGCAGGGCAAAGGTCAACGAGCCGTCCTCGACCATCGCCACCCCTTTCTGCTTGAAGGTATAGCGCGCTGGCGTGATGACATAGGCGACCGTTGCGCCGACCTCTGTCCGCGTCGGCGCACCGAGAACGACCTTGCCGTCGCTGATCCCGCGCGCCTTGGCATCCTTGGCATAGTCGTCCGACCAGCTCGCCATTGCCGTGGCGCCCGACCAGTAATGTGGCGCGAACTCGTCGATGATCGCCACGCCGCCGCTCGCCATCGTGGTAGCAGCGGTCTTGGTGTCGCCCTTGTTGAAGGCGGTGATGAACAGGTTGACCGGAGCGACGACCGAGGTGTCGGCGGCAGCGACCGGCGCGGTGACCACGATCGCGATGATCAACGGCAGCAGGCGCATGCTTCTCTCCCCAAGTATTCGGACGAGAATGCGGTGCCGGCCGGGCGGAGTCAATTCGCCGCCGCAACGACCCACCGAAGCGCGGTGGCGCTCTTGCCGCTCGGCCTGCCGCGCGTATAGCGGCGGCGTGATCGTTCATGTCCTCGTCGTCGCCGGCGGCCGCGGTTTTCGCGCTGGCGACGGCTTGCCGAAGCAGTACCGCCTCCTCGCGGGGAAAGCCGTCCTGCGTCTCGCCGTCGAGGCGTTCGTCGCCCACCCGCAGGTCGCCGCCGTCCGTGTCGTCATTCATCCCGATGACGCCGACCTCTACGCCGCCGCAGTCGCCGGGCTCGACCTGCCGCCGCCGATCGACGGCGGCGCGACCCGGCAGGCATCGGTCGTCGCCGGGCTCGCCGCGCTGCCCGCAACGACGACCCACGTGCTGATCCACGACGCCGCGCGCCCGTTCGTCACCGCCGGCGTGATCGACCGCGTCATTGCCGCGCTCGCCGAGCACGACGGCGTGGCACCCGCCCTGCCCGTCATCGACTCGCTGCGCAGCGGCGACGGGACGGTCGACGGCGAGGTCGACCGCGCGGCGCCTCCATCGCGTGCAGACCCCGCAGGGCTTCGCCCTCGTCCCCATCCTCGCTGCCCACCGCGCGGCGACCGGCAGCGAGAGCGACGACGTCGCCGTCGCCCGCGCCGCCGGCATGACGGTCGCGCTTGTCCCCGGCGACGAGGCGGCGTTCAAGCTGACCACGGCCGACGATTTCGTCCGCGCCGAAGCCATGCTAGCGGCGCGCATGGTCCCGCGCTCGGCCCACGGCTTCGACGTCCACCGCTTCGGCCCAGGCGACCACCTGTGGCTGTGCGGCGTTCGCGTCCCTCACACCCATGGGCTGATCGGCCACAGCGATGCCGACGTCGGCCTTCACGCGTTGACCGACGCGCTGCTCGGCACGATCGGCGACGGCGACATCGGCACGCATTTCCCGCCGAGCGACCCGCAGTGGCGCGGCGCGAGTTCCGACCGCTTCCTCGCCCACGCCTGCGCGCTGGTCCGCGCCGCGGGCGGCGTCATCGACCACCTCGACCTGACCATCATCGCCGAAGCCCCCAAGGTCGGCCCGCATCGCGTCGCCTTCGTCGCGCGCGTCCGCGAGATCACCGGCTGTGCCTCGATCAGCATCAAGGCAACGACCACCGAGGGCCTCGGCTTCACCGGCCGCCGCGAGGGGATCGCGGCGCAGGCGGTGGCCAGCGTCCGCGTGCCCGCCTGATGTTTGACGCCGAGATCCTCGACCTTGCCGCGCGCGTGGTCGCCGCCAACCGCGCCGCCGGGCTGACCGTCGCGACGGCCGAATCGTGCACCGGCGGCCTCGTCGCGGGCGCGCTGACCGAGATCGCCGGGTCGTCCGACGTCGTCGACCGCGGCTTCGTCACCTACTCGAACGAAGCCAAGATGGAGGCGCTCGGCGTCCACGGCGACCTGATCGACACGTTCGGAGCCGTCTCGGTCGCCGTTGCCTGGGCAATGGCCCAGGGCGCGCTCAAGGCGAGCCGCGCCGACACCGCGGTCGCGATCACCGGCATCGCCGGCCCCGGCGGCGGCAGCGAGCGGAAGCCGGTCGGCACCGTCGTCTTCGCCGTCGCCCACCGCGGCGACCCCGACGGCAAGGTGGCCGACACCCGGTCGTTCGGCGACCTCGGCCGCACCGAGATCCGCCGTCAGGCGGTGCTGTGCGCGCTCGAGCTGCTGATGCCGCGCGCGACACCGTAGAGATCCTGCGCCCGCTTCTCGAAGCTGGCGACCATCCGTCGGAACGCCTCGCCGAAGAACACGCCCGCCAGCCGCTCGAACAGCTTGGCCTTGAACTCGAAGTCGACGACGAAGTGCACCGTACAGCCGCCGGGAGCCGGCTCGAACCGCCAGTCGTTGCGTAGGTACTTGAGCGGCCCCGAGATATAGTCGACGTGGAGCGCGCGCGGGCGGTCGAGCGTGACGCGGCTGGTGAAACGCTCGCGGACCATCTTGAAGCCGACGACCATGTCGGCGACGACCGTCGTCCCGTCGTTCGACGTCACGCGCGTCGCCTGAACCCACGGCAGGAACTCGGCGTAGCGCCCGATGTCGGCGACGAGGTCGAACATCTGCTCGGGCGTGTACGGCAGAAACCGGTCTTCGATGTGGCGCGGCATCAGCCTGCCGCCGGAATGGCGCGCGGCATCAGGCCGCCGTCGCCAGCTGCTCGCGCCGCCGCGCCCGCATGACGGCGAAATCTGCCCCGGCGTGATAGCTCGACCGCGTCAGCGGCGACGCGGCGACCTGCAGGAATCCCTTCGCGCGGGCGATCGCGGCATAGCTGGCGAAGGTCGCCGGCGGCACGAACTCGACCACCTTGGCGTGGCGCGGCGTCGGCTGGAGATACTGGCCGACCGTCAGGAAATCGACTCCCGCCGACCGCATGTCGTCGAATACCTGATGCATCTCCTGGCGTTCCTCGCCGAGCCCGACCATCAGCCCCGATTTGGTGAAGATCGACGGATCGAGCGCCTTGACCCGGTCGAGCAGGCGCAGCGAATGGTAGTAGCGCGCCCCCGGGCGGATCGTCGGGTAGAGCCGCGGCACCGTCTCGAGGTTGTGGTTGTAGACGTCGGGCCGCGCCGCGACGATCGCCGCCACGGCGGCGTCGGCCTTGTTGCGGAAGTCGGGCGTCAGGATCTCGATGGTCGTCGTCGGCGCATGGCGGCGCAGCGCCTCGATGACGGCGACGAACTGCCCCGCCCCGCCGTCGGCGAGGTCGTCGCGGTCGACCGAGGTGATGACGATATGCTCGAGCCCGAGCGCCCCCGCCGCCTCCGCGACATGCAGCGGCTCGAGCCGGTCGACCGGCCCCGGCATCCCCGTCTTGACGTTGCAGAAGGCGCAGGCGCGGGTGCACGTGTCGCCCAGGATCATCACCGTCGCGTGCTTCTGCGTCCAGCATTCGCCGATGTTCGGGCACGCCGCCTCCTCGCACACCGTCGTCAGCCCGAGCCGCCGCATCAGCGCGCGCGTCTCGGCGAAGGCGGGCGAGGTCGGAGCGCGGACGCGCAGCCAGTCGGGCTTGGCGGTGCGCGGCAGGACGGCGAGCGGCTCGGTCATACTCGACGAGATAGGCTGCTCGCCCGGCAAAGCCAACGGGCGCAAGCGCCGATTCGGCCTGTCCTACACGCGACAAATGAGGCAGGTGACGCGGATGATCGCGTCGCTCCTGCCCTTCGCCGCCGTTCCTGTCCGCCAAATCCCGGCGCAGCGGTCGGTGACACGCGCCCGTCCGACCGCGTTTTCTCGATGCTTTTCACGAGCGTCGCATGGTGAAGAATGCGAAGTTAGCCCGCGCCGAGGGGCCGTCTGATGCCCGCCTTTGCCGCCCTGCTCGACGGTTACCGCCGGTTCCGCGCCGGCCCTTATGTCGAGCAGCGCGAGCGCTTCGACGCGCTCGCCTTCGGCGGCCAAGCCCCGCGCGTGATGGTCATCGCCTGCGTCGACAGCCGGGTCGATCCGACGCGCATCTTCGATTCAGCGCCAGGCGAGATGTTCGTCATGCGTAACGTCGCCAACCTCGTGCCTCCTTACGAGGCCGACGGCGCAACCCACGGGTCGTCGGCGGCGATCGAGTTCGCCGTCACCCAGCTCGAGGTCCACCACATCGTCGTCATGGGCCACGCCCGCTGCGGCGGCATCGCGGCATCGCTGACCGGCAAGTTCGACGGCGCGGCCGAGGGCCAGGGGGCGTTCATCGGCCGCTGGATGCACCATATCGATCCAGCCCGCGACCAGGTCCGCGCTGCCGCGGCGATCAGCCCGGATGTCGACGCGCAGGAAGCACTCGAACTCGCCGCCGTGCGGCTAAGCCTCGACAATCTGCGTACTTTCCCATTCGTTGCGGAGCGTGTCGCCGAGGGGCGGCTGGGCCTGCAGGGCGCGCATTTCGGCATTGCCGACGGCGTGCTGCGCGTCCTCGACCCCGCGACCGGCCGCTTCGAGGTGGTGCCGTTCGACTGGCGCTAGCGACCGGTCAGAAGTGGATCGCGCGGTCGTAGGCGCTGAGGACGCCCTCGTGCATCATCTCGCTGAGCGTCGGATGGGCGAAGACCGTCTCGATCAGCTCGGCCTCGGTCGTCTCGAGCTGACGGGCGATGACATAGCCCTGAATGAGTTCAGTGACTTCCGCGCCGATCATGTGGGCGCCCAGCAACTGGCCGGTGTCGGCGTCGAACACCGTCTTGACGAACCCGTCCGCCTCGCCGAGCGCGATCGCCTTGCCGTTGCCGATGAAGGGAAACTTGCCGACGCGGACCTTGTGGCCGTTGTCGCGCGCCATCGCCTCGGTCCAGCCGACACTGGCGACCTGCGGCCGCGAGTACGTACAACCCGGTATGTTCCAGATTTCAAAGGGATGCGGATTGAGACCGGCGATCTTCTCGACCGCGACGATCCCCTCATGGCTCGCCTTGTGCGCGAGCCACGGCGCGCCGGTGACGTCGCCGATCGCCCACAGGCCGGGGACGTTGGTCGCGCCGTACGGGTCGACGAGGACGCGCCCCCGCTCCGCCTTCACCCCGAGCGCCTCGAGGCCAATGTTCTCGAGGTTGGCGATGGTGCCGATGGCGACGATCACATGGCTGTAAGTCTCTGTCTTCGCTTGTCCGTCGGCCCCCGTGATCGTCGCCGCGACGCCGTCCGCACCCGGCGTGACGTCGGACACCTTGGCGCCGGTGTGGAGCGTCAGCCCCTGCTTGGTCAGCGCCTTCGCCATGTGGGCGGACACCTCGGCATCCTCGACCGGCAGGATCCGGTCCATCATCTCGACGACGGTGACGCTGGCGCCCATGTCGCTGTAGAAGCTGGCGAATTCGATGCCGATCGCGCCGGAGCCGATGACCAGCAGCCTGGTCGGCATCTCGGGTGGGACCATCGCGTGGCGGTAGGTCCATATGCGTTTGCCGTCGGCGGGGAGTCCCGGCAGATCGCGGGCGCGGGCACCGGTTGCGACGATGACGTTGGCGGCGTCGAGGACGCGTTCGGAATCGCCTGTCTTTACCGTCAGTTGCGTCGCCCCGGACAGCCGTCCCTCCCCCTCGACGACCGTCACCTTGTTCTTCTTCATCAGCCCCTTGACGCCGGCATTGAGCTGCCCCGCGACTTTACGCGAGCGCTCAACCACCTTGCCTAAGTCAAAGGAAACATTGCCCGCGCTTAGACCGTACGCGTCGGCGTGCTGGAGGTAGTGGTAGATCTCGCTCGTCCGCAGCAAGGCCTTGGTCGGGATGCACCCCCAGTTGAGGCAGATGCCGCCCAGGCGCTCGCGCTCGACGATCGCGACCTTCATGCCGAGCTGCGCGGCACGGATCGCCGCGACGTAACCCCCTGGCCCGGAACCCAGAATTGCGAGGTCGAATCGCTCGCTCATGCCAGCATGCCCATCGGCGCTTCGACGAGGTCCTTGAACGCGCCCATCAGCTGGGCACCGACGGAGCCGTCGATGGCGCGGTGGTCGAAGCTGCCGGTCGCGGTCATCACCGTGGCGATCGCAAGAGCGTTATCAACGACATAGGGGCGTGGCTCGCCCGCGCCGATGGCGAGGATCAGGCCCTGCGGCGGGTTGATGACGGCGTCGAACTGCTTGATGCCGAACATGCCGAGGTTCGACAGCGAGGCGGTGCCCCCCTGATATTCCTCGGGCTTGAGCTTCCCGTCCTTCGCTCGCGTGGCCAAGTCCTTCATTTCGCTGGCGATCACGCTCGGGCGCTTGTTCGCCGCGTCGGTGATGACGGGGGTGATCAGCCCGCCGGGGATGGCGACGGCGACCGAGATGTCGGCGCGGGCGAACCGGTACAGCTCGCTGCCGGCGAACTGGACGTTGGCGTCGGGCACGTGGACCAGCGCGAGGCCGAGCGCCTTGATCAGCAGATCGTTGACCGACAGCTTGATTCCAGTGGTTTGCAGGCTTGCGTTCAACTCACCCCGCAGCTTGAGCAGGGCGTCGAGGCGGATGTCGACGCTCTGGTAGAAGTGCGGCACGGTCGCCTTCAACTCGGCGAGACGGCGGGCGATCGTCTTGCGCATGTTCGACAGCTTGACCGCCTCCATCGGCACCCCGGCGGGCGCCGGGAGCGCCGCCGCGGCGGCCGTCGGCCGTGACGTGTCGTGCGTCGCACCTTGGGCCGATTGCGGTGCCGGCGTGTCACGCGGCGCTGGTGCGGCGCTGTTCGCGGCGGGCGTCACGGTGGGCTCGGCGGCGGGGTGCACGGAGGCACGCGGGCGCGCGGCGGCGGCGTCGACGTCGGACTTGACGATGCGGCCGTGCGGGCCGGAGCCGGTCAGCGTTGACAGGTCGAGTCCGGCGGCGGCGGCGAGGCGGCGGGCGAGCGGGCTGGCGTTGGTGCGGGTGGGGTCGGCGGCGACCTGCGCCTCCCCGGCACGGGGAGGAGGACCAGCCTCTTGGCTGGTGGAGGGGCGGTCGGGCTGGGCCGCCGGCATCGTTGCAGTCGGTGTCGGCGGCGGTGAAGCAGGAGCAGGCGTTGCTGCCTCGCTCGACCGTCCCTCCACCGCGCCGGAAACGGCGCGGTCCCCCTCCCCGTTCAAGGGAGGATCTGCCGCCGCTTCGCCCTCGGCCGTCAGCCGGGCGATCACCGCGCCGACCTTGATGTCCTCGGTGCCGTCGGCGACGAGGAGTTCGGCGACGGTGCCCTCGTCGATGCTCTCGACCTCCATCGTCGCCTTGTCGGTCTCGATCTCGCACAGGATGTCGCCCGACTTGACGGGGTCGCCGACCTTGACCAGCCACTTGGCGAGCGTCCCCGTCTCCATCGTCGGCGACAGCGCGGGCATGGTGATGTCGATGGGCATCAGCGGGCCTTCCTAGATGCACCTTCAAGAGCCAAGTGAAAGGCTTCTTGAACGTCTTTGAGCGACGACGACGCAGAACTCCAGCCGGAGCCTTCGGGGTGTACTTGCCAGTCCACTCCCTGCCCTTGGCTCACGCCGCCCAATTCGTGATAAACGCCATCGCGGCAGTGATGGACCGTCGTCCCCGCTCGATCCTTGTAGGTAATCATAAAGTTAGGTGAACTACCGTTACCACCGACCCCGATCCGGACACGCGCATTTGGATCGATGTTCCTGAGGATGCTGGCGAGTTCTTTCAGGAGTTCGCTAAACCAACGCTCGGGGTTGCTTAGCGTGCCAACAACATCGCGGACCGTCGCATCAGGCTTAAGCGTCACTCCGCCTCCCCTACTCACCGGTACGTCACCTTCTTCGCCGCCGCGACCACATCCTCCACCTTGACGAACGCCAGCTTCTCCAAGTTCGCCGCATACGGCAGCGGCACGTCGGCGCTCGTCACGCGCAGGACCGGCGCGTCGAGGTCGTCGAAGCCGTCCTCCATGCAGATCGCCATGATCTCGCTCGCGATCGAGCACACCGGCCAGCTTTCGTCGGCGATGACGAGGCGGTTGGTCTTCTTGAGGCTGGCGAGCACCGTCGCGCGGTCGAGCGGGCGCAGGGTGCGGAGGTCGACGACCTCGGCGTCGATGCCTTCCTCGGCGAGCTTCGCCGCCGCATCGAGCGCGACCCCGACGCCGATCGAATAGCTGACGATGGTCACGTCCTTGCCCTCGCGGACGACCGCCGCCTTGCCGATTTCCAGCGCGACGTCGCCGTCGGGGACGTCGAAGCTGTGGCCGTAGAGCAGTTCGTTCTCGAGGAAGACGACCGGGTCGGGCGAGCGGATCGCGGACTTGAGCAGCCCCTTGGCCGACGCGCGCGTCGTAGGGCGCGATGACGATCAGGCCGGGGACGCTCGCGTACCACGGGCCGTAGTTCTGGCTGTGCTGCGCCGCGACGCGGCTCGCCGCGCCGTTGGGGCCGCGGAAGACGATCGGGCAGCGCATCTGGCCGCCGCTCATGTAATTGGTCTTGGCGGCCGAGTTGATGATGTGGTCGATCGCCTGCATCGCGAAGTTGAACGTCATGAACTCGACGATCGGCTTGAGCCCGCCCATCGCCGCGCCGGTGCCGAGGCCGGCGAAGCCGTATTCGGTGATCGGCGTGTCGACGACGCGCGCCGGGCCGAACTCGTCGAGCAGGCCCTGCGTGACCTTGTACGCGCCCTGATACTCGGCGACCTCCTCGCCCATGACGAAGACGGTCGGGTCGGTCGCGCATCTCCTCGGCCATCGCGTCGCGCAAGGCTTCGCGGACGGTCTGGCGGTGGGTCGGGCCGGGGGTGTCGGGGGTGAGCGACAGGCTGGCCGGGGCATCGCCGGCCTTGGGCTTGACCGCGACGGGCGAGGCGTCGGCGGGGACCGCGTCGGCCTCGTCGCTCGCTTGGGCCGGCGTCGGCGCCGAAGGCTTCGCAGGCCCCGGCGCGGCGGCAGCGGCGGGCGCCGGAGTGGCGGAGGTATCGTCCCCCTCGCCGGCGATCGTCGCAATCAGCGTGCCGACCTTGACCCCGTCGCTGCCGGCGGCGACGTGGAGCTTCGTGACCACCCCGCCCTCGTCGGCCTCGAGTTCCATCGTCGCCTTGTCGGTCTCGATCTCGGCGATCACGTCGCCGGGCTTGACCGTGTCACCCTCGGCGACGAGCCACTTGGCGAGCGTGCCTTCCTCCATGGTGGGGGACATGGCGGGGAGCTTGATCTCGGTCACGCGTAGCTTCCCACCAGCACATCGGTGAACAGTTCGCGCGCATCCGGCTCGGGCGCGCTTTCGGCGAAGTCGGCGGCGTCGGCGACGATGGCACGCACCTCCTTCTCGATGTCCTTCAGCTTAGCCTCGTCGGCGGCGCCGGCGGACAGGATGTCCTTCTTGGCGTGCTCGATCGGATCGCTCTTCTCGCGCATCGCGGCGACTTCCTCGCGGCTGCGATACTTGGCGGGGTCGCTCATCGAATGGCCGCGGTAGCGGTACGTCTTCATCTCGAGCAGGATCGGGCCCTTGCCGCTGCGCACCCAGTCGACCGCGACGTCGGCCGCGCCGCGGACCTGGAGGACGTCCATGCCGTCGACCTGGAGGCCGGGGACGCGGAAGCTTTCACCGCGGCGGTAGAGCTGGTCCTCGCTACTGCTGCGGTTGACGCTGGTGCCCATCGCGTACTGGTTGTTCTCGATGACGTAGATCACCGGCAGCTTCCACAGCTCGGCCATGTTGAAGCTTTCGTAGACCTGACCCTGGTTCGACGCGCCGTCACCGAAGTAGGTTACGGCCAGCCCGCCGTCGCCCTTGTACTTGTGGGCGAAGCCGAGGCCGGTGCCGAGCGGGACCTGCGCGGCGACGATGCCGTGGCCGCCGTAGAAGCCGTGCTCGACCGAGAACATGTGCATCGACCCGCCCTTGCCCTTGCTGATGCCGGCGGCGCGGCCGGTCAGCTCGGCCATCACGGCGCGGGGGTCGATGCCGGCGGCGATCATGTGGCCGTGGTCGCGGTAGCCGGTGATGACGCTGTCGGTCTTGGCGAGCGCCGACTGGACGCCGGTGACGACCGCCTCCTGCCCGATGTAGAGGTGGCAGAAGCCGCCGATCAGCCCCATGCCGTACATCTGGCCGGCGCGCTCCTCGAAGCGGCGGATGAGGAGCATCTCGCGGTAGAAGGCGAGGAGTTCGTCGTCCGTCGCCTTGTACCGGTGTGGCTCGTTTGGCCGTTCGCGGACAGGCGCAGCAGGTTCAGCGGGCGCGGGGGACTTGGCCATGCGACGCGACTCCGGGCGAGAACGACGGGTCGTCTATACGCCGACCGCGGCGGGGCACAAGGCCCGGAACGCGCCTATTTGGTGTCTGTGAGCGGCAGAATAACCTCATCGGATCGCACCACGCCCAGATCGCGCCGGACGAGTTCGTCGGCGAGGTCGCGGTCGACGTGGCGCGGATCGAGCAGGCCGACCTGCCGCGCGAGCGCCGCCTTGTCGCCGGCGACCTTCGCCGCCTGCGCGGCGACGACGGCGTGCTCGGCCTTGTACCGTTGCCACGCAAGCAGGCCGGTATTGCCGGTGACCGCGTGGACGGCGAAGTAGGCGATGACGCCGAGGCAGGCGGCCGGCAGCAGCGCGGCGCGGGCGAGCGCGAGGGGGCGGGCGCGGTCGATCATGGCCCACGCTACCGTGTGCTTGGGGAGGGTTCAAGCGGCAGATCCTCTCCCCTCGCGCAGAGGATCTTACTGGCGCAGGATCGCCCGGCCGGCGTAGCGCGCGGTGTCGCCGAGCTCCTCCTCGATGCGGATCAGCTGGTTGTACTTGGCGAGCCGGTCGGAGCGGGCGAGGCTGCCGGTCTTGATCTGGCCGCAGTTGGTGGCGACGGCGAGGTCGGCGATCGTCGCGTCCTCGGTCTCGCCGCTGCGGTGGCTCATGACGCAGGTGTAGCGCGCGCGGTGCGCCATCTCGACGGCGGCGAGCGTCTCGGTCAGCGTGCCGATCTGGTTGACCTTGACCAGCAACGAGTTGGCGAGGCCGCGCCCGATGCCGTCGCGCAGGCGCTCGGGATTGGTCACGAACAGGTCGTCGCCGACCAACTGGTGGGTCGCGCCGAGGCGCTCGGTCAGTGCGCGCCAGCCGTCGAAATCGTCCTCGGCCATGCCGTCCTCGATCGACAGGATGGGGTACTTGCCCGCGAGTTCGGCGTAATAATCGACCATCGCGCCGGCATCGAGCGTCCGCCCCTCGCCGGCGAGGACGTATTTGCCGTCCTTGAAGAACTCGGTCGCTGCGGCGTCGAGCGCGAGCATGACATCGTCCCCCGGTCGGTAGCCGGCGGCCTCGATCGACGCCATGACGAAGTCGAGCGCGGCGGCGGGCGAGGCGAGGTTCGGCGCGAAGCCGCCCTCGTCGCCGACCGACGTCGACAGCCCGGCGTCGGACAGGCGCTTCTTGAGCGTGTGGAAGATTTCCGCGCCCCAGCGCACCGCGTCGGCGAGGCTGTCAGCGCCGACCGGCACGATCATGAATTCCTGAAAGTCGATCGCGTTGTCGGCGTGCGCGCCGCCGTTGATGATGTTCATCATCGGCACCGGCAGGACGTGGGCAGCGACGCCGCCGATGTACTTGTGGAGGCTCAAGCCCCGCGCGTCGGCCGCCGCCTTGGCCACCGCGAGGCTGACGCCGAGGATCGCGTTGGCGCCGAGCCGCGCCTTGTTCGGCGTGCCGTCGAGTTCGATCATCGCCGCGTCGATGTCGCCCTGCTCCTCGGCGTCCATGCCCGACAACGTGTCGAAGATCTCGCCGTTGACCGCGGCGCACGCCTTCAACACGCCCTTGCCGCCGTAGCGGCTGGCGTCACCGTCGCGGAGCTCGACCGCCTCGTGGGCGCCGGTCGACGCGCCCGAGGGAACGGCGGCGCGGCCGACGCTGCCGTCGTCAAGCACCGCCTCGACCTCGACCGTCGGATTGCCGCGGCTGTCGAGGATCTGGCGCGCGTGAAGGTCGACGATGGCGGTCATGCGGGCTCCGGACGGGTACAGGCGGTAGACGCGGCGTCGTAACCCCTCGCGCGCGTCGCGACAATCGGGCGTTTGATCCGCCTCCGCAATGAGTTTAGAGGTCGGGCGCAAGCGGATGAACGGACGCGGAACCGCGCCGTGCGTGTTACGTTCAGGGTGGCGAACCGGCGGGCCGAGCGCGCCCGACTTAAACAGGAATTCGCGATGACGGTCGATAACACCATTGGCGATGCCGGCACGATGACCGGCAACACCGCGAGCGGCGGCATGGGCGGCAGCGGCATGGGCTCCGGCAGCGGCCTGGCAGGCAGCGACACGACATCGACGGGCATGCCGCCGATCGCGTCGGCGCACAACGCGCTTGACGCCGTGCCGATGCAGGGCGCGCAGGGCGGCCAGTCGCAGTCGCGACCGGGCCAGGGCGGCTCCCATTCCGGATCGGGCCAGTCGGCGCCGGCCGCGGTCCACTCGCTGCTCGACGAGGGCAAGGGCCAGATCGCGACGACGATCAACGGGCTTGCCGACGCCGTCCGCGACATGGCGACCAAGCTCGAGCAGGGCGGCGCGACGCCGGTCGCCCGCTACGTCCATGATGCCGCCGACACCGTCGCCGGCTGGGGCAGCGCGGTCCAGAACAAGTCGGTCGACGACCTGCTCGGCGACACGCGGACGCTCGTCCGCACGAGCCCGGCGCTCGCCGTCGGCCTCGCCGTCGCCGCCGGCTTCGTGGTCGCCCGCGTCGCGCGGCCGGTGCGATGAGTTCGGTCGCCGATCCGTCGATCACCGACCTGCTGCGCCAGCTGGTCGAGGACGGCAACCACCTCGTCCGGACGGAAATCCGTCTCGCCAAGGCCGAACTGCGCGATAACGTCGCCGACGCGGCCAAGGGCGCGGTCGGCATCGGCATTGGCGCGGTGCTGTTGCTCGGCGCGGTATTCACGCTCCTCGGCGCGCTCGTCGGCTTCCTGACGCCCGTCGTCGGCGCAGGATGGGCGGCGGTCATCGTCGGCGTCGGCGCGCTCGTCGTCGGCGGCGTACTGGTGATGGCGGGCGTCAACAAGCTGAAGGTCTCGAGCCTCGCGCCCGACCGCACGATCAAGTCGGTCAAGCACGACGCCGAGACGATCAAGGGGAGCATCGGATGACCGACGGGACCAAGGCGATCGAAAGCGAGGCGGCCGAGACGCGCGAGCGGATCGCCGACACGATCGACGAGCTCCAGGCCCGACTGTCGCCCAAGGCGCTGGTCGACAACGCGCTCGGTTCGCTGAGCGAGGCCGGCAACAGTGCCGTCGCGTCGATGCGCGGCGCGGCGAACGGCCACCCGCTGGTCCTCGGTGCCGCCGGGCTGGCGATCGGCATTGCGCTGCTCGCGCGCAGTCGGGTCAACCGGGCAACGGTCGAGTATGGTGACAGCTATGCCGCCTATTCCGACTATGACGACGGCTATGCCGCGAACCTCGCCGACGGCGCCCCGACCGGCAAGGCACGCCAGCACCTCGACGCCTTCAACGACAAGGCGCACGCGAGCGTCGACGACAACCCGCTCGCCGTCGTCGCTGTCGGGCTGGCGACGGGCGCGCTGCTCGGCGCGGTGATCCCGGTCAGCGCCTTCGAGGCGGACCTGTTCGGCGAGGTCCGCGGCCGCCTCAACGCCGCCGCGAGCGCCGCCGCCAACGCGGTGAAGCACGAGTTCGACACGTCCAAACTGTCGCTCACGGGCGGCACGGCGGGGCTGACGCAGCAGCTGACCGATGCCGCGACGCGCGTCGTCCACGAGGCGAGCGGCGCGCTCGGTCGTCCGGTCAGCGGCGGTTCAGTCGCCTGATTGCATTGGCGGCAGCGGGCGATCCAGCCCTGACCTTGCGGGAGCGCGCGATGCGGTGGACTGTCTTGATCGGCGTTGGCGGCGGCGACGCTGCCGGCGGCCCCGGTATTGGCGCAGGCCGCGCCCGTGGCGGCGACGCCCGCCGAGGCGGCGAGCGCGGGGCAGTTCATCGGTAACCTCGCCGACAAGGTCTTCGCGGTCCTCAAGGAGAACCAGTCGAAGGCGGCGATCAAGGCCAAGTTTCGCGGTCTGCTCAAGGACAACTTCGCCGTCGACACCGCCGGCGCGAAGCTGATCCGCCGCTACCGCAACCAGATCACGCCGGCGCAGCTCGCCGCGTACCAGGCGGCGCTGCCCGACTATCTGGTCAACATCTACGCCGACCGGCTGATCGCGTACGGCGATGCGAGCGTGAAGGTCGTGCGGACCCAGCCGCACGGCGCGACCGGCAATGTCGATGTGTTCTCGCACATCATCGTGCCGGGCAAGAAAGAGCTCGACATCATCTGGCTCGTCGAACGCGGCGCGGGCGGCAAGTGGCTGATTTCGAACGTCAGCGTTTCGGGCGTCAACATGAGCCTGACCCAGGAAGCCGATTTCTCGGCCTATATCGGCAAGAACGGCTTCGACGCGCTCGTCGAGATGATGAAGTCGTCGAACGCGCGTACGGCGTGAGCCTCGACACCGCCGCGGCGGCGTACATCGACCCGAGCGCGCAGATCTATGGCAAGGTCACGCTCGGCGAGGGCAGCTCGGTCTGGTGCAACGCCGTCATCCGCAGCGAGGCGGCACACGTCGACATCGGCGCGTTCACCAACCTGCAGGACTTCGTCATGGTCCACACCGACCCCGGCCGGCCGGTCGTGGTCGGGGCGTACTGCTCGATTACCCACCATGCGACGCTCCACGGCTGCCGCATCGGCGACCATGTCCTCGTCGGGATCAACGCCACCGTCTACAGCGGCGCGGTGATCGGCGACAATTCGATCGTCGGCCAGCACGCCTATGTCCGCGACGGGACGATCGTGCCGCCCAACTCGGTCGTCGTCGGCTCGCCGGCAAAGGTCATCCGCACGTCCAACGGGTGGATCGCCAACCGCTTGAACGCCCTGTTCTATCATCGCAACGCACTCGGCTATGCGCGCGGCGACCACCGCGCGTGGGACGGGGCCGAGTTCGAGGATTGGGCGCAGGCGACGATGGCGACTGTTCAGGCGGAGTTCGCCGCCCTAAACGCCAGGGCATGAGCAAGCTCCACCTCGTCTTCGGCGGCCGCGTCACCGATCCCCGCACTCTCGTCTTCGAGGACCCGAGCAAGCTCGACGTCGTCGGCATCTTCCCTGACTATGCGAGCGCCGAGGCGGCGTGGCGCGCGAACGCCCAGCGCACGGTCGACGACGCGGCGATGAAATACGTCGTCGTCCACCTTCATCGGATGCTGGAACCCGACGCCTGAGCTTCGCTCCGGCCAGCCCGCCGCCTAGACGAGCCCCACCCGCCGCGCGATCGGCCGTGCCGCGATCAGCCCGATGACGAAGCCGCCGATGTGCGTCCAGACCGCGATGCCGCCTTCGCCCGTGTTGAGCGCGAGCGCGGTGAGCAGCTGGAGCGCGATCCACGCCGCGAGGTACCACGCGGCGGTCAAGACCGAACCGGCAAGCGGCACGCCGAGTACCCGCCGCGATGCGACGCGGCTGCGCGCGAACAGCATCGCATAAGCCCCGAAAACGCCGGCGATCGCCCCGCTCGCGCCGATGATCGGGCCCGTCGAATGTCGGCGCGACCGCAACCTCGAGCAGCCCACCGGCGATGCCCGCAACGACGTACAGCAACGCGAAGGCGAGATGCCCGGCAATCGCTTCGACGTGGCGGCCGACCCATAGCAGGAAGGTCAGGTTGACGGCGAGGTGGAGCCAGCCGGCGTGGAGGAACATCGACGTCAGCACCGTCGCCGCCGCCGGCAGGTCGCCGGGAACCGTCGCGAGTGCCCCCGTCAGCGCGCGCCGGGATCAGCCCGGCATGGCGGACGAGCGCGTCGCCGACCCCTGCCCCGCCGAACGCGACCACGAGTTGCAGGCCGATACACAGCCCGACGACGAGGCGCGTGACGATCGGCGGCGGCGGCGGCGCGAACGAGGCGCCGCCGAAGCCGCCCTCGGGCTTCAAATGAACTCGACCTTCGCGATCGTGTAATATTTGTCGCCGGACGGCGTCGTCACCTCGACCTCCTCGTCGAGCCGCCGCCCGATCAGCGCGCGGCCGAGCGGCGACGAATAGCTGATCCGCCCGCGCTTGGCGTCGGCCTCGGTCTGGCCGACGATCTGGTAGGTGATCTCGCTTGTCGTCCTCGTCGATCAGTCCGACGGTCGCGCCGAACACGACCTTGTCGCCCGACAGCGTCGTCGGATCGATGACGACGGCGCGGGCGAGCTTGTCCTCGAGCTCCATCACCTGCGCCTCGATATGGCCCTGGCGCTCCTTGGCGGCATGGTATTCGGCGTTCTCCGACAAGTCGCCGTGGGCGCGCGCGGTCTCGATATCCTCGACGTTCTTCGGCCGCTCGACCTCTTTGAGGTTGCGCAGCAGTCGCCGTGAGCTCGGCATGCCCCTCGGCGAGCATCGGATATTTGTCGACCGTAGCCATCACGTCACTTCCCTGTTCAACGCGTCGCGCCCGGTGGAGGGGACCCACCGCTGACGGGGATGTTCCTGGCCGGGGCTAATCGAGCGCAGAATAGTATGACTGGAGCGACCGTACTTCAAGCGGCCTCGCCTTCAACGCGGCGATTGCCCGGGCTGCTGCGACCGACGCGGAGGCCGTCGTGTAATAGGGTACCTTGCCGTACAGCGCGGACGCACGGATCGACGCCGAATCGCTGCATCGACTGGATGCCCTCGGTCGTGTTGACGATCAGCGCGACGTCGCCGTCCTTGATCCGGTCGACGATATGCGGCCGTCCCTGCTGGACCTTGTTGACCCGGGCGACGGGGATTCCCTGCGCCTCGAGATAACGCGCGGTGCCGTCGGTCGCGATCAGGTCGAAGCCCATCGCGACGAGATCGCGCGCCGCTTCGAGCGACGACCGGCTTGTCGCTGTCCTTGACCGACAGGAACGCCGTGCCCGCCATCGGCAGGACGGTGCCCGCGGCGAGCTGCGCCTTGGCGAAGGCGGTGGCGAAGTCGGCGTCGATGCCCATGACCTCGCCCGTCGACTTCATCTCGGGACCGAGGACCGGGTCGGTGCCGGGGAAGCGCGCGAACGGGAACACCGCCTCCTTGACCGCGACGTGCTTCCAGGCCGGGCGGGTCAGCGCGAAGCTCGCAAGGCTTTCGCCGGCCATGACCCGCGCGGCGATCTTGGCGATCGGGATGCCGGTTGCCTTGGCGGTGAACGGCACGGTCCGCGACGCGCGCGGGTTGACCTCGATGAGGTAGACGACCTCGTCCTTGACCGCGAACTGGATGTTCATCAGCCCGCGGACGTCGAGGCGCGCGCGCGAGCAGCGCCGTCTGCCGCTCGATCTCGGCGATGACCGCGGCCGACAGCGAATAAGGCGGGATCGAGCACGCGCTGTCGCCCGAATGGACGCCCGCTTCCTCGATGTGCTGGAGGACGCCGGCGACGAACACGGTGTCGGCATCAGCGAGCGCGTCGACGTCGACCTCGACCGCGTCGCGCAAATACTGGTCGATCAGCACCGGCCCGCCCGACAGTGCGGCGGCGTTGTCGCGCAGATAGGCATCGAGCGCGGCGGGCGTCTCGACGACCTCCATCGCCCGCCCGCCGAGGACGAACGACGGGCGCATCAGCACAGGATAGCCGACGCGCGCGGCGATCTCGGCCGCCTGCTCGCGGCTCGTGGCGATGCCGTTGTTCGGCTGGCGCAGGCCGAGCCGCTCGACCAGCGCCGCGAACGCCTCGCGGTCCTCGGCGAGGTCGATGTTGTCGGGCGACGTGCCGAGGATCGGGATGCCGGCGCTCTTCAGCGCCTGCGCGAGGTTGAGCGGCGTCTGCCCGCCGAACTGGACGATGACGCCGACGAGCTCGCCGTTGTCCATCTCGCGGTGGAGCACCTCGAGTACGTCCTCGGCGGTCAGCGGCTCGAAATACAGCCGGTCGGACGTGTCGTAGTCGGTGCTGACCGTTTCCGGGTTGCAGTTGATCATGATCGTCTCGAAGCCGGCGGCCTTGAGCGCGTAGCACGCGTGGACGCAGCAATAGTCGAACTCGATCCCCTGCCCGATCCGGTTCGGCCCGCCGCCGAGAATGACGACCTTGCGCGCGGTGGTCGGCTCGGCCTCGCACTCGGCGTCGCCAAAGGTCGGGCTTTCGTAGCTCGAATACATGTACGGCGTCTTGGCTGCGAACTCGCCCGCGCAGGTGTCGATGCGCTTGAACACCGGGCGAACGCCGAGGCCGTGGCGAAGGGTGGCGACTTCGGCCGCGGTCGTCGCCTGCGCGGTCGAGCCGACGCCGAGCCGTTGATCCGCCGAGACGACCACCGGCGCGCGATGCCGGGCGTGTTGCGCGTTGAGCCTCGCCAGACGCGCGTCGGCGAACCCCATCGCCTTGAGGCGTCGCAGGCCAACGGTATCGGTCGGCAGGCCCGCCTCGACGATCTCAGCCTCGGCCGCAATAATCTCCGCGATCCGGTTCAGAAACCACGGTTCATAATGCGTGATCGCATTGACCCGCTCGACCGAGAACCCGCTGCCGCAGCGCCTGCGCCGCGATCAGCAGCCGGTCGGGGCCGGGGATCGACAGCGCCGCCGCGATCTCCTCGTCGCTCGCGCCTTGCGAGGCTCGCGACCTCGTCGAACCCGGTCAGCCCGGTCTCCAGCCCGCGCAGCGCCTTCTGCAGCGATTCGTGGATCGACCGCCCGATCGCCATGACCTCGCCGACCGACTTCATCGCCGTGCCGAGGACGGCTTCGGCCCCCTTGAACTTCTCGAAAGCGAAGCGCGGGATCTTGGTCACGACATAGTCGATCGTCGGCTCGAACGCCGCCGGGCGTCGCGCCGGTGATGTCGTTCTCGATCTCGTCGAGCGTGTAGCCGACCGCGAGCAGCGCCGCGACCTTGGCGATCGGGAAGCCCGTCGCCTTCGACGCCAGCGCCGACGAGCGCGACACGCGCGGGTTCATCTCGATGACGACGAGCCGCCCATCCTTCGGGATCGACCGCGAACTGGACGTTCGACCCGCCGGTTTCGACGCCGATCTCGCGCAGGCACGCGATGCTCGCGTTGCGCATGATCTGATATTCTTTGTCGGTCAGCGTCAGGATCGGCGCGACGGTGATGCTGTCGCCGGTATGGACCCCCATCGGGTCGATGTTCTCGATGCCGCAGATGATGATCGCGTTGTCGTGGCGGTCGCGGACGACCTCCATCTCATATTCCTTCCAGCCGAGGACCGATTCCTCGATCAGCACCTCGGTCGTCGGCGAGGCGTCGAGCCCGGTGCCGACGATGTGGACGAACTCCTCGCGGTTGTAGGCGATGCCGCCGCCGGTCCCGCCCATCGTGAACGACGGCCGGATGATCGTCGGCAGGCCAACGAACTCAAGCGCTTCCATCGCTTCGCTCAAGCTGTGCGCGATGCGGCTGCGCGGGCTCTCGAGCCCGATCTTGTCCATCGCGTCGCGGAACTTGAGCCGGTCCTCGGCCTTGTCGATCGCCACCGCGTCGGCCCCGATCAGCTCGACGCCGTATTTCGTCGAGCGTCCCGTCGCGGAACAGCGCGAGCGCGGTGTTGAGCGCGGTCTGCCCGCCCATCGTCGGCAGCAGCGCGTCGGGGCGCTCGGCGGCGATGATCTTGGCGACGACCTCGGGCGTGATCGGCTCGACATAGGTCGCGTCGGCCATGTCGGGATCGGTCATGATCGTCGCCGGGTTCGAGTTGACCAGCACGATGCGATACCCCTCGGCGCGCAACGCCTTGCACGCCTGCGTCCCCGAATAATCGAACTCGCACGCCTGCCCGATGATGATCGGGCCGGCGCCGATGATGAGGATGGTGTGGATGTCGGTGCGTTTGGGCATTACTTCGCTCGATTGGCAACGGCAGTCGCGCCGGACAGAAGGGTAGCCGAGTCATTTCGTGCAATGGTCGGGCAGGCGACCTTTCACGATTACGTTGCGCAAACACGTCGTCTTCGCCATACTGCCCAACGCCGGATGCGTCGCGTCACAGGACCAGCTCGCATATGGTAGCATTTAATTGACGCAAAGTACGCCGTCGAGGGCGGCGACGGTAGCGCCATGAAAGCGATTGGCGTCCCTAATGAATGCCTGTTTCGGCGAGCCGCGACACCTGCAATCAGTTCGTAACAAGAACAAGAATGCAAGAATCCCGATGTATAATGGCGCGAAATCGGCGGTACGCGCGCAGTGAGCTGGCGACGTCGGTCATGCGATCAACCCGTCCACAAACCGCTCGAACAAATAATGACTATCCTGCGGTCCCGGGCTCGCCTCGGGATGATACTGCACGCTGAACGCCGACCGGTCGGTCAGTTCCAGCCCCGCCAGCGAGCCGTCGAACAGGCTGACGTGGGTCGCGCGCACCCCCTCCGGCAGCGTCGCGGTGTCGACCGCGAACCCGTGGTTCATGCTGGTGATCTCGACGCGGCCGTCGCTCGAGCCGCTTGACCGGGTGGTTCGCGCCGCGGTGGCCCTGGTGCATCTTGTACGTGCTCGCGCCGACCGCGAGGCCGAGGAGCTGGTGGCCGAGGCAGATGCCGAACAGCGGCACCCCGGCGTTGAGCACCGCCTGGATCGTCGGCACGGCGTACACCCCCGTCGCGGCGGGATCGCCGGGGCCGTTCGACAGGAAGATGCCGGCGGGATCGTGCGCCATGATCTCGTCGAACGTCGCCGTCGCCGGCACGACCGTCACCCGCGCGCCGGCGGCGACGAGGTTGCGCAGGATGTTGCGCTTCATGCCGTAGTCGACCGCGACGACGCGCGGGCCGTCGGGGTTGGCGGCGTGGGTCGCGTAGCCCTGCCCCAGCGTCCACAGCCCGTCGTCCCAGCCGTAGCTCTGCGTCGTCGACACCTGCTTGGCGAGGTCCATGCCCTCGAGCCCCGGCCATGCCGCCGCCTGCGCGCGCAGCGCGGGAATGTCGAACTCGCCGCTCGGCGAATGCGCGATGACCGCGTTCGGCGCGCCGGCGTCGCGGATGCGGCGGGTAATCGCGCGCGTATCGACCCCGGCGAGGCCGATCCGGCCCCATGATTTCAGCCAAGTGTCGAAGGTCCCTGTCGCGCGCCACGAAGCCGCCTCGGACGGCAAGGCGGCGACGATGCAGCCTAGGGCGTACGGGTTGGTCGCCTCGACGTCCTCGGAGTTCGCCCCGGTGTTGCCGATGTGCGGCGTGGTGAAGGTGATGATCTGTCCGGCGTAGCTCGGGTCGGTCATCGCCTCCTGATAGCCGGTCATCGCGGTGTTGAAGCAGACCTCGCCGACCGCGCTCCCCTCCGCGCCGATGCCGATGCCCCAGACGACGGTGCCGTCGGCAAGGACCAGAACGCCGGTCGCGCCATGGGGTCGCGCGGACGTGCTGGCGTGCGCGGCGGCGTCGGCCAAGGCGGTTCCTTCGGTTGGCGGGCGGACAAACGGATGGGCGTCTAGGGGGTGGATGCCGCGGGGTCAATCCTAGGCGCTCGCTGCCCATTCGGCTATCCTTGCGGGTCAACGACTCGACTGGAAACCCATGATCCGCGACGACATCAAGGCCGCGACGATCGCCGCGATGAAGGCGAAGGACTCCGCCCGCCTCGGCGCGCTGCGGCTGATCGGATCGACGCTCAAGAACAAGGACATCGAGCTGCGCACGGGCACCGCGCCGGCCGACGACGACGTGCTCGTCGCCGACGTGCTGACCAAGATGGCCAAGCAGCGGCGCGAATTGATCGAGATGTTCGTCGCCGGCAACCGCCCCGAGCTGGCCGACGCCGAGCGGGCCGAATTGGGCGTGATCGAGGGCTTCCTGCCGCAGCGCATGGCCGCGGGCGAGGCCGAGGCGATCGTCCGCGACCTGGTGAGCGAACTCGGCGCGAGCGGACCCAAGGACATGGGCAAGGTGATGGCGGCGCTCAAGGCGCGCTTCGCCGGGCAGATCGACATGAGTCCAGGCGTCGGCGATGGTCAAGGCGGCGCTGTCCTGACCCTTTCGCCCGCCTGGCTCGACGAACTCCGCGCGCGCGTCTCGCTATCGGGCGTCGTCGCGCGGCGGGTCAAGCTGAGCCGCGCCGGGCGCGAGATGAAGGGCTGCTGCCCGTTCCACAACGAGAAGACGCCGAGCTTCTACGTCAACGACGACAAGGGCTTCTACCACTGCTTCGGCTGCGGCGTGCACGGCGACGTGATCCGCTTCGTCGTCGAGCAGGAGGGGCTCGGCTTCATCGACGCGGTCAAGGCGCTGGCGCAGGAGGCCGGGCTCGAGCTGCCGGAACAGTCGCCCGAGGCGCGCGAGCGCGAGGCGGTGGCGGTCACGCTGTACGACGTCACCGCCGCGGCGGCGGCGCTGTTCACGGGCGACCTGCGCGGTACTGCGGGGGCTGGTGCGCGCGAGTATCTCGCCCGCCGCGGGGTCGGCGAGGCCACCGCCGCGGCATTCGGGCTCGGCTTTGCCGTCGACAGCCGGTCGCGGTTGCGCGCGGGCCTCGCCAGCCACGGCGATGCCAAGCTGATCGAGACCGGGCTACTGATCCAGCCCGAGGACGGCGAGCGCGCCGGGACGAGTCCCTACGACCGCTTCCGCGGGCGGCTGATGTTTCCGATCCGCGATCCGCGCGGGCGGGTGGTCGGCTTCGGCGGGCGCATCCTCGGCGACGGCCAGCCCAAGTATCTGAATTCACCCGACACGCCGCTGTTCGACAAGGGGCGGACGCTCTACAACCTCGACCGCGCCGGACCGGTCGCGCGCAAGTCCGGGCGGCTGATCGTCGTCGAGGGCTATATGGACGTGATCGGTCTCGCCCAGGCGGGGATCGCCGATGCCGTGGCCCCGCTCGGGACCGCACTGACCGAGGCGCAGCTCGGCCTGCTGTGGCGGGTCGCGGCCGAGCCGGTGCTGTGCTTCGACGGCGACGCGGCGGGTCAGCGGGCGGGCCTCCGCGCGGCGTTGCGCGCGCTGCCGCTGATCGAGCCGGGCAAGTCGCTGCGCTTCGCCACCCTACCGCCGGGGCAGGATCCCGACGACCTGGTGCGCAGCGGCGGCGCGGCGGCGTTCGAGCGGCTGCTGGCTGCCGCCGAGCCGCTCGTCGACCGGCTGTGGCGCAGCGAGACCGAGGGAGCCGACACGTCGACGCCAGAACGCCGCGCGGCGATCCTCGCGCGGCTCGACGGCCATGCTGCGACGATCGCCCATGCCGACCTCCAGCGCTTCTACCGCAGCGAATTGCGCGAGCGCTTCTACGCGCTGTTCCGCCGCCCCGAGCGGACGCCGTGGGTCAAGGGCGCGCGCGTCGCCGCCCCCTCGCCGGGCATCCTCCGCGTCGAGCGGCCCGATATGCGTGCGGCGATGGCAGCGCAGGTACTGACCGCGTGCCTCATTCGCCCGGAGCTGATCGACCCGGCCTTCGAGCGGCTGGCGGCGCTGCGCCTCGCCGACGCGGGCCACGCGATGCTGCTCGCGGCGCTGCTGGACTTCGCCACAGCAACTCCCGACGCGAGCGCCACCGAGCTTCGTGGCGCCCTGCCCGCACGCGCCGCCGCCGTCGCCGACGCGGTGCTCGCCACCCGCGGCGCCCTTCCATTCGCGCGCAGCGACACGCCGGCCGCCGAGGCGCACGAACAATTCGGCAAGTTTCTCGACTGCCTCATCGCCGATGCGCGCATGGGGGATGACATTGCCGTGACCAATGCCCATTTCCGTACTACCCTCGCCGAAGCCGATTTCGCCGCCGTTCGTCGCAACCATCTGGCCCGCGCCGAATTGTCGGATAGCGAACGCGTCCTCGGCGATCCCGCCCCTTGAGGTGCTACGGCGATTGGAAAGATCGCGCCGACCGAGTAAGCGGCTCCACCGCCCTCCGAGTCGGCCGCGTGACACAGATGTGATTGGACGCAGTGAATGGCAAAAGTGAACGGGACCGGCGACGACACGATCAAGCCCGACACCGACGGCGCGCCGCTACTCGACCTCAACGAGGCGTCGATCAAGAAGCTGATCGCGCGGGCGCGCAAGCGCGGTTACATCACCTACGACGAACTGAACGACGCCTTGCCGCAGGTGACGAGCGATCAGATCGAAGACGTCATGGCGGCGCTCAGCGAGATGGGGATCAACCTCATCGAGAACGACGAGCCCGCCGAGGAAGGGACCGAGCCCGCCCGCGCGGCGACCGACGAGGAGGAAGAGGAGACCCCCGACGAGGTCGACCCCGCCGTCGCCGCCCCCGTGGCCGTCAAGGCCGCGCCGCTCGACCGGACCGACGACCCCGTCCGCATGTACCTGCGCGAGATGGGCGCGGTCGAGTTGCTCAGCCGCGAGGGTGAGATCGCCATCGCCAAGCGCATCGAGGCCGGGCGCAACACGATGATCGCCGGCCTGTGCGAATCGCCGATGACCTTCACCGCGATGATCGACTGGTCGGACGCGCTCAACGAAGGCCGCATGCAGCTGCGCGAGATTCTCGATCTCGACGCGATGCTGGTCAAGCCTCCCGCCGAGGCGGAAGGCGGCGCCGAGGGTGCCGCGGCGACGACGGGCAGCGAGCTGCCGACGGTGGCGTACAAGGAAGACGGCGAGCCCGACCTCGTCTCGGCCCCGGCGGACGGCGAGGAGGAAGAGGCCGCTTTCACCGGTCGCATGCGCCCCGATGGCACGGCGGCGATCCCCGACGACGACGACGAGGACAACACGCTGTCGCTCGCGGCGATGGAGGAGCTGCTCAAGCCCGACGCGCTGGCGAAGTTCGCCGAGATCACCGCGACGTACAAGAAGTTCCAGAAGCTGCAGGATGCGCGGCTGACGGCGTTCCGCGGCAGTGCCGCCCACCCGCCCGCCGACGAGCGCAAGTATCAGAAGCTGCGCGAGGACCTGACCGCACAGGTCCAGCAGGTTCACTTCAACAACAACAAGATCGAATTCCTCGTCGACCAGCTGTACGGCTATAACCGCCGTCTGCTCGGGCTCGGCGGGACGATGATGCGGCTCGCCGACCGACACAAGATCAACCGCAAGGCGTTCCTCGACGAGTATCTCGGGCATGAGCTCGACGCCGGCTGGGTCGCGCGCGTCGCCGGCATCGACAAGAAATTCGGGGCCTTCGCGACGTCCGAGAAGTCGGCGGTCGAGGCCGTTCGGCTCGAAATCGCCGACATCGCCGAAGCGACCGGCGTCGACCTCGGCGAGTTCCGGCGTATCGTCAATATGGTGCAGAAGGGCGAGCGCGAGGCGCGGATCGCGAAGAAGGAAATGGTCGAGGCCAACCTGCGCCTCGTCATCTCGATCGCCAAGAAATACACCAACCGCGGGCTGCAGTTCCTCGACCTGATCCAGGAAGGCAACATCGGCCTGATGAAGGCGGTCGACAAGTTCGAGTACCGCCGCGGCTACAAGTTCTCGACCTATGCGACGTGGTGGATCCGGCAGGCGATCACGCGGTCGATCGCCGACCAGGCGCGGACGATCCGCATCCCGGTCCACATGATCGAGACGATCAACAAGCTCGTCCGCACCAGCCGCCAGATCCTCCACGAGATCGGCCGCGAGCCGACGCCCGAGGAGCTTGCCGAGCGGCTGTCGATGCCGCTCGAGAAGGTTCGCAAGGTGATGAAGATCGCCAAGGAGCCGATCAGCCTCGAAACGCCGATCGGCGACGAAGAGGACAGCCACCTCGGCGACTTCATCGAGGACAAGAACGCGGTCATTCCAGTCGACGCGGCGATCCACGCCAACCTCAAAGAGACCGTGACCCGCGTCCTTGCGTCGCTGACCCCGCGCGAGGAGCGCGTGCTGCGGATGCGCTTCGGCATCGGCATGAACACCGACCATACCCTCGAGGAGGTCGGCCAGCAGTTCAGCGTCACCCGCGAGCGCATCCGTCAGATCGAGGCAAAGGCGCTGCGGAAGCTCAAGCACCCGAGCCGCAGCCGCAAGATGCGAAGCTTCCTCGACGTTTAGTCAGGCCGGGCGCTGCCGGGGTGGCAGCGCCCGCCGCAACGCTTAACGGACGGCGAGGACCTCGACCGTCCCCGGGATCATCTTCGGCCGTGCGCCGGCGACCGCGGGCTCGTACTTGGCCGCGATAAGGTAGACGGTGCCGGTCGACGGATCGACGGCGCCCGTGCGCGCACCCGTCTGCGTGACGACGTTCGCGACGACCTTCGGTGTCTTGGCCGACGTGTCGATCACCGTCATCATACCGTCGCGCCCGGTGGCGATGTAGGCGCGGTCGTGGACGGGATCGTAGATCACGCTGTCGGGACCGGTTCCGATCGGCAGGTCGGCGGCAACCTTCCCCGTCTTCGCGTCGACGGCCTTGGCTACCTTGTTGGTGCACGTCGCGATCAGGACGTTCGCCTTCGTCAGCGCGAGCCCCGCGGGTTCTTCGCAGTTCGCCAGCTTCATGCGGCGGACGGCGCGGGTGCGCAGGTCGATCGCGGCGATCTCGTTCGCGTCCTCGACGGCGACGTACAGCATGCCCTTACCGTCGAGCGCGGCCAACTCGAGCGCCCCGCCGACGGTGATCGTCCCAGCGACCGCCGCTTTCGCCGGATCGACGATGGTGATCGTGCCGACTTTGTTGTCCATCACCAGCAGCATCTTGCCCTCCGGGTCCCAGATCGCCGCGTCGGGCTTCGGCCCGGTCGGGACCGTCGCCTTGACCGCACCCGACGTCGCATCGAACAGGATCGCGCCGCCGGCGGTGGTGCTCGTGACCGCGCCCATCCCGGTCGTTCCGAGCGCCAGCGCGGCATGGGTCCGCTCGGCCGGAGCCAGACGGGGGGTGACCGTGCCGGCGGCGACGTCGATCGTCATCACCCCGTCGCCGCGGCTGAAGAACAGGCGGTGTGACGGCGCGTCGAAGCTGACATAGTCCCATCCCCCGTCGGGCACGGCGATGCGCTGTGTGACGGTCTGTGCGGAGGCACCCGAGCCAAGGATCGCGGCGGCTAGCAGGACGGACATTGAGCGCATCGGGGGACCTCGGACTTTTAGGGTTCGACGATCGCCCTATGGCGGGCGGCTACAGCCGTCAACGCCGACGCCCGCGCGACGCTTCCGTGGGCGGCGCGCGCCTGCTACGCCCGTGCCGTGAGCGCCCGCCCGACCTTTGCTCTGCCCGCCCAATGAAGCTGGCTGTGTTCGACTGCGACGGCACGCTCGTCGACAGCCAGGTCAATATCATCACCGCGATGCGCGAAAGTTTTGCGTGCGTCGGGATAGCCGCGCCGTCCGATCAGGCGATCCGCCACGTCGTCGGGCTGAGCCTCGTCGAGACGATGGTGGCGCTCGTCCCGAACGGCGACACCGCGCTCCACACGGCGCTCGCCGACTCATACCGCGGCGCGTACCACCGGCTTCGCGCTGCCGGCACGCTTGCCGTCGAACCGCTGTACCCGGGCGTCCGCGACGTGCTGACGGCGCTCGAAGGACGCGGCTGGCTACTCGGCGTCGCCACGGGCAAGTCCGACCGCGGGCTCGCGCTGATCCTCGCGCACCATGACATCGCCCACCATTTCGTCACGCTGCAGACCGCCGACCGCCACCCGTCGAAGCCACACCCGGCGATGCTCGAGCTCGCGATGGCGCAGGCCGGGGCGACGTCGGGCGAGACGGCGATGATCGGCGACACGGCCTACGACATGGCGATGGCGGTTGCTGCCGGGGCGCGGGCGATCGGCGTCGACTGGGGCTATCACGACCCGGCAACGCTGCGGGAGGCGGGAGCCGAGGCCGTCGTCGGCAGCGCCGCCGAGCTTCTCGCGGTGCTCGCATGAAACGCTTCTACCGCGTCGTCGCAGCTGCGCCGGCAGGCGATGCCTGGACGGTCGACACTCGACGCGAAGCCCTTGAAAACGCCGGGCCGGTCGGGTCTCAAAGTCCCGACCCTGGCCCTCGCCGAGGCGATCCTTGCCGAGTGGGATCGTCAGAGCGACACGATCGAGCCTGCGACCATGCCGCTGACCGGCCTCGCCTATGCCGCCACCGACCGCGTCGCGCCCGACCCGCGCGCCTTCGCCGCCGGGCTTGCGGCGTTCGCCGAGACCGAGCTGCTGTGCTACCGGGCCGAGGCTCCCGCCGACCTCGTCGCGCGGCAGGCCGCGACATGGAACCCCCTGCTCGCCTGGGCACGAAGCCGCTACGATGTTGATTTCATTGTCACCGCCGGGATTGTTCACGTCGCACAGCCGCCGGCGACGCTCGCCCGCATCGCGGCCGCCTTCGCCGCGTTCGATGCTTTCCGGCTCGCCGCGCTCCATCCGGTGGTGACGATCTCGGGTTCGGCGGTGATCGGCCTTGCCGTCGCCGAGGGGCGGCTCGATGCCGACGCGGCCTATGCCGCGGGGCAGCTCGACGAGTTGTGGCAAGCCGAGCAGTGGGGAACCGACCCGCTGGCGGCGGCAGCGGCAGCCGAACGGCAGGCCGCGCTGGCTGCGGCGATGCGCTTGCTAGATCTGCTAAAGTACTGACAATAGGGGATCAACATGCTCGAAGCTTTGGCCGAACTCGACCGTCGCCGCGCCGCCGCCCGGGCCGGGGGCGGGCCGCAGCGGGTTGCCGCGCAGCACGCCAAGGGGCGGCTGACGGCGCGCGAGCGGCTCGACATCCTGCTCGATCCGGGCAGCTTCGAAGAACTCGACATGTACGTCGAGCATAATGCGACCGAGTTCGGCATGGCGGCGAACCGCATCCCGGGCGACGGCGTCGTGACCGGATCGGGCACGATTTCAGGACGACTGGTCTTTGTCTTCAGCCAGGACTTCACCGTCTTCGGCGGCTCGCTGAGCGAGCGGCACGCGCAGAAGATCTGCAAGATCATGGACATGGCGATGAAGGTCGGCGCGCCGGTGATCGGGCTCAACGACAGCGGCGGCGCGCGCATCCAGGAGGGGGTCGCCAGCCTCGGCGGATATGCCGAGGTGTTTCAACGTAATGTCTTAGCTTCCGGCGTTATCCCGCAGATTTCATTGATCATGGGACCGTGCGCTGGGGGGGCGGTGTACAGCCCGGCGATGACCGACTTCATCTTCATGGTCAAGGATTCGAGCTACATGTTCGTGACCGGGCCCGACGTGGTGAAAACCGTTACGAACGAGGTGGTTACGCAGGAAGAACTCGGCGGGGCAGTGACGCATACCACGCGGTCCGGAGTCGCCGACCTCGCGCTCGAAGACGATGTCGAGGCGTTACTGCGGACGCGACTGTTCTTCGACTTCCTGCCGTCGGACAATCGTGGCGGCGTCCCCTTTCGTCCTTCCTCTGACCCGGCCGACCGGGTCGAGCCGAGCCTCGACACGCTAGTCCCCGCTTCGGCGACGCAACCCTATGATATGCATGAGCTAATCGCCAAGGTGGCGGACGATGGCGAGTTCTTTGAGCTGCAGCCGGCGCACGCCGGGAACATCCTGATCGGCTTCGCGCGGATCGAGGGGTCGACGGTCGGGATCGTGGCGAACCAACCCCTTGTCCTCGCCGGTTGCCTCGATATCGCCGCGTCGAAAAAGGCGGGTCGATTCGTGCGGTTCTGCGACGCGTTCAATATTCCGATCGTCACCTTCGTCGATGTGCCCGGGTTCCTGCCAGGTGTCGCGCAGGAGCATAACGGGATCATCAAGAACGGGGCGAAACTGTTGTTCGCCTATGCCGAAGCCACGGTGCCCAAGATCACGGTGATTACTCGCAAGGCCTATGGCGGCGCGTACGACGTCATGGCGTCAAAGCATTTGCGTGGCGATCTCAACTATGCGTGGCCAACGGCGGAGATCGCGGTGATGGGGGCGAAGGGCGCGGTGGAGATCATCTTCCGCGGCAAAAGTCCCGAAGAAATCGCTGAAAAGACAAAGGAATATGAGGCGCGGTTCGCCAACCCCTTCGTCGCGGCGTCGATGGGCTTCATCGACGAGGTGATCATGCCGCATTCGACCCGCCGCCGGATCGCGCTGGGGCTATCCAAGCTGAAGACGAAGAGTCTGGCTAACCCGTGGAAGAAGCACGATAATATTCCGCTGTAGCGCGGCCGCACCTAGCCGAGGATTGCTCTTCGCAATCGTCAACTGGATAGGGACTCGCGCAAAGCCGGCGAGCGGTGCGGCGAATACTTCCGCCGAACCCATCCGACGGCGCCGCGCCGCCGAGCCGCCCCGTGCACCCTCGTGCGCCCTACCCTGCACGCTCCGCGGCACCCGCTGTTCACGACACACACGGCAATCCATAGACTTAGGCAAAACGAGAACTCGCCGCCCCTGCACAATCGCACGGCAGATCGAAGATGAACGGGTCACGGCGCAACCCTACAGGTCGAGCACCCCCCGCCCGGTCGCAGCCTCGTGCGGGCGGCCTTGAACGTCGCCGGGTTGACGCTGGGCACGGTCGGTCGCCTGCCCTGGAATGGCTCGGCGAGCGTCAAAATCTGGGTGCGCGGAACCTTGGCGTGAAGCCCGGTCTCGAAAAAGCTGGCGCCGCGGCGCGCGCTCCTACCCGGCGATGCTCGCCCGCGGACGGCGGCGGAGCGCGGTGCCGACGACGGCGAAACCGGCGAGGAGCAGCGTCCACGCGGCAGGCTCGGGAACGCCGGGGGCGAGGCCGTAGACGATCTGGGTCGTGCCGGTGATCGGGGCGACGGCGGTGCCGGCTCCGGTCGCCGGGTCGAGGGTGTAGACCGCCTGCGGGAGGTCGGACGCGGCATAGAGGACGCCGCCGACGCTCACCGCGGCGCCGAAGCGCCCGCTCGCCGACTGGCCGAGCGCGGTGGCAGCTCCGTCCGCCTGGTCGATCGCATAAAGCTCGGCGTCGTGGACCTCGTACAGCGTCGCTGACCCCGCCGAGAAGCCGAAATAGCCGGTCGTGGGGACGCCGGTCGCGCCGAGCGCGGTCGCCGCCCCGGTGGCGGCGTCGATCCGGTACAGGATGCGGTCGTAGCCATAGCCGTAAAGCGCGGTCGTCGTCGAACCGAAGGCGAGGTAGTCGACGGCGACAGCGGCGCCGACCGCCGTCGCGCCGCCGGTCGCGGGGTCGATGCGGTAGAGCTGATGACCGTGGGTCGTGACGCCGTACAGCGTGCCGCCGGCCCCCGCCCCGAGCCCGGCGACCTGGCCGATGCCGGCGTTGCCGCGGAAGGTGAAGGCCCCCGTCGCGAGGTCGAGGACGCCGAAGTCGCCGTTCTGGACGACGGCATAGGCGCGGGCATCGCCAGCGAGGGCCGGAGCGGCGGCCAGCAGGGCGGCAGCGAGAACGGCGGCGGCAGTCGCCTGTCGAAAAGCCGTGGTCATTGACGATCGCCCCTTGCCCCAAGTCGTCTCGTGTAAAGCGTGTGTTTACGGCGTTGTCCAGTACGTTGCTGCTTTCCTTTTACTTGGTACGGTGGCGCAGGGCGGGGGCGCGGGCAAAGCCCGCGTCGTCGGACGGGGTCGGCGGCGCTGCCCCGCCGCCCCGCCGGCCGGGCTTGCGCGAGTCCGTGGCTGATGGTGAAAGCGCGTGCCGGACTTTCACCATCAGCCAAGGCCGCGTCGCGCCGCGGGCAAAGCCCGCGTCGTCGGACGGGGTCGGCGGCGCTGCCCCGCCGCCCCGCCGGCCGGGCTTGCGCGAGTCGCCCGCTCCCGTAGAAGTCGCTGCGCAACTTCTTCGGTAGCGGGGGCCGCGCTGCGCCTATGTTCTCAAAAATCCTCATCGCCAACCGCGGCGAGATCGCGTGCCGGGTCATCCGCTCGGCGCGGGCGATGGGCATCGCGACCGTTGCGGTCTATTCCGACGCCGATGCGGGGGCGCTCCATGTCGCGATGGCCGACGAGGCGGTGCGGCTCGGGCCGCCGCCGGCGGCGGAGAGCTATCTGCTCGGCGATGCCATCGTCGAGGCGTGCCTCGCGACCGGCGCGCAGGCGGTCCACCCGGGGTACGGGTTCCTGTCCGAGCGCGCGTGGTTCCCCGAGGCGCTCGCGGCGAAGGGCATCGCCTTCATCGGGCCGCCGGCCGCTGCGATCGCGGCGATGGGCGACAAGATCGAATTCGAAGAAGCTCGCCAAGGCCGCGGGGGTCTCGGTCGTGCCGGGGTTCGTCGGCGAGATCGACGACACCGATCATGCGGTGCGCATCGCGGGCGAGATCGGCTATCCGGTGATGATGAAGGCGTCGGCCGGCGGCGGCGGCAAGGGGATGCGGCTGGCGTGGTCCGAGGCCGACGTCCGCGACGGCTTCGAGGCGACCAGGCGGGAGGGCAAGGCGAGCTTCGGCGACGACCGGGTGTTCATCGAGAAGTTCATCGAGCAGCCGCGCCACATCGAAATCCAGGTGCTCGGCGATGCCCACGGCAACATCGTCTACCTGAACGAGCGCGACTGCTCGATCCAGCGCCGCCACCAGAAGGTCGTCGAGGAGGCCCCCTCGCCGTTCGTCACTCCGGAGATGCGCCGCGCGATGGGCGAGCAGGCCGTCGCGCTGGCGCGCGGCGTCGGCTACACGAGCGCGGGGACGGTCGAGTTCATCGCGGGCGCGGACCGCAGCTTCTACTTCCTCGAGATGAACACCCGCCTCCAGGTCGAGCATCCGGTGACCGAGGCGATCACCGGCATCGACCTCGTCGAGGCGATGATCCGGGTCGCGGCGGGGGAGCCGCTGGGGTTTACGCAGTCCGACGTGCGGCTCGACGGCCATGCGATCGAGACGCGGATCTATGCCGAGGACCCGTACCGCGGCTTCCTGCCGTCGATCGGGCGGCTGCGGACGTACGTCGCCCCCGACCTGCCGGGCGTCCGCGTCGACACCGGCGTCGTCGAGGGCAGCGAAATCAGCCGCTTCTACGACCCGATGATCGCCAAGCTGATCACCCACGCACCGACCCGCGCCGAGGCGATCGCGAAGCAGAGCGAAGCGCTCGACCGCTACCTGATCCGCGGCATCGGCCACAACATCGACTTTCTCGCCGCGGTCATGGCGCACCCGCGCTTCGTCGCCGGCGAGGAGGTGACGACGGCGTTCATCGCCGAGGAGTACGCGCAAGGCTTCCACGGTGCCCGCAATTCGGACAAGGGGCTCGTGGCAACGATCGCCGCGGCGGCGGTGATGAACGCGGTCGAGGTCGAACGGGCGCAGCTCATCGACGGCCAGCTGTCGGGGCATGGCGCGGTATTCGGCGAAGATTGGGTCGTCGCCGTGCGCAGCCCGAACGCGCCGGCCGACCTCGGACCGATGTGGGTTCCGGTCAACGTGCTGGCGACCGGTGACGCCTTCGAACTGCTGATCGGCGGCATCCCGCCTGCCCCCGGCGACGCCCGCGTCGGCGAACAGGCGGGCGAAGTCCGCGTGACGACCGAGTGGCGTATCGGTGAGCCGCTGTTCGTCGCCAAGATCGAAAGCATCGACGGCTGGTCGGGAACGGCCGCCGTCGCGGTCGACAAGCGCGGGGTCGGCTACCGCCTGACCACCGGCGGCCGCCACGTCGACGTCCGCGTCCTGACCCCGCGCGCGGCGATGCTGTCGACGCATATGCTCGTCAAGGCGCCGGCCGACCTGTCGCGCTTCGTCGTTTCGCCGATGCCGGGGCTGCTCGTGTCGCTGCTCGTTGCGCCCGGCGACCGGGTCGAGGCGGGGCAGCCGGTCGCGACGATCGAGGCGATGAAGATGGAGAACATCCTGCGCGCCGAGAAAGCGGCCACGGTGAAGGAAGTGCGGGCGGCGGTCGGCGACAGCCTCGCGGTCGATGCGGTGATCGTTGAGTTCGTCTGAGCGCGGCCGCGCTCCTATCCTGCCGCTGCCGCGATCGCCGCGGCGTCGAGCTTGACCATCGTCATCATCGCCGCCATTGCCCGCCCGGCGCGTGCCGGATCGGGGTCGGCGAGCAGGCGGGTCATCACCGCCGGCACGACCTGCCACGGCACGCCCCAACGGTCGTTGAGCCAGCCGCACGCCACCGGCTTGCCGCCGTCGGCTAGGAGCGCATCCCACAGCCGGTCGACGTCGGCCTGCGTCTCGCACTCGACCGCGATCGACGCGGCGTTCGAGTGCGGCGTCCCCGCGCCGCCGTTGAGCGCCTGCATCGCGTGGCCGGCGAGGGTGAACTCGACGAGCAGCACGTCGCCCGCGCGCCCCGCCGGATAGTCGATCGGGCTGCACACGACGCGGTCGATCGACGACCCCGGCAGCAGCGAGACGTAGAAGCGTGCTGCCGCCTCGCCGTCGTCGGCGAACCACAGGCAGGTGGCGACGGTCGGCATGAGCGGCTCTCCCATACGGCGGACGACTATACCAGGCGGGGACCCGACGAACCATGCCGCCGATCGACCGCCGGCAGCGCGCCTTCATGCTTCAGCAGCCATTCCTTGCGGCCGACACCGCCGGCGTAGCCGGTCAGTTTGCCGTTCGCGCCGATCACCCGGTGGCAGGGCACGACGATGCCGATCGGGTTCGAGCCGTTGGCGAGGCCGACCGCGCGCGCCGCGCCGGGCTTGCCGAGTGTCGCGGCGAGCGCCCCATAGCCGGTCGTCGTCCCCGCCGGGATCGCCCGCAGCGCCGCCCACACCGACCGCTGGAAGTCGCTGCCGCCGGTCGCTACGGGGATCGCATCGAGCGCGGTGAGGTCGCCGGCGAAGTACGCGTCGAGAGCGGTGGCGATGCTCGCCGGCAGCGGGCCGTCGGTCAGCTCTACCGCACCGTAGTGGCGCGCGAGCAGCGTCCGCATCCGCGGTTCGTAGTCGGCAAAGTCGAGCGCGCGGAGCGTGTCGCCGTCGGTGACGATCAGCAGTTCGGCTTCCGGGGCGGCGTAGCGCGACAGGGTCAGGTGCATGGCAGATCTCCTCGTACGGGCGCGGCGCGCGGCGGGCGTTTCGCCGTGGACCGCGCGATAGAGTTCGTTGAAGCGGCGGACACTGCCGAAGCCGGCGGCGAGCGCGACCTCGGCCAGCGGCAGGGTGTCGGCGTCGATCAGGCGGTTGGCCTCGGCGAGGCGCTTGGCCTGGGCCACCGCGACCGGCGGCGCGCCGAGGTGGCGCACGAACAGCCGCCGCACCTGCCGCTCGCCGAGCCCGAGCCGGTCGCCGAGGGCGATCGACGCCGGTGTCGTCGAGCCCCCCGGCGTCGATCAGGTCGAGCGCGCGCCGCACGCTCGCCGCCGTCCCCGTCCACGCCGCGCTGCCCGGCGCGGCGTCGGGGCGGCACCGCTTGCACGCGCGGTAGCCGGCGGCGAGCGCGTCGGCGGCGGTGGCGACGAAGGTGACGTTCTTCGCCAGCGGCGTCCGCGCCGGGCACACGGGCCGGCAGAAGATCTTCGTCGTCCGCACGCAGGTGAAGAAGCGCCCGTCTGCGGCGGGGTCGCGCGCGGCGATGGCGGCATAGCAGGTCGCGGGGTCGAGCGTCGTCATGGCGGTGGTGTAGCGCGTGGTCGCGCGGCCGTCTGGCGGTTTTCGGACGTCACCCGCAGCGTCTCCTCCGATCCGATCGCCGCTCGATTGTGTTCCCGCGGCGTGGTAACCTGTCGTCAACGGTTGCGTCCGCGGTGGGGGACGAGGGTGGCGGACAGCGTGCAGAGCGAGCGTGTGGTCGGCTGGAAGGCGATCGGCGCCTTTCTCGGCGTCGACGCGCGCACCGCCAAGCGGTGGGAAAACGCACGCGGTCTGCCCGTCCGCCGCCTGCCCGGCGAGGGGAGCGCGACCGTGTGGGCCAGCCGCGACGAGCTTCGCGCGTGGCTCGCGGCTCCCGGATCCACCGCCGTCCCCGTCGAGCCGCCCCCGCCCGCAGCTCCCGTCGGCGCATCGACCACGGTCCCGCCGCCGGCGCGTTTCCGGCGCTGGGGCGCGGCCGCCGCCGTAGCCGCCGTGGTCGCGATCACGGCGGTGCGCCTCTCCCCGGTCCCGCCCGCCGCACGCGCGCCGCCGCCGGCGGCCCCAGTTGCGGCCTATGCCGATGACGCCGCGGCGGAACAGCAGTGGCTCGCCGCCCGCTTTGCGCTGGCGACCCGGTCGCCGGACGGGATCGCCGCCGCGACCCGCGACTTCGAGGCGCTGACCCGGCGCTTCCCCGACCGCGCGCCGGCCTATGCCGCGCTCGCCGAGGCGCACCTGATGTCGCGCGAGTTCGGCACGGTGCCTGATCCGGTCGCCTTTCCCGCCGCCGGCCATGCCGCGCGCGCGGCGCTCGCGCTCGACCCGGGGCTCGCCGACGCGTGGCTCGACCGGGCATTCGTCGATTTCTGGTGGGCCCGCGACCATGCCGGGGGACTTGCGGCGTTCCGGCAGGCGGTCGCGCGCGAACCCGGCAGCGCCAAGGCGCACCACTGGTACGCTACGGCCGCGATCGCCACCGGCGACGCCGCCACCGCCACCCGCGAGATCGTCCGGGCGCAGGCGCTCGAACCCGACAACCATGCGATCGTCGCCGATGCGGCCTTCATCGCTCTGTGCGCCGGCCACGTCGCGACGGCGCAGGCGGCGCTTCGCCGGTTTGTCGTCCTCGACCCGGGTCTGACCGCGGGTCATCGCTACCTCGCCATGACCGATCTCGTCGCCGGCGACGACCGCGGCTACCTCGACGAGCAGGCGACGGCGCTGCGCCTGCGCGGCCAGACCGCCGGACTCGCGGGCCTCGCTACCGCGCGCCGCGCCCTGGCGAGCGGTGGGCGAGCGGCGATGCTCGCGCAGTTAACGGCCGACGCCGAAGCCGCCTTCGCCGGCGGCACGGGCACGGCCGCGACCGTCGCGCGGTTCCGCGCGCTGGCCGGTGACCGCGCTGGGCTGCTCCACTGGCTCGCCATATCGCGAGCGCGCGACGAGTCGGCCACCACGTACATCGTCAACGATCCCGAGCTCCGCGCGTGGCGCGGCGACCCCGCGGTACAGGCGTTCAACCGCACGCGCTGACCTCCCCGCTCCCGTGTCCCGATTTGTCCTACCCTGCCCCGCATTGCGGCTTGTCGCCATAGCGGCGGCAGCCGACGAGGCTGCGCGGTCCGCGACACGGCCTCGGCCGGCGCGACCGTGGTGATTTGCTTCAGCCAAAGGGGTTCGACAATGATCAAGCTTACGCAGGTCGCGGTGACCGCTGCCCTCGCCTTGGGAACGGCCGGTGCCGCCGACGCGCGCGCCTTCGGCACGCTGACGTTCGACCAGCTGACGGGCACCGTCACCGACGTCGCGTCGATCCCGGTCTTCCTCACGGTCACCAACACCTCGACCGAGGCGGTCACCACCGGCCCCGATGCGCAGCTGACCTCGGGGCTGAGCGACGCCGACATCACCGCGGCGGGCTACGACCCCGCCGCCTACACCGACCGGCTGTTCAACGAGTTGATCAGCTGCTCGGACAGCTTCACCGGCGACTGCGGGACGTCGAATGGACCCTATCACTTCGACTTCAACTTCGACCCGCCCGCGTTCGTCACGCCGTCGAACTTCGACCTCGGGCCGGGGGCGTCCTATTCGTTCCTGATCGGAACGTTTGTGCCCAACAACGGCCGCGCGGCGGCGGGCGTCTACGCCTTCAACGGCGCAGCGGTCAATTTCCAGATCAGGGACCCGTCCGTCGCCAATTCGACCGCGCTGCTGACCTTCGCCTCGACCTGCCCTGACCAGAGCCCGACGTGCACCTTCACCCGCACGGTCACCCCGACGGTCGGCGCGGTCCCCGAGCCGGCGAGCTGGGCGCTGCTCGTCGCCGGCTTCGGCACCGTCGGCGTCCTCGCCCGGCGGCGGCGGACGACGGTTACCGTCTGACGGTTGAGTGGCGGCCGGCGAGGCCCTAAGCCTCGCGCGTGCCGCCACCCTCCCCCCACGTCTTCGACGTCGCCGCCTCGGTTCTCGGGCAGAGCTGGGCGTGGCGCGGCGGGGTCACGCCCGATCCGGCCGGCGACGACGACCTGCTCGCGCAGCTGTTCCGCGCCCGCGGGGCGGCGCGCGAGGATTTCGACCGGCTGCGCGCGGCAAAGCTCCGCGACTGGCTCCCCGACCCGTCGATCTTCCGCGACATGGACGTGGCGTGCGCGCGCATCGCGACCGCGATCGAGAACGCCGAGCCCGTCGTCGTCTTCGGCGACTACGACGTCGATGGTGCGACGAGCGCGGCGCTGCTGATCCGCGTTATCCGCGACTGCGGCGGGGTTGCCACCGCCTACATCCCCGACCGGCTGCTCGAGGGCTATGGCCCATCGCCCGCGGCGATGACCGCGCTCGGCGGCGCCGGCGCGACGCTGATCGTCACCGTCGACTGTGGCACGCAGGGGTTCGATGCGCTGGCCGCCGCGCGCGAAGCGGGCGTCGAGGTCATCGTCGTCGACCACCACCAGGCGTCGACCGCGCTTCCGCCGGCGCTCGCCGTGGTCAACCCGCGGCGGCTCGACGAGGGCGATGGGGCGGCGTTCGGCCATCTCGCCGCGGTCGGCATGAGCTTCCTCGTCGCCGTCGCCGTGGTCCGCGCGCTGCGCCTCCGCGGCTGGTTCGTCGATCGCTCCGCTCCCGACCTGATGGCGCGCCTCGACCTCGTCGCGCTCGGCACGGTCGCCGACGTCGTGCCGCTGACCGGGCTCAACCGCGCCTTCGTCGCGCAGGGGCTCAAGGTCTTGGCGGCGCGGCGCAACCCGGGTCTGGCGGCGCTCGCCGCAGTCGCCGGGATCGACCGCGCGCCGACGTGCCGCGATCTCGGCTTCGCGCTCGGCCCGCGGATCAACGCCGGCGGCCGCGTCGGCAAGTCCGATCTCGGCGTCCGGCTGCTGACGACCGACGACGCCGACGAGGCGCGCGCGCTCGCCGCCGAACTCGACGCACTCAACCTCGCGCGCCGCGCCGTCGAGACGGCGGTGACCGACGAGGCGGCCGCACTCGCGCCGCGCGCCGACAACACCGCGGTGGCGGTGATCGCCGGCGGCGGCTGGCACCCGGGGGTGATCGGCATCGTCGCCAGCCGGCTGAAGGACAGGCTGAAGAAGCCCGTGATCGTCGTCGCGCTCGAGGGGAGCGGAGATGGGGGCAGCGCCGGCGGCACCATCGGCAAGGGCTCGGGCCGGTCGATCCCGGGCGTCGACCTGGGGAGCGCGATCCTCGCCGCCAAGGACGCCGGGCTGCTGATCGCGGGCGGCGGTCACGCGATGGCGGCGGGGCTGACGATCGACGCGGCGCGATTGGACGAGTTCACGGCGTTCCTCGATGCGCGGCTCGGCGGCGATGTCGGCCGGGCGGGGACGAGCCGCGTCCTGACGCTCGACGCCGCACTCGCCCCTGCGGGGGTGTGCGTCGATCTCGCCGACGCGCTCGATGCCGCCGGGCCGTACGGCCAGGGCTGGCCGCACCCGCGCGTCGCCAGCGGACCGTGGCGGGTGGCCAAGGCCGATGCCGTCGGCGACAATCATGTCCGCGCGATCCTCGTCGGCGGCGACGGCGCGCGCGTGAAGGCGATGGCGTTCAGGCACGGCGACACGCCGCTGGGGGCGGCGCTCGCCGGGGCAGTCGGGCGGTGGTGCGTCGTCGCGGGGCGCGTCCAGCGGGACGACTGGGGCCGGACCCCCGCGGCCGAGCTTCACCTTGACGATCTGGCATGGGTTGACTAGCCCGAACCACCGCACGGCCCCTTCGTCTAGCGGTTAGGACGCGGCCCTTTCACGGCTGAAGCACGGGTTCGATTCCCGTAGGGGTCACCACGCGGAACGCACGCGATCCGGTTCGCTGGGCAACCGCCATCTGATCGCCCCGTGATCCTACGGTCGACTGCCGCGACGGCTGCTTCGCTCCGCCCACCCGAACAGCAACAGGATCGCCGGCAGCAGCATCACGATGAGGACGGCGCCGACGCCGAGGCCGAAGATGATCGCGATCGCCAGCGGCGTCTGCAGCCCCGACCCACGCCCGAGGCCGAGCGCCAAGGGGAGCAGGGTCAGGATCGCGATCAGCGCCGACATCAGGATCGGGCGCAGCCGCGCCCTCCCCGCCGCGAGCAGGACGGGGACGGTGATCGCGGCGTCGGTCGCGATCTCGGCGAGGTAGAAGATCGCCAGCTCGGTCAGCATACCGACGACCATCGTCAGCCCCATCAGCGCCGAGATGTCGAGCTCGGTGCCCGTCAGCCACAGCCCGGCGAGGACGGCGCACGCCGACAGCAGGACGGTGGCGATCACCGCAACCGTGAACGCCCAGCGTTCGAACAGGAACGTCAGCAGCAGCGCGGCGAGCAGCAGCGCGGCGGCGAACACGCCGGCGAGGTCGGTGAACGACTTCTGCTGCTGCTCGTACAGACCGCCATACTCGACGCGGATCGACCCCGGCAGGTGCAGCCCCGCGACCTTGGCCTGGACCGCCTTGACCGCGCTGCCGAGGTCGCGGTTTTCGAGCCGCGCGGTGATCGGGATGAACGGGGCGAGGTTTTCGCGGGTGATCTGACGCTGGCCGGCGGCAATGCCGATCCTGGCCACCTGCCCGAGCGTGACCAGCCGCCCGTCCGTCGCGCGCAGCGGCAGCGCGGCGAGGGCATCGGTGCGCTGGCGCTGATCGCGCGGCAGGCGGACGCGGACGTCGATCACGTCCTCGCCCGCGCGAACCTGGGTTGCGATGCTGCCCTCGATCTCCGCGGTGACCTGCTTGGCGACGGCATCGGGGTCGAGCCCGGCGAGGGCGGCCGCGCCGCGGTCGACGTCGATCGTCACCGCATCGCCGGCGACGCGCAGCCCGTTGTTGACCTCGACGACACCCGGGATGGTACCGATACTGGCAGCGACCTTCTTCGCCGCGCCGGCGAGCTCGTCGGCATCGTCGCCGAACAGCTTGACCTCGATCGGCTGCGGCACCGCCGTCAGGTCGCCGATCAGGTCTTCCATCAGCTGCGCAGTCTCGACCTGGAGCCCGGGGACCTGGCCGGCGATTTTGGCGGCAATCTCGCTCATCACGGTGGTGATCGGGCGGCGGCTGCCGTTCTTGAGGCGGATGAAGAAGTCGCCCTCGTCGGGTTCGCTCAGGCCGCCGCCGAGCTGGACACCCGTGCGCCGCGAATAGCTCGCCACCTCGGGCGTCGCTCGAACGATGGCCTCGACCTGGCGCAGCAGCCGGTCGGTGTCGCCGAGCGCGGCACCGGGCTTGGCCTTGTAGTCGAGGATGAAGCCGCCCTCGTCCATCTTCGGCATGAATCCAGATTGGACGTGGAGCCACGAGAACGCGCCGACCCCGGCGAGCAGCAACGCGGCGACGGCGACGAACAGCCCCGGTCGCGCGAGCAGGCGCGTCGTCACCGCGGCATAGCGGCGGGTGATACCGCCGGTGAAACGCTCGGCGCGTTCGGCGGCTTCGGCGTCCTTGTTCGTCAGCCAGCCATCGGCGATCAGCGGGAGGGCGTAGCGCGCGTAGACGAGGCTGACGCCGAGCGCCGCGACCATCGTCACCGCGAGTGCCTTGAAGAAGCCGCCGGTGACGCCGCTGATGAACGCGAGCGGCAGGAAGACGACGATCGTCGCGAGTGTCGAGCCGAACAGCGGCCGCGCCATCTCGCGCGCTGCCCCCAGCATCGACGGTCGCCCGGTGGCGTCGGCCCGCCCGTCGGGACCGTGCGCTTCCTGCAACCGGCGGACGAGATGTTCGAGCATGACGACGGCGTCGTCGACGACGAGGCCGACCGCCGCCGCCATGCCGCCGAGGGTCATCATGTTGAAGCTCATGCCGAAGGCGAACAGCGCGAGACATGTCGCGGCGAGCACCGCCGGCAGCAGGCTCGCGGTGATGACCATCAGTCGCCAGCTGCGCAGGAAAGCGAACAGGACCAGCCCCGCGAGGACCGCACCGAGCAAGATCGCGTCGCGGACCGAGGTCGCGGCGTCGGTGACGAGTTCGGACTGGTCGTAGAACGGGCTGACCTTGATGTCGGCGGGCAGGCCGGCGCTGCGCATCTTGGCCTGCACCGCGGCGACGAGCGCGATGGCGTCGGCGGCGGGCGTCTGGCGGACGTTGATCAGCACCGCGTCGGTACCGTTCGCCGTGACGCGCGTGTAGACCGGCGCGGGCGCGCGGCGCACGGTCGCGACCTGGCCGAGGGTGACGACGCCGGCCCCGCCGGTGGTCCCGGCCTTGACCGGCACGGCGGCGATGTCGGCTTCGCTGACGAGCCGGTTCTCGACCAGCGACAGGTACAGGCGGTGGCGGTCCTCGATCCGGCCGACGGCGGTCACGCTGTTCGACGCGGCCAGCGCCGTCGCCAGGTCGGCGCTGGTCAGGCCGAGCGCGCGCAGCCGGGCGGGGTCGGCCTCGACCTCGATCTCGGGCGTCCCGCCGCCCAGCACATCGACCCCGGCGACGCCGGGGATGGCCGACAGCAGCGGCCGCAGCTTGAGCCGCGCGATCGTCTGCAGCTCGACCCCGCTCCGCTGCGGCGAAGTCAGCGACACGCCGTAGACCGGAAAGATCGTCGGGTCGGAACGGCGGACGGTGAAGCGCGTGCCCGGCGGCAGGTCGGGCAGGATCGTCGCCAGCGCCCCTTGCGTCGCCTGGGTGGCGGCGACCATGTCGTCGCCCCAGGCAAACGTCAGCGACACCTCGGCGGTGCCGCGGCTCGTCGTCGAGCGGACCTGGGTGACGCCGGGAATCTGGCGCAGCGCGATCTCGGCAGGACGTGTCACCGCCGCCGCCATCGCGCCGATGTCGCGGTCGCCGGCATCGATCGCGACGACGACGCGCGGATAGTCGATGTGCGGGAACAGCGTCACCGGCAGTTTGGCGGCCCCGATCACCCCGGCGAGCGTGACGAGCGCGACGAGCAGCCAGATCGACCGCGCATGACGGCGAAGCGCCGGCGGGCGCAGCGCGGCGTCGGCCACCGGCATCACTTGGCGGCTTCCCGGACCTTCATGCCGTCGTCGAGCGCCGTGCCGCCGCTGACGACGACGCGATCGCCCGGTGCAAGGCCGCGCGCGACGACGACGCTGTCGCCGCTGGAATTCCCCGGCACGACGTCGCGCGCATGGGCGACGCCGCCCTGCACGACGAAGACATAGCTGCGCCCGCCATCGTCGAGCAGAGCGGCGTAAGGCACGACGACGCCCGCGACCGCGCCGCCGCCGCTCGACACGTCCGCGCGGAGGGTCTCGCCCGGGCCGATGCGGCTCCCGGCGGGCAGGCGCGCGAAGACCGACGCGAGCCGCGTCGTCGGGTCGACCTGCGGATCGACGCCGGTGACGACTGCCGTGACGCCGCCGCCGCCGGGACCGGTGACGCGGAGCGGCTGCCCCGCGTGGATACTGCCGGCGAGCGCGGGATCGATGCCGAAGCGCGCGCGGACCTCGCCGTGCGTCGCCAAGGTCGCTACCGCGACGCCCGCCGCGACGATGTCGCCGGGCCGCGCGGTCAGTGCCTGGACGGTGCCGGCGGCGGGGGCGCGGAGGGTGAGCGACGCGGTGCGCTGCGCGCTTGCCGACAGCGTCGCCGCCGCGCTCGCCGCCGCCGTCCGCGCGGTCTCGACGTCGGCATCGGCCATCAGCCCGTCGGCCCGCAGCCGCTGTGCGCGCGCGAGCGCGAGCCGCGCGGCCGCCAGATCGGTTGCCGCTTTGGTCGCATCGAGCCGCGCCGTCGGGGTGGGCGCGAGGACGGCGACGACCTGTCCGGCGCCAACCGCGGTCCCGTTCGGCGCGACGATCCGCGTCAGCCGCGCCTCGACCTCGATCGCAAGCGCGCGCTCGGCTCCGGGCCCGGCTTCGGCCGTGCCGTAGAGCGCGACCGTCCGCGGCGCCGCGCCGGTCGTCGCCACCGCCGTCCGCACCGTGGCAACCGGATCGGGGGCCTTCTCCTCGGCCGGCGGGGCCGAGCATCCAGCCATCAGCAGCACGAATGTCCCGCCCAGTCGGGGCGTCAACCGGATCATCGGGTCCATCCTTCGCGCACGGTGCCGGTGAGAAGTTCGAGGGCGACGGTCTGCTCGGCGATCGTCTGGTCGAGCGTGACGAGCGCGAGCCGGCGGTCGCGCACCGCCTGCGTCGCCGCCTCGCCGGTCGCGCGCGGCAGGTCGCCGCGCTCACCCGCGCGGACCGTCGCCGCCGCATAGCGTTCGAGCGGCGGCAGGGCGGCCGCGAGCGCGTCGCGCTGCCGCCGCGACGTCTCGACGTTCACGACCGCATCGGTGATGTCGGCGCGCGTCGCGAACAACCGCGCCTCGTATTCGGCCTTGAGCTGGGTGCGGGTCGCGCTGGCGACGGCGATGCCGCCGCGGTTACGGTTCCACAGCGGCAGGGTGAAGCCGACCTGCGGCCCAAGCGTCCGGTTGTTCGCCGTGTCGCGCACCCCGGACAGGCCGAGCGTCAGCGTCGGAAACTGCTCGAGGACCTGCTTGTGCGTCTCGGCCTCCTGCGCCTCGTAGCCGGCGCGCAGCGCGGCGAGGTCGAGCCGCCGGTCGAGCGCCAGGGCGACGAGGCTTGCCGCCGGCGGCAGCGGCGGCGCTGGCGGCGGCGGCGCGATCCGCAGCACCGTCGCGGGCGGCAGACCGAGCTGCTTGTTGAGGTCGCCGCGCGCCGCGACGAGCGCGCTGTCGGCGGTGCGCGCCTTGTCGGCGGCGTCGAGCGCGGCCTGCCGCCGGCTATCGAGCTCGGCCCCGGCGATGTCACCGCGCCCGGCGGCGCGCATCGCGGTGTCGAGCACCGCCGCCGCCTGCGCGGCGCTCGCCCGGGCCAGCGCCGAAGCCTTTGTCAGCGCGACGATACGCACGCCGAGCAGCCGCGCCTGGCCCGCCGCCTGCCACTCGGCCCAGGCAAGGTCGAGCCGCACCTGCTGCCGCGTCGCGGCCTGCTGCACGCGCGTTACCCGCCGCAACCGCAGCTGATTGAGGTCGAAGGCGATCTGCCCCGAGAAGCCGTTGAACGGATCGGGCCCCGACAGGCGCTGGTCGAACCCAAATTGGGCTGTCGGGTCGGGCAGCAGCCGCGCCGCGAACGCCTGCGCGTCGCTGACGCCGGTCTTCGCCCGCAAGCGCCTTGAGGTCGGGGCTTTCGAGCACGGTGATGACCGCCAGCGCGTCGAGCGTCAGCGGTGCATTGAGGTCCACCGCCTGCGCGGTGAGGAACGGTCGATCGATCGCCGCCGCCGCGACGGACAGCCCGGCGACGTCGGGCGCGGCGAAGACCTCGCCCGGCGACCGCGGCGGGTCGGCTGCGTAGTGCGAGCAGCCGCTCGCTGCCCCGGCCAGCAGCAGCGCGGCAAGGCGCGGCAGGCACGGCGAAATCGGCGGGAGAAAAGACATGCAGCCGCCGACCTCGAGCCCCTAGAACTTCACCGACGCCTGCACATAGATCAGTCGACCGATCGGCGAATAGGTCGAAACGTCGGCGGTGTTGTCGGTGTACGCCGCACTCGAGGTGAAGACGTTGGTCGACACCGGCGGCATCCGGTTGAACAGGTCGTTCGCCCCGACCGCCAGCGAGAAGCCGCTTGGATGACCCTCGCGGTCGCGGACCGTATAGGCGACGCGCAGGTCGAACGCCGTGTACGGCTTGATGCGCCCGGCAAACGACGTCGGCGGCGTCTTGGCGGCGTTCGTCTCGTAGGTGATTCCACCGACGCCGAGATCGGTCACCGCCGAGACATAGGTGTTGCCGAGGACGACGTCGAAGCGGCCGAGCGACCAGTCGAGCGTCGTGTACGAGCGGAACTTGGGCAGGATTCCCTGGACGCCGGTACCGCCGTTGGTCGCGGTGCCGGCATATTCGTAGAAGCTCTGCTGCGGAATGACCTGGAACTTGTAGCTGATAAAATAGGCGATTGCGGAATTGACCTCGAAGTTGCCGAAGCGGCTGGTCGGCACCGAATAGTCGATGTTGGCGTTGACCGTACGGACGCGGATACCGCCGAGATTGGTGAACCGGTCGATCGCATAAACATTATTGTAGTTCGCCGGATCGGCGGCGAGGTAGGCGCGCAGGTCGCCCGGGTTGGCGAACGGCGTCGCGCCCGGCTGGCCCGGGAAGTTGCCCTTCGCGATATTGGCGGCGAAGATCGAGGCGGCACCGTTCTGGTTGACGTCGAGGAAGATGTTGCTGAACCCGATACCGCCGGGGAAGCCGGCCTCCTTGACGAAGCTATAGTCGGCCTCGATCCGTAGGTGCGGAACGAACGCCGGCTTGAACACGCCGCCGATCGAATAGGTCTGCGCCTTCGCCGGCTGCAACCCCGGATTGACGCCGTCCTGAACCGGCGAGAGGCCGGCCGCGAGCCCCGGAAAGGCGGCGGGGATGATCCCCGGCCCGGCGAGGCGATTGTTGACCGGACCGTATTCCTGATAGAGCGGCGGCGCGGTGAACGAGCGCGAATAGGTGCCGCGGAACGTCAGGCTCTTGTCGAAAGGCTGCCAGAAGAAGCCGATCTTGGGTACCGTCGAGCCGCCGGCGTCGCTGTAATGCTCGTAGCGGACCGCGCCGATCAGGTCGAACTCGCGCAGACCCGGCAGGCTGAAGTCGCCCCCGGTGATGGGGATGCGCGCCTCGCCGAAGACCGAATTGATCGTGCGCCCGTGCGGCGTCTGCGATCCTGCCGCCGCGGTCGAGCACGCGACCGGGAACGGATCGGCCTGCTGCCCGCCGATCCACGTCGACGGATTGACGATCAACGCGCCGCTGCCGTCGTTGCAGTAATTGGGATTGGCATGGACGTAGCCGTTCGGGTCGGGCGTACCGCTCAGCAATTCCTTGCGCGTGCCGCCGCCGACCGCGACCGACACCTTGCCGCCGGGCAGGACGAACGGGCTGCCGGTGACCTTGGCGTCGAACGAGTCGAGGAAGCTCGTCGCATGGAGGTATTCGGTGCCGAACAGCGATGCGAGCGTCGTCGCGTTCGGCGTCCGCGACAGCGGGTCGAGCGCGGGGACGATGACGAACGGACTGGCCAGCGAGAAGTTCGAATAGACCTGGCTGAACGCCCCGCCCGGCGTCGCCACGCCGGCGGCGTTGAAACCCCCGGCAACCGCACGCGCGACGTTGGGCGCATAGATGACGTTCGTCTGGCGCTGGTCGAGGACGTTCGCGCTGTGGACGTACGCCGCTTCATAGTTCCACGACGGTCCGAGGAACTCGAGCTTGCCCTTGAACCCGGCGGTGAGGCGCAGGCTCTGGTTGCGGTTGTAGTATTGCTTGGGCAACGCCGGCACGCCGAAGGTGATGCCGCCGAGGGTTCCGGCGACCGGGTTGAACGGCGCGCCCTGGAGCAGCGTGACGCCGGTGGTCACCGGCTTGAACTGGGTGAAGCTCTTGTTCTCGGCGATCTGCGCGTCGGCGAAGAAGATCACTGCGTCGTCGATGATATCGGCGGTGAGGCTTGCGGCGAGCGCCTTCTGCTTCTGCTGCAGCAGGATCGTCTGGAACCGCGACAGGTCGTAGGTGCCGCCGATGCCCGTCCCGGCGACGCCGATGTTGCTCTGCGCGGTCGGCGGGGATGTCTGCGGCGACACGACCGTCGGGCGGTTGACGTAGGTGCCGTTGGCGACCAGCGCGGCAAAGTTCGGCGCGGTGGCGGCAAGCCCGGTGGGATTGCTCTGTGACGGGCTGTTGAGGCCGCCGGCCAGCACGCCGAACAGGCCACCGGTGACGACCGACCCCGGGACCGCGGTCGCCGTACTGAAGAACGGCGAGGTGAACGCGCGCTGGTTCTGGTACAGCGGATCGGAGTTGGTCAGGCTGCCCGACACCGTGAGGTTCAGGCCTTTGGCAAGGTTGTGGCCGAAGGTGAACGAGACGCTGTTCTCGCGGTACCCGCCCTCGGCGAAGCCGTAGCGTCCGTCGATCGACGCGCCTTCGTAGTCGCTCTTGAGGATGAAGTTGATGACGCCGCCGACGGCGTCCGAGCCATAGGTCGCCGACGCGCCGTCGGTCAGCACCTCGACGCGCTCGATCGCGCCGGCGGGGATCTGCGCCAAGTCGACGAACACCTTGCCGCCGAGCCCGGCGATCGCGTTGACCGCCGACCGGCGACCGTTGATCAGCACCAGCGTGTCGAGGTTGCGCAGCTGCGCCTGGCTGCCGCCGGCGGTGTTCTGGTTGGTGTTGTTGGCGTTGCTGTTACCCGTGTTCGACCGTCCGGCGAACGACGGGATCTGCTTGCGGACGAGTTCGAGAACGTTGTTGTTGATCCCGCCCTTGGTGATCGCGTCGGCGCCGATCACGGTCACCGGAACCGCGACCTGGTCGGGCGAGGTCGGCAGCGCCGAGCCGGTGACGATGATCTCGGTTGCTTCGTCGGGATCGGCGTTCGCCGCCACGACCGCGATCGGCGCGGGTCCGGCCTGCGCGAGACAGGCCGACGCCGTCGCCAGCGCCAGCACCGCCGTCGTCGCCCGCAGCATCGTCCGTGCCGGCACTATGATGGTCGTGATCATGATCTTCCCCCTAGGTAGCCGTCGAGTCTTACGCTCATCCGGGCGGTGAACTTCGTCAGCGCGGCGTCACGTCGAAGCGCAGGACCTTGGCCATCGCCTTCGTATCGCCGGGCGATGCCGCAACCCACAGGTGGTGACGTACGGGATCGAGAATGGCGGTCTTGGCCCCGGCCATGCTCGGGATCCTGGCGGCCTCGTGGTATTTGTCGGCGCTGTCCTGCTCGACGACCGCGATATAGCCTTCGCCCCCGGTCGCGTAGATGCGGCGGTTGGCGGCGTCCCAGATCACCTGGTCGGTCCGCGCGGGAGCACCGAAGGTCGCGACGACCGCACCCGTATCGGCATTCAGCACGACGATCTTGCCCGGCTTCCGACTGACGATGAACAGCCGGTGGGTTTTCGCGTCATAGGCGGCACAGGCGTTCTGCTCGGCGACGGTGAACGGCCACGTCTTGACGACTTTGCCGGCTTTCATGTCGACGACGGCGATCGCGTTCTTGTCGGTGACGTTGATCCACAGCATCGCACCGATCGCCATCGCCTCGACGTGATCGGCATCGAAGTGGACCGACTTGAACGTCTTGCCGGTGACCGGATCGATCTCGGTCAGGTCGCTGTCGGGCTGCGGCACGTCCTTGCCGCCCGTGACGACCCACAGGTGGCCGGTGGACGGATCGTATCCGGTCGAGTCCGCGCCCTTGGCCAATTTATAGCTGCGCTTGGTCGCGAGCGTCGCGGCGTCGAGAACGCGCGACGGCTTGTCACCGTCGATCACCAGCAACTCGTTGGCTGCAGCCATATAATGTAGCGAGTGGGGCACGCCGAAACCCTTGAGGCGCGTCTTGACCTTTCCCGTGACGATATCGAGCGCCTCGAGCTCGGCGCTCTCCTCGCCAGCGAGGAACAGGGTCTTGTCCTTCTCGTCGATCGCGAAATGATCGAAGTCGCCGGTATAGCCGGGCAGGTCGGTGCTGCCCGACAGGGTCAGCGGCGCGGCGGCGAGCGCCGGAGCGGCGAGCGCCAGCAGCGCGGCACCAGCAAGCAGGGAACGCAGGGTCATCGTCATCTCCGGCAGCGTCATTTGGCGCGGGCGAACAGCGCGGGGCTGTCCGGGATAGCGGCGGCGACCTCGTCGCGGATCGCGAGACCCTTGCGATGCAGGGCTTCCTTGTCGTCGCCCGCCTTGAACGGGAAGACGAGGCCAAGGGCGCCGATCCGGTGCCCCTTGGCGTCGTTGAGCGGCAGTTCGGTCTCGAACCGGTCCTTGTCGCCGCCGAGCTCGAGGTTGGTCGACCCCTTGTCGATGACGCGCAGGTCGTCCTCGTCGGCCGCCTTGCCGAAGCGGCCGATGTTCGAGCCGATGATGACGTTGCGCTTGCCCGCGGGCGGCGTCGCGTGGATCATCATCACGAGCAGTTCGGGATGGCGATCGACGGTCTTCATCGTTAACTTCTGCGCATAGGTGCCGGGACCGAACGCCGGATCGAACGGCCAGGGGTCGGCGGCGTTCTTGGCGCTGAGCGTCGCCTTCGCCAGATCGGACTGCACCGCGGCCGCCGTTGCGGCATCGGCGGGGCCCTTGAACGTGATCTCGATCGTCCCGAGCCGGTGCCCCGAACTGCTGACGAACGCCTCGCGTACCGTCGCGCCGGTCGTGCCATCGGGCGCCGGATGGACGACCGGGGTCATCACCGTGGCGATGTGTGCCGTCGAGCCGAGGACGATCACGCCATCGCCTTTTTCGCGCCGTCCCTCGACGGTGATCGCCGCGATCGCCGGATATCGTGCCTTGGCGACGACGATCTGATGCTGGACATAGGTGTGCCCGCCAACCACCGGGGGCGTTTCGTCATCGGCGAGCACCGCCACCGGAACGATGGCCGCGATGGCGGCCGCAGCGGCCAGAAGATGACGCATTGGATACTTGCTCCCCGGTGCCGTTCTGACGGCTTATGGGGCGACTGTGGCGCCGCAAGCTGACGTCTGCCTTGCTCATAGTTAAATTGCCGTTCAGGTTACCGCGACAGGTTCACTTCAGCTTCGCGCCTTAGGCATCGTCGCCAAGCAAGACTTGGGGACCATGATGCACAAATCGTTCTTGGCGGCGGCTACCGCTCTGGCGCTCGGCCTGTCCGGAAGCGGCGTCGCCGCCCCGCGCAACTGGACGCCGCCGGCGTTCCGCACCTATGCCCAAGCACTGTCGGACGGGACGATGCGCGATCATCCCGAGCTGTTGAGCATGACCCTGCACGGCGTACCGCCGGGCATGGACAAGGCTTACACGATGTTCGCCGGGTCGTACCCCGACCGGATCGGCAACGCCGACGATCCCGATGATATCGATGTGATCGTGAAGGGCATCACGATCGTCGACCCGCGCTGGCACCGGACGAAGGACGCCGCGCCCAAGTTCGTCGTCCAGTTGCCCCTGCGCGACGCTGCCGGCGAGAACGTGGGGCTCGTCGTCTATGCGTTCCGCGTGCCGGTGCAGTCGAACGCGGGCGAGCGTGACCTCTACCTGAAGGCGCTCGACCTGCGCGACGCACTGGCGAAGCAGGTGCCGTCATATGCGGCGCTGTTCGACCGCGCGCCCTAGGCGGCTTCGCGTTCGACGGCGGCTGCGGCCGGCACTCGCGGCAGCTCGACGACGATCGCCAGGCCGCGCAGCTGCCGCGCGGGCTCGGCCCAGATGCGTCCGCCGTGGAGGCGGACGATACTGCGCGAGATCGTGAGGCCGAGCCCGGCCCCGCGCTGCGTGTCGCCGCTGCTGAGACGGACGAAGCGTTCGAACATGCGTTCGCGCTCGGCGGCGGGCACACCGATGCCGTCGTCCTCGATCCTGACCTGCCACACCGGCCCTGCGAAGGCCGCGCTCAGCCGGACGCGGCCGCCCCTCTTCGTCGCCTTGAATGCATTGGTGACGACGTTCAGCAGGACCTGGCGCAGCCAGCCAACATCCATCGCCACCCGGCCCGCGTCGCAGGTGGCAACGGTGAAGACATGCCCGGAGTCCTCGGCCAGCACCGACGCATCGTGGGCAAAGCTGTCGAGAAACCCGCGCGGATCGACCGGCTTGAGGTCGAACGCGATCGCGTCGGCGTCGGCGCGCGATAGGAACAGCATCTGGTCGATGAAACGGTTGAGCCGGGCGATCTCATCGACCTGCTCGATCGCGGCGTCGGCATGCGCGCCGCCGCCGTGGCGCAGGATCTCCTCGGCGTGCAGGCGGATCAGCGACAATGGCGTCTTCAATTCGTGGCTGACTTCCTCGCTGAACCGCCGCATCTGGACGAAGGCGCTTTCGAGGCGGTCGAACGTGCGGTTCAGCAACTCGGCGAGGTCGGAGATTTCGTCGCGGACATCGCCCACCGGAATGCGCTCGCTCAGGTTATCGGAGCCGATGCGGTCGGCGGTCTCGCGGATCGCGCGCATCGGGCGCAGCACCAGCCGGCTCAGTCCGACACCGATGGCGATGCTGGCGAGCAACATCGCCGTGATCAGCGCGCCGCTGGTGATCGCATACGCCCGCATCGACGAATGGACCGACTGCTCCGAGGTCGAGACCGTGACGTCGTACGGCGGCAGCAGGAATTCGTTGACCCGGAGTGGGCCGAGTACCGGCGCGCTGACCGTGTACCGGCGCTTGCCCCTGACGTCGGGGATCGGCTGGCCGCGCAGGTTCGCCGATCGGAACAGGTTCTGGTTCTTGCGCGGATAATCGATGCTGATCAGGAACAGCACCGATTCGTATTGATTGATGCCCGCCAGCCGCTGGGCGAGCCGTTCGGGAGCGACCGTCGCATAGTCTTCGCCGATGTGCGCCTTGAGCTGCCGGAATTCGGCGGCGTTTAGCTCGTCGAGGCCGTGGATCAGCTGGTGGCTGAGGAGTACGCCGCCGATCACGCTGAGGATGGCGAAGCTGACCGTCGCCGCAAAGGCGTAACCGAAGGTCAGGCGCGCGCCGATGCTCCTCACAGCAGCTGATAACCGATGCCCCGCACGGTCTTGAACACGGGTGCGGCGGTCAGCGCGGCGATCTTCGCTCGCAAGCGGCTCATGTAGACGTCGAGGAGATTGGTATCGACGTCGAAATGCGAGTCCCAGATCTTTTCGGCGATCAGCGACCGCGTCAGCACCCGCCCGGCATTCTGGACGAAGATCGTCATCAGCGCATATTCCCGGGCGGTCAGATCGAGCTGCTTCCCGTCGACGCGGACGACGTGCGCGAGAAGGTCGAGGGTGATGCCGTTGTGCTCGTAGACGGTCTGCTTACGTGCGGCCTGCCGGCGCAGCAGGGCTCGGATCCGCGCGAGGAGTTCGTCCATCCCGAAGGGCTTGGGCAGATAATCGTCGGCCCCGAGGTCGAGCCCGGCGACGCGGTCCTGCCGGCTGTCGCGCGCGCTGAGGATCAGGACCGGTTCGATGAAACCCGCGCTGCGCCAGTCGCGGATCAGGTCAAGGCCGTCGCCGTCGGGCAGACCCAGATCGAGGATGACGAGATCGTACGCTGTCTCGGCGATCGCATCGGAAGCTGCGGCGCAACTGGTCACCCAGCGGACGATGTGGGCGTGCTGCGCCAGCCCCTGCTGGAGAAAGCGACCTAGTCGCTCCTCGTCTTCGACGACCAGCAGTTTCACGATCTTCCCTGAATTTTCTTCTTAACTGTCGCAATGATCCGCCCGGCGGCAGCAACCGTCAACGGGGACAATTCTGAATAAGGCGTCAGGCGGGCAACAGACTATGTTCAGGATGCGCCGCCACAAGTCCGGCAAGCGGCGCGGACCGCGACCATCGGGGGAATGTATGCGGCGTCTATTGATCACCATCGCCGCCATCGTCGTCATGGCCGCGACCCCGGCAGCGCCCGACTATCGCCTGCAGAGCGAATTGGCGCTGAAGGGCACGGCGCCGGGCTGGGACTATCTCGCGTTCGAGGCGGCCCGCAACCGCCTGTTTCTCGGTCGCCGGAAAGCCGGCGTGACGGTCGTCGACGCCGCGACCGGCCAGGTCGTTGCCGATATCGCCGATAGCGCCGGAGCCAACCTCGCGCTGCCGGTGCCGTCGCTCGGGCGCGGCTATTCGGCGAATGAGGATGGCTCGACCACGGTATTCGCGCTCGACACGCTGAAGACGATCACCCGCGTCAAGCTCGGCGGCTCGGTCGATGCGGCATTCTTCGATCCCGTGACCAAGATGCTGGTGTTCACCGATGGCGACCACAAGCAGCTGCTGTTGCTCGATCCGGTGACGAACTCCGCCGCTGGTGCGATCGCGATGCCCGCCGAGGAGCTCGAGGGCGCGGTCGCGGCGGGCGACGGGACCTTGTGGGTCAACGAGCGTGACAAGGACCGCATCGCGCACGTCGACCTCCGCGCGAGGAAGCTGATCGCCGACTTCCCCCTTGCCGGCTGCAGCCAACCGACGGGGCTCGCCTTCGACCCCGTCGCCGGGCGATTGTTCGTCGGCTGCAAGGGTACCGCGCCGGCCCTCGCGGTCGTCAGTGCGCAAGATGGGCGCGTCGTCGCGCACGTCGGCATCGGTCGCGGCAACGACGGCGTTGCCTGGGATGCCGGCCGCAAGCGCGTGTTCACGGCCAACGGCATCGACGGCAACGTCGTCATGGTCGACCAGACCGGCCCCGACACCTACCGCTTCGCCGGGGCCTTCACCACGCGGCCGATCTGCCGGACGCTGGCCGAGGATCCCGCGACCGGGCGCGTGTTCACGATGACGGCAAGCGGCATCGTCGACCCGGCGCGGCCGCGCAACCTCAAGGCCGGAGCGTTCTATCCAAACCGCTACCTCGACGATAGTTTCGTCCTGCTGACATACGCGCCGCGATGACGGGGGAGCCGATCTTGACCGATGCCGCGATCGAACCCGCGCCGCGCCAACTGATCGACTGGTCGATCGGCATCGTGCCGATCGCCGTCGCGGTCGTCGTCGTCGCGATCATCACCGCCTATGTCGGTCAGGGGAAGGTGCCGGCGGACCTGACGACGGCGATCCCCGTCCTTGCCCTCGGCGGCTTCGCCTGCGCCGAGATCGGCAAGCGCCTGCCCGGGTTTCGCCGGATCGGCGCGGCGGCGATCTTCGCGACGTTCATCCCGTCGTTCCTCGTCTACGTCCATGCGATCCCGAAACCGCTCGAAACGGCGATCAAGACCTTCACCGATCAGAGCAACTTCCTCTACTTGTTCATCGCCGCGATCATCGTCGGGTCGATCCTCGGCATGGACCGGCGCGTCCTGATCGGCGGGTTCGTCAAGATCTTCGTGCCGATCTTCACGGGCTCGGTCGTCGCCGTCGTCGCCGGCTGCGCGACGGGGGTGGCGCTCGGGTTCGACCTGCCGACGGTCGCGTTCAAGATCGTCGTCCCCGTCCTGGCCGGCGGCGTCGGCGAAGGCGCGATCCCGTTGTCGATCGGCTACGCCGCGATCCACGGCGGCGATCAGGGCGCGCTTCTCGCGGAAATCCTGCCGGCGGTGATGTTCGGCAGCCTGACCGCGATCCTGCTGGCCGGCGGTCTCAGCCTTCTCGGCCGCCGACGCCCGGAGCTGACCGGCAACGGCGTGCTGCAACCGGGCGAGGTCGACGTGCCGCTCGACGCGTCGCCGGCACCCCGGTCGACGCCCGATCTCGCGACGATCGGCGCGGCGCTGGTGCTGGCGATGACACTCTACATGGTCGGCGCGCTGGTCCAGAAGCTGACGAACTTTCCGGGCCCGGTGACGATGCTGTTCCTCACCGTCCTGCTCAAGCTCGCGCGGTTCGTCTCGCCGCGGCTCGAGCAGGGCGCATACCGTAACTACCAGTTCGCCGCGACGCTGCTGACCTATCCGCTGCTGTTCGCCATCGGCGTATCGAAGACGCCGTGGGACAAGCTGATCGGCGCATTCAACGCGCCCGAGCTGATCACGATCGTCGTCACCGTCGTCGCGCTGACGGCGACGGGCTTCCTCGTCGGGCGGCTGGTCAACATCTACCCGGTCGAGGCGGGCATCATCGCCGCGTGCCGCGCGAGCCAGGGCGGGACCGGCGACGTCGCCATCCTCAGCGCGTGCGACCGGATGCAGATGATGCCGTTTGCGCAGGTGGCGACCCGCATCGGCGGAGCACTGACGGTAACCCTCGCGCTCGCCGCCTTTGCGAGGTTCGGCGGCTGACGCTGACCGGCTAGCCCGGCGGGCGTGCCCGGGACGGCAGCATTCGCCGCAGGGTGGCGTCGCGGAGCAGGTAGTGGTGGACCAGCGCCGCACCGGCATGGAACCCGGCGAGGATGAGGAGGAGGTTGGCGCCGATGCCATGCAAGGTTGTCACCTGGTTCGACAGCAGGTGACGCGCGTCGCGGTCCCACGCCCCCCATTTCGGCAGGTGACCGAAACCGAACATGTCATCGCCCCGGAGCATCTCGTTGAAGATACCGAGGACGACGACAGCGACCATGGCGCCATAGAGCGTGATGTGCATCGCCCGCGACAGCAGCCCGGCCATCGTCTCCGTGCGCGGAAAGCGCGTTCCGCGCGAGCTGCGCCACACGATCCGGAGACTGAGCACGACCGCGAGGAGCGAGCCCAGCACGATATGGACCGAGCGCGCGTCGACCTTAGGCGGACCCTTGGTGAACCAGTCGATCGTGTGGCCGCTCCACCACTGCGCGACGACCAGCACGGCGACGGTCCAGTGCAGCGCGATCGTCCGCGGATCGTACCGCGACGGGGCGGGCGCTGCCGTCACGAAGGCGGCGTCACGGCCCAGAGGACCGCCGCGCGAAGGAGGGCGAGGCCTTCGGGGCGAAGCGCCTCGAAAGTGTCCTGCCAGACGAAAAAACTCACGCGCCGTGCCGGCGCGAGGGCTTCGCCGCTCATCGTCGCGCCGCGCTCGTAGGCGAAGATCGCCGCCTTGTCGGGCTCGCCGCGCAACGTCGCGATAGTGACCGCGCCGAGGCCGGGCTTGCCCCAGTTCATCTTGAAGTGCTCGTCGGTCAGCACGTTCTGCACACCCGCAGCCAACCCTGCGGCGAGCGGGTGCGGTGCGTTGACGATCGTCACAAAGCGCTGGTCGTCGTCGGTGCCATAGTCGCGGTGGTTCTTCTGGCCCGCCATCGCGAGGTCGCCGAGGATGTCGTTCTCGAACGTGATCAGGGGCACCGGCGTCTCGCGATACTTGTTGGCGACGTCGAGCGCATCGACCGATTCGGACACGATGATCAGATCCTGCCCCCGGGTGTCGGCGACTGCCGCGTGCTCATCCGCCTCGCGCACGCGGAAACCGAGGCCACGCAGCCACGCGACGACGGCGAGATCGTTGCGCCGCCACGTCTCAAGCGTGGCGACGCGCTTTGGATCGACCGGCGACGCGACGCGCGCACCTTCCAACTTCGTCCGGTTGAAAACGTACAGGACCGATTTGCCCTTGGCGGCGGTAGCCTCGACCGCCGCCGCCCAGGTCGGCGCCGCGATCAACAGCATTGCCGCAGCCACGGACGCGACCAGCTGGTGTATCGTGCGCCGCATCACATCATCCTCTCCGGGCCAAGTTTCGCGATCCCGACGGCGAAGGCCTAGTCCCGCTTCCTTGCAACTGGCTGAACACGGGTCGCATGGATGACAGGGTCCGATCAGGCCGGAACGGCGGAGTAGCACGTCGTCGCGACGAGGATCTCGGCCTCGCCGCCGAACGCGCCGGCGACGAGTTCGCCCAGCGCCGCAAGGAGCGCCTGGCGTTCTGCAGTCGGCAGCAACCTGACGAACGAGAAACTGGCGAAGAATTCGCGCGCCGCGGCGGGGTCGAGCGTCCGACGGTGATGCCACTGCGAGACCTCGGTATCGCGAAAACGATTGGCTGCGAGCAAGGCGACCTGCCTATCCCGTTCGAGCGACACGTGGCGATCGACCCCGAACGAGGGCGGGAAGCGCACCCCGCGACCGCGCATCAGCGTCATCGCCGCGCACGCGAACGGATTGTCCGGCGTCTCGTCGAGATAGCTGTTCCACCACATCGCCCACAGCCCGCCGGGCCGCAGCAGCGAGTGCAGCGCGGCGAGCGACGCTTGCGGGTCGAGCCAGTGGAACGCGGCGGCGCAGACGGCGAGATCGAAGGTACCGGTCAAACTGGTTGGAAACGGCGCGCACACGAACTCGACGTGGGGGTCGGGAAAGCGCTGCTGCAGGAACTCGACGAAGCTCGCATCGGACTCGACGCCGACGTAGCGCTGCACCGGCCACTGCAGCAAGGCATCGGTCGCCAGCCCGCTGCCCGGCCCGATCTCGAGGATCGCGTCGATCGGAGCGGCGCGCGCCTTCAGGTGGTCGAACAGCTCGCCCGGATAGCCCGACCGCACGGCATGGTAACCGGCCGCACCGTCGCCGAAGGCGGCACGACCATCCTCGCGCAGCAGACGGTCGGGCGTGTCGGGCCGGTCCGGCACTAGAGCTTTGCCCGCATGCTATTCTCCTCCGGCAACCCCGTGGTTCGCGGCCACTGACGACCGACGGGTGAGGCCGACCCGGCCAAAAGAGGTCGCACGCGAGCCTGTCACCAACCTGTCGGTCGGCGGCTCAATATTGGGGTCACATGGGCGAAAGGTAATCTGAAGCTGGCGAGGGTCACAACGCTTTCGCACCTGACAGGCGCGGCGCCGGATCAAGGCGCGACGACCCGCCCGCCCTTCATCACCAGCTTGACCGCGCGGACGGCGGCGATGTCGCGGGTCGGATCGCCGTCGACGGCGATGAGGTCGGCGATCATCCCGGGCTTGATGCTGCCGACCCGGTCGTCGATCCCGAAAATGTGCGCATTGCCGGCCGTCGCTGCGCGAGCGACGGCGGCGGCGGGCATGCCGGCGGCCTGCATCAGCTCCATCTCGCGGGCGTTGGTGCCGTGCGCGAACACGCCGACGTCACCACCGACGCAGATCGGCACCGCCGCGGCCAGCGCCAACCGGAACGCGCGGCGGTTCTCGACCACCCCGGCGGGCGCGGGTTCGCGGCCGTCCCAGCCACGGTAGCGCGCGACGGCGTCAGACGCGGCGAGCGTCGGGCACAAGGCGATGCCGCGGTCGTGCATCGCGGCGAAGATCGCCGGCGTGCCGCCATAGCCGTGCTCGATCGTGTCGACGCCGGCCGCGATTGCTCGTCGCATGCCTTCAGCAGTTACGCTGTGCGCCGCGACCCGCCGGCCCGCATCGTGCGCGGTCGCGACGGCGGCCGCCAGTTCGGCTGGCGACAGCGTCGGCCGGCTGCCGTCGCCACCCTGGTAATGATAGTCGGCGTAGACCTTGATCAGCCCGGCGCCGGCGGCGATCTGGTCGCGCACGGCGCGCACGATCTCGTCGACGCCGCTGACCTCCTGCGCGCCCTGCGGCACCGCGACGCCGGGCTCGAACCCCTTGGGGCCGTATGCCCCGCGAGCGACGATCGCGCGGGTGGCGACGAGCAGCCGCGGGCCCGGCACGATGCCCTGGTCGATCGCCTGCTTGAGGCCGACGTCGGCATAGCCCGCCCCCTCGGTCCCGAGGTCGCGCTCGCTGGTGAAGCCGGCCAGCAGCGTCGCCCGCGCCGCGACGACGGCGCGCGCGGTACGGAGCGCAAGCGGCTCGTGCAGGACCTGATCGTCCCACGATGTCTCGTTGTACGGGTGGAGGAACAGGTGGCCGTGACCCTCGATCATCCCCGGCATCAGCGTCGTCGCCGGGCAGGTCGATGGTCCGCGTTCCGGCCGACACTGCGAGGTGCGGTCCGACGGCGACGATCCGCTCGCCGTCGACCAGCACCTCGGCGGATGGCGGCAACATGATCGCGCCGTCGAACACCTGCGCCGGCCGCAGCAGGATCGGCTCGGCCGCGGCGGGTGCCACCGGCAGGAGCCCGGTGAATGCCGCGAGGAGGAGCGCGGCGGCGCAGAGGGTCCACTTCATCGGTGCTTCCTTGCCCGCGTGCCGGACGGCGAATAGCGTCAAATCATGATTAGACCGGCTTGGCGCGTGGCGGAAACACTCTTGGCGATCGTCGGCGCGACCGCAGCCCATGCGGCAACGCCGCCAGAACGGGTCGATGCCGCGACGGTGACCATTACGCGCGACGACTGGGGCATCGCGCATGTCAGCGCGGCGACCGACGCGCAGGCGGTATTCGGCGCGATCTACGCGCAGGCGGAGGACGATTTCCCGCGGATCGAGGCCAATTATCTCGCGGCGCTCGGGCGGACGGCGGAAGCCGACGGCGAAGGCGCGATCTGGCAGGACCTGCGCCAGCGCCTCTACGCCGATCCGGCCGCGCTGCAGCGCCAGTACCGGGTGAGCCCGGCATGGCTGCGCCGGCTGATGGACGCCTGGGCCGACGGCCTCAACTTCTACCTCGCGACGCATCGGGCCGTGCATCCGCGGGTGCTGACGCGGTTCGAACCGTGGATGGCGCTGAGCTTCACCGAAGGCAGCATCGGCGGCGACGTCGAGCGCATCCCGCTGACCGCGCTGCAGAACTTATACGGCGGTACGAAGCTGACCGCGACCGCCGCGGAGACCGGTGCCGCGGTCGCCGAGCCGCGCGGGTCGAACGGGATCGCGATCGCGCCGCAGAACACGGTCGCCGGCCATGCGCTGCTGCTGATCAACCCGCATACCAGCTTCTACTTCCGTGCCGAGCTGCAGATGACCAGCGGCGAGGGCCTCAACGCCTATGGCGCGTCGACGTGGGGCCAGTTCTTCATCTACCAGGGATGGAACACGCGCACCGGCTGGATGCACACGTCGTCGGGCGTCGACAACGTCGACGAGTTCGCCGAGACCGTCGTCGCGCGCGGCGCGCGGCGGTTCTACCGCTACGGTACCGCGCTGCGGCCGCTCACGACGGTGCCGGTCACCCTCGCCTACCGCGCGACCGACGGAAGTCTGCGGCGGCGCACGTTCGTCACCTATCGCACCCACCACGGCCCGGTTACCCGCGCGGAGGGCGGACGCTGGATCGCCACCGCGCTGATGTGGCGGCCGGTGCCGGCGCTCGAGCAGAGCTGGCTCAGAACCAAGCAGGGCGACCTCGCGGGATATCTGAAGGTCGCCGCCTTGCAGGCGAACAGCTCCAACGCGACGATCTTCGCCGATGCGGCGGGCAAGATCGCCTATCTCCATCCGCAGTTCGTGCCGCGCCGCGCCGACCGGTTCGATTACGGCCGCCCGGTCGACGGCGCCGACCCGGCGACCGACTGGCAGGGGCTGCATCCGTTCGCCGAGCTGCCGAACGTCGTCGCGCCCGCGGTCGGCTGGGTGTTCAACACCAACGACGAGCCGTGGGGCGCCGCCGGCCCCGACAGCCCGCGTCGCGCCGCTTATCCGCGCTACATGGACACGGCGGGCGAGAACGACCGCGGCCGCCATGCGACGGCGCTGCTGACCGGCCACCAAGATTGGACCCCCGAGCGGCTGCGCCTCGCCGCCTTCGACAGCGACCTGCCCGGCTTCACCCGGCTGCTGCCGACCCTGTTCGCCGCCTACGACGCGCTGCCACCGAGCGATTTGCAGCGGGCGGCGCTGACCGGGCCGCTGGCGCTGCTGCGCGGCTGGAACCATCGCTGGGCGCTCGACGACGCGGCGACGACGCTCGCGGTCTACTGGGGCGACACGCTCTGGCGCGACGTCGGCAGCTTCGCCAAGGCCGAGCGGATCAGCGTGCCCGACTATATCCTGACCCGCGTCACCCCGGCCGCGAAACTGGCGGCGCTGCAGCAGGCCGCCGACCGGCTGACCCGCGACTTCGGCAGCTGGACCGTGCCGTGGGGCAGCGTCAACCGCTTCCAGCGGCTCGACGACAGTCTCGCCGGGCATTTCGACGATGCGAAGCCCAGCTTGCCCGTCGCCTTCACCTCGGCGCAATGGGGCTCGCTCGCTTCGTTCGGAGCCAGGCCCTACCCCGATACGAAGCGATATTACGGCAGCAGCGGCAACAGCTTCGTCGCCATCGTCGAGTTCGGCCCGCGCGTGCGCGCGTGGGCGGTGACCGCGGGGGGCGAGAGCGGCGATCCCGCCTCACGCCATTTCGCCGACCAGGCCGAGCGCTACACCACCGGCAACCTCCGGCCGGTCTACTTCTGGCCCGACGAGCTGCGCGCCCATGTCGAGCGGCGGTATCACCCCGGCGAGTAGAACCGCCGCATTGTGACCCGCCCGGCAACCGGCTAGGGGGCCTCCGAGCGAAGGAGGCGGACACCCATGCCCATCCACGTCAACGGGGCGGCCGTGCCCGTTCCCGCCGACCCGCGCGTATCGCTGCTCGACCTGCTGCGTGAACGGCTGCACCTGACCGGGACCAAGGTCGGCTGCAACCAGGGCGCGTGCGGCGCGTGCACGGTGCTGGTCGACGGCGAGCGGATCGTGTCGTGCCTCGCGCTCGCCGTGCAGTACGACGGCTGCGCGGTGACCACTGTCGAGGGGCTCGCCGCCGACGGCCTCCACCCGTTACAGGCGGCGTTCATCGAGCACGACGGCTTCCAGTGCGGCTATTGCACGCCCGGGCAGATCTGCTCGGCGATCGGCATGGCGCGGGAGGCCGAGCGCGGCATGCCGAGCCACGTGACCGACGACCTCGGGGCCGACGCGATCGAGCTCAGCCGCGAGGAGCTGCAGGAGCGGATGAGCGGCAACCTGTGCCGCTGCGGCGCGCATAACGGCATCATCGACGCCATCACCGAAGTCTACGGCCCAAGCGTGGGAGCGGCGGCATGACACCGTTCAGCTATGCGCGCGCGACCGACGCGACCCACGCCCTCGCGCTCGGCGGCGTGGCGGGAGCCCGGTTCCTCGGCGGCGGGACCAACCTCGTCGACCTGATGCGCGAGACTGTCGAGCGACCGACGGCGCTGGTCGACGTCACCGGCGTGTCGGACACCATCGACGAGCGCGCCGACGGCAGCCTCGTCATCGGCGCCGGCGTGCGCAACAGCACGCTCGCCGCCCATCGAGCGGTGCGGACGCGTTACCCCCTGCTCGCGCGCGCCCTGCTCGCCGGGGCGAGCGCGCAGATCCGCAACATGGCGACGGTCGGTGGCAACCTGCTCCAGCGCACCCGCTGCACCTATTTCTACGACACCGTCGGATCGCGCTGCAACAAGCGGACCCCGGGGCAGGGCTGCGACGCGCGACACGGGTTCAACCGCATCCACGCGATCCTCGGCGCGTCGGAAGCGTGCGTCGCGACCCATCCGTCGGACATGTGCGTCGCGCTGGCCGCGCTCGACGCGACGGTGGTCGTGACCGGCGCTGCGGGCACGCGCCGCATCGCGCTGACCGACCTCCACCGCCTGCCCGGCGACCGGCCCGACCTCGAGACCGACCTCGCGCCGGGCGAGCTGATCGTCGCTGTCGAGCTGCCGCCGCTCAGCTTCGGCGCGAACTCGGCGTACCGCAAGGTCCGCGACCGGGCGAGCTATGCCTTCGCGCTGATCTCGGTCGCCGCCGCGCTCGAGGTGACCGACGGCCGTGTCGCCGGCGTCCGGCTGGCGCTCGGCGGCGTCGCGCACAAGCCGTGGCGCGCGACAAAGGCCGAGGCGCTGCTGACCGGCGGCCCCGCCACTCCAGCCGCGTTCCGCGCCGCCGCCGACGCCGAATTGGCCGATGCGGTGCCGCTGAACGACAACGGCTTCAAGATCGAACTCGCTGCGCGGACGATCGCCGCCGTGCTGAGCGACCTCGCGGGAGCGACGGCATGAGCAACATCCTCGACGACGCCAAGACCGCAGTCCAGGGCGTGGCGGAGGCGGTCCGGCAGAAAGCGATCCAGCTCGCCCCCGACCGCTTCATCCCCGGCGGCCGCCCCGACCCGCTGATCGCGATGCAGCACGGCCAGGTCGGCAAGCCGCTGTCGCGCCTCGACGGCCCGCTCAAGGTACGCGGCGCAGCGCCGTTCGCCGCCGAGATCGCGCTCGACGGCATGCTCTACGCCGCGCTGGCGTTCAGTAGCATCGTCAAGGGGCGGATCAGCCGGCGTCGACAGCGCGGCGGCGGAGGCGGTGCCGGGCGTCAGACTGGTGCTGACCCACCTCAACGCGCCGAAGATGGCCAATATCCCGCTGTTCGGGAGCAAGCCGAAGGCGGCGGGCGGCATCGACCTGGCGATCATGCAGGACGACCGCGTCCACTGGAGCGGCCAGCCGATCGCGCTCGTGCTCGCCGAGACGCAGGAGGCGGCCGACGAGGCGCGGTCGCTGCTGCGCTTCGACTATGCGACCGAGGAAGCGGTGACCTCGTTCGCCGCCGCCAAGGCGAACGGCACGACCCCGGGCAACTTCATGGGCACGCCGCTCAAGATGGAGCGCGGCGACACCGCCAAGGCGCTGGCGAACGCGCCGTTCACCGTCGACGCGGCCTATACGACCCCGCGGCACAGCCACAATGCAATCGAGCTCCACGCCTGCACCGTCGCGTGGGACGGCGACACGCTGCGCGTCCACGACGCCTCGCAGCTCGTCGCGCACACGGCGTGGAGCCTGTCGCAGGTGTTCGGCGTCGAGGAGGAGCAGGTCCGCGTCACCTCGCCGTTCGTCGGCGGCGGCTTCGGCGGCAAGTGTCTGTGGTGGCACCAGGTCCTCGCCGCCGCGGCGGCGCGGATGGTCGGGCGGCCCGTCCGCCTGATGCTGTCGCGCGAGGGCGTCTACCGCCTCGTCGGGGGCCGCACCGCGACCGAGCAGCGCGTCGGAATCGCGGCGCAGGCCGACGGCACCTTCGACGCGATCGTCCATACCGGCACGGTCGTGATCAGCCCGCACAACCAGATGCCCGAACCGTTCATCCTGCCGGTGATGAGCGCCTACGCGAGTGGCAGCCTCAAGTTCGATCTCGAGGTCGCGCACATCGACATGCTCGCCAACACCTTCATGCGCGCGCCCGGCGAATCGGTCGGGACCTTCGCGCTCGAGAGCGCGGTCGACGAGCTGGCGGTCAAGATGGGCGTCGATCCGATCGAGCTGCGGCTGAAGAACGAGCCGGAGAAGGACCCCGTCACCGGCGCGCCGCATTCCCAGCGCGACACCGCCAAGGCGTACCGCGACGGGGCCGAGCGCTTCGGCTGGTCGCGGCGGCAGGCTCCGGGCACCGTCCGCGAGGGCGAGTGGCAGATCGGCATGGGCGTCGCGACCGCGACCTACCCCTACCACCGCATGCCCGGCGGCGCGGCGCGGATGACGCTATCGCAGGCCGGGCGCGTCACCGTCGAGATCGCCGCGCACGAGATGGGCATGGGCACGATGACGGCGCACACGCAGGTCGTCGCCGACCGGCTCGGCGTGCCGCTCGACGCCGTCGACTTCCGCTACGGCGACAGTTTCCAGCCTGGGGTCGTCCTTGCCGGCGGGTCGCAGCAGACGGCGTCGATCGGCTTTTCCGTGATCGCCGCCCACCGCGAGATGGTCACGGAATTGATCAAGCTGGCGGGCAACGATTCACCCCTCGCCGGGCTGACCGCCGACGAGGTCGGCGGGGTCGACGGTGGACTCGCCAAGCTCGACGACCCGGGTCGCCACGAAAGTTACGCCTCGATCCTGTCGCGCGCCCGGCGTGATGAGCTCGTCGTCGAGGCCAGTGCACCGCCGCCGGTCGAACTTGAGCACTGGTCGATGCACAGTCACGGCGCGATGTTCTGCGAAGTCGGCGTCAACGCCGTCACCGGCGAGGTCCGCATCCGGCGCTTCCTCGGCTCGTTCGACTGCGGCCGCATCCTCAACCCCAAGACTGCGGCGAGCCAGTTTCGCGGCGGCATCATCATGGGGCTCGGCCTTGCGCTGATGGAGGAGACGCAGTTCGACGAGCGGATCGGCCGCATCATGAACCCGAGCCTCGCCGAATATCACATCCCCGTGCACATGGACGTGCCCGCGATCGAGGTCATGTGGACCGACATCCCCGACCCCCACGCCCCGATGGGCGCGCGGGGCATCGGCGAGATCGGCATCACCGGGGTCGGCGCGGCGGTCGCGAACGCGGTCTACAACGCGACGGGAAAACGCATCCGTGATCTGCCGATTACCCTCGACAAGCTGCTCTGACCGTCATCTCGACGTAGCGTCCTTCCGACGACCGATGCCGGGGGCGCATCGTCGTTGCGGTCTTGGCAGCGGCGGAGGTCGCCCGACTGCGCTACGCTGACATCGCCGCGCTGGGCAAGGGGCCGGTCGGGCGGGGACTGTCGGGGGGCAGTCCCCGTCCAGTGGCCGCCTCGCGCCGAGCGCGGGCGCGCCTCCTACTCTCAGCGGAGGCGGTAGCCGACGCCGGGATCGTTGCCGATGAGCGACGGGACGCGTCCCTCGTCGAGCTTCTGCCGCAGCGCACGGACGGTCACGCGCAGATACTCGACGTCGTCGAGGTGCGCCTCGCCCCAGACGGCGCGGAGCAGCGCCGCGTGGGTCAGCACGCGCCCGGGGTGGCGCGCGAGCTCGCCCAGCAGCGCGAACTCCTTGGGCGTCAGGTGGACGAGGTCGCCAGCGACGCGCACCTCGCGCCGCAGCCGGTCGATGGTCACGTTGCCGATCGCGACGACCTCCTCGCCGGCGTCGGCGGCGACGCGGCTGCGCAGCGCGACACGCAGGCGGGCGAGCAGTTCGTCGCTGTCGAACGGCTTGGTGACATAATCGTCGGCACCAAGGTCGAGGGCGGCGACCTTCTCGGCGGTCGCGTCGCGCGCCGAGACGACGAGCAGCGCCGCCTTGCGCGCCTTGATCAGCGGCACCAGCTCGAGCCCCTCCCGGTCGGGCAGGCCGAGGTCGAGCAGGACCGCGTCGGGCTTGTCGATGTCAAGGCTGGCGAGCGCGCCGCGCCCGTCGCCGGCCTCGACCACGGCATGCCCACCGCGTTCAAGCGCGCCGCGGAGCAGCCGGCGGATCGCCGCCTCGTCGTCGACGACGAGGATCTTGCGCTTGAGCGTCACGCCGCCACGCCGACGCGGACGAGCAGCGCCTCGGGCACGTGGAGCGCGAAGCACGCCCCCTGGGGCGAGGCGCGGTTGCGCGCGCTGACCGTCATGCCCATCGCCTCGGCGAAGCCCTTGACGATCGCCAGCCCGAGCCCGGTCCCGGCCTTGCTGCGGTCGGACCCGGTGAGCCGACCAAAGGTGTCGAACGGCCGCGCCTCGCTGCCCGGCGGCAGCCCGGGGCCCTCATCGAGCACTGCGATGGTCAGCTCGCCGGGCCGGCGGGTCGCGGCGACGGTGATCGGCGCGCCGGGCGCGGCGAACTTGCCGGCGTTGTCGAGCAGGTTGATCAGGCAGTGGTGTAGCAGCTTGGGATCGGCGCGGACCAGCGGCAGGTTGGCGGCGACGTCGAGGGCGATCGCGTGGCCGGCGAGCGCCGTGCGCAGGTCGTGCACCGCCGCACTCACGGCGTCGGTCAGGTCGACCGGCTCGGCGTGCACCACGACGCCGCCCGCCTCGATCCGCGCCATGTCAAGCAGATTGGCGACGAACCGCTGCAACCGCTGCCCTTCGGCGGCAAGCTCGGCGAGCATGTTTTCAAGCGGATAGGCGTGGCGCAGCTCGCCGATCAGCCCGACCACCTTGGTCAGCGGGGTGCGCAGGTCGTGACTGACCGATGCCAGGAGCTGCGCACGCAATCGGTCACGATCACGCAGGCGCGCGATCTCCCCCATCTCGCCCACCAGACGGCTCCGCTCGAAGGCAAGCCCGGCCTGGTCGAGCAGCGCGGTGAGCAGCGGCAGCTGGTCGACGCGCAGCGGATTGTCACCGTCCTCGCGGCCGAGGCCAAGGACGCCAATGGTTTGCTGGCCGGCGTTGAGCGGGTGCAGGAGCCAGCCGGCCGCCGGCAGCGTCTCCGACCCCGCTCCCGCCGGCCGGCTCTTGTCGAACACCCACTGCGCTGCCGCCAGCGCGACCGCATCGAGCCGGTCCTCGGGTGGAAACGCCGCCCGAACGCCAAGTTGACCGTCGTGGTCGAGCAGGACAACGGCCGACGCGGTGAACATCCGCGCTGTCTCGGCGGCGAGTGCCTGCGCCAGTTCGCTCGCGTCGGCCAGTCCCGACAAGGTCCGGGCGAAGCCGGCGAGCGCCGCATTCTGGCCGGCACTTCGCTGTGCCAGCGCCGCTTGGTCGCGCAGCCGTCCGGCCAACTGGCTGACGACTACCGCAATTCCGAAGAAGACGCCGAGCGTGACGAGGTTGTCGGGGTCGGCAATCGTGAACGTGTAGAGCGGCGGGATGAAGAAGAAATTATACGCCAGCGCCGAGCCGAATGCGGCGAACAGACCTGCCCATAGTCCGAAGCGGCTCGCCGCGGCAAGCACCGGCAAGAGGAACAGCAGGGCGGTATTCGAAACGCCGAGCGCCGCCCGTGCCGCCATGCCGACCGCGATCGTCGCCGCGACACCGAGGGCGGCGACGACATAGCCGTTCAGGGTGCCGAAGTCCGGCCGAGGTGTCGATGACTTCAACGGCACGACGCCCGGTATGACATGGACTGCAACATCGTCGAGCGCCCGCACCAGCCGGTCGACGACCGAACCATGGCGCAGCTCGAACAGCCGCGATCGCTGCGACTTGCCGACGACGATGTGCGTCGCGCGTGCCTCGGCGGCAAAGCCAACCAGGCCGGCGAACGCCGACGCCGCCGGCAGGCTCGCGGTAGCGCCGCCAAGCCGCGACGCCAGCTGTAACGTCTCGGCGAGCTGTCGGCTCGCCTGCGGCCCGAGAGTACGATCGCGCGGCGTCTCGATATGCACCGCAGTCCACGGCGCGCGCAGCGCGTCGGCGAGCCGCTTCGCCGCCCGGATCAGCTCAGGGCCGCCAGGCGACGAGTCGACGGCGACGACGATCCGGTCGCCCGCCGCCCACACGCCGCCGAGCATCTGCGCCCGGAGGTCGGCGAGCATCTCGGCATCGACCGCCGCCGCGGTGCGCCGCAGGGCGAGCTCGCGCAGCGCCGACAGGTTCGTCCGCGAGAAGAAGTGGCCGAGGGCGCGGCTCGCCTCTTCGGGGACGTAGACCTTGCCGGCTTTCAGCCGCTCGATCAGCTCGTCGGGCGTGATGTCGACCAGCTGGAGATCGGCGTCCTCGAGGACGCCATCGGGAACCGTTTCGCGGACGCGGACGCGGGTGAAGCCCGCGACGACGTCGTTCAGGCTCTCGATGTGCTGGACGTTCAGGGTGGTGAAGACGTCTATGCCGGCGTCGCGCAGTTCGTCGATGTCCTGGTGCCGCTTGGGGTGGCGGCTGCCCGGCGCGTTGGTGTGCGCCAGCTCGTCCACGAGCGCGAGGTCCGGCCGGCGCGCGAGCAGGGCGTCGAGATCCATCTCGCCGAGCATACGGCCGCGGTGATCGACCTCTGCGCGCGCCAGCACCTCGAAGCCCGCGGTACGCGCCTCGGTCTCGCTGCGGCCGTGCGTCTCGACGATGCCGATGACGACGTCGCAACCGTCACCCTGCCGCCGCGCGGCCTCGGTCAGCATCTCGTAGGTCTTGCCGACGCCGGGCGCGGCCCCCAGGAATACTTTCAGACGGCCCCGGCCCTCACGCGCCGCGGCTTTCAGGAAGGCCTCGGGGGCGGGACGGTCGGGGTCGGGCGTCACCGCGCCGATTGTGCACCCGGCCGCGCGGCTTGTCGCGCGTCGAGCGCGAGGTTGAGCGCCAGCACGTTGACGCGCGGCTCGCCCAGCAGGCCACCAAGTGGAAGCGCAGTGTGCTCGGCGACGACAGCGCGGACGTCGGCGTCCGGCAGACCGCGCGCGCGGGCCACCCGCGGGACCTGGACCAGCGCTGCCGCCGGCGAGATATCGGGGTCGAGGCCCGAGGCGGAGGCGGTGACGAGGTCCGCCGGGATCGGGCCGGCGACGCCGTCCTTGCGTAACGCGGCAACGTCGGTGGCGATGCGGTCGTGCAGCGCCTTTGACGTGGTCGCGAGGTTCGACCCCGACGAGTTGGCGGCGTCGTAGCCCTTGCCCGCCGCTGACGGCCGGCCGCGGAAATAGGGGGCCGCGGCGAACCCTTGGCCAAGCAAGGCCGAGCCGATGACCTTGCCGTCGCGCCGGAGCAGACTGCCATTGGCCTGCTCGGGCAGAACGAGCTGGGCGATCCCGGTGACGAGCGCCGGGTAGGCAAGGCCCGTCAGGAGGGTAAAGGCGAGCAGCAGCACGATGGCCGGGCGAAGCGTCGACATCATGGGATAGTCCTTCAGGCGAGGCCAAGGCCGGATACGGCGAGGTCGATCAGCTTGATCCCGACAAACGGCGCGACGAGCCCGCCGGCACCGTAGATCGCGAGGTTCCGCGCGAGCAGCTGCCCCGCGCCGACCGGGCGGTAGCGGACACCCTTCAAGGCCAGCGGGACCAGTGCGGGGATGATCAGCGCGTTGAAGATAATCGCCGACAGGATCGCGCTTTCGGGCGTCGCCAGCCGCATCACGTTGAGCACGGCAAGCCCCGGGTAGATGGCGACAAAGATCGCCGGCAGGATGGCGAAATATTTGGCGACGTCGTTCGAGATCGAGAAGGTCGTCAGCGCCCCGCGCGTCATCAGCAGCTGTTTGCCGAGGCCGATGATCTCGATGAGCTTGGTCGGGTCGCTGTCGAGGTCGACCATGTTGCCGGCCTCGCGTGCGGCCTGCGTGCCGGTGTTCATCGCGACGCCGACGTCGGCCTGGGCCAGTGCCGGGGCGTCGTTGGTCCCGTCGCCGCACATCGCGACGAGCTTGCCGCCCTGCTGCTCGCGGCGGATCAGCGCCAGCTTGTCCTCGGGTGTCGCCTCGGCGAGGAAGTCGTCGACCCCCGCCTCGGCGGCGATCGAGCCGGCGGTCAGCGGGTTGTCGCCGGTGATCATCACCGTGCGGATGCCCATCGCGCGCAACTCGCCGAAACGCGCCTTCATGCCCGTCTTGATGATGTCCTTGAGATGGACCGCGCCGAGCAGCCGCCCGTCGCGCAGCACGGCGAGCGGCGTCCCGCCCGACCGCGCGATCTCGTCGGTGATGCGGCGCAGCGCCGCCGCTGCCGGCGTGCCGGCGGCGTCGGGAGCGAGCTTCAGTACCGCATCGACCGCCCCCTTGCGGATCATCGTCGCCGGCCCGTCGACGCCGGAGACGCGCGTCTGGGCGGTGAACGGAACGAATTCGAGCGTTGCGTCGGGTGCCGCCGCCACACCGTACCGCTCCCGCGCGAGGACGACGATCGAGCGGCCCTCGGGCGTCTCGTCGGCGAGGCTGGCGCGGACGGCGGCGTCGACCAGCTGCTCCACCGCAACGCCGGGCAGCGCGACGAACTCCGCCGCCTGCCGGTCGCCGAGCGTGATCGTCCCGGTCTTGTCGAGCAGCAGCGTCGCGACGTCGCCGGCGGCCTCGACGGCGCGGCCGGACTTGGCGAGCACGTTGAAGCGCACCAGCCGGTCCATGCCGGCGATGCCGATCGCCGACAGCAGCGCCGAGATCGTCGTCGGGATCAGCGTCACGAACAGCGCGACCAGGACCGGTACCGGGATCGTGCCGCCGGCGTAGACCGCGAACGGCGGCACCGTTGCGACGGCGATGACGAAGATGATCGTCAGCCCGACGAGGACGATGGTCAGCGCGATCTCGTTCGGCGTCTTCTGCCGCTGCGCGCCCTCGATCAGCGCGATCATCCGGTCGAGGAAGCCCTGGCCCGGACCTGCCGTGACGCGGACGACCAGGAAGTCGGAGACGACGCGCGTACCCGCCGTCACCGCCGAGCGATCGCCGCCGGCCTCGCGGATGACGGGCGCGCTCTCCCCGGTGATCGCGGCTTCGTTGACCGAGGCGACGCCATCGACGACCTCGCCGTCGGCGGGGATGAGTTCGCCGGTCTCGACCCGGACGAGGTCACCGACCTTGAGCGCCGACGCCGCCACCGTCTCGCCCGAGGCGCGCCGGCCGGTCAGTTCCTGCTTGGCCTGGCGCAGCGACGCCGCCTGCGCCTTTCCGCGCCCCTCGGCCAGTCCCTCGGCAAAGTTGCCGAACAGAACCGTCAGCCACAGCCATGCGACGAGCTGGCCCTGGAAGGCGATGCCGCCGCTGCCGGTCGCGACGGTCTTGATCAGCAGCAGGGTCGACAGCGCCGCGACCACGGCGGTGGTGAACATGACGGGATTGCGCACCAGCTGGCGCGGATCGAGCTTGGTGAACGCCGCGCCGACGGCGGGGCCGACGAGCGCGGGGGTGAACAGCGATGCGGCGGTGCGAGCCATGCCGATGCTCCTTTCAGAAGGTCCGGCCGGCCGCTTCGGCGACCGCGTCGGCGAACGGCCCGAAGGCGAGCGCCGGCAGGAAGGTGAGGCCGCCGACGATCATGATGACCGCGACGAGCAGGCCCACCCACAGGGGGCCGGTCGTCGGAAACGAACCCGCGGTCGCCGGAGTGTGGCGCTTGGCGGCGAGGCTGCCGGCGATCGCCAGCACCGGGACGATGACGCCGAACCGGCCGAATGCCATCGCTACCGCCAGCAGCACATCGTAGAACGGGGTACTCGCCGTCAGGCCGGCGAACGCCGAACCGTTGTTTGCCGCCGCACTCGAGAAGGCGTACAGGATCTCGCTATAGCCGTGCGGCCCCTGGTTGGCGCGACCGGCGAGCCCGTCCGGCAATACCGCCGCGAGCGCCGCAAGCCCGAGCATGAACAGCGGCAGGATGGCGACGGCGACGACGACGAGCTTCATCTCCGCCGCCTCGATCTTCTTGCCGGCATATTCGGGTGTGCGGCCGACCATCAGCCCGGCCACAAACATGCTGAGCAAGCAGTAGAGCAGGAAGCCGTACAGCCCCGAACCGACGCCGCCGAAGATGATCTCGCCAAGGTGCATGTTGAACAGCGGCACCGCCCCGCCGATCGCCGTCAGGCTGTCGTGCATGGCGTTGACCGCGCCGCACGAGGCGTCGGTCGTGATCGTCGCGAACAGCGCCGAGGCGGCGATGCCGAAGCGAACCTCCTTGCCCTCCATGTTGCCGGCCGCGCCGTCGACGCCGAGGGCGGTCATCATCGGCACGCCGCGGGCCTCGGCCCAGTAGGCGATCGCCACGCCGCCGAGGAACAGCAGCGTCATCGCCGCGAGGATCGCCCAGCCCTGCCGCGTGTCCTTGACCGCCTTGCCGAACGTCCATGTCAGGCCGGCCCCGATGACGAAGATGGTGATCATCTGGATCAGGTTGGCGAGCGCGCTCGGGTTCTCGAACGGGTGCGCGGCATTGGCGTTGAAGAAGCCGCCACCGTTGGTCCCGAGCATCTTGATCGCGACCTGGCTCGCCACCGGCCCAAGCGCGATCACCTGCCGCGCCCCCTCGAGCGTCGTTGCCGTGACCGACGCGGCGAGGGTCTGCGGCACGCCGAGCGCGACGTAGACGAGCGCCAGCACCAGCGACGCCGGCAGCAGGAGGTACAGCGTGACGCGTGTCAGGTCGGCCCAGAAGTTGCCGATGCCGGGGCTGTCGGCGCGGGCGAAGCCGCGGATCAGCGCGAAGGCGACGGCGATGCCGCTCGCCGCGGAGAGGAAGTTCTGCACGGTGAGGCCGGCCATCTGGCTGAGATGGCTCATCGTCGTCTCGCCGGCATAGGACTGCCAGTTGGTGTTGGTGACGAAGCTGACCGCGGTGTCGAACGCGAGGTGCCAGTTGAGCCCGGCGAACCCCTGCGGGTCGAGCGGCAACGCCCCCTGGACCAGCAGCTGGACCATGAGCAGCGCGGCTCCGGCGAGGCTGAAGACCAGCACGGCGGCGGCGTATTGCCGCCACGTCTGCTCGGCCACCGGGTCGATGCCGCCGAGCCGGTAGAAGCCGCGCTCGACCGGCCCCAGCACGCGATGGAGCGGCGTCGGTCGCCCCTCGTAGAGCGCGAACAGCCACATCCCCATCGGTTTGGCCAGCGCCAGCACGAGGATCGTGGTCGCGAGGACGAGAAGCACGCCGGACATCGTCATGGCCTAGAACCGCTCGGGTCGCGCGAGGACCGCGACGAGGTAGACGAGCAGCCCGGCGGCGACCGCCGCGCCCGCCCAAAGATCGAACGTCATTCACCCTGTCCTGCCGCGATGGCCGAAGCCAACTCCCGCAGGCTATGCGTCCGCTGCCCGTCATTTTGCCCGCGCGATTGCCGGCAGATGTGTAAGGGAAGGATAAAGACCGGTAGCATCCCGGACGCGACGGTCGCCCGGCTCGGCCGCCATTGCGTCGATGCTGCTTTTGATGTTGGAACCGGCCGCATGACGCGCGCCGACGATCGACATGCCCCGACGACAGTTGCGCGAGCCCGGGCGCGGCGGCTGGCGGCGAGGGTCACCGCAGCCGCGCTGCTGGGCACCGCGATGCTGTCGGCGCGCGAGGCCGCGCCACCGTTCGTGCCGACTTTCGCTAACGAATTCGCCGACCCCTTCATCCTTCGGGTCGGCGACACCTTCTACGGCTATGCGACCAACGCGAGCGGCCACCGCGCGAACCTGCCGATGGCGACCTCGGCCGATCTGCGCCACTGGAACCTGCTCCGCGATCCCGACGGCAAGGTTCACGACGCCCTGCCCGTCCTGCCGACGTGGGCCAAGGTCGGCTGGACCTGGGCCCCGACGGTGCTCCGTGTCGGCGACCGCTTCGTCGCCTATTTCACCGCCCGCGAGGCGGCGAGCGACCTCCAGTGCGTCGGGGTGGCGGTTGGCGACGATCCGCGCGGGCCGTTCGTCAGCGCCGCCCCCGAGCCCCTCGTCTGCCAGCGCGACCTCGGCGGGACGATTGACGCGAGCCCGTTCCGCGACGCCGACGGCGCGGCGTTCCTCTATTTCAAGAACGACGGCAACAATCCGCGCGTGCTGAAACCGGCGCGGATCTACGCGCAGCGGCTGTCCGCCGACGGGCTTCATGTCGAAGGCTCGCCGGCGCCGCTGATCGCCAACGACCAGCATTGGGAATGGCGCGTCGTCGAGGCACCGGCGATGACGCGCAACGCGGCCGGCACCTACACGCTATTCTTCTCGGGTAACCACTTCGGCTGGGAGAGCGACCAGCTGCGGTCGAACTACGCGATCGGCTTCGCCCGCTGCGCGACGCCGCTCGGGCCGTGCGTCAAGGCCGCCGAGAACCCGGTCCTGCACAGCTACTACACGCGCCACGAAGGCTGCCTGAGCGGTCCGGGGCACGAGTCGGTGCTCGACGCGGGCGGACGGCAGTTCCTCGCCTTCCACGCGTGGTCGGCGACGAACATGTGCCGCCCAGCCGATGGGGGACGCTACCTCTACATTGCCCCGCTGTCGTGGAACGGCGACACGCCGGTGATCGGCCCCAGCCTGCGGTAACGGTTTGCGCGGCCCCCATTTGGGAGCCGCGCCGTCGCGCTTACTTGAGCGTCACACGGACGCCGAGCGACACGGTGCTCTCGTCGTCCCGGATGTAACGGATGTAGTCGGCACGCGTCGCTCCGGCCCGCGCCGAGCTGAAGCTCTGCGAGAACGGATCGCGCGTGATGTTCGTCCAGTCGGCGAAGAAGCCGATTGCTTCGCGCAGCTTATACTGCACCGACAGGTCCAGGCGACCCGCCGGATGCGCTGTCTCGGTGTAGATGTCGTCCCCGCGATACTGGCGCGTCGCGGCGAACGAGCTGCGCCCGTTATAGCTGAGCCGCGTCGACAGACGGCCGTCGTCGTAGATGCCCGACACGTTGTAGTTCCACTTCGACACGCCGTTGAGCTGGTCGGTGATCGGGAAATAGTCGAGCCCGCCCGCGCCGTTGTTGTCCTGGACCTTGGCATCGAGGTAGGTGACGTTCGCCTGGATGCCGAACGCGTGCGCCCACTTCGGCAGCGAGTCGAGGTCGAGGAACGCCTGGCCCTGCGCCTCGACACCGTCGATACGCCCCTTGCCCGTGTTGATCGGCCCGCTGATCTGGACGACGCCGAGCACCGGATCGTTGAAGCGTGCGGTCGCCGTCTGGATGAACTTGTCGAGATCGCGATGGAAGTAGGTCACCGCCGCAAAGCCGGTCCGCGAGAAGTAATATTCGAGGCTCGCATCATAGTTGAACGAGGTGAACGGCAGCAGGAACGGGTTGCCGCCGCTGCCGACGTAGGGATGCGTTCGATTTGCCGACGTTGCCCGCCGGCGGCTGGCCGAAGGTAATGCCGCCGAGCTGGCTGAAGTCGGGGCGCGTCACCGTCTTCGAGAAGGCGAAGCGCGCCTGGAGCTGGGCTGTCGGGCAGCTTGAACAACAGGCTGGCGTTCGGCAGGTAGATCGGTCGTCTCGCGGCTGACGTTGACCGTCGCCGCGCCCGCCGGGACGTTCGGCAGGAACAGTTTGTCGTTCTCGACGCGCAGCCCGACGATGCCGGTGACGTTGTCGCCGAAGCCGAAGTTGACCTGACCGTAGCCGGCGATCGTCTTCTCGTTGGCGCGGAAGAACACCGGTGCGACGAGCGGCCCGGTGTTCGGATAGAGCGACGCAGCCGTTGCCCGGATCGGTAACGCGGATCGCCGCGCAGTTGTTGATGATGACCTGCCGCAACCCGGCGAGGTTGTCGCGGATGCCCTGGTAGGTCGGCGCATTGAACGTCTGCAGCCCGTTAGTGCCGTTGAACACCGCGAACTGGAGCGGCAGCGCCGTCTGGTTGATGCCGAGCGGCAGCAGGAAGGCGTAGCGGTTGCCGTAGTTGCGCTGCGCGTTGCGGTCGGCATAACGGACGCCGAGCTGGATGTTCTTCAGCACCGAATTGTCGAAGTCGTACTGGCCGTCGGCGCGGAGCTGCCAGTCGCGCCCCGCCGCGCGCTGGTTCTCCTCGAACAGGCCCTGGAAGGTCTGCGACTTGGCGTCGCCGAAGTTGATGCCGCTGATGTTGAACGACGGCTGGTCGAGGTTGAAGTTGACCGTCCGCGCACCGGGGAAGGTCCGGTCGAGCGACTCGGTCGAGCCGCGGAAGGTGCTGATCGTCCGCGCGATGTCGACGTCGAGCTTGAACGGTCCGCTCTTGAACTTCGCGCCGGTGGCGATCTGGAAGGTGTCGGTCCGGTTGAACGTCGCGCCCTGGAACGAGAACAGGTTGCCGCCGGGATTGGTCACCGTGCCGCTGCGGACGAGGTTGGTGCCGGGGCGGAAGACGAGGTTGCTGTACGACTGCGCCGCCGTACAGCGGCTCCTCGAGCAGCCGGTCGTCGATCTTGTTGATGAAGCCCTGGTACAGGCCCTCGGCGTAGAACTCGAGGTTCGGCGCTCGGCTTCCACTGAAGCGCGACGTCGCCCGACGGGCGGTCGCGCTCGCCCGAGCGGTAGAACAGCCGCTGAATGTCGGGCAGCCGCGCGACGCTGCCGTTGATCGTCGGGTTGGCGATGAAGTCGGTGTTCGAGACCTCGGCATCGAGGTAGCGCATCGACTGGCACGAGCCTTCGACCAGCACGCCGATCTCGCCGATGCCGGTGTCGAAGCGCTTGGTCGCGAGCAGGTTGACGTTCGGGCGGAAGCTGTCGCCCTGGCGGGTGTACAGGCCCCACGCCGAACCCGACAGCTCGCCCTCCTGGAAGTCGAACGGCTTGCGGCGAGCGGACGTTGACGATACCGGCAAGGCCCGGCTCGACCAGGTCGGCGGTCGAGGTCTTGAACACCTCGAGCGCAGCGATGTTCGACGACGGGAAGTCCTGGAGCGCGACGACGCGCGTTTCCGCCGTGAAGATCTCGCGGCCGTTGTACGTCGTCGTGAAGAACGGCAGGCCGCGGACGAGCACGTTCTGCGCCTCGCCGCCCTGGCGGTAGACCTGCAGGCCGGGGATGCGCGCCGCCGTCTCGGCGGTGTTGAGGTCGGGCAGCTTGCCGATATCCTCGGCGACGATCGCGTCGACGACCTGCGGGGCGCGGCGCTTCAGGCTTTCCGAACTCGCGAAGCTCTCGCGGATGCCGGTGACGACGATCGACTCCTCCTCGCCGGCGGTCGGCGCGGGCGAGGTCGACGGGCTGCCCGGTGCCGGGATCGACGCCGTCTGCGCGGCGACCGGACCGGCGAGCGCGAGCGCGACGAGCGACGCCGTACCGAACAGGATGTGAGACGTCCGCATGCGTGCTCCCCTTGGCATGACCGCTGACAGCGGCTTCTGCTGCGCTCATAGCGCCAGCCATCGCGCCGCCAATCCCCAATTGTCAGATTTATTCCGGGTGTGGTTGCCACGCCACACGAAGCGCGCCACCATCGCGTGTGCAGCGGGATGGTGGCGCGCGAGATATGGACGGACCTTCGCACGCGCCGGCCGCGCTCCAGCGCAACCTGACGCGTCGCCTGCTCGAGCATCTCGGCCGCGCGATCGTCACCGGGGAGTACGACGCCACGCGGTTTCCGACCGAGGCCGAGCTGGCGCGGCACCACCTCGTCAGCCGCTCGGTGACTCGGGAAGCGGTCAAGATGCTGACCGCCAAGGGGCTGCTGACCGCCCGCGCCCGTCGCGGCACCGTCGTCGAGCCGGCTGACCGCTGGAACCTGTTCGATCCCGACGTCCTGCGCTGGCTGCTCGAGCGCAAGTTCTCCCTCGCCCTGCTGCGCCAGTTCAACGAGTTGCGGATCGCGATCGAGCCGGCCGCCGCCGGCCTCGCCGCCCGCGTCCACGATGCGACCGGCATGGCGATGATCGAGGCCGGTTACGCGCGGATGGCGGCGGCCGAGGTCGGCGACGACGACCCGCTCGACGCCGACATCGCCTTCCACCTCGCCGTCCTGCGCGCGTCGGCAAATCCCTTCTACGCACAGTTCTGCGATGCGGTCGCCAGCGCCCTGCGCACCTCGATTCATTTCACCAATCGGTTCGTCGGGCGGACGGCGAGCCTGCCGCAGCATCGCGCCGTGCTCGACGCCATCGCGGCCCGCGATGCCGACGCCGCCGCGGCGGCGATGCGGCGGCTGATCGACGATGTTCTCGCGCTGATCGCCGGGGCGGAGGCGACCGCGGGCAACGCTACATGACCTGGGCGAGCAGCTCGTTGACGCGCCGCTCGGCGTCGGCCAGGGCCCGGTCGACCGGCTTGGTGCCGCCGATGGCGAGTTCGAGTTCCTCGCCGATCAGGCCCTGGATCGCCGACTGCCGCGCGACATAGTCGGGCAGCTGCGCGCCGGTCACCGCGATCGGCGCGATGTCGAGCCGGTGCGGCTGGGCCGCGAAGGCCGGATCGGCGAGCACCGTTCTGAACGCCGGCAGTGCCCCGGTCCGCGTCCAGTCGGCGTTGTGCCGCGCCATGAACGCAAGAAAGCGCGCGATCGCCGCAAGCTTTGCCGGCGAGCGGTCGCGGCGCGGCATGATCCACGCGTGGCCGTCGACGAACGCGGCCGGGTGCCCCCACAACCGGGGATATGGCAGCACCGCGTAGTGGCGATAGAGCGGACGGCCCGGCTGGCGCGCCTCGTCGTCGTACGCCCCGATCATCCACGTGCCGACGGGGAAGATGCCCCCGTCGCCGTTCATGAAGGCCTGCGTCGCGGCCGAGAAGTCCTGGTTGCGTCGTCGTCAGACGCTGAGCATAGACCGTGCGGAACAGCTCGACGATCGCGCGCGCCGCCGGCGTCGCGATCCGGATGTGGCGGGCATCGGGAAAGATCACCGCGTCCTGCGCCATCAGGTAGGTGTAGAGGTTGCGGACGTGCGTCGCCGGGTCGTTGACCTGCGCCTGGACGAAGTACGGCTTGCCGGTCGCCGCACGGAACCGCCGCGCGTGGGCGAGCAGCTCGGCGGGCGACGTCGGCAGGACCGGCCGACCGCCGGCCATCAGCCCGGCCTTCGCCATCAGCGCGGTGTTGATGTGCAACAGCCCGCCGATCGTGTCCCACGGCATGGCGTAGGCGCGGCCGTCCTTGATCGACCCCGCGGCGCGCCGGCGTCGGTGAACTGCGCGCGCGTGATCCCGGCCTGCGCCAGCACGCCGTCCATCGGCTCGAGCAGGCCGCGGCCCTGATAATCGGCGATGACCGACTGGTGCATCGTGACGAGGTCGGGCGGGTCGCCGGCCGCGATCTGGGCGGTCAGCTGCGGATAGCCGGGCCAGGCGACGACGTTGACGTCGACCCGCACGTCGGGGTTGTCGGCGTGCGAACTGTTGATGAGGGCGGTCAGGATGCCGCACTCGGTCTGCGGCGGCGGCGACGTCGGTGCTGTGGCCGTAGACCGCACCGCACTCGCCGAAGAAGCGCTGGAGCACGATCTCCGGCCGCGGGTCGCGTGCGCCGCAGCCGGCGAGCAGCAGCGCGACCAGCAGCGACGGCCAGCCGCCTCACCGCACCGCCGTCCCGGCCATCGCGCGGACGATCTGCTTCTGGAAGACGATATAGACGAGCAGGATCGGCACGCTGGCGAACACCGCCTGCGCCATCAGGAAGCCGAGCCCGCTGGTCTGGGCATAGTTCATCTGCGACGACGCGAGGCCGACGGTCAGCGTGTAGCGGTCGCTGCGTCGTCGCCGAGATCAGCGGCCACCAATAATCGTTCCACGTGCCGAGGAAGGTGAACACGCCGAGCGTCGCCTGCGCCGGCGATCGTCAGCGGCAGCAGCACCTGCCAGAACATCTGCAGCCGCGACGCGCCGTCGAGCATCGCCGCCTCGTCGAGCTCGCGCGGGATGGCGCGGAAATATTGCGTCATGAAGAGCACGCCGAACGGCGCCGACGAGGCCCGGCAGGATCAGCCCGGGATAGCTGTTGTGGAGGTGGAGCAGCGCGAACAGCTGGTGCCGCGGCAGGATCACCGCCTGCTCGGGGATCGCCAGCCCGAGCAGCACCGACGCCGAACAGCCAGCGCTGCCCGCGGAAACTCGAGCCGGGCGAAGCCGTAGCCGGCGAGCGAGCGACAGCGCGAGCACGCCGACCGTCGTCCCGACCGCGACGATCAGGCTGTTGAGCAGCCAGCAGCGGCACCAGCGATCCGCCGAAGATCGCCGCGTAGTTCTCCAGCGTGTACGGCGGCGCGGAAGGCGGCGGCGCTGTCGCGCATCAGCTCGCGCGTTATCCTTGAGCGACAGCAGCAGCGTCCAAATCAGCGGCGCGACCATGATCGCGGCGCCGATGCGTCGAGCGCGACGAGCGCCGGCGGTGCGCGAGCCGCGCTCACTCACGCGTCCTCGCCGCGCGTCGTCAGCCAGTATTGCGTCGCGGTGACGGCGAGCACGAGCGCGAACAGTACCTCGGCCGCCGCCGTCGCGTAGCCGAGCTCCCACCGCCCGAAGGCGATCTCGTAGATCAGCAGCACGACCGGCCGCGACGCGCCGCCGGGGCCGCCCGCGGTCAGCAGTTGCGCCTGGCCGAACAGCTGGAGCTGGCGCCGCCGTCTGCAGCATGACGACGACGATCGTCGTCCGCCGGAGCGACGGCAGGGTGATCCGCCACAAGGTCGTCCAGCGCCCCGCCTGATCGAGCGCGGCGGCCTCGTAGATGTTCGGCCGGGATCTGCTGGAGCCCGGCGAGGAACAGCATCATCGGCAGGCCGAGCGACCACCAGATCGTGGTGATCGCGATCGCCGGCAGCGTCAGGTGCGGATCGCTGAGGAAGGGAACCGGCCCGACGCCGAACGGCGTACAGCAGCTTGGCGAGCAGCCCGGCGTCGGGGGTCAGGACGAAGCGCCAGATCAGCGTGACGATCGGTCACCGACAGCACCGACGAGGAGAAGAAGATCCCGCGAAACACCGCCGCGCGCCGCGTCGCCCGAGTTGAGCGCGAGCGCCAATGCCAGCGTGATGACCGTCACCGCCGGCACGATCAGCGCGGTCAGGATGAACGTATGGAGCAGCGCCGCATGGAAGACCGGGTCGCCCGCGAGGCGGACGTAATTGGCCAGCCCGATCCACCGCCGCGCGCCGAACAGGTCGGCCTGGTCGAGGCTGAGCGCCAGCCCCATGACCAGCGGGACGATCAGTCAACCCGGCGTAACAGCAGCAGGAACGGCCCGACGAAGGCGTAGCCCGCGCAGCCGCGCCTTCATGCGGCGACCGCGTGGTGGCCGGTCCCGTCGGCGGTCGAACAGGTGCGCCGCGCCGCCATCGATCGCCAGCCCGACCGCATCGCCGATCCGGACCGGCGACTGCGGCGTCGGCGAGGCGGTGACCTCCTGACCGTCGCCGAGCCGGGCGTAGACCAGCGTCCGGTCGCCGAGCCGCTCGACGAGGATGGCGGTCGCGGCCGCGCCCTGCCCCGGTGCGGTCACGCGGACATGTTCGGGGCGCAAGCCGAGCCGCAGCGCGCCGCCGCGCAGTCCCGGCGCGCGGACCCGCGTCGCGACCTCGCCGCCGTCGCCGAGCCGGACCCGCGCGAAATCGCCGTCGCCGCCGACCGGCGTCGCCGGCAGCAGCGTCATCGCCGGCGAGCCGACGAAGCGGGCAACGAAGGCGTTGGCCGGCCGGCGGTAGATCTCCATCGGCGGCCCGACCTGCTGGATGCGGCGGTCGTTCATGACGACGATGCGGTCGGCGAGCGTCATCGCCTCGGCCTGGTCGTGGGTGACCATGATCAGCGCCGCGTCGACGCGCTGCCGCAGCTGGGCGAGCTCGACCCGCGTCCGCGTCCGCAGCGCCGCGTCGAGGTTCGACAGCGGCTCGTCGAGCAGGAACAGCTCGCGGCTGCCTTGACGATCGCGCGGCCGATCGCGACGCGCTGGCGCTGGCCGCCCGACAGCTGCCCCGGCTTGCGGTCGAGCAGCGGCTCGATCTCGAGCGACGCGGCGGCGGTCGCGATCCGCGTCTCGATCTCGGCCGGCGGCGACGCCGACGTTGCTGCAGGCCGAAGGCCATGTTCTCGCGCACCTCATCTGCGGGTAGAGCGCGTAATGCTGGAACACCATCGCGACGCCGCGCTGCCCCGGCGGCAGGCGGTCGATGCGCCGCCCCTCGAGCCGGACCTCGCCGGCGTCGAGCGTCTCGAGCCCGGCGATGATCCGCAGCAGGGTCGATTTGCCGCACCCCGAGGGGCCGAGGAAGGCGACGAACTCGCCCGCCGCCATCGTCAGCTCGACATCGTCGAGCACGGCGACTGTCGCCATAGGCCTTGCGGACGTGATCGAGTTCGAGGCTGGCAGCCATTCCGGGTCAGTACGCCGGCTCGAGCAGGCCGTCGATCCGGTGATGCTGGATCACCGGCGTCAGGTCATCGACGACTCGGCACGTCAGGTGGTCGCGGACCAGCGGCGGCAGCGACGCAAGATAAGCCGGCGTCACCTGCAGGTCGTGATGCGCGGCATTGGTCGCGTCGGGCGCGTCGACGCCGACGACGAACACCGGCCGCGGCACGTCCGAGCGGTTGGCCGTGCCGCGATGGATCGTCAGCGCCGACCGCGCCGAGATGTCGCCGCGCTTGGGCAGCTTGGCCTGCGCGCGGGCGATGTAGCGCGGCCACAGCTCGCGCGGCGGAAACATGCCCTTGGCGCAGCCGGCGAAGTCGTCCCACTGCGTGCCCGGCGCGATCTCGAACGGCCCCATCGCGGGCATGGTGTCGACCGCAGTCAGGTTGAACGCGAGCGAGTTCAGCCGCCGCGCCGTGGCTCGTTGCGCGCGGCACGGCGAAGTCGCGGTGCCACGGCTGGTCCTCGGCGCCTGGAAAGGGAATGTCGAAGCCGACCTCGACGATCCGGTAGTCGGGGCCGAGCACGGCATCGACAGACGGCGACGAACCACGGGTGGGTGACGATGTCGACGAAGCCGCGGACACGCTCGGGCTGACACCTCGACGTACCAGCGTTGCGGCCCGCGGGCGAGCGCCCCGCCGGGCACCTGCTGCGCGTCGGCGAACAGTGCCAGCATGTCCTCGCCCAAAGCATCCGCGAAGGCGGGCGGGAAGGCTCTGGCGTGCGCCAGAATGCCATCGCCGTACAGCGCACGCATGATATCGGCGGGCTCGTCGTTCATCGTTCCCGCGCCTCTCCCCGTCGATTTATATGACTTATTGCATTATCGCCATTTCCACGGCTTGGCGAGGGGGCTAATGCGCGCCGCATGACGACCGAACCGTACGAAGTCTCCGCCCGCGCCGACGGGCTCGCCACCGTGATCAGCGTCGCGCACGGCGACAGGTCGCGCGAATACCGCATCGCCAGCGGCGAGCAGGCGCACTACCGCCTGTTCTTCCGCGCGCTCGCCCGCGACTTCGGCACGCGCCCGCCGCACGACACGACCGAGCCGGTCATTCCCGACGGTCCCGATCCCGACTGGCTGCCGCTGATCGTCGACAACATCAGCCCGCTGACCACGGCGGGCTACGGCGATCCGGCGGTGCTTGCGGCGGAGGGGGCGTACTGGCTGACGGCGACGTCGAACGACGCCCCCGACGCCTTCCCGGTGCTGCGGTCGGACGATCTCCAGCACTGGACCCACGAGGGCTTCGTCTTCCCCGCCGGCAGCGCGCCGGCGTGGACCGCGCACGGCCGCTTCGTCGGCGACTTCTGGGCGCCCGAGATCGCCCGCGTCGGCGACGAATATTGGTGCGTCTACACCGCCCGCCAGCGGAGCAACGCGCTCGCCATCGGGCTCGCCAAGGCCCCCCACCCGACGGGGCCGTGGACCGACCTCGGCCACCCGCTGCTCGCCGGCCATGCGGTCAACACGACCGGCCTGCCCGACGACCCGACCGCTCCGACGTTGAGCGGCGGCGTCATCGATTCGCACCTGTTCACCGACGGCGACGACACGTATCTGTTCTGGAAGCGCGACAGCAACGGCATCTGGCCGCGTCCGCTCGCCGGGTTGCTGCGTCGCCGCCCCGACCTGATCGAGAAGCTGTTCGACGCCGAGCCTGACCGGCAGATCGCCGCCTTCTGCGCCGCCGTCCAGCCGTGGGCGAACGGGCGGCGGCCGATGGAGCGCTTCTTCCTGATGGGGCCGCTGATCGACGCGGTCATCGCCCGCTGGACGCACGTCAAGGCGGTGCTGTCGGCCGAGCCCGACGCGGCGCTGATCGTCGAGGCGATGACGACGCCGATCTATGCGCAGCGCCTGTCGCCGGAAGGGGAACTCGTCGGCACCGAGACGCTCGTGCTGGCGAACGACCTCGACTGGGAAAGCCACCTGATCGAGGGGCCGTGGGTGACCAAGCAGGAGGGGCGTTACTGGCTGTTCTATGCCGGCAACGACTTCGGCACGCCCAAGTACGGCATCGGCGTCGCCGTCGCCGACCACCCGCTCGGCCCCTACGTCAAGCAGCCGGTCCCGCTGCTGCAGACCGCGCGGACGTGGTGGGCCCCCGGCCATGCCTCGGTCGCGGCCGGCCCCGACGGCGATCCGCACCTGTTCTTCCACGCCTTCATCCCCGGCACCGGCGGCTACAACGTGTTCCGCGCGCTGCTGACGACGCGGCTCGAGTTCGGCCCCGACGGCGTCCGCACCGCGCCGGCGAGGGTGGCGCGCGCCGCCGCCTGAGCCGCCCGCGCGCCGGGACCGGCGGCGGCCCCGGACACGATCTTTGCTTTGCCGCCGCGGACGTGCTGAGTGGAGCGCGTGGTGGGGGTGGCAAGCGAGACCGGCGGGCGACCGTTCGGCTTCTGGACGGCGACCGCGCTCGTCGTCGGCGGGATGATCGGGTCGGGGGTGTTCCTCGTTCCCGCCGCGCTCGCGCCGTACGGCTGGACCGGCGTCGCCGCGTGGCTCGTCGGGATCGGCGGCGCGCTGGCGATCGGCCGGACGCTGAGCCGCCTCGCGGCGACGATGCCGCACACGACCGGCGCGATCGCCGTCGCGGCGAGCGTCGTTGGCCCGCTGCCCGGCGTCCTCGTCGGGTGGAGCTACTGGGTCGCCGTCTGGTCGGCCAACGCCGCCATCGCCATCGCCGCGACGAGCTACCTCGCCGCGCTGTGGCCGCCGCTCGCGGCGACGCCGCTGACCGGAGCGCTCGCCGCCGTCGCCCTGATCTGGGCGCTGACGTTGCTGAACCTCGCCGGCGCGCGGCGCGCGGGCGAGTTCCAGGTGGTGACGACGCTCCTCAAGCTGCTGCCGCTGCTCGCCGTCGCCGCGATCGCCGCCGGGGCCGGACGCGCGCCGGTCGCCCTCCCGCCGCTGCCGCCGCTGCGCACGGTCGGCACCGGGCTGGCGAGCGCGGTCACGCTGACGCTGTTCGCCCTCGTCGGGTTCGAGGCCGCCGGTGTCGCCGCGTCGCGGGTGCGCGATCCGGCGCGGACGATCGCGCGCGCGACGCTCGCTGGGACGCTGGTCACTGGAGTGCTGTACCTCGTCGTCTGCTCGGCGATCGTCCTGCTCCTGCCGGTCGCGACTGTCGCGGCGTCGCCGGCGCCGTTCGCGCTGTTCGTCGGCACCTTCTGGGGCGCGCGAGCGGCGGCGGCGGTGGCCGCGTTCGCGGCAATCGCGGCGATCGGTGCACTGAACGGCTGGGTGCTGATCCAGGGCGAGGTGCCGCTCGGCATGGCGCGCGCCGGGCTGCTGCCGGCGTGGTTCGCGCAGACCTCGCGCCGCGACGTGCCGGTCGGCGTGCTCGTGCTGTCGTCGGCGCTGGCGAGCGGGCTGATCCTGAGCCATGCGACCGCCTCGCTCGGCGGCATCTTCGCCTTCGTCATGCTGCTGTCGACGTGCGCGACGCTGTGGCTCTACGCCGCGATCTGCGCCGCCGCGCTCGTGCGCCGGGTCGCGGCGGCGAGCGCCGCCGCCGGGCTGGCGTTCACCGCCCTCGCCTTCTGGGGCGCGGGCGCCGAGGCGAGCGGCCTCAGCTTGCTCCTGATGCTGACCGCCGTGCCGGTGTACGCGCTGCGCCCGCGCGGCGGCTGAACAGGCGGCCGAGCAGGGTGCGGTCGCGCAGGATCTCGTGCGCCGCGTTGTGCCCCGGAGCCCCCGTCACGCCGCCGCCGGGATGGCTTCCCGAGCCGCATAGGTAGAGCCCCGCGATCGGGCCGCGATAGTCGCCGTGGCCAAGCATCGGGCGCGCCGTCCACAGCTGGTCGAGGCTCATGTGGCCGTGGAAGATGTCGCCCCCGATCAGGCCGAACTTGCGTTCGAGGTCGAGCGGCGAGTGGATCTGCCGGGCGAGGATCGCGCCGCGGAAGTTCGGCGCATGGGCGGTGACGGTGTCGATGATATGGTCGGCCGCGGCCTCGCGCTCGTCGTCCCATGACCGCCCGTCGGGCAGCACGGGCGCGAACTGGTGGGCGAACAGGCTGGCGATATGCTGGCCCGGCGGCGCGAGGCTGTCGTCGACCGACGTCGGCAGCTTGATCTCGACGATCGGCGCGCGCGACCAGCCGAACGCCCGCGCGTCGGTATAGGCGCGGTCCATGTAATCCATCGTTGGCGCGATGATGATGCCCGCCGTGTGGTGCTCGGCGACCGTCTTCCCCGGCAGGACGGTGAAGTCGGGCAGCTCGCTCAGCGCGACGTTCATCCGGAACGTCCCCGATCCGGTCTTGAAGCCGTCCATCCGCCGCGCGAACTCGGCCGGCTGGTCGCTGCGGTCGACGAGCTGGCGGAAAAGCAGCGCCGGGCCGACGTTGGCGGCGACGATGCCGGCGGCGATCTCCTCGCCGCTGTCGAGCGCGACGCCGGCGACCTTCCCGCCGTCGACGAGGACCCTGGCGACCGGCGCCTCGAGGCTGATCTCGACGCCGGCCTCGACGCACGCCTCGGCCATGTAGCGCGTGATCGCCCCCATGCCGCCGACGCTGTGGCCCCACATCCCCTTGACGCCCGCGACCTCGCCGAAGACGTGGTGGAGCAGGACATAGGCGCTGCCCGGCGTGTCCGGGCTCGCATAGTTGCCGACGACCGCGTCGAAGCCGAACGCGCCCTTGACGAAGTCGTTCTCGAACCAGCCGTCGAGGAAGTCGCGCGTCGACTTGACGAACAGGTCGAGCACGTCGCGCTGCGCCTCGAGCGCCATGCCGGTCAGCCGCCGTCCCTGCGCCGCGGCGGCGAGCAGCGCCCGGGCGCCCCCGCCGGCGTTCGGTGGCGTCTTGAGCGCGAGGTCGCGCAGCACGTCGGCGACGCGTTCGAGCGCCGCCTCATACGCGGGGAACGCCGCCGCGTCCGTGGCGCTGAACCGCGCGAACTCGGCCTGCGTCCGCGCCGTCCCGCCGCCCAGCTTGAGATAGCCACCATCGTGCGGCAGGAAGTTGGAAATCGTCCGCGGGATCACTCGCCAGCCGCGCTCGTGCAGCCGCATGTCGGCGATCACCTTCGGGCGCAGCAGGCTGACGGTGTAGCTCGCGGTCGAGTTGCGGAAGCCGGGCGCGAACTCCTCGGTCACCGCCGCGCCGCCGATGACATCGCGGCGTTCGAGGATGCGCACCTTCAGCCCCGCGCGGGCGAGATAAAAGGCGCAGACGAGGCCGTTGTGGCCGCCGCCGACGATCACGGCGTCGCAGCGCTGGGTCATGCCGCTCCTCCCGCCGCGCGCGGTCGCCGGCTCCAGCCCGGCGGCGGCGGCCGGTGGAGCCGCGCCTCCGGGACCGCTTCGCGGATCTTGGCGGCGAAGCTGCGCAGACAGACCTCGCTCGTCGCCAGCGGTCCGACGGTGTAGCTGCGCGATGCCATCCCCGCCTGCACGCGCTCGATCAGCACCGTGTCCTCGGCGTTGACGACGCGATTGATCCGCCAGTTGGCGTAGCGCACCAGCCGCATCTCGCGCCGGGTGTCGGGCAGCGCAAAGGCCATCTCGCGGAGTACGCTCGTCGTCGGCGACAGCGGCAGCCACTGCATGAAGTCGACCTGGTCGGGGTAGAGGTCGAAGGCCATGTTCGGCCACAGCTTGAAATACAGCCAGCGCCGCTGGCCGCTCGCCGGCAGGTGCGGCGCGGGCGGGAGGTGCGCCTGGTAGAAGCGCTCCCACGCGCTCGCCGACGGCGTGTCGACGAGGTCGCCGACCATCCGGTCGACCCACGGCGCCGCGTCGATCGCATAGCTCTTGCCGAACAGCCGCGTCAGGCCGTCGTGGGCGACCGGGATGTGGAGGTTGTCGGAATAATTGTCGCCGACGTTCTTCCAGTTCACCGCGCGCTCGCGCAGTCGGACCGCGCTGATCGTCCGCACGTCCTCGAGCCGGTACGGCGCGATCTCGGCATCGTACGGGGCCATCATCGCCGCGACCGACGGGCCGCCGCGGTCCTCGAGCCGGACGAAGACGAACCCGCGCCAGATCTCGACGTCGACGGCCGCGAGCCCGCTGTCGGCCAGCCGCAGCGCCGGATAGTCGCCACGCATCGGCACCCCGCTCAGCCGCCCGTCGGTCTCGTAGACCCACGCGTGGTACGGGCAGACGATCTTGCGCGCGCAGCCGCACGGCCCCTCGACGAGGCGCATCGCGCGGTGGCGACAGACGTTGGCGAAGGCGCGCACCACGCCGTCGTCGCCGCGGACGACGACGACGCTCTCGCCGAGATAGTCGATCGTGTGGAAGTCGCCCGCGCGCGCCACGTCGCCGACATGGCAGACGATCTGCCACGACGGGCGGATGACCGCGTCCATCTCGACGGCGATGGAAGTCGGGGTCGCCGTACGTCCAGCCCGGCAGGCTCCAGTCGGCGTCGGGATCGACGGCGGCGTCGAGTCGTGGGGTGCGGCAGGCTCACTGCGACAGGTCGCGGAAAACCGACAGGTAATAGGTGATCGCCGGCGCGATGTTGGCGATCGGCTCGCGCTCGTTGAGCCCGTGGCTGAAGTCGTCCGACCCCTTGATGAACATCGGGCTCGCGCCATAGCTCGGGACGTGGTGGTAGCGGAACCACATGCTGTCGCTCGCCCCCGACGACTGCGACGGGAAGACCGGGACGCCGGGATAGATCGCACGCCATGCGCCTTCGTCACCGCCGCGACGAAGTCCGCCCGCGGCGGCGACGCATCGTTCGGCACCGCGCCCTCGGTGACGTCGGTGAAGGCCACCGCCGGCTCGGCCGCGACGCGCTTCAGTTCGGCCATGATGTCGGCGGGCTGGTGGCCGGGGAAGATGCGGCAGTTGATGTTCGCCGTCGCGCGCTGCGGCAGCGCGTTGATCGCATGGCCGCCGTTGACCATCGTCGCGACGCACGTCGTGCCGATCGCGCCGACCGTCTCGTAATCGGCGCTCAGCGTCGCGATCGCCGCCGCGTCGGCCGGATTGGCGGCAAACGCGCGCATCGCCGCGCCGATCGCCGGCGTCTCGTACTTCGCCGCCTCGACGAAATAGGCACGGGTGACGTCGTTCGTCTCCGGCTTGAAGTGGTACGCGCCGATCCGCGCCAGCGCCCGCGACAGCTGGACGATGGCGTTGTCGCTGCCGCGGGGCCGACGAATGGCCGCCGGGGTTGGTGACGGTCAGCTCGAAGTCGGCGTAGGTCTTCTCCGCTCCCTGCCACGTCCAGTAGCGCGGCTTGCCGGTTTTTTCGTCGAGCGTCCCGCCGCCGCCGTCGATGTTGAGGACGAGGTCGGCGTCCTTCAGCCGCTCGGCGATCAGCCCCGACGTCTTCATCACCGTCTCCTCGTCGCCCGAGAATTCGATGACGATCGTGCGGCGCGGGCGATAGCCCTCGCGGCGCAGCTCGACCAGCGCGGCGATCGCGACGGTGCCGTCGAGCTTCATGTCGGTCGCGCCGCGGCCGTAGAGATAACCGTTCTCGACGACGGGCGTGAACGGGTCGCGCGTCCAGTCCGCGGGTTTCGCCTCGACGACGTCCATGTGGCCCGAAATGACCAGCGGCTTCAGCGCCGGGTCGCTGACCCGCGCCACGTCCGATCAGATAGGCGGTGTCGGCGACCGGCGTGATCGTCACGTCGCTGTCGGCGAAGCCGCCGGCGACGAGCGCGGCCTTGTACAGCGCCGCGACCTGCGGCGTCGCATTCCCCGGCCCGCGGACCGAGCGCAGCGCGATCGCCCGCTTGGCGAGGTCGAGCGCCGACGCCTCCGCCTGCGGGTGCGGGGCCGCACTGGCCGTTGCCGCCAGCAGCATCGCCGCCCAACCGATCGTCGTCGCCCGCATCGCCGTGTCCCTCGCTCGCTCTGCCCCGACGTAGCGCGGGAGCGGGGGGCATGACAACGACCGGACCGGCGAAGATCATGCTGTCCTACGCCTAGGCGACCGTGGCAGGATCGCGGGACGAGTCGGGAGGAAGCGATTGCCGGGACGGTCGACCAGCGAGGGCACGCGACACAACCGCCGCCCGGCCGGCCTTAAGTTCAACGATCCGGCCGAATTCGCGCGACATCCGTGAACTTAAGCGCGCCTTCGGCGCTCTCCACGACCCGAGTGGCAGGCGCGCGGCGACCGCCTGATCGCCGCCGGCGACCGCGCCGGGGGCGATGCCGCCCACTGCGCCGCGGTCGCCGCCGCGGTCGACGATCCCGAGCTGATGGCCGCCGCCGCCGCGCTCGCCGACGGCCGCATCGCGGTCGCCGAGCGGCTGCTCCGCCCGCGCCTCAAGGCCCACCCGACCGACGTCGCCGCGATGCGGATGCTCGCCGAGCTCGCCGGCCGCCTCGGCCGCTACGCCGACGCCGAGACGCTGCTCCGGCGTGCGCTCGACGCTCGCGCCGTCGTTCCGCGAGGCGCGCTTCAACCTCGCGACGATCCTCCACCGCCGCGCCCGCTCGACCGACGCGCTGGCCGAGGTCGACGTCGCTGCTCGCCGCCGAGCCGGCGAACCCCAGCTTCCGCAACCTGCGCGCCGCCGCCCTCGCCCGCCTCGGCGAGTTCGACGCGAGCCTCGAGACGTACCGCACGCTGCTCGCCGACTACCCCGCGCAGCCGAAAGGGTGGATGAGCTACGGCCATGCGCTCAAGACCGTCGGCCGCACCGCGCAGGCGATCGCCGCCTATCGGGAGGCGATCGCGCAGTCGCCGGCGCTCGGTGAGGCGTGGTGGAGCCTCGCCAATCTCAAGACCGTCGCGCTTCGACGCCGACGACATCGCCGCGATGACCGCCGCGCTCGCCCAGCCGCTCGCCGACGACGACCGGCTCCACCTCGACTTCGCGCTCGGCAAGGCGTTCGCCGATCGCGGCGAGCCGGCGACGGCCTTCGGCCATTATGCCGCCGCCAACGCCCGCCGCGCGGCGCAGCTCCGCTACGACGCCGCCGAGACGACGCGCGCCGTCGCCCGCGCGCGCGCCTTCTTCACCGCCGAGCGGCTGGCGCGCGTGCCGGCGGCGATCCCGCCCCCGACCCGATCTTCATCGTCGGCATGCCGCGCTCGGGCTCGACGCTGATCGAGCAGATCCTCAGCCAGCCATTCCGCGGTCGAGGGGACGACCGAACTGCCCGACCTGCCGGCGATCGCCTGGGGCGTCGGCTCGCGGACCTCGGCCAAGGGCGAGACCGCCTATCCCGAAGCGCTCGCCGACCTGTCGCCCGCCGAGCTCGCCGCGCTGGGGCGCGACTATCTCGACCGCACCCGCCCGCAGCGCAAGACCGGGCGGCCGCGCTTCATCGACAAGCTGCCGAACAACTGGCTCCACGTCGGGCTGATCCGCCTGATCCTGCCGAACGCGACGATCATCGACGCGCGCCGCCACCCGCTCGCGTGCGGCTGGTCGAACTTCACCCAGCACTTCGCCCGCGGCCAGGGGTTCAGCTACGACCTCGGCGACTTCGGCCGCTACTACCGCGACTATGTCGCGCTGATGGACGCACTTCGACGGCGGTCGCGCCCGGTGCGGTCCACCGCGTCGACCACGAGGCGATGGTCGCCGATACCGAGGCGACGATCCGCGCGCTGCTCGCCCATTGCCGCCTGCCGTTCGAGCCCGCCTGCCTGCGGTTCTGGGAGACCGACCGCGCCGTCCGCACGCCGAGCTCCGAACAGGTCCGCCGCCCGATCTTCGCCGACGGGACCGAGGCGTGGCGCGCCTATGACGCGTGGCTCGGCCCGCTCCGCGATGCGCTCGGCCCGGCGCTGCCGGCCGACTGACGCCGAAATGCAACAGCTTCTCACTCCAGTCGCGGCACGGCCGGAACGGTTCTTGACAGTCCGCCGGCCGCGTTCGACCCTTCGTCGCGGACCGGGGAGTGGCACGATGGGGCAGCACGAACAGCAGCGGCGGGCCGGGGCGGCCATCCTGGCGACGCTGCTCGCCTCGACGACCCTCGCCGCGCCCGCACGCGCACAGGCGCTGGCGACGAACGCCTCGCCCGCGCTCGACGAGATCGTCGTCACCGCGCAGAAGCGGTCGGAGAATCTGCAGAGCGTCCCGATCAGCATCCAGGTGCTCGGCACCAAGAAGCTCGACCAGCTCGACGTCGCCAACTTCAACGACTTCAGCAAGTTCCTGCCGAGCGTTACCTTCCAGACGGTCCAGCCCGGCGAGACCGAGGTCTATATCCGCGGCGTCGTCAGCGGTGGCGACGGCAACCATTCGGGGCCCCTGCCCTCGGTCGGCGTCTACCTCGACGAACAGCCGGTGACGACGATCGGCGGCACGCTCGACGTCCACATCTACGACATCGCCCGCATCGAGGCGCTCGCCGGCCCGCAGGGGACGCTGTACGGCGCCTCGTCGGAAGCGGGAACGATCCGCATCATCACCAACAAGCCCGAGATCGGCGTCTTCTCGGGCGCGGTCAGCGGCGAGATCAACACCGTCGCGCACGGCGGGGTCGGCGGCAAGGTCGAGAGCTTCGTCAACCTGCCGGTCAATGACCGCATCGCCGCCCGCGTCGTCGGCTGGTACCAGAAGAACGCCGGCTACATCGACAACGTGCCGGGCACGCGCACCTTCCTGCCCGACAGCAACGGGGTATCGGTCACCAAGAACAACCGGGCGTTCGTCAAGAACGATTACAATGACATCGACATCGTCGGCGGGCGCGCCGCGCTCAAGATCGACCTCGATGACAACTGGACCGTTGAGCCGACCGTGTTCGGGCAGAGCCAGGTCAACCATGGTAGCTTCGGCTTCGATCCCAAGACCGGCGACCTGAAGGTCCAGCACTTCGCGCCCGAATACTACCACGACCGCTTCGTCCAGGCGGCGCTGACGGTGACGGGCAAGGTCGGCAACTTCGACCTGACCTATGCCGGCGCGTACCTCGACCGGGTCATCCACAGTTCGGCCGACTACACCGACTATGCCGAACAGTACGACTCACTCTACGCCGGCGCCGGCGGGATCGCCCAATACTTCTACTTCCAGGACAATGCCGGCAAGCACATCGATCCGTCGCAGACGATCGTCGGGGCCGACCACTTCACCAAGCTGAGCCAGGAGTTGCGCCTCGCCTCGCCGGTCAACAAGCGTTTCCGCGTCGTCGGGGGCCTGTTCTACCAGCTTCAGACGCATCTCATTCATCAGGACTATCAGGTCGCGGGCCTGGGCGCGGCGGTTTCGGTCAACGGCCGCCCCGGCACGCTATGGCTGACCCAGCAGGATCGTACCGATCGCGACTATGCGATCTTCGGCGAGGCGAGCTACGACATCTTGCCGACCGTGACCGTCACCGGCGGCGGCCGCTTCTTCAAGTATGACAACAGCCTGATCGGCTTCTTCGGCTTCGGCCGGAACCCGCTCGGCGATCCGCCCAACGTCCCGTACAACGCTGCCGGCAGCTCGCGCACCGGCGTCGCCGGCTGCTTCACGACCACCGGCGCAATCCTGCGCGACAATCCCGGCGGCACGCTGCTACCGGCGAGCGTACCCGGCGGGCCGTGCACCAACCTTGGCACCTTCGTGAACGGCAAGATCGTGCCCAAGGACGCGAGCGATACCGGCGCGACGTACAAGGCCAACGTGACGTGGAAGATCGACCCCGATCACCTCGTCTATGCCACCGTCAGCCGCGGTTTCCGCCCGGGCGGCATCAACCGCCGCGCCGGCCTTGCACCGTACGCCAGCGATTTCCTCGAGAATTACGAGATCGGCTTCAAGACCAGTTGGTTCGACCGCAGCCTGAGGATCAACGGCGCCTTCTTCCTGCAGGACTGGGACAAGTTCCAGTTCGCCTTCCTCGGCCAGAACAGCTTCACCGAGATCCACAACGGCCCGAACGCGCGGATCAAGGGGATCGAGGCCGACGTCAACTGGACCGCCGCGCCGGGCCTGACCTTCGTCGCTGCCGGCGCCTATACCGACGCCAAGACGCGGGCCAACCTGTGCGGCTTCGACGACACCGTCGCGGGGTGCACGACGCCGGGGCCGCAGGGCCAAACGAACTTCATCCAGGCCCCGGCCGGAACCCGCTTGCCGATCACGCCCCAGTTCAAGATCAACGGCACCGCGCGTTACGAGACGCCGCTGACCGACACGATCAAGGGCCACGTGCAGGCGGTCGTCGTCCATTCGAGTTCGGCGTCGTCGGATATCCGGACGGTCGCCTTCGCCCCGGGCACGGGTGCGACCTACAGCCCCGCCGACGGGCTCGGCCGGCTTGCGCCGTACACGACGTTCGACTTCAGCTTCGGCGTCAACTGGCCGTTCCTGTCGGCTGAAATCATTATCGAAAATGCATTCGACAAGCGGGCGCAGCTGTCACGATATCAGGAGTGCGGCACCTGCTTCCAACGGCCGTACGTCGTCGCGAATACGCCGCGCACGATCGGCCTCCGGCTCGGCCACAACTTCTGATGCCGGGAGGTCAGGAAAACCGGAACGGTTAGGCTTGTACTATAGGTTTACCTCCACGGCGCGTCGGCGGCAAGGTTGTGGGCGATAACCCGCTCCCACCGCTCACCGTTTTGGAGCAGTTTGTCCTTGTCGTAGATCAGCTCCTCGCGCGTCTCCGTCGAGAACTCGAGGTTCGGCCCCTCGACAATGGCGTCGACCGGGCATGCCTCCTGGCAGAAGCCGCAGTAGATGCACTTGGTCATGTCGATGTCGTAGCGCGTCGTCCGCCGGCTGCCGTCCTCGCGCGGCTCGGACTCGATCGTGATCGCCTGCGCCGGGCACACCGCCTCGCACAGCTTGCACGCGATGCACCGCTCCTCGCCGTTCGGATAGCGACGCAGCGCATGCTCACCGCGGAAGCGCGGGGAAAGCGCCGCCTTCTCATAGGGATAGTTGAGCGTCGCCTTGGGCTTGAACATGTAACTGAACGTCAGCCCGAGCCCGCGGATAAACTCAAGTAACAGCAGCGACTTGGCGGCGCGGAAGAGGGCACTCATCGAACAACTCCCGGCAGGACAGCGTAATGCCCGGTGAACACCAACCATCCACTGACGAGGCAGACCCAGAACAGCGACAACGGGAGGAAGATCTTCCATCCGAGCCGCATCAGCTGGTCGTAGCGGTAGCGCGGGACCGTCGCCTTGACCCAGGCAAAGATGAAGAACATCAGGAAAAGCTTGGCGAAAAACCAGATGAAGCCGGGCACGAGGTAAAGCGGCGCCCAGTTGACCGGCGGCAGCCACCCGCCCAGGAACAGCACGCTCGACAGCGCACACATCAGCAGGACGTTCGCGTATTCGCCGAGGAAGAACAAAGCGAACGCCATCGACGAATATTCGACCTGATAGCCGGCGACGAGCTCGGCCTCGGCCTCCGGCAGGTCGAACGGCGGGCGGTTGGTCTCGGCGAGTGCTGAAATGAAGAACACGATCGCCATCGGAAACAGCAACGGATTGAGGATGTTGCCGTTGCCGATGCCGAGCACCATGCCCTTCTGCGCGGCGACGATGTCGCTCAAGTTGAAGCTCGCCGAATAGAGTACGACGCAGACGATCACGAAGCCGATCGACACCTCGTAGCTGACCATCTGCGCCGCCGAACGTAGTCCGCCGAGGAACGGGTATTTCGAGTTCGATGCCCAGCCCGACATGATGATGCCGTAGACGCCCATCGAACTGACGGCGAACAGGTACAGTAACCCGACGTTGATGTCGGCGAGAACGACACCCGCGTCGAACGGAATGACCGCCCAGGCAATCAGCGCCAAAGTAAAGGTTATCATCGGCGCGATCAGGAACACGCCGGCGTTGGCGCCCGACGGGACGATCGTCTCCTTGAGAAACAGCTTGGCGGCATCGGCGAAGGTCTGGAGGAGACCGAACGGCCCGACGACGTTGGGGCCGCGGCGGAGCTGCATCGCTGCCCAAACCTTGCGGTCGGCGTAGACGGCGAACGCGACGCCGGCCATAACGGGCAACGCAATCAACAGGATGAGGGCGAGAGTTCCGACAAGATAGCCGACGTCATGGCCCAAGAAGCTGTTTTCGAAGGCAGGAGTCCAGTTCATCGGGCATACTCCCGCTGCGTGGCGGTGAACCGCACGGAGACATTCCTGTTCAATATCGCGAACCTCATTCGGCGGCCTCCAGCGCGGGTTCGGCGGCGTCGACGATCTCGCTGACGCACTCGGCCATTGTCGCGCTCGCCCGGGCGATGGCGTTCGGGCGGTAGAAGTCGCGGGTCGGGACTGCGATGGGGCCGCTGGCAACGGGATTACTGACGTCCGGGTTCGCCCAGGGCAGCGGAACTAACCCCTCGGTTGCCAAATGCGGCCATTCGGCGGCGATCCGGGCGCGCAGCGCGCGGAGGTCGTCGTACGGCAGCGGCTGGCCGAGCACCGCTGACAAGGCGCGGAAGATCGTCCAGTCCTCGCGCGCTTCGCCCGGCGGGAAAGCGGCGCGACGACCACGTTGAACCCGGCCTTCCAGGTTCACATAGGTGCCGCTTTTCTCCGTATAGGCCGCCGCCGGCAGGACAATGTCGGCAGCGCGCGCCCCGCGGTCGCCGTGATGACCGATGTAGACGCGGGTCCCGCCGGGTACGTCGACCTCGTCGACGCCCAGGTTAAACAACAGCTTGGCCGGGCGCTCGACAATCCCGGCGATGCCGCCGTCGCTGACGAAGCCGATGTCGAGCGCCCCGACTCGGCTCGCCGCGGTGTGGAGCCGGTTGACGCCGTTCCAGCCATCCTGGACGAACCCAAAGCGCCCGATCAGCCCGCCGACGGCAGCCAGAACGTCACTGCGGACACCCGCCCCGACGAGCACCGCCGGTCGCTCCGCCTTGCCGAGGGCGTCGGCCAGAACGGCGGGCAGGTCGACCAGCAGCGCGGCGTCGTCGCCGAGCTGGGTAACCGGATAGGTGAGGTCGAACGCCGGTCCCACGTGAGCGATCGTGATGCCCTTCCTGCGCATCTTGCGAAGGCGGGTGTTCACGAGCGGAGCCTCGTGGCGGACGTCGCTGCCAACGATCAGGACGAAGTCGGCGCGCTCGATCCCGGCGAGCCCCGAGTTGAAGCGGTAGTGCGACGGCGCGGTCGCCGATACCGCCTGCCCGTCGACGCGGCATTCGTGGCGGCTCGACCCGAGCGTCCCGAGCAGATCCTTCAGCGCCACCATCGCCTCGAGATCGGCAAGGTCGCCCGCGACGGCCGCGATATCGCCCCCGCTCGCCATGACCGCCCCCTGCACCGCATCGAACGCCGCGGTCCACGTTGCCGGGACCAGCTTGCCCCCGGTGCGGACGTACGGCGTGTCGAGCCGCCCGCGCATCAGCCCGTCGCAGGCGAAGCGGGTGACGTCGCTCGCCCATTCCTCGTTGACGTCGTCGTTCACCCGCGGCGTCACGCGCATCACCGTCCGCCCGCGCGTGTGGACGGTGATGTTGGTCCCGACCGCGTCCATCACGTCGATCAATTCGGTCTTCTTCAGCTCCCACGGGCGCGCCTCGAACGCGTAGGGCTTCGACGTCAGCGCGCCGACCGGGCACAGGTCGATGACGTTGCCCGACAGTTCGGAACGCACGGCGCCCTCGAGGTAGCTGGTGATCTGCATGTTCTCGCCGCGGCCGATCGCGCCGATGTCTTCGACGCCGGCGACCTCCTCGGCGAAGCGGACGCAGCGCGTGCAGTGGATGCACCGCGTCATCACCGTCTTGATCAGCGGCCCCATGTACTTCTCGGTCACCGCGCGCTTGTTCTCGTGGTAGCGCGAATGGCCGCGGCCGTAGGCCAGCGCCTGGTCCTGCAGGTCGCACTCGCCGCCCTGGTCGCAGATCGGGCAGTCGAGCGGATGATTGATGAGCAGGAACTCCATCACGCCCTCGCGCGCCTTCTGCGTCTTGGCCGACCGGGTGTGGACGACCTGCCCCTCGGCCGCTGGCATCGCGCACGACGCGACGGGCTTCGGCGACTTGTCGATCTCGACGAGACACATGCGGCAGTTGCCGGCGATCGACAGGCGCTCGTGGTAGCAGAAGCGCGGGATTTCGGCGCCCGCCGCCTCACACGCCTGCATGACGGTCGCGCCGGCGGGCACCTCGACCTCGATGCCGTCGACGATGAGCTTAGGCACCGGTGTGCTCCTTCGCGGCTGTTCCGCCCGCCGTGGCTCCGCGGGTCGCCGCATCGCTCAGCCGGTACGCGCTCAGGGCGACGATGCCGCGCAGCGACGTGCGGTTGAAATGGACCGTCTGCCCCTTGGGCAGGCACTGGGCGAGGACCGGCTGGATCGCACCGATGGCGGTGAGCTCGGTGCGGCTTTCGACCGGCGCGACGACCAGCGCGCGCGCGGCGGCGGCGTCGGTGCGAACAACGCAGTCGCCGACCGCGAGCATGTAGCGCATCGCCACCGCGCGGTCGTGCGCGGCGCGGACCTCGGCCGCAGCGCGCGCGTCGGCGGGAAGCGCGGCGGTGTCGAGCGACGCCACCGGCGGCGGCGGCGTAACCGGCACGGCGTCGAGCGCCGGCAGCGGACCCTTGCCGTAGTCGACGGCGTAGATCGCCTCGGCGAGGGCGTAGCGGTTGACGTCGTGTGAGAAGGTCATCTCAGCGGTGCTGTACGCGGCGTTGCCGACGCAGTCGCGGATGATCGGCAGCTTCTCGTCGCTGCCGGCGAGGAACGCGCGGATGCCGGCGCGGACGCGGGCCGGCTCGAGCCGCACGACGCACTGGGCGTAGGTCTCGACGAGTACCCGCGCCTGCCCGGGCGGCAGCGTCTCGCGGTTCTCCTGCGCCGCCGCCGGGACGGCGAGCGCGACAAGCGCGGGGGCGGCGACCGCGAGGGCGTGGCTCATACGCAACATCACTGGACTCCCACTGGCGCGCCGGCGACGCGGCGATAGACCGCCGCGGCGACCTGCGGGCGAACGTTGCCGGGCTTGATCCGCATCGCCCCGCCCGCCGGCGCGCAGCCCTCGAGCGCCGGCGACAGCGCAGCGAACGCGTGGCCTTCGGCCGACGAGGCGTCGTCGGCGGCGATCAGGTCGGCGGCCGGGCCGGGCGCGGCGGCGGCGACGCACGACCAGAAGCGGACGCCGATCGCACCGCCTCGTGCAACGGGTGCCGCCGGCACGTCGGGCAGCGCCCGCGCCGCGCGGAGCGGCAAGCCGCCATCGGCGGTCAGCAGGCCGGCGGCAAGGAAGCCGCGCAGCGTCAGCCCGTCCATCGTCACCGAGCGGAAGTCCGCGCCCATGCACGGGACCAGCGTCCGCACGATCCGCTCCCGCGCGGCCTTGAGCGCGGGCGGCATCGTTCCCTCGTCGTCGGGAAAGTCGGCGAGCACGAAACGCCGTGCCGCTGCGCGATCGCGGCGAACGGCACACGCCGCCATCGTGTTGGTCAGCGCCCGCTGCGATACGAGGCGTTCGGGCGCGGCGGTGGCGGGGATGGCCATCAACGCCGCCGCGACGCAAAGTCGTGCCGCGGCGCGTTCGCGGCGCCCGGCGCGGGACGCGGCGACGATCGGCGACGCAGGCATGCGCTCGGCCACTACTGCGCCCCCATCGGGACGCGCGTCGCCATCGCGAGCCGATAGTAATTGATTGCGACCGCGCCGCGCATCGTGGTCCGGTTGAACGTCATCGTCCCGTCCGTGAAGCACTCGGCGAACGCCGGACGCAAGTCGTTGATGCGACTGATCTCCTCGGGCTGGTCGGGCTCGGTCAGCAGCCACCGCCGCGCCTTCTCGGGCTCGCGCCGGACGACGCACTCGCCGTAACGCGACATCCACGCGGTCACGACGGCGCGCTCGTACTGCTTGCGGACCTCGTCCTGCTCGCGCTTAGTCTTCACCTTCGCCAGCGCCGCATCGAGCGTGCCGGGCGCGGGGCTCGGCAGGTGCGCCAACGGCAGGCGGTCGGCGAAGCTGTCGGCGGGCTGACCGGCGAGCCGCGCCCGGACCAGCGCGTCGGCGAGGGCATAGCGGAACTGGTCACCACCGAACCTCAACTGAACCGATCCCGCGACCATGCCGAGGCAGTCGCTGTCCATCAGGCCAGCATAGTGCCGTTCGATGTCGCCGTTGCCGCTGTCGCTCATGATCGCCGCCGACGCCGCATCGCCGTGCTTCTTGACCACGCACCGCGAATAGTCGCGAGCGACCGTTCGGGTACGCGCCGCCTCCGCGCCCGTATCGGCGCTGGCCGCCGTCGCGGCGATCAGCACCGCGGCGAGCGCCGAACGCAGCGCCACCCTCACTCCGCCGCCTCGAGCATCCCCGGCGGCGCCGGCACCTGGACGAACCCCTTGCGCCGCGCGATCCGTGCCTCGACCTCGGGCCGGAAGTGGCGCAGCAGGCCCTGGATCGGCCACGCGGCGGCGTCGCCCAATGCGCAGATCGTGTGGCCCTCGATCTCGGTCGTGACCTCCAGCAGCAGGTCGATCTCGTGATACTCGGCCTCGCCGGTGACGAGGCGCTCCATGACGCGCCACATCCACCCCGTTCCCTCGCGGCACGGCGTGCACTGGCCGCAGCTCTCGTGCTTGTAGAAGTACGACAGGCGGGCGATCGCGGCGACGATGTCGGTCGACTTGTCCATGACGATGATCGCCGCGGTGCCGAGGCCCGACTTCAGGTCCTTCAAGGCGTCGAAGTCCATCGGGCAGTCGATGATCTGGTGCGCGGGCACCAGCGGGACCGACGACCCGCCGGGGATGACGGCGAGGAGATTGTCCCACCCGCCGCGGACGCCGCCGCAGTGGGTGTCGATCAGCTCGCGGAACGGGACGCTCATCGCGTCCTCGACGACGCACGGCTTGTTCACATGGCCGCTGATCTGGAACAGCTTGGTGCCCTCGTTCTTCGGGCGGCCGATGCCGGCGAACCATGCGCCGCCACGGCGGAGGATGGTCGGGGCGACGGCGATGCTCTCGACGTTGTTGACCGTCGTCGGGTTGCCGTAGAGGCCCGCGCCGGCGGGGAACGGCGGCTTGAGGCGCGGCTGGCCCTTCTTGCCCTCGAGGCTTTCGAGCATCGCGGTTTCCTCGCCGCAGATGTACGCGCCCGCGCCGCGGTGAACGAAGACATCGAAGTCGTAGCCCGACCCGGCCGCGTTCTTGCCGAGCAGGCCGGCGTCGTACGCCTCCTGGACGGCGGCGAACAGCACCTGCGCCTCGCGGACATATTCGCCGCGGATGTAGATGTACGCCGCCGACGCGCGCATCGCGAAGCCGGCGATCAGCGCGCCTTCGAGCAGCTTGTGCGGATCGTGGCGGATGATCTCGCGGTCCTTGCAGCTGCCGGGCTCGGACTCGTCGGCGTTGATGACGAGGTAGCTCGGGCGGCCGGGCTTGGGCTCCTTGGGCATGAAGCTCCACTTCATCCCCGTCGGGAAGCCGGCGCCGCCGCGGCCGCGCAGACCGGAAGCCTTGATGACGTCGATGATCGCGTCGGGGCCACCCGCCATCATCGCGGCGGTGTCGGCCCAGTCGCCGCGCTTCCGCGCCGCGTCGAGGGTCCACGGCTCGAAGCCGTAGAGGTTGGTGAAGATGCGGTCCTTGTCAGCGAGCACCGGCGGTCTCCAGCAACGTCGTCGGACCGCCTTCGGGGCAGCTCGCGCGCCGGCCGATCGCGCTGCCCGGGGTCGGCGTGCCGCCGCTCGCGAGCGTTTCGAGGATCGCGGTCATGCTTTGGTAGCTCAGATCCTCGTAATTATCCTCGTTGATCTGGACCATCGGCGCGTTGGCGCAGGCACCGAGGCACTCGACCTCGCTCAGGGTGAACAGACCGTCGGTTGTCGTCCCGCCCTTGACCAGCCCCTTGTCGGTGCATGCGCGCAGCAGGTCGCCCGAGCCGCGGAGCATGCACGGCGTCGTCCCGCACACCTGGACCAGATAGCGCCCGACCGGCTTCAGGTTGTACATCGTGTAGAAGGTCGCGACCTCGTAGGCGCGCATGTACGGCATGCCGATCTGCCCGGCGACATACTCGATCACCGGCACCGGCAGCCACGCCGACCCCGTCGCCGCCGCCATCTGCTCCTGCGCCAGCCAGAGGAGCGGCATGATCGCCGACGGCGCGGCGGGTCTCGGGGTAGCGGGCGAGGATGGTCTCGACCTGCGCCGCGTTCTCCGGCGTCCACGCGAAGTCGCTGAACTCGCGCGGGTGCGCGGCGTCGCGGCGGGCTTCGCGGGTGGTGTTGTAGGTGGCGGTGGTCATGCTCACAGCGCCCGTGACTCGTCTGGAACGCGATGCCACCTGATCAGTCAGGATCGCACACGCCGCGGTAGAGAACATGACGGCAGAAGCGATCAGTCACAACCGATGATGTACTGTCGCGCTGTCCAGCAAATTGCACGAACTGCCGGTAGCTGCCAAGAGCACGGCAAGACCGAATCGCACGAGGCATAAGACGCGGACGCCATTGGGCGAAACATGACCAGCGTCGTTCGCGATAAGTGCTGATGGCCGGATCCTTCACCGATCCACCTCCCCGAACACGATATCCAGCGACCCCAGCACCGCCGGCGCATCCGCCAGCATGTGGCCCTTGCACAGGAAGTCCATCGCCTGGAGGTGGCTGAAGCCCGTCGCGCGGATGTGGCAGCGGTACGGCTTGTTGGTGCCGTCGGCGACCATGAAGATGCCGAATTCGCCCTTGGGGCTTTCGGTCGCGACATAGACCTCGCCGGCGGGGACGTGGAAGCCCTCGGTGTAGAGCTTGAAGTGGTGGATCAGCGCCTCCATCGACCGCTTCATCTCGCCGCGCTGGGGCGGCACGACCTTGCGGTCGAGGCTCGCGTGGCGCCCGGCGGGCATCTGCGCGACGCACTGCTTGATGATGCGGATCGACTGCCGCATCTCCTCCATGCGGACCATGAAGCGGTCGTAGCAGTCGCCGTGGTGGCCGACGACGACGTCGAACTCCATCCGGTCATAGACCTCGTACGGCTGCGACTCGGCGCAGGTCCCACGCGACGCCGCTCGCGCGGATGCACGGCCCGCTGAAGCCCCACGCGATCGCGTCGGCCTTGCTGATCACGCCGATGTCGACGTTGCGCTGCTTGAAGATGCGGTTGTCGGCGACGAGGCCCTGGAAGTCGTCGAGGTGCTTCTCGTACTGGTTGGCCCAGTCGGCGATGTCGCCGAGCAGCCCGTCGGGCAGGTCCTGATGCACCCCGCCGGGGCGGAAATACGCCGCGTGGAAGCGCGCCCCCGAGACGCGCTCGTAGAAGCCGAGGAGCACCTCGCGCTGTTCGAACAGCCACAGCATCGGCGTCCCCGCGCCGACGTCCATCGCATGGCTCGTCGTGTTGAGGATGTGGTTGAGGATGCGCGTGATCTCGGCGAACAGCACGCGAATATATTGCGCGCGCTCAGGCACTTCGATGTTCGCCAGCTTCTCGATGGCGAGCACATAGCTGTGCTCCATGCACATCGGGCTGACGTAATCGAGCCGGTCCATGTACGGCAGCGCCTGGAGGTAGGTCTTCGCCTCGCACAGCTTCTCGGTGCCGCGGTGGAGCAGGCCGATGTGGGGATCGCACCGCTCGATGATCTCGCCGTCGAGCTCCATCACCAGCCGCAGCACGCCGTGCGCCGCCGGGTGCTGCGGCCCGAAGTTGATCATGTAGTTCGCCGACCCGTTGTCGGTCGGGTCGTGGTCGAGCAGCGGCGCGATCGTCGCCGCTTGCGGGCCGCGCGCGCGCGCGAGTTCGGCACCTGCAATCGGCGAGGCGGTGCCGATGACATCGAGGTCGGGTGTCGTGCTCTGCTCAACCATCGGGCTTCGCCTTGCTTTCGGCCGCCGGGTGCGGCGCCTCCGCCGTGCTGACCGGCGCGACGGCCTTGGCCGGGGCAGCGGTCATCGGTGGCGGCGGCGTGGCGGCCTTCTCATCGCCGGGCAGGACATAGTCGGTCCCTTCCCACGGCGACAGGAAGTCGAAGTTGCGGAACTCCTGCGGCAGGCGGACAGGTTCGTAGACGACCCGCTTCGCCTCCTCGCTGTAGCGCAGCTCGACATAGCCGGTCAGCGGGAAATCCTTGCGGAACGGATGCCCCTGGAAGCCATAGTCGGTCAGAATGCGGCGCAGGTCGGGGTTGCCCTCGAAGCGGACGCCGAAGCAGTCCCACACCTCGCGCTCGAACCAGCCGGCGACGGGATAGACACTCGTCAGCGACGGCACCGCAAGCTGGTCGTCGGTATGGAGCTTGACGCGGATGCGGCGGTTCTTCGTCAGGCTGAGCAGGTGATAGTTGACGTCGAAGCGGCAGACGCGCGTCGGCCAGTCGGCCCCGCAAATGTCGATCAGCTGGTCGTACGCGAGGTCGGGATCGTCGCGCAGCCCGGTGACGACGTCGACGATCGCATCGCGGACGATCAGCACCGTCGTCTCGCCGCAATGCTCGGTGACCGACAGGATCGCCGAGCCGAACAGCGCCTCGATGCGGGCGCGAACGCCGTCGTCGGGCTTGGTGCGCGGCCAGTGGCCACTCACCGGTCGAAGCTCCCCGTCCGGCGGATCTTCCGCTGCAGCGCGAGGATGCCGTACAGCAGCGCCTCGGCGGTCGGCGGGCAGCCGGGGACGTAGATGTCGACCGGCACGATCCGGTCACAGCCGCGCACGACGCTATAGCTGTAATGATAATAGCCGCCGCCGTTGGCGCACGACCCCATCGAGATGACGTAGCGCGGCTCGGGCATCTGGTCGTAGACGCGGCGGAGCGCCGGGGCCATCTTGTTGCACAGCGTGCCGGCGACGATCATCACGTCCGACTGGCGTGGGCTGGCACGCGGGGCGAAGCCGAAGCGCTCGGCGTCGTACTTGGGCATCGAGGTGTGCATCATCTCGACCGCGCAGCAGGCGAGGCCGAAGGTCATCCACCACATCGAGCCTGTCCGCGCCCAGGTGAACAGGTCCTCGGTCGAGGTGACGAGGAAGCCCTTGTTGCTCATCTCGGCATTGACGTCGGTCAGGAAGCCGTCGCGCAAGCCTTCGGGGACGGTCAGCGCCGACACCGGGCTGTCGCCGAGGACGCGCGCCTGCTGCTCCTCGGTAAGCAGATTCTCGTTCATTCCCAATCCAGTGCGCCGGCTTTCCACGCGTAGATAAGCCCGATCGCGAGTTCGCCAAGGAACTGCATCATCGCGCCCCACCCCGCCACGCCGGTCCAGTGGAGCGACACCGCCCACGGGAACAGGTACGCCGCCTCGAGGTCGAAGACGATGAACAGGATCGACACGAGGTAGAAGCGCACGTCGAACTGCGCGCGCGAATCGCTGAACGCCGGAAAGCCGCTCTCGTACTCGCTGAGCTTGTTCGCGTCGGGCTGCGACGTGCCCGTCAGCTTCGACACCAGCACCGGCGCGCCGACGAAAATCAGCGAAAACGCAATGCCGACGCCGACGAACAGCAGGATCGGCAGGTACTGCCACGCGACGTCGGGCATGGCGAGACTTTGGGCTGCTCCGGGAGCCAGCGACGGGCCGATCGCATGGGCGGGAATGGCGGGCATCGGCGGACCTTTGGTTCGCGCGCGGTTTAGGCCCGGGCGTCGGTGCGCGCAAGCATGGTGCGGTGCGGTGAGCTTGATCCTTCCCACTCGCGGGGAGGATCTACCGCAGCGCCGTCGCCACGATCCGCGCCAGCTTGTTGTGGATGCGGTCGTTACCGGCGACGATCTCGGACTTGTCGATCATCCGGTCGCCGGCGGCGAAATCGGAGACGAAGCCGCCCGCCTCGCGGACGAGCAGGATGCCCGCAGCAACGTCCCACGGGTGCAGCCCCGCCTCCCAGTACCCGTCGTACCGCCCCGCCGCGACCCACGCGAGGTCGAGCGCCGCCGACCCGAAGCGGCGCAGGCCGGCGACCTGCGGGATGACCGCGCTCGCGATCGCCTCGAACTGCCGCTGATCGCCGTGACCGGCGAACGGGATGCCGGTCGCGATCAGGCTGTCGGCGAGTTCCTTGCGACCCGACACACGCAGGCGGCGGTCCTGCAGCCACGCGCCCTGCCCCTTCTCGGCCCAGAAGCTCTCGTCGGTCAGCGGCTGGTAGATCAGCCCGGCGACGACCTCGCCGCGGACCTCGGCGGCAATCGAGATGGCGAAGTGCGGGATGCCGTGGAGATAGTTCGTCGTGCCGTCGAGCGGGTCGACGATCCACCGGCTGTCGGCGTCGACATTGTGCGCCCCGCCCTCCTCGAGCAACAGCCCCCACTCGGGGCGGGCGTGGCTCAGGATCTCGACGACGGTCGCCTCCGCCTCGCGGTCGGCGATGGAAACGAAGTCCGCCGGCCCCTTGCGCGAGACCTGGAGCGCATCAACCTCGTTGAAGCTGCGGCGCAGCCGCGGCGCGGCCTTGCGCGCGGCCTTTTCCATGACGGTGATCAGGCCGGACTTGGCGGGCATCAGTCGGCCCGGCGGACATACTCGCGGGCGTAGACGTCGACGACGATCCGCGTCCCCGTGCCGATGAACGGCGGCACCATGATGCGGACGCCGTTCTCGAGCCGCGCGGGCTTGTAGCTCGACGACGCGGTCTGGCCCTTCACCACGCCCTCGGTGTCGGCGATCGTCGCCTCGATATGGTCGGGCAGCTGGACCGAGATCGCCTTGTCCTCGTACGTCTCCATCGTCACGTCCATGCCGTCGGTCAGGAAGTCGGCCGCCTCGCCGAGCAGGTCGCGCGGCAGCTGGACCTGATCATAGGTGACCTTGTCCATGAAGGTCAGGTCGTCACCCTCGGCATAGAGGAACTGGAAGTCCTTGGTATCGAGGCGAACCTTTTCGACGGTCTCGGCCGAGCGGAAGCGCTCGTTGGTCTTGCGCCCGTCGGTCAGGTTCTTCAGCTCGACCTGCATGTACGCTCCGCCCTTGCCGGGCTGGGTGTGCTGGATCTTGACCGCACGCCACAGCCCGCCCTGATATTCGAGGATATTACCGGGACGAATCTCGACGGCGTTGATTTTCATGAGGCAGCTTCTGCGGTGAGGTGGACGGCGCGCTTCCTAGCGCACCGTCAGCGGCCTGCCAACACCGGGGCGAAGGCCGTCACCCCGGCCGCCGGGCCGTCGGGATGGCCCCACACCGCGTTCACCACGCAGACGAAATCGGCTCCTGCGGCGATCAGCGGCGCTGCGTTCGCCGGCGTGATCCCGCCGATGGCGACGCATGGCAGTTGGCTCAGCGTCGTCCACCAGGTCAGCAGGTCGGGCGTCGGACGGTAGTGCGACGGCTTGGTCGTCGTTTCGTAGAACGCCCCGAAGGCGACATAGTCCGCCCCCGCCTCGCCCGCTTCCATCGCGAAGTGGCGGCTGTCGTGGCACGTCACGCCGATCTGGACGTCGGGACCGAGCAGTGCCCGCGCCGCGCGCACGTCCCCGTCCGACTGGCCGAGATGGACGCCGTCGGTACCCAGCTCCTTGGCCAAGTCCATGCGATCGTTGAGGATGAACGCGACGTCGTGCGCGCGGCATACCCGCATCAGCGCCTCGGCCGTCCGTCGGATGTGATCGTCGCCGACCTCCTTCAGCCGCAGCTGGAACGCCGCCACCGGACCCGCTCCGAGCGCCGTCTCCAGCCGGTCGGCGAACTCTGGCCCGATGCCGGTCGGCGAACACAGGTACAGCTGGCACGCCGGCCGCCGCTGGCGCTCGAACCGACCGCCGAAGCCGGGATCGAGCGGAATGGCGTCGTTGCTCGTCATTCGACGACCCGCGCGAGCAGGAAACCGTCCCACCCCTTGGCGCCCACCGTCTGAATCGCGGTCGCGTCGAGCCGCGGCTCGGCGGCGACGGCGTCGAACAGCGCGCGGCTACCGCGCACGCCCGCGTCCGCGCTCGTCGCGTCGACCACCGCGCCGGCGCGGACGACATTATCGACGACGATCGCCGCGCCGGGTCGGGCGAGCGCGAGCGCGGCGTTCAGGTACAGGACATTGCTCGGCTTATCGGCGTCGATAAAGACGAAGTCGAACCCGCCCTCCCCGCTCGCGACCATCGCCGCAAGCGTGTCGACCGCCGGCCCCACGCGGACCTCGACGCGGTCGCCGACGCCGGCGCGGGCAAGGTTGGCGCGCGCGGTCGCGGCGTGGTGCGGGTCGATCTCGCAGGTTACGACGGTGCCCGCGGCAGGCAGCGCCCGCGCCAGCCAGATGGTCGAGTAACCGCCGAGCGTCCCCACCTCGAGGATGCGCCGCGCTCCGGCCATGCGTGCGAGCAGGTGGAGCATCTTGCCCTGCGCCGCGGACACGTCGATCGCCGGCAGGCCGGCGGCAGCGTTGGCCGCAAGCGCGGTCAAGGCCGGGTCGGACGCGACCAGCCGATCGACGATATAATCATCGACCGCGGCCGCGTCCGTGCTCACTCCGCCCCCTGGTAGATGCTCACGATCTTGTCGAGCATCGCCAGGGCTTCGGCGCGCGGGCGCTGGAAGGTGTTGCGGCCGATGATCGAGCCGTTGCCGCCGCCGTCGCGGATGTCGCGTGCGTCCTGGAACACCGCGTCGGCGCCCTTCGCCGCACCGCCCGAGAAGACGACGATCCGCCGACCGTTGAAGCACGCCTGGACGACGTGGGCGACGCGCTTGGCCTGGGTCGACCAGTCACCCTCGTCGTACGCCTTCTTCGCGTCCTTCTGCTCGATATGGTCGGTCGGCAGCTTGACCTTGATGATGTGCGCGCCGGCGAGTGCCGCCATGTGCGCGGCGTATGCGCCGACGTCGAGCGCGAGCTCGCCCTCCTTGCTGATCTTGCCGCCGCGGGGGTACGACCAGATGACGGTGGCGATGCCGACGCTCTTGGCCTCGGCGCTGAGTTCGCGGATTTCCTCGATCAGCTCGAAGATGCCGTCGGAGCCCGGATAGATGGTGAAGCCGATCGCGGCGCAGCCGAGGCGCAGCGCGTCGTCAACCGTCCCCGTCACCGCCTGGTCGATGTCCGTTGCCCAGCTGTTCGACGAGTTGACCTTGAGGATTGTCGGAATCTGCCCGGCGAAGGTGTCAGCCCCGGCCTCGATCATCCCGAGCGGCGCGGCATAGGCCGACAGCCCGGCGTCGATCGCCAGCTGGAAGTGATAATGCGGATCGTACGCTGCCGGGTTAACCGCGAAGCTACGCGCGGGGCCGTGCTCGAAACCCTGGTCGACCGGCAGGATGACGAGCTTGCCCGTCCCGCCGAGCCGCCCCTGCATCAGGATGCGCGCGAGGTTCGCCTTCGTGCCGGGATTGTCGGATTCGTAGTTGGCGAGGATCGCGCGGACGGCGGGGGTCATAGGATCTCCTGATCTGGCAGTCGTTTAACGGCTCGCGGCCGACCGGTCGAGCGCGGCGACGCCGGGCAGCGTCTTGCCCTCCATCCACTCGAGAAAGGCGCCCCCGGCGTTCGACACGAACGTGAAGCCGCCGGCGACCCCGGCGTGGTTGAGCGCCGCCACCGTATCGCCGCCGCCGGCCACCGAAACCAGCCCTTCCGCCGTCAGCGCCGCGGCGATCCGCGCGAGCGCGACGGTCGCGGCGTCGAACGGCGGCAGCTCGAAGGCGCCGAGCGGGCCGTTCCACACCAATGTCCGGCACGTCTTGAGCACGTCACCGGCCGCCTCGACGGCGGCCGGGCCCAGGTCGAGGACCATCTCGCCAGCGCGGATGTCGTGGATGTTCGCCGTCCGGTGCGGCGCGTTCGCCTTGAACTCGGTCGCGACAACGACGTCGTACGGCAGGTGGATGGTGCACCCCGCCGCCGCCGCACGGGCGAGGACGTCTCGCGCAGTGTCGGCCATGTCGTGCTCGCACAGGGACTTGCCGACGTCGACGCCGTTCGCCGCGAGGAAGGTGTTCGCCATCGCCCCGCCGATGATCAGGTGATCGACGCGGCCGACGAGATGGAGCAGCACGTCGAGCTTGGACGACACTTTCGCGCCGCCGACGACGGCCGCCACCGGGTGGACCGGGTGGCCGAGCGCCTTGTCGAGCGCGGCGAGTTCGGCCGCCATCGCTCGCCCCGCATAGGGCGGAAGGACGCGCGCGAGCCCCTCGGTCGAAGCGTGGGCTCGGTGGGCGGCGGAAAAGGCGTCGTTGATGAACATGTCGCCGTTCACCGCGAGGGCGCCGACGAACACCGGGTCGTTCGCCTCCTCGCCGGCATGAAAGCGGGTGTTCTCGAGCACGACAATGCCGCCGTCGGGTAGCGCCGCGACCGCGTCTGCCGCCGCGGGGCCGATGCAGTCCGCGGCGAAGGCGACCGGGCGGCCGACGACGGCGGCGAGCGCGGTGGCGACGGGACGCAGCGACAGCGTGGGATCGACTCCCCGCGGCCGACCGAAGTGCGACAGAACAACGACCTTGGCCCCCGCGTCGGACAGGAAGGCGAGGGTCGGCACCGTCGCCGTCAGCCGCGACACGTCACCGACGCGCCCGTCGTCCATCGGCACGTTGAGGTCGGTGCGAACGAGGACGCGCTTGCCGCGGATGTCGTCAAGATCGTCGAGCGTCTCGAACATCAGGCGAGCGACGCCATCAGCGTCGCGGTGTCGACCATGCGGTTCGAAAAACCCCATTCGTTGTCGTACCAGCTGACGACGCGGACGAGCTTGCCGTCGAGGACCGTCGTCTCGAGGCTGTCGACCGTCGACGACGCCGGGTCGCCGTTATAGTCGCGGCTGACGAGCGGCTCATCGCTGAAGTTAAGGATACCGCGCAAGCCACTGGTTTCCGACGCTGCCTTGAGTGCGGCATTGACCTCCTCCGTCGTCGTGTCGCGCGACGGCGTGAAGGTGAAGTCGACCAGGCTGACGTTCGGCGTCGGCACGCGGACCGAGATACCGTCGAGCTTGCCCTTCAGTTCCGGGATGACCTCGCCGACGGTCTTCGCCGCACCGGTCGAGGTCGGGATCATCGACACCGCCGCGGCGCGGGCGCGGCGCGGATCCTTGTGCATCTGGTCGAGCAGCGCTTGGTCGTTGGTATAGCTGTGGATCGTCAGCATCAGCCCGCGCTCGACCCCAACAGCTTCATGCATCACCTTAACAATCGGGGCCAGGCAATTGGTCGTGCAGGAGGCGTTTGACACGACGGTGTGGCCCGCCTGCAGCTTGTCGTGGTTGACGCCGTAGACGACGGTCAGGTCGACGCCCTTGCCGGGAGCCGAGATCAGCACCTTCTTCGCGCCCGCGGTCAGATGGCTGCGCGCCTTGTCGGCGTCGGTGAACAGGCCGGTGCATTCGAGTGCGAGGTCCACGCCCATCTCGGCGTGGGGCAGCTTGGCGGGGTCGCGTTCGGCGGTGACGCGGATGCGCTTGCCGTCGATGACGAGATGGTCGCCGTCGACCGCGACGGTGCCCTGGTACGTGCCGTGGACCGAATCCCGCTTGAACAACAAGGCGTTGGTCTTGATGTCGGCGAGGTCGTTGATCGCGACGACGTTCAACTCGCCGCCGCGGGCGAGGATCGCGCGAAGAACGAGCCGGCCGATGCGGCCGAAGCCGTTGATCGCTACGTTGGTCATCGGGTCAACTCCTTGATATCAGCGGTATTCGCGGCCGAGCATCGGCCGGACGCGTGCGGCGATCTTGGGCGCGGTGAGGCCAAAATGGTCGTAGAGCGTGTCGGCCGGGCCGGAAGCGCCGAAGCCGTTGATTCCAAGCATCAATCCGTCGACGACATGGCGTTCCCAGCCCATCGTCACCCCCGCCTCGACCGACACCTTGAGGACGCCGTGCGGCAGGATATCGTCGCGGTACGTCGCTGGTTGCCGATCGAAATTTTCCCAGCACGGCATCGACACGACGTCGCAGCCGACCCCCTCGGCCTCGAGCAGGGCGGCGGCGGCGGCCGCGATGTGGACCTCCGAGCCGGTGGCGACGAACACGACCTGGCGCGGCGCGGTCGCCGCGATCAGGCGGTAAGCGCCTGCAGCGCATAGGTTTTCCGTCTGCGGCTGGGTGCGCAGCTGCGGCAGGTTCTGGCGCGACAGGGCGAGGACCGAGGGGCGGGTTTCGTCGGCCAGCGCGAGCGCCCAGCATTCGGCGGTTTCGACCGCGTCGGCAGGGCGGTAGACGGCGAGGTTAGGGATCGCGCGCAGCGAGGCGAGGTGCTCGACCGGCTGGTGGGTGGGGCCGTCTTCGCCCAAGCCAATGAAATCATGCGTCAAAACATAGATGACGCGGGCCTGCTGGAGCGCCGACAGGCGGATCGCGCCGCGCATGTAATCGGAGAAGACGAGGAAGGTCCCGCCGTACGGGAGGAAGCCGCCGTGGAGCGCGAGGCCGTTCATCGCCGCCGCCATGCCGAATTCGCGGATGCCGTAATAGAGGTAGCGTCCGCCGTAATTGTCGGCGGTAAGCGGCTGGAGTTGCTTGGTTTTGGTGTTGTTCGACCCCGTCAGGTCGGCCGATCCGCCGATCATCGCGGGGGCCAGCGGAAAGCACCGCTTCGAGGACCAGTTCGGACGCCTTGCGGGTGGCGATGGCCTGCGGGGCGGCGATCAGCTTGGCGATATGGGCGTCGATCGCCTCGTGCGCGTTTCCCTGCGCGGTCGTGAGGCGGGCCATGAAGGTGTCGCGGACGCCGCCGTTCACGGCGAGGCGCTCCGCCCACGCCGCGTGCGCTACCCGCCCGCGCGCGCCCGCTTCGCGCCACGCGGCGAGGACGTCGTCGGGAATCTCGAACGGCGCGTGGCCCCAGCCGAGCGCCGCGCGCGCGCCGGCGACCTCGGCCGCGCCGAGCGCCGACCCGTGCGATCCGCTCGTCCCGGCCTTGGTCGGCGCGCCGAAACCGATCGTCGTCCGGCAGGCGATCAGGCTCGGCCGCGGGTCGGCGGCGGCCGCGGCCAGCGCGCGGTCGACGGCGTCGAAATCCTGCCCGTCGCAGGCGACGACGTGCCAGCCGGCGGCGGCGAAGCGTGCCGGAACGTCCTCGCTCGTCGACAGGCTCGTCGGGCCGTCGATCGAGATGCGGTTGTCGTCCCACAGCACGTTCAGTCGTCCGAGGCGCAGGTGGCCGGCCAGCCCGATCGCCTCGTGGCTGATCCCCTCCTGCAGGCAGCCGTCGCCGGCGACGACCCACGTGCGGTGATCGACGATCGCGTCGCCGAATTCGGCGTTGAGGTGGCGCTCGGCGATGGCCATGCCGACCGCGGTCGCCAGCCCCTGGCCGAGCGGGCCGGTGGTGGTCTCGACGCCCTCGAGCTCGAAATTCTCCGGGTGGCCGGCGCACGGGCTGCCGAGCTGGCGGAAGTTCCTGATATCGCCGAGCGTCGGCCGCGCGTAGCCGGTCAGGTACAGCAGCGCGTAGATCAGCATCGACCCGTGGCCGGCCGACAGGACGAAGCGGTCACGGTCGGGCCATTTCGGCGCGGCGGGGTCGAACTTGAGGTGGCGGGTGAACAGCGCCGTCGCGGCGTCGGCCATCCCCATCGGCATCCCCGGGTGCCCCGAATTCGCCGCCTCGACCGCGTCCATCGCCAGCGCGCGGATGGCGTTCGCCATGACGCGGTGGGAAACCTTGGACATCGTGACTGGGGCTTTCGGACAACTCGGGAGCGAGCGCGGCGCACCATGGCGACCGCGGCCGCGAGGGTCAACATTTGACGCGAACGCCCCCGCCTGCCTAGGATCGACCGGGGGTGTACGCGATTTCAGGAGCTTGGCCGTGGCGGATGCGACGATGAGCGAGGTTTCCGAACGGATCGCGGCGGCACTCGCGCGCGCCGAGACGGCGGCGGCGCGGCTGATCGCCGAGCGCGACCGGGCCGCGGCGCGCGCCGACGCCGCGCTCGCCGCCGGCGACCGGGCGGTCGCCGCGCTCGCTGCGCTGGCGGCGTCGCACTGATGGGACGCGTGACGGTCAGCGTCGGCGGGCGCACCTATCCGCTGTCGTGCGCCGACGGCGAGGAGGCGCACCTCGAGGCGCTCGGCCATCACCTCGCCGCGACCGCCGAGGCGCTGACCGCGGCGGTCGGGACGATCAGCGAGCCGCGGCTGCTGCTCATGGCCGGGCTCCAGGTCGCCGACGAGCTGTTCGCCGCGCGGGCGCGGTGGCGCCCCCGGTGCCAGGAGCGAACGCGCCGACGGACGCGCGCTACGCCGCCTTGGCCGAACGCGTCGAGGCGCTCGCGGCGCTGCTCGAACGCTGAACCAGCTCGGTCAGCGCCGCCGCGAGGAGCGCGATCGAACGCAGCTTCTGAGCGAACCGCAGCGCAATGATCGGGCCGGCGTCGGTCTTGTTGACGTCGACGACGTAGATCCGCCCGTCGGCGCGGTCGCGCAGGATGTCGAGCCCGGCCCAGTCGGCCCCCATCGCCGCGGCGAAGGCGGCGATCGTCGCCAGCTCGCTCGCGCTGAACACGCTCGCCGGGTCGACGAGGGTCGCGGCGACGTTCGCCGGGCGGAAGCGCGCGGCCGCGCGGCGGCGCTTGACCCACACGGCGACGACGCGCCCGCCGACGACCGCGGTCCGCAGGTCGGTGGCGAGGCCGTCGGCAGCGATCGTGTCGATCAGACGCTGGTAGACCTTGCCCGTCGCCGGCAGCCGCGGGCAGACGACGATGCGGCCGTCGTGGGTGCCGTTGGCGTCGCTCTTCTCGACCGCGTCGCCGGCCCATGTCGCCGGGTCGACCGCGAGCGGATAGCCGAAGACCTGCGCGAAGACGCCCGCGACGTGCGCCTTGCCGATGTCGGTGCAGCCGAAGTTGAGCGCGCGGGCGTTCCCCGGCGGCGGTGCGTCGGCGCGCGTCGCGTCGGCGAAGAAGAACGCCGCGTCGGCGCCGGCCGCGTCGCGGGCGAGGCCGATGCCGGCCCATAGTGCGGCCATGCGCACCATGTAGCGCGGGTGCGGCACGGTCGGCGTGAAGTAGACTTGCGGCCGGCGGCGGCCGACGTGGCGCAGCGCGGCGAGCCGGACGGCGAGGTAGGTCGCGCACCAGATCGCGACCTCGGCGACGAGCGCGCGGTCGAGCGGAGCCGAGTTGCCGGTCGCGACGAGGACCACCCGCCCGTCGCGCCACGCGAAGTCGTCGAGGCGCAAGAACGAGCGGAGCACGCCGCGTGTTTGGCACGCGCGGGCGATAATGCCAATCCGTCCGCATCGCCGCGCATCGACCCGGCATCGAACCGCTTGGCGACGGACGGGCGCAGCCCTATATCCGGATCAGGCGGGTACTGCCCGGTACGAGCACACGGAGCATCCCTGAGGCGATATCACATCCTAGGGCGCTGTCCCTGCGCCGGTCCTGGCCGGGTGCACACGGTGCCCACCTGACGTTAATGGCGTCAGAGGATCTTCCGGCAAACGGCCATGGCGGTCCCGCCGACCCCGGCCCTTCCTCCGGCCCGAGCAAGGCCGTGCTTCGCCTTACCTTGCGTGCCGCCCGTGCGGCGCATGTCGCCGGTCTGGACGCCGGTGAGCGGGAAGCGCTCGAGCTGGCGCTCGCCGCGCAACTCGCCGAGCACCTGCCGCCGGGAAGCATCGCCGCCTATCACGCCGTCGGCGACGAGATCGATCCCGGCCGGCTCGCCCGCCCGCTGGCGCTCCCGCGCGTCGTCCGCGGGCAGCCGCTGACCTTCCACGCCGCTGCCCGCGCCGACTGCCGCGCCGGGGATGCTGAGGATCCCCGAGCCGCCCGCCGCCGCGCCGCGGATCGAACCCGATATCGTGCTCGTGCCGCTGCTCGGCGTCGACGCGGCGCGGCACGCGGCTCGGCTACGGCGGCGGCTATTATGATCGGACGCTGGCGGCGCTGCGCGCGACGCGGGCGGTGCTTGCCGTCGGGGTGGCGTGGGACTGCCAGCTCGTCGACGCGTTGCCGGCCGAGGCGTGGGACGCGCGGCTCGACGCGGTGGCGACGCCGACGCGGTGGCTGACATTCGCCCGGCGCTCGCCTACATCGCCGGAATGACCGCCACCAGCCGCAAGACCGCCGGGAGTCCTCGCCATCGTCGCGGGGCTGATCCTGTATGCCGGCATCGTGTCGCGCCTGCTCGGGCCGCTCGGCGCGCTGCCGTGGTATGCGGCGGTGCCAGTGTATCTCGTCCTCGGCTGCCTGTGGCTGCTGCCGCTGAAGCCGCTGCTCCAGTGGATGGAGACGGGCCGCTGGCGGGCGCCGCGATGACGGTCCTCGACCCCGACGCCTGCACGACGATGGCCGAGGTCCGCGCCGGGGTGGATGCGACCGACCGCGACATCGTCGCCCTGCTGGGGGTGCGCTTCGGCTACATGCGCGCCGCCGCCCGGATCAAGCCGACGCGCGACGCCGTCCGCGACGAACCGCGCAAGGCGGCGGTCATCGCCCAGGCCAGCGCGGCGGCCGCGGCGGCGGGTCTCCCCGACGGCTTGGCGGCGATGCTTTGGGAGACGCTGGTCGAGGCGTCGATCGCTTACGAATTCAAGGCCTTCGACGCGCGATCGATAGGCAATTGGCGCGAGTGACGGGACTCGAACCCGCGACCTCTGGCGTGACAGGCTAGCGCTCTAACCAACTGAGCTACACCCGCGCAACTGCGAGGCGCGGGGTTAGGCGAGGGCATAACCCAAGTCAAACGAAACATGGCGCGGCGCCGGCGGGCACGGAAAAGGCCGCCGGATCGCTCCGGCGGCCCCTTTCGCTCAGGTCGTCGTCGCGGTTAGACCGCGCGACCGCCACGCATCAGGTGCATGATCAGGCCGATGACGAACAGGACGATGAAGATGTAGAACAGGTAGGTGGCGATCGTCGACGCCGTACCGGCGATGCCGCCGAAGCCGAGCAGCCCGGCGACGAGTGCGACGACGAGGAAGATGAGTGCGTACCTGAGCATCGAAGTCCCTTTCAAGTTTCCGGACGTGGAATGAAAGCGCGCGACCTGATCGAAGGTTCCGGTTAATCGCCGCGCAATGACCTCCGGCTAGGCATCCTCCGCCCCCTCACAAGGCGATACTCTGCATGACCGACCCGACGACCGCGATCCGATCCCTGTGCGCGCTGCTCGACCTCGAGACGATCGAGGTCGACCTGTTCCGCGGCCCCGTCGGCGACCCCGGCTGGACGCGCGTCTATGGCGGGCAGGTCGTCGCCCAGGCGCTCGTCGCCGCGTCGCGCACGGTCCGCGCCGACCGGCTGTGCCACTCGCTCCACGCCTATTTCCTGCGACCCGGCGACCCGCAGGCCCCGATCGTCTACCGCGTCGAGCGCGAGCGCGACGGGACGAGCTTCGCCACGCGCCACGTCAGCGCGGTCCAGCACGGCCGGCCGATCTTCAGCCTGACGGCGTCGTTCCAGATCGCCGAGGACGGCTTCGACCACGAGGCGGCCATGCCCAAGGTGACGCCGCCGGCATTATTAAAGAACGAGGCGACGCTGTTCGCCGCGCGCGCCGCGAGCGTTCCCGAGCCATGGCGGACGCTGTGGGCGACGCGCGAGCGGCCGATCGAATTCCGCCCGGTCGAGGCGAACGATCCGATGAAGCCCAAGAAGGGCAAGGCGGCCGCGCATTACTGGCTGCGCGCCGCCGCCCCGGTCGCCGCCGACCCTGTCCTGTCGCGCGCGCTGCTCGCCTATGCCAGCGACATGACGCTGCTCGACACGTGCCTGCTGCCGCACGGCGTGGCGTGGACCGACCCCGCGCTTCAGGCGGCGTCGATCGACCATGCGATCTGGTTCCACGCGACGCCGAACCTCGACGACTGGCTGCTGATGGCGCAGGATTCGCCGCGCGCGAGCGGGGCGCGCGGGCTCAACCGCGGGCTGGTCTTCGCCGCCGGCGGGACGCTCGTCGCCAGCGTCGCGCAGGAGGGGCTGATCCGCTACCGCGGCAAGTAAGTCCGCCGCTAGTGCGCGTCGGTCAGCGTCACCTGCCCGACGGTGGCGTCGCCGTTGGGGTTGAGCGTGACGGCGAAGCGATCGGGGCCGTGGTCGCCGGCCTTGGTCCCGACGATCGACGACGGCGTGTCGCTGCTCAGTGTGAAGCCCGCATGGCGCGCCTGATCGGCCATGTGGCGCGCGACGACCGCGGGAGCGGCGGGGCTGGTGAAGTCCATCACCACCTCGCCCGACTTCGCGCCCGGCCGGTCGACGGCGTGGACGCGGACGCCCTTCACCCGACTGCCGGGATAGAGCTTCATCCCGTCCATATCCATGTGGTCCCCGCCGAAGCTCAGGCCCGGGACCTCGATGTTCGCCTTGAACTTGTCGCTGTCGATCTTGAGGCCGCTGATCGTGTCGTCCTTGGCGTCGACGTCGCGGTTGGTGATCGTCGTCGTCGTCACGCCGTTCCGCGTCACCGTCGTCTGCGTCTCCTGGTGCGCCTTGTGCCCGCACCCGGCGAGGGCGAAGGGGACGGCAATAAGGACGAGGTGACGGCGCATGACGGGCTCCCAGCTGTGTTGCTATAGCACTACACTTGTGCGGCGGCGGCGACAAGGGTCATAACGGGTCGCTTCCCTGCCAGCGAGACCCCTGCCGATGCGCCCTGCCCTGTTCGCCCTGCTCCTTGCGACGGCCGTCCCGGCGGCGGCGCTATCGACCACCTTCGCCCCGCGCGACGTCTTCGCGCTCGAGCAGGCGACCGACGTCCGCATCAGCCCCGACGGGCGGCGCGTCGCGTACACGCGCAGCAGCGGCGACATCATGACCGACGGCGCGCGGCGGACGATCTGGCTCGTCGACACCGCGACCGGCGCCCAGACACCGCTCGTCGAGGGTGTCGCCAGCCGGCCGCGCTGGTCGCCCGACGGGTCCCGCATCGCCTATGTCGCGAGCGACGGCGGCCGGCCGCAGCTGTTCGTCCACTGGCTGGCGAGCGGGCGCAGCGCGCGGGTCACCGGCCTCGCCGAGGCCCCCGCCGACATCGCGTGGTCGCCCGACGGGACCAGAATCGGCTTCACCATGTTCGTCCCCGACGACGGCCCTAAGCTCGGCACCCCGCTCGCCAAGCCCGAGGGCGCGAAATGGGCGGAGCCGCCGCGCCTCGTCACCAAGGTCCAGTTCCGCGCCGACGGCGAAGGCGACCTCAAGCCCGGCTTCGATCATATCTTCGTCGTCCCTGCCGAGGGCGGCGCGGTGCGCCAGCTGACCGACGGCAAGGTCGACGACGGCGGCGAGCTGTCGTGGACCCCCGACGGCCGCCGCATCCTGTTCAGCGCCAACCACGCCGCCGACTGGGAGCGCCAGCCGTACGAATCGGAGGTGTTCGCCGTCGACGTCGCCGACGGTCGGCTGACCCAGCTGACCCATCGCACGGGCCCCGACGGCGAGGCGCAGGCTTCGCCCGACGGCCGGCTGATCGCCTACATCGGCTACGACGACAAGCTGCGCGCCTATGAGAACGCCCGGCTGACGGTGATGAACGCCGACGGCAGCGGGTCCCGGGTGATCAGCGGCGACCTCGACCGCAGCCTCCGCGCGCCGGTGTGGGCCGCCGACGGCAAGGCGATCTTCGCCAGCTTCGACGATCACGGCGTCACCAAGGTCGCGCGCTTCGGGCTCGACGGGCGGATGACGATCGTCGCCGAGGGGCTGGCCGGCGGCGACCTCGACCGGCCGTACAGCGGCGGCCAGTTCAGCGTCGCGAAGACCGGCGCGGTCGCCTTCACGATGGGCGACGCCAGCCACCCGCCCGAGGTCGGCGTCAGCGCCAACGGCAAGGTCCGCCGCCTGACGCACCTCAACGACGCGCTGTTCGAGGGCAAGACGCTTGGCGCGGTGACCAGGCACACGGTCGCGTCGTCGGCCGACGGGCTCGCGATCGACTACTGGCAGGTGACGCCGCCGAACTACGATCCCGCCCGGCGCTACCCGACGATCCTCGAGATCCACGGCGGGCCGTATGCGGCCTACGCGCCGGTGTGGTCGAGCGACGACCAGCTCTACGCCGCCGCCGGCTATGTCGTCGTCTACGCCAACCCGCGCGGGTCGACGAGCGAGGGGGCCGAGTTCGCCAACCGCATCTGGAAGGACTATCCGAGCCACGACTACGACGACCTGATGAGCGTTGTCGACGACACGGTCGCGCGGGGGGTCGCCGACACGAACAACCTGTTCGTCACCGGCGGGTCGGGCGGCGGGCTGCTGACCGCGTGGATCGTCGGCAAGACGAACCGCTTCAAGGCCGCCGTCAGCCAGAAGCCGGTGATCAACTGGGCGAGCGAGGGGCTGACTACCGACGGCTATACCGGCATGCTCAAATACTGGTTCGGGGCGATGCCGTGGGAGAACCCCGACCTGCTGTGGAAGCATTCGCCGCTGTCGCTCGCCGGCAACGTGACGACGCCGACGCTGCTGATGGTCGGCGCCGACGACCACCGCACGCCGGGCAGCGAGGCCGAGCAGTTCTACGCCGCGCTCCAGGTTCGCGGCGTCCCGACCGGGCTCGTCTACGTGCCGGGCGCGAGCCACCACGGCCTGGCCGAACGCCCGTCGCAACTGGCCGCGGAGAACAGCGCGATCCTGGCGTGGTTTGCACGCTACCGCACCGATGGCGCGGCGGCCAAGTAATGATGGACGCGGCGCGCCGTATTGAATCGGTTAATGGTTAACGACGCATAAATTGTGCTTGACGGGGATGGTTGCCGAGGTATGAAGGCGCCATCGCGGCGAGAGGGCTCGCGCGGGCACCGGAAGAGCCGGTGCGCAACAGGGGGTTTGTACCATGAAGATGACCGCTCTTTTCGCCGCTGCGGCGCTGCTCGCGTCGCCGGCGCTCGCCAACAGCTTCACCAACGGCGGCTTCGAGACGCTGACCAACGGTCCGGGGCAGCTCGGCATGACAACACCGACGCGACCGGCTGGACGGCGTCGGCCAGACAATGGCTACATCTTCGCCTTCGCCCGGGCACCGCTGACACGACCGGTTCGAACGGCCAGTATGGCAACCTGTCGCTGTGGGGCCCAACAACGGCGCGGACAACGGCCTGCCCGGCGACCAGCCCGTCGGGTGGCAACTTCCTCGCCATGGACGGCGCGTTCACAGGTTCAGCCGCTCGAGCAGGTCATCACCGGCCTCGACGGTCGGCAAGACGTACAGCGTCGGCTTCGACTATGGCTTCGCGCAGCAGCGCGGGTTCAACGGCGACACCGATCCAGCACATGTCGGTCAGCTTCGCCGGCGTGACGAACACGACCGACCGACCAATTACCTGCCGGAACCACGGCTTCTCGGGCTGGATGCACACCAGCTTCGACTTCGTCGCGACGTCGGCGACCAGCACGCTGTCGTTCCTCGCCTATGGCAACCTGCCGGTCCCGCCGTTCGCGCTGCTCGACGGCGTGAGCGTTCACGCCCGACACGGTGCCCGAGCCGGCGACGTGGGCGATGCTGCTGGTCGGCTTCGGCGCGGTCGGCTTCGCTGCCCGCCGCCGCCGCAGCGACGTCGTCGCCGCCTAAAGCCCCGACCGAACCCGCGGCCGGGCCGGAGCGATCCGGTCCGGCCGCGACGTTTTTGAGGCTGCGCCGCACCGCGGCACCGTGGTAGGGTCCGGCCATGCACCACAGCTACGGCATCGTCGACGCGGCCCGGACGTGCCTGATCCTCGCACTGCTCGTCGCCGTCCTCGCGCCGCTCGAACATTTCTTCTGCCGTCCGCCGCGCGCGCTTCTTCTATCCCGGCTGGACGACGAACCTCGGCTGGTATTTCATCAACAGCATCGCCAGCGTCTTCCTGCTCGGCCCGCCGACCGCGCTGATCGCGTGGGGCGTCCACGCCGTCGTCCCCGCCGCCGTCGGCGAGGCGAGCGCCGCGCTGCCGCTGTGGCTCAAGATGATCGCCGCGATGATCGTCGGCGAGGTCGGCTTCTACTGGGGCCACCGGCTCAGCCACCAGTGGCCGGTGCTGTGGCGCTTCCACGCCGTCCACCATTCCGCCGAGCACATGAACTTCCTCGTCAACATGCGCGCGCACCCGATCGACCTGGTGTTCACGCGGATGTGCGGTCTCGTCCTGCTCTACGCCTCGGGGCTGACGGCGGTGGTCGGGCCGCACCCGACGCTGGTCCCGGCGCTCGTGCTGTTCATCGGCTCGATGTGGAGCTTCCTGATCCACGCCAATGTCCGCTGGCGGCTCGGCCCGCTCGAGGAGATCATCTCGACCCCGGCGTTCCATCACTGGCATCATAGCCGCAACGACCACATCGACCGCAACTTCTCGTCGATGGTCCCCTTCATCGACCGCGTCTTCGGCACCTTCTACCTGCCCAAGCACTGGCCGGCCGAGTACGGCACCGAGACGCCGATGCCGGCGACGCTCCACGGCCAGCTGCTCGCGCCGCTGGCCCCGGCCCGCCCCGCGCCGGCCGCCGCACCGGCCGAATAGGGAACCGCGCGGGCGTTCGGACGCTCGTCGGGCATGACACGGATCGAGATGCGCTGGGGACTGGTCGCGGTGGCGGGGTTCGCGGCCGCCGTCGCCGCGGCCCCCGTCCCGACCGACGCCCCCAACGTCCCGAGCTTCCGCCCCGCCTTCGCCGGCCAGACGCGCGCCGAGGCGGTCCGCACGCGCACCCCGCTCGCGGTGCAGGAGGTCGCGACCGGGCTCCACTTCCCTTGGGCGATCGCCGTCCTCCCCGACGCGCGGCTGCTCGTCACCGAAAAGCCTGGCGCGATGCGGCTGGTCACGCCCGGCGGCAAGGTCTCGCCGCCGCTCGCCGGCGTGCCGGCGGTCAACTACGACGGCCAGAGCGGCCTGCTCGGCCTCGCGCTGTCGCCCGACTTCGCGCGCGATCACCGCGTGTTCTTCACCTTCAGCGAGCACCGCGGCGGCGCGACCAATGCGCTGGCCCTCGCCCGCGGCGCGCTGGTCGACGGCCCGGCCCCGCGGCTCGACGGCGTGCGCGTGATCTTCCGCGTCGAGCCGCCGCTCGCGTCGAGCCTGCACAACGGCGGGCGGATGGCGTTCGCCCGCGACGGGACGCTGTTCCTCGGCCTCGGCGAGCGGTCGATCCTGCCCGGCCGCGTCCAGGCGCAGGACCTGCGCAGCGACCTCGGCAAGATCGTCCACCTCACCGCCGACGGCGCGCCCGCCGCCGACAATCCCCGCCACGCGGGCGCGCGGCCCGAGATCTGGACGAGCGGTCACCGCAACATCCTGGGGCTGGCGTTCGACGCGCGCGGCCAGCTGTGGGAGGTCGAGATGGGTCCGCGCGGCGGCGACGAGCTGAACCTGATCGAGCGCGGCAACGATTATGGCTGGCCGACGATCGGCTACGGCGAGGAATATTCGGGCAAGCCGGTCGGCCGCGGCATCACCGCCGCGCCGGGCATGGAGCAGCCGGTCTATTACTGGGACCCGGTCATCGCCCCCGCCAGCCTGACCGTCCATTCGGGCCGGATGTTCCCGGAATGGAAGGGCGACCTGCTGATCGGCGGCCTTGCGTCGACCGCACTCGTCCGCCTCGTCGTCCGCGGCGACCGCGTCGTCGGCGAGGAACGCCTGCTGACCGACCGCCACGAGCGTATCCGCGACGCCGTCGAAGGCCCCGACGGCGCGGTGTGGATCGTCACCGACGACGACCCCGGCAAGCTGCTGCGGGTGAGCGCGAGGCGCTGAATGGTGCGCGCGAAGTCGCCGGGCGGATCGTCGCGCGAGTGGCGCGGCGGGCGCGCGCCGCGTAAGCGTCGGCCATGACCGAGAACTCTCCCCGCGACCCCGGCGGCCACCGTCGTCCTCCTCCGCGACGCGCCCGACGGGTGGGAACTGCTGCTCCTCGAGCGTCACGCCGGGACTGCGTTTGCCGGGGGGGCGACGGTCTTCCCCGGCGGCCGGGTCGATCCGGGCGACGCCGCGATCGCCGCCGACCCGGCGCTGGCGACCGGGTTCGACGGCCTCGACGCGACCGACGCCGCCGCCCGCGTCGCCGCCGCGCGCGAGGCGTTCGAGGAAGCCGACGTCCTGCTCGGCCACGGCCCGATCATCGACCTGCCGACGCGCGCCGGGTGGCGGACCCGCCTCAACGCCGGCGGCGCCGGCGACGGCGCGGGCACCTTCGCCGACTTCCTTGCGGCCACCGGCACACGGCTTGACGCCGCGGCCTTCCTGCCGTTCGCCCACTGGTGTCCGCCCGCCGACCACGGACTGGCGCGGCGCTTCGACACGCGCTTCTACCTCGCCCGAGTCCCCGCCGACACGCTCGCCGAGGCCGACGGCCACGAGGCGGTCCACGCGCACTGGACCACCCCCGCCGCCGCGCTGGCCCGCGCCGACGCCGGGTTGATCGGCGTCATCTTCCCGACCCGGCGCAACCTCGAACGGCTGGCGCAATACGCCACGCTCGACGCGCTGTGGACCGCGACGGCGGCGCGCGAGCCGCGGCTGATCCAGCCGACGATGGTCACCCGCGACGGCGCGCGGTGGCTGACCATTCCGACCGACGCCGACTATCCGGTGACCGAGGAAGCGCTCGCCGAGGTGCGCCGCGGCTAGGCCGGCTGTGCGGCGCGAGTAGCCGGCGGTGCGTTACCCGCCGATGCCGCGCCCGGTCGCCCTCGCCCGCCTGCTAACGCTGCTGACCCTCGTCGGCTTCGCGCTGTTCGTCGCGCGCGACTTCGTCCGCCGCCACCCCGAGAACTGGCCGTGGACGCCGCTCGACCTCACCGCGCCGATCGGCTGGGCGACGGCGGCGAAGCTCGCCGCCTTGCGCGACCATCCGGCCGAGTGCCGCGCGCTGCTCACCGCCGCCGGCGTCGCCTTCACCGCCGTTCCCGCGCGCGGCGACGCGGCTGGCTGCAGCCTCGCCGGCGCCATCCGCGTCGACGATCCCGGCGTCCCGCTACGGCCAGCCAGTCTCGCGCTGTCGTGCCCGCTCGCCGCCGCGCTGACCGTGTGGACGCGCCAAATCGTGATCCCCGCCGCGCGGGCGGCGGGCACCCGCGCGACGGCAATCACCGACTTCGGCAGCTACAACTGCCGAACCATCGCCGGCACCGACCGACTGAGCGAACACGCCACCGCCGATGCCATCGACATCGCCGGCGTCCGGCTCGACCACGGCGCGACCGTCACCATCGCCCGCGACTGGCACGACCCGAAGCGCGCCGCGCTCGCCCGCACCTTGCGCGACGGCGCGTGCCGGCTGTTCGCCGTCGTCCTGTCGCCCGACTACAACCGCGCCCACCACGACCACCTCCACCTCGACATGGGGCGCGGGCGGGCGTGCCGCTGATCACGCCTCCCCGGTGAACCCGCTCGACGGCGCCGGGTCGAGCCCGCGCCCCGGCTGGGTCGTCGACGGCGGGTCGCTCGACGGGAAGGTCTCGTCGAGTTCGATGTCGAGCTTGGCGTTGGCGTCGCTGGGATCGCGCTTGAGCGCCGGCTTGTGCTCGGCGTCGAGCGCCTCGCGGTGCTCCGAGTTCGGCGGCGTGTCGGGGTGCGCGAGCGGGCGGTCGTCGGCCGACATGATGGATCTCCCAAGGGTCCAGCCTAGACGCGCCGCCGTCGCACCCGTTCCGATCCGCTTGCCCGCCGCCGCGCCCGCCCTTACCTGTTGACGCTGGCGCTACCCGAACAAATCTGGAACAACCTGTCCATGCCGACTCCCGCCCCGCGCGCGCTGTCCCGATGCTGAGCCACATCAGCGTCCGCGGCGCACGCGAGCACAACCTGAAGAACGTCGACGTCGACCTGCCGCGCGACAGCCTCGTCGTCATCACCGGCCTGTCGGGCAGCGGCAAGTCGTCCCTCGCCTTCGACACGATCTATGCCGAGGGGCAGCGGCGCTATGTCGAATCGCTTTCGGCCTACGCGCGCCAGTTCCTCGAGATGATGCAGAAGCCCGACGTCGACCATATCGAGGGCCTGTCGCCGGCGATCAGCATCGAGCAGAAGACGACGAGCAAGAACCCGCGCTCGACCGTCGCCACCGTCACCGAGATCTACGATTACATGCGCCTGCTGTGGGCGCGGATCGGCGTGCCGTACTGCCCCGCCACCGGCCTGCCGATCACCGCCCAGACCGTCAGCCAGATGGTCGACCGCGTCCTCGCGCTGCCCGAAGGCACGCGCCTGCTGTTGCTCGCGCCGATCGTCCGCGGGCGCAAGGGCGAGTACCGCAAGGAACTGCTCCAGCTGCAGAAGGACGGCTACGGCCGGGTCAAGATCGACGGCACGGTCTACGAGATCGCCGACGCGCCGGCGCTCGACAAGAAATACAAGCACGACATCGACGTCGTCGTCGACCGCGTCGTCGTCCGCCCCGACATGGCGTCGCGGCTGGCCGAAAGCTTCGAGGCGGCGCTGAAGCTTGCCGACGGGCTGGCGGTGGCGGAGGTGGTCGACGTGCCGGCGGGCGACACCGCCCCGGCCGCGCCCGACACCGCAACTCCGCCCCTCGCCGCCGGCGACCGCATCGTCTTCTCCGAAAAATTCGCCTGCCCCGTCTCCGGCTTCACCATCGCCGAGATCGAACCCCGGCTGTTCAGCTTCAACGCCCCGCAGGGCGCGTGCCCGGCGTGCGACGGGCTCGGCGAGAAGATGTTCTTCGACCCCGCGCTGATCGTTCCCAACGAGAACCTGACGCTGGCGGCGGGCGCGATCGCCCCGTGGGCGCGGTCGAACCCGCCCTCGCCCTACTACGCGCAGGTCCTCGCCAGCCTCGGCCGCGCGTACCACTTCGACCTCAAGACCAAGTGGTCGGCGCTGGCGCCTGAGCAGCAGCACGCGATCATCCACGGCAGCGGCGGCAAGGCCATCGCCCTGCGCTTCGACGACGGGCGCAAGGCGTACGAGGTCAACAAGCCGTTCGAGGGCGTCGTCGGCAACCTCCAGCGCCGCCTCGGCCAGACCGAGAGCGCGATGGCCCTCGACGACCTCGCCCGCTACCAGTCGGCGGCGCCGTGCGAGGTGTGCCACGGCGACCGCCTCCGCCCCGAGGCGCTCGCGGTCAAGGTCGACGGCGAAACCATCGCCGACGCCGTCCGCCGCCCGGTCGGCCAGGCGCTGCCGTGGGCGCAGGCGCTGACCGCCAGGCTCGGCGCGAAGGACCGCCAGATCGCCGAGCGGATCATGAAGGAGATCGTCGAGCGCCTCGGCTTCCTCGACAACGTCGGGCTCGACTATCTCAACCTCGACCGCAAGTCGGGCACGCTGAGCGGCGGCGAGAGCCAGCGCATCCGTCTTGCGTCACAGATCGGCAGCGGGCTGTCGGGCGTCCTCTACGTCCTCGACGAGCCGTCGATCGGCCTCCACCAGCGCGACAACGACCAACTCCTCGTCACCCTCAAGCGCCTGCGCGACCTCGGCAACACCGTTCTCGTCGTCGAACACGACGAGGACGCGATCCGCACCGCCGACTATGTCGTCGACATGGGGCCGGGCGCGGGCGTCCACGGCGGCGCGGTCGTCGCCCGCGGCAGCCTCCAGGACATCCTCGCCACCCCCGGCAGCATCACCGGCGATTATCTGAGCGGCCGCCGCAGCGTCCCGGTCCCGGCGAAGCGCCGCAAGGGCAACGGCAAGAAACTGACCGTCAAGAACGCCCGCAGCCACAACCTGCGCGGCGTCACCGCGTCGGTCCCGCTCGGCACCTTCACCTGCATCACCGGCGTCTCCGGCTCGGGCAAGTCGACCTTCACCATCGACACGCTCTACGCCGCCGCCGCGCGCGAATTGAACGGGGCGCGCCTCGTCGCCGGGGCGCACGACAGCGTCGACGGGCTCCAGCACCTCGACAAGGTCATCGACATCGACCAGTCGCCGATCGGCCGCACCCCGCGCAGCAACCCGGCGACGTACACCGGCGCGTTCACCTGCATCCGCGACTGGTTCGCCGGGCTGCCCGAAAGCCTCGCGCGCGGCTACAAGCCCGGGCGGTTCAGCTTCAACGTCAAGGGCGGGCGGTGCGAGGCGTGCACCGGCGACGGGCTGATCAAGATCGAGATGCACTTCCTGCCCGACGTCTACGTCACCTGCGACGTCTGCCACGGCAAGCGCTACAACCGCGAGACGCTCGAGGTGAAGTTCAAGGGCCGGTCGATCGCCGACGTGCTCGACATGACGGTCGAGGACGGCGTCGAGTTCTTCAAGGCCGTCCCCCCGATCCGCGACCGGCTGGCCGCGCTGCTCCACGTCGGGCTCGGCTATGTCGCGATCGGCCAGCAGGCGACGACGCTCAGCGGCGGCGAGGCGCAGCGCGTCAAGCTCGCCAAGGAACTCGCCCGCCGCGCCACCGGCAGCACGCTCTACATCCTCGACGAGCCGACCACCGGCCTCCACTTCGAGGACGTCCGCAAGCTCCTCGAAGTCCTCCACGCCCTCGTCGAGCAGGGCAACACCGTCGTCGTCATCGAACACAACCTCGAGGTCATCAAGACCGCCGACTGGGTCATCGACCTCGGCCCGGACGGCGGCGACAAGGGCGGCGAGATCGTCGCGACGGGGACGCCGGAGGCGGTGGCGAAGGTCGAGCGGAGTTTCACGGGGGGGTATTTGCGCCCGCTGCTGGCGAGTGCCCGCGCAGCCCCGGCGGCCGCGGCGCCCGCCGAACCGGCGGCAGCGCCGAAGCCGCGCAGGCGCAAGGCGGCCGCCTGACCCCGCCCGTCGCGGGCCGCTGCGTCGCGCGACCGGCGAGCGCCGCGCCCCACCCGGCCGCGCCGCCCGCCGCTCAGCTCGCCGACGCGAGCCCGCCCGGCACCGTCCCCGCCATGTCGGTCCGGTCGGGGATCAACCCCTCGTCGGCGATCCCCGCCGCGAGCGACCCCCGATGATCGCTCCCGTCCGCGCGGTGTGCGAGCCGCCCGGCCGGCACCGTCCCACGCCCCCGCTCCGCCGCCTTGCCCGCCGCGAACCCCGCAGCCCCGGCGATCACCAGACCCAGCACCCGTCCGATCATCCCGTCCTCCTCTGCCCGCGAGCGCGGTGCCCGCCGAACAACAAGCGATGACGGGCGGGTTGGGTCCGTGCGCGGAAACCGGTGACGGGGCTCCGCCCGAGGACGTCCGCAAGCGCGACGTCCTCCCCGCCCTAGTGAGCCAGGGCGACACCGGCGCCGTCATCGAACACAACCGCGAAGTCATCAAGACCGCCGACTGGGTCATCGACTTGAGCCCCGGCGGTGACAAGGGGGGAGAGATCGTGGCGACGGGAGCGCCAGAGGCGGTGGCGAAGGTCGAGCGGAGTTGGACGGGGGGTATTTGCGGGGGTTGTTATAAGTCGCTTGCGTAAAAATCGTCGTCGTGCATGGAATTTTTTGTCGCCACATCGTCGATTTCTTGGGGACTTGAGAGCGACAGGATTGGGCTGCCAACTATCTTCGGAAAGTTCAACTGTGTCGCGACCGTACGAAGCTCTTTTTCCTCTGCTTCGCTCATGTCCGGATTATGCTCTATCTTAGATGCAGGCGATGGTAGCTTAAGCTCAATACGTAACCCGCGCTCTATCCGTGCAAATAGGGCGTCCATAGCCCACGTCAGTTCGCCTGTTAATTCTTTTTTACGCGCAGCTTCCAAACTAGATAATTTAAGTCTCGTTTTAATATGAGCATCTATTGACTTGCTTAATTGATCTTTTATCCTTTTGTCAAAGAACTCATTGAGTTCATCTTCGGAATACGAGCCCAGTTTCTGGTCTCTGCGCGAACCTTACGTATCTCTTCAAACTTTTTCCATTGTGAAAGACACCACGATACGCTCAATGCGACTGATGCTATTACTGCTGGATGATTAGTGAGAAATATGAGCGGATCAGTGGTCGACAGTGAACCGAGCTCTATATCGGGAACATTCCCCGTTCCACCTCACTAAAGACACGTAAGATCCTTTGAATTACTCGCAGTTCTTTGATGAATTTGTCTAGCCGATTTTGGAATATTTCGCGAGGATCTCGAAGCCAATTTCCGCTTTGCCACTCATCGGTTCATCAAGATCAATTCCAAATTCCTTAAAATAGGCGTGCGTATATCGAACACGGATTAAAAACATCTCTCGGTCAGTCACAAATTTGCTAATAAAGTCTCGCGCAGTTGCTGGAGTCATTGGGTTGTTGATAATCTCCCTTTCAATATTATCGATTACCTCCAACGAATAGTATGGGAGCGCGCCGATCTCAGTAATAGGTTCAAACTGCGCCGGATTGTAGGTTCCCATCATATCAACAACGGCTTTTCGCAAAACATCTAAATTGCGACTTAGCGCGACTTGATATGATTGCTCGGCAGGGTTGGACGCTAACGCCTTGAGCGCCGACGATATTGACTCGATACTTTCCTGTATTTCGTAGTTTTCTTCGTCGTCAACGAGATAATCTAGTGCTTTGTAAAAACGCGTAATGTCCACGTGTTCCCCACCCTTTTTGAATTCATTGAAGGCAATTCCCATGTTTGTTTAAATCGTCATCTGTACATTTGCAAAGAGCAAGATTTTTCGAAAGAACTCTTTTGTAGGTTACCGTCATAATGTGTCGACAAAGGTCGATCGGTAGCCTGCACGTGGCGTCGAACTAACGACCGCCGCCGCGAGCTTCGGAATTTGAAAACTGGAACCTCGCTATCCACCCCGAATTCGGCAGCCACTTCGGGCGTGTTGATCCGGCGGGCGACCGAGGGATTCCAGAGTTTTTAAGGTAAGTCCCGGTCGAGGCAAAGCCGCGCCGGCCGGGCGGGGCTTGAGCCTCGGTTTTGCGGGCAAAACCGTAAGCCGCCCCGCCATGTGCAACGAAGCCGCCCGTCTCCGCTCGCTCGGTGAGATCGCGCAGGACTTCAGCAGCTGAAGATCCCGCTGCGCTTCCCCGAGGGCCTGCCCAACCTGGGCGAAGCGCCGAGCATCCGCATCACCGACGCCACGGTGATCGTTCGCGCCGCGGCCGGGGATGGGGTGGCGGGGGGCGGCGGCTCCCTCACCGGCCTATCCCGCAGCCCGGAGGGGAGTGGCACCGCCGAGCTGGTCGTGCGGCGGTGGAGCTGGCCGGGGCCGGCGGGCAAGCCGGTGTATAATTTCCGCGCCGAGGGGCGGACGTTCGCGAACTCGCCGACCGGCGGGCGGTGCCTGATCCCGCTCGACGCCTTCTTCGAGTTCACCGATCCCGGCACGGCGGCCGACGCGGCTCCGCTCTCCCTGCCGTTGCCCGGGCAAGGGGCCCCTCCCTCTCCGCGTGGGGGCGAGGGGGTCGCGCGCCGGCCGGGCAAGGGGCGCAAGGACAAGTGGCGCTTCGCCGCCGCCGACGGCGGGCTGCTCGGCGTCGCCGGGCTGTGGCGGGCGGGCGTGGTCCCCGCGGCCGACGGCGCAGCGGCCCGCGGGTCGGAGGCCTTCACCATGCTGACCTGCGACCCCGGCCCCGACATCGCGCCGTACCACAGCCGCCAGATCGTCCTGATGCCGCGCGACCACTGGGCGGCGTGGCTGGGCGCCGACGCGGGCGAGGCCGGGGGGCTGATCGCGCCGGCCCCGGCGGGAACCCTGCGGGTGACGCGCGTCGGTTGACGCCGCCCGCGACGGGCTGTCCTACAGGGTAATGTTCGTGCTATGTTCTCCTTTCACTGAACTGGAGAACATCCGATGCCGTCTGCTCGCCCCGCCCCGTCGTTCGCCCTGTCGCGCTGGGAGGGCGACGACGACGCGCTCGCCGCGCACCTTGCCGCGATCGCGCCGCCGCCGCGCCCGAACCCCGCCGTCGACGCGTGGGAGCGCATCGTCCTCGGTCCGCGCAACGGGCGGCGGCGGTGAGGCCCGCGTCGCCAGCGATGGCGGCGAGCCCCGCGCCGCAGGCGGCGGCGGTGACGTCGTGTGGCCGACGCGCCGCGGCGGGCAGCGGGAGGCTCGTGCCGACCGTCGCCCTAACCACGGCGCGGTGTGACCTTAGCCGCTGCGGTACACGCCCGGCGGCGGCGTGGCGCGACCTTCGTCAACTTCCGCGCAGCGCTGGTTCGTCGCTTGGTTCATTGCCGGTGAAGCCGGGGGCGGCTATGCCCGCGGGCGACGGCAAGGGGCGACGGCTATGTGCGGCATCATCGGGATCCTGGGGTCGGGCGACGTCGCCGGGCGGCTGCTCGACGGGCTGCGGCGGCTCGAGTATCGTGGCTACGACAGCGCCGGCATCGCGACGGTCCATGACGGGGTCATCGACCGGCGGCGAGCGGCGGGGAAGCTCGCCAACCTCGCCGCGCGGCTCGAGGCCGACCCGCTGCCCGGCGCCACCGGCATCGCGCACACCCGCTGGGCGACGCACGGGCGGCCGACCGAGGACAACGCCCATCCGCATGTCGTCGGCGACGTCTCGGTCGTCCACAACGGCATCATCGAGAACTTCAAGCCGCTGCGCGACGCGCTGATCGCCGAAGGGCGGACCTTCCTCAGCCAGACCGACACCGAGGTCGTCGCCCACCTGATCGATCGCGCGCTCGTCGCCGGCAAGGCCCCGCGCGACGCGGTTGCGGCGGTGCTGCCGATGCTCCACGGCGCGTTCGCGCTCGCCGTGCTGTTCCGCAGCGACCCCGACCTGCTGATCGCCGCCCGGCTCGGCGCGCCGCTGACGGTCGGCTATGGCGACGGCGAGAACTATCTCGGGTCGGACGCCCATGCCCTCGCCCCGCTGACGCGGCGGATCGCCTATCTGGCGGACGGCGACTGGGCGGCGGTGACGCGGACCACGATCGAGATCTTCGACAAGGACAACCGGCCGGTCGAGCGCGAGATCGTCGATTCGGGCGAGACGGTCGAGGTGATCGACAAGGGCAACTACCCGTATTTCATGCTCAAGGAGATCTACGAACAGCCGGTCGTCGTCGCCCAGACGCTGCGGTCGTACCTGCAGCGCGTCGACGAGCGGGTGACGCTGCCGATCCCCGACTTCGACCTGGGCGCGGTGCGGCGGCTGACGATCGTCGCGTGCGGGACGAGCTTCTACGCCGGGATGGTCGCCAAATACTGGTTCGAACAGTTCGCCCGCGTGCCGGTCGACCTCGATGTCGCGAGCGAGTTCCGCTACCGCGCGCCGGTGATGGAGCCGGGCGGGCTGGCGCTGTTCATCAGCCAGTCGGGCGAGACCGCCGACACGCTCGCCGCGCTCCACCACGCGCGGCGCGAGGGGCAGAAGATCGCCGTCGTCGTCAACGTGCCGACGAGCACGATGGCGCGCGAGGCCGACCTGCTGCTGCCGACCCACGCCGGGCCCGAGATCGGCGTCGCGTCGACCAAGGCGTTCACCTGCCAGCTCGCCGTGCTCGCCGCGCTGGCGGCGAACTTCGCCCGCGCGCGCGGGCACCTGCGCGGGGACGAGGAGAAGGCCATCGTCCGCCACCTCGCCGAGGCCCCGGCGGCGATCAACGCCGCGCTCGCCTATGACGACGCCATCGCGGCGGTCGCCGCCGGCATGGCCGACGCGCGCGACGTGCTCTACCTCGGGCGCGGCACCGACTATCCGCTGGCGCTCGAAGGCGCGCTGAAGCTCAAGGAAATCAGCTACATCCACGCCGAGGGCTATGCCGCCGGCGAGATGAAGCACGGGCCGATCGCGCTGATCGACGACCACGTGCCGGTCATCGTCATCGCGCCGTCGGGGCCGCTGTTCGACAAGACGGTGTCGAACATGCAGGAGGTCCGGGCGCGCGGCGGCAAGGTCATCCTGATCAGCGATTATGACGGGATCGCGGCGGCCGGCGACGGCTGCCACGCGACGATCACCATGCCCAAGGTCCACCCGCTGATCGCGCCGATCGTCTATGCGGTCCCGGTCCAGCTGCTCGCCTATCACGTCGCGGTGCTGAAGGGCACCGACGTCGACCAGCCGCGCAACCTCGCCAAGTCGGTGACCGTCGAGTGAGGCCTTAGCGCGCGGCGACCTGCGTCGGGGCGATGGCGGTCACCCGCCACACGGTATTGCCGACGTCGTCGGCGATCAGCAACGCGCCGGTGCGGTCGACGGCCAGGCCGACCGGGCGGCCGTAGCTCTTGCTGTGGTCGGGGTCGACGAAGCCGGTGACGATGTCCTCGGCCTTGCCCGCCGGGTGGCCGTTCGCGAACGGCACGAACGCGACCTTGTACCCGGCAAGGTTGTAGCGGTCCCAGCTGCCGTGCTCGCCGATGAACGCGCCGCCGCGGTAGTGCGCCGGCAGGCTGGACCCGGTGTAGAAGGTCAGGCCGAGCGCGGCGACGTGGCTGCCGAGCGCGTAGTCGGGCGCGATCGCCTTCGCCACCATGTCCGGGCGCTGCGGCCGGACGCGGACGTCGACGTGCTGGCCGTAATAGCTGTATGGCCAACCGTAGAAGCCGCCGTCGCGGACGCTGGTCAGATAGTCGGGAACGAGGTGCGGGCCGATCTCGTCGCGCTCGTTGACGACGACGTAGAGGGTGTTCGTGCCGGGATAGAAGTTGGGGCTGTTCGGATTGCGCAGCCCGCTGGCGAAGACGCGCGACGCGCCGGTGGCGCGGTCGATCTCCCACACCGCGGCGCGGCCCTTCTCGGCCTCGATGCCGTTCTCGGTGATGTTGCTGTTCGAGCCGACGGTCGCGTAGAGCTTGGTCCCGTCGGGGCTGACCGTCAGGCTCTTGGTCCAGTGGTGGTCGATCGGGCCGCCGGGCAGCGGCGTCACGACGGTGCCGGGGTCGGTGATCGCGGTCTCGCCGGGGGTGAACTTGTAGCGCATCACCGCGTCGGTATTGGCGACGTACAGATAGCCGTCGACATAGACGACCCCGAACGGCGACTTCAGGTGGTCGAGCAGCGTCACCTGCAGCTCGGGCGTGCCGTCGCCGTTGGCGTCGCGGATCAGCGTGATCCGGCTCGCCGCCTTCGCGCTGCCGGGGAACGACGTCGCCTTGTTCTTGACCAGCCCGACGATCGGGTCCTTCGGCCGCTTGATTGGCTCGGGCGGCGGCGACTTGGCCTGGACGGCGAGGATGTCGCCGTTCGGCAGGACATACACCATTCGCGGGTGCGCCAGACCGGTGGCCAGCGCGCGGATCGCCAGCCCCGGCGCAACCCTGGGCGTGAACCCCGGCTTCCACCCCTCGCCGACGGCGACCTTGATCGGCGGCAGCAGGTACTGCCTGGGCTCGGGCAGCGCCGGGTTCGGCCCGACCTGGGTCGTCTCGTCGAACGGCGGGTCGCTGCACGCGGCGAGCGCGAGCACGGCGCAGAGGGTGGCGGCGCGACTCATTCGGCAACCCCGACCTTGTGGATGTAACTGAGCGAGCCGCCGAGCCACGCGCTGACCAGCAGCAGGACGGTGACGACGCCCGACAGGATGATCCCTTCCGGCACCACCGCGGTCCAGCCGTCGCGGCTATGGACGAAGGCGTTGACCAGCTCGAGCAGCATTGCGCCGATGTTGAGCAGCATGTGCGGCAGCGCCGGGCGCTGGGCGCGCACCCGCCGGTCGCCGGCATAGTCGATGATGCCCGTCAGCGCCGCGAGCGCGCCCATCACGAGCCCGGCGCTGATCAGCCAGATCGAGAAATACTGCCACATCAGGTTCTCGGTCTGCGTGTAGGCGATGTCGGTGACGAACGCCCCGACAAAGCAGACGATCGGAAACGGGATCAACATCGGGTGGAGCGGATGGCCGAACACGCGCGCCGTCGACCGCGGGTGGCCCGACTCGTTCGGATTGCGCATCATGGGTCTCCCGGCGGCTCGCCCCCTCTACGAAGGCACCCGCCGGTAGTTCCCGCCTAGCGCGTCGCCGGCGGCGTACTTCCCTTCAGGCCGCGCCACAGCGCGCGGTTGAAGGCGTCGGTGTCGAGCTTGTCCTCGGCGGCGAAGTCCTGCCCCGCGGTTGCCGCGGCCCACCATGCGGCGGTGCGCTCCGGGGCGAGCGTCCGCGGCCGGGCGAGCGCGGTGCGGTTCGCCGGCTTGGGCAGGTCGGTCGCGTCGAGCGGCGACGGCCAGCGCGCGGCATAGGTCCAGTCCGCGAGCTTGGGGTCGAACGCATCGGCCATCGGCAGCGCGAGGCTGTCGTTCAGCCCAAGGGGTGGCAGGTCGAGGAGCCGCTCGATCGTCTTCAGCAGGTTGACCGTCGAGTAGCGCGTCGAGACGAGCGCGCCGTGCTTGACCCCGGGACCGATCAGCAGGGCGAGGCTGCGGTGCGCGTCGACGTGGTCGGCCCCGTTCTGCGCGTCGTCCTCGACGATGACGATCAGCGTGTCCTTGCCCGCCGGCGAGGCGGCGATCGTCTGCGCGACGCGGCCGATCGCATAATCGTTGTCGGCGATCTGGCGGTCGGGGGTGTTCACCTTGTCGATCGCCTCGGCGAAGTCGCCGAAATGGTCGTGCGCGAGGCGGAGCAGCGTCAGCCGCGGGGTGTTGCCCGCCGCCACCAGCGGCAGCCAGTCGCGCTTCCACTCCTCGACCCGCCAATAGTCGGCGAAGCCCTGGTCAAAGCTGCGGAAGTACGGATCGGTGACCGGGTCGAGCCGCGCGTCGGCCGCCCACATCACGCGCAGCTTCTTCGCCGCCGGATCGCGCTCGCGCGGGATGCGGTTGGCACCCGCCTTGTCGTCGTAGCGGCTGAGGTCGCCGTAGAAGCCATAGTTGCGGACGCTCAGCCCCTTCGCCATCGCCGCCGCCCACAGCGTCCCCGCGCCGGCCGCGCCATCGGGCGCGTCGGCGGCGGACAGGTCGGCGGGGCCGGCGAGCAGGTCGGGGTCGTTCGGCACATCGGGGTTGGCGGCATGCCGCCCCGCCGCGTCGAGCGCGACGTTCACGAAGCGGTTGGTCCCCTCGCTCTCGTACGCCAGCCCCTTGCCGGCATAGCCGACCGGCGTGATCCGCTCGAGCAGGTCGAGCGCGCGCGCCTGCGTCGACCAGCTCCACCCCGTGCCCGACACCTCGCCGGCGTCGAAGAAGCGGTCGAAGGTGACGAACTGCCGCGCGAGCGCGTGATGGTTGGGCGTGATCGCCTCGGGGAACAGCGCCAGCCGCGGGTCGCCGTCGCCGGGCTTCAGATCGCCGAGGACCTGGTCGTAGGTCCGGTTCTCCTTGACGATGTAGACGATGTTGCGGATCCGCCCGCGCATCGCGGTCATCACCGCCTCGGCCGAAGCCGCCTGCGCGCGCGTCGGCACGCCGGCGTTGGCGCGGACCCGCGCGGTCAGGCGCGTCAGCTCGGGCCTGCCCGGGGGCGGCAGCGTCAGCAGCGACCCGACCTGGCGCTGGAGGACATACTGCCCGCTCGCCCGGCACTTGGCCTCGCCCGCCGTGGTCGTCGCGAAGCTCGCCCGGCACGCCTCGGGATTGGGGCCCGGAACGCCCTTGAAGTTGGCGACGACGAGGCGCCCGCCGGCGACGGCGACGGCGTCGGGATACCAGCCGGTCGGGACGAGCCCCGCGGCGACGGCGGGCTCGCCGCTCGGCCGCGCCAGCGTCGCGGCGAGGTCGACCGCGGCGACCGCATCGAGTCCGCCGAGCGTGACCCACAGCCGGTCGCCGGCAAGCGCGAGCGCGTTGGGGTTCAGCCCCTTCGGCCGCCCCGCGGCGCCGGTCGCGATCGCGGCGATCGGCCATTCCTTGACGCTCTGCCCGTCGGCGGTAAGCGCGATCAGCGTGTCGGCGTTGTCGCCTGTCGCGAGCACCCGCCCGTCGGCGAGCGCCAGCAGCGCGGTCGGCTCGGCAAGCGTCTTGGCCCGCGCGGCGACGTTCAGGCTGTCGTCGGTGATCGTCAGCGTGATCAGCTCGCGATCGCGCGGGCTCGACACGACCGCGCGCGCCGGTCCGGTGACGGCGATGCGGAACGGATAGGTGCCGCCGGGAACGCCGCGCTTGGTGCCGTCGAGCTTGCCCGGCCGGAGGTCGATCTCGGCGACGACCTTGCGGCTGCCGGCGTCGACGAGGCTCACCGAGTCGTTGAAGAAGTTGGCGACCAGCAGCCGTGCCGGCGACAGCCACGCGATCCCCGCCGCCGCCGGCTTGACACGGAGTCCGTTGCCCGCGGCGTGGCCGAGGGGGATCGGCGCGCCGTCGGGCCTGAGCGACGCGCCGTCCCACGCGAAGGTCACGACCGTGTCGCCGACGCCGAGCGTCGCCGCGATGCGCGACCCGTCAGGCGACCACGCGAGCCCGGCAAAGGTCGCCGGCAGCGGCACCTCGGCGAGCTTGGTCGAACCGCCGGGGCCGGGGCGGAAGATCATCAGCCGCTCGGTCGAATGGGCCATGTCGGGCTTGCCGTCGGGCAGCGCCATGCCGTTGAACCCGCTCGTCAGCACCGCGACGACGCGGCCGTCGGGCGAGGCGGCGAGCGCCGCCGGATTGGTGATCGCGACCGACCCGGGCTTGCCGTCGAGCGTTCCGAGCATCGTCAACGCCGCGCCCTTCGCCGCGAGCGGCGTCAGGCGGAACCCGGCGGGCGTGTCGTCGGCGTCGGCGGCCAGCGCGGGCGCAGCAAGTGCCGCCGTCAGCAGCGCCGTCAGAAGCGTCGTCCGCATCGCATCCCCCCGTCGTTGCGCCCGGTCTACCGCGCCCATCGGCACAACGCAAAATGCCGGCCGCGAGGGGTGCGCGACCGGCATTACTGCCCGTTGATGGCGGTTCGACGCGGCGCGCCGCCTTACAGCGCGGCGGTCTGCTGCGGTGCGTAGACCTTGGCCTTGGCGGCGGTCACGGCGTGGCGGACGCAGTGCATCTCGTCGAGCGCGGCATCGGTCCCGCGATCGCTGCTCGCGCACACGGCGTTCGCGGCGGCGGTGATGCGGCGGTCGAGCGTCGCGCGGCCGGCGGCGCGGGCGAGGTCGAGGTCGGTATAGCGGACCGTCGTCGTCCGCGCCGGCTCGGCGGCGGCGGGCGCGGTCGCGGCGACGAGGCAGATGCCGGCGCACAGCGCGGTCCCGACGGTGCCGAGGACGGCGCGGCTGGCGGCAGAAGTGAAGGTGGCGAACATGGCGGGGGCTCCTGTCTGCGAGGGACCGGACCATCCGGAGCCTCATGCCCGCAGCAATGCATCAGCCGTGCCAAGTCGTGACGACGGCGATATATCAACGACTTACACGATTCGACGGATTGTCCTTGCTGAAGCGCGGGTGAACGGTCACCAACCTTCGGCGAAAAACCCCAAGCCTTGGCGCGCCGCGCGGCGCGATCAGCCGCGGTAGCGGCGGAGCAGCGAACTCGTGTCCTGCCGCCGCCCGCCCATCGCCTGGACGTCGCCGTAGAACTGGTCGACCAGCGCGGTTCCCGGCAGCGTAATGCCGAGCCGCTTCGCCTCGTCGAGCACGAGGCCGAGGTCCTTGCGCATCCAGTCGACCGCGAAGCCGAAGTCGTACTCGCCCTTCGCCATCGTCGCCGCGCGATTGTCCATCTGCCACGACTGCGCCGCGCCCTTGCCGATGACGTCGAACACCGCCCCCGCGTCGAGCCCGGCGGCGAGCGCGAAGTTGACCGCTTCGGCGAGCCCCTCGAGGACACCGGCGATGGCGATCTGGTTGACCATCTTGGTCAGCTGCCCGCTCCCCGCCGGTCCCATCAGCCCAGTACGCTTCGCGTAAGCCGCAAGCACCGGCTCGGCGGCGGCGAAGTCGTGCGGAGTGCCGCCGCACATCACCGTCAGCGCCCCATTGACCGCCCCCGCCTGCCCGCCCGAGACCGGCGCGTCGACGACATGGTCGCGGGCGGCGGCGAGCTCGCGGGCGATGGCCGCGGACACCGTCGTATGGTCGATGAACAGTGCCTCGGCGCGCATCGCCGCGAACGCCCCGTCGGAGCCGAGGGTGACCGCGCGCAGGTCGTCGTCGTTGCCGACGCAGGTCAGCACGACGTCCGCCCCGCCGCCGCCGCGGCGGGTGTCGGCGCGCTGCGCCCGCCATGTTCGGCGACCCACGCGTCAGCCTTGGCGGCGGTGCGGTTGTAGACGGTGACGGCATGACCGGCGCGGGCGAGGTGCCCGGCCATCGGATAGCCCATGACGCCGAGGCCGAGGAAGGCGATAGTGCTCATCGCGCGGTGTTAGCCGACGCACGCCCGAAGTCCACCCGCCGCCGTACGCGGAAGGATCGCTTAATCAAAGGCGAGTATAGCTCGCGGATTCTTGCCGTCGTCCAGTCGCGTTGCGTTGCGAATTGATACACAATCGTCTGGGGAGATGAGCCATGCTGCCACCGGTCGGCCGCGACGTTGCGGCGCTCGCCGCGCGCGCCGCGCGCATCCACATTGCCGACACGTCGGCGAGCAACCTGTACGTCGGCCGTGCGGTCACTCGCGCCGGCGCCGTCCTCGCCGCCGAGCACGACCACATCGTCGTCGCCCACGACAGTATCGTCGCCTTCGTCGATGACGAGCCGACCAAGAACTGGGGTCACAAGTGCCGCTATCTGATGCACGATCCCGCCTCGGGACAGATCGTGCAGGAGGCGCACGCGCTGATGCCGCCGAGCTTCCGGTTCGGAGCCGAGTTCCAGCCGGTGCATATCGGCACGCCGCCGCTCGTCGCGGTCGACCACCCGGTGCTGACGCTCCCGAAGCTGCCGCCGTGGACGTTCCTCGTCCCGTCGCAGTGGTACGCGATCCTGTACGCGGGGCTGTCGAACAACCGCCATCTCAACGACATCGAGTTCCTCTACCGGACGCTCGTGCACAGCTACGGCGTGCCCAAGGCGAACATCACCGTCCTCAACTACGACGGGACGCTCCAGTACAATAACGCCGACTGGACGCCGCACGTCGGGTCGATCGGCAACTGGCCGGGCGACAACACGCCGTACCAGGTCAAGATCAACGGGGCGGGGACGCGCCAGGCGCTGCTCGACGCGATCGCGGCGACCGGCAAGAAGCTCGGGTCGCGCGACAACCTGCTGATCCACACCAACAACCACGGCGGGCGGTCGGGCAATGTGTCGACGCTGTGCGCGCACGACGGGCCGGTGACGCTGCCGGCCGACTTCGGCGGCGCGCTCGCCAAGCTACCGAAGTACAACGGGCTGATGGTGATGATGGAGCAGTGCTTTTCGGGCGGCTTCATCGACTGCGTGATCAACAACTCGACCGCCGACTGCACGAGCATCGCGACGGCGGTCGACGCCGTCACCTCGTCCGACGGCGGGACCAACTTCGACCCGTATGCGCTGGCGTGGATCAAGGCGATGGCCGGGACCACCGAGAGCGGCGGCACGCTGTCGCCGATGCCGACGCAGGACGCGCAGCACCGCGTCTCGGCGCAGGCGGCGTTCGACTGGTCGAAGACGCGCGGCGGGCCCGACGACAACCCGCAGTTCAAGCAGAAGAACGCCTGCGGCGGCGCGCTGACGCTCGCCCCCGACAAGGCCGGCATCGTCTTCGTGCCGCCCATCTGGAAGCGGCTGTGGCCGTGGGAGATCCTGCCCGATCCCAGCCCCGAGCAGATCCGCACGCTGGGCGCGAAGTTCGGCGCGGTGGCACCCGCTCTCGACCCCGCCGGGCTGGCCGCGGCGCGGACGCACATCGCCGGGTTGGCGCAGGGGATGCATTGACGGTCGATTATCCCGCCGCCTGCGCCGCCGTGCTGCACGCCGTCCCGGCGGCGGCCGCGGCAGCGACGGCGGCGATCGACCCGCAACCCTATGCGGCGGGGGAACCGGTCGGCATCGACCGTAGCTTCCGCCCGGCCGACGGGCCGCTGTGGCTCGGCTTCATCGACCTCGAGCCAGGGCGCAACTGGGGTCACCGCGCGCTGACCGTCGTCGTCCACGGCGACGGGCGGGTCGAGGTGACCGACGCGCAGTTCCCGCCGGCGTTCGTCGAAGGGCGCCGGCTGCGGCCGATCGGACCGGCCGACGCGGGCGGCTGACGCTCGCGGACGAGAAGCGGCCGGGCGATGCGCCACCCTCGATCCTCCCCGCCCTGCGGGGAGGATCGAGGTCGACCGGCGGGAAGGATCGTTCGCGCCCTGTCCTACACGCTGCCGATCGGCCATAGAGGTCGGATGATTCGTTTCGCCTCCCCCGTCTTCGCCGCCCGCGCCATGATCGCCGGCCGCGCCGTGTCGCGCCGCCCGGTCACACGCTTAAGTTCAACGAACGGCGCGGAAACGCGCAACATCGCTGAACTTAAGGCTCGTTCAGCCGCTCGGGCCGACGCGCGATGACCGCGACCGCGCTCGCCGCCGCGCCCGCCGGGTCCGCCGACGCGCCGCTGCCGATCACCTACGCCGACGTCCTCGCCGCCGAAGGCGCGATCGCGGGGCAGGTCGTGCGCACGCCGTGCCTCCACAGCCGGACGCTGTCGGAGATGACCGGGGCCGACATCTGGCTCAAGTTCGAGAACCTCCAGTTCACCGCCGCGTACAAGGAACGCGGCGCGCTGAACAAGCTGCTCAGCCTCGACGCGGCGCAGCGCGCGCGCGGGGTCATCGCCGCGTCGGCCGGCAATCATGCCCAGGGCCTTGCCTATCACGCGCGGCGGCTCGGCATCCCGACGACGATCGTCATGCCGCGCTTCGCCCCCGCGGTGAAGGTCCAGCAGACCGAGGGGCACGGCGCGACCGTCATCCTCCACGGCGAGACGTTCGACGACGCCGTGACCCACGCCCACGTCGTCGAAGCCGAGCGCGGGCTGCTCTACGTGCCGCCGTACGACGACGCCAAGATCATGGCCGGCCAGGGCACGGTCGCGATCGAGATGCTCGCCGACGTGCCGGCGCTCGACACGCTCGTCGTGCCGATCGGTGGCGGCGGGCTGATCAGCGGCGTGGCGACGGCGGCGAAGGCGATCCGCCCCGACATCCGTGTGATCGGCGTCCAGGCCGAGCTCTACCCGTCGATGTGGGCCAAGACCCACGGCGAGGTCGCGCGCTGCGACGGCGACACGCTCGCCGAGGGCATCGCCGTCGCGACGCCGGGCGTCCTGACCTATGCGGTCGTCCGCGAGCTGGTCGACGACATCCTGCTCGTCGGCGAACGCGCGCTCGAACGCGCGGTGTCGCTGCTGCTGACCATCGAGAAGACCGTCGTCGAGGGGGCCGGCGCGGCGGGCCTTGCGGCGGTGCTCGCCAACCCGGAGCTGTTCCGCGGGCGTTCGATCGGGCTCGTGCTGTGCGGCGGCAACATCGACACGCGGCTGCTCGCCAACGTCCTCCTGCGCGACCTCGCGCGGTCGGGGCGGCTGGCGCGGCTGCGGGTGCGGCTGAAGGACCGGCCGGGGCAGCTGTTCGAGGTGATGCGCGTGTTCGACCGGCTCCAGGTCAACATCCTCGAGATCTATCACCAGCGTATCTTCACGACGCTGCCGGCGAAGGGACTGATCACCGAGATCGAGTGCGAGACGCGCGACCGCGACCACCTCGACCGCCTGATCGAATCGCTGCGCGCGCGCGGCTACGACGTGCGGCCGGTCGAGATGGACTAACCGATCCGGTTCGTCGAGGCATGTGGTCGCATCTCCCCTACCCTTCCGCGCGCGCGTGCCGCATAGGGCGGGGGTGACCGACCAGAGCTTCCGCTTCCCGCGCTTCTTCGTCACCGCCCCGGCGCCGTGCCCGTATCTCGCGGGCCGCTTCGAGCGGAAGGTGTTCACCGAGCTGAAGGGCGCGAGCGCCGGCCCGACCGCCGAGGCGCTGAGCCGCGTCGGCTTCCGCCGCAGCCAGAACGTCGTCTACCGCCCGTCCTGCGACGGCTGCGCCGCGTGCGTGTCGGTCCGGGTCGCAGCGGCCGAGTTCGTGCCGAGCACGTCGCAGAAGCGGCTGCTCAAGCGCCACGCCGACCTCGAGGTCACCGCCTGCGAGCCGTGGTCGACCGAGGAGCAATTCGACCTGATGCGCCGCTACCTTGCCGCGCGCCACCCCGACGGCGGCATGGCGGCGATGGACGCGTTCGACTTCGCCGACATGGTCGAGCAGTCGCCGGTCGATACCGTCGTCGTCGAGTACCGCGAGCCGCACGCCGTCAGCGGCCGCGGCCGGCTTGTCGGCGCGTGCGTTACCGACAAGCAGGGCGACGGGCTGTCGATGGTCTACAGCTTCTTCGCCCCCGATCCCGCGGCCGGCGAGCGCAGCGCCGACGCCCGCCGGGGCCTGGGCAACTTCATCATCCTCGACCACATCGTCCGCGCCCGCCGCGCCGGGCTGCCGTACGTCTATCTCGGCTACTGGATCAGCGGCCTGTCGCAGATGGACTACAAGACGCGCTTCGCCCCCGTCGAGCGGCTCGGGCCGAAGGGCTGGGCGCGCTAGGCGAAGGCGATGTCCGGCGCTTCACGCGCGAGCGGCGGCGTGTGCGGCAGCGGCGGCGGCGGCGCGGAGGCGGTGTGCGCGGGATCGTTGGCGCGGATGAAGCCCTCGACGACCGGGGCGATGACCTCGCGCCAGCGGCGGCCGTTGAAGATGCCATAATGCCCGACGCCCTCGGCCATGAAGTAGCGCTTCTTCGCCTCGGGCAGGTTCTTGGTCAGCGTCAGCGCGACCCTCGTCTGGCCAAGCCCGGAAATGTCGTCGCGCTCGCCCTCGATCGCCAGCAGCGCCGTGCGGGTGATGTCGTTCGCGTCGACGGGCACGCCGCGGTGGACGAACTCGCCCTTGGCGATCGCCTGCTTCTGGAAAACGACGTCGATCGTCTGCAGGTAGAACTCGGCGGTCATGTCGGCGACCGAGCGATATTCCTCGTAGAACGCCTTGGTCGCGTCGGCCAATTCGTCATCGCCGGCGACGAGGTGCTTGAACAGCTCCCAGTGCGACTTCATGTGGCTGGCGAGGTTCATCGACAGGAAGCCGGCGAGCTGGAGGAAGCCCGGGTAGACCTTGCGTCCCGACCCCGGATAGCCGGCGGGGACGGTGGCGACGACGCTGTTCTCGAACCACGAATAGGGCCGCTGCGTGGCGAGGTCGTCGACCGAGGTCGGCGCCTCGCGCGTGTCGATCGGCCCGCCCATGAGCGTCAGCGTCAGCGGCGTGTTCGGGTCGTTCGCCCGGTTCATCAGCGCCGCGGCGGCAAAGGCCGGGACCGCCGGCTGGCACACGGCGAGCATGTGCGCGCCCGGCCCGACGATGCCCATGAACTCGATCAGGTAATCGATGTAGTCGTCGAAATCGAAGACGCCGTCGCTCAGCGGAACCTGCTTCGCGTCGCGCCAGTCGGTGATGTAGACGTCATGGCCGGGCAGCATCCGCTCGACGGTGCCGCGCAGCAGGGTCGCGAAATGCCCCGACATCGGCGCGACGATCAGCAGCTTGGGGTCGTTGCGCCCCGACACCGCGCGGACGAAACGCTTGAGCTGGCCGAACGGCTTGCGCGCGACGATCTCCTCGCTCACCGCAACCGACACGCCATCGATCACGGTCGTGTCGAGCCCGAAGTCGGGCTTGCCGCGCGGGGCGGCGGCGTGGGCGAAGACCTCGAGCGCGCGGGCGATCACCGGCGACATGCCGACATAGGCGAGCGGATTGACCGGGCTCAGCAGCCATTCCGACGACAGCCGCGACGCCTGCCCGGCCCCCGCGAGCATCGACCGCTGCATCTCATACGCATCGTAAAGCATGGCCACTCCGCTTCGTCATCCGACCCCGAAACGATGACATAGCGACGGGATCGCCTGATGTCTAAACGCTTCGGCAACGGAATCGGCCCCGCGATTGCCGCCACCGCCGCCGCGCGATAGGAACCGGCGGTGAAGCGGCGGGAAGAGCACGGATGCGGGGGTTTTGGACGCGGCTGTGGTTCGCGTCGGCGGCGGCCGTCGCCGCGATGAGCGTTCCTGCCGCCGCGGCCCCCGCGCCGACCGAGCTGACGATTGAGCGCATCTTCGCCTCGCCGTCGTTGTCGGGACCGACGCCGCGCGCGCTCAAGCTGTCGCCTGACGGGCGGACGGCGACGCTGCTGAAACCCCGCGCCGACGACCGCGACCGCTACGACCTGTGGGCGGTCGACGTCGCCAGCGGGGCACAGCGGATGCTCGTCGATTCGACGAAGGTCGGATCGGGCGCGGCGCTGTCGGAGACCGAGCGGATGAACCGCGAGCGGGCGCGTATCGCCGGCCTCACGGGCATCGTCGGCTATTCCTGGTCGCCCGACTCCAAGTCGCTGCTCGTGCCGATCGACGGCGGGCTGTGGCTGGCGACGACCGCGGGCGCGGTGCGGCAACTGACCGCGACGGCGACGACCGACGCCCAGCTGTCGCCCAAAGGCGGCTTCGCCTCGTTCGTCCGCGACCGCAACGCCTACGTCCTCGACCTCGCCACCGGCCGCGAAACGGCGCTCAGCCACGACGGGTCGGAGACGATCGGCTGGGGCGCCGCCGAATTCATCGCGCAGGAGGAGCTCCATCGTTTCGTCGGCACGTGGTGGTCGCCGACCGACGCGCGCATCGCGGTCGAACGCATCGACGAGAGCCGCGTCGCGGTCGTCCAGCGGGCGGCGATCGGGGCCGACGGAACGCGCGTCTACGCGCAGCGCTACCCCGCCGCCGGCACGCCCAACGCGACGGTCGAGCTATGGATCATGGCGCCCAACGGTAGCGCCCGAGTCAAGGCCGACCTCGGCGCCAATTCGGACATCTACCTCGCCCGTGTCGACTGGGCGGCCGACGGCAGCGCGCTCTATGTCCAGCGGCTGACCCGCGACCAGAAGCGCCTCGACCTGCTGAAGGTCGACCCCGCGACCGGCGCGGCGACGGTGATATTGAGCGACGCGGCCAACACCTGGGTCAACCTCGACGACGACTTCCGCGCGTTGGACGACGGCTCGCTGATCGTCGGGTCGGAGCGCAGCGGCTTCCACCACCTCTACCGCCTGGCGAACGGCGCGCTGACGCCGGTCACTCACGGCGACTGGGTGGTCGACGGCGTCGCCGGCGTCGACCAGGCGAGCGGCACGCTGTTCTTCACCGGCTTCGCCGACACCCCGCTCGAGCGCCACCTCTACGCCGTCGACTATCGCTCGCCCGGCGCGCCGCGTCGCGTCACCGCCCCCGGCGGCTGGCACGAGGTGGTCATGGACAAGGGCGGCACGGCGGCGCTGATCACGCGTCAGACGCCGACTCAGCCGCCGCAGACGTGGCTCGCCGACGCCAGCGGCCGCCGTCTCGCGTGGATCGAGGAGAACGCCCTCGACGCGCACCACCCGTATGCGCCGTATCTCGCCGCCCATGTCGCACCGAGCTTCGGGACGATCCCCGCCGCCGACGCGACCCCGCTCCACTACCGGCTGTTCGTGCCGCCGACGCCGGGGCCGCACCCGGTCTACTTCACCGTCTACGGCGGTCCCGGCGTCCAGTCGGTCGCGCGGACGTGGACCCCATTGCCGATCCAGTATCTCGTCCACCACGGCTGGGCGGTGTTCCAGCTCGACAACCGCGGCGCGACGCATCGCGGCAAGGCATTCGAGGACGTCCTCTACCGCGCGATGGGCAAGACCGAGGTCACCGACCAGCTCGCCGCACTGCATTGGGTCAAGGCGCAACCGTGGGCGGCGGCGGACAAGGTCGTCGTCAACGGCTGGAGCTACGGCGGCTACATGACGCTGAAACTGCTCGAGGCCGCGCCCCACGCCTTCGCCGCCGGCATCGCCGGGGCCCCGGTCACCCGGTGGGAACTCTACGACACGGCGTACACCGAGCGCTATCTCGGCCAGCCGGCCGGCGGCGCGTACGGTCCGAGCGACGCGCTCGCCGACGCCGCGAAAATCGCCGACCCGCTGCTGCTGATCCACGGCATGGCCGACGACAACGTCGTGTTCGAGAACTCCACCGCGCTGATGAGCGCGCTCCAGCACGCCAACCGCCCGTTCGACGTCATGGTTTACCCCGGCGCGACGCACGCCGCCGAGGCGACGCTCGGCACTCATGTGTGGCAGACGCGTCTGCGGTTCATGGCGCGGATCGCGCCGACGGGGTACTGACATGGCGATCGCGACCTCCAAGGACGCCGCGCCGCCGTCGCGGCAGTTCAGCCGCCTGAAGCTGCTGTGGCGCTTCGTCGAGGCGTATCCCGGCCATCTCGCGATGGCGCTCAGCGCGCTTGCCGTCGCCGCCGGGGCGACGCTGGCGGTGCCATGGGGGCTCAAGCAGGCGATCGACCGCGGCTTCCACGCCGGGGCCGACCCGCGGATCATCGCACCGTACTTTGAAATCCTGCTCGGCATCGTCGCGGTCCTGGGCCTCGCGACGGCGTTCCGCTTCTATTTCGTGAGCTGGATCGGCGAGCGCGTCGTCGCCGACCTCCGCCGTACCGTCCAGCGCCACCTGCTGACGCTCGACCCCGGCTTCTTCGAGGAGAACCGCCCGTCGGAGATCGCCAGCCGCCTGACGTCGGATACCGCGGTCATCGAGCAGGTCGTCTCGACCTCGGCCTCGGTCGCGCTGCGCAACGTGGTCACCGGCGTCGGCGGTATCGCCTACATGTTCCTGCTCAGCCCCAAGCTGACCGGGCTGATGCTGCTCGTCATCCCGGCGGTGATCGTGCCGATCATCGTGCTCGGCCGCCGCGTCCGCGGCCTGTCGCGGTCGAGCCAGGACCGCATTGCCGGCGTCGGCACGATCGTCGCCGAGGTGCTCGGCGCGATCAAGGTCGTCCAGGCCTTCACCCAGGAAGCGCGCGAGGCGAGCCGCTTCGCCGCCGCCGTCGAGGCGACCTTCGCCGCCGCCAAGCGCCGCATCGCGGTGCGCGCGGTGATGACCGCGATCGTCATGTTCCTGATCTTCGGCGCGATCACGCTGATCCTGTGGGAGGGGGCGGCCGATGTCGTCGCCGGGCGGATGAGCGGCGGCACGATCACCGCCTTCCTGTTCGTCGCCGGCATCGTCGCCGGCGCGTTCGGCTCGGTGACCGAGACGATCGGCGACTTCATGCGCGCCGCCGGTGCGAGCAGCCGCATCGAGGAGCTGCTCGCCGCGCGGCCTGACATTCGCGCGCCCGCCGACCCGACCCCGCTGCCGCTCCCCGCGCAGGGGCGGCTGACGCTCGACGCCGTCACCTTCCACTATCTGACCAAGCCCGACGCGCCGGCGGTGATCGACTTCACCCTCGAAGTCGCGCCGGGCGAGACGGTCGCGCTCGTCGGCCCGTCGGGGGCGGGCAAGACGACGCTGTTCGCGCTCGTCCAGCGCTTCTACGACCCGCAGGCTGGCGTCATCCGCCTCGACGGGGTGCCGCTGCCGGCCGCCGACCCGCTCGACATCCGTTCGCGGATCGCCGTCGTGCCGCAGGAGACGGTGGTGTTCGCGACGAGCGCGTACGAGAACATCCTCTACGGCCGCCCCGACGCGACCGAGGCCGAGGTCTGGGCGGCGGCCGACGCGGCGAACGCGAGCGGGTTTCTCCGCGCGCTGCCCGACGGCATCCACACCTTCCTCGGCGAAGCGGGGTCACGCCTGTCCGGCGGCCAGCGCCAGCGGATGGCGATCGCGCGCGCGGTGCTGCGCGACGCGCCGCTGCTCCTGCTCGACGAGGCGACGAGCGCGCTCGACGCCGAGTCGGAACGCCTCGTCCAGACCGCGCTCGAGCGGCTGATGGCCGGCCGCACGACGCTGGTCATCGCCCACCGCCTCGCCACCGTCCGCTCGGCCGACCGCATCGTCGTCATGGACGGCGGGCGGATCGTGGCGCAGGGCAAGCACGACGCGCTGATCGCCGAGGGCGGGCTGTACGCCAAGCTGGCGCGGCTGCAGTTCGAGGATGCGTGAACGGAGGATGACATGCGCGTGATGGTGCTGGTCAAGGCGACGACCGACAGCGAGAGCGGCGCGATGCCCGAGCCGGCGATGCTCGCCGCGATGGGCCGGTTCAACGAGGAGCTGATCGCCGCCGGCATCATGACCGATGCCGCCGGGCTCAAGCCCTCGTCGGCCGGCTGCCGCGTCGCATTCGATGGCGCCAACCGGACGGTGACCGACGGCCCGTTCGCCGCCACGAGCGAACTCGTCGCCGGCTATTGGCTATGGACGGTCCGCGACCTCCACGAGGCGATCGCCTGGGTCAAGCGCTGCCCGAACCCGATGCCGGGCCCGAGCGAGATCGAGATCCGGCCGCTGTACGAAGAGGCGGACTTCGCCTGACCGCTCAGAACGCGCAGGCCAGCCCCGTCTCGACCAGCTTCGCGACCAGCGCCGGGTCGGCGTCGCCCAGGCGGCGGGCGAGGCGGTTGATCGTCAGCCGCTCGCCGCCGGCGGACTTCACCACCCGGTTCAGCTCGGCCATCTGCGATAGCGTCAGGCGCGCGGCGAGGCGGTTGCCCATGCAGCGCGCCTCGGCTCCCGGAACGCCGGCGGCCTGAAGGCGGTCGGTGATCCGCTCGGCCGGCGTCGCGCAGCCGGCGAGTGCCGCGACGAAGACCAGCGACGGCAGGAGGCGGCGCGGCGTCATGCGCGCTGAACGGCCGGGGACGCGCCCGGCTCCCGCGTCGCCGGCAACCGCCACCATGGCACGTGCGGGAACAGGTGGTGCTCGTGGTGATAGCCGCCGAAGTTGAAGCACGTCAGCACCGATACCAGCCGCCCACCGCCGAGGCTGCGCGCATTGTGGCGGTCGACGAAGGCATCGCCGTGGCGGTGCGGCAGGAAGGTGCCGAAATAGAACAGCTGGACGAGCGCCAGCAGCGCCGGCACGGCATAGAAAACGACGATGTTCAGGATCGACGCGCCCAGCAGCTGGTACGCCGCGAGCACCGTGACGATCCGCACGATCTGCCAGTGCGTGTAATAGCGACTGAAGAAGCGGACGAGCCACGGCGCAGAGCGCGTCGGGTTCGCGGTGTCGAAGTCGGGGTCGCGCGCGGTGCCGACGTGGCGGTGGTGGGCGAAGTGGTTCGGCACCATCCGGTCGTAGTCGATGCCGGCGTAGAGCATCAGCATGACGCGGCCGACGGCGCGGTTGACCCTGGGCTGCCCGGGCGCGAACGAGCCGTGCATGCAGTCGTGCGCGGTGATGAACAACCCGGTCGACAGCCACGTCTCGACGAGCACGAGCGCCACCGCCAGCGGCGAGTTCGCGGCGGACAGGTGGAAAAAGAAGATGCCGCCGACGTGGATCAGCGCCCACGCGAACACGATCGCCGCCGCCGCCACCGCACCGATGGCGGAGTCGGCAGGGCGCGAAGCGGCGGTCAGGACGGTTCTCACCTCTGCTCCCTGCGGCGAAACGGTGGGGATGCAAAGCCCCCTGCGACCATTTATAAAGGCGCGCATGAACCTCAACGTAACCACCGGCGAGGGAATCCTCATCGCGCTCGCCGCGCTCGCGGTGATGGAGGGCGTCGCCTATGTCGCCCACCGCTGGGTGATGCACGGCTTCCTGTGGCCGCTCCACCGCTCGCATCACGCGCCCCGCGACGGGGCGCTGGAGGCGAACGACTGGTTCGCGGTGATGGGAGCGGCCCCGGCGATCGCGCTGATCTGGGCGGGAACGCTCGGCGGGTTCGGCTCGGCGTTGCTGTGGCTCGGAGTCGGGATCACCGGTTACGGCGTCATCTATTTCGGCTTCCACGACGTCATCGTCCACCGCCGGGTACCCGTCGGCTGGGTCCCGCGTGGCCCCTACATGAAGCGCATCGTCCAGGCGCACCGGCTCCACCACGCCGTCGAGACCAAGGCGGGCACGGTGTCGTTCGGCTTCATCTATGCGCCGCCGGTTCGCGACCTGCTCGCCCGGCTCGAGGCGGGCGGCGGACGGCTCAGGCCATCGTCCAAAGTCCAGCGCGAGATGGCCCCGGCGGAGGCCAGCGGCGACCCCGCCTGAGCGCCGCGGGAAGCGCGCGCGCAACCGCAGCCAGCTTCTCGCTGCGGCTCGTCGTCACCCGCCGGTCGAGCGCGGCGACGCCCTCCGCGCGTACCCGCCGCCCGATGCCGCCATAGATGTCGGCCGCCGCGAGCACCGCCCATGCCGAGCGCCATGGCAGCATCGCCGTCCCGAACCGCGCCGAGCCGGCATAGGCTTCGGCCGCTTCGCCCAGCCGGGCGACGACGCCGGCGAGCGCCACGCGGTTGGCCGGCGCGGCAAAATATCCGGGGCCGGGGCTCCGCGACAGCCCCGCGTCGGCGAGCCATGCTTCGGGCAGGTAGCAGCGCCCGTTCGCCGCGTCCTCGATCACGTCGCGGGCGATATTGTCGAGCTGGAAGGCGAGGCCGAGGTCGCAGGCGCGGTCGAGCGTCGCCCGGTCGCCCGCGTCGACCCCCATGACGAGCGCCATCATCACCCCGACGCAGCCGGCGACGTGATAACAATAGGTCAGCGTGTCGCCGAAGGTCGCGAAGCGCCGCTCCTCGACATCGCTGCGGAAGCCTTCGATCAGGTCGAGCGGATAGCGGGGCGGCAGGCCGGTCTCGGCGGCGACACGCGCGAGGGCGGCGAAGGGGACCGCCGCCACCGGCCCGCGCGACAACCCCAGCGCCGCGCGCGTGCCCGCCTCGAGGGCGGCGAGCCGCTCCGCCGGCGTCCCGACCGCGACGACCCGGCCGAAGCCGTCGACCTGGCCGTCGATGACGTCGTCGGCGTAACGGCACCACGCGTAGAGCAGGGTCGCCCGCTCGCGGGTCGCGGGGTCGAACAGCCGGGCGGCGAGAGCGAAGCTCTTCGATCCCCGTGCGATCGCCGCCTGTGCCGCCGCGACGAGCGGATCGCTCACTCGGCCGCCAGACCCATGCTGTTGTGGCCGATGGCGGTCGCGCCGAGGTCGGCGATCATCAGCTTCGCCGTCGCCTTGGCCGACCCGACGACCCCCGGGATCCCTGCCCCGGGGTGGGTGCCGGCGCCGACGAAATAGAGATTCTTCAGCACGTCGTCGCGGTTATGGGTCCGGAAGAAGGCGCTCTGCCACAGCACCGGTTCGAGGCTGAAGGCGCTGCCGAGGTGCGCGTTGAGCTGGATCGCGAAGTCCCGCGGGGTGAAGGTGCGCATCGTCACGAGGTCGTCGCGCAGACCGGGGATCAGCGTCGCTTCGAGCGAGTCGAGGATGCGGTCGGCGTACAGCTTGCCCGTCGTCTCCCAATTGGTGTCGAATTTGCCGAGGTGCGGCACCGGCGACAGGACGTAGAAGGCGCTGCACCCCGGCGGGGCCATCGCCGGGTCGGTTGCGGTCGGGTGGTGAAGGTAGAGCGAGAAATCGTCGGCGAGCTTGCCGTTCGAATAGATGTCGTCGAGCAGCGCGCGGTAGCGGTTGCCGAAGATGATCGTGTGGTGGCGGATATCGGGGTGCTGCCGCTTGAGCCCGAAATAGACGACGAACAGCGACGGCGAGAAGCTCTTCCACTTCATCATGCCCGCCGCGTGCCGCCCACGCGGATGGTCCTTGAGCAGGTCGCGATAGGTGTGAACGATGTCGCCGTTCGACGCGATCGCATCGAACTCGCCCGACCAGCCGCTGGCGGTGGCGACCCCGCGGACGCGGTCGCCCTCGGCGCGGATCGCCTCGACGCCGTTGCCCATCATGGTCCGCCCGCCGAGGTCCTCGAACAGCTTGACCATGCCGCTGACGAGCGCGTGCGTGCCGCCGCGCGGAAACCACACGCCCCACTTCTTCTCGAGCGCGTGGATCAGCGCATAGATCGCGCTGGTCTTGAACGGATTGCCGCCGACGAGCAGCGAGTGGAAGCTGAACGCCTCGCGCAGCTGCGGGTCGCGGATGTAGCGGCTGACCATCGCGTAGACGCTGCGGAACGCCTCGTAGCGCATCAGCTGCGGCGCCGCCTTCATCATCGTGCCGAAGTCGAGGAACGCCTCGTGGCCAAGCTTTTCATAGCCTTCGCGGAAGACGTTCTCGCTATACTCGAGGAAGCGCTTGTAGCCGGCGACGTCCTTGGGATTCTTCGCGCCGATCTGGGCGAACAGCGCCGCGTCGTCGTTCGAATAGTCGAAGACGTAGCCGTCCTCCCACATCAGGCGGTAGAACGGCGTCACGGGCATCAGCTCGACATAGTCGCTCAGCTTGCGCCCCGACAGCGCCCACAGCTCCTCGAGGCACGACGGGTCGGTGATGACGGTGGGGCCGGCGTCGAAGGTGAAGCCCTTGTCGTGCCACACGTAGGCACGCCCGCCGGGCTTGTCGCGCTGCTCGATCAGCGTCGTCTGGATGCCCGCCGATTGCAGGCGGATGGCGAGCGCCAAGCCGCCGAACCCGCTGCCGATCACCGCCGCTGTCGTCATCTGTCCCTCATGAGTTGAGCAGCACGCCGATCGCCCGCCCGAGCGGCACCGGCGGCTTGCCGATCAGCGTCCGCGCCTTGTCGAGCGCGGTCGATCGCCCGGCGTAGAAACGGCCGACCAGCGCGTCGTCGAGCCGGTAGAAGCGCTGCAATACCCGGTATCGCTCCGACGGCTCGGCGGCGATGAACAACATCCGCGTCAGGAACCTGTAGAAGCTGCGGTCGGCCCACGTCGCCTCGCTATGATGTCGCAGTGCAGCGTACAAAGCGTCCGGCGTCAGGTCCGGCAGGCTCGCGACGAGGTCGGCGGTGCGCACCGCGTCGGGGAAGCTGTAGCCGGTGATCGGGTTGAACAGCGCGGCGCGCAGGCCCACCAGCGGCACGCCCGCCTGGCCTGCGCGCCAGAACGCGCCGATGTCGCCGCCGAGCGCGATCGGCAGGACGCCGACTTCCTCGCGGACGACGCGCGCGACGGTCCACCCCTGCGCGGCGATATAGTCAAGGCAGCGCTGCCGCAGCACCGCGGGCGCAAGTTCGCGACCGTCGGAATAATAGGTGTCCTCGACCAGCACCGTCCGCGGCCCGAACGGCAGCGTGTAGACGAAGCGGTAGCCGTCGACCTGCGGCACCGTCGCATCCATGATGACCGGCCCGGCGAGGCCGTGGTCCGCGGTCAGCTCGACCTCGAGCCCGACGAACTTCTGCGCGCGCAGGTCGAGCGGCGGATTGGCCCCCTTCTGCGGCCCCTGCCCCCGCCCGTCGATGACGGCGCGCGCGGTCAGCGTCCGCTGGTCGGCCAGCGTCACGCTCGTCGGCGTCAGCGCGGCGACGGGCACTCCGGTCAGCACCGTCGCCGGCGTCGCGGCGACGGCGGCGGCGAGCCGCTCGCCGGTCGTCGCGCGATAGCCCTGGACGATCGTCCGGCCGTGGTCGGGAAAGCGGATGCTGTAGCGATCCCAGCGGTGCGCCATCAACGGATCGGTCCAGCCGACCTGCTCGGGCGAGATGTCGGCGGCGAACGACGACCAGGTGTGGTTGCCGCCGACCTGTTCCGCCCCCTCGACGATCGCGACCCGCACGTCGGGCCGCACCGCCGCGAGGCGCAGCGCGATCAATCCGTTGGCCAGCCCGCCGCCGGCGAGGATGAGGTCGAAGTCCATGCGCGCCGCGGCGTAGCGCAACGCACGGCCCGGCGCGACCCCCGGCCCGTGGACGAGGTGCCGCGGCGGAGGTCTCCGCCGCGGCGCCGTCGGTCAGTCGCCGTCGCCGTACGCGCGCTGCCATTCGTGGCGGCGGTGCTCGTACTCGCGCTGCCGCTCGTTCTGCTCGTGCAGATAATGGCGGTACTGCTCCTGGCGCTCGCGGTCGTAATAGCCGCCGTTATAGCGCCGCTGGTCGTAGTAGCCGCGCCCGTCGCCGTAACCGCTGTACGCATAGGCGGGGGCATAGCGGTAGGCCGGCACCGCATAGGTCTGGTAGCCGGGGTAATAGTCGTTGTAGCCGCTCCCGACCGAGAATGAGAAGCTGCTCTGCGCCGATGCGGCGGCGGGAACCATCGCGGCGAGCGCCGCGGCACCGGCCAGAAGCAAGGTCGACTTGATCGTCATGGCAACGCTCCTTTGGTTGACCATGCCCTCCTACGCGAGTCGGGGTGGGGCCACGCTGAACGGGGGCGTTAGCGGCGGTTCAGGCGCGCCGACCTCGGACCATCCCCGCTCGCGCCGCCGGAGGCCGCACATCGGGGCGAGGGTGAGCCGAAAGGGCACGGGGGACAGGGCTGTGCGGGCAGAGATGGTCTGCTGTGGGTGGTTAGCTGCCGTTAGCTAGCTTCTGCGGAAAGGGATGCTGGTCGCCGACCACTACTTCCTGAATGGCGTAAAACTCGCGCGGGAGGCTGGAAAAGAGTTTGGTACTTCTCGTCATCAGGAGCTTTGCCGAACCAGAACGATATGTCTCCGTCTGCACGGTGATCCACGTAAATTGGCTGAAATCCGTTCTGCTCAAACAGCTTCGCGGCTTCGTCGGCGTGCTCGGGCCGCACCCTGATTTCGGCTGCCGATCCGCTTTTCCGATGGTGGTTTTCCGCTCGCGAGTAAGGCCATACTCGCCAGAGTGCCGCTGGTTCGGAACGTCCGCAACTGGGCGAACCCCGCCGCGCGCTTCCGTCGCTTCGCCTGCGCCCTGCGATGCGTTAAACCCGCATCGTGAGCCTCGTTCCCACCCTTCTCCTCGCCGCGCTCGGCATGACGGCGATCGTCGCCGTCCGCTATTTCGTCGTCTCGGGCGGGCTGGCGGCGCTGACGCTGCGCCTCCACCCGGACGTCGGCCCCGCCGCCGACAAGCGCGGCGCGCAGGTGCGGCGGGAGGTGCTGTGGTCGCTCGCCGCCGCGGCAATCTATGGGGTCCCGTCGGGCATCGTCGCCGCGCTGTGGCACCACCGCGGGCTGACCCTGATCTACGGCGGCACGCCGCGCGGCGTCCTCGGCTGGCTGGCGCTTCCAGCGAGCGCGTTTGCCTATCTGTTCGCCCACGACACGTGGTTCTACTGGACGCACCGCTGGATGCACCGCCCGGCGGTGTTCGCCCGCGTCCACGCCGTCCACCACGCGAGCCGCCCGCCGACCGCGTGGGCGGCGATGAGCTTCCACTGGACCGAATCGCTGTCGGGCGCGCTCGTCGTACCCGCGCTGGTGTTCGTCGTGCCCATCCACGTCGCCGCGCTGCTCGCGGTGCTGACGATCATGACGTGGAACGGCGTCATCAACCACATGGGGTGGGAGATCTACCCGCGCAGCTGGGTCGCCGGCGCGTTCGGGCGCCATGTCATCACCGCGTCGCACCACCACCTCCACCACCGGCATTACCGGTGCAACTACGGCCTGTATTTCCGGTTCTGGGACCGGCTCTGCGGGACGGACCGGGGCTGGGCGGCCGAGCTGCTCCCCGATCGCGCGACGGAGACCGTGCGATGACCGCGATCCGCTGGCCCGCGCGCTACGCCCCCGGCACCGCGCCGGTCCACGTGAAGAACGCGCTGGCCATCGCCGCTCCGCCCGCCGCGGTCTGGGCGAAGCTGGTCCGCGCGACCGGCTGGCCGAGCTACTACGCCAACGCGAGCAAGGTGCGGATCGACGGCGGCGGCGACGACCTCGGGCCGGGCGCGACCTTTCGCTGGCGCACGTTCGGCGTCGATCTCGTCACCCGCGTCGAGGAGTTCGTGCCGCACGAACGCATCGCGTGGCTCGCCCACGGCGTCGGGGTCGAGGCCTATCATGCATGGCTGATCGAGCCGACGCCGGCGGGCTGCCACGTCGTCACCGAGGAGACGCAATACGGTGCCCTCGCCCGCCTCGGCGCGGTTCTGTTCCCTCAACGGATGCACGACTGGCACCAGAGGTGGCTCGAGGGGCTCGCGCGGGTCGCGGCGCAACAATAACGGCCGGGCGTGGCCGGTTTTTCCAATAAACGGCGCGGCAACTCGCGCATGCTGTTGGCGTCGCGGTATGGTACCGTGCGGGCAACAGGCTAAGTGTATGATCCGTATCGTTGTTTCTGTCGCTGCGCTGGCGATCGCCGCGCCTGCTCTCGCCACCGTTCCGGGCGTCACGATCCTCGGGGCGATGTCGAACGCCTCGTATACCGATTCGTATCGCAACCTTCGCGTCACCGCCGCCGGTTCGTACAGCCGCGGCGGGGGAACGATGACGTTCGCGACCGGCGGCACGCCGTCGATCCTGCTGACGGCGAATGAAACCGATCCGATCTACCAGGTCAGCATCCTCGGTCATCTGACCTATGCCTTCACGCTGAACGGCAGCGGCACCGACATCGTCCCGCTCCATGCCGCTTTCGTCGCGCGGACGTCGATCACTTCGCAGTACACCGATGGCGTGTCGACTTTGCTCAACATCGACAACCCGACCTCGTCGGCGGCGTATGGCGAGCGCGGCAACTTTTCGTATGCCGGCGTCCTCGACTTCACCGCGCACGCCGGTGACGTCACGACGGTCAAGCTCAGCGCGAACCTCGGCCTGTTCTGCTGCGACGACCCCAGCGGCAGCACGGCGAGCGCGTATATCGACCCTTACATCACGATCGACCCGGCCTTCGCCGCCGCTCACCCCGGCTACAGCCTGACGTTCAGCGACGGCATCGGCAACGCCCCGCCGGCCGGGACGGTGCCCGAGCCCGCCGCGTGGGCGCTGCTGACCGCCGGCTTCGGCCTGACCGGCGCCGCGCTCCGCCGTCGCGTCCGGACCGTCGCCGCCTGACCCGGAACGCCGATGGCGGTTGACCGCGACCGCCATCGGCGTAAGACTCGCGCCTGTCCCCGGGGGGCCGGTGTTCCCGGCTGAGAGGCGGCCGCCCGTTTTCTGGCAAGCTGCGACCCGCTGAACCTGATCCGGTTGACCCCGGCGGAGGGAGGGCGCGGCGCTTACCCGCCCGTACTCCCGTCTTGGAGTATGCGCGCATGGCCGACATCAACAGCCCCCTCGAAGTCCCCGTCACCACCGGTCCGCTGCCCGGCAGCCGCAAGGTGTACGTGCCGGGCACGCTCCACCCGGACCTCCGCGTCGCCATGCGCGAGGTCGCACTCGAGGCGAGCGCCAACGAGCCGCCGGTGCGCATCTACGATCCCAGCGGCCCGTACACCGACCCCGCCGCCGCGATCGACATCCACGCCGGCCTGCCCGAACTCCGCCGCCCGTGGATCGAGGGCCGCGGCGACGTCGAGCGCTACCTCGGCCGCGAGGTCCGCCCCGAGGACAACGGCCTGACCGGCAAGGCCGCGCTCGACAAGCGGGCCAACACCGAGGCCTTCCCCCATGTCCAGCGGTCGCCGCTGCGCGCCCGCGCCGGCGCGGCCGTGACGCAGATCGCCTACGCCCGCCGCGGCATCGTCACGCCCGAGATGGAATATGTCGCCATCCGCGAGAACCTCGGCCGCGCCGCCGCGCGCGCCACGCCGCGCGACGGCGAGGACTTCGGCGCGAGCATCCCCGACTTCGTCACGCCCGAGTTCGTCCGCGACGAGATCGCCCGCGGCCGCGCCATCATCCCGGCGAACGTCAACCACCCCGAGGCCGAGCCGATGGCGATCGGGCGCAACTTCCTCGTCAAGATCAACGCCAACATCGGCAACTCCGCGGTCGCGTCGTCGGTCGCCGAAGAGGTCGAGAAGCTCGTCTGGGCGACGCGCTGGGGGGCCGACACGGTCATGGACCTGTCGACCGGGCGCAACATCCACACGACGCGCGAATGGATCATCCGGAACTCGCCCGTCCCGATCGGCACGGTGCCGATCTACCAGGCGCTCGAAAAGGTCGGCGGCGTCGCCGAGGACCTGACGTGGGAGATCTACCGCGACACGCTGATCGAGCAGGCCGAGCAGGGCGTCGACTATTTCACCATCCACGCCGGCGTCCGCCTCGCCTACATCCACCTGACCGCGAGCCGCGTGACGGGCATCGTCAGCCGCGGCGGGTCGATCCACGCCAAGTGGTGCCTCGCCCACCACCGCGAGAACTTCACCTACACGCACTTCGACGAGATCTGCGAGATCATGCGCGCGTACGACATCAGCTTCAGCCTCGGCGACGGCCTGCGCCCCGGCTCGATCGCCGACGCCAACGACCGCGCCCAGTTCGCCGAACTCGAGACGCTCGGCGAGCTGACCCACCGCGCGTGGGCGAAGGACTGCCAGGTGATGATCGAGGGGCCGGGGCACGTCCCCATGCACAAGATCAAGGTCAACATGGAGAAGCAGCTCGCCGTCTGCGGCGAGGCGCCGTTCTACACGTTGGGGCCGCTGACGACCGACATCGCGCCGGGCTATGACCATATCACCAGCGGCATCGGCGCGGCGATGATCGGCTGGTTCGGCTGCGCGATGCTGTGTTACGTCACGCCCAAGGAGCACCTCGGCCTGCCCGACCGCGACGACGTCAAGGTCGGCGTCGTCACCTACAAGCTCGCCGCCCACGCCGCCGACCTCGCCAAGGGTCACCCGGGCGCGCAGGAGCGCGACGACGCGCTCAGCCGCGCGCGCTTCGACTTCCGCTGGCGCGACCAGTTCCACCTGAGCCTCGACCCCGACACCGCGCTCAAATACCACGACGAGACCCTGCCGGCCGAGGGCGCCAAGACCGCCCACTTCTGCAGCATGTGCGGCCCGAAGTTCTGCAGCATGAAGATCACCCGCGAGGTGCGCGATTATGCGGCGGGGCTGAATACGGGGGAGATGGTGGCGGCGGAGGGGGTCGACCCCGAAGCGGGGATGGCGGCGATGAGTGAGAAGTTTCGTGAAGGGGGCGGGGAGATTTATCTTGAGATTAAGTGACATCCGCCATTGGCAGGCCTGCGTTACGGTAGCTCACGCGCTTGCCAAGTCTCAAGCACGAAGAGTGTGACTGTGTGAGCTGCATGCACGGCAAGTCGTGCATGTCGCGGGGATACACGGTAGCTCCGGGGTGGCTGCACACCAGAACGTCCGTGTGCCGAGCCTACGTGCATCCGCAGAGCTGCAATTCCATCAACTGCGCTGAAGAGGTCCGGTAAAATCCGTTAGAGATAGCTGTGTCTACTCAGCCACCCGTAGCGCCTCCACCCACCGCTTCGACCCGAACCGTCCCGCCAGCACGCCCTCGACCGAGAAGTCGACGTCGAGCCGGTCCCAGTGCAGGCCAAAGCTCGCCCCCAGCACCTCGACCTCGGCGAGGTCCGCCACGCTCGCGCCGCGCCGGCCCTGCGCCAGCGAGGGCGCGAAGCTGAACGTCGCGCCGCTGGTCAGGTCGACGGCGATCCGGCGGCGGCGTCGTAGCGGACGGCGCGGGCGCGTGGCTGGGTGCGCAGATGTTTGTCGCCGCGGCGGATGGCGGGTCGATCTCGGCGTCGGTCAGGCCAGCCGTGCCGTTCCCTCCAGCGACCATCATCCCCCCGTGTCCTTTGCGCACCCTACAGCCGCACACTGTCCTACACCGCGCAAAACCCCTGTCCTACAGCCCCCGTTCGCGCGCAGACCACGCGCATGACCCATGATCCTCACCCCGCCGACCCTAATGTCTACCACCGCAAGTTCGACCCCGTCGTCGTGCGCAACCGGCACGACGGATGGACGCCGGCACGGCAGTCGGACTTCATCGCCGCGCTCGGCGAAACCGGGTGCGTCGTCGACGCGTGCCGTGCGGTCGGCATGTCGAGCGAAAGCGCGTACAGGCTGCGCGGGCGGTTCGACGCAGTCGATTTCCGCCGGGCGTGGGCGGCGGCGCTCGACTATGCGGTCGACCGGCTCGAGGACGCGGCGCTGTCGCGCGCGCTCCACGGCGTCGCCGTCCCGCATTATTACAAGGGCGAGGTCGTCGGCGAGCACCGCCGCTTCGACGAGGGGCTGACGCGCTTCATCCTGCGCTACCGCCGCCCGACGACCTATGCCCGCCACTGGGACCGCCAGCCGGTCGCCGGCGGCCACCCCGAGCAGGAGGCGGAAAAGTTCGCCGTCGGCTGCGATGCCGTCCGCCGCGACGTGTCGCGGACGCGGTTCGACGTCGAGACCGCCGGCTGGCTCGAGTACGGCGCCGAGGGGGCCGAGGACGACCATGCCGCCGCCGTCGAGGAGGGGGCGCCCGCCGCGCGCGTCGCCGAGCTGCTGGCCCGCGCCCGCGACTGGGCGGCGGCGCGCGACGCGCACTTCGACACAATGGGGCGCGCGATCGTCGCGCGGATCGAGGACGAGTACGCCGACCCGCTCGCCTACCGCACCGCCCGCCGCCCCGACGCGAACGGGAGCGGTCCGCCCCAGGGCGCGATCTTCCCCGACGTGGCCCGACCTTCGTCAACTTCCAGCCCCGCGCCGGGCGGCGCGACCGAGCTCGGTGCCGCCGACCGTGGCGCGGGCGCGCCGGCGACCGCCGCACCGCACGCCGATCCGCTCGCGGCCGCCGCGACCGAGCCGACGACGGCTGCGGGTGAATGCGGGGGTGTGGGCGCAGCGCCGTGCCGGCGGGTCGACGCTGAAGGCTGCGGCGACGACCACGTCGCGGGAGCGTGCGCGGCGGCTGCGGACAGCGCTGCGGCTCGCGCTGCGGCCGGCGCTGGGGTCGCCGCCGGGCACCCGTCGTCCTGCCCGCCCGGCAGCGCGGACGCCGACGACGGGTTCGCCGCCGCCGCGCATCCGGCGGACCGCGACTGGATGCCTTTGCCGGCAATCCCGCGCACAGCCGACGAAGAACTACTGTATCGATACCTCGCTCGCTCAATGAACAGCGAGTGAACGGCGAACTCGTTCAGCGGCAAGCAATATCGCGGTCGTAACGGTCAGTGCACATCTGCAACACTGCTCAGCGAAATCGGCGAGCGGCTGCACCCGATCGCACGCCGCATCGTTTGCGCCGCCGAGGACATCATCCTTGGAGTGAGTTCATGTCTCGTAACGTACACACGATCTTTGCCGCCGCCGCGCTGACGGTCGCCGGTACTGCGCACGCGCAGCTGTCGCCGAACCAGGCGAACATCAACGCCGCGCTGACGACGCCCGCGGGCGGCGCGACCGCGGGGACGATCGCCGTCAACCAGTCGCTCGCCGGCCTGTCGGCGGCCGGCCAGGCGAGCGCGCTGTCGCAGTTCACGCCCGCCAGCCTGTCGCTCGTCCCCGATCTGACGCTCCAGTCGGCCGAGTTCGAGCAGATGAACATCAGCCGCTATCTGCGCGACTTCCGCGCCGGCGGGACCGGCGTCAACGGCATCGCCGGCGACGTCGCCCCCGGCAGCCGCGGCTTCGGCTCGTTCGTCGTCGCCAGCGGCAGCAACGGCCACTTCAACCCGACCGCCGACCGCGGTCGCGTCGGCTATGGTTCGGAAGGCGTCATGATCGGCCTCGACAAGCGCTTCGGGTCGCGCTCGCTGATCGGCCTCACCGCCGGCTATGACCATGTCGACGCGCGGCTCGACCCGTTCAGCACGCAGAGCCACCTGACCACGTGGTTCGCCGGCGGCTACGGCACGCTCGGGCTCGGGCCGCTGTACGTCGACCTGTTCGGGACGTACGGCGAGACGAACTACGACCTGCTCCGCAGCGTCAACTTCGGCGCGAACACCACGACGCCGACCGCGCTCAGCTTCTACGGCAACCCGCGCGGGCGCAACTGGATCGGCGGCGCGACGACGGGCTTGAGCTTCAACGCGGCCGGGTTCGAGTTCGAGCCGTTCGTCGGCGCGCGCTATGCCAACATCCGCATCAACGGCTTCTCCGACGGAACCGGGGTCGGCGCGCTGACCGAGGGCCGCCGCGAGTATACGTCGGTGCTGGGGACGGCGGGCCTGCGCGTCGGCGGCCGCTACAACCTCGGCGACGGCGTGTCGCTGCGGACGCGGGTGTCGGGCGCGTATCGCCACGAGTTCGACCGCTACAACTTCGACAACTTCACCGTCGGCTTCGGCGGCCCGACGGCGACGCCGGTCAGCTTCACCCCCGCGGGGCTGGCGCGCGACTATGCGACGGCGGCCGCCGGGATCACGATCAGCAAGGCGACGAGCCCGCTGTCGCTGGTCATCGACTATGACGGGACGTTCGCCAAGGATCGTCAGATCAACGGCATCACGGGCGGCTTCCGCCTGACGTTCTGAGCCTGTGGCCGGCGGCAACTCCTTGTCGCCGCCGGCTACCGCGGCCAGCCGGCGAGCAGGCCGCGGAGCGCCGCGACGAAGGCGAGCGGCTGGTCGACCATGACGTGATGCTCGGCGTCGGGGATGGGGACCGCCGGCGACCCCGGCGGCAGCAGCGCCCGCATCGCCGCGACGCGGTCGGGCGGCATCAGCGCCGAGCGGTCGCCCCAGATCAGCGCCACCGGGCAGCCGGGGTCCTCGAGCAGCGACAGCGCGTCGCCGACCCGGAAGCGGCTCCACAGATAGGGGTCGAAGCGCCACGTCCAGCCGCCGTCGACTTCCTTCAGCGACCCCCGCGCGATGGCGTCGGCGATGAACGGGTTGGCGCACGGCTGAACCGGGGCGAAGCGGAAGCGGGCGAGCGCGGCGATCAGGTCAGGATAGACGCGGTGCGGCCGGTCGGTCGCGTTGGGCGGGCGCCCGCCGCGCTCGCCGGGGGCGCGGAACGGGGTGTCGACGATGACCGCGGCGGCGAACTCGGCCCCGCGCGCCTTGACTGCGGCCATCATCGGGAAGCCGCCGAAGCTGTGGCCGACGACCACCGGCCGCCCGGTTTCGGCGAGCCCCGTCGCGGCGACGACGGCGAAGATCTCGTCGACGAAGGTGTCGACTGCGTATTCGGGCCGGTGGTCGGACCCGCCCATCCCGCTCCACGAGAAGGCGACGACGCGGTGGTCGGCGGCGAAGAACGGCGCGATGAACCGCCACCAGCCGGCGTGCGCGCCGTTGCCGTGGAGGAACAGCAGCCCGGGCCTGCCGCGCTCGCCCCACGTCAGCACCTCGATCGCCGCGCCGGCGACGGTGATCGTCGACACCTCGGGCATGTCGGCCATGGCTCTGTCGAACCACGGCGGCGCTGGCGGGACCGCCCCGGCGAAGGTGGCGAGCGGGGCGTCGACGGAATCGGTCATTGCGACCCCGTCGCGCGGGGTGACGCGCGCGTCAACCGCTTATCGTCACTTGTACGCGGGCTCGTCCCACCACGGGTAGAAGTCGGGCATGCCGTCGGCGACGCTGTCGGGGAAGACCGCCGGGCGCTTTTCGATGAACGAGGTCACCCCCTCGCGCGCGTCGCCCGAGCGGCCGCGGCTCCAGATGGCGCGGCTGTCGATCCGGTGCGCGTCCATCGGCGAGGCGGCGCCGAGCATCCGCCAGAGCAGCTGGCGGGTCAGCGCGACCGAGACCGGCGCGGTATGGTCGGCGATCTCGCGCGCGACCCGGGTGGCCTCGGCAAGCAGGTCGGCGGCGGGGACGACACGGCTGACGAGGCGACCGCTGAGCGCCTCGGCGGCGTCGAACACCCGGCCCGAGAAACACCAGTCGAGCGCCTGAGCGATGCCGACGATCCGCGGCAGGAACCAGCTCGACGCCGCCTCGGGCACGATCCCGCGCCGCGCGAAAACGAAGCCGAAACGGGCGGTGTCGGCGGCGATGCGGATATCCATCGGCAGCAGCATCGTCGCGCCGATGCCGACCGCCGGCCCGTTGACCGCGGCGATGACCGGCTTGAGCGACGCGAAGATGCGCAGCGTCACCCGTCCGCCGCCGTCGCGGACCGCATCGTGGCGATAGTCGGTGGTGCCGTCGGCCCGCGTCGGCCCGCCGTGGCCGAGCGCCTCGTAGTCGAACGTCGCCGCACCGGCGCTGAGATCGGCCCCGGCGCAGAAGGCGCGCCCGTCGCCGGTGACGATCACCGCGCGCACGGCGTCGTCGGCGTCGCTCAGGTCGAACGCGGCGATCAGCTCGGCCATCATCACGGCCGTGAACGCGTTGAGCTTGTCGGGTCGGCTGAGCGTGATCGTCGCGATGCCGTCGGCGACGGCGTAGCGGATCTGGGTGAAGTCGGTCACTCAGAGGGCCTCGACGATCGTGACGTTGGCGAGCCCCCCGCCCTCGCACATCGTCTGCAATCCCCACCGCTTGCCGCGCGCGCGGAGCGCATGGACGAGCGTCGTCATCAGCTTGGTCCCCGATGCGCCGAGCGGGTGACCGAGCGCGATCGCCCCGCCGTTGACGTTCAGCCGCGCCGGCTCGCCACCGATCTCCTTGAGCCACGCCATCGGCACGCTGGCGAACGCCTCGTTGACCTCGAACAGGTCGATGTCGTCGATACTCATTCCGGCGCGGACGAGCGCGCGCCGCGTCGCACCGATCGGGGCCTCGAGCATGATCACCGGGTCCTCGCCGACGACCGTCATGTGGTGGATGCGCGCGAGCGGGGCGATACCGAGCGCCTTGAGCCCGCGATCGTTGACCACCATTACGCCCGACGCGCCGTCGGCGATCTGCGAGCTCGTCGCCGCGGTCAGCCGCCCGCCCTCGGAGATCAGCTTGACCCCGCGCACGCCCTCGAGGCTGGCGTCGAAGCGGATGCCCTCGTCGACCGTGTGCGCCTCAGTCGAGCCGTCGGGCAGCGTCACCTCGACTGGGACGATCTCGGCGTCGAACGCGCCGCTCTTCGCCGCTGCCGCCGCCTTCTGCTGGCTCGCGAAGCCGAAGGTATCGAGGTCGTCCTTCGACAGGTCGTGCTTGGCCGCGAGCATCTCGGCGCCGGTGAACTGGCTGAACTGGACGCCTGGGTAACGCGCCTTCATCCCTGGGCCGCCGAACGGCGAGCCCATGTTCGCCTCGTGAGCGAGCTTGCCGGCGGTGCCCATCGGCACGCGGCTCATCGAATTCGACCCCGGCGGCGATGACGACGTCCATCTGCCCGCTCATCACCGTCGCGGCGGCGAAGTGGAGCGCCTGCTGGCTGCTGCCGCACTGGCGGTCGACGCTGGTGCCGGGGACGCTTTCGGGCAGGCGCGACGACAGGACGGCATTGCGCGCGACATTGCCCGACTGCTGCGCGAACTGGCTGACGCAGCCCATGATGACGTCCTCGACCAGCGCCGGGTCGGCGTGAGCGCGGTCGACGAGCGCATTCAGCACCTGCCCCGCGAGATCGGCGGGATGCCACCCGGTCAGCCGTCCGCCGCGGCGGCCTCCCGCAGTACGCGCGGCGGCGACGATATAGGCGGCTTCCATGGCACTCTCTCCCCAGAGGACGGTCCAGTCTGCCCCGGACTCGACGCGCGCGCCACCCCCCGGCATAGCCAGTGCACAGACCCGAGGGGACGACGATGACGGCGCGACTGACGACCCTGCTGCTTGCCGCCGCGCTCGCGTCGCCCGCGTGGGGCGACCCGCCGAAGGTGCCGCTGTTCGGTCGGCACAAGACCGTTGCGCGGGCCGCTCCTGCCGCGCCGACGCCGCCGGTCGCCCCCGCCGAGCCCTCGCCGCCCGAGCCGTCGCTGCTCGCGCGCCCCGCCGACGCGCCGATCACGACGGTCGACATCGCCCCCGCCGCCGCCGTGACGCCGGCCGAGACGCCGCTCGCCGGCACCGAGCAGCTCCGCGCCGCCTACGCCTATGCGCTGCCGCTGTACGAGATGATGCGCGCGCGGCACCTCCAGGTCAGCAAGGCCGAGGCGCTGGGCGCGCCCGGCGTCAACCGGCTCTATGCGCGGACCACGCTCGCCGACGCATCGACACGCGACGTGACGACGCCGAACAACGACACGCTCTATTCGAGCGCATGGCTCGACCTCGCCGGCGGGCCGGTGATCCTCGACGCGCCGGCGATCCCCAAGCGCTATCATTCGGCGGCGCTGATGGACGTGTTCACCAACAACGTCGCGATCGTCGGCACGCGGTCGGGCGGAGCCGGCGGGCGCTTCCTGATCGCCGGGCCCGGGTGGACGGGGACGCCGCCCGCCGGCGCGACGGTCCTCCGCTCGCCGACCAACGACGCGTGGCTGCTCGTCCGCGTCCTCGTCGACGGACCGGCCGACCTCGCCGCCGCGACCGGCCTCGTTCGCGGCTTCACCCTCGAAGTCCCCGCCGATCATGCCAAGCCGGTGCCGGTCAAGGCGGTGCCGACCGCCATCCCCGACGCGGCGACCTTCCTCGCCGTGGTCGACGAGGCGCTCGCCCGCAACCCGGGCGGGCCCGCGACCCGCGCGCGGCCCGAACTCGCGTCGGCCGGCATCGGTGCCAGCGTCGATCCGGCGAGCGTCGCGCCCGCGGTGCTCGCCGCGTGGAGCGCTGCGCTGCCGGGGCTGCGCGCCGAATTCGCCGGCGGCCTCGACGCGGCCGGGACGCTGGTCGACGGCTGGAGCTATCCCGGCCCGGGGATCGGCCGCTACGGCGACAGCGACGACGCCGCCCGCGCCCGTACCGCACTCGGCGGCCTCGGTGCCCTGCCGCGGACCGAGGCGGTCTACCTGAGCGCCCGCGCCGACGCCGCCGGGGCCCCGCTGACGGGCGCAAAGGCGTACACGGTCCATGTGCCGGCGAAGCTGCCGGTCGGGTCCTTCTGGTCGCTGACGATGTACCGTCAGGACGCGAGCGGGCGGCTGTACTTCGTCGATACCCCGTCGAAGCGCTTCGCCGTCGGCGACCGGACGCCCGACCTGCGCGCCGAGCGCGACGGTAGCTTCGACATCTTCGTCCAGCCCAAGCCGCCGTCGGGCGAGCGGATCGTCAACTGGCTGCCCTCGCCAGCGGGCCCGTTCCGCCTCGTATTCCGCGCCTACTTGCCCAAGGACGGGCTGCTTGACGGCAGCTTCCACCTGCCGCCGGTCGCCGTCACCGAGGTCATTCCGTAACCGTAGCATCCGGCCAATGCGCCGGCAGCGGTGCGGTGACGTCGGTGGGCGGCCCGTCGCTATACGGGACGACCACGCGCCGGGCATGGAGCAGCATCGGCCCCCGCCCGGCCCCATAGACCGGGTCACCCGCCACCGGGTGGCCAAGCGAGGCAGCGTGAACGCGGATCTGGTGGGTCCGGCCGGTCAGCGGGGTGAACTCGACCAGGCTCCGCTCGCCTCGCGCCAGCACCCGCCAGTGCGTCGTCGCCGGCTTGCCGGCCGGATCGACGACCATCCGCCAGCCCGCCGCCGCGGTCGAGACCTTGGCCAGCGGGGCGGCGATCTCGCCGGCGTCCGGCACGGGCGCGCCGTCGACCATCGCCCAATAGGTCTTCTCCACCTGCCCCGCGGCGAACAGTGCCGTCAGCCGCTTGAGCGCCTTCGGATGACGGGCGAGGACGAGGCAGCCGCTGGTGTCGCGGTCGAGCCGGTGCGCCGGCTGGGGCGACCGGACATAGCCCTGCCGCAGCCCGATCAGGTGCGCCTCGAGGCTCACCGGCGTCGCCGGACCCGGGTGAACCGCCAGCCCCGCCGGCTTGTCGAGGACGAGCAGGTGGGCATCGACGAAGAGGATGCGGCGGACGAGGTCATCGGTGATCGAGGATCGCACCGGGGGCTTGTCGCGCGTCCGGGGCGGAAGGGCAACTTGTCGGCGCGGCGGGGCGCGTGCTACCGGCCGCTGCACGGATCGGTGGCCGAGTGGTCGAAGGCGCACGCCTGGAAAGTGTGTAGGGGTGAAAGCTCCTCCAGGGTTCGAATCCCTGTCGATCCGCCACGCATCGTAGTCAGTCGTCTCAGAACAGGCCGCCGCGGCTAATTGCCGGCAGTTCCACGGCTTCTCTGGTGGTCGGCAGATTACGGTTGTTTGCCTGATGACAGACTTAAGCGGGCCTCGCGCATGCGCGTAGGGTGTGATCCGTTCCGACCTCTACTTTGGCGGGCCGCGGGTCAGTGCGACAGCGAGATCGGCGGTGACGTTAGTTACGGTGTAGGCGATGTCGGGAATGACATCGACTGCGAGGAACAGCGGCAGCAGATCGATAGGTAAATGCGCCGCAAGCAGCGGCGGCGCATAGGCGGCGAAGAATGTCGTCTGATTAGGCAGCCCAGCGATGATCAGCGTGCCGAGGATCGCCAAGCCGGCGACGGTGACAAGCGTTACTGGATCAAGGTGCGTTGCGTTGATCCTCGCTGTCGCAAGCGTGACGATGACGATCGACGCCGGCGCCGCGAGGCGGAACAGTGCGACCGCGAGCGGCAGGACGGCGGCGGGCGCGCGCGACGTCACCGCGCGTTCGCCGACGACCCTATGCGCGGCCGCGAGCATCGCCGGAAGCGCGGCCAGCGACGACTGGGTGCTCGCCGCAACCGTCTGCGGCTCTAGCGCCGCGCGAGCGAAGGTGCCGAATGGCACCCGCGCCCCGACCGCCGCAAGAACGTACATCGACGCGCCGAGAACTGCCGTCACGCCGATCTGCGCCCCGATATAGATGGCGAGGGCCGAGCCGACGCCGAGGCCAAGCCGCGTCCCGAGGCCGAAGCCGAGAGCGGCGACCCCGAGCGGGGCGAGGGTCAGGACCCAGCCGACGATAACCAATACGATGTCGGCCGTCTGGGCGAGCGCATCGAGAACTGTCCGGGTGCGATCGGCCGGCAGGCGCGTCGCGGCAGTGCCAAACAGCAGCGCGAAGATCGCGAGCGGCGGAACTGCGCCAACGGAGGCCGCGGCGGCGAGATTGGGGGCGACGAGACCGAGCAGCGCGTCGCCAGTGCCTGCCGGCGGCCCGGGCGGCGGCGTGCCGGCTCCATGGAGTGCCGAAAGCGTCGCCAGATCAGGCGACCACAAGGCAAGCAGCGGAGGGCCGAGGATCAGCGCCGCACCGGCCGACGCGACCAGCAGGACAAGCCCGAGAAGCGCCGCGCGGCGGATGATCGCCCCGCCGCTCGCCGCCGAGATCGCTCGCGCGATGCCGGTCGCCGTCAGCGTGACAACAAGCGGCAGTACGGTCATCCGCAGTGCATCGAGCCACAGCGTGCCGACCAGATTCGCTGCCGCCAGCGCATCGATGGCAGGCCAGTTGCGGGCAGTCGTCAGCGCCCCCGCTGCGATCCCGATGATCAGCCCGGTGAGCGTCGCAACGGTGCGGTTCACGCTGCGTAGCGCAGGTTCGCCGGGATCACCTGTGCCGAGAACCGCTCCATTTCCTCACGCTGCGGGCTCATTTGAAGCAGCAGCAGGTCAAGCCCGGCTGCCTCGAACTCGGCAATCCGCGCCGCAACCTGCTCGGGCGTGCCGATCAGGCCGGGCCGCAGGCCGCGATTGCTCACCGAATACTCGCGGATCTTGAGTTCGCGCTCAAGCTGGGTGCCGGACAGCCACTGATCGAAGTTGGCGAACCCCGGCGGCGGCGATCCGCCCATGGCGGTAATCCGCGTCAACTTCACCCGCCGCTTCGCGTGCGCTGTCGCGGATGATCGCGTAAGCCGCCATGCCATAGATCATCTGCGGAAGACCGAGCCGATCGCGCCGCGCGCGCATGTCGACGATCTTGGCGGCGATCACATCAGGCTCGTCGCCGTGCATTACATAGGCGTCGCACTGCGCGGCGATCAGCGCCTTGGCCGCTTCCGACTCGCCACCGGCGTAGCGGATCGGCTTGGCGACCGGCTTCGGCGCGAGGATCGCATCCTCGGTCCGGTACAGCCGCCCGTCGAAGCTGAAGCGCGGCTCGCTCCACAGCCCATCAATCACATGTAGCCATTCCGACGTCCGCGCATAACGGTCGTCATGGGCGTCGAACTGGAGGCCGTATTGCCGCGCCTCCTCCGCCCACCACGACGAGACCACGTTGAGGCTGAGCCGCCCGCCGCTGATGTTCTGGATGTTCGCCGCCTGCTTGGCGAACAACGCCGGCTGATGGAAGTTTGGGCGGACCGCGACCATCAGTTCCAGCCGACTGGTGACCGCCGCGAGCGCGGCTGCCGTCGACCACGCATCAAGCGACGGCGCGTCGATCCCCTTGATGTCGTTGAGGTTGAGTTCGGCGACTAGGGTCAGATCGTATCCGATCTGCTCAGCGCGGATGCACAGGTCGCGGGTGTATTCCCACGTCGCCGCCATTCCCTCGTCAGCGACGTTGCGCAGCCAGCCGCCAAACACTGGTGCCCAAAATCCGTATCGCATGTTCAGATCCTCCGCTCGGCGATCGCCGCTTCGAGAAAGTCGACCAGCGCCTCGTGGGGATCCCATCCCAGCACGTCCATCGGCTTGGCAACGAAGTTCGACAGCGCGTTGATGTCGTAGAACTTCGCGGTGCCGTCGCGGTCGTCGATCATCACCTCGATACCGCCGACGTCGAGCCCGACCGCTTGTGCGATCCGCTCGGCGGCCTCCATGAGTTCGGGCGAGAGATTTGCGCGGGTCATTCGCAGACCGCCGGGTCCACGCCCGATCTCGCATGCGTCGGCCGGACACAGGTCAAAGCTATCGGCGGGGCTGTCGATGTCGATCGCGTAGAGGAATTTGCCGCCAAGCGTCTCGATCCGGGTAACGACGCCGGCGCGGGCGGGGATGTATTCCTGCACCATCAGGACACGATCGACGCTGTCGGGCACGGTCCGCGCGGCTACCGATGCTTCGAGCTCGTCAAGGCTGTGGTAGCGCACAATGCCCGCCCCCGAGCCACCGATGTTCGCCTTGACCACCAGCGGAAAGCCGATCGTTCGCGCCGCCGCGACGACGTCGGCCGCGCGATGGACGATGCGCGTCTGCGGAATGCCGAGGCCTAGCCCAGCGATCAGCGACAGCTGCCGCGCCTTCGACCGGTCGACCGCGATAACGTTCATCCCGTTGATCACGCGCGCGCCTTGCGCCGCCCAATGCGCGAACAGCGCCTCGGCATAGAAGATGCCGTGCTCGGCATCGCGTAGAAAGCTCGACATCGCGACACGGTTGAGGACGACGGGCGCCGGCGGCGATGGGTCGCCCGGATCGAAACTGTGGGCTGCGAGATGCTGCGCCTCGTAGCGAACGCCGCGCCGGTCGAGGGCAGCGAACAGCGGCGCGAACCATGCGGGATGCTCGTAGAGGATGGCGAGATCTGGTTTCATCGCCTCCAGATACAGGACCAGTCGGTCCCGTGTCATTATCGCGGCGGCGGTCGGCCAACGCGGACGGACCACATGGTGGTCTGACGCTGGACCTGCGGAGGTAGAAATCGATCGACCTTCCTCTCGTTTCGACCCGCTTCACGAACGCGCGTTCCAGATTGAGAAGTGCGGCGCAGGTCCTGAGAGTTTGGATTTCAGTCACCGACGCCGACTATCGGTCGGGCGGCTCTGCGGTTGGCGTGTCTGTTGCGATTGTCGAAGATCGAGTCTCGGGCCCGACAGCCTGGGAGCTTTACGGCTTGCGAGAGGATGCGCCGCTTATGCGGCCTAACCCGCTGTCCCGCAGCAGCGCCGCGAACTCCGGCGTCGACAGCAGCGGCGCGACCGGCGGCAGGAACAGCGCCGCCGTGGGCGGGTCGCCGTTGTCGGGTTGGCCAATCAGCGGGAGCATCGTCGCGCGAGGGCTCGCTGGCAGGTGCCCCGTCAGCAACAGGCGCGCCGCCGTCAGGGCGACATCGGCGCGCCCGAGCGCGGCGGCAACGCGCATCTTGCGTTCGGCGTCGGCCTGTGTCGCGACGGGCCAGCCGTCGAGAAGAGCCGACGTCTTCACAGTGCCGCGGGCGACGAGTGCCTGCGCGGTCTGCAGCGTGCGCTTCATCTCGGCCGCGCTCACCTGCGCGGGCCAGCCCTCCCGATCCTCGGCCATGGCCAGCGCCTTTTCCGCCGTTCCGCCGAACGCGGCGAGATCGAAGGCCGTGAACCAGATCAGCCGGTCCCGCGGCCAGATCGCCCGCGCCGCATCGGCCGCCCGTTCGGCCGCGTCGAGCTGCCCGGCAGCGGCGAGAAGGTCGATCCGCGCCGCCTGGATCCACGGCACCAGAGCCGAACCACGCGCCAGCGGCTCGATCGCGGTCAGCGCCTCGCGCGTCCGTCCCGATCCCATCAGGAACTGGACGCGCTGGTAGGCGAGCGGCCCCCGGTCGCCGCCCGTTCGCCGCACTGTGGCATCGATAAGTGCGCCCTTTGCCATCCAGTGGCCGAAGGTCGGCTGCAGGGCCACGAGGGCGGCAGCTGACCGCGTATCGGCCTGATCGAGTGCCAGCCCGCGCGTCGCCGCCTCGCGCGCCCGCGCGGCGACGCCCGCCCGCGCGCCCGGCGCGACCCAACCAAGGTCGATCACATAAGCCATTGCCAGCGAGCCCCACAGCGGTCCCCGGCGCGGCTCGAGCGCGGTCGCCTGCCGCAGGTAGTAGAGCGCGTCAGCGCTGCGCTCCGGCAAATCGTCGAACATTGCGGCCAGGCCGCGTGTCTCGAGGTCGCCGACGGCCGGCAGGGACGAGGCGAGAGGGTGCAGCGTGAGCCAGGCAATGAGGGCCACCGCTGAAGCGACCGCCGCCATGGTGATGCCTACGGAGCGGTATCGTACGCGTACCGGGAACACCCCGGCGCCGCTTGTCGCCGGCACGGCAGGGGCAGGGGCGGCCGTCGACGGTGCTCGCGGCTCCGCAGCGGGAGCCTGAACGACCAGGCGGTAGCCTATTCTGGCGATATTCTCGATCCGTGCCGGCGCGCCGGCCGCGTCGAGCGCCCGGCGCAGCTTGCCGATCATGCGATTGATCGCGTCGTCGCCGACGACGCGTCCCTGCCAGCATTGGGCGACGAGGTCGTCACGCGAGACGACACGGCCATCGGCGTGGGCGAGGGCCACGAGCACCTGCATCACCTTGGGCTCGACCGTCGCCGTCCCGCTCGCGCCGATCAGCTCGCGCGTCGGTGGCCGGACGGTCGCAGGGCCGAGCGCGAAGTCGTCGCAGCGGGTCAGGTCGATCACGCGGGCTCCGGTCGGCAAAAGGTCGGCGGAAGGTCGCGCCGCAGTCCTATCGCGCGGCGCCCGCCCGGAGCAATGGGGCGCCGCGGCAAGCGTTGCTGCGTTAGGGAGTTCCCGGTCATGAAGTGGATCATCGTTTCCGCGGCGGTGCTCGCCGCTGCCCCCGCCGCCGCTGGCGGCCTGGCGTTCAGTGGCACCTTCGTTAACACCAACCCGCCCGCCGCCGCGGGGGGCCGCTGCGCCGTGCTGACCGTGTCGATCCGCGACGCGGTGCCCTTTTACGCGCACGGCACCTCGACCGCCGGCGATTTCACCTCCAGCCAGAGCCACTGCCTGAACTCGGGCCCGCCGGCCGCGCCCGGGGCGTCGCCCGTGCCCTACAGCGATGGTGTCTTTACTTACAGCTTCGGCGTCGGGACGCTGTCGGGGACCTACACCGGCCTTCTGACCAACGGCGGTGCGCCCGGTGTGGTCGACAACACTCAGGATTTCGTTGTCACCGGGGGTACTGGGCGTTTTGCCGGCGCGAGCGGCAGCTTCAGCGGAACCGGCGGCATCCGCTTCGTCCCCGGCTCACCGCCGGCAGCGACACTCGACTTCAGCGGTCGGGTGTTTGCGCCGGGCGTACCCGAGCCCGCAACGTGGTCCTTGCTGGTTGGCGGCTTCCTGGCGGTCGGCATTGCCGCACGGCGCCGGCCGGTCGCGGTCGCCGCCTGACCGAGCTCCCGATGCGAGCCGCTGGAGGCGTGGGCTGGCGGCCCGCAAAGGCTGACATACGCGGCTAATCGCTCAGGCCCGTCCGGCGGGCTGAGGTGCAGCCAGTGGTCCGCGGCTCGACGCAACTTCAGCCATGGTCGAGCAGCGGAACGCCCTTCCGACCGACCCGCACGCGCAGGAGCTTGGCCTCTTCGGCCTCGCTCTCCCGAAGGGTCCAAGTCCCACCCGTCGTGGTCACATCGACACAGTCCCGATCATCCGCTCCCCGGCCGAAAGCGACCGCGGTCGCCTCGCCATTCGCCCGACGGATCGCACGCGGCGTGCTGAAGGCGCTCGATGAACTACGCTCGACGTTGGGCGCTCAGCTACCGTTCAACCCCGACCGCGAGACCCGTCAGCTGCGCCGGCGACACCCACATCATGCCAGCTTTTTGGCGAACGGCCGCGCAAAGACAGCCCTTCGATCAGAATTTGACCTTGCCGCGGATGTACCAGAAGCCGCCGTTGATGCCGAAAGGCCCGCCGCTGCGCGGGTAGATCTGGCCGTCCGACGTGCTACCGGTGACGCCATACACCGGGTTGTTCGGCGAATTGGCGATCCGGGTCGGCTTGGTGTTGAAGATGTCGGTGCCGCCGACCGACAGCGTCAGGAACTTGGTGACGTCGTAGCCGATGTCGAGGTCGGCGGTGACCCGGTCCTTGAAGATCTGCCCGATCGGATAGCCGCCCGGATACTTCGGCTGCGCCGGCCCGTAAACCGGGTAGTCGACCGCATCGACCCAGCTGCTGTAGTAGTTGAGGCGCGTCAGCACGCTGAAGCGGTCGTGCGTCCAGTTGCCCGACAGGACGATGCGGTGCGCCGGCGCGAGGTGGGCGACGTCAACGATCTGCTCGGGGCTGAGGATGGCAGCGCTTTGGCCCGCGGCAACAACGGTATCCACGTGCGTCACGCGGCTGCGGTTGAAGTTGTACGCAAGCGTCAGGTTGAAGTCGCCGGGCTCGACCAGCCCCATGTGATAGGTGCCGACGACGTCGACACCCTGCGTCACGCTGCTGAAGCCGTTGGTGAAGTAGTTGACCGCGCCGCCGACACCGACCGACGCGAGCGCCGGCTGCAGTGCAATGTCATTAGCGGTCACGGTAAAGTTCTGCGTCACGCCGATGCGGTTCTTGACGTAGATGCTGTACCCGTCAACCGTCAGCGTGAGGTTGTGCAGCGGCTTGGCGACGAAGCCGATGCCGTAGTTGTACGACTTCTCCGGCCCAAGCTGCTTTGCCCCGTAATACTTGGCGATAGCCGTCGAGTTGGCATAGGTTCCGGTCTGGACCTGGTTGCCGCCGACGAAGTTGGTCGTCAGCAGGTTCTCGTTCGACTGACCGGGCGACGGCGCGTGGAAACCGCTGCCGACCGTGCCGCGGATCGAGAAGGAATCGGAGAACTTGTAGAGCGCGTTCGCCTTGTAGACGAAGCTGCCACCGAAGTTGTTGTAGTGCTCGTAGCGGCCGGCGAGGCCGACGCTCAGGTTCGTGACGACGTCGGCTTCGAGGTCGCCGTAGAAGGCATAGCTGTTCTGGCCAAAGCTGCCGGCGGCTGCGGGGCTCGTGCCGCCATAGCCGCTCGCGCCCGGCGACGCACCGCCGCTGCTGCCCGCCGGCGTGTACACGCCACCGCCGTTGTTGAAATAGAGCGGCTGCGAGAGCGTGAACGGACCCGCGCCGTACGACTGCACGTCGCCCGCCGTCGCCGTGTAGTTCTCGTGCCGGTACTCGCCGCCGGCAGCGATGGTCAGCGGGCTGGCGAGGCCGAGATCGACCGACTGCGTCAGGTCGACGTTGACGTCGGTCTCCTTCTGGATCAGCGAGCCGAAGTTGAAGCTCGTCTGCGACTGCGGCCCGTAGGTCGGCGACAGCGAGTTGTACATCGACAGGTCGAGCGAATTGCGGCTGGTGTTGACCGACACGTCATAGGTGAAGCCGCCGTCGGTGTGGCCCTTGTAGCCGACCGCGCCGTACAGTTCGGTCGTCTTGCCGATGAAGCGCGGCGTGAAGCCCGCCGGGTAGATCGAGGTGAACTGGAAGGTCTGGCCGTTCGAGACGAAGCCGCCGGCCGGGCAGGTCGCGTTGCCCGCCGGGCACGGCGTCAGATAGAATACCCGCGTCAGTGCGCCATTCGCCCCCAGGCCATGCGAGACGCCGCCGACGTCGACCGCGCTGCCGCTGATCGGCGAGCGATAGTTGAAGCTTTCGTTGGTGAACGACCGTGCGGCATTGCCGAAGAAGTAGAGCTGGCTGTTGTCGGTGACTTCGTAGCCGGCATTGACGATCGCCTTCCAGCCGTGCGTCGGCGACGAGCCCCAGTTCTGCACCGGCCCCGGATAGTTGGGCAGCTTGGACGCGAGGCCGGGGTTCTGCGCCGCAAAGATCAGCGCCAGCGGCCGCGTCGCGCCGCGGCTGGTCTCGCCGTCGTCGGAATATTCGCCGCTCACGTTGACGAAGCCGCGGCTGCCAAGCGCCAGGCCGTAGTTCGCCTGAATGTCGTACGAGCGGCCGTCGCCGCGGTCATAGTACTGGCCGTAACGGCCGATCGCCTCGAAACCGGTCTTGTTGTCGCGCAGGCCGAAGTTGAGCACGCCGGCGATCGCGTCGGAGCCGTACTGCGCCGTCGCGCCCTCGCGCAGGATCTGCAGGTTCTTGACCGCGATCGACGGGATCGACGACAGGTCGGCACCCTGGCTGCCGAACGACAGGCCGGTGTCGCCGCCGGTATAGACCTGGACCAGCGCCGAGCGGTTGAAGCGCTTGCCGTTGAGCTGGACGAGGACCTCGTCACCCGGCAGGCCGCGCAGCGACGGCGAGCGGACGAAGGTCGAGGCGTCCGAGATCGTGTTCTGGCCGACGAAGAACGACGGGACGATGTCCTTGAGCACGTCGATGACGTTGGTCGACGGCTGCGTCTGCAGCTCGGTTGCGCCGATGATATCGACCGGGGAAGCGCTGTCGGTCACCGTCCGGTCGGTTCGGCGGGTGCCGAGGATGACAATCTCTTCGGTGCCAGTGTCGGGCGCAGTCGCCGTCTGCGGGCCGTTGACGACTGCCTGAGCCAGCGCGGGCGCCGGCAGGACGACGGAGGCGAGGAGTGCGCCGACAAGAATCCGATTTCGCGTCGATGCCTGCATGTTACCCCCTGCGGTCGCTCGATCGCGACACCTGATTTCCCTGCGACCAGCCCGTTAGCTCGCCGACTGGCCGCTCGGAGACAATCCGGTGACCAGCGCTGCAGTGCAACACGTGAAATGATCTTGCTCGATTATCGGTCGATCGTGTCACTTTCCGGCAACAGCGAGCGTGTCATCGGTACGAATGTTACGGGCGTTCCGCCGCAGTCATGGATTATAGCTGCCGCCGCCTGATATCCGGCCCTCGTATAGAAGGGCACGCCAGGTAGCGTCGCCATCAGCGCGGCGTTGACGAAGCCCTGACCCGCGGCGGCCGCTTCGCAGGCGCGCAGAAGCACGCGTCCGACGCCGTGCCGAGCGAAGTCCGGCGCGACGAAGAACGCGCGGATGCGGGCGGCATCGATCTTTGGATCGAGCCGGTCGTCCTTACGCGAGGCGAAACGATCGCCGCCGAACAGCGTGCGCCGCGCACTCCAGCCGCCACAGCCGGCTAGCGCACCATCAAGTTCGGCAACCAGGTAACTGCCGTCGGCGATCAGCGTCGAATCGACGCCGAACACATGGGTGATCGCCGCTTCCGTCTCGGCATCGCTATAGAAGCCCCGTCCGAGCGCTCGCGCCGAGGCCGCTATCAGCGCTTCGAGCGCCGGCACATCAGCCGGCAACGCCCGCCGCACGGCAAGCTCCTGCAAGTTCATCCAGCCCAAGCCCTTCGCCGCTGTCTACGTGCGCCGACCAGGGTGCCGCGACCGCAGGCGTCGTGCAACCGGCGCTCCGCCAGCAGCTGATCGATCCGGAAACTGTCCGCTTCGTTCGCCGATCGTAAGGTCATCCGGCTCCGCTCGAGCGCAGCCTGTCGATTTACGCCGCCGCGGGCTGGTAACCTTGATCGTAATCGCGGTCGCTGCTCTTGCAGTATTTGGATGGCGATCATCGCATTCATCACCCACGCCTTTGCAAGCACGCCTACGCATTGGTGCCTTCAAAGCGGCGTCCGCCGACGTGTCGGCGGGCATGCCGGCTCAACTGCAAAGCGAGATACTAGCTAAGGTCGGTCAGTCGACGAACAGGTTGATTACCATGGTAGCTGTACCGCCGAAGGATCTGTCCGAGGCCTATGTCCTTTCCGGGACCATCGGGCAGAGTGGTCGAACTGCCGGCCGGCGCCAGTATCGTCCGCTTTGACTGCGACCCGCAATGCTCTAGCCTTCACAAGACGCTGCGGGGGAAAGTCGATGCCGGTATTACGGTTGCTGGCAAAATTGCTGGTCTACTATGGCTTAATCGCCGGGAGCCTGGCGCTGCTGATGTGGCTGTTTCCCTCGCTGCAAGCGTCGTTGCCGATTGGACGAGTGCAAGCCCTTATCGCCCAGGCAGAAGAAGCAGGCGGTCGCGGCATCGCGACCGCGGCGGTCGCGTCCCATTCAGGCACGCTGGGCGCGAGCCTTTTGTGGCTGACGGCCGCGGTCACCGGAGCGCTGCTCGCGGCGCTGCCGGTCAGCTGGGTCTATATGGAGATCCGCAATCCCCACGATTACGACCAGTCGCTCGTCGATACGATCGTCGTGCTGCCGCTTGTCGTCACCGCCATCGTTGTCGTGGTTCAGCATTCGCTGGCGCTGTCGTTTTCGCTCGCCGGAATTGCCGGGGCGGCGCGCTATCGCAATTCGCTGAAAAGCTCGGGCGATCTCCTGTTCATCCTCCTGTCGATCGCGATCGGGTTGGCGACCGGCATCGGTGCGATGGAACTGTCCCTGGTCAGCTCGGCGGCGTTCAACCTGTGCTTCGTCGGGCTCTGGTACACGAACTACGGCGAACGGCGGGAAATGAAGCGATTCCTAAATGAGTTCGATCACCACGAGCGACGCCGTGGCGTCGTGACGGAAACGACGACGATGATCGCGGAGGTAATCGAGAAGGTCGAGCGACAAGACGACGGCGATTAGTTCTGACAGGTCTTCAGCATCGCGGCGACGCCGGCAGGGCTCGCCATTTGTTCGAAGAACCCCGTCAAGTACGCGCGCGCCTTCTTCTGCGACGAGGGATCGAGCTGCGGCACCTGGTCGAGCACGGCGAGCAGCGCCGGTTGCTGGCCGGCAATCGCGGCCGCCTCCGTAACCGCCTCCGCATTATGACGGCAGTAGCCGCGGTAATGGCGGACGCGGACGTCGGCGACGGGTATGGCCGCCGGCGGCATGGCATACGGCGCGTCGACGAGCCCCGAAAGATCGAAATCATAGGGTACGGGGGTGACCGCATCCGCCTCCCCCTTTTTCGCGATCAGGCGTGTATTGTGGCAGCAAGTCTTACCGGCGGGCCCGGCGGTCATCGCCCAGTCGAGGTTGCTGATCATGTATTCGAACACCGCATCGCGCGCCGCAGCGTGTGGATCGAGCGCCGTGACCGCGAGCCGCGCCTTGATCTTGTGTTCGCGCAGGCCGTTGCGGTGAGCGAGGTCACCGATATCCTCGAGGAGAAAGCCGGGCCGCGAAATGATCGGTCGACCGGATGGATCGACATAGTCGATCTGCGCGAGCCGGACGTTGAAACTTGCCGGCGTGACAAGGTTGTACATGCGGTAGGCGGCATATTCGAGGAGCATGAACCGCTGGTAATTGGCGAGCGGGCGGCAGTGGGTGACCAGCTTGAGTTCGCCCTGCCCGGCGAACAGCGACGTCGCCGGCGGCTCGGTGAAGCCGATGCGGACGGGCGGGAACGGGCAGACCTCCTTCCGGCGCCGGGTGACGCCGCGAGCCGACAGCGTGACCGGGAGAGTTTCGGGCGCGGCCCCTTCGACCGTTATCGTCCCCGGGAACGGCTTGCGTGTCGCTGTACCCGCCGCCAGCGATGCGAATGGCCCCTTGATCGTCAGGTGGATGGGAGCGCTCGAGGCGAACAGCGGGTCGGGTTCTCGCGCCGACGCGCCAGTCGCCAGCACGGCGAACGCCATGATCGTCAGTTTGCCCCACACACCCGTATCCCCCTGTCAGTCCGGCCGGTCGACACGATGCGCTACCGGTACGCCTTCGCCAAGTTCGAGCCACGACAGCGTCCCGCCGAACACCTTTGAGATCCCGGTGTCGATGCGGATCAGCCGACCGCCGCTGAGCACGGCGATACCGGCCAGGATCGGGGTATGACCGATGACGATGCGCCGCGCGCCCGATGTCGCCAGCAATCGATCGAGCTGATCGTCGACCGTGGAAGCGGCGGCGTCGGTGACGGCGAGCCCGCGGTACCACAGCGGCCCCGCCGGATCGTTGATGATTGCCGCGGGCGAGGCATCGCCCGCTGCAAGGGCCGCGTCGACCTTGCGGTTGATCTCGGCGATCGGCACTTCGGCATAGGCCGGGCCGAGACCACCATGGACGAAGATGGTGCCGTCGATCAGCGCCACGGCGGGATTGCCCGCGACCCAGCGCCCGATCCGCCCCGTCGGATGCCACGCCCGCTGATGTTCGATCAGCCCGAGTGGCGTATTGGCCGTCCACGCCTCGCGGACGGTGCGGCTGGTCGACGCTGGATCGCGCGCGCGGTACGCCTGTTCGATCGCGGCCCGGTTCGCTGTGAACACCCGCTCGCGCCGTTGCACCGATCCGCTATCGATGTAGGCGGCGTAATCCGACGCCGAGACGTACCTCAGGTCGTCGGTGACGTTCATCGCCTCGTGATTGCCGACGAGCGCCACGACGCGCCCGCCGCTGCGCGAGGCTTCGTGCTGCAGGCGCATAAGATCGTCGACGATCTTCAACGAGTTCAGGCCCACGGTCGACCGCGTCGCCCACCTGGACGAAGACGGTGTCGCCGCCCGACCAATGGCCGCTCGCATCGACGAGCCGCGCATCGCGGGCGATGGCGCGCCACGCCGCGAAGTCGCCGTGCAGATCACCGACCGCGACGATGCGTGGAGAGGCCGCAACCCCTCCCGCCCACGCCGCCGTCGCCAGCAGCAAACCAAGTCGCACGCCGCCAGTCACCGCCCTGTCCGTCAATATCGACGCTGATTGGAAGCCCGCCGTGGAACGAAGTCAACGGACCGCGCGGACTGGCATTAACTCCGGACATGCGGCATCACTTCATGAATCAACCTCTTGGGAACTCTTCGGCCCGAATGCGCAGAATCATGATCATCCGGCATGGGGAAAAGCCCGACGGCGCGGGGCCCGACCATGGCGTGACGCGCCACGGTGTCCATGACAGCCATGATCTGACCGTCCGCGGCTGGCAGCGCGCCGGGGCGCTGGCCCACTACTTCAGCTGCGCCGACGTCCTGCCGATCACCGCGATCTCGACCCCCGTCGCGATCTTCGCGTCGGCGGCGACACGTGCCAGCCCCAGTTTGCGCGCCCAGCACACTGTCGCACCCTTGGCGTCGATGTTGCGTTTGCGGGTCGACTGCACGTACGCCGACGGCGAGGAGCATGCTCTGGCGGCCGCGGTCATCGCTGCACCCTCGCCCACGCTGGTCTCGTGGCACCACAGCCATATCGGCCGCCTGTGCCGCGTAATCGCCGGAGAAGCTGCCGGCTGTCCGCGGCACTGGCCCGACGATCGGTTCGATCTGGTATGGTGCCTCGACCAGGACGGGTCCGAAACACCATGGCGCTTCACCGAGGTCGCCCAGCGTCTGCTGCCGCATGATCGCTGACCGTCAAGGCTGGAGCTGTTCAGCGACTTCGTCGGCAGTCTGGCGGCCGGCGGGAGGACGGCGACGAGGCGCAGACATTCGAACTTCACGTGAACGCTCGCCTGAGGGACACCTCGGCGGGTACAGACGGCAATCGGAAGACTTTAGCCGCTGCCAGACGCCGCCATCCGCCCGCGCCTCCAGATCGAACGTCCGCATGCGACGCCTGTGATACGGTGCCCTCAGACGGACAGTTTGGCGTCGCCTTCGAGCATCTGCTGGCGCAGCTTCGGCGAAGCGCCCGGCTGCCACAGGCTCGCGGAATGTGACACCCGGTAGCGCAGCGGCCCCCCGTCCGGCGTGCTCGCACGGGCGATTGGACGAACGATGCAGACGAACTCGGTGTCGATGGTGTCTGGCCCAGCAGTGACGACGGCGTAGCCGTGGCCCGCCATGTCGACGAACTCGACATGGGGTGCAACGTCGGGGTTGGTGACCGCGCGCGCTTTCGCGATGTCGCCGCTCGCGGCATATTCAAGCGCACTCCGCACACCGCGCTTGAGCGTCAGGTTGATCGTATGCTCGGGCTGTGCGCCAGCCGTCTTGCGCACGAACAGCGGCAGGAAGGGCGAGTCCTTCTGGTATTCGCTCGCCTCGCCAAGGCCGGGCGCGGAGATCGACCCGGTGACGAAGCTGAGACCGATCGGCGCGAAGCCGGCGGGCGGCAAGGCCGGTGCCGCATAGCCCGCCCAGAAGCTGTGGCGGTCGCCCGAAACGGTGACGAAGCCCGACACCTTCCGGTCGCGGACAAGATCGTAGATTTCCGCGCGTTCGTTGAACGCCCCGCTTAAGTCACCGCCGCCGAAGGTGCCGAATCCCTTGCCGGGCCAGGCCGTCTTGGCGAGGCCGGAGGGCAGGTTCTGCGGGTCGGTCCGCATGTCGAGCGTCGCGTTCGTTGCACCCCATATCTTCCACGTCGCCGTCGACCCGGTCAGCCGCTGCTTGAGCCACGCCTTCTGCTCGCGTCCAAGTACGGTGTAGGGCGGTTCGTCCTTGCCGAAATTGGAGATCGTCTTGTCGCCGATTGCGATCGTCGCCGGGGGATTGCCGCCGGCATAGTCCTTGCCGCCGTCGACGATCTCCAGCCACTCCTGCGGCAATACCGGGAACTCGCCCGAGTTCGAGCGCCGCCGCCTCCGGCCGGTCGGTCGGATCGGCCATCTTGTAGCTGTGGAGGTCGGTGAGGATCAGGTCGACGTGGCGACCGTAGCGGAGCGCGCGATAGGCGGTCATGCTGGCCACGGCGATGCGGTTGTTGGCCTCGACCCCGAACCCGTTATCGTCGACCGTGTCGATCGGCGCGACCGCGACCGCGGGGGGCTCGAACTGCTCGAGGCCCGCGCCCGATGCCTTGCCGACGCGAGCGGGAATATACTCCCACCATGCCTGGTTGGCGGCGACGCGCAGCGGCTGCGCGGGTTCGGCCTTGCCGCCGTATTTGATGAAGCTCTGCCACCCCTGCCATGAGAATTCGTGATTGTCGCCGATGCAGACGAAGGGGAAATACGCCCGCGCGTCCTGGATGTCGGGATCGTCGATATGCGCGCGATAGACGTGGCGGTAACCGGCAAGGGTGGTCGGCACATGGAAGTTGCCGACCTTGCGCGCATCGGGAATATGACCAAGGTCGTAGACCGTGCGCGCGTACCGATGCGAGATCTCTTCCGGATATTCGACGACTTCGTAGATGAAGTCGCCGAGATGAAGGACGAAGCCCAGCTTGCGGTCGGCAGCGGCGCGTTCGTCCTCCCAGATCATCCGGCGATAGGCGTTCTGCGCGCCTTCGTTGACGCTGTTGCACGACACGAAGGCGAAGCGGACGGGGCGTGGATCGGTTGCGCGCGGGGCCGTGATCGTTCGCCCGACGCGGCTGCCTGCGCCGCCGCCGTCGGTGAAGCGGTACCAGTAGGTCGTCGCCGGAAGCAGCCCGCCGACGAGCGCGCGGCACGTCCAGTCGGCCGCCGCCAGTACCGGCACACGGGCGGTCGCGACGACATGCTGGAACGCATTATCCAGCGCCACCTCGACGATCAGCGCGTGGCGTTCGCCCGTCGCGAATGGCCGGCGGGTCCACAGGATCACGCTGTGGTCGTCGGGATCACCCGATGCGACCCCCTGCGGATAGAGTGCCCGGTCCTCACGCCACGCGGACGAGGACGGCGCCGCCGCGGATCCGGTCGCCCAGACGGACACGATGCCAAGTGCCGCGCCGCTCGCCAGGAACTGCCGCCGGTCCATCACGCGTCCTCGGTTGGTTGGACCCACAGTGTCGCTGCGGAGGTCGACAGGTCAAGCGAGCGTAACGGTCTGCACGATGCTTTGCGTACGACAAATACGGGATCAGGGCTTCGACCAGGGCACAGGCTTTCGGCGGTCGACAGCACCGCCACGCCGCCCGGCCAGCCGAGGCAGCGGCCGACCGCCGTTGAACCCGGCTGGCGGGCACCCATCTAGGGTCGAGTAGCGGAGTAACCATCATGGATCGAGGGATCGTGGCTGGCATCAAGGGATTGTTCGGGGCCGACCCTGACCCGGTGGCAACGCCGCTAGCTGCGGGCAGCGATGCGCCGGCGGTCGTCAAGTCCGACGCCGACTGGCGCGCCGAACTCGCCCCCGACCAGTTCCGCGTCCTGCGCGAGCACGGCACCGAGCGCCCCGGCACGTCGCCGCTCAACGCCGAAAAGCGCGTCGGCGTGTTCGACTGCGCCGGCTGCGGCACGCCGGTCTATACCTCGGAGACCAAGTACGAGAGCGGCAGCGGCTGGCCGAGCTTCTTCGCGCCGATCCCGGGCGCGGTCGCGACGACGGTCGACCGCAGTCTTGGCATGGTCCGGACCGAAGTCCACTGCGCCACCTGCGGCGGCCACCTCGGCCACGTCTTCGATGACGGCCCGCGCCCGACGGGCCAGCGCCACTGCATCAACGGCGTCGCGCTCGAGTTCAAGCCGCGAGCCGCAGGATGACCCCTTCCGCCGGGTCGACGCGGCCGGCAACCATCGCGGCGAAGTGCGCGGTGACGGCGGCGGGCCCGGCGTCCTCAACATAGCGTAGCCACGGCGCGGTCGCGGCGAGGAAGCTGGCCCAGCCTGCCGCATAACGCGCGTTGAACCCGCCCGGGGCATGATCGCGGATGACGCGTGGCGAGGTGGGTCGGGGCGAAGAAGAATTCGGGGCGAACGCCCGGCAGCGCGCCGTCGCGGTCGGGCGTCCCGACGTGCGTGTCGCCGACGACGATGCTTTGGACGAGGTCATCGCCGAAGTGCGTGTGCACCGCGCGGCGCAGCGCCCGGTCGCCGGCGAAGTCGACGTAGATCGCCGGCCCGGCGGCAACCTCGGCGAGCGCGTCGTAAGCGACGACCGACGAGTACAGGCCGCGTCGCCGCGACGAACGCGACATTGCGCGCCGAGGTCAGGCCGACCACCGTCCGGCCCCGCGCCTGCAGCCCGTGCGCCATGCCGAGCGCGGTCTTCGACGAGGCGCTCGACAGGACGAACGGCGCGGTGGCGTCGCCGTAGACCTCGCTCAACAGGAACGAGGTCATGAACAGCGGGCGGAACAAGGCATGGGCGCGCTCGTCGCCGACGCCGGCAGCGACCACCTGGTACGCGTTGTAGACCGCCGCCAGCCCGGCGCGGTGCGGCGCACCGTCGACGAAGCCGCGCGGCGTGGCGTTCACCGGCGCGAGCACCGCGAAGTCCGCCATCGGCCAGTAGCCGTACACCCGCGCGCCGACGGTGACGCCGGTGCAGCGCGATGCGACGACATCGGCGAACCCCCAGACGGGAACGATCCCCCAGCCATCGGGCGCGGGAAAGAAGTCCCAATAATGCATGTCGGTGCCATGCGCGGCGTAGGTGATGTTGTTTGCCGTCAGCGCGAAGCGGTCGACGCGGCACAGGACCTCGCCATCGGCGAGATCGACGTCGCGACGCATGACGGCCGTGCGGTGAAGATCGTCGCGGGCGACGTGAAACTCGGTGATCGTCGTCATTTTGGCGCTCCCGTGGCCCGGCCGCGGCATGCTAGGGCCAAGCAATGACAATTGATAACCCCGCAGCCGCGGCGCTGTACGGTGCCTGGACCCTCGTCACCGCCGTCGTCGATGCCGGCGGCGAACGCCACGACCTGTACGGCCCCACACCGCGCGGGCGCCTGATCGTCGACCCGTCGGGGTTCATGGTCGCGCTGCTGTCGAGCGGCGACGACGCGGTCTCGGCGACCGGAGCGCCGGTGACGATGGCGTACACCGGGCGCGTCGCGATCGACGGCAACCGCTTCGTCACCACCGTCGATGCGTCGTCGATCGCGGCATGGGTCGGCACACGGCAGGGCCGCGAGTTCACCATCGACGGCGACCGGCTGACGATCGTGACCGCGCGCGGCCCGCACCCGGCGTTCCCCGGCGCCGACGTCGTCGGTCGGCTGGAGTGGCGACGCGAGGGGTGAACCGTGCTGCGGTTGCGAAAATCGCCCGGTTGCGCTAAGGCCTCACCGCTCGCGTAGCGCTCCGCGCCGCCGCCACCGAAAGCCTCGCCCTGCCCATGCCCTTCTCGTCCACCCCCGCCGCGATTCAGGCGGCGCTTGCCGCGCGTGGCTATGCCGCCGCTACCCCGGTACAGGCCGCCGTTCTCGTCGCGGAGGCGCAGGGTCGCGATCTCCTCGTCTCGGCGCAGACCGGATCGGGCAAGACGGTCGCCTACGGCCTCGCGATGGCGCCGACGCTCCTCGGCGACGAGCCGCGGCTGCCGCGCGCCGCCGAGCCCCTCGCGCTCGTCGTCGCCCCCACGCGCGAACTCGCGCTGCAGGTCGCGCGCGAGCTCGACTGGCTGTACAAGGACGCCGGCGGCCACGTCGTCACCTGCGTCGGCGGCATGGAAATCCGCCGCGAGGCGCGCGCGCTCCAGCAGGGGTCGCACATCGTCGTCGGCACGCCGGGGCGGCTGCGCGACCATCTCGAGCGCGGCACGCTGTCCTCGGGCAGCTTGCGCGTCGTCGTCCTCGACGAGGCCGACGAGATGCTCGACCTCGGCTTCCGCGAGGACCTCGAGGAAATCCTCGATTCCACGCCCGCCGAACGCCGCACGCTGCTGTTTTCGGCGACGCTGCCCAAGCCGATCCAGGCGCTGGCCAAGCGCTACCAGACCAACGCCTTTCGCATCGCCACCGCCGACGCGCGCGAGCAGCACAGCGACATCGACTATCGCATGGTCCGCATCGCGCCGTCCGACATCGAGGTCGCCGTCGTCAACACGTTGCGATTCTTCGAGGCGGGGGCGGCGCTCGTCTTCGCCAGCACGCGCGAGGGCGTCCGCCGCCTCCACGCCAACCTGGTCGAGCGCGGGTTCGCCGCCGTCGCGCTGTCGGGCGAGCTCAGCCAGGCCGACCGCACCCATGCGCTGCAGGCGCTGCGCGACCGCCGCGCGCGGGTCTGCGTCGCGACCGACGTCGCCGCGCGCGGTATCGACCTGCCCGACCTGAACCTCGTCATCCACGCCGAGCTGCCGCACGACGCCGAGGTCCTTCAGCACCGCTCGGGCCGCACCGGCCGCGCGGGCAAGAAGGGCGTGTGCGTGATCCTCGTCCCCTACCCCAAGCGCCACCGCGCCGAGGGGTTGCTCCGCGCCGCCAACGTCCGCGCCCAGTGGATGGACCCGCCGACCGCCGAAGCGATCCAGGCGCAGGACGACACGCGGATGATGGACGAGATCGTCGATGCCGGCGAGGATCGGGCCGCGGCCGAGGCGCTGCTTGCCGCCAAGCCGGCGGTCGACGTCGCCGCGGCGCTGCTCCGCCTGCAACGCGCCCGCCTGCCCGCGCCCGAGGACCTGTCGGACAGCGGCCCCGCCGCTCGTCCGATCCCCGACGGTCCGCGTCCCGGATTCGAGGACACCGTCTGGTTCCGCATCAACGCCGGACGCAACAACAACGCCGACCCCCGCTGGCTGCTGCCGTATTTGTGTCGCCGCGGCCACCTGACCAAGCGCGAGATCGGCGCGATCCGCATCTTCGACCGCGAGACGCGCTTCGAGATTCCGCGCAACGCGGCCAATCGCTTCGTCGCCGCGCTGCGTAAGACCGACGACGGCGACCCCGACGTCGCGATCGAACCCGTCGGCGACGCCCCCGAGCCCAGCCGCACCCCCCGCCGCGGCCCGCCGCAGGGCTACGCGCGGCGCTGAGTTACCGGCGGCGCGCCGACCCGGCGGGTCGGCGCTGCATGTCGGCCGCCGGAGTCATGGTGGCGACGACGGCGAGGCGATCGGCGCGGTCGAGCTGGTCGACCCCGACGATCACCGCATCGACATGCCGCTCGCGCAGGGCCACCCGGTCGCTCGCCGGTGCGCTCGTCGACGGCACCAGCCACAGGCCCGCCACGGCGACGAGCCAGCGTCCGGGTGCGTGTTTCAAGCGGTGACCTGGCGCGACACCGCCCCGCCGTGCCGCCGCCGCATCATCGCACCGGTCAGCCCGAACCCGCCGACCAGCATCGCCCAACTCGCGGGTTCGGGGACGCTCGCGATACCGGGGCCGTCGAACTGACCGATATAGACGACGTCGGCGAGGCTTGGCGTCTGGATGAAGTAGAGGTCGGTTCGCGAGTAACCGAGTACCGGCTTGACCAAGCCCTGCAAGGTCGGGGTGCTGCTGTCGAGCGTCAGCTGACAGAAACCGATGCCGGTGCCATACCCGCCGCCGCCCTCGATGAGGCACGAGTTGAGGCCGAGAAACTGGCTGCCGTTGAACAGCAGCGTTGGGCCCTGCGGGAATTCAAGCCCCAAATTCGCGGTACAGACGGCGTCGTGATAGCAAATCTGATCGCTCAGGCTGAGAGAATGGCTGCCGACCATGAGCGAAACGGCATTGACCGGATTGCCGTTGCCGAGCTGGACGGTGTGGATGTTGGGATTGGTCAGCGTGTCGCCGAACCCGGTATGGATCGTTCCAGGCGTCTGGACGTCGGCGTCATCGTAGGTCGCGCTGAAGTGGATCGCGTCGCCGACCGCGAGGTCCGACAAAGACGTGATGCCGTCGGGGTTGAGGTTCGGGTCGGTCGGCACCGCGAATACAATGTGGCCGTGCCGCGTGATCGTCTGCACCGTCGCGCCGGCAGTGGTGCCCGCGAACAGTAGCGCGCCGGCGGCGAGTATGGCTGGCTTGATCATGATCGTGTCCCCTGCGACTGCAAGACTGCGCGGCCACCCCCATGGCGGCGGCCGACTGTCGCCCCGAGACGTGCCCAAACTGACGACAGAACAACAGGATCGCGCGCCGATCTTTTACCGATGACGAACCGATGATTGCGGTGTTGACGATCAGTTGACACTCTGGCGTGCCGCGGGCCAACTGCGCGAGCATTGGGGTGGGGTGATCGTGAGCGACGAGCCGGTCGACCTCGCCACCGCCGCGCCGTTCCGGATCGGCGGCCTGACCGTCGATCCCGGGCTGCGCGAGGTGTCCGGCGGCGTCGGCGAGCCCGAGGCGCTCGAGCCGCGGGTCATGCAGGTGTTCGTGGCACTCGCCCGCGCGAACGGTGCGATCGTCGGCCGTGACGCGCTGGTCGCCCAATGCTGGGAAGCGCGGATCGTCGGCGACGACAGCATCAACCGCGTCGTCTCGCGCCTCCGCCGCCTCGCCGCCGACCGGGGCGCGACGTTCCAGATCCAGACGATCACGCGCGCCGGCTACCGCCTGATCGGCGACGTCGCGCCGGTCGTGCCGCCGGCGCCGCCGGCGTCCGCTCACGCCGGTCCCGTACGCCGCTCCCCCGGCTGGTGGGTCGCGGCCGCCGCCGCGATCGTCATCGTCGCCGCCGCCGCAGCCTGGCGCCACTGGAGCGCGCCGTCGTTGGCGCGTCCCGTGGTCGACGTCGCCGCGTTCGTCCCGGCCGCCGGCGTCGACCCCGCCCTCGCCCCGGCGTTGCAGGCCGAGACGGCGAGCTTCCTCGCCAACGAGAAGTTCTACGGCGTCGCGATGGCCGCGGGGAACACGGCCGACTGGCACCTCGGTGGGACGATCGCGCCCGCCGGAAACGACATCGTCGTGTTCGCCCGCCTGACGCGGCCTGGCAGCGACGTCGCTGTCGTCGAGCTGCGTATCCAGCGCGACGCCCACGCGCCGATGCTCGCGCGCGCGCTCGGCCTGCGGATCGGGCGCACGGCGGGATGCACTCTACTCGGCGTCGCCAATCCCGAACTGACCGGCGGCTACGTCGAGGCGGCGATGCCGGCGTTCGCCGCGTCGTGCAGCGCGTGGCACGACAAGACGACGTCGCTCGCCTTGCGGATCGACCGCTTCCGCGACGCCGCGACGGCGCTGCCGCGGTCGGCCTATTTCCGCGCCCGGCTCGGCGAGATGCTCGGCGACCAAGCCGCCGAGCAACCGGCGGACGCCGCCAGGCTGCGCGCCGAGGGGAACGGCTTCGTCGCTGCCGCCGCGGCGATCGACCCGACGCAGCCACACCTGTTCCTCGCCCGCGCCCGGCTGCGGCCGGCGAACGACTTCACCGGGCGCGAGGCGATGCTGGCGCAGGCCGTCGCCGCCCGGCCGAGCGACTGCGCGTGCGAGTTCGGCGACACGTCGACCTTCCTGTCGATGGTCGGGCGCAATGCCGAGGCGCGCGCGCTGGCCGCCCGCGCCCGCGAGAAGGAGCCCAAGAACATCGTCTGGATGCGGCGCGCCGGCGAGGCGGCCGCGGCCGCTGGGGCGTTCGACGCCGCCGACGCGCAGCTCGCCGAGGTCGCGACCCTGCTGCCCGACCCGAGTACCCTCGACGATGCGCGGATGAACCTTGCCGTCTGGTCGGGCCGCTGGCCGCTCGCGCTGGCGATGGCCGCGCGGCAGCCGCAGGCCGAGCTGCGCACGGCACAGGCGACGCTGATCACCGCGCTCGCCACCCACGACCCCGCGCGCGTCCACGCCGCCGCGCGCCCGTTCCTCGCCCGCGCCAGGACCCCGGCGAACGACCGCGCGACCGTCGCCGCGCTGGCGATGGCCGGCGAGCCCGACGCCGCCGTCGCCGCCGCCGACCGCTTCCTCGCCGCCCACCCGCTGAGCCTCGCCGTCGTGTTCGAGCCGTCGTTCGCCGCCGCGCGGGCGACCCCGGCGTTCGCCGCGCTGGCGCGGAAGGTCGGGCTGATCGCCTATTGGCGGACGTCGCGGCACCGCCCCGACCTGTGCGCCGCCGCACAAGCGCCAAGGTTCTGCGCGACGATCTGACGATGTTGATCCTCGTCGATGCCGATGCCTGCCCGGTCAAGGAAGAGGTCTACCGCGTCGCCCGGCGCACCGGCGTGCCGGTCAAGATCGTCGCCAACAGCTTCTTCCGCGTGCCCGCCGAGCCGCTGATCGAGCAGGTCGTCGTCGGCGACGGCTTCGATGCCGCCGACGACTGGATCGCCGCCCATGCCGACCCGCGCGCGATCGTCGTCACCGGCGACATCCTGCTCGCCGACCGCTGCGTCAAGGTCGGCGCGACCGTCCTCGGCCACAACGGCCGGCCGTTCACCGCCGACAATATCGGCAGCGCGGTCGCGGCGCGCGGGCTCGCCGAGGATGCACGCGCGATGTCGTGGGCCGGAGGGCGCGACGGCGGCGGCGGCGGTGGCGGCGGGCCCGGCGCCTTCAGCCCCGCCGACCGCTCGCGCTTCCTGTCGGCGCTCGACGCCGCGATCGTGCGGTTGAAGCGTGGGCGATAAACCGCTGTCCTACAGGGACCCGGCCGGGCTAGCGTGGCGGCCGGGAGGAACGACGATGGCGGGGAACACGACGACGACAAGCCGGGCGCAGCAGCGGTCGCAGCCCTCGCCGGCGGTCGGGGAATTCGCCGCTGCGGTTCGCCGGGAGCCACGATCCCCCCGCGCGCGGCGCGACCTTCGTCAACTTTGGAATTTTATTGCGCTGGCGCTTTTCGCGCCCGCGGTGAGCGCGGCCGCGCCGCCGGGGACACTGGCCGAGATCGAGGCGGCCGCACCGTCCGACGCGTGGCGGCGGATCGCGCCCGACAATCTCGTCGTTTTCGACACACCCAAGGGTCCGGTGACGATGGAGCTCGCCCCCGACTTCGCCCCGGCGCATGTCGCCGCGGTCAAGGCACTGGTCCGCGCCGGAGCCTTCGCCGGCGGCGCGGTGACGCGGGTGCAGGACAATTACGTCGTCCAGTGGGCGGCGCGCGACACCGACGCCGTCCCGCCCCGCGCCGCCGCGCCTCGGCCCGAGCTGCCGCCCGAGTACGAGCACCCCGCCGCCGGCCTCGCCTTCACTCGCCTGCCCTATCGCGACGCCTATGCGGGCGAGGCCGGGTTCAGCGGCGGCTGGCCGGTCGCGCGCGAGGCTGGTTCGGCGTGGCTCGTCCATTGCTACGGCATGGTCGGGGTCGGCCGCGACAACCCGCCGTCGACCGGCGACGGCAGCGAGCTCTACGCCGTCATCGGCCACGCGCCGCGCCACCTCGACCGCAACATGGCGGTGGTCGGGCGGGTGATCGACGGGCTGCCCGGTATCGCCGCGCTGCCGCGCGGGACGGAGGCGCTCGGCTTCTATGCGACGCCGGGCGAGCGGCTGCCGATCACCGGCGCACACCTGGGCAGCGAACAGCCGAACCCGCCGCGCTGGCAGGTGATGCGGACCGATTCCCCGACCTTCGCCGCGCTGATCGCCGCGCGCGCCAACCGCCGCGAGCCGTTCTTCGTCCGCCCGGCCGGCGGCGTCGACGTGTGCAACGTCAAGGTGCCGATGCGGCGGGAACCATAGCGGCGGCCTGGTCGATTGCAGCGACGAAGGCCTCGGGCGCGACATGCTGGATCATATGCCCGGCCCCGGCGACAATGGTCAGCCGCGCATGGGGCAGCAGCCCGGCGAGGCGCTTGGTCTGCTGGCCGGTGTTGACCAGCCTGTCGCCGTCGCCGGCGATCAGCACCACCGGCAGGCGCAGGTCCTTGTAGCGCGGCGCGAGCGTGCCGGCGCTCGGCACCATTTGCGCAGTGTCGGCAAGCGTCGCGCGCAGCTGCGACGGGCGCAGCGCGAGCTCGACCGGGAACTCGGCCGACCAGCGTTCGGGAACCTCGGCCGGGTCGAAGACCAGCCGGTTGCCGAGCGGGATCGTCGCGCGGCCGAGGATCGGCGAGACGGTGTGCCGCATAAGGTCGCCGATGCCGGGCGCGACGGCGGGGAGCACCGTCACCACGTCCAGCCGCGGCGTCGGGAAGTAATAGCCCGAGGCGAGGACCAGCGCCGACACCGCGGCGGGGTGGTCGAGCGCCCAGGCAATGGCGGCGAGCGTCCCCCAGCTGTGCCCGACGACGATCGGCCGCTCGATCCCGATCGTCGCCGCCGCTGCGACGAGAACGTCCGCCTGCTCGACCGGACCCCATTTGCGACCCTTGGGGCGCTCGCTGTAGCCCGACCCCGGCCGGTCGAAGACGATGACGCGGTAGCGCGCCGCCAGCGCGTCGACGACCCCGCTGATGACGAAGTCGTCGGTCAGCGAGCCGTTGCCGTGGAGCAGGACGACCGGCGGCGCGTCGGGCGCGCCGCGGTCGAGATAGTGGATGCGGACGCCGTCGACCGCGACGAACTTGCCCGCCGGCGGGTGGGCGGCTTCGGCGGCGCGGGCCCGGGCGGCGTTGACCAGCGCCGCGATCGCGAGACCGGCAGCGGTCGCGGCGACGACGGGCACGAGCTGGGAGGCGGGGCGATCGGCCATGCGGGGCGTCCTTGGTGCAATGCAGCAGGGAACCCGATCGCGACGCCGCGGTTCCGCCGGCGCGCCGATCCTTCCGCGATCCGTCCGGCCATGCTAGGCGCGCGGGCATGCTGACCATCAACGCCGTCACCGTCCGCCTCGGCGGGCGCGTCATCCTCGACAAGGCGTCGGCGGCGATCCCGCCGCGCGCCCGCGTCGGCCTGATCGGGCGCAACGGCGCGGGCAAGTCGACGCTGATGAAGCTGATCGCGCGCGTCAACAGCCCCGACGACGGCGGCATCGACATGCCGAAGAACGCCCGCATCGGCTATGTCGCGCAGGAGGCTCCCGCCGGCAGCGCCACGCCGTTTGAGACCGTCCTTGCCGCCGACACCGAGCGCGCGGCGCTGCTGACGGAGGAGGACGGCCTCGACCACGCCGCCGCCGCCAACCTCCACCGCATTGCGGAAATTCACGAGCGGCTGACCGCGATCGACGCCCACACCGCGCCGGCGCGGGCGAGCCGCATCCTCGTCGGCCTCGGCTTCGACGAGGCGGCGCAGCACCGTCCGCTCGACAGCTATTCGGGCGGCTGGCGGATGCGCGTCGCATTGGCCGCGCTGCTGTTCTCGCAGCCCGACCTGCTGCTGCTCGACGAGCCGTCGAACCACCTCGACCTCGAGGCGACGCTATGGCTTGAAAGCTTCCTCAAGAGCTACCGCGCGACGATGGTCGTCATCAGCCACGAGCGCGACCTGTTGAACAATGTCGTCGATCACATCCTCCATCTTCAAGGTGGCCAGACGACGCTCTACCCCGGCGGCTACGACGACTTCGAGCGCCAGCGGAACGAGCGCCTCGCTCAACTGGCGTCGGCGCGCGAGGCGCAGGCGAACCAGCGTGCCAAGCTGCAGGACTATATTGCCCGCAACTCGGCGCGTGCGTCGACGGCCAAGCAGGCGCAGTCGCGGCAGAAAGCGCTCGCCAAGATGCAGCCGATCGCCGAGGTCGCGAACGACCCCAGCCTGGTGTTCGACTTCCCCTCGCCCGCCGTCCTCAAGCCGCCGCTCGTCCAGCTCGACCATGCGGCGGTCGGCTACAACGACACGCCGATCCTCCAGCAGATCGATCTGCGGCTCGACCCCGACGACCGGCTGGCGCTGCTTGGGCGCAACGGCAACGGCAAGACGACGCTCGCCCGCCTGCTCGCCGGGCAGCTGCCGGCGATGGACGGGCATGTCGGGGCAACGACCAAGCTCAAAGTCGGCTATTTCACCCAGTACCAGGTCGAGGAACTCGACGCCGACGACACCCCGCTCGAACACATGGCGCGGCTGATGCCGGGCGCCAAGCCGACCGCGGTCCGCGGCCAGCTCGGGCGCTTCGGCTTCTCGGGCGCAATGGCCGAGCAGAAGGTCGGCAAGATGAGCGGCGGCGAGAAGGCGCGTCTCGCGCTGGCGCTGATCACCCGCGACGCGCCACACCTGCTGATCCTGGACGAGCCGACCAACCACCTCGACGTCGACGCGCGCGAGGCGCTGGTTCAAGCTTTGAATGAATATGGGGGAGCCGTCGTCGTCGTCAGCCACGACCGCCACATGCTCGAGGCGACCGCCGACCGGCTGGTGCTGGTCGAGGACGGCCACGCGACCGAATTCGCCGGCAGCCTCGACGACTATACCGACCGCGTCCTCGGCCGCGGCGACGCGCGCCCCGAGAAGCGGCCGGCAGCGGCGGCGGCGAAGCCGGGGCACGTCGCCCGCGCGGTGAGCCAGGCCGACCGCGCCCGCGCCGTGGTGCTCAAGCGCAGCGCACGCGAGGCCGAGGCCGACATCGCCAGGCTGACCGCCCGCCTCGCCCAGCTCGACACCGCGCTCGCCGATCCGGCCAAGGCGACCGGGGCCGACCGGCTGGCCGGTGTGCCGGGGCTGATGAAGACGCGCGCTACCGTCGCCAAGGCGCTCGAGGAGGCCGAGGCGAAGTGGATGGCAGCGAGCGAGGCGCTCGAAGCGGCCTGACGCGGCGCGCCTATTCGCCGAAGACGCTGCCGAGCAGGCCGCCGATCGCGGTCGCGCCGATCGCTGTGCCGACATTGCCGCCGCGCCCGCCGCCCTCGCCGCCACGCGGCAGGTAGCGCGCGACCTCCTCGGCGAGGTTGATGATCGGCATCGACTGGAGCCAGACCTTGCCCGGCCCGGTCAGCGTCGCGAGGAACAGCCCCTCGCCGCCGAACAGGATATTGCGGAAGCCGCGCATCATGCGGATGTCGATGTCGACGGTCGGCTCCTGGATGCCGATGTGGCCGGCATGGACGAACAGCCGCTCGCCCGGCGACAGCGTCTTCTCGACGACCTCCCCGGACAGGTCGAGGAAGACCATGCCCGGCCCGGTGACGCGCTGCATTACGAAACCCTCGCCGGCGAAGAAGCCCGCACCGAGACGCTGCTGGAAGGCGATGTCGAGCGTCACCGAGCTTTCGGCGCACAGGAACGTCTCCTTGCGGCAGTTGAGCGTCTGGCCGGTGACAAGCTGGACGGCGACGATCTGGCCAGGGAAGCGCGGCGCGAACGCGACATGGCCGTCGTCGTCGGCGCTGAACTCGGTAACGAACAGCCCGCCGCCCGACACCGCGCGCTTGAGGCCGGCGAACAGGCCGCCGCCGGTGTGCGTGTCCATGCGGATGCCGTCGGACATCCACGCCATCGTCGCCGTCTGGCTGAACAGCCGCTCGCCGCGCGCAAGGTCGATCGCGACCGTCTGCATCGTCGTGCCGGTGATCTCATAGCGCATGGCAAGGCTCCGAGCTGGTGCTTTAGCCCGCTATATCAGCAGCCTGCAAAGGAGCAAGTCGATCGGACGCGCCGGCGGCGTCGTGGTGGAGCAGAGGGGGATCGAACCCCTGACCTCAGCAGTGCGATTGCTGCGCTCTCCCATCTGAGCTACTGCCCCACGCGACGGAAGGCGGCCCGTGTAGCGGGCGGGGCGGCGTCATGCAACGGCGTTGTTGAGCCGCGCCTGCGTCCCCCGGGTGATGACCGCGTCGCCAGCTGCGACCTCGCCGAGCGGCAGGTCGGGCATCGCCGCCAGCCGCTCGTACAGCGGCGCGAAATCGGTATCGAGCGTCGTCCGCAGCAGCTGCTCGAAGCTGTCGACGACGACGTACAGCGCCTGATAGTCGTCGATCTTGTACGGCGTCCGCATGACGCGGGCGAGGTCGAAGCCGATACGGTGCGGCGACGGGTCGTCGAGGGCGAAGACGCTCTCGCCGTGGCTCGAGACGATGCCCGCGCCGTAGAGTTTCAGCGCGTCCCCGCAGCGGATCAGGCCGAACTCGACGGTGTACCAGTAGAGCCGCGAGAGCCGCTTCAGCGCGCCGTATTCGAGGCTGCGGAGCCCCCCCGCGCCATAGGCCTGCATGTAATCGGCGAACACCGGGTCGGCGAGCAACGGCACGTGACCGAACACGTCGTGGAAGACGTCGGGCGCCTCGAGATAGTCGATCTGGTCGGGCGAGCGCAGGAAGTTGCCGGCGACGAAGCGGCGTTCCGACAAATGGCGGAAGAAGACGTCGTCGGGCACGAGGCCGGGCACAGCGACGACCTGCCAGCCGGTCATCTTGACCAGCCGCTCGCTCAGCCGGCGGAAGTCGGGCACGCCGCCGCCACCCAGGTCGAGTGCCGACAGGCCGGCGAGGAAGGCGGGATGCGCGCGCTCGGCGAGCTGCGCCGTCTGCCGCGCATAGAGCCGGTCCCACAGCGCATGCTCGGCCGGGGTATAATGCTCCCACCGCTGGTCGATGGTCCAGTCGGCGGCGGCGTCGGGCGGGGAAAGCGTCACAACGCGGTCCTAGCACAGCGCTGGATGCCCCGCGAGGATTCGAACCTCGATAAACGGAATCAGAATCCGTTGTCTTACCTTTAGACGACGGGGCAATGGCGGCGACTTAGGGGGGTGGCGACGGGGTGTCAACGCTCGCCCCGGCGTGCTAGATCGGCGGCAAGTTCGGGGCGCGGCAGACCGCCGCCGCTTCCGCGAAGGCCATTGATGACGATCGAGTTTGCCCCCTCCGATGCCGCGCGGCGCCCCGCGCCTTTTGCCCGACCCGCCCGCCGCACGTACGGCGCGCTCGACCTCGGCACCAACAACTGCCGCCTGCTGATCGCGCGCCCCGCCGGCCCGGGGGGCGAGTTCACCGTCATCGATGCCTTCTCGCGCGTCGTACGGCTCGGCGAAGGCCTCGTCCAGACCGGGCGATTGTCCGAGGCGGCGATGGACCGGGCGGTGCTCGCGCTGTCGATCTGCGCCGACAAACTCGCCCGGCGCGCCGTCACCCTCACCCGCAACGTCGCCACCGAAGCATGTCGCCGGGCGGCGAACGGCCGCGAGTTCGTCGACCGCGTCTTCGAGGTCACCGGCATCGCGCTCGACGTCATCTCTCCCGCCGAAGAGGCGCGGCTCGCGGTTCTCGGCTGCGCGTCGCTGATCGACGCCGACGGGCCACCGGCGCTGATCTTCGACATCGGCGGCGGCTCGACCGAGCTGATCCTCGTCGACCCGGCCGACGCGGCGATCCGGGCGTGGATCAGCGTGCCGTGGGGCGTCGTCAGCCTCGCCGAAACCGTCGACTACGATCCCCCCGCGGGCGAGCGCGTAGCCGCGTACGACGCCATGATTGCCCGCGTCGCGGCGCACATCGATGGTTTTGCCGCGGCCACGGCCGAGTTGACTGGCGCCGTCCAGCTGCTCGGCACGTCGGGGACGATCACCACGCTCGCCGTCGATCGCGCTCGGCCTGCCGAGCTATGACCGGCGACGGGTCGACGGGTGTACCGTCACCGCGGCGGCGATGCGCGACATCTCGACGATGCTCAGCCGTCGCTCGCCCGCCGAGCGTGCCGAGGTGCCGGGGATCGGCGTCGACCGCGCCGACCTCGTCGTCGCCGGCTGCGCGATCCTCGAGGCGATCATGGCGCGCTGGCCGACGACGACGCTGCGGGTCGCCGATCGCGGCATCCGCGAAGGGGTCCTGCGCGTCCTGATGAGCCGGAACGAGCGGCGGTGAGCGGCGGAAAGGACAGTGGGGGGAAGCCGGGCGGCGGCGGGCGCAGCCAGGGCGGGCGCGTCCGCGTCCAGACCGCGCGCAAGCGGACCAGTTCGTCAAACCGATGGCTCGAGCGCCAGCTCAACGACCCCTATGTGAAGGCGGCGAAGGCGGCCGGCTATCGCAGCCGCGCCGCGTTCAAGCTGATCGAGCTCGACGAGCGCTTCAAGCTGCTCCAGCACGTCACCCGCGTCGTCGACCTCGGCGCAGCCCCCGGCGGCTGGTGCCAGGTCGTGCTCAAGGCGCGCCCGAAAGCTTGCGTGGTCGCGATCGACCTGCTGCCGATCGAGCCGCTTGCCGGCGTCACCATCTTCGAGCGCGACATCCTCGCCGACGACAGCGAAGCGCTGATCCGCGACGCGCTCGGCGGCAATGCCGACCTCGTCCTGTCGGACATGGCGGCGAACACGGTCGGCCACCGGATGACCGACCAGATCCGGACGATGGGGCTGGTCGAGACCGGCCTCGCGTTCGCCGTCGACCTGCTCCGCCCCGGCGGCGCGTTCGTCGCCAAGGTCTTCGCCGGCGGGGCCGATCCCAAGCTCGTCGCCGAGCTCAAGCGCCACTTCGCCGCCGTCAAGCATGCCAAGCCGCCGGCCAGCCGCGCCGGCAGCTCCGAATGGTACGTCGTCGCGCAGGGGTTCAAGGGCCGCGCCGCCGAGGGGCCGTTGCCGCTCGACGCCACCGATGGCATGGACGGCGGCGACGAAGGAGTAACCGCGTGAAGTCTGCCGCCCTGCTCGCCCTGCTCGTTACCAGTGCCGCGACCGCCGCGCCGCTGCCGCCGTCGGGGATCACCGACGCCAGCCTGAAGGCCGATACGGCGATGCTCGCGTCGGACGCGTTCGAGGGCCGGCGGCCGGGCACGCCGGGCGGCGACAAGGCGGTCGCCTACATCACCGACCGCTTCAAGGCGCTCGGGCTCAGGCCCGGGAACCACGGCAGCTGGACGCAGGACGTGCCGTTGGTGACGATCACCACCGCGCCGACACCGCTGACGCTGACCTACTGCCGCGGCGGCACGCCCGAGTGCAGGGCGGCGACGCGGACCGACCTCGCCTACGGCACCGACGTCGTGCTGTGGACCAAGCGGCAGGTTGCGACGCAGGTGCTCGGTGGCTCGCCGGTCGTGTTCGTCGGCTATGGCATTACCGCGCCCGAAAAGGGGTGGGACGACTATGCCGGGCTCGACGTCCACGGCAAAACGGTCGTCTTCCTCGTCAACGATCCCGACTGGCAGACGCCGGCGGCGGGCAAGGACGCCGGGCCGTTCGAGGGCCGGGCGATGACCTATTACGGCCGCTACACGTACAAGTTCGAGGAAGCCGCGCGGCACGGTGCCGCCGCCGCGATCGTCATCCACGACACCGAGCCGGCGGGCTATGGCTGGAACGTCATCACGACCAGCTGGACGGGCCCGCAGATCGACCTCGACAACCCCGACAAGGGCGCGGGCCGCGTCGGCGTCGAGGGGTGGATGACCAAGGCCGCGGCCGAGCGGATGTTCGCCGCCGGCGGGCAGGACCTCGCCGCACTGACCAAGGCGGCGCAGACCAAGGGCTTTCGCGCCGTCCCGCTCCACGTGAGCGCGGCGACGACGCTGACCAACACGGTCAGCCACTCGGCGTCCAAGAACGTCATCGGTATCGTTCCGGGCACGAAGTACCCGAACGAGACGGTTCTGATCACCGCCCACTGGGATCACCTCGGCCGCTGCCCGGCCGACAAGGCCGGCGACGACATCTGCAACGGCGCGGTCGACAACGCGAGCGGCGTCGCCGGCGTGCTCACGTTGGCGCAAGCCTTCGCCAAGGGCCCGGCACCGGCGCGCACGATGGTGTTCATGTCGGTCACCGGGGAGGAGTCGGGCCTGCTCGGCTCGCGCTGGTACGCCGAGCATCCGGTCTTCCCGCTCGCGTCGACCGCTGGCGGGGTCAACATGGACGGCCTGAACGTCGGCGGACGGACGCGCGACATTACTATTTCGGGCGGCGGCAAGTCCGACCTCGACACGATGGCCATCCGAGGTGGCGAAGGCGCAGGGCCGCACCGTCTCGCCCGAGGGCAGCCCCGAGAAGGGCGGCTATTTCCGTTCCGACCACTTCAGCTTCGCCAAGCTCGGCGTGCCGATGCTCCGGGCGGGGAGCGGGCTCGACCGCGTCGTCGGCGGCACCGCGGCGGGCCAGGCGGCGGCCGACGACTACACCGCGCACCGCTACCACCAGCCGAGCGACAACTACGATCCCAAGTGGGACTGGAGCGGCGCGGTCGAGGACCTCGACCTCTATTATGCCGTCCTCCGCGACCTCGCCGACGGTCATACCTGGCCGCAATGGTACGCCGGGTCCGAGTTCAAGGCTGTCCGCGACGCCAGCGCGGCCGCGCGCCGGTGACGGCGCGCCAGCCGGCCGAGTGGGCGCCGCACGCCGCGACGTGGACGGCATGGCCGAGCGATCTCGAGCTGTGGCAGGACGACCTCGACCCGGCCCGCGCCGAGATCGCGGCGATGGTCCGGGCGATCGCCGAGCACGAGCGCGTCGAGCTGCTCGTCGCGACCGACGAAGCGGCGGCGTCCGCGCGCGAGGCGTTCCACGGCGCATCGGTCCGCCTCCGCCACCGCCCATTCGGCGACGTCTGGCTACGCGACACCGGCCCGCTGTTCCTGTCGTCGCCCGCCGGACCGGCGGCGGCGGCGTTCCGCTTCAACGGCTGGGGCGGCAAGTACATCCTCCCCGGCGACGACACGATCGCCGCCGCCGTCGCGCATGACGCCGATGTCCCGCTCGCGCGCCACGATTGGGTGCTCGAGGGCGGCGCGATCGAGGTCGACGGCACCGGCCTCGCCGTAACGACCGAGGCATGCCTGCTCCACCCCAACCGCAACCCGCGCATGGACCGCGCCGAAATCGAGTCGCACCTGCGCCGCGACCTTGGCATCGACCGGCTGCTGTGGCTCGGCGACGGCCTCGCCAACGACCATACCGACGGCCACGTCGACAACCTTGCGCGCTTCGTCGCGCCCGGCGTCCTCGCGTTGCCGGTCGCGGCCGGCAGCGACGATCCGAACGCCGCCGTTTTCGCCGACGCCCACGACCGCGCGCGCGACTTCGGGCTCGATGTCGTCCGCGTTCCCTCGCCGGGTCGCATCGAGGTCGACGGCGAGCCGATCCCGGCGAGCTACATGAACTGGTACGTCGCCAACGGCCTCGTTGTCGTGCCCCTCTATGGCGCGCCCAACGATGACGCGGCGGTCGGCGTCATCGGCTCGCTGTTCCCGGGCCGCCGCACCGTCGGCCTGCGCGCGAACGCGATCCTGACCGGCGGCGGCAGCTTCCACTGCATCACCCAGCAGCAGCCGGCGTGACCCCCGCCGAGCACAGCGAGGCACGATGACGGCGTACTGGGCGATCAAGGCGCTGGTATCGGGGGCGATCGTCGCCACCGTCAGCGAGGTCGCGCGCCGCTATCCGGCCGGGGGCGCGCTGATCGCGTCGCTGCCGCTCGTCTCGGTGCTCGGCATGATCTGGCTGTGGCGCGACACCCACGACCCGGTCCGGCTGGCGGCGCATGCGGGCGCGACCTTTGGTACGTCCTGCCGTCGCTGCCGATGTTCGCCGTCATCCCCGCGCTGCTGCGGAGCGGGGTCGGCTTCTGGCCGGCGCTCGCGGCGGGGTGCGTCGTCACCATCGTCCTCTATCGCGGCGACGGTCGCCGTCCTCGCGCGCTTCGGGGTGGCGCTATGACGATCACCGTCGCCGCTCTCCAGCTCGCCTTCAGCGACGACATGGACGCCGACATCGCCGCGACGGCCGCCGCCGTGCGCGACGCCGCGGCCAAGGGCGCGCAGGTGATCCTGCCGCCCGAGCTGTTCCAGGGCTACTACTTCTGCCGCCACGAGCACGACCGCTTCTTCGCCCGCGCCTTCCCGGCGACAGCGCACCCGGCGGTCGAGGCGATGCGGGCGGTCGCGCGCGACACCGGCGTCTACATCCCCTGCTCGTTCTTCGAGGCCGACGGCCCGCATTATTACAACAGTCTGGCGATGATTGACCGCCGCGGCGAGGTCATGGGCGTCTATCGCAAGAGCCACATCCCCGACGGGCCAGGGTATGAAGAGAAGTTCTACTTCCGCCCCGGCAACACCGGGTTCAAGGTCTGGGACACCGACCACGGCCGGATCGGCGTCGGCATCTGCTGGGACCAGTGGTTCCCCGAAAGCGCCCGCGCGATGATGCTGCTCGGGGCCGAGGTGCTGTTCTACCCGACCGCGATCGGCTCGGAACCCGCCGAGCCCAACCTCGACACGCGGCGCATGTGGATTCGCGCGATGATCGGCCATGCGGTGTCGAACGTCGTTCCCGTCGTCGCCGCCAACCGGACGGGGATCGAGGAGGACCAGCGCTTCTACGGCAACAGCTTCATCGCCGACCAGCGTGGTGACATCCTCGGCGAACTCGGCACCGACGACACCGGCGCGGTGGTCGCCGCCTTCGACCTCGCCGAGGTGCGGGCCAACCGCGCCAGCTTCGGCTTCTTCCGCGACCGCCGCCCCGACCTGTACGGCCGCCTGTGCCGCGACGAGTAGCGGTGCCGTGATGCCTAGCGGGGTTGACCGCCGCCGCGACGCGCTTACGCTTTCCGCTCGCGTCAACCACTGAGGGTTCTCCATGCGCTTCGAAGGCACCGCCGGCTATGTCGCGACCGACGACCTGAAGGTCGCGGTCAACGCCGCGGCGACGCTGCGCCGGCCGCTGCTGATCAAGGGCGAGCCGGGCACCGGGAAGACGGTGCTCGCCGCCGAGATCGCCAAGAGCTTCGGCGCGCCGCTGATCGAGTGGAACGTCAAGTCGACGACCAAGGCGCAGCAGGGCCTGTACGAGTACGACGCCGTCAGCCGTCTGCGCGACGGGCAGCTCGGGGACGCCCGCGTCCGCGACATTTCGAACTACATCCGCCGCGGCAAGATGTGGGAGGCGTTCACCTCCCCCACCCTGCCCGTCCTGCTGATCGACGAGATCGACAAGGCTGACATCGAGTTCCCCAACGATCTGCTGACCGAGCTCGATCGGATGGAGTTCGACGTCTACGAGACCGGCGAGCGCGTCGTCGCGGCGCAGCGTCCGATCGTCATCATCACGTCGAACAACGAGAAGGACCTGCCCGACGCCTTCCTGCGCCGGTGCTTCTTCCACTACATCAAGTTCCCCGATCGCGCGACGATGGAGGCGATCGTCGCCGTCCACTTCCCCGACATCACCGGGCAACTGGTGCGCGAGGCGCTCAACATCTTCTACGACATCCGCGAGGTGCCGGGGATGAAGAAGAAGCCGAGCACCAGCGAACTCCTCGACTGGCTCAAGCTGCTGATGCACGAGGACCTGCCGCTCGAGGTCCTGCGCAGCCGCGACACCAAGACCCTCATCCCGCCGCTCCACGGCGCGCTGCTGAAGAACGAGCAGGACGTCATGCTGTTCGAACGGCTCGCGTTCATGAGCCGGCGCCAGGGCGGACAGGGCTGAGGTGTTCCTCGACTTCCTAACCGAACTCCGCGCCGCCAAGATCCCGGCGAGCCTCAAGGAGCATCTGACGCTGCTCGAGGCGCTCAAGGGCGACGTGATCGACTTCAGTGTCGAGCAATTCTATTATCTTAGCCGCAGTTGCTACGTGAAAGACGAAGGGCTGCTCGACCGGTTCGACCAGGTGTTCGGCAAGGTGTTCAAGGGGCTCGACACCGTCGTCGACACCGGCACCGCCGAAATCCCCGAGGAATGGCTGCGCAAGGTCGCCGAGCTCCACCTGACCGCGGAGGAGATGGCCAAGATCAAGGCGCTCGGCTCGTGGGACGAGATCATGGCGACGCTCAAGCAGCGCCTCGAGGAGCAGAAGGGGCGGCACGAGGGCGGCAATAAGTGGATCGGCACCGGCGGCACCTCGCCCTTCGGTGCGAACGGCTTCAACCCCGAAGGCATCCGCATTGGCCAGGACGCCGGGCGGCACGGCAAAGCGATCAAGGTCTGGGACAAGCGCGACTTCCGCAACCTCGATTCGACGGTCGAACTCGGCACGCGCAACATCAAGGTCGCGCTGCGCCGCCTGCGCCGCTTCGCCCGCGACGGGGCGGCCGATGAATTGGACCTCGACGCGACGGTCAGCGGCACGGCGAAGAAGGCGTACCTCGACATCGTCATGCGGCCCGAGCGGCACAATGCGGTCAAGGTATTGCTGTTCCTCGATGTCGGCGGGTCGATGGACCCGCACATCAAGCTGTGCGAGGAACTGTTCTCCGCCGCGCGGTCCGAGTTCAAGCATCTCGAGTTCTTCTATTTCCACAACTGCCCGTACGAGGCGCTGTGGCAGGACAACCGCCGCCGCTGGAGCGAGCGGACGCCGACGATGGACGTCCTCCACAAGTTCCCGCACGACTACAAGCTGGTCTTCGTCGGCGACGCGTCGATGAGCCCGTACGAGATCGCCTATCCGGGCGGATCGGTCGAGCATTGGAACGAGGAGAGCGGCGAGACATGGGTCCGCCGTCTGACCGACGTCTACCCGGCCGCGGTGTGGCTCAACCCGATCCCCGAGGCGAGCTGGGGCCACGGCCAGTCGATCCAGATGATGCGGCAGATCATGGAAGATAGAATGTACCCGCTGACGCTCGGCGGGCTCGACGCGGCGATGAAGGAGCTGACGCGGGCGCGGTAGGAGCGTCAGCGCCCCGGCGGCGGCAGCGAATACAGCCAGACGTTGATCAGGACGACGGCGCCGGCGCCGATCATCAACCCGGCCTTCAGTCGCTCGACATCGCGAACGATCAGCCCCCGGATGCCGAAGCCGATCAGGACGAACGCCGCGACGACGCCGAGGCCGAGCAGTGCCGGCATGGCGTCGCTCACTCCGTCAGCGCCTGCCGGACCGCCTTGGCCCAGCGGCCGCGACCGGCGGCGCGGGCGGGGGGGTCGATGGCCGGGCTGAAGACCCGTTCCGCCGCGTGCATCGCGCTCGCCTCGTCGAGGTTGGCGAACAGCCTCGCCCCGACCCCGGCGAGCATCGCCGTGCCGAGCGCGGTGGTTTCGATTACGCGCGGGCGCTCGACGGGGATCCCGAGGACGTCGGCGAGGTGCTGGCACAGCCAGTCGTTGGCGACCATCCCGCCGTCGACGCGCAGCCGCGTGGCGGCGATGCCGTCGGCGGCGAGCGCGCCCATGAGATCGGCGGTCTGCTGCGCGACGGCCTCAAGCGTCGCCCGGGCGAGATGGGCGCGCGTCGTCGCCGCCGTCACCCCAGTGATGATGCCGCGGACGTCGGCTCGCCAGTGCGGTGCCCCCAGACCGGTGAAGGCGGGCACGACGACGACCCCGCCGCTGTCGGCGACGCTGCGCGCGAGTGCCTCGGTTTCCGGCGCGGAGGCGATGACGCCGATGCCGTCGCGGAGCCATTGGACGGCGGCCCCGGCAGTGAAGATGCTGCCCTCCAACGCATAGGCCGCGACCCCGCCGATGCGCCACGCCAGCGTCGCCAGCAGGCGGTGCGCCGACGCCGGCGGCTTGGCTCCCGCGTGGGCGAGGACGAAGGTGCCCGTACCGTAGGTCGCCTTGACCATGCCCGGCGATAGGCACGCCTGGCCGATCGCGGCGGCGTGCTGGTCGCCGGCGCAGCCGGTGATCGGCACCGGGCGGCCAAGGATCGTCGCCGTGCCGAGATCGCCGGCGCAATCGCCGATCGCGGGTAGCGCCGCCGCGGGGATGCCGAAGCGGTCGATCAGCCCGGCATCCCACGTGCAGCTCGCGAGGTTCATCAGCAGCGTCCGCGACGCGTTGGTCGCGTCGGTCGCATGGACGGCGCCGCCGGTCAGCTTGTACCGCAGCCACGCGTCGACCGTGCCCAGCATCAGCGTGCCGGTCGCCGCCGCGGTCGCGACCTCCGGCCAGTGCGTAAGCGCCCACGCGATCTTCGACGCCGAGAAATAGGGATCGAGGACGAGCCCCGTCGTCGCCTGGACCGCCGGCTCGAGCCCGTCGGCGCGCCACGCGTCGCACAAGTCGGCCCCGCGGCGGTCCTGCCAGACGATCGCCGGGGCGAGCGGCATGGCCGTAGCACGGTCCCAGAAGACGACCGTCTCGCGCTGGTTGGTGATGCCGAGGCAGGCGATCCGGTCAACCCCGGCCTCGCCCGCGACCTCGTCGAGGCAGTCGCGGCTCAAAGTCCACAGGTCCTCCGCGTCGTGCTCGACCCAGCCGCTCGCCGGGTAGTGCTGCGGGATGGCGCGGGCGGCCGTCGCGACGACGGCACCGCTGCGGTCGAACGCCAGGGCTCGCGTCGAGGTCGTTCCTTCGTCGAGAACGAGGATCAGGTCGGCGGACATGACCCAGCGCTAATCGACGCCGCCGGCCGCGGCAATGGCACTCCATCCAGTTCCGCCGGAGGGCGCGATGTGCTATATCCTTGGGTCGAAGAGGCAGCGATCGGCGGGGGCGACGACGATGGACTTTCCCGGACACGTTATCGCGGTCGGCGAAACCGATCCGGCCATCGTGCGCGCGATCGTCGGCGGTCTGGCGGCGAAGGGCCTCCACGGCACCTCGCCCGACGGCGTGTTCGACGGCGGCGTCAAGGCGCTCGTGTCGGCGTTCCAGTCGACCCACGTCGACGCGCTGGCGCGCCCGCTCCACATCGACGGCGAGGTCGGCCAGCTGACGTGGAGCGCGATTTTCGGATCGGCTCCAGTCAACGCCGCGCCGACCGGTCCGGCGGGCGCCGCGCTCGGCATCGCGATCTCGCAGATCGGCGTCCGCGAGGCGCCGCCGGGGTCGAATCGCGGCCGCGAGGTCGACGACTATCTGCGCAGCGTCGGTCTCGACCCCGCCCACGGCCCTCCGGGCGGCTATTCGTGGTGCATGTCGTTCGTCTATTGGTGCTTCCACCAGGCTGCGGCACCCGGCGCGACACCGTTCCCGCGCAAGGCAGCCTGCCTTGATGTCTTCGCGACCGTCCGCCAGCAGGTACCGGACCGTATTATCACCCGCGCCGACGCGATCGCCGCGCCCGGCACGATCCGCCCCGGCATGGTCTTCATCCTCGATCACGGCGGCGGGCACGGGCACACGGGTTTCGTCCGCCAGTCGGCTGGCGGCGCGCTGAAGACGGTCGAGGGCAACACCAACACCGACGGCAGCAACAACGGCGTCGGCGTGTTCGAGCTCAACCGCCGCTCGGTCATGGACCGGCAGCTGCTCGGCTTCATCGACTTCACCCGCTAGCGGCGACAGGCGCCTCGACTCGTCGCGACCACGGCGGCAAAGGGGCGGCGTGGACGAACGCTTCGACCTTCTCGTCATCGGCGGCGGCATCAACGGCGCCGGCATTGCCCGCGACGCCGCCGGGCGCGGCCTGGCGGTCGCTCTCGTCGAGGCCGGCGACCTCGGCGGCGCGACGTCGAGCGCGTCGACCAAGCTGATCCACGGCGGACTGCGCTACCTCGAGTTCTACCAGTTCGGCCTCGTCCGCAAGGCCCTCGCCGAGCGCGAGACGCTGCTCGACATCGCCCCGCACATCACCTGGCCACAGCCGTTCGTCCTGCCGCATTCGCCCGAGCAGCGCCCCGAATGGATGCTGCGCGCGGGGACGTGGCTGTACGACCATCTCGCGCGCCGCGACGTCGTGCCGGGGTCGAGCCGCGTCGACCTGCGCCACGACCGCGCCGGGCGGACGCTGCGGCCCGAGTTCCGCACCGGCTTCCGCTATTGGGACGGCTGGGTCGACGACGCGCGGCTGGTCGTCGCCAATGCCCAGGACGTGCGCGCGCGGGGCGGGACGGTGCTGCCACGGACGCGGGTCACGCGCGCCGCGTTCGACGACGGCACCTGGACGGTGGCGCTCGACAGCGGCGCGACGCTGCGCGCGAAGTACATCGTCAACGCCGCCGGTCCGTGGGCGGAGACGGTCGCGCGGACGGTGCTCGGCCGCAACGACGCACCGGCGCTGCGCCTCGTCCAGGGGTCGCACCTCGTCACGCGCCGCGTCCACCTCGGCCGCGACGCCTTCATGCTCCAGCAGCCCGACGGCCGCATCGTCTTCGTCATTCCCTACGAGCACGACTTTTCGCTGATCGGGACGACCGAGCACCGCGTCGACGAACCCGGTGCGGTCGCCGTCACCGACGCCGAAGCCGACTATCTGCTCGCTGCGGTCAACCGCTACGTCGTCCGCCCGCTGACCCCCGCCGACGTCGTCCACCGCTACGCCGGCGTCCGTCCGTTGATCGTCGATGCGGCGAAGGGCGACCGCGAGACCAGCCGCGACTACTCGCTCGTCGCCCATGCCGGGGTGCCCGCGCTGACCGTCGTCGGCGGCAAGATCACGACCTATCGCGTGCTCGCCGAGGCCGTCCTCGCCAAGGTCGCGCCGCGGACCAAGCGCTGGACGGCGACCGCCCCGCTGCCCGGCGGCGACGTCCCGCGGCTGGCCGGCGAGAACGGCCAGGCGGCGTTCACGCGCTGGCTGGCGGCGCTGACGCGGGCGCACGAGGATTATGATCCCAAGCTGATCCGCCGCCTCGCGCAGACGCTGGGCACCGCCGCCGAGCCGCTGCTCGCGAGCGGGCTCGGCGCGAACCTCGGCGGCGTGTTCGAGGCCGAGCTCGCCCACTTCCGCGACGCCGAATGGGCGCGCAGCGCCGACGACGTGCTGTGGCGGCGGACGAAGCTCGGCCTCCACCTCGACGCGGCCGCGAAGGCGCGCGTCGCCGAGTGGTTCGGCGACGCCGACCCGGCGCGCGGGGCCGCCGCGGCGTGACCGAACGACCGCCGGTGCTCGCGCATCAGCGGTTCGCCGCCGACACCGCCGCCTTCGCCGGCCTCGATCTCGCCCAGCGCTTCGAGCGGATCCACGCCACTAACCTCTGGGGCGCGGCGACGTCGCGGGCGGGGCTGGGGTCGGAGGTGGCGGCGACCGCCGCGCTCGCTGCCGGTCTGCCGCCGCTGCTCGCGCGGCTCGGCGTCACGACGCTGCTCGACGCGCCGTGCGGCGACACGCGCTGGCTGCCGGCGCTGCCCGGTGTCGCCGTCGTCGGCGTCGACATCGTGCCGGCGATCGTCGAGCGGGCGCGGCGCGAGACCGGCGGCGATTTCCGCGTTGCCGACCTCACCCGCGATCCCCTGCCGCGCGCCGACGCCGTGCTGTGCCGCGACTGCCTCGTCCACCTGTCGTTCGCCAACATCGCCCGCGCCGTGGCCAACGTCGCCGCAAGCGGGGCGACATGGCTGCTGACGACGACCTTCACCGACTTCGCCGACAACCGCGACGCCGACGACGGCGACTGGCGCGCGCTCAACTTCAGCCGCGCCCCGTTCGGCTGGCCGCCGCCGCGCGACCTGATCGTCGAGGACTGCACCGAGGGCGGCGGCGGCTGGGCCGACAAGGCGCTCGGCGTCTGGCGCCTTGCCGACCTCGGCTAACCACAGGAAAACGCTGTCCTACACGCCGGCGCGCGTGCCAGCCTCGGCACGATGGCCCTCGTCTACCTTCACCGCCGCCTGCGTGACCGCCACCAGACCTGCGCCAGAGCGGAGGCCACCCCACCCGCAGCGCGACTTTCATCAACTTTGTCCAGCGCGCTTGACACTGCGGATGGCGCGACTCGGCCGGCACTATGCCGCGAGGCACCGCGCAAACGTCGCCGGATCGACGTTGCCGCCCGACAGTACGACGACCGCGGTCTTGCCGCGCACGTCGACCCGCCCGGTCAGCGCGGCGGCGAGCGCGACCGCGCCCCCGGGCTCGACGACGAGCTTCAGGTGGCGGAAGGCGAAAGCGACGGCGGCGGCGGCCTCGGCATCGGTGACCGCCACGCCGGTCGCGCCTGCCGCGCGGAGGATATCGAAGGTGAGCGGGGCCATGCTCAGCGTCTGCAGCGCGTCGCAGATCGTCGGCCCGGGCGCATCGACACCGACGATGGCTCCGCCCGCAAGGCTGCGGACGACGTCGTCGTAGCCGACCGGCTCGACGACGACGACGGGCAGGCGCGAGCCCAGCGCGAATCCGCTCGCCAGCCCGCCGCCGCCGCAGCAGACGAGCGCGACGTCGGCGGTCACGCCCATCGCCGCGAGGTCGTCGGCAACCTCGAGCCCCGCCGTGCCTTGTCCGGCGACGACGAACGGGTCGGCGAACGGCGGGACGATCGTCGCGCCCGAGTCGCCCACCAGCCGCGCCGCCACCGCCGCGCGGTCCTCGGTGTAGCGGTCGTAGCGGACGACGGTCGCGCCGTAGCCCTCGGTCGCGGCGACCTTCACCGCCGGCGCGTCGGCGGGCATGACGATGGTCGCCCGGATGCCGAGCAGCTGGGCCGCGAGCGCGACGCCCTGCGCGTGGTTGCCGCTGCTGAAGGCGACCACGCCGCACGCGCGCTCGGCCGCGGTCATCGCCGCCAAGCGGTTGTACGCGCCGCGGAACTTGAAGCTGCCGGTGCGCTGCAGGCACTCGGGCTTGAGCCAGACGCGCGCACCAGTGGCCGCGTCGAGCGCGTCGGACCGGAGCAGCGGCGTGGCGACGGCATGGCCCTTCAGGCGAACCGCCGCGGTTCGTACATCGTCGAGAGAAACCATTGAAAAAGCGCCCCTTCGCCATGCAGCTTAAGCCTTTGACCGGCCAAGCGAAACCACGAAAAAAGATATGTGAAAAAAACCGCTTTACACGAACCAGCCGCGACCCTAGATACGCCGCCGCTGCCCCATGGGACTTCCACCGCAAGGCAGTGTTTCGGTGCTACCCGCTTGTAGCGAACTGACGCCTGGAGGTCCCTTGAATTGCATAAGCCCAGCAACGCGCTGGGGGTAGCGCGCGACGCTTTGCCGTCGCAGCCCGTCACCCTCGTCCGCCCGCACGCCGCGTCGCGCGCTGCCCGCTTCTTCGTCGAGAAGTTCCCGGGCACGTCGATGTACGCGGTGAAGGCGAACCCGTCGCCCGACCTGATCCGCACCCTGTGGGAAAGCGGCATCCGTGCCTATGACGTCGCCTCGATCGCCGAGGTGCGGCTGGTTCGCGGGCTGCTGCCGGACGCGACCCTGTGCTTCATGCACCCGGTCAAGCCTGCCGAGGCGATCGCCGAGGCGTACCACGTCCACGGCGTCCGCACCTTCAGCCTCGATTCGGTCGAGGAGGTCGACAAGATCGTCGCCGCGACGGCGACCGACGGTGTCGCTGCCGCCGACCTGACGCTGTGCGTCCGGCTGCGCGTATCGTCGGCCCATGCGAAGCTGAGCCTCGCGGCCAAGTTCGGCGTCGGCGTCGACGAGGCGGCTCCCGTCCTCCACGCCGCGCGGCAGGCGGCCGACGCGCTCGGCATCGCCTTCCACGTCGGCAGCCAGGCGATGAGCCCGCAGGCGTACGGCGACGCGATGGCGCTGGTCCGTGCGGCGATCGTCGCGGCGGGCGTTACCGTCGACGTCGTCGACGTCGGCGGCGGCTTCCCGTCGGTCTACCCAGGGATGGAGACGGCGCCGCTCGAGCGCTATTTCGCCGTCATCCACCGCGCGTTCGAGGACCTGCCGGTCAGCTATTCGGCCGAGCTGTGGTGCGAGCCCGGCCGCGCGCTGTCGGCGGAATATGCCAGCGTCCTTGTCCGCGTCGAAAAGCGCCGCGACGATGTGCTGTTCATCAACGACGGGGCGTACGGCGCGCTGTTCGACGCGGCGCACATCGACTGGCGCTTCCCAGTCGAGCTCGTCCGGGCCGAGCCGTCGCGCGCCAAGCCGCTCGCGTTCAGCTTCTACGGGCCGACGTGCGACGACATGGACTTCATGCGCGGGCCGTTCATGCTGCCGGCCGACGTCCAGGCCGGCGATTATGTCGAGATCGGCATGCTCGGCGCGTACGGCTGCGCGATGCGCACGGCGTTCAACGGCTTCGGCAACGGTGACACCGTCGTCGCCGCCGACGAGCCGATGGCGTCGCTCTACACCGTCACTGCGCCGTCACGCGAGGTCGTTACGTCGATCCGCGAGGCGCGTTCCTCATAGGTTGGTCATGCCGGCATGCGCCGGCATGACACTCCTCCCGTTCGGCGCTGGATGGTCCAGCCGCGGGCGGCGCTTCGGCGTCGAGCCAGTTCAGACACTGGAGACCATGCGTGAACGACCTCACCAACCGCAAGGCCGAGCTGCTCTCGACCACCGTCGAGCACGTCGACATTCGCAGCTTCGACGCGCGCCCGATCGTCGACGCGATGGGCAAGATGAGCTTCACCAGTCGCGACCTTGCGCGCGCGACGGGCATCTACAACGCGATGCTAGCGGACAAGGACTGCTCGATCTTCCTCGTCATCGCCGGCTCCACCAGCGCCGGCGGGTGCATGGACCTGTACGCCGAGCTCGTCCGCTCGAACATGGTCGACGGCATCGTCGCGACCGGCGCGTCGATCGTCGACATGGATTTCTTCGAAGGCCTTGGCCACAAGCACTACCAAGCTCTTGAAATCCCCGACGATAACGTCCTGCGGTCGCTCTACATCGACCGCATCTACGACACCTATATCGACGAGGAGCAGCTCCAGGACTGCGACCACACGATCCTGGAGATCGCCGACAGCCTCGAGGCCAAGCCGTACAGTAGCCGCGCCTTCATCCGGGAGATGGGCCGCTACCTGACCAAGCACGGCAAGAAGGAGAACAGCCTCGTCAAGCTCGCCTTCGAGCACGACGTGCCGATCTTCTGCCCGGCTTTCGTCGACTCATCGGCCGGGTTCGGGCTGGTTAAGCACCAGGTCGAGCGGATGAAGGCGAAGCAGCCCTACATGGTTCTCGACGCCATCGCCGACTTCCGCGAGCTGACCGACATCAAGATCAAGGCGGGTACCACCGGCCTGCTGATGATCGGCGGCGGCGTGCCGAAGAACTTCATCCAGGACACCGTCGTGTGCGCCGAGATCCTCGGCCACGACGACGTCGCGATGCACAAGTACGCGGTCCAGATCACCGTCGCCGACGTCCGCGACGGCGCGTGCAGCTCGTCGACGCTGAAGGAGGCGGCGAGCTGGGGCAAGGTCGAGACGACGCAGGAGCAGATGGTCTTTGCCGAAGCCGGCTCGGTCATGCCCCTGCTCGCGAGCGACGCCTATCACCGCGGCCACTGGCGCGACCGCGCAGTGCGGCAGTACGGTCGCATGTTCGACGATTGACGGCCTTGAGGGCTGCTGGCGTCTCAGCAGCCCTCGTACTTCCAGTTGCGACGCTTGCCCTCGGCCGACCAGGCGACCGTCTCCGCCAGCCGCTTGGCCCGAGTGGGTGCCGTTCGGGCCTGCTCGATCCAGTCGATGTACTCGCGGCGGCAGCCCGGCGGGAAGCCGGCGAAGTGCGCAGCTGCCGCCGGCACCGCCGCGAGCGCCGCGGCGAGGTCGTCGGGTGTGACCGGCGGCGGCTTGGCGGCGCGGCGCGCGGCGAGGGTGCCGCCAGCGTCGACCTGAGCGACCGCCGCGCGCACCATCGCCACGATCTCCGCGTCGGCGGGCAGGTCGGCGAGCGAGGTCAGCTTGCCGAGCCGCCCCATGCCGTCCGGCGTCGGCTCCTGCTTGCCGCCCGCGTCGCGCCGCCACGTGCCGAACGCGGCATGGGCGGTGAACGCGGCGATGTTGGCGACGATCTTGTCGCGGTAGATGAACATCGGCATCGACCACTTGATCGCCTCGGCGAGGTCCGGGTGCGCCAAGTGGATCACCGCGCGAAGGTGCGTCAGGATCGGCTGCGCAAACGGTCGTGCAGCGGCAATATAGGCGTCGACGCGTTCGGTTTGGGACGGCTCGCTCACCGTACGAAGCTAGCGACAAGTTCGACGTGCGTCGACCAGCGGAATTGCGCGACCGGCCACAGCCGCTCGAGCCGGTAGCCGCCCTCGACCAACATCGCAGCGTCGCGCGCGAAGGTATTGGGATTGCACGACACGGCGACGATCACCGCGGCGCGGCAGCGCGCGAGCTCAGCGACCTGCGCAACGGCCCCGGCGCGGGGCGGATCGAAGACGACGGCGTCAGCGCGCGCGACCTCGGCGGCGGTTAGCGGTCGACGGAACAGGTCGCGGTGTTCGACCGCGACCCGAGCGCCGCTCGACCGCGCGGCGGCGGCAAGGGCGTCGGCAGCGGCCTTCGCGCCTTCGACGGCGACGACGCGTGCCCCCCCGGCCGCGAGCGGCAAGGCGAAGGTGCCAAGCCCGGCGAACAGGTCGGCGACACGCTCTGCCCCACCGACCGCCGCGCGGACGGCGGCGACAAGCGCCGCCTCCCCCTCGCGCGTCGCCTGGAGGAACGGGGCTGGAGGCAAGGCGACGGGGACACCACCAAAGGCGATCACCGGTGTGCGGACCTCGGCGACGGTCTCGACGCCATCGGGTCCCTCGACCATGAGGCGGGCAAGATCGTGGTGCGCCGCGAACGCCGTCAGCCGCTCGATCTCGGCGAGACTCCGCGCCCGGACATTGGCAAGCAGCAGGTCGATGCCTGCATCGCTCTCGGTCAGGGTCACCCCGGCCCCCTCCCCGTCCCGCAGTGCGGCGGCGAGCAGCACTCGCAGCGGCGCGACGAGCGCGAACAGCGCCGGCGTCAGCACCCAGCACTCGCGAAGGTCGACGATCCGGTGACTGGCGTCGGCATTGAAGCCGAGCGTCAGCAGCCCGCCGCGCTTGACGGCGCGCAGCGACGCGCGCCGGCGGCTCCGCGGCGGTGACATGGCGACCGGCTCGACCACGCCGACCGCCACGTGAGCGGCGTCGAGAGCGGCGACGATGCGCGCCGCGACCCAGCGCGCATACGCCGCGTCGGTCACATGCTGGAGCTGGCAGCCGCCGCAGTCGGGGAAGTGGCGGCACGGCGGGTCGGCGTGATCGGGTCCGGGATCGATCGCGAAGGGGTCGAAGCGGACGCGGTCGCCGGGAACTGTCGCGGGAACGAAGCGGCCATCCGCCGTGACGCCATCGCCCCGCGCCGCGAGGCGGACGATCGGAAGCCAGTCAGCGCTCACAGCGCAGCCACCGCCGCGCCGATCGCCGCCGGCAGGTCGTCGGCGGTCGACGCCGACCCGGCCCTGCGCCCGGCATCGCCGTGGAGCCAGACCCCGGCACACGCGGCGTCGAAGGTGTCGAATCCCTGCGCGAGGAGTGCGCCGATGACGCCGCTGAGAACGTCGCCCGAACCGGCGGTCGCCAGCCACGGGGTCGCATGCGTGTTGATCGCGGCGCGCCCGTCGGGTGCCGCGACGATCGTTAACGCCCCCTTGAGGACGACGACCGCACCGACTCGGGCGGCGGCGGCGCGGGCGCGCTCGAGGCGGCTTCCGGGCAGGTCGCCGAACAGTCGCGCGAACTCGCCGTCGTGCGGGGTGAGGACGGCCGGGCCGGACAGCGCGGCGGCCAGCCGTTCGGGCGCGCCCGCGAAAGCCGAGAAGACCCCGGCGTCGAGGACCAGCAGTAGTCCGCTCGCGAGGACCGCGGCGAAACGCGTATCGGCGGCGTCGAGACCGGGCCCGGCGACGGCCGCGGCGAAGCGATTGGCCGTGATCAGTCGTGCAACCCCGCGTGCGTCATCCGCGGGAGCGATCATCACGGCGTCCAGGCGCGCGGCGTTCTCAAAAAGGGCGGCCGCGGGAGCCGCGATCATCACCAGACCCGCCCCCGCGCGCGCCGCGGCATGCGCGGCCAGCCGCGCCGCGCCGCCGCGTCCCGCCGCCCCGCCGACGACGAGGACGGCACCGCGCGAATATTTGTGCGCGTCGCTGGCGGGGGTCAGCGGTGGCGGCGCGGCGGTGGCGAACAGCGTCGCGCCGCGCGTATCGAGGCCGATGTCGGCGACCACGACCCGCCCGCAACGCGGCGCGGCGAGGAGATGCGCCGGCTTCAGGCAGCCGAAGGCGATCGTCGCGTCGACCGCAAGGCTCGCGCCGCTGCCGTCGTCGGCGTCAAGTCCGCTCGGCACGTCGAGCGCGACGACGCGGGGTGCCAGCCGCGCAAGGTGTGCCGCAAGCGGGCCATCGAGCGGGCGCGACCGGCCGATGCCGACGACTGCGTCGACCAGCAGCGGAGCGGGTCCGGCTGTGGCGAGCGGAACGACCGCGCCGGCCCACTCGGCTCGCGCCTGCACCGCCGCGGCGGTTGCCGGGGTACCGGTCGCCGCGACCGTCACGGCGACGCCCGCAGCCGCGAGTTCGCGCGCGACGACATAGCCGTCGCCGCCATTGTTACCCGTGCCGCACGCAACGACTACAGCTCGGGGCGCAAACATCGCGATGATGGCCCGCGCCGCCGACGCCCCCGCCTGCGACATCAACGCCGCCGCAGTGAAACCGGTCGCCGCTTCCGCGGCACGGGTCGCCGCGCGGTCGAGCACCGGGGCTAGGGTCAGGCGCGTTGCCATGCACCTGCCATGTAGTATGGAGGGCAATGTCTTACCGCCTCGTTCCGATCCTGCTGCTCCTGGGCGCGACCGCGTGCACGCGGGCGTCGCTGACAGATTCGCATATCGTCCTCCGCGGCGCGACACGCGGTGACGTACCCCGCGACGTTAACGGCGACCCGATCATGGATCGCGTCAAGCCGCCGCCGGCCGGTGCCATCCTCGCGACGCCGCCGCCGCCCGTCGCGACCACGCCCCAACGCTGACGCCTCGCGCCCCGGCGGGTCACAAGTCGGCGTAGACGTGGCGCTCGGCGGTCGCACCCGGGTGCGTGACCGCGCCACCCGAGGCCGGGCCGACGGTGCGGCTGTAGCGCCACAATGCGCCCGACTGGTAGGCGTTGACCGGTGCGACCCACGCGGCGCGGCGGCGCGCCAGTTCGGCGTCGGTGACGCATAGCTCGATTGTGCCCGCCTCGGCGTCGATGGCGATGGTGTCGCCGTCGGCGACCAGCGCGATCGGGCCGCCGTCGGCCGCCTCTGGGCCGACATGGCCGATGCAGAAGCCACGGGTCGCCCCCGAAAAGCGCCCGTCGGTGATGAGCGCGACCTTCTCGCCCATGCCGAGCCCGTACAGCGCAGCGGTCGTCGACAGCATCTCGCGCATGCCCGGGCCACCCTTGGGCCCTTCGTAGCGGATGACGACGACCTCGCCGTCGCGGATCGTCCGCGCCTCGACCGCGGCGAAGGCGTCCTCCTCGCAGTCGAACACCCGCGCCGGACCGCTGAACTGGAGCCGCGCCATCCCGGCGACCTTGACGATCGCGCCGTCGGGGGCGAGCGACCCGCGCAGGCCGACGACGCCGCCGGTCGGGCTGATCGGCTCGTCGACCGGACGAATGACCTTCGACGCGCGCCACTCGACCTCGGCGAGATTGTCGGCGAGGCTACGCCCGGTGACCGTCATGCAGTCGCCGTGGAGATGCCCGCCGGCGAGCAGCGTCTTCATCACCATGTAGATGCCGCCGGCGTCGAACAGGTCGCGCGCGACGTAGCGGCCGCCGGGCTTGAGATCGGTCAGGTAGGGCGTCCGCTTGAAGATCTCGGCGACGTCGAACAGCGTGAAGTCGATCCCCGCCTCATTGGCCATCGCCGGTAGATGCAGCGCGGCGTTGGTCGAACCGCCGGTCGCGGCGACGACGGTGGCGGCATTCTCGAACGCCGCGCGGGTGCAGATATCACGCGGGCGGAGGTTGAGCTCGAGGCATTTCATCACTGCCTCCCCCGCCGCGACCGCCAGCTCGCCGCGCCCGGCGTAGGGTGCGGGCATCATGTTCGAGTTGGGGAGCGACAGCCCGATCGCCTCGGCGACGCAGGCCATCGTATTGGCGGTGAACTGGCCGCCGCACGCGCCGTGGCCCGGGCACGCGACCTTCTCGAGGGCGGTCAGCCGCTCGAGCGGGCACGTCCCCGCTGCATAGCGCCCGACCGCCTCGAACACGTCGACGACGGTGACGTCGCTGTCCTCGAACCGCCCGGGCAGGATCGACCCGCCGTACACGAAGACGCTCGGCACGTTCAGGCGGAGCATCGCCATCATCATGCCCGGCAGCGACTTGTCGCACCCGGCGAAGGCGAGCAGCGCGTCGTAGCTGTGCCCGCGCATCGACAGCTCGACTGAATCGGCGATCACCTCGCGGCTGACGAGGCTCGACTTCATCCCCTGGTGTCCCATCGCGATACCGTCGGTGACGGTGATCGTGTTGAACCGCCGCGGCGTGCCGCCGCCGGCGATGACTCCGGCGCGCGCGGCGTCGGCCTGGGCGTCGAGCGTCGTGTTGCACGGTGCCGAGTTGTTCCCTGCCGAGGCGATGCCGACGAAGGGCCTGGCGATGTCCTCGGCGGTCAGCCCCATCGCGTAATAATAGGATCGGTGCGGCGCGCGCTCGGGGCCGACGGTGACGTGGCGGCTCGGCAGCTTGGCTTTGTCGAAGGTCATGCGGCGCTCCCGAAACGCGCCGGGCGCTTGGCATGGAATGCGGCGACGCCTTCGGCGAAATCGGCGCCGGTGAAGGCCGCGTCGAATTCCGCGGCGGACTCGGCGTCGTCGTCGCTCGCGCCGTCGAGGATGCGGCGGACCATCGCCTTGGCCGCGATCTGGGTCGTCGCCGACAGCGCCGTGACGCGGGCGGCGAACTCGTCGACCGCGGCGGCCAGATCGTCGACCACCTCGTCGACCAGACCGATCCGCGCCGCCTCGGCCGCCGACAGCAGGCGCGCGGTGAACAACATCCGCTTCGCCTGCGCCGGGCCGACAAGATCAACGAGCAGCTTCGTATCGTGAAGCGGGTAGACGAGGCCGAGCTTGGCCGGCGTCATCGCCAGCCGTGCCCTCGGTGTCGCGAGCCGCACGTCGGAGGCGAGCGCGAGGCCGAGCCCGCCGCCGATCGCGTCGCCGTCGATCGCCGCGACGACGGGCTTGGGCGCGCGGGCGAGCGTCGTCTGGGCGGCGCGGATGGCGGCGTTGTTGCGCGCGCGCCATGCGGGATCGGCGGCGTGGGCCGCGAACTCGCCGATGTCGGCCCCGGCGCAAAACATTCCGCCCGCGCCCGTGACGACGAGCAGCCGCACCGCGGGATCGGCCATCGCCGCCTCGACGAGGCGCGGTAGCTCCTCCCACATCGCGAGGTCGATCGCGTTGCGCTTGGCCGGTCGGTCGAGCGTCAGCGTCGCGCGCGCGCCGGTGAAAGTCAGGTCGAGGCCCATGCCCCTCGTCTCCGCGATCGGGCCCGCCAGCGCAACGAAAAAGGCCGCGCCCCGAAGAGCGCGGCCAGTTCTGGGTCGAAGGCGGTGCCCGCGGGCGCGGGCGAAAGGCTTACTGGCCCGACGCGGTGACGGTCGGCGCGGCCAGCGCGGCGGTGTCGACGCCGAGGATGTGCGCGGCGGCGGCGAACTTCTTGCCCGCCTCCTCGTGCGCGCGGTCGGCGCACAGACGCTCGCCGGTCGTGATGAGGATCGCCGCGCGCTGCTGGGCGGGGGCGGCGGCGGTCGTCGAGGCGGCGCGGAGCTGGCCGGGCATCGCCTCGCACTGCGCCTGCGTCGTGCCGGCGAAGGCGGGAACCGCGGCGCCGACGAAGGCGGTGGCGAGCGCGAGGGCGAGCGGGGCGGCGACGATGAAGCGGGTGACCATGGCGGTACTCCTTGCGTTGAGTTGCACTCAGAACAACTGAGTGCCGATCTAAGCCCGGCTCAGAACGCCGTCAAGCGGTTTTTGAGTGCCGATCAAAAATATTTGAGCATGGCTCATACTGCAGTGCAACAGAATTGTCCGACGCGTCTAGATGAGGGTAGTCGCTACGCTCCACCAGCCGGGGTGCGCCGCCGCCAGCCCGGCGACCGTCGCATCGGCCTCGGCGCGGTCGGCGAACAGCGCGAAGCATGTCGCTCCCGACCCCGACATGCGGACGAGCGTCGCCGACGTCGCGGCGAGCGCGGCAAGGACCTCGGCGACGGCCGGCGCGATAGCGATGGCGGGGGCGGTCAGGTCGTTACGCGCACGCGCCCAGTCGGCGGCGACGAGCGGCCCGCGATCGACCGCGTCCCAGCCGGCGAAGACCGGCCCCGTCGGCACGGCGACGCGCGGGTTGACCAGCACGATCGCGGTGCCGGCGACGCCGAGGTCGCAGGGTTCGAGCGCGTCGCCCTTGCCCATGCCAACCGCCGTCCGGCTGAAGACGCACGCGGGGACGTCGGCCCCGAGCGGCGCGGCAACCTCGGCGAGCCGTGCCATCGGCCAGCCGAGCCCCCAAAACCGATCGAGCAGGCGCAGCGCCGCCGCCGCGTCGGCCGATCCGCCGCCGAGCCCGGCCGCGACCGGGATCCGCTTGTCGAGCGTCAGCGTCGCGTCGGGGGCTATCCCCGCCGCCGCTGCCAGCGCGCGCGCGGCGCGGACGACGAGGTTGTCGCCGTCGCCGCACGCCGATGCGAAGGGCCCTTCGACAGCGAGGCTCAGCCCCCTCCCCGGCTCGACCCGCAGCGTGTCGCCGAAGGCGGTGAAGGCGAACAGCGTCTCGAGGTCATGATAGCCGTCAGCACGGCGGCGGCGGAGGTGGAGGGCGAGGTTGACCTTCGCCGGCGCAGGCTCGATCACTTCACCGCCTGGGCGACCGCGACGTCGAGGCCGTAGTCGAGCTTCTTCGCCAGCAGCGCCGCTTCGGCCGGCTCGGGGGCGAGGTCGGCCGCCGCGCGCCAGCGGAAGCGCGCCTCGAGCCGCCGCCCGGCCCGCCAGTACGCATCGCCGAGGTGGTCGTTGATCGTCGCGTCGCCGGGTTCGAGCCGCGCCGCGCCCTCGAGCACCGTCACCGCGCGCGCGAAATCCCCCGCGCGGTACAGCGCCCAGCCGAACGAGTTGGCGATCGCGCCGTCGTCGGGGCGCAGCTTCGCCGCCCGCGCGATCAGGTCGGTCGCCTCGGGCAGCTGCTGGTTGCGGTCGAGCAGCGCATAGCCGAGATAGTTGAGCACCGTCGGCTCGTCGGGTGCGAGCGCGAGCGCCGCGCGCAGGTCGGCCTCGCCGCGCGTCCAGTCGCCCGCCTGCTCGTACGCCGTGCCACGGTAGAACAGCAGCGGCCACGGCGGCCGGTCGCCGGCGAGGCGCACGGCACGGTCGTAATCGGTCGCCGCCGCCGCGTGCCGCCCGAGCCGGCGCTCGAGGTCGCCGAGCTGCCGCCAATCGTCGGCGGTCGCGCCCGGCTCGGCCGCTGCCGCGGCGAGGACGCGCCGCGCCTCGTCGCTGCGCCCGAGATCGGCGAGCGCCGCCCCGCGGTGCCGCGTCGCCGCCCCGGCGAGCGCGTCGTCGGCGGGCACGCGCGCATAGGCCGCCAGCGCCGCATCCCCGTTCCCGGACCGGGCGAGGACGTCGCCCGCGACGAGCCACGTCTCGCCGACTTCAGGCGCGAGGAAGGTGGCGACGCGGGCGAACGCCGTCGCCAGCGGCACCGGCCGCTCGCGTGCGAGGTCGCCCGCGAGCCGTGTCGCGAGATAGGCGATCCCGACGCGCGGCTCGGTGACGCTGTCGAGCCGCTGCCCCCCGGCGAGCCGCTTGGCTGCCGCAGCGAGCACGGGATCGGCGTCGCCGACGGCGAGCAGCCCGGCGGCCGCGTCGCGCTGCCCAGCGGCGGCGAGCGCGGCCGCCCCGGCGATGCGCAGCCGGTCGACATTGCGCGCCTCGTCGCCGACCATCGCGACGAACAGCGGCGCGGCCTCGGCCGGACGGTGCGCGGCGGCAAGGATCATCGCGCGATGCTCGGTCAGATAGCTGCGCGCGATGCCGGTCGCCTTGGCCGGATCGACGAGCGCCAGCGCGGCATCGACGTCGCCGCGGCCGAACGCGGCCCACGCGCCGACGACGGGCGCGACCACCGCCGCATAGCCGGTGTCGGGCAATCCCCTGACCGCGTCGGCTCCCTTATAGTCCTTGCGCCGCAAAGCGTCCGCGAGGCGGACGAGCGCGGTCGCGGCGTCGCCCTGCCCGGCCACATCGAGGTCGCGCGCGAGGCTCGTCGCCAGCCGCTCGTCGCCCGCGGTCAGCGCCGCGTCGAACGCACGCCGCTCGAGCACCGGATCGTTCGGGTCGGCCTTCAGCGCCGCGCCGAAATAGCGCGCGGCGTCCCCCGGGCGATTATCGGCGGCGGCAAAGCGGCCGAGCAGATAGTCATGGCTCGCGGTGGCGAGTCGCGGCGTCGCGCCCACCGGGGCGGCGAGTACCAGGCAGGTTAGCAGCAGCGCGGAAGTTGACGAAGGTCTCGCCACGTGGCGGAGGGCTTGGTTCGTTCGGCGAGGCTCGGCGCCGGGCGAATGGCGAAGAGAGATCGGCGGGAGAAGCGTGGCACGGGTCATGCGGCAACGATAGCGCGGGGATACCGGTGTAGGACAGGCCTTCGTGCAGGCGCTGCTGAGCGACGCCGGTGAGACTTGCGGGCGCCCCGTCAAGGGCGCTCGAAACTCAACCCGCGACGACGCTCATTTGCCGGCGTTGAACGCCTCGAGGTCGGACTCGCGGCGTTCGCTGCGTTGCCCGGCGGTGTTGTAGAATTCCTCGACCATCTTGACCGCCCGCTTGACCTCGGGGGCGTACCAGAACGCCTTGTACAGGCGGCCGGTCACCTCGCGCGCGTTCCGCCGGTCGACGCGGTTGACGACCGCCGCGCCCTGGTCGTCGCTGCGGGTGACCGCGACGCCGGTCGTCGACGGCGCGGTCGTCGCGGTCCAGCGGCCGGTCGCCTCGATCTTGATCGCGCTGAACGTGCCCGCCGGGACGGTCACCTGCTCGGTGCCGACCACGCGATAGTTGATGGCGAAGCGTTCGTGCGCGAGGTTCCGGTTCGGCTCGTCCTCGCTATACTCGACCGTCCACGTCTTCGCCGGCACGAGCGGAAAATCGAACGGTCGGTTGACTACCTGTTCCTTGCCGTCGACGCTGCGCGAGCGCGCCCAGTCCGTCCCGACCAGCACCTCGGTCGGCTGCAGTGTCGAATCGACCTGGTGGACGCGCAGCAGGACAACGTCGCCCTCGAGCCGCTCGACGCTGCTTTCGTCGTGCGTCTCGCTGAACTTCCCCTGCAACTCGGTGATGTTCTTGTAGCGCCAGCTGTCCCCGGCGCGGAGCGCGGGTGCATCGGCGTGATCTGCCACGGGCAGCGACGCGGCCAGCACGAGGCCAAGCACGAGAAGCATCGACCAACCTCCTTCATACGCCGCGATCTGCCCTGCCTGGTCGATCGCGGCCAGCCCTGCTTACATATTCGGATAATTCGGCCCGCCGCCGCCTTCGGGGACGACCCAGTTGATGTTCTGCGTCGGGTCCTTGATATCGCACGTCTTGCAGTGGACGCAGTTCTGCGCGTTGATCTGGAGGCGCGGCCCGACGCTCTCCTCGACGATCTCGTAGACTCCCGCCGGGCAGTAGCGCTGCGCCGGCTCGTCGTAGAGCGGCAGGTTGATCCGCACCGGGATCGTCGGATCGCGCAGCGTCAGGTGGACCGGCTGGTCCTCCTCGTGGTTGGTGTTCGACAGGAACACGCTCGTCAGCTTGTCGAAGCTGAACACGCCGTCGGGCTTGGGGTAGACGATCGGGTGGACATGCTCCTTGCGCTTGAGCGCCTCGTTGTCCTTGTGGTGCCCGAGCGTGAACGGCATCCGCACGCCCCAGTGCTCGAGCCACATCGTCACGCCGGCAATGCCGGTGCCGATCACGTTGCCGAACTTCTCGACCGCCGGCAGGGTGTTGCGCACCCCACGCAGCTCGGCCTCGACCCAGCTCGTCTTGTAGGCCTCGCCATAAGCGGTCAGCTCGTCGCCGCCGCGCTGCGACAGGATCGCGTCGACCGCGGCGTCGGCGGCCATCATGCCGGTCTTCATCGCGGTGTGGCTGCCCTTGATCCGCGGCACGTTGACGAAGCCGGCGCTGCACCCGATCAGCGCCCCGCCGGGAAAGGTCAGTTTCGGCACCGACTGCCAGCCGCCGTCGTTGATCGCCCGCGCGCCGTAGCTGACGCGGCGACCGCCGGTCAGGATCTCCTTGATCGCGGGGTGCGTCTTCCACCGCTGCATCTCGTCGAACGGCGACAGGTACGGGTTCGAATAGTTGAGCCACGTGACGAACCCCAGCGCGACCTGGTTGTTCGCCTGGTGGTAGAGGAAGCCGCCGCCGCCGGTCTCGTCGTCGAGCGGCCAGCCCTGCGTGTGGATCACCCGACCCGGCACGTGCTTGGCGGGATCGATGTCCCACAGTTCCTTGATACCGATGCCGTAGACCTGCGGCTCGGCGTCCTTGGCGAGGTCGAAGTGGCGGATCAGCTGCTTCGACAGGTGCCCGCGGACGCCTTCGGCGAAGAAGGTGTACTTGGCGTGGAGCTCGAGGCCCGGCGTGTAGCTGTCCTTGCGCGTGCCGTCGCGGGCGACACCCATGTCGCCGGTCGCGACGCCCTTGACCGCGCCCTGCTCGTCGAACAGCACCTCGGCCGCGGCGAAACCGGGGAAGATCTCGACACCGAGCGCTTCGGCTTGCGTCGCCAGCCAGCGGCAGAAGTTGCCGAGGCTCAGCGTGTAGCAGCCCTTGTTGTTCATGAACGGCGGCATCAGGCCGTGGGGAAAGTCGATCTTCTTCTTCGCCGTCAGTACCCAGTGGTGGTTGTCGGTCACCGGGACGGTCAGCGGGGACTCGAGGTCGCGCCAGTCGGGCAGCAACTCGTCGAGCGCACGCGGATCGACCACCGCGCCGGACAGGATGTGCGCGCCGATCTCGGCGCCCTTCTCGAGCACGCAGACCGAGATGTCGGCTCCCTTCGCCGCCGCCGCCTGCTTGACCCGGATCGCCGCCGACAGGCCGGCCGGCCCACCGCCGACGATGACGATGTCGTACGGCATCGCCTCGCGGCCGGTTCCCGTCTCGCCGTCGCTCATCCTGTCCTCGCTCCGATCCCCACGACACGTCGTGAAAACAACGCCGTTCGTCAGATACGCACGGGGACGCGGCTTGACCAGAGGATGCGCCGCCGCACACTGGCGGCCGATGACCGGGGGAACTCAGCCTGACCGCGCCGAGCTTGCCGCCGCCCTTGGCTGGCTGGTCGGCGCCGGCGTCGACGCGATCGTCGGCGAGGTGCCGTTCGCGTGGCTCGCCGCCGCCGCGCCGACGATCGTCGCGCCCCTCCCCGTCGCCGCGCCGGCCGCGACCGCCACGATCAACGCCGACAGCCTCGCCGCGCTCGCCGCGGCCCTTGCCGAGGCGTACCCGGCGGCGCTGTTCGCCGACGGCACGCCAGGCGCGGCGATGGTCGTCGGCGACCGGCCGACCGCCGCCGATACCGCCGCGGGGCGGCCGTTCGCCGATGCCGCCGGGGCGCTGCTCGACCGGATGCTCGCTGCAATCGGCCGGTCGCGCGCCGACACCTACCTCGCCAACGCCGTCCAGTGGCCGGGCAGCGGCCCGGCGACGCCGGTCGAGAGCCGCGCGGCGCTGCCCTACCTCCAGCGGCAGGTGACGCTGGCGCGACCAAAGGCGATCCTCGCGCTCGGCCAAGCCGCGGCGACGGCGCTGACCGGATCGACCGCCGGCATCGCGCGCCAGCGCGGCCGCTGGGTCGAGGTCGACGGCGTCGCGATCATGCCGACCTTCCACCCGGCGCACCTGCTGCTCCACCCGGGCCACAAGGCGCTCGCCTGGGCCGACCTGTGCGCGTTCAAGGCGAGGCTGGCTTGAAGCGACTGATCGCCCTCGCCGCCGTGCTGCTGCCGTTCGCCGCACTCGCCGACGAGGCGAAGACGATCGTCGTCACCGGCTACACCCCGATCACCGAGGCGCAGCGCCGCGTGCCGCCGCAGCTCACCCCGACGCAGCGCACCGCCTATCGCGCGATCTTCCTCGCCATCGATGCCGGGCGCTTCGCCGCCGCGGAAGGCGCGCTCGCCGCGCTGCCCGACGGCCCGCTCCACGCCAGCGCCAAGGCGCAGCTGTTCATCGCCCGCGCACCTGGGCGGAGCGGGGTTCCGGCCGACTGGCTGACCGCCAACCTCGACCTGCCGCAGGCCCCGCACCTCGTCGCGATCGCCGCGCGCGGCACCGGCATGGCGCTGCCCGCGCAGCGGCTGCTCCGCAGCGTCAGCTTCCAGCCGGCGATGGGTCCGAAGTCGGCGCGCGGCGACAGCGCCGACGACGCCGTAATCGCGCGTCTCAAACCCCTGCTCGCCGCCGACCGCAATGCCGAAGCCGAGGCGATCGTCACCGCCGCCGCCCCGACCTTGTCGCCCGACGTCGCCGCCGAATGGCTCCAGCGCACCGCGTGGAGCGCGTACGGGGCCGGTGACGATTTCGCCGCCGAACGGCTCGGCCACGCGGCGGCGGCGGGGAGCAGCACGTGGTCGGCGCTCGGCGGCTGGACCGCGGGGCTGGCAGCGTTCCGCCGCGGCGACTGCGCGGCCGCGGCGACGGCGTTCGACGCCGTGTCGCTGCGCTTCGGGGCCGAGGACATCGCGCCGGCGGCAAACTTCTGGGCCGCGCGCGCCTATCTCGCATGCGGCAAGCCGACCGAGGTCGCCAAGCGCCTGCAGGCCGCCGCGGCACGCGCCGACAGCTTCTACGGCATGCTCGCCCGGCGCACCCTCGGCCTCGCCCAGCCGCTCGACTGGAGCGAGCCCGACTTCATCACGGCCGACTGGAACCACCTGTCGGCGCTGCCCGGCGCGCGGCGGGCCGCGGCGCTGGTCGAGATCGGCGAGATCGGGCTGGCCGACCGCGAGCTCCGCTACCTCGCCGCGACCGCGGACACCGGCAACTATCCGGCGATCCTGCGGCTGGCCGCGCGGCTCAATCTGCCGGCGACGCAATACTGGCTCGCCCACCATCCGCCCGAGGGCATCGATCCGCCGCTCAGCGCGCGCTATCCGGCTCCCGAATGGAACCCGGCGCACGGCTGGCGGGTCGACAAGGGGCTGGTCTTCGCCCACGCGCTCCAGGAGAGCAGCTTCGTCACCTCGGCGACGTCGAAGGCCGGGGCCAAGGGCATCATGCAGCTGATGCCGGGGACGGCGAAGCGCGTGCAGGCGCGGATGACCGACGGCTCGGTCGTCGATGTCGTCGCCCGCGACCTCAGCGACCCCGAGTTCAATATCGATTGCGGCCAGTCGTACCTCGAGGAACTGCGCGACATGAGCTACACGGGCGGCCTGCTGCCCAAGGTGATCGCCGCGTACAACGCCGGCCCTGGATCGGTGCAGAAGTGGAACGCGACCGTGCGCGACAACGGCGACCCGCTGCTGTTCATCGAGTCGATCCCGTTCCGCGAGACGCGCCACTATGTCGAGGTCGTCCTGAAGAATTACTGGATGTACCAGCTGCGCGAAGGCCACGCGCCGCCGTCGATCGACGCGCTCGCCGCCGGACAGTGGCCGAAGTTCCCGGGGATGCCGGGGCCGGCCGCCGTGACGGTCAGGCCGACGCTGACCGCCCCGCTCCTCCCCGTCGTCGCGCCGGCCCTCGCCCCGGCGCTGCCCGACGACACGACGGTGGTCGCGACGCTTTAGGCAGCACAGGCTGGCCTTTGCAGGCTCGACGCCGCTAGACAGCGGCCATGCCGATCGACCCCACCCTCACCTTCAAGCCCGTGCGCATCGCCGTGCTCACCGTGTCCGACACGCGTACCACGGCCGACGACCGGTCCGGTGACACGCTGGTCACGAGAATCGTCACGGCGGGTCACATGCTCGCGGCGCGCGCGATCGTCCGCGACGACGTGCCCGAGCTCACCCGCTGCCTCAACGCATGGATCGAAGACCCTGAAATCGACTGCATCATCACCACCGGCGGCACCGGCGTCACCGGCCGCGACGTCACCCCCGAAGCCTTCGCCGCCGTCTGGGACAAGGAAATTCCCGGCTTCGGCGAACTCTTCCGCTGGCTGAGTTTCCAGACGATCGGCACCTCGACGATCCAGTCGCGCGCCACCGCCGGCGTCGCCCGCGGTACCTATCTGTTCGCCCTGCCCGGCTCGACCGGCGCGGTGAAGGACGGCTGGGACGGCATCCTGCGCGACCAGCTCGACAGCCGCCACCGTCCCTGCAACTTCGTCGAGCTGATGCCGCGCCTGCGCGAGCGCTGACGCCGCAAGGCGAGCGGCTGCGGCGACGATCACCAGCGCGGAATTGTTCTTGATCTGTTCCTTCCGCTCGGCTAATGCGGCCGCATGGCTGTACCCGTCAAAGGCCGCGGAGCGACCGCGAACACGCCGTCGGCCCGCTTCGATGCACGCGGGCACGAGGCCGACTGCGACTGGCTCGACGCCCGCACCATCGTCGACGACGACCGGCCCCCGCTGCGCACGACCGTCACCCGCGAGAGCCCGCGAACGATCATCAGCCGCAACACCTCGCCCGACGTGCCGTTCGACCGATCGGTCAACGCCTATCGCGGCTGCGAGCACGGATGCATCTACTGCTTCGCGCGGCCGACGCACGCCTACCTCGGGCTGTCGCCGGGTCTCGACTTCGAATCGCGCCTCGTCGCCAAGCCGACCGCGCCGTCGCTGCTGCGCGCCGAACTGTCGCGCCGCGGCTATGTCCCGACCGTTCTGGCGATGGGGACGAACACCGATCCCTATCAACCGATTGAGGCGGACCTGCGCATTACACGCGGCTGTCTCAAGGTGCTCCGGGAGTTCAGCCATCCGGTGTCGATCACCACCAAGTCGGACCGCGTCGTCGCCGACCGCGACCTGCTCGCCGCCCTCGCGAGCGACGGGCTGGTCGCCGTCGTCATCTCGGTCACGAGCCTCGACCGCACCGTCGCGCGGACCCTCGAGCCACGCGCCGCGACGCCGGCACGGCGGCTGGGCGCCGTCCGCGCCCTGACAGAAGCCGGCATTCCCGTCTGGGTCTCGGTCGCGCCAATCGTGCCGGCGATCACCGACCATGAGATCGAGGCGATCTGCGCCGCCGCCGCCGAGGCCGGAGCGGTGGGTGCCTTCGCCCGGCCGATCCGCCTGCCCCACGAGGTTGCGCCGCTATTCCGCGACTGGCTCGACACGCATTATCCGGAGCGCGCCGCGCACGTCATCAGCCTGATCCGGTCGATGCGCGGAGGGCGCGACAACGACCCCGACTTCGGCACGCGCATGAAGGGGCTCGGTCCCTACGCCGCGCTGCTCCACCGTCGCTTCGCCCTGGCCAAGACACGCACGCGGCCTCAACCGCCCCCGCTCCCCGCTCCGCACGGACCTGTTTTCCGTGCCGAGCGCCCAGGGAACCCTGTTCTAACCGGGAGCCTGCAGACACACCCTACGCACCCTTCGGGTCGCAGATAAATTCCAAACTGCCGAGGCTGCTTGGCATGACGAACGTTGGGCAACGCAGGAAAGCGGAGTTGTCCCATGACCACCGTCGCCGAACTGCTCGTCGAAACCCTTGCCGACCTTGGCGTGGCGCAGGTCTTCGGCATCGTTGGTGACGCGCTGAACCCGTTCACCGACGCCATCGGCCACCAAAAGCGCCTCAAATGGGTCGGGGTCCGACACGAGGAGGGGGCGGCGCTCGCCGCTGCCGGGCAGGCCAAGCTGACAGGCAGGCTCGGCGTCTGCTGCGGGACGACCGGGCCCGGCGGTACCCACCTCGTTGCCGGCCTCTACGAGGCTCGCAAGGACCACGCGCCCGTGCTCGCGATCACCGGCGACGTCGAACAGGCCAAAGCCGGGACCGACGGGCTGCAGGAGAACAGCCCGGACCTGCTGTTCCGCGACGTTGCGGTCTATACCACGACGATCGCGACGGCCGAGCAGGCCCCGGCCGCGATCCGCGCGGCCATCGCCGCTGCCTATGGGCAACGCGGTGTCGCTCACATCAGCGTGCCGCCCGAAGTGTTCAAGGCGAGGGTCTCCCGCGCCGTACCCGGGCTTGCGACGCTCCGTCCGCGCCCTGAGGTCGCGCCGGCTCAGGGCGATGTCGACGCGTGCACACGCCTCATCGCGGAGGCGAAAACCATCACCGTGCTCTGCGGCATCGGCTGCCGTGGTGCCGCAAGCGAGGTTGACGCCCTAGCCCGCCGGCTGCACGCGCCGCTCGTCCACACGTATCGCGCGCTCGATCTGCTTCCCTTCGACCATTCGCACTGGATCGGCGGCCTCGGCCTGATCGGCGGCACGGCGGGCACCGACGCCGTGAACGCGGCGGACCTGCTCCTGATGCTTGGCACCGATTACCCTTATACCGAGTTCCTGCCCGATCACGGCCGGGTCATCCAAGTGGACGAGCGCGCCGATGTCCTGGGCCGGCGCGCACCGGTCGCGCTCGGCGTCGTCGGGTCGGTCCGGCCGACGTTGTCGATGCTGCTCGCCGCCCTGCCTCAGCGCGACGACGCCGCCTTCCTGGCGAAGGCGAGCGCGGCGCGAGCCGACTGGACGAAGATGCTCGATGCGAAGGCCGATCCCGAGCGCTCGCCCGATAGGCTCCACCCGCAGGCAGTGGCTCGCGCAGTCAGCAACGCGAGCGCCGACGACGCCGTTCACGTGACTGACACTGGCGAGGTGACGCTGTGGGCGGGCAACTGGCTCCGCCTGCGTGCGGGTCAGCGGCTGACCGGGTCGTTCAACAATGCCGCCGTGGGCACGGGGCTCGGGATGGCGAACGGCATCGCGGCGCTCGACCGTGGCCGCCAGGTCGTGCTCCACGTCGGTGATGGCGGGATGACGATGCTGCTCGGCGAGTTCATGACCGCGGTCGAGCACCGGCTCCCGGTCAAGGCCGTCGTGTACGACAACGGCGGCTGGGGCTTGGTGCATTTCGAGATGGAGGGTGCCGGCTATCCCGCCGCGAAGGGCACGGGCTTCCCCAATCCCGATTTCGCGGCCTTCGCGCGAGCATGCGGCGCGGCGGGGTTCACCGTGCGCCACCCGAATGATCTGATCGCCACTACCCGCGAGTTTCTCGCCGTGGACGGTCCGGCGATCCTCCACGCGATCACCGATCCGGCCGAAGTTCCGGCCATGCCGCACATCAAGCCAGTCCAGGCTCTCCGGTTCGGGATCGCCAAGATCCGCGAGCTGATCACCTCATAGCTAGGTAAGCGCCCTTGGGGCGAAAGCCACGTGTACCGAGCGGCAGATCGGATTTGCGGCTCACCATCGCCTGAATCAAGAAGGGCCGGGGATCGCACCCCGGCCCTTCCAAGTCTGATGAAGACCCTTAGTTCTTCTTCATCGCGTCCGCCTTGGCGTCCATCGCATCCTTGGTTGCCTTGGCGTGGTCCTTCATCGCATCGGCCTGCTTCGACGCGTCGTCCTTCATCGCGCTCGCCTTGTCCTTGGCGGCGTCGACCATCGCGTCGGCCTTCTTGTCGGTCGAATCCTTCATCGCGCTCGCGTCCGCCTTGGCGGCATCAACGACGCCGTCGGCCTTCGTCTTCATCGCGTCGGCGGCCGCATCGGTGGTCGTCGTGGCGGTCATCGACGTGTCGGTCGCGGCGGGAGCGGTGCCGGCAGCATCGGTCGTCGTGGTCGTCGTCGTCGAGGCATCGGTCGTCGCCGCATCCTTCTTGCCGCACGCCCCGAGGAGAGCGAGGCTGGCGACGGTCGCGATCGTCAGGGCAGTCTTCATGAATCGTTCCTTCGTTGAAATGGTGCGCAATTCACGCCACGGGTGCCATAGCGAAATGATGCGCCGTTGCGAAGCGTCAATCGACTGCGGGATCGGCGCGCGCTACTGGTTGGCGTAAGCCTCGTTGCCGACAAAGCCCATCTTCGTGATGCCCGCCTGCTGCGCTGCCGCCATGACGCGGTCGACGACTTCGTACTTGGCCAGGGCGTCGGGCTTCAGACGCAGCTCCGGCTCCTTCGGCAGTTCCTTGGTCTGCTTGAAGTAGTTGATCAGCTGCGGCAGCGTGACTTCCTTGTTGTTCCAATAGATCGCACCGAGGAAGTCGATATTCACCTGGTTGAACTCGGGCTTGACGTCCTGCGGGTTCGGATTGGGCGGCGGCAGGTCGAGCTTCACCGCGTGCGTCTGAATCGGAATCGTGATGATGAACATGATCAGCAGCACGAGCATGACGTCGATCAGCGGCGTCGTGTTGATGTCCATCATCGGGGAGCCTTCGTCGCCGCCCCCGCCTACCGACATTGCCATGGTTGGTTACTCCTTGGCGAGCCGGCACCCGGCCGGCTCGCAATCAACAGCTGGTTCAGCGCGTCGTGATCGTGCCCGCGGGCGGCTCCGAGATGAAGCCGATCTTCTGGAAGCCCGCGCGCTGGAGCGTGAAGATCACGCCGCCGACACAGCGGTATTCCATGTTGGCGTCGCCGCGGATGTGCACCTCGGGCAGTTCTGCACGCGATCCCGCCGCCTTCTGCTTGGCGATCTCGTCGCGCAGCTTGGCGACCGACAGGTCGAGCAGCTCCTGCTTCGAGTTGATCCTGCGCTGACCGATGAACGTGTTGCACGAGCTGTCGACCGACAGGAGCATGTTCTCCGGCTTGGTCGTCGTTGGCAGGTTGACGACCTTCGGCAGGCTCAGCGGGACCGTCTGGATCACGACGGGAACGGTGATGAGAAAGATGATGAGGAGGACCAACATGACGTCGACGAGCGGCGTCGTGTTGATCTCCGTCATCGGCAATTCCTCGCCGCTTTCGCTCGGCGAGCCGACATTCATCGACATGCGCGGGCTCCTGTCCGATCCCTCAACGCGCGACCGGAGCGACCGGGCGTGCCGGGGCGACCAACTCCGTGGCGACGCGCGCACCCGACATCAGATAGCCATGCACGTCGGCCGCGAAGTCGCCGAGCTTCTCGGTGACGCTCTTGTTGCGGCGGATCAGGTAGTTGTAGCCGAGCACCGCGGGCACCGCGACGAAGAGGCCGAGCGCGGTCATGATCAGCGCCTCGCCGACCGGACCGGCGACCTTGTCGATCGACGCCTGCCCGGCGATGCCGATGTTGATCAGCGCGCGGTAGATGCCGATGACGGTTCCCATCAGCCCGACGAACGGCGCCGTCGACCCGACCGAGGCGAGGAAGGCGAGGCCGCCCTGCAGCTTCGACACGACGCTCGCGTTCGAGCGGTTGAGCGCCATCGTCACCCACTCGTGCTGGTCGATCTTGTCGGTCAGCCGGCCCTCGTGATGCTCGCTGGCGCGCAGGCCGTCGTCGACGATCTGGCGGAAGGCGCTGTTCTTGCCGAGCTTCGACGCGCCGTCCTTCAGGCTCGGAGCGGCCCAGAACTTCTTCTCGAGGTCACCCGCGTCGGACAGGACCTTACGCTGGTCCCACCACTTGGTGAGGATGATGTACCACGAGCCGAGCGACATGACGACGAGAACGCCGAAGATCGCCTGGGTGATGATGCCGCCCTGCTGGAGCGCCTGCATCAGGCCGTAGGGGTTGTTCGTCGCGACGGTTTCCATTGATCTTTCCTTAATTCTGGCGCGAATTCGTTTGGATGCCGGCCCGCCCGGCAGCCGCCGGGCGGGAACAGCCGGTTACTTGCTCGTGATCTGCCACTTGATCGGCATGACCTTGCTCGAAGCGACAGGCTGGCCGTTCTGGAGCGCGGGCTTGAAGCGGAACCGACGCGTTGCCAGCTGACACGACTTGTCGTCGAGCTTGGGGAAGCCGCTCGAGGTCGTCACCGAGCAGTTGTCGACGCGCCCCTGGGTGTTGATCGACACCGTGATGACCGTCCTGCCCTGCTCCTCGGCGCGCAGCGACGCCGGAGGGTAATCGTCCTCGGACACCGTCGTCGAGCTGCCGATCGCCGACGCCGGCTGCGTCGGACCGGTCGGAGCCGGCGGCGCCGGCGGCGGCGCGGGTTCGGCACGCGGTGCCGGCGGGGCCGGCGGCGGGCTCGGCGCGAAGCTCTGCGTCGAAATCGTCGGCGGCGGCGGGCTATCGTTCTGGATCGTCACCTCCGGCGGCGGCACGAACGGCGGGATCTCGACCTGCTTCGGCGGCGGCGGGGGCGGCTCGTCGGGCGGCGGCTTGTCCTCCTTGATGTTCACCGACTTGATCGGCTCGACGATGTGCTTGATCGCCTTGAGCGCGAGGCCAGTGATGAGCGCATAGCCGAGGAAGACGTGGATGACGATCGCGGCACCGAGCGCGATCATCCGTCCCCGGCTCATTCCCTGATCCGCATAAGCCATAACTTGAGCCAAACTCCTTCAGCGCGCGGTGCGCCGCCAAACCATCGGAGGCGAAACGATCTACCCCCCGACCGCCGTCCGGCACGCGATATATTGCGCGCTCGTCCGACTAGATGACTGAATAGTAGCCGCCGGTCCAAAGCGCCGCAACCGCTTTGTCAACGCTGTGCCAAGTTTCAGCGCGTGACGGCATGGGCTTGAGCCGAGCGTGAACTCAGTGGCACGAGCGGCCCCGAAGTGGAGTTCGGCGATGCGAGTGACGTCCCGCGGCACGGTCTTGGCGGCGATCGGCTACCTCGCGGCGGCCGGACCGTGCGCGGCGCAGGCCGTCGCGACGCCGAGCTTCGCTGACCTCGTCACGCTCAGCCTTGCCGCCCCCGTCGTGGTCCGCGCGACCATTGGCAAGGCCGAACGGCTGCGAACGCGCGATGCCCCCGACGTCGCGCCAGGGCGCGTCCGCCTGCTCGTGACCGCCGTCACCACGGCGGCGATCGCCGCACCGGGCGAAGTCGCGCCGCGCCTGACTTTCCTGACCGACGTCGCCACGGACGATCGCGGGCACCCGCCGAAGCTGGTCGGTGACGACGTCCTGTTGTTCGTCCGGCCCGGCCCCACGCCCGGCGAGGTCGTGCTGGTCGCCGCGCCGGCGATGGTCGCATGGTCGGCCGACGCGGACGCGACGGTGCGGTCGGTGCTCACCGCGCGGCGCAGCGGCGACCCCGTCGTCACCGGGATCACGTCGGCGTTCCGTGTGCCCGGCAGCATCCCGGGCGAGGCCGAAAGCCAGTTCTTCGTCGCGACGGCCAACGGCAAACCCTTTTCGCTCGTCGTCCTCACGCGCCCGGGGGCGGGCCGGCGGCTGGTCGTGGCGACCGGTGACGTGATCGACGAGGCGGCCAAGCCGGTCGTGCGCAACACGCTGCTGTGGTACCGGCTGGCGTGCGGCTTGCCGCCCAGGCTGCCGGCCGGGCTCGATGCTCCTGCCGACGTCGCCGACGACTACCGTTTCGTTCTGGCGAGCCTCGGAGCGTGCGGGCGGACGTTCTGATCCGGATCAGGGCAGCGCCGACGCGAGTTCGACGCCAACCGCGGCGCAGTCGGGGTAGATGTCGGGCTTGCGGGTCGAGACGCGCAGTGCCGCCACGCCGAGCCGCGCCGCGACCATGTCGTACACCGCTCGACACACTGTCTCCTGCAGGTTGAAGCGGCGGCCGGCGACGAGCGCGACGATGCCGGTGCGGAGTGCGTCATAGTCCCAGGCAGAATCGACCCGGTCGTCGGCGGCGAAGCTGGCCGCGTCGAGCCATACCTCGACGTTGATCCGCAGACGTTGCGGCGTGCCGATCTCGAAGGCATGGAAGCCGATGTCGACGAGCAGGTCGAGGTCGTCGAGCACGATGCGGCGCGTCCGCGGCGCGAGTGCGGTAGGGACGAGGCCGGTCAGGTCGGTCATTCGGCGCTCTCCGTCGCGGCCATGTACTGAACGTCGCGCGGCAGGCCGAGCAGCCGCTGGCCGCCGTCGAGAACGATCGTCTGCGCGTTGTAGGTCGGCGTCGCGACGATGAAGCGCAGCGCAGCGACGATCTCGGCGACCTCGACCCCGCGCCGCAGAGGGTTGAGCGCGTGGACGGCGGCAAAGTTCTCGCGCGACTGCGGCCCGCTGACGAGCGTGACCGAGGGCGCGATCGCCGCGACGCGAAGGCGCGGGGCGAAGGCGCGGGCGGCGAGCTCGGTCAGCCCGGCGAGACCGATCTTGCTGACGGTATACGACAGGAAGTCGGGGTTGAGGCTGGCGAGCTTGGCGTCGAGCAGGTTGACGACGACCGCCGGGTCGCCGTTGCCCTCCCCGACCGCCGCCGCGAAGGCCTGGATCAGCAGCGCCGGCGCGCGCAGGTTGACCGCCAGGTGCCGGTCCCACTGATCGGCGGCGAAGTCGGCGAAGGTGTCGGGATCGAAGCGCGACGCCGAGTTGACGAGTAGGCGCGGGGTTCCGGCCGCGGTCGCCGCGGCGACGATGACGTCCGCTGCCGCCGGGTCCGCCAGGTCGGCGGCGACGACCGACGCGGACTGGCCGACCGCGATCAGCTCGTCGCGCAGTGCGTCGGCTTCAGCCGTCGACGTGTGGCAGTGGATGACGACGTGCCAACGATCAGCGGCGAGCGCGCGGACGAGCGCGGCTCCGATCCGCTTCGCTCCTCCCGTGACGATCGCGACCCGCGGATGCGTCACGTCAGGATGCACGCCTTGTCACGGGTTCAGGCCATCGCCGCGTCGAGGTTGGCGCGCACCGCGGCGAAGAACTGCTCGGTCGTCATCCACGCCTGGTCGGGACCGATCAGGATGGCGAGGTCCTTGGTCATCGCCCCCTGCTCCACCGTCTCGACGCAGACGCGTTCGAGCGTCTCGGCGAACTGCGTCACCTCGGGCGTGCCGTCGAGGTGGCCGCGGTGCTTGAGCCCGCCCGTCCACGCGAAGATCGACGCGATGGGGTTGGTGCTCGTCGGCTTGCCCTGCTGGTGCATCCGGTAATGGCGGGTGACGGTGCCGTGCGCCGCCTCGGCCTCGACCGTCTTGCCATCGGGGGTGAGCAGGACGCTCGTCATCAGCCCGAGGCTGCCGAACCCCTGCGCGACCATGTCCGACTGGACGTCGCCGTCGTAGTTCTTGCACGCCCAGATGAAGTTGCCCGACCACTTCAGCGCCGAGGCGACGAGGTCGTCGATAAGCCGGTGTTCATAGACGAGACCGCGCTTGACGTACTCGGTCTTGAAATCCTTGACGTACGTCTCCTCGAACAGGTCCTTGAAGCGGCCGTCGTACGCCTTCAGGATCGTGTTCTTCGTCGACAGATAGACTGGCCAGTTCCGCTGGAGCCCATAGTTGAGGCACGCACGCGCGAAGTCGCGGATCGAATCGTCGAGGTTGTACATCCCCATCGCGACGCCGGGCGACGGGTAGTGGAACACCTCGTGCTCGATCTCCTGCCCGTCGTCGCCCACCCATTTCATCGTCAGCCGGCCCGGGCCGGGCACCAGGAAGTCGGTCGCGCGGTACTGGTCGCCGAAGGCGTGGCGGCCGACGACGATCGGGCTCGTCCAGCCGGGGACGAGGCGCGGCACCGACTGGATGACGATCGGCTCGCGGAAGACGACGCCACCCAGGATGTTGCGGATCGTCCCGTTCGGCGACTTCCACATCCGCTTGAGGCCGAACTCGGCCACGCGCGCCTCGTCGGGCGTGATCGTCGCGCATTTGACGCCGACGCCGTGCTCGCGAATCGCGTTCGCCGCCTGAACGGTGACCTTGTCGTCGGTCGCGTCGCGGTGCTCGATGCCGAGGTCGAAATAGATGAGATCGATGTCGAGGTACGGCAGGATCAGCTGCTCGCGGATCCACTGCCAGATGATCCGGGTCATCTCGTCGCCGTCGAGCTCGACGACGGGGTTGGTCACCTTGATCTTGGCCATGCGCTTCCTCGTTCGCTCGGAGGACGCTGTAGGGGCGCGGCGCGTGCCGATCAACGGTCGGCGACGAGGTCGAGCCGATTGGCGAGCGCCGCGACGTCGGCGATGGGCGTGACGAGGGCGAAGAGGCCGGGATAGGCGAAGCCGGAGCGGTCGAGATGGCCGAGCAGGTCCATGAACGGTCGCCAGAACGCGCTGCCAAGTAGGAAGATCGGCTTTTCATGAAGGCCGAGGTTGCGCCACGTCATCACCTCGAACAGCTCGTCGAGCGTACCGATGCCGCCGGGCAGGACGACGATCGCGCCGGAGCGGGCGAACATCGCGGCCTTGCGCTCGTGGAGCGTCGTCGTGACGATCAGTTCGGTCAGCCCGTCCTGCGCCACCTCCTGCGCCGCGAGGCACTCGGGCAGGACACCCACGACACGACCGCTGCCGGCGAGCGCGGCGCGGGCGGCGAGCCCCATCAGGCCGTTGCTGCCGCCACCATAAACGAGCGTCATTCCGCGCGCGGCGGTCAGCGCGCCAAGACCCGAAGCAAGCTCGCCATAGAGAGGGTCATTGCCGGGCCGCGAGCCGCAGAACAGACACAAGGCGTCGATCGGCATCCGGCATCCCCCCGCGTCGGTGTGGCAGGCGCAGTCCCGATTGTCACCCCGGCGGCGAGCGCCTAAGTGCGTTAGATGCTTAGTACGGACCTGCCCGAGGCGGTGACGCCCACGAAAGCTGCCCTGCCGGCGACGGCCAAATATCACCTGCCGCCGATGCACCCGGAGGGGCGCAAGTTCGTCGGGGTGGCCGCGGCGGCGACCCTCCTGGTCGGCTTCGGGCTGCACTGGACGACACTCGCATGGCTGCTCGCGGGGCTCACCGTCTGGATCGCGCTGTTCTTCCGCGATCCGGCCCGGACCACCCCGTCTGGTGATGGGCTGCTCGTCTCCCCGGCCGACGGGATGGTCAGCATGGTCGCGACCGTCGCCGTGCCGCGTCAGCTCGCCGGGGATGGCGGCCTCGGCGAACTCGTCGCGACGCGAGTGTCGGTGTTCATGAACGTGTTCGACGTGCACGTGAACCGCTCGCCGATCGGCGGGGCGATCAGCCGGATCGCCTACGTCCCCGGCAAGTTCCTCAACGCCGACCTCGACAAGGCGTCGGACGACAACGAGCGCCAGTATTTCGTCGTCGAGGGGAGCGACGGCACCCGGGTCGGCTTCACCCAGATCGCCGGGCTGGTCGCGCGGCGGATCATCCGCTTCGTCGACCCCGGCGAGCGCGTCGTCGCCGGGCAGCGGGTCGGGCTGATCCGCTTCGGCAGTCGCGTCGATGTCTATCTGCCGGCCGGCTACGGGGTCGAGGTGCTCCCCGGCCAGCGCTGCGTCGCCGGCGAGACGATCCTCGCGCGGCGGGGCAGCCCGGGCATCGCGGCAGGCGCGACGCAGTGAGCCGCCGATGATCGCTCGGCGCGGGCAGTACGGGTGACCGAACCCCGCCGCGTCGGCGTGATCCCGATCCGCGCGCTGATCCCCAACGCGGTCACCGTCCTCGCGTTGTGCTTCGGACTGACTGGCGTCCGCTTCGGGATCGCCGGCGAATGGGACAAGGCCGCCGCCGCGGTGGTCATGGCGGGCGTTCTCGACGGCATCGACGGGCGGATCGCGCGACTGCTCAAGGGGACGAGCCGCTTCGGGGCGGAGCTCGAACTCGCTATCGGATGTGATCGCTTTCGGCGTCGCGCCGGCGCTCATCATGTACCTGTGGGCGCTCCAGTTCCTGCCGGCGTTCGGCTGGATCGTCGCGCTCGCCCACGCCGTCACGTGCGCGCTACGGCTGGCGCGGTTCAACGCCGGCATCGGCACCGCCGCTCCGGCCGGAGCCCGCCGCGGTCTCGTCGGCGTACCCGCGCCCGTCGGTGCGGGCCTCGCCCTCAGCCCGATCTTCGTGTGGCTGTGGCTCGGCCCGCTCCTGCCCGCGTTCGGCAACTCACGCGATCTCTATACCCGGGCTGTAGCGAGTGCGGTGGTGATGATCGTCGTCGCTGCACTGATGGCTTCGAGCATGCCGACGTTCAGCTGGGGATCGGCGCGGCTGCGCGCCGAATGGCGGCTCGTCGCGCTACTCGGCGTGGGCCTGTTCGCCGGCGCGCTGTTCACCGTGCCGTGGATGACGCTGTCGCTCCTCAGCCTCGGCTATGTCGTCTCGATCCCCTTCGGCATCCGCGCCGCCCGGCGCGTCAGGCAAGCTGCGCGCTGAACGCCGGCGCGCCGATTGCGATCGGGGCGGCATAGGACAGTGCCGCGACAACACGATGCCGCGACCGCGCGATCGCATAGGTTATGCCGCCGAGCAGCGTGCCGAGCATGACGACACTAAACAGCGTGCAGATCAGGACGGCGATCATTGCGTTCTCCTTGTTGCTCTCACATGTTCATTATCTGTTCCATCTTGTCAAGCAAATTGGCGCGGTGCCCCGCGCGCTGGTAGGCTGACGCGAAAAGGGGGATCGACGGCATGCTTGGTGGGAGAATGCAGGGCTGGCCACTGGTCACGTGGCGGCTGCTCGACCACGCCGCGACCAACCACGCGGCTCGCGCGATCGTCAGCCTCGCGGTCGAAGGCGGTATCCACCGGACGTCGTGGGGCGAGATCGCGACGCGGTCGCGGCGGCTGGCGTCGGCGCTTGCCCGGCTCGGCGTCGGCCGCGGCGACCGGGTCGGGACGCTCGCGTGGAACACCTGGCGGCATGTGGAATGCTTGTACGCGATCGGCGGTGCGGGTGGCGTCGCCCACACGGTCAATCCGCGCCTGTTCGACGACCAGCTCGTCTACATCATAAACCACGCGAGCGACCGCGTGCTGCTGTTCGACATCAGCTTCGCGGCGCTCGTCGAGCGACTCGCGCCGCAGCTGACGAGCGTCCGCCACTTCGTCGCTCTGACGGATCGCGACCACCTGCCTTCGATCGGACTCGAGGTGCTCAGCATCGAGGAGCTGATCGCCGCCGGCGACGACAGCTTCGTCTGGGCGGACCTCGACGAAAGCGAGGCCGCAGGGCTGTGCTACACCAGCGGCACGACCGGCAATCCCAAGGGCGTGCTGTACAGCCACCGTTCGACCGTCCTCCATGCACTGGCGGCGACCGGGGTTGACGTCCTGGCGCTCGGCGCACGGTCGGTCGTCCTGCCGGTCGCACCGATGTTCCATGTCAACGCGTGGAGCGTGCCGTACGCCGCCGCCGCCGCCGGCTCGGCGCTCGTCCTCAACGGGTCCCACTTCGACGGCGCGACGTTGACCAACCTGATTGTCGATGAAGGCGTCGACTTTGCGCTCGGCGTGCCGACGATCTGGCTCGGCGTCCTCCAGCATCTCGCAGCGAGCGGCGGCGCTCTCGGCGACCTGCGCCGCGTTAACATCGGCGGGTCGGCGGTGCCGCCGTCGATGATCGCCTCCTTCGCCGAGCGCGGGGTCACTGTCAGCCACCTGTGGGGCATGACCGAGATGAGCCCCATCGGCACGATCGGTGCGCCGACGCCCGAGGTTGCCGCGCTGCCGGCGACGGAGCAGGCTGCATTTCAGGCGCGCCAGGGACGTGCACTGTTCGGCGTCGAGATGAAGATCGTCGCCGACGATGGAACCGAGCTGCCGCGCGACGGCGTCGCGTTCGGCCGGCTGCTCGTTCGCGGTCCGTGGATCGTCGACACCTATTTTGCCGCCGACGCGCCGGCGACCGGACCCGGCGGCTGGTTCGACACCGGTGACGTCGCCACGATCGATCCGCTCGGCTACATGGGGATCGTCGACCGCGCCAAGGACGTCATCAAGTCCGGTGGCGAGTGGATCAGCTCGATCGACCTCGAGAACACCGCCATCGGCTGCCCGGGTGTCCACGAAGCGGCGGTGATCGGCGTCGCCCACCCCAAATGGGACGAGCGCCCGCTGCTGATTGTCGTCCGTGCGCCCGGGGCCGACGTCGCCAAAGAGGACGTGCTGGCCTGGCTGACCCCGCGCATCGCCAAGTGGTGGATTCCCGACGACGTCGTCTTCGTGGAGGCGCTGCCGCATACCGCGACGGGCAAGCTCCTAAAGACCGAACTGCGCGAGCGGTTTCGGGACCACCTGCTCGCACCTTGATCCGGTACCCGAGGGCCACCGCTGCCGCTTTTACCGAAACCAGTTGGTGCGGGTGGTCGGGGTCGAACCGACACTCCTTGCGGAACCGGATTTTGAGTCCGGCGCGTCTACCAATTCCACCACACCCGCAGAGACTTGGGCACGCGCCCCCGCCGGCGGGGCCGGGTACGCGCTGAACCGAGGCTCGTCGGGCGTGAATGGCACAGGATGGTGCTGCGCGTCTACAAGCGCCTGCGGGCAGAAGCGGCCGCAACACTTGGTTCCACGGCCGCAGCGTTAGTGGCCGAAGCCCAGCTATCGCGCCGGCAATGATTTCGGCGATTGCCTATCAAGGTGCTGGAGATAGGCTGCCGACTTCTACTTGAGGGGTCGACAGATGCGCGCGGTCATGGGCCTGGTACTCGTGCTGACAGCAGTTGCGGGTACCGCCTCCGCCGCGGCGGCGACGACCATTCTCAACGTCAGCTACGATCCGACGCGCGAGCTGTACAAGGACATCAACACCGCCTTCGCCGCCGACTGGAAGGCGAAGACGGGCGAAGTGGTGTCGATCAACCAGTCGCACGGCGGCTCGGGCAAGCAGGCGCGCTCGGTCATCGACGGGCTGGAAGCGGACGTCGTCACGCTCGCCCTCGCTTACGACATCGACCAGATCGCCGAAAAGTCGCACCTGCTGCCGGCAACATGGCAGAAGCGTCTGCCGAACAACTCGACCCCGTATTACTCGACGATCGTGTTCCTGGTGCGCAAGGGCAATCCCAAGAGCATCCACGACTGGAACGACCTCGTGAAACCCGGCATCGCGGTGATCACGCCCAATCCGAAATCGAGCGGCGGCGCGCGCTGGAATTATCTCGCCGCATGGGGCTATGCGACGAAGACTTATGGCGCGGCCAAGGCGCGCGATTTCGTGACCAAGCTTTATCACAACGTCCCCGTGCTCGACTCCGGCGCGCGCGGGTCGACGACCACTTTCGTCCAGCGCGGCCAGGGTGATGTCCTCCTCGCGTGGGAGAACGAGGCCTATCTCGCAACGCACGAGGCCGGCGGGGACCAGTTCGAGATCGTCACGCCGTCGGTCAGCGTCCTCGCCGAGCCGCCGGTCGCGGTCGTCGACGAGAACGTCGCGAAGCACGGTACCGCCAAGGTCGCCGAGGCGTACCTGCGCTTCCTCTACACGCCACAGGCGCAGGAGATCATTGCCCACGACTTCTACCGCCCGCGCGACCCTGCCGTGGCGACCCGATACGCGGCGCAGTTCAAGCCGGTGCAGATGTTCACTATCAGCCGCAATTTCGGCGGCTGGGCGCGAACGCAGAAGGCGCACTTCGACGACGGCGGCGTCTTCGACCAGATATTCGAGGCGGCAAAGCGCTGACGACCGCGGCCGTCCCGACGCGGTCGCGGCGCGTGATCCCGGGGTTCGGCCTCACGCTCGGCCTTACCCTTTTCTATCTGTCCGCCGTGGTACTGATCCCGCTGTCGGCGATCTTCCTCAAGACCGCAGGGCTGGGGCTGCACGACTTTGCCGCTATTGCCTTCTCGCGTCGAGCCCTGGCCGCCTATCGGCTGAGCTTCGGGGCGGCGGCGCTGGCGGCCGCGATCAACAGCGTCTTCGGGCTCCTCGTCGCGTGGGTGCTGGTCCGCTACGCGTTCCCGGGCAAGCGCGTCGCTTCGGCGCTCGTCGACCTGCCCTTCGCCCTGCCCACCGCGGTCGCCGGTATCGCGCTGACAGCGCTTTACGCGCCCGGCGGGTGGATCGGCCGCGTGCTGCCGATCAAGGTCGCCTTCACGCCGCTAGGCGTCGTCGTCGCGCTGACGTTCATCGGCCTCCCCTTCGTCGTCCGCACCGTCGAGCCGGTGCTCGCCGACCTCGGTCGCGATGTCGAGGAAGCGGCGGCGACGCTGGGCGCCGGGCGGCGGCAGACCTTCACGCGCGTCATCCTGCCGGCGATCGCGCCCGCGCTAGCCACCGGCTTCGGGCTCGCCTTCGCCCGCGGCGTCGGCGAGTACGGCAGCGTCATCTTCATCGCCGGCAACCTGCCGTTCCGATCCGAGATCGCCCCGCTGCTCATCGTCCAGCAGCTCGAGCAGTACAACTACGCCGGCGCCACGGCGATCGCGGCAACGATGCTCGCCGCGTCCTTTGCCGTGCTCCTGGCGATCAACGTGGTGCAGGCGATCGAGCGTCGCCGCATGGCCCCGCTGTGAGCAGCGGCGAGCCTCGCTGGCTGCGCTGGCTGCTGATCACGGCGGCATTGGCGTTCCTGCTCCTCAACCTCGCCCTGCCCCTCGCTGCGGTGTTCGCGGGCGCCTTTGCGAAGGGCCTCGGCGCCTACCGCGCCGCCGTCGCCGAGCCCGACGCCCTCGCGGCCATGCGTCTGACGCTGACCGTCGCCGCCATCGCCGTTCCCCTGAACATCGTGTTCGGCCTCTGCGCGTCGTGGGCGATCACCAAGTTCGACTTCCGGGGCAAGAGCCTCCTCGTCAGCCTGATCGACCTGCCGCTGTCGGTCTCACCGGTCGTTTCGGGACTGATCTACGTCCTGCTGTTCGGGCTGCAGGGCTGGGCGGGCGAATGGCTGCGCGACCATGACGTCAGGATCGTCTTCGCCGTTCCCGGCATCGTGCTCGCGACGATATTCGTCACCTTCCCCTTCGTCGCCCGCGAGCTGATCCCCCTGATGGAGGAGCAGGGCCGGAGCGACGAGGAGGCGGCACGGTCGCTCGGCGCCAGCGGCTGGCAGACCTTCACCCGCGTGACGCTGCCCAATATCCGCTGGGGGCTGCTCTACGGCGTCCTGCTGTGCAACGCGCGGGCGATGGGCGAATTCGGCGCTGTTTCAGTCGTGTCGGGGCACATCCGCGGACTGACCAACACCCTGCCGCTGCATATCGAGATCCTGTACAACGAATATAATTATGTCGCTGCCTTCGCCGTCGCATCGCTGCTTGCAGGCCTCGCCCTCGTGACGCTCGTGGCCAAGTCGCTGCTCGAGTGGCGATTCGGCGACGCGATCGCGGGAGGCGGGCATTGACTGTCGCCGTTGCCGGGCTGACCAAGCGGTTCCGTGATCACCTCGCACTCGACGGGGTCGATCTCGACGTGCGGCCGGGTGAGTTCCTCGCGCTGCTCGGTCCGAGCGGATCGGGCAAGACGACCCTGCTCCGGATCATCGGCGGCCTCGACTTTCCCGACGCCGGCAGCGTCACCTTCGCCGGCGAGGACGTCGGTGGGCGGCCGGCCCGCGAGCGACGCGTCGGCTTCGTCTTCCAGAACTACGCGCTGTTCCGCCATATGCGCGTCGCCGACAACATCGCCTTCGGCCTGACCGTACGCCGTCGCACGGAGCGGCCGAGTGCTCGCGCCATCGCCGCCCGCGTCGAGGAGCTACTCGCACTCGTTCAGCTGCCCGGCCTCGGTCGGCGCTATCCGGCGCAGCTGTCGGGCGGCCAGCGGCAGCGCGTCGCACTGGCGCGGGCACTGGCGGTCGACCCGACCGTGCTGCTGCTCGACGAGCCGTTCGGCGCGCTCGACGCCAAAGTCCGCAACGACCTCCGCCGCTGGCTCCGCGGTGTCCACGAGGCGATGGGGCTTACCTCCATTTTCGTCACCCACGACCAGGACGAGGCACTCGACCTCGCCGACCGCGTCGCCGTGATGAACGATGGCCGGATCGAGCAGGTCGGCGCGCCCGATGCGATCTACAACCGTCCCGCGACGGCGTTCGTCGCAGGGTTCATCGGCAACGCCACGCGGTTCGACTGCAGGGTGGCCGGCGGCGGCGTGGACATTGCGGGCGTCCGGCTGCCGAACACGGCGCCTGCTTTGGCCGATGGGCGGGCGATCGCCTTCGTGCGGCCCCACGAGTTCGCCATCGCGTCCGCCCGTGCATCGGGGGTTCCGGCGACGGTGCGCCGGGTGGCGCATACCGGCGCACGGGCGAGCGTCGAGTGCACGCTCGACGACGGCCGCACGCTCGACGTCAGCGCTCCGCTCGATACGGTCGTAGTAGCCGGAGCGGCGGTGACGCTGGTGCCGACCGCCGTCCGGGCTTACCCGGCGACACCCTAGCCCCTGCCCGATGGTACCGAGCCGTCGCGTGCTTGACGCTCGGGGCCGGCTCGGCCATCGCCCGGACATGCACGGGGTCGAGATCGTCGCTGTCGACGTGGGCGGAACGCACGCGCGCTTCGGCATCGCGACCGTAGCGGACGGCACGATCAGTATAGGCGAGACGACCGTCTTCGCGACCGCCGATCATGCCGGGCTGGCGACAGCATGGCGGGCCTTCGCCGACCGGGCAGGCCGGCCGCTGCCCGCCGCGGCGGCGATTGCGCTCGCGTGCCCCATCGAGGGCGACGTACTGCGGATGACCAACAATCCCTGGGTAGTGCGGCCGGCGCGGCTGGCGCGCGACCTCGACATCGCGCGGCTGACGCTGGTCAACGATTTCGCGGCCGTCGCCCATGCCGTTCTCGCGGACCCGGCCACGCTCGCGCCGCTGTGCGGTCCCGAGCGACCGCTCGACCTCGCCGGGGTCGTCACCGTCGTCGGACCCGGGACGGGCCTCGGCGTCGCCATGCTGGTCGACGGGCGCGTCGTCGCCGCCGAGGGGGGACACATCGCCTTCGCCCCGCTCGACGAAATCGACGACGCGCTCGTCGAGCGGCTGCGCGCGCGTTTCGGGCGGGTTTCGGTCGAACGCGTCGCTGCCGGGCCGGGGTTGGCGGCGATCCGCGCAACGCTGGCGGCACGCGCCGGCCGGACGGTCGCGCCGCTCGACGATGCCACCTTGTGGGCGGGCGCACTCGCCGGCACCGACGACCTCGCGGCTGCTGCGCTCGACCGCTTCGCGCTCAACCTGGGTGCCGTTGCAGGCGACCTCGCGCTGGCGCAGGGGGCGACGGCGGTCGTCGTCGCCGGCGGCCTCGGGCTACGCCTCGCCGACTATCTGCCGCGGTCGGGTTTCGCCGCCGCCTTCGCGGCGAAGGGCCGCTTCGCTGCGCGCATGGCGGGTATCACGGTCAAATTGATGACCCACCCCCAGCCCGGGCTCATCGGCGCGGCCGCGGCGTTCGTCCGCGAACACGAAGCCTAGCGCGGGCCCCATCCTGGAATGTCGTCCATCGTCACCCAGCCATGGACGTAGTTGGCATAAAAAAGCGCGAACAGCACCGCCGAGATCCCCGTCGTCCACGCCGCCTTGGCGCGCAGCCGCGGGCGCACGGGCGCGCTGTCGGCCTGGCCGGGCACCGCCGCTTCGCCGGCCTCCGCGCTCGTACGGACCCCCCACGGCAGGACAGCGAACAGCGTCAACACCCAGAACAGCAGGTAAATGACGACGGCGGACAGTGGACGCATGGCGGATCAGCGATGCCGCACCGGATCAGATCCGCACAATGCTGACGTCGGTAACCGGCTTCTTCCCCGTCCAGTCGCGCGCGACGCGGCGGATGGCAACGCGGATCTGCTCGGCGAACTTGTCCTCGTCACGCGGGTTGCCGCTACGAGCCGCCGCTTCGGCCGCTTCGGCGCATTCGGCGAGGAAGTCCTTATGGTCCTCCTCGACAGGTACGCCTTGCGTCACGATCGACGGACGCGCCGCGACCTTGCCGCCGCCATTGAGCACGACCGTCGCCGCCAGATAGCCGTTATGCATGATGCGCCGCCGCTGGAGCATCGTCGCCCCGTCGGCGGGTAGGATGACGTCGCCATCGAGGACGAGACGCCCGACCTTCTCGTGGCCGATCAGCTTCGGCCCGTTCGGCGCGAGGCGAATGGCGGTGCCGTTCATCGGCACCATCGCCCGCGGCACGCCGACCTCGAGCGCGAGCTTGGCGTGCGCCTCCATGTGGCGGCGCTCGCCGTGGACGGGGATCGCGATCTCCGGGCGGATCCAGCCGTACATCGCCTCGAGCTCGGGCTTGCCCGGGTGGCCCGAGACGTGGACATGCGCCTGCCGCTCGGTGATGACCTCGACGCCGCGCGTCGCGAGCGCGTTCTGGACGATCCCGATCGACAGCTCGTTGCCAGGAATCTCCTTCGACGAATAGATCACGCAGTCACCGCGCTCGAGCTTCAGGTGCTGGTGGCTGCCGCTGGCAATGCGGCTCAGCGCCGCCGCGGGCTCACCCTGCGCGCCAGTGCAGATGATCATCAGCTTGGCCGGATCGAGACGCGCGGCAGCGTCGAACGACAGCACCGGCGGAAAGTCCTTCAGGTAGCCCGTCGCCCGCGCGACGCCGAGGATGCGGTCCATCGACCGCCCGACGACGCACACCTGACGCCCCGTCTCGAGCGCGACCTGGCCGAGCGTGTGCAGCCGCGCCGCGTTCGACGCGAAGGTCGTGACGAGGACGCGCCCGGTCTTCCGCGCGCGGATCACCTCGAGCAGCCCGTCGCGGACGCCGGCCTCGCTGCCGCTGGCGTTGTTGTTGAACACGTTGGTCGAAATCGCCGATCATCGCCAGCACGCCGTCGTCGCCGATCGCGCGCATCTGCTCGGGCGTCGACGGCGTTGCCGATCTGCGGCTCGTCGTCGAGCTTCCAGTCGCCGGTGTGGAAGACGCGGCCAAACGGCGTGTCGATGACGAGGCGCGTTCCCCTCGGGGATCGAGTGCGCCATCGCCGCGTAGCGGAACTTGAAATCGCCGAGCGTCAGCGACCCGCCATTGGGGATGACGTGGAGCTTGACCTCCTTCTCGATCCCCTCCTCGATCAGCTTGCCGCGGATCAGCCCGGCGGTGAACGGCGTCGCGTAGAGCGGCACGCCGAGGTCGGCGGCGAGATAGGGGATCGCGCCGATGTGGTCCTCATGCCCGTGGGTCAGGACGATGCCGAGCAGGTCCTCGCGGCGTTCCTCGATGAACGACAGGTCGGGCAGGATCAGGTCGACGCCAGGATACGACGGATCGGCGAAGGTCATGCCGAGATCGACCATCACCCACTTACCGCGACAGCCGTAGAGGTTGACGTTCATGCCGATCTCGCCCGACCCGCCGAGGGGCAGAAAGATCAGTTCGTCGCCGGGAGTGAGAAAGTTCTTGCGCTTGGAATCGCCGCTCATTGTTGTTGGCCATTATGCTCCGTTCGAGTTGTACGCGTGAATGCGGGAGAGCCCGCGAATGGTAAGGTCGCCATCGACCCGGTCGATGGCCGGAGTATGGCGGTTGAAAAGCGTGGCGAGGCCGCCGGTGCCGATGACCGTGACGGGGCCGCCGATTTCCGATGTAAGGCGTGCGACCAAACCTTCAATGAGGCCGACATAACCCCAGAAGACGCCCGACTGCATCGCATGGACGGTGTTGCGTGCCCAGCGCTGCGCCGTTCCCCGGCGGCGGCTCGACGGCGATCCGCGGCAGCTTAGCGGCGTGGCTGTAGAGCGCGTCCATCGACAGGTTGATGCCGGGCGCGATGCGCCGCCGCGGTATTCGCCTTTGCCGTCAGCATCTTCGGTGACGACGTCGAAGGTGGTGGCGGTGCCGAAGTCGACGACGATCAGGTTGCCCGGGCAGGCGGCGTGGGCGGCGACGGCGTTGACGATGCGATCGGCGCCGACTTCGCGCGGGTTGTCGACGGCGATCGTGATACCGTAGATCATGCCCGCCGTCCCGACGACGAGCGGCTCGACAGCGAAGTATTTGCGGCACAGGCGCTGGAGGTTGAACAGTGTGCGGCGGCACGACGGTGGCGATGATCGCCGCGTCGATGTGCGCGCGCTCGACCCCTTCCAATGCCATCAACTGGTTGAGCCAGACGGCATATTCGTCGGCCGTCCGGTCCCCGCTGGTCGAGATTCGCCACCGCTGGCGGATGTCGTCGCCCTCGACCAGCGCGAAGACGATGTTGGTGTTGCCGACGTCGATCGCGAGCAGCATCAGAACGCGCTCCCCGTCATAGCGCGAAGACCTCGCCGGCGTGGATCGTCCGGACCGAGGCGTCGGCGAGCGTCAGCTGCAGCCCGCCGTCGGCGGCAATTCCCGTGAACCTCCCCGTGACGTCTTCGCGGCCCAGCCGCGCCACGAGATCGCTGCCGATCCCTGTGGCACGCGCGAGCCACGCGCTGCGCACGGCGGCGAATCCCTGTTCCCGCCATGTCGCCCGTACGGCGTCGAAGGCGGCGGCGAGCGCCAGCGCCGCCTCGCCCGGGTCCGGCGCGGCGATCCGGTGGCGGCGAGCGACGTCGCCGGCCGCTCCGTCGCGGGCGGATAGCCGGCGAGATTCACGCCGAACCCGATGACCGTGGCCCCGGCCCCGCTCTCGAGCAGGATGCCGGCGACCTTGACGCCGTCGAGCAGGACATCGTTCGGCCACTTGAGTCCGAGCCGCCCGGGCGCGGCCCACGTGTCGAGCGCGCGCGCCAGCGCGACCGCAGCGACGAACGACAGCTGCTGCGGAGGGCCCTCGCCGGGTTGCGGCCGCGTCAGGACGCTGGCGAACAGATTGCCCGCGACCGAGACCCACAGTCGCCCGCGCCGGCCCTTGCCGCCGGTCTGGAGATCGGCGCGGACCCAGCTGCCGTCGGGCAGATCGGGCGCTCGGCGAGCCAGTCGTTAGTCGAGCCGACGGTGGCGAGGTGGATCACCGGAGCATCGGCCGGGCAGTCGCGCCGTTCAAACCAGCGCCGCGCCGCGGCGCGTGTCGCCGCCGCCACGAGCGGCGTGATCGCAAACATGCCGAGCGGCGAGCAGAACAACGCCGCTGCGCCCATCATCGCGGAATTGACCCGGCTATCGGCCGGCGCGAAGGCGGCGAACGGGGTCGTCGAAGTACATCGTCTTGATGACCCGCAGGTAATAATACGCCCCGATAACGCTGGCGACGACGCCGACGACCGCGAGGACATACAGCTGGGCGTCCATCGCCGCCTGGAACACCGCGAACTTCGGCCAGAAGCCGAGCAGCGGCGGGATGCCGGCGAGGCTGAACATGAACATCGCCAGCGCCGCCGCCAGCCCGGGGCGCGTCCGCGACAGGCCGGCGAAGCGCGGCGAGCGTCTCGACCGGCTCGCCGTCGCCGTCGCGCATCTGCAGCACGGCGAGGAAGCTGCCTAGCGTCATCACGAGGTAGACCGCCATGTAGAACAGCACGCCCGTGACGCCGCTCACGCGTGCCCGCGGCCAGCCCGATCAGCGCGAAGCCGATGTTGTTGATCGACGAATAGGCGAGCAGCCGCTTGATGTTCGTCTGGCCGATCGCGCCGACCGCGCCGAGCAGCATCGACGCGATCGACACGAAGGTGACGATCTGCCGCCAGTCGAACGATCATGCCGCCGAACGCGTCGACCGCGACGCGCACCAGCAGCCCCATCGCCGCCGCCTTGGGCGCCCCGGCGAAGAAGGCGGCGACCGGCGTCGGCGCGCCTTCGTAGACATCGGGCGTCCACATGTGGAACGGCACCGCAGAAATCTTGAACGCCAGCCCCGACAGGATGAACACCAGCCCGATGAGCGTGCCGATGTCGCTCGTCGCAGTCCCGCGGACGATGCCGTGCAGCGCGGCGAAGCCCGTCGTGCCGGTGAAGCCGTAGACGAGGCTGATGCCGTAGAGGAGGATGCCCGACGCCAGCGCGCCGAGGACGAAATACTTGAGCCCCGCCTCGCTCGACCGCGCCTCGTTGCGGTGGAAGGCGGCGAGCACGTAGGCGGCGAGGCTCTGCAGCTCGAGCCCGACGTAGAGCGTCAGCAGGTCGTTGGCGCTGACCATCATGCACATGCCGAGCGCCGACAGCATCAGCAGCACCGGATATTCGAACCGCGCCGTCGCCGACTGCTGGAGGTACGGCAGCGCCAGCACCATCGATACCGCCGCACCCGACAGAATCAGCACTTTGAGGAACGTCGAGTAGGCGTCGCCGACGTACAACCCGCCGAACGCCGTCGCGCCGTGGTACGGCACGATGCCCAGATGGACCGCGGCGAGCGCGACGATGCCGACGGCGACCCACGTCAGCGGTACGAGGCTGCGGTCGCCGCGAAAGACGCCGATCATCAGCACGACGAAGACGCCGGCGGCGAGGATCGTCTCGACGGAGGCGAGGTGGACCGAGGCGTAGAGGGTGGTCAGGGCGATCACTGCGCCGGTCCTTGGCTGGGCTCTGCCGGGCCGCTGGCCGGCGCGGCGATCGCGCTCGCCGGCACGCGCGGCAGGATGCGCAGCACCGGCGCGAGCTGGTGCGACGGGACCGGGTGGAGCCGCGCGACGATCGCCGCCGCCGGCACGCGCAGCGGCGCGAGGAAGCTCGTCGGATAGATGCCCATCCACAGCACCGCGGCGGCGATCGGCAGCAGGATGGAAATCTCGCGCGGCGTCAGGTCGGGCATCGCCAGCACCTCCGCCCGCTCCTGCGTGCCGAAGATCACACGGCGATACAGGTAGAGCATGTACGCCGCGCCGAGGATGATGCCGGTGGTCATGCCGAGCGCGAGCCACGTCGACCCGCCGAACGTACCGAGCAGGACGAGGAACTCGGCGACGAAGCCGCTTGTCGCCGGTAGACCGATCGACGCCATCGTGAACAGCAGGAAGAACAGCGCATAGCGCGGCATGGTGTTGGCCAGCCCGCCGTACGCCGCGATCTCGCGCGTGTGGAGCCGGTCGTAGACGACGCCGACGCACAGGAACAGCGCCCCCGAGACCAGCCCATGGCTGAGCATCATCAGCACCCCGCCCTCGACCCCTTGGCGTATTGAAAACGAACAGGCCGGCGGTGACGAACGCCATGTGCGCGACCGACGAATAGGCGATCAGCTTCTTCATGTCGGTCTGCACGAGCGCGACGAGACTGGTGTAGACGACCGCGACCACCGACAGCACGGCGACGATCCAGACGAGATCGACCGACGCCTGCGGGAACATCGGCAGGCTGAAGCGGACGAAGCCGTAGCCGCCGAGCTTGAGCAGGACGCCGGCGAGGATCACCGACCCCGCCGTCGGCGCCTCGACGTGCGCGTCGGGCAGCCAGGTGTGGACCGGCCACATCGGCATCTTGACCGCGAACGAGGCGAAGAAGGCGAGCCACAGCCACGTCTGCGCCTCGGGCGCGAAATCGAAGCGCAGCAGCGTCGGGATGTCGGTCGTGTGCGCGACGCTCGCCATGTAGATCATCGCCAGCAGCATCAGCACCGAGCCGAGCAGCGTGTAGAGGAAGAACTTGTAGCTCGCGTAGATCCGCCGCGCGCCGCCCCAGATGCCGATGATCAGGTACATCGGGATCAGCCCGCCCTCGAAGAACAGATAGAATAGGAACAGGTCGAGGCTCGCGAAGACGCCGAGCATCAGCGTCTCCATCAGCAGGAACGCCGCCATATATTCGGGCACGCGCTTCTGCGATCCTGCCACGAGGCGAGGATGCAGAGCGGCATCAGGAAGACCGACAGCATGATCAGCATCAGCGCGATGCCGTCGATGCCGAGGTGCCACGACAGGAACGGCGCGAACAGGTCGACGCGCTCGACGAACTGGAACCCCGGCGAGCCCTGGTCAAAGCCGAGCCATAGGCCGACGCCGAGGACGAACTCGATAGCGGTGACAACGAGCGCGGTCATGCGCGCGTTCACCGCCCGCGCGCCGTCGTTGCCGGGCGCAAGCAGCACCCACACCGCGCCGGCGAGCGGCAGCAAGATGAGGACGGACAGGATCGGGAAGGTCACTCCCCTGCCCCCGCGCGATGGTGAATCGAATGAACCGATCTCACGACGCGAACATCCGTGGCACAAACCACGTCGCCGCCGCCGCGACGCCAATCAGCATCATCAGTGCGTAGCTGTAGACGTATCCCGACTGAAAGCGGCGGGCGAGGCCGGCCGTGTCGCCGACGACGCGCGTCACGCCGTCGGGGCCGAAGCGGTCGACGACGTTGCGGTCGGTCGCCCAGAACAGCCGCCCGAACACCAACGCGCCGCGGACGAAGAGCAGCCCGTAAATCTCGTCGAAATACCATTTGTGGACGAGGAAGGCGTAGACCTGCCGGAAGGTGTCGGCGAAGCGCCGCGGCGCGTCGAGGTCGCGCACATAGTTCTGCGCCGCGAGCGCGAGCCCGAGGAAGAACGCCACGGCCGGCGACCAGACGACCCATTGCGGCAGGTGCTCGGTTGCCTCGGCGAGATCGCGGTGGACGACCGCCGAGCCGCGCCAGAACGTCGCCGCGTCGGGGCCGAGGAAGGTCGTGTGGAAGACGAACCCAGCGAACAGCGCGCCGACCGACAGCACGGCGAGCGGGAGGAGCATCGTCCACGGGCTTTCGTGCGGGCGATAGCCAGCGGTGCCGACCGGGGCCTGCGCAGCGACAGGGGCGTGGGTGCGGTCCTCGCCGTCGCTGTCGTGCGTGCCCTCCGTTCCCGCCGGGTGGGCGGCGTCGGCCTCTGGGCTGTGGTGGCCGTGGGTCGCGTGCTGGATGTGCTCGCTGCCGGCCCAACGCGGCGCACCGAAGAAGGTCAGGAAGGCGAGACGCCACGAATAGAAGCTGGTCAGGAAGGCGACGAACGCGCCGACGACGAAGGCGACCGTCCCTGCCGTCGTCCCGCGCGCGAACGCCGCCTCAAGGATTGCGTCCTTCGAATAATAGCCGCTGGTGAAGAAGAAGCCGGTCAGCGACAGCGTCCCGATCGTCATCGCCGCGAAGGTCAGCGGCAGCGGCCGGCGCAGACCGCCATAGTAGCGCATGTCCTGCTCGTGGTGCATCGAGTGGATCACCGCACCCGCGCCCAGGAACAGCAGCGCCTTGAAGAAGGCGTGGGTGAACAGGTGGAACATCGCCGCGCCGTACGCGCCCGACCCGGCGGCAAAGAACATGTAGCCGAGCTGGCTACAGGTCGAATAGGCGATGACGCGCTTGATGTCGGTCTGGACGCAGGCGACGGTCGCGGCGAACAGCGCCGTCGCCGCGCCGACATAGGTGACGACGGCGAGCGCGGTCGCACTCGTCTCGAACATCGGCGACAGGCGGCAGACCATGAACACGCCCGCGGTGACCATCGTCGCGGCGTGGATCAGTGCGCTGACCGGCGTCGGGCCCTCCATCGCGTCGGGCAGCCAGGTGTGCAAGCCCAACTGCGCCGACTTGCCCATCGCCCCGACGAACAGCAGCAGGCACAGGCACGTCATCGTGTCGACCGGCATGCCGAGGAAGACAAAGCTTGCGCCCTTCATCCCCGCCGCGGCGGCGAGGATCGCGTCGAGCTTGACCGTCTTGAAGACTAGGAACGTGCCGAAGATGCCGAGCGAGAAGCCGAAGTCGCCGACGCGGTTGACGACGAACGCCTTGATCGCCGCCGCGTTGGCGGACGGCTTGTAGTACCAGAAGCCGATCAGCAGGTAGCAGGCGAGGCCGACGCCCTCCCAGCCCATGAACATCTGGACGAGGTTGTCGGCGGTCACCAGCATCAGCATCGCGAAGGTGAACAGGCTGAGATAGGCGAAGAAGCGCGGCTGGTCGGGGTCGTCGGCCATGTACCCCCAGCTGTAGAGATGGACGAGCGCCGACACCGTCGTGATGACGACGAGCATGACGCCCGTCAGCGCGTCGATCTTGAACGCCCACGCGACGTGGAGGTCGCCGCTGTCGATCCAGTCGAGCACCGGCAGCGTGTACGCCGCGCCATGGCCGAGCCCGGCGTCGACGAAGGTCAGCCACGACAGCGCCGCAGAGACGAACAGCGCGCCCGTCGTCACCGACTTCGCCGCGACGTCGCCAATCATGCGGTTGCCGAGCCCGGCGATGAGGGCGGCGATCAGGGGCAGGAAAACGAGGAGCTGGATCATGCGCGGCGCCCGCTTCGCGCCTGCGCCGTGATCAGCCCGATCGACATGCCAACGAGGACGATATGGCAGAACAGCTGCGACCAGATCTGGCCCGGGTCGGTCGGCGGAAAGCGTGCCGGCCAGCGCAGCGGCAGGACGACGTAATTCATGAACGTCCACAGACCGAGCCCGTACAGCCCGCCCCACAGCAGCGGGATCCGGGTAACCATCGGCAGGCGTCGCGCCGTGACGACGAAGACGGTGACCATCATCGCCATGATTGCAAAGTGCAACGCGAGCCCGAGCGCGGCGCTGGCCAGTCCGTCGTTGTACGCCGCCTTGTCGAGCAGCGCCGAGGCGACCGACTGCAGGACGCGAACCGGTCCGATGCCCTTCAGCAGCCACGCGAAGACGCACGCGCCGGTGATGTCGAGCGCCCCCGCGACGAGTGTGGCGCGGGCGATCGTCGGCAGGGAGCTCGCGCGCACCCTCACCCCTTCATCTGGTTGATGTCGTCGACCGCGATCGTCCCGCGGTTGCGGAAATAGACCACCAGGATCGCGAGTCCGATCGCCGCCTCGCCCGCCGCGACGGTCAGGACGAACATCGCGAACACCTGGCCGACGAGATCGTGGGCGAACGACGAGAAGGCGACGAGGTTGATGTTCACCGCGAGCAGGATCAGCTCGATCGACATCAGGATGATGATGACGTTCTTGCGGTTGATGAAGATGCCCAGCACGCCGATGACGAACAGGACCGCACCGACGGCGAGGTAGTGACCGAGACCGATCACAGCGTCACGCCCTCGCCGCGCGGGGCGTCGACGACGCGGATCGCGCCCGCCGGCGTCCGCGCGGTCTGCGCGGCGATGCTCTGGCGGCGGATGCCGGGGCGCTGGCGGTGGGTCAGGACGATGGCGCCGATCATCGCGGTCAGCAGGACCATGCCGGCGGCCTGGAAGATGAAGACGTAGCGCGTGTAGATCAGGCTCCCAAGCGCCTGGGTATTGGTCATGCCGGCGACCACCGGCGCGTGGCCGGGCGCGGCGCCGGGGAGCGCGAAGCTGCCGTGGCTGAAGACGAGGAGCAGCTCGGTCGCGAGCACGATCGCCAGCGCGACGCCGAAAGGCAGGTAGCGGACGAAGCCGGCGCGCAGCCGGGCGAAGTCGACGTCGAGCATCATCACGACGAAGAGGAACAGCACCGCGACCGCACCGACATAGACGATGACGAGGATCATCGCGAGGAACTCGGCGCCGAGCAGGACGAACAGGCCGGCGGCGTTGAAGAAGGCGAGGATCAGCCAGAGCACCGAATGGACCGGGTTCTTCGACAGGATCGTCATCGCCGCGCCGAGGACGACGAACCCCGCGAACAGGTAGAAGACGAGCGTGGCGATCATCGCGAGGGCGGCCGTCCCAACCTTGGCGTCATGGCGAAACCGGGCCGTGCCCGACGCGCCGGCGGCGCAAGGACACCGGCCCGGCGGTTGCCGGATGACGGTTCATCATGCTGCGACGCGGATAAAGCGGCTGCGGCGATAGGGCAAGCGCGGCGTGACCGGACAGCGATTCGGTGGATTGCCAACGTTGCAGTTCAGTACATAACAAGAACAAATGAACCTCGCCACCCTTCCGAGTTGGCTGCGCGCCGACAGCTCCCGGCCGGCCCGGGTCGCGGCCGTGGCTGCGATTGTCGCGACGGGGGCGGCGGCGTGCGACGCGCGGCTCGGCGGTGGACTCGCGCGGGCGGCGCTGCACGAGGTGTATGGCGGGCCCGATGACGGCGGCGCCGCGGCGGCGTTCGCGCTGCTCGTCGCGCTGCGGGCCGGCGGCGGCAAGCCGCTGCTGTGGGTCGGCGAGGATCGCGGCGAGCGGCGCGACGGTCGGCTCTACCCACCGGGTCTCGGCGAGATCGGGGTCGATCCCGACCGTATCGTGCTGACCATCGCCCCCGACACGATCGCGCTGCTCCGCGCCGCCGCCGACATCGTCCGCTGCCCCGCGGTCGGGGCGCTGGTCCTCGCCCCGCAGTCGGCGGCGCGGCTCGACCTGACCGCGTCGCGGCGGCTGGCGTTCGCCGCCGCGGCGTCGGGGGTGACCACGCTCATCGTCCGCACCGGCGAGCCCGTGCCGAGCGCCGCCCAGACCCGCTGGCGCGTCACGAGCGCCCCGTCGCGGCGGCTCGCGGCGAACGCGCCGGGGCCGCCGGTCTTCGACGTCAGCCTGTTGCGCCACCGCGGCGGCATCGCCGGGTTCGACGCCCGCATGGAGTGGGACCGTGACCGCAGAGCCTTCGCCGACCCGCCGCGACAAGCGGTGCCTTTTCCGACGCGTCTCGAGCCGACGGCACCTTTACTAACGCGGCGCTATCTCGCGGCGTGGCTGCCGCTGCTGCCGGCCGAGCGGCTGAGCCGCAGCGGTGGCGCGCCGCGTGATGTGCCGTTCGCCCTGACCGCACGCGTCGGCGGGACGGTGCGCCTGACCGCGGTCGATGCGCAGGCGACGGCCTTGGGCATCACCCCCGGCCTGACGCTCGCCGACGCCCGCGCGCGGGTGCCCGAGCTGGCCGCGATCGACGCCGACCCCGCCGCCGACGCGGCCCTGCTCGACTGGTTCGCCGACGGCTGCGAGCGCTATTCGCCGCTCGTCGCGACCGATCCGCCGCGGCGCCTCGTCATCGACATCACCGGCTGCGTCGCACCCGTACGGCGACGAGGCGCGGCTCGCCGCCGACCTGCACGCGCGCTTCGCCCGCCACAGCGTGACCGCGGCAACGGCGGTCGCCGACACGCCCGACGCAGCGTTGGCGCTGGCGGTCATTCGGCTGCGGCACGATCGACGCGCTGCCGGTCGCGGCGCTGCGCGTCGACGCCGACACCCACCGCGCACTGCGCCGCGCCGGGCTGGCGACGATCGGCGACCTCGCCGCCCGCCCGCGCGCGCCGCTCGCCGCGCGCTTCGGCCCGGCGCTGACCACCCGTCTGGCGCGGCTGCTTGGCGAGGAGGACGTCCGCATCGTCCCACGCCGCGCGCCCGCCGGATATCGTCGTCGACCACCGCTGCGCCGAGCCGCTGCGCCCATGTCGACGCCGCGCTCGACCGGCTCGACGCACTCAGCGACGGGCGGCGGCGCAGCTCGGCGAGCGCGGCCGCGGCGGGCGGCGCTTCGTCGCGGCGCTGTTCCGCAGCGACGGCCATGTCGCGCGGCTCGAGGTCGAGACGGGCCGGCCGACGCGCGACGCCGCGGTCATCGCGCGCCTGTTCCGCGAGCGGATCGACGCGATCGCCGACCCGCTCGACCCCGGCTTCGGCTTCGACCTGATCCGCCTCGCCGTGCCGCTGACCGAGCCGCTCGCCCCGGAGCAGCTGGCAGCTCGGCGGGCGGCGCGGTCGCCGACGCCGAGCTCGCCGCGCTGCTCGACCGGCTGGCGACGCGGCTTGGGCCCGCGCCGCGTCCGCCGCTTCGCCGCCGGCGACAGCCATATCCCCGAACAGGCGGCGTTCGAGCTGCCGGTCGCCGCGCGCGCCGGGCTGCAGCCGTGGCCCGTGCCCGAGCCCGGCGAGCCGCCGCTGCGCCCGCTCCACCTGTTCGACCCGCCGCAGCGGATCGAGGTGATCGCCGCCGTCCCCGACGGCCCGCCGCTGCGGTTCCGCTGGCGTGCGGCGCGCCACGATGTCACCCGCGCCGAGGGGCCGGAGCGGATCGCCGCCGAATGGTGGCGGCGGCGCGACGGCAAGGGGCTGACGCGCGACTATTACCGGGTCGAGGACGGGCGCGGGCGGCGCTTCTGGGTGTTCCGCCACGGCCTCTACGGCGTCGAGAAGGCGACCCCCGACTGGTATCTGCACGGGGTGTTCGCGTGACCGGCCCCCCTCCTGCTCCCGCTTATGTCGAGCTCGCCGCGGCGACGAACTTCTCGTTCCTGCGCGGGGCGTCGCATCCGCACGAGATGGTCGCCGAGGCGCTGCGGCTCGGGCTCGTCGGGCTCGGCATCGCCGACCGCAACAGCGTCGCCGGCGTCGTCCGCGCGTGGGTCGCGCTGCGCGACGCCAACGACAAGGCGGCCGAGGCCGGGCACGACCCCGCACCCTTCCGGCTGGTCAGCGGCGCGCGGCTGGTGTTCGCCGACGGCACGCCCGACATCATCGCCTATCCGGCGACGCGGCGCGGCTGGGGGCGGCTGACGCGGCTGCTGACGATCGGCAACCTGCGTGCCGAGAAGGGCGGATGCATCCTGGGCGTCGCCGACCTGCTCGGACATCTCGACGACCTGCTGCTGATCGTCCTGCCCGGCGGCGAGCCGGCCGCTCTGCTCGACGCGCTGCGGCGCGGCGGCGCCGGGGCGGGTGTGGCTCGGGGCGACGATGCTCCACGCCGGGCGCGACCGCCGCCGGCTTGCGGCGCGGATCGAGCTTGCGCAGCGCTACGCGGCTGCCGCTGATCGCCGTCGGCGACGCGCTGTTCGCGACGCCGGCGCAGCGCCCGCTCCACGACATCCTGACGTGCATCGCCACGAAGCGGACGATCCAGACCGCAGGGCGCATGCTCGCCGCCAATGCCGAGCGCCACCTCAAGCCGGCCGCCGAGATGGCGCGGCTGTTCGCCGACGCACCCGATGCCGTCGCCGAAACCGGGAAATTCCTCGCGCGGATCGCCTTCGACCTCGACGACCTCCGCTACGAATATCCGCGCGAGCCGATTCCCGCCGGCCACACGCCGCAGAGCTGGCTCGAGGCGCTGACCCGGGCCAAGGCACGCGAGCGCTGGCCCGACGGCGTCCCCGACAAGCTCGAACGCCTGCTCGCCGACGAGTTCGCGATCATCGCCCGGCAGAACTACGCCGCCTATTTCCTCACCGTCCACGACATCGTCGCCTTCGCGCAAGGCCAGGGTATCCTCTGCCAGGGGCGCGGGTCGGCGGCCAATTCGGCGACGTGCTTCGTGCTGGGCGATTACCGCGGTCGACCCGCTGAAGAACAGCCTGCTGTTCTCGCGCTTCATCTCCGAGGAGCGCCGCGAGCCGCCCGACATCGACGTCGACTTCGAGCACGAACGGCGCGAGGAGGTGATGCAATACATCTACCGCCGCTACGGCCGCGAGCGCGCCGGGATCGCCGCGACCGTCATCCATTACCGCCCGCGCAGCGCGGTGCGCGAGGTCGGCAAGGCATTGGGGCTGACCGAGGACGTCACCGCGCGGCTCGGCAGCACGGTCTGGGGCAGCTTCGCCAGCACGATGGAGCGCGAGCGCTTCGCCGAGAGCGGGTTCGACCCCGACGCCCCCGAGATCGCGCGGCTCGGCGACTTCGTCGGGCAGATCCTCAAGTTCCCGCGCCACCTGTCGCAGCATGTCGGCGGCTTCATGCTGACCGAAGACCGCCTCGACGAGACGGTGCCGATCCACAACGGCGCGATGGTCGACCGCACCTTCATCGAGTGGGACAAGGACGACATCGACGCGCTCGGGCTGATGAAGGTCGATATCCTCGCGCTCGGCATGCTGTCGTGCATCCGCCGCGCCTTCGTCCTGATCGCGACGCACCTCGGCCGCCAGTACACGCTCGACAATATTCCGAGCGACGACGCCCGCGTCTTCGACATGCTGTGCGCCGGCGACACCATCGGGGTGTTCCAGGTCGAGAGCCGGGCGCAGATGAACATGCTGCCGCGGCTGCGCCCGCGCGAGCTCTACGACCTCGTCATCCAGGTCGCGATCGTCCGCCCGGGGCCGATCCAGGGCGACATGGTCCACCCGTATCTGCGCCGCCGCCAGGGGATCGACCCGCACGACTTCCCCGCCCCCGCCCCGCCGCACGACCCGAACGAGCTGCGCGACGTCCTCGGCAAGACGCTCGGCGTCCCGCTGTTCCAGGAACAGGCGATGAAGCTGGCGATCGTCGCCGCCGGCTTCACGCCGAGCGAGGCCAACCTGCTGCGCCGGGCGATGGCGACCTTCCGCAACGTCGGCACGATGGAGCAGTTCGAGACCAAGCTCGTCGGCGGCATGGTCGCGCGCGGTTATGACGAAGACTTCGCGCGCCGCTGCTACCGCCAGATCGAGGGGTTCGGCAGCTACGGCTTTCCCGAAAGCCACGCGCTCGCCTTCGCCCGGCTGGTGTGGGTCTCGTCGTACCTCAAGTGCCGCTACCCCGCGGTGTTCGCCGCGGCGCTGCTGAATGCCCAGCCGATGGGGTTCTACGCCCCGGCGCAGATCGTCCGTGACGCCGCCGACCACGGCGTCGAGGTGCGGCCGATCGACGTCAACGCCAGCGGCTGGGACAACAGCCTCGAGCCCGTTGGAGGCGACTTCGCGCTGCGCCTCGGCGTGCGCCAGATCGACGGCTTCCGCGAGGCGTGGGCGGCTACGCTCGTCACCGGGCGGCCGTATGCGACGATGGAGGACCTCGCCCGAGGGGGCAAGCTGCCGCCGGCGGCACTGCGGCTGCTCGCCGACGCCGACGCCTGCCGCTCGCTGGGCCTCGACCGCCGTGCGGCGCTGTGGGAGGCGCGGCGGACCCCGGCCGACGTCCTGCCGCTGTTCGCCGCCGCCGACGCGCGCGAGCTCGGCCCCGAACCGGCGGCGAACCTGCCGGCGATGTCGGCCGGCGAGCAGGTCGCGGCCGATTACTCGACGATGCGGCTGTCGCTCAAGGCGCACCCGATGGCCTTCACCCGCGCCGCCTTCGCCGCCGAGGGCGTGCTGACGAGCGCGGCGGCGACGGCGACGCGCGACGGGCGGCGGGTGAAGACGGCGGGTATCGTCCTCGTCCGCCAGCGCCCGGGCAACGGCAACGCGATCTTCGTGACGCTCGAGGACGAGACCGGGATGACCAACGTCGTCATCTGGGCGCGGCTGTTCGACCAGTACCGCCGCGCGGTGATGGCGGCGCGGCTGATGCTCGTCGAGGGGCAGGTCCAGCGCAGCCCGGAAGGCGTCGTCCACGTCATGGCGACGCGGATCGTCGACCGCTCGGCCGAGCTCGACCGGCTGTCGGCACTGTCCCCGACGCGCCCGCCGACGACGCGCGGCGACGAGGACCTCGCCCATCCGCCGGCGCACGGCCACCCGCGCAATACCCGCGTCATGCCGGCGTCGCGCGACTTCCACTGAGCACCCGCCCGGCGACCGCGTCGAGCTTCGCCGCCAGCGCGGGATCGCGCGCGCCGGACGGGGTGAGGATGGCGTGGTCGAGCACCGTGTCGAGCGGCGACGGCGTCCGCTCGGGCGGCAGCGCGGCAGCGAAGGCCTCGACCAGTCGCCGCGCGACCGCGCCGTTCGCGCTCATCCGGGCCAAAATTTCCGTGACTTCGACGTACGCGGAATCGTCACGCCACGCGTCATAGTCGGTCACCATGCCGACGAGCGCGTACGGCAGCTCGGCCTCGCGCGCGAGCCGCGCCTCGGGCAGCGCCGTCATGCCGATGACGTCGGCACCCCACTCCCGGAACAGCCGGCTTTCGGCCCGCGTCGAGAACTGCGGCCCCTCCATCGCGAGGTACGTCGCGCCCTCTGCCAGCGCCCCGCCCGCCGCGGTGATCGCCGCCGCCGCCAGCCCCGACAGCCGCGGACAGACCGGCTCCGCCATCGACACATGGGCAACGAGGCCCGTCCCGAAGAAGCTCGCCGGCCGAGCCACGGTGCGGTCGATGAACTGGTCGATGACGACGAAGCGACCCGGCTCGAGCTCCTCGCGCAGGCTGCCGACCGAGGAAATCGCAAGGAGATCCGTGCATCCGGCCCGCTTCAGCGCGTCGATGTTCGCCCGCGCGTCGACCTCGCCCGGCGGAATACGATGGCCGCGGCCGTGACGCGGCAGGAAGCGGACCTCGACTTTGCCGATCCGGCCGTGGAGGATCAGGTCCGACGGCGTTCCCCACGGGCTCGCCACCGCCCGCCATTCGGCGTCGACCAGGGCATCGATCGCGTACAGCCCCGACCCGCCGATGATGCCGAGCGTCCAGCCCGCCACCGCCGCCTCAGCCGAGCAGGCGGTTGACGTGGGGCATGACCTGGTGGGTACCCGCGACGATCATCGACCCCGCGACATAGACGATTACCGCCAGCCCGATGTACGCGATCCAGTGGTTCTTCTCGATGATCCTGGCGATATAGTTGGCCGCGACCGCCATCAGCGTCACCGACAGGACGAGCCCGACGAGGAGCACCGTCGGGTGGTCGCGCGCCGCGCCCGCGACGGCGAGCACGTTGTCGAGGCTCATCGACAGGTCGGCGAGCGCGATCTGGACGACGGCCTGGCTGACCGTCTTCGGCTTCTTCGCCGACGCGTCGATCGGCGCATGCCCGACCTGGCCGCGGCGCAGTTCGCGAAACAGCTTCCACCCGACCCACAGCAGCAGCAGCCCGCCGGCGAGTGTCAGCCCGACGACCTGGAGCAACCGCGTCGCCAGCAGCGCGAAGCCGATGAGGAACACCAGCGCCAGCGCGACGCCGATCGTCAGCACCCGCTTGCGCGCCGCCTCCGGCAGGCCGGCGGCGAGCGTGCCGAGGATGACGACATTGTCGCCCGCCAGCATGAGGTCGATCATGATGACCTGCCCGAGCGCGGCGAGGCCCCCCGGGGTGAAGACGTCGGCGAGGTTCAGCGGGCCCATACCGCTCCCCAGAGTCGTCCGCGTAACAATATTCCAAAGTTGATGAAAGTCGTGCCACGCACCCCCCCACCCCACTCCCCGCACCGGCGCGGCGGCGGACGGGCGGTAGGGAGAGAGCGAGAAAAAGGGCATCGTCCGACTCTGCCGGGCGACGGGCGTGTAGGACAGCCTTTTCTTCAGTTGCGGTCGCGCAGCACGGCGAACGGGCTGGCGCGCGCCTTGTCGGCGGCGGCGATCCGGTCGGCCTCGGCTTCGGAGACGACGAGCGCTGCCGCCGCTGCCCGCGCGGCGTCCGGCGCGCGCGGATAGGGGTCGAGCGCGAGGCCGAGCGACTGCGCCACCGCCTCGCCGAGGTCGAGCGCGTCGCCGTCGAGCGGCATGACGTCGAGGTCGGCCGCGCCCAGCTCGACCTCGTCGCCGTCGGGGATCGCCGCCTCGCTGAAACGCAGCTCGATGGGCTCGTCGAGCGCGAAGGCGACCGGCTCGGCGGAGACGACGCACGCCTGCTCGCCGCGCGCGTGCATCGTGCCGGTGACCCGGATGCCGGCGGCGTCGCGGACGATGTCGAGCTCGGCGGCCAGTTCGTCGAGCGCCAGCAAGTCGAAGCGCTTGGCCAAGGCCGCGCGCTCGTCCGGCCTGGCGACGACCGTGCTCGCCTTGGACGTGACGCCGATCGTGTCGGCCCGCACGATCCGCGACAGCTCGGGCGTCATAGCCGCCCGGCCATCAGCGTATCGGCGGGCGTCGCCGCCAGCCGCGCGGCCAAGTCGCGGACGCGCCGCTCGGCCCAGTCGAGCGCGGCGGAGTCGACCGGGCCGCCGCGATAAAGGTTGCGGGCGAGCGCCGCGCCGAGGTCATCGCTCCCGGCGAACGCGTCGCGGTACGCGCCGAGCCGGCCGCCGAGCGCCGAGACCATGTGACCGACCTGCTTGCCGACGGTCGGGTCGCCGATGCCGAGCTCGCGCAGGCGACCCGTCCATGTCCGCAATGAAGCGTTCGGTCAGGTCGGCCGAGAACTGCCGCGCCCCTTCGTCGCCCTCGAGCCGGAGCAGGACGAGCGCGAGGACGAGCGCGACGACGTCGAAGCGCCCGTCGACCGTGTCGGGGACCGCGCCGGCCTGATACCAGTCGGGCGCGCGCGCCACGGCGACGATCGCGCGATAGAGCGCGTCGCCGGGCGGAGCGGCAGCAGGACGGCGGAGGCGGTCGAACGTCTTGGCGAGCAGGGACATGGCGGCCTTGTCGGCAGGGGGGTCTGTCGCATATTGAGGCGTTCGCCCGCGTGCGCAACGCCCCGCCGGCGCAGGAGTGGCCCAAGTGACGATCCGTCCCATCTTCATCCTCGCCGCGACGGCGCTGCTTGCCGGCGGCTGTTCGACGATCCGCCAGAACCAGGGCTATATCGTCGACGCGCCGCTGCTCGCCGCCATCCAGCCGGGCGTCGACAACAAGAGCTCGGTCGAGAAGACGCTCGGCCGCCCGACGTTCGCCGCCGAGTTCGACGCCAACGAATGGTATTACGTGTCGCGCAACACGCGCCAGATCGCCTTCCTCCAGCCCAAGGCGGTCAGCCAGGCGATCACCAAGATCAGCTTCGACGCCAAGGGCAACGTCGCCAAGGTCGAAACCCGCGGGCTCGAGCAGGTCGCGAGCATCCACCCGGTCCGCGACAAGACGCCGACGCTGGGCCGCAACTCGGGCCTGCTCGAGGACATCTTCGGCGGCGTCGGCGCGCTGGGGTCGGGGACGCAGACGAACAATTCGGCGGGTGGGACGCGGACCGGAAGGGATGGACCGAAGTGAGGCGCAGCGCGGCCGCGGCTAAGGCGGTGACCGCGTCTTCGCGGTCGGCGGCTTAGCCGCGGACTCGCGCCAGCCCGTCGGGCGGGGCGGTCGGCCCGCCGGCGACCGAACCCGTCCGACGCCGGTGCGGGCCTCGCCCGCGCCACCTAGTGCTCGTACCCCAACCGCGCCGGCTCAATCACCGCGCCTTCAAGCCCGACGACCGTAAGCCCCGCCCCCGCCGCGACCGACCCGACCCGCGTACACCCCGCCGGCACCGCCGCCCCGGCCGCTGCCGTGAACAGCAGCTCGTAGTCGTCTCCTGCCGTCGCTAGCGCCGCCAGCCCGGCGTCGTCGCGCACCGTCCGCGCCGCCGCCGCCGGCGACACCGGAAGCGCCGCGAGGTCGATCGTCACGGCAACCCCGCTCGCCGCCGCCAATCGGCTGGCGTCGAGCAGCAACCCGTCGGACACGTCCATCGCCGCGTTCGCGACCCCCACCAGCCCCCGGCCGAGCGCGAGGCGCGGCGTCGGGCGGCGGAAACGGTCGAGCAGGAACGCGTCCGGCACGCCCTCGCCGCGCGCGATCGCCAGGCCCAGCCCGGCATCGCCGATCGTCCCGCTGACCCAGACCGCGTCGCCTGCCCGTGCCCCGCTCCGCGACAGCGCCGCGCCGGCGACGACCTCGCCAACCGCAGTCAGCCCGAGCACCGCCGCCGCCAGCCCGCGCACCGTGTCGCCGCCCCATAGCGCCACGCCGTAACGGTCGAGTGCCCGGCCGAGGCCGCGGGTGAACGCCGCCAGCCATGCGTCGTCCTCGTCCGCCAGCCCGAGCCCGAGCAGCACGCCGAGCGGTCGCGCGCCCATCGCGGCAAGGTCGGACAGGTTGACCGCGACCAGTTTCGCCGCAACCGCCTCCGCCGGGTCGCCGGGCAGGTAGTGGATGCCGGCGGCGACGATGTCGTGGGTGAAGACGAGGTCGCGCCCGAGCGGCGGGCTGAGCACCGCGGCGTCGTCGGCGAGCCCGCGCGCGACCGGCGATGTCGCCAGCGGCGCGAGCAGCCTCGCGATCAGGTCGCGCTCGCGCACCCGCTCACTCAGTCGCCCCGTCGGCCCGCACCTCGCCGCGCTCGTCGCGCGCGACGGCATCGAGCAGGCCGTTGACGAATGCCGTCTCGGTCCGGTCGTAGAAGGCGTGGGCGACGTTCATATATTCGTCGATCACGGTCACCGGCGGGACGTCGGGCCGCGCGATCAGTTCGTAGACGCCGAGCCGGAGCAGCGCGCGCAGCGGCCGGTCGAGCCGCGGCAGCGCCCAGCCGGCGGCGAGCTTCGCCGTAATTCGCGCGTCGATCTCGTCCTGCCGCGCGGTGACGCCGGCGACGAGGTCGTCGAAAAAGTCTGTGTCGGCCGGGCGGTACTGCGCGTCCTCGATCGTCGCGCCGAGCCGGTGGCGGTGGAACTCGTGGAGGAGCCCAGGGACGGTGCCGCCCGCCATCTCACGCTGGTAGAGCGCCTGGACCGCCGCCAGCCGGGCCAGCGAGCGCGTGCTGCCCTTGCCCGTGTTCACCTTGGATTGTTGCATGACGGCGATGTAGCGACGCCGGGCGTCGCTGTCACCTCGCGGCCGTTCAACGCCGCAGGGTGAAGCGTACGCGCCGGCCGCGGAAGTCGAGCGCGACGCGGCGGAATGCCTCGAGCACGTCGGTCCCGATCAGGAGTGCCGGGCTCTTCTCGAGCCCGAACAGACGGAACGGCGGCGCGTCGGCGAAGGCGACGCTGACCCCGGCGAGGTCGAGCCCGCCGATCTTGATGCTCGGCAACGTCGCGAGGTTGGCCGTCAGCGTCTGGCCGGTGACGCTGGTCAGCACGATCGGCCGCGGGACCGGCGCGCGGCGCGCGCCGAACACCTTCGCCTGGAGCGCGAGGTTGCCCATCGTGATCTCCGATCCCGTGTCGATGACGGCGAAGATCGGGACGCCGGCGACGCTCGCCGCGGTCAGGATCAGCTGGCCGTTGCGGCGGTGGGCGACGACGACGATCTCGTCGCCGCCGCCGACGAGTTCGGGATGGCGGGCGTCCTGGACGGTGATCGTCTTGCGGTCGAAGTCGAGGAGCAGCCGCTGGTCGACAAGCGCGTCGATGCCGACGATCCCCTGCGCGCCGAGGTAGCGCTCGGGGAGCGCCGGGGCCAAGATGCCGGGGATGGTGCTCGCGCCGAGCTTCAACGACGCGAGCCTGACGGTCGCCACCCGTGCCGACCCGGCCATGCCCTGGAGCTTGACGGCGCGGCCCGGCGGCAGCGCCAGCTGCTCGGCAAGGGCAAGCCCGACGACCGAGCGATCGGCCCCGGAATCGACGAGGAAGCGGAACGGACCCTTGCCGTCGACGTCGACCGCAATGAACATCCGCGTCTTGACCTGGTCGGCAGCGAGCGGGTCGCCGGCGACCTCGAGGCTGTTGTCGATCACCGCGGGAGCGATCTTGGGGACGACGGCGGGCTCGAGCACGGGCGGCGCGGCGGCCAGCGCCAGCGCAATCAGGGTGGCGATCATGCCGCCATGATTGGGCCGAATCGGGACAGACCGCAAGCCCGGCGCGTCGCCCGCCGATCCTACGCCCATGAACCCTTATGGTTCCCGGCGCGCCGGGCCGGCCAGCTCGGCCAGAACCCGGAAGTTGTCACGACGGCACCCTCGAAAACGCCCCGTCAGTTCGAGCGGAAGCTGACACTTCCTACAGGACCAATCCACCAAGACGAACCTTAACGGTACACTCGCTCGGGCAGCCAGGCCAGTGACCGACCCCCCGGCGGGACGTCAGCCGGGAGCCCCGACCAGCGCGAAGACGGCCCCCTGCGGGTCGGTGCCGATGACGATATGATCGCCACCGGGGATCGGGTGCGGCCCCATGATGACCGTGCCGCCGCCGGCGGTGACCGCAGGAACCGCGACGGCGATCGACGCCACGCGGAAGTAGAAGGTCCAGCCGGGATGCTGCCCCGGCATGACGGGCGCGATGCCGCCGGTCCGGACGCCGTGGCGGATGAAATAATAGGTTCCCGCCGGCCCCATCTCCATCTCGCCGTCCTTGAGCCAGCCGAAGCGCGTCCCGTAGAAATGGAACGCGGCGGCGACGTCTGGAGCGGCAAGCTCGTTCCACGCGACGTGGCCGACGATCGGGTGCTCGGCGGCGAAGGCTTTGCTCGTCTCAGTTGCGCCTCCCGTCGGCGTCATCACATAAAACGGCGCGCCAGCGGGGTCGGTGACCATCGCGAAGCGCCCAACGCCGGGCATGTCGCGCGCGGGCATCAGCGTCCGCCCGCCGCCGTCGGCGACGCTCGTCACCGCCGCGTCGACGTCGGCGACCTTGACATAGCCGACCCATGCCGGACGCGCGCCATGGGCGATCATGTCGGGCGACAGCGGCAGGATGCCGCCGACATGGCCGGTCGTGGTCGTGATCTCGCGGTACTCGGGCTGATTACCCACGGTCCAGCCGAGGAGAGCGGAGTAGAACCGCGCCGCCCCGTCGGCATCGGGGGTCATCAGTTCGTACCAGAGCCAGTCGCCATCGCCCGCCATCGCGGCCTCCGCCTGCTGTCGCGTCGCCCATAGCGATGCGTGCCGGTGCGGCCAGCCGCCGCCGGGAGGCACGCCGAGACCGATGGCTGTCCGCACGCAAGCGAAGGCGTCGAACCGTCGCCCTGACGGCCGCTCAGCCGAACCGCTGGCGCAGCTCGATCATCGCGAGCGCGGCTTTCGCCGCTTCCCCGCCCTTGTCCTTCTCGCTGCGCCGCGCCCGTGCCCACGCCTGGCTCGTCGTTCTCGACCGTCAGGATACCGTTGCCGATCGCCAGCCCGTCGAGCGTCAGCGCCATCAGCCCGCGCGCCGATTCGCTGGCGACGACTTCGAAATGGTACTGTCTCGCCGCGGATGACGGTGCCGAGCGCGACGAAGCCGTCGTCGCGGTCGGCGGCAAGGCCGACGACGCCCGGGATCTCCAGCGCACCGGGAACGGTCGCGACATCGCGTCGCGCCGGCGACGTCGAGCGCCGGCGCGCGCGCCGCTCGAGCAGCGCGTCAGGCGAGCTCGGTCGTCGAAGCGCGCCTCGACGATCAGCAGGTGGGCGCATGTCAGATCCTGCCGAGTCTTCCCACTGGTCGCGAGCGCGCCGCCGGTGTAGACGTGCGATCGTCGATGCTGACTTCATCGCACCGCCCATGAAGTGTGCGCATCGATCCGATGCCGAGCATCGCCGCGTCCTGCGGCCTCGACCTCGGCGAGTTCAGCCGAAGCGTTCGCGCAGCGCGACCATCGCAAAGGCCGTCCAGGCTCGCCGCCATTGTCTTTCTCGCTGCGCGCGCTTGCGCCCACGCGTGCGCTCGTCTCGACGGTCAGGAAGCCGTTGCCGATCGCTAGCCCGTCGAGCGTCAGCGCCATCAGCGCGCGGACGCGGCGAGCGGACGTCGAAATGATACTTCTGCGGATCAGCGTGCCGAGCGCGACGAAGCCGTCGTAGCGTCGGCGGCAGGCCGACGACGCGCGGGATTCAGCGCGCCGGGGAGTCGGTCCTCGATCGCGCCCGCGCGGAACGCCGGTGCAGACCCGGCCGTCGAGCAGCGCGTCGGCGAGCTCGGCGTAGAAGCGCGCCTCGACGATCAGCAGGTGGGGCATCGCGCGTCTCCTTTCGTGCGGCGGCGTTCAGGCGGCCGGGATCGGGCGCTCGCCGACGACGGTCAGGCCGTAGCCGGTCAGGCCGACGATGTTGCGGTGGGCGTTCGTCAGCAGGATCATCTCGCTGACGCCGAGATCGACGAGGATCTGCGCGCCGATGCCATAGTCGCGCAGCGCGGCGACCGGCTCGCCCTGGCCGCGCGCGCGCATCTGCGACGAGATCGCCGTCGGCGACGGATCGCGCAGGATGACGACGATGCCGCTCCCTGCCTCGCCGATCGCCGCCATCGCCCGCTGCAGCTGCCCGGTCCGCTCGTCGACCTCGCCGAGCAGGTCGGTGAACATCGACTGGGTGTGCATCCGCACCAGCGTCGGCTCGCCAGGGACCACGTGGCCCTTCTGGAGGACGATGTGCTCGCCGTACTCGGCGGTATTGGCATAGGTCCTCGCCGTCCACCGGCCGCCATAGTCGCTCTCAAGCGTCATCTCGGCGACGCACTTGACGAGGTTGTCGTGCTTCATGCGGTAGGCGATCAGGTCGCGGATGGTGCCGATCTTGAGCCCGTGCTCGGCGGCGAAGCCGGTCAGGTCGTCGAGGCGCGCCATCGTCCCGTCGTCGTTCATGATCTCGCAGATGACGCCGCTCGGGTTGAGCCCGGCGAGCCGCGCCACGTCGACCGCGGCCTCGGTATGCCCGGCCCGCACCAACACCCCGCCGTCGCGCGCGACGAGCGGGAAGACGTGGCCCGGCGTAACGATGTGGCCGGCGTCCTTGCTCGCGTCGATCGCCACCGACACGGTGCGCGCGCGGTCGGCGGCGCTGATCCCGGTCGTCACCCCCTCCTTGGCCTCGATCGAGACGGTAAAGGCGGTCTCGTGGCGGGTGCCGTTGTGACGGCTCATCAGCGGCAGACCGAGCGCCTTGACGCGAGGTGCGGCGAGCGCGAGGCAGATCAGCCCGCGGCCGTGCTTGGCCATGAAGTTGATCGCTGCCGGCGTCGCCATCTGCGCCGGGATGATGAGGTCGCCCTCGTTCTCGCGGTCCTCGTCGTCGACGAGGATGAACATGCGGCCGTTCTTGCGCCTCGTCGATGATCTCCTCGATGCCGACGAGACTGCGCGGCGCGCTCTGCCGCGTCAGATAGGTGTCGAGCTTGCGCAGCGTGTCGGCGGTCGGGTTCCACTCGGGATCGTCGAGGTGGCGCAGCGAGTTCGGATGGAGCCCGGCGGCCTTGGCAACCGCCGACCGCGCCTCGGGCGTCGCCGCCACCCAGTCCCGAATACGCTTGACGTCCATCACGGCTCTCACATCCCAGTGTGAGTACAGCAAGCGCCGCTCACATCACGATGTCAAGACCTCGCGCATGCGGCCGAGATAGCGGGCGAGGACGTCGATCTCGACATTGAGAGGATCGCCAGGCGCGAGCCCACCGAGCGTCGTATGGCCGGCGGTATGGGGGATGATGTTGACGTCGAACGCCACTCCGTCTTCCGGTGCGGAGGCGACGCCGTTGACGGTCAGCGACACCCCGGACAAGCCGACCGAGCCCTTTGCGGCGATGAACGGCGCGACTGATGCCGGCGCGACGACGGTCAGCTTGAGCGACCCGCCCTCGCGCTCGACCGACGCGACGTGTGCGACCGCGTCGACGTGCCCGGTGACGATATGCCCGCCGAGCTCGTCGCCGACCTTGAGTGCGCGCTCGAGGTTGAGCCGCGCGCCGGGCAGCCACTGTGCCGCGCTGCGCCGCTGCGTCTCGCCGCTGACGTCGACGGCGAACGTGTTGCCCTCGCGCTCGACGACGGTGAGGCAGACTCCCGAGCAGGCGATCGACGCGCCCAGCGCGATCCCGCTGGTGTCGTAGTCGGTGGCGATGGTCACGCGCAGGTCGGCGCGCGGCTCGGCGGCGACGACGGTGCCGATGTCGGTGATGATGCCGGTGAACATGACTGCCTTATGCCCGCTCCACGCCCGCTGCGGAAGCGTCGCGATGGCGCGTATAGTCCTCGATCCGGTCGGGGCCGAGGTCGATCGTGTCGACCCGCTGCCAGCGGCCGTGCGCCGCGGCGAGGTCGGTCAGACCGAGGTCGGCGACACCCGCCCGCCCGCCGACGACGATCGGCGCACGGTAGACCAGCAGCCGGTCGACACGATCGGCGGCGAGCAGGCTTGTCGCCACCCCCGCCCCGCCCTCGACGAGAACGGTGAGGACGGTCGGATCGCCGTCGACGTCGGCAAGGTCGCGCAGGACGCGGGCGTCACCGATCCGCGCGTCCGGGGGAATCGCGGCGAGCGACCGGCTCAGCACCGCCCGCCGCGGCGCGCGGTCGGCGAGCCCGTCGAGGCGGACGTCGAGCGCCGGATCGTCGGCGGCGAGCGTCCCGGCCCCGACGACGATCAGGTCGGCGCGCGCGCGCTCGAGATGCGCGTGGGCGCGCGCACGCTCGCCGGTGATCCAGCGGCTCGACCCGTCGCCGAGCGCGAGGCTGCCGTCGAGCGACAGCGCGAGCTTGAGCGTGACGTGCGGGCGGCCGTTCGCCTGGCGGGTGAAGAAGCCGGCGTTGAGCCGCTCGGCGTCGTCGCGCCGCGTGCCTTCGGCCACCACGATCCCTGCCGCACGCAGCCGGGCGAACCCCTGCCCCGCCGTACGCGGGTCGGGGTCACGGCCGCACGCAACGACGCGCACGACCCCGGCGGCGATCAGCGCATCGGTGCACGCCGCGCCGCGCGGCGAGACATGGGCGCACGGTTCGAGCGTGACATACGCCGTCGCCCCCCGCGCGGCATCACCGGCCGCCGCGAGCGCCATCGCTTCCGCATGCGGCCGGCCGCCCGCATGGGTCCGGCCGCGGCCAACGACGCGGCCATCGGCGACGAGAATGCAGCCGACGCTCGGGTTGGCCGCGGTCCGCCCGACGCCGCGGCTCGCCAGCGCCAGCGCCGCGCCGAGCCAGCGCGCGTCGTCGCGGTCGCTCACTTGGCCTTGGGCGCGACGAAGCCTTCCGGCTGGAGCTCCTTCGGCTCGGCGGCAATGTAGGCGTCGTACTGGTTCTGCGCCTTGACCTTCGCCGGGCCGCTTAGCGTCGCGATATAAGCGCGCGATTCGGCCGCATCGGCGCGCGCCTTGGCGACGACCGCTGCCTCGTCGGCGGCCATGTCGGCCGCGCTGCGGTCGGCCTTCCAGCTGCTGACCATCACCACCGGCACGACCCGGCCCGAGTAGCCCCAGCGCGACTCGAGGACGAACAACGCGACGATCGCGCCGACGATGACAACCGCCAGGCCGCCGATGACGAGCCGCGACGCCGGTACCTCGCGCCACCTCGCGGCGAACGGGTGCGCCGGTCGCGACGGCGCCGGATAGTTGGGCTCTGGCCGCCACGCATTCTTTCGGGCGAGATCGAGCGGCGTGCGCGCCGGCGCACGAGGCCGCGTCTCGGCCTCTTTCGACGGCAGCAGCCGGGGCGGCGGCAGCGGCGGCAACAGCTTCATCGGCGGCTACTCCTCGCCGCCGATATAAGCATCGCCCGCCGCCGCCGCCAGCCGCGCCAGCGCCGCGTCGCGTCCGATCAGCGGCAGCAGTGCGGCCATCTCCGGCCCGGCGTCGCGGCCGGTCAGCGCGAGCCGCAGCGGGTGGAACAGCGCCCGGCCCTTGCGGCCCGTCGCGGCTTTGACCGCCGCCGTCCACTCGGCCCACACCGTCGGCGACCACGGGGTCGCGGCGAGGATGGCACGCGCCTGCGCGAGAAACGCCACGTCGGCCGGATCAGCCGCCGCCACCACCGGCCCGGCGATCACCGCCGCCCAGTCGGCCGCCTCGGCGACCGTCGCGCAGTTGCTGCGGACAGCGAGCCACACCGCTTCGTCGACCCCGGCAAGCCGGTCGGCGACGGCGGCGAACGGCAGCGTGTGGACCACGGCGGAGTTGACGGCGGCGAGCTGTGCCGGATCGAAGCGCGCCGTCGCCCGGCCGAATGCACCGAAGTCGAACTCGGCGATCAGCTCGGCGTCGCTGGCGGGGGCGACCGCGTGGCTGGTCCCCAGCCGCGCGAGAAAGGCGCGCGCCGCCGCCGGCTCGATCCCGTTCGCGCGCCACGCCGCCACACCCTCCGACCCCAGCCGCTTCGACAGCGCCGCATCGACCCCGGTCAGCAGCGGCAGGTGGGCGAGGTCCGGCGGCTCCGCCCCGAGCGCCGCGAACATCTGGAGCTGGATGCCCGAATTGGTCACATGGTCCTCGCCGCGGACGATCGCGGTGACGCCAAGATCGATGTCGTCGACCACCGACGGCAGCAGGTACAGCCACGTCCCGTCGGCGCGGCGGACGACGGGATCGCTGAGCGAGGCCGGATCGACGTGGCAGTCGCCGCGCACGAGGTCGCGCCACGCGACCGGGGCCGACGTGTCGAGGCGGAAGCGCCAGTGCGGGCGGACGCCCTGCGCCGCGAACGCGGCATGATCGGCGTCGGTCAGCGCCAGCGCGGCGCGGTCGTACACCGGCGGCAGTCCCTGCCCCGCCTGGACGCGCCGCTTGAGGTCGAGCTGCTCGGGTGTCTCGTACGCCCGGTAGACGTAGCCCCCCGTCGCCAGCCGCTCGAGTGCCGCGTCGTACAGCGCGAACCGGTCCGACTGCCGCACCTCGGCGTCGGCGGCGAGGCCGAGCCAGGCGAGGTCGGCGCGGATCGCCGCCGCCGCCGCCTCGCTCGACCGCGCCGCGTCGGTATCGTCGAGGCGCAGCACGAACTTGCCCCCTGCGGCCCGCGCGTACAGCCAGTTGACCAGCGCCGTGCGGACATTCCCCGCATGGAGCGCACCGGTCGGCGAGGGGGCGAAGCGGGTGACGGTCACGGGCGCCGCCAGCGATATCGCACGTCGGGCATCCGCTCCTCGTTACGCGAGCCGTCGGTGAACGCCTCGGCGACGAAGCCGTGGCGTTCGTACAGCGCGCGGGCGCGGGTGTTCGCCTGGAAGGTGTGGAGCTGGAGGTCGTCCTGCTCGCGCTGGGCGAGACGGACGAGCGCGCTGCCGATGCCCTCGCCGTGCCGCGCGGGCTCGACGTAGAGGTGGTCGATCCACCCGGGCAGCAGCGCGACGTGCCCGAGCAGGCGATCCTCCTCGAACGCCCCCCACAGCGGGCCGTCGCGGAACACCCGGTCGCGGTAGAGCGCGACGAACTCGGCCGGGGAGTGGCGCGACGTGTCGTAGCCGGGGATCAGCGCCCCGGCGCGGCGGTGGAGGTCGGCGGCGGCGTCGGTCTCGTCGGCCGTCAGCAGGCGGAGGGCGATCACCCCGTGCGGAACGCGTTGGTGATCGGGTAGCGGCGGTCGCGGCCGAAGTTGCGGCGGCCGATCTTGACCCCCGGCGGGGCTTGGCGGCGCTTGTATTCGGCGACGTAGAGCAGGCGTTCGATCCGCCCGACGGTCGCCGCGTCGAACCCCTGCGCGACGAGATCGCTCGCCGACGCCTCGTCCTCGATCAGCGCAGTGAGGATGCGGTCGAGCAGGTCGTACGGCGGCAGGCTGTCGTCGTCGCGCTGGTTGTCGCGCAGCTCGGCGGTCGGCGGCTTGTCGATCACGCGCTGCGGCATGACCGGCCCGCGCGGCCCCAGCCCGAGGCGCGGGAAGTGCGCGTTGCGCCACTCGCTCAGGCGGAAGACCGTCGTCTTGTACACGTCCTTGAGCACCGAATAGCCGCCCGCCATGTCGCCATAGATCGTCGCATAGCCGGTCGACATCTCGCTCTTGTTGCCCGTCGTCAGCAGCATTGGCCCGAACTTGTTCGACAGCGCCATCAGGGTCACCCCACGGATGCGCGACTGGATGTTCTCCTCGGCGAGGTCGGGTGACCGCCCCGCAAACAGCGGCGCGAGCATCGCGTCGAACGCCGTCATCGCCGGGGCGATCGGCACGGTGTCGAGGCGGCAGCCGAGCAGCCGCGCGCACGCGGCGGCGTCGTCGAGGCTGTCCTGCCCGGTGAAGCGCGACGGCAGCATCACGCACCACACCTTGTCGGCCCCGAGCGCATCGACCGCGACCGCGGCCGACAGCGCGCTGTCGATGCCGCCCGACAGGCCGAGGACGACGCCGGGGAAGCGGTTGCGCCCGACATAGTCGCGCAGGCCGACGACCATCGCGTGGTAGATGTCGGCCGGGTCCTCGTCGAGCTTGGCGACCAGCCCCGGCGCGCACGTCCAGCCGGTCGCGCCACGCGCCCAGTGCGTCGGCACGACGACGTCGTCCCACTCAGGCAGCTGGACGGCGAGCGTCCGGTCGGCCCCGACCACGAAGCTCGCGCCGTCGAAGACCAGCTCGTCCTGCCCGCCCACGCGGTTGAGGAAGGCAAGCGGCAACCCGGTCTCGACGACGCGGCTGACCGCCTGGCTCATCCGCTTGTCGCCCTTGCCGACCTCGAACGGCGAGCCGTTGGGGACGATCAGCAGTTCGGCGCCGGTCTCCGCAAGGCACTCGGCGACCTCGGGGGTCCAGATGTCCTCGCAGATCGGCACGCCGAGCCGCACGCCGCGGAAGTCGAGCGGCCCCGGCAGCGGCGCGGCGTCGAACACCCGCTTCTCGTCGAACACGCCATAGTTGGGCAGGTCGTGCTTGCGCGTGATCCCGGCGACGCGCCCGCGATCGAGCAGCGCCATGACGTTGAACAGCTTGCCGTCCTCGGCCCACGGCAGCCCGACGAGCAGCGCCGGCCCGCCGTCGCCGGTCGCCGTCGCCAGCCGCTCGAGCTCGACAGCACACGCCGCGACCGCCGCGGGTTTGAGCACGAGGTCCTCGGGCGGATAGCCGATGATCGACAGTTCGGGCGTGACGAACAGGTCGCCCCCCCCCGCCTCCGCCCGCGCCCGCAGGATCGCATCGGCGTTGCCGCGCAGATCGCCGACGCTCGCGTTCGACTGGTGGAGGGCGATCGTCAGCGTATCGGGCATGGGGGCGGTTTAAGCGCAGCGCGCGCGCGCGGCAACGTTACTGCCGTGCCGCCTTCGCGCTCGCGACCATCGCCCGCACGTCGGCGAGGAGCGCGGGGGCGTCGTAGACGATGCCGTGCTTGATCGTCCAGCGGATGCCCCCGACCCGCTTCTGCCGGTTGGTCGCGGGATCGAGGCGCATCACGCCGGTGCCGTACAGCGTCTTGAAGTTGGCGAGCGGGTTCTCCGGCGCGACGACGAGGTCGGCGGCCATGCCGACGCGGACGAGGCCGAAGTCGGGCTCGACGTGCCTGGGGTCCATCAGTGTCCGCGCGCCGTTGATCGTCGCCGAGCGGATGACCTCGAGCGGGGCGAAGCCCGCCTCCTGGAGCAGCTCGAACTCCTGCAGATAGCCGAAGCCCCAGATCTGGTAGATGAAGCCCGAATCCGACCCGGTCGTCACCCGCCCGCCGATGTTCTTGTAATCGTTGACGAGCGTCATGAAACGGCGGAGGAAATTGCGCCATGTCACCTCGTCGCTCGTCGTCCAGTCGTAGAAATACGACCCGTGGTTGTCTCGGTTCGAGGTGAAGAAGTCGGTCATCGACGGCAGCGTGTATTCCGCCTGCCAGTCGGCGTTGCGCGCGTGCATCAGGTCGCGCGACGCCGAATAGATCGTCAGCGTCGGGTCGAAGGTGACGCCGGTCGCCTTCTGCGCCGCCAGATACTCGCGCCATTCGGGGCTGCCGGGTTCGTAGACCTGGTCCCAGATCGCCGCGATCCCGGCGAAGCGGTCGTATTCGTCGTTGTAATTGTACGTCGGCGGCGACGACTGCAGCCGCCGGTCCTTCAGCAGCGCCTCGAAGTGCCCGTAGAAGTGCGTCACCGTGCCCAGTCCCGCGGCGGCGGCATCGCGCGCGTTGAACTCGCCGACGTTCGGCTGCGACAGGTGCGCGACGGTGCCGAGGCCGAGCTTCTTCGCCTCGTCGATCGCGGCGCGGTCGATCGCCGGCGTCTCGTCGCCTTTATTGAAGAACTTGATGCCATCGACGCCCGCCTTCGCCGCCCAGCGGACCCAGGCGCGCGCCTTGTCGGGCGAGTCGATCCGCCCCTCGCTCCACCCGCTGCCGAGCGTGTGGTACGAGAACAGCGTCGGCGCGACGAGCGTGCCGGCGGCGCTCGCCCGCTTGTCGGCGAGCGCACGAGCGACGTCCTCGCCGTAGAGCGGCACGCCGCGGAGCGTCGTCACCCCGCTCGCCAGCCATAGCTTATAGGCATAGGCCGGGTCGGGGGCCTTGTTGGGGTTGCCCGCGGTGCCCTGATGGCCATGCATGTCGACGAAGCCGGGCAGGACGTACATGCCGGTCGCGTCGATCTCGCGCGTCGCGCCGCGTGGCAGGCGGTCGGTCTTCATCGGCAATCCCGGCGTCCCCGCCGGCAGGATCTCGGCGATGCGCCCGCCGCGAACGACGATGTCGGCCGGGCCGTACGGCGGCGCGCCGTCGCCGGTGACGATCGTCGCGCCGCGGATGACGAGCAGCGGGTACGGCCCTGCGCCGCTCTCGGCCGTCGCGGGGACGGCGGCGAGCAGGGCGAGTGTCGCCAGCAGTATCTTCATCGTTGCCCCCGTCGCCCGGTCGCCCCCGCCGGCGGCCCCGACCTTATTCGCTTTCGCCGCCAGCACAACGGCGACGCGCCCGCTTCCAAAGCGCCGTCCGCGCCGCTACCACCGCCGGGTGACCGCGACGCCGATCCTCTGCGCCCTGATCGGCTATGTCCTCGGCAGCATCCCGTTCGGGCTGCTCCTGACGCGGGCGTTCGGGGCGGGTGACCTGCGGACGATCGGGTCGGGCAACATCGGCGCGACCAACGTGCTGCGGACCGGGCGCAAGGGGCTGGCGGCGGCGACGCTGCTGCTCGACGGCAGCAAGGGGGCGGCCGCCGTGCTGCTCGTGCGCCACTTCACCCACGATGAGCATCTCGCCGCGATCGCCGGCTTCGCCGCCTTCGGCGGGCACCTGTTCCCCGCGTGGCTTAACTTCCGCGGCGGCAAGGGAGTGGCGACGATGCTCGGCGTCGCGCTCGCCGGCTGGTGGCCCGCGGGCGTCGCGGCGCTGCTCGTCTGGCTCGCGGGTGCGCTGGTGACGCGGTACTCGTCGGTCGGCGGCATGCTGGCGGCGCTGGCGGCGGCGGTGCTGTTCACCATCGCGCGGACGACCGCCGGGCTCGATGCGACGTGGGTCTTCGCCGCTTGGGCGATGGCGGCGCTGCTGATCTTCCGGCACGCCGAGAATATCCGCCGCCTGCGCGCCGGGACCGAGAGCCGGATCGGGGCCAAGTGAGCCTGTTCGCGCGCGCCGAAGGCCCCGCGCCCTCCTCTGCCGACGACATCGCGCGGCTGCGGCTGATCCGCAGCGAAAACATCGGCCCGGTGACCTACCGCCAGCTCGTACGCCGCTTCGGCTCGGCCAGCGCGGCGCTGGCGGCGTTGCCCGACCTCGTCCGCCGGGTGAGTGGCGACCGCCCGGCGAAGATCGCCACGGCCGAAACCGCCGAGGCCGAACTGTCGGCGGTCGCGCGCTTCGGCGCGCGCTTCGTCTTCGTCGACGACGCCGACTATCCGTTCCTCCTCGCGCGGACCGAGACCGCGCCGCCGGCGCTCGCGGTCAAGGGCCACCTCGGCCTGTTCGAGCGCGCGGCGGTGGCGATCGTCGGTGCGCGCAACTCGAGCGCGGCGGCGGTGCGTTTCGCCCGCGAACTGGCGACCGACCTGGCGCGGAACGACCTTGTCGTCGTCTCGGGGCTGGCGCGCGGCATCGACGCGGCGGCGCACTGGGGAGCGCTGAGCGGCGGGACGATCGGGGTCGTCGCCGGCGGCATCGACGTCGTCTACCCGCCCGAAAATGCCGAGCTCCAGGGCCGTATCGCCGCCGAGGGGCTCGTCGTCGCCGAGGCCGCGTTCGGCACCCAGCCACAGGCGCGCCACTTCCCCCGCCGCAACCGGATCATCGCCGGGCTGTGCGCGGGGACCGTCGTCGTCGAGGGCGCGCTGAAGTCGGGCTCGCTGATCACCGCGCGCATCGCCGCCGAGGCCGGGCGCGAGGTCATGGCCGTTCCCGGCTCGCCGCTCGATCCGCGCACGCAAGGGTGCAACCAGCTGATCCGCGAGGGCGCGACGCTGATCCAGTCGGCCGCCGACGTGATCGAGGCGCTCGGCACCTTTACCGGCGACGTCGGCGGCCGGCTGATGGCCCCCGGCACCGCGTGGGAGCCCGAGGCGGCGGCCGAAGCCGACGATGCGACGCGCGACGAGATCGTCCGCCTGCTGTCGCCGGTCCCCGTCGCCATCGACGAGATCGTCCGCCAGTCGGGCTGCGCCCCGGCGACGGTGGCGGGCGCGCTGCTCGACCTCGAATTGGCCGGGCGGATCATGCGGCATGCGGGGGGACGCGTGGCGGCGGCGTAGGTCCCCCTTGCCACCATCCCCATATAGCGCGTAGGGGCCGCCGCGCTTGGCCCGGTGGAGACGTGCATGGAAGTCGTCATCGTCGAATCGCCGGCCAAGGCGAAGACGATCAACAAATACCTCGGGTCGAACTACGTCGTGCTGGCAAGCTACGGCCACGTCCGTGACCTGCCGCCGCGCGACGGCTCGGTCGAAACCGACAACGGTTTTGCGATGCACTGGGAACTGTACGCCGACAAGGCGCGCCAGCTGAAGGCGATCTCCGACGAGGTGAAGAAGGCCGACCGCGTCATCCTCGCGACCGACCCCGACCGGGAGGGCGAGGCGATCGCATGGCACCTGCTCGAGTGGATGAGCGGCGAAGAAGGGCCTGCTGCCCAAGGGCGGCGCGACGCGCGTGACGTTCAACGAGATCACCAAGCCGGCGATCCTGTCGGCGATGGGCAAGCCCCGCGACGTCGACGCCGACCTCGTCGACGCCTACCGCGCCCGGCGCGCGCTCGACTATCTCGTCGGCTTCAACCTGTCGCCGGTGCTGTGGCGCAAGCTACCCGGCGCGAAGTCGGCGGGGCGCGTCCAGTCGGTCGCGCTGCGCATCGTCGTCGACCGCGAGCGCGAGATCGAGACCTTCGTCAACCGCGAATACTGGACGGTCGAGGCGACGCTGGCGACCGTCGCCGGCGCGTCGTTCGTCGCGCGGCTGACCCACTGGAACGGCAAGAAGCTCGACCGCTTCGACCTTGCCGAAGTCGTCGCCGCGCAGCAGGCGCGTGCCGACGTCGAGGCCGGCAAGTTCACGGTGTCGGCGGTCGAGACCAAGCCCGTCACGCGCAACCCCTACCCGCCGTTCACCACCTCGACGCTACAGCAGGAGGCGGCGCGCAAGCTCGGCTTCACCGCGAGCCACACGATGCGCGTCGCGCAGTCGCTCTACGAGGACGGCCACATCACCTATATGCGGACCGACGGCGTCCAGGTCGCCGGCGAGGCGATCGACGGCGGCGCGCGCGGTCATCGCCGAGGACTTCGGCGGCGGCGAGCACGTCCTGCCCAAGACCCCGCGCCACTATGCGACCAAGGCGAAGAACGCGCAGGAAGCACACGAGGCGATCCGCCCGACCGACCTCGCCCGGCGCCCGGGGAACGGCATCAGCGGCGACAACGGCCGCCTCTACGCGCTGATCTGGAAGCGGACGATCGCGTCGCAGATGGCGTCGGCGAAGCTGGAGCGTACTGCCGTCGACCTGACCGACGCCGCCGGCAAGGCGACGCTGCGCGCGAGCGGGCAGGTCGTCCTCCACCCCGGCTTCCTCGCCGTCTACACCGAGGACCGCGACGAGCCGGCCGAGGGCGAGGATGCCGACGACGTCCGCCGCCTGCCCAAGCTCACCCAGGGCGAGAAACCGCAGGTCACCGCCGCCCGCGCCGACCAGCATTTCACCGAGCCGCCGCCGCGCTATTCGGAAGCGTCGCTGGTCAAGCGGCTGGAAGAACTCGGCATCGGCCGCCCGTCGACCTATGCGTCGATCCTCCAGACGCTGCGCGACCGCAGCTACGTCCGGATGGAGAAGAACCGCTTCTTCGCCGAGGAAAAGGGGCGGCTGGTGACGGCGTTCCTCGAACGCTATTTCGAGAAATACGTCAGCTACGACTTCACCGCCGATCTCGAAACGCGCCTCGACGAGGTGTCGGCGGGCGACCTCGACTATCTGACCGTCCTCGGCGACTTCTGGAAGGATTTCGCGCCGAAGACGAAGGAGGTGCTCGACATCCGCCCCTCCGACGTGACGGTCGCGCTCGACGAGTTCCTGTCGCCGTTCCTCTTCCCGCCGAAGGCCGACGGCAGCGACCCCCGCCTGTGCCCGACGTGCGGCACGGGTCGGCTCGGCCTCAAGACCGGCAAGTTCGGCGCGTTCGTCAGCTGCTCGAACTACCCCGACTGCCGCTACACGCGCCAGTTCGGCGAGGGCGGCGAGCTCAAGGAATCGACCGGCCCCGTCGTTCTCGGCGACGATCCCGCCACCGGGCAGCCGGTATCGCTGCGCTCGGGCCGCTTCGGCGCCTATGTCCAGCGCGGCGAGGACGGCGCGAAGGGCGACCCCAAGCCGCCGCGCGCGTCGATCCCCAAGGACATGCCCGTCGCCGGTCCCGAGCACCTCGACACCGCGCTCAAGCTGCTCAGCCTGCCGCGCACGATCGGCGACCACCCCGAAACCGGCAGCCCGATCACGGCGAGCATCGGCCGTTACGGCCCGTACCTCGCCCACGCCGGCAAGTACGCGCGCCTTAGCTCGTCGGCGGAGGTGTTCGAAACCGGCATGAACTCCGCCGTCGCCAAGCTCGCCGACGCCGCCGCCAATCCGGGGCGCGCGCGCAACGCCCCGCAGGCGCTGCGCGAGGTCGGCCCCCACCCGGTCAGCGGCGCGGCGATCAAGCTGATGGAGGGTCGCTTCGGTCCCTACCTGACCGACGGCACGACCAACGCCAACGTGCCAAAGGGCGACGACGGCATGGCGCTGACGGTCGAAGCGGCGGCGGCCCTGATCGACGCCCGCGCGGCGATGCCGTCGAAGGGCAAGAAGCCGGCGAAGAAGGCCCCGGTAAAGAAAGCCGCCCCTGTGAAGTCGACGAGCAAGAAAGCCGCTCCCGCTAAGGCGGCCAAGCCGAACACTTCCGCCGCCGCCAAGCCACGCGCCAAGGCGACCGCCTGACCGTCAGCTCGGCAGGTCGTCCTCCACCCGCGTCAGCTGCCACCGCCGCAGCAGCGGCGGCATCGTCAGCCCCTGGACGAAGATCGAGAAAGCGACGACGCCGAAGGTCAGGATGACGATCGCCGCGCGCTCGGGCACGCTCGCCGGCACCGCGAGTGCGAGCGCGAGGCCGATCGCGCCGCGCAAGCCGCCCCAGACGAGGACGTGCTGGTACTGGCGCGACAGCTTCAGGGCGGTCGAGCGGAACAGCGCCGCGAGCGGATAGACCGCCGCCGCGCGGCCGACCAGCACCAGGACGACCGCAACCGCCAGCTCGCCCGCCACCACCCCGATCGGCTGGCGCGCCTCGTGGTTGCCGATCAGCAGGAACAGGCACGAGTTCGCCAGGAACGCGGCGTATTCCCAGAAGCCGATGACGTGCGGTCGCCCGGCGGCCGAGATCGCCCGTCGCCAGCCGAAGTTGCCGACCAGCAGCCCGGCGGCGAGCGTCGCGAACACCCCCGAGGCATGAACGTGCTCGGCGGTGAGGAAGCTGCCCCATGCGACGATCGTCGTCAGCGTCAGCTCGACGAGGTGGTCTTGCGTTCGCCCGCTCAGCGCCAGCACGACGAGCCCGATACCGAGCCCGATGCCGATGCCGCCGCCGACCGTCCACGCCAGCGACCCGAGCGCGCCCGCCGGTGTCAGCCCCCCGCCCCCGGCGACGCCGATGAGGACGGCGAAGGCGACCGCGGCGACGCCGTCGTTGAGCAGGCTTTCGGCCTCGACGACCATGCGCAGTCGCGGCTCGGCGTTCATTTCCTTGAACGCGGCGATGACCGAGACCGGGTCGGTCGCGGCGATGAGCACGCCGAAGAACGCCGCGCCGAGCCAGCTCCAGCCGAGCAGCAAGTGCATGCCGCCGGCGACCAGCGCCGCGGCGATCGCGACGCCGGCGAAGGCGAGGACGACCGTCAGCGGCAGCTCGCGGCGGAACGCCCGCCAGTCGAGCTGCAGCGCCGCCTCGAAGATCAGCGGCGGCAGGAAGACGGTGAAGATCAGCGGCTGCGACAGCGGCAGCTTGGTCCCGATCTTGAACAGGGCGAGCGCGACGCCGGCGAGCACCAGCCCGGCGGTGTACGGCAGGCCGATCCGCCGCGACACCATCGCGACGAGCGACGCCACGACGAGCAGGATGCCGAGGTCGGCGAGGGCGAGGTCGGCGATGGCGCGTCTCCGGGGCGCGGGCGGGCGAACGGCTTAGCGTGCAACGCGCCGGGTTGGGAAGCGTCGCGGCCGCGCGCGGGGGCAGTGCCTCCCGTCCGCGGACCACGGCCTTGCGTCGCCCAGCGCCTGTCCCCACAACACGTCCGTGCCCCGTCGCCCTCCACCCTCGCCGCCCGGCCTGCCGACCGCCGACCAGGTCCTCGCCTTCGTCGCCGCCAGCCCGACGCCGGTCGGCAAGCGCGAGATCGCCAAGGCGTTCGGTCTCCACGCGCAGGACAAGATCGCGCTGAAGGGCCTGCTCCGCGACATGGCCGACGCCGGGCAGCTCGACGCCGGGGCGAAGCGCACGGTGCACAAGGGCGGCGGCCTGCCCAAGGTGACGGTGCTGCGTGTCGTCGAGGTCGCCGAGGGCGTCGTCGCCGTCCCCGACCCGTGGGACAAGGCGTCGCCGCCGCCGCGCGTCCGCATCGTCGAGGGCAAGCGCCGTGGCGCGCTCGGCGTCGGCGACCGGGTGCTCGCGCGGATCGAGGAGACCGGCGGCGGATACAGCGCCTTTCCGATGAAGAAGCTGGCGAAGTCGGACGAGTTCGTCCTCGGCATCGTCCGTGCGGATGGGTTCGGCGGCGGCGGCGCGAGTGCCGCGAGGGGCTGGCGGCTGGTGCCCGTCGACAAGCGCGCGCGGACCGACTTCACCCTGACCGACCGTGGCGAGGCGGCGGTCGGCGACCTCGTCCTCGCCGAGCCGAACGGCCGTCCGCCGCACCAGACCGCGCGCGTCGTCGAGGTGCTCGGCGACCCGTTCGCGCCGCGCAGCTTCTCGCTGATCGCCATCCACGCCAAGGGCCTGCCGCACCGCTTCTCCGACGCCGCCACCGAGCAGGCCGAGCGCGCCGCGCACCAGCCGCTCGGCGAGCGCGAAGATCTGCGGCACCTGCCCATCCTGACGATCGACCCCGCCGACGCGCGCGACCACGACGACGCGGTATGGGCCGCGCCGCGCGACGACGGTGGGCATGACGTCATCGTCGCGATCGCCGACGTGTCCTTCTATGTCCGCGAAGGCTCGGCGCTCGACCGGGCGGCGCGCGAACGCGGAAATTCCGTTTATTTTCCCGACCGCGTCGTGCCGATGCTGCCCGAAATCCTGTCGGCCGACGCGTGCAGCCTCGTGAGCGGCCATGACCGCGCGGTGCTCATGGTACGCCTCACGATCGGTCACGACGGGACGGTCGTCGAACACCGCTTCGGCCGCGCCGTCATCCGCTGCGCGGCCAACATCTCGTACGAAGACGCGCAGGCGACGATTGACGCCGGGGCGGGCGAACACCACGCCGCACTGCGGAATTTATGGAACGCGTGGAGTGCCTTAGCCCGCGCCCGCGACGCCCGCGCGCCGCTCGACCTCGACCTGCCCGAGCGCCGCGTCGAACTCGACCCCACCGGCACCATTACCGCCATCGTCACCCGCGAACGCCTCGACGCCCACCGGCTGATCGAGGACTATATGATCGCCGCCAACGTCGCCGCCGCTCAGGCGCTCGAGACAAGACGGACGCCGTGTATGTACCGCGTCCACGAAGCCCCACCGCGCGAGAAGTTGGTCACGCTGAAGGACTATCTCGACACGTTTAGCATTTCATTCGCGCTTGGCCAGGCGATCGCGCCGCGGACGTTCAATACTTTGCTGGCCAAGGTGAAGGGCGAGGCGTTCGCCCCGCAGGTCAGCGAGCAGGTGCTGCGGACGCAGACCCAGGCCTATTACTCGCCCGACAACCTAGGCCATTTCGGCCTCGCGCTGCGCAGCTACGGCCATTTCACCTCGCCGATCCGCCGCTACGCCGACCTGATCGTCCACCGCGCCCTCGTCCGCGCGTACGGACTTGGCGACGGCGGCCTCAGCGACGCCGAGGCGGCGGCGATGGCACGCACCGGCGAACACATCAGCATGACCGAGCGCCGCGCGATGGAAGCCGAACGCGAAACCGTCGACCGCTACGTCGCCGCCTATCTCGCGACGCGGGTCGGCGAGGTCATGCCGACACGGATCACCGGCGTCGCCAAGTTCGGCTTTTTCGCGACGGTTGAAGGGGTTGGCGGCGACGGCTTGGTCCCGGTCTCGACGCTTGGGGCCGAGTATTTCGTGTTCAGCGAGGACGCGCGGACGCTCGAGGGCACCACCTCGGGCACACGCTACGCCGCCGGCCAGATGCTCGATCTGCGGCTGGCCGAAGCCAATCCGATCACCGGTGCGCTGCGCTTTGAACTGCCCACGGCCGATGGCGAGGCTCCCGACCGCGTCCGCACCGGTCGCCGCGCCGGCCAAGTACGCACCACCGACCGCGCCGGGCCGGGACCCCGCGGGCGCATCCCGAAAGGCGTGCGGCGCGGGCGCAAGTCTTGACTTTCGGAGCCGTGACCGCCAATGACCGCGGCGTATCGCGACGGCCGTCGGCTGGACGCTAGCTTCTCGCAGGACCCGTCATGGCCAAGCCGACTACCATCAAGATCAAGCTCGTGAGCACCGCCGACACCGGCTACTATTACACGACGAAGAAGAACCCGCGCACGCAGACCGAGAAGCTGTTGTTCAAGAAGTACGATCCCGTCGCGCGCAAGCACGTCGAGTTCAAGGAAGCCAAGATCAAGTAGCCGGAGCGCCGCTTCGCGCTCAGCGAGGCTTGCGCTCCCCCGCCCGTGCCGCGGCGCGAGCGCGTCAGGACGCCGCCGCGACCCGGTCGCGCCCGTCCGACTTAGCCGCGTAAAGCGCCTTGTCCGCCCGCCCGAGCAGACTTGCCGCCGTTTCGTCGAAGCCCAGTTCGGCGACGCCGATGCTGATCGTCACAGCGAACGGAACCTCCGTCGTCGCCGCGACGAGCCGGCGCAGTCGCTCGGCGGCACGCGCGGCAATGTCGAGCGCGGTGTCGGGCATGATCATCACCAGTTCGTCGCCGCCGAAACGCGCCAGCGTGTCACCGGCGCGGATGCCGTTACTCAGCCGTGTCGCGACTGCGCGGAGTACACGATCGCCGATGACGTGGCCGTGGCGGTCGTTGATCGGCTTGAACCGGTCGATGTCGATCATCAGGACCGACAGTGCCCGTCCCGATGCCGTCGCGCGCTCGATCGCGGCGAGCAGTTCGGCGTCGAAGAAGTGCCGGTTCCACAAGCCGGTCAGCGGATCGGTCAGCGCCAGCCGGCGGACCTCGGCGGCGGCGGCGCGGCGGCGCTCGGCGACCCGCTTGCGCCGGAGTAGCGCCTGCGCCCGCACCGCGACTTCGGCGGGGTTGAACGGATAGGCGACGCAGTCGGCGACCCCGCTGTCGAAGGCGAGCGCAAGCGCCGCGGCATCGCCGGCGGGAACCATCGCCAGCGCCGGCACGCGGGTACGCACCGCCTCCGCCTGCAGCTCGGAAACCGTCGCCACCTCGGACCACCAATCGTTGCGCGGCGCGAGGATCAGCAGGTCGAGCCCGGCATCGCGCATTGCCGCGATCGCGCCACGGTCGTCGAGCATGATCGTCCGACCCTCGGCGGCAAGTGCCGGCGCAAGTGCCGCATAGTCGGCCAGAGCAGCGATGATCCCGATCAGGGGGCGTCTCTCGTCGCTAACCCGCGACGCCGAAGAGATCAACTCAGCCATCGACTGAAACTAATCACCAACCCTCTCGGAACCCTTAAGCGACCGCGCGATGGGACTTTCCTGTCGACGACCTCGCTGCCACACCGTAGGAGCCCGGCGATGGCCGATCCCCGCCCGACCCGCAGCGCCGCCGAGACGCTGGCACTGCGCGCCCTCGCGCATGTCGCCGGCGATGTCGACCTCGGGCCGCGCTTTCTCGACCTGACTGGGCTCGACGTGGCGACACTTCGCGCGAACGCGGGGTCGCCGGCCGTTCTCGCCGAAGTGCTGGGCTTCCTCGCCGGGCACGAGCCGAGCCTCGTCGGCACGGCCGAAGCGCTCGGCGTCGCGCCCGAACAGCTGATCGACGCGCAGCGGGTGCTCGCATGAGCCGGCCGCTCGTCATCTGCGACTGCGACGAGGTGCTGCTCCACTTCGTCGGACCGTTCGGCGACTATCTCGCCGCCGAGCACGACCTCGCGCTCAACCTCGACACCTTCGCTTTGTCCGGCAACATCCGCCGATCCGACGGGACCGCGCTGCCCACGGGGAGTTTCCCGCCACTGCTCGACGCTTTCTTCGACACTCACATGCCGACCCAGACGCCGACGCCCGGCGCGGCCGAGGCGCTGGCGACGCTTGCCGAACACTGCGACGTTGTCATCCTGACCAACATCGCCGACCGCCATAATGTTGTCCGCACCGACGAGCTCGCCCGCCACGGCATGCCGTACCGCGTGGTCTGCAATAGCGGTCCCAAGGGCGAGCCGGTCCGCGCGCTGATGACCGAGTACGGCGCGAGCGTCGGGGCGTTCATCGACGACTTGCCGCCGCACCATTCGTCGGTCCGCGCGTCGGCCCCCGACGTGTTCCGGCTGCACATGGTCGCCGACCCGCGGCTCCACGGGCTGATTCCGGCGTCGCCCGACGCCGACGCGCGGATCGACGACTGGGCGACCGCCCTCCCCGTCCTGCAAACCGCCCTCGGAGTAGCGCCATGACCCCCGACCGCCGCCTCGCAGACCTCGGCATCGACCTGCCGCACGCCGCCGCACCGGCGGCGAACTACGTTCCCGGCGTCGTCCACGGCGGGCTGCTCCACATCTCGGGCCAGATCCCGTTCGACAAGGATGGCGCGCTGATCCGCGGTCGCCTCGGCGACGACCTGACGACGAAGGAAGGCGCGGCGGTCGCCGAGCGCTGCGCTGTCGGGCTGATCGCGCAGATGAAGGCGGTGCTGGGCAGCCTCGACCGCGTCGAGCGCATCGTCAAACTCGGCGTGTTCGTCGCCAGCGCGCCCGACTTCACCGACCAGCCCAAGGTCGCCAACGGCGCATCCGACCTGATGGTCGCAGTGTTCGGCGAGATCGGGCGCCATGCCCGCAGCGCGGTCGGCGTCGCCGCCCTGCCGCTCGGCGTCGCCGTCGAGATCGACGCGATTGTCGCGGTGCGCGACTGAGGACGGGTTGTCGCGCTGGCGCGACAGGGGGCTGCCGTTCCCCCGCGACCGACGTTACAAACGACCGATGGTCCAGCCGATCACCGCCCGCATCGTCGGCAACGCGCGCGACCTCGGCGCCGCCGACTGGAACGCCTGCGCCGGCACGGGCAACCCGTTCCTCAGCTACGAATTCATCACCGCCCTCGAGGATTCGGGCAGCGCGACGCCGGCGACCGGGTGGCAGCCGGTCCATCTCGTCATCGACGACGATGCCGGCCGGCCGGCGGCGATCATGCCCAACTACCTGAAGTCTCACAGCCAGGGCGAGTACGTCTTCGATCATAGCTGGGCCGACGCGTGGACGCGGACCGGGCGGCGATATTATCCCAAGCTGCAGAGTTGCGTGCCCTTCACCCCGGCGACAGGGCCGCGGCTGCTGCTACGCGACCCCGACCTCGGCCCGGTGCTGCTCGCCGCCGCCGAGGCGCTGACCGTGCAGAACAAACTGTCGTCGGCGCACGCGACCTTCATCGCGCCCGAGCAAGTCGCGACGTTCGAAGCCGCCGGCTGGCTGATGCGGATCGACCAGCAGTTCCACTGGGTCAACGCCGGTTACGCGACCTTCGCCGACTTCCTCGCCGACCTGTCGTCGCGCAAGCGCAAAGCGATCCGCAAGGAGCGCGACGGCGCGCTGATCGGGCTTGAGGTCGACCTGCTGACCGGCGCGGCGATCGAGGAGCGCCACTGGGACGCCTTCTGGGGCTTCTATCAGGACACCGGCAGCCGCAAGTGGGGGCGGCCGTACCTGACCCGCGCCTTCTTCTCGCTGCTCGGCGAGCGCATGGCCGACCGCGTCCTGCTCGTGCTTGCGCGGCGCGGCGGGCGGATCATCGCCGGGGCGCTCAACCTGATCGGCGACGACTGCCTGTACGGCCGCTACTGGGGGTGCAACGAGGACGTGCCCTTCCTCCACTTCGAGCTCTGCTACTACCAGGCGATCGACTGGGCGATCGCGAACGGCCGCGCGCGGGTCGAGGCGGGGGCACAGGGCGCGCACAAGCTCGCCCGCGGCTATCGCCCGACGCCGACCTATTCCGCCCACTACATCCCCGACCTGGGCTTCCGCCGCGCGGTGGCCGACTTCCTGGCGATGGAGCGCGAGGCGGTGGTCGAGGGCATCGCTGAACTCGCCGACGAAGGGCCGTTTCGCCACGCGTGATGGCGGCCGCTCACCGAGTTGCCGGCACGACCGCTAGATTGTCGATCAGCCGCGTCGTGCCGATCCGCGCCGCCGCGAGTAACCGCCCTGGCTGGTCGGCGACCGTCACCGGGGCGAGATGCTCGTCGACCAGCGCGACATAGTCGGGCGGGTCGAACCCCGCCGCGACCAGCGCCGCTGCCGCCGCGGCGAGCGTCGGGGCGACCGCCGCGCCGCCGTGCAGCGCCTCGCACGCCGCCGCCAACGCCCGCGGCAGGGCGACGGCGCGAGCCCGCTCGTCAGCGCTGAGGTAGGCGTTGCGCGACGACAGGGCGAGGCCGTCGGCGTCGCGGACGATCGGCGCGCCGACGATCTCGACCGGCAGGGCGAGGTCGGCGACCAGGCGGCGGACGATCGCCAGCTGCTGCCAGTCCTTTTCGCCGAACACCGCGAGGTCGGGGCCGGCGGCGAGCAGCAGCTTGGCGACCACGGTGGCGACCCCGTCGAAGTGCCCGGGCCGCGCCGCGCCGTCGAGCACGTCGCCGAGACCCGCGACGCGGACGCTCGTCGCATGGCCGGCGGGGTACATCTCGGCCGCATCGGGGGCGAACAGCAGGTCGGCACCGGCCGCGGTCAGCGCCGCGGCGTCACCCGCCTCGTCGCGCGGGTAGTGGGCGAAATCCTCGGCCGGGCCGAACTGCGTCGGGTTGACGAAGACGCTCGCCACCACCCGCGTCGCCCCCGCCGCCCGCGCGGCAGCGACGAGCGCGAGGTGGCCGGCGTGGAGCGCGCCCATGGTGGGGACCAGCGCGACGGTTGCAGGGCGGAAGGCGGCGACGGCGGTGCGCAGGGCGGCGACCGTTCGGACGATGGGCAGGGTCAAGGCGGCTCCGGAAGGTTTGACTCGGGGGTGTGGATACGGGACAGGCGCGCCGGGCGGCGGGAAGGGACGAATGGCAGGCGAGCAAGCACATCTGATCGTGCTCGGCAACGAGAAGGGCGGATCGGGCAAGTCGACGACGGCGGTCCATATCGCCGTCGCGCTCGCCTGCGAGGGCTCGCGCGTCGGCGTCATCGACCTCGACCACCGCCAGCGGACGGTCGCGCGCTACCTTGAGAACCGCGCCGCTTTCGCGGCCAAGCGCGGGCTGGCACTGGTTCAACCGACGGTCGCGGTGATCGCCGACAGTGCCGAGCCGGCGGGGGCCGAGCGCGCGGATGTTGCCGCGCTCCACGCCCAGCTCGCCGCCTTCGCCGACCTCGATGTGGTGGTGGTCGACACGCCGGGCCGCGATTCGCCGCTGGCGCGCGCCGCGCTCGCCCGCGCCGACACGCTGGTGACGCCGATGAACGACAGCTTCGTCGACTTCGACCTGATCGGGCAGGTCGACCCCGAGACGTACAAGGTCCGCCGCCCGAGCTTCTTCGCCGAGATGGTGTGGGACGCCCGCAAGGCGCGCGGCAAGGCCGACGGCGGCACGGTCGACTGGGTGGTGCTCAGGAACCGCCTGTCGAGCCTCGAGGCGCGCAACATGAAGCGCGTCGGCGGCGCGCTCGCCGAACTGGCCAAGCGCGTCGGCTTTCGCGTCGTGCCGGGCCTGTCGGAGCGTGTCATCTACCGCGAGCTGTTCCCGCGCGGGCTGACCCTGCTCGACATCGACGCGCTCGAGGAGGTCAGCCTCAGCCACGTCGCGGCGCGGGCCGAGTTGCGCGCGATGGTGGCCGCGCTCGCCGTCCGGACCCGCGCCCCGGCGTGATCGTCGCGCTGCTCCTGGTCGCCGGGCTCGGCTGGTGGCTGCACCGCGAGGGCCTGCTGCTGCCGAACCTGCGGCGGCTCGGGGTTGCGGCCGGTGCCGGCGTGGTCGCGGTCGAGCTTCTGCGCACAGGGCAGCCGCTCGCCGCGGCGGCAGTGGCCGGCGGCGGGGTCTGGTGGTGGGTCGCATCGCGGCCCGATCCGGCCAGGACTGCCGCGCGGACTTTGCTTGGCCTGCCGCCGAAGGCGGACGCGAACGCGATCCACGCGGCGTGGCGGCGAGTCATGGCCGAGGCCCATCCCGACCGGGGCGGCAGCGCTGCGCATGCCGCCGCGGTGACCGCGGCGCGCGACCTGCTGCTCGGCGATTGACGCTCGATTTGCCGGTTTTTCGCGCATCGCGCGGCAAAACGGCAACAAAATAGCCAACTCCACGCGCTCGAATCGTGTATGTCGCTTGCCAATCGAGCCGATCCTGTTTATTGTGCACTGCAACATAAAGGGATAGCTGCATGGCTGCCAACGGCGAAAAGAAGTCGCGTCCGAAGTCGGTGATTGAGGTGCAGGCGGCCGAAGTGTCGGCGTTCAGCGCTACCGCCGCCCCCGAAGTCACGGCCGATCCGGTCGCGACGCTCGCCGTCGCCATGCCGCCCGTCGTCGACGTGGCGGTCGAACCCGTGGCTGCCGAGCCGGTAGCCCCTTCGCCGCCGCTCGCTTCCGCAGAAGCGCCGCGCCGTCCCTTCGTTCCCGAAGCCGCCGACCACGTCTCCACCCCTGTTTCCGCCACGCGCGTGCCGGAACCCAATAAGGAAAAGCCCATGACCGAGACCTTTACCACTGCCGCCGACGCCATGAAGAACGGGGCCGAGGCGATGAAGTCGTCGATGGCCAGCCACACCGAGAACGCAATGGCGACGGGCAAGGCGACGATGGAGCAGGTCGCGACCAAGTCGCGCGAAGCGATCGAGCACAGCATGAAGTCGGTCGACGAGATGTCGTCGATGGCCAAGGGCAATGTCGAGGCGATGCTCGCGTCGTCGAAGACCGCCGCCGCCGGCATCGAGGCGATCGCCAAGCAGGTGTCGGACTTCAGCCGCAAGTCGTTCGAGGAAGTCACCGCCGCCGCCCGCGCGATGAGCACGGTCAAGACGCCGAACGAACTGATGCAGCTTCAGAACGACTTCGCCAAGACGCAGTTCGACGCGGCCGTCGCCGAGATGTCGAAGCTGTCGGAAGCCGTCGTGAAGATGATGGGCGAAGTGTTCGAGCCGATGCAGGCGCGCGCCACGGCGGCCGGCGACAAGATGAAGTCGATGATCACGCCCGGCCAGTGAGCCGGCGCGCCCACGGGCGATGACGAACGGGGGCGGCGGACAAAAGTCCGCCGCCCTTCGTGTATGCGGCCGCGGCGTCGCGCCGGAGCGGGAAGGCCGGGCGTCGAGGTTAACGGCCCGCCGGGCTAACTTCGCTAACTTCACACGACGACAGGTGGAAAACACCCGCCGAGACAGGCGGATCGACCGACGGGTGTTAACTTCCGCCAACCGCCACGACCCGTTCGCCGCCGCGGTCGGCTCCCTCGCCCATCACGCCGCGGACCCTAGCACGGCACAGCCCCGTAGGACATGACGAGCCCCCGCGCCGCACGGGGGCCCGGGTGCGGCGCACCGCCCCTTGAAGCAGGCCGGGGCGACCCCGTATATGGCGGCGATGAGCGAGTTCGTTGCCCCCCGCGCCGGTCCCGAAGACGACGACCGCGAGCGGCGCGGCGGCACTGGCGTCGCGACCAAGACGCGCCCGAAGACGGCCAAGCCGGCGCTGTACAAGGTGCTGCTGCTCAACGACGACTATACGCCGATGGAGTTCGTCGTCCTGACGCTCCAGCGCTTCTTCCGCATGACGATCGAGCAGGCGACGCAGGTCATGCTCCACGTCCACCAGCGCGGCGTCGGCATCTGCGGCGTGTTCACCTACGAGGTCGCCGAGACCAAGGTGACGCAGGTCATGGACTTTGCGCGGGCGAACCAGCACCCGCTCCAGTGCACGCTCGAGAAGGAATGAGCCGGACCGCTCCGGCGCGTGCTCGCTAGCTTCGGCGGCGACCTGCGGGCGGTCGTCGTCGGCGCGGGCGGCGGCATCGGCGGCGCGCTCGTCGCGCAGCTCCGTGACCGCGGCGAGGTCGTCGCACTCGCCCGCGCCGACCTCGACCTCACCGATCCCGCATCCATCGTCGCCGCCGCGGCAGGTATCGCCGCCCCGCTCGACCTCGTCATTGTCGCAACTGGACACTTACACGACGCGACCGCCGGGCCGGAAAAGGCGTTGCGCGACCTCGACGCGGCGCGGCTGGCGCACAGCTTCGCGGTCAACGCGACCGGCCCGGCGCTCGCTGCGCAGGCGTTCCTCCCCAAGCTGCGGACCGACCGCAAGACGGCGTTCGTCGCGCTGTCGGCGCGCGTCGGGTCGATCGGCGACAACCGGCTCGGCGGCTGGCACGGCTACCGCGCGAGCAAGGCGGCGCTCAACCAGCTGCTGCGGACGATCGCCATCGAGCACGCGCGCCGCGCGCCGTTCGCCGTCGTCGTCGCGCTTCATCCGGGCACGGTCGACACCCGCCTGTCGGCCCCGTTCCAGCGTGGCGTCGCGCCCGAGCGGCTGTTCACCGCCGACAGGTCGGCCGCCGCGCTGCTCGACGTGATCGATCGGCTGACGCCCGGCCGACAGCGGCGGCTTCTTCGCATGGGACGGCGCACCGATTCCGTTTTGAGGTGCGGTCCCGCCCCGGTAGTGTCACCCTGATGCGGGGCGGTTTGGCGGGGATTATCATTGCCTTAATGCTTTCCGCGCGCGCGGCGGCGACCGACGACCCGCGCCACCTGCTCGCCCCGCCGGCGGCGGCGTGCCCGGCGCTGCCGACGACGCCGCTGACGCTCCCGGACCTCGTCGACCTCGCCCTGTGCGCCAATCCGGCGACCGCCGTCGCCTTCGCCGCGAGCCGGGCGGCGGCGGCGAATGTCGGCATCGCGCGGGCAAGCGAGCTGCCGACGCTTTCGGCCACCGTCGGGCCGACTCTCACCCGGACCGATACGCTGAGCGACCAGCGGTTTACAACGCTTGGCGGGCAGAGCTTCAGCGCGACGTCGAACTCGACCGACTTCGGCTCGTCGGCCAGCCTCGCGCTCAACTATCTGCTGTTCGACTTCGGGGGGCGCGCGGCGCGGATCGACGCCGCGCGGGCGAGCCAACGCGCCGCGCTGGCGCAGATCGCCGACACCGCCCAGTCGGTCGCGCTGACGACGGTGACCGCGTACAACAGCCTGCAGGGGAACCTCGCCGCCGTCACCGCCGCCCGGGCGACGGTCGCGTTCAACCGGTCGTCGTTCGACCTCGCCGACGCCAAGCGCCGCGCCGGGGTGTCGACGCCCGCCGACGCGCTCCAGGCGCGCACCGCGCTCGCGCAGGCCGAACTGACGCTCGCCCAGGCGCAGGGCAACGCGCGCACCGCGGCGGGGCAGCTCGCGGTCGCCATCGGCCAGCCGCCGACGACGACGCTGACCCTCGCCCCTGCCCCCACGCTCGGTGCCGCCGACGTGCTGAGCCGTGACGTGGCGACGCTGATCACCGACGCCGAACGGCTGCGTCCCGACCTCGCGACCGCCCGCGCCAACGCGCAGGCGGCCGTCGCGCAGGTCCGCGCGGCGCGGTCGGACACGCGGCCGTCGGTCGGCGTGTCGGTGCAGGACAGCCTCGGCTACGCCAACAGCTCGACCGACAGCAACCGCGCGAGCGTCGGGCTGACGCTGTCGCTGCCGCTGTTCAACGGCTACGACCGGACCTACCGCGTCGCCTCGGCGCGCGCCGAGGCCGACCGCCAGGCGGCACTGCTCGAACAGTCACGCCAGCAGGCGGGACTCGACGTCTATACACAGGCGACCGCGCTCAGGACGGCGATCGCCGTGCTCGCCACCGCGCGCGACCTGATCAACAGCGCGACGGCGAGCGCCGACATCGCGCAGGGGCGGTTCCGCGCCGGGGTCGGCACGTTCACCGACCTGCTCAACGCCCAGTCGGCGCTCGCCAGCGCACGGCAGCAGCTCGTCAGCGCCGACTTCGGCGTGCGCGACGCGCAGGCGCGGCTGGCGCGCGCAGTCGGGCAGATCGGCGATGCGGTCGACGGCATGAGGAACACGCGGTGAAGATCCTATGACGCGCCGCCGCTGGATCATCCTGCTCGTTCTCGGCATCGCCGCCGCCGCGTGGTTCGGCTGGAAGGCGACGCACCGCCCCGATCCCGCCGCCGCGTACGTGACGCAGGTGGTCGGCCTCGGCGACCTCAGCGAGATCATCACGGCAAACGGTGTCATCAACCCGGTGCGCGTCGTCAGTGTCGGCACCCAGGTGTCGGGCACGGTCGCCAAGCTGAACGTCGACTATAACAGCCGCGTGACCGTCGGGCAGGTGCTGTGCGAGCTCGACCCATCGGTCTACGCGGCGCGGCTCGCGGCAAGCGAGGCGACGCTCGCCAATGTCACGTCGAGCCTTGCGCTGACCCGCGCCAACGCGGCGCGCTCGGCCGAGCTGTTCAAACAGAACTACATCAGCCGCCAGGACTATGAGACGACCCAGCAGACCGCCGCGAGCGCTGCCGCGCAGGTCGCCGCCGCGCGCGCGCAGATCAAGCAGGACCGCACCAACCTGGGGTACACCATCATCCGCTCGCCGGTGTCGGGGGTGGTCATCAGCCGCCAGGTCGACCTCGGCCAGACGGTCGCGGCGTCGTTCAACACGCCGACGCTGTTCACCATCGCCCGCGACCTGACCGCGATGCAGATCGAGGCGGCCGTCGCCGAGGCCGATGTCGCCAAGGTCCGGATCGGCCAGGGCGTGAGCTTCGCCGTCGACGCGTTTGCCGGACGGACGTTCACCGGCACGGTCCGCCAGATCCGGCTGAACCCGACGACGCAGCAGAACGTCGTCACCTATACGGTGATCGTCGGGGTCGCCAATCCCGACGGCGCGCTGCTCCCGGGAATGACCGCGAACGCGTCGTTCCTCGTGTCGGACCACAGGAACGCGCTGCTGATCCCCAATGCCGCGCTCAGCTACAAGCCCGCCGACTTCAAGCCGGCCAAGCGCCGCGCCGGCGACGCCGCGACGCTGACGGTGTTCGTCCTGGCCGCGGGCAAGCCCGAGCCGCGCCGTATCCGCATCGGCGCGTCGGACGCCGACAACTCGATCGTCACCGGCGGCGAGCTCCATGCCGGCGACGCGGTGATCACCGCCGACGCCGGCAAGGACGCCAAGAAGGGCCTGGCGCTCGGGCCGCCGGGAACCGGCCCGAACAAGAAATGAGCGGCGCGCCCGTCCTCGCGCTGACCGACGTGGTCAAGGATTATGTCGGCGAGGCGGGTACCTTCCGAGCGCTCCACGGCGTCAGCATGAGTGTCGCCGACGGCGAGCTGATGGCGATCATGGGGCCGAGCGGATCGGGCAAGTCGACGCTGATGAACATCATCGGCTGCCTCGATTCGCCGACGACGGGGACGTACCGCTTCGAAGGCACCGACACCGCCACCCTGTCGGAGCGCGCACTCGCCCGGATGCGCAACAGCGGGATCGGCTTCGTCTTCCAGAGCTTCAACCTGCTCCCCCGCCTCAGCGCCCTCGGCAACGTCGCGCTGCCGCTTGTCTATTCGGGGCTGGGGCGTGAGGCGCGCGAGGCGAAGGCGCAGGCGCTGCTCGCCGAGGTGGGCCTCGCCGACAAGCCGAAGTCGCGGCCGAGCCAGCTGTCGGGCGGGCAGCAGCAGCGCGTTGCCGTCGCCCGCGCGCTGGCGAACGCGCCGAAGCTGCTCCTCGCCGACGAGCCGACCGGCGCGCTCGACACCAGGACCGGGGCCGAGGTGCTCGGGCTGTTCAAGAGCCTCAACCGCGAGCAGGGAGTGACCGTGGTCATCGTCACCCACGATCCCGAGGTCGCCCGCGCGACCGACCGTGTCGTCCGCATCCAGGACGGCCGCGTCTTCTACGACGGGCCGCCGACCGAGGCGGCGCTGTACGGCCACGCCGAGGTGGCGGCGTGATCGACGCCATGCTCGCGGAAGCCTGGTCCGCCCTCGTCGCCAACCGGCTGCGCTCCGCGTTGACGATGCTCGGCATGATCATCGGCGTCGCCGCGGTAATCCTGATGCTCGCGATCGGCGGCGGGGTGCAGAAGGAGGTGTCGAGCGCGATCTCGGGGCTCGGCTCGAACCTGCTGATCGTCACCGCCGGCAGCAGCAAGCAGGGCGGGTTCGCCGCCGGCGCCGGAAGCGGCGCGACGCTGCGCCTCGATGACGCCGACGCCATCGCCCGGCTGAAGAACGTCGTCGCCGCCGCGCCGCAGACGCAGATCCCGGCGCAGGTCGTCGCCGGCGCGGTCAACTGGGCGACGACGGTGGTCGGGTCGACGCCGGCCTATTTCATCGTCAACGACTGGCGCCCCGACACCGGCCGCGCCTTCAGCGACATGGAGGACCGCGCCGGCGCCCGCGTCGCGCTCGTCGGAAGGACGGTCGCCGACAAGCTGTTCGGCGCCAACGACCCGATGGGCGCGAGCATCCGCGTCAAGGGCGTCAGCTTCACCGTCATCGGCATCATGGCCAAGCGCGGCCAGGGCTTCGGCGGCGTCGACCGCGACGACGTCATCATGGTGCCGCTGACGACCGCCCTGCGCCAGCTGCAGAGCAACGCCTTCCGCCGGTCGATCCGGTCGATCGCGGTCGGGGTCGACGACGCCGACAACCTCGTGCCGGTCAGCGACCGCATCACCACCCTGCTGCGCCGCGTCCACCGGATCGACCCCGGCACGCCCGACGATTTCACGGTCAACAACCTGACCGCGGTGACCGACACGCTGTCGTCGACGACGCAGGCGATCTCGCTGCTGCTCGCGGCGATCGGCTCGATCAGCCTCATCGTCGGCGGGATCGGGATCATGAACATCATGCTCGTCAGCGTCACCGAGCGGACGCGCGAGATCGGCATCCGCATGGCGATCGGGGCGAGCCGGGCGGCGGTCCGGCTCCAGTTCCTGCTCGAGGCGCTGATGCTGTCGCTGCTCGGCTGCGGCATCGGCGTCGGGCTGGGGACGGGGCTGGCGACACTGGCGAGCGGCGCGATCGGTTTCGACACCAGCGTGACGGTGAGCGCGGTGGTCACCGCCTTCGCCGTATCGGCGTCGATCGGCATCTTCTTCGGCTGGTACCCGGCGACCCGCGCGGCGAAGCTGAGCCCGATCGAGGCGCTACGTTCTTAAGACGAACTGCGCGACGTCGAGCCCGCCGCCGTCGAAGCCGCCCTCGCAGTACATCAGGTAATACCGCCACAGCGTGACGAAGCGGTCGTCGAAGCCCGGCGGCAGGCGGCCGCCTTCGACGGCGGCGTCGAACCGCGCCCGCCACGCGCGCAGCGTCCGCGCATAGTCGCGACCGAACCAGCGTTCGCCGTCGATCTTCAGCCCCGCCCCCGCGGCGGCGGCGCGGAAGCGCGACGGGCTCGGCAGCATGCCGCCGGGGAAGATGTACGCCTGGATGAAGTCGGTCGAGCGGCGATAGGCGTCGAACACGTCGTCGGCGATGGTGATGACCTGCACGCCCGCGCGACCGCCGGGCACGAGCACGCGGCGCACGGTGTCCATGAACGTGCCCCAGTGGCGCATGCCGACCGCCTCGAACATCTCGACGCTGACGACGTGATCGTAGGTCCCGGTGACGGCGCGATAATCGGTCAGGGCGAACGTCGCCGCCGGCACGCGGCGTTGCGCAAAGGCGAGCTGTTCGGCGCTCAGCGTGATGCCGTGGACCTGCGCGCCATAGTCGCGCGCGGCGATCTCGGCGAGCCCGCCCCAACCGCAGCCGATCTCGAGCAGCCGGTCGCCGGGGCGGACGCCGACCGCGTCGAGCAGCGCGCGGATCTTCGCCGTCTGCGCCGCCTCGAGGTCGTCGGTCCCGTCGAACAGCGCGCTCGAATAGGTCATGCCCGGGTCGAGCCACGCGGCATAGAAGTCGTTGCCGAGGTCGTAGTGGAACTCGATGTTGCGGCGCGGGTGGAGCCGCTCCTCGGCGGCGCGGACCAGCTTGTTGGCGAGCCGCCACGGCCCGTGCGCTCGCGCTGCGGTACCCAATGTCGTCCGGTTGGCGACGAATAGCGCGAAGATCGCCTCCGGGGCGGGCGAGGTCCAGTCGCCGTCGAAGTGCGCGCGCGCGAACCCGGCCGACCCCGCGAGCATCAGCCGCACGACCGGGGTCCAGTTGCGCAGCACGATCGCCGCGGCGTGCCCCGGCGCGCGGCCGCCCAGCAGCACCCGCTGGCCGCCGGGTAGCGTCGCGTCGAGCGAGCCCGTCGCCAGCCCGGCGTCGATCCGCGCGACGACGGCGGTCGCCCAGTGCTCGGCGACGCGCGCGACGGCGCCGCCGCCGAGGACGAGGCGGCGGTCGCGCGCGGCGAGGTGCGTGCCGCGGCGGGCGGTGGGCATGTCCATCGAACGCCGTCTTAGCGCCCGCTGCGTTGCGGACAAGCGGCGGGTTACAGGCGTGCCAGCGTCGCCGGGTCAGCCTCGCCGGCGAACCAGCGCGCGAGGGCGGCGTCGACGTCGGCTCCCCCGCCGGCGGCGGCGAACAAAGTCAGCGACGACCGCAGCTTGGCCGCGTCAACCGCGCCGAACACCGCATCGGCACTCGTCGGCGGCAGCGCGGCGAGCGCGGCGAGGCACGCCCGCAGCCGGCTCCCGAGCAGCGGATGCGCGAGGTACGCCGCCGCCTCGGCCCGGGACGTGATCGCGTACCGCTGGGCCATCGCGCTGTAGCCGAGGCCGGCGATCTGGGGGAAGACGAACCACATCCAATGGCTCTCCTTGCGCCCGCGCGCGATCTCGGCGAGCGCACGGTCGACGATGCCGTCCTGCGCCGCGACGAAGCGCGCGAGGTCGAACGGGTCGCTCACGCCCGGATCGTATCGAACGCGGCGAGCGCCCGCGCGCGTGCCGTGGCATGGTCGACGATCGGGGCCGGGTAGGTCGTGCCGAGCGTCACTCCAGCTGCCGCGAGGACGCCGGGCGCGGCCTCCCACGGCGCATGGATCGCGGCGTCGGGCAGCCGCGCGAGCTCGGGCACCCAGCGGCGGATATAGCTGCCGGCGGCGTCGAACTTCATGCTCTGCCCGACCGGCGTGAAGATGCGGATGAACGGCGACGAATTGGCTCCCGAGCCCATGATCCACTGCCAGCCGAGCGCGTTGTTGCCGAGGTCGGCGTCGACCAGCGTGTCCCAGAACCAGTGCTCGCCGTCGCGCCAGTCGATCAGCAAGTGCTTCACGAGGAACGACGCGGCGATCATGCGGACGCGGTTGTGCATCCATCCCGTCGCCCACAGCTCGCGCATCCCGGCGTCGACGATCGGGTAGCCGGTGCGGCCGTATTTCCACGCTTCGAGGTCGGCGGGCGCGTCGCGGAACGGGAAGCGGGCGAACGCCGGGCGGTTCGGCGCATCGGCGAAATCGGGAAACTGGTCGACGAGGTTCGTCGCGAAGTCGCGCCAGCCGATCTCGCGCAGGTACGGCAGCGCGTCGTCGCCGGCCGCGCTCGCCAGCGCCGCCCAGACCTGCGCCGGGCTGATCTCGCCGTGGTGGAGGTGCGGCGACAGGCGGCTGGTCAGCGCCTCGCCGGGTAGGTTCCGCCCGACCGCATAGCCGTGAACATTGGCGGCGAAGGCGGCGAGCGCGGCATGCGCCCCCGCCTCGCCCGGCGTCCACACGGTGAACCCGCCCGACCAGTCGGGGTGCGTCGGCAGCAGGTGCCAGTCGGCGAGGTCGTCGCCCGGCGGCGGCGCGGCGAAGCGGACCATCGGCGCGGGCCGTGGATCGGCCGGCGGCATCGTCTTCAGCAGCGCATTCCAGAACGGCGTGAAGATGCGGTAGCGCCCGCCGCCGCCCGAGGTGACGCTGCCCGGCGGCGCGAGATAGGCGCCGTCGTGGCGCGTCAGCGCCTGCCCAATCGCGTCCTCCTGCGCCTTGGCCCACGGCTCGTACTGGTGGAGCGCGTGGATCGCCGTCGCCGCCGTTTCGGCGGCGAGGGCGGTCAGCACGTCGGCGGCGACCCCGCGGCGCAGGACGAGCCGACCGCCCATTGTCGCCAGGTCGGCGGCGAGCGCAGTCAGGCTATGGTGGAGCCACCAGCGCTGCGCCGCGCCGATCCGCCAATCGCCCGGCGACACGTCGTCGAGGACGTACACCGCGACCACCGGCCCCGCGTCGGCCGCCGCGCGCAACGCCGCATGGTCGGCGAGGCGAAGGTCGTTCCTGAACCAGACGATCTGCGTGCCCATCGTGACTCCTTCCGCGGCCCCGTCTACCGCCGAACGCGCATCTTCACGAAAGCGCCATATGCCGCGTCTCGCCTATGTCGACGGTCGCACCGTGCCCCTCGCCGACGCCGCGGTCGGCGTCGAGGACCGCGGCCTGCAGTTCGCCGACAGCGTCTACGAGGTCGTCGCGGTGCTGAACGGCCGGCTGCTCGACTGGCCGGGGCACGTCGCGCGATTGGCGGCGAACCTCGCCGCGCTCGGTATCCGCGCGCCGATGGCCGACGCCGCGCTGGTGCTCGTCGCGCGGCGGCTGATCGCCGCCAACCGCGCGGCCGAGGCGCTGCTCTACCTGCAGGTGACGCGCGGGGCGGCGAAGCGCGACCATGCCTTCGGCGCGATGCGCCCGTCGCTGGTGATGACCGTCCGCCCGTTCGACTTCGCCCAGCGGGTGGCGCAGCAACGGCGCGGCGTCGGGGTGATGACGGTGCCCGACGCGCGCTGGGGCCGCTGCGACCTCAAAACCACCGGCCTGCTCGCCAACGTCCTCGCCAAGCAGACGGCGCGCGCCGGCGGTGCGTTCGAGGCATGGCTCGTCGGCGACGGCGGCGTGGTCGCCGAGGGCGCGTCGACCAACGCATGGATCGTCGCCGCCGACGGCACCCTCGTCACCCCGCCGCTGACGACGCGCGTCCTGCCCGGCATCATGCGGGGCGCCGTGCTCGAGGCGGCGTCGGCCGCAGGACTGGCGGTGGCGGAGCGCCCCTTCACTGTCGCTGAGGCGCACGGTGCACGCGAGGCGCTGATCACCTCGACGACGGTTCCGGTGTTGCCGGTGGTGCAGATCGATGGCGCGGCCGTCGGGAACGGCCGCCCGGGTCCGGTGACGGCGACACTGGCGGCGGCGGTCTGGGCGCGGATCGCGGCGCAGACCGGCTTTCGCCCCTGACCTACTGCGGCGGCGGCGCCATTCCTTGGCCACGGCCGCCGTGGCCCGCCCAGCCCGCCCGTGCCTCGACCCGTGATCGCATCGCCCGAGTATTGGCGACGAAAGCGCGGCGGTCGGCGACCGACAGCTGCTGGAAGGCGGTGAGCAGCGCGGCCTGGTGACGTACTTTGGCGGCGTTCGCGGCGTCGCGTTCGTCGTCCATCGCCCGCCGGACCGCACCGACGTCGAGCCGCTCGGCGTCGAGCGCGGCGAGCATGCGGTCGCGTGCCGCCGCTACGGCCGCATGCTCGGCCTGGCGTTCCTCGCCGTGCATTGCGCTCCGCATCGTCAACCGGCCGGCCTCGCTCATCCCGGCGAACATCGGGTTGCCCATGCCGTGCCCACGCGGCGCGACGGCCTCCGGCTCGCCCGGCGCCGGCATCTGGGCGGCGACGGGGGCGGCGATCAGCAGCGCGACGAGCAGAAGGCGCTTCATAGTTCCTGTTCCTCCGATGGCATCGGCGTGAAGACCTGGGCGAAGGCGGTCGCGTCGTCCCCCGGCAGCGACGCCGCGACAGGGACCGCCGACGCGGTGGTGGCGACGACGACCGCGGGAGACGGACGCGGGTGCGGCACGACGAGCAACAGCCCGGCGGCGATCCCGGCGGCGATCCCCGTCCCGCCGGCCCAGCGCCAGAGCGACCGTGACGGTCGCATCGCCGCCCTCGCCGCCCCGGCGGCCGCGGCCGCCGCCGCGACGTCACCGCCCGCGACAGGGGCGGTCGCCCAGCGGATCACCTCGGCGTCGAGCGCCAGCGCCTCCGCCTGCGCCGCGCGCAGCACCGGGCTCGCGGCGACGACCGCGAGCGCGGTCGCCCGCTCGCCGTCGGGCCAGCGCGCCGGGTCGCCGCCGTACGCCGCGATGATCTCGGCGGCGCGATCGTGGAAAAAGGGTGCGGTCATTCGTCTCTCTTTGCCGGGTCGTCCCCAGCGAGCAAGCGGCTGAGTTCATTACGCGCGCGGGCAAGCAATCCCTCGACCGCCTTGGGCGTCGTCTCGAGTGCGGCGGCGACCTCGGCCATGCTCGCCCCCTCGCCGTGGAACAGGGCGATCGCCGCGCGCTGACGTGGGTTGAGCGTCGCCATAGCCGCCTCGACGCGACGCGCGCGGGCGCTGGCGACGGCCGCTTCGTACGGGTCGGGCAGGTCGCTGGCGACGTTCGCCGCCGCCTCGATCGGCGCGACGAGCTTCAACCGCCGCCGTCGGTCGAGGCACTGGTTGACGACGATCCGCCGGAACCAGCCGCCGACCGATCCCTTGGTCGGATCGAAGCGCGGCGCCTCGGTCCAGACGCGGGTCAGCGCGCCTTGCAGCGCATCCTCGGCCTCGGCGCGGTCGCCGGCGACGCGGGTCGCGATGCGCAGCCCGGGCCCATACAGCTCGCCCACGAGCTGCGTGAAGGCGCGGTCGTCTCCCGTCGCGACGCGCGCGATCAGCGTCGCATTCGGGTCCGCGGCACGCGCCATCACCCCCGCTACGCGCGAGGCGAAGCGCGTCCCCCGTCAGACCGCATGAAAATCCTTCGCCGCGATTTCCCAGCTCTGCCCCTTGCGCAGCAGCGCGTCGAGGTCGGCGGCATGATCGGCCGCGACCGCGTGCGACTGCGCTGCGACCGCCGCGTCGAACGTCGGCGCGGGGTCGCACCACAGCACGCCGAGCGCCATCGGGAAGGGGCCGAAGGGCATGTCGATCAACAGCTGCGCCTGGATGCGGTTGGTCTCGTCGTGAACGATGACCTCCGCGACCTTGCCAGGGTGGAGGTCAACGACGCTCAGGGTCATCGTCGCGTCGTCGAAGGCGAGACCCTTGGTACCGTTGGCGAATAGCAGCGGCTGGCCGTGGACGCAGTGAAGTTGATGGTCAGGCGCCGCCTTCTTGTCGGTGAAGGCGTCGAAGACGCCGTCATTATAGACGACGCAGTTCTGGAAGATCTCGACGAAGCTCGTCCCCTTATGCGCGTGCGCGCGCTTGAGAATTCGGGCATCGTCTTCTGCGCCGTATCGATCGTCCGCGCGATGAAGCGCCCCCCTGCGCCGAGCGCGAAGCTGCACGGGTTCACGGGCCGGTCCACGGAGCCGAACGGCGACGTCGGCGACCGCGTGCCGACGCGCGACGTCGGCGAATACTGGCCCTTGGTCAGCCCGTAGATCTCGTTGTTGAACAGCAATACCTGCACGTCGAGGTTACGCCGCAGCAGATGAAGCATATGATTGCCGCCAATGCTTAACCCGTCGCCGTCGCCGGTGATGATCCACACATCCAACTCAGGATTCGCCAGTTTCACTCCGGTCGCTACTGCCGGCGCGCGCCCGTGGATTGTGTGGAAGCCGTACGTCTCCATGTAATAAGGGAAGCGCGACGAGCAGCCGATCCCGCTGACGAACACCGTCTTTTCGGGCGGCGTGCCGATCTCGGGCATCGTCCGCTGGACCGCCTTCAGGATCGCATAGTCACCGCAGCCGGGGCACCAGCGCACTTCCTGGTCGGTCGCCCAATCGGCGGGGACAGTGATGCGGGTCATCTCGTTCATTACTTGTCTCCGAGCGCCGCTTCGATTGCCGCCTCGATCTCGGCGATCTTGAACGGCTGGCCGCTGACCTTGCTGAGCGGCCGGGCGTCGACGAGGTACTGGTCGCGCAGAACCGTCTTGAGCTGGCCGGTGTTCATTTCAGGAACGATCACCTTGCCATATCCGTGCAGCAGCTCGCCCAGGTTCGCCGGCAGCGGCCAGATGTGGCGCAGGTGGATGTGGGCGACGTCGAGGCCCCTCGCCCGCGCCCGCTGCACCGCCTTGCGGATCGGGCCGTAGGTCGACCCCCAGCCGACGACCACCAGCGGGCCGCGGTCGGGCCCCTGGTCGACGGTCTGCAGCGGGATGGCCTTCGCGACGTTCGCCACCTTGGTGCGGCGGATGTCGGTCATTTCCTGGTGGTTGGCGGCTTCGTAATTGATGTCGCCGGTCCGCACCCCCTTCTCGATGCCGCCGATCCGGTGCGTCAGCCCCGGCGTCCCCGGCTTGATCCAGATGCGGGCAAGCGTATCGGGGTCGCGCGCATACGGGTTGACCTTGCCCTCGGCGGGAACGTCGGTGTGGAAGGTGACCGGGAACGGCGCGAAGCTCGCCATGTCCGGCACGCGCCACGGCTCGGCGGCATTGGCGATGTAGCCGTCGGTAAGGACCATCACCGGGGTCATGAACTGGACGGCGATGCGGCACGCCTCGATCGCTACCTCGAAGCAATCCGAGGGCGACCGCGAGGCGAGGACGACGAGCGGGGCATCGCCGTTGCGGCCGTAGACCGCCTGGTACAGATCGCTCTGTTCGGTCTTCGTCGGCAGGCCGGTCGACGGGCCGCCGCGCTGCGAGTTGACGATGACCAGCGGCAGCTCGGTTATGATCGCCAGCCCGAGCGCCTCCCCCTTGAGCGCGATCCCGGGACCGCTCGACGACGTGACGCCGAGCGCGCCAGCGTAGCTCGCGCCGATCGCCGAGGCGATCGCGGCGATCTCGTCCTCGGCCTGGAACGTCTGGACGCCGAACTCCTTGAGCCGCGCGAGCGCGTGCAGGATCGGCGACGCCGGCGTGATCGGGTACGACCCGAAGAACATCGGCAGGTTCGCCAGTCGCGCGCCGGCGACGAGACCGAGCGCGAGGCTCTCGCCGCCAGTGACGGTGCGATAGAAGCCCGGGGCGGCTTCGGTCGCGTCGACCGCGAACTGCTTGAGCGGCCCGTCGAGCTCGGCGGTCTCGCCGTACGCATGGCCGGCGTTGAGCGCGGCGGCGTTGGCTTCGGCAAGGACGGGGTTCTTGCTGAACTTGCCCTTGAGCCACTCAATCAGCGGCGCGCGGCTGCGATCGAACATCCACAGCGCGAGGCCGAGGGTCCACATGTTCTTGCAGCGCAGGGCTTCCTTGTTGCCCAGCCCGAACGGCTTGACGGCGCCGAGCGTCTGCCGACTGATGTCGAACGCCATCACCTGCCACTTCGCCAGGCTCCCGTCCTCGAGCGGGTTCGCGGTGTACCCGGCCTTGGCGAGGTTGCGCTGCGAGAACTCGCCGCTGTCGATGATGACCAGCCCGCCGGGGCGCAGGTCGCCGACGTTGACCTTGAGCGCGGCGGGATTTATCGCGACGAGGACGTCGGGCGCGTCGCCGGCCGTCTCGATGCCGTTCGCGCCGAAGTTGATCTGGAACGCGCTGACGCCGAACGTCGTCCCCTGCGGCGCACGAATCTCGGCTGGAAAGTCGGGGAAGGTCGCGAAGTCCTCGCCGGCGAGCGCGGTCGACAGGGTGAACTGGCCACCAGTCAGCTGCATGCCGTCGCCGCTGTCGCCGGCGAAGCGGACGACCATCGTCTCGGCGTGCGTGCGGCGGTCGGGGACGGGCGTGGCGAAGTCGGTCTGCGGCGCGGTCGCCATTCATCGGTGTCCGGCAATGGGGAGAGGCGCGGTCCTACTCCCGTGCGCGCGCGCGGGCCAAGAAGTTTTTCTGTAACATGCTGCAAGCGCTAGGATCGAACGCGCGTGCCGCGCCGCTACCGCCGCCCGGTCGGCGCCGTAGCCGCCGCCGAGGGTCGAGGCGAGCGGGATGCCGCGCGCGATGCACGCCTGCGCGACGAACGCGTCGCGCCGGACCAGGCCGTCGTCAGTCAGCGCCAGCCGCCCGAGGCGGTCGTCGACGTGTGGATCGACACCGGCCTGGTAGAAGACGAGGTCGGGCCGGTGGGCGTCGAGGAACGCCGGCAGCTCGTTGGCAAGCGTCGCGAGATAGGCGTCGTCGCCCATGCCGTCGGGTAGTTCGACGTCGCGGGTCGAGGACGCCTTGCGGACGGGAAAGTTCTTCGCCGCGTGGAGCGACATCGTCGCTACGTCGGCGCGGCCGGCGAAGATGGCGGCGGTGCCGTCGCCCTGGTGCACGTCGAGGTCGACGACCGCGAGCCGCACTACCCGGCCTTCGGCGAGCAGTCGCGCGCCTGCCACCGCTATGTCGTTGAAGATACAGTAGCCCGCCCCGCCGTCGGGTAGCGCATGATGGCTGCCCCCCGCGGTATTCGCGGCGAACCCGGCTCCCAGTGCGAGGCGGGCGGCGAGGTAGGTACCGCCGATCACCCGCCGCGACCGGGCGACCATCGCCGGCGTGACCGGAAAGCCGATCCGCCGCTGCTGCGCCGCGGTCAGTGTGCCGGCGAACACCGCCGCGACATAGTGGGGGGCGTGCACAGCTTCGATCCACTCACGCGGTGCAGGATCGGGCGTGTGGACCTCGACCGGGGCGTCGGCGAGTGCCGCCGTCAGCAGGCCGTACTTGTCCATCGGGAAGCTATGGCCGGGCGGTAACGCCGCGACGTAGTCGGGATGGTGGACGATCGGGGTACGCACGCCTTCGTCTAATCCGAGCGCGCGCACTCGTCGATGCGGCAGAGCGGCCTCAGGGGAGCGAGCGGAGCTCGTCGATCCGATCGCGGTAGACGTCGGCGACGCACGCCGCCGTTGCACACCGCCCGCGCCGGTTGAGGAAATCGACCTCCCCGTCGACGACCTCGGGCGATCGCGGCCGTCGTGCCGCCGCCGACGCGAACGTCTGCGCCAGGTCGCGGTCGAGCCGCGCGAGCTCAGGGTCGCGACAGATCAGCCGCGTGACGTTGGCCTGCGCCCGCCGGCAATTGAAGCTCGTCCGCGGTCCGGCGGGATTAGCGACTGCCCGCGGCCGGTGCCCGTCGAAGCTCGGCGGCGAAAGTTCGGACGACCCTGCGATGTACGGGTCGAGGTGTGCACGCCGTGCCGCCGGTGCTGGCGTCCGCACGCGGGCGGCGTTCCGCGCTTCCGCAGCTTCGGCCGGCACAGGCTTTGTCAGGTGCCGTGGCGCGGGCCGCAGCGGCACGTCGCGCTCGGGTGCCGCGTCGGCACGGGCTGGCACGCCTACCGCAGGAGCCGCGCCGGCGGGCGGTGTCGCGGTTGTCGGCAACACCACCGGCGGCGGCGCGGCGGCGCGCGGCGGCGCGTCCGACCGCGGCGGCGCGTCGGCGCGCAGCGGGACATCATTCTCCAGCGGCGTATACGCCCGGCTCAGCGGGTCGGCCGGTGTGGTTCGAGCGGGCGGGGCCGCGTTCACTCGCGGGGCCATGGTACGAGTCTCGACCACCAGCCGAGAGGTCGCCGGGCGCTCGAGCGCATCGTGGGCGAACCAGCCGAGGCCGGCGGCGACGAGCGCGGCCGCAAGGCCGCCGGCAACCGCGAGCGAAGCGCGCCGTGGCACTCGCGCGATCGGCGCAGCCGGCGGCGCGGCTCGCGAGGCCAGCGGCGGCGGCGCGGCTCGCGGAGCCGGCGGCGCGGTTCGCGGCGGAGCCGGCAGCGGCGGAGCCGGGCGCGTTCTTTGCACACCGGCGTCGCGCCGCTCGGCAAGAACGTCGCCGAGCGGCGGAGCCCGACCGAAGAGTTCGTCGGCGCGGCGCCGCCGCCAGTCGTTATCGTCGCTCATCAACGTCCAGAACGCCGCCGCGGTCCGGGGGTTGCGTCGCACCTCTGGCGGACGCGGCGTGCCGTGGCTAAGGTCCGCGCATCCAACCGGAGCCAGTGCCGATGCCCACCGTCCGCCCCGATGTCGCCAACCTGCTGGCGATGCTTGCTGCCGCGCCGGGGCCGAAGATGGAGGAAGGGACGCCGGCGGCAGCGCGGGCGATGATGCTGGCGATGAAAGGGCTCACCGAACGCCCGCGGGGCGACCTTGCCGTGGTTCGCGACGTGACCATCCCCTCGCCTGCCGGCCACGAGATCGGCGCACGGCTGTACAGTGACGGTCGCGCCGAGCCGGGGCCTGTGGTCGTCTATTTTCATGGCGGCGGCTGGGTCATCGGCGACCTCGATACCCACGATTCGCTGTGCGCCGAGATCGCGCGCACGCTCGGCCTGACGGTGGTCAGCGTCGACTACCGCCTCGCCCCCGAGCACCCGTTTCCCGCCGCTCCCGACGACGCGATCGCGGCGACGCGGTGGCTCGCCGCCAGCCCCGAGGCGATCGGCCACGCGGTGACCGGCCTCATCCCCGCCGGCGACAGCGCCGGCGGCAACCTCGCCGCGGTGGTATCGCAGACGCTCCACGGCACCCTGCCGGTTCCGATCGTCGCACAGTGGCTGATCTATCCGGGCGTCGACATGACCGCGACCGCCGGATCGATGGAGGAGTTCGCCGAGGGTCACCTGCTGACCGCCGCCGGCATGCGCTGGTTCAGCGAGCATTATATGGGTGCGGACGCCGACCTGCGGCACGCCCACGCCTCGCCGCTTCACGCCGACCTGTCGGGGCAGCCGCCGGCGATGGTCTTCACCTGCGGCCTCGACCCGCTGCGCGACCAGGGCCGCGCCTATGCCGCCAAGCTGATCGCCGCCGGGGTCGATGTCGTCTACCAGGAGGCGGCGGGGCAGATCCACGGGTGCTTCACCCTGCGCGCGGCGATCCCGAGCACGCAGTCGGACCTCCATGGGTGCGTCGCCGCGCTGCGCCTGTTGATCGACCGCCCGGCGGCGGGATGACCGAGCGCGTCCACAAGTCGGGCCTGCCGTACCGCCCCGGCGTTGGCGTCATGCTGCTCAATGCCGACGGGCGCGTCTTCACCGGCCAGCGGCTCGATTCCAAGCTCGAGGCGTGGCAGATGCCGCAGGGCGGCATCGACCCCGGCGAGACGCCGCGCGACACCGCCTTCCGCGAGCTCGCCGAGGAGACCGGCATCACCAAAGCCGAGATCATCGCCGAGTTCGAGCGACTGGCTCTACTACGACCTGCCCGACGATCTGATCGGCACGATCTGGAAGGGCCGCTTCGCCGGGCAGCGACAGAAGTGGTTCGCGATGCGCTTCCTCGGCACCGACGCCGACATCGACATCGCGACGGCGCACCCCGAGTTCCGGGCGTGGCGCTGGTCGACGCTCGCCGAGCTCGGCGACATGATCGTGCCGTTCAAGCGCGATCTCTACGCTGCCGTCCTCGCCGAGTTCGGCCACCTCGCCCGCGCCGGCTGAAGCGCTAGAAGCGGACCCCGGCGCGCACGACGATCCCGTCCTCGCGATTACGGAGCAGCCGCCCCGGACCGACGGTCGGCAGGTCGTTGCCGACGTAGTCGAGCCCGAGCACCAATATCCGGGCGACACGCGCCTCGACCCCGCCGGCATAGTCGATCTTCCGCGCGCCCCCGGCCAGCACGCCCGCCTCGCGCCCGATCCGCGCGTGGAGCGTCAGCGGCGTCAGCGGGATGCCCGCTGCGGCACCGGCGAACAGGTAGAGGTTACCGCCACGCGCTCCGCCCTGCGCCGGCGCGAGATTTGCGCCTACTGTCAGCGTTCCGGGCCCGAGCGCACCGGCAACGCTGGCGAAGACCTCGCCGACCGATGACCCGCCGCCCGGGTGGAGGTAGCCGATCGCCCCGACCGATGGCGTCAGGAGACCGAGGCTCCTGCTGTACGCGGCCGAAAGGTCGATCTCGGCATTGCGGTGGAGCGCGGCGTCGAGCGAACGCGTCCGCGTGCCGGTGATCGCCTCGATGCCCGCCGTCCACGCGCCGGCTGAAATTGCGGCGGTCGCGTCGCCGACCGGCGCGCGGTCGCTCAACGACACCCCGCGAAAGCGATAGTCGCTGACGAGGTCGGCCGACGCCGTCAGTGTCGCGGCGGCAGCGGGGGTTATCGCGACGATCGCCGCCATAATGTTGCAGAGCCGCAACAGTGGCCCAACGGCTTGGCGGAACCCGACGGCGGCGCGGTGCATGATTTTCGGGCACCTGCGCCGCCGCGGCTCAAAAAGCAAGCAGTCGCCCTAGAACAGGACACCCGCCTCCAACAGGCCGCGCGTCTGCGACCGGTCGTTGCCGAAGCGACCGAAGGCTGCGCCTGGCGTCGTGTTGCTCGCCTTGACGTACGACAGTTCGGCGCGGGCGAAGAAGATCTTGTACTGGTAGGTCGGCGTCACCGTCAGCGAGAACGCCTCGCTGCCGGTGCCGAACAGGAAGTTCGCGCCCGTCCCGTTCGGCTTGCCGGTCGTGCTCAGATATTCGGCGCGCACCGGCAGGCTGAACTCGGGCGTGATCTGGTACTTTGCGAGCAGCGCGCCGCCGATGGTGTCGGTCGCGGTCGTGCCGAAGAACGGCAGCGCGTCGACGTGCGTGTACTGGACATAGGGCTGGAGGACGAGCTTGCCGTCGGTGTGGGTCAGGATCAGGTTGTAGATCTGCTGGTTGTTGAGCACGCCGCCGGTGACGAAGGTCGACTTGGTCGTCGTCTTGGTGTTGCCGCTGGCGGCGAAGGCGAGGACGTTCTTCGGATTGATCGTCCATGCGACCGATCCCGACACCGTGCTGTACTTCGACGAGTAGTAGCCGTCGGTCAGCGCGACCGAGAAGGCGAGCGGCCCGTGGCTGTAGTTCGCCTGCACCCCTTTCGACACCGCCGGCTCGAGGTTCCACAGCAAGCCACGGTCGATGTTCATGTTTTCGAAGGTGAAGGTGTATTCGGCGCCGATCAGCGTCGGCAGCTTGCCGACCTGGACCGAGAAGGCCGACGTCGGCGCGATCTTGATGAACGCCTGCGGGATCGGGCCGAAGGTCGCCTCGTTCGTGCGCGATGCGCGGAGATACGGCACGCCGAGCGACGGCAGCGAGTAGATGCCCGCCTGGGCGAAGAACTGGACGACGCCGTCGACCTTTTGCACGATCACCTGGCCGTTGCTGACGTCGGCGAACGAACTCTTGTCGCCGGGGACCACATGGTCCTGGAAGCGGCCGATACCCGTCGCGACACCGTTGATGTAGATCTTGCCGAGCGGGCCGGCATCGACGCTGACCGGCGCCGCCGAATAGGCGAGCGGGCCGGCGAGCGCCGGGAGCAGCGCAGGGGCGGCGGGCGCGGCGGCCTCGGCGGTCGGCTTGGCGACTTCGGTGGCAACCTCCTGTGCATAGACCGGGCCGGCGGCGGCGACGGCGGCGATCCCCGCAACGACGAACTTGTTCATGGTCTTCCCCTCTGCTGTGCCGGCGTCGAGCCGCTGACCGCATTGTGCAGTGCAACAACCGTGCCAGCCAGATGGAAGTTCGCCGCGGCCATAAGGGCGACATAAAAAAAGGCCGGTGGCGAACCACCGGCCTTAAAGTAAAATCCTTGGGGAGGATCGCCTTTCGGCAAGTCTGTTGTGCACTGCAACATAAGCGCGTGCAAGAGGGAAAATGGTTACCGCCGAACTTTTTCGCACGGGCGTTGACCCGTTCCGCCTCCGTTCTATAGCTGGCCGATGACCGACCTGTTCTCGGCGACGACCGCCACCGGCGAATACGATGCCCGTGATATCGAGGTGCTTGAAGGGCTCGAGCCCGTCCGGCGCCGTCCTGGCATGTACATCGGCGGGGTCGACGAGCGCGCGCTCCACCACCTTGCCGCCGAGGTGCTCGACAACGCGATGGACGAGGCGGTCGCCGGCCACGCCAGCCGCATCGAGGTGACGCTCGACGGCGGCGACCGGTTGACGATCGTCGACAACGGACGCGGCATCCCCGTCGACGAGCACCCCAAGTATCCGGGCACCTCGGCGCTCGAGGTGATCCTGACGACGCTCCATTCGGGCGGCAAGTTTGCCGGCAAGGCCTATGCGACGAGCGGCGGGCTTCACGGCGTCGGCGTGTCGGTCGTCAACGCGCTGTCGAGCGATCTGGTGGTCGAGGTCGCACGCAACAAGGCGCTGTACCGCCAGACATTCTCGCGCGGTGCGCCGACTTCGCCGCTGCAGCCGCTCGGGCCGGTCAGCGGGCGGCGGGGAACGTCGGTGACGTTCGTGCCCGATGCCGACATCTTTGGGGCCGACGCCCACTTCAAACCGGCGCGCCTCTACCGCCTCGCGCGGTCGAAAGCGTACCTGTTCGGCGGCGTCGAGATCCGGTGGAAATGCGATGCTGCGCTGATCGGCGACGACACGCCGGCGACGGCGACGTTCCAGTTCCCCGGCGGCCTCGCCGACCATCTGACCGAGCAGCTCGGCGACCGCGAGCGCGTCGTCGCTGACCTGTTCGCCGGCCGCGCCGACCTCCCCGACGGGCGCGGCGCAGTCGAATGGGCGGTCGCGTGGCCGATGTGGGGCGACGGCGCGGCAAGCTGGTACTGCAACACGATCCCGACGCCCGACGGTGGTACGCACGAGGCGGGGCTGCGCGCCGCGCTGACCAAGGGCGTCAAGGGTTTTGCCGCGCTGGTCGGCAACAAGCGCGGGGCCGAGCTGACGCCCGAGGATGTCGTCACCGGCAGCGAGGTCATGCTGTCGCTGTTCATCCGCGACCCTCAGTTCCAGAGCCAGACCAAGGACCGGCTGACCAGCCCCGAGGCGACGCGGCTTGTCGAGGCCGCGGTGCGCGATCATTTCGACCATTGGCTGGCGGCGAACGAGGCGAGGTCGCGCGCCCTGCTTGGCGTGCTGCTCGAGCGGATGGACGACCGCCTTCGCCGCCGCGCCGAGGCGCTCGACAAGCGCAAGACGGCGACCAACAAGCGTACCGTCCGCCTGCCCGGCAAGCTGACCGACTGCACGCGCAACGGCGCCGTCGGCACCGAGATGTTCATCGTCGAGGGCAACTCGGCGGGCGGCTCGGCCAAGCAGGCGCGCGACCGCACGACCCAGGCGGTGCTGCCGATCCGCGGCAAGATCCTGAACGTCGCCAGCGCCAACGCGGCCAAGACGGCCGCCAACAGCGAGGTCGGCGACCTGATCCAGGCGCTCGGCTGCGGCACGCGTGACCGCTACGATCCGGCCGGACTGCGGTACGAGAAAGTGGTCATCATGACCGACGCCGACGTCGACGGCGCGCACATCGCGACGCTGCTGATGACCTTCTTCTTCCAGGAGATGCCGGGGCTGGTCCAGGGTGGGCACCTCTACCTTGCCCAGCCGCCGCTGTACCGGCTGGCGAGCGGGGGAACGGTCGCCTACGCCCGCGACGACGCGCACCGCGCCGAGCTGACGCGGACGGTGTTCAAGGGCAAGAAGGTCGACGTCGGGCGGTTCAAGGGATTGGGCGAGATGGCGTCGAGCCAGCTCAAGGAGACGACGATGGACCCGGCCAAGCGCACCCTGCTGCGCGTGACGATGCCGACCGATCCCGACCGCCGCCTCGACGTCAAGAACCTCGTCGACCGCCTGATGGGCCGGCATGCCGAACACCGCTTCGCCTTCATCCAGTCGCACGCGACCGCGGTCGAGGCCGACGCAATCGACGCCTGAGCGCCCTCGTCAGCCGCGCGTCAGCGCCTCGACGAGTGCGCGGACCTTGGCTTGCCGCCATTGCGGGGTCGGGGCGACGAGCCAATAGCCGTGGGGCGAGGTTCCCGCGGGCGTGACTGTCGCCGCAATCGGTGCGCTCGCAGCGATCAGCGCCGGCACCCGCGCGACGCCGAGTCCCGCCACCGCGGCGTCGAGCGCGAGCCCCGCGTCGGCGACCGTCAGCACGATCCGCGCCGCCTCGCCGTCGTCGCCCGGCACGTCGCCCGCGACGGCGTCGCCCTGGTCCCACCCGCTGCCGGGGTGCTCGATCCGCCGCGTCGGCGCGACGCCGGGCATCGCGACCGCCGCCATCGCGCCGTCGCCGAGCGGCTTGCCGTGGAGCCCCTCGACATCGGGCGTCGGCCCGTGGGTCACAGCGAGGTCGAGGTTGGCCTGGGTGAAGTCGACGCCGTCGTCGGCGGCAATGACGACGAAGCGGATGTCGGGGTTGGCGACGCCGTAGGTCGCCAGCCGCGGCCCGAGCCACTTGGCGGTGAAGTCCCGCGGCGCAGCGAGGGTCACAACCTTCGACCCCTGCGCGTCCTGCAGGATGCGGACCGACTCCTCGAACGCGGCGAAGCCCTCGCGCAGCGCGGGCAGCGCGCGCTCGGCCTCGGGCGTGAGCTCGAGGTTGCGCGTCATCCGCTTGAACAGCACCGTGCCGAGAACGTCCTCGAGCGCGCGGATCTGCTGGCCGACGGCGGCGGGCGTCACGGCCAGCTCGTCGGCCGCCTTGGTGAACGACAGGTGCCGCGCAGCGGCGTCGAACACGCGCAGCGCGTTCAGCGGCAGGTGGGTGCGCTTCACGCCGCCGCTCGCCTCAATTCACGACCCGGGTGCCGGGCGTGTCGAGCGAGAACAAGGGAATCGCCACCTCGAACAGCGTCTCGCGCGCGGCAAAGGTGAAGCTGCCGACCATCGTTCCCGACGACGTGGGGAGCGGGCAGCCGCTGACATAGTCGAAGCTGCCGCCCGGCGCGATCACCGGCTGCTCGCCGACGACGCCGTCGCCGCGAACATGCTCGACGCGTCCGTTGGCGTCGGTGATGATCCAGTGGCGGCGGAGCAGCTGGACGTCGCCCGCGGCACCGTTCTCGATGCGGATATGGTAGCTCCACGCCCACGCCCCCGCGGCCGGGTCCGACTGCTCGGCGAGGTAGCGCGGCGCGACGCGGACGGTGATGCCGGCCGTCGTCGCGTCGTAGGGGAAGAACGCCTTCATCCCAGGCCGACGCTCCGCAGCGCGTGGTCGAGGTCGGCGATCAGGTCGCGCGGATCCTCGAGCCCGACCGACAGGCGGAGCATCCCCTCGGTGATGCCCATCTCCTCGCGCACCGGCGCGGCGACGCTCGCGTGGGTGGTCGACGCCGGGTGGGTCATCAGCGAGCGCGAATCGCCGAGGTTGTTCGAGATGTCGATCAGCTCCAGCGCGTCGAGCAGGCCGTGCGCCTGCGCGCGGTCCTCCACGAACAGCGCGAGGATCGTCCCGCCGCCGCTCATCTGGCGCATCGCAAGGTCATGCTGCGGATGGCTGGCGCGGCCGGGATAGAGCAGCCGCGGCAACCGCCCGTCGAGCGCGGCGGCGACCGCGGCGGCGTTCTCGTCCATCCGCCGGACGCGGAGGTCGAGCGTCTCGAGCGACTTGTGGACGATCCACGCGGCGAACGGGCTGAGCACCGGGCCGGTGTGGCGTGCCATCGCGAGATAGGTGTCGGTGATCCATTTCTCGCTGCCGAGCACGGCGCCGGCGAGGACGCGCCCCTGCCCGTCCATCGTCTTGGTCGCCGAATAGGCGACGACGTCGGCCCCGTGCTTCAGCGGCTGCTGGAGGATCGGCGAGGCGAACGCGTTGTCGACGACGACGAGCGCGCCGGCGTCGTGGCCGATATCGGCGACGGCGGCGATGTCGACGACGTCGAGGCCAGGGTTCGACGGCGTTTCGAGGAAGAACGCCTTGGTGTTCGGTCGCCGCGCGCGCGCCCAGGCGTCGGTGTCGCGCCCGTCGACAACGGTCGTCTCGATCCCGAAGCGCGGCAGGATCGTGTCGACGAGCACCCGGCACGACCCGAACAGCGCGCGTCCGGCGACGAGGTGGTCGCCCGCCGACAGATGGCTCATCAGCGCGGTCGACATCGCCGCCATGCCGGTCGCGGTGACGCGGCACGCCTCCGCCCCCTCGAGCAGGCACAGCCGCTCCTCGAGCATCATGTTGGTCGGGTTCTGCAGCCGCGAATAGGTCATGCCCGGCCGCTCGCCGCGGAACCGCGCGGCGGCTTCCTCGGCGCTGTCGTAGGCATAGCCCGAAGTGAGGAAGATCGCTTCCGACGTCTCGCCGAAGTCCGACCGCAACGTGCCGCCGCGCACCGCCTGCGTCGCGGGGTGCCACGTCGAGGTGACCGCGCGGTCGTGCCCTGTACTGCGCTTCATGGCCGTCGACTTAGCGGCTGCGCGGGCACGACGCTAGGGCGTCGGCGTCGGCTTCAGCGTCCGCGTCAGGAAGTCGATCGTCGCGGCGTCGGCCGCAAGCCAGCTTGCATGGCGCAGGAAGCCGTGGATCTCGTTCGGCAGGACCATCTCCTCGTACGGCGCCCCGACCGCGTCGAGGCGGCGGGCGAGGTCGATCGTCTGGTTGAACCGCACGTTGCGGTCGTCGTCGCCCTGGATCAGCAGCACCGGCGACCGCCACGTGGCGACGTCGGCGTCGGGCGAGCTGGTGAAGGCGGTGTGGAGCGCGTCGGCCCAGTCGCCCTGCTCGTAGCGCTTGGCCGGCGGCGCCTCCTCGGCGAGCAGGCGCGACCAGTCGTGGACGCCGTGGAGGTCGACGCCGGCCTTGAACACGTCCGAGTTGCGCGCCAGCGCGAGGCCGGTGAGGTAGCCGCCGTACGACCCGCCCCAGATGCCGATCCGCGCCGGATCGACCTCGGGGAGCGCCTGCAGATATTTCGCGCCGGCGACGACGTCCTGATATTCGCTTCCCCCCGCCGGACCAGCCTTGTCGGGATGCTGGAACGCGCGACCGTAGCCGATGCCGAGGCGGTAGTTGACCGACAGGACGACAAAGCCGCGCAGCGCCAGCGCCTGGTTCACCGCATAGGCGTTCGAATAATAGTCCATGTACGACCAGCCGAGCAGCATCTGCCGCGGCGGGCCGCCGTGGACGAAGATCACCGCCGGCTTCTTCGCGGCGCCGCCGCCGCGCGTGCCGGTCGTGAACAGCTGACCGTGGATCAGCGTCCCGTCGGCGGCCGTGAAGGTGACGCGCTGCGGTACGACGAGGGCAGTGGCGGGATAGGCGTCGGCGCCGTGGTCGATCGCGCGGTCGCCGCCCGACAGGATGCGGACCGCTGCCGGCCGCGCCGCCGTCGCTGCGATATAGGCGATGCCGTCGCCGACCGCGACGGGACCGAACTCGAGCCCGGTGCCCGGCGTGATCTGGACCGGCGGGCCGCCGGCGACGGGAACGCGGAAGACGTGGCGGCGGTCGTCGTCGCTGGCATCGGCCCCGGTATTGGCGGTGTAGAGCAGGTTCGCCCCGTCGCTCGTCAGGCCGACGTTCTCGACGATAAAGTTGCCCGGCGTCAGCAGCAACGGGCTGCCGCCGGTCGCGGCGATCGCATAGAGGTGCGCCCAGCCGTCGAACTCGGCGCGGAAGGTTAGCCGGTCGTCGGCTGCCCAGCGCAGCATCGCGCCGCCCGGAACGGCGGTGTACGACCCGGCGAGCGTCTTCGGGCTGCTCCAGACGACGCGCCCGGTGCCGCTGCCGGCGTCGGCGACGACGATCGCCCACGGATGCGGGACGTCGATGCGGTACGGCTCGGGCGCGCCGCCGTTGTTCCAGCGGCGGGTGAAAGCGAGACGCTGGCCGTCGCGCGACCAGACCGGCGCACCGTCGATCCCGGTCGATGGCGCCGCCCAGGTCACGGTTTTGGTCCCGACGACATAGATCCCGACGAAGGCATGATCGCCGCGCCCCGAGACGAAGGCGAGGCGGCTGCCGTCGGGCGACCATGCGAGGTCGCGGACCTTGCCCTGATCGTACACCCGCTGCGCGCCGTTGTTGACGGCGGTGCCGACCCACAGCTCGCCGCCCCGGATAAAGGCGAGGCGGTCGTTATTCGCCAGCGCGGGGGCGTCGCCCTCGCCAATCGCGACCGGCGCGCCGCCGCTGCCCGGTACGGCGGTCCACAGGATCAACTTCGGCTGGTCGGTCGCGCCCGCTGCGTTCGGCTGGCGGCCACCTTCCTCCCAGTTGGCGTCGTGGTCGCCGCCGCGGACCCAGACGAGCCGCTTGCCGTCGGGCGACACGACCAGCCCGGTCAGTTCCTGCCCGTCGTCGCCGTGGCTGCCGACCGCCGCCAGCCGCGGGGTGAAGTCGGGCCCGGCGGCGGTCCAGATGTTACGGATGCCGCGCGTGTTCGACGTCCACGCGATACGGTCGGCATCGCGCGCGGCGGTCAGCCCGTCGATGAACGGGTACGACAGCATCGTCGGCAGATCGGGCACCGCAGCGGTCAATGGCGCGGCGACCATCCCGCCCAACATGACCATCGCCCGCCAGATGTGCCGCATGATCCGCTCCCCTGCTTTCCGCCAGCCTAGCGCCACGGCGGCGAGGCGCAAGGCGGTCGCGGCAACGCGAAGGCGGTGACAGCGCGGCAATCGTTCCCTATGTGTTCAGCGATGCTCGCCCCCGCTCCCGCCGAACCGTCGTACATGGCCGGCCTCAATGCGCCGCAGCGCGAGGCGGTGCTGACGACCGAAGGGCCGGTCCTGCTGCTCGCCGGGGCCGGCACGGGCAAGACGCGCGCGCTGACCAGCCGGCTGGCGCACATCATCTACACGCGCCGCGCGTGGCCATCGGAAATTCTCGCCGTCACCTTCACCAACAAGGCGGCGCGCGAGATGCAGCACCGCATGGGCGTGTTGCTCGGCGGCGCAGCCGAGGGGATGCCCTTCCTCGGCACGTTCCACGCCGTCGCGGCGCGGATGCTGCGGCGGCATGCCGGGCTCGCCGGGCTCCAGCCGAATTTCTCGATCCTCGACACCGACGACCAGCTGCGCCTGCTCAAGCAGGTCCTCGCCGAGGCGAACATCGACGAGAAGCGCTGGCCGGCGAAGGGGCTGGCGAGCCTGATCGACCGGTGGAAGAACCGCGGCTGGACCCCGGCGCAGGTGCCGGCGGCCGAGGAGGGCGGCTACGACAACAAGTCGGTGGCGCTCTACGCGCGGTACCAGGAGCGGCTGGTCGGGCTCAACGCCGCCGACTTCGGCGACCTGCTGCTCCACATGCTGACGATCTTCACGGGCCACCCCGACGTGCTCGCCGAGTATAGCCGCCGCTTCAAGTACGTCCTCGTCGACGAGTACCAGGACACCAACGTCAGCCAGTATCTGTGGCTGCGGCTGCTCGCCCAGGAGCGGAAGAACATCTGCTGCGTCGGCGACGACGACCAGTCGATCTATTCGTGGCGCGGGGCGGAGGTCGCCAACATCCTGCGCTTCGACAAGGATTTTCCCGGCGCGACCGTCATCCGCCTTGAACAGAACTACCGCTCGACGCCGCACATCCTCGGCGCCGCCGGCGGGCTGATCGCCAAGAACTCCGGCCGGCTCGGCAAGACGCTGTGGACCGAGGCCAACCACGGCGAGCGGGTCCGCGTCGTCGGCGTCTGGGACGGCCCCGAGGAGGCGCGGCTGACCGGCGACGCGATCGACCGGCTGAGCCGCGAGGGCGCGAGCCTCAACGAGATCGCCATCCTCGTCCGCGCGCAGTTCCAGACGCGCGAGTTCGAGGACCGCTTCATCACCACCGGGACGCCGTACAAGATCGTCGGGGGTTTCCGCTTCTACGAGCGCGCCGAGGTCCGCGACGCGATCGCCTATCTGCGCGTCGTCGTCCAGCCGAGCGACGGCCTCGCCTTCGAACGCATCGTCAACACCCCCAAGCGCGGGCTCGGCGACAAGGCGCTGCAGTCGCTCCACGCTTATGCCCGCGCGACCGGCAAGCCGCTGTCCGCCGCCGCCACCGCGCTGGTCGAGACCGACGAGCTCACCCCCGCCGCGCGGCGGTCGCTGCGCGCGTTCCTCACCGACCTCGCCCGCTGGCGCGAGCAGGTCGACGCCCTGCCGCACGCGGAGCTGGCGCGGATCATCCTCGAGGAATCGGGGATGGTGCAGATGTACAAGGCGCAGCGGTCGACGGAGGCCGACGGCCGCCTCGACAACCTGATCGAGCTGACGCGGGCGATGGAGGAGTTCGACTCGCTCACCGGCTTCCTCGACCACGTCAGCCTCGTCATGGAGAACGAGAGCGCGGCGCACGAGGAGCGCGTGACCATCATGACGCTCCATGCCGCCAAGGGGCTCGAGTTCGACCACGTCTTCCTCGTCGGCTGGGAGGAGGGCGTCTTCCCGTCGCAACGCGCCTTGGACGAGGGCGGCAACGCGTCGTTGGAGGAGGAGCGCCGCCTCGCCTACGTCGGCATCACCCGCGCGCGGCGCGGCGCGACGATCAGCCATGCCGCCAACCGCCGCATCTACGGCCAGTGGACGTCGTCGATCCCGTCGCGCTTCGTCGGCGACCTGCCCGACGACCATATCGACGTGTCGAGCACGATGAGCGGCGGCCCGAGCCTGTGGCGCGCCGCGCTCGCCGGAGCCGACCCGTTCGCCGACGTGACGCGCGGCGCGGGCCGCGGCCCCGGCTGGGCGCGGGCGTCGAACGCGGCGGCGGCAGCGTGCCGGGGCGCGGCGGGCTGCAGATCGAAGCGCGGGCGAGCGCCGTGTCGGTTGGCATGCCGGGACGCAAGGACGTGCGCGTCGGCAGCCGCGTCTTCCACTCGAAGTTCGGCTACGGCGCGGTGACGGCGCTCGACGGCAACAAGCTGGAGATCGACTTCGAGAAGGCCGGGGCGAAGCGGGTGCTCGATAGTTTTATCGAGGTGTTGGGGTAAGACCTATTAGAATTTTTTGGTGACCGAAAGGCGCATTGCCCGTGGTTCGAGAGGATGGGTGTGGAGGCCGGCGACGCCGTCTGCCGGCTCCCCCGGCAGGCGCGACGTGTAGTAGAACGCCGACCCCGCATCATGCGTGTCGAACAGGTTGAAGACGCTGACCGCCACTCGCCAGCCGTGCGGCAGGGCATACGCGACCTCGGCGTTCCACTCGCTGTAGCCGCCGTATAGCGGCGTCGCCTCGCCGTCGGCGACATGCTCGGTGCCCAGCCGGCGCCAGATCAGCGACCCCGACCAATGCGCGAGATCGTCGACGAGGATGCTTGCCGAATAGATGAACGCAGGGGCGTTGGCGATGAACGGCGCGTCGAGCCCGAATGCCGCGAGCGAGCCGGCGCGGTAGCGGGCACGGACGAAGGCAAGGTCGCCGCTGAGTTCGAGCCAGCGGAACGGGTGGTACTGGGCGGAGACCTCGACGCCGGTGCGGCGGCTCGGTGCGCTCGCCTCATCCTGGCCAAGATCGGCGTTGTACGTCAGTTCCGACGCGAAATCCTGCCGGAAGGCGGCGAGCTGCAACGACAGGCGTGGAATTATGTTCGACCGCAGGCCGACCTCTGCGCCGGTCGTGCGCGCGAGCAGCGGTGTCCCGCCGCCGGCCAGCGGAATCCCGACGCCCGGCACGGTGCCGAACACGCCGCGCGCGTCGTCGGAGTGGAACCCGCGCCCGGCGCTCAGATAGACCTCGGTCTCGCGCCACGGGCCGATGATCAGACTGCCTTTCGGCTGGAACAGCTGCTGATGGCCGGCGGCGCGCGTCCCGGTGATGACGCTCGTGTCGTCGGCAGAGTAGAACTCCTCCCGGACGCCGACGATCGCCCGCAGCCACGGCGCGAACCGCAGCGTCGTCTCGACGTACGGCGCGAGGTCGAGCAGGTCGACGCGGTCGGCCGTGCAGTCGCCGCCGACCGCCGGGTACGACAGCGTCGGGCCGTCCGCCTGCTCGGACTGGCACGTACCGAGCACCACGCGCGCGCGGCTGTGCTTGCGCTCGACGAAGGCGTGGTCATAGCGGCCCTGGAATCCGACGACCGTGCTCGTCGTCACGCCGGCAACCGTTGCGTCGAAGGTATAGGCGACCGCGCCGCCGAGAGTTCGTGCGGCTTTCGTCCTGTTCCTCCTGATCGCCATTGACCGGATCGTCGAGGAAGTGGGTGAAATTGTTCCACAACGTCATCGTGCTGTGGACGGCGTAGGCCGTCGCGTCGAGCCGGCCGTCGCCCACCGGCTTGGCGACGTGCGCCGAGACGCTGTAGCGGAGCGAACGGCTCGCATCGCTCGGGTCGAGTGTGCCGAAGCGATCGATCAGCCCGGCGGTGACCGCACGCAGCGGCTGATCGGTGAGCAGCGCGCCCGCGCTCTGGTAGAACAGGCCCGTGACGCTGAAGCCGTCGGCCCCGCCGCCACCGCTGTAGCGCAGCGCGCCGAGGACCTTGCGGAAATCCTCGGCGGGGTGCCACGGTCCGTCGTAGTGGCCGACATCGACCGCGCCGAGCAGCCGCCGGTCGCCGGCGAGGTGGATCGTGCCCCCGGCGAACGCGTCCTGGTAACCGTCGCTCCCCACGGTCAGCGTCGCCTGCGACGGGATCTCGTCGGCCAGCCGGGTGTGCGACGCGGCGACCGAGCCGAAATCGCCGATCGCCGCGTGGTACGGACCCTTCGTATAGTCGATCGCGCGGACGATCTGCGGCATCAGGAAGTTGAGGTCGCTATAGCCCTGCCCGTGGGTGTTGGTCGGCCGGTTGACCGGCATATCGTCGACGAAGTTGGCGAAATCGGTGCCGTGGTCGAGGTTGAAGCCACGGATCAGATACTGCTGCGCCTTGCCCTCGCCCGAATGGACGGTGACGACGAGGCCGGGAATACTCTCGAACAGCTGCGCGGCGCGATAGACCGGGCGGAGTTCGATCGCCTTGGCGGTGATCGACCCTTCGCTCGCCGTCTGCGCCACGCCGAGCAGATCGCGACGCGAGGCGGTGACGACGATCGTCTCGCTGAGCGGTGCAACAACCGGGGCGGCCGCGTCCTGCGCCGCCGCCGCAGGCGCGCCGACGCCCGCCAGCACGGCGGCAACTAACAGCGCCCGCCGACGCGGAAGTCGTCGCAACGGCGGGTTCACCCGCCGCTCACCCACCCGGCAACAGCAAACTCGCATCCCCATAGCTGTAGAACCGATACCCCTCCGCCACCGCATGGGCATACGCCGCCTGCATCCGCTCGAGCCCCATCAGCGCGCTGACCAGCATGAACAGCGTCGACCTGGGCAAATGGAAGTTGGTCAGCAGGCCGTCGACGACCGCGAAGCGGAAGCCCGGCGTGATGAAGATGCGGGTGTCGCCTTCCCACGCACCGATCCCGTCGGGCGTCCACGCGCTTTCGAGCAGGCGCGCGCTCGTCGTGCCGACGGCGATGACGCGGCGGCCTTCGGCCTTGGCGGCGGCGACGCGGGCGGCGGTGGCGGCGTCGATGCTGCCCCACTCGGCGTGCATCGCATGGTGGTCGGTGTCGTCGGCCTTGACCGGCAGGAAGGTCCCCGCCCCGACGTGAAGCGTGACCGTCGCGCGCTCGATGCCCGCGGCGTCGAGGCGGGCGAGCAGGTCGGCGGTGAAGTGCAGACCGGCGGTCGGCGCGGCGACTGCGCCGGCCCTGGCGGCATAGACCGTCTGGTAGTCGTCGAGGTCCTGCGCGTCGACCGCGCGCTTCGAGCTGATGTACGGCGGCAGCGGCATCTGCCCGGCGGCGGCGAGCGCCTCGTCGAACGGCCGCGCGCTGTCGAAGCGCCAGCGGATCGCGCCGTCGTCGGCGCGCGCCTCGACGACGCCCGACAGGCCACCGCCGAAGTCGATGCGGTCGCCGAGCTTGAGCCGCTTGGCGTTCTTGACGAAGCTCCACCACACGCGGTGGTCGACCCGCTGGTGGAGTGTGACGCGGATCTTCGCGTCGTGCTTGTGTCCGGCGAGCTGCGCCGGGATGACGCGCGTGTCGTTGAACACCAGCAGGTCGCCGCGGCGCAGCACATCGGGCAGGTCGGCGACACCACGGTCGGCGAGCGCATCCGGCGTGACGACGAGCAGCCGCGCCGCATCGCGCGGCACCGCGGGCCGCAGCGCGATGCGGTCGGCGGGCAGGTCGAAGTCGAAGTCGGCGACGCGCATGCCGTGCGCCTGCGCGCGCTTACTGCGGCGGCACTGGCGCGGGCGAGGGCGGCGTCGCTACTGCCGGGGTCGCCGCGGCCGGGAGCGCGACCGGCGCGACGCTGACGGCCGGCGGCGGGACGTGGTCGGCGGCGATCGACGCCTGGACGATCTTCGTCGGGTTGGCCGGCGGCTCGCCCTTTTCGATCGCATCGACCACGTCCATGCCGGCGGTCACCCGACCCCAGACGGTATAATTATGGTCGAGCTTCAGCGTCGGCGCGAGGCAGATGTAGAACTGGCTGTTGGCGCTGTCGGGATCGCCCGCGCGCGCCATCGCCACCGCCCCGCGGACGTGCGGCAGGTCGTTGAACTCGGCCTTGAGGTTGGGCAGCGTCGATCCGCCGGTGCCGTCGCCCTTGGGGTCGCCGCCCTGCGCCATGAAACCGTCGATGACGCGATGGAAGACGGTGCCGTCGTAGAAATGCTGACGCACGAGCGTCTTGATCCGCTCGACATGCTTCGGCGCGACGTCGGGCCGCATCGCGATCGTCACCCGCCCGCCGTTCGACAGGTCGAGCAGCAGCGTGTTCTCGGCCGTCAGCGGCGGAGCCGGCGGCGGCGCGGCGGTTTGCGCGCTCGCAGTCCCACCGAGCACCAGCGCGAGCGCGGCAGTCATCCAAAGGCGCATCGTCATCCCCATCAATCGCAATGCCGTCCGTGCCGCGCCGCCGCTGTCGTCAGGCTGAACGCGGCCGCTCGCCAATCCGTGCGACGACGTCGGCGGCGATCCGCGGCGTGACGAACTTGCGGATGTCGCCGCCGTAGACCGCGATCTCCTTGACCAGCTTCGACGCGATCGGCTGGAGCGCGACGTCGGCCATCAGGAAGACGGTTTCGATCCGCGCGTTCAATTGCTGGTTCATCCCCGCCATCTGGTATTCGTACTCGAAGTCCGACACCGCGCGCAGCCCACGGACGATCAGCTGCGCGTGCTGCGCCTCGGCAAAGCTCATCAGCAGCGCATCGAACGGGACGACGGTGACGGCGTCGCCGAGGTCCGCGGTTTCGCGCCGAACCTGCGCGACGCGTTCGTCGAGGGTGAACATCGGCGACTTCGACGGGTTGGTCGAGACGCCGATGACGAGCCGGTCGACGAGCTTCGCGCCGCGCCGGATGATATCCATGTGCCCGAGCGTGACGGGGTCGAACGTGCCCGGATAGACGCCGATGCGCATCAGAGCGCGCGCGCGTTGGCGGTTGCGGCGCGCATTAAAATTCGCGCTCGATCGCGAAGCGGGCGATCGCGCGGAGGAGGTCGGCCTCGCTGCCGAAGCTGTGGAGGTGGTCGATCGCCTGGTCGATCAGCATCGCCGCCTGCGTCCGCGCGCGGTCGATGCCGAGCAGCGAGACGAAGGTCGCCTTGCCCGCGGCGGCGTCCTTGCCGACCGCCTTGCCGGTCTTCGCCGACGATCCCTCGACGTCGAGCAGGTCGTCGGCGATCTGGAAGGCGAGGCCGAGGTCGCGGGCATAGCCGCGCAGCGGCGTGCGGCCCTGCTCGGGTACGCGCGCCATGATCGCGCCCGCCTCGAGGCAGAAACCGATCAGCGCGCCGGTCTTCAGCTGCTGGAGGCGCGTCGTCGCGCCGAGGTCGAACGCCGTCTCGGCGGCGGCGATGTCCATCATCTGCCCGCCGGCCATTCCGCTCGGGCCGCTGGCGCGGGCGAGTTCGAGCACCAGTTCGGCGCGCGCCGAGGGGTCGCCGTGGGTCGCCGGATCGGCGAGGATTTCGAACGCGAGCGCGTGGAGCGAATCGCCGGCGAGCACCGCCGTCGCTTCATCGAACGCCTTGTGGACGGTCGGCTTGCCGCGGCGCAGGTCGTCGTCGTCCATGCACGGGAGGTCGTCGTGGATCAGGGAGTAGCAGTGGACGCACTCGATCGCGACGGCGACGCGTAGCGCCCGCTCGCGGTCGACGTGGAACAGGTCGCACGCTGCGACGACGAGCAGCGGGCGCATCCGCTTGCCGCCGCCGATGACCGCGTGGCGCATGCCGGCGAACAGCCGCTCGCGGCCGTCGCCGGGGATCGGCAGCAGCCGGTCGAAACGCTGGTCCATCGCCGTGCCGATCGCGTCGAGCGCGGGCTTGAGGCTGGTCGACACCTGCATCGCGCGGTCAGCCTGCATCGAACGGGGTGACCCCCACGGCGCGCCCGTCACTGCCGACGACGATCGCCTCGATCCGGGCCGACGCGCCCGCGAGCTTGTCCTCGCACTGGAGCTTCAGCCGTTGACCCTCGGTGTAGAGGTCGATCGATTCCTCGAGCGTGGCGTCGCCGGCCTCGAGCCGGTGAACGATCTTCTCGAGGCGCGCCAAGGCGGTCTCGAAGCTGAGCGGCGGGTCTTCGGGCATCACGCCGCGGTTGTGAACGGACCGGCGAAAGGGGTCAAGCGCGCCGCGCTCCGGCCGGGGTGCGACACCGCGCCGTTACCGCCGGAACAGGGCGTCGCCCTGCTGCTGCGCGGTGCCGAGCTCGGGCGCCGGGCCGTGCTCGGCGAGGTGGGCGGCGGCGACGCGCTCGGCGTGGAGCTGCTCGATCAGCTGGGCGCGCTCCTCGCCGATCTTGCCGTCGTCGATGTCGGTATCGACGCCCGCCTTCTTCGCCGCGGCGAGCACGAGGATGTCGAGCTCGCGCTGGGGGCACAGGCCGAGCGTGACCGGATCCTTGGGCGTGATGTTCGCCATGTTCCAGTGGCTCTTGTCGCGGATCGCGGCGATCGTCGTCTTGGTCGTCCCGATCAGCTTGGCGATCTGGTTGTCGGTCACTTCCGGATGGTTGCGGACGATCCACGCGATGCCGTCGGGCTTGTCCTGGCGCAGGCTGACCGGCGTGTAGCGCGGGCCTTTCGTGCGGCGGTCCTGCTCGGGCTGCTTCTCGAGGCGCAGGCGGGCGTCGGGGTCGGCGGCGACGCGGTCGATCTCGGCCTGGGTCAGCTCGCCGGCCCGGATCGGATCGCGCCCGGTCAGCTTGGTCGCGGCGGTATCGTCGGCGATCGCCTGGATCTCGAGGATGTGGAGGCCGCAGAACACCGCGATCTGCTCGAACGTCAGCGCCGTGTTGTCGACGAGCCACGCCGCCGTCGCATGCGCCATGAGGGGGGTGGTGGGAGCAGCTCATCGTCGGCAGCCTTCGCAACTTAGATAAAGAAAGAGCCGCCCCTCGCGGGACGGCTGTGACGGTTTGATGTAGGCGCTGTGGCGGAACCAATCAAGCACGGAACGACCGCAATGACCCTAGCCCGCAGCGACGCCGTCGCGCTCGATGCCGCCGACCCGCTCGCCTTCGCCCGCGCGCGCTTTTCGCTGCCGCCGGGGCTGATCTACCTCGACGGCAATTCGCTCGGCGCGCTGCCGCGGCGGACGGCGGCGCGGGTCGCCGACACGGTCACGCGCGAATGGGGCGAGCGGCTGATCGGCAGCTGGAACGATACGGGGTTGGCAGACGGCGGCTGGATCGACGCCCCGGCGCGCATCGGCGGCCGGATCGCGCGGCTGGTCGGCGCGGCGGCGGACGAGGTGATCGTCACCGACAGCGTCTCGGTCAACGTCTTCAAGCTCGCCGCCGCCGCGCTCGCGCCTCCGCCCGGGACGCACGGTAATCGTCACGCGACGCGGGCGACTTCCCGACCGATGTCTACATGCTCGACGGGCTGGCGCGGCTGACCGGGGCCGAGGCTGCGCGTTGTCGATAACCCGTTGGCCGCGCTCGACGATGACGTCGCGCTACTGCTCCTGACGCAGGCCCATTACCGCACCGGCGCGGTCCGCGACCTCGCCGCAACGACCGCCGCCGCGCACGCCGCCGGCGCGCTCGCCGGCTGGGACCTCAGCCATAGCGCCGGCGCGATCAGCGTCGATCTGACGGCGCCAACGCCGATCTGGCGACCGGGTGCGGGTACAAGTTCCTGAACGGCGGGCCCGGCGCGCCGGCGTTCGCCTACATCGCGCGCCGCCACCACGGCGACATCGACCAGCCGCTGACCGGGTGGATGGGGCACGCCGCACCGTTCGCCTTCGAGGCCGAGCTATCGCCCCGGTGCGGGCATGGCGCGGCTCCTTGCGGGCACGCCCGGCATCCTCGGACTGGCGGCACTGGCGAGCGGCGTCGCGACTTTCGACGGGGTCGACATGGCGGTCGGCGGCAGCGAAGTCGCGCGCGCTCGGCGACCTGCTGATCGACCTCGTCGAGGACCGCTGCCCCGGCGTCGACGATCGCCTGCCCGCGCGAGGACCGCGGCGCGCAGGTCAGCCTTCGCCATCCGAACGCCTACGAACTCTGCCGCGCGCTGATCGACCGCGGCGTCGTCGGCGACTTCCGCCCGCCAGACGTGCTGCGCTTCGGCTTTCCGGCGCTCTACACGCGCTTCGTCGACGTGTGGGACGCCGTCGACCGGCTCGCCGAGATCCTTGCGAGCGAGGCGTGGCGGGCCCCGGCCTATGCCGAACGGACGGCGGTAACCTGAACCGCTAGGCGGTCAGCACGATCTTGCCGACGTGATCGCCCGCCTCCATCCGGCGGTGCGCGTCGGCGGCGTCGGCCAGCGGAAAGCTCGAGTCGCTCACCGCGCGCAGGCGCCCGCTGGCGAACAGCGGCCAGACCTTCGCCTCGAGCGCTTCGGCGATCGCCGTCTTGAACGCGACCGGCCGCGGGCGCAGCGTCGAGCCGGTCAGCGTCAGCCGGCGCATCATGACGAGCCCGAAATTGACCTCGGCGACCGGCCCGCGCTGGAGCGCGATCGAGACGTGCCGCCCCTCGTCGGCCAGGCACATCAGGTTGCGCGGGATATAATCGCCGCCGACCATGTCGAGCACGACGTCGACGCCGCGCCCGCGTGTGATCCCGGCGACCTTGTCGACGAAGTCGCTCGCCTTGTAGTCGATCGCGTGGTCGGCGCCGAGGCCGCGCGCGGCGGCGCACTTGTCGCTGCTGCCGGCGGTGACGATGACCGTCAGCCCGAACGCCTTGCCGAGCAGGATCGCCGTCGTCCCGATGCCGCTGGTGCCGCCGTGGACCAGCACGGTCTCGCCGGCCGTGGCGCGGCCGCGCTCGAACAGGTTCGACCAGACGGTGAAGTAGGTCTCGGGCAGGCCGGCGGCGGCGACGAAGTCGAGGCCGTCGGGGATCGGCAGGCACTGGCCGGCGGGGGCGACGCAATAGTCGGCATAGCCGCCGCCGGCGACGAGCGCGCAGACGCGGTCGCCGGGCTGCCACCGCCCCGACCCGGTGACGACCTCGCCGGCGACCTCGAGCCCCATGATCGACGGCGCCCCCGGCGGCATCGGGTAGCGGCCGAGGCGCTGGAGGACGTCGGGCCGGTTGACCCCGGCGGCGTGGACGCGGATCAGCACCTCGCCCGCGCCGGCGACCGGCACCGGCCGCTCGACCGGCACCAGCACCTCGGGGCCGCCGGCGCGGCGGGGTCGATCGCGGTCATCGTCGTGGGGCGTGGTCATGCCCGCGATATTGACTTGCGGCTGCGGCGGGTCAACGTCGCCGGCATGGACGACGACCTGCCGCGCCCGCGAACCGACGACGTCGTCGCCGCACTGGTCGCGCAGGACCTCGACCGGCTGTCGGTCGCCGAGCTCGACGACGCGCATCGCCGCGCTCGAAGCCGAACTCGCCGCGCACCCGCGCCAAGCGCGACGGCGCGAGCGCGTTCCGCTCGGCCGCCGACGCGCTGTTCAAGCGCTGACGCTCAGACGCCCGTCGTTCCCGCGTTCGCCGCGACGAGCTTGCGCGCGAGCCCGTCGCCGCTGCCGAAGACGATCCACAACGGCGCTCCCGCCGCCGCGCCGAGCACGGTCAGCACCGCGAGCCCGCCGCCGAACAGCGCGATCATCGCCGTCGCCCCGCCGACCGCGGCGCGCTCGGTCGGTGCTGCGCTCGTCCCACGCGTTGCGCTGGATCGCGTCGCCGAGCCGCTGGATCAGCGGCCACGCCGCCTTGCCGTCGACCGTCGCAACGCAGCGCCGACCGCGCCTTGCCGAAGCCGTCCTCGGCATCGTCGCGGATGGCCAGCAGCCGCGCGGCCCACGCCGCGAGCGCCGCGCGCTGTTCGGGCGTCGCGCCGTCGGTCAGTTCGTTCGCCACGCGGTCTTCCATCGCTTCGCTCATGCCGGTCTCCTTCGGCGGGAGCTTATCACGGGCGCAACGGTCGCACAGGGTTGTTTGCGACTGACGCTAACGTAAACTGGTGAAAACTCTGGGGAGACGCGCATGGATTTCGACTTTTCCGACGACGCCAAGGCACTGCGCGAGCAGGCGCGACAAGGTCTTCGACGAGCGCGCCGGGCCCGCGCTCGCGCGGGCGGTGATGGACGGCGCCGACCGCTGACCGCCGCTGTGGCGCGACGGTCGTCGACCTCGGCTGGACCGCGGCGCGCGTGCCCGAGGCGCACGGCGGCGTCGGCATGTCGGCCGAGGCCGCGTGCGTGCTCGCCGAGGAGGCCGGGCGCAGCCTCGCGCCGGTCCCGCTGGTGCAGGCGCTCGCCGCGACCGAGGCGCTGCTCGCGCTCGGCACCGCCGAACAGCAGGCGCGCTGGCTGCCCGGCATCGCCGACGGCTCGGTCGTCGCGGTGACCGGCTGGGCCGAGGGCGGCGACGGCGTCGCCGGCGGTCGGCGCGCGCGCGGGTCACCGGCGGCACGATCAGCGGCACCAAGTCGCCGGTCGCCGACTCTCGCCGCGCACGCTCGGCGATCGTCAGCGCCGCCGGGCCCGACGGCGTCCAGCTCTACCTCGTCGACCTGACGGTCCCGGCGTCGACGCGCGCCGCCGGTGGACACGCTCGACCTCGTCCGCCGCCACGGCACGCTCACGCTGACCGACGCCCCCGCCGACCCGCTCGGCACGCCCGGCGGCTATCACGACTGGCTCGACCGCGCCGCGGTGCTGGCGGCGTTCGAGGCGCTCGGCACGGCGACGGCGGCGATGGACATGGCGGTCGCCTATGCCAAGGAGCGCGTCGCCTTCGGCCAGAAGATCGGCCGCTACCAGGGCGTCAAGCACAAGTGCGCCGACATGTACATCAAGCTCGAACTCGCCCGCGCCCACGCGCTCCACGCCGCGTGGGCGATGGAGGCCGGCGCGCCCGAACTGCGCCAGGCGGCGAGCGCGGCGCGCGTCGCCAGCCTCGACGCGCTCGCCTTCTGCGCCGAGGAGAACGTCCAGATCCACGGCGGCATCGGCTTTACGTGGGACAGCGACTGCCAGTTCTACTACCGCCGCAACCGCGCGCTCGTCGCCGCGCTCGGCAGCCGGAATTTCTGGGCCGAGCGGCTGGTGCGCAGCCTCGAGCAGCGCAACGCGGTGGCGGCGTAAGACAAAGGGACCGATCGATGGACTTCAACGACTCCCCCGACGACGCCGCCTACCGCGCGCAGGCGCGCGACTGGCTCGCGGCCAACGCCGCCGAGTATCGCGAACCGCCCGCCGCACCCTAGCCGCGCGACGAGTTCGTCCGCCGCGTCGCGCGCGTGGCAGAAGGCGAAGCACGCCGCCGGCTACACCGGCATCACCTGGCCGAAGGCGATGGGCGGCCAGGGCCTGTCGCCGATGCACAGCATCATCTTCAGCCAGGAGCAGAGCCGCTACCACGCGCCGACCAGCCTGTTCGACGATCGGGCTCGGCATGTGCATCCCGACCGTCTTCACCCACGGCCAGCCCGAGGTCGTCGCGCGCTACGTCGCCAAGGCGCTCGCCGGCGACGAGGTGTGGTGCCAGCTGTTCTCCGAGCCGGCGCGCGGGCTGCGACCTCGCCGGCATCCGCACCAAGCGCGCAGTCAGGGACGGCGACGAATGGGTCATCGACGGGCAGAAGGTGTGGACGACCAACGCGCACCTGTCGGACTTCGGCATCATCGTCACCCGCACCGATCCCGGCCTGCCCAAGCACAAGGGGCTGACGATGTTCATCGTCGACATGCACGCGCCCGGCGTCGAGGCGCGGCCGCTTGAAGCAGATGTCGGGCGGCAGCGACTTCAACGAGGTGTTCTTCACCGGCGTGCGGGTCAGCGACAGCCACCGCCTCGGCGCGGTCGGCGACGGGTGGAAGGTCGCGCTGACGACGCTGATGCACGAGCGCCTCGCGGTCGGCGGCAAGCCGAGCCACGCGCCGGGCTACGCCGACGCTGATGGCGCTCGCCGCGACCGATCGACACCGACACCGGCCCGGCGATCGAACAGCGCGACGTCCGCCAGCGGATCGCCGCGAGCTACATCGCCGACGAGGGCATCAAGCTGACCCAGATGCGCGCGCTGTCGGCGCTCGCCAAGGGCGAGGTCCCCGGGCCCGAGCAGTCGATCAGCAAGGTCGTCGTCGCCAAGACGATGCAGGAGATGGCGGCGTTCGCGATGGACCTGCAGCGAGGCGGGCGGCTTCGTCACCGCAGGGCGCCGAACCCGGCCTCGCCAAGCTCCAGGGCAGCTACATGGCCGTCGGCGGGGCTGCGCATCGCCGGCGGCACCGACGAGATCCTGCGCAACATCATCGCCGAGCGCGTCCTCGGCCTGCCCGGCGACCTGCGGCCCGACAAGGACCTGCCGTTCAACGCCGGCGTTGCCGCCTGAGGCGGCGGGCAGGGCCGCGGTGAAAGCGCCCGGGACCTCCGCACGGACTTGATTGTACGCTCGCCGCGGTTAACAGGAGCCATGGGTTCGGACACCTCCGGCGGCGAGGCGATTCCGGTCAGCGACCGGCTGGCTGCGGCCCTCGCCTACGCCGGGGCCGACCCGTTCGTCGCGGCCGTCGGCGCGACCCGGCTGGCGATCGCGATCACCGACCCGCGGCGGCCCGACAACCCGCTCGTGTACGTCAACGACAGCTTCTGCGCGTTGACCGGCTATGCTCGCGACGAGGTCATCGGTCGCAACTGCCGCTTCCTCCAGGGACCGCAGACCGATCCCGCCGCGCCGGCCGCGATCCGCGCGGCGCTGGACGTCGGGCAAGCCGATCGAGATCGACGATCGTCAACCATCGCCGCGACGGCCGACCCTTCTGGAACCGCGTCGCGATTGCTCCGGTGTTCGACGCCGATCGCACGCTGACCTATTTCTTCGCCAGCCAGATGGACGTCACCGCCGAGCGCGAGCACCTCGCGGCGCTGGCCAGCGACAACGCAAGCCTGACGATCGCCGCAACCGATCGCCTGAAGGCGCTGGAGGTGGCGCAGACGCGGCTGCGCTTTGCGACCGAGGCGGCGGCGATCGGCGTGTGGGAGATCAGCCTGCCCGATCTCGCCCTGACGGCGACCAGGACGGTCAACGCGGTCTACGGCCTGCCGCCGGACGAAGTGCCGACCCATGCCGCGGTTCGCGCGTTGATCCATCCCGACGATGCCGAACGCGTTCTGGGCATCATCGACCGCGCCATCGCGACCGGGGCAAGCTATCACGTCGTCTACCGGGTGAACCGCTACGACGGGACGATCGGCTGGATCGATGCGCACGGCGAGGTCGATCGCGACGCCGGCGGCACGCCGCTGCGGGTCCGCGGGGTAGCGCAGGACATCACCGCCCGCCGCGCCGTCGAGGCGCAGATCGAACTCAGCGAGGAATCGCTGCGGCTGGCGACCGACGCCGCCGAGGTCGGGACGTGGGACCTCGACCTGACCACCGACACGCTCACCTGGTCCGACCGGACCAAGGCGATGTTCGGCATCTCGCCGAACGTGCCGTGCAGCATGGTCGACTTCGAAGCCGGCCTGCACCCCGACGACCGCGAGGCGACCACCGCCGCCTTTGCCGCGGCGCTCGATCCGGCCCGGCGCATCCCGTACGACGTCGAATATCGCACCGTCGGTAAGGAAGACGGCGTCGTCCGCTGGGTCGCCGCGCGCGGCAAGGGGCTGTTCGTCGGCGACACCTGCGTCCGCGCGATCGGCTCGGCAATCGACGTCACCCGACGCCGCCGCGAGCTCGCCCGCAAGCAGTTCCTCCTCGACCTCGCCGATCGCCTGCGCGAGCTGGCCGACCCGACCGCCATCGTGGCCGCGGCGCTGACCGCCCTCGGCCACGAGGTCGACGCGAACCGCGTCGGCTATGCCCAGGTCGCCGACGACGACACCACGGTCGAGGTCACGTCGCCGTTCCACAGGAACGTGCCGGCGCTCAACGGCAGCTACAACCTCGCCGCGTTCGGCGGCGCGACGGTCGGCCGCAACCGCGCCGGCGAAACGGTCACGGTCGCCGACGTCCACGTCGAGGACGGGCTGAACGCCGCCGCGTGGGCCGCGGTCGGCACGCTTGCCTTCGTCTCGGTGCCGCTGCTGCGCGAGGGGCGGCTGCGGGCGACGATCTTCGTCAGCAAGCCGACCCCGACGATCTGGGATGCCGACGACGTCGCGCTGATCGAGGATATCGCCGCGCGGACGTGGGACGCGGTCGAGCGCACCCGTGCCGAGGCCGAGACTCATGCCAGCGAGGCGCGGCTGCGCGCCGTGGTCGCCGCCGCCCCGGTCGGGCTGATCTTCGCCGACGCCCCGGAAGGCCGGATCACCGGCGGCAACGCGCGCGCCGAGGAGATCCTGCGCCACCCGGTCCTGCCGTCGCCCGATGTCGAACACTACCGCGACTGGGTCGGCTTCCACCCCGACGGGCGGCGTGTCGAGGGCCATGAATACCCGCTCGCGCGTGCGCTCGCCGGCGAGGAGCGGCCGCAGATGGAGGCGCTCTACCGCCGCGGCGACGGCACCGACGCCTACCTCCGCTTCGTCGCCGCGCCGGTCCGCGGGCCCGACGGTGCCATCGTCGGCGGGGTCGTCGCCTCGCTCGACATCGACCGCGAGCGGCGCGACGAACTGCGCCAGCGGCTGTTCCTGACGCTCGCCGACCGCGTCCGGCCGCTGGCCGATCCGCGCGCGATCATCGCGGCGACGGTCGACGTTCTCGGCCGCCACCTGCGCGTCAACCGCGTCGGCTTCGGCGAAGTCGACAGCGCCACGCGCACCCTGCGCTATGCGACCGATTACGTCGACGGAGCCGACCGGCTGGCCGGCACCTACCCGCTCGACGATTTCGGCAACGGCAACATCGCGGAGCTCGAGGCGGGCGAAACGACGGTCTACCGCGACATGCTCGTCGACCCGCGCACCCGCGACGCGCGGGCGGCGATCACGACGCGCGCCGCGATCGCGGTGCCGCTCGTGCGCGACGGCACGCTGCGCGCGATCCTGTCGGTCGCCAATCTCGAACCGCGCGACTGGCGGACCGACGAGGTCGGGCTGGTCGAGGAGGTCGCCGCGCGGACGTGGGACGCGCTCGAGCGCGCCCGCGCCGAGGCGGCGCTGCGCGACCTCAACGCGACGCTCGAGGCCCGCGTCGAGGAACGCACCGCCGCCCTGCTCGCCAGCGAGGAGGCGCTGCGCCAGGCGCAGAAGATGGAGGCGGTCGGCCAGCTGACCGGCGGCATCGCGCACGACTTCAACAACATGCTCGCCGTCGTCCTCGGCTCGCTCGACCTGCTCGGGCGACGGCTGGGCGACGCCGACCCGCGCGCGCGCCGCTACGTCGAGGCGGCGACCGACGGCGCGCGGCGGGCGGCGACGCTGACCCAGCGGCTGCTCGCCTTCTCGCGCCAGCAGCCGCTCCAGCCCGAACCCGTCGACGTCAACCGGCTGGTCGCGGGCATGTCGGACCTGCTGCGCGGGTCGCTGGGGGGCGGTATCCAGCTCGAGACCGTCCTCGCGGGCGGGCTGTGGGCAGTCCACACCGACCCCAACCAGCTCGAGAACGTGATCCTCAACCTCGCGATCAACGCCCGCGATGCGATGAGCGGCGCGGGCAAGGTGACGATCGAGACGCACAACTGCCACCTCGACGAGCGCTATGTCGCCGACGAACTCGGCGTTCCCGCCGGGCAATACGTGCTCGTCGCCGTCACCGACATCGGCGTCGGCATGACGCCCGAGGTGATGGCCAAGGCGTTCGACCCGTTCTTCACGACCAAGGACACCGGCAAGGGGACCGGCCTCGGCCTCAGCCAGGTCTATGGCTTCGTCAAGCAGACCGGCGGCCATGTGAAGCTGTACTCGGAGATCGGCGTCGGCACGACGGTCAAACTCTACCTGCCGCGGCTGACCGGCGCGACGGTGCCCGAACCAGCCGAAACCGCGGCATCGAGCGCCGCCGGCGGCGACGCCGAACTGATCCTCGTAGTCGACGACGAGCCCGGCGTCCGCGCGGTGACCGCCGAAGCGCTGCGCGAGATCGGCTACCGCGTCGTCGAAGCCGATGGCGCGGCGGCGGCGCTGCGCCTGCTCGACGCCCATCCCGACATCGCCCTGCTGTTCACCGATATCGTCATGCCCGAGGTCAACGGCGCGAGGCTGGCCGAGCTCGCGCGCGCCAAGCGGCCCGACCTGAAGGTGCTGTTCACCAGCGGCTACACGCGCAACGCCGTCGTCCATAACGGCGTCGTCGATCCCGGCGTCGAGCTGATCGGCAAGCCGTTCACCGTCGCCGCCCTCGCCGCCAAGGTCCGCGCAATCCTCGACGCCTGAGGTGGCTTGCCACCGCCGCCGCGCCCGCCGATGATGCCGGCATGGCCCTCCACCGCCGCGACCTGCTGATCGGCTCGGCCCTCGCGGCGAGCGCCGCATCGACGCGGGCGACCGCCGCAGCGCCGGCCGGCATTGCCGACGACCTCGCGCCGCTCATCCGCCCCGTTCCGATCGGCGCGGCGGAACGCACGGCGCGGCTCAACCGGGCGCGCGAGCTGATGGCGGCGAACGGGCTGGGCGCAATCGTCCTCGAGCCCGGCGCGAGCATGGTCTATTTCACCGGCGTCCAGTGGCACCGCAGCGAGCGGCTGACGTTGGCGATCATCCCGGCCAGGGGCGAGCCGGTGATCGTCACCCCGTTCTTCGAGGCGCCCTCGGTCCGCCAGTCGCTCGCGGTTCCCGCCGACGTCCGCGTCTGGCAGGAGGACGAGAGCCCGGTCGCGCTCGCCGCCGACGCGCTGCGCGGGCGCGGCACCGTCGGCATCGAGGAGACCGTGCGCTTCGTCGCCAGCGACGGCCTCGCCCGCGCCGGCATCGCCCTCGCCCCCGCGGCAGCGGTCGTGCGCGGCTGCCGGATGCACAAGAGCGCCGCCGAGCTCGCCCTGATGCAGGCGGCGACCGCCATCACCATCGCCGCGCTGCGCTGGACCTATCCGCGCATCCGCGAGGGCATGGCCCCGCCCGAGATCGGCGCGCTGGTCGACGCGGCGACGGTCCGGCTCGGCGGCACGCCCGAGTTCGCGCTCGTCCTGCTTGGGCAAGCGGCCGCCTATCCGCACGGGTCGCGCGCGCCGCAGCGGGTCCGCGCCGGCGAGGTCGTGCTGATGGACTGCGGCTGCTCGGTCGACGGCTACCAGTCGGATATCTCGCGCACCTTCGTCCCCGGCACCGCGCCCGCCGCCGTCCGCCGGGTCTGGGATACCGTCGCCCACGGCCAGCAGGTCGCCTTCGCCGCCGCCCGCCTCGGCACGCCGGCGGGCGCGGTCGACGACGCGGTCCGCGCCTTCTACGCGCGCGAGGGGTTCGGCCCCGGCTACCGCCTGCCCGGCCTGTCGCACCGCACCGGCCACGGCATCGGCCTCGACGGCCACGAGCCGGTCAACCTCGTCCACGGCGAGACGACGCCGCTGGAGCCCGGCATGTGCTTTTCGGACGAGCCCGGGCTGTACCTGCCGGGGCAGTTCGGTGTCCGGCTCGAGGACTGCTTCCACCTGACCGATGCCGGGCCGCACTGGTTCTCGACTCCGCCGCCGTCGTTCGACCGCCCGTTCGGCTAGGCGAGTTTCCGCAGCGCGGCGATCAGCGCATCGACCTCGGCCGCGGTCGAATAATGCGCAAGGCCGACGCGGACCAGTCCCTCGAGGCCGAGGCGCGCGACGACCTCGACGGCGTAGAAGTGCCCCGACCAGACGAAGATATTGTCCGCCGCCAGCGCCGCCGCGACGGCATCCGCCGAATGCCCGGCGAGCGTGAAGGCGAAGGTCGGCACCCGCCCCGCCATCGTCGGCGACCCGTACAGCGTCAGCCCGGGGATCGTGGCCAGCCCCGCGAGCATACGCTCCCCCAGCCCCGCCTCGTACGCCATGCACGCGCGCATCGCCGCCTGCAGCCGGGTGCGGCGGTCGTTGCCCAACTCGCCGGCCGCGCCGCCGAGCCAGTCGAGATAGGCGACCGTCCCGGCGACGCCGGCGATCGCCTCGAACGACGGTGTCCCCGTCTCGAACGCCGCCGCGGCGGGCGCGTCTTTCGCGGGCCGCACCTTGTACGCGGCGACGCCGTCGAGAGCCCCGGGACGTGCCCACAGCACACCGGCGTGCGGGCCGAAGAACTTGTACGGCGAGCAGACGAGGAAATCGGCTCCGATGGCAGCGACGTCGACGACGACGTGCGGCACGCCCTGCACGGCGTCGACGTAGACGAGCGCGTCGCCGTGGGCGCGCACCGTCGCGACGATGCCGGCGACGTCGTTGAGCGTCCCGAGCGCGTTGCTCGCCATGCCGACCGCCACCAGCCGCGTCCGCTCGGTCAGCAGCCCCGGCAGCGCGCCGGTGTCGAGCCGCCCGGTGGCGGGATCGAAGTCGAGCCAGCGCACGGTCATCCCGCGGTCGGCGGCGACGCGCAGCCACGGCGCGACGTTGGCGTCGTGGTCGAGCCGCGTCACGACCAGCTCGTCGCCCTCGCCCCACCCCGCGGCGAGCGCGCGCGACACGGCGAGCGTCAGCGAGGTCATGTTCGGCCCGAAGGCGATCTGGTCGGGCTCGGCGCCGAGCAGGTCGGCCATTGCCGCGCGCGCGTCCTCGGTGCCGGCATCGGTCGCGACCGACGCCGCGAAGACCCCGCCCGAGTTCGCCGTCCCGCCGCGCAGGTGCGCGGTCATCGCGTCGATCGCGGAGTCGCACGCCTGCGTTCCGCCGGGCGCGTCGAAATAGACCCGCGCCCGCCCACCGTCGGTCACCCCCAGCGCAGGGAAGCGCGCGCGGACGGCATCGATGGGAAAGCTCACGGCAGCCGCCGCGCGGTGATGACCGTGTCGATCTCGTCGTTCCTTGGATTGACGAAATCGAGCCGCGTCCGCCCGTCGGCCGTCGTCGATACGCTCGCCGGGACCGAGCTGTTGGTCAGCGCCCAGCCGGCGGGCAGGACGACGGCGTTCTGCGGCCGCCCGAAGCTGCGATGCCAGACGAGCTCGTCGCCCTTCAGCCCGTAGCGGTCGGGGTCGGTGTAGGTCTCGGCGATCCGCAGCCGCCGGCTCGCGCCGGGCGCGACGGGCGCGAAGCGGAACAGAATTGCGTCGGTGGTGTCGTCGATCCCCTGCGCGTCGGGCTCGACCGCGCGGATCGCCGCCGCGCCGTGGACCGCCTCGCCGCGCAGCGCCTCGCCGGTATCGAGGTCGGTCGCGCTCGGGTCGCGCGCGGTGCTGCCGGCGCGGACGATGTTGACGTACGCGGCGACGCCCGGCGTCGTCTCGGTATAGTCGTGGGTCAGCGCGAAGCTGTGCGTTTCGGGCGGGTTGAGGTAGTAGACGATCTCGCGCGTCTGCGCCGCGCGCTCGCCGACCAGCTTCGCCACCGCCGACGGTGCCGCCGGGCGGACCGGCCCCGGCACGGCCCGGACGACGAGCGGCGCGGCGGCGGGCGACGTGTTCCAGAACGAGATCGCGACGCGGCCGTCGGTCTGCTCGATAACCTGCGACGGCACGTTGACGCTCGCCAGCCGGAAGCCGGGCGGCAGGACGACGGTGTTGCGCTTGATGCCGAGCGAACGGTCGAAGACGATGCTTGCGCCATCGGCGAAGTAGCTCTTGGCGTCTTCGTACGTCTTGGCGATGATGAGCCGCGCGCCGCCGCCCGCCGGGACGGGGTGCGCCAGCGTCACGGCGATGAAGCGGTTGCCGGTTTTCGCGCCCTCGACCCCGGCGGCGGCGGCGACGCTGCCGTCGACCTCGGCGAAGGCGAGCGGCGCACCCGTCGCGGCGTCGGTGACGTGCTCGTCGGTCGCCGCGCTGCCGGGACGGACGGGGTTGAAGTACGTCGTCGCGCCGGGCGTCGTCGCGGTGATCCAGTAGGTGATCCGGAAGCTGTGCGTCGCCGGCGCGAGCAGCTCGTAGCGGGTGTACGCCCCCGCCTCGGTCTGCGGCGCGGCGGCGGCGAGCAGTAACGTCAGTAGTCCGATCATCGCCGCTCCGCCGGAAGGTAGGCCATCGCCAGCGCGTGCGCTGCCATATGCGCCATGATCGCCGCCTCAAGGCCCAAAACCGCGAACAGCACGCCGAAGCCAATGCCTGGCGTGAAATTACCCGCGACAACCGCCGTCAGCACCCAGCGCGGCGCGTCAGGCGCGACGGCGAACACCAGCGGCAGGTGACCGAGCGCGAAGATCAGCGCAGCAAGGACGATCGCGACCGAGACCGGCTCCGGCACGCGCCCCGCGGCGAGCGCCCAGGCGACCAGCGATACCAGCCCCCAGCGCGTAATGATTTCCTCGCTGATGCCGCCGTAGAGCAGCTTCGTCGTCGGTGGCAGCCGCAGTCGCGCGAGCCGCGCCCGATCGCCCTCTCCGCTCACCAGATGCGGCGCAACATGTCGTGCATAGGCAATCAGGATGCCGGCACTCGCCGCCCCGACTGCGAGTGCAGGCCCGATCTGCCGCACCACCACCGCCGTCCCGTCCTTACCGGCGAGCCACGCATCGATCAGCGGCGTTCCCAACCGCGCGCTTCCCGCCGTCCGCTCCCCGATGGCCACTGCGGCGGCGACGAGGATCGCCACCTGTGCCGCTTGCGCGCCGCGGATCAGCCATGGTCGAAGCGGGCGGGCGACGACCGCCTCAAGCGGGACGAGCGCGACCGACGCCGCCCCGACCAGCCCGCCGGCGAGCAGGACTTGCCAGCGCCCGATCACGCGCCGGCGTACGTCTGGATCAGGCGGAACAGGTAGTCGCGGCCGTCGAGCACCGACTTGACGCGGATATGCTCGTTGAGGCCGTGGATGCCGCCGCCGTCGGCCTCGTAGAAGATTCCCGGCACGCCGTACGACGGGATGCCGGCGGCGGCGAGGTAGATCGAATCGCTCGCGCCCGTCGACATGATCGGGATCAGCGGCACGCCGGGGTACATCTGGTTGGCGATCGCCGTCGCCGGCCCGAGGACGGCGGCGTCGAGCGGGGCGGGCGACGACAGCGGTCCGCGGCGCGGCTTGGCGGTGACGCTGATGCCCGGGTCGGCGATGACGCGGGCGAGGACGTCGCGGACGCCCTCGATCGTCTCGCCGGGGAAGATGCGGCAGTTGATGTTCGCGCTCGCCCGCTGCGGCAGCGCGTTCTCGGCGTGGCCGGCGTCGACGAGGGTGGCGACGCACGTCGTCCGCAGCGTCGAGTTGAACAGCGGGTCGCGCGACAGCGCCGCGGCGGCCGCGGCGTCGTCGGGGTTCGCCACGACCGCCCGCATCGCCGCGCCGACCGGCGGCGGGACGATCGCCGCCGTCCGCGTCCAGAACGCGCGCGTCGTCGCGTCGATCTTCACCGGGAAGCTGTACGCCGCGATCCGGGTCAGCGCCGCGGCGAGTTCGTTGATCGCATTGTCGGGGCGCGGCATCGACGAATGGCCGCCGGGGTTGCGCGCCTCGAGCGTATAGTTCTGCGACGTCTTCTCGCTGACCTGGACCGCGAGCAGCAGCGGCTTGCCGTCGGGGCCGAGTCGCCCGCCGCCGCCCTCGTTAAGCGCGAAGGCGGCGTCGATCAGCGGGCGTTCGTGCGCGGCGAGATATTCCGCGCCGTTGAACACGCCGGTGGTTTCCTCGCCGCAGGTCAGCGCGAGCTTGACCGTGCGCTTCGGCCGCGGCCCGGCGCGCAGGCGGGCCAGCGTGTCGACGTAGATCGCCGCCATCGCCTTGTCGTCCGACGCGCCGCGGGCGTAGAAGTTGCCGTTCTCCTCGATCAGCCGGAACGGGTCGCGCGTCCAGTCGGCCGGCTTCGCCTCGACGACGTCGAGGTGGGCGAGGAGCAGGATCGCCTTCGCTTGCGGTCGGTCCCCGGCAGCACCGCGACGAGCCCGCCGTCCTTCGGCACGCTCGGATCGGCGAAGCGGTGGAGGTCGGCCGCGGGATAGCCGGCCGCGGCCAGTCGCGCCGCCATCCGCTCGGCGGCGAGCGTGCACGATCCCGTCGAATGCGTGGTGTTGGTCTCGACGAGCTCGCGGTAGGTGGCGCGGAACGCCGCCTCGCCGGGCCGCTCCTGCGCCGCCGCCGACGTGGCGAGCGCGAGAGCGATGATCGTCGACAGGGTGCGGTGCATGCGTGTCTCCCCAGGTCCGCCGTCGGCGCGGCGTTGGCGCGACAGTCGCAAGGTCGGGCCCCGCTGTCGAGCCCGGGCGGTAGGCTCGAGCGGTCCGGCCTAGCGCGTCGATCCGGGCGGCGGGCGCGGGACGACGCCGGCGAAGGTGACGAGACTCTCCGCGCCGCCGTTCAGCGCCGCCACCCCGAAAAAGTGGTCGTCGATGTTGACGTGCGGCAGGACGACCTGCGTCGTCCCCGCCGCCACGTCGCGCGCGTCGGTCCACGCGGTCCCGTCGGCGCGCCGCCAGCGGATGCGGTAGCCGGTTGCGCCCGGTACCGCGGCCCAGGCGACCGTCGTGTCGTCGCTGACCGCGCCGGCGATCGTCGCCGTCGCCGGGGCGGCAGGCGCGGTCGCGAGTTCGCGCAGCGTCGCGACGTTGAGCGCAGCGACCCGCGCGAGATAGGGAAAGTCGACGCCGTCGATAAGGTCGCCGTAGCGCCGCCCGCCTTCGGTGCGGACGTTCTGGTGCTGGCGGTCGTAATTCTCGGTCGCCTCGGTCAGGCGGACGGCGGGATAGCCGGCGTCGAGGAACGGCAGGTGGTCGCCGCCGCGCTGGAAGCGGTCGGGCCGGCGGACGGCGAAGACCTTGAGGCCGTGGCTCGCCCCGGCGACCCGCGCGACCGCCTTGGCCAGCGCCCGCGACGGCGAATCGTCCTCGCCGCCGATGCCGCGCACCGCCTTGTCGTCGTCGAGCGACGCCGCCGACCGCACGCCTTCGCTGAATACGCGGACGGTGTCGTCGACATGCTCGCCGCCGATCCCGTGGGTGTTGCCGACGATGTCGTTGTTGAGGACCGCGGCGACGCGCCAGCCGCGTGCCTTGGCCGTGCGGGCGAGCAGCTGTCCGCCCCACAGCCCCTGCTCCTCGCCCGACAGGACGGCGTAGACGATCGTCGCCGGGAATTTCTCGCGACTCAGCAGTCGCGCCGCCTCGAGGACGACGGCGACCCCGCTCGCGTCGTCGTTGGCGCCCGGCGCGTCGTTGACGGCGTCGACGCTGTCGCTGTTCCGGCTGTCGATGTGGCCCTGGACGATGACGACGCGATCGGGGTCGCTGGTGCCGCGCTGGACGGCGACGACGTCCTCGACGCGGACGCCGTCGGGGGCGCGCGGGCCGGTGAAACGGTCGCCGATCGTCTCGACCGCGAGGCAGCCGCCGCAGCCCTCGCCGAGCGCGGTCAGCCGCCCGGCCGCCCAGCGCCGCGCCGCGCCGATGCCGCGGACGGGGTCGGTCGTCGTCGACGCCGTGTGCCGCGTGCCGAAGCCGACGAGCGCGGTGATCGTCGCGCGCAGGCTCGCCGGATCGGGAGCGGGAGCGGCGGCGGCGAGCGTCATCGGGAACGCGAAAGCGGCGGCGGCGAGCAGGAATGACTTCATGCCGGCAACGTGACGCGGGCGCGGCGGCGGCGCAAGCCCCCGTCGGCCCATGAGCGCCGGTCGCGAGCTGCGGGTCGCGAGTGGCAGCCGACTGCCCGTCAACTTCCGGCTGTCCTACAGCCCCCGACGCGGCGTATCGTCCGCGGCGGATCGGCGGTGGAGGGTGACGGTGCGCGGGGTGCGTGAAGCGCGGAACGAGCGGGGTGTCGCGCGGATGCACAAGGCAGGCGGCGTGCTTCGCCGCCATTCAGCTCCTACGTCGCGGTGTGAAGAATGCGAAGTTACGCGTCGGCGATGACCCGCCCCCGCCCCCGCCGCAGCGCGCTCTACCTGCCGGCGTCGAACCCGCGCGCGGTCGCCAAGGCGGCGACGCTGGCGTGCGACGTCGTCATTCTCGACCTCGAGGACGCCGTCGCCCCCGAGGCCAAGGTCGCGGCGCGCGCGGCCGCCGTGGCCGCGGTGGGTAGCTTCGGCGCGCGCGAGGTGGTGATCCGCGTCAACGGGGCCGATACCCCGTGGGGGGCCGACGACCTCGCCGCCGTCGCGGCGGCGCGGCCCGACGCGGTGCTGCTGCCGAAGGTCGACGATTCCGCCGCGCTGGCAGCGGCGCGGGCGGTGCTCGGCGACCGCGGGCCGGCGCTGTGGGCCATGATCGAGACCGCCCGCGGGATCGTCACGGTGGGGCGCACCGTCGGTCACGGGCTGGCGGCGCTGGTGGCGGGGACCAACGACCTCGCCGCCGACCTCCGCTGCACCCCCGGAGCCGACCGCGCGCCGCTACTCGGGGCGCTCTCGACCATTGTCTTGGCTGCCCGGGCCAATGCCTTGATCGCGCTCGACGGCGTGTGCAACGTGCTCGACGACGAGGCGGTCATCGCCGCCGAATGTGCGCAGGGCGCGCGCTGGGGCTTCGACGGCAAGTCGTTGATTCACCCCGCACAAATCGCCGCGGCCAACGCCGCCTTCGCGCCGTCGGCCGAAGCCGTGACCTGGGCGCGCGCGGTGCTCGCCGCCTTCGCCGACCCGGCCGCGCCGAACGCCCAGCGGATCGGCGGCCAGATGGTCGAGCGGCTCCACGTCGCCGAGGCCGCGCGGATCGTCGCCGTCAGCGTACCGTGAGCCGCGTCGAGTCGACCCGCCGCCCGCCGTCGGTCAGCGTGATGTGGTGGTACCCCGGCACCGGCGACCACAGGAACGGCGGCGACAACGGGCGGCCGTCGATCGCCAGCCTCCCTCCGCCGGCGGCGACGACGGCGATCCGCTGGCGCGCCGCCGGGATGTCGGGGTCGAGCGCGACGACCGTCCCGTCGGCGGGCGCGACGATCCGCGGGCGCGCGGCGATCGCGGCGACGCGGACGGTGTCGAGCGCGGTGCCGGGCATGAACCATTCGCGGCGCGGCGGCTCGATCGCCGGCTCGAAGCGCACTGTCCGTGCCTCCGGGCCGGGGCGCGTCAGCGGTCCGGCGGGGGTGTCGCGGTGCAGATGGAGCATGATCTCGCGCCACGCCGGGGCCGCACCGACGACGCCCGACACCCCCGCCCCCATCGCGTCGCCCTCGAAGTTGCCGACCCAGACGGCGACGGTGAAGCGGTCGGAAAAGCCGATGCACCAGTTGTCGCGCAGCGCCTTCGACGTCCCCGTCTTGACCGCGGCGGGGAACGGCAGCTCGAGGCCGTTGTCGGGACCGAAGGTTGCCGAGCGCGCGGCGCGGTCAGCCAGGATGTCGGTGACGATAGCGCTGGCGACCGGGTCCATCACCCCGCGGTCGCGGAGTACCGTGCCGGGTTCGAGGCGCAGCGCCGACCAGCGCCCGCCCCGCGCCAGCGCGCGATACGCCGCCGCCTGCTCGACGAGGGTGACCTCGGCCGACCCCAGCGCGAGGGAGAAGCCGTAATAGTCGCCGTCGCGGCTGATCCCGCGGTAGCCGGCGTCGAACAGCCGGTCGCGGAAAGCATCGACCCCGACTAGCAGCAGCGTCCGGACGGCGGGCACATTCAACGAGTTGCCCAGTGCCGAGCGGACGCTGACAGGCCCCCGAAAGCTGCGGTCGTAGTTCTGCGGGATGTACAGCCCCGACGCGGTGTCGAGGTCGACCGGCGCATCGTCGAGCACCGACGCCGCCGTCAGCAGCCGCCGCTCGATCGCCAGCTCGTAGAGAAACGGCTTGAGGCTCGACCCCGCCTGCCGCGGGGCGACGGCGCCGTCGACCGCGCCGCTCCGCGACCCGGCCCCGCCGGACCCGACGTAGGCGAGGATGTCGCCACTGGCGTTGTCGACGACCACCGCCGCCCCGTCGCGGGCGTTGCGGCCCGACAGGCTCGCGAGCTGGCGCGCGAGGGTCGCGGCGACGAACGCCTGCAGGTCGGCGTCGATCGTCGTCCGCACCTCTCGGCGCTCCCCGAGCAGCCGCGCGGCGACCTGCGGCGCGAGGCCGGGGTCGGGCAGCGCGCTGCGCGGACCGAGCATCTCGGCGGCGCGGAGCTGGAGCGCGGCACACGGCAGGGTGCTCGTCGCGCACGCCCGCGCCGCCACGCGCGCCGGGCTTGCCGTCGGCGCGGGCAGCAGGCTGACGAGGACCCGCGCGTCGGTCGCATCCAGCGCCGCCGGCGGCTTGCCCGCGAGCGCGCGCGCGGCGGCGTCGATGCCGACAAGGTCGCCGCGGAACGGGAGCAGGTTGACCCACGCCTCGAGGATCTGCGCCTTGCTCCAGCGGCGTTCGAGGGCGACGGCGGCGCGCGCCTGGGTCAGCTTGTCGAGCCACGACCGGCTGCCGCCGCGCTGCCCGCCGAGCAGCCCGGCGACCTGCATCGTGATCGTGCTCGCCCCCCGGCTGCGCCGCCCGGCAAGGCGGTCGCGCACCGCCCCGCCGACGCTGCGCCAGTCGATCCCGTGGTGGGCGAGGAAGCGGCGGTCCTCGGCCGCGACCGCCGCCGCGACGAACGGCGCGGCAGCCTCGCCGAGCGGTATCCACGCGAGGCGGCGGACGCGCGGGTCGCTGCGGACGACGTCGAGAACACGCCCGTCGCGGGCGAGCAGGCGCGCCTCGGACGTGGTCCAGCCCGCGCGGACGGCGGCGAAGGACGAAGCGGCGGGCGGCGTCGTGGCGACGGTCAGCCCGGCGAGCACGACCAGCGCGCATAGCGCCGCTAGCGCGACGCGGTTCGCCGCGCTGGCGGCGCTCACGGCTTCGCCGCGACGCTCACGTCGGCGTTGGGCACCAGCGCCATCATCTCGGGCGAGTAGAGCGCCTCGACCCGTGTCGGCGGCAGGTGGAACGTCCCGGCGCTGTTGAGCCGGAGCGTGTACTCGTAGACCACCGGCGCGCGGTCGACGCGTTCATAATGGGCGTGGACCGCCTCGGTCCGCCGCTCGACGAACGTCGGCTGCACGCCCGCCGTCGCACCGGCCGCGAGCAGGTCGCTCCGCCCGCCGAGCGAGCCACCGAGGATCGTCGCGCCCGCCGGGACCGGATCGGCGACGACGACCCACGACAGCGGCGCGCGCGCGGTGACCTCGACCCGGACCTTCATCACGTCGCCGCGGCTCCACCGCCCGGCGACCGCCTGCGTCACCGGCGCGACCGAGCGGCGCACGGCGAAACCGCTGGCGAACGGCGCCGTCAGCGGCACCGCCGCGCGGCTGGTGACGATCGCCCATGGCGCGCCGCTTCCGGCATGGGTCAGCGTCAGCGGGGCGGCGGCCGGGGGCCACGCGAGCGTCGCGGCGGGCGGCGCACCGCCCCACGCGAAGGCGTGACCCGCTCCACCGACCGTCGCTGTCGTCGTGCCGGAAACCGGCGTCGCCTCGAACCGCGCCGCGAAGCTCCGCATCGCCAGCGTGCCGACGGCGTTCGCCGGGGTCGTGTCCCAATGCCCGCGCCGCTGGTCGAGCATCAGCCCGCGCGCGATCCGCGGCACATCGGCCGACCAGTCGGAGAGCGTGACGACGGCGTTCAGCAGCCGCGCCGCCGTCAGGTCGGGCGAGCTGAGCAGCTGCCACGGATCGTCGGCGCGCGTGATCGACAGCCGCGTCCCCTGCAGATCGAGCCGCGCGCGCAGCACGTTGAGCGCCTGCGCCAGCTTGCCCGGCGCGTCGGGGATGCCGGGCAGCCGCAGCACCGTCACCCAGTCGATCAGCGTCGCGGTCGGCCACGCGTCGGGGGCGACCGACAGCGGCTCGACCATCGCCGGCGTCGCCGCCCCGACGCTGAGCAGCGCCGCGACCGCGGCGAGCCGTCGTGACGCGCCCTCGCCGCTGAAGCTTGCCGTGCCGACGATGCCCTTGCCCTTTTCGACGACGAGGACGTTGTCGTGGCTCCGCGCGACCTTGCCGCCGACGAAGCCGGTCAGCCCGGCGATCATCTTCGCCCGCGCGTCGGGGGGCAGCGGCCAGCCGCTGTCGGCCGACAGGCGGAGGATATAGGCGGTCAGCGAATCGTCGCCGGCGATCCAGTCGGCCGGGAAGAAGCGGACCAGCCCGTCGCGGTCGAGATAGGCGGGCAGCAGCGCGGCGCTCGCGTCCCATTTCGCCCGGTCGCCGGTCGCGACGGCGACCGACAGCCGCTGCTCGATGCAGTCGTAGGGGTACGCCGCCATGTAGGCGCGGACGCCGGGCAGCGATCCGCCGAGCGAGCGGCTGAGCGCGACGTCGATCCCGCCGCGCCCAGGCAGCGCCCCGGCGGGCAACGCGACGGGGAACGATCTGCGGGTTTGTCGAGCTGGAGGAGGGTCGCCTGGAGCGTCTCGACCGGCACGGCAGGGGCGACGGTCTGCGCGACGCGGACTGCGTCGGCCGCGCCCGACGTCGCCCGCGCGTCGATCCGCCATGCAAGCGGGCCGCTGACGGCGGGCGCGGCGACGTCCCACGCGACCGTCGCCGCGTTACCGGCGGGGATGTCGACGATGCGCTCGGCGAGTGGCGCGGCTCCCGCCGACCCGCCGAGCGCGACGCGCATCGGCTTGCCCGTCGCGTTCCGCGCCAGCACCGTCGCGGTGTAGCGGTCGCCTTCGCGGACCAACGGCGGAATGCCGGCGAGGAGCTGGAGGTCCTGCGTCGTGCGGACGACGGTCGAGCCGGTGCCGAACAGGTCGATCCCGCCGGTCGCCACCGCGACGAGCCGGAACGCCGACAGCGAATCGTTCATCGTCACCGGGACCGTCGCGCGGCCCGTTGGCATCGAGCGGCACGCGCCCGCGCCACAGCAGCAGCGGGTTGAAGTCGCGCCGGACCGTCCCGCCCGCTCCCTCGCCGCCGCCGCCGCCGGCCGCGACCGCCTTGCGGCCGTAATGGCGCTTGCCGACGACCTGCGTCTGCGCGGTCGAGGTCAGGACGCTGATCGGCCGGTCGGCCATCATCGCCGTCAGCACATCCCAGCTGTCGTTCGGGCTGCAGCTGGAGCAGCGCCTCGTCGATCGCGGCGAAGGCGATCTCGCTGCCGGCGGGCAGCGCCCTGCCCTTGGGCGGCGTCACCTGCACCGTCGTCGTCGCGGCCTTGCGCACGGCATAGGTCGGCGCGTCGGTGGCGACGCGCACCGCCAGCCGGTGGTCGTCCCATCCGACGCGGACCTTCGCCATGCCGAAGCGGTACGACGGCTTGGCGAGGTCGACGAGCGCGGTCGGCGCGGCGGCGTCGCGGCTCAGCCACGGCAGGTCCCACCGCCGCGCAAGGTCGGCGAGCCACAGCCGCCAGCCGGCGACGCGCCCGCGCACCGCGAGCACCGAGACGTAGACGTCGGGGGCATAACCACGCTTGAGCTGGACGGAGACGACCGGCTCCTGGCCCGACAGCGTCGTGACGAAGCTGTCAATCACGCCATCGCGCAGCACGCTGACGAGCGCCGTCGCCTCGCGGAACGGCATCCGCACCTGGAAGCGGGCGACGCCGCCCGCCGGGTACTCGGGCGCCTCGGCGACGACGTCCATGCGGTCGCCGTTGTCGCCGCCGAACCACCAGTCGTCGTCGCCCGCGAGCCACAGCGACTGGGTCGCGCGCGACACCCGCCCGGCGGCGTCGGTCGCGGTCGCCAGCGCGATCACCTCCCCCGACACGCCCGCGTCGAGGGTGCAGCGGAACAGCCCCTTGTCGTCGGTCGAGCCGCTGCACCCGCCGCCGAGCTTCTTCGTCTCGCGGCTGTTGTCGTACGCATAGAAGCCGCCGATCAGCCGCTTGCGGTACGAATAGGTCTCGCGGCTGAACAGCGCGACCGTCATCCGCTGGCCGCGCACCGGCTTGTTGGCGAGGTCGAGCGCGACCATCTGCAGATGGACGGCGTCGGACTTGGCGATCCAGCCGTCCTTGGCGATGCCGACGCGGATGCTCGCGGGATCGAGGCTGACCGACCCCTTGGCGGTCGCCACCTCGCCGTTGGCGTCGTCGTAATCCATCTCGGCGACGAGGGTTGAGGGCACCGTCACGGCGGCGAGCTTGTCGACCGTCACCCGCGCCGTGCCGCCCGCCGACAGCGTCACCGGGTCGACCCGCGCGCGCGTCGGCGTCGATGGGCCGGGCTCGTCGCTGCCGTCAAGCCGGACGATGCCCGGCACGATGTCCTCGCCGGTGAAGCTGAATTTGGGGTAATCGGCGACCTCGAGGGTGCGCGGCTGGACCAGCGTACGCAGCTTGACCGGCGCATGCGCCGCCGCGCCGCCGCTCAGAAACGCGAGGCTGAGGTCGAGGTCGACCTTGCTCGGCGCGACCTGCGGGGTACGCGGCCCATCGACCCGCGCGCGGACGGTCGGCAGGCGGAACTCCTCGACGGTGAAGCTCCCGGCCGGGTGGCGTTCGCTTTGCCCGCGCTCGCCGATCTCGACCGCATACTCGCCGAGCGCGGCGGCGGCGGGGATCGTCCACGTCGTCTCGCCGATGCCATCGCGGCCGAGCCGCGTGTCGATCTCGTACGTCTGGTCGGACCCCAGGTGGCGGATGACGACGGTCGGATCCTTGGGCAGCGCCGCGAGCGCGAAGCCGGCATCGGTGCGCAGGCGGACGACGTGCTTCATGTGGACCGTCTCGCCGGCGCGCAGCAGCGTCCGGTCGAAGATCGTGTGCCACGCGGTGCGGTCGGCGTCGCCGCCGGACTCGAAGCTGAAGTCCGACGGCGCGATGCCCTTGCTCCACGACGTCAGGGTGAAGCTGTAGTCGTCGCCGGTCCGCGCGCTGATCATCAGCGGCGGCGACCCGTACTTGCAGTCGCCATAGTCGGTCGGCGGCGGCAGGACGTCGCCGATGACCGCGCGCCCGCTGGCGTCGGACGTCGCGCTCGCCAGCACCCGGCCGCTGCAGCTGTCGCTGACCGCGATCCGTGCGCCGGCGACGGGCTTGGCGTCGGCGAGCCGCGTCACCCACGCGAGGCTCCGCCCGCGGCCCCACTGGAAGTGCACCGCCATGTCGGTGACGAGCGCGCCGGCCGCGACGTAGCGCGTGCCCCCGCGCCCGAGCAGCGCCGCCCCGAGCCGCGGCGAGGCGAGCTCGACGACGTGGAACCCGCGCGCCAGCGGGATGCCGATGACCTCGAAAGCGCGCGCGTCCTGCCGCGGGATGCTGAGCGCCCGCGTCGGCGCGTCGGCACGGAGCAGCGGCGTCGACCGCGTCGTCTCGATCCATTTCTTGTCACCGGAGCCGGCAATCGGTTCCTCGTCGTGCGTCCGTTCCTCGGCGTGGTCGAGCGTGCGCAGCCACGCCGCAACGGTCGCGTCGCTCGTGACCGTTACGTCGCGCCCGGCGATCGACGCATCGTGTCCCGCGAGCTTCGCCTCGACGGCGCGGACGGTGACCGGCAGCACCCCGCCCTCGGCCGCCTCGACGATGCCGAAGCCGGCGGCGAACTTGACCAGCGGCGGCGCGTCGGCGGTCGCGACATCGAGCGGAAAGCGCGCGGCGTTGGCCAGCGGCCGCCCGCCGTCGTCGGTCAGCCGGGCAGGAAGCTCGACGCGGAGGCGCGCCCGCTCGGCGAACGGCCCCTTGAACCGCAGTGTGTCGACGGTCTGGACATGCTCCTTGACCGGCTCGGCGGGGAGCACGTGCCCAGTGGCGTCGACCAGCCGCACGCCGCGCGCCATCGCCGCCGGCACCTGGCCGGTGAAACGCAGGACCAGCGGCTCGATCGGCGAGCAGGCGGCGGCGGGGTTGGCACGGCTACACTCGAGCCGCGCGGAAAACGCCGGGCGGACGGTGAAGTCGAGCCGCCGCAGCCGCGCCGTCGCCAGCCCGTCGGCCGTGGCGACGCCCGCCCCCCACACGATCGCCACCCGTCCACCCGCGGGCAGCGCGCGGCGGCACTTGGCGGCAACGACGACGCTGCGCGGCTGCGGCTGCTCGTTCCACTCGGGGTTGGGCGCGACGAGTCCGGCCTGCTGCAGGAAGTTGCGCAGGCCAATGTCGGCCCCCATGCCGCCGACGATCGCCGCGCGTGTGGCGTCGGGCAGGATGTCGAGCGGTACCGCCTCGCCGACGCCGTCGATCGCGCAGCTCGCGTGGGTCGCGACCGAGGCCGATGTCGCCGCCGTATTAAGCGCGAGGAGGAACACCTGGTCTTCCTCGATCCGCCCGCTGCCGTCGTGCGGCAGGACGGAACGGATCGCCGGCCCACCGGTGTCGAAGGTGAAGCGGCGCGTACCCGCGACCGCCGCGCCGCTCGCGTCCTTCAGCCCGGAGACGAGTTCATAGCTGCACCGCCTCCCGCCGGCGAGCGGCACCGGCAGGTCGATCGCATAGCTCGATGCGTCGACCCAGCGCCCGGTCGCGCCGGCGCTGCACGTGCCGGCGATCGGCGCCGGCAGGCGCGGATCGCCGAACGCGACCATCGGCGTCGCGAAGCGGACCTTGACCTGCTCGACCCGCTCGACCGAGCCGGCGGGGGCGAAGGCGGCCACGGCCGGTGCCGGCCCGCCGCCCGCGCGCGCGGTGACGAACACGAACCCGATCGCCAGCGCCGCGCGCCATCTGTGAGCCATCCAGCGAGTGTGGCGGAAGGACGTGACAGGGGCAAGACAGGGGCTGCAGGCGAGGAAATCAGGCGGGCAGCAAAGCCCCGGCCGTGCCGTGCTCGTTCAGCCCGGCATGCCTTCGAATTCGTTCAGCCCCGGCGGCAGGACGACCCACGCCGGGCGGTCGCGCGTGAAGATCGCCACCGTGGGCATAAAGGCCGCCGGATCGTCGAGCGTCCCCGCATAGACGGTATGACGGTCGTCGACGCCGACGATCCCGCCGAACACGAGGCTGCCGCACACCGGGCAGAAGTTGCGCACCGCGTCGGTTCCGCGCGCGCTCGGTGACGCGAACTGCCGCGCTTCGCCCATGATCGTCAGGCCGGCGGCGGCGAAACCGATGAACGGGATGAACCCCGATCCCGACGCGCGGCGGCAGTCGGCGCAGCAGCAATAGCCGGCGGCGGTTGGCGGAAGCGTCGCGGTATAGCGCAGGGCGCCGCACAGGCAGCCGCCGGTGAGGGGGAGGTGCATTGAGCAACGTTACGGGCGGCTGTGTGGCGCTGCAAGGATGTCCGGTTTACGCCCAGAATACGCCGTTCCGATAGTGCTCGTGCTTCCTCATTGCAGACCTTCGTTCAGCAGGGTAGCTTGGAAGAACCTTCCAAGTGCAGTGGGGTCTGTGGCAAATGAGCCGGGATGGCGATCAATATTACCGTTATCCTCTTCCCAACAGTATTATCACTGTTGGACTGATAGTGTCTTTTTTTGTATTTTTTGTTGTTGCACGTTCTACTTCATCCGGTCTAGGTTTTCTCGCATCCCTTTCCAGCGGATCAGTATTTTCCGTAGTTGGCATTCTTATGGGGAGTAGAACGACGACGGCGCTTGATACCACTTAGCCGTTCTAATGACGGTAATACATGCCCGATTAATTTATGTTATCTACCCTGTAGATGAAATATCATATGGCGTAATGTTATACGCCAATAGTCGCCTTTGACACGTATTTGTTTTGGCGCCTCTTTGATTTTCGTTCTTAAGAGGTGGCCTGAATAACGAGATACAGATTTGAATTTCTACTCTGACTTCGACCGACTTCGGCCCATCACTGGCGCCTCCCGGAATGTCAGCTATGCTGAAACCGTCTAGCTCGAAAGGGGCCGAGCCGCTTACCACCCCAAAGCAGACCCAACGCGGGCCGTCGCGGCAAAGCCGCGCCGTTCGTCGGACGGGTTCGGCGGGTAAACCCCGCCGCCCCGCCGGCCGGCTCGCCGCGAGTTGGCGCTAACGAGGAAAACGCGAAGGGCGTTTTCCTCGTTAGCTTCGCCGCGTCAGCGCTTGCTGAACTGGAAGCTCTTGCGGGCCTTGGCCTTGCCGTACTTCTTCCGCTCGACGACGCGCGGGTCGCGGGTCAGGAAGCCGGCGTGCTTGACGACCGAACGGAGCGCGGGCTCGAAGCGGGTCAGCGCCTGCGAAATGCCGTGCTTGACCGCGCCGGCCTGGCCCGACAGGCCGCCGCCCTTGACGGTGCAGTGGACGTCGTACTGGTCGCGGCGCTCGGCGACGTCGAACGGCTGGTTGATCACCAGGCGCAGCGTCGGGCGCGCGAAATATTCGGTCTGGTCGCGGCCGTTGACGACGATCTTGCCCGACCCCGGCTTGATCCACACGCGAGCGATGGCGTTCTTGCGCTTGCCCGTGGCATAGGCGCGGCCCTGCGCGTCGATCTCCTGCTCGCGCAACGGGGCGGCCGAGACGCCGTCGTTGTGGAGCGCAACGGCGGTTGCGCCCTCACCCTGCAGCGCGCCGAGGTCGGCGAGCGACTGGCGGTTGTCGTCGATCATGCTGCTTCACCCGTGCTGGCGGCGGCAGGCACGAGCGTCGAGCCCGTGCGGCCGATGGTGTTCTTGAGGTTCATGGCCGCGACGTCGAGGACTTCGGGCGACTGGGCGACGTGCGGGTGGTCGGGGCCCTCGAAGATGCGCAGGTTGCGCATCTGCTGGCGGCCGAGCGGGCCGCGCGGGACCATCCGCTCGACGGCCTTTTCGAGCACGCGCTCGGGGAAGCGCCCGTCGAGGATCTTGTCGGCGGTGATCTCCTTGATCCCGCCGATATAGCCGGTGTGGCGGTAATAGACCTTCTTCTTCGCCTTGTTGCCGGTGAAGCGGACCTTCTCGGCGTTGATGACGATGATGTTATCGCCGCAGTCGACGTGCGGCGTGAAGCTCGCCTTGTGCTTGCCGCGCAGACGGTTGGCGATCAGCGACGCGAGGCGCCCGACGACAAGGCCGTCGGCGTCGATCAGCAGCCACTTCTTGGTCACGTCGGCGGGCTTGACCGACTCTGTCATGCGCGAAAGCATTGGGGTGTCCGATGTTCAGTGTGGCCGCGTCTATGGTCGATAGGCCGCCGCCGATCAAGCAAAATCGGGCAGTTGGCCGGCGGTACCAGAATACCCGCGCCCGCGCGCCCAGTGCGCGGTCCACACCGTCGCCGCCAACAGGAGCGCCGCGCACGCCTGGTGCACCGCCGCGACAGGCACCGGAACGTGATAGACGACCGTGAGCACGCCGAGCGCGAACTGCGCGACGACCAGCCCGCCCATCGCCAGCGACCGCCGCCCGCCGCCGGCGCGGAAGGTGGCGACCGCAATCGCCAGCGCCGCTGCCGCGACGGCATAGGCGACGCTGCGATGGACGAACTGAACCGACACCGGATCGGCGACGAGGCTGCCGAGCGCGCGGCACGAGCCGGTCGCCCATCAGCGGCCAGGTGTCGGCGGCATGACCGGCGCGCAGACCGGCGGTCAGCGCGCCCCACTCGATCTGGACCCCGAGGAGCAGGAAGAACGGCACGATCCACCGCCGCGGGTGCCTCTCGCGGGCGGGGGCAGCGGTCAGGTCGAGCGCGGTCCACAGGCTGACGCCGAGAATCGCCAGCGCTACCGTCAGGTGGAACGCCAGGCGCTCGGGCGCGACCGACGGTCGGTCGACGAGGCCGCTCGCCACCATCCACCAGCCGACTACCGGCTCGAGCGCGCCGAGCCCGGCGAGCAGTGCCAGCCGCCGGCCGAAGCCGCGCGGGATCTGCCGCCGCCACGCGAACCACGCCAGCGGCACGACCAGCACCGTCACGAACACGCGCGCGATGACGCGGTGGAGCCATTCCCAGAAGAAGATGCCCTTGAACGCCGCCAGCCCCATGCCGGCGTTGACGAGCACGCCCTTGCGGGCTCGTGCGATACGCCGCGTACTCGCGCGCCCAGTCGGCGGCCGACAGCGGCGGGACGATGCCGCCGACAGGGTCCCAGCGGACGATCGACAGCCCCGATTCGGTCAGCCGCGTGATACCGCCGACGACGATCATGACGAATACCACCGCCGCTACGACAAGCAGCCACGTGGCGATCGCCCGCGGACGCGCGCGGTCGGCGGGAGCGGCAAGGGTGAACGCAGCGGTGGCCATGGGCGCGGCTATGCCGAAGCGCGCGCGCCGGGCCAAGCGCACACGGCGTCGCGCTTTCGGCCGGGCTTCACGTCCGCCGCAGCAGGCGCGCGACGGCGGCATGGCTCGCGTCGCGGTCGACCTGACTCTCGTTGCACTCGTCCTCGATCGCGACGAGGATCGCGCGGAGCTGCCTTTCGGTCAGATGCTCGATGCCGATGAAGGCATCGCGCGCGCCGTCGATCGTGCGGATGATCTCGTCGAGCTTGGCCTGGATCGCCGCCGCGTCGCGGTTCTGCGAGTTCTGGATCAGGAAGACGATCAGGAAGGTGATGATCGTCGTGCCGGTGTTGATGACGAGCTGCCACGTGTCGGAATAATGGAACACCGGCCCGGTCACCGCCCAGATGATGATCGTCGCCAGCGCGAGGATGAAGGCGAGCGGATTGCCGACGAACCCGGCGATCGCATTCGCGGCGGCGGTGAAGATGCGGTCCATGATCGGCTCCCCCTCGATGGCTGCGACACTATGTCAGGAGTTGCGCGGCCGCGACAGGTCACGACTGTGGCGGCGGCGCATCGCCGGCGATCGAACCCGCGCCTCGCCGACGCCAAGGTTCGACATCGCGTGCGCGCCGCGCTACCCTTGGCGGCATATCCGACCACAATTTACGGATTTACCGTGAACCAACGCCCGCCGACCCCGCTGCTCGACACGGTCGACACGCCCGCCGATCTCCGCCGCGTCGCGCCGACCGACCTCCGCCAGGTCGCCGACGAACTGCGCAGCGAGCTGGTCGACGCCGTCAGTGTCACCGGGGGCCACCTCGGGGCCGGCCTCGGCGTCGTCGAACTGACCGTCGCTCTGCACTATGTCT
>CAWBNV010000005.1:0-373442 GCA_963790285.1 uncultured Alphaproteobacteria bacterium
GAGCATCACCTCGGTCTCGCTGCGGCGCTTGGCGGCAATGAAGTCGCGGCTGTCGATCATCGCGGCGGTCATCGTCGCGTGGTTGACCCGGCTGCCGCTGCGCGAGCGCCACGGCTGGCCGAGATGGGTCTCGTAGAGATCGGCGGCGATGTCGCGGAACGCCTCGAACGCATTGCGCCGCTCGATCAGCGACAGGCCTTGGGCGAGCAGCCGCTCGAGTTCGACCGAGCGCACCTCGGAGCCGTCCTGGTCGCGCTGGCTGCGCTGCTGCGCCGCTTCGTTGTCGTCGAGCTCGCGCTGGACGCGCTCGATCTTGCGCTGGAAGACGTTGACCTGGCCCCAGAGCAGATCGTCGAGGTCGGGTTCGAGCCGGGTCTCGGCCAGGGTCGAGACGAGGGCGTCGAAGATGTCGGCGACGGCACCGCCGGCGCGGCGCGGTTCGGGCAATGGTCTTGGGTCGGGCTCGTCCTGGAATGGTCGCCAGCCGAAGGTCTGAAGTTCCTGCAGCAGCGCAGCGGATGCGGTCTGGGGTTCGTCGCTATCGTCGGTCATGGTGCATCTCCTCAACCGGCGGGTCCCGCGCCTCTCGCGGCCCTTCCGTGGTCGTGCCCGCGGCCGGGAGCGGAGACGGGTTGCACCGGCACGGCCGCAGCGCAGCGGAGGACGGCGGCGGCCGACTTGTTTGTCGCGCGAGGAGGGCGGGCACCGCCCGGGGAAAGAAGTCGGCCACCGCCGTTGCGGCCCGGCTCAGGGCGGCGCTTGCCGCCCGGCGCTTCCGGCAAGAACACGACCCTCTCGAAGGGCTGCCTGAGCGCGGGTTGGCGCCGATGTTGGAGATGCCTGCCGCCGCCGATGTTGCCGATTACCCGGTCGTCACCGTATCGCTGCAGGACAGGAGAAAAGTCGGTCGACGTCTTCCGGGGCGAGCTGGGGCCTGAGTGTTGCCCGCATCGCCATCCGCCCCGAACGCGCGGATGTCGTCGTTGAAGTCGCCCAGCGTCGGCAGCAGCCGGATCGCCTCGATGCCGATCGCTTCGGCTCGGGTGCTCAGCCTCGACGCGGCAAGATCACCAGCCTCGTCGCGGTCGGCGGCAATGTAGAGTCGGCGCAGTCCGGGAGACGGATCGAACGCGCCGAGATGTGCGGTCGACAACGCCGCGACCATCGGCAGTGTCGGGAACACGCTGCGGAGCGACAGGATCGGTTTCGAGCCCTTCGCCGATGGCGACGATATCGTCGGCCCGGCCGAACCGCACGCCGTTGCCGAGCAACGACCCCATCGCCCGCCGCGGGGTCGCGACCGGGGCCTTGCCGCCAGCCGGATCGAGCCAGGTGCGGTGGACGCCGGTGATCGCGCCTTCGGCATCGGTCACGGCAGCGAGGAGTGCCGGCCAGGTCTGCGAGTTGGCTCCGTCGTCGTCGCGATAATAGCAGCGCGGATGATAGCGCAGCGGCACGTCCGATCAGGGGAGCCGTAATCCCGCGTTGCCGTAAATACGCTTCGGCGATTGTGCCCGGAAGCGGTTTGCCCATCGCCCAAAGTCGGCGGGCCGCAGCGGGTGATCCGACCGGCACGGGTTGGCGCTCGGGCTGCACCTCGGGTCGGGGCAGCCGCAGAAAGTCGCGGGCTTCGTCGAGCGTGTCGCGCAGGCAGGTCAGCCGCCGGTTGGCGGCGATCAGGTCGAGCAGGTCACCGTGCTCGCCGGTGTGGGCATCGGTCCATTTGCCGGCGCTGCCGGCACCAGCGCCAGCGGCGGGTCCGGACAGGCGGACATAGAGGCTTCGCCCCGGAGTTCCGGCGACATCGCCGACCAGCCAATAGCGTCCGGCGCGGCGACCGTTCGGCAGATAGTGGCGGCAGACGGCTTCGGCGTCGCGGGCAAGGCGTTGGGCGAGATCGGCGGCGGGGCTCGACATGGGGCGCTTCCATGAAAAGGGGCCCGCTGTTTCCAGCGGACCCCAGTTGGCGCTGAGCTATTCGGCGGCGAGGGCGTGCGCGGGGAGGTGCACGTCATCAGTCTCGTCGTCGGCGTCGATGTCGTCGATGGCCTGTTCGCCGTCGATTGCCGCCGATTCTTCGACGGTGTCGGTCGAGACAGTGTCGACCTGTCTCGATCGCAGCCGATCTCGTCGATCGACCGGCTCGCCCTCTGCCGGCACGAACAACCGGCCCGGCGTCCGCAGCGGCTCGGGCAGCCAGCCGGTGCCGGCGAGCTGCACCTCGGCGGCGGCGACCATGTCGGGCTTCTTCATGTCCCGTCAGCCGGTCGGCCGCCGCATCGCCGCGCGCCTCGCGCACCGCCTCGACGATCCGTGCCTTGGTCACCCGGCCGATGAAGTTCTCGGCCGTCGGCGTCCATGCCTGCGCCATGTCGAGATCGACCGCCGCCGCCAGCCGGTCGGCATGCGCGAGCGCGCGGGGCCGCCGGTTGTAGGCCTCGTGCACCGCGTTGACGCCGTGGGCGATGCAGTGCGCGAACAGGTTCGCACGGTCGTCGTCGCCGAAGCCGACCAGCGCATCCCACAGGTCGCCGGGCTCGCGCGGCAGCCGCTCGGCATAGTCGCGGTGCCGGGCGTCGATCGCGATCGCGGCCGCCGAGTCGTTGAGGCCGGGAACGCCCGACCCGAACGCCACGCTCTTGATATCGAGCTCGACGCAGCTGTCCTGAGCGTAGTGGTAGAACAGCTTGAGGCAGAGCGCGTGGAGCGCGGCGGTGAACGCCACCTGCGGCGACCGGCCGATCGCCTCGCGCAACGCCACCGTCCGGCACGCGGTCAGTTCGGTCAGCAGCCGGTCGGGCAGCGGCTTGAGGCCTTCGTCCTCCTCGGGCTCGGTCGTGCCCGTGGACGATGCTGCCGGTGCCGGCCGGATCGACACCGTCTTGCTCGCCGTCGCCGGTCTGCGACGGTGGCACCGTCGTCGCCGTCGCCCGCACCATCGTCGAGCAACTGCGGCGACCGGCACTTCGTCCTCGGGCCGGACATAGCCGCGCTCGACCCGCAGCTTGCCCTGCCCGTCGATGCTGACGAACGCACCGGCGATGGCGAGGTCTTCGGGCCGATAGACCGCCGGGCGGTTGTCATAGGCCTCGAGCGCGGTCTCGATCTCGCCGAGCCGCGCGTCGACCTCGTCGGGCAGATCGGCGTCGCCCGCATGTTGGCGGCTTCGATCTCGGCATACTCGGTGACGAGCGCCTCGCGCGCCGCTTCTTCGTCGGCGGTCAGTTCGTGCCGCTCGCCGACGATGCCGCGCAGGCCATAGGTATGGCCGTAGGCGAAGTCGGGTGCCGCCTCGACCCAGCGCCAGCCCTCGGCCCGGACGGTCTCGGCTTCCTCGCGCAGCCGTTCGGCGACGAGCATGTCGAGCAGGCCCGGGTCCTGCAGCCAGCCGCCATCGTCGGCCTGGAACAGGTCGCGCAGGATCGTGCCGCCGGCCTCCTCGTACGCCTCGAGCCCGACGAACAGCCGCGCGCTTGTCGCTGGCGCGGACCGCACCCTCGGTCAGCATGCGGCGGATCGCATAGGGCTCGCGCGAGTAGGAGCGCTGGATCGCCTCCCACACCGCATCCTGCCGCTCGTGATCAGCAGCTGACGGTGAACGCCATCAACTGTTCGAGCGTCATGTCGTCCTCGGCATAGACGTCGAGCAGCGCCGGCGACACGCTGGCGAGGCGCAGCCGCTGCTTGACGACGGCGGGGGTGACGAAGAACGCCGCGGCGATCTCCTCCTCGCCCATGCCCTGCTCGCGCATCGCGAGGAACGCCCGGAACTGGTCGAGCGGATGCAGCGGCGCGCGCTGGACGTTCTCGGCGAGGCTGTCCTCCTCGGCCATGCCCGACTCGCGGATGACGCACGGGATCGGCGCGTTCTTGGGCAGACGCTTCTGCTTGACCAGCAGTTCGAGCGCGCGGAACCGGCGGCCGCCGGCGGGCACCTCGTAGATGCCGGTCTCGGCACCGTCGTCGCCGACGACGGCGCGGACGGTCAGGCTCTGCAGCAGCGTGCGCCGGGCGATGTCCTCGGCGAGCTGCTCGATGCCGACGCCCGCCTTGACGTGGCGGACGTTCGACTGGGCGAGCACCAGTTTATCGAAGGGAATGTCGCGCGAGGTGCTGAGCGCGATCTTCTGGACGGACTTGGTCACGGGGCTTCTCCATGACGGGCCGGCCGAAAGCCTCTCTCTCGACCCTGAACCCGTCACGAAACTCCAGCCCACCTCTTCCTCTAGGAAGCGGCGGGCCGGAGAACCGAAGATCGAGAGGCGTAGAACCGGACAACCGCAAAGCCGCCGACGCGGCTTTGCGGATCGGCGCTACCCTGCGCTCGCCATCAGCTTGGCGGCGCGGGCCTCGAGGTCGAGGCGCGCGTCCTGGTGCGGGCGGTCGCGCGCGACGGCGGTGATGCCCTGGACGAAGTCGTAGATGCTCTCGGGCGGACGGCCTTCCTCGCCGAGCACGGTGGCGATGATCGTCGTCGTCTCGGCCTTCGAGAACCCGCGCTTGCGCAGGAAGGTCTCGCGGTCCTCGTCGCTGCGCGCGACGATGCGCTCGCGGGCAGCGCGGATGCCGCTGACGAATGCGCCCGCCGAGCTGTCGGCGAAGCGTTCGAGCGCGGGCGCGGCCTGATGCGCGAAGCGGTGCGCGGCGAACTTGCTGTGCCGGATCGAGACTTCCTCGAAGCCCTCGGCACCCCAGATGTTGCGGTTCATGCAGACGGCGCGGAGGAAGAACGACGCCATGCCGAGCGTCTTCGAGCCGACCTCGGAGTTCCAGCAGTAGAAGCCGCGGAAGTAGAGGTCGGGATCGCCGTTCGGCAGCCGCCCCGCCTCGATCGGATGGGTGTCGTCGACGAGGAACAGGAAGACGTCGCGGTCGCTGGCATAGAGCGTCGTCGTATCCTTGGTCACCTCGACGAACGGGTTGTGGGTCATCGTCGACCAGTCGAGCGTACCGGGCACCTTCCAGCGGGTGTCGCCGACGCCGTCACCGGCGATGCGCATCACCGCCTCGACCAGTTCGTGATCCCAGATCCGGCCATAGTCGGGGCCGGTCACCGCGCGGAGTTCGATCCGGCCGTCGTCGGCTTCGAGCGTCTTGACCAGTTCGGCGCGGTGCGACGCCAGTCCATGCTGGAGGTTGATGCCGGCGAGCGGCGCGGGCAGCTGGCGGAGGTAACCGGCGGGTGCGCCGACCAGTCCGCAGAGCTGGCCGAACGACCAGTGGGTCGGAGCGACCGGTTCGGGACAACCCGGAATGGCCAGCGCGAGGCGGCTGACGTCGTTGGTCCGCGCCTCGACGCGGAGGGACTTGGTCTCGACGGTGCGTGCCGTGGCGCGGTCGGCGCGCGTGCGCACCGCGTCATGCAGCGCGCTCAGCGAGAGATAGCGCTCGTCGTCGGGGCGTGAGAACCATTCGGACGAAACGCGGCCGATCCGCTCGCCGCGCGAGATATCCACCTTGAAGCCGCTGGTCACCGGCCCGGCACCGACACCCACGTCGCGCCGCACATCGTTCTTGATCATGGCAAAGCCTTTCGCGACGGGCGGCCGCGAGACTCTCTCTCGACCTCGAACCCGTCACGGAAAGCGCAGCCGCTCTCTCACTCTCGATCTCGCGGAGCGTTTGAGCGTCGTACGCCCTGTCCCCCAATTCGTCGGTGATCTCTGCCGTCGCGCGCATGCGTGCGTTTGGGCGTGCGTCCGCAGAAGCACGACGTTAGCGACAGATTACCGTGTCGGCAAGCTAAAACCGTTTGAAAAACCGTTTAAGCGGCGGCTAAAACGGTAAAATCGGCTAAGTATTGAATTTATGGTGCGCCCGGAACAATTCGAACGTCCGACCCTCAGATTCGTAGTCTGATGCTCTATCCAGCTGAGCTACGGGCGCGTGGCGACGGGCTTTAGGCGGCGGCGCGGCGAGATGCAAGTAGCCATGCCGGTGCTTGCCGCCGACGTGCGTGGGCCTTAGTGCCGGGCGATGCGCCGCGTGTCGCCAGTCCTGCTCCTCGCCGTCACCGCCTGTGCGGCAGGCGGCGGGGCGTGGCCGAGCCTCGCGCGGCGGCCGGTCGAAGGGCCGCGGCCGCCGCTGACCGCACCGCGCCGGTGCGCCGTCGCGACGGGCGAGGCGTCGTGCGCGCCAGGCGGCGGCGAGAGCGTGACGGCGGCCGGGACACCGGCATCGCCTGCTCCGGCCGTAGCCGCCCCCCCGGTGGCGATCGACGACATCAGCGCGCGGCTGGCGGTGATCGACCGTGACCTCGGCGATACCGCAGCTCGGCTGGCGACGCAGAAAACCGCGACGGCGGCGGCAGTCGCCGCGGCCCGCGGCAGGGCCCAGACGACTCCGGAATGGGCCAAGGCGGAGCTCGAGCGGACCGCGCTCGACCGCATCGGCAACCAGATCGGCGACGTCCGCGAGCGGCTGGACGGAGTCGCCGGCACGCTGGCCGCCGCGAGTGCGGGCGGTGCCGATGTTAGCGCGCCGCTCCTTGCGACCGGGCGGCTGATCGCGCGGACGACGGCGCTGACCGCCGACTATGAGGCGGCCGCCGCCGCCCGCTGAGCGGCGGTCAGCCGAACACGGCGCGGCGGACGGCGCGGGCGACGGCGTCGGCAGCGAGCGTCCCGAGCAGCGCCAGCGTCACCGGATCGACCCCGCCCGCAGGGCCGGTGACGATCGCGAACAACGTGTCGCCGTCGAACGGCGTGTGGATCGGGCGGATCGCGCGGGCGAGGCCGTCGTGCGCCATCATCGCCACGCGCTGCGCCTGGGCGCGGGTCAGCGGGGCGGCGGTCGCCACCGCGCCGATGCAGGTCGACTGCGCGGCAAGCCCGCCGGCGCGCGCGAGCTTGGGCAGCGGCACCTCGCCATCGGGTGGGGCCCCGGGGTAGACGGTGCCGAAGCTGTTGACCGCGACGAGCGCGCCGACCGTCAGGCCGTGCGCGGTGACGCTGGCAGAGCCGATCCCGCCCGCGACGCCGCCCGCCGTCGCGCCGTGGCCGGCCCCGATGCGGCCACTGGCGTCGGCTCCGCCCGCGGCGTCGAGTGCGGCGCGACCGAGGGCGCGATACGGCGCCTCCGTCCACCCCTTGTCGCCGCCGTTGGCGAGGTCGAACAGGCACGCGGCGGGCACGACCGGAACGGGCAGCGGCCCGGCGGCGAGGCCGACCCCGCGCGCCGACAGCGCAGCGACAACGGCGTCGGCAGCGGCGAGTCCGAACACCGAGCCGCCGCTGAATACCAAAGCATGGACCCGCTCGACCAGCGTATGTGGGGCGAGCGCGTCGGTCTCGCGCGTCGCCGGGCCGCCGCCGCGGACGTCGACGGCGATCGTCGCGGGCGCATCCGGCAGGATCACCGTCACACCGGTCCGCGCGGTCGCGTCGTGGGCATGACCGACGCGCAGCCCGGCGACGTCGGTGAAGCGGTCGCGTTCATCGGCCATTGTGCTACCGTGCCGCAGGACGGGTACGAGCGCCACCCTGTACCCTGATCCGGCGCTCGCGGGTTGAGGCGGGGGGCCGAGGAGACGCGATTTGGCGACGGCGCACATCAACCGCATCGGCACCGCCGTTCCCCCGAACGATGTCCATGCCGCATTCGTCAACTTCGTCCAGCACTTCATCACCGAGCGGCGCGAGGCGGCGCTGTTCAAGCGAATGGTCGGGCGGGCGGCGATCGACCACCGCTATTCGTTCTTCACCCCCGTCGAGAACCCCGACGGTTTCGAGGCCGATACCGAGGGCTTCTACACGCCCGATGCCTTTCCGGGCACGGCGGCGCGGATGGCGCGGTTCGCCGCGACCGCTCCGGGGTTGGCGATGCGGGCGATCGAGGCGCTGAACCTCGACGGCGAGCGCGACCGGATCACGCACCTGGTGGTCGCGAGCTGCACCGGCTTCATCGCGCCCGGCATCGATCAGCTGATCGTCAAGGCAGCGGGGCTCGACCCCGGCGTCGAGCGGACCGGGGTCGGCTTCATGGGCTGCTATGCCGCGGTCAACTCGCTGCGACTGGCCCACCACTTCGTCCGCTCCGACCCCGGCGCGCGGGTGTTGGTGGTCAACCTCGAGCTGTGCACCCTCCACTTCCAGCAGACGGCGAATCTGGAGCAGCTACTGTCGATGCTGCTGTTCGGCGACGGCTGCGCGGCGACGCTGGTGACCGCCGACGAGACGGGGATCGCGCTCCGGGATTTCCGCGCGACGACGATCGAGGAGTCGGGCGAGTCGATCACGTGGGCGGTCGGCGACCAAGGGTTCGACATGCACCTTTCGGGCGAGGTTCCCGGCAAGATCGCGCGCGCGCTCAAGCACGAATACGAGCGCAACGACGACAAGGGCCTGCTCCGGGGCACGCGTCCGGCCGATTACCCGTTGTGGGCGGTCCATGCCGGCGGCCGGACGATCCTCGACGCGGTCGAGACCGGGTTCGACCTCGCCCCCGACAAGCTCGACTGGTCGCGCGGGGTGTTGCGCGACTTCGGCAACATGAGTTCGGCGACGCTGATGTTCGTTCTCCAGCGGATCCTTGCCGGGGTCGGCACGACGGTCGAGCGCGCTGCGGACGGCTTCGGCGTCGCTTTCGGGCCGGGCCTGGCGGCGGAGAGCTTCCGCTTCCGGACGGTCTAGGTGCGCTCCTTCGCCACCCGCTCGGACGAAACCGAGCTGATGGACGCCGCCGACGTCGCGCCCGCCGATCTCGCCGCTTGCCTGCGCGACCTCGCGACGGTCAACACCGTCACGCGTGCCCGCCCGCCGACGCTGCGCTGGCTTGCCGATGCGACGCACGCGATGGTGCCGGGGACGGCGTTCACCCTGCTCGACGTCGGCTACGGCGAGGGGGACATGCTGCGCGCGATCCACCGCTGGGCCACGCGAAAAGGGCTGCGGCCGCGGCTGATCGGGGTTGACCTCGCGCCCGGCAGCGAGGCCGCGGCGCGCGCGGCGACCGATCCCGCGCTGGGGATCGACTATCGGACCGGCGACGTCTTCGCCTTCGATCCTGCCGAGCGGATCGACTTCATTGTCAGCAGCCTCGTCACCCACCACCTGCGCGACGCGGAGGTCGGGCGCTTCCTGATGTGGATGGAAGACCGCGCGGTCCGCGGCTGGTTCGTCAACGACCTGCGGCGGCACTGGCTCGCCTTCTACGGCTTCGCCGCGCTCGCCCGGGTAATGGGGTGGCACCGATTCGTCCGCCACGATGGGCCGGTGTCGGTCGCGCGGAGCTTCGTCGCCGACGAGTGGGAACGGCTGCTGGCGACCGCCGGGATCGCGGACGCGACCGTCGCGGCGGCCTTCCCGTTCCGGCTGACGGTCGCGCGGCTCAAGCGCGCATCGTGGTAGCCGATGGCATCGTCGTCGCCGGCGGCGGACTGGCCGGTGCCGCGGCGGCAACGCTGCTCGCCCGCGGCGGGGCGCGGCCGCTGCTCGTCGAGCGGACGACCGGACCGCACGACAAGATCTGCGGCGACTTCGTCTCGACCGAGGCGCAGGCGCACCTCGCCGCGCTCGGCCTCGAGGTCGCCGGGCTCGGCGGCCACCGCATCGACCGCGTCCGGCTGGTCAGCGGGCGGTGGAGCGCGGCGGCGCGGCTGCCGTTCACCGGCGTTGGCATCACCCGCCGCCGTCTCGACGCGGCGCTGCTCGACCATGCGGCAGCGAGCGGGGTCGCGGTCGAACGCGGCGTCTCCGTCCGGCGGATCGAGGGCATCGGGCTGGCGACGAGCGGCGGCGACCTCGCGCCGGCGGCGCTGCTGCTGGCGACAGGCAAGGCCGATGTCCGTGGGGCGAAGCGCGACACGGCCGCGACGCTCGACCACCTGATCGGGTTCAAGCAGTATCTCCGGGTCTCGGCCGAGACCCTGACAGCGCTCGAGGCGACGATCGAGATCGTCCTGTTCGACGGCGGCTATGCCGGGGTCCAGCGGGTCGAGGACGGACTGGTCAACCTGTGCCTGCTCGTCGACCGGGAGCGCTTCGACGCCAGCGGCGGCGACGCCATCGGCAGCGCGCTCGCCGAGCCGCGACTGGCGCGGCTGCTCGGCGACGCGACCCCGCTGCTCGCCCGGCCGTTGACGATCGGCGGGGTGCCGTACGGCTTCGTCCACCGCGGCGACGACCGGCTGTTCCGCCTCGGCGACCAGGCCGGCGTGATCCCGTCGTTCACCGGCGACGGCATGGCGATCGCGCTCCACAGCGCGCGGCTGGCGGCGCGGACGGTGCTCGGCGGCGGGGACCCGGCCGCCTACCACGCCGCGTTCCGCCGCGACGTCGCCCGCCAGATCCGCCGCGCGACCCGGCTCCAGCGGCTCGGCGAGGCGCGCGCCGGGCGGCCGCTGCTGCTCGGGGCGATCGCCGCCGTGCCCGGGCTGCTTCGGGCCGCGGCGGCGGCGACGCGGGTTCCGACCGCCGCGCTGCGCGCTGCAGGGCTAACCGATCCGGTAAGTCGGTTTCGTTAGGGGTTGCGGCAGCGGAGGCGGAAGTTGTCACGACGCACGCATGAATCAGTGTGGCCATTGTAGGAACTCGTGAAGTTCCGATTAACCAAACCGGTTCACACCACGCCAGTGCCGTAGCACATCCCGTGGCGCTGAGGGTGACACTCTAGTCGCCCGCGGCCCCCGTAGGACAGCCCTTTCGCCCCGCCTCCCGATCAGCCATGATCCCGCGCAAACGGACCTGGGGACCTGGATGACGACCACGCGAGCGCCGGCCCGTCTCGACCGCGCGGCGTGGAGCTGGGCGCTGTTCCAGGGCGCACGCGACCCGTACGTCGTCCTGATCATGATCTACGTCTTCGCGCCGTACTTCGTGCGCGACGTGGTCGGCGATCCGGTCAAGGGGCAGATCCTGGTCGCCGCGGCGCAGAAGTACGCCGGCTGGGTCGTGCTGCTGACGGTCCCCCTGCTCGGGGCGGCGATCGACCGGACCGGCCCGCGCAAGCCCTGGCTGGCGGCGACCGTCGCCATCATGGTCCCGGCAATCGCCGCCTTGTGGTGGGTGACACCCACTGGCCCGCTCGGGGTCGGCACGGCGGTCGCCGTCTTCGCGCTGGTATCGGTGTTGATCGCGTGGTCGGATACGCTCCACAACGCGCTGCTGCTGCCGGCCGCCGGCATGGCGCGCGCCGGGGCGGCGTCGGGGGCCGCGCTGGCGCTGGTCAACGCCTTGTCGGTGGCGACGCTGGCGTTCGTCGTCTGGGCGTTCGCATTGCCGGGCAAGGTGGCGTGGGGGTTCATCCCGGCGCAGCCGTTGTTCGGGCTCGACCCCCTGAGCCACCAGACCGACCGGATCGTCGCGCCGATCGCCGCCGCGCTGATGCTCGTCGGGTCGATCCCGCTGTTCGCCTTCGTGCCCGACGTCGCCGCGACGGGGACCCGCCTCGGCGCGGCGCTGCGCGCGGGCGCGGGCGACCTCGCCCGGCTGGTCACGGAGGCGCGCGGCCAGGGCAATGCGCTCGTCTATCTGCTCAGCGTGCTGCTGTTCACCGACGGACTGACCGGCATCCTCGTCTTCACCGGGGTCTATGCCGCCGGGGCGATGGGCTGGGGCAGCCTCGAACTGCTCGCCTACGGGCTGATCCTGTCGTCCTTTTCGGTTGTCGGCGGCATCCTCGCCGGGGTGCTCGACCAGACGATCGGGCCGAAACGCGCGCTGGTGATCGAGCTCGTCGGGGTGGTCGCGTCACAGTGGCTGTCGCTCGGCCAGACGCGGACGATGCTGTTCTTCCAAGCCTTCGACCCCGCCGCCCATGCCCCGCTGTGGTCGGGGCCGATCTTCCGCACCGCGCCCGATCTCGGCCTGCTCGGCTGCGGCTTTCTCGGGGCGGTCAGCGTGTCCGCCGCCTACGCGTCGCGGCGGACGATGATGACCCGCGTCGTCGCGCCCGACCGGCTCGGCGTCTTCTTCGGCCTGTTTGCCATCGCGGGCACGGCGACGATGTGGCTCGGCCCGCTGCTCGTCGAGATCGCGACGCGCGCAACACAGTCGCAGCGGCTCGGCCTGCTGCCGATCTCCGGGCTGGTCCTTGCCGGGCTGATCGTCCTGCTGTTCGTCCGCGGCGGCGGGCGGCTGGACCCTAGCCGGGACGCCGCACCGGCGGCGTGAAGAACAGCTTGCGGAAGCTGATCGTCACCGCGCGCCCGACCGGGTCGAGGTAGCCCGGCTGGAAGGCGAGCGGGGTCGCGCCGGTCGCGTCGCGGACCCGCTCGCGCGCGTCGGTCAGGTTGGTCACGCCGAGCGTCAGGCGGCTGCCGCGCAGCCACGGGTGCGCCTTCACCACGCCGGGCATCTGGCCGAGATTGGCGAACAGCCGCAGGTTCGCCGTCGCCAGCGGCGCGAAGGTCAGCGCCCCGTTCGGGTCGCCGGCGGCGGCGTCGATGCTCGTGCCCGAGCGGTACGTCGCCGACAGCCGCGCGCCGAGCCCGTTGCGCGAATAGCCGGCCTGGACGTCGACCGTGTGCCGCGGCGCACCGCCGCCGTTGCCGAGTGCGCCGCCGTCGAGCAGGTCGAGCGGCGGCACACCCGGGCGGATCAGGACCGTGTCGGTGAAGGTGACCGTGTGGTAGACGGCGAACTGCAGCCGCCCGCCGTTGGGACCGCCGCCGAAGCCGCCGAAGCCGCCGCGATTGCCGCCGCGGCCCTCACCGCCGCCCGGGCCGCGACCCTCGCCGCCTCCGGGCCGTGCCCCGTCGGGCCGGCGCAGCCCGGCGAAGGGATTCACCTGCGTCGACTTCAGCGCGAACGACACGTTGATGCCGTAGCGCAGCGTCGCCAGCGATTCGTGGGCGAAGTTGACCGGACGGGTGTCGAGGCTGACGAGGTCGCCGGCGGCATCGCGGCCAAAACGGTCGGGGAAGGCGGCGGCGATCGCCGCGCTCGACGTCGGGAAGGCGGCGACGGCGTTGTCGGTGTCGGTGCGGACATAGGCCGCGGTCAGCGTCAGATCGGGTTTCGCCAGCGGCTTCCAGTTCGCCTCGACCTTGGTCACGCGCCGCTCGCTCGCGGTCAGCGCCGGGTTGCCGCCCTCGGTCAGCGTGACGAACGCCGTCGTACCGCGCGCGGGATCGAACACGGCGACGTTGGGCGTGACGATCAGCGGTCCCGATAGCTGCTGCGCGGTCGGCGCGGCGTGGTCGGTGGTGTGGCTGGCGATCAGCTGGAGCGGCTTGCGCGGGCTCCACGTGATCCCGTAGCCGACCGTTGTCAGCGTGCCGAAGTCCGACAGCTGCTGCGCCGCGAAATTGCCGTTGGCGCTGAGGTCGCCGATCGCCGCGCCGAAGCCCGACTTGCGGCTCGTCAGCGGCACGTCGAGGTTGAGCTGCCCGCTGACGAGGTCGCGGGTGAAGTGCGTCCTCGTCGTCGTGCCGGTGCGCAGCGATTCGCCGTCGAAGCCGCTGAAGCTCGCCAGCAGCTTGACCGCGACGTTGACGTCGCCAGCCGGCAGCGCCAGCGGCGATCCCGACACCAGCCCGTCAATGTTGCCGCTCTGCGCGAGGCTTCGCGCGGTGTTCGGCGCACGTGGGGTCAGCGTCGCACCGAACGGGGCGAGCGGGTTGCCGCCAGCGGCGACAAGCGCGGCGAAGGCGCTGCCGTCGACGCCGGTGTCGGTCCGCGTCCGCGTGTCGACGCGGTCGAGGTTGCCGATCACCGACCAGCGCCAGTCGGTCGCCTCGTGGTTGAGCGTGCCGCCCAGGTGGAGGTCCGACGTCTTGGTCGCGGCCTCGAGCGGCGTCAGCCCGGCGTAGCGCGCGACCGTGCTGCCGCCGGGCAGCGGTAGCGTCAGCGTGGCGAGGCCGTTCTCGCCCTGCGACTGGCTGACCTCGGCCCGAAAATTCGCCGTCGCCGACAGGTCGCCGGGCAGGACGTGGTTGTAGACCGCGTTGAGCTGGCCGGTATCGGTGTCGCGCGTCAGCGAGCGGAACTGCGTCACGTCGGGCGTGTCGCCAATGATCGCGAGCCGCGGCGGCGCGGCAACGATCCCGCGGTCGGCCTCGCTGAGCCCGCTCGTGTGGTCGACTTTGGCATCGAGGTTGAGCCGCCCGTTCTTCTGGATGCGCAGATAGTCGCCCTCGACCCCGCCGGTCGCCGCCCCGCCGTCCGTCGCCCCTCCCGCCTTGCCCTCGGCGGTTTTGGCGCGGAAGCGCGGTCGCAGGACGAAGTTGACGACGCGGCTGTCGGCCGGCGCGCCGTACTTGAGGGCGACCTCCTCGGGCAGGATGTCGACGCGCAGGATCGCCTCGGTCGGCAGGTCGCGGACCTCGGCGAACCCCGAAATGCGGTGGCCGTTGAGCAGGACGAGCGGCGCGCCGCCGCTGCCGCGCGTCGAGTTCGTCTGCGGGGCGAGCTCGGTCAGCAGGTCGGCGACCGACGAGACGCCGTAGCTGCGGATGTCCGCCGGGCTCAGCTGTAGTTCGGGCTTGATGTCGCCGGCGACCGCGCCGGGCTGGCGTCCGGCGGTGACGACGATCTCGTCGTCGGGCGCCTCCTGCGCCGCCGCTGGCAGCGCGGCGAGTACGGCGCATACCGCGATGGTGTTCAATGCCCGCGCCACTTGCACTCCATCAGACTGTCGCCGCGCCTACGCGGCCGGCGCGACCCGTCCCCCGCCTCGGCTGGCGGCCCGATAGGCGTCAACGGCGGCGGCGGCGAGTCCTATTCGTCGCCCGCGCCGGCGTTCTTGGCGACGCTCGCCGCCATCGCCGCGAGCTGCGAGTCGCTCGCCGGCGTCTGGTGGCGCGCCTTATAGTCGGCGTAGGGCATGCCGTAGACCATCTCGCGCGCCGCGTCCTTGGCCAACGGCACGCCGTGGGCCGCGGCGGCCTCGGCGACCCAGTCGGCCAGGCAGTTGCGGCAGAAGCCGCCGGTCGCCATCAGGTCGACGTTCTGGACGTCCGTGCGGTGGCGGAGGAGCGCCGTCAGCCGGCGGAAGGCGGCGGCGTCGACCGCATCGCGGGTGGCCGGATCGAGCGCAGGGGTGTCGGTCACAAGTCTCTCCGGTTGAGCCCCGCGGCGGATCGGGCTAGGCCCCCGCCAAACGCGTCAGGAGCCGCCTGTGTTCACGCCACGCGCCCGCCGGGTCAAGGTTCTCGCGACGCTGGGGCCGGCATCGGCCTCGCTCGACACGATCCGTGCGCTCAACGCGGCCGGGGCGGACGCCTTCCGCGTCAACATGAGCCACGGCACGCCCGCGGGGCGTGCGGCGCTGATCGCGAACATCCGCGCGCTGGAGGTCGAGACGGCGCGGCCGCTGACGATCCTCGCCGACCTCCAGGGGCCCAAGCTCCGCGTCGGCACCTTCGCCGCAGGCAAAGTCGAGCTGGTGAACGGCGCGGCGTTCGCCCTCGACCTGGACCCGGCGCCGGGCGACGCGACGCGCGTGACGCTGCCGCACAAGGAGCTGTTCGCGGCGCTTGAAGTCGGGGCGCGGCTGCTCGTCGACGACGGTAAGGTCGTCCTGCGCTGCACCGCGGTCACCGCCGACCGCATCGACACCGTCGTCGTCACCGGCGGCACGCTGTCCGACCGCAAAGGGGTCAACGTGCCCGACGTCGTCGTGCCGCTGCCGGCGCTGACGGCGAAGGACCGCGCCGACCTCGCTTTCGCGCTCGACCACGATGTCGACTGGATCGGCCTGTCGTTCGTCCAGCGCCCCGAGGACGTCGCCGAGGCACGGGCGCTGATCGGCGGGCGCGCGGCGCTGCTCGCCAAGATCGAGAAGCCGGCCGCGCTCGAACGCCTCGGCGAGATCCTCGAGCTCGCCGACGCGGTGATGGTCGCGCGCGGCGACCTGGGCGTCGAACTGCCGCCCGAGCAGGTGCCGCCGGCGCAGAAGCGCATCGTCGCGATGGCCCGGGCGATGGGCAAGCCGGTCGTCGTCGCGACGCAGATGCTCGAATCGATGATCCAGTCGCCGACCCCGACGCGCGCCGAGGTCAGCGACGTCGCCACCGCGATCTACGACGGGGCCGACGCGGTCATGCTGTCGGCCGAAAGCGCCGCCGGAGCGTACCCGGTCGAGGCGGTGACGATGATGGACGCGATCGCCCGCCAGGTCGAAGCCGACCCGCAATATTATGGCCGCGTCCACTTCACCGAGACGGCGACCGCGCACACGACGGCCGACGCGATCAGCGCCGCCGCCGCCGCCATTGCCCGGACGATCGAAGCCAAGGCGATGGTCTGCTTTACCATCTCGGGCTCGACCGCGCGGCGGGCGGCGCGCGAGCGCGGCGGCGGCGGAGTGCCGATCCTGTGCCTGACGCCGGTCCGTGCGACGGCGCGGCGGCTCGGCCTGGTCTGGGGCGTCCACGCTGTCGTCACGCGCGACGTCGCCGCGTTCGAGGCGATGGTCGACAAGGCGCGGCGCATGGCGCTGCGGACGGGAATCGCCGCCGGCGGCGACCTCCTCGTGCTGATCGCCGGCGTGCCTTTTGCCACGCCGGGCACGACCAACGTCGTCCATGTCGTCCGCCTCAGCGGCAAGGAACTCGAGGGGCGCAGCTAGGCAAAGGCGGCGGCGACGAGCTCGTAGCTGCGCACCCGCGCGGTGTGGTCGTAGACGATGTTGACCAACATCGCCTCGTCGGCGGCGTACTCGGCGACCGCGGCCTCGATCCCGGCGCGGACCGTCGCCGGCGACCCCGCGATCATGCGGCGTCCCGGCCGGGTCGCGGCGTGCGGGTTGGCGGCGAGCCACGCCGCGGCCGTCTCCGGCGACGGGACGGGGATCAGCACGCCGGTCAGCAGGTGCGCCAGCATCATCCGCGACGACAGCGCCAGTCGCTCGGCCTCGGCGTCGGTCTCGGCGCACACGGTCCACAGCGCGACCATCGTGTAGGGCGCGGCGGCGCGGCGGGCATCGAACATCGCGCGGTAGCCGCGGGCGATCTCCGCCCCGCCCGAATTGATGAAGTCGGCGAAGCAATAGGGCAGGCCGGTCTCGGCCGCCCACGCCGCGCTGTCGGGCGACGAGCCGAGCAGCCACACGTCGGGCACCGCCGGCCGGCCGGGGAGCGTCTTCGCCAGCGCCGCGAACGGGTGACCGGCGGGCAGATCGTCCTCGAGATAGCCGAGAACCTCGGCGAGCTGGTTGGGGAAGTCGTTCGGGGCGACCTGGCGGCGGTCGCGCTGGAGGGCGACGGCCGTCCGCTGGTCGCTGCCGGGCGCGCGGCCGATACCGAGGTCGACGCGGTCCGGGTAGAGCCCAGCGAGCAGCGAGAAGGTCTCGGCGACCTTCAAGGGCGAATAATGCGGCAGCATGATCCCGCCGCTGCCGAGCCGGATGCGCGACGTCGCCGCGCCGACGGCGGCGAGCAGCACCTCGGGTGCCGCTCCGGCGAGCGCCGGCGACGCATGGTGCTCGGCCGCCCAGTAGCGGTGATAGCCGAGCGCGTCGCCGGCACGGGCGAGGTCGAGACTGTTGGCCAGCGCCGACGCCGCGGTGGCGCCCTCGGCGATCGGCGACTGGTCGAGAATGCTCAGGCGCATGGCTGCTCCCCTAGCGCCCGCGGCCGGTCAGCGTAATCACCTCGACCGTGACTGCGATGCGCCCGTCGACGGCGCGCTCGGCGAAGCGGCGGGCGGCGTCGGCAAGAACGTCGCGGCGCAGCGGCACCCGGCCCGCCAGGATATTGCCCTCACCCGCGCCGCGCAGGTCGCGCAGCACGCCGCCGAGGTCGTCGTAGCGGACGACGAGCGCATCGACCTCGACCACCGGATCGGCGAAGCCAGCGCGCTGGAGGAGGGCGGGGGCGGCGGCGGGATCGACCATCGGCAGGACACGCGCGGCGGCGCGGCCGGTCACCGCGACCTCGGCGGCGAGCAGGTCGGCGCGGACCTCGGCGAGCGTCGCGCCGCCGACCATCGCGGCGACGAACAGCCCGCCAGGAGCGAGCGCGCGCCGGGCGAGGATCAGCGCGCCCGGCAGGTCGTTGACCGCATGCAGGCCGAAGGCGGCGATCAGGTCGACCCCGCCGTCGGCAAACGGCAGGCGATCGGCGTCGGCGACGAGGGTCGGGCGCGTCGCGGGCGTCGCATCGACCGTGATCGTCAGCGCCTCGCCGCGAACGCCTGTCCCGCCGATATCGACCGCGACGGCGAAGTCGCGTCCGGCGGCAGCGACGCGCGCCGCCAGGTCGTCGGCGCGATCGCGGAGGAGGAAGTCGTGACCGGTGCGAACGCGCGCGACCTGCCGCCGCCGGGCGGCGCGATCGAAGGGCTCGGGGGTGTCGGACGACATGAGCGAGGTAGATGGCCCGCCCGGCCGCCGCTGCCAACCCGGTGCACGCTCGCTTAACCGCGGCGGCGCTACTACCGGTTGGTGGGGAGCATACGCCTCGGCTGGATCGCTGCCGTCGGGCGGCGAGGGGAGGTGGCTGCCGCCGGCAAGCGCCTCGTTGCCTACGCGCTCGACCTGCTGCTGCCGCCGCGCTGCCCCGCGTGCCGGGAGATCGTCGATCGTCAGGGGCGCTTCTGCCTCGGCTGCTGGTCGGGGCTGACCTTCCTCACCGACCCGTGCTGCGCCACGTGCGGGGCGCCGTTCGACATCGACCGCGGTCCGGGAGCACGTTGCGGCGCCTGCCTCGACACCCCGCCGGCCTTCGCCGCCGCCCGCGCCGCGCTCGCCTATGCCGGGTCGGCGCGCACCGTACTGCTCGGCTTCAAACACGGCGACCGCCAGCACCTTGCCGACGTCATGGCCCCGCAGGTGATCCGCGTCGGCCACGCCTGGCTCGGGCCAGACGCCGTGCTCGTGCCCGTGCCGCTCCACCGCTGGCGACTATGGAAGCGCGGCTTCAACCAGGCGGCGCTGCTCGCCCGCGCGGTCGCCCGCCGCACGGGATCGCGGCTGGTCGTCGACGCGCTCGTCCGCGCCCGCCCGACGGCGAGCAGTCGCGGCATGGGGCGACGCGCACGCGCCGCGAACGTCCGTAACGCTTTCGTCCTCGCCCGCCCCGAGGAGGTTCGGGGGAGAGAAGTCGTCGTCATCGACGATGTGCTGACGACCGGGGCGACGGCCGACGCCTGTGCCCGCGTCCTGCTCGCTGGCGGCGCGGCGCGCGTGCGGGTGCTCACCTGGGCGCGGGTTGTGCGCGACCTCGCCTGACCGCATATGCCAGAGTGCATAAGAACGCATCAGCGCAGGAGCCGCCGCCGTGGCCAAGGTCGAAGTCTATACCAAGTTCCTTTGCCCGTTCTGCGCGCGGGCGATGAAGCTGCTCAAGAGCAAGGGAGTCGCGGTCGAGGAGATCGACATCACGCTCGGCGGCGAGCGCCGTGCCGAGATGCTCGCGCGCGCCCCCGGGCGGACGACGGTGCCGCAGATCTTCATCGACGGTCAGGCGATCGGCGGCAGCGACGACCTCGCCGCACTTGACCGTGCCGGCAAGCTCGACGCGCTGCTCGCGTGAACCTGCGCATCGGCGTCGTCCAGACCTGCACCGGCATCGACCCGGCGGCGAACGCCGCGCATCTCGTCGCCGCGATCGGCGACCTCGCCCACGGCGGCGCGACGCTGATCTTCACCCCCGAGATGAGCGGCCTGCTCGACCGCGACCGGGTTCGCGCGGCTCCCGTGGTGCAGGACGAGGCGGGGGACCTCGTCCTCGCCGCGGTCCGCGCGGCGGCGGCCGAGCACCAGGTCTGGGTCCACCTCGGCAGCCTCGCGCTGCGCCCTGAAGGAAGCGACCGGCTGGTCAACCGCGGCTTCGTCATCGACTCGGGCGGCCGCATCGTCGTGCGGTACGACAAGATCCACCTGTTCGACGTCGACCTGCCGGGCGAGCGTTACCGCGAGTCGGCGGCGTACGCCCCCGGCGACCGCGCCGTCGTTGCCGCGACGCCGTGGGGCGGGCTCGGGCTATCGATCTGCTACGACGTCCGCTTCCCGGCACTCTACAACAGTCTCGCCCTCGCCGGTGCCGACATCGTCGCCGTGCCGGCGGCGTTCACCCGTCCGACCGGCGTCGCGCACTGGCACACGCTGCTCCGCGCGCGCGCGATCGAGACCGGGACGTTCGTCGTCGCGGCCGCCCAGAGCGGGGTACATGCCGACGGCCGTGCGACGTTCGGCCATTCGCTGGTCATCGATCCGTGGGGGACGGTCGTCCTCGATATGGGCGAGGCGGTCGGTGTCGCCACCGTCGACCTCGACCTGGCGCAGGTCGCCGCCGTCCGCGGCCGCGTGCCGTCGCTGCGCCACGCCCGGCCGTTCCGCCCCGCGTTGACGGCACAGCCGCCCGCTCCTAGTCAGCCGGCGAGTGCGCCCGTAGCTCAGCCGGATAGAGCGACGGTTTCCTAAACCGCAGGTCGGGGGTTCGATTCCCTTCGGGCGCACCACTCTGCCGGACGCGCGCGCCCGGGTCAGACCGCGGCGAGGGCCTGGGTGAAGTCGGCGATCAGGTCGTCGGGGTGCTCGACGCCGATCGAGACGCGCACGAGGTTGTCGGTGATGCCGAGCTCGGCCTTGCGCGCCGGGGCGACCGACAGATGGGTCATCGCGGCCGGATGCGATGCGAGGCTTTCGGTGCCGCCGAGGCTGACCGCCAGCTTGACCAGCTTGAGGTGGTCGAGCAGGCGGAACGCCTCCGCCTCGCCGCCCTTGACCAGCACCGAGAAGGTCGATCCCGCGCCATTGCAGTGACGGGTGAAGATATCGTGCTGGCGGCTGCCCGGTTCGAGGAAGCCGAGGTAGCCGACGCGCTCGACCTTCGGGTGGTCGCGGAGGAATTCGCATACGACTCGTGCATTTTCGCCGGCGCGACTCATCCGCAGTTCGAGCGTCTCGAGGCTGCGCAGCAGCATCCATGCGGTATGCGGGTCGGTGATCGTCCCGATCGTGTTGCGCGTCATCCGTACCGGGTTGATCGCCGCCTTCGTGCCGAGCACGCTGCCGGCGACGAGGTCGCTGTGGCCGCCGACGTACTTCGTCAGGCTGTAGATGACGAGGTCGGCACCCTGCCTGAGCGGCTGCGCCCACAGCGGCCCAAGGAACGTGTTGTCGATGATGATCGGCGGCGCGTCGTCGCCGTTCCCGAGTACCGCCGCGCGCGCGTCGCGCACCGCCTCGACGTCGACCAGCGCATTGGTCGGGTTGGCCGGGCTTTCGAGGTAGATCGCCGCGACGCGGCCCTGCGCCTGGGCGCGGCGGAGGACGCTCTCGATCTCGTCGCCGGTCGCGCCGGCGGGGAAGTCGAGGAACGTGACGCCGAGCCGCCCGAGGATGCGCGCGATCAGCGTCTCGGTCGCGGCATACAGCGGGGCCGAATGGACGATGACGTCGCCGGGGCGCACGAGCGCGAGGAAGGTCGTCGCGATCGCCGACATGCCGCTGGAGAAGACGAGCGCGTCCTCGGCGTCCTCCCACAGCGCGAGGCGGTCCTCGAGGATCTCCTGGTTCGGCCCGTTGAAGCGCGAGTAGACGAGCCCCTCGGCCCCGCCCGGACGCACGCCGGTGATGCCCTCGAAGAAGCGCTTGCCGTCGGCTGCGCTCTCGAAGACGTAGGTCGAGGTGAGGAAGATCGGCGGCTTGAGCGACCCCTCCGACAGCGCCGGATCGAACCCGTAGCCCATCATCATCGTCGAGGGATGGAGCTTGTGGTTGCCGAGCGACGTCGATTGCGTTGCGACGGCGCGCTTGCGCGGGACGCCGGCCATGCTGGCTTCGGTCGGGTCGGCCATGTGCGCGCTCCTTGAGGCTTGCGCCGCGGCTATAGCGCGTCCGCGGCTACGTCGGCCAGCCGCAAGTCGCCCGGCTCGGTCCACGGCACGAGCAGCGGGCGGAGCAGCGGATTGGGGAAGCGCCGGTCGAGGGTGACGGCGTAGAAGGTCTCGGCGATCCCCGGCAGCCGCTCGGCCTCGACCAGCAAGCCGCTCGCCAGCTCATCCTTGACGACGATCGGCGGCAGGACGGCAAGACCGACGTCTTCGCGCGCGAGCAGGCGCATCATCGCCATGTCCTCGACCTCGGCGGCGATCGTCGGGCGCACGCCGAGGCGGTCGGCGAGCGCGTCGAAGCCGACGCGGACGCTGCTGTCGGCGGTCGGCACGATCACCGGGTGCGCGGCCAGCCGCTCGGCGAGCGACGCCGCGACGCCGAGCCGCGCGGGCGTGCCGACGAGGCTGACCGGTTGCTCGGCCAGCCGATGGGCGACGAACGGCGCGGGCGCGTCGCGCGCGGGCGCATGGTTGACCAGCACGACGTCGAGGCTGAGCGCAGCCAGCGCCGCCAGCAGTTCGGCGGGGCTGCCGGCGCGCAGGACGAGGTCGAGGTCGTCGCGGCCGAGCAGCGGGCGGAGGAAAGCCATCTGGAAGTTGCGCGACAGCGTCGCCAGCGCGCCGACGCGGAGCACGCGCGCCGCGCCCGATCCCGCGCAGCGTGCCGACCAGCTCGTCGCCCGCGGCGAAGATCGCCTCGGCATGGTCAAGCGCGATGCGCCCTGCCTCGGTCAGGTGGAGCCGCCGCCCGCGCCGCTCGAACAGCGCATGGCCGAGCCGCGCCTCGAGCTTCCGGATCTGCACCGACAGCGCCGACTGGGTCAGGTTGAGCTGCGCCGCCGTCCGCGTCAGGTTGCCGTCGCGCGCGACCGCCCAGAAGTAACGCAGATGGTTGTAGTTCAGGCTCATCGTTCGACGATAGCGAACGATTACGCGCGTACAATGAATTTCTAAGCGCCGGCATAGGTGGCTATCGAGGCCCATCGTTTCGCTGCCGGAGCCCGCTCGTGACCTTCCTGCCGCTCGTCGCGCCGCTGCCGCTGCTCGTCGCCGCCGGGGTCGCCGCGCTGTTCCCCGGCCGCCGCCCGCCGCTCGTTCCGCGCCTCGCCGAGGTGGCGGCGCTGGTCGCGCTCGGCATCGCCATCGCCGCGCTTGCCGTCCTGCTCGGCGGGTGGCGCGGGAACGACCCCGCTGCTCGGCGCGGCGGGCGTCGGCCTGTCGGCGCGGCTCGACGCGGTCAGCGCGACGATGCTGCTCCTCGTCGCTTTCGTCGGCTGGGTGGTCGTCCGCTACACCCGCACCTATCTCGACGGCGAGCCGCGGCAGGGGGCGTTCACCGGCTGCCTGTGCGGGGCGATCGCGTCGGTGCTGCTGCTCGTCGCGGCCGGCAACCTCGTACAGCTCGCCGCGGCGTGGATCGCGACGAGCGCGTGCCTCCATCAGCTGCTGCTGTTTTACCGCGACCGCGCCGCGGCGCGACGCGCGGCGCGCAAGAAGCAGCTGTTCTCGACGATCGGCGCGACCGCGCTCGTCGCAGCCTTCGCCCTGCTCGCCAACCATTTCGGCACGTCCGACATCGCCACGATCGATGCGGCGGCAGCCGGCGGGGCCGTGACCGTTGCCGCCGCGGCGCTGCTCGCGCTCGCTGCCTTGCTCAAGTCGGCGCAGTTTCCGACCCACGGCTGGCTGACCGAAGTCATGGAGGCGCCGACCCCGGTGTCGGCATTGCTCCATGCGGGGGTGATCAACGCCGGCGGCTTCCTGCTGATCCGTTTTGCCGGGGTGATGGTCACCGCGCCCGGCGTGCTCGCCGCGCTGGCGATCATCGGCGGCTTCACCGCGCTGTTCGGCGCGCTGGTCATGCTGACCCAGCCGGCGGTCAAGACCTCGCTCGCCTGGTCGACCGTCGCGCAGATGGGCTTCATGATGCTCCAGTGTGGGCTCGGCCTGTTCCCGCTGGCGCTGCTCCACATCGTCGCCCATTCGCTGTACAAGGCGCACGCGTTCCTCGCTGCCGGGGGCGCCGTCGAGCAGGTCGCGTCGATCCGCCGCCCGGGGCCTGTGGCGGTGCCCAGCGGAGCGGCGGTCGGGCGTGCTTTCGTCGCCGCGCTCGCGATCTACGGGGTGATCGGCGTCGCCTTCGGACTCGTCTTCGGCTTCGCCCACAAGCCGGCGCAGGCCTGGGCGCTCGGCGCGATCCTGATCTTCGGCGTCGCCTACCTCATCGCGCAGGGTCTCGCCGATGCCGCGCCGCGGCGGCTGACGCGGATCACGACACGCTACGCGGCGGCGGCGGCGACGGCGTACTTCGCGCTGCAGACCGCCGCCGAGTGGCTGACGCGCGGGGCGCTGCCGCCGACACCCGCGCCCGGACGGCTCGAATGGACGCTGATGGTGCTCGCCGTGCTCAGTTTCGGCCTCGTCGCGATAGCGCAGGCGCTGTTCCCGCTGTGGGCGGCGCATCCCGCCGCCGCCGGCCTGCGGGTGCACCTGTCGAACGGGTTGTACGTCAACGCGACACTCGATCGGCTGCTCGGCGGCTGGTCGGCGCGGCGGACGGCACGATGACCGCGGAGCTTGCCATGTCGGAATCCATCCTCGCCGCCGCCGACCACGCCGGTCGCGCCATTCCGCCGCTGTGGCCGCTGGCGTCGAGCGTCGCGGTCAACCCGTTCCTCGGCCAGACGAGCGAGCCGCTGGCGACCGTCGCCGCCCGGCTCCGCCGCGTTGCCGGCTGCGCGGTGACGCTGCCGCGCGCGCATTATGCTGCGCAGATCGCCGCGGGGGAGGTGACTGACGCCGATCTCGCTGCCGCGCTCGCCGACGCCGGCCATCCGCTGAGCCTCGCAACGCTGAAGGAGGCGGCACGCGTCGCCGCACCGCCGCCCGGCGCGCTGCCGACCGTCGCCGACCTCGCGGCGGCGGCGAGCGGCACCGACTGGCCGGGACTGATCGCCGAGCGCTGCGGCCATTTCGCCGCGAGCTATTTCGACCAGGGTCAGGCGCTGTGGCCGCTCGCGACCGAGCGCGGCGTCTATGCCGCGTGGCGGGCGGTGGCGACCCACGACCTGACGCCGGAGATCGCGGGCCTTTACGGGTTCGCCGCGACTGTCGCCGAACTGCCCGATACGGCCGAGGCGGCGATCGCCCGTGCCGTCGCGACGCTCGGCGTCCCCGAGGCGGCGCTGCCAACCTACTTCCACGCGCTGCTGACGACGCTCGGCGGCTGGGCGCAGGTCGCGCGCTACCGGCTGTGGCAGGCCGAGCTCGGCGGCGGCGACGACGCGCACCTGACTGGCCTGCTCGCAGTCCGCCTCGTCTGGGAGGAGGCGCTGTGGCGACGTTTCGGTGGCGCGATCGGCGACGGCTGGCGGGCGGCGCTCGCCGGCCATGCCCGCCGCGTCGAGCCCGACGCCGACGATCGCATCGACGCGGTGCTCCAGGGCGCGACCGAGCACGCGTATCGCCGGCGGCTGCTGCCGCTGCTCGGCGGCAAGGCCGTCCCGGCGGCGCGTCCGGCGCTCCAAGCCGCGTTCTGCATCGACGTGCGGTCGGAGGTGTTGCGCCGTGCGCTCGAGGGAGTAGACCCGGGCATCGCGACGCTAGGCTTCGCCGGCTTCTTCGGGCTCGGCGTCGGCCATCGCCGCTCCGCCTCCGACACGCTCGAGGCGCGGCTGCCAGTCCTGCTAACTCCTGGCGTCGGCTCGACGGCGAGCGCACCGGGTGACGACACCGCGCGTATAAAGGCGCGCGGCAAACGCGCGTGGGGGCGGTTCAAGCTCGCGGCGATCTCGTCGTTCGCCTTCGTCGAGGCGGCGGGGCCGCTGTATGTCGGCAAGCTGGTCGGCGACGCGCTTGCCCTGCGCAAGCCCGCCGCGGGCGAGCCGGCACCGCGCTTCGACCCTCCGCTCGACGACGCGACGCGCGCGACGATTGCCGAGACGGTGCTGCGCGCGATGTCGCTGACCGACGGCTTCGCCCGGCTGGTGATCGTCGCCGGCCACGGCGCGAGCGCGACGAACAACCCTCATCTTAGTGCGCTCCACTGCGGCGCGTGCGGCGGTTACCCTGGGGACGTCAACGCGCGCCTGCTCGCCGGACTGCTCAACGATCCCGCCGTGCGGACCGCGCTGGCGGCGCGCGGGATCGTCATTCCCCGTGACACGTGGGTTGCGGGAGCGCTGCACGATACGACGCAGGACGTCGTCACGGTGTTTGCGGACGATGTGCCGGCTTCGCACGCCGCCGATGTCGCGCAAGCCCGCCGCTGGTTCGCCGCCGCCGGTGCCGTCACCCGGCGCGAGCGCGCCGCCCGCCTGCCCGGGCGCGGCGTCGCGCGGCGCGCCAGCGACTGGGCCGAGGTCCGCCCGGAATGGGGCCTCGCCGGCTGCGCCGCTTTCGTCGCTGCGCCCCGCGCCCGGACGGCGGGGCGCGACCTGCAGGGCCGCGTCTTCCTCCACGACTACGACTGGCGGCGGGACGAGGGGTTCGGCGTGCTGACGCTGATCCTGACTGCGCCGGTCGTCGTCGCCAGCTGGATCAGCCTGCAATACTACGGTTCGGCGGTCGCGCCGGCGACGTTCGGCGGCGGCAACAAGCTGCTCCACAACGTCTCTGGCGGCATCGGCGTCGTCGAGGGTAACGGCGGGCTGCTCCGCGCCGGCCTACCGTCGCAGTCAGTCGACGACGGAGAGGCGCTGGTCCACACGCCGCTGCGCCTGACCGTCGTCGTCGAGGCCCCCTGCGACGCCATCGGCGACATTCTGGGCCGCCACGACGGGGTACGCGCGCTGTTCGACAACGAATGGCTCGACCTGATCGCGATGGACGAGGACGGGCGTCCGGCGGCGCGCTACCGCCCCGGGCTGCGGTGGGAAGCAGTCAGCCCGCCCGCGCCGCCAGCCAGCGCTCGAGCCACTTAATCGAATAGTCGCCGGCGATAAAGTCGGGATCGTCGAGCAGCGCCTGGTGGAGCGGGATCGTCGTCTTCACGCCCGTGACGACGAACTCCTCGAGCGCACGCTTGAGGCGTAGCCGGCACTGCTCGCGGTCGTCGCCGTAGACGATGAGCTTGGCGATCAGGCTGTCGTAGTGCGACGGGATCCGGTAGCCGGCATAGAGCGCGCTGTCGACGCGGACCCCCGGCCCGCCAGGCGCGTGAAAGTCGGTGACGCGACCGGGCGAGGGCGCGAAGGTCGCCGGATCCTCGGCGTTGATCCGGCACTCGATGGCATGGCCGGCGAATCGCACCTGGTCCTGGGTCACCGACAGCGGCTCCCCACTGGCGATGCGGATCTGCTCGCGGACAAGGTCCAATCCGGTGATCGCCTCGGTCACCGGGTGCTCCACCTGGAGACGCGTGTTCATCTCGATGAAGTAGAATTTACCGTCTTCGAACAGGAACTCCATCGTCCCCGCGCCGCGGTACTTGAGCTTGGCTACGGCCAGGCGGACGACTTCGCCCATTTCCGCGCGCTGCGCCGGGGTCAGCGCGGGCGACAGCGCCTCCTCGAGCACCTTCTGGTGGCGGCGCTGGAGCGAGCAGTCGCGCTCGCCGAGATGCACGGCGTTGCCCTTGCCGTCGCCGAACACCTGAAACTCGATGTGGCGCGGCTCGGACAGGTACTTCTCGATGTAGACGGTATCGTCGCCGAACGCCGCCTTCGCCTCGGCCTTGGCCTGCGCCATCAGCGGGGCGAGCGACGCCGCGTCGGGCACCACCTTCATGCCGCGCCCGCCGCCGCCGCTCGCCGCCTTGACGAGAACCGGATATCCGATCGCGTCGGCGACTTTGATCCCCTCGGCGGCGTCGGCGACCGCGCCGTCGGAGCCCGGAACCAGCGGCAGGCCGATCGCGGCGGCGGTGCGCTTGGCCTCGACCTTGTCGCCCATCGTCCGGATATGGTCGGGGTCGGGGCCGATCCAGATGATGTTATGCTCCTCGACGATGTCGGCAAAGCGCGCGTTTTCGCTCAAGAAACCGTAGCCCGGATGGATCGCGTCGGCCTGGGCGATCTCGGCGGCCGAGATGATGTTGGGGATGTTGAGGTAGGATTCAGTCGCCGACGGCGGGCCGATGCAGATCGCCTCGTCGGCGAGGCGGACGTGCATCGCGTCGGCGTCGGCGGTCGAGTGGACCGCGACCGTCTTGATGCCCATGTCGTGGGCCGCGCGGTGGACGCGGAGCGCGATTTCGCCGCGATTGGCGATCAGGATCTTGCGGATCATCGGCCGCTGCTCACTCGATGACGATCAGCGGCTCGTCGTACTCGACCGGCTGTTCGTGCTGAACGAGGATGCGCGTCACGGTTCCGGCCTTGGTCGCGGTGATCGGGTTCATCACCTTCATCGCCTCGATGATCAGCAGTGTCGCGCCGGCCTTCACCGTCGCGCCAACCGTCACATAGGGCGGGCTGTTAGGGTCCGGGGTCAAGTACGCAGTGCCGACGATCGGCGCGCGGACGAGGCCAGGATGATTGCGATGGTCGTCGGCTGCCGGGCCAGGCGTGGGCGAAGCCGCAGCCGGTGCGACCGGCGCGGCGGCGGAGGGAGCGGCGGCGTAGACCGGTGCGGCGGTAGCGGCCTGCCGCACGACGCGGACCTTCCGCGCGCCGTCGGCGACTTCGATCTCGGTCAGGTTGGTCGCGTCGAGCAGCGCGGCCAACTCGCGGACGAGATTAGTGTCGACCTGCATCGGTCCGGCGGAATCGGTCATGCTCATCCTCGGCTGCCCAGCCCGAACCCTGTCAGAACGTCGCCGCGGCGTCCAGCGCGAGCGCATAGCCGAGCGGCCCGAGCCCGGCGATCGTCGCCCTCGCCGCCGATGCGATGAAACTGGTATGACGGAAAGCCTCGCGGGCGTGCGGGTTCGACAGATGGACCTCAACGACTGGCACCGGGACGGCCTTGATCGCGTCGTGGAGCGCGATCGAGGTGTGGGTCAGCCCGCCGGCATTGAGGATCACCGCCTTGGCACCGCGTGCGGCCGCCTCGTGGATCCAGTCGATCAGATGCCCCTCGTGGTTCGACTGGCGCAGGTCGACGGTGAGGCCTAGCCCCTGCGCGCGGCCGTCAAGCATCGCGGCGATATCGTCTAGCGTCGCCGTGCCGTACACCGCCGGCTCGCGCGTGCCGAGCAGGTTGAGGTTCGGGCCGTTGAGGACGTAGACGAGGCTGGTCGTGGCCATGGCCAAGCCTATATGCCGTGTCCTGCTTCCCGTCACCCCAAGGCTCTCATGCTCACCCTGACCCTCAACGGCGACGCCCGCGCCGTCGCTCCCGGTACGACGATCGCGGCGCTCCTCGCCGACCTCGGTCTCGACGTCGCAAAGGTGGCGGTCGAGCGCAACCGCGTGATCGTTCCGCGCTCGACCTTCGCCGCGCAGGAACTCGCCCAAGGCGACGCGCTCGAGGTCGTTCACTTCGTCGGCGGCGGGCAGGGCGGCGACACCTGGACGGTTGCCGGGCGGACCTTCACCTCGCGGCTGATCGTCGGCACCGGCAAATACGCCGACTATGCCGTCAACGCCGCCGCTGTCGCCGCCGCAGGGGCCGAGATCGTCACCGTCGCGGTCCGCCGGGTCAACGTCAGCGACCGTTCAAAGCCGCTGCTGACCGACTTCATCGACCCGAAGCAGGTCACCTACCTGCCGAACACCGCCGGCTGCTTCACCGCTGACGACGCCGTCCGTACGCTGCGCCTCGCGCGCGAGGCGGGCGGGTGGAACCTCGTGAAGCTCGAGGTGCTCGGCGAGGCGCGGACGCTCTACCCCGACATGGCCGAGACGCTGGTCGCGACGAAGGAGCTTGTTCGCGATGGCTTCGACGTCATGGTCTACTGCGCCGACGACCCGATCGCGGCGAAGAAGCTCGAGGAACTGGGCGCGTGCGCGATCATGCCCCTCGGCGCGCCGATCGGCTCGGGACTCGGCCTGCAGAACCCGGTGATGATCCGCCTCATCGTCGAGGCGGCGAAGGTCCCGGTGCTCGTCGATGCCGGGGTCGGGACGGCGTCGGACGCGGCCATCGCAATGGAGCTCGGCTGCGACGGCGTCCTGATGAACACCGCGATCGCCGAGGCGAAGGACCCGGTGGCGATGGCGCGGGCGATGAAGCTTGCGGTCGAGGCCGGGCGGATGGCGTACGGCGCGGGGCGCATGGGGCGGCGCAAATATGCCGACCCGAGTTCGCCGCTGGCTGGGCTGATCTAGGCGCGGAGGGCTCGCGGGGAACTCGACCTGCGCGTGCCGCCCTGCTAGCGGTTGGGCAACGCCGCGCTTGACGGCGACCGTGGGGGATGATCCGTCGTGCCAGCCGAACCGCCCGTCCGCGACGAGCCACCCGTCGGCGGCGCGTACGCCAAATATGTCCTGGCGCTGCTGATCCTCGTCTACGCGATGAACTTCATCGACCGGCAAATCCTGTCGATCCTCGCTGAGGACATCAAGCGCGACCTCCACCTGACCGACGCCGAGCTCGGCTTCCTGTACGGCACTGCGTTCGCTGTTTTCTACGCGCTGTTCGGCATCCCCCTCGGCCGCCTCGCCGATAACTGGGTGCGGACCCGCCTGCTCAGCCTCGGGTTGGCGGTGTGGTCGACGATGACCGTGGTGTCGGGCCTGTCGACGAGCTTCGTCCAGCTGAGCGCGGCGCGTGTCGGGGTCGGGATCGGCGAGGCGTCCGCCAGCCCCTCGGCGTTCTCGATGCTGTCCGACTGGTTCCCGCGTGAGCGCCGCGCGACCGCGCTCGCGCTCTATTCGAGCGGGCTTTACCTCGGCGGCGGCGTCTCGCTGCTGATCGGCGCGGTCGTGGTGAAGGCGTGGAACCACGCCTACCCGGCTGGCGGCCCGCTTGGGCTCGTCGGCTGGCAGGCGGCGTTCCTCGCCGTCGGCCTGCCGGGGCTGATCCTGTCGGCGTGGGTCGCGACGCTGCGCGAGCCGACACGGGGACGCGCCGAGGGGCTGCCGCCCCCGCCGCCGGTCGCTGACCCGGGCCGCCGCTTCCTCGGCGACCTGATGAGCGTCCTGCCGCCACTAACGCTGATCCATCTCGCACCCTTCGGCCGCCGTGTCCTGACGACCAATCTTGTCGTAGGCGCAGCCTTCGCGCTGCTCGCGGTGCTGCTCGCCCGGGTCACCGGCGACGTGCCGCAGTGGGCGGCGATCTGTCTTGGCGGCTATGCGGTGACCAGCTGGGCGCAGTCGCTGCGCGAGCGTGACAAGCCGACCTACGCGCTGATCTGGCAGACGCCGACCTTCCTGCTCGGCCTGATCGGCTTCGGGTCGATCAGCTTCGTCGGCTATGCCATCGGGTTCTGGGCCGCACCGTACGCGATCCGCACCTTCGTCGTGCCGCTCGCCGCCGCCGGCGGGCCAGTCCCGTGGTACGGCACCAAGGAGTTCGCCGCGCTGATGCTCGGCGGGTGGGGCGCGGCGGGCGGGTTCATCGGCATCGTCGCCGGCGGCTGGCTCGGCGACCGTGCCAAGCGCCACAACCCCGGCGGGCGAATCCTCGTCGCGCTCCTGGCGACGCTGGTGCCGGGACCCTTCATCGCGCTGATGATGACGACGCCCGACGTCCGGCTGTTCTACCTCTATTACATTCCGGTGGCGTTGTTCGGCAGCATCTATGTCGGCATCGCCGGGGCGACGACGCAGGACCTCGTCCTGCCGCGCATGCGCGGCGCGGCGACGGCAACCTATTTCATCGGCACGACGCTGATCGGCCTCGGGCTCGGGCCCTACTTCGCCGGCGCGGTGTCGAAGGTCACCGGCAGCCTGTCGACCGGCATCCTTTCACTGCTGATCGCCGCGCCGGTGACGCTGTTCTGCCTGGCGATGACCTATCGCGGCCTGCCCGCCGCTGAGGCGAGCCGCGTTGCCCGAGCCCGCACTGCGGGCGAGCCGATCTAACCCGCGCCCACGCCGCCGGCGACCCGATCTGAGGAGACACATGATGAAGATCGAAGACCTGTTCAGCGTTCGCGGCAAGGTGGTCGTCGTTACCGGCGGCAGCCGCGGGATCGGCGAGATGATCGCCCGCGCCTATGTCGAAAACGGCGCCAAGGTCTACATTACCGCGCGCAACGCTGCGGTCTGCGACGGTCTCGCCGCCGAACTGTCGAAGCTCGGCGAGTGTATCTCGATCCCCGCCAACCTCGCCGATATGGCTGAAATCGACCGCTTCGCCGCCGAGATCGAGAAGCGCGAGAGCCGCATCGACGTCCTGTTCAACAATGCCGGCGCGAGCTGGGGCGCGACCTTCGACGCTTTTCCGGAAAGCGGCTGGGACAAGGTCATGGATCTGAACGTCAAGAGCGTGTTCTTCCTGACCCAGCGCCTCGTGAAACTGCTCGAGGCCGCCGGCAGCGCCGACGATTTCGCGCGCGTCATCAACATCGGGTCGATCGACGGCATGCACGTCAGCGGGATCGAGACGTACAGCTATGCCGCGTCCAAGGCCGGCGTCCTCCACCTGACGCGGATGATGGCCAAGAACCTTGCCGCGCGCCACATTGCGGTCAACGCCATCGCGCCGGGCTATTTTCCGTCGAAGATGACGGCGGCGATTCCCGAAGAGTGGGCGGCCGAATCGGTCCGTGCGACGCCGATGAAGCGGATCGGCAACGCCGACGACATGGGCGGGCTGGCGATCTACCTCGGCAGCCGGGCGAGCGGTTTCGTCTGCGGCAGCGTCATCGCGGTCGACGGGGGCTATGCGACGACGGTCTGACGCCGAGAGCCGCCTTTATTCCGGGCAGCTGCCCCGTCGCTAGGCACTGTTGCGGCCGACAAATTCCTTTCGCACCTGCGAAATCGGCCGTTCACCGGCTGGCACGACCCGTGCTAGGCTCTGCCGCAAGGGTGGGTCCGATTGCCGTGAAGAAAGTCGAAGCCGTCATCAAGCCGTTCAAATTGGACGAGGTGAAGGAGGCGCTCCACGAGGTCGGGGTGAGCGGGATCACCGTTACCGAGGCCAAGGGGTTCGGGCGGCAGAAGGGGCATACCGAGCTGTACCGCGGGGCCGAGTACGTTGTCGATTTCCTGCCCAAGGTGCGACTCGAGGTCGTCGTCGACGACGATCAGGCCGACCGCGTGGTCGAAGCCATTGCGAACGCTGCCAGAACCGGACGGATCGGCGACGGCAAGATCTTCGTCAGCACGGTCGACGCTGCTGTCCGCATCCGTACCGGCGAGCGCGACTCGGACGCCATCTGACGTGACCTGTCGTGCGCCCCACCGTGCACACTTCCCGACTATCGATGATCACGAGGAACTGAGACATGGCTGAAACCGCAGCGTCGATCCTGGCGATGGTCAAGGAGAAGGAGATCGAGTGGATCGACCTTCGCTTCACCGATCCCAAGGGCAAGTGGCAGCACCTGACGATGGTCGCCGGCGTCGTCGACGAGGACATGCTGACCGACGGCTTCATGTTCGACGGCAGCTCGATCGACGGCTGGAAGGCGATCAACGAATCGGACATGATCCTCCAGCCCGACCTCGACGCGACCTATCTCGATCCGTTCAGCGCGACGCCGATGCTGATCCTGATCTGCGACATCGTCGAGCCGTCGACCGGGCAGCTCTACGGCCGCGACCCGCGGTCGACCGCCAAGCGCGGCGAGGCGTACCTCAAGTCGACCGGTATCGGCGACACCGTCTACGTCGGCCCCGAGGCCGAGTTCTTCGTCTTCGACGACGTCCGCTTCAACATCGGATACAACGTCGGCAGCTACGAGCTCGACGACATCGAGCTGCCGACCAATTCGGGCACGCGCTACGACGCCGGCAACATGGGCCACCGCCCGCGCGTCAAGGGCGGCTATTTCCCCGTCGCGCCGGTCGACAGCGCGGTCGACCTGCGCGGCGAGATGGTCTCGACGATGCTCGAGATGGGCCTGCCGTGCGACAAGCACCACCACGAGGTCGCCGCCGCGCAGCACGAGCTCGGGCTGACCTATGGCACGCTGACGCAGACCGCCGACCGCATGCAGGTCTACAAGTACGTCGTCCACCAGGTCGCGCACGCGTACGGCAAGACGGCGACGTTCATGCCCAAGCCGATCAAGGACGACAACGGCAGCGGCATGCACACGCACCTGTCGCTGTGGAACGGCGGCACGCCGCTGTTCGCCGGCGACCAGTACGCCGGGCTGTCGGAGACGGCGCTGTACTTCATCGGCGGCATCATCCGCCACGCCAAGGCGGTCAACGCCTTCACCAACCCTTCGACCAATAGCTACAAGCGGCTCGTCCCCGGCTTCGAGGCGCCGGTGCTGCTCGCCTATTCGGCGCGCAACCGGTCGGCGTCGTGCCGCATCCCGTACGGCGCGGGAGCCAAGGCGAAGCGGGTCGAGGTCCGCTTCCCCGACGCGATGGCGAACCCGTACCTCGCCTATACCGCGCTGCTGATGGCCGGTCTCGACGGGGTCGAGAACAAGATCCACCCCGGCCCGGCGATGGACAAGAACCTGTACGATCTGCCGCCGCGCGAGCTGAAGAAGGTGCCGACCGTGTGTGCGTCGCTCCGCGAGGCGCTCGGCTGCCTCGACCGGTCGCGCGCGGTGTTCACCAAGGGCGGCGTCTTCACGGACGACCAGATCAGCTCGTACATCGAACTCAAGATGCACGACGTTCAGCGCTGGGAGATGACGCCGAGCCCGGTCGAGTTCGACATGTATTACAGTGCTTAGAGCGGCCGGCGCTTAGGGGAGGATTGCTCTTCGCCATCGTCCACTAAGCGCGGACTCGCGACGGCACCGGCCGGCGGGGCGGCGGCGCAAGGTCGCCGAACGCGTCCGACGTCACGCGGCGGCTTCGCCGACCGCGCCAGCGCCGGCCTCGCTCACAGACAGCATTCCGCCACCGATCACCCCGAGCACGCCGCCTGATGCGGCAACCACCGCTTGAACGGCGCGGCGGCGGCGACCGCTCGCGGCGTAAGCCGGGCGGCACCCGCGACGCTGCGCTAGACGCGCTCCCCGGCCCGGGGAGCGCGTCTGTTCCGTCATGCGGCCTGCATGATCGCCCGCCGCCGCACCGCTGCCCCGATCAGTCCGAAGCCAGTCACCATCAGCGCCCATGACGCGGGCTCGGGAACCCCGGCGACCTGGACGACTTCGCGGAAGATGGCCGCCTGGATCGGCGCGATCGGGTGGACGCCGTCGACCGAGAAATAGCCGCTGCAGTCGGCCGTCGCCGGCGGGGTCAGGTGGTTGAAGCAGCCGTCCGTCAACGGATGGGTGAACGGCGCGACGCCGAAGGCGGTCGGGTCGGCGGCGAGGCGGCCGAAGAAGTTCTGGTAGCTGAAGCGCCGCAGCGTCGCGTTGGCGAGCGTCGGCTGGACGGCGTCGAGCTTGGCCTGGACGAGCCCCTCGAGCATCACCCCGGTCGCCGTGACGTTGGGGATGCCGGTCACGAGGATATTCTTCGCGCCGCCGGCGTCGAGCGCCTGGAGCGTCGTGCCGAGTACGGTTGTCAGCGCGGCTTCGTATGCCGGCACGAAGGGCGCGGGAACGGTCCCGTTCTCGATCGCGAAATCGTCGTTGCCGCCGAGGTTGATGATGTACAGCGCATTCGGGTCGACGGCATGGCCGCCGGTGTACGTCGCCAGCTGCGCGGCGAGGTCGGGGACCGGATCGCTGTTGGCGACATAGGTCGCGCCGCCGAACGCATAATTGGTGCCGCCGGCGAGCGACGGCGTCATGTACGCGTTGAACAGCTTCTTGTTGAGCAGGTCGGTATAGTCGAGGCCGTTGGTGAAGCGGCCCGGATAATAGCCGCGCGACGGGTTGTTGAAGGTGTTCGTCGGCGCGAACCCGCCGGTGGCGAGGAAGACGTTACCAGCGTCGACAAGCGAGTCGCCGAAAACGACGATCCGGTCGTACGTCGCGGCTCCGGCAGGCGCGGCAAGGGTGGCGGCGAACACGGCGGCGGCAGCGAGACGAAGCGACATCGGCGATACTCCCCAAGACGTTGTTGTTGCGATCGGCAGTGCCGCCGGCGGATCGCGATTACAACTAACACCGAGTTAACGGAGCGGCGTCTCAGCCGGCGAGGCGTGCGCGCTCGAGGGCGGCGACCAGCTCCTCGGCGCGGAGGCCCTGGTGGCACGGCACGCCGAGGACGGTTTGTCGCAGCCGCCGCGCGGTTGCCGCCGCCGGCACCTCGGCGGGGATCGTCGGCCAGCCTTCGGCGCGGACGTTCACCCGGCGCAGCGCGAGATGCGCGGCATCGGCACGTTCGGGCGAGTCGGCGCGGAAGGCGGAGCGCAGCGGGCCGTTGGCGGGACTGGCGTCGAACGGCTGCCAGCCCGGCAGCGCGGCGAAGAACCCGCGCACCGCGGCGTCGTTGGCGCGGCGGCGCGCGGCGACCTCGTCGAGGCGAACCGATGCCAGCATTGGCCGCGCGAACGCCGCGGCTCGTGGCCGCCGTGCCATCGGCTGCGTCGGGGCGTCAGCGAAGAAGTCGCCGGGCGCACACGCCGCCAGCCCCTCGCGCGCCGCCCGGCCGGGGAGCTGCGCCAGCGCCGACGTCTTGACCCAGTTGAGCCCGCGTGAAACGCCGGTGCCATAGAGGGCCACGGCACGTGTGACGGGCTCGACCAACGCTGCCGCGCGGGCGGCGACGACCATCACCGCGCCGTTCGGGATCGCGAAGAACTTCCACGGGCTGTAGAAGGTGACGTCACCCCAGCAGCCGATGGTATCGTCGGGGCCGACGGCGTGGGTCGCGTCCTCGACAAGCACCGCGCCGTGGGCGTCGCAGAAGGCACGCGCGCGGGCGGCGTCGCTGCGGTGGCCGTAGAAATGGACGAGGTAGAAGATGTCGGCGGGCGGCATCGCCTCGACCGCAGCCCAGTCGGGGCGGCCACGCTCGTCGACCGGGTAGAACGACAGCGCCACCGCCTCCTGGCGCAGCGGCCACAGCGCCTGATCGCAGAAATAGTCGGGAAAGGCGATCCGTGCCGGCCGTCCGGCGCGCGCCGCGACAACCGCGGCGAGCGCGGCCATGCCCCACGAGCTGCGCGACAGCCACAGCGGGGTGTCGCCCGTGAACCCCCACTGCGCAAGCGACGCCGGTGGACGGAGCCACGACCGGACGAGCGTCGCGGCCGTTGCCGCCGAGGGAAGCGGCCGGGTGTCGATCGTCAAACCGGCTGGACCTCGCCGGCGGCGCCGCCGAGGACGCGCTTGACCGGAGCATCGGCTCCCGGATGCGCCGGATAGAGCGGATCGCCGCGTCCCTGCCAGACGACGATGCTGTCGGCGGTGTTGCCGAGCTCGCTCGCGGCGCGCTCGTCGTCGGCGAGCGGCAGGTGGGCGGCGAAGTGCCGGACAAACTGCGGCTGCTGGTCGAACGACGCTGCGCCGGCCGGGTTGTAGTAGACGACCATCACCTTGTTGCCCGTTGTCTGATGATCCGCCAGTCGTTGCGCCACCCGGCGGATCAGTGGCGCATAGCCGGGATTGTAGAGGAAGGCGACGAGGTAGCCGCTCGGCAGCTCGGCGGTCGTCATGTCCCCCTCGACGACCTCGATGCGCGTCCGCTCTGGGAACGTCGCGCCCATATGCGCGGCGTTGCGGCCGGCGGTGGCGGCGAGGTCCGGCGACAGCTCGACGCCCAGGATGCGCCGGAACGGATACTCGCTGGCGACGGCGAGCGGCAGCCCCTTGCCGCAGCCGAGGTCGACGAACGACGCGGTATCAAGATCGGGGCACGCTTCGATGCCGCGGCGGACGATCGATGGGACCGACGCGCCGTAGCCGACGTTGTGGACGTCCCAGGCGGTTCCGGTGCGCAGCGCGCTCGCCTTGATCACCCCGCCGGTCTGGATGCCGTACTGGCGGTCGATCGGCAGCGGCACTGCCGCGGCCTGCGAGCCGCCGGCGACACGCAGGCCGAGCTTCGACTTGACGATGTTGAGCGTCATCCCGAGCGGCTGCGACAGCAGCGCGCGCTGGGCGGCAAACAACAGGTTACTCATCGCAACGGGCCCTCGCGGAGCCGGGTCAACGTCCGCGGCTCGGGCGGCGTTCCACCCGGCCGACGGTCGCCGCTGCGACCTTGCCGCGACCGTTGGCGGGCCGATCAGACCGTGATCGACGTGCCGCGGTAGATGCGCGATCGATAGCGGCTGTCCTCGGCGTCGGGGAGCGGCGCGCCGGCGAGGAGGACGGCGCGGGCGAAGCGCTTGACCTCCTCCAGATGCTCCTCGAGGTTGCGCGGCTCCTCGCTGCGGACGCGGCGGGTCAGGTTGACCTGGTTGACCGGCACGTCGTGGATCAGCCGCTCGTTCTCGACCGCGAGCGTCGCGGTGAAGGCGTGCAGCGTCGTCTTGAAGAAGTTGGCGAGGGCGAACGCCGGCCCGGTCGACCCCATCTCGACGTCGGGCGACACGAGGACCAGCTGGGTCGAATTCGATCAGCGACGCCTTGCGCGCGACGCGGAAGTGGTGGGTCAGATTGTCCTCGACGAGGGCGGCGAATGCGTCCGGGGTCAGCGTCGCGTCGGCGGCGAACAGCGCGTCGGGGAGGGCGGCGAACGGCGTCGAGACGATCGTTGTCGGTGCGCCCCACGCGGTCCGCGCCGCGTCGAGGCACGGCTCGATGTCGTCGGCGCACAAATGGGTGACGAGGCTCCCGGCCGGCAGGTCGGCGAGGTCGGCGGCGATCTTCGCCGCCCCGTCGGCGGTGCGGGCGATGAGGACGACCTTGCCGACGTGGCACTGCTCGACGAAGGCACGCGCGGTCTCGGCGAGATAGTCGGTCAGGTGCTCGCCGATCAGCCAGACGGTGCGGCCGCGCATCTGGTCGAGGCGCTCCTGCTTGGGACTGCCGAACAGCTCGCGCTCGGTGGTCGAGCGTTCGACGTTGAGCCCGCCCGACGGCATGAAGGTCTCGCCGCTGACGGCACGGTCGGCGAGGAAGAAGACGGTCGCCTGTGCGACCTCGCTCTCGGTGGGCATCTTGCCGAGGTGGAGCAGCGACAGGACGCCGCCGCCGACCTTCGCCGCCTCGCGCACGATTTGATCGCGCGGCAGGAACGGCACGTCGTCGGGCGGCACGCGGAGCAGCCAGCCGCCGTCGGGCCGGGCGGCGAGCAGCGGCGCATCGAGGAAATAACCGCCGAGCCGCAGCCGGGCGACGAGCCGCGCGGCAAGGCTCTCGGTGAGCAGGAAGCGGCCCCACGTGCTGTCGTCGGTCCCGCCGCGCGCGGCATCGAGCGCGAGGTCGCGCAGCTCGCGCGGATTGTCGGTGTCGTGCGCCATCCGCGCGATATCGTTCTTCGCCAGCCGGCCGAGGACCGCCTCGACCCGCACCCCGCGGCGGATCGCCTTGATCGCGGCGGCGTGAACGGCGTTCAGCCGCTTGTTCTCGAGGATCAGCTTGCCGCGGCGGTCGAACAGCCCGGCCTTGCCGTCCTTGCCCGACAGCCGGTCGCCGTCGACTGGTCCCGGGGCGATGGCGTTGATCTGGATTTCCGGGCCGAGGAAGCGCCCCATCGTCTCCACCAACGCGCGCTGTCCCGACTTCGACACCGCATAGTCGGCGCGGTTCGGATAGGCGACGGCGAGGTTGCGCTCGCCGCCGAAGTAGCTGGAGACGTTGAGGATATAGCCCGACCCCTGCGCCTTCATCCGCGGCACGACCATGTGCATCAGTGCGTAGTTCGAGACGAGATTGGCGTTCAGCGTATAGCGCCACGCGTCGACGCTCATGTCGACGACCATCTCCTCGGCCCCCGACACGCCGGCGTTATTGATCAGATAGTCGATCCGGCCGAAGGCGGCGATCGTCGCGTCGACGGCGCGGGCGAGGCTCGCCATGTCGCCGACATCGACGCCGCCGAGCGTCCGCACCCGCCGCTCGACCCCGGCGAAGCCGACGTCCTCGAGCTCGCCGACGATCCGCGCGCGCATCGTCGCCAGCTCGCCCTCGCGCCGGGCGACGATCATCACCTTGGCCCCGGCGAGCGCGAGCAGGCGCGCGACCTGCCCGCCGATGCCCGCCGACCCGCCGGTGATCAGCGCGACCTTGCCCAAGTGGAGGCCGGTGATGTTCTCGCTGAACCCGACCATCGCCTTGCGCGCGCCGGTCGCCTCGCCGATCGATGGCGGCAGGTAGAGGTTGACCGAGTGAATCTTGCGCTCCTTGAGCAGCATCCGCGCGGCCTGGCCGGCGGCGAACGGCAGGTTCTCGGCCTCGGTATTGGGGAAGCGGACGAACTGGTTGCCCCATTCGAGCTGACGGCGGCGGCCGTGGGCGACGTCGACCTCGCTCTCGTCGCGCCAGACGCGGACGAGCTGCTCGATCATTGCGCGGTGGAAGTTGGTCCAGATGTCGCCGGCCCCGTCGGAACCGTTGCCGATGAAGATGAAACGCGGCTCGTGGACGAGGCTGTCATGACGCGACCAGTAGCGGCTGAGCGTCCGCGCCACGGCGACCGCGCCGACGAGTTCGTCGTCGACGAAGGCATCGACCGCGGCGTCGTCGGCGTCGGCGAGCGTGCCGGTGAAGCGGCCCGTGGCATAGGTCGGCAGGACGATTGCGCCGGTCACGGCCGTGCGCGCGTTGGTGAAGGCGTCGAGCGCGGCGTCCATCGCGTCGTGGTCGGCGCGCGGGAAATGAGCGACGGCGATCCGGGCTGAATCGCCGATCAGCGCCTGCGCCGCCGCAACTCCGTCCGCCGCGTCGCACCCGATCAGCACCTCGGCCCCGCTGTCGGCCTGGACGCGGGCGATCGCCACCGCCTCGTCGACGCTGCGCCCGGCGACGACGACGATGCCGAGCCCGCCGCCGTCGATCGACCGCATCGTCGGGCGTTCGAGGAAGGTCGAGCGGCTTTCCTTGCGCACGGTCATGCCGTGGGTGACCTCGAAATCGTGGCCGTTGAACGCCGCGCTTTCGTCCGAGCCCAAGAAGACGCAGGTCAGCGCGATGTCGCGCGGCGTCGGGAAGGTCTTTGCCCGCGGCGCGCCATCGACCGCCCGCTCGAAGCTCATCAGGTCGAAGAACTGGCTCGCCGTCGTCCCGGCGTCGTCGCCGCGCATCGTGTCCATCGCCGCGAACACAGTGCGGATACGCTCGCTGGCGATCGGCCCGGGGAAGACGAGGTTGACGCGGATGCCGCGCGGCCCGAGTTCGAGGCTGAGCTCGCGCGACAGGGCGTTGAGCGCCGCCTTGGGGACAGTATAGGCGGTGCGGCCATAATAATGCGTGCGGCTGAAGATGGTCGAGACGTTGATGATCGAGCCGCCCTCGGCCATCGCCGGGGCGGCGGCGCGGACCATGTTCCACGCGACGCCCAGGATGTTGCGCGCGGCATCGCCGACCGTTTCGGTGTCGGTGCCCCCGTTGGCCTTCAGCGCGGCGAGGTCCGCGGCGCTCAGCGGCAGGCGTTCGAGCGGCTGCTTCGGCCCGGCCGACCCGGCGTTGTTGACGAGGATGTCGATCCGCCCGTGGCGCGCGATGATCTCGGCGATGCCCGCGCGACACGAAGCGGCGTCGGCCCCGTCCATGACGACGGCGCTGGCGCGGTCGGCCTCGGCCGCCGTGTCCCCGAGCGCGGACGCCATCGCGGCGTCGATCCGCTCGCGGGTACGTCCGGTGAAGACGACGGTCGCGCCCTCGGTCAGGTAATGCCGCGCGATCTCGCCACCGAGGTTGCCCGCCGCGCCGGTGACGAGCGCGACCTTCCCGGCGAGGCGGCCGGCGGCGGGAGCGGGACTTTGTAGCTTGGTCGCCATCTTACTTGTCCCCGCTCGCCGTCTTCGCCGCCCACGCTTCGAGCAGCGCGTCCTTGCCCCGCAGCCCCGCCTCGGGGAGCGCGTGGTTGACGACGTAGGTCGCACCGCTGTGCTTGTTGTCCCACATCGCCTGGTGCGCCGCCGGCAGACCGTCCCACGGCACCAGCGTCGGCTCGGTCACCTCGAGCAGCCCGGCGGCGATCATGTCGTTCATGCGCGTGACTTCGTACGCGTTGCACAGGTGGGTGCCGCGGATTTCGGCGGTCGGCATGACGATCCGCCGCTGCCGCGTCCACACCTGCGGCGCGTAGAAACTGTATCGCTTGTGCGCCATGTCCTCGGCATAGACGACGCGGCCGGTGAACGGTTTGACCAGCGCCGTCGTCACCCCGAGCGTGTCCTGCCCGGCGCGCTCGAGCACGAGGTCGGGCGCGCCGCGCGGATTGTCGGGCGAGCGGAGCAGCTTGCCGACCGCTGCGCCGAAGGGTTTGAGCGTCCGGTCCTGATAGTCGCGCACGGCGGCGCGAAACACCTCGATGTCAACCTTGGCGTCGGGCAGGCGCGGCATCGCGTCGGGCCACGCGAAGTTGCCACCCTCGCGTCGCTTGACGTCCTCGAGGCTGACCACCCCGGCCAACGCATCCTCGAAGCCGAGCGACTGGATGAACTCGCGCTGGCCGTCGGTGGTCGTGACGACGACGGTCCGCGCCTGCACGGTCCGCGCCGCCTCGATCATCTCGAGGCCAATTTCGTCGAGTAGCGCGGTCGAGCGCGGGCCGTAGAACAGCAGCACCGCCTCCCCGGCGCGGACCTTCGCCTTGCGCAGTGCCGCCTCGGGAGCGACGCTGCCCGGCTTGCCGACGAAGGTGAAGTGGTACCCCGACGACGCGCCGTAGAACGCCAGCACGCCGCCGTCGGCGAGGAGCTGGAAGCTGCGCGGAAAGGCGGTCTCGCCGGCGTGGCTGACGGCATAGTCGGCGAGGCGGCCGTCGTTCAGCCGGCGGTATTCGGCGAGGATCGGTTCGCCGGCGGCTTCCCACGCTGCTGGATCCGCTTCGGGAACGGCGGTGAAGGCGCCCGCCCAGCGCGGGTCGCGCCGGTCGATCGCACCGACCGCGCCTTCGCCGACGACATAGGCCGCGCGCTCGGCCGAACTGACCAGCCCGGTCGCCGCCAGCCCCGACTTGAACGCGGTGCGGAGCGCGTCGTGCCCGGTCCCGGTCGCCGCGCCCTCGACGAAGATCGTCCGCCCCGGCGCGATGTCGAGCGTCGTGAACAGCGCCCTGAACACCGTGCCGAGGTTGAGGATGTATGACCCCGCCTGTTCGAGCGTCAGGTCGCCGGGCACGGGGTGCAACTGCGGCGCCTGGACGGTGAGGAACTGCGCGTGGCTGCCGGTCGGCGTCTCATAGCCCTGGATGGCGAAGTCGGCGAACATCGGGTCGCGCCCGACCTGCGGCGACAGCAGGTCGTTCGTCCCCGAATAGACCGCGACGAGATCGCCGACCTTGAGCCGCCCCTCGGCCCGCGCGACGCTGCCGAGTGCCGCGACCAGCCCGACTCCGCCCGAGCCGGTCGTCTGGTAGTCGTTCTCATGGGCCTCGAACGGCGACACCGGAATGCCGGTCAATGCCCAGATATCGTTGAAGTTAACCTCGCTGGTCAGCATGTAGACGAGCGCGTCGTTGGGCTCGGGGCGATCGACGGGGACGATCAGTTCGCGCTCGTGGGTCGCCGGGGGGCCGAAGCGCGGCGCGCCGGTCGCCTCGTCGCGGGCGATGCCGAATGCGTACTGCCACGCCGGCAGCGAATCGACCGCCGGGAAAAACGGTGCGCCGACCGGGAGCAGCTGGTTGGTCGCCTGCAGGACGCTGCCGCGGCTGAGATGCTCGCCGTCGACGAAGACGCCATCACGCCGGATCGGCAGCGGCGGCGACTTCTTGTCCATGAACTCGCGGATCCCGGCCTTGCCGCCGGTGGGATCGACGACCGCGGTGGCGAAGGCGGTCGCTTCGGCGGCGAGCCCGGCGGTCATGCCGTGGTCAAGCCCGGTGCGGACGGCGTCGAGCGCCGCTCGGCAAGCGGTCCCGCGCCCAGCCCATTCGGTCTGCGCAACGATACGTCGGATATGGCCGTCGTCGAGCAGCGCCCCGAAATCGGTTGCGACCGCGGTCTCGCGTCCCGCCACGAGGTCGGCCTGGCGCGCGACACCGGCGCCGAGTGGATCATCGTGTCCGCTCCCCGCTGCTTCGCTCGCCATCAGATGCGCGCGGATCAGCGCGTGCGCTTCTTCGAGCGCGCTGCCGTTGTCCCCGGCGACCGCGTCGATCAGCCCGATGCGTGCCGCTTCGGCGGCGTCGATGCTGCGCCCCCCCAGGATCAGGTCGAGGGCGTCGCGCACCCCTTCGCCGCCGTTCGCCCGCGCGAGCAACCGCGGCAGCCGCTGCGTGCCGCCATAGCCCGGGATCAGCCGCAACCTTATCTCCGGCTGGCCGAACCGCGCCGTCGGTTCGGCGATGCGGTAGTGGCAGGCCAGCGCGAACTCCATGCCGCCGCCGAGGGCGACGCCCTGAATCGCGGCGATGCACGGCTTGCCCATCGCCTCGATCTTGTTGAACGCGAGCTGGGCGTTGTTCGGCAGGACGCGCGCCTCCTCGACGGTGTGGATCTCGTCAAGGAACTGGCGGATGTCGGCTCCGGCGACGAAGCTCGCGGTGCCGTCGCCGGTGAACACGATCGCCACCACATCGTCGCGCCGCGACAGATGCTCGACGACGATGTTGAGCTCGTCCAATGCGCGTTCGTTGAGCGCGTTGACCGGCGGGTTGGTGACGAACACCGTCGCCACCCTCTTCCCCGGCGCGACATCGTTGTACTGGATGCGGAAGTAACGGTAGCGCTCGAACAGCTGCTGGTCCTCGGACAGCTTCTGCTTGCGCTGCCAGCTGTCGATCGCGGTCTTGAGCGCGTCGAGGCTGGCAGGATTGCGCAGCGTCGAGACATCGCCGAGATCCCCGCCCTCGACGAGTGCACGGACCATGCGGCGGACGTACTTGCCGCTGCGCGTCTCGGGGAACTCGGCGACCTCGATGAAGTCCTGCGGCACCGCGACCGCGCCCTTTTCGCTGCGAACGAGGTCGGTCAGGCGGCGCTTGTCGTCCTGGGACAGCTTGCGGCCGGGCGACGGCACGACGAAGGCGAGCGGGGTCAGCCCCTTCTCGCGGTGCGGCGCGCCGACGACGAGGACGTTGCCGACCGGCGAGTTGGGGTCGAGCGCCTTGTCGCGCAGGATCGCGCCCTCGATTTCCTCGGTCCCCATGCGGTGGCCGCTGACGTTGATGACGTCGTCCGACCGCCCGTGGAGCGAGAAGCTGCCGTCGTCGTGGACGACCGCGAAGTCGCCCTGCGTGTACGCCCACGCGCCCGCCCAGCGTGTCCAGTAGCTCGACGCGTAGCGCGCCGCGTCGCCCTTCCAGCCGGGAACGACCGCGCCGTTCTCGACCGCGAAGCCGTCGCCGCTCCATACGGTGCGCGCGAGGTAAGGGTAAGGGGCGGCGATGACGATCTCGCCCTTTTCACCCGGTGCGGCGCGGCGGTGCGGAACGCCGCCGGGGATGGTTCGAGGGAAGACGATGCCGTCGCCAGCGCCGGCCCCCTCATCCTCGACCCACACCTCGCCGACGATCCACGGCAGGGGGTAGGTGTGCGCGTCGGGGCGCAGTGGGAAGTCGGGATTGCCGTAGAAGTGGGTCCACGCGATGCCGCCGTGCTCGGTCGCCCAATAGCTGTTGATGTACTGCGGCGTGACGTGCGCCATGCCGAACGCCTGCACCGACGGGCTCGTCGGTTCGGCGCAGAAGGTCGCAACGCGCAGACGCGTCAGGTCGTAGCGCTCGATGTCCTTCAGGTTCTGCGCGTCGGACATGACGAACTTGAGGAAAGTGACGCCGGCCTTGAAGATCGTCACGCCGTGACGCTCGATCGACGCCGCGAAGCGTCCGGCGTGGGGGAATACCGGCGCGCCTTCACACATCACCGTCGTCACGCGGCAGGTCAGTGCGGCGGAGAACATATAGCTCTGCCCGGTGATCCAGCCGGGGTCGGCGACGACGTACATCACGTCGCCGGGCCGCGCGTCGAACGCGACCGCCATCGTCGACGCGACGCCGGCGGTATAGCCGCCGTGGACGTGGACGACGCCCTTGGGCTTGCCGGTCGAGCCGCTGGTATAGATGACGAACATCGGGAACTCGGCGTCGAGCGCGGCGCATGGTGCCAGCGCCCAGATCGTCGCGACGAACGCCTGATCGGGGAGCGCGAGAAGCGCCGCTTCATCGGCGACGCCGGCCTCTGCACACAGCTTGGCCGACGCCGCGTCGGTCAGGTCGTGGCTCCACACGTCGCGCTCGCGGCGCCAGACGAGGTCGGGCTGCGGTGCGTGGCGGCAGACGATGACGTGATCGACGCGCGGCGGGGTCGCGACAAGCGCTTCGGCGACGGCGATGCGGACGCGCGCGGCGGCGGCGGCATCAAGGCTCCCCGCCTTGCCCAGTTCGGCGAGCGCACGCCCGACGCCGCGCATGACGTCCGAGCGTTCGACGGTCGTCTCGCCGGCGAGCGTCGCGGCGACGGCAGCGTCGATCGCCACCACGGCATCGGCAGCGAGATCGAGGCTCGCCAGCCGCTCGGACACGATCCGCTTGGCGGCGGCGACCGGGGTGTAGTTGTCGAGTGCGGGGTCGGTGTAGGCGGTCTTGAAGGCGAACACCTGGGCATTGCGGTAGCCGCCGTCGGCGGTGATGACGACGCGCGCGCCGGCATCGTCGATGCGGTCGCTCAGCGTCTTGTCGCTGAATCCGCCGAAGACGGGGGTGTAGATGATGCCGCGGCGTTTCGCCGCCTCGGTCCAGTAGAGCTGCGCCGGGATCGACGGCATGTTGAGGGCGATCCGGTCGCCCGCCTTGAGCCCCAGCCCGTCGAGCGCGATCGCGCACTTCGCCGTCTCGAGCAGCAGCCTGCGGCGGCTGATGCTGTAAGAGTCGACGGGTGCGCCGCGGCCGTGGTCGGCGGCCATGTCCCAGCGGTCGCCCTCGAAGATCAGCGCCGCCTCGTCGCCATGGCCGGCGAGAACGTGAACGTCGACCTCGGCAAAGCAGGCGTTGGTCCGGCCGCCGGCGAACCACTTGAAGAACGGCGGGTCGCTTGCGTCGAAGGCGGTGGTCCAGGGCACGAAGTCGGTTGGCAGGGCGGGCTCGACCGGCAACGCGGTGACCGCGTCCCAGCCGTGCCAACGCCTGCCGTCGAACCGCAGCCATGCGCCGTTCGGTCCGGCGCTCGCCACGAACCACGGCAGCTTGCGCGCGGCGTCGGCATGGAACGCACCGGGATCGGCGAGCACCGCCGCGCGTGCGGCGTCCCAGTCGGCGCGGGTACGGATGGGATTGGCAAGCGGATCGGCGCGGTCGTCGGCCTCGGTCACGCTTAGTCCCTCTGCTGTTACGTTAATTCAGCTACGGACGCAGAATGAACATATAGTTACCGAGCCGCAACCCTCGGCGGTCGGGCCGCGAGCCGACAGGCAGAAGCGGGAAAGCATGGCCCCGCCCTTCGTGACTGGCTCAGGCGCTCGTAATCAGGCGGCGACGACGGCCGAGTGGCGGCGGCGTGCTTGGAAGCCGGCGCGGCCGAAGCCGACGACCAGCAGACGCCAGACCTGCGGCGCGGGACGGTCGCGACGACCGTCGGCGCCGGATCGGCCGAGAAGCTGCCGGTCGTACTCGACGAGCGGACACTCTCCGGCTGCGCGTTCGGCTGGTCGTGTCAGCCACCAAGAAGAAGGGCGGGGTCACCGACCCCGCCCGACACGCAACGCTACTGACAGAAGACCAGGAAGGAAGGATCAGGCGGCCACGACCGTCCGCTCGCGGCGACGGACGCTGACGCCGACGAGGCCGAAGCCGACGAGCATCATTGCCCACATCGCCGGCTCGGGGACGGCGCCGGGGAACGACCCGGGGCTCAGCGGCACGCCCGTGCCCGTGCCCTTGGTCAGGAAGTGGCCGACGGTGTGATTGTCCGACTCATATCCACCCTGCTGCGGGATTTCAGCGAAGACAACCTTGTCGAACGAACCGGTATCATTGAAGAAATTGAGGAAGATGTACGGCTCGCCGCTGTTGTTGCCCTTGAAGGGTGCGTTCGGGTTGCCGTAGTAGTTGGCGTGGTCGGCGTGCGCGTTGACCGCACCGATGACGTCGTTCGGATTGAACGTGAACAGCAGCTTGCCCTTGCTGTAGAAGGTCACCTGGTTGCCGCCGTCGAGCGCCGACAGCCAGTAGCCGAAATAGTTGACCCCGCCGGGGATCGTCGAGGCGAGATCGAGCGAATAGCCCGAGCTGGCGAAGGTGACGGCATATTGGCCCGACCCGCCCGCGCCGCCATACTGATCGGCATTCAGGATCTGCGCGCCAGAATAGGTGCCGGTGATGGCGCCGCCGGTGCCGAAATCGGTCGTGTAGGTGGTGCGGTAGCCGAGCGGCGCGGCGTCGAACGTCTCGACCCCGCCGACCGAGAAGGTCGCGGTCGTGTTCTGGACGCCGACGCTTTCCGACTCGTACCGGACGTCGAAGGGCACGACGGCCCCGGCGGCGGTGGCGGCGAAGGCAGCGGCGGTGACCGCAAGCGGGAGGAACTTCATCATCGACTTGACCCCTGTCGCGCCCCGGCCCCATTGCCCCGCGCTCCAATAGTTAACGCTTCTATAATAGTGTTCGCCGCAATGCAAGCACTATTATGAGTCTGTTAACTATTCTCTTTGGGATGGGCCAATGGGAACTCGGCGAGTGGCGTGTAGACCGCCGCAGCGCGGGTCAGGACACTCTCGAACAGCGTCAAGTTGTCGACCACGAACGATCCCGATGGCGGCACGGCGGCGAAGGTACTGCCGAGCGGCCCCGTATCGCGGCCGAGGCGGGCGAGGGTAATGTGCGGCACGAAGGCGCGCGTGTCGCGCTCGACGCCGGCGCGGGCAAGCGCAGTGTCGACCTTGTGGTGGAGCGCGGTCAGCGCCGCGGCGGGCTCGACCCCGATCCACAGGCTGTGCGGCCGCCCCCGCGACGTGAAGCTGCCGAACGCGCCGAGCTTTGCGGCGATCGGCGGGTGGCGGACGGTGGCCAGCGCGATGGCGATGTCGCGCGCGGCGTGGCGGTCGACCTCGCCGATGAAGCGCAGCGTGAGGTGCAGCTGGTCGCCGTCCTGCCACCGCGCCGCGGCGACCCCGCCCATCGCGCCGAGCAGCGCCTCGCGAACCGCCGCCGGCGGGCGGACCGCGACGAACAGCCGCATCATCTCGGCAGCGCGGCGATCACGCTCGGGGTGATCCGCGCGGACGATCGTCGCCACGCCGGCCCGCGTCGGGTGGAGCCCGTCACCGAGCTGCATACCCGGCACGCCGACGACGCCGGCCATGAAGAACGGGTAGAGCGGCACGCCATGCGTCTTGGCTAGCGCCGGGTAGATGGCGTTGAATTCGGTCGCATAGGACCGCCCGAGGTTCGGCGACGCGTACATGCCGGCGAGCAGGACGCGGATATGCCGGCGGCTGAGCTCAATCAGGATCGCGTCGAGGTTGGCCTTCGCCGCGGCGACCGGCTGGCCGCGGAGCATGTCGTTCGCCCCCAGTTCGACGATCGCGAGATCGGGCGTCGCCTTCAGCCCGGTCAGCACCCAGTTGAGCCGCGCGCGCCCCTGCGCCGTCGTGTCGCCCGACACGCCGGCGTTGTGGACCGTCACAGCGATGCCCCGCGCGCGCAACGCCGCCTCGAGCTGCGGCGCGAAGCCGTCAGCCGGCGGGAGCTCGTAGCCGGCGGTGAGTGAATTGCCGAACGCCAGGATCAGCTTCGGCGCGGCCGCCGCTGCCGAGGCGGTCATCGCGACAGCCGCCGCAAGCAGGTGGTAAAGCGCGGCCCGCGCGCCATATCGTGTCCGCATCGACTACTCTCCGGGAACCGCATGGCTGACCATATCGCCATCGCCGCGCGCGATGTCACCCTGCGCCTCGGCCGCGGCGACGCGGCGGTCGACGTCCTCCGCGGACTCGACCTCGACGTCGCCGACGGCGAGCATCTCGCCATTCTCGGCGCGTCAGGGTCGGGAAAGTCGTCGCTGATGGCGGTGCTCAGCGGCCTCGAGCGCGCGACCGGCGGGTCGGTCCGCGTCGCCGGCGCCGACTTCGGGGCGCTCGACGAGGACGGACTGGCACGGGCGCGGCGCGGGCGCATCGGCATCGTGCTGCAGGCGTTCCATCTGATCCCGACGATGACCGCGCTTGAGAATGTCGCCGTGCCGCTCGAACTCGCCGGCGCGACCGACGCCGCGGCGCGCGCGCGGGCCGAACTCGCTGCTGTCGGCCTCGGCGCGCGGCTGACGCACTATCCGGGCCAGCTGTCGGGCGGCGAGCAGCAGCGCGTCGCCATCGCCCGCGCGACCGCGATCCGCCCGCGCGTCCTGTTCGCCGACGAGCCGACAGGCAACCTCGACGCGGCGACCGGGGCCGGCATCGTCGACCTGCTGTTCGCGCAGGCCGCCGAGACGCGCGCGACGCTGGTGCTCATCACCCACGACACCGCGCTGGCGGCGCGGTGCGGGCGGGTCGTCGAAATGCGTGATGGGCGGATCGTGGGGGCCGGGCAGTGAGACCGCCGGCCGCGGTCACGTGCGCCGCCTCCTCAGTTAGCCGGTGGTGACACTCCCCCTCCGCCTCGCCCTGCGCGAGCTTCGTGGCGGGCTGTCGGGGCTGCGGCTGCTGGCGATCTGCCTCGTCCTCGGGGTCGCCGCGCTTGCGGGGGTCGGCAGCCTGGCGGCGGCGATCGATCACGGGCTGACCGCGAACGGCGCGACGATCCTCGGCGGCGACCTCGCCGCGACGCTCAGCCAGCGCCGCGCGAGTGCGCCCGAACGCGCCGCACTCGCCCGCCTCGGCCGCGTCGCCGAGGTCGTCAAGCTCCGCGCGATGGTCGGCACCGGCGGCGACCGCACGCTCGCCGAGGTCAAAGCGGTCGATGGCGCCTACCCGCTGTACGGTCGGCTGGCGCTGGCGAACGGCGCGACGCTTGTCCCGGGCAGCGTCGCCATCGCCCCGGCGCTGGCCGGCAAGGTCGTCGCCGGGCGGCTGGCGGTCGGGCAGGCGAGCTTGCGCGTCGCCGGGATCATCGCGACCGAGCCCGACGCGACCGGCGACGGCTTCGGCTTGGGCCCGCGCGTGCTGATGATGAGCACCGACCTGCCGGCGACCGGTCTGATGGCCCCGGGCAGCCTGTTCCGCGCGACCTATCGCGTGCGGCTGGCCGGCGCCCCCGAGGCGGCAACGCGCGCGCTCAAGGTGGCGCTGCCCGACACGAGCTGGACGATCACCGACCGGCGCAACAGCGCGCCGGGCACGCGGCAGTTCATCGACCGGCTCGGCCAGTTCCTGACGCTCGTCGGGCTGACCGCGCTTGTCGTCGCGGGAGTGGGGGTCGGCAACGGTGTCGCTGCCTACCTCGCCGCCAAGTCGGCGACAATCGCCAGCCTAAAGGCAATGGGCGCGGGGTCGGGCACGATCTTCGCCAGCTATGCGCTCCAGATCGGCCTCGTCGCGATCGTCGCCGTCGCCGTCGGCGCGGCACTCGGCGCGGCCGTGCCGTGGGCGGTCGTCGCTGCCGCCGGCGACGCGCTGCCGGTGCCGCCGGTACTCGGCGTCTACGCGCTGCCGCTGGCGACGGCGTGCGCCTACGGCCTGCTGATCGCCGGCGGGTTCGCGGTCGTGCCGCTGGTCCGCGCACGCGACCTGCCCGCCGCGCGGCTGCTCCGCGACACGGTCGAGCCGCCGCGCTGGCCGGGGTTCGGCGCGGTCGCGCTGGTCCTCGCCGCCGGCGCGGGAGTCACCGCGCTGGCGGTCGGGGAAGCGGGCGATCCGCTATTTGCCGCCGCCTTCATCGCCGCCGCGCTCGCCCTTCTCGCCGTGCTGACCGCGCTTGCCGCGGCGATCGCCTGGACGGCGGCGCGCGTGCCGCGGCCGAGGAACGTTCTCGCCCGGCTCGCGCTCGGCAACCTCCATCGCCCAGGGGCCCTGACGCGCCAGCTCGTCGTCGCGCTCGGGCTCGGTCTGACGCTGTTCGCGACGCTCAGCGTCATCGAGACCAACCTGTCGCGGCAGCTGTCCGCTGCCGTCCCGGCGCGCGCGCCGAGCTTCTTCGCCATCGACATCCCGACCGACGGCCTTGCCGCGTTCACCCGCGACGTGCCGGCGGGAGCCACCCTGCGCACCGTGCCGTCGCTGCGCGGGCCGGTGACGGCGGTCAACGGCGTGCCCGTCGCTCACCTGAAGGTGTCGGACGCGGCGTGGATCCTGCGCGGCGACCGCGGCCTCAGCTATGCGGCGACCTTCCCCGAACATAACGTCCTGACCGCGGGTCGATGGTGGCCGGCCGACTATGCCGGGCCGCCGCTGGTCTCGATCGACCAGGACGCGGCGACCGCGCTCGGCCTCAAGATCGGCGACACGCTGACGATCGGCGTCCTCGGTGTCGATATCACCGCGCGGATCGCGAGTTTCCGGAAGATCGACTGGCGCTCGTTCGGCTTCAACTTCGCTATCCTGTTCGCGCCGGGCACGCTCGAGGGCGCGCCGCACAGCTGGATGGCGACCGTCGCGCTGCCGTCGGCGCAGGAGCGGCCCTTCGCCGCGGCCGTCGCGCGCGACCTCCCGACGATATCGCTGGTCCGCGTCAAGGACGTGATCGGCGAGGTCGCGGCGCTGTTCGGCCAGCTGGCGACCGCGGTTCGCGCCGCGGCGAGCGTGACGGTGGCGGCCGGTATCGCGGTGCTGATCGGCGCGGTCGCCGCCAGCCGGCGGGCGCGGACCTATGACGCGGTGCTGCTGAAGGTGCTCGGGGCGACGCGCGGGCAGGTCGCGGCTGCGACGCTCGTCGAATATGGCGTGCTGGCGGTGATCGTCGCGGGCCTCGCGCTGGGCCTCGGCTCGGCCGCTGGATGGTACGTCGTCACCCACACGCTGTCGCTCGACTGGACCCCGGCGTGGGGGCCGGCGGTGGCGACGGTCGGCGTGGGCGCGGCGGTGACGGTCGTCCTCGGCTTCGCGGCGTCGTGGGCGGCGCTGTCGGCGCGCCCGAATGCGGTGCTGCGGACGCTCTAGCCCCGCCTTGAATACCTGGGGGTTTGCGCCGATATTGCCGGTCGTACCCGGCGGCTTGTCGCCGGATCGTGGAGACCATAATGGCCAACCAGTTCGACCGCCGCGCTGCCCCGGGACGACCCGGCTTCGCCGCGCCGGCCGCTGCGCCGGCGACGTTCGATGCCGGCCTGCGCAGCTACATGCTGTCCGTATACAACTATATGACCAGCGGTGTCCTGCTGACGGGCATCGTCGCGCTGCTGTTCGCCCGCTCGGGCTTGGTCTATTCGCTGTTCAACGAGGTCGGGCGGCCGTCGCTGCTCGGCTGGATCGCGATGCTCGCCCCGCTCGGCATTGTCCTGACGATGGGCATGGCGATCAACCGCCTGTCGGAGTTCAGCCTCAAGGCGCTGTTCTGGGGCTATGCCGCGATCATGGGCGTGTCGCTGTCGACGATCTTCCTGCGCTACACCGGCGGGTCGATCGCGGCGACCTTCTTCGCCACCGCGGCGTCGTTCGGCGCGCTCAGCCTCTACGGCTACACGACCAAGCGCGACCTGTCGGGCTTCGGCAAGTTCCTGCTGATGGGCCTCGTCGGGCTGATCGTCGCGTCGCTGATCAACGCCTTCTTCCCGTCGCCGGGCGTCTCGCTGATGATCTCGTTCGTCGGCGTGCTGCTGTTCGCGGCGCTGACGGTCTACGACACGCAGAAGATCAAGAGCATGTACGACTATGTCGCCGGGACCGACATGGCCGGCAAGTCGGTGGTCATGGGCGCGCTGACGCTCTACCTCGACTTCATCAACCTGTTCCTGTTCCTGCTGCGCTTCATGGGCGGCAACCGCAACTGAGCTAGACGATCAGAAGAACACTGGGGCCCTGCCGGCGACGGCGGGGCCCTTTCGTTTGGGGAATAGTGTCATGGAAATTGCGTTCATCGGCCTCGGCCACATGGGGTCGGGGATGGCGGCGAACCTCGCCCGTGCCGGGCACGCGGTGCGCGCCTTCGACCTGGTGCCCGAGGCGGTCGCCCGCGCCGCCGCCGCCGGGTGCACGCCCGCCGCCGATGCGGCGAGCGCCGTCATGGGGGCCGGTGTGGTCGTGACGATGCTGCCCGCCGGCCGCCACGTCGAGGCGGTCTACCGCGACGCCGTCCTTCCCGCCGCTGCGCCCGGAACCCTGCTGATCGACGCCTCGACGATCGACGTCGCCACCGCGCAGGCGGTCGCCGGCGCCGCCGCCGACGCGGGACTCGCGATGGTCGACGCGCCGGTGTCGGGGGGCACGGCGGCGGCCGACGCGGGCACGCTGACCTTCATGGTCGGCGGCGAGCGCGACGCCTTCGCGCGCGCCGAGCCGGTGCTGGCGGCGATGGGCAAGGCGGTGATCCACGCCGGCGGCAGCGGCATGGGGCAGGCGGCCAAGCTGTGCAACAACATGCTGCTCGGCATCCACATGGCGGGCACGTGCGAGGCGTTCGTGCTCGCGCAGCGGCTCGGGCTCGACGCGCAGACCTTCTTCGACATCAGCAGCAAGGCGTCGGGGCAGAACTGGTCGATGACCAGCTATTGCCCGGTCCCCGGCCCGGTCCCGACCGCACCGTCGAACCGCGATTATGCCGGCGGCTTCGCCAGCGCACTGATGTTGAAGGACCTGAAGCTCGCCCTCGCCGCGGCGAGTGACAGCGGCACCCCGGTGGCGATGGGGGCGGCGGCGGAGACTCTCTACGCGCTGTTCGCCGGCCTCGGCGGGGCGGGGACCGACTTTTCGGGGCTGATCAAGCTTATCGACGGCAGCTGGAAAGGTTAGGCCACCGCCGCTTCGACCCAGTCGAGCCGGTCCTGCCCGAACCACATGTCGTCGCCGACGAAGAAGGTCGGCGCCCCGAACGCGCCGCGCGCGATGGCGTCGTCGGTTGTGGCGCGCAGCGCGTCGCGGATCTCCTGGCTGTCGGCCCGCGCGAGTTCGGCCGCGGCGTCGAACCCGGCGTTGGTCAGCACCGTCGTGATCTCCGCCAGGTCGGACAGGTTGCGCGGATAGTGCCACATCGCATCGAAGGCGAAGTCGAGGAAACGGCCGTAGCGCGGATCGTCGCGCAAGCCCGTCGCCAGCCGCATGATCGTCACGGTGTTCATCGGGAAGGCGGGGTTCATCGCGAACGGCACCCCGTCGCGCGCGGCAAAGCGCATGAGATCGACATTGAGCCAGCGCCCCTTCGCCGGGACGGTCAGCGGCGGGCTGTTACCGGTCGCCTTCATCACCGCGCTGAGGAGCATCGGCACGTGGCGGACGGTCGCGCCGGTGCGGGCGACGACGCCCTTCAGCCGGCAATGCGCGAGGTAGCTCGCCGGCGAGACGAAATCGAACAGGAACTCGATCGTGCCCGCCATCAGAACTTCTCCGTCCACGGCCGCAGGTCGAGTTCGTGGGTCCACGCGTCGCGCGGCTGGGCGTGGAGGAACGCGTACATGTCGGCGATATGGTCGGGGTCGAGAATGCCGCCGTCGGCCTTGGCGGCGTAGCGGTCGGGGAAGTTCGTGCGGATGAAGTCGGTGTCGATCGCGCCGTCGACGACGACGTGGGCGACGTGGATGCCCTGCGGCCCGAGCTCGCGCGCCATGCTTTGCGCCAGCGCCCGCAGCGCGTGCTTGGCCCCGGCGAAGGCGGCGAACCCCGCGCCGCCGCGCAGGCTTGCCGTCGCGCCGGTGAACAGGATCGTGCCGCTCCCGCGCGGGACCATGACGCGCGCCGCCTCGCGCCCGGTGAGGAAGCCGCCGAGCGCGGCGAGCTCCCAGATCTTGCGGTACTTGCGCGCGGTCTCGTCGCGGATCGGCGAGGGGACGTTGGCCCCGACGTTGAACACCGCGACCGCGACCGGCCCGACCTCGGCCTCGACGCGGTCGAACAGCGCGACCATCGCGTCCTCGTCGCGCGCATCGGTCGCCATCGCCACCGCCCGCCCGCCGTCGGCCGCGATCGCTGCGACGAGCGGTTCGAGCGCGCTCGCCGTCCGGCGGACGACGACGGCGGTCATGCCGTCGCGCGCGAAGCGCCGGGCGATCGCGCCGCCGGTGGCGTCGCCGGCACCGATGACGATGGCCACAGGGGCGCTCATCGCGGCAGCTCGAAGACGAGGCACGACGACGTGCCGTGGGCGAGGACCGTGCCGACGGCGTTGGTCAGCGTGCCGCGCACCGTCGCCACCCGCCGCCCGGCATGGATGACCTCGCCGCGCGCGGTGACCTCGCCGGTCGCGGTGGTGATCGCGCGGACGTAGGTCACGTTGATGTCGATCGAGGTGTAGCCGGTCCCGGCCGGCAGCGTCGTGTGGACCGCACACCCCATGCAGCTGTCGAGCAGCGTCGCGGCGAACCCGCCGTGGACGGTGCCGAGCGGGTTGTAGTGCTCGGGACCCGGCGTTGCGGTGAATTCGACGACGCCCGGGTCGGCCGTGCCGGCGCGCATGTTCATCAGCGCCGCGATCGGCGCACCGGGCAGGCGGCCGTCGACCATCGCCCGCATCAGCTCGAGTCCCGGCATCGTGAGCACGGCCTCGCGCGGCAGCGGGGTCCGCGCCGCCGCCGACGGCAAGGGGGAACGTTCGGTCATGCAGCGGTCTCCAGCCGAAGATAGGCGTCGTCGACCGCGGTGCGCAGGGTCACCAGCCGCGCGTCGCCGAGCCGCTCGGCGACCGTCGCCTGCGCCGCTTCCCACGCCGGCCGCGCGGCGCGGACGCGCGCAGCCCCGGCATCGGTCAGGCGGACGGCGCGCGCGCGGCGGTCGGCGGGATCGGGCGCGATCGTCAGCAACCCGGCGGCGGCGAGCGGCTTCAGCAGCCGCGAGCAGGTCGACGCGTCGCTCGACAGCCGCGCGGCAAGCGCGGCGACGCCGGTCGCCTCGCGTCGTCGCAGATTGGCGAGGATGCCGAACTGCCCGACGGTCAGCCCGTGGGCCCCGAGCGCGGCGTCGTAGATCGCGCTGACGCGCCGCGCGAAGCGGCGGGCGACCATCGCGGTGCACGGCGTGTCCATGCCAGCGAGGCTAGGATAGATGCAATTGCATGTAAAGGCACCTGTGGTGCGGCCGCCGGTGTCGGCCTCAGCCGCCGCAGCCGCCAACCTTGGTCGCGAGCCTCAGCCGATGGTCGAGTGCAGGAACTCGACCGTGCGCTTCCACGCGAGGTCGGCGGCGTCCTTGTTGTAGCGCTCGGCCGACGTGTCGTTGTTGAAGGCGTGGTTGACCCCCGGGTAGACGAACGCCTCATACTTGACGTGCGCCGCCTTCAACTCGGCCTCGTAGGCGGGGATGCCGGCGTCGATCCGCTCGTCGAGTCCGGCGTAGTGGAGCAGCATGCGCGCCTTGATCGCCGGCACTAGCGCGGCGGGCGGCTGCGGCCCGTAATAGGCGACGCCCGCGCGCAGCCGCGCTCCCGCCGCGCAGGCGACGGCGTTGACCATGCCGCCGCCCCAGCAGAAGCCGACCGTGCCGACGCGCGCGTTGCCGCCTTTGACGCTCGCCAGATAGTCGACCGTCGCGACGCCGTCGGCGACCGTCGCGTCGCGGCCGAGCTTGCCGATCATCTCGCGCGCGCGGTTCTCGTCGGCCGGGGTGCCGCCGTCGGGTGACAGGAAGTCGGGGGCGAGCACGATGAAGCCCTCGAGCGCCAGCCGCCGCGCGACGTCCTTGATGTGCTCGGTCAGGCCGCGGTTCTCGTGGACCAGCATCACCGCGCCGAGGCTGAGCTTGTCGCTGACCGCGGGGCGGACGAGGTAGCCCGACAGGCGGTGGATGGTGCCCCCGGGCCACGCCGCAGTCTCGGCGATGACCCGCTTGTCTTCGGCGGCGACGATCGACGCGGCCGCGGGCGAGCCGGCGATCAGCGGCAGGACCGCGCTTGCCGCCGCCGCCCCGCCGGCGAGGCGGGCGAGGCCGGCCATCATCTCGCGCCGCGCGACCGGCCCGCCGGAGCCGTGGGTGAAGCGGTCGTACAGGTCGATCATCGCCTGGGTGACGGCAGGGCGGGGCGTCGTCATGCGGGGCGGCTCCGGTCGGGTCGCGCGACTATGCCCGACCAGACCGCGGCCTCAAACGGCTTTGTTGGCGCTGACGATACCGCGCGGGGCCGGGCGCGCGCTGCGCTGCGCCCCGCCGACGAGGCCGAAGCCGGCGGCGAGCAGCACCCATGCCGCGGGCTCGGGGGCCGGCGACAGGATCGGCGCGGGGTCGGTGGAGAACGACCCCGTCGTCGTCGTCGCGAACGATCGCAGCGCCTGGTACGGGCTCGCCGACAGCCCGCGGGTGATCGACGACAGGCTGATCGACAGATCCTGCGACACGGTGTGGGTAAAGTCGATGAAGTCGGAAGAATAGGCGATCGTCTCGCCGGCGACCGAGCTCGACGCGTTGGCGCTGCCCGACGTCGCACCGATCTGGCCGGCGATCGTGCCGCCCGAGAACCGCGCCGACAGCAGGTTGGCCCCGCTGCCGAACGTCTTGCCGGCGACGACGAGCGGGGCCGCGCCGGTGTAGCGGAACGAGAAACTGCCCGATACGATCGGCTGGTACGCAAAGCCGCCCGCGGTCTGCGCGACCGACCCCGGCGTCGCCACCGCGTCGAACGTGTACGACGCGTCGAGCGCGCCGAGCGACCACAAGGCCGGATCGAGGAAGGTGAACTTGGCCGCGACCGATCCCGCCGTCGTCGAACCCGGGGTAGCGATGGTGAAGAAGTGGCCGCCCGCGGTCGCCTGCGCCGACGCCTTGCTCGCCGCCACCTGCGCCGGCGTGCCGCTCGCCGAATAGACCGTCCCCGTCCGCTGCCAGTACATATTGGCTCCGCCGACGCCCGAGTAATTGGCGAAGGCGGTGATGTCGGCGGCGGCGGGGGTGGCGGCAGCCGCGGCCAGGGCGGCGGCGAGAAGGGCAAGGCGCATCGTGGCGGTCTCCAGGCGAGAGGCGACACGATGTCCCCCCGGTCACACTGGCTAACGGCCGCGCTGCGGCAGGGTTAATGGCGCGACGGACCGAAAGATTGCCGCGAAGCGCGGCCGTCCCGCATCTCAGGGCAGCGCGCAAGTTCCTCCCCGCACGCGGGGAGTTGGCAGCCGCAGGCGGACGCTGGGGCGGTCGGCGAGAGGCGGCGGCCACTCGGACAACCGCCCCTCCGGCGCTTCGCGCCACCTCCCCGCACCGCGGGGAGGACCGCGCTACACCTCGACCAGCGGCGTGTCGCCGTCGGCCACCGGGGCCTCGGGAGGCGGACCCTCGCCGGCCGCGGTGTCGCCGGCGACCTTCTTTACCCGCTTCGGCTTGGGCGCGGCCTTGATGATCTCGAACGCCAGCGCGTCGTCCTTGACGTGGACCCGGACCTCGCCGCCGCGGACCAGCTTGCCGAACAGCAGCTCCTCGGCGAGCGGCTGCTTGATCTTCTCCTGGATCAGCCGCGCCATCGGCCGCGCGCCCATCGACTTGTCGTAGCCGCGCGCGATCAGCCAGTCCTTCGCCGGCTCGTCGAGGCCGATATGCACCTCGCGCTCCGACAGCTGGAGCTCGAGCTGGAGCACGAACTTGTCGATGACGCGCAGGATGACCGACGGCGGCAGCGCCTCGAACGGGACGACGGCGTCGAGGCGGTTGCGGAACTCGGGCGTGAACATCCGCTTGATCGCCTCCTCGTCCTCGCCCTCGCGGCTCGCCGCGCCGAAGCCGAGCCCCTCGCGCGCCATGTCGGCGGCGCCGGCGTTGGTCGTCATGATCAGGATCGTGTTCCTGAAATCGACCGTCTTGCCGTGGTGGTCGGTCAGCTTGCCGTTGTCCATCACCTGCAACAGGATGTTGAACAGGTCGGGGTGCGCCTTCTCGATTTCGTCGAGGAGCAGCACGCCGTGCGGGTTCTGGTCGACCGCGTCGGTCAAGAGCCCGCCCTGGTCGAACCCGACATAGCCCGGGGGCGCGCCGATCAGCCGGCTGACCGAGTGGCGCTCCATGTACTCGCTCATGTCGAAGCGCGTCAGCGGGATGCCGAGGATCGAGGCGAGGCTCTTCGCCACCTCGGTCTTGCCGACGCCGGTGGGGCCGCTGAACAGGTAGTTGCCGATCGGCTTGTTCGGCTCGCGCAGGCCAGCACGGCTGAGCTTGATCGCTGACGCAACGCGCTCGATCGCCTTGTCCTGGCCGAAGACGACGCGCTTGAGGTCGGCCTCGAGCGTGCCGAGCGCCTTCTTGTCGTCGATCGACACCGACTTCGGCGGGATGCGCGCCATCGTCGCGATGACCGCCTCGATCTCCTTGACGCCGATCGTCTTCTTCCGCTTCGCCTCGGGCACGAGCATCTGCGACGCGCCGCTCTCGTCGATCACGTCGATCGCCTTGTCGGGCAGCTTGCGGTCGTTGATGTAGCGCGCCGACAGCTCGACCGCGGCCTTGATCGCCTCGGGCGTGTACTTAAGCTGGTGGTGCTTCTCGTAGCTCGAGCGCAGCCCCATCAGGATCTTGACCGCGTCATCGACGGTCGGCTCGTTGACGTCGATCTTCTGGAAGCGCCGCAGCAGCGCGCGGTCCTTCTCGAAATGGTTCCTGAACTCCTTGTACGTCGTCGAGCCGATGCAGCGGATCGCGCCGCTGGAAAGCGCCGGCTTGAGCAGGTTCGACGCGTCCATCGCCCCGCCGCTCGTCGCGCCGGCACCAATGACCGTGTGGATCTCGTCGATGAACAGCACCGCATGCGGCAGCTTCTCGAGTTCGTTGACGACGTTCTTCAGCCGCTCCTCGAAGTCGCCGCGATAGCGCGTGCCGGCGAGCAGCGCCCCCATGTCGAGGCTGTAGATCACCGCCGGCTTGAGGACATCGGGAACGTCGCCCTCGATGATCTTGCGCGCGAGGCCTTCGGCGATCGCGGTCTTCCCGACGCCGGGCTCGCCGACGTACAGCGGGTTGTTCTTGCTGCGACGGCACAGGATCTGGATCGTCCGGTCGACCTCGGCGTGGCGGCCGATCAGCGGATCGATCTTGCCGGTCTTCGCCTTTTCGTTGAGGTTGACGGTGAACTGCTTGAGCGCGTTCTCGCCGCCCTTCTTCTCGCCCTTCGCCGGCTTGTCGTCGCCGTCGTCGTCCGACGACGCGCCCTTGGGCCCGGTGCTGCCGCGGACCGAGCGCGTCTCGCTCGGGCCCGTCTTGGCGATGCCGTGGGCGATGAAGCTGACCGCATCGAGGCGGGTCATGTCCTGCTGCTGGAGGAAGAACACGGCGTGGCTCTCGCGCTCGCTGAACAGCGCGACGAGGACGTTCGCCCCGGTCACCTCCTCGCGCCCCGACGACTGGACGTGGAGGATCGCGCGCTGGACGACGCGCTGGAACCCGGCCGTCGGCGAGGGATCGACGCTGGCGTCGGTCCTGAGCGCGCCGAGCTCGGTGTCGAGATACTTGGCGACCTGGGCGCGGAGCTCGTCGGTATCGACCGCGCACGCCTTCATCACCGCCGCGGCATGGGTGTCGCCGGCGAGCGCGAGCAGCAGGTGCTCGAGCGTCGCATATTCGTGGCGGCGCCGCGTCGCCTCGGCGAGCGCATTGTGCAGGGTCTGTTCGAGGTCGCGGGTAAAGGCGGGCATGGACATCTCCCGCGGCGACGCGTCAGAAGCGCCGCCGTCGACCCTCAATGTCACCCCGGCGGCGGCTTAGTGCAAGGGGTCGGCTGCGCCGCAGCGCCGTGCACCGGCGGTGCCGCGCAATGGTCAAGGTACAGCGCACGGCGCGTCACGGCGGGCGAACCGCATCAGTTCGCGTCGCCCATCCTCAGTGCCGCGATGAACGCCTCCTGGGGGATGTCGACCGAACCATATTGGCGCATTCGCTTCTTCCCCTCCTTCTGCTTGTCGAGCAGCTTCTTCTTCCGGCTGATGTCGCCGCCATAGCATTTTGCGGTCACGTCCTTGCGCATCGCGGCGATCGTCTCGCGCGCGATGACCTTGCCGCCGATCGCCGCCTGGACCGGGATCTTGAACAGGTGGCGGGGGATAAGGTCCTTCATTCGCTCGCACATATGCCGTCCGCGCGCCTCGGCGGCGTCGCGGTGGACGATCATGCTCAGCGCGTCGACGGGTTCGGCGTTGACCATGATCGTCATCTTGACCAACTCGCCCTCGCGGTAGCCGATCTGGTGATAATCGAAGCTCGCATACCCGCGGCTGATCGACTTCAGCCGATCATAGAAGTCGAACACCACCTCGTTCAGCGGCAGCTCATAGACGACCTGCGCCCGGCCGCCGACATAGGTCAGGTTCGTCTGTATTCCGCGCCGGTCCTGGCACAGCTTCAGGATCGACACCCAAATACTCGTCGGGCGTAAAGATCGTCGCTTCAATCCACGGCTCCTCGATCAGCTCGATCGTACTTGGATCGGGCATGTCGGACGGGTTGTGCAGTTCGAGCGTACTGCCGTCGCGCAGCAGCATCTTGTAGACGACCGACGGCGCCGTCGTAATCAGGTCGAGGTCGTATTCGCGCGTCAGCCGTTCCTGAATGATTTCAAGGTGTAAGAGCCCCAGGAAGCCGCAGCGAAAGCCGAAGCCGAGCGCGGCGCTGCTCTCCGTCTCGAAGGTGAAGCTCGCGTCATTGAGCCGCAGCCGGCCGAGGCTGTCGCGCAACTTCTCGAAATCGGCCGCGTCGACCGGGAAAAGGCCGCAGAAGACAACCGGTTGGACCTCCTTGAAGCCGGGCAGAGGGGTCGCCGCCGGGCGCTTGGCGTCGGTAATCGTGTCGCCGACGTTGGTCTGCGCGACCTCCTTGATCTGCGCCGTGATGAAGCCGATCTCGCCCGGCCCGAGAGTATCGAGCAACTCGATCTTCGGGCGGAAACAGCCAACGCGATCAACGAGATGCTGCGTTCCCTGCGCCATGAAGACGATCTGCTGACCCTTCCTCAGCGACCCGTCGATCACCCGAACCAAGATGACGACGCCGAGATACGGGTCGTACCAGCTGTCGACGAGCATCGCCTTCAGCGGCGCCGCCGGATCGCCCTGCGGCGGCGGGATCAGGCGGACGATGGCGTCGAGGACATCGTCGATCCCGATGCCGGTCTTGGCGCTCGTCAGCACCGCATCCTCGGTCGAAATACCGATAACATCTTCGATTTGTTGCTTGACCCGCTCGGGCTCGGCCGCCGGCAGGTCGACCTTGTTGATAACCGGCACGATGACGTGGTCATGCTCGATCGACTGGTAGACGTTGGCCAGCGTCTGCGCCTCGACGCCCTGCGCGGCGTCGACGACGAGCAGCGCGCCCTCGCATGCCGCCAGGCTGCGGCTCACCTCGTAGGCGAAGTCGACGTGGCCCGGCGTGTCCATCAGATTGAGGACATAGCCATTGTAGTCGAGGCGGACGGTCTGCGCCTTGATGGTAATCCCGCGCTCGCGCTCGATATCCATGTTGTCAAGGACTTGCTCGCTCATCTCGCGTGCGGTGAGGCCGCCGGTGCGCTGGATCAGCCGGTCGGCGAGCGTCGACTTGCCGTGGTCGATATGCGCGATGATCGAGAAGTTGCGGATGCGGTCGAGAGGGGCGGTCATCGGCGAGCCGTAGCAGAGGGGGGTTGCCAAAGGAACCGCCGCCGCCACACTGCGACGGGGGAGGTGCACCGATGCTTCATGTCGCCATCGTCGGAGCCGGGCCGGCGGGCTTCTACACCGCCGAAGCGCTCGCACGTCGGCTGGGCGACGCCGTCGCCATCGACATTATCGATGCGCTGCCAACGCCTTACGGATTGATCAGAGCCGGCGTCGCCCCCGACCACCAGTCGATCAAGGCGGTGGACCGCCGCTACCATGCTGTTCTTGCCGGCGGTGTCCGGTTCGTGGGCGATGTTGTTGTTGGAGAGGAAGGCGTCGCGATCGACGACCTGCTGGCCCTCTACGACGCCGTCGTCATCGCCACCGGCGCTCCACGCGACCGCCGCCTCGGCGTGCCCGGCGACGATCTGCCGGGCGTTCTCGGCTCGGGTGCGTTCGTCGGCTGGTACAACGGGCATCCCGATTTCGCCGACCTCGACGTACCGCTGGACCACCCTCGCGTGGCGGTCGTCGGCAACGGCAACGTCGCCATCGATGTCGCTCGAATCCTTGCCAAAACGCCCGCCGAACTCGCCCACGCCGACCTCGCCGCGCACGCCCGCCGCGGCGCTGGCGGCCAGCGCCGTCCGCGACATCCACATCGTCGGCCGCCGCGGCCCGCATCAGGCGAGCTTCACGCCGAAGGAGATGGGCGAACTCGGCGACCTGGCCCGGGCGCGGCCGGTGGTCGCCGCCGCCGACCTGCCCGACCCGGCCGGCGACGCCGCGCTCGAGCCCGGGCTGCGCAAGGTCGTCGCCACACTCCGCGCCTTCGCCGCCGCGCCGCGAGCGGGCGACGCCGGCGACGATCACGTTCGATTTCTTCACCCGTCCGGTTCGCATCGAGCCGGCTGACGTCGGGCTCAGGCTGACACTCGAACGAACCCGCTTGGAGAACGGCAGCGCTGTCGGTACCGGCGACCTGCACACGCTCGACTGCGGCCTGATCGTCGCCTGCATCGGCTATTCGAGCACACCGATCGCGGACGTGCCGTTCGACGACACGAAAGGTGTTTTCCTCAACGAGTCGGGGCGCATAGCCGATCGCCTGTACGTCTCGGGGTGGGCGCGGCGCGGGCCGTCGGGGACGATTGGGACGAACAAGCCCGACGGGGCGTCCGTCGCCGAACGGATCGCCGCCGAGGTGACGGCGAGAGGGCGTACCGGCGGCTTGGGCCTCGATTCTCTGCTCGCCTCCCGAGGAATTCGGCCGGTCATGTTTTCGGGTTGGCAGGCGATCGACGCCGCCGAAACCGCTGCGGCGACGCATCCGGCACCGCGCGAAAAGATCGTCGGACGCGACCGACTGCGCGCGACGGCGCATGGATCGTAGGGGCAGACGGTGGTTGCGCCGGGCGTGGGTGGCGGCTATAGCCTCGCGCCTTGCGTCGGGGCGTAGCTCAGCCTGGTAGAGCACTGTCTTCGGGAGGCAGGGGCCGGAGGTTCGAATCCTCTCGCCCCGACCATGCAGCGTCGTCAGTCCCGGTGACGGCAGCGATGGCCGGAAGCGTTCGCGCTTCCGGCCTGTCGCCTTTGCCTCCGGTCAGATCGTCGACGAGCGACCGCGGACGAAGTGCACGATGATGCTGATCAGCGCGATCACGAGCAGCAGGTGGATCAGCCCGCCGGCGATGTGGAAGGCGAGGAAACCCGCCGCCCACAGGATGATCAGGATGAGCGCGAGGCCGAGGAACATGAGGGTCTCCCAAAGATAGATGTGCGGGTTCAACCGTGCGGCAGGCGCGATGTTCCGCCGCCGGTTCAACGCCGCTCAGGGGAGATCGAATACCAGCAGCTCGCCGTCGCCGCTAAGGCGGAGCGCCGCTTCGTCGGTGACCGCCGCCCCATCGCCGGCGGCCAGTGCGACCCCGTTCGCATCGACCGCGCCCGCCACGACCTGAAGCCAGGCCCGGCGTCCGGGCGAGAGGTGCAGGTCGACCGCGGCGCCCACCGCCGGTGTCGCGCGGTACAGCCGCGCGTCCTGGTGGATGACGACCGCGCCAGGCGTGGGCTCGGGCGCGGCGAGCAGCGTCAGGCCGCCGGGTATCGCCGGCGGCAGGCGCACCTGCTCGTAGCCGGGAGTCAGGCCGCGGCGGTCGGGCACGATCCAGATCTGGAACGAGTGGATCGGCTCGGTCGCGCTCGGGTTCATCTCGGCGTGGCGAACGCCGGTACCGGCCGTCATCCGCTGGATCTCGCCGGGACGGATGACCGTCGCGTTGCCCATCGAGTCCCGGTGCGCCATCGCGCCCGCGACGATGTACGAGACAATCTCCATGTCGGCATGGCCATGCTCGCCGAAGCCGGCGCCGGCGGCGATGCGGTCCTCGTTGATCACCCGCAGCGGCCCGAACCCCATGTGGGCGGGATCGTAATAGTCGGCGAAGCTGAAGCTGAAGCGCGCGTCGAGCCAGCCGATGTTGCTGTGACCGCGGGCGGCGGCGGGGCGGCGGGTAATCATCGCGAGACCTCCTTCGGAGTTGTCCCCTCAGGTAGGAAGTCGCGCACCGGACGCAATCGACAGTGTCGCCAAAGCGTCACAGGCTAGATGTAGTAGAACTTGAACAGTTCCCCGCGGGTATGTCCCATGGCGCCGCTCCCCCTGACCGCACTCGCCCCCGGCTTCCCCTCGGTCGCCGCGGCGCGCGTGGCGACGGCGGTCCCCGGCTGGGGCAGCGAGGACGACGACACGCTACCCAAGCGCAAGCTGCGCTTCCGCACCGTTTGGATCTCCGACACCCATCTCGGCACGTCGGGGTGCAACGCGGACCTGCTGCTCGACTTCCTCAAGAGCATCCAGCCCGAGACGCTCTACCTCGTCGGCGACATCATCGACGGCTGGCGGCTCAAGCGTGGCTGGTACTGGCCGCCGCGTCACAACGACGTCGTCCGGCGTGTCCTCAAGCTCGCCAACAAGGGAACGCGGGTCGTCTATATCCCCGGCAACCACGATGAAGTGCTACGCGACTATACGGGCCTCAGCTTCGGCGGCGTCGATGTCGTGGCCGAGGCGCTCCACACCACCGCCGACGGGCGCCGGCTGCTCGTCTTACACGGCGACGAGTTCGACGGGGTCGTGCTCTATGCCAAGTGGCTCGCCTTCCTCGGCGACTATGCCTATGCCGCGCTGCTGCGGCTCAACATCGGCTTCAACCGCGTCCGCCGCCGCTGCGGCCTGCCGTACTGGTCGCTGTCGGCGCACATCAAGAAGAAGGTCAAGAACGCGGTCGCCTTCGTTTCGCGCTTCGAGGAGGCGGTTGCCCACGCGGCGCGTGACCGCGGCGTCGACGGGGTCGTCTGCGGCCACATCCATTCGGCCGAGATCCGCGAGTTCGGCGGCGTCACCTATTACAACGACGGCGACTGGGTCGAGAGCTGCACCGCGCTCGTCGAACATGCCAGCGGCCGGCTCGAGATCGTCGACTGGGCGCAGCGGGTCGCCGCACGCGGGGTGGCCGCCGAGCCCGGACTCGAACTCGTCTGACCTACTTCGGCGCGTCGCTCGTATAGGCGTGGTGCTCCTTGTCGCCGGCGAGCCCGGTGGGGAGCGTCTGCTTCGGTGTCCGTGCGGCCGTGCGCGATGACGCCGGGGCGGCGGTGGTCTCCGACCCGTTCGATCCCGGCGGCGCGGAGCCTTCGCCGGGCTGGCCGCCGCCGAGCGTCACGCCCTTGTCGGCCTGGTGCTTGTAGAAGCCGAGCGCCTGGCGCGCCGACGAGCAGCCGGCGACGCTCACGACCAGCGAGACGACGATCAGCGCGCGCATCCGAACCTCCACAGCGACCCGCGCCCTGTGAACCGGGTGCGGCGGCTTGGCAAGCCGCTGCCACGCGCCTATGCCCGGCGTCGGCCAGAGGATCGGACGGCCGCCGCCGCACCGGCTTTCGAGCTTTGGGGCGGGGGAGGAAAGTCCGGGCTCCACGGAACGACGGTGCCGGGTAACGCCCGGCGGGGGCGACCCCAGGGACAGTGCCACAGAGAGGAGACCGCCGGGCTTGCCCGGCAAGGCTGAAAGGGTGCGGTAAGAGCGCACCGCGCTGCCGGTAACGGCCAGCGGCATGGTAAACCCCACCGGGAGCAAGACCGAATAGGGACGGCGCGTCGCGGCTTCGGCAGCGACAGGGCAGGAACCGGCCCAGTCGTCCGGGTTGGTCGCTGGAGGCCGGCAGCAATGCCGGTCGTAGAGGAATGGCCGTCCACGGGGTGCCAGGGCGACCTGGCACCCCCGGACAGAACCCGGCTTACAGATCCTCTGGCCACGCTGGCCACGCCCGCCGTGCCGGCGCTGGCGACGACCGTGCGCGGGTGCTAGGCGGGTGTCATGACCCCGCGCCTCGTCGACGCCCGCGGCCTGCGCTGCCCGTGGCCGGTCCTGCGCCTCGACCGCGCGCTGCGCGACGGCGCGGCGGTGGTCGATCTGCTCAGCGACGACGCGAACGCGGCGGGCGAGGTGACCGCCTATGCCACCGAGCGCGGCTACATCCTGACCGCGACCGACGGCGGCTTTCGGGTCGAGCGGCGGTGAGGATCGCGACCTACAACGTCAACGGCGTCAACGGCCGGCTGGCCAACCTCGTCGCGTGGCTGGACCGCGCCAAGCCCGACGTCGTCACCCTGCAGGAACTGAAGGCTCCGCAGGACAAGTTCCCCGCCGCCGCCCTCGAGCGGGCGGGCTACGGCGCGGTGTGGCACGGGCAGAGCCGGTGGAACGGTGTCGCCATCCTCGCCCGCGGCCACGAGCCGGTGCTGACCCGGCGCGGCTTCCCCGGCGACCCGACGCCGGAGGCGAGCCGGTACATCGAGGCGGCGGTCGCTGGCGTCCTCGTCGGCGGGCTCTACCTGCCCAACGGCAATCCGTGGCCGGGGCCGAAGTTCGACGCCAAGCTGGCTTGGTTCGCGGCCTTCAACGCCTATGCCGCGACGCTGCTCGCGGCGAAGGTGCCGGTGGTGCTGGCGGGCGACTACAATGTCATCCCGACCGACCTCGACATCTACCGCCCGGGCGCGCTGGCGGGCAACGCGCTGATCCAGCCCGAGCCGCGCGCCGCTTATGCCGCACTCGTCGCGCAGGGGTGGACCGACGCGCTGCGGGCGCTCCACCCGACCGCGCCGATGTACACCTTCTGGGACTATTTCCGGAACGCCTTCGCCCGCGACGCCGGCATGCGGATCGACCACCTGCTCGTCAGCCCCGACCTCGCGCCGCGGCTGAAGGCGGCCGGCGTCGACCGCGAGGCGCGCTCGGGAATAGGGTCGAGCGACCATGCGCCGGCGTGGATCGAGTTTGGACCCAACTAACCCCGTGACGCGGCGGCGACGCTGGCGCTAGGGTCGGATCGCATGTGGCAACTCCATCACTTCACGCTCTGTCCGTTCAGCCGCAAGGTCCGCTTCCAGTGCGCCGAGAAGGGGGTTGCGGTCGAGCTCGTCGCCGAGCGACCGTGGGAGCGGCGCGACGGCTTCATGGAGCTGAGCCCCGCCGGCCAGACGCCGGTGCTCCGGGACGGGCCGACGGTGATCGCCGAACTCGGGCGCCATCGCCGAGTATCTCGAGGAGACGGTCGACCGCTCGCCGCTGCTCGGTTCGGGGGCGATCGAGCGCGCCGAGACGCGGCGGGTGACCGCGTGGTTCGAGGGCAAGTTCTATGGCGAGGTCGTCATCCCCCTGCTCGCCGAGCGGATGTTCAAGCGGCTGGTCGAGCGGACCGCGCCCGACGCGCGGGTGGTGCGGGCTGCCGCGAAGGCGGCGGAGAGCCACCTCGACTATCTCGACTTCCTGCTCGACCGGCGGCGCTGGCTGTCGGGACCGGCGTTCGGTCTCGCCGACATCGCCGCGGCGGCGCAGGTATCGGTCGCCGACTATCTCGGCGGGATCGACTGGGAGGGGCACGAGGCGTCGCGGCAGTGGTACTCGGCGCTGAAGTCGCGCCCGACCTTCCGGCCGATGCTCGGCGAGCGGATGGAAGGCCTGCCGCCACCAGCGCATTATGACAAGCTCGACTGGTGACCCGGCCTCTCCCCTGGTGGGGGAGGACTTTACCGCCCGGCTCCGCGAGGCCGCCGCCAGCCACGGCTTCGCCGCCCTCGGCATCGCCCGCGCCGACGCCGCGCCGCGCGCCGGTGAGCGGTTGCGGGCGTGGCTCGCCGCCGGGATGCACGGCGACATGGGGTGGATGTCCGACACCGCCGACCGGCGCGCGTCGCCGGCAGCGCTGTGGGCCGAAGTGCGCTCGGTCGTCATGCTCGGGGTCGACTACGCACCCGCGCTCGACCCGCTGCGGCTGGCGGGGCACGGCGACCGCGGGGCGATCAGCGTCTATGCGCTCGGCGGCGACTATCACGACAGCGTCAAGCGGCGGCTGAAGGCGCTCGGCCGGCTGGATGGTCGCCGCCGCGCCTGCCCCGCTCAAGGTCTTCGTCGACACCGCGCCGGTCATGGAGAAGCCGCTGGCGGCGGCGGCGGGACTCGGCTGGCAAGGCAAGCACACCAATCTGGTTAGTCGCGATCACGGCAGCTGGCTGTTCCTCGGCGCGATCTTCACCACGCTGGACCTCGCCCCGAGCCCACCCGCGACGGACCTTTGCGGTTCGTGCGACGCGTGCCAGCGTGCCTGTCCGACGAACGCTTTCCCTGCGCCGTACCGGCTCGATGCGCGCCGCTGCATCTCGTACCTGACGATCGAGCATGCCGGGCCGATCCCGGTCGAGTTTCGCGCCGCCATCGGCAACCGGATCTACGGCTGCGACGATTGCCTGAGCGTCTGCCCGTGGAACAAGTTCGCCCGCGCCGCGCACGACATGAGCTTCGCCCCGCGCGCCGAGCTCGTCGCGCCGCGGCTCGCCGACCTCCTCGCGCTCGACGACGCGGCGTTCCGCGCCGTCTTCGCCAAGTCGCCGGTCAAGCGCATCGGGCGCGACCGCTTCGTCCGCAACGCGGCGATCGCGGCGGGGAACAGCGGCGATCCGGCGCTGCTGACCGCTCTCGCGCCGCTGCTCGACGATGCCGCGCCGGTCGTCCGCGGGGCGAGCGCATGGGCTTGGCGACGGCTCGGAGGGGTTCCGCGCCGCGGCGACCCCGACGCCGAGGTCGCCCGCGAATGGACCGGTCCGCTCCACTGACGAGCGGCCGTAACTTCGCATTCTTCACACGTCGCCGCAGGGGAGGAATTCGCGCAACGCATCCATCCGGCCGATCCTGATCGCCACAGTCGGACGAACATCACCGCCCGAACGTCACTAAGTTGACACGACGGAAGCGTGAAATCGGTTGCCGGTTCCGGCGCACCACCAACCATGAGAAAGAGCAGCGCGCCACCGCTTCCGGCAACTCGGTCAGCCGGAACAGTACGCCTTAACAACGGTGTAGGACAGCGGCCGGGCCGGTCGGCTGTCCTCTCTGCAGTCCCGCGTCAGCGCGGCGGGCCGTTGAGTGTGCTGTCGAGCCAGCGGTCGTCGAGCCGCGGCGCCGTGCGCTGGTCGGGGTAATCGTCGCTCGGGTCGCGCGGCAGCGCCTCGCCCTGATACGGGTCGGGGTCGCGCGGCGGGCGCGCGCGCGGCCGGTTGAGGTCGACTTCGCCGGCGACGCTTTCGCCGGGACGCCCGGCGCGGCCGCGTCGGGGGCGATACCGTAGACCTGGTCGTCGGGCTCGAGGCCGAGGTCGGGGGCGGCGACGTCGGTGGTCAGCGGGGCCGGCGGCGTGCCGCCGACAGCGCGCGCCATGTATGCGGCGAACGCCCGCGCCGGCGCGCGCCCGCCCTGGAGTACGGGGACCGGCTTGGCGTCGTCGCGGCCCATCCACACGCCCGCGGTCATGCCGCTGGTGAAGCCGACGAACCAACCATCGCGGTTACTCGACGTCGTGCCTGTCTTGCCCGCGAGCGGGCGGCCGATCTGCGCCGCGCGGCCCGACCCCGAGACGACCGCGGCCTGCATCAGGTCGGTCAGTTTGGCCGCGACGTACGGCGCGACGACGACGCGTGCCTCCGGCGGCTCGCGCGTGTAGAGGACGCGCCCGGCCGCGGTGGCGATCTTCGTGATCGCATAGGGCCGCGCCTCGACCCCCTGGTTGGCGACGGCGGCATAGGCGGCGGTCAGCTCGATCAGCGTCACGTCCGACGCGCCGAGGCTCATCGCCGGGCGCGGGTCGATGGGGGTGGTGATGCCGAAGCGCCGCGCGGTCTCGGCGACGGTGTCGAAGCCGACGCGCTCGGCGAGCTTGACCGCGACGGTGTTGATCGACCGCGCGAAGGCGTCGCGGACGGTGACCGTGCCGGCATAGCTGCGCGAGAAGTTGTGCGGCGACCAGCCGTCGATGGTTACGGGTAAGTCAACGATCGGTGTCGTCGGGCTGGACGCCGTTCTCGATCGCGGCGGCATAGTCGAACAGTTTCCAGCTCGACCCCGGCTGGCGGCGCGCGTCGATAGCGCGGTTGTAATTGCTCGTGACATAGTCGCGCCCGCCGACCATCGCCTTGACCGCGCCGTCATGGGCGAGGGCGACGAGCGCGCCCTGCGTGCCCGCCGGGGCCTCGGCAGCGATCGCGGCCTCGGCGTAGCGCTGGCCCGGCGGGGTCGAGCGTGGTCGACACCGACAGCGGTTCGACCGCCTCGTCGGTCAGTGTCTCGACCTGGCGCAGGACATAGTCGGTGAAATAGCGGACGCCGGGCTGGCGCTCCTGCGGCGTGAAGCGCAGCGAGCCGAGGTCGGCCGCCGCCGCCTCGCCGGGCGTGATCGAACCCAAATCGACCATCGTTGCGATCACGGTCGCCGCGCGGTTGCGCGAGGCGACGGGATCGGCCGACGGCGCATAGCGGCTCGGCGCCTTGACCAGCCCGGCGATGATCGCCGCCTCGGGCAGGCTGAGCGACGAGGCCGGGTGGCCGAAGAACTTGCGGCTCGCCGCGTCGATGCCGTACGCGCCGCCGCCGAAGTAGACGCGGTTCAGGTACAGCTCGAGGATCGCTTCCTTGGTGAAGCGCCGCTCGATCGCGAGCGCCAGCACCGCCTCGCGGATCTTGCGGCCATAGGTCTGGTTCGACGTCAGGAAGACGTTGCGCGCGAGCTGTTGGGTGATCGTCGACGCGCCCTGGCGGGTGCCGCGCGTCTCGTTGCTGTACAGCGACCGCGCGATGCCGATCGGATCGACGCCGGGGTGGTCGTAGAAGCGCCGGTCCTCGACCGCGATCATCGCCGCGGTCATCGTGTGCGGGATGCGCGCGAACGGCAGCCATTCGCCGTAGCTCGGCCCGAGCGTGACGAGGACCGTGTTGTCGGCCCCGCGGATTTCGACCGACTGGCCGTTGGGCGACTTCTTGAACTCGTCGAAGGTCGGCAGCGACCCCATCGCGACGACGACCGAGATGCCGAGGACGATGAGCGCGAGGAGGACGAGCGCGCCAAGTGCCTTCGCCAGCCCGATCAACAGACCGGCGGACCCGCGCACGGGGTTGGGGCGGGGCGGGGGCGGCATCGCTGTATTGCCCGGGTAGGCCGGATGGCGCGGCGGGGCAAGAGGTCAGCGCCGGGTGTCGGGCGAGGGGTTCCGGGGAGCGGATCAGGCGAGGACGATCTGCGCGTCGCCCGCCGCGGCGAGGAAACCGACCATGCCGCCCGTCGTGACTCCCGGCGGCAGCGCGGCCGCGGCGATCCCGGCGTCGGCAAGCCCGGTCTGGCAGGCGACGATGCGCACCCCCAGCTCGAGCGCGGTCGCGAGCAGCGGGTCGGGGGCGGCGAGCGCCGTTACGCTGCCGCCGTCGAACAGCATCGCCACGTCGCGCCCGAGCGCCGCTGCCGCGGCGGCGAGCGTCAGCGCGGTGGGCAGGCGAGCCGGGTCGCCGACGACGATCGCCAGCACGGTCATGTCGCGCCGCATGCCGGGCACGCCGGGTCCTTGGCCAGCGCGATCGTGCGCATGCGCAGGCTGAGGCGCATCGAACAGCAGCAGCTTGCCCGCAGCGACCGGGCCGAAGCCGGTGACCTCGCGGATCACCTCGAGCGCCTGCAGCGTGCCGAGGACCCCGGCGAGCGGCCCGAGGATACCGTCGTCGGCGCAGCTCGCCGCCTCGCGTCCCGGGTCGGCCCCGACGAAGCAGCGATAGCACGGGGCGTCGCGCTCCCACCCGCGAAAGGTCGCGAGCTGCCCCTCGAACGACCCGACCGCCGCCGAGACGAGGGGGATGCGCAAAGCCAGCGCCGCGTCGGCGACGGCGAGCCGTGTCGCGAAGCTGTCCGAGCCATCGGCGACGACGTTGTGGCCGGCGAGCAGGGCGGCGGCGTTGGTCGCGGTCAGCCGCTCGGGGATCGCCGTGACGACGACGTCCGGGTTGAGGCGGCCGAGCGCGTCGCGGGCGGCGGCGGTCTTCGCGCGGCCGACGTCGGCGGTCGCGAACAGCACCTGCCGCTGGAGGTTCGATACGCGCGACCTGATCGTCGTCGATCACCGTCAGCCGCCCGACACCGGCGGCGGCGAGGTAGAGCAGGCACGGGCTGCCAAGCCCGCCCGCACCGACCACCGCGACGCTGGCCGCGAGCAGCTTCGCCTGGCCGGCGCCGCCGACCTCCTTCAGGACGATGTGCCGCGCATAGCGGTCGAGCTGGTCGTCGTTCACGTCCCCGTCGAGCCGAAGCCTCCGCTCCCGCGCACCGTATCGGCAGCGACCGTCGCGACCACCGCCCAGCGCCCGCGGACGACCGGCGCGACCACGAGCTGGGCGATCCGCATCCCGCGGGTGATCGCCACGGCCTCGTCGCCGAGGTTGGCGAGGAGGACCATCAGCTCGCCGCGATAGTCGCTGTCGATCGTCCCCGGCGCGTTCGCCACCGTCAGCCCGTGCTTGAGCGCGAGCCCGGAGCGCGGGCGGACCTGAACCTCGTAGCCGTCGGGGATGGCGAGCTTGAGTCCGGTCGCGACCGCCGCCCGCGCTCCGGCGGCGAGCGTCACGTCGATCGGCGGCGACGACGTCCATCCCCGCCGCGCCGGCGGTCGCATAGGCCGGCAGCGGCAGACCGGCGGCATGCGGCAGCACCTCGACGGCGATGTCGACCTCGCTCATGCCAGCGCCGCGGCGATGCGGGCGGCGAGCCGGCGCGCAACCTCGGCCTTGGGCAGCCGCGGCCAGTCCTCGACGCCGGCGGCGGTGGCCAAATGGACGGCGTTGGCGTCGCCGCCCATGACGTCGCCCGAGACATCGTTGGCGACGATCCAGTCGGCGCGCTTGGCGACGCGCTTGGCGACCGCGGCGGCGACGGTGTCGCTCGTCTCCGCGGCGAAGCCGACGACGAGGCGCGGGCGGTCCGCCGCCTGGCCGAGGGCGGCGAGGATGTCGGGCGTCGGCGCGAGCGTCAGCACCGGCGGCCCGTCGGCCTTCTTGAGCTTGGCGGCCGCGGGAACGACACTCCAATCGGCAACGGCAGCGACGAGGACGGCGGCGTCCGCGGGCAGCGCGGCGGCGACCGCGGCGGCCATCTCGGCGGCGGTGGCGACGTCGACCCGGTCGCACCCCGGCGGCGTCGCCAGCGCGACCGGCCCGGCCACCAGCGTCACCCGCGCGCCCAACCCGGCGAGCGCGGCGGCGATGGCGAACCCCTGCTTGCCCGACGAGCGGTTGCCGAGGAAGCGGACCGGGTCGATCGGTTCGTGCGTCGGCCCGGCGGTGACGACGACGTGGCGGCCGGCGAGCGGGCGCGGCGCGGGGGCCAGCGCCGCCTCGATCGTGGCGGCGATACGCTCGACCGTCGGCAGTCGCCCGGGCCCGAACTCGCCGCACGCCATCTCGCCGTCGTCGGGATCGACGACCATCACCCCGCGGCCGCGCAGCGTCGCGACGTTGGCGATGGTCGCGGCATGGGTCCACATGCGGACGTTCATCGCCGGGAAGGCGACGACGGCCGTGTCGGTGGCGAGGAGCAGCGTCGTCGCGAGGTCGTCGGCGAGCCCCGCCGCCATCTTCGCCAGCAGGTCGGCGGTCGCCGGGCAGACGACGACGAGGTCGGCGGCGCGCGACAGCTCGATGTGGCCCATCCTGCTGCCCCCATCGCCGCCGCCCTCGTCGAGCGACCACAGGTCGGTATGCACCGGGCTGGCGGCCAGTGCCGACAGCGACAGCGGCGTGACGAAGCGCGCGCCCGCCGCGGTCAGCACCGGCGTCACCCGGTGGCCGGCGCGGCGCAGCGTCCGCGTCAGGTCGAGCGCGCGAAAGGCAGCGATGCCGCCCCCGACGATCAGGAGGATGTGACCCACGCCGCGGGTCTACGACCCCCCGCGGCCGCTGTCACGCCGGGCGCGGCTACAGGTCGACGCGGGTGACCCGGTCGTCCTTCGGTGGCGTCTGCGTCAGGTTGGCCGCCGCAACCCGGACCAGCTGGGCGATCTTGCCCGGCGAATCCCAGATCGTCGCGTGCGCCGGCGTCACGTCGATCAGGCCGACGGTCGGCGCCTCGGGGCCTTCGGGCAGCCATGCCTCGGCAAAGGCGTTCCACAGTTCCTTCTGCCGGGCAACGTCGCGTGTCACCCGCGCCGTGCCGGTGACCGAAACGTACTTGTTCGCCGACGCGTCGGCGAAGGCGAGGTTGACGTGCGCGTCGGCGGCAATCTCGCCGCTCTTCTCGCTGTCGAGCTTCGTGATGAAAGTGATCGTGTGCGCGTCCTTGTCGACGTAGGCACTCATCGGCCGGCTCTCGAGCCCGTTCGCGGTTTCGGTCGTCATCATCGCGACGCGCAGGTCGTCGATCATCGTCCAGAACTTGCTCGTGTCGTCGGTCATCGTGCCAGCCTGTCGTTACGGGGGTAGCGGCAGAGACGCGTGGATCGCGCGCTCGGTTCCGGGGGCCTGCGGAGGCGGCGAAGAAATGTTCGAAAAAAACTCGTTCGGGGTGGAACCCCGCATGTGCGCGGCCGTTATGCAGCCAGGACCGCGGTACATGCCCCCCCGCTCCCGCGGCCCCCACAGGGCCCGGTCACGTCATCCCCCCCGAATGTGACCGGGCCCAACACATCGATCGGCCCGCTGCCACCCCCCCGGCAGCGGGCCTTTCAACATCTGCAGCTCAAGAAATCCAGTGGCTTGCGCCGACCGGTGCCTATTCGGCGGCGGGAGCCACCTGTTCCGCGCCGGCGGCCGGCGTTTGGTCGACGATGGCGGGAAGCTGCGCCGCGGAGCGGACGCGCTTGCGCTCACTGAACCAGATGCCGACGATCGAGGCCTCGTAGAGCGCGATCAGCGGCAGCGCGAGCAGCGCCTGCGACACAACGTCCGGCGGCGCGAGGACGGCGGCGACGACGAACGCGCCGACGATCGCATAGCGGCGGCCGCCTTTCAGCTGCGCCCGGGTGACGATCCCGGCGCGCTCGAGCAGCATCAGCAGCACCGGCAGCAGGAAGGCGATGCCGAATCCCGCCATGAAGTGCATGATGAGCGACAGATAATCGTTCATCGTCGGCAGCGCCGTCTGGGCGAACCCGGTCGCCGCGCCGCTGTCGTCGAACTTGAGGAAGAAGCGGAACGAGATCGGCGCGACGACATAATAAGCGAGTGCCGCGCCGGCGGTGAACAGGATCGGCGTCATGACCAGGAACGGCAGGAACGCACGCTTCTCGTTCTTGTAGAGCCCGGGCGCGACGAACGCCCACAGCTGGTTGGCGATGACCGGAAAGGCGAGGCACAGCGCGGCGAAAGCGGCGACCTTCACCTCGACGAAGAACGCCTCGTACAGCTTGGTGTAGATCAGCTGTGTGTGCCGCCCACCCTCGGCGCGAACCAGCGGCTGGACGAGGAAGGCGAAGATCGCGCGCGACTGGGTGAACGCGATCCCGAAGGCGACGACGAGCGCGGCGATACTGATCAGCAGCCGCCGGCGCAGCTCGATCAGATGCTCCATCAGCGGCGCCTTCGACGCCTCCAGATCGTCGGCGTCGCTCACGGCTGAGCGGTCGGCAGTGCCGGCTCGGCGGGTGCGGGTTCGGCGATCGCGGGCCCGGAGGCCGGGGGTTCGGCAAGCGCGTGCGAAGCAGGCTGCGGGCCGGTCATAACCGGCGCGTAATCGCCAGCGGAGCCCGCCGGGCGCTCGACCGATGTCTCGACCGGCAGCGCCCCCGGGTGATCGAACACCGGCGCCGCATCGGGAGCGTCATGCGGCACGTCCCACGCGTGCGGCGCGACCGGGGCCATGCTCGTCGCCGCCATGATCTCGGCGTTCTGCTTGGCCCACTGCTTCTGCATTTCCTCGAGCTCGGCCTCGCGCATCATCGTGTCGAAGCCCGAGCGCAGGTGGCGCGTCATCGCCTTGCCGCGCCCGACCCAGCCGCCGACAAGGCGCATGACCCGCGGCAGGTCCTTCGGCCCGATGACGACCAGCGCGACGACCGCGATCAGCAGGAACTCGGTGGAATCGATGCCGAACACGCGATGGCCCTAGCTCCGGGGAACGTCATCGCGGACGGGTTGGGCCGCAGCCGGCGCGGGAGCCGGAGCGGCCTGCGGCGGAGCAAGGTGCGGCGGGGCGTACTGCGGCTGGGCGTAGGGCTGCTGGCCATATTGGGGCGGCGGCGCGTACGGCTGCGGCGGCGCGACATAGCCGGCGGGCGGGTGCGGCGCGTCGCCGTCGGCCAACCCCTTCTTGAAGCTGTTGATACCCTTGGCCATGTCGCCCATCAGGTCGGAGATCTTGCCGCGCCCGAACAACAGGATGACGACGAGAATGACGACGAGCCAGTGGATGAGGCTGAACGAACCCATGATCAGAAAACTCCGCGCGGCCCCACAGGGGAGCTAACGCGTTCCATGTACGCCGCCCCCCGCCATTTCGCCAGTAGGGCCCTCTGCAGGCATCGCGTCCAGCAGCCCGGCGGCGCGCAGGTCGGCGATGCCCGGCAGGTCGCGGCGGTCGCCGAGGCCGAAGTCAACGAGGAACGCGGGCGTCGTCGCGTACTGCAGCGGCCGGCCGGGCGACTCGCGGCGGCCGGCGGGGGCGATCCAGCCGGTCGCCAGCAAAACGTCGAGCGTCCCCGGCGACGCGGCGACTCCGCGGATGTCCTCGATCTGGGCGCGCGTGACCGGCGAATGATAAGCGATCACCGCCAGCGTCTCGACCGCGGCACGGCTCAGCTTGCGCGGCGCGTCGCGGCTCGGGCTGAGCAGGTAGCCGAGGTCCGGCGCGGTCTGGAACAGCCAGCGCCCGCCACGCTCGACGAGGTTTATGCCGCGGGCGGCATAGGTCGCCTCGAGGTCGGCGAGCGCGGCACGGAGGTCGGCCGGCGGGGCGACAACGTGGCGCGCGATCTCGGCGAGAGTGACGGGTTGATCGGCGGCGAAGACGACCGCCTCGACCGCGCGGGCGAGGTCGGTCACCGCGCGCGGACCAGCAGCGGCGCGAAGGCGTCGTCCTGCCGGACCTCGGCGGCACCCTGGCGGGTCAGCTCGAGCGCCGCGACGAAGCTCGACGCCAGCACCGAGCGGCGGAACGCCTCGTCGGGCGCGGACGGCAGATAGGCGTCGAGCGCGGTCCAGTCGGCACGCACCAGCCGCGCCAGCCGGGCGAGCGCCTCGTCGAGCCCGAACACCGGTCGCCGCGTCGGCACATAGTCGGGCCGCTCGCGCCGGGCGCGGACCGCCCCGTACGCGCTGATGACGTCGAACAGCGACGCGGCGAACACCGGGCGGACAGTCGCGCGCAGCCCCTCGGGGTGCGGCCGGCGGAAGCTGTCGACGCCGATCCGGTCGCGCGCCATCAGCCGTGCGCCCGCCGCGCGCATCGCCTCGAGTCGCGCCAGCCGGTGGTGGAGCCGTGCCGCCTCCGCGTGCGGATCGGGATCGGCAGCGGGATCGGCGGGGAGCAGCAGCCCTGACTTCAGGTAGGCGAGCCACGCCGCCATGACGAGATAATCGGCGGCGAGTTCGAGCCGCAGCGACCGCGCGCCGGTAATGAAGGCGAGATACTGGTCGACCAGCGCGACGATCGAGATCTGGGCGAGATCGACCTTCTGCGCGCGGGCGAGCGCCAGCAGCACGTCGAGCGGTCCCTCCCACGCGCCGAGCGCGAGCGTCAGCGTCTCGTCGTCGGCCACCGCCTCAGGCGTGTCCCAGCAGCTCGTCGCGCTGCGCGGTCAGCGCGGCAAGATCGTGCTCGCGCGGCGTCGTCGCCCACAGCAGCGCGGCGTTCAGCCGCGCCGTCGCCTCCGAGGTGATGGTGCCGGCGGCGGCGACGACTTCGCGCATCTCGGTCATGTCGCCCGAGCAGTGGAGCGCGATGTCGCACCCCGCCGCGAGGCAGTCTGCGGTCCGCGCCGTGAAACTGCCGCCCAACGCCTTCATGCCCAGGTCGTCGGACATGAGCAGCCCGTCGAAGCCGATGTCGCGGCGGATCGTCTCGCCGATGACGGTCGGCGACAGCGTTGCGCAGGCGTGGGCGTCGAGCGCCGAGTAGACGATATGCGCGGTCATCGCCATCGGCGCGTCGTTCAGCGTGCGGAACGGCTCGAAGTCGCTCGCCAGCTCGGCGGGAGTGGCGGTGACGACGGGCAGGGCGGCATGGCTGTCGACCACGGCGCGGCCGTGGCCGGGAATGTGCTTGACGACGCCGACGACGCCGCCGGCGCGCAAGCCGTCGAGCGTCGCGCGGCCGAGCGCGGCGACGCGCATCGGCTCATCGCCGAAGCTGCGGTCGCCGATGATGTCGTGCGCGCCTTCGCGGCGAACGTCGAGCAGCGGCAGGCAGTCGACGGTGACGCCGACGTCGTGGAGCGTCAGCGCGAGGATCAGCGCGTTCAATCGCACCGCCTCGATCGCCGACGAGGGCGCAACGTCGTAGAGCGCGCCGAACCGCGCCGGCGGCGGGAAGGCGGGCCACAGTGGCGGGCGCAGCCGGGCGACGCGCCCGCCCTCCTGGTCGATCAGGATGGCGACGTCGCGCCCGGCGAGGTCGCGCAGATGATCGGTCAGCGCCAGCACCTGGTCGGGATCGACGCAGTTCCGGGCGAACAGGATATAGCCGGCCGGATCGGCGGCACGGAACAGCGCGTGCTCCTCGCGCGTCACGACCGGCCCCGACAGGCCGAGGAACAGCGGCTTCACAGGCTCGCCTGCAGGCGGCGCGGCATGGCGGGACTTGTCACTCGGCGACGATGCACGCGACGCCCGCCGCCTTCAAGCGCCCGCACAGCGCCGCCGCCGACCCTGCGGCAACGCCGCCCGCGCGCAGCCGGTAGAGCGTCGTACCGTTGCGCTCGACCGGCTCGATCCGCTTGGCGAGACCGGCGAGCGCGCCATCGCCGCCGGCCTTGGCCCACGCCGCGTCGGCCTTGTCGCGCGTCGAGAAGGCGCCGAGCTGGAGGGTGACGGTGCCGCCCTTTGCCGGCTTGTCCGGGTCGAATGCGGCGGCGCGGGTGGCGGTGTCCTTCGGTGCGTCGTGCGGCGTGTCGGTCTTCGCCGGCTTCGCAGCGTCGGCCTTCGGCTTCGTCGCGTCTGAAGCCGGCTTGGCGGCGTCAGCCTTTGGCTTGGCCGCTTCGGCCTTTGCCGGCTCGGCGTCTGGCTTCGGCTTGGCCGTGTCGGATTTCGCCGTTGCCGTCGTGTCGGTCGGCTTGGTGGCCTCGGGTGCTTTTTTGGCCGCCGGCCGGTCGGCGGCGGGTGCCGTCGCGAGCGGCTTCGGCGGCACGACCTTCTCCGGCTTGATCGCGGCGCTCGGCGGCGACCCGGCCGGCGGCGCGACAAGCGGGGCCGGCGCGATGGGCTGCGGACGGGGCCCGTCGGCCGGCAGCAGGTCGGTCGGTGCGGCAGTGCCCGCACCCGCGGAGGGACGCGCGAGCGGCTCCTCGCTCGTCTCGGGGAGCAAGGCGCTGCCCGGGTCGCGGCCACTCGCCGCGGCGGCGATGGTGTCGTCGATGCCGGTGATCTTCGCTCCGCCGGGGTTCTCGGGTGGGACCTTGTACGGGCCGGTGTCGGCAGCGATCAGCGGCGCGTCGGCGGCGCTCGCATAGCCGGTCGACCCGTCCGACTTGTGCCCCGACGCGAGATAGACGCCGAGCCCGACGGCGACCGCGAGCAGGACCGCGATCAGCCCGCCGCCGAACAGCCGCGCGCGCGGGACGAGCGTCGCCGTCGGCTCGCGTACCCCCTCGGCGAGCCACGGCGCGTCGTCCTCGCCACCCTGCGGACGTCGCGCCATCAGAGCATCTCCTCGACCGGCGCGACGCCCATCACGCCGAGCCCGTTGGCGATCACCTGCGCGACGCCGTTCGCCAGCGCCAGCCGCGCGCTGGCCAGGGCGGGGTCGTCGTCGATCAGGAAGCGTCGCGCCGGATCGTCGTTGCCGCGATTCCACAGCGAATGAAAGGCGGCGGCGAGGTCGTTCAGGTAGAAGGCGATCCGGTGCGGCTCGCGGCTGGCGGCGGCGGCCTCGACCGTCTTCGGCCACTGGCTCGCCAGCCGCACCAGAGCGAGCTCCTCGCCGTCGAGGCGGCTCAGGTCGGCTTTCGGCAGCACCATGCCGGCCGCTGCCGCCCGCCGCCCGAGCGACCTCACCCGAGCATGGGCGTACTGGACGTAAAACACTGGATTGTCGCGCGACTGCTCGACGACCTTGGCGAAGTCGAAGTCGAGCTGGCTGTCGGCCTTCTTGGTCAGCATGATAAAGCGGACGACGTCCTTGCCGACCTCGTTCACGACATCTGCCAACGTGACGAACGACCCCGACCGCTTCGACATCTTGACCGGCTCGCCGGCGCGCAACAGCCGGACCATCTGGACGAGCTGGATGTCGAGCGGCACCGTGCCGCCCGACAGTGCGGCAAAGCCGGCCTTGATCCGCTTGACCGTGCCACCGTGATCGGCGCCCCAGATGTCGATCAGCGCCCCGGCACGTTCGGCCTTCGCGCCGTGATAGGCGATGTCGATCCCGAAGTAGGTCCAGCTGCCGTCGGACTTCTTGACCGGGCGGTCCTGATCGTCGCCGAAGTGCGAAGCGCGGAACAGCGTCAGCGGCACCGGCTCCCAGTCGTCGCGGACGTCGCCCTTCGGCTGGTCGAGGACACCCTCGTAGATCAGCCCTTTGGCCGTAAGGTTGGCCAGCGCGCGCTCGGCGGCGCCGTCGCGCACGACCTCGGCTTCGGACGAAAACACGTCGTGATGGATGCCGAGCAGGCCGAGGTCGGCGCGGATCAGGTCCATCATCATCGCGACCGCCCGCGTCCGGAACATGCCGAGCCACTCGCTTTCGGGGAGCAGCGCATAGGTGTCGCCGAACTCGGCGGCGAGCGCCTCGCCGACCGGGATCAGGTAATCGCCGGGGTAATAGCCTTCAGGGATCGTCACGACCCCGCCGAGCGCCTCGAGGTAGCGCAGGTGCGCCGAGCGCGCGAGCGTGTCGACCTGCCCGCCGGCATCGTTGATGTAGTACTCGCGCGTCACCGCATAGCCGGCATAGGCGAGCAGGTTCGCGAGCGCGTCGCCTACGACCGCGCCGCGGCAATGGCCCATGTGCATCGGCCCGGTCGGGTTGGCCGAGACATATTCGACGTTGACCCGCGTGCCTGCGCCGACGGCCGAGCGGCCGTAGTCCGGGCCCTGCACGAGAATCGCGGCGAGCTCGTCGGCCCAGACGCTCGGCCGCAGCCGCAGGTTGAGGAAGCCCGGCCCGGCGACCTCGGCGGCGGTGACGTCGGGCAGGTCGGACAGCAGCTGCGCCAATGCGACGGCGATATCGCGCGGGCGCATTCCGGCAGGCTTCGCCAGCACCATTGCCGCGTTGGTCGACAGGTCGCCGTGATCGGGGTCGCGCGGCGCCTCGACGGTGACGTGGGCGTAATCGAGCCCGGCGGGCAGGTCGCCGCTCGCGACGAGCCGGGCGAGCGCATCGGCGACGTGCGCGGCATAGGTCTGATAGACGGTCACGAGGGGTTCCGGAGCAAAACCCGCCCCTAGACGGAAATCGGCGGCGGGTCACGCGGTCGCTTGAGGGGTGCGGCGAACCCCGGTAAGATCATGTTAACGGGGCAGGGGGCGCTATGCTGCGGCTGATACTGGTGGTGCTGCTGGCGTTCGCCGGCGTCGCCGTGCCGCGACCGGCGGCGGCGTTCCGCCCGCCGGCACACCAGGTCGTCTGCGAATCGCACCAGTTCCGCCGCGCCGAATGCCCGGTCGACACGCGCGGCGGCGTCCGGCTGCTCCAGCCGACCGGCGGCATGTGCATCCGTGGCCAGACGTGGGGTTACACGCGCCGCGGGCTGTGGGTCACCAACGGCTGCCGCGCGATCTTCGCCGTCGTCGGAGGCCCCGGCGCGCCGCTGCCGGCCGGACGGCTGATCGTCTGCAAATCATGGCGCTACGCCCGCGCGCGCTGCGCCGCCACGGTCCGCCGCGCGCCGCGGATCGAAGTTATCGCCGGCACCTGCGTCAAGCATCGCAGCTGGGGCTGGGACCAGCGCGGAATCTGGGTCGACCACGGCTGCCGCGCGCGCTTCCTGCTCGGCTGAGGCGTCAGGGCAGGCCGTCGGCGGGCAGCGGCGAGGGGCCGACGAGGCGTTCGTACGTCCGCAGCGCATAGCGGTCGGTCATGCCCGCGACGAAGTCGGCGATGTGCCGCGCGCGCGCCGGCTGTTCGGCGGGCAGTGTCTCGCGCCACCGCTCGGGCAGCGCGCGTGGATCGTCGCCGAGCGCGGCGAACAGCCCGGCGACGACGGTGTGCGCCGGATCGCGCAGGCGGGCGACGTCGGGGTGGGTGTACATGCGTGCGCGCAGGAACGCCTTCAGCACCGCCGCCTCGCCCGCCATCCCCGCGGACGGCGCCACGAGCGCCCCCGCCGCCGCGCCGACGTCCGCCGCGGACCCGATCCCGGCAAGCCGCGCGCGCGACGCGGCGAGCAGGTCGGCGACCATCAGCCCGATCTGGTCGCGCACGAGCTCCGGGATCAGCCGGCGACGCTCGGTCACGCCCGGCCAGCGGCGGCGCACCGCACTCCACACCGTGCCGACGAAGGGCACCGCCGCGACGACCTCGTCGAAGCCGAACAGTCCGGCGCGCAGGCCGTCGTCGAGGTCGTGGTTGTCGTAGGCGATGTCGTCGGCGCACGCGGCGACCTGCGCCTCGATGCCCGGCCACGTCGAGAGGTCGAGCGCGAAGGCGGCATCGGCCTCTGCAAGCGCCCACGTCGGGTGGGCGACGGGGCCGTTGTGCTTGGCGATGCCGGCGAGCGTCGGCTGCGTCAGATTGAGGCCGTCGAACGCCGGGTAGCGCACCTCGAGCCGGGTGACGATCCGCACCGCATGGGCATTGTGGTCGAATCCGCCGAAGTCCTGCAACGCGGCGGTCAGCGCGTCCTCGCCGCTATGGCCGAACGGCGGATGGCCGAGGTCATGGGCCAGCGCGCAGGCTTCGGTCAGGTCCTCGTTGACGCCGAGTGCACGGGCGACGGCGCGGGCGATCTGCGCGACCTCGAGGCTGTGGGTCAGGCGGACACGGAAGTGATCGCCGTCGGGGCGGACGAAGACCTGCGTCTTGTCGCGCAGCCGGCGGAAAGCGGTGGCGTGGACGATCCGGTCGCGGTCACGCTGGAACGCGTCGCGCGTCACGGACGGCGCCTCGGCGTGGAGCCGCCGCGCGGTCCTCGGGTCGGTGGCGAACGGCGCGGTCACTCAGCGGCGATCCAGCCACACGCTGCGCGCAGCGAAGTCGGTGACGATGGTGAAGCGGCGCAGGAGACGAACGCCGATGTTGGCGTCGCTTGCCGTCGGGCTCGCATCGATCGCGACGGGCAGGTCGGTGAAGCGGACCCCGGCGAGATCGAGGGACGCAAGGGTGAAGCTCGTCTGGCGCGTCTCGCCGCCGATGCCGCCGCCGTTGACCGTTCCCGTGGCGCGGTCCTCGAGCAGGCGGTGGCGCGCGGCGAACGCAGCGCCGATCAGCACCGTCGCGCCGTTGCCGAGGTCGAAATCGGCCGCCGCGGCGACCCCCTCGATCCGCACCGGCACCGTCTCGATCCCGCGTCGCGCCGTTAGCGGCAGGCGAGTGCCGCGCTGGTCGCGGCGCGGCACGACTGTCAGTGTCCCGGCGGCGATGTCGATCGCCAGCGGCGCGGCGTCGAACAGGTCGCGCCCGATGATCAGCGGGATCGGCCCGTGCGCCAGCCGCCGCGCAATGTCGGACAGGTCGATGATGCCGACGGCGTCGGGGCGCAGCCGCAGCCCGGCGACGTCGATCACCACGCCGCGCACGAGCGTCGCCGCCGTCGTTGCGGCACCGGTGCCGCGTGCGGTGATCGTGTCGCCGCCGCGCAGGCCGAGCCGGGCGGCGAAGTGCGCATCGACGATCGACGTCTCCGCGGCCGAATCGAGCAGCGCCTCGACCGCGACGCCATTGATCGCTGCGGGCAGGTAGATGCGGTCGCCGGCGACGCGGAGCGGGGTCACGCCGGGCGCAGCGGCGCAGGCACAGCCGGGCAGCGCGAGCGCGGCCGCCGCGCCGAGGACCGTACGCCGGGCGATCACCTCAGCGCACCGTCCCCGCCGCTGCCAGCGCGGCGATCCGCGCCTCGTCGTAGCCGAGCGCCGCGAGCACCGCCGCACCGGTGAACGCCGTTGTCATCGCCGGCGTCGCAGTCGCGGTCGCCGAGTAGCGCGGGGCCGGCGCGGGCTGGACGACGCCGCCGGCCTCGACGAACGTACCGCGCGCAGCGTTGTGCGGGTGCGCCGGAGCCTCGGCCAGGCTCAGCACCGGCGCGAAGCAGACATCGGTGCCCTCGAGCAGGGCGCACCATGCGTCGCGCGTGCGGGTGAGGAACAGCGCCGTCAGCTTCGCCTTGAGCGGCCCCCACGCGCCGCGGTCCATCTGCGCGTCGAAATCGGGGTCGGCGTCGAGCCCGGTGAGGCGGCGCAGCTCGGCGTAGAACTGCGGCTCGATGCTGCCGATGCTCAGCCACTTGCCGTCGGCCGTCTCGTACGTGTCGTAGAAGTGCGCGCCGGTGTCGAGCAGGTTGGTGCCGCGGTCGTCGGTCCACATGCCGTTGGCGCGGAAGCCCCAGATCATGCTCATCAGCACCGCCGACCCGTCGGTCATCGCCGCGTCGATCACCTGGCCGACGCCGGTCTTGCCTGCGTGGAGCAGCGCGGCGACCATGCCGAAGGCGAGCATCATGCCCCCGCCGCCGAAGTCGCCGACCATGTTGATCGGCGGTGTCGGCTTGGCGCCGGCGCGGCCGAACGCGTGGAGTGCGCCGGCGAGCGCGATATAGTTGATGTCGTGGCCGGCGGCGTGGGCGTACGGCCCCGTCTGCCCCCAGCCCGTCATCCGACCGTAGACGAGCCGTGGGTTATCGCCGAGCAGCACGTCGGGGCCGAGGCCGAGCCGCTCGGTCACACCCGGGCGGAACCCCTCGATCAGCCCGTCGGCCGAGCGGCACAGGTCGCGCACCACCGCCACGCCGTCCGCGGACTTGAGATCGACGCCGATCAGCGTGCGCGAGCGGAGCAGCGGGTCCTTCGCGTCGATCCGCGCGCCGGGCCGGTCGACACGGATCACCTCCGCGCCGTGATCGGCAAGCATCATCGCCGCGAACGGTCCCGGGCCGATGCCGGCGAGCTCGACGATGCGCAGGCCGGCGAGCGGTCCCATCGTTTCCGCTCTAGTTCGACGCCTGCTTGCGGAAAAAGGACGGGATCGCGACCTCGGGCTGCGTCTCGGGCTCGGGCTCGGGAGCCAGCGTCGTCGGGCGCGGCGCGGGCTTGCGGCTGAGGTTCATCATCTTCTCGAACAGTGTCAGCGGCTTCTCCTCGACCTCGGGCGCGGGGCGCATCGGCGGCAGGGTGACGGGCGGGGCCGGCTCGACGGCCGCGACGACGGGCTCGTCGATCAGGTCGTCGAAACCGAGGTCGAGTGGCTCGGCGACGATGGGCTCGACGACGTCGTGCGCCAGCACCGGCTCGACGGCGACCGGCTCGGCGACGACCGGCTCGGGCCGCGTCGGTACCGCCGGGAAGGCGGCAGCAACGGTCCCGAACGGCGACGTCGCCCGCAGCGTGCTGACGGCCGGCGTCCGGGCGACCACGTCGATGCCGGTCGCGACGACCGAGACGCGCATGATGCCGTTGAGGTCGGGGTTGAACGCGCTGCCGACGATGATGTTCGCTTCGGGATCGACCATCTCGCGGATGTGCGTCGCCGCCTCGTCGACCTCCATCAGCCGCAGGTCTTCGCCGCCGGTGATGTTGATGATGACGCCCTTCGCGCCGCGCATCGACACTTCGTCGAGCAGCGGGTTGGCGATCGCCTTTTCGGCCGCCTCGATCGCGCGGTGGTCGCCGCTCGCCTCGCCGGTACCCATCATCGCCTTGCCCATCTCGGACATGACCGTGCGGATGTCGGCGAAGTCGAGGTTGATCAGGCCCGGCATGATCATCAGGTCGGTGATGCCGCGCACGCCCTGGTGGAGGACCTGGTCGGCCATCGCGAAGGCGTCCTTGAACGTCGTGTTGGCGTTGGCGATCAGGAACAGGTTCTGGTTGGGGATGATGATCAGCGTGTCGACGTGCTTCTGCAGCTCCGCGATGCCCTCCTCGGCCGAGCGCATCCGCTTCAGGCCTTCGAAGGCGAACGGCTTGGTCACGATGCCGACGGTCAGGATGCCCTTCTCACGCGCCGCACGGGCGACGACCGGAGCCGCGCCGGTGCCGGTGCCGCCGCCCATGCCGGCGGCGATGAAGCACATGTGACACCCTTCGAGCGCCGCCTCGAGCTGCTCGATCGTCTCCTCGGCCGCCGCGCGGCCGATCTCGGGCCGCGACCCGGCGCCGAGCCCCTGCGTGATCTTGAGGCCGAGCTGGATGCGCGTCTCGGCCGGGCTGATCGCGAGGCTCTGCGCGTCGGTGTTGGCGACGACGAAGTCGACCCCCTGCAGGTTCGCCGTGATCATGTTGGTGACCGCGTTGCCGCCCGCCCCGCCGACGCCGATGACGGCGATCCGCGGCTTGAGTTCGGTCAGCTCGGGTCGCTTGAAATCCACCATATCTCGTCTCCCTTACCCGCTTCCACTACTACACCCTGTGTCGACTTCACAGGCTCGAGCGTAACTTATCCACCATTTGTTGCAGCCGCCCGCCGCTTGCCTTCGTCGCCCGTGCCGCCGCCGCTGGCTTCGCGTTCCACAGGTCGGGCAGGTCCTCGGCGGCGAACAACGCGAGGCCCGCCAGCGTCGCGAACGCCGGGCCGCTCTGCGCGTCGGGCAGCCCGGTCAGCCCGCCGGGCTTGCCGATGCGGACGTTCTTGCCGAGCACCCCTTGCGCGAAGTCGGCGACCGACTTGATCTCCGCGCCGCCGCCGGTCAGCACCACCTGGCGCGCCTGCGGCCCGGCGAAGCCCAGCTGCGGCAGGCGCAGCGCGACCTCGCCGAACAGCAGGTCGAGCCGATGGCGGACGACGGCGATGATCTGCGCCCGGGGGACGCGCACGATCTCGGCCCCTTCGTCGTCGCTGATCGGCGGGATGTCGATCAGATCGTGGTTGTCCTTCTGCGCGGTGATCGCCGCACCGTACAGCGTCTTCAGCCGCTCGGCGTGGCTGCGACGCGTGGCGAAGGCGCTGGCGATGTCGTTGGTGATGTCGCCCGCGCCCATCGGCACCGACGCCACCCCGACCAGTTGGCCCATCATGTGGACCGCGATGTTGGTCACGCCCGCGCCGATCTCGACGAGGGCGACGCCGAGGTCGCGCTCCTCGCGCGCGAGCACGGCGAGGCTCGCGGCAGCCGGCGACGCCACCATCGTCCGGACGCCAAGGTGCGCCGAGCGCACGGCGAGGTCGAGGTTGCGGATCGGTGGCGTGTCGGCGGTGACGATGTGGATGTCCATGCCGAGCCGGTCGGCGTGGAAACCGACCGGGTTCTCGACGAAGGTCCCATCGACCGCATAGAGTGCCGGCTGGGCGTGGAGGACGGTGCGGTTGCCGGGGTCGATCCGCGCGCGCCCGGCGGCGAGCAGGGCTGCCATGTCGGCGTCGGCGATGCGGTGGCCGCCGATGTCGATCTCGACCGTCTCGACCTCGCTGCGCAGGCCGCCGGCCGACATGTTGACGTAGACCTCGCTCGCCGTGACCTGGGCGTTGCGCTCGGCCTGGTCGACGGCGGCGCGGACGGCGCTCTCGGTCTTCTCCATGTCGGCGACGAGCCCGCGGCGGACGCCGTGGCAGACGCGCTGCCCAACGCCGACGACGCGCGGCTCGCCGGCCCCGATCAGGGCGATCAGGGCAGCGACCTTCGACGTGCCGACGTCGACAACGGTGACGGTACGCTCGCCGCGGATGGGCTTGGGCGGCATCATATCGCCACCGGGCCTTTCGCCGTCGCGACCGGCGTCGCAACGCGGACCGTCATCTGGTTGGGCTGGCGCAGGTCGAAGCGGGCATAGCCGTGGCCGAGCAGCCCGCTCGTCTTGTCGAGCGCATCAAAGCGCTTGAGCGCGCGTGCCGCCGCCGCACCCTCGGGCAGCGCCAGCGTCTCGCCGCCGGTGAAGCGCAGGTCCCAGCGCCGCGTGCCGACGAAGGTTGCCGCGTCGACGTTCGCCGCCAGCCGGGGCACGGCTTGGAGCAGTGCGAGCAGTTCGCCGACGTGGAGGTTGGCCTCGGCGCCGACGACGAGCGGCAGGCGGGCGAAGCGGTCGAGGCGCGTCGTCGTCAGCGGCACGCCGGTCGCGTCGATCGCGGCGAGGCGATGCCGGAACTGCCACAGCGCGACCGGGCGGCGCTCGACGACGTCGACGATGAGCGTATCGGGCAGGCGGCGGCTGACGCTCGCCTCGGCGACCCACGGCAGTGCCGTCAGCCGCGCCCTCGCGGCACGCAGGTCGACGAGCAGCATCGAGTTCGTCGGCCCCTCGAGCGCGGCGGCGATGACGGCGAGCCGCGGCCCGGTGGCGACGCCGTGGACCTCGACGTGGCGGACCTCGAACCCCGCCTGCGCCGCCGCCCGCGCGGTCGACTGCCATGCCCGCCCGGGGAGTCCAGCGAGGACGGCGGCAATGACGACGGCGGCGGTGAGCAGCAGGACGACTCCGGCGGCGAGGCGCGCGTAGAAGCGGCGCGGGGCGAGCGGCACGCGCACCATCGCCACTGGCTTCGCCGAGGTTTTGCGCTTGGCGCCGCGGGTTATGGTCGCCGTCGTCACCGGGCGCTCGCCAGCAGGCGGGCGACGAGGGCGTCGTAGTCGATGCCGCGATGGCGCGCCTGCTCGGGGACAAGGCTGAGCGGCGTCATGCCCGGCTGGGTGTTGACCTCGAGCAGGTAGAGGCCGGCCTCGCCCTTGGTGTCGTCCCAGCGGAAGTCGGAGCGCGACGCGCCGCGGCAGCCCAGGGCGGCGTGGGCGCGGGCGGCCATGTCGAGGGCGCTGGCGGCGATGTCGGCGGGGAGGTCGGCGGGGCAGACATGGACGGTCAAGCCATTGGTATATTTGGCGTCATAGTCGTAGAAGCCGTTTACCGGCTTGAGCTCGGTCACGGCCAGTGGCCACGGCTCGCCGTCGTCGTCGTCCAACACCGCGACCGTCAGCTCGCGCCCCGGGATGAACGGTTCGGCCAGCAATTTCCGATACTTCTGCCACGGCCCGGCGGCGTCGCGGGCGATCGGATTGCCGTAGTTCGACCCGTCCGTGACGATCGCGACGCCGACGCTCGACCCCTCGTTCACGGGCTTCAGCACGTAGGGCCGCGGCAGCGGATCGGCCTCGTGCACGTGACGAGCTCGTGACGACTACCCCGACCGGCATGCGGATCCCCTTCGTCACGAGAAACGCCTTGGTCAGCTCCTTGTCGATCGCGATCGCCGAGGTGGCCAAGCCACTGTGCGTATAGCGCAATCCGAGCAGGTCGAGCAGCCCCTGCACCGTCCCGTCCTCGCCCGGCGAGCCGTGGAGCGCGTTGAACACCACATCCGGCGCGGCACGCAGGAGCGCGGTCGCCACGTCGCGGCGTCAGGTCCATCTCGGTCACGTCATGGCCGAGCCGCCGGCACGCCGCGGCGATCCCCGCGCCGCTGGTCAGCGACACCTCGCGCTCGGCCGACCAGCCGCCCATGAGGACGACGACCTTCATCGGCCCCCCACCCGGACGATTTCCCAGCGGAGGTCGACGCCGCTGTGCGCGAGCACCCGCGCCCGCACCTCCTCGCCCAAGCCTTCGAGGTCGGCGCTCGTCGCGGTGCCGGTGTTGATGAGGAAGTTGGTGTGCTTTTCGCGACACCTGCGCGCCGCCGCGACGCAGGCCGCGGCAGCCGGCGGCGTCGATCAGCGCCCACGCCTTGTGGCCGGGCGGGTTGGCGAAGGTCGAGCCGCCGGTCGCCATCCGCAGCGGCTGCGACGCCTCGCGTTCGGCGGCGATGCGGTCCATCTCGGCGGCGATCGTCGCGCGGTCGCCGGGCGTCGCGGCGAAGGTGGCGGCGACGACGATGCCGTCGACCGCGCTGTGGCGGTAGGCGAAGCCGAGGTCGGCGGCCGCCAGCGTCACCGTTCCCCGTCGCGGCGGACGAGCGGTCGCGTCGACCAGGCAGTCGGCGACCTCGCGGCCGTACGCGCCGGCGTTCATCGCCACCGCACCGCCGACGGTGCCGGGAATGCCGCGGAGGAACTCGAGGCCGGCCAGCCCCGCGTCGCGCGCGGCGCTGGCGACGGCGATGCCGGGGGCACCCGCCCCGGTGATGATGCGGGTGCCCTCGACGCGGACACCGGCGAACGGCTTGCCGAGGCGGACGATCACGCCGGGCACGCCGCCGTCGCGGACGATCAGGTTCGACCCCAGGCCGAGGGCGAGCAGCGGGGTCTCCTGCGGCAGGGCGACGAGGAAGGCGCTGAGGTCGGCGGCGTCGGCAGGCTCGAACAGGGTTTCGGCGCGGCCGCCGGTCTTGAACCAGATGAGGGGCGCGAGGGGAGCGTTGGCGGTCACACGGCCGCGCACCCTCTCCGCTTGAGGGAGAGGGACGGCGCGCCCTTCAGCGCGCGAGGGTGAGGGGGCGGAGCGACTCACCCTCATCCTGCCGCCTGCGGCGGCTGTCCCTCTCCCTCAAGGGGAGAGGGAAGCGCGGTCTGGATCGATTGAGCGAGACCCGCGGCCCACTTGGTGATGTCGCCGGCCCCCAGGCAGACGATCATGTCGCCCGGCGCGACGATCGCCGCCAGCTCGTGGGCCAGCGCCTCGGCCCCGCTCGTCGTCGCGACGCTGCGGTGGCCGGCGCGGCGCAGGCCGACGCTCAGCGCCTCGGCGTCGACGCCGGGGATCGGGGCCTCGCCGGCCGGGTAGACCGGGGCGACCACGACATGGTCGGCGTCGTTGAACGCGGTCTGGAAGTCGGCCATCAGGTCACGCAGCCGGGTGAAGCGATGCGGCTGGACGACGGCGAGGACTCGTCCTGTCGCGCCCTCCCGCGCGGCGGCCAACACCGCGCGGATCTCGACCGGGTGGTGGCCATAGTCGTCGATGACGATCGCGGTGCCGCCGGGCAGCGCGACCTCGCCGACGCGGGTGAAGCGCCGCTTGACCCCGCCGAAGCGCGCGAAGCCGGCGGTGATCGCGGCGTCGTCGATGCCGAGTTCGACCGCGACGGCGACCGCGGCGAGCGCGTTCTGGACGTTGTGGCGTCCCGGCATCGGCAGCGTCAGCGGCTCGATCCGTCGCTCGCTCCCGTCGCGGGCGCGGACGATCGCGGCGAAGCGGTTGCCGCCGGGCACCGGCGTGACGCTCTCGCCGCGGACGTCGGCTTGCGCCGAGAAGCCGTAGGTGATGATCCGCCGGTCGCCCAATTTGGGCAGCAGCGCCTGGACTTCGGGATGGTCGAGGCACAGCACGCCGGCGCCGTAGAAGGGGACGTGCTCGACGAATTCGCAGAAGGCGGCGCGGACGCGGTCGAAGTCGCCGTAGTGGTCGAGATGCTCGGGGTCGATGTTGGTGACGACGCCGATCGTGCCGTGGAGGCGCAGGAAGCTGCCGTCGCTCTCGTCGGCCTCGACGACCATCCACTCGCCCGCGCCGAGCCGCGCGTTCGAGCCGTAGGTGTTGATGATGCCGCCGTTGATGACGGTCGGGTCGAGCCCGCCGGCATCGAGCAGCGCGGCGATCATCGACGTCGTCGTCGTCTTGCCGTGGGTGCCGGCGACGGCGACGGTCGACTTGAGGCGCATCAGCTCGGCGAGCATCTCGGCGCGGCGGACGACGGGGATGCGGCGCAGCGTGGCGGCGACGACCTCGGGATTGTCGCGCTTGATCGCGGTCGAGGTGACGACGACGGCGGCGTCGCCGAGGTTGGCGGCGGCGTGGCCGACGGTCACCGCGATGCCCTTGGCGCGCAGCCCCTCGACGACATAGCCCTCGGCGACGTCGGACCCCTGCACGGTGTAGCCGAGGTTGTGCATGACCTCGGCGATGCCCGACATGCCGATACCGCCGATGCCGATGAAGTGGATCGTGCCGATGTCGCGGGCGATTCCGGTCATGCGGACGGGCCGGTCATATTAAGCCTTCGATCAGGTCGGCGACGCGCGCGCCGGCATGCGGGTGACCGATGCTTCTAGCCGCTTGCGCCGCCGCCGCCAGTCCGTCGCCGCGTAACGCCAGCGAAACAATCGCTGCGGCGAGACTGTCGGGGGTGAAGTCGGCTTCGCGCAGCATCGGCCCCGCGCCGGCGGCGACGAAGGCGGCGGCGTTCGCCGCTTGGTGGTCGTCGGTCGCAGCGGCGAAGGGGATCAGGATCGCCGGGCGCCCGGCGGCGGTCAGCTCGGCCATCGTCGATGCTCCCGACCGGGCGATGACGAGGTGCGCGGCGGCGAGGCGCGTGGCGAAGTCGGCGAAATAGGGCTCGCACGTCGCGGTCGTCCCCTGCGCGGCATAGGCGGTACGGACAGCGGCGAGGTCGTCGGGGCGGCACTGCTGGACGATGCGCAGGCGCGCACGAAGATCGGCGGGGAGGCGGGCGACGCCTTCGGGGACGACGCGCGACAGGATCGCTGCGCCCTGGCTGCCGCCGGTGACGAACAGTTCGATCGGGCCCTCGGTCGCGGGGTAGGGCGCGGCGCCGATCGCGGCGATCTCGGGACGGACGGGGAGGCCGGTGAACACCGTCTTCGCAGCATACCGGCCGGGCAGGCGCAGCGTCGGGGCGAAGCTCGTCGCGATGCGGCTCGCGCGGCCGGCGAGCAGGCGGTTGACCCGGCCGAGGACCGCGTTCTGCTCGTGGAGCACGGCCGGGCGGCCGAGCGCGGTCGCGGCGAGCAGCGGCGGCAGCGACGGGTAGCCGCCGAAGCCGACGACGGCGGCGACGGTCTCGGCGCGGGCGAAGGCGATCGCCTCGCGCCGCCCGCGCATTATGGTCAGCGCCGCGCGCGGCCAGCCGGCGGGCGAGCCGATCACCGCCGAGGCGACGACGCGCGTCGCCACGCCGTCGAACAGTCCCGGGAAGCGCAGGCCGCGCGCGTCGGTCATCAGCGTGACGCGGTGGCCGCGCGTGCGCAACTCGGCGGCGACGACGTGCGCCGGGACCATGTGCCCGCCGGTCCCGCCGGCGGCGACGACGACGTGGCGGCCGCTCAAGTCGCCCGCGCGCGCGCGGCGTACGGCGACGCCTTCAGGTACGGGTTCCGCCGCGTCAGCGCGAGCAGCAGCCCCATGCCGACCGACAGCGCGAGGAACGACGACCCGCCGTGGCTGACGAACGGCAGCGTCATTCCCTTTGACGGCAGCAGCGCGAGGTTGACCGCCATGTTGATCGCCGCCTGCAACCCGAACTGGATGGCAAGGCCCCCGGCGGCGAGGAAGACGAACGGCTCCTCCTCGTCGAGCAGCTGGAGCAGGACGCGGACGACGATCGCGAGGTAGAGCACGGCGAGCATGAAGCAGGCGACCGCGCCGAACTCCTCGCCGATGACCGAGAAGATATAGTCGGTGTGCGCTTCGGGCAGGCGGAACTTCATCTGCCCCTCGCCCGGCCCGGCGCCGAACAGCCCGCCGGCCTTGAAGCAGTCGAGCGCACGGTCGATCTGGTAGGTGTCGCCGGTCCCCTTGACGAAATGGTCGATGCGCTCGGCGACGTGGGTCGAGGTCAAATAGGCGATGCCGAGCCCGCCGATCGCGAGGCAGGCGAGGCCGCCGACGACGAGGACGCTCATGCCGGCGAGTACCGCCTGCGCCGTCCACACCGCGCCGAACAGCGCCGTCTGGCCGAAGTCGGGCTGCTTGACGAGCAGCCCGGCGATGACGACGAGCAGGCCGAAGCTGAGCTGCATCGTCGGCAGGCTGCGGTCGTCGAACCGGGCCGCGAGCAGCCAGGCGGTTGTAATGACGAACATGGGTTTCAGGAACTCCGACGGCTGAAGCTGAAAGCCGGGCAGGTTGATCCAGCGCACCGCGCCGTTGATCTCGCTGCCGACGAAGGGGACGGCGAACAGCATCAGCAGGAACCCGGCGGTGCCGGCGATGGCGACGCGCTTGGCCCAGTTCACCGGCAGCATCGACACGCCGAGCATCACCGGCACGCCGGCGAGGATCCACAGGATCTGGCGCTTCAGATAGAACAGGTCGCCGACACGGACGCTGCCGCCCGAATAGCGGTGCGCGGCGGCGGGCGACGCCGCGGCGACGGCGACGACGCCGAGCCCGATCAGCAGCAGGACGAGCGCGAGCAGCGGCTTGTCGATCGTCCAGAACCAGCGGCCGAGGACGGTGCGGTCGTTGCGCGACAGATGCTTCATAACGCCCCCACGAGTGTCTTGAACGCCGCTCCCCGCGCGGCATAGTCGGTGAACTGGTCGTAGCTGGCGCACGCCGGCGACAGCAGGACGGTGTCGCCCGGCCGCGCCGCGGCCGCGGCGAGGGCGACGGCCCGGTCGAGCGTCCCCGCCTCGATGACCGGCACGCGGCCGTCGAGGAGGCGGGCGAACAGCGGCGCGGCATCGCCGATCAGATAGGCGGCGGCGACGTTCCCGAGGTGCGGCAGGCAGGCGTCGAGATCGTCGGTCTTGGCCAGCCCCCCGGCGATCCACTGGAGGCGCGGGAAAGCGGCAAGCGCGGGGGCGGCCGACGTCGGGTTGGTCGCCTTGGAATCGTTGACGTAGGCGACGCCGTTCACCTCGCGGACGCGCTCCATCCGGTGCGGCAGGCCGGGATAGGTCTTGAGCGCCGCGAGCACGACGTCGCGTTCGACGCCGAGCACCCGCGTGGCGGCAACCGCGGCGGCGGCGTTCTGCCCGTTGTGCGGCCCGGCGAGCGCCGGCCAGTCGCCTTGGGCGGCGACGTCCTCGCCGGCGAGGAAGAGCCGCCCGCCGACGACGCCGACGCCCTCGTCGGGAATGCTGACCGCCGAGATCGCGACCACACGCGCGACGGCGACGTCGCCGATGTCGCGCGACGGCCGGTCGTCCTGCCCGATGATGGCGGTGTCGGCGGGGATCTGCATCTCGAACAGCCGCGCCTTGGCCGCGGCATAGGCGGCCATCGTGCCGTGGCGGTCGAGGTGGTCGGGGGTGATGTTGAGCAGCACCGCCACCTCGCTGACGAGGCTGAACGTCAGCTCGAGCTGGAAGCTCGACAGTTCGAGGACATACACGCCGCCCGCCGGCAGCGGCTCCTCGGAAAGGATCGGCGCGCCGATGTTGCCGCCGAGGCGGGCGGGGACGCCGGCGCTCGTGAGGATGTGGTGGATCAGCGCCGCCGTCGTCGACTTGCCGTTGGTCCCGGTGACGCCGACGACCTTGTGCGGCGGCAGGCCGGCGCGGGCCTGCGCGAACAGCTCGATGTCGCCGATCACCGGAATGCCGGCGGCGACCGCGCGGCGGAACAGCGGCGCGTCGTGGGGCACCCCGGGCGAGACGACCATCGCCGCGAGCCCCGCCAGGTCGGCGGCGTGGAGGTCGGTCGTCGCGCCGCCGTAGGCCGCCCGCGCCGCCTCGCCGTCGTCCCACGCGAGGGCCGTCGCCCCGCTCGCCGTCAGCGCGGCGACCACCGACTTACCCGTCCGCGCGAGCCCGAACACGCCGAAGGTCTTCCCCGCCCAGGCGGCGCAGGTGATCACCGCAGCTTCAGCGTCGCAAGGCCCGCGAGCGCGAGCAGCAGCGAGACGATCCAGAAGCGGATGACGACCGTCGAACTCGCTCCAGCCGAGCTGCTCGTAGTGGTGGTGCAACGGGGCCATCTTGAACACGCGCTTGCCGGTCGTCTTGAAGCTGACGACCTGGACGACGACGCTGACCGTCTCGAGCACGAACAGCCCGCCGATCAGCAGCAGGACGATCTCGTGGTTGGTGACGACCGCGATCGTGCCGAGCGCGCCGCCGAGCGCGAGGCTGCCGGTGTCGCCCATGAACACTGCCGCCGGCGGCGCATTGAACCACAGGAACCCGAGGCACGCGCCGATCAGCGCGCCGACGAACACCGCGAGCTCGCCCGAGCCGGGGACATGATGGATGCCGAGATAGTCGGCGAAGCGGATGTTGCCGGCGAGATAGGCGATGACCCCGAGCGTCAGCGCGGCGATGATCACCGGCATCGTCGCCAACCCGTCCAAGCCGTCGGTCAGGTTGACCGCATTGCCCATGCCCGCGACGATGAACGCGCCGAACAGGATGTAGCCGAGCCCGAGTGGCACGCCGAAATCCTTGAGGAACGGCAGGTACAGCGTGTGCCCGGTGCGCGTGCCGATGTACCACACCGCGGCGCCGGCGATGGCGAACTCGAGCAGCAGCCGCGCGCGCGCCGACACGCCCTTGGCCGAGCGCTTCACCACCTTGTCGTAGTCGTCCATGAACCCGATCGCGCCGAAGCCGAGCGTGACGAGCAGGCACGCCCAGGTGAAGCCGTTCGACACGTCCATCCACAGCAGCGTGCTGATCGTCATCGAGATCAGGATCAGCAGCCCGCCCATCGTCGGCGTGCCCTTCTTGGTCAGCAGGTGCGACGCCGGCCCGTCGCTGCGGATCGGCTGGCCCTTGCCCTGGCGGCTGCGCAGCGAGGCGATGAAGCGCGGCCCGATCCACAGCGCGATCGCCAGCGCCGTCGCCACCGCCGCGCCCGAGCGGAAGGTGATATAGCGGAACAGGTTGAGGACGCCCTCGAAGTGGGTCATCCGGGCGAGGACGAAGATCATGGTGCCGCCTTCTTGAGGCCGGCGACCAATGCGCCGAGCCCGACCGAGTTCGACCCCTTGACCAGCAAAACATCGCCCGCGGCAAGGCCGCGCTCGACCGCGGCGAGGGCGGCTGCCGCATCGGACACCCGGACCGTCGCGGATGCGGGCAGGGCAGCGGCGAGCGCGTCGAGGCCGTCGCCGACGAGAACGACGTGCGCGACGCCCGCCTGCGGCGATCAGCGGCGCGAGGGCGGCGTGGAAGGCGTCGGCGTGGTCGCCCAGCTCCTTCATCGCGCCGAGGACGACGCGCCGCCGCCCGGATATGCGGCCGAGGACGGCGAGCGCAGCGGCCATCGACGCCGGGTTGGCGTTGTAGCTTTCGTCGATGACGGTCGCGCCGCCGACGGTGAAGCGCTCCCCGCGCCCGCCGAGGCCGCCCAAGTCGGCGAGCGTGGCGGCGGCGGCGTCGACGTCGCCACCGGCCGCGTCGACCGCGGCGAGGACGGCGAGGGCGTTCGACAGCCAGTGCGCGCCCGCCGCCGCGATGCGGACCGCGAGCTGCCGGTCGCCGATGTGGACGGTCGCCGTGGTGTCGTCGGGCCCGACGACGGCGTCGGTCGCGCGGACATCGGCGCCCTCACCGAGGCCGAAGGTGACGATGCGGCCGGCGTATGGCTTCGCGGCGGCGATCAGCCGATCGCGGTGGGCGTTGTCATAAGGGACGATCGCCGTCCCGCCGGGCTCGAGGCCGGCGAAGATCTCGCCCTTGGCGTCGGCGATCGCCTCCTCGCTGGCGAAGAACGCGCGGTGGGCGCTCGCGACCCAGGTGACGACGGCGACGTGCGGGCGGACGAGCGCGGTCAGCGCGGTCAGCTCGCCGGCATGGTTCATCCCCATCTCGAACACGCCGAAGCGGCTGGCGGCGGGCATGCGGGCGAGGCTCAGCGGCACGCCGGTATGGTTGTTGTACGACTTGACCGACGCGTGAACGGCGTTGCCGAGGGCGGCACGCAGCGCCTCCTTGGTCCCGGTCTTGCCGACGCTGCCGGTGACGCCGATCACGCGCGCGTCGGTCCGTGCGCGCGCGGCGGCAGCGAGCGCGGTCAGCGCGGCGGCGGGATCGGCGACGCGGACGTGCGGCCCGTCGACGGCGTCGCGGACGAGCATCCCCGCCGCCCCCGCAGCGCGCGCGGCGGCGACGAAGCGATGGCCGTCGGTGACCTCGCCGGGCATGGCGACGAACAGGTCGCCGGGTGCGACCTCGCGCGAGTCGAAGGTGACGCCGGTGACGGCGAAGGGCACCGACGCGACGCCGCCGGTCGCCGCGGCGATGTCGGCGGAGGTCCAGAGGGGCGTCACGCGGTGACCTCGCGCGCCACCGCGACATCGTCGAACGGCAGCACCCGGTCGCCGACGATCTGCCCCTGCTCGTGGCCCTTGCCGGCGATCAGGACGACGTCGCCGGGGCCGCTGGCGGCGATGGCGGCGCGGATGGCGGCGCGGCGGTCGCCGATCTCGGTCGCGCCCGGTGCGGCGGCGAGGATCGCGGCGCGGATCGCGGCGGGGTCCTCGCTGCGCGGGTTGTCGTCGGTGACGATGACGTCGTCGGCGTGGGCGACGGCCGCGACGCCCATCAGCGGGCGCTTGCCGGCATCGCGGTCGCCGCCCGCGCCGAACACCAGCCGCAGCCGCCCGCCGACGTGCGGGCGCAGCGCCGTGCAGGCGGCCTCGAGTGCGTCGGGAGTGTGGGCGTAGTCGACGTAGACCGCCGCCCCTGACCGGGCGATGACCGCGCGCTCGAGCCGACCGCGCACCGGCTGCAGCCGGGCGAGGTTGGCGAACGTCGCGACGGGATCGCCGCCGGTGGCGACGACGAGCGCGGCAGCGGTCAGCGCGTTCGCCGCCTGATAGGCCCCGATCAGCGGCAGGTCGACGGCGTACGACTTGCCCTGCCACTCGACGACGAGGCGCTGGCCGAGGGCGCGGCTGGTCCGCTCGATCAGTGCCAGCACGCCCGGCCCGGCGGGGAGCGGCCCGACGCGCACGGTCGCGATGCCCCGCCCAGCGGCGGCGGCGATGACCGCGCGCGCCGGCTCGCCGCCGTCGTCCCACACCACCGCGGTGCCGTCGGCGTCGAGAACGTCCCCGAACAGCCGCAGCTTGGCGGCGAGGTAGGCGTCCATCGTCGCATGATAGTCGAGGTGATCGCGGCTGAGGTTGGTGAACGCCGCCGCGCGGACCGGCAAGCCCTCGGTGCGATACTGGGCGAGGCCGTGGCTCGACGCTTCGAAGGCGACATGGCTGATCCCTTCGCGCGCGAGGCCGGCCATGTTGGCGAGGAAGGTGACGACGTCGGGGGTCGTCAGCCCGGTCGTCACCGCCTCGTCGGCAGTGGTGACGCCGAGCGTGCCGATGCTCGCCGCACGCTCGCCGGCGAGCCGCCACAGCTGGCGAGTCGAGCTCGACGGTCGAGGTCTTGCCGTTGGTCCCGGTGACCGCAACCGTGGTCGGCGGGAAGGGGCCAAAGAAGCGGGCCGCGAGCCTTGCGAAGACGCGGCGCGGCTCGGTGTCGGCGATGTGCGGCACACCGGCGACCGTCGCCTGCGGGCGGGCGACGACGGCGGCGGCGCCGGCAGCGACGGCGGCCGAGATGAAATCCTCGCCGTTGACCGTCGCGCCCTCGAACGCCCCGAACACCGTTCCCGGCGCGACCTTGCGGTGATCGAGCGCGAAGCCGGTCACCACGCGCGCGGCGTCGGCGGGCGGCAGGGCGGGAAGAAGGTCGCCGAGCCTCACTTTTCCGGCACGACGAGGCCGAGCATCCCCGACACGTCGATGTCGTGGACGAGGTCGGGCGCGACGCCGAGGATTGGCGCGATCCGCGGCACGATCTTGGCGATGCTCGGCGCGGTCACCTGGCCCGCGGTCGAGTAGCCGCCGGTCTCGCGCGTCCCGTGCGGCGCGTCGAGCATGGCGATGACCACATAACGCGGCGCATCCATCGGGAAGGCCCCGGCGAAGGTCGAGATGTTGACGTGCTTCTGGTAATGGCCGCCCTGCTGCTTTTCGGCGGTGCCGGTCTTGCCGCCGACGCGGTAGCCCGGCGCGTTCGCCTTGCGCCCCGTCCCCGACAGCACGACCATGCGGAGCAGCGCGCGCATCGTGTCCGACGTCGCTTGCGAGAAGACGCGCGTGCCGGGCACCGCCTGACCCGGGCGGACCTTGAGCATCGTCGCCGGGTGGAGCACCCCGCCGTTGACCACCGCCGCATAGGCCGTCGCCAGATGGAGCGGCGACACCGCGAGGCCGTGGCCGAAGCCGATCGTCATCGTCGCCACCTCGCCCCAGTTGTTGGCGGCGGGATAGAGCGTATGGCCGCGCTCCATCAGCTCGCCCGACACCGGCTTGAGGAAGCCGAGCGCGTCGAGATAGGCGCGCTGCCGCGTCGCGCCGAGCTCGGCGGCAATGTGCGCCGAGCCGATGTTCGACGAATGGACGAAAATGTCGGGTACGGTCGCCCAGCGGCGCAGCTCGTGGCCGTCGGGGTCGTCGTGGATGGTGAAGCGGCCGATGTGGATCGGCGCGGTCGCGTCGTACTTCTGGGCCAACGACTTGATCAGCCCGTCGTTGATCGACATGGCGATGGTGAAGGTCTTGAACGTGCTGCCAAGCTCATAGACTCCGAGCGTGGCCCGGTCGAAGCGGCCGTTGTCGTCGCCGCGGCCCGGTGCATTGGGGTTGAACTCGGGTAGCGAGGCGAGCGCGATGACCTCGCCGGTGTGGACGTCCATGACCACGCCGGCCGCACCGAGCGCGGTGAACTTGGTCATCGCCGCGGCGAGCTCGCTCTCGAGCGCCTGCTGGACGCGGCTGTCGAGGGCGAGCGTGACCGGCTCGCCGCGCGTCGCTGCACTCGTCAGGTGGGTGTCGAGCGCGCGCTCGATGCCGTAGCGGCCGCGGCCGTCGACGTCGGTATAGCCGACGACATGGGCGGCGAGGTCGAGGTTCGGGTAAAGCCGCTCGGGCTCGCGGCGCAGCGCGATCGCCGGCTCGCCGAGCGCGTTGATCGCGGTCGCCTGCGCCGGCAGGACGCGGCGGGCGACATAGCGGAAGGCGCCCGGGTGGACGAGCTCGGCATAGATCTCGGCGACCGTCCGGTCGGGAACGATGTCGGCGAGCTGGCGGGCGAGCGTTGCGGGGTCGCCGACGAGCTTGCGCGGGGCGACGGTGACGGCGACCGCGTCGACCGTGCCGGCGAGCTCGACGCCGTTCCGATCGACGATCTCGCCGCGTGCCGGCAGCGCCGAGCCGAGCGCGCCGCCGGGGCGTTCGACCTCGTGGAGGACGGCAAGGTCGACAAGGCGCAGGCCGATGACACTCGTCGCCGCGACGAACAGGAGCAGCGCGATCATCAGGCGCTGGCGCGCGGCGGCGAGCGCGGTCTGCCGTTGCCCGGCGATCGTCACCCCGCGACGCGGCAGCGCCAGCGCGATCACCGCAGCGCGATCCGCTGGAAGCCGGCGCGGACCGCGTCGCTGCCGAGGTCGTGCGCGACCGGCGGCGTATAGCTGGCGTGCCGGACGAGCGGCTGGGCGGGCAGCGGCGCGTCGCGAACGACGGCGGCGGTCAGCGGCGCGGTCACTGGCGCGGTCGGGGTTCCCTTCGGGGCGGCATAGGCGGCGAGCATCAGCGGGTTGGCGACCAGCTGCTCGGCGCGCGGCGCGGCGAGGCCGAGCGCCTGCTCGTTCCAGCGCTGGAGCTCGGGTAGTCGCGACCGGGTGCGCAGGTCGGCGCGCAGCAGGCGGATCTCGCCCGCATCACGGGCCATCGCCGCGCGCGTCGCCAGCACCGCCATGCGCTCGTTCGAAGCATGGACGGCGACGGTATAGTAGCCGACCACCGAAGCCAAGGCGGCGGCGATCAGGCTTGCTTGTCTGACGATGCTCATACGGTTCCCCAGGCAGGTGCAGTGGTCCGGGTCGCGGCGCGCAAGGTCGCCGACCGCGCCCGGGGATTGCGGTCGATTTCGGCCGGCGACGGGCGGACCGCCTTGCCGGTGTCGGTGAAGGTTGCCGGGGCCGCCGCGACCATGGGCAGGTGGCGCGACCCCGCCGGCGCGGCCCCGCTGCGGTCGCGCAGGAACGACTTGACGATCCGGTCCTCGAGGCTGTGGAAGCTGACCACCGCAAGCCGCCCGCCGGCGCGGAGCAGGCGCTCGGCGGCGCGCAGGCCGGCCTCGAGTTCGCCGAGCTCGTCGTTGACGTGGATGCGCAGCGCCTGGAACGTCCGCGTCGCCGGGTCCTTGCCGCCGGGCTGCGGCCCGCAGACGCTGCGGACGACGGCCGCCAGCGCGGCGGTGCGCTCGAAAGGGCGGTCGTTGACCAGCGCGCGGGCGATGCGCCGTGCCTTCGGCTCGTCGCCGAGGCGGAACAGGACATCGGCGATCTCGGCCTCCGACGCGGTGTTGACGAAGTCGGCGGCCGACGGCCCGTCGCCGCCCATGCGCATGTCGAGGGGCCCGTCGGCCTGGAAGGAGAAGCCGCGATTTGGCTCGTCGAGCTGCATCGACGAGACGCCGACATCCATCGCGACCGCGTCGACCGCGGTCACCCCGCGGTCGGCGAGCAGTCGGTCCATGACCGCGAAGCGCCCCTCGACCAGGACCAGCCGCGGGTCGGCGATGGGGTTGTTCGCGATCGCGGTCGGGTCGCGATCGATGCCGAACGTGCGCGCCGCCCCGGCGGCGAGTGCGGCTTGGGTATAGCCGCCGGCCCCGAAGGTCGCGTCGAGATAGACGCTGCCCGGGCCGATGCGCAGCGCGGCGATCACCTCGTCGCGCAGGACAGGGACGTGGCGCGCGGTCATGCCGCCCCCCGGGCGTCGATCAGGCGGCGGGCGAGGCGGACGACGCGCGGGTCGAGGTTCGGCCGGGCGACGAAGCGCTCGGGGTTCCAGATCTCGAAATAGTCACCCATCCCCCAGAACAGGGCGCTACGGTCGAGCTCGCCGGCGTCCTTGAGCGCCGCCGAGACGATGATCCGGCCGTTGTCGTCGATGGCGACGCGCTCGGCCGCGCCGAAGGTGGCGCGGAAGCGGTCGTCGCGGGCGTCGCTATAATCGCCCGTGAAGCGCGACTCGAGTTCGGCGCGGACCTTGGCCGGGTAGCCGGCATCGTAGCCGACGAGGCAGTCCGCCCGCTCGGCCGGCGCGACGACCAGCGTCCGCCCGTCCGAGCGGGCCGCGAGCACCTCGCGGAAGCTCGCCGGAACGGAGACGCGACCCTTCGCGTCGATGCCGTTCAAGGCGTTGCCCAGGAATGAATCGTCGGTCACGCGTCCGCCTGCCCTCGGGCGCGGGGAGACCGCCTATCACCGTTCGGCGGTTGCCGTCCGATGCTCCGATGAAGCGAACCGCCCCTGCGCCTGCTGTGGACAAGCGATAGATGGGCTTTCATGGATCAGCAATGGGAAAACGTGGGAAACAGCCAGTGCGGACGCATTTTCCCGTGGAAGTTCTATGCTATTCTCTATTCGTAGCTGCTATGTTCTAAAGTCGTTAGTCGCCGGCAAGCTGTGGATAAGTAGGTGGAAAGTTACGACGCCTTGCGGCGGATCGGCGGCGGCGCAGCCGGCGTGCTCAGCGTCGAGGCGCTGCCCGAGCTCGGCGCAACGCCGAGTACCGCGAGCGTTTCGCTGCGCGGGTTGACCGCGGCACGCGGCCGGCTGGCACGGACGCCGGCAGCCGCCACCATGACGGTCAGGAAGATCAGTGCGAGAAGGGTCAGCCCGACATTCAGCCGCTGGGCACCGCGTGACCGGACGTTCAGGGGACTGCGCGACAGGTGGGGCACTCTTCCTCGCTCACGGCGCGCCAGAGGCACGCTTACGCTCGTGGATTGCCCACTATCTAGGCGCAGTCGGACGACTTGTCGAGGGTTGCGCCCGGCACGCTCGAGGCGGCGAGCCACGGCGGGGCCGCGATGCCCTTGGCCGCGCACCACGCGGGGTCGTACAACGTCGACAGGTAACGCAGGCCGGAGTCGCACAGGATGGTGACGATCGTCTTGCCCGGGCCGAGGTGCCCGGCAAGGCGGATCGCGCCGGCGACGTTGATCGCCGAGGACAGGCCCAGGCACAGCCCCTCCTCGGTCAGCAGCGCGTGCATCACCGGCAGCGCCTCGGCGTCGGACACGCGGAACTGGGTATCAACGGTCAGCCCATCGAGGTTGGCGGTGATCCGGCTCTGACCGATCCCCTCCGCGACCGAGTTGCCCTGGCCCTTCAACTCGCCGTGGGCGAACCACTCGTACAGCGCGGCACCGTCGGGATCGGTCAGGGCGATGGTGACGTTCGGATCGAACGTCTTCAACCCGATCGCGACCCCGGCGAGCGTCCCGCCGGTGCCGACCGCACAGGTGAAGCCGTCGACCTTGCCCCCGGTCGCCGCCCAGATCTCGGGCGCGGTCGTCTTGATGTGGGCGCGGCGGTTGGCGAGGTTGTCGAACTGGTTGGCCCACACCGCGCCCGGCGTCTCCTCGGCAATGCGGCGCGACTGGTGGACGTAGTGGCACGGGCTGCTGTACGGCGCGGCCGGAACCAGGACGAGGCGGGCACCCAGAGCGCGCAGCGTGTCCTGCTTCTCGCGGCTCTGCGTCTCGGGCATGACGATGACGGTCCTGTAACCGAGCGCGTTGGCGACGATCGCCAGGCCGATGCCGGTGTTGCCCGCCGTCCCGTCAACGATCGTTCCGCCGGGCTGGAGCACGCCGCGTTCTTCGGCGTCGCGGACGATGGCGAGCGCGGCCCGGTCCTTGACCGACCCGCCGGGGTTCATGAACTCGCACTTGCCGAGGATCGTGCACCCGGTCGCGGCCGACGGCCCACGGAGGACGACGAGCGGCGTGTTGCCGATCAGGGCGGTGACGTCGCCGGGGGGCGGGGCGGCGGGATCGATCATCGCGACGGCGTAGCCAGCGGGGCGGTCGCGGGCAAGCAAGCGATCGTTGGCCGCCGGCAACCGGCCCTTGGCGCGAGACGAGCCTTTGCCGCGGCGGCTACGCTTCGGTAGGACAGGCCATGGCCCGCCGCCTCGCCTCGCTCGCTGCCCTGCTGCTCGTGCTCGGCGGGTGCGGGACGTCGGGCGGCAACTCCGGCGCGACGCTGCGGGTCGACCTCGTCGCCGCGGACGGGGCGGTCGAGCGGACGGTCGCCGCGGCGACCGAGGTCGGGCTCGTCGGCTTCGACGCCGCCGGCGGGGTCGTCCCCGCGCTCGCCTCGAGCTGGCGGATCGCCGGCGACGGGCGCAGTGTCATCTTCCGCCTGCGCCCACGCAAATGGCCCGACGGCAAGCCGGTCACCGCGGGCGACGTCGTCGCCTCGTTCCGCCGGGCCGCCGCGCCGGGCAGCCGCGCCCGGCCGCTGCTCGCCGCATTGGCCAACGGCGCCGCGGTCGCGCGCGGCGAAATGCCGGCTTCGGCGCTCGGCGTCGGCTCGCCGGTGGACAATGTCGTCGAGGTCCGCGCCGCCGGGGCGCTGCCCGGGCTGCTCGCCGTCCTCGCCCAGCCGGAGCTGGCGGTCACCGCGCCGGGGTCGCGGCCATCGGCGCTCGGCCCCTTCCGCCTCGCCGGCACCGCGCGGCCGGTCGCGGTCGTCGCTCCGCGGGGGTCGGCCGCAGCCGAGCCCGGACGACCCGCCGCCGTCGAGGCGAAGCCGATCGTCCTCGTCCGCAACCCGCTGGCCGAGGCCGAGCCGCCGCTGGCACGGGTCGAGCTGACCGCGGTCGGCGATCCCGGCGCGGCGGTCGCCCGCTTCGCCCGCGGCCGCACCGATGTCGTCGTTGGTGCCGGGGTCGCGGGACTGAACGACGCACGGCTGCTCAGCGGGTCGAACACGCTCCGGGTCGAGCCGGCGTGGGGGGTGTACGGCTATCTGATCCACGCCGCCGGGCCGCTCGCCGATCCGCGCGTGCGGCAGGCGCTGGCGATGGCCGTCGACCGCGACGACCTCGGGCGGCGGCTGTTCGGCGTCGCGCTGACGCCCGTCCTCGGCGTCGTCCCGCCGCTGCCGAGTGCAAGCGCGCCGGCGCTGCCCGACTGGGCGATCGAGGCCCCCGCGGCGCGGCTCGACCTCGCGCGCCAACTACTCGCCGCCGCCGGCTTCGGCCCGGGATCGCCGCTGACGGTGACGATCAGCCTGCCCGACGCACGCGAGCACGCGGCCATCGCCGCGGAAGTCGCCGCCGCGTGGGCGCGGATCGGCGTCACCACACGAACGCTGGTCCGCTCACCCGCCGACCACGCCGCTGCGGTCGCCCACGGCCAGTTCGAGCTGGCGGTCGTCGAACGGATCGTACCGGTCGACTCGGCGGTCGCCTTCCTCGCGCCGTTCGCGTGCGGGTCGGGCTATTGCAACCCCGGGGCGGACGCGCTCGTCGCCGCGGCGCGGGCTGCCCCCGACGCGGCGAGCGCGGCGACGACGCTGGCCGCGGCCGAGGCGGCGATCGTCGCCGACACGCCGATGATCGCGCTGTTCGCGCCCGTCCGCTGGGCGCTCGTCGCGCCGGGCGTCACCGGGTGGACAGCGAACGCCGCCGGCGAGCACCCGCTCGCCGCGCTCGGCGTCAGTCGGCGGCGGTAACCGTCCGGGTTCCTTGTCCGGTGCGCTTGCCCGCGCGCTGTCGGATTGGAAGTTGTCACGAAGAGGGGTCAGAAATCGTGCCGTCAGTGTGGCGGAACTTCACGCCTCCCTACAACGGAAATCCTTCATCGGTTAACCCATGCGGTACACTCTGTCGCCGCTCCGCGAGCATAGCCGATCGCGCACGGTGTAGGACAGCGGTCTGTGGGGCGCCGGTTCAGGCGGCGAGGATGATCGCCACCAGCTCCGCGGGCGTGTCCTCCTGGAGAAAATGCCCACCGCCGGCGACGATCGTGTGCGGCTGCCCCCGCGCGCCGGGAACGCGGTCGATGAAGACGCGCTCGCCGCCTTTGGTCACTGCGTCCTGGTCGCTGAAGCACGTCACCACCGGCCGATCGAAGCGCGACAGCACCTCCCACGCAGCGCGGTTCTCGGCCACCGACGCGTGGTCCGGGGTGATGGGGACGAGCGCGGGGAACTGGCGCGCGCCGGCCTTGTAACGGTCGTCCGGAAAGGGCGCATCATAGGCGGCGATCTCGGCCGGCGTCAGGGTGCGGACGCAGCCGCCGTTGAGGATGCCGCCGATGTGAAGGTCGGGGACCTCCTGCGAATATTTGAGCCATGCGGCGAATGCCGGCGACATCCCCGATCCCGTCGGCAAGCCGGTGTTGGCGATGACCAGCCGGGCGAAGCGGTCGGGGAAGGCGGCGACGAGGCGCAGCCCGATCAGCCCGCCCCAGTCCTGGCAGAACAAGGTGATGCCGGTCAGGTCGAGGCCGGTCAGCCACTGCGACATCCAGTCGACGTGGCCCTCGTACGTATAGTCGCTGCGCGCGGCGGGCTTGTCGGAGCGGCCGAAGCCGATCAGGTCGGGGGCGACGACGCGTTTGCCTGCGGCGACCAGCGGCGCGACGAAGGCGCGATAGAGGTACGACCAGCTCGGCTCGCCGTGCATCAGGAGGACGACCGGGCCGTCGCGCGGCCCCTCGTCGAGATAGTGGAGGCGAAGCTCGGTGCCATCGGCCGTGCTGACGGTCGCGTAGTGCGGCACGAACGGATAGTCGGGAAGGTCGGCGAAGCGCTCGTCGGGGGTGCGCAATACGTCCATGTCCGACCCCTCGCGACGGGCTGGGTGAGCCCCGGCTAGGCCGTACGTGTCGCAGAGCAGCGGCGCTCGGGCAAGCGGCCAGGCCGGGCGGCGAGCCGCGGGCGAAAGCGGCGGACGGGCGCGGGCCCGTCCGCCCTTCGCGGTTACAGCAGGTGCTTGTGGCCGTGGCGACCGTTGCCCTTGAAGCGATCGATGTGGCGCGCGGCGGCGTCCTGCATCTGGTGGATGCGGTCCTTGTCGCCGGCGCTGAGATGGCCGCCGTGACGCGCCTTCATCCGCAGCTTGGCGCGGGTGATCAGGTTCTGCTCCTGGCGCAGGACACGCGCCTCGTGGCCGGTGATGGTGCCGCCGCGGACGCCGGCATCGATCGAGTTGCGCTGCTCGATCTGGCGGGCGTTGACCGCGGCGGCGGCGGGCAGCGCGACACCGGCGGCGAGCGCGGCCGCGGTGACGGCAAGGAAAAGCTTGTTCATGGCGGGGACGGCTCCTGTGCGTGACGGAAGATCACGCCGCGCCCAACGTCCCACGGCGGCGAAACGATCCGTTCCGGTCGACGCCGCGACTATTCCATGGCCGCATGCGCCGGATCGAGCGCGATCTTCTTCGGCGTGCGCAGCAGCGCGATCAGCGGGATGGCGGCGATCGACAGCCACATCATCAGCGTGAAGTCGTCGAGATAGGCGATCATCGCCGCCTGCCCGTTGACGGCCGCGTCGAGCATCGCAACGACCGTGTCGCCGGTCGCGCCGAGCGCGCGCGCGACGTTCGGGTCGGCTCCCGGCAGCGCGAACGGCGTCACCGCGGCGCCGATGTCGGCGTGGGCGATCTGCGCCTGGCGGGCGATGACGCCGACCGACAGGCTGACCCCGACCGCGCCGCCGAGGTTCCGGAGCAGGCTGTAGAAGCTCGACGCCTCGGTCCGCATCATTGGCGACACGGTCGCGAACGACAGCGTGTTCAGCGGCACGAACAGGAAGCCGATGCCGAACCCCTGAACGAGCCCGGTCCAGACAAACGGCCCCGAGCCCATGACGGGCGCGAAGCCGGTCATCTTGTACATCGACCCGGCGACGAGGATCATGCCGAACAGCATCATCGCGCGCGCGTCGACCTTGCCGATCAGCCGACCGACGATCAGCATCCCGGCCATCGTCCCGACCCCGCGCGGGGCCATCGTCAGCCCCGCGGTGACGACCGGATAGCCGTACAGCTGTTCGAGCATCGGCGGCAGCAGCGCGCTCGTCGCGACCTGGAGCATGCCGACGAGGAAGATGAAGGTGAAGCCGGTCAGGATGTTGCGGTCGCGGAGCAGGGCGAGCGGCAGGATCGGCTCGCGCGCGGTGGCGACATGGACGCCGAACACCCAGAATGCCGCCACCGCCGCCGCCGCCTCCAGCACGACCTCGCGCGAGGCGAACCAGTCGAGCTGCTGCCCGCGATCGAGCATCAGCTGGAGCGCGCCCAAGCCGATGCCGAGCGCGACGAAGCCGAACGCATCGAACTTGCGCCGTACGTCCTCGGTCGCCGGCAGCACCGCGAGCGCGCCGAACAGCGCCAGCAGCCCGAACGGCAGGTTGACGTAGAACACCCAGCGCCAGTCGTAGTTGTCGGTCAGCCAGCCGCCGAGGACCGGTCCCATCACCGGCCCGACCATGATGCCGACGCCCCACAGCGCCATCGCCTGGCCGTGCTTGGCCTTTGGATAAGCGTCGAGCAGGAACGCCTGGCCGAGCGGAACGAGGAACGCCCCCGACGACCCCTGGATCAGGCGGAAGACGACCATCTGGCCGAGCGACTGGGCGATCCCGCACAGCATCGATGCGCCGGTGAAGCCGGCGATGGCGAGCACGAACAGCCGCTTGCGCCCGATCTTGCCGCCGGCCCACGCGCTCAGCGGCGTCGCGATCGCGGCGGCGACGATGTACGACGTCAGCACCCACGTCACCGTGTCCGACGCCGCGCCGAGGCTCGCCGCCATGTGCGGCAGCGCGACGTTGGCGATCGTCGAATCGAGCACCGTGATGAAGGTCGCCAGCATGACGACCCACGTGACGAGCGCCGGACTCGCTGCGCCTACGGGCTGGAAGCCGTGCGCGCCGGGGAGCGCGGGGGCGGCGGTCGCCATCTACAGCCTCACTTGCCGAAATCCACCGTCACGCTGGCGCTCAGCCCGGCGATCGGGGGCAGGCCGCGGTGGTCGTCGATGGCGATGCGCACCGGCACGCGCTGGACGACCTTGACCCAGTTGCCGGTCGCGTTCTGCGCCGGCAGGACCGAGAACTCGCTGCCCGTGCCGCCGCCGATGCTCTCGACGTGGCCGGTGAGCGGCGTGCCCGGATACGCGTCGAGCTTGACCGTCGCCTTCTGCCCGACGCGCATGTGATCGAGATCGGTTTCCTTGAAGTTGGCGTCGATCCAGTCGTGGTTCGACACCAGCAGGCTCATCGTCGGGATGCCGGTGGCGACGATCTGGCCCGGCTGGACCTTGGTCGTCTGGCTGGCGAGCCCGTCCGACGGCGCGCGCACCGTCGTCCGGCGCAGGTCGAGCGCGGCCCGGTCGCGCGCGGCGAGCGCGGCGAGGACGAGCGGGTGGCGGTCGATCGGCCCGGCCGGCGTACCGGCGAGCATCGCCGCCGCATTGGCTTCGGCCGACTGCGCCGAATTGAGATCGGTCCGCGCCTGCGCCAGCGTATGCTCGGCCTGCTGGAGCCGGGCCCGCGTGGTGAAGCCGTCCTTCATCAGGTCCTGCTGGCGCTTGAGGTCGATCTCGGCATAGCCGACCGCCTCGCGCTTGCCGGCGACGTCGGCGCCCTTGCCCGAGAAGGTCGAGCGCATGCCCGCGACCTGCGCGCGGGCGCCGGCGAGGTTGGCGTCGGCCTGTTCGAGCGCGATGCGGAACGGCTCGGGGTCGATGGTGAACAGCACCTGCCCGCGCTTGACCGGCTGGCTCTCGCCGACGTTGACCGCCATCACGCGGCCGGTGACATCGCTGCTGATCGACACCTTGTCCTGCGCGACATAGGCGTTGTCGGTCGATACCGAGCGCCCGCCGGTGAGCAGATAATACCCGCCCGCGGCGAGCAGCAGCAGCGGCACGAGCGCCATCAGCAGCGGGCGGCGCAGGCGGGCCCACAGCGAGCGGCGCGGCGCGGCGACTTCCTGGTCGCGTCCGACGACATCGTGCATCATGCTACTCCCTTCACCCGCGCCGGCTCGCGGCCGGCGGGGTTGGTGCGCGCCGGCTCGCGGCCGAGGTTCGCGCGAATGGCGGTCAACGCGGCGATCGTCGCCTCGAGCTGCGCCGGGTCGATGCCGACGACCGCCTCGGCGACGACCTCGTCGCCAAGCAGCTTCAGCCGGTCGAGCAGCGGCCGCGCGGTGTCGGTCAGGTACAGCCGCCACGCGCGGCGGTCGGTCGGATCGGCGCGGCGCTCGACCATGCCGGCCTCGGCGAGGCGGTCGACCATCCGGCACAGCGTGATCGTCTCAACCTCGAGCCGCTCGGCCAGCCCGGTCTGGTTGATCCCCTCGGCGCGCGACAGGGCGAACAGCACCTGCCACTGCGCGCGGCTGACGCCGAGCGCCCGCGCGCGGGTGTCGAACCGCCGGCGGATCAGCCGGCTGGCGTCGCCGAGAAGGAAAGCAAGCGAGTCCTGTGGCATGCACGCCAGATAATGTGCATGCTTGTAATCAGCAAGGGCCTGTTTGCTGGCGGCAGTCTATTGCGGTGGAATCGTCGCCGACCCTTGCGACTGCGACCCCTGCGGCGTGATCTGCGGCAGGATCGAGTTGACCTCGCCCGCCCGGCGCGCGGCGCGGTACTGGTTCTGGATCGCCTGCTGACACCCGGTGCCGCCGCCGGGCCCGACCGCCGAGCAGGTGCCGATGCCGCCGCCGGCCGCGCTCTCCTCGCCGAGCAGCGCGCGGCGGTTCGAGCCCTCGAATGCGCCGTCGGGCTTGATGTCGGTGCGGACCGACGGCGGGATGCGATAGCGTTCGGCGTCGGGGCGGCGGCTGCAGACGATGATCTCGTCTGGGTCGGCGGACTTGGGGCACGGATCGGTGCCGAAGACGGTGACGACCTTCTGCCGCGGCAAGGTGGTGTCGGTCGGCGCGGGCTTGAGCATCGACTGCGCCGCGGCGGGTGCGCCGGCGGTTGCAGTGGTGGCGGCGAGCAGTGCGATCAGCAGATATTTCATCAGTCGGACTCCCGCGGATGCTGCGACCTTAGCAGACGCCGATGAACGCTCAATCGCGCGCGATGGTCGCTGCGGGTCGCGCGGCAATCGGCTGCCCTGGGCAGTCGCGCATCGGCCGCGACCCACGCCACGTATTCTGCACGGTGACGGCGGAACGTTGGCGATGAACCGACGTTCTGGTACGACGAACCGTTACGGTCGAGCGACGAGGTGCTGCCGATGTCTCCGCTGCTGATCGCCATGACGCTCCTCGGGTGCAGCGATGCCGGCGACCAGTGCCAGGCCGTCCGCGTGCTGCCGGCGCGTTACGAAAGCGTCGCCGCGTGCAACGCTGCCGCCGCCGACGTCCTCACTCGCCTCAGCGAGGCCGACGCGCCGGTGATGGCGGTCAAGTGTGCCGCCGCCGCGCCGCTGCAGGTCGCCTTCGCCGCGCCGCGTTAGTCGAACAGGCTCGACACCGAGCTTTCCTCGCTCGTCCGCCGCATCGCCTCGGCGAGCAGCGGGGCGATGGTGATCAGGCGGATCTTCTTCGCGCCGCGGACGACCGCCAATGGCGCGATCGTGTCGGTGATGACGAGTTCGTTCAGTTCCGACGCCTCGACCCGCGCCACCGCGCCGCCCGACAGCACCCCGTGGGTGATGTAGGCGGTCACGCTCGTCGCGCCCGACTGCATCAGCGCCGCGGCGGCGTTGCACAGCGTGCCGCCCGAATTGATGATGTCGTCGACCAGCACGCAGGCGCGCCCGGCGACGTCGCCGATGATGTTCATCACCTCCGATTCTCCCGGCGCCTCACGACGCTTGTCGACGATGGCGAGCGGGGCATTGCCGAGCCGCTTGGCAAGGGAGCGCGCGCGCAGCACGCCACCGACATCGGGCGAGACAACGGTCAGGTTGGTCCGTGGCAGGCGCGCGGCGATGTCGGCGTGCATCACCGGCGCGGCGAACAGATTGTCGGTCGGGATGTCGAAGAAGCCCTGGATCTGCCCGGCGTGGAGGTCGACCGACAGCACGCGGTCGGCGCCGGCCTTGGTAATCAGGTTGGCGACGAGCTTGGCCGAGATCGGCGTCCGCGGCCCCGCCTTGCGGTCCTGCCGGGCATAGCCGAAATACGGCACCACCGCGGTGATCCGCTTCGCCGAGGCGCGGCGCAGCGCATCGATGCAGATCAGCAGCTCCATCAGGTTGTCGTTCGCCGGCGCGCTCGTCGACTGGACGACGAAGACGTCCTCGCCGCGGACGTTCTCGTGGATTTCGACGAACACCTCCTCGTCGGCGAAGCGGCGGACGCTGGCGGTGGTCAGCGGCAGGTCGAGGTACGACGCGATCGCCGCGGCAAGCTCAGGGTTCGAATTCCCCGACAGGATCTTCATGGTGCGGCGTCCCCCGGTGGCCGGCGGGTCTTAGCCGTACGGTAACGCCCCGGCAACATTGGCCAAGCGATCAGGCCAGCGCGATCAGCGACAGGTTGCGGCCATAGTCGGGCTCGCCCGCGTGGACCGACCGGCGATAACTGAAATGGTCGGTCGCATAGGTGTCGAGGTCGAGCCGCGCGATGGTTGCGACGCCGGCGGCGGCAAGCTGCGCGGCGACGAAGCCGGCAAGGTCGAACTGGCGGTGTCCGGCGCGACCGGGGGCGAAGAAGGCGGCGAAGGCGGGGTCGACGGCGACGAACGGGGCGAGGTAGGCGTCCTGCACCTCGTAGCTGACTTGCGCGATGCACGGGCCGACCGCGGCGGCGATGCGATCCCGGCACGCGCCGAGCGCCTCCATCGCCGCGACGGTCGCCGGCAGGACGCCGTACAGCGCCCCCTTCCACCCGGCGTGCGCTGCGCCGACGACGCCGGCGGCGACGTCGGCGAACAGCACCGGCGCGCAGTCGGCGGCGAGAACGCCGAGGACGAGGGTACGGTCGGTGGTGACGAGGCCGTCGGCTGCCGGGCGCGCGGCGGAACCGCCATCGGCGCAGGCGGCGTCGGCGATGACGACGGTCGCGCTATGGACCTGGTGGACGGTGACGAGGCACGCGCCCGGTGCGACCGCGTCCGCCGCGCGTCGCCGGTTCTCGACGACGTGCGCGGGGGTGTCGCTCGACCCGAGGCCGGTGTTGAGGCTGGCGAAGATACCCTCCGACACTCCGCCCCGCCGGCCGCAGAAGCCGTGGCGGGTGCCGGCGAGGACGGATGCGGTGGCGAACGGAACCGTCATGCGGTCAGGTCGCGGCGGCAGATGATGTCGTCGTCAGGGTGGTCGCCGACCCAGAAGGTGTACGGCATGACCTCGACGAACCCGGCCTTGGCGTAGAAGCGTCGCGCGCGCGGGTTGTCGACATAGACCGACAGCCACAAGTCGGCCGCCCCCTGCGCCCGCGCCGTCGCAAACGCCCAGTCGAGCAGCGCGGCGGCGACGCCCGACCCGTGGTGGTCAGGGTCGACGTAGAGCTGGTAGAGTTGGACGCCGACGCGCCCGTGACGCTCGACCTCGAAGGTCAGCGGACCGAGCCGGGCGTAGCCGACCGCCGCGCCGTCGGCCTCGGCGAGCCGCACCGCCGCGCCGCCAGAGAGGATGGTCTGCCAACTGGCGACCGTGTGGTTCTCGAGGAAGGTCGCGAGGTTCGCCGGCGAATAGAGGTGACCGAATGTCGCGACGAAGGTCCGCGTGCCGATGGCCGCGAGTGCGGCGGCATCGGCGGGCGTCGCGTCGCGATAGGCGATCATGCGAACCCCGGCGGCGCGTCGCCGCTCGCCGACAGTGCCATCGCCTTGAACAGCGTGCCCATCGCGTCGTCGCCCGTAAGCCGCGCGACGGCGGCCTCGACCGCCGCGCCGCCGCGGGCGGCGAGCGTCGCGGCGCGCGCGTCGATCCCCAGTGCGTTCAGGAACGCCCCCTGGCCGACCGGCCCCCACGCCCGCACCCCTGCCGTCTCGGCGAGCGCGGTGAAGTCGACGTGCGCGGTCAGGTCCGCCGCCCCCGGCTCGGCGAGCGGGTCCGCGCGCGCATGGCCGCGCACCGCCTGCAGCGTGTCGCCGGCAAGCGGGCCGGCATATCCGTAGTCGACGATCAGCGCCGCGCCGCCGTGCCCGCGCAGCCGCGCCCCGATCTCGGCGGCGATCGCCGTGCCCTCGGGGCAGGTCTCGACGGTGCTCCCGACCGGCGCATCGGCCAGCGCGGCGGGCACGAACAGCGCGGCGTCGGTCGGACCGGCGGCAAAGGCGAGACGCTCCCCGTCGGCAACGACCATCCGCTCGCGCCAGCCGGCGGGGGTGCGGTCGAACTGGCGGACGGGGAGCGCGTCGAAGAACTCGTTGGCGACGATGAACTGCGGCGCGTCGTCGGCGGCGGCGGCGAGGCTGGCGGCGTGCTCGGCGTGCGGCACCGCCTGCGCCTGCGCCGCGCGGAGGACGGGGCTCGTCTCGACGAAGACGATCCGCGGCGACCAGCCGGCGGCGGCGAAGCTGCGGACCATATCGGCCATCATCGTGCCGCGCCCCGGGCCGAGCTCGATGACGACCGACCGCGCCGGCGCGCCCGCCGTGCGCCAGCGGTCGGCGAGCCACGCGCCGACCAGCTCGCCGAACATCTGGCTGATCTCGGGCGCGGTCACGAAGTCGCCGGCCGCGCCGAACGGATCGCGCGTCGCGTAATAATGTGCATTGCACCGCGCCATGTATGCGGCGACCGGCATCGGCACGCCCGCCGACTCACCGTCTCGGCGAAACTCACGCTGGCGACGCGGCCGCTGTGCGCTCGGCTCGCCGCGATCAGCGCAAGGCCGAGCGCGACCATCGGCAGGCACAGCCACTGCCCCATCGTCAGCCCGAACGTCAGGTAACCGACCTGCGCATCGGGCTGGCGGAAGAACTCGATGACGAAGCGGACCGCGCCGAAGCCGAAGGTGAACACCCCGACGAGCAGCCCCGGATGGGCGCGCGCCGCGTCCGCCAGAACAGGAACATCAGGACCGCGAACAGCAGCAGCCCCTCGCCGGCGGCCTCGAACAGCTGGCTCGGGTAGCGCGGCTCGGGGCCGGCATCGGGGAAGATCATGCCCCAGTCGGAGCCGGTGACGCGCCCCCACAACTCGCCGTTGACGAAGTTGGCGCAGCGGCCGAGGAACTGGCCGATCGGCTCGACGCAAGCGACATAGTCACAGATGCGAAGCCAGTTCAGCCCGTTGGCCCGCGCGAACAGGATGATCGCGACAACCGACCCGATGACGCCGCCGTGGAACGACATGCCGCCTTCCCACAGCTTGAGGATGTCGAGCGGGTGGGCGGAAAAACGCGCGAAGTCATAGAACAGGACATAGCCGATCCGCCCGCCGAGGATGATGCCGACCGTCGCCCAGGTGATGAAGGCGTCGGCGTGGTCCTTGGTCATCGGCGGATCCCACGACGCCAGCATCCGCGCGAGCAGCCACCAGCCACCGAGGATACCGCCGATGTACGCCAGACTGTACCAGCGCAGGGCGAAGCCGTGGAACGGCGGGAACACCGTCGGCGACAGGTGGAGGCTCGTCCAGTCGAGCGCGATCATGGCATGGCCGAGCATGATTTCCCTCTTGTGCCTCGCGGTCGGCGCGCACCATAGTCGGGCAAAGCGATAAGACAATTGGGAGAGGGCCGCATGGCCGATCTGGAGACGTTCCGGGCCGAGACCCGCGACTGGCTGGCGGCGAACTGCCCGCCCGAGATGCGGCAGCCGATCACCGGCGAAGGCGACGTCGTCTGGGGCGGCCGCAACGCGAAGCTGACGCGGGCCGCAGCGGGCGTGGCTCGACGCGATGGCGGAGCGCGGCTGGACCGTCCCCGAATGGCCGACGCGAATACGGCGGCGGCGGGCTGTCGAAGGACGAGGCGAAGGTGCTGGCGCAGGAGATGCGCGCCATCCGCGCGCGGTCGCCGCTCGTCGTCGTTCGGCATCTGGATGCTCGGGCCGGCGCTGCTCAAGTACGGCAGCGAGGCGCAGAAGCGCGAGCACCTGCCGAAGATCGCCCGCGGCGAGATCCGCTGGTGCCAGGGCTATTCGGAGCCCGGCGCGGGGTCCGACCTCGCGTCGCTGCGGACCAGCGCGGTGATCGACGGCGACGACTATATCGTCAACGGCCAGAAGGTGTGGACCAGCTACGCCGACAAGGCCGACTGGATCTTCTGCCTCGTCCGCACCGATCCGGACGCGCCGAAGCACCTCGGCATCAGCTTCCTGCTGTTCGACATGGCGACGCCCGGCGTGTCGACCTCGCCGATCAAGCTGATCAGCGGCTATTCGCCGTTCTGCCAGACCTTCTTCGACGACGTCCGCGTGCCGCGCGCCAACCTCGTCGGCGACGGCGGGCAAGGGCTGGGACATCGCCAAGTATCTGCTGACCCACGAGCGCGAGATGATCGGCGACCTCGACGACGGCCGCCGCTCGCTCAGCCAGATCGCGGTCAAGGCGCTCGGCGAGGCCGGCGTCGCGCCGCTTGCGCACCGACATCGTCCGCCACGAGATCAACGCGCTCGCCTTCGGGCTGACGATGGAGCGGGTCAAGGACGAGACCAAGGCCGGGCAGGGCACCGGCGCACTGTCGTCGATGCTCAAATATTACGGCACCGAGCTCAACAAGCAGCGGCAGGAGCTGCTGATGAGCGTCGGCGGCACGGACAGCCTCGCGTGGGACGGGCGCCGGCGAGGTCGACACCGCGCGCCACTGGCTGCGCAGCCGCGCGAACTCGATCGAAGGCGGGACGAGCGAGGTCCAGCTCAACATCATCGCCAAGCGGGTCCTGCAGCTGCCGGGGGCGTGATGACAAGACGGAGTCATGCTGGCGCATGCCAGCATCCACGGTCGTGCGAGACGGTGGGGCCCGCCGCCTTGCGCCGACATGAGCGCTGGCATGCGCCAGCATGACTCCGGTGAGATGTTTAGGAGTAACGACTTGGCTTTAGTCCTGACCGACGACCAGGCGATGGTCCGCGATTCCGCCGACGGCTTCTTCGCCGCCGAGGCGCCCGTCGCCGAGCTGCGCCGCCTGCGCGACACCGGCGACGCGACCGGGTTCGACCGGGGCCTGTGGGCGAAGATGGCCGAGATGGGGTTCGCCGGCATCCTCGTCCCCGAGGCGCACGGCGGGGCCGGGTTCGGCTATGTTGCCGCCGGGCTCGTGCAGGAGGCGATCGGGCGCAACCTGTCGCTGTCGCCGCTGCTGTCGACGGCGATCCTCGCCGCGACCGCGCTCGTCCGCGGCGGGAGCCCCGAGCAGCAGGCGCAGTACCTGCCCCAGATCGCGAGCGGCGAGCGCCTGTTCGCGCTCGCCGCCGACGAGGCCGCGCGCCACGCGCCGCACCACGTCGCCACGCGCGCCGAGGCGTCGGGCAACGGCTTCCGCCTCAACGGCACCAAGGCGTTCGTCCTCGACGGCCATGTCGCCGACACGCTGATCGTCGCGGCCCGGACGCACGGGAGCGATGACGACGCCGACGGCATCACCCTGTTCCTCGTCGACGCGAAAGCTCCCGGCGTCGCGGCCCAGCGCCGTTCGATGGTCGACAGCCGCAACGCCGCGCGGGTGATGCTGACCGACGTCCAGGTCGACGGGGCGGACGTCCTCGGCCCGGTCGGCGGCGGCGCGGCGATTCTCGACCGAGTCCTCGATGCCGGGCGCGCGTGCCTCGCCGCCGAGATGCTCGGGGTGGCGGGCGAAAGCTTCCGCCGCACGGTCGATTACCTGCGCGAGCGCGAGCAGTTCGGCGTCAAGATCGGCTCCTTCCAGGCGCTCCAGCACCGCGCCGCGCATCTGTTCTGCGAGGTCGAACTCGCCCGCTCGGCGACACTGCGCGCGCTCGTCGCACTCGACGCCGACGAGGATCGCGTGCCGCTGTTCGCCAGCCTCGCCAAGGCCAAGGCCGGAGAGGTCGCCAAGCTGTCGACCGATGAGGGAGTCCAGATGCACGGCGGCATCGGCATGACCGACGACTTCGATATCGGCTTCTACATGAAGCGCGCCCGCGCCGCCCGCGAGACGTTCGGCGACCTCGCCTTCCACGGCGACCGTCTCGCGTCGTTGATGGGGTACTGAGATGGCGAGCACCCTCGACCAGCAGATCGACGCCGTCGTCGCCGCGATTACCGCGCCCGGCGGGCCGCTCGCCGTCGGCCGCGCGGATATCCGCGGGGTCGACCTGCCGGTGTTCACCGCCGCCCCGGCGAACATGCGCGACTATCTCGACTTCTTCCTCACCGCGAACGCCGCGCGCGAGTTCCTCGTCTACCGCGACGAGCGGCTGACCTTCGCCGACGTCCATGCCGCGTCGCGCAAGGTTGCCGCCGTCCTCCAGGCGCGCGGGATCGCCAAGGGCGACCGGGTGGCGGTCGCCATGCGCAACTATCCCGACTGGGTGACGGCGTATTTCGGCGCACTGATGCTCGGCGCGGTCGCGGTGCCGCTGAACGCGTGGTGGAAGGGCGAGGAGCTCGCCTACGGCATCGCCCACAGCGGCACGCGGCTGGTGATCGCCGACGAGGAGCGCGCGCGCCGGCTCGCGGCGCTGCCGGAGTTCGCCGTCCCGGTGCTGACCGTCCGCACGTCTGCCGAGGTCGCCGCCGGGCTCGGCTACGAACGGCTCGACGATGCCCTGGCTGCCGCCGCCGACGCCCCGTGGTACTGGCCGCCGGTCGACCCCGACGACGACGCGACGATCATGTACACGTCGGTTCGACGGGCAGCCGAAGGGCGCGGTGTCGACCCAGCGCGCGATCGTCAGCGGATCGCTCAACTACCTCGTCACCGGTCTCGCGCTGCTCCAGCTGTCGGCGGCGAGCGGCGCGGTCGCCCCCGAGCAGCAGGTCATGCTGCTCAATGTGCCGCTGTTCCACATCACGGGATCGGTCCCGGTCCTGCTCGTGTCGGTCGCGATCGGGCGCAAGATGATCATCATGCACAAGTGGGACGCCGGTGACGCGCTGCGCCTGATCGCGGCGGAAAAGGCGACCTATTTCGTGGGCGTGCCGACGATGAGTCTCGAACTGATGAACCACCCCGACCGTGGCAAGTACGACCTATCGAGCCTTGTCGACATCGCCAGCGGCGGCGCGCCGCGCCCGCCCGAGCACGTCGAGCGGCTGCAGGACACCTTTCCCGGCAAGCATCCGGTCCAGGGCTATGGCCTGACCGAGACCAACGGCGTCGGGGCGGGCATCTACCGCGACAATTACCTGACCAAGCCGGCGTCGACCGGGCGCGCCGCCGCCCCGCTCGTCGAGATCGGCATCTTCGCCGCCGCCGACGGCCCGCTGGTCGCGCAACCGACGGCGACCGTCGGCGAGGTGTGCATCCGCACCGTCGCGAACTGCCGCGGCTATTGGCGCAACGAAGCCGCCACCAAGGCGGCTTTCGTCGCCGGCGGCTGGTTCCGCACCGGCGATCTCGGACGGCTGGACGAGGACGGCTATTTGTTCATCGTCGACCGCAAGAAGGACATCATCATCCGTGGCGGCGAGAACATCAGCTGCCAGGAGGTCGAGAGCGCGCTCTACGCCCACCCCGCCGTCGCCGAGGCGAGCGTCTTCGGCCTGCCCGACGAGCGGCTCGGCGAGATCGTCGGCGCGGTTGTCCACGCCAAGCCCGGCGCGGCGCTCGAGAGTGAGGCGCTGACGGCGTTCGTCGCGCGCGACCTCGCGTCGTACAAGGTACCGGCGCAGGTCTGGTTCAGCGCCGAGCCGCTGCCCAAGCTCGGCAGCGCGAAGATCGACAAGGTCACCCTGCGCGCGGTATACCGCGCGCTCTACGCGGCGCAGGAGCACGTCTGATGTTCACGACGATGGTCGAAGGAACCGCCGAAGACTGGGGCCATATCGCCCGCGAGCACGGCGTCCACCAGAAGAGCGCCGCGGTCGAGCAGATCATGGAGTCGCTCGCCCGGCTGGACAAGATCGAGGTCGGTTTCGCCGCCACCCAGCTCGGCCACAGCCTGATGGCGGGCACCCTCGCCCGCCGCAGCGGCGCTCCCGCGGAGGAGGTCGTCGCGGCGCTGTGCCATGATCTCGGCAAGCTGATGAGCATCCCCAACCACGGGCCGATCGCGGCGGAGATCCTCAAGCCCTATGTCCGGGACGATATCTACCACGCGGTCAAGCACCACCAGGCGTTCCAAGGGCGCTATTATTACGAGTACATGGGGCAGTCGCCGAACCTGCGCGACGACTTCAAGGACGAGCCGTGGTTCGCCTTTGCCGAGAAGCTCGTCGACGAATGGGACGGTCCGGCGTTCGACCCCGACTTTCCCGCCGACAGCCTCGAAAGCTTCCGCCCCGAGGTGACGGCGGTGTTCAGCGCGCCGAAGCGGATTTTCTAGGCGGCTCCGCCATGATCGCGCCGCGCCTGCTTGCGGTCGTGCTTGCACTCGGGTGGGTCGCTTCGGTCGTGCTGCCGGTCGCCTCGGCCGGGCCCAAGGCGACGGTCTATGGCGGCGGGCTCTTCATGGTATCGGGCTGGCTGGCGATCCTTGGCGGGCAGCCGGCGTGGCTCGCCAATCCGCTGCTCGCCATCGTCATCGGGCTGATCGCGCTCGGCCGGCCAGTACCATGGGCGGTCGGCGGGTTTCTGGCCGCCTGCTTCGTCAGCGCCCTGTTCCTCACGACGCTGCCGAGCGACGCCGGCGACGTGCTGATTCGATCCTTCCACGCAGGCTATTATGTCTGGTTGACCCTCGTCGCCGCGGCCGCCGCGTCGCCCCTGCTCACGCCTCGGCCGCCCGCCGCGCCGGCAGCCTGACGAGGATCAGCGCGACAGCGACGAGTGCCATGCCGCCGAGCTCGGCCGGCCCGATCGCCTCGCCGTAGCGATAGGCGCCGATCGTCGCGGCGATCGCCGGCTGGACGAGCAGCGTCAGCCCGACGACCATCGGCGGCAGGTAGCCGACGGCGAAAACGATCAACCCTTGCCCGACGACCTGGCTGCCGAGCGCGAGCAGGATCAGCGGCGTCCATGCGTGCGGCCAGAGCGGGCCGGTCAGCGCCGCGACGGGGAGCAGCGCGAGCGCCCCGAACGTCGTCGCCAGCGCGAGCAGTGGGAGTGGCGCGACGGTGGCGCGGACCCGGTCGACAGCAATGAAGTAGGCGGCATAAGCGATACCCGCGCCGATACACAGCAGGTCGCCGGCCAGATGCGTCGCCGAGACGTCGGCGCTCCGCCCGATCAGCAGCGCGATGCCCGCGGCGGCGCACAGCAGCGCGAGACTCGCCGCCCGGCCGGGCAAGGTCCGCGTCACGACAAAGCCATAGACCGGCAGCAGGAAGCTCGCGCAGTTGCCGACGAGCGTCGCGTTGGCGAGCGTCGTTCGCGCGATTCCGAGGTGCCACATCGCGAGATCGGCGGCGAACAGCACGCCCGCCGCGGCGACCGCCGGGAACGCGCGCGCCGGCGGCATCAGCCGCGCCGTCGCCGGCGCCTGCCGCCCGATGATCGCCGCCAGCACCGCCAGCGGCACGACCGCCAGCGCCATCCGCCAGAACGCCGACGCCGCCGCCGGCACATCGGCCGACCGCACGAGCCACGGCCCGAACGCGAGCGCGATGCTGCCGATCAGCATGGCGGGGAAAGCGAGGCGCGTGGTGGACATTCCGAGCGGCTTAACGTGCGCGTGCGTGGGAGCAAGCGCCGTCGCATCAGTGTCGGTCGTCGGCGACGCGTACCGCCGCGACAAAGGCCGCGAGGCGCCGGTGGTCAAGGCGGCCACCGCGCCTGACGCGCGAACAAAGATCGACGCCGAACGGTCGAACGGTGGCAATCGCCGCCCCGACGTTCGCCGCGGTCAGGCCGCCGGCAAGGAACACGGGCCGGTCGCTCGCGCGAACGAAGGCGGCGCTCACATGCCAATCATGCGGACGACCTGTGCCGCCGAGCTCGGCGACGGGCGCACCCGGGCGCCCGGAATCGAGCAGAAAAGCATCGACGTGGTCGCGGTACGGCCCGATCATGTCGAGCGCGGCTCGCCGTTCGACATGGATCACCTGCACCCGTCGCACGCCCGGGCAGAGCCGAGCGAGCCGTGCCAACTCCGCCGGATCGATATGCGAAACGATCTGCACCGCCGTCGGGCGGGTCGCCGCCACATGTTCGGCGATCGCGGTCGCCGTCGTCGCGGCAGTCAGCAGGAAGGTCGCCACCGGCGGCGGCACCCCCGCCGCGATCGCGCGATGGCGTCATCGGCGATGACGCCGGGGCCAGACGGCATCGCGGCGACGAGCCCGAGCGCATCGGCCCCGGCGGCGATCCCCGCCCGCGCCTCGGCCAGCGAGCCGATGCAGCACAGCTTTACCCGCGTCCGCAGGGCGGCTCGCTCCTCGTCACGTCGCGCTGATCCCCCCATCGATGTAGAGCTCGGTGCCGGTCACGAACTTTGCCTCGTCGCTGACGAGGTAGACCGCGCCCCACGCGACGTCGTCGGGCTCGCCGACGCGGCCGAGCGGGATCTGCCGCGCGAGCTTGGCGAGGCCCTCGTCGCGCGCCATGCCGCCGACGAGGTTGTCAAGGATCGGCGTGTCGATGAAGACCGGGTGGATGCTGTTGCACGTGATGTTGTAACGCTCGCGCGCGCAGTGGAGCGCGACCGACTTCGACAGGTGGCGCACCCCAGCCTTCGCCGAATTATACGCCGCCATGTTCGCCGCCGCGATCACTCCAGCGATCGAAGAAATGTTGAGGATCGAGCCGAGCTTGCCGTCGCGCGCGCACGTCGCCGCCATCAGCGGCAGCGCGAGCTTGCACCCGAAGAACACGCTGTCGAGATCGACCGCATGAACCCGCCGCCAGTCGTCGAAGCTCGTCGCCTCGACCGTGCCGCCGGTGCCGATGCCGGCATTGTTGATGAGAATATGGACACCGCCGAACATCTGCTCGGCGAAGGCTAGCGCGGCGGACCACTCGTCGGGTGAGGTGACGTCGTGACGACATGCCACCGCGGCATCGCCAAGGCCCGCTGCACGACGCGTCACGGCAGCGGTGTCGATATCGGTCAGGACGACACGCGCCCCCTCGGCGACGAAGCGCGCCGCCATCGCCGCGCCGAGCCCCGACGCCGCCCCGGTGACGAGCGCGATCTTCCCCTCGAGACGGCCCGCCACTGCTGTTCTCCCCATCTTGGCTGCTGCCGTTGTGACGTGCGCGGCGCGACGCCGCAACCGCCGAATGGCACGAACGAAGCGGGAACGATCGTCGCCGGGTCGTGTTCTGACGAGGGAGAGGAGACCCATGATGGCCGAAGCCGCCAACCCCAAGACCCACCCGACATCGAACGCCGAGAAGGACCCGCACGACTGGACCACCGGGGCCGAGCCGATGACAGGCGCGCAGGCGTCCTACCTCAAGACGCTGTCGGAGGAGGCGCACACCGACTTCGACCCCGAACTGTCGAAGGCCGATGCGTCGCTGAAGATCGACGAACTTCAGGAGGTCACCGGGCGGGGAAAGTAGCTTTCGCTCTGCTCCCTCGCCCGGTAGGCGCATCGAATGTGTAGCGGGTAGGACCTGTTGGGGGGGCACTCGGCACAGCGTCCGCGTTTTTACGGGCAAGCCGCGCTCCCCTCAACCGCGCCGCGAGGTGCGGCGGAGGGAGTAGAACCCCACCCCGGCCTGCGCGGCAGGATCGTCCTTGCCGCCGCCGCCCCGCATGATTACCCCGCAAGCGTATTCCGGGGACCGAACATGCTCACCGTCGCCGTCCAGATGGACCCGATCGAAACCGTCAACATCGGCGGCAATTCGACCTTTGCATTGATGCTGAGCGCGCAGGCGCGAGGTCATGCGTTGTGGCATTACCTCAGCACCGACCTCAGCTATGTCGGCGGGCGGGTCCGGGCGCGGGCGCGGCCGCTGACCGTCGAGCGGAACTCCGGGCGCGCACTTCCGCTGGACCGGCGAGCCGGCCGTTCTCGACCTCGGGCGCGACACCGACGTCGTGCTGATGCGGCAAGACCCGCCGTTCGACATGGCGTACATTACCGCGACCCACCTGCTCGAGCGGTGCCAGGGCGAGACACTGGTCGTCAACGACCCCGCCGAAGTTCGCAATGCCCCGGAGAAGCTGTTCGTCCTCGGCTTTCCCGACCTGATGCCGCCGACGCTGGTGACGCGGTCACTCGCCGACGCGCAGGCGTTCCGCGACGAGCACGGCGCGATCGTCGTCAAGCCGCTCTACGGCAACGCCGGGTCGGCGGTGTTCCACATCGGCGTCGCCGACGCCAACCTGCCCGCGCTCGTCGAGCTGTTCAGCGACGTGTGGCGCGAACCGTTCATGGTCCAGAAGTTCCTCCCCGACGTGCAGGCCGGCGACAAGCGGATCGTGCTCGTCGACGGCGTGCCGACCGGGGCCATCAACCGGCGGCCAAAGGCGGGTGAGATCCGGTCGAACCTCGCCGCCGGCGGTGCCGCCGAAGCAGCGCAGCTGACCCCGCGCGAGCAGGAAATCTGCGCCGCCATCGGCCCCGAACTCAAGACGCGCGGTCTGGTGTTCGTCGGCATCGACGTCATCGCCGGCTACCTGACCGAGATCAACGTCACCTCGCCGACGGGTATCGTCGCCATCGACCGGTTCAACGGCACCGACACTGCGGGGGCAATCTGGGACGCGATCGAGGCGCGCTTAGGGTAGCGTCGGCGCGTCGAGGTCGAGCCGGGTAGCGGACACCGTCTCGGCCTTGATCGGCGGCATCGCCTTCGCATCCCCGACGATGACCGTGCTCGCGCGCGCCGGGTCGAACAGTGTCGTTGCCACGCGCGACACCGCGTCGGGGGTGACGGCCTCGACCTTGGCCGACCAGCGGCCGAGCTCATCGAGCGGTACGCCGTCGAGCGCCAGCCCGGCCAGACGCCCGGCAAGGCCTGACACGGTCTCGACCGACTGGCCGAAGCCGCCGGTCAGCATCGCCTTGCCGACCGCGAGCTCGCTGCCGGCGACGGGCTCGGCCGCCAGTCGGCGCATCTCGCCTGTGATCAATGTGGCGACTTCGGCCGCCGACGTGTTCTTGGTCGCGGTCGCCGCGGTCAGCGACCCGACGCCGAGGCGCGCGTCGAGGCCGCTGTTCGCACCGTAAGCGAGCCCGCGCTTGATCCGGATCTCGCGATTGAGGCGCGACCCGAAGCCGCCGCCGAACGCCGTGTTGGCGACGATCGCCGCGTAGTAGTCGGGGTCGCGGCGGGCGATCCCGGGGCGGGCGACGACGACGGATGCCTGCGCCGCGCCGGGCAGGTCGACGACGACGGTACGGGGAGCAGGATAAGCGGGCGTGTCGCCGACGGTCCGGGCAGCGCGCTTGGCGCCCTCGTCGCGCCAGTCGCCAAAGGCGGCGCGGGCCAGCGCCACCGCGCGGTCGAGGTCGATGTCGCCGGTCATGACGAGCGTCGCCCCCTGGGGCGACGCACCGCCGGCGTATGCTGCCCGCAGGTCGTCTCGAGTGATCGCGGCGAGCGACTTGACCGTGCCGCTGGCGACATGACCATAGGTCGTCGCGCCGAACACGGCCTTAGTCGCGGTCATCCGGGCTAGCGCGCGCGGGTCGCTGAGCGCGACGGTGGCGTCGTCGATCGCCTGGGTCCGCGCACGCTCAACCTCGTCGGCGGCGAAGACCGGGTGGCGCGCGACGTCGGCGAGGACGGCGAGGGCGGGCGCGATGCGGTCGGTCGTCACCGTCGTGGCGAGCGTCATCCCGTCCCACCCGGCGCTGGCCCCGATCGAGCCGCCGAGCGCCTCGACCTCGTGCGCAATCTGCGTCGCCGAGCGGGTCGTCGTGCCCTTGGTCAGCAGCGTCGCCATCAACTCCGCCGTCCCCGCCTTGCCGAGGGGATCGGCCGCCGCGCCACCGCCGGTGACGAGGACGGCGGCGATCAGCGGCACGTCGTGACGGCTGGCGACGGCGATCCGCAGGCCGTTCGGAAGCGTCGCCTCGTGGACGACCGGGACCGGCACCGGTTGCGGCGGCCCGGCCGGCGGCGGCGCCACCCGCTCGCCCGGTGCGGCGGCGGTAACCACCGGAGCGCCCGGTGGTACGGCGAGGGGTTCGACCACGACCGTGGGCGCGACGGCGATCGCCGGCCCCGGCGGCGCGGCGGGGGTGGCGGGCAGATAACGGATCGCGGCACTCGCGTCGTCGCGCAGGTAGGCCCGCGCGACACGCTGGACGTCGGCGGGCGTGACCGCAATCAGGTCGGCGACGTCCTGGTCGGCGGCGGCAGCGCTCCCCTCGACGACGACCGCCTCCGCGATGCTGGCGGCGCGCCCGAGCGGCGTCTCACGCCCCTTGATGACGCCGGTGAGGACGCGGTTCTTGGCAATGTCGAGCTCGGCGGCTGTGACTGGCGCGTCGCGCAGGCGGCCGACCTCGCGGCGCAGCGCCGCCTCGCCGGCGGCAACATCCTTGCCCCCGGCGAGAATCGCGTAAGCGGCGAAGACGCCGGTGTCGCGGTGGTCTTCGAGGCTGCTGCCAGCGCTCGAAGCGATCTGGTCGCGGTAGACGAGCGCCTCATACAGGCGCGACGACTCGCCGCCCGATAGGATCGCATCGAGCACGCTGAGCGCGGCATCGTCGTGCGACCGCGCCGACGGCACCTGCCAGCTGATCGCGACTGCGGGCAGCGGGGTATTGGCGGCGCGGACGGTGACGCTCGTCGCCTGCCTGCGCGGCGGTTCGACGGTGGCGACGCGCGGTATCGGGCGATGCGGCGTCGGCAGCGCGCCGAAATACCGATCGACCCAGCGGTCGAGCTGGGCCGGATTGAAGTTGCCGGCGACGACGAGAACGGCGTTGTCGGGCCGGTAATAGGTTGCGTGGAAGGCGCGGATATCGCCGAGCGTCGCGGCGTCGAGGTCGGCCAGCGAGCCGATCGGCGACCGCGCGTAGGGGTGGACGCTGTAGCTGATCGCCGGCAGGTAGACTTGGAACAGCTTGCCATAAGGTCGCGCCTCGCCCTGGCGCAGCTCCTCTTCGACAACATGGCGCTCGTCGTCGAACGTTTTCTGATCGATCACGAGCGAACCCATCCGCTCGGCCTCGGCGAATAGCAGCGGCTCGAGGTGGTTGGCGGGAACGACCTCGTGATATTCGGTGAAATCGTCGTGGGTCGAGGCGTTGTTGTTGCCGCCGACGTCCTCGGTAAGCCGGTCGAACGCCTCGGGCGCGAGGTTGCGCGTCCCTTTGAACATCAGATGCTCGAACATGTGCGCGAAGCCCGAGCGGGCCGCGGGATCGTTCTTGCCGCCGACATCGTAGATCACTTCGATCGCGACGTTCGCCGTCGACCGGTCGGGCAGGGCGACGATACGCAGCCCGTTGGCGAGCGTGCGCTCCGTATAGGCGAGCGGTTTGACCAACGGTGCGGCGGCAGCGGTGGTGGCAAGCAGGGCGGAGGCGAGAAGGGCAAGACGCATCGGGGTTCCTCAAGGCGCTGAACGCCTCACCCTTAGCGCAGACTCCGCGCCGCCGCGCCGGTCGTTATTGCCGCCGTCGTGCCGACCGGCAGCGCGCAATCAATACGGATCGTAGATGCGCGCGTTGTTCTCGTAATGATAGCGGCGGTTGTCGTTCTCGTAATAATAGCGACGGCCGTTGCGGTCCTCGTACCGGTTATGGTCATCCGAGACGACACCGACGACCGCGCCCGCGGCCGCCCCGATCGCGGCACCGGCGAGCGCATTGCCGGTCAAGGCACCGACGACGGCACCGCCGGCCGCCCCGATTGCGGCACCTTTGCCGGCCCCGTTCAGATGCTGGTGGCCGTACTCGTCGGTCGTGCACGCCGACGTGCCGAGCGCGGCAGCGGCGACTAGGATCAGGGGCAGGCGGATCATGCGCGGTCTCCCATAAGGTTCGCTGCCGTTACAACTGGCCAGACGGGGGAGCGTTCCGTCGGGCTTGGCAGCGCCCGCTCAGGCCCAGCCTTCAAGCACCTGGTCGGGCGGGCGATGGCCGTCGGCCCACGACCGGATGTTGGCGATGACCTTCTCGCCCATGTCGATCCGGCCCTCGAACGTGGCCGAACCGAGGTGGGGGACGAGCGCGACATTGGGCATCGCTAGCAGCGCGGCGTCAATCGCCGGCTCGCGCTCGAAGACGTCGAGGCCCGCTCCGGCGATCCCGCGGCGAGCGAGGCAGGCGACCAGCGCCGCCTCGTCGACCAGCCCGCCGCGCGCGACGTTGATCAGATAGGCGTGGCGCGGCATCACCCGGAGCGCCGCGTCGTCGATCAGGTGGTGCGTCTCGGGCGTCAGCGGGCAGTTGAGCGACACGAGGTCGACGCGCGCAAGCATCGCCGTCAGCGTCGGCCAATAGGTCGCTTCAAAGGCTGCCTCGGCCGCCGCCGGTAGTCGGTGGCGGTTGTGGTAGTGGATTTGGCAGCCGAACGCCCGCGCACGTGCGGCGACCGCCTGGCCGATCCTGCCCATGCCGACGATGCCGAGCCGCTTGCCGGTGACGCGGTGGCCGAGCATGCCGGTGGGCGACCAGCCGGTCCATTCGCCGGCGCGGAGCAGCTTCTCGCCCTCGCCGATCCGCCGCGCGACGCCGAGGATCAGGGCCATGACCATGTCGGCGGTGTCGTCGGTCAAGACGCCGGGGGTGTTGGTGACGACGAGGCTCCGCGCCCGCGCCGCAGCGAGGTCGATATGGTCGACGCCCGCCCCGAAGTTGGCTAGCAGCTTGAGCCGCGGCCCGGCGGCGGCGATCACCCCGGCGTCCAGGTGATCGGTGACCGTCGGGACGACCACGTCGGCGCGGGCGAGCGCGTCGGTAAGCGCGGCGGCGTCCATCGGCGCATCGTCGAAGTTCAGCTCGACGTCGAACAGCTCGGCCATCCGCGTCTCGACCGCCTGCGGCAGGCGGCGGGTGACGATGACCTTGGGGCGCTTGGGCGGCATGCCCTAGGGCTAGATGCGGGCGGAGGAGGCGTCAACACCGGCTGCCGGCGGCTTGGGGATGACATTCGCGAGGGTGGGGCCTAGACGCGGCGGCGATGCTCGCCGTCTTCCTCGCCCTCGCCGCAGCCGCTCCGGCGGCCGGCGCCCGTGCGCCGGCGATCGACCGTGACGCGACCGAAGGCCTGTCCGGGCTGCCCGTCCCCCGCTTCGTCAGTGTGAAGTCGGACAAGGCGTATCTTCGCACCGGCCCCGGCGAGCGCTACCCCGTCGAATACGTCTATGTGCGCAAGGGCCTGCCGCTCGAGGTGGTGCGCGAATACGGCATCTGGCGGCAGGTGCGCGACATCGGCGGGTCTATCGGCTGGCTCAACAAGCAGCTGATCAGCGGCAACCGGACGGCGATCGTCACCGGAGCCGAGCGGACGATGTTCGCGCGGCCGGATATTGCCGGCCGTGCCGTCTGGCGCATAGCGCCCGGCGCGATCGTCCGCGTCATCCTGTGCAGCGACGCTTGGTGCCGTGTCGATCGTGGCGGTAAATCGGGATACATCCTGCGCGCGCAGCTCTGGGGCGTCGGCGCGACCGAAGCGATCGGCTAGCCGCTCGCCAGCGCTACCGCTGCATCCGCATTACCTGGTCCATCGGCGGCATATTGTGGTTCAGGTTGACCATGATGAACAGCGAGCCCGCCACGACCAGGAAGGTGATCAGCAGCCCGAAGGCGAGCGCGAGCACCGTGTTGGCACTGTCGGGCCCAGTGCTGAGGTGGAGGAAGAAGACGAGGTGGACCCCCATCTGCGCCACCGCGAGGACGATCAGCCCCATCGGGATTCCCGGCGTCCAGATCAACGGCGAGTGGACGAGGTAGAAGGAGATCGCGGTCAACACCGCAGCGAGCACCAGCCCAATCGTGTAGCCGATCACCTGAACCACGGCATCGCGCGAATTGGTGCTGTCGGCCCCCGGCGGTGCGGCGGGGACTTCGGCGGCGTCGGTCATACCGTGCTCCCGATCAGATAGACGACGGTGAACAGCGCTACCCAGATGATGTCGAGCGCGTGCCAGAACAGCGTGAAGCATAGGATGCGGCGCTCGATGTCGGCGCGGAAGCCCTTCGCCTGGACCTGCGCCATCATCGTCAGCAGCCACAGCAAGCCCAAGCTGACGTGGAGCCCGTGGCATCCGACCAACGCAAAGAACGACGATAGAAAGGCGCTGCGTTGCGGCCCGTTGCCGCTCCCCACCAGTCCGGCGAGCTCGTGCACCTCGATACCGACGAACGTCGCTCCAAGGACGAAGGTGGCGGCCATCGCTGCGTGGAATAGCGGCCGCCGCTCGAGATGCGCAGCGATCGTGGCGAGGCCACAGGTGAAGCTCGACAGCAGCAGGCACGCGGTCTCGATCGCCGTCGTGGTCAGGTCGAACAGGTCCTTGCCCGGCTTCCCGCCGTCGATCGCCCCCGACAGCACCGCGTAGGCGGCGAAAAAGCACGCGAACATGATAATGTCGGAAACGAGGAAGATCCAGAAACCGTAGCCGACAATGATGCGCTTGGGCGCAACGCCGCCGCTGGCCTCCGACTCCCCGTGGCCGACGGCATGGGGATCGTCGGGTGTGGCGACGGCGACGCTCACACCTTGGCCTCGGCGGCGGCGACTTCGTCGGCGCCAAGGACATCCTCGGCGATGTCGCGCCACGCAAAGGCGACGAACGTCGCCCACGCACCGAAGAAGCCAGCGATGACCATCCACCAGATATGCCAGATCAGCGCAAAGCCCATGACGGTGGCGAAGAACGCACAGACGATACCGGTCGCGCTGTTCCGTGGCATTTCGATCGCGCCGTAGATCGGCCGCGCGAGCTCGTCGCGCGCGGTAGTCTTCATGCCGACGTAGGCGTCGGCTTCCGACACCTTGGGCAGCACGGCGAAATTGTACGCCGGCGGCGGCGAGCGGGTCGCCCATTCGAGCGTCCGTCCGTCCCACGGATCGCCGGTCGTGTCGCGCAGCGCCTCGCGGTCGCGGATGCTCGTCACCAGTTGGACGATCAGGCAGCCGATGCCGATCGCGACCAGCCCCGCGCCGACGCTCGCGACATGGAGCCACGGCTGCCATTCGGGGACGTCGTAATGCTGCATCCGCCGCGTCATGCCGAGAAGCCCGAGGACATAGAGCGGCATGAACGCGACGTAGAAGCCGACGAGCCAGAACCAGAACGCCGCCTTGCCGAGGCCCGCATGGAGGCGGAAGCCGAATGCCTTGGGAAACCAGTAGGTATAACCTGCAAAGCCGCCGAACAGCACGCCGCCGATGATCACGTTGTGGAAGTGGGCGACGAGGAACAAGCTGTTGTGGAGCACGAAGTCGACCGGCGGCAGCGCGAGGAGGACGCCCGTCATCCCGCCGATGACGAAAGTGATGATGAAACCGATTGCCCACAGCATCGGCGGTTCGAACCGGACACGGCCACCGTACATGGTGAACATCCAGTTGAACACCTTGACCCCGGTCGGCACGGCGATGATCGTCGTCATGATCCCGAAGAAGGCGTTGACGTCGGCTCCCGCGCCCATGGTGAAGAAGTGGTGGAGCCACACCATGAACGCCAGCACGCAGATAACCATCGTCGCCAAGACCATCGAGCGGTAACCGAACAACGGCTTCGACGAGAAGGTTGCGATGACTTCGGAGAAGATGCCGAACGCCGGCAGGATCAGGATGTAGACCTCGGGGTGTCCCCACGCCCAGATCAGGTTCATGAACATCATCATGTTCCCGCCAGCGTCGTTTGTGAAGAAGTGGAAGCCGAGGTAGCGGTCGAGGATCAGCATCGCGAGCGTTGCGGTTAGCACCGGAAAGGCAGCCACGATCAGCAGGTTGGACGCGAGACTGGTCCAGCAGAACATCGGCATTCGTAAGAGGCTCATGCCCGGCGCGCGCGTTTTCAGGATCGTCGTTGTCAGGTTGATGCCGTTCAGCAGCGTGCCCGCCCCCGAGATCTGCAGCGCCCACAGATAATAGTCGACGCCGACACCGGGCGAATAGGTCAGTTCCGACAGCGGCGGATACGGTAGCCAGCCGGTGCGCGAGAACTCGCCGAGGCCGAGGCTGATGTTGACGAGGAGCGCACCGGTTGCGGTCAGCCAGAAGCCGACCGAGTTGAGGGTGGGAAAGGCCACGTCGCGGATACCGAGCTGGAGCGGCACAACGAAGTTCATCAGCCCGATCATGAAAGGCATCGCGACGAAGAAGATCATGATCGTGCCGTGCGACGAAAACACCTGGTTATAATGTTCGGGCGGTAAGTAGCCATTCGAGTGGAGCGCCAGCGACTGCTGGGTACGCATCATGATCGCGTCGGTAAAGCCGCGGAGCAGCATCACGAGCGCGAGCAGCGTATACATCACGCCGATGCGTTTATGGTCGACGCTGGTCAACCACTCCTTCCACAGATATGGGAAATGGCCCTTCACGACGACCCAGCCGAGCGTGCCGACAATCGCCAGTGCCGCGGCGGCCGAAGCGAACAGAGGTAGCGGCGAGTTCCACGGGATCGCCGCCCATGTCAGCTTACCGAGCAGGGTCATGACTTGGGCTCCGTCGTCCCGGGCGAGGTCAGCCGAGGTCCGGGGCCCGGCGGAAGGCGCTGCGCAACGATGTCGTTGAAAAGATTGGGTGCGACACTGCCAAAGACAGAGGATCGAACGACGCCCTGCTGGCTGAGCCCTCGGTAGGTCGCCGCATCGAGCATCGTGCTGCTGCGGGCGCCTGCTGTCCACGCCACGAACTGCGCGGGCGACACCGCCTCGACGGCGAACTGCATGGCGGGGAAGCCGTCGCCGCTGATCATCGTCGAACGGCCAAGGTAGGTCCCGGGGCGGTCGGCAATCAGCCACAGGTTATCGGCCATGCCGTTCATCGTGTAGATCATGCTGCCGAGCTGGGGGACGAAGAAGGTGTTCATCACGCTCGCCGAGGTCAGCGTGAAGTGGAGCGGGACGCCGGCCGGAACGACGAGACGGTTGACGCTGGCGAGGTTCTGCGCCGGGTAGATGAAGAGCCATTTCCAGTCGAGTGAGACGACCTGCACCTCGAGCGGCGCTGCCCGCGATCTCAACGGCTTGGCGGGATCAAGGTCATGGCTGCCGGTCCAGATGACGCCCGACAGGAGCAGGATGACGAGCAGCGGGATGAACCACACGACGAGTTCGACCTGACCCGAATGAGTCCAGTCGGGCATGTAGTTGGCGCGCTTGTTCGAGGCGCGGAACCACCAGGCGAAGGCGAGGGTGCCGATGATGACCGGAACGACGATCGTCAGCATGATCGCGAGGGCGTCGATCAGGATGGTAACTTCGTTGCGGCCGACCGCGCCGCGGGGATCGAGGACGCCGCCGCTGCAGGCGCCGAGAAGCAGCGGCAGGGCTATGGCTAAAACCCTGATCGAGCGGGGTAATCCGGGCGGCGTCGGCATCGCGGTCCCTCTGTCGCCGGTCGGTTACCGCTCACGGCGCGCTTGTTCAAGAGCCGAACGCCCGATGAGGTACCTCGAGCCACGCGTCGCGTCCGCGATGTTGCGTCGCAGCGGCAGACCGCTCCCCGCCCCCGATGAACCGAAAATGTCCAAGGGGAACCAACTCGTTGTCCCATCGTTATGGACTGTGCCACTCGTTCGGCGCGGCTCGCTTGAGCCATCACATCGGTAACCGGGAGTCCAATGGCCTTCGCAGTGCACAATGGAGCGCGCCCGACGCTCATCGCGCTTTCGCACCTGCGCTGGGACTTCGTCTTCCAACGCCCGCAGCACCTCCTGTCACGCGCCGCGGTGACATTTGACGTGATCGTTCTCGAGGAGCCCGTGTTCACGGACGGACCCGCCGGATCGATCGTCCTCGACCGGGGTGAGCACATCCGTGTCGTCCAGCCGACCCTGCCCCACGGAACGGATGTCGCGGCGGCGGTCGATCACCAGCGCGCGGTCCTCGACGACCTCGTTGCGCAGGTCCACGGGCAGCTGACGCTCTGGTTCTACACGCCGATGGCGCTGCCCTTTGCGCGCCACCTCGAGCCCGACCTGATCGTCTTCGACAAGATGGACGAGCTCGCCGCGTTCGCCGGCGCGCCGCCGCTGCTGAAGGCGCTCGAGGCCGAGATGCTCGAGCGCGCCGACGTCGTCTTCACCGGCGGGGCGGCGATGTACAAGGCGGCGGCGCATCGCCATGCCAACATCCACTGCTTTCCGTCGTCGATCGATTCGGCGCATTTCGGCGCGGCGCGCGCCGGCCTGCCCGACCCCGACGACCAGAGCGCCATCGCGCACCCGCGGATCGGCTTCTTCGGCGTGATCGACGAGCGGATGGACGTCGCGCTCGTCGGCGAGGTCGCCGCAGCGCGTCCCGACTGGCAGATCGTGATGATCGGGCCGACGGCGAAGATCGACCCGGCCGACCTGCCGCATGCGGCGAACCTCCACTGGCTTGGCGGCAAGGGCTATGCCGAGCTGCCAGCCTACCTGGCTGGGTGGGACATCGGTTTCATGCCGTTCGCGCTGAACGACGCGACCAAGTTCATCTCGCCGACCAAGACGCCCGAGTTCCTCGCCGCGGGCCTGCCCGTGGTGTCGACGGCAATCACCGACGTGGTGACGCCGTACGGTGACGCCGGGCTGGTCGAGATCGCCGCGACCGCGGCCGAGACCGTCGCCGCGATCGAGCGCGTGCTCGCTCGCAAGCGCGACACGGCTGCTCATGCCGCATGGCTGGCGCGTGTCGACGCGCACCTCGCCGGCGGGTCGTGGGATCAGGTGTGGACAGATATGGCTGCGCTGATGGCCGCGGCGAAAACCCCAACCCAGTTCAAGGAGACCGCCCGTGTTTGATTGGCTGATCGTCGGTGCCGGTTTCGCGGGAGCGACGCTGGCCGAACGCCTCGCGACGCAACGCGGCGAGCGCGTGCTCGTCGTCGACCGCCGCCCGCACATCGGCGGCAACGCCTACGACCGCTACAACGACGAGGGGCTGCTGATCCACGAATACGGGCCGCACATCTTCCACACGAATTCGGCGGCGATCTTCGACCATCTGTCGCAGTTCACCGAGTGGCGGCCGTACGAGCATCGCGTCCTCGGCGTCGTCGACGGCAAGGAAGTGCCGATCCCGATCAACCTCGACACGGTCAACAAGCTCTACGACCTCAACCTGACCAGCGAGGAGTTGCCGGCGTGGTTCGCCTCGCGCGCCGAGCACGTCGATCCGATCCGCACGTCGGAGGACGTCGTCGTCTCGGTTGTCGGCCGCGAACTCTACGAGAAGTTCTTCCAGGGCTATACCCGCAAGCAGTGGGGCATGGACCCGTCGGAGCTCGACAAGTCGGTGACCGCACGCGTCCCGACGCGGACGAACCGCGACGATCGCTATTTTACCGACGAGTTCCAGGCGATGCCGAAGCACGGCTACACCCGGATGTTCGCCAAGATGCTCGATCATCCGAACATCAGCGTGATGACGCAGACCGACTTCCGCGACATCCAGAACGAGATCGACTATAAGCGGCTTATCTTCACCGGGCCGATCGACGAGTACTTCGATTTTCGCTTCGGCAAGTTGCCGTACCGCTCGCTGCGTTTCCGCCACGAGACCCACGCCGTCGAGCAGTTTCTGCCGACGGGCACGGTCAACTATCCGCAGACCGAGGCGTATACCCGCGTCAGCGAATACAAGTGGATGACCGGTCAGGTTCACCCCAAGACGGCGATCACCTATGAATTCCCGTCGGCCGAGGGTGATCCCTATTACCCCATCCCGCGCCCCGAAAATGCCGAGCTGTACAAGAAGTACGAGAAGCTCGCGCTGGCGACTCCCGACGTCTGGTTTGTCGGGCGACTGGCGACGTACCGCTACTACAACATGGACCAGGTGACCGGGCAGGCGCTCGCCACCTTCCGCCGCATCCAGGAGGCGTTGCCGCTCGACGGCAGGGTGAGCAACATCATCTCGCCGCCGAAGTTCGTCGCCGCCGAATGATCGTGCCACCCCGCGCCGTCGTCGACCGGCGGCGCGGGGTAACCAAGAAATTGTTTCTTAGCGGGTGCGTCCGTCGCCGCTAAGCACCGGCATGGCCGTGTCCCACCTTGCCGCGCTCGAAGCCGAGGCGATCCACATCTTCCGCGAGGTCGCGGCCGAGTTCGAGCGGCCGGTGTTCCTCTACTCGATCGGCAAAGACTCGTCGGTCATGCTCCACCTGGCGCTGAAGGCATTCGCGCCGGCGCCGCCGCCGTTCCCATTCCTCCATATCGCCACCGGCTGGGACTTCGGCGCGATGCTCGCCCACCGCGACGCTGTCGTCGCGCGCCATGGGCTGAACCTGATCGTCCACCACAATGCCGCCGCGGCGGCGGCCGGGATCGACCCATTCGCCACGCCGACGCCCGACTATACACGCGCGATGCTGACCGACGCGCTGAAGGCGGCGCTCGACGCCGGCGGCTATGACGCCGCGTTCGGCGGCGGGCGGCGCGATGAGGAGCGCGCGCGGGCCAAGGAGCGGATATTCTCGTTTCGCTCGGCGGCGCACGTGTGGGATCCGCGGCTCCAGCGGCCCGAGCTGTGGCGGCTGTACAACGGCCGCGTCCGCGCGGGCGAGAGCGTCCGCATCTTCCCGCTGTCGAACTGGACCGAGGCCGACATCTGGCATTACGTCGCCGCCGAGGGCATTGCGCTCGTCCCGCTCTATTTCGCCGCGGAGCGCCCGACCGTCGAGCGCGACGGCGCGCTGATCGTCATAGACGACGACCGCATGGCGTGGCGGCCGGGCGAACTCGCGACGCCGCGCCGCGTCCGCTTCCGCACGCTGGGCGACTGGCCGCTGACCGGCGCGACGCCGAGCGCGGCCACGACGGTCGAGGCGGTGATCGCAGAGATGGCGCTCGCCGAGGTTTCGGAGCGGTCGGGCCGCCTTGTCGACCACGATCAGGCGGCATCGATGGAGCGTAAGAAGGCCGAGGGGTATTTCTGATGGCCCCGACCTCCACCCTCCGCTTCATCGCCTGTGGGTCGGTCGACGACGGCAAGTCGACGCTGATCGGGCGGCTGCTCGCCGACACCGGGGCGGTCCCGTCCGACCAGCTCGCCGCACTTCAAGCGGATAGTGCCCGCAGCGGTACGCGCGGCGGCGAAACCGATTACGCCCTGCTCGTCGATGGCCTCGCCGCCGAGCGCGAGCAGGGGATCACGATCGACGTTGCCTACCGCTTCTTCAGCAGCGCGACGCGGCGCTTCATCGTCGCCGACACGCCCGGGCACGTCCAGTATACGCGCAACATGGTTACCGGTGCGTCCACCGCCGACCTCGCCATCATCCTGATCGACGCGACCCGAGGCGTGCTCGAGCAGACGCGGCGGCACAGCTTTCTCGTCGACCTGCTCGGCGTCCGGCACGCCATCCTTGCGGTCAACAAGATGGACCTGGTCGGCTGGGACGAAGCGCGGTTCGATGCGATCGTTGCCGACTATGCCGCCTTTGCCGCGGGGCTCGGGCTGGCGTTCACTGCCATCCCCGTGTGCGGCGTCGGCGGCGACAACGTCGTGCGGCGCTCGGCGGCGATGCCGTGGTTTGCAGGACCGACCATTCTCGAGGCGCTGGACGCCGCGCCGAGCGCCGCCGCGCGCGCTACCGCGCCGCTGCGGCTGGCGGTGCAGGGAGTGGTTCGGCCGAACGCCGACTTCCGTGGCTATGCCGGACTGGTCTCCGCCGGGACGCTCGCGCAGGGCGACCGTATCCGGGTGCTGCCCTCGGCCCGCGCGGCGAGCGTCGCCCGGGTGTTGATCGGCGGCATCGACGTACCCGCCGCCGAGGCCGGCCAGTCAGTGACGGTGACGCTCGCCGAGGCCGTCGACGTTGCGCGCGGTGACCTGGTCTGCGCCGCCGACCGCCCGGCCGAGGTCGCCGACCGGCTCGACGCGACCTTGGTGTGGATGGACGACGCGCACGCGACCGCGGGCGGCGTCTACTGGCTCAAGCTCGGCACGCGGACGGTCACCGCGACGATTCAGCGGCTCGACCACCGGATCGACATTGCGACGCTCGCGCCGGTACCCGCTGCCGCGCTCGGCCTCAACGACATCGGCGAGGCGACGCTCGTCCTTGACCGCGCGGTGGCGTTCGACCGCTACGTCGACAACCGGGACACCGGCGGCTTCATTCTGATCGACCGCGCGACCAACGCCACCGTCGCCGCCGGCCTGATCCGCGGCGCGAGCCGGATCGCGTCGAACATCCATTGGCAGGCGATGGACGTCGACCGCGCGGGCAAGGCCGCGATCAAGGGGCAACGCCCGGGTATCGTCTGGTTCACCGGCCTGTCGGGCGCGGGCAAGTCGACCATCGCCAACATCGTCGAGAAGAAGCTGTTCGCCGCCGGCCGCCACACCGCGCTGCTCGACGGCGACAACGTTCGCCACGGATTGAACGCCGACCTCGGTTTCAGCGACGCCGACCGGGCCGAGAACATCCGGCGGGTCGCCGCCGTCGCCCGGCTGATGGCCGACGCCGGGCTGATCGTCCTGGTCAGCTTCATCTCGCCGTTCCGCGCCGAGCGCGCAGCGGCGCGGGCGGCCGCGGGCGACGTCGAGTTCGTCGAGGTCTTCGTCGACACACCGCTCGGCGCGGCCGAGGCGCGCGACGCCAAGGGGCTCTATGCCAAGGCGCGCGCCGGCCAATTACCGAACTTCACCGGCATCGATTCGCCGTACGAGGCTCCCGAGGCGCCCGAGCTGCGCCTCGACACCACGCGGCTGACCGCCGAGGCGGCGGCCGACACGATCATCGACCGCCTGCTCGTCGGCGGCGGCTGGGACTGGAGCATCTGACCGATACTTTGGTGCCGGGCGGCCGTAACTGCTACCATCGCGCGGGGGCGGCGAGAACAGGTGAGGCTTGACGAGCGACGACGACACCAAACCGGCAACCCTGCCTTCCGACCGCGCGCCCGATATGGCCAAAGTCGAGCGGCTGCGGCGTGCGATCGCGGACGGTAGCTATGCCGCCGACCCGCAGGCAATCGCGGATCGCCTGGTTGATCGCGGCTTTCCGGATGATCTTAACCCCTCATAAAATAACCAAAACGGCGCAGATGTCGGTACGGCAGCGAACTGTTTCCATGTATACAGGGAATGGGTTGAACTGCTGGTTTATGTGCCAGCATCGTTGCTTGGGGGTTAATGATGGACGCTCGGCTAAACTTTCCCTATCCCAGCCGTTACTCGGTTTCGGTGAACTCCGGGCCCGAGACACTGATCGTCGACCACCTGAAACTGGTGCGCAAGCTGGCGTGGCACGTCCATTCGCGGGTGTCCTCGGCAATCGATGTCGAGGATCTGGCGCAGATCGGTACCGTGGCGCTGATCGAGGCGGCGCGCAGCTTCGAGGATCGCGGTGAGGCGACCTTCGCCACTTATGCGACGCTGCGAATCAGGGGCGCGATGATCGACGCCCTCCGGCGCTCGGCGACGATGGTGCGCTCGGCCATCCGCCGCCGCCGCGAATATGCCGCAGTCCGCACGACCCTCGAGGGGCAGCTCGGCCGCGCGGCGAGTGACGAGGAGATGGCGGCGCACCTCGGCCTTGACCTCGCTGCCTACCGCGCCGCCGCCGAGGCGACGGTCGCCCCGCGGCACGAGTCGCTCGACGAAGTCTATTCGGATCACAGCCCGTCGTTCGCCGATGCCGAGCCCGACGCCTTTGACGCGCTCGCCCGTGCACGGCTACGCGAAGCGGTGACAGCGGCGGTCGCCGACCTACCGCCGCGCGAAGCACTGGTGCTCCAGCTTTATTACGTCGAGGAGCTCAACCTCGAGGAGATCGGGCTGACGATGAACGTCGGTGCGGCGCGCATCTGCCAGATCAAGAAGACCGCGCTCGCCCGCGTCCGCGCCCGACTGGGAGGGTGGGACCATTAGGTCCGCGGGTCGCTAAGCGGCCGGTGCCATTAGGCCGACCGTGTGGAGGATCGCCGCCTCGACGATCATGACGGCAAGCCAGCAGCCGGCGTCACGCGCGACTTGCGCCGCGGTGACGCCGCGGCCGCGGAGGGTGACGACGAGCGCCGGGGCGACGAAGCCGGCCCAGATGACGATCGCCGTGCCGATCGCCATGACCCATGGCGACCCCTTCGGCGGGGCGAGGATCAGCGCCCCGGCAAGGATGCTGGCGAACCAGAAAGTCGCCGCCAGTGCCGCCGCCGCCGCGCCCGCCGATCGCAGCGGCGGGTAGACGGCGAGCGCGATGCCGAGGCCGGCGGCTGTCGCCAGCAAAATCGGAAGCAGGTTCTGGACGATGTAGATCATGCGCTCGTCATCGCCTCCACCTTTGCGGCGAGTGTCAGCCAGCGTTCTTCGGCGGCGGCGGCCTTCGCCCGTGCGGCGTCGGCCTCGGCGTTGATGCGCGCGAAGCGGGCGGGGTCGCGCGCGTAGAGCGCGGGGTCGGCGAGCGCGGCCTCGGCGGCAGCGACGGTGCGGCCGAGCGCGTCGACCTCGGCCGGCAGCGTGTCGAGCTCGCGCTGCTCGATATAGGTCAGCTTGACGGTCCTGCGGGCCGGCGCTGCCCTGGCCTGTACCGCGGGCGAACGCGCGATCAGCGCCGCCGAGTCGCGCTTCGCCTCCCAGTCGCTATAGCCGCCGGCGACCACGTCGGCCTTGCCCGACCCGTCGAGGGCAACGACGGCAGTAACGGTCCGGTCGAGGAAGTCGCGATCGTGGCTGACAATCAGCACCGTGCCGTCATAGTCGCCGATCACCTCCTGGAGCAGGTCGAGCGTCTCGAGGTCGAGGTCGTTGGTCGGCTCATCGAGGATCAGGAGGTTCGAGCGTCGCGCGAACTCGCGCGCGAGCAGCAGCCGCGACTGCTCGCCGCCGGAGAAGGTCTCGATCTTCGCGTCGAGGACGCCCGGATCGAACAAGAAGTCCTTGAGATAGCCCGCGACGTGTTTGCGGACGCCGCCGACGTCGACCCAGTCGCCGCCATCGGCGAGGATCTCGCGCACCGTCTGGCCCGGGACGAGGCGCGCACGCCGCTGATCGATGACGATGCTCTCGATCGTCTTGGCGCGGCGGATACGGCCGGTATCGGGCGCGATCTCGCCGGTCAGCAGCTTGAGCAGCGTCGTCTTGCCGGTGCCGTTGGGGCCGACGACGCCGATGCGGTCGCCGCGCTGGACGCGCAGCGACAGGTCGCCGATCAGGACGCGGTCGCCGAACGCCTTGGTGACGTGCTCGGCGTCGATGACGACCTTGGTCTTCGCGTCGTCGGTCGTCGTCGCCAGCTTGGCGACGCCTTGCGGCCCGGTCATCGTCTTCCGCAGCGCGCGCATCTCGCCCAATTTGGCGAGCCGCCCCTGGTTGCGCTTGCGCCGTGCCGTGACCCCGCGCTGGAGCCAGTGGAGCTCGGCCTTGAGCTGCGTGTCGAGCTTGTCGGCGGTCTTCGCCTCTTCGGCGGCAACCGCCTCGGTCCACGCCTCGAACCCGCCGAAGCCGATCTCCGCGCGCCGCACCATACCGCGGTCGAGCCACAGCGACGATTTCGTCAGCCGCGACAGGAACGTACGGTCGTGGCTGATCGCGACGAAGGCACCACGAAAGCGCTGAAGCCACGTCTCGAGCCACTCGATCGCGGCGATGTCGAGATGATTGGTCGGCTCGTCGAGCAGCAGCACCTCGGGCTCCTGCGCGAGCGCGCGGGCGATCGCGGCCCGGCGCTTCTCGCCGCCCGATGCGGTCGCCCCCGGCCGGTCGAGATCGATGCCGAGCTGGTCAGCGATGCCTTCGACCTTGTACGCCTCGGGCGCGTCGTCGCCGGCGAGCGCGAAATCGCGCAGCGTCGCGTGGGCGGCGACCGGCGGGTCCTGGTCGAGCAGGACGACGCGCGCGCCGGGGCGGATGGTCCGCCGGCCTTCGTCGAGCTCGATGCGCCCGGCGAGAATTTTCAGCAGCGTCGTCTTCCCCGCGCCGTTGCGCCCGACGAGGGCCAGCCGGTCGCGCTCGCCGACGGCGAGGTCGAGACCCCGCAGCAGCCAGCCGCTCCCCTGGACGAGACCGATGTTTTCGAGTGCGACGAGGGGAGCTGCCATGCGGCGCGATGTAGGGCAGCCGGGCGGCGGCGTCATCCCCGCGATCCTCGCTGCAAACGGGAAGGATCGTGCAAGTTCAGCCACTATTCACGCCCCGCTCCTTATGCGAAACGAGGTAGCGTCCGAGGCGAGTCATGTTCCGTTCCGTCCTGATCGCGATGACGATGGCCGTCGCCGCCGTGCCCGCCGCTGCCCAGCGCGAGCAGGACAGCGCGTACAAGCTCGCGCGCGAGGGCCACATCATGCAGCTCGGCGACATCCTCGCCGCGGTATCGCCGCACGTCACGGGCAAGTATATCGGCAGCGAGTTCGATGCCGGGCAGATGATCTATCGCCTGCGCTACATGGACGGCAACACGGTCAAGAACGTCGACGTCGACGCCCGCACGGGGCGCATCGTGGCAAGGAGCTTCTGATATGCGCGTGCTGATCGTCGAGGATGAGCCGACGCTCGCCAAGCAGCTGAAGGCCGCGCTCGAGGGCGCCGGCTATGCGGTCGATCACGCCGCCGACGGCGAGGACGGCCATTATCTCGGCTCGACCGAGGCGTACGATGCGGTGATTCTCGACCTCGGCCTGCCCGAGATCGATGGGCTGACGGTGCTCGATCGCTGGCGCAAGGAAGGGCGAACGACGCCGGTGCTGCTGCTGACCGCGCGCGACAGCTGGTCGGACAAGGTCGCCGGGCTCGATGCCGGGGCCGACGACTATCTCGCCAAGCCGTTCCAGACCGAGGAACTGATCGCCCGGCTGCGCGCGCTGATCCGCCGCGCGAGCGGCAATGCGAGTTCCGAGCTGACCGCGGGCGAGGTCCGGCTCGACACCCGCTCGGGGCGCGTCACGCTTTCCGGCAATCCGGTCAAGATGACGGCGCAGGAGTTCAAGCTGCTCAGCTACTTGATGCACAACAAGGGCAAGATGGTCAGCCGTACCGAGCTGATCGAGCATATCTACGACCAGGACTTCGACCGCGATTCGAACACGATCGAGGTGTTCATCACTCGCATTCGCAAGAAGCTCGGGGCCGACATCATCTCGACGACGCGCGGGCTCGGCTATAGCCTGGAGGAGCCGGCGGGCTAAGCTCGCGCATGGCTTCCGTGCCCTCCGCCTACCGCCGCACCGTCTTCGCGCGCGGGTCGCTGACCGTCCGGATGATCGCGCTCGCGGCGGCGTGGATCGTGCCGTTGCTCGTCGTCGGCGGTTTCGCGCTCGACGACGTGCTCGCCCGCGCGATCCGGCGCAACTTCGACGACCAGCTCAACTATGCGGCGACGGCGCTGATCGCGACCGCCGAGATCGGTCCGGGTGGCGAGGCGCGGCTTAGCCGGCCGCTGTCGGACCAGCGCTTCCTCGAACCCTATTCGGGGCTCTACTGGCAGGTCTCGGTGGCCGGCGCCGAGCCGTTCCGCTCGCGCTCGCTGTGGGATCGGGCGCTGACGTGGCGCGCCCGCGCCGACTGCGCCGGCGGGTGCTTCTACGACGCGACGACGTTCCGTGACGAGCCGCTGCGCGTCGTCGAGCGCGACGCCGTCCTGCCGGGCACGAAGACGCTGTTCCACTTCCAGGTGGCGCAGGTCAGTCGCGATCTCGACGAGCAGGTGCGGGCGCTGCGGGCGACTTTGTGGTGGTCGCTCGGGCTCCTCGGGCTGGGGCTGCTGATCCTCGCCGCGCTCCAGTCGACGTACGGGCTGTGGCCGCTGCGGCATGTCAGCCGCGCGATCGCGACGATCCGGTCAGGGGCGGCGACGCGCGTCGTCGGCGCGTTCCCGCCCGAGATCGCGCCGATGGTCGCTGAACTGAACGAGCTGCTCGACGACAATGCGCAGCAGGCGGAGGCGGCGAAGCTCCACGCCGGCAACCTCGCGCACGCCTTGAAGACGCCGATGAGCGTGCTGGTCGGCGCGGCGCGGGCCGGCGACCCCGACCTCGCCGCGCTCGTCGCCAGCCAGACGGCAATCATGCAGCGGCACGTCGACCACCAGCTCGCCCGCGCCCGCGCTGCGGGTCGCCGCACAGCCTCGACCGCGCGTGCCGAGGTCTGGTCGGCGCTCGAGGGGCTGGTGCGGACGCTGACGCGCATCCACGCCGACCGCCGGGTGACGATCGACATCGACGGCGCCCGCGACGCCGCGTTCCGCGGTGAGCGGCAGGACCTTGAGGAGATGCTCGGCAACCTGCTCGACAATGCCGCGGTCCACGGCGGCGGCCGGGTGTTCGCCACCGTCGCGACGAAGGCGGCCGATGTCGTCATCACGATCGAGGACGACGGCCCCGGCGTGCCGGCGGAGGCGCGCGAAAGGCTGTTCGAACGCGGCGCGCGGCTCGACACCGGGCGGCCGGGAACCGGGCTCGGCCTCGCCATCGTCCGCGACGTCGCCGAAATCTATGGAGGCACCGTGACGCTCGGCTCCAGCGACGATCTCGGCGGGCTGATGGTGACGCTGACCTTGCCCGCTGCCGCATGACTGCGGCGAGGCGAACCGATAGGACGGCGGCGATGCGAAGAACTCCTGCTGATCGCTGCCATGCTCGCCGCGCCGGCGCACGCCGCCGCCCCGGCCGACCGGTTCGACCTTGCCGCCGCGCCGCAGCCGATGACGGTGGTCCGCGTCAAGGACGCCGATCTCAAGGTGCGGGTAGCGCTCGGCTTCGACAAGGCGCTACTGTTGAATGCGGGCGGCGCAGCGCGGGCGCGGCTCCGGCCCTTTCCGCTGATCGGCAAGCAGGATTTCAAGTCGAACCTGATGCCCGGCGGCAGCGCGCTGATCCGCGGCAACCTGTACGATGTCGGCTTTCCCGGGCTCGCCGCGGCTAACGTGCCGACGATCTGGTTTGACAAGGCGCTCGCCGACGACAGCGACGGAGTGGTGTCGGTCACCGCCATCCCCGCCGAGCACGTCGCCGTCACCCAGGCGGCGGCGCCTCGCGGCGGCACGGTCTACGGCATCGCGCGGGCGGGGCGCGGCGCTAGCGCGATGATCGCGCTGATCGGCGGTGAGAAGGTGCGGGTCATCCTCGACCTTAAGTCGCCCGAGACGCTGTTCAACGGCCGCGCCGCGCAGCTGATCGAGAAGGCGGGACTGGCCCGCCGGAGCGGCACGGTCGGGCTGTGGCGGCCGTTCCCCGGAACCGCATTACCGTTCGAGCGGGTGACGCCGACGCCGGGGGCGGCGATCCTCGGCCTGCCGCTGATCACGCCGGCAGCGCGCGTCACCGAGGCGCGGGCGAAGGAACTCGACGCCCGTGCCCGAGCCGGAACGAGCAGCGCCGAGCAGGACGAGGATGCGATCACGGTCACTGCGACGAAGAAGAAGGCGCAGCCGCCGTGGGTCCTGATCGGCCGTGATGTCCTCGACTATTGTAGCCGCATCGAGTTCGATCGGCCCGGCGAGCGCTGGGCGCTGACGTGCGCCTTTCCGGCAGCGGCCCGTGCGCCTATATCGGCGCGATGAGCTACGATCCCGCGACGATCTTTTACCGCGACACCGGGCTCGACCCGGCGCGGACCGAGCGGGCGGTCGCTGCGGCGCTCGCCGGCTGCGACGACGGCGAGCTGTATCTCCAGTATGCGACGAGCGAATCGTTCAGCTTCGACGACGGGCGGCTGAAGGCGGCGACCTTCGACACCACGCAGGGCTTCGGCCTCCGCGGCGTCAACGGCGAGACGACTGGCTTCGCCCATGCCAACGAACTTTCCGACGCCGCGATCGCGCGCGCTGCCGACACGGTCAGGGTCGTCGCCGCCGGGCATGGCGGGACGGCGAACCTCGACCGCCCGCCGCGGACGAACGCCCGCCTCTACACGGACGCCGATCCGCTCTCGGCGATCCCGTTCAAGGCCAAGGTCGAGCTGCTGCAGGCGATCGACGCCGCCGCGCGCGCCCGCGATCCGCGCGTCGTCCAGGTCAGCGCGAGCCTGCTCGGCAGCTGGTCAGTCGTCGAGATCGTTCGCGCCGACGGCCAGCGCGCGCGTGACATCCGTCCGCTCGTCCGCCTCAACGTGTCCGTCGTCGTCGCGAACGGCGATCGCCGCGAGACCGGATTCCACGGGCTCGGCGGCCGCTACTTGTACGACGACCTGCTGCGGCCCGAGACGTGGAACGCGGCGATCGACGCCGCGCTCGGACAGGCGCTCGTCAACCTCGAAGCGGTCGACGCGCCGGCGGGCGAGATGACCGTTGTCCTCGGCCCCGGCTGGCCCGGCATCCTGCTCCATGAGGCGATCGGCCACGGGCTCGAGGGCGACTTCAACCGCAAGGGGACCAGCGCCTTCGCCGGGCTGATCGGCGAGCGCGTCGCCGCCCCCGGTGTGACGGTAGTCGACGACGGCGCGATCGACCATCGCCGCGGGTCGCTGACGATTGACGACGAGGGGACACCGACCGAGCGGACGACGCTGATCGAGGATGGAATCCTCAAGGGTTATATGCAGGACCGCCTCAACGCGCGACTGATGGGCGTCGCACCGACCGGGAACGGCCGCCGCGAGAGCTATGCCCATGCACCGATGCCGCGGATGACGAACACCTTCATGCTCGGCGGCAGCGAGGACCCCGGCGAAATCCTGCGCTCGGCGAAGTCGGGCATCTACGCCAAGAGCTTCGGCGGCGGGCAGGTCGACATCACCAGCGGCAAGTTCGTCTTCACCTGCACCGAGGCGTACCGCATCGAAAACGGGCGACTGGGCGCGCCGATAAAGGGCGCGACGCTGATCGGCAACGGCCCGGATGTGCTGACCCGGGTCAAGGCGATCGGCAATGATCTCGCGCTCGACGAGGGCGTCGGCACGTGCGGCAAGGGCGGGCAGAGCGTACCTGCGGGAGTCGGCCAGCCGACGCTGCTGATCGAGGGGCTGACGGTCGGGGGCACGGCGGCCTAGGCCGCTACAAGGGGGCGGCAATGGAGTGGTTCACCGAGATCGACGCGAAGCACCGCGCCTTCGTCGAGACGCAGCCGCTGTTCTTCGTCGCGACCGCCGCGCCGGACGCGCGGATCAATCTCAGTCCCAAGGGGATGGACGCGCTCCGGGTGCTCGGGTCGAACCGCGTCGCCTATCTCGACTACGGCGGATCGGGCAACGAGACGCATGCGCACCTCGCCGCCGATGGGCGGATCACGATCATGTTCTGCGCCTTCGACCGGACGGCGCTGATCTACCGCCTGTACGGCCGCGGAGTTGCCGTGCTGCCGCAGGACGCAGGCTTCGCCGACCTAGCCGCGCACTTCACCATCGAGCGCGGGGTCCGGCAGATCTTCGACATCCACGTCGACACGGCGCAGGCATCGTGCGGCTGGGGCGTCCCGCTGATGACGCTCGACCGCGAACGCCAGACATTGCGCAAGTTCCACGCGCAGGAGGATCCGGCGGCGCGCCTCGCCAAGTACGCTGCGCGCGACCGCAGCATCGACGGCCTGCCGGTGCGGGTCGTCACCGAACTGCCGTACATCTAGTCGCGCGGTGACCGGCTGATGGCTCTCGTCGTCGTCGAGACCCTGTTCGACCGTGTCGCCGGCGAGATCGCCCGCGGCCGGCTCGAGACGGCTGGAATCGACGCCGTGCTGTTCGACGCCGGCATTGCGTCGATCATCGGCAGCGGACTTTCGGGCGTGCGGCTGATGGTCGACGAGGACGACGCAGCGGCGGCGCGCGCGCTGCTTGCTGCAATCGCGGGCGACGCCGCCGCCTAGATAACGGGCAGACGTCCGGCGACCGCCCGCTTTTTAATCAGGCCGCAACGCTTAGTGCTGCACTGCACAAGGCGTGTTTGCTGGCACGATGCTTGCAGCACATGAGGTCCGACTGGGAGGGGAGCCATGAAACTCGTCATCGCCATCATCAAGCCGTTTAAGCTCGACGAGGTCCGCGAGTCGCTGACCGCCGCCGGTGTCGCCGGCATGACCGTCACCGAGGTGAAGGGCTTCGGCCGCCAGAAGGGCCAGACCGAAATCTATCGCGGGGCGGAATACACGACGAACATGGTACCCAAGATCAAGATTGAGATCGTCGTCGCCGACGACATCGCTGCCGCGGTGATCGAGACGATCCAGACGACCGCGCACACCGGCAGTATCGGCGACGGCAAGATCTTCGTCACCGACGTCGCCAGTGCGGTGCGCATTCGCACCGGCGAAACCGACGAAACCGCGCTGTAAGGGGGTCTTGGCATGACACGCATCTGGAAATCGCTAGCCGCGGGCGGTGCGGCGCTGGTCGCCGCCGCCCCGGCATGGGCCGCGCCCGCACTGATCAAGGCTCCGACCGCCGTCCAGCAGGCCGACATGGTCAACAAGGGCGACACGTCATGGATGCTGGTGTCGACGCTGCTCGTCCTGATGATGTCGGTGCCGGGCCTCGCGCTGTTCTACGGCGGGCTGGTGCGGACGAAGAACATGCTCAGCGTGCTGATGCAGGTGTTCATGATCGTCTCCATCGTCGCGGTGATCTGGTGCTGCTGGGGCTACTCGGAGGCGTTCACGGCCGGCCCGACGCAGTTCTTCGGCGGCCTGTCGAAGGCGATGCTGATGGGCGTGTCGGCGTCGACCTATGCGGCGACCTTCTCGAACAACGTCTATATTCCCGAATACGCCTATGTCGTCTTCCAGATGACCTTCGCGTGCATCACCCCGGCGCTGATCGTTGGGGCGTTCGCCGAGCGGGTTAAGTTCAGCGCGCTGATGATCTTCGTCGTGCTGTGGATGACGGTCGTCTATTTCCCGATCGCGCACATGGTCTGGTACTTCGCCGGCCCCGACTTCCTGCCCGACGCCAAGACCGACGCCGGCTTCCTGTTCAACATCGGCGCGCTCGACTTCGCCGGCGGGACGGTCGTCCACATCAACGCCGGGATCGCCGGGCTCGTCGGCTGCCTGATGATCGGCAAGCGGCTCGGCTACGGCAAGGAGGCGACGCCGCCGCACTCGCTGACGATGACGATGATCGGCGCGTCGCTGCTGTGGGTCGGCTGGTTCGGCTTCAACGCGGGGTCGAACCTCGAGGCGAACGGCGTCACCGCGACGGCGTTCATCAACACCTTCGTCGCCACCGCCGCCGCCGCCGTCAGTTGGGCGCTCGTGGACCAGATCGTCCACGGCAAGCCGTCGATGCTCGGCGCGGCGTCGGGCGCGGTTGCCGGGCTCGTCGCAATCACCCCGGCGAGCGGCTATGCCGCGCCGATGACGTCGATCGTCCTCGGCTTCGTCGTCTCGCCGATCTGCTTCCTGTTCGTCAGCAAGGTGAAGGCGGCGTTCAAATACGACGACACGCTCGATGTCTTCGGCGTCCACTGCATCGGCGGCATCGTCGGTGCGCTCGGTACGGCGATCGTCGCCAGTCCGAACCTCGGCGGGCAGGGGCTGATCGACTTCACCACCTTCCCGCAGACCGCGGGCAAGCCGGCCGACTACGACATGGTCGCGCAGCTGATCATCCAGGCGAAGGCGGTGCTGCTGACGCTCGCGTGGTCGGGTATCGGCTCGGCGATCCTCTACTTCGTTGTCGACAAGACGATCGGCCTGCGCCCGAGCGAGGAGGCCGAGCGCGAGGGCCTCGACATCACCTCGCACGGCGAGCGTGCCTATACCTACTGACCAGTTCCTCCCCAAGGAAACCCAACTGGGCCGGACGGGCGACCGTCCGGCTCTTTTTTGTTGGGCCGGGGCGAAGTAAGCCGGAGCGGGACGGCACAGGCTTGCCCGACAAGGACTCCCATGAAGGAAACCGAACAGCAACGCACGCGCCGCCGCTGGATCACGCTCGGCGAGGTCGTGGGTATCTGCGCGCTCGTCATCTCGGGGCTCAGCTACTGGGACTCGCACCAGGAGCGCGTCGTGGCGAAGAGCGCCGCCCCGGCGACGCTGCGCGCCGGGCCGCTGCTGCTGACCGGCACCGCGGCCGACGGCGGTGCACGGATCGACCTCAAGCCGGCGGCGGCAGGCCAGGTCATCGAGACGCAGACGGTCCGCTTTCCCACGATGGTCCGCGCCGATCCCGTCGAGACGACAGGCAGCCCGCGCATCGAGGTGTCGTGGTTTGATGCCGGGCTGCGCAGCGCCCTGAAGGGGCACAAGGTCCACTCGGGTCGCCACCGGCTCGCGGTCGGGCTCGAGACCGTCTATGTCGCGAATGGGGTCACCGCCACTGACCGCGCGGTCTACGACCTTGGCTATTCGCTCCATGCGCGCGTGCTGCGCCCCGACGCGGTGGTGATCGAGGGGGTCAGCCTCGTTCGGCGCGCGGGGGGCGACCTGCCCGCGCAGGTCGACGCGCGGTTCGTCCGCTCGCTGCCGCCTGCCGAATAGGCCTTCGCGCGGGCAGCGCGGCGGCGTAATGAGGTCGCATCCAATGGGGAGAGATCGCATGCGCCGTTCGACCGCCAGCCTGTTCGCCGCCCTGCTGCTCGCGGGGACCGCCGCCGCCGCGCATCCCGAGGCGGCGATCAAGGACAGCCACCGCCCCGCCGCCGACACCGCGCGCGACGCCGACCGCAAGCCGGCCGCACTGCTCGAGTTCGCAAAGATCGACCACGGCAAGAAGGTCGTCGATTTCATCGCCGGCCACGGCTATTTCACGCGGCTGTTCGCTGTCGCCGTCAAGCCCGGCGGCAGCGTCGTCGCGATCGTCTCCGCAGCAGGTCGCGACCACGATGCCGAGGCGCTGACGACGCTGACCGCGCATTGCTGCCGAACCCGCTTATGGCGACGTAGCGGTCGTCGCCGGTCTGCTCGATCCGGCCGTGCAGGGGGCCGACGTCGTCTGGACGGCGCAGAACTACCACGACCTCCATAACGCGCCGCCCGGAACTCGTCGCCGGAGCGAACAAGGCGATCTTCGCGGCGCTCAAGCCCGGCGGCTACTACGTCATCGTCGATCACGCCGCCGCCGCCGGCGCGCCCGCCGACGTGACGAAGACGCTCCACCGCATCGATCCCGCCGTGGTCAAGACCGAGGTGATGGCGGCGGGCTTCGTCCTCGACGGCGAAAGCGCGGCGCTGGCCAACGCGAGCGACGACCACAGCAAGATTGTCTTCGATCCGTCGATCCGCGGTCACACCGACCAGTTCGCTTTCCGGTTCCGCAAGCCGAAGTAGCGAGCGCTACTCCGCCGCCGCCGTCCGTGTCGCCCAGTCGGCACGGATCGCGTCGGCGGTGCTGCCCTCGGCCCAGCCCGGCGGGCCGGCGACCGCCATCCAGCGCGCGCGCCACGTTCGCGCGGCGCGCAGATCGCGGGCGATCGCGGCCCATTCGTGCGTCGCGGTGATGAGCGGGTTGAAGGTCGCGATGTTGTGGACGAGGCCGTAGCGGACCGGCTCGTCCTCGGCCTCGAACGTCCCGAACAGCCGGTCCCAAACGATGAACACGCCGCCATAGTTGCGGTCGAGGTAGCGCGGATTGCTGCCATGGTGGACGCGGTGGTGCGATGGCGTGTTGAGCAGCCACTCGAGCGGGGCGGGGAGCCGCCGCACCGCCTCGGTATGGACCCAGAACTGGTAGATCAGATTGATCCCGGCGACGAACAGCACGAGGCGCACGTCGAACCCGATCAGCAGCAACGGCAGGCGGAAGGCGAAGCTCAACGAGAAGAAGCCGGTCCACGTCTGCCGCAGCGCGGTCGTGAGGTTGTAGTGCTGACTCGAATGATGGACGACGTGGCTTGCCCAGAACCAGCGGACGCGGTGCGCACTGCGGTGGAAGAGGTAATAGAGCAGGTCGTCGAGAACGAAGCACAGCACCCCCGACCACCACGTGATGGGCACCGCGAACAGGCGGACGTGCGCCGTGGCGCTGTACACCGCAACGATCGTCGCGCCGAACACCACCGCCGCCATCGTCGAGCCGAAGCCCATCGTCAGCGAGGTGAAGGTGTCGCGCCAGTCGTAGTCGCCGCGCGCGCCGAGCCGGACGGCGACGATCTCCATCAGGACGAGGGCGATGAACGCCGGCGTCGCGAGGCCGACCGGATCGGCGAAAGTCACGTCGCGGGCTCGCGCGCGCTCACCGCACGACCCAGCGGTCGCCGTGCGGCAGCACCCGGGCGACGCGGCCGTCGCGGCCGGTGACGGTCGCCGTGCGTGTACGCCGGATCGACCTCGGCGGCGGTAGCGACGAAGCCGGGCAGCGCCGCCTCGACGACGCCGCGCGCGGTGTCGACGTCGAGCGCGGGGTTCCTTGCGAAACCGAGGACGCGCGCGAGCCCGACGAGCGCGATGATCCCGAGGATCGAGGTCCAGATCACCGTCGCCGCCAGCGCCCGAAGCGTCGGGGTGAGCGCGCGGACGTCGTAGCCACCGCCCGCAGCGGCGGCGACGATCGCCGCCGGATCGCCGCCGCGGCTCGCCTCGGCGAGCGCCCAGAGGTGGGTCGAACGCGTGCCCGTACGGCAGAAGGCGAGCACCTGCCGCGTGCGCCGAGCGCTGCCGCCATCGCGTCGACCTGGTCGCGGTCGAAGCCGTGCGCGACGGGAATCGCGACATAGTCGAGCCCCGCCGCCGTCGCCGCGGCACGCATCGCGGCGCACGCCGGCTGGCCGTACTCCTCGTCGTCGGGGCGGTTGTTGACGACGCGGACGAACCCCGCCGCGGCCGCCGCCGCCATGTCGGCGGGGGCGAGCTGGCCGGCGACGGCAACGGTGTCGGTCAGGCGGATGAACATCGCCCGCGGCTTACCGCGCGACGAGGCGTTGGGAAAGAGGGGGCGGCAGCCTTGCCCGGCGGCGCCGCCGCGCGGGTAGATGAGCGCGGGGGACGCAACCATGGCGCGCAGATTCTTCGGCACCGACGGCATCCGCGGGCTGACCAACACCGCGCCGATGACGCCGGAGGTGGCGATGCGCGTCGGCCAGGCGGCGGGCGCGAAGTTCCTGCGCGGCGGCCACAAGCACCGCGTGCTGATCGGCAAGGACACGCGCCTGTCGGGCTACATGATCGAAAGCGCGCTGACGGCGGGGTTCACCAGCGTCGGCATGGACGTCGTCCAGGTCGGGCCGATGCCGACGCCGGCGGTGGCGATGCTGACCCGGTCGATGCGTGCCGACCTCGGCGTCATGGTCTCGGCGAGCCACAATCCGTTCCACGACAACGGCATCAAGCTGTTCGGCCCCGACGGCTACAAGATGTCCGACGCCGACGAGAGCGAGATCGAGGCGCTGCTCGAGGTCGCGCCTGTGCTCGCCGCGCCCGCGGGCATCGGCCGCGCGCGGCGCATCGACGATGCACAGGGACGCTACATCCACTTCGCCAAGTCGACTTTCCCTGAACCGCTGCGCCTGGACGGGCTCAAGGTGGTGATCGATTGTGCGCACGGCGCGGCGTACAAGGTGGCGCCAATGGCGCTCTGGGAGTTGGGTGCCGATGTCGTTGCGATCGGGGTCGACCCCGACGGCTTCAACATTAACGCCGCCGTCGGCTCCACCCATCCCTCGGCGCTCCAGGAGCGCGTCGTCGCCAGCGGTGCCGACATCGGGATCGCACTCGATGGCGACGCCGACCGGCTGATCGTCGCCGACGAGAACGGGACGCTAGTCGACGGCGACCAGCTGATGGCGCTGATCGTCATCGACTGGGCAAAGCGCGGCAAGCTGAAGGGCGGCGGTCTCGTCGCGACGGTGATGTCGAACCTCGGGCTCGAACGCTACCTTGCGGCCCAAGGTCTGACGCTCGAGCGCACCGCCGTCGGTGACCGCTACGTCCTCGAGGCGATGCGGGCGCGCGGGTTCAACATCGGCGGCGAGCAGTCGGGGCACCTGATCCTGTCCGACCACGCGACGACGGGTGACGGGCTCGTCGCCGCGCTCCAGATCCTCAGTCAGCTCGTCGCCAGCGGCAAGCCCGCGAGCGAGCTGCTCCATCTGTTCGATCCGCTGCCGCAGCTGTTGAAGAACGTCCGCTTCGCCGGCGGCGCACCGCTCGACACGGCATCGGTCAAGGCGGCGATTTCGGCTGGCGAGGCGCGGCTGAACGGGGCCGGCCGCCTGCTGATCCGCAAGTCGGGAACCGAACCGCTGATCCGGGTCATGGCTGAAGGCGAAGACATCGGGGTCGTGACCGAGGTCGTAGACGATATCTGCGCCGCCGTGACAGCGGCTGGATAGATGCTCGACCTGCGTCCCGACTGTGAACGATGCGGCACCGACCTCCCGCCGGCGGCCGACGCGCGCATTTGCTCGTTCGAGTGCACCTTCTGCGCGACCTGCGCCGATGGGCCGCTCGCCGGAATTTGCCCCAACTGCGGCGGCAGTCTCGAGCGGCGGCCGGTGCGCCCGGCGTCGGCGCTCGCGCGCTTCCCGGCGGCAGCGGACCGGCGCTTCCGCGCATGATCCCCCGTGTCCTCATCGTCGCTGGATCGGACTCGTCGGGTGGGGCGGGAATTCAGGCCGACTTGAAGACCGTAACAATGCTGGGTGGTTACGGCGCGACCGCGGTCACCGCGGTGACGGTGCAGGACACGACCGGGGTCCACGGGGTCCACGCCATACCTGCCGACCTTGTCGCGGCGCAGATGCTGGCGATGATCGACGACATCGGCGTCGACGCGGTCAAGCTCGGCATGCTCAGCTCGTCCGACGTCATTGTGGCTGTCGCTGACGTGCTACGCGGCGTAAGCGCACCGATCGTCCTCGATCCCGTCATGGTGGCGAAAGGCGGGGCGAGTCTGCTCGACGATGATGCCGTCGCAGCGTTGATGGCGCTGCTGCCGCTGGCGGCGCTGGTCACGCCGAACACGCCCGAACTCGCCGCGCTGACCGGTACCGAGGTAGAGGACGAGGGCGATGCGCTGCTGGCGGCGCAGGAACTCGTCGGGCTGGGCGCGCGCGCGGTGCTGGCCAAAGGCGGACATCTCGCCGGCGACGAGGTGGTCGACTGGCTGGTCACGCGCGGCGGCCACACGCGGTTCGCCTCGCTGCGCATCGCGGGCCGCCACACGCACGGTACCGGCTGCACGCTGGCCTCGGCGATTGCGGTCGGCTTAGGCCGCGGGGAGCCGCTCGCCGACGCGGTTGCCGCCGCGCGCACCTACGTCGCCGAAGCGATCGCCCACGCCCCCGGCTTCGGCCGTGGCCATGGCCCGCTCGGCCATAATTGGAGCCTTGCGCGATGAAGCACGCCGGCCCGTGCCTGACCCGCGAGACCGCCCGCGGCGGGATCGTCGCCGGGGTCGACGAGGCCGGTCGCGGGCCGCTCGCCGGGCCAGTCGTTGCCGCCGCGGTCGTCCTCGATCCCGACTGCTACCCCGACGGCCTCAACGATTCTAAATTGTTGACCCCGGCCCGCCGCGCGGCGCTGCTGGCTATGCTCCGCGACTGCGCAGAGATCGGCGTCGGCATGGCTACCGTCGCCGAGATCGACGCGCTCAACATTCACTGGGCGACGATGCTGGCGATGGAGCGCGCCGTCGCTGCCCTGCCGCGCGGGCCCGGCCACGTTCTCGTCGACGGCAATCGCAAGCCGCGGTGGGGCCATTCGACCGAGACGGTCGTCGGCGGCGACGCGCTGTGCCTGTCGATCGCCGCCGCGTCGATCGTCGCCAAGGTCACCCGCGACGCGCTGATGATCGACCTTGCAGCCCATCATCCCGGCTATGGCTGGGCGACCAACATGGGTTATTCGACGCGCGAACACTTCGCCGGCCTGCGCGCGCTCGGCGCGACGGTTCATCATCGCGCCGGCTTCGCCCCCGTCGCCGCCGTCCGCGCCAGCGCCTGACGCTAAAAGCTCGCCGGCAAGTCTTTTCGGCAACACGCCAGCACTGGTGCTTATCCACAGGTGCGGACTCAACGCCTAGCACTCCGCGCTCTAGGGCGGAACACCTAGGCAACACGCGTGCCGGCGTGCCGCTTGACGGCGAGTCCGGCCGGACTCACAGCGCTTTCCGGGCAATCGGGGCATACGCGTGGAACTCGACCGCATCATCACCGGCGACTGTATCGAGGCAATGGCGGCGCTGCCGGCGAAGTCGGTCGACCTGATTTTCGCCGATCCGCCGTACAACCTTCAACTGGCCAACGCGCTCCATCGCCCCGAAGGCGGCGAGGTCGACGCGGTGACCGACGACTGGGACCGCTTCGACAGCTTCGCCAGCTACGACGCGTTCACGCGCGCCTGGCTGGCGGCGGCGCGGCGAGTGCTCAAGGACGACGGCGCGATCTGGACCATCGGCAGCTATCACAACATCTTCCGCGTCGGCGCGGCGCTCCAGGACGCCGGCTTCTGGCTGCTCAACGACATAGTCTGGCGCAAGGCGAACCCGATGCCGAACTTCAAGGGGACACGGTTCACCAACGCCCACGAGACGCTGATCTGGTGCGCCAAGAGCGAAACCGCGCGCTACACCTTCAACTACCAGGCAATGAAGGCGCTGAACGAGGAACTACAAATGCGCTCCGATTGGCATCTGCCGATCTGCACGGGCGGTGAGCGGATCAAGGTCGACGGAGTCAAGGCACACCCGACGCAGAAGCCCGAGGCGCTGCTCTACCGCGTCCTCCTCGCGTGCACCCAACCCGGCGACATCGTCCTCGATCCCTTCTTCGGCACCGGCACGACGGGCGCGGTCGCCAAGCTGCTCGGGCGGCGGTGGATCGGGATCGAGCGCGAGGCGAAGTACGTGCGTGTCGCTGCCAAGCGCATCGCCGAGCTGCTGCCCCTGTCGGGCGGCGACATGGCGGTTACCGAATCGAAGCGGGCTGCGCCGCGTGTCGCGTTCGGCGCGCTGGTCGAAAGCGGCATGGTCCGCCCCGGCGCGATGCTGACCGACGCACGCCGCCGGGTGCGCGCGCGCGTCCGGGCCGATGGCAGCCTCGACATGGCTGGCACCGCGGGGTCGATCCACCAATGCGGCGCGGCGGCGCAGAATGCGCCGAGCTGCAATGGCTGGGCCTTCTGGCACGTCGAAGACGGCATGGTCCCGATCGAGGCGCTGCGCGAACGCTACCGCGCAGCGGAGTAAGCCGGGCACCGATCCCGCCGCTGCCTGCTGAAGTGTCGGATTCTTTTACATGTCTGCAAGAATTAACGATATTCAGCCAAGCGAGTTCAGGTACTTAGCGAACGGCCCGATTGTTGCATAACGTCAGGGTATAGCCTCTCGTGGAGTTATGTTAATGAAGATGATGATGACCGTCGCTGCCACGGTGGCGATGCTGGCGACCGTGCCCGCCGCAGCAGTTTCCGTCGTCGGCGCGACGAAGATCGAAGTGCGCAATGCCTTCCCCGATTATCTTCAGGTCGCCGAGCTCCAGGCGTTCAACTTCGCCGCAACCAACGTCGCGCTTGCCGCTAATGGTGCCGTCGGCGAGCGGCTCGTCGATCTATGCGGCGTTCAGCACGCCCGACAAGGCGATCGACGGCAACACGGGTGGCAACTATTACTCCGACACGATTTTCCATTCGGCCGGCAGCGGCAGCGGCGAGTTCCTCGACGTGAGCTTTGCGGCGACGACCCTGTCGAGCCTATCGGTGTTCGGCCGGACCGATTGCTGCGGCCAGCGCGACCTGTACACCGTGACGATCTTCAACGCGGCCGGCGCGACGCTGTACAGCGGCCAAATCGACGCGCGGAACCAGACGGGCACCGTGACCTTCGACGCCCCGGCGACGGTTCCCGAGCCGGCCAGCTGGGCGCTGATGATCGCCGGCTTCGGCCTCGTCGGATTTGCCGCACGTCGCCGCTCCGCTGCCGTCGCCGCCTAACGCTGACAACACGGACATGTAAGGGGCGGCCCTTTGCGGTCGCCCCTTTTTTGTTGCTTTGACGCGTCTCACTGGCGAGCGATACGTCGCCGCGCGCAATACCGCGGATTTGTCGGTCAGCTTTACACTCGCGCCTAGCTCGCGGCCACGGTGCTCCGCTAAGCTGTTGATTGGTCGGCTGAGCCATCGGCTGGCATGAACTTTGCGAAGCTCTTTTTATCACCGTATTGGTGTAAAGGGAGGGTAAACTGATGGTTTTCAAAGTACTTACCGCAGTTGCGTTGCTGACCGCCGGGGTTGCCGCCACGGCTCGCCCGACACTTCGTCCGGTCTTGGTCAACCAGATCGTTCCACCGGCATCGCCGGTCGGCGCGGTGCCTGAGCCGGCGACTTGGGCGATGATGGTCATCGGCTTCGGCGTCGTCGGCGTCGCCCGTCGCCGCCGCCGCTCGGTCGCAGCCTGAGAACGCGGCGGGCCGCTTGCGGTCCGCCGTTGCACCCTTGGACCGGCCTGCTACCATCGCGGCGATGAAGCTTGCTCTGACGATCGTCGCTGTCCTGCTCGCCGCACCCGCATTGGCCGCTCTGCCAAATCAAGTGGCGGCGCCGCTGCCGGCGATCACGCCCGATATTCCAAAGCACTTCTTCAACCCGACCGTCGCGGCGAACGCCGACTTCACCAAGCGGGAGGTCGAGATCGCGATGCGCGACGGGGTGACGCTCCACACGGTCATTGTCATCCCGAAGGGGGCGACGCGTGCGCCGATCATCCTGACGCGAACCCCGTACCACGCCGACAAGCGTGCGGCGCGCAGCGACAGCCCGTCGATCGTCGCGACGCTGCCGCAGGGCGACGAGGTATTTGCCGCCGCCGGGTACATCCGCGTCTTCCAGGACGTCCGCGGCAAGTACAAGTCGGGCGGTGAGTATGTGATGGTTCGCCCGGTCCGCGGGCCGCTCAACCCGACCAAGGTCGACCACGGCACCGACGCATGGGACACGATCGACTGGCTGGTCAAGCACGTCCCCGAGAGCAATGGCCGCGTCGGCATGATCGGGTCGAGCTACGAGGGCATGACCGTCCTCATGGCGCTGACCGACCCGCACCCGGCGCTAAAGGTGGCGATCCCGATGTCGCCGATGGTCGACGGCTGGCGCGGCGACGACTGGTTCCACAACGGCGCATACCGCCAGAACAGCTGGAGCTACCACGCCGGCCAAACCGAGGCCAAAGGCGAGGGGGAGCCCATCGCCACCGGTATCTACGACGACTACGACGCCTATCTGCGCGCCGGCTCGAGCGGTGACTTCGCCCGCAAGTACGGCGTCGCCGACCTGCCCTATTCGATCAAGGTCATGCAGCACCCGGCGTACGACACCTTTTGGAGCGAACAGGCGCTCGACAAGACGCTCGCGGCGCATCCGCCGAAGGTGCCGACGATGCTCGTCGTCGGTCGCTGGGACCAGGAGGATATCTACGGCGCCTATGCGGTCTATGCCGCGCTCAAGCCGCTCGGCGCCCCGGTCCACCTCGTCGTCGGTCCGTGGCGACACAGCGGAGTCAACTACGACGGATCGACCCTCGGGCCGCTGCACTTCACCGGCGATACGGCGCTCGAGTTCCGCCGCGACGTGATGCAGCCGTTCCTCGACCATTATCTGCGCGACGACGCGCCCGCCGCGGACACCCCGGCGGTGTGGAGCTACGAGACCGGCGTCAACCACTGGCGGCGGCTGGCGAACTGGCCCGAGACCGAAGCGCTGACGCCGCTCTACCTGCAGCCGGGGTTCGGCCTTGGCACGGCGGCGGCGGCGACTGGACACGACGACTATGTCAGCGACCCCGCCCACCCGGTGCCCTTCGTCCCGCGGCCCGTAAAGATGGCCGACAGCAACGTATGGAAGCCGTGGCTCGTGACCGACCAGCGCCCGAGCGCAGCACGTCCCGACGTGCTGACCTATACCGGCCCGGTGCTGACCGCGCCGGTGCACATCGCGGGACAAACGGTCGCCGACCTGTGGGCGTCGACAAGCGGCAGCGACGCCGACTGGGTCGTCAAGCTGATCGACGTTTACCCCGATGAGGTCGCGTCGCAGCCGGAAATGGGCGGCTACCAGTTGCCGATCGCGCTCGAGATCTTCCGCGGGCGCTACCGAGAGTCGCTCAGCATGCCAACGCCGATCCCGGTCGACACGCCGCAGCGCTACCGCTTCGCGCTGCCGAACGCCGATCATGTCTTCCTCCCCGGCCACCGGATCATGGTCCAGGTCAGTTCGAGCCTGTTTCCACTCTACGACCGCAACCCGCAGACGTACGTCGCCAACATCTTCGACGCCCGCCCGGGCGACTATCGTGCGGCGACGATGCGCATCCTGCACGGCGGCTCGAGCTCGAGCGCGGTGCTCCTTCCCATCGTCGCCGACTGACGCCGTGGCCCCCGACGCCGTCGAGGCGCTGTTCGCGCGGCTGAGCGCCGCCGACCCGGCCCCGGCGACCGAGCTCGACCATCGCGACGCGTACACCCTGCTGGTCGCTGTCGTCCTGTCGGCGCAGTCGACCGATGCCGGCGTTAATCGTGCGACGAAGGGTCTATTCGCCGCCGCTGCGACACCGGCAGCGATGGTCGCGCTCGGTGAAGACGCGATCCGCGACCACATCAAGACGATCGGCCTGTTCAACACCAAGGCGAAGAACGTCGTGGCGCTGAGCGCCGCGCTCGTCTGCCACCATCATGGAGAGGTGCCGCACGACCGCGCCGCGCTCGAGGCGCTGCCGGGTGTCGGGCGCAAGACGGCAAACGTCGTCCTGAACGAGATTTTCGGTGACGAGGTCTGCGCCGTCGACACGCACATTTTCCGGGTCGCCAACCGCACCGGCCTCGCCTCCGGATCGACGCCGCGCGCCGTCGAGGATGCGCTGATGGCGGTCATCCCGCGGCCGTACCGCCGCCACGCCCATCACTGGCTGCTGCTGCACGGACGCTACGTCTGCCTCGCGCGCCGACCGCGCTGCCCCGAATGCACGGTCGCCGACATTTGCCTCTACCCCGCGAAAACGACGACGTGAGGCAACTTTTGTGCGAAAAGAGGGTTAAGGATGAGTTCAGTGGTGTCCCACTACCCGACTGAATTGTAAGTAGTTGCGTTGCGTACTCGTACCTGATTTGACGGAGTTGGGGATGAAGCGGTGGCTGGCGCTGGCCGGGGCAATGGCGCTTTCCGCGTGCGGCGGAACGACGCCCACACCGCCTCCAGCGGCGCCCAGTACGCCAATCCCGGCTAAGTCGGCCGCTGCCGCGACGAAGGGCGTGTCGTGCCTCGAACTCAGCCGCATCCGGGAGGCGCGCGTGGTCGACGACCAGACGATCGACTTCTACGTCAACAATCGCGAGGTGCTGCGTAACACGCTCCCGCACGCCTGCCCCGGACTCGGCTTCGAGCGCGCCTTCACCTATGCGACGTCGCTTAGCCAGCTCTGCTCGGTCGACATTATCACCGTAGTCGTCCAGGGCGGCGGCCCTCACACCGGCGCGACATGCGGACTGGGCAGCTTCGTCCCGTATACGCCAGTCCCGAAATAGCCGGCTGGCGCGCTTGGCCGTGCCCTGCTAGACCGATGGCCACGCACCCGTAGCTCAGCTGGATAGAGCACTGCCCTCCGAAGGCAGGGGTCAGGGGTTCGAATCCCTTCGGGTGCACCAGCCTTTTTCAGATTAGCGGCGCACGGTGGTCGTCTGCGTCTGGGCAGTGGCAGCCCTCGCTGCGGCGGCGCGCTTGGCCATGACCGCACGGTGGTGACCGTACCAGCAGCCTGCCGCGGCGCCGAGGACCGCGTGATGGCCCGCAAAGTGCCCAGCGGTCCCGCCGACGGCGGCTCCGGTGAGGCAGCCGGCCGATGCGGGAGCGGCAGTCGCGAGCGACGCGGCAAGCGCGGCGGCGACAAGGGTCGGGCGGGCGGCGCGGGTCATGGCAGGCTCCTGGATTGGCGAGGTTGCGGCACCAACCCGTGACCGCGCGAATAGCTCCGCGTCACGCCATCCGACCGGGCACCGTCGGGTGCGAGCTCGACAGGCCGCCGTCGATCGCGATCGCCTGGCCGTTGACGTACGAGGCCGCGTCGCTGGCGAGGAACAGCGCGACCTCGGCGATCTCCTCCGGCCCGGCGGCGCGCTTCAGCGGATTCAGCTGGCCGAGCTTGTGCTCGGTCCCGCGCGCGCGGGCCCCGTCGAACCACGGCTGCGTCATGCCGGTTTCGGTCAGCCCCGGGCACACCGCGTTGACGCGGACGCCCGTGCCGCTGAGCTGGTTGGCTGCGGTCGTCACCATGTTGATGACCCCGGCCTTCGACGCGCTGTACGCCATGCCGCCCGCGCCCGAGCGGATGCCGGCGACCGAGGCAGTGGCGACAATCGAGCCGCGCCCGGCTGCGACCATCACCCGCGCCGCGGCCTGCATCGTCATGAAGGCGCCGATCAGGTTGACGCGGAGCACCGCCTCCCACTCGGCGACGGTTAGGTCGAGGAAGGTCGACATCCCGCCGCCGACGCCGGCGTTGGCGAAGGCGAAGTCGATCCCGCCGTAGCCGACCGCGGCGGCGACCGCCCGGTCGAGGTCGGCGGCGTCGGCAACGTCGCCGCTCAGGGCGGTGATCCGCTCGTGCGCGTCGGCGGTGGCGTGGACCGCATCGGTCTTGTCGAGCGCGATCACCGTCCCGCCGCGATCGGCGTAGAGCCGCGCCGCGGCGCGTCCGATGCCGCTGCCGGCGCCCGTGATCAGCGCGGTCCTGCCGGTGAAATCCATGCGCCTCTCCCCTTGTTTGTCGCGACCCTAGCCGAGCCCGATCAGCCAAGAAAGTGGCGGACAACGCGGATGAATTCTTCGGTGCGGTCGTGGTGGACCCAGTGGCCGGCACCCTCGAACAGCTCGACGCGCGCGTTGGCGAACGCCGCCAGCCGCCCGTCGGCCGCCGGGTTCGACGCCCAGCTCTCCGCCCCGTAGACGAGCAGCGTCGGCGCGGTGATCCGCCCCCACAGCGCCGCGACGTCGGCCGGGGCGAGGTCGATGGGCGACCACGCGCGCGTGTAGTTGTCGAACTTCCAGCTGAAGCTGCCATCCTCGTTCTGCAGGACTCCGTGCAGCGTGAGATGGCGCGCCTGCGCCTCGGACAGGTGCTTGTTCTCGGCCATCATCCGCGCGAGCGCGGCGTCAATCGTCGGGTAGCGTTTGGGCAGTCGGCCGGCGAGGCCGCGGACCTCGTCGATCCAGCGGCGCAGCCGCTCGTCGGTTCCGACCTTGGCGCGCTCGGCGAGCCACTTGGGGGAAGGCCCGAGGCCCTCGATGGCGACGATCCTGGCGACATTCTCCGGATAGAGCCCGGCGTAGCGCAGCGCGATGTTGCCGCCGAGCGAGTGGGCCACGATCGTCAGCGGCGCGAGCCCGAGCCCGTGGATCAGCTGCGCGAGGTCGTAGACGAACCCCGCCATGCCGTAGTCGCCGTCGCTCGACCACGCGCTGTCGCCGTGGCCGCGAAGATCGGGGGCGATGACGTGCCAGTCGCGCGCGAGGTCGGCCGCGACCCAGTCCCAGTTGCGGCAATGATCGCGCCCGCCGTGGACGAGCACCAGCGGCGGCGCGGCGGGATTGCCCCAGTCGACGTAGTGGAGCCGCAGCCGCTGCGAGATGAAGTGGTGCGAGGTCGGCGACAGCAGCGGCCGTGCGGTGTCGCCCGCCGGTGACACCGGTTCAGTCATGGCTCGGCCGCCGCGCTGCGGGCCATGGCTCGCTGACGTCCTCGAGGATCAGGTCGATGCATTCGACCGCGATGCGCAGCGCCGGGCCGCCAGCGAAGGTCAGCGTCAGCACGTCGCCGTCGATGACCCATGCGAGCAGGTCGAGAACCGTGACGCCGGGGTCGTGCGCAATGAAGTCGGTCCAGCCACGCCGCTGGACCGCCCGCACGTGCTCGACGCGGACAGCGCAGCGGACGCGGGTCGCATCGGCCTCCCAGCGGAAGCGGTTGACCAGCAGGACGAGCCGCCGGGCGCGCCGGTCCCACGCGATATCGTCGAGACGTACCGTCGCGTCCTGCAGCAGCGCCGAGATAAGCGGCACCTCGTCGGCCGCATTGGCGAGCAGCAGCAGGCGACCGCTGTCAGCCATCGGAAACGCGCTCGATGTCCGCGCCGACGGCCGACAGTTTCTCCTCGAGTTGCTCGTAGCCGCGGTCGAGGTGGTAGACGCGGCTGACCACCGTTTCGCCCTTGGCCACCAACCCGGCGAGAACGAGGCTCATCGACGCGCGCAGGTCGGTCGCCATTACCGGCGCGCCGGTCAGCGCCGGCACCCCGCGAACCATCGCCGAGGTGCCGCGGACGGTGATGTCGGCCCCCATGCGGGCGAGTTCGGGGACGTGCATGTAGCGGTTCTCGAAGATCGTCTCGGTCAACAGCGACGCGCCGTCGGCGACGCTGAGCATCGCCATGAACTGCGCCTGCATGTCGGTCGGGAAGCCGGGGTAGGGTGCGGTAGAGACGGTGACGCCGTGGAGGCCGTTGGCGCGGCGGACGCGGATGCCGTCGTTGGTCGGCGAGCAGGCGAGGCCCGCCTCCTCGAGTGAGGCAAAGGTCGCGCCGAGCGTCGCTGGATCGGCCCCGACCAGCTCGATTTCGCCGCCCGTGATCGCCGCCGCGCAGGCGTAGCTGCCGGTCTCGATGCGGTCGGGCATGACGGCGTAAGTCGCGCCGTGGAGCCGCGACACGCCGGTGATCGTCAGGCGCTCGGTGCCGACCCCGTCGATCTTGGCCCCCATCGCGACGAGGCAGCGACACAAGTCGACGATCTCGGGCTCTCGCGCGGCATTGTCGATCGTCGTCGTGCCGCGGGCGAGGACGGCGGCCATGACCACGTTCTCGGTCGCCCCGACCGAGACGCTGGGGAAGGTGTAGCGGCCCCCGACGAGACCCTTGGGCGCGGTCGCGCGGACGTAGCCGGCGGCCATCTCGATCTCCGCCCCGAGTGCCTCGAGGGCCTTCAGGTGGAGATCGATCGGACGGTTGCCGATCGCGCAGCCGCCGGGCAGCGATACCGTCGCCTCGCCGGTCCGCGCGAGCAGCGGCCCGAGCACTAGGATCGACGCGCGCATCTTGCGGACGATGTCGTACGGCGCTGTCGTCGACGTGATGCGGTTGGCGCGAAAGGTCATCACCCGGCCGAACTCGCTCGGGTGCGACCCCTCGGTCGCCGTCGACACGCCATGGCCGTTGAGTAGGTGGCCGAAGGTGTCGATGTCGGCGAGGCGCGGCAGGTTGCGGAGCGTCAGCGGCTCGTCGGTGAGCAGCGCGCACGGCATCAGCGTCAGCGCGGCGTTCTTCGCTCCCGAAATCTGGATGCGCCCGGTGAGCGGCCGGCCGCCGTGAATGACGATCTTGTCCATGCCCCCGTCATACGCGCGGGTGCGGCGGCGGCAAGCCCAACCCGGCGAGCCAGTGGCGCGTGTCGGCGGCGTCGACGAAGACGTGGCCGACCAGCCCGGCGGCGTCGGCCGCGGCGACGTTCTCGGGCTTGTCGTCGATGAATACCGCCTCGCCGGGCGCGAGGCCGAAGCGGGCGAGGGCGAGCGCGTAGATCGCGGGATCGGGCTTGACCATGCCCTCGTCGCCCGAGACGACGAAGCCGGAGAACAGGTCGAACAGCGCCACGGTCGGGCGCCACTGGCGCCAGAACTCGCCGCCGTAGTTGGTCAGGGCAAACAGCGGCACGTGCGCTGCGGCGAGGTCGGCGACGAGGTCGGGCATCCCCGGCATGGGCGTCGGGATGGTCTCGTTCCAGCGTGTCTGGAAGGCACGGATGCGGTCGGCCTGCTCCGGGAAGCGCGCGATCAGCTCGGCCGAGGTGGCGGCGAACGGCCGGCCACGATCATGCTGGTAGTGCCACTCGCGCGTGACGACGTTCGCCAGGAACCACTCGCGCTCGGCCGGGTCGGCGATAAGCTTTTCGTAGAGGTACCGGGGGTCCCAGTCGAAGAGGACGTGGCCGACGTCGAAGACGACGGCCCGGAGCGACATGGCTCAGCCCTGGCGCGCCTTGAACCGGCGGTTGGTCTTGTTGATGACATAGGTCCGGCCGCGACGACGCACGATCTGGCAATCGCGGTGACGCGACTTGAGCGACTTGAGCGAGTTGCGGACCTTCATCGGAACACCTGAACGAATGGAGCGCGGGCCTTACGGGCGAAGGCCGCGCGGGTCAAGCGCTCAAGTCGGCCGCAGCCCGCGCTCGTCGAGCTGGCGCTCCCATTCGAGTGCATGGGCGACGATCGTCTCGAGCCGGTCATACTGCGGCGTCCAGTCGAGCGTCGCGCGGATGCGTGTCGTCGCCGCCACCAGCGTCGCCGGGTCGCCGGCGCGGCGCGGGGCGATCGTGCGCGTCAGCTTGGCGTTCGTCACCCGGTCGACCGCGTCCAGCACCTCGAGCACCGAGAAGCCGCGGCTGTACCCGCAGTTGGCGGTCAGCGACTTGCCCGGATTCGCCTCGAGCCACGTCAACGCGGCGACGTGGGCGGCAGCCAGATCGGAGACGTGGATATAGTCGCGCACCCCAGTGCCGTCGGGGGTGTCGTAGTCGGTGCCGTAGACCATGACCTCGGCGCGCAGGCCGCGCGCAGCCTCGGCGGCGACGTGGATCAGGTGGGTCGCGTTCTTGACCGACTGGCCGCTGCGCGCCGCGGGATCGGCCCCGGCAACGTTGAAGTACCGCAGCACGCCGTAGGCCAGCGGATGGGCGTGCGCGACGTCGGCAAGCATGATCTCGGTCATCAGCTTGGAATTGCCGTAAGGGTTAATCGGCGACTTCCTCGCGTCCTCGGGCACGGGAACGACCTCGGGCGTGCCGTAGACCGCCGCGGTCGACGAGAAGATGAAGTGGCCGATGCCGTTCCGCACCGCCGATTCGATCAGCGAGCGGCTGGCGACGACGTTGTTGCGGTAATAGTCGAGCGGCTTCGTCACCGATTCCGGCACGAGCAGCGAGCCGGCGAAGTGCATGACTGCGGTGACGCCCTGTTCGGCGGCGATGCGGTCGATCAGGGCGGCGTCGGTGACATCGCCATGGTAGAAGGGGACGTCGTCGGGCACGGCCCAACGGAAGCCCGTCGCCAGCGTGTCGACGACGGCGACCGCGCGCCCGGCGTCGCGCAGCGCGAGCACCGCATGGCTGCCGATGTAGCCGGCCCCGCCGGTGACGAGGACGGTCCCGCCCGTCGGGGCGGTCGTTGCGGCGGCGGAGGGCATCGAATAGGGTCCTTGGGTCGATCTTCGCGGATGCCGCGTTGTTACGGGCTTGAGAAGATTTGCACAGAGGGATCGTTCCATGACCGCCCGCCGCCCCGCTGCCTCCGCCTCATTCGCCGTCCTCGCCGCCGCCGCGCTGATCGCCGGCTGCACGACGACGACCGCGTCGGTCGACGTCAAGCGCTTCCACCTCGGCGTGCCGATCGCGCCGAGCAGCATCGCGCTGGTGCCGGCCAACAGCGCGCAATCGTTCGGGCTCGAGTATCGCAGCTATGCCGATGCGGTCGCTAACGAACTCCGCGCGCAGGGCTTCACCCCGGCCCCGATCGACAGCGGCCCGGCCTATGTCGCGACGCTCGCCATCACGCAGAACGTCGCCGTCGGCCCGCGGCGGCCGTCGCCGGTGTCGATCGGGATCGGCGGGTTCGGCTTCTCGGGCGGGCGTGGCGGCGGCGTCGGGCTGGGCGGCGGGGTCGATGTTCCCGTCGGCCACGGTCGCCGCGACGCGGTCGAGTTCGACACCATCGCGATCCAGATCAAGCGCCGTGGCGACCAGACGCTGATCTGGGAGGGGAACGCCCAGGCCGCGATCGACACGCGCGCCCCGCAGGCGTCGCTGGCCCGCGCGGTGCCGGCGATGGCGCGCGCGCTGTTCGCCGGCTTTCCCGGACCGTCGGGCGTGACGCAGCACGTGCCGCTGCGCTGATGGCAGTTCGGGTCAGCGCCGGGTTCGACGGCGGCAATATCGAGGTCGTCCGCTGCGCCGGGCCGCGCGAGATCGACCTCGTTATCCGCCGCGACCATGCCAGCGACTTCTACCAGTGGTTCTTCTTTCGCCTAAGCGGGGTCAGCGGCGAGGCGTGCCGCGTGCGGATCGTCAACTGCGCCGGCGCGGCGTACCCGGGCGGCTGGCCCGGATATCGCGCGGTCGTCTCGCCCGACCGGCAGACGTGGACGCGGACCGACACGAGCTATGCCGACGGCATCCTGACGATCGACGTAACCGCGACCGGCGACAGCGTCTGGATCGCCTATTTCGCGCCGTATCCCATGGCGCGCCATCACGACCTGATCGCGCGCATGGACGCTACGCCCGGCGTCACGACGCGGGTCCTCGGCCAGACGCTCGACGGGCAGGATCTCGACCTCGTCGAGGTGGGGGAGGGGCCGCTCAACGTCTGGCTGTACGCGCGCCAGCACCCGGGCGAGACGATGGCCGAATACTGGATGGAAGGCGCGCTCGACCGGCTGACCGACCAGCACGATCTCGTCGCGGCCGCGCTGCGGGCGAAATGCCGCTTCCACATCGTGCCGAACATGAACCCCGACGGATCGCGGCGCGGACACCTGCGGACCAACGCCGCCGGGGTCAACCTCAACCGCGAGTGGGCGTCGCCGAGCCTCGACCGCTCGCCCGAGGTCGTCCACGTGCTGGCGGCGATGGACGCGACCGGCGTCGACTGCGCGATGGACATCCACGGCGACGAATCGCTGCCGCACAATTTCATCGCCGGGTTCGAAGGCATTCCGAACATCACCGACCGGCAGCTGGGCCTGCTCGGCGACTACAAGGCGATCCTGGCGCGGCTCAGCCCCGACTTCCAGACGCGCGTCGGCTATCCGCCGTCGTCCGCGGGCAAGGCCAACCTGACGATGAGCACCAATCAGGTCGCCAACCGCTTCGGCTGCCTCGCGATGACCCTCGAGATGCCGTTCAAGGACGCCGCCGACAACCCCGATCCCGTCCACGGCTGGTCGCCCGCCCGGTCGCGCGCGCTCGCGCGCGACGGGCTCGCGGCGCTGCTTGAGGTCGCCGACCGGCTGCGTTAACGCGGCCGTCACCGCGCAGCGAGCAAAGGCCTCCGATGCAAACCGTCGCCGACGACCTGAGCGCGCCGCAGGTCCACGACCTGCTCACCTACCACATGCGCGAGATGCGCGCGCACTCGCCCGAGCGGAGCGTCCATGCGCTCGACCTCGGCCAGCTGAAGTCGCGCGAGATCGCCTTCTTCACCGTGTGGGACGGCCAATCGCTGATGGGCTGCGCGGCGCTGCGCGAGATCGACGCCGGGCACGGCGAGGTCAAGTCGATGCGGACAGCACCCGAACACCTGCGCAAGGGCGTCGCCCGCCAGTTGCTCACCCACATCATCGGCGTCGCGCGCGACCGCGGCTACCTCCGCCTCGGCCTCGAGACGGGTTCGGGCCCGGCGTTCGAGCCGGCGCTCGCGCTCTACCGCCGCTTCGGCTTCAAGGACGGCGAGATCTTCGGCGACTATCGCCCCGACCCCTTCCTCCGCTTCATGCACCTGGACCTGTAATCATGCCGACCCTCGTCCTCGTCCGCCACGGCCAGTCGGCGTGGAACCTCGAGAACCGCTTCACCGGCTGGTGGGACGTGCCCTTGACCGACAAGGGCGTCGCCGAGGCGACCGCGGCAGGCGCGCTGCTCCGGCAGCGCGGCTACGACTTCGACCGCGTGTTCACCAGCGTCCAGACGCGGGCGATCACGACGGCGAACCTGATGCTCGCCGCGATGGACCGGCTGTGGCTGCCGATGGTGAAGGACTGGCGGCTGAACGAGCGCCACTATGGCGGGCTGACCGGGCTCAACAAGGCCGAGACCGCGGCCGAGTACGGCGATGCGCAGGTGCTCGAGTGGCGGCGGTCGTTCGATATTCCGCCGCCGCCGATGGTCGCCGGCGGGCCGTTCGACCTGACGGCCGACCGCCGCTATGCCGGGGTCGCGGTACCCGCGACCGAGAGCCTGAAGGACACGATCGCGCGCGTCCTGCCGTACTGGGAGGCGGTAATCGCTCCGGCGCTCCGGGCTGGCGAGCGCGTCCTCGTCGCCGCTCATGGCAACTCGCTGCGCGCGCTGGTCAAGCACCTGTCGGGCATCGGCGACGCCGACATCGCGAGCCTCGAGATCCCGACCGGCGCCCCGATCGTTTACGACCTCGCCGACGACCTCAGCGCGCTCAAGCGCTTCTATTTGCACGAGACTTGACCCATATCGGGCCGGTGCCGACCGTCCGCGTCATCGATCTCGAAACCACCGGCGGCCAGCCGTGGGCGCACGGCGTCTGCGAAATCGGGTGGCAGGACGTGGCGACCGACGCCGACGGCCGCTGGCAGGTGACGGACAGCCGCGGCGCGGTCCTGACCCATCCGGGCCGGCCGATCCCGCCGGTGACGATGGCGGTCCACCACATCGTCGACACCGATGTCGTGTCGGCACCGCCGTTCCGCGACGTCGCGCCGGCCATTCTGCGCGGCGATTTCGTCGCCCTCGCCGCCCATCGCGCGAGCTTCGAACAGCGCTGGTGCACCCCCGAGCTCGCCGCCGGCAGCCCATGGATCTGCACGTGGAAGTGCGCGCTGCGGCTGTGGCCCGACGCGCCGTCGTTCTCGAACCAGGTGCTGCGCTACTGGCGGATGCCGGCGGGGCTGGATCGCGACCTCGGCCTGCCCGTGCACCGCGCCGGGCCCGACGCCTACGTCACCGCGCACCACCTTCGCGACATGCTCGCGCTGGCTTCGGTCGAGCAGCTGATCGCGTGGAGCGCCGAGCCCGGGCTGCTGCCGCGCGTCTATGCCGGACCGGCGAAGGGCAAGCCGTGGCGCGAGGTCGACGACGCGACGCTCACCGTGCTCGCCGCCGACCGCGACGAGGATACCCGCTTCACCGCGCGCACCGAGCGCGACCGCCGCGCCGGCACCGGTCCGGTCGCGGCGGCGCAGGGGCGGCTGATCTAGACCCTGCTTGCGCCGGCCGGGCGGAACTCGTAACGTCCGCGTCGAACCACATCATGGAGCGACGATGTCGACGGAAAACGTGTCCGCCGAGCAGCTGCGGCTGTTCATCGAGCGGATCGAGCGCCTCGAGGAAGACAAGAAGGGCGTCGCCGACGACATCAAGGACGTCTATGCCGAGGCCAAGGGCACCGGCTTCGACACCAAGGCGATGCGCGCCGTCATCCGCCTGCGTGGCATGGACCGCGCCGCGCGGCAGGAGCAGGAGGCGCTGCTCGAGACGTACAAGGCCGCGCTCGGCCTGACCGACTGACGAATTTCCGGGGGGATGAGACGATGAAACTTTACGGGCTGTTGCTGTCGCCGTTCGTCATGCGCCCGGTCCTCGTCGCGCGTGCCAAGGGCCACGACCTCGTCCCCGAAATGGTCGACGGCGGCATCAAGTCGGACGCCTATGTCGCGATGAGCCCGATGGCGAAGATGCCGCTGCTTGTCGACGGCGACTTCGTCTTGCCCGAGAGCCAGGTCATCGCCGAGTATCTCGACGCGGCGCTGCCGGGGCCGAAGCTGACGGCTGTGGACCCGCAGGTCGCCGCGCGCCAGCGGCTGATCTGCCGCCTTGCCGACGTCTACGTTGTCCCCGATCTGGGCGGCCTGTTCGGCGCGCGCGAGAAGCCCGAGGGCCTCGCCCCCGCGCTCGAAAAGCTGACGCTGGCGATGGGGTACATCGAACATTTCCGCCGCTCCGGCGACACGCACGCCGTCGGTGACACCTTCTCGATAGCCGACGCCGCGCTGATCCCCCTGTTCTTCTTCTTCGACGCCTTCGCCGCGCTCGGCGCCGGCCGTCTGATCGCCGATAAGCCGGGCCTCGCGGCATATTGGGCGCGCGCCAAGGACAGCGACCTCGGATCGCGCGCCGTCGCCGAACAGGGTGCCGGCCTCAAGGCGATGATGGCGGCCCGCGCCGCGGCGTAGCCCGGTTGCGCCCGCGCGCTGCGCGGGGCTAGACGAGGCACACTCCCACGACAGGACGACGACCTTGGCCGGCCACAGCAAGTTCAAGAACATCATGTACCGCAAAGGCGCGCAGGACCGGAAGCGCGCCGCGGCCTTTTCCAAGCTCAGCCGCGAGATCACCGTCGCGGCCAAGGCCGGGCTGCCCGATCCGGCGATGAACGCGCGGCTGCGCGCCGCCGTCATCGCCGCGCGCCAGGGCGGCATGCCCAAGGACAATATCGAGCGGTCGATCAACAAGGCCGCTGGCAGCGACGCCGAGACGTACGAGGAAATCCGCTACGAAGGCTTCGGCCCCGGGGGCGTCGCGCTGATCATCGAGACGCTGACCGACAATCGCAACCGCACCGCGACCAACGTCCGCACGATCGTCAGCAAGAACGGCGGCAATCTGGGCGCGAGCGGGTCGGTCAGCCACGGCTTCGACCGCATGGGGCTGATCACCTATCCGGCCAAGGCCGGCAGCGCCGACGCGGTGTTCGAGGCCGCGCTCGACGCCGGGGCCGACGACGTCACGTCGACCGACGAGGGGCACGAGATCTGGACCGACGTCGGCGCGCTCCACGAGGTCGCCCGCGCGCTCGAGGCGAAGCTCGGCGAGGCCGACGGGGCCAAGCTCGCGTGGCGGCCGCAGGTGATGACCGCAGTCGGCGAGACCGACGCCGCGACGCTGCTCAAGCTGATCGACGCGCTCGAGGACGACGACGACGTCCAGACCGTATGGGGCAACTACGACGTGCCCGAGGACGTGCTGGCGAAGCTGACCGCGTGATCGCGGTCGCGCTCGCTTTGATCGCCGCGGCGCAGTCGGGCGCGGTGGCGGCGATCCGCGCGGCGCGGGCGCACAACAATGCCGCCATCGCCGCGCATGACACGGTCGCGATCCGCGCCGACTACGCCGATGCCTATACCGTCATCCGCGGTACCAGCGGGCAGGTCACGCCGGGCGCGGACGCCGCGGCGGGCGAGTTCGCGTCCGATTTCGCCGCCCCGGGCTTCGTCGCCTATGTCCGCACGCCTGACCGGATCACCGTGGCCAACCGCGGCGCGCGCGCGATGGAGCGCGGCCACTGGGTCGGGACGTGGCACCACCCCGACGCGCGCCGTGCCGGCGAATATCTCGCCGTTTGGGTGCCGGTCGTCGGCGGCTGGAAGCTGCGGTCGGAAAGCTTCGTCACCCTCGCCGAAACCGGCGACGTGCCGCAGAAGAAATGATCGTCATTGGCCTCGACCCCGGGCTGCAGGCGACGGGGTGGGGCGTGATCGAAGCCGATGGCAACCGCCTGCGCCACGTCGCCAACGGCACCGTCCGCAGCCGCGCCGCCGACCCGCTCGCCGTGCGGCTGGTTCAGCTCTACGACGGGCTCGAGGCGGTGATCGCCGCGCACCGACCCGAGTCGGCGGCGGTCGAGGAGGTGTTCGTCAATGCGAACGGCCAGTCGACGCTCAAGCTCGGCCAGGCGCGCGGGGTGGTGATGCTGGTCGCGGCGAAGACGGGGCTGCCGGTCGCCGAATATGCCGCACGGCTGGTCAAGAAGGCGGTCGTCGGCGTCGGCGCGGCGGAAAAGGCGCAGGTCGCGGCGATGGTCGCGCGGCTGCTTCCCGGTTGCGGCCCGCTCGGGCCCGACGCCGCCGACGCGCTCGCCGTGGCGATCGCGCACTCGACGATTGCCACGGTACGACGCACGATCGCGCACGGGCGGGTCACGGCCGGATGATCGCCAAGCTAACCGGCCTGGTTGATTCGGTCGCCGCCGATTCGTGCGTGATCGACGTCGGCGGAGTCGGTTATCTCGTCTTTGCCAGCGCCCGCACTCTCGCCGGGCTCGCCGGCCCGACCGCGCTCCACGTCGAAACCCAGGTCCGCGAGGACGCCATCCAGCTGTTCGGTTTCACGTCTGCCGACGAGCGCGACTGGTTCCGACTTTTGCTTAGCGTTCAAGGGGTTGGCGGCCGCGTCGCCCTGGCGATCCTGTCGGTCCTCGCTCCCGCCGACCTCCACCACGCGGTTGCCGCCAAGGACACTGCGAGCATCGCCCGCGCGAACGGTGTCGGGCCCAAGCTGGCGGGGAGAATAGTCAACGAACTCAAGGACAAGGCGGGTAGTATCGCTGTCTCCTCCGGGGCCGTGGCACCCCTCGCCGCGACCGGCGGGGCGGTCGCCGACGCGCTGTCTGCCCTCGCCAACCTCGGCTTCCGCCCCTTGGACGCCAGCCGCGCGGTGGCCGAAGCGGTCGCCGAAGTGGGGGACGGCGCGGCGGTCGGCGAACTGGTCCGGGTGGCACTGCGCAAGAGCGCGCGCTAGGCGCCCCACGCCTCGCCGTACAGGCGGAGGAGGTTGCCGCCGAGGACTTTGTCGATCCGCGCGCCGGGCCAGCCGGCGCGCTCGAGGGCGTCCGACAGCATGCGGAAGCGCAGGGGGGTATTGAGCTCGGCGACCATGTTGAAGATGTCGGGACCCTCGCCGGGCGCAGCGATGCCCTTGGCGGTGCGGTCGTCGAAGAACTTCTTCTGCTCGGCGCGCGCCTTGGCATCGATCACGATCGCGCTCAGGCCGCCGTCGGTGCCGATCCCGACATGATCCTCGCCGCAGACGTCGACCGCGTGCGCCATGTGGCGGATCAGGTCGGCGGTGGTCGGCTTGCCGTTCGGCACGAGGAACGGCATCCAGTAGATGCCGACGACGCCGCCCTTGTCGGCGCACGCCTTGAGCTCGCTGTCCCAGACGTTGCGCGGGTTGTCGTGGAGGCTGCGGCACCCGGTATGGCTGATCGTCGGCGGACGCGTCGCGGCGGCAAGCCCTTCGGCGATCGTCCGCGCGCCGCCGTGCGACAGGTCGAGGAGCTGCCGATTTTTCTCGATCCGCGCGATCGTCGCCCGGCCGAGCTTCGACAGGCCGGCGTTCGCCGGCTCGAGCGCGCCGTCACCAGCGAGGTTACGCAGGTTGTACGTCAGCTGGACCACCCGGACGCCCAGCCCGTTCAACACGTCGAGCCGGTCGAGGCTTGGCCCAACCATTGCGGTGTCTTGCGTCCCGAAGATCAGAGCTGCCTTGCCGCTCGCCTTGGCCGCACGGATGTCGGCGGCGGAGCGGGCACGAACGAAGAGCGACGGATTGGCGTCAGCGATCGCGTCCCACTGCGCGATCTGCGCCAGCGTCGCGTCCCAGTTGCCGGGTGCGTTGCCGACGTCGCTGACGGTGACCTGCCAAGCGGTCGTTCCCGATGCTCGCACCTGGGCGAAGCCGCGCGGCGACAGGACATTCGAATCGGGGTATTTGTCGCCATCGGGATCGTCGGGCGCGCCGAGGCCGTCGATGACGACGGCGCGGGTGTATCGGTCGGGTGCCGCCTTCGCGAACGCTGGCGTCGTCACCAGCGCCGCCGCCGCGCCCAGCATCGTCCGCCGTGTCGTGTCCATGTGCGGTCCCCCCGTTGCGGCGACGATAGCGCAGCCGCCCGCGCGCCGGTAGGGTGGCGGCAATGACCGCCGTCCCACTCACGCCACTGCGCCGTCCCGAGGATGTGGACGCCGCGCTGCGCCCGCAGACGCTTGATGACTTCGTCGGGCAGGCCGCCGCGCGTGAAAATCTCCGCGTGTTCATCGCCGCCGCGCGCGGACGCGGCGAGGCGCTCGACCATGTGCTTCTTCACGGTCCACCAGGGCTCGGCAAGACGACGTTGGCGCAGATCGTCGCGCGCGAGCTCGGCGTCGGTTTTCGCGCCACGTCGGGACCGGTGATTGCCAAGGCCGGTGATCTCGCTGCACTGCTGACCAATCTCGAGGAGAACGACGTCCTGTTCATCGACGAGATCCACCGCCTGTCGCCGGCAGTCGAGGAGATCCTCTACCCGGCGATGGAGGACCGCGCGCTTGACCTGATGATCGGTGAGGGGCCAAGCGCGCGGTCGGTACGGATCGACTTGCCGCCGTTCACCCTCGTCGGGGCGACAACGCGCGCGGGGCTGGTCACGACCCCCTTGCGCGACCGCTTCGGCATTCCGCTGCGCCTGCAATTCTATACGGTCGGCGAACTCGAAAGCGTCGTCACCCGCGCCGCGCGGCTGCTGGCGATGGAGCTGACCGCCGACGGTGGGCGCGAGATCGCGGCGCGGTCGCGGGGAACGCCGCGCATCGCCGGGCGGCTGCTGCGCCGTGTGCGCGACTTCGCCGACGGCAGGACGGTCGACCGGGCGGCAGCCGACCAGGCGCTCGCTCGGCTCGAGGTCGACGCGCTCGGCCTCGACGCGATGGACCGCCGCTACCTGATGATGATCGCCGACATCTACCGCGGCGGCCCGGTGGGGGTCGAGACGCTCGCCGCGGGCCTCGCCGAGCCGCGAGATACCGTCGAGGAGGTGGTCGAGCCGTACCTGATCCAGACCGGCCTCGTCGCGCGGACGGCGCGCGGGCGGATGCTCAATCCGGCGGCGTGGAAGCATCTCGGGGTCGTTCCACCGGCGACAATGGCGCAACTCCCACTGCTCGACGATGTGACGCAGGAACCTTAACGACCGGCAACGGGTTGTTTTCTCGACAGTGCCCGGGATGTGACCGGTCACGACGGGAGATTACGATGACCGCCCTGTTCCAGCCGGTGCCCCGTGCACGGCCGGTCGCGAGCGATGCGGCGCTGCACCGCGACCTTGCCCACTTCAATCGACGCCGGATGAAACCGTGCGTTCCGACGTCCGACTGGGAGACGGTTCTTCGCGAGGAGCACGAGTTCAAGCTTGTGGAAGGCCGCTGGATCGAGCGTGAACGCGCGGCGATTGCAGACCGTGCCGCCGACGCGCCCCGCAATGCGGCTGGATTCATTGCTTGGTTCGACGAGCTCAAGGCCAGCGGGCCCGGGCAGGGCGATCCGCTGTTCGATTGGCTTGCCGACGACGCCACCCTCGACGAGATGCGCTGGTTCCTGACGCAGGAAGCGGCCGGCGAGGCGGGGTTCGACGATCTCGTCGCACTGACGCAGGTCAAGCTGCCGCCGCGGGCGAAGCTTGAGCTGGCACGCAATTACTGGGACGAGATGGGGCGCGGCAATATCAAGGGTATGCACGGCCTGCTGCTCGATGCACTGGTCGAGACCCTCGCTATCGCGCCGACGATCGAGGGAACGGCGTGGGAGAGCCTCGCGCTGGCGAACATGATGCTCGGGCTGGCGACATCGCGGCGCTACGCCTTCCATTCGGTCGGCGCGCTCGGCGTCGTCGAACTGACCGCGCCCGGACGCGTCGCCAAGGTTGCGCAGGGATTGCGCCGGCTCGGCCTGTCCGACCGCGAGCGGCGCTATTTCGACCTGCACGCCGTGCTCGACGTCAAGCATTCGGAAGCGTGGAACGCGGAGGCGCTGGTCCCGCTCATCGACGGGGATCCGCAGACGGCAACGGCGATCGCGGAGGGCGCGCTGATGCGGCTGCGGTGCGGCGAGCGCTGCTTCGACCGCTATCGCGCCAAGCTGTGGGGAGCCCCGGCGGCGCAGGCCGCGTGAACGGAACCGGCGGCCCCGGCCAGGTGGATCCTGAGGCGCTCGTCGAGCTGCTGACCACGCTCGACGGGCGCGGTTATAACTTCGTCACCCCAACCCCGCTCACGCATTCGCGGGCGCTGACGAACGGCGCGAGCGGCGCGGATCCGCTACGCGACGTGTTCGGCTGGAGCCGCGGGTCCGAACGGCTCGACCCCGATCTACAAGCGGTCATGGCACGCGCGGGCGTCATCATCGCGGCCGCCGACGGCGTCCGCAGCCGCGTCAGGGTCGCGCGGCTCGACGGCCGGCTCTTCGCCCATTCGGCCTACCCGACCGATGCGCCCGACGCGGTCTTCCTCGGTCCCGACAGCTACCGCTTCGCTCGGCTGCTCCGTGCCGAACTGGCCGGTTGGCGCGGCGGCGGGACGCTGGTCGACATCGGCACGGGGGCGGGCGTCGGCGCTATCGTCGCCTGCGGGCTTGCCGGGCCCGACCGGGTGATCGCAACCGACACCAACCAGGCCGCGCTGGCGCTTGCCGCCGCCAACGCCCGGCATGCCGGCTGCGCGATCGACTTCGTGGAGTCGGCCGACCTGCCCACGACCGCGATCGACCTCGCCATCGCCAACCCGCCGTTCCTCGTCGACGAAGGGGAGCGCGCGTACCGTCACGGCGGCGCGATGCGGGGGTGCGGTGTCGCCTTCGACATGGCGACGGCGGCGATGGCGCGCCTCACTTCCGGCGGACGGCTCATCCTTTACACGGGAAGTCCCATCGTCGCCGGCCGCGACGACTTCGCCACGGCACTCGCCGATGCAGCGGACGCCGCAGGGTGCACGTTGCGGTACGAGGAGATCGATCCCGATATCTTCGGCGAGGAACTCGACTCCCCGGCCTATGCCCGCGTCGAGCGCATCGCCCTTGTCGCGGCCATCGCGGTTAAGGCTTAGCCCGGCGGGAGCAGCGTCACGTCGGCCTCGATCCGCGCGCTGCCATCGGTCGGCGGATGCTGCGCCTCGGTCAGCGGCGGCGCCTCGGGGCTGACGCCCGCACGTCGCGCGTCGCGCTCGAGGACATCGGGGTCGAGCGGCGCTCGGTCGGGGTCGATCTCGGGCATGACGGTTCTCCTGCCCGACAACGCCGGGCAGCCGCGCCGGCTCCGCCCGTCACGAAAATGTCATGCGCGGGCCTAGATGCCGGCGTACCATTCGTAGCCGCGGTCTTCCCAATAGCCGCCTTTGCCGAGCTCCATGTTCTTGAAGCTGTCGACCGCCTCGATCCGCATGACGTATTTGGCGTGCTTGTAGCCGAGCTGGCGTTCGATCCGCATCCGGCACGGGGCGCCATGTGCGACGGTCAGCGGGGCACCGCCGAGGCTGTGGGCGACGATCGTCTGCGGGTGAAAGGCGTCGAGAAGGTCGACGCTTTCGTAATAACGCCCGGTCGACTGCGCGCCGCCCTTGCTGATCTCCCCGCCATAATTGTCGGCGCAGTGGAAGACGACGTACTTGGCGGTCGGCAGCAGGCCGGCGGCCTTGAGCAGGGGTCCGAGCTGCGGCCCGCTCCACTGGCCGATTGCGCTCCATCCTTCGACGCAATCGTGGCGGGTGATCTGGGTTCGCGATGGCAAGCGGCGCAGGTCGGCAAGCGACAGGCTCAGCGGCCGGGCGACCAGGCCGTCGATCCGCAGCTTCCAGTTGGCGAAGCCCTCGTCGACGTGGCGGCGGTAGTCGTCGTCCTTGGGATCGGTCGAGCCGTTCGCCTTGAACACCGGCGACACGTCGGCGAGCGTGAACTCCTGCGCCAGCGCCTGGCGGCCGATCAACCGTTGCCAGCCGTAGGTCGCGCGCTCGGCCCCGCCGACAAAGCTGTTCGCCCCCATCGAGTTCGAAAGCTTGTCGCAGCCGGCGAGCAGGCCGGTCATGCCGACGCCGACCAGGGTGCGGCGGGTGATCAAGGTCATGGCCGCTCCTTGCGCGCTTCGCCGATGTCATAGCGACCGGTGATCATCGAGCGCAGCTGATTGACCGGCCCGGCGAGGATGACCATCGCGACATGGATGACGATGAAGGCGATCGTGAGGTCCATTGTGATGAAATGGATCGACCGCGCCGACGCCCGCCCGCCGAAGAGGCTCGGCAGGAAGCCGCCGAGCGCCGCGTTGAACCCGGGCGACATCGACAGGCCCGTGGCGATCATCAGCGGCAGCAGGACGAAGATCGTGCCCGAGTACGCGATGCGCTGGAGAATGTGGTAGTGGCGGTCGTCGTCCCCGCGGGGGAACTGCAGCTTGGCGTGAACGACGATGTCGTGCCAGATGCTCGCCGGGGTCAGCTGCTTGAGCTTGGGCCAGACTTCATCCTGCAGGTGGCGCGTGACGAAGCCGTGCACCAGGTAGACGATCCCGTTGAGGATGAAGAGCCACGCGAAGAAGAAGTGCCACCGGCGCGCCGTGGCGAGGTCGCGGTTGGTCGGGAAGGTCAGCCAATCGGGAAACCCCTGCTGCTGCAGCTGGCCATTCGCTGCCCGGTTCAGGCCGAGAACCCCGGTCGTCGTGAAGTGGACATCGCCAATGCGCGTCACTCCCATCGCGGTACCGTCGGGCTTGTCCATCGCGCCAATCTCGAACCAGCGGCGACCGTCGTCGGGATCGGCGCCGAACTTGCCCCAGTACAGCGCCGGGTGGGCGTTGAAGATGTTGAGCCCGCTCGCGATCAGGAAGAACATGGCGAGCACGTTGGTCCAGTGGCAGACGCGCCGGACCACCCCGTGCCGCGTGTAGACGCGGCCCGGCGGGACGGCGGCGGGCAGGTCGGTGGGGGTCTCGGCGAGCGATGCCATGAGCGTCCTCGATCGTTACCGGCGCGGGCTAGCGGGCGACGCCGAGAGTAACCGACCGCCGCCCGCGCCGCCAAGGGCGATTATCAGATGTCGTGATTGTTACTGGGGCGTCGACGACTTCATCGCATCAGGCTTCATCGCGTCGTGGGCCGCCATGTGGTCGGCGGCCATCGCGTCGTGCTTCTTCTTCTGCGCCGGCGTCATCTTGCTGTGCGCGGCCATGTGATCGGCGGACTTGGCCGTGGGCGCCATCGCATCATGCGACGCCATCTTGTCGCTCGTCGCCATCTTGTCGTGCGCCGCCATCGCGTCCTGGGCGAGGGCGCCCGTGGCCGCGAAGGTGGCGGCTGCGGCGAGGATCAGGGTCTTCAATGTCGTCATGGTCGTCTCTCTCTCGTTGGCGGCGCGCCCCATTGGCTTGCCGGGGTGGGTAGTTTCGATGGATCAGCCGCGCACTGCGGCGAGGATCGCGCCGCCGGGCTTCTGGACGAGGACGGCGGTGCGCAGCCCGGGCGCGGCGTCGGGCAGCGCGAGCGCGGCCGGAGTGCCCGTCCAACGGCCGAGCTTGACCAGCTGACGGACGACGTTGCGGTGGTTGATCGTCCGCCCGCCGTTCTCGCCGGCGCGGACAGCGACGGGGATCGTCCTCGGGTCGAAGCGAACCAGCCAGACATCGGCCCCGCCAGCGGGTGGGGTCCCGGCCCCGACGCTGACCGTCTTGCCGGCGAGCGTCAGCGCCGGGCCGGTCCGCGCCGGGGTCGCCGCGAGCAGCGCCTCGACCTGGCCGGCACGCGCGCCGACGACATCGCCGCGGCCGTCGACAACGACCTGCGGCGTCCACACCTGGTCGTGGCCGAGCCCGCGCGCGTAATCCCACTGGCGTGCGGTCTGCTGCGGGCTGGCGAAGGTATCCTTCCAGCCGAGCTGGTCCCAATAGGTGACGGCGAAGGTCAGCGTCAGGACATCGGGCCGGTCGGCGAGCGCATTGACGTGCGCGATCGCCGGCGGGCACGACGAGCAGCCCTGCGACTGGAAAAGCTCGATGACCGTCGGGTGCGCCGCATCGGCGGCATGGACTGGGCCCGCGGCGAGCGCGACGAGCGCGGCGGTGGCGAGCAGGGCGGGGCGGAACATCGGCGGCTTCCTCGAACGGTTGTGTCCAAGGGTTCGCCGCCGCGCGCGCCGCGGTTACATGCGCCTATTCAGCAATGAACGCGAGCAGGTCCGCGCTCAGCCGGTCCGGCGCGGTCGCCGGGATGCCGTGCGGCTCGTCGTCGTATTCGATCAGCTTCGATCCTTCGATCATCCGCGCCGCGATGCGGCCCGAGCTGTCGATCGGCACCGTCGCGTCGGCGGTGCCGTGGATGATCAGCGTCGGCATGGTGAACGCCGCCATGTCGGGGCGGAAGTCGGTCGCCGCGAAGGCCTTGGCGCACTCGAGCGTCGCGCGCGCGGATCCCATCATCGCGAGGCTGAAGGTCCAGTCGATCACCTCCGCCGAGACGCGCTTCTTCAGCATCGTGTTGCCGTAGAAGGCGGGGATGAAGCTCCCGTAGAAGTGCGGCCGGTCCTCGCGCAGCCCTGCCGCCATCGCGTCGAACACCGACTGGTCGACCCCGGTAGGGTTGGTCTCCGTCTTGAGCATGAACGGCGTCACCGCTGACACCAGTACGGCCTTGGCTACCTTGCCCGCGCCGTGGCGCGACAGATAGCGCGCGACCTCGCCGCCACCCATCGAGAAACCGACGAGGACGACCTGCTCCAGTCCCAGATGGTCGATCAGCGCGCCGAGGTCGTCGCTGAGCGTGTTGTAGTCGTACCCCGCCCAAGGCTGGTCCGACCGGCCGAAGCCACGGCGATCGTACGCGACGACACGGTGTCCCTTCTCGGCGAGCGCGAGCGCCTGCGCCGACCACATGTCGGCGTCAAGCGGCCAGCCGTGGATCAGGACGACCGCCGGCCCCGACGCTCCGGCCGGATGCCAGTCGTTGTAATAGATCGTCGTGCCATCGGCGGTCGCGAAGGTCGTCATCGGGAGCTTCCTCGAAGAAGGGACTGCGCGGTAACCGATGCGGCGTACGAAAGGTTCACCGCCGGCTGCCGCAGGCTTGCGCGGTTCGCCGTGAGGCCATAGCGGTCGCGGGCGGACGAGCGGAGCCGACGATGCTGCAGATCTACGTCGCCGGCGAGAAGCGCGTTACCCTGACCGACCTGGCGGCGCCGCTGCCGGCGCACGCGGTGTGGCTCGACCTGATCGAGCCGACCAAGGAAGAGGAGGCCTTCGTCGAGCGCACCGTCGGCGTCGCCGTCCCGACGCGCGACGAGATGGTCGAGATCGAGCCGTCGAGCCGCCAGTACCGCGAGGGCGACGCGATCGTCGTCATCGCCAGCCTCGTGACCGGCGTCGACTCCATGCCGACGACGACGGCGGTGTCGTTCGTCCTCACCCCGACCTGCCTCGTGACGATCCGCTATGCGAGCCCGAAGGTGTTCGACGTCTTTGGGGCGCACGTCGAACGCGACGCGCAACTATGTTCCGATGCGGTTGGAACGCTGATCCACCTGCTCGACGCAATCGTCGACCGCATGGCCGACGTTCTCGAACATGTCGGGGCGGAAATGGACAATATTTCGGTGCAGACCTTCCGTCGCGGCACGTCGCGGACGCAGCGCATGACGAACGCTGCGCTCGCCGTGCTGATGACGCGGATCGGGCAGGCGCACGACCTCGTCGCCAAGTCGCGCGTCAGCGGGGTCAGCCTCGCGCGCCTGCTGAGCTTCCTCGGGGCCGAGCTCGACCCCAAGGGACCGAAGGAGCACCTCGACAGCCTCGCCAAGGACGTGTCGTCGCTGACGGATCATGCGAGCTATTTGTCGGGGAACGTCACCTTCCTGCTCGACGCCGCGCTCGGGCTGATCAACATCGAGCAGAACGCGGTGCTCAAGATCTTCACCGTCGCGGCGACGGTGCTGATGCCGCCGACGCTGATCGCGGGCATCTACGGCATGAACTTCAAGATCCTGCCCGAACTGCAATGGACGTACGGCTACCCGTACGCGCTCGTCCTGATGCTCGCGTCGGCGGTGCTGCCGTACCTGTGGTTCCGCTGGCGGGGATGGATGTAGGCACTCAGCGCGGGTCGAGCGTACAGCCGTAGGCGGGCGAATAGGTCGCGGTGCGCGTGACCAGCCCTGGTACCCACGCGGTGATCCGCTTCGCGGCGGGGTCGTCGCGCATCTTGACGATCTCCATGCCCGCCTCGAAGTCGGTCGCGCAACTCTTCAGGTCGCGATTGCCGACGTAGCGGCACGAGCAGACGACATGGGCGACATAGCCGCTGGCGAGGTCGGCGCGGCGACCGAGCGTGCTGTGGCGCAGTGCGACCCAGCCGAGCGCTCCGGCGACGACGATCACCGCGATGATCGCCAGCCACCAACTTCTTGCCTTCACCCGCGTCTCCCCCCTAACGTCCGCCGTCGGCCGGGGAAGGTGACGCGATGCGGGCGCTGCGATCAAGTCTGTTTCTGTCGCTCGCCGCGATTGCCGCGCCGCTTGCCGCCGTTGCGACACCCGTGCCCGCCGTCCCGCCCGCCGCGACCGCCGCCGTCGACCGCCTGTTCAGCGACAAGACCGAAGGCGAGACACGCGCGGTCGTCGTCCTCAAGGACGGCGTGCCGGTGATCGAGCGCTATGCGCCCGGCTACGGCCCGAATAACCGCTTCATCTCGTGGTCGATGGCGAAGTCGGTGACCTCGACGCTCGTCGGGCAGCTCGTCGCCGCCGGCCGGCTGCGCCTCGACGCGCCCGCGTCCGTTCCGGCGTGGCACCGCACCGCGAACGACCCGCGGGCGAAGATCACGCTTGCCGACCTGCTCCACATGTCGTCGGGGCTGCGCCACGAGGAGGTCAAGCCGGTCGAGGACGCCGATACCAACCGCGCGCTGTTCGCCGACGAGAGCAACGATGCCGCCGCTGCCGCCGAGGCCGCGCCGCTCGCTTACACGCCGGGCACGCACTATCAGTATTCGACGCTGACGACGGTCATCCTCGACGACATCATCGTCCGCACCATCGCCCCGGGCGCGACGACCCCAGCCGCCCGCCGCGCGGCGATGCAGGCGTACCTCCACGACCATCTGATCGTCCCCGCCGGGATGGCGAGCCTCGTCTGTGAATACGACGCCGCCGGCACGATGCTCGGCGGGTCGTTCTGCCACGCGACGGCGCGCGACTGGGCGAAGTTCGGCCAGATGTATCTCGACGGCGGCGTCGTCGCCGGGCGGCAGATCGTGCCCACGATGTGGATCAAATTCGTCACCACCGAGTTCCCGACCAACCCGACCTATGGCGGCCAGTTCTGGCTCAACCACGCGCGCAGCACCGAAGGGCGCCCGGCACTGTTCCCCGACCAGGGTCCGCCCGACCTGTTCTCGGCGATCGGCCACCTCGGCCAGTACGTCATGGTCGCGCCGTCGAAACACCTCGTCGTCGTCCGCCTCGGCAAGACCCCCGACGGCGAGCGCGGCGACCTCGTCCCGACGCTCGGCCATCTGGTCAACGCCTTCCCCGACGCCCCCGCCGCCCCTGCGAAGTGAGCGACGCCGACCACCGCATAATCGACGTCAAGCTCGACGAGCGGACGATCCTGTGGCGCAACGCCGACATCGAGCAGGAACGCCGCGTCGCCATTTTCGACCTGCTCGAAGGCAATTTCTTCAAGCCGGTCGGCCCGTACGACGACGGCTACGCCGGGCCGTACAAGGTCGTCATGGGGGTCGAGGAGGGACGGCTGACCGTCGCGCTCGCCCGCGCCGACGACACGCCGCTCGAGGCGTTCGTCGTCCCGCTGTCGCCGTTCCGCCGCATCGTCCGCGACTATTTCGCGATCTGCGACAGCTACTTCAAGGCGATCCGCAACGCGACGCCGAGCCAGATCGAGACGATCGACATGGCGCGGCGCGGCATCCACAACGAGGCCGCGGAACTGGTCATCGAACGCTTCGCCAGCCGCGTCGAGGTCGACCACGACACCGCCCGCCGGCTATTCACGCTGATCTGCGTGCTGCATATCCGGCAGTAGGGAGCCCCGATTTGTCCGTTCAATCCGACCGTTGGATTCGCGAGCGCGCGCTCACCGACGGCATGATCGAGCCGTTCGTCGACCGGCAGACGCGCGAGGGGGTCATCAGCTATGGCCTGAGCAGCTATGGCTACGACGCGCGCGTGTCGGACGAGTTCAAGATCTTCACCAACGTCGACAGCGTCACGGTCGACCCCAAGGACTTCCACCCGGCGAGCTTCGTCGACCGCAAGACCGACTGCTGCATCATCCCGCCGAACAGCTTCGCGCTCGCCCGCACGGTCGAATATTTCCGCGTGCCGCGCGACGTGCTCGTCATCTGCCTCGGCAAGTCGACCTATGCGCGGTGCGGGATCATCGTCAACGTGACGCCGCTCGAACCCGGCTGGGAGGGGCACGTCACGCTCGAGTTCTCGAACACGACGCCGCTGCCGGCGAAGGTCTACGCCAACGAGGGCGCGTGTCAGTTCCTTTTCCTCCAGGGCAACGAACCGTGCGAGGTCAGCTACGCCGACCGCGCCGGCAAGTACCAGGGTCAGCGCGGCGTGACGCTACCCAAGCTTTAGCGCCGCGCGCGCCGCCACGCCGTCGAGCAGGTCGAGCCACGCCGCCGCCGAGCGCCCGATGCGGTGGCGGTCGAGGTGGACGGCGGTCAGCACCGGGTCGGGGACGCGGCCGGCGACGGTACGGACGGCGGCGGCGAGCGCGGCCGGAGTCGGAGCGGCGACCACGCCGAAGCTGATATCGCTCACGATCTCGGGGACGGCGGGCGAGCACGGCGTCGTCACCACCGGCGTGCCGGCGGCGAGCGCCTCGATCAGGACCGCGGGATAGCCTTCGTAGCGCGACGAGCAGAGAAAGACGCTCGCCTGCCGCAGGAACGGCCCGGTGTCGGCGACATGGCCGTGGAAGGTCACGCGGTCGGCGACTCCTAGCGCCGCGGCGCGCGCTTCGAGGGCGGGCCGCTCACGCCCTTCGCCGAGCAGGTCGAGGTGCCAGCCGGGCAGTTCGGCGAGCGTCGCCAGCGCGAGCCCGAAGTCCTTCTGCGGCATCATCCGCCCGGCGGCGACAAAGCGGCGCGAGCCGGCGACGCGAACGCCCGGCGCCCAGTCGTCGGGCAGGTTCGGCTCGGCGATCGTCGCGACGGCGCGCCCGAGGACCGCCTCGGCCTCGGCGGCGAGCGCCGGCGACATCGCGACGAGCGCCGCATAGTGGCGCGTCGCGCGGGCGAACCACGCGTTGAGCAGCCGCTGCCCCGACGGGCCGCGGTCGCTGTGGCGGACGGGGTTGCTGATCTTGGCCACCACCGGGCGGCGCAGCCCGGCGAGCTTCGCGGCGGTGAACGCGGGGACATGCCAGTTGCCCGGGGAGACGACCACATCGGGTCCGACCCGCTCGACCATCGCCGCCGCCGCGCGACCGAAGCGCAGCCGGTCGGCGAGACCGCGGGTCAGGCGGGGATCGAACTCGACGACCGGCAGCCCGTCGGCGAGCGGGCGCGCGACGCCGGCCGCGGTGCCGGCGACGATCGTCACCCGCCGCCCCGCCGCCGCCCACCGCTGCGCGAGGCGGATCGCGATCCGCTCGCTGCCACCGCCCGAGAAATCGTGGAGGACGAGCGCGATCCGCGCCGCCCGTCCGCTGGTGTCGCTCAACGTCGTTTCACCCCAATGGCCGTGGTCCGCCTATGCCAGCCCGGCCGGGCGAGGGGGAAGCCAAATACGGCCGATCCCACGATCGCCGAGGTCGTAGTCGCCGGGACTACCGCGCGCCGCACGGCTGTTCTATGCACGACCATCACCATGATAAACGGGTAGTTTCCATGCGTTCGTTCGTGTTGCTGACCGCTGCTCTCGCCATCGCCGCGCCGCTCGCCGCCGCGCCCGGGCAGCCGACCTACGGGGCCTTCGGCTTCGACGCCGCCGGCATGGACCGGGCGACGACCCCGGGGAACGACTTCGCCCGCTATGCCAACGGCGCCTACGAGGACCGGCTCGTCATCCCCGCCGACCGCTCGAGTTACGGCATGTTCAACGTGCTCCGCGACCTCAGCCAGACGCGGACGCGTGGGATCGTCGAGGCGGCGGCGACCGCGCCGGCGGGCAGCGAGGCGCGCAAAGTCGGCGATTATTATGCGAGCTTCATGGACGCCGCCGGGATCGAGGCGAAAGGCCTGACCCCGCTGACGGCCGATCTCGCGCGCATCGCGGCGGCCGGCGACGCCGACCAGATCGCGGCTGTCCTCGCGCGCTTCAACCGCGACGGCGTCGACGCGCCGATCCGGCTGCGGCTGCGGCAGGACCTCAAGAACCCCGACATCTACAGCGTGTATCTGACGCAGGGCGGGCTCGGCATGCCCGACCGCGACTATTATCTCGACACCAAGAACCCCAGGTTCGCCGAGGTTCGCGCCAAGTACCAGGCGTATATCGCGCAGCTGCTGACGCTCGCCGCGGTGCCCGATGCGGCGGCGAAGGCGCAGGCGATCTACGATCTCGAGGCGAAGCTCGCCGCCGTCCACTGGAGCCGCGTCGAAAGCCGGCAGGTCGACAAGACGTACAACCCGGTCGCGACAGCCGATCTCGCCGCGCAGTATCCGGGCATGCCGTGGAAGACCTTTCTCAAGGACGCGGGCGTTGCCGGCGAGTCGCGCGTCGTCGTCGCCAACCCGAGTGCGGTCGCCGGCACCGCGCGGTTGATCGCGTCGACCCCGGCGGCGACGTGGCAGGCCTATCTCGCCTTCCACACGCTCGACCGCTGGGCCCCGCTGCTGCCGGCGCGCTTCGTCGACGCGGCCTTCGCCTTCCGCGGCACGGTGCTGTCGGGCACGCCGGTCAACCAGGAGCGGTGGAAGCGCGGCGTCGACGCGACGACCGAGGCGCTCGGCGAGGCGGCCGGCAAGCTGTACGTCGCGCAGTATTTCACCCCCGAGGCCAAGGCCAAGGCCGACGAACTGGTTCGGAACGTCATCGCCGCGATGGACGCGCGGCTGGCGAACCTGACGTGGATGGATCCCGCGACCAAGGCGCAGGCGCGCGCCAAGCTCGCCGTGTTCACGCCCAAGATCGGCTACCCGTCGAAGTGGCGCGATTATTCGGCGCTGACCGTGGTGTCCGGCGACGCGCTCGGCAACGCCCGCCGCGCGGCCGAGTTCGACTATGCCCGCGACCTCGCCAAGCTCGGCAAGCCGATCGACCGCAGCGAGTGGGGCATGACCCCGATGACGGTCAACGCCTATGCCAACCCGACGTGGAACGAGATCGTCTTCCCCGCCGCGATCCTGCAGCCGCCGTTCTTCGACCCCAACGCCGATCCGGCGGTCAACTATGGCGGCATCGGTGCGGTCATCGGCCACGAGATCAGCCACCACTTCGACGACCAAGGGCGCAAGTACGACAAGCGCGGCACGCTCGCCGACTGGTGGACGGCGGAGGACATCTCGCGCTTCAAGGCGCTGACCGACAAGGTCGTCGCGCAGTACGGCGCCTACGAGCCGCTGCCCGGCCTCCACGTCAACGGCGAGCTGACGCTTGGCGAGAACATGGCCGATCTTGCCGGGATCAACGTCGCCTACGATGCCTATCACAAGTCGCTCGGCGGCCGGCCGGCACCGGTGGTCGACGGCTACACCGGCGACCAGCGCTTTTTCCTCGGCTTTGCCCAGATCTGGCGCGAGAAGGCCCGCGAGGCATCAATCCTCAAGAACACGACGACCGATCCGCACACGCCGGCGTTCCTTCGGCCCGAGGTCGTCCGCAACCTCGACGCATGGTACGCGGCGTTCCCGGCCAAGCCCGGCGACAAGCTTTATCTCGCCCCCGAACAGCGCATCAAGGTGTGGTAATCGAGCTGGACGACCCGCAGAGTTGGTTACGAGCACGTAACTAACTGGCAGAATCTTCGCCCGTTTCAATCGGTCCAGCCATGATTGTTGGATCGCGTCCGTAACAGTAAGGCGGTTTACATGCTTTTCGACCGATAAAGTTCCACGGTTCATCGCATTTATTTTCGCCGCGCGATGCGTGCAGTTGTTCGTTCATAACCGGTCGATACACACAGCGTCGCGGACCGCTTCGGGGATGGGGCGGGAGCATGGGGCTCGCAGCCGCGCGCTGAGTGGAGACGACGAATGGCTTCGAGCTTTTCGGCCGCGTTGCGGCCGTTGTACCGTTGCGCGCTTGCCGCAGCGGCGATCTTCGGGGGAACGGCACCGGCGGCCGCCTACCTGCCGCAGTCGTGGAACGGCTATCACTGGGCGCGGACGGGGCCGCTCCAGCTGGCGCTCGGCGACAATGTCAGCGCCGCGTGGAAGCCGTTCTTCACCACCGCCGCGCGGCAGTGGAGCGCCGGCAACCCGAACCTCAGCTTCGCGGCGACCATTGGCACGACCGCGCCGGCGACGTGCAGCCCGGTCTATGGGACGGTGCAGGCGTGCAGCGGCAACTACGGTGCGACCGGCTGGCTCGGCTTCGCGACGATCTGGACCGGCGGCGGCGGCTACGTCGTCGAGGCGACGGTCAAGCTCAACGACTATTACTTCGGTGCCGGATCGTCGTACGCGACCGACGCATTCCGCGCGCAGACCGCCTGCCAGGAGATCGGCCACACGCTCGGCCTCGCCCATGCCGACGTCAACCGCAGCAACCTCAACCTCGGCACGTGCATGGACTATTCGAGCGATCCGGCCGGAACGCACGGGACCAACGGCGCGCTCGCCAACACCGCGCCGTCGGCAGCCGACTTCACCGCGCTGGCGGCGATCTATGCGACGCTCAACCCGACGCAGCTTTCGTACACCAAGCCGCAATACCGGATCGCCGACGCGCTGAGCATCGACGGCGAGGAGCACGACGAATTCGAGATGCTGCCCGAGCCCGCGAGCTGGGCGCTGTTGCTCGTCGGCTTCGGCGGCGTCGGCGCTATGATGCGGCGAAAGGCGGCCGCGGGGCTCCCCGCGACCGCCTGAACGCTACGCAATGCAACTGCTACTGAACCGTGCGGGCGGGGGAGCGATCCCCCGCCCGAAACTTACGCCTCGACGACGCGCAGGGTCGGCCGACGACGCGTCATCGCGCCGACGAGGCCGAACCCGACGACCATCATCGCCCACGACGCCGGCTCCGGAACGGTCAGCCCGCTGCCCGAGCTGAGGTCGGCCCCGAACAGGCCACCCGCGGTGCCCGCGAAGTCGGCGAGGCCGCTCGGGCCGCCGACGATCCCCGGGTTGATCGCGTCAATCGTGAGCGACAGGTCGCGCGCCGTCGTCTGCGAGAAGTCGATGAAGTCCGACGTGAACGTCACCGCGCTCGGCGGCTGCGAGTTGATGTACGACGCGACCGACCCACCGATCAGGCCCGAGAAGGCCCCGCCGGTGAAGCTCGCCGTCAGCAGGTTGGTCCCCGTCTTGCCGTTGAAGGTGACCGGGGCGGCGGCGGTGAAGTTAATCGTCCCGCTGGTCGCCGGGGCGATGCCGAGGCCGCCGGCAACGATGCCCGCCGACGTCCCGGTCGTGAGGTTAAAGGTCGCCGCGGTATCGAAGACGGTGTTGGTGCCCAACGGGTCGAGGAAGCGGAAGGTCACCTGCGACCCCGGCGTGCTCGTCACCGAGCCATCGGCGGCCGAATAGTTGATGTTCGACCCATTGTTCAGCGGCGTGAACGACGCGAAGGTCGTGATCGCCGAGGCGGGAACGACCGCCATCATCGCCGCGGACGCCGCAGCCAAGTACCACTTGTTCATCGCACGCAACTCCCAGCAACAACTAACACCATGCCCCGGGAGAGACGCAGTCACAGGAAGAGCCGTCGTGCCCGAGTGCCGGACAAAGAGTTTGGTTAAAGATTGGTTCCGGCTCCGGTGCAAAGGCGTACGAATTTTTCCGGATGTGGCCTAAAGATCGCACTCTTCTGCCGTACCGCCGACCGCAGAGGTTGACTCATACCGCTTTGTGCGGCAGTGCAGCGGCGCGTCAGCGGATTCGTCCGCTCGGCGGGGTGCGTGATCAGCCGGTTTCCGGCGCAGGCCCCGACCTCAGGCGTAGAACCACCCAAGGCCACCCATATCACGCGGGTCGTCGAACGAGCCGCGCGCTCGTTTGCCGTCCAGTCGTCTGGCCCGGTGAACGCTTTCGTGCGGCTCTTCCACCCACGAAAGTTTCATCTATGACCTTTTCCGACTTCGGCCTCGCCGAACCCATCGTCCGGGCGCTCGCCGCCAAGGGCTATGCCGAACCCACCCCGATCCAGACGCAGGCGATCCCCGTCGTGATGGCCGGCCGCGACCTGTGCGGCATCGCCCAGACGGGAACCGGCAAGACCGCCGCGTTCGCGCTGCCGACGATCGACAAGCTCGCCAGGGCCCCGAAGGCGCTGACGCGCGGCGGCGTCCGTACCCTCGTCCTGTCGCCGACGCGCGAGCTCGCGTCGCAGATCGCCGAGAGCTTCACCCAGTACGGCAAGTTCATGCGCCTGAGCGTCACGACCGTGTTCGGCGGCGTGCCGATCGCGCGGCAGGAGCGGATCATGGCGCACGGCGTCGACGTCCTCGTCGCGACGCCGGGGCGCCTGATCGATCTGATCGACCGCGGCGCGATCGACCTGCGCCGCGTCGAGGTGCTCATCCTCGACGAAGCCGACCAGATGCTCGACCTCGGCTTCATCCATGCGCTGAAGCGCATCGTCACCCTGTTGCCCAAGGTGCGGCAGACGCTGTTCTTCTCGGCGACCATGCCGAAGGCGATCGAGGATCTCGCCGCGCGCTACCTGACCGACCCCGTCAAGGTCTCGGTCAAGCCCGCCGCGACGACTGCCGAGCGCGTCAGCCAGGCGGTGACCTTCGTCAACCAGGGCGAGAAGCCGGCGCTGCTCCAGCTCGTCCTCCGCGGCGAGGGCGTCGACCGCGCGCTGGTGTTCAGCCGCACCAAGCACGGCGCCGACCGCATCGTCCGCCAGCTCGGCAACGCCGGCATCGAGGCCGCCGCGATCCACGGCAACAAGAGCCAGGGACAGCGCGAGCGCGCCCTCGACATGTTCAAGAAGGGGCAGGTCAAGGTCCTTATCGCGACCGACATCGCCGCACGCGGCATCGACATCGACGCGGTCAGCCACGTCATCAACTACGAACTGCCGAACGTTCCCGAGAGCTACGTCCACCGCATCGGGCGGACGGCGCGCGCCGGGGCCGGGGGCAGCGCGATCGCGTTTTGCGCCGACGACGAGCGCCCGTTCCTGCGCGACATCGAGAAACTGACGCGGATGAAGATCGACGTCGTCCCCCTGCCGGAGGACTTCCGCTCGCAGGTCGCCAAGACCGCCGCGGTCGAGAAGGCGGCGCCTCCGGCCGAGCGCCACGTCGACCCGCGCAGCATGGCGGCGCGCCCGCACGGCAACAACGGTCGCCGTGGTGGTGGCGGCGGCGGACGCGGTTTCGGCGGCGGCGGTAGCGGCAAGGGCAGCGGCGGCCAGACTGGCCGCGGCCCGGCACGCGACCCCCGCGTCGTCGTCAACCCGATCCGCTCGGGCGGCCGTCCCCGCTAGGGCGACGCCGCGACCTCTCCCCGCCGGGGGGAGAGGTCGGGCGACGCGGGTGCTTGCCCGCGGCCACGTCCGTCGCGGCCGTGCACTCCCGGTGCCGCGAGGTCGTCATGGCCAGGCGCACGACCGGTCACGGACACGCGTAACTCGGGCTAACCTGTCCGGTGAAATCGTTGCGCCGACGCCTTCGGTAGCCCGCTCACCTACCTGGCGAAATAATGCGCGTACGCCGGCAGGGTCAGGAACGGCTCGAGCGTGTCGGCGAGGACCAGTTCGCGGAACACATCGGCGGCCTCGGCGAATTTGCCGGCGGTGAAGAAGTTGTCGCCGACGTCGTTCTTCCAGACGTCGAGTTGCTCGCTAATCACGCGCTCGATCAGCGCCGGTTCGACCGCTTCGCCGCTGTCGAGGCGCGTATTCGTCACCCGCCACTGCCAGACCTGGGTGCGACTGATCTCGGCGGTGGCGGCATCCTCCATCATGTTGTGGAGCGGGGCCGCTCCCTGCCCGCGCAGCCACGAGGCGATGTAGCCGATCCCGACGTTGACGTTCGACGTCAATCCCGCCAACGACTTCGGTCCCGGCGCGGGGGTCGTCAGCGCTTCCGCCGTTGCCTCGCCAGCGGGCATCACCGACAACTGGTTCGGCCCCGGCATGGCCGCGTCGAATACTTCCATCGCGACCGGCACCAATCCCGGGTGGGCGACCCACGTCCCGTCGTGGCCGAACCCCGCCTCGCGCTCCTTGTCCGCCCGCACCGCGGCGAAAGCCCGGGCATTCGCCGCCTCATCGCCCTTGACCGGGATGAACGCGCTCATCCCGCCCATCGCATGCGCACCGCGCCGATGGCAGGTGCGGATGACGTGAAGCGCATAGTCGCGCATGAACGGAACGGTCATGTTGACGCTCGCCCGGTCGGGCAGGACCTTGGTCGTGTCGGTGCGGAACGTCTTGATATAGCTGAAGATATAATCCCAGCGCCCGCAGTTGAGGGCGGCGATGTGGTCGCGCAGCTCGTAGAGGATCTCGTCGGCCATGAACGCAGCCGGCAGCGTCTCGATGAGGACGGTGACCTTGATCGTCCCGACGGGCAGCCCCATCACCGACTGGGCGTGGACGAAGATGTTGTTCCACAGCCGCGCCTCGAGATAATGCTCGAGCTTGGGCAGATAGAAATACGGCCCCGACCCCTTGGCGACGAGCGCCCGCGCGTTGTGCCAGAAGTAGAGGCCGAAGTCGACCAGCGCGCCGGCGACCACCTCGCCGTCGACGACGACGTGCGCTTCAGGCAGGTGCCAGCCGCGCGGGCGGACGAGCAGCGTCGCGATCTTATCGTTGAGCTTGTACGACTTGCCCTTGTCTTCGAGGCCGATCGTCCCGGCGACCGCGTCGCGCAGGTTGACCTGCCCCTCGATCATCGTCGTCCACATCGGCGACGACGCGTCCTCGAAGTCGGCCATGAAGCATTTCGCGCCCGAATTCAACGCGTTGATCACCATCTTGCGATCGACCGGGCCGGTGATCTCGACGCGCCGGTCCTGCAGGTCGGGCGGCGACCCCGCCACCTTCCAGTCGCCCAGCCGCACGCTTGCGGTCTCCAGCGCGAAATCGATCGGGTTGCCGGCGTCCCACCACGCCTGCCGCGCCTCGCGCGCGCGCAGCAGGGCCAGCCGCGTCGGGTTGTACTGGCGGTGGAGGTTGGCGACGAAGGTCAGCGCCTCCTCGGTCAGGATCGTCTCGAAGCCGGGCAGCATCGCGCCCCTGATCTCGACACCGGCAGCCATCAATCATCTCCTTGATTCGTAAAGCGGAATGGCGTCAGCCCGCGGCTGCGCTCGTCGATCGTCAGCCGCGCCCCGGCCGGAGCGAGGCTCCGCTGGCGGCACGCGGCGCGGCCGCAGCGGGCACAGCCGAGCCCGATCGGGGTTGCCGCGCCCGGCCCCGTATCGAGGCCGTCGGCGTAGATCATCGCGCGCGCCGACGCCAGTTCGGCGGCGAGCAGCACGGCGAATTCGGGCTTCACGCTGCCGTACGCGGTCGCATAGGTGCGGACCGTGCGGACGACCGACAGCCAGCGGCTGCCGTCCTCGGTCTCGACGACCTGCCGCATGATGCGCCCCGGACGGTCGAAGGCGGCGTGGAGCACCCACAGCGGGCACCCGCCGCCGTCCGCCGCCAGCGCCGAGCGGACGGCGGAGAAGCGCTTGGAAATATTGCCGGCGCGGTCGGTGCGGATCATCAGGAAGGGGATGCCGCGCATGCCGGGGCGCTGGAGCGTCGTCAGCCGGTGGGCGACCTGCTCGAACCCTGCGCCGAACCGCGCCTGGAGCAGCTCGAGGTCGTAGCCGAGCGCCTCGGCGGCGGCGTGGAAGCGGGCGTACGGCATCATCGTCGCGGCCGCGGCATAGTTCGCCAGCGTCTGGACGGCGAAGCGCTCGTGCGCCTTCGACGGCAGGCGCGCCGAGGCGACGACGGCGTCGATCGCCGGCCGCAGCTCGATCAGCGCGAGCTGATAGGCGATGGCGAACGTCCGCGACGCCGCGTCGAGCGCCTCCGACAGCTGCAGCTGGCGCGCGTGGAGGTCGAGGCGCCGGAGCAGGTCGGGCATGACGCTTGCGGGCAGGACGCGCACCGCCACGCCGTGCCGCGACCGCAGCCGCTCGGCGAGCCCGGCGGCGAGGTCGCCCGACGCGAGACGCAGCTCGTCGGCGAGCGCCTCGCACGCCGCGTCGAGGTCGGGAAAGTGGTTGCGCCGGTCGAGCAGCAGCTCGGTCATCGCCTCGACCGGCCCGGCGGCGGCGGTCGGCGCGGCGGCGGCGCTGCCGCCCGCGCCGAGGCGGAGCAGCGCGGCGGCGACACCCGGAGCGCTCGCTGCGACTTCGGCCAGCTCGGCGCGGCCGACGTCGAGCCCGGCAAGCCGCGGGTCGGCGAAGAGTGTCGCGAGCTCGGCGGCAACGGCGTCGCCGTCGTCGCCGGTCAGCTGGCGCAGATCGACGTCGTAGGTCGTCGCCAGCTTGAGCAGGAAGGCGGCGGTGAGCGGCCGCTGGTTGCGCTCGATCAGGTTCAGATAGCTGACCGACACGCCAAGGTCGTCGGCCATCCGCGTCTGGGTGACCGCGCGCTGCAGCCGTAGGCGGCGCAGGCGCGCGCCCGCAAACAGCTTGCGGTCGGCGGTCATGGCAGGCGCCGAACCCGTCGTGTTGTAAATATCTTTACACTACGACAAGCAAGCTCCGGGTGCCCGCGCACATCTCGACACGATTTCGACACGGCTGTCATTGACCTCGCCGTACCCCTTCGGGCACAGCGGGGCAACAGCTTCTGGGGAGGAGCGCGCGCGGGCAGGTCGAACGACCGCCCGCGCTTTTGTTGTCAAGCCTTGGTCAAAGGAGGCCGTATGTCCGTCTTCGCTTCGTACAACGATCATGTCACCAGCGTCGACGCGCTGATCGCCGCGCGAGCCGGGACGTGGGACGGCATCAGCGCCGACGCGGTCGCGCGCATGCGGCTGCAGAACCGCTTCCGCACCGGGCTCGACATCGCGCGCTACACCGCGGGCATCATGCGCCGCGACATGGCGGCGTACGATGCCGATCCGGCGAACTACACGCAGTCGCTCGGCGCGTGGCACGGCTTCATCGGCCAGCAGCAGATGATCGCGATCAAGAAGCATTTCGGCTCGACCGAGCGCCGCTACCTCTACCTCTCGGGGTGGATGGTCGCCGCGCTGCGCAGCGACTTTGGGCCGCTGCCCGACCAGTCGATGCACGAGAAGACGAGCGTTCCGGCGCTGATCGAGGAGATCTACACCTTCCTCAAGCAGGCCGACGCGCGCGAGCTCGGGATGATGTTCCGCGACGTCGACGCCGCACGCGCGAGCGGCGACCAGCTCCGCGAGAAGCAGCTGATGGCGGCGATCGAGGGGTTCCAGACCCACGTCGTACCGATCATCGCCGACATCGACGCGGGCTTCGGCAACGCCGAGGCGACCTACCTGCTCGCCAAGAAGATGATCGAGGCCGGCGCGTGCGCGCTCCAGATCGAGAACCAGGTCAGCGACGAGAAGCAGTGCGGCCACCAGGACGGCAAGGTCACGGTTCCGCACGACGACTTCCTCGCCAAGGTCCGCGCCTGCCGCTACGCGTTCCTCGAACTCGGGGTGGACGATGGCATCATCGTCACCCGCACCGATTCGCTCGGTGCGGGGCTGACCAAGCAGATTGCGGTGTCGACGACGCCGGGCGACCTCGGCGACCGCTACAACAGCTTCCTCGACTGCGACGAGATCGATCCCGCGACGGCGCGCAACGGCGACGTGATCCTGAACCGGGATGGTAAAATGCTGCGGCCCAAGCGCCTGCCGTCGAACCTGTTCCAGTTCCGCTCGGGAACCGGAGAGGATCGCTGCGTCATAGATTGCATTGCGTCGCTGCAGCACGGCGCCGACCTGCTGTGGATCGAGACCGAGAAGCCGCACATCGAACAGATCGCCGGCATGGTCGACCGGATCCGTGAGGTCGTGCCGAACGCCAAGCTGGTCTACAACAACTCGCCGAGCTTCAACTGGACGCTGAACTTCCGCCAGCAGGTGTTCGACGCCTGGGCTGCTGCGGGCAAGGATGTGTCGGCGTACGACCGGTCGCGGCTGATGAGCGTCGACTATGACGCGACCGAGCTCGCGGCGGAGGCCGACACGCGCATCCGCACCTTCCAGAAAGACGCGAGCGCGCGCGCCGGCATCTTCCACCACCTGATCACGCTGCCGACGTACCACACTGCCGCGCTGTCGACCGATAACCTGTCGCGTGATTATTTCGGCGACGCCGGCATGCTCGGCTACGTCAAGAACGTCCAGCGCGCCGAGATCCGCCAGGGCATCGCCTGCGTCCGGCACCAGAACATGAGCGGGTCGGACCTCGGCGACGACCACAAGGAGTATTTCGCCGGCGAGGCGGCGCTCAAGGCCGGCGGGGCGCACAACACGATGAACCAGTTCGCGGCGTAAGGCGCAGCGCGGCCACCGGGTTAGCGGACTCGCGCCGCCCAACCGGCGGGTCGGGCGCGCTCTCGCCCGAGCCCGTCCGACGGCGCGGCTTCGCCGCGGCAACTGCCTCGTTTCCCGCCTCCAGCCCGGAACCCGCATCACGCCAAGCCGTTGATTTCCGCGATCTAGCGGAGACGGACAATGGCGCAGAAGGGTGCTGGCGGAAACGCCGGAGCGGTAACCAAGAAGGGTGGCGACGACGCCGCCGGCAGCACCGGCACGGGTAGGGGCGGCGGCAAGAGCGGCAAGGCGGGCAAGAAGGGATGACGGGCACGAACGCCCGGCCGCTCGACGAGACGATTGCCGGGACCGGTCCGGGCATCGCCGACGATGCCGTCGGGCCGGGCGAGGACATGCCGACGCCGCCGTCGGATGCCGAAGTCGCGGCCATCGCCCGCAAGCTTGGCGTTCCACCGCAGCAGATCGAGCCCGGCGACGACGCGGTTCCCGGAACGCCGGGAACAGGCGAGAACGTCTGCCGCCGGTGCAACGGGAGCGGCCGGGCCCATGGTGGCGAGTGCCCCGACTGCGCCGGCAGCGGCATCGTCACCGAGGGGATCGGCGGCGGGTAACATGCGCCTGACCCGCGACGGCGGCGTCGCCGTGCGCTTCGGCTGAAACCGCTGTCCTACAGCCCCGGCGACCGGCTAGACTTCGGTCGTGGCTCGCCGCTCTTTCTCATCCCCGCTCTTTCTCATCGCCGGCCGTCCAGCCCGCCAGCGACCTGCCGCGATCGCGCATTTCGCCGGGTGAGCGCCCTGCGCGAGCGTGTGAACAATGCGAAGTTATGCCTGCCCAAGGAGGTCGGCGGGTGGAGGGAGAACAAAACAACACATCGTTGCCGGCGTGACCCTCGCGTGATCCTCGGGTGAACTTAAGCCGCCGGGGAGGTGAGGCGGCGAGCTTGCCGCGCTTGGCCGTGGTCAGCTGCTGGACGACCATGTGCGCTTGAGCTTCGACAGGTGGTCGAAGGACAGCACGCGCTCGTAGACCCGGCCCAGCGCGGCACCACGACGCCTTCGACAAGGGCGCGGGGCTCGGCTAACGTCGGCCGCATGAACGCTCCCGTCCCGCCGCTCGTTCCCTCGACGAAACCGCGCGCGCGCCCGACACGACGGGCGTTCCTGATCGGGACCGGCGTCGCCGGGGTGGCGGTGGGCTATGCCGTTTGGCCGCGGTCGCATCCGCTCAACTGGGCGGCCGGACCCGATGAGACCGTGGTCAACGGCTTCGTCAAGGTCGGAACCGACGGCCGGGTGGTCGTCGCGGTGCCTCAAGCGGAGATGGGGCAGGGGGTCGGGTCGGCACTTGCGCAGCTGGTTGCCGCTGAGCTGGGCGCTGACTGGAACACCGTGTCGCTCGAGCCCGCGCCGCTGAACCCGATCTATGCCAACAAGGCCATGGCGATCGATATGACCGCTGGCTTGCCCGCGAGCCTGCAGGGCTTCGCGCGCTGGGGCCTCGGCGGCGTGATCGAGCACTTCGACATGCAGATGACCGGCGGCAGCACGTCGGTGCGCGGCTTTGCCGAACCGATGCGGGCGGCGGGGGCGGCGGCGCGGACGATGCTGTGCCGGGCGGCGGCGCGCGACTGGGGAGTCGACGCCGACGCCTGCGATACGGCGAACGGCTTCGTGATCTACAAGGCCAAGGCGGTGCGCTTCGCCGACATCGCCGCCAAGGTGATCCCGACCGACGCGCCGGCGAAGCCGGTACTGCGGGCCAAGCCGCCGCTGCTCGGGGTGCCGGTGCCGCGGATCGACCTGCCGGCGAAGACCGACGGCTCGGCGCGCTTCGGGGCCGATGTCCGCCTGCCGGGCATGGTCTTCGCCGCGATCCGTCACGGGCCGGTCGGTGATGCGAAGCTGCTGCACGCCGACACGGCGGCGGCGCGCCGCATGCCGGGCGTCATCGAGATCGTTCACGGCCCCACCTGGGTCGCGGCCGTGGCCTCGACGTGGTGGGCGGCGCAGAAGGGGGTCGACGCTGTGGTTCCGGCGTTTGCCAGCCCGGCTCAGCCGGCTGGGCCGATGATGTCCGCCGCTCCGCATGCGGCGCTCTCCAGCCCGGGCAAGGCGGTGCGGAACGATGGTGACGCGGCCGGCGCGCTGGCCTCGGGCGCCGTGATCACCGCCGACTACAGCGTGCCCTATCTCGCACATGCCGCGCTCGAGCCGATGAACGCGACGGTGCGGATCGAGAACGGGACTGTCGAGGCTTGGGCGCCGACCCAATCCCTCACGCTCGCCACGTGGGCTGTGGCCAAGGCCGCCGGTGTTCCGGAGAGCGCCGTCACCATCCACCCGACGCTGATCGGCGGCAGCTTCGGACGCAAGGTCGAGAACGACGCGCTGGTTCAGGCGGTACTGATCGCGCGGGCGGTCAGGCGGCCGGTCCAGCTCGTCTGGTCGCGAGCCGAAGATATGGCACACGACCGTTTCCGCCCGGCCGCCGCGGCGCGGATGCGGGGGTCGGTTGCAGGCGGGCGGATCGCCGCGTGGGATAGCCGGATCGCCGTTCCGGACGTCGCCGCAAGCTTCGCCGCGCGCAACGTCCCGGCGATGGCCAGCGCGCCCAAGGCGTCGGCCGAGGGCGTCGACGGCGCGACGCAGGTGCCCTATGCGATCGATCACATCCGCGTCGAGCATGCGCTGGCGACGACGCCGGTGCCGCTCGGCTTCTGGCGGTCCGTCGGCCACAGCTTCAGCGCCTTCTTCGTCGAGAGCTTCGTCGACGAGCTCGCCCATGCGGCGAATGCGGATCCGGGTGCCTTCCGGCTGGCAATGCTCAGGGATGCTCCGCGTCATACGGCGGTGCTGAAGGCGGTGCTCGCCGTCGCACCGCCGCTCGGACGCGACGACTGCTCGGCCGCGGCGTCGCGCTGCACGAGAGCTTCGGTTCGGTCGTCGCCCAGGTCGCTGAGGTTCGCTGCAGGGCGGGTGAGCCGCCGCGGGTGACGCGCGTCTGGGCGGCAATCGACTGCGGGCGCACGGTGGTCAACCCCGACGGCGTCCGCCAGCAGATGGAGGGGGCGTCGCCTATGGCCTCAGCGCGGCGCTCAAGCAGCGGATCACCTTCGCCGACGGGCGGGTGGAGCGGACCAACTTCGATGGTTTTCCGTCGCTTATGCTGGCCGAAGCGCCCGAGATCGAGACGATCATCGTCCCCTCGACCGCCCCGCTCGGCGGGGTCGGCGAGCCGGGGACGCCGCCGATCGCGCCGGCGGTGGCCAATGCGATTTTTGCCGCGACCGGAACCCGGCTCGCGCGCTCGTTGCCGATCGTCGCGTGAGCTCTCTTCCGCCAGGTCATCCGCCGGTCGCGTTCGGCCGGGTCGGGGTGCTGCTCGTCAACCTGGGCACGCCCGACGCGCCGAGACGGGCCCCGTACGCCGCTATCTTGCTGAATTCCTTAGTGATCGTCGTGTCGTCGAGCTGCCGCCGATCCTGTGGCAGCCGCTGTTGCGGGGCGTGGTGCTGATGACGCGGCCGAAGCGGACGGCGGCTAACTATGCGAAAGTATGGGACAAAGACGCCGACGACAGCCCGTTGCGCGTGATCACCGCTGCGCAGGGCCGTGCGCTGTCCGCGGACCTCGCCGGTCACGGCGTGATCGTCGACTGGGCGATGCGCTACGGCACGCCGACGATTCCCGACCGGCTCGCCGCGCTGAAGGCGGCCGGGTGCGAGCGCATCCTGATCGCGCCGCTGTATCCGCAATATTCGAGCGCGACGACCGGGACGGCCAACGACAAGGCGTTCGAAGCGCTGATGAAGTGGCGCTGGCAGCCGGCGCTCCGGACGCTGCCGCCGTACCACGACGACCCGCTGCTGATCGAGGCGCTGGCCGACAGCTATGCGGCAGGGGTGGCGGCGCTCGACTGGACGCCCGACCTGTGCCTCGCCTCGTTCCACGGCATGCCGCGGTCGACGCTCGACAAGGGCGATCCCTATCATTGCCAGTGCCGCAAGACCGCGCGGCTGCTCGGCGAGCGCATCGCGACCCCGCTCGAGGTGTCGTTCCAGTCGCGCTTCGGCCGCGCCGAATGGCTCAAGCCGTACACCGACGCGACACTCGCCGAGCTGCCGGGACGCGGCGTCAAGCGGCTTGTCGTCATCGCGCCCGGGTTTTCGGCCGACTGCCTCGAGACGCTCGAGGAGCTGGCGATCGAGGGACGCGCGACCTTCCTCGCCGCCGGCGGCGAGCAATTCGCCTACCTGCCGTGCCTCAACGCGAGCCCCGCAGGCAATGCGGCGCTGCGCGCGATCGTTCGCCGCGAGCTTGCCGGCTGGCTCCCCGCGACCTAGGGTCACGGCAAAACACGACTCTGGGGAGAGACGGCAATGGCACGGGTCGCGATCGTCACCGGCGGCACGCGCGGCATCGGCGAGGCGATCAGCCTCGCGCTCAAGGCCGCCGGCGCGACGGTCGTCGCCAATTACGCTGGCAACGACAAGAAGGCGGCCGAGTTCAGCGAGCGGACCGGCATCGCGTCCGCCAAATGGGACGTCGGCGACCACCAGGCGTGCCTCGACGCGGTGGGCAAGGTCGAGGCCGAGCACGGTGCCGTCGACATCGTCGTCAACAATGCCGGCATCACCCGCGACGGCACGCTGCTCAAGATGACGTACGAGATGTGGCGCGAGGTGATCGACGTCAACCTCGGCGGCTGCTTCAACATGGCCAAGGCGGCGTTCCCCGGCATGCGCGCGCGCAAGTTCGGGCGGATCGTCAACATCGGCTCGATCAACGGCCAGGCCGGCCAGTACGGCCAGGTCAACTATGCGGCGGCCAAGTCGGGCATCCACGGCTTCACCAAGGCGCTGGCCCAGGAAGGGGCGCGCGTCGGGGTAACGGTCAATGCGATCGCGCCCGGCTATATCGACACCGACATGGTGGCCGCGGTCCCGGCCGACGTGCTCGAGAAGATCGTCGCCAAGATCCCCGCCGGCCGCCTCGGCCAGGCGAGCGAGATCGCGCGCGGCGTCGTCTTCCTGACCGGCGACGACGCCGGCTTCGTCACCGGCTCGACGCTGTCGATCAACGGCGGCCAGCACATGTACTAGGCTGGAGCCTGTGCCGTCCCGCTCCCCCGCCCGACCGCCCATGAGCCTATCCTGGCAGGTGGTCGGGCGGGGGAGCGGGACGGCACAGACGTTCGCATGAAGAACGGCGCGCTCGTCAAGGGATCGGTGACCATCGCGGGTCACCAGACCTCGCTGAGCCTCGAACCTGTCTTCTGGACCGCACTCCGCGCCGCCGCCGCCGCGCGCGGCGTCCCGCTCAACGCGCTGGTCGCCGAGATCGACGCGGCGCGGACGACCAACCTGTCGAGCGCGGTCCGCGTCTGGCTGTTCAGTCGGTGCACTCAGCCCGAATAGCCGCGACAGTCGGGCGCGCCCGCGCTATAGTTGAGCCACGGGATCGACTTGACGGGGGACAGACGGTGCGGATCGCCTATTTGGCATTGGCGGCGGCGGCCTACGCCTTCTTCTTCGCGGTCTTCCTCTATCTGATCGGCTTCGTCGAGAACGTGCCGTTCCTCGTCGCCGGCATCGACCGCGGGGCCGCCGCCCAGCCGGCGACCGCGGCGCTGATCGACGTCGGGCTGATCGCGCTGTTCGGCCTCCAGCACAGTGTGATGGCGCGGCCGGCGTTCAAGGCGCGGTGGACGCGGATCGTCCCCGCCGCGCTCGAGCGCAGCGCCTATGTCGTCGCCTCGAGCCTGTGCCTCGCCGCCCTGATCGCCTTCTGGCACCCGATCGCCGGCGACCTCTGGCGCGTCGACGGCGCCGCGGCGGTCGTCCTGTGGGCGGTGAGCGCGACCGGCTGGGCGATCGTCCTGCTCAGCACCTTCCTGCTCGGCCACTTCGAGCTGTTCGGGCTGGCGCAGGTCTATCGCAACTGGCGCGGGACGAGCGCGGCCGACCCGCGCTTCCGGACGCCGCTGTTCTACCGCCTCGTCCGCCACCCACTCTATTCGGGCTTCCTCCTCGCCTTCTGGGCGACCCCGGCGATGACGGTCGGGCACCTGCTGTTCGCCGCCGGCATGACGATCTATGTCGTCATTGCCATCCGCCACGAAGAGCGCGATCTCGTCGCGACGTTCGGCGGCGACTATGTCGCCTATCAGGAGTCGACGGGCATGCTCGTGCCCGGCGTCGGGCGGCGCGCCTAAAGCGGCTTGGCGAGGACGACGAACGCCAGCGGCACCTGCTCGAGCAGCGCGGCGGGGAACGGTCGGGTTTCGCCGGTCAGCGTGTAGCCGCGCCGCTCGTACCACGCGATCAGCGTCGTGCGGCGATCGACAACGGTCATCTCGATCCGCGTCGCTCCCCGCCGCCGCGCCTCGTCCTCGGCGGCGGTGAGCATCCGGCGCCCGGTTCCGTGCGCCTGCGCGTCGGGATCGACAGCGAGCTGGCCGATGTAGCACAGCCCGCCGCCGCGGTCGGTAACCGCGACACAGGCGCCGATCCGGTCCCCCTCGACGGCGAGCAGGAACACCTGCGTGGGGTCGGCGACGACGGCGGCGACGGCATCCGCGCTGGTCCGCGGACCGGTCAGGAAGTCGGACTCGTGCGTCCAGCCGGCGCGCGACGCGGGTCCGCGATAGGCGCGCTCGATCAGCGCGTGGAGGGCGGGAACGTCGGCGGCGGTCGCGGGGCGGATCATCGCGGCGCGGCGTAGCGGGCGCAGCGACGCGTGCCAACCGTTTCGGTGTGTGGCGCTCCGCCGCTCGACCGCCTAGAAGGCGCGCGTGACCATCGACCCCGCCTGGAGTGCCGCGCCGACGCCGGCCGAAACCGCCATTCTCGCGCGCCTCGACCCCGCCGCGATGCTCGAGCGAACGCTGGCGTGGAGCGCGATCAACTCGGGCAGCCGCAATCTGGCCGGCCTCGCCGCGATGGCCGACGCGCTGACGCCGGCGCTCGCCGCGCTCGGGTCTCCGGTCCGGGTTCCCGCGAGTCCGGTCGAGGCGGTCGCCGCCGACGGCGTGCGCCGGCCGCTCGCGCACGGCGACAGCCTCCACCTCGTCGTCCGCCCCGAGGCGCCGGTGCGGGTGCTGCTGACCGGCCACATGGACACGGTGTTCGCCGCCGACCACTCGTTCCAGGCGACGCGCTGGATCGACAAGGCGACGCTGAACGGCCCCGGCGTCGCCGACATGAAGGGCGGCCTCGCGGTCATGTTCGCCGCGCTCGAGGCGGTGCTGCCGGCGACGGAGAATCTCGGCGTCGAGGTCGTGATCAACGCCGACGAGGAAGTGTCGTCGCCGGGTTCCGCCGCGCTGCTCGCCGCCGCCGCGCGCCGCTGCCACCTCGGGCTGACGTACGAGCCGGCGCTGCCCGACGGGACGCTGGCGGGCGCGCGCAGCGGCTCGGGCAATTTCAGCGCAGTCGTCCACGGACGCGCCGCGCACGCCGGGCGGGCGCCGGAGGACGGGCGGAACGCGATCGTCGCCGCCGCCGACCTTGCCGTGCGCCTCGCGGCGCTGACGCGCGACGGGCTGACGGTCAACTGCGCGCGGATAGACGGTGGCGGGCCGAACAACATCGTGCCCGACCTCGCCATCCTGCGCTTCAACATCCGCGCGGCGCTGCGCGCCGACCAGAAGACCGCCGAAGCCGCGATCGCGACCACCGTCGCGGCGGCGGCCCTCGCGCACGACGTCCGCATCGTCCTCGACGGCGGCTTCGGCCGCCCGCCCAAGCCGCTCGACGCGACGCAGCGCCGCGCCTTCGATCTCGTCGCGGCGTGCGGCAGCGCGCTCGGCATCCCGATCGCCTGGGTGAAAACGGGCGGGGTGTGCGACGGCAACAACCTCGCCGCGACCGGGCTGCCGGTGGTCGACACGATGGGGGTGTGCGGCGGCGCGATCCATTCCGCCGACGAGTTCGTCCGCGTCGACAGCTTCGCCGAGCGCGCGCGCCTGTCGGCGCTCGTCCTGCTGCGTGCGGCGAACGGGTTCAGCCGGGACGCGACCGCGTGACGTGGCACGTCCGGCCGGCGCGCGCCGGCGATCTCGACGCGCTGCTCGACCTCGCCGGGCTGACCGGCGGCGGCTTCACCAACCTCCCCCCCGACCGCGACGCGCTGGCCGCGCGGCTGGCGCGCTCGGACGCGTCGTTCGCCGCCGATCTCGATGCGCCGGTCGACGAGATGTACCTGCTGATCCTCGAGCAGGCCACGACCGGGCGGATCGGCGGGACGGCGGCGGTGTTCAGCCGCGTCGGTTCGGAATGGCCGTTCTACAGCTACAAGATCTCGACGGTGTCGCAGACGTCGCGGGCGCTGGCGCGGACCTTCTCGATGCGGCTGCTCAACCTGTGCACCGACCATGACGGCGCCAGCGAGGTGGGCGGGCTGTTCCTCCACCCCGACCTGCGTACCGGCGGCCTCGGGCGGCTGCTCGCGCGGAGCCGCTACCTGTTCATCGCCGGCCATCGGCGGCGCTTCGCCGATACGCTGCTCGCCGAGCTGCGCGGCTTCCTGACCGACGACGGCGATTCGCCGTTCTGGGACGGGCTCGGGCGGCGCTTCTTCGGCATGGGCTTCCGCGAGGCCGACCAGTTCAACAGCGTCAACGGCAACCAGTTCATCGCCGACCTGATGCCGAAGTCGCCGGTCTACGTCGCGCTGCTCGGCGAGGCGGCGCAGGCGGTGATCGGGCGGCCGCACGACCGCGGCGTGCCGGCGCAGCGCATGCTCGAGGCCGAGGGCTTCCGCTACGACAATTATGTCGACATCTTCGACGGCGGGCCGACGCTGACCTGCCCGACGGACGCGGTGCGGACGATCGCCGCCGCCCGCGCCGCGCCGGTCGCCGAGCTGGCAGACGGAGCCGGCGGGATGCCGCGCGCGCTGCTGTCGGCCGGCACGCTCGGCCGGTTCCGCAGCTGGCTCGGCCACGCCGGCCACGGCGCCGGCGGACTTGTCATCCCGGCCGGCGAGGCCGAACTCATCGATGTGAAGATTGGCGACGAGGTGCGGCATGTCCTTCTCTGACCTCGTCTCGACCGATCCGTGCACGGGCGAGGTCGTCTGGCGGGGGGCTCCGGGCGACGTTGCTGCCGCCGTCGCCGCGGCCCGGGCCGCCGCGCCGGGCTGGGCGGCGACGCCGCTCGACACGCGCATCGCCGCCGCGCGTGCCTTCGCCGCGACCGTCCGCGACCGCGCCGAGCCGTTCGCGACGCTGATCGCGCGCGAAACGGGCAAGCCGCTGTGGGAAGCGCGGACCGAGGTCGCCAGCGTCGCCGCCAAGGTCGACATCAGCATCGCCGCGCAGGCCGAGCGCGCCGGCGACCGCGCGGGCGAGGCCGCCGGGGTCCGCCAGCGCGTCCGCCACAAGCCGCACGGGGTGCTCGGGGTGCTCGGGCCGTACAACTTCCCCGCGCACCTGCCGAACGGCCACATCGTCCCGGCGCTGCTCGCCGGGAACACGGTCGTGTTCAAGCCGTCGGAGCTGACCCCGGCCGTCGCCGACTTCATGGCCGCGTGCTGGGACCTGCCGCCGGGTGTGCTGGCCGTCGTCCACGGTGCCCGCGCGGAGGGCGAAGCCCTCGCCGCCGCCGACATCGACGGCTTGCTGTTCACCGGCTCGGCCGGCGTCGGGGCGAGCCTCGCCCGCGCTTTCGCCGAGACGCCGCACCGCATCCTCGCGCTCGAGATGGGCGGCAACAACCCGCTCGTCGCGTGGGACGTCGCGGACGCCGACTTGGATGCAGCCGCCGCGCTCGTCGTCCAGTCGGCGTTCGTCTCGGCGGGGCAGCGATGCACGTGCGCGCGGCGGCTGATCGTCGGGAGCGGCGGCGACGCGCTGGTCGAGCGGGTAGCGGCGCTCAGCGAGCGGATCATCGCCGGCGCGCCGTTCGACGCACCCGAGCCGTACATCGGCCCGGTGATCGACAACCGCGCGGCCGACGGGCTGGTGGCAGGTTACAACGGTCTCCTGGCGGGCGGCGCGACGGTGATCCGCCCGCTTGTCCGGCGCGACCCCAATCGTCCGTTCCTGTCGCCGGCAATCGTCGACGTCACCGAGGTGCCCGACCGCCCCGACGCCGAGCTGTTCGGCCCGTTACTCCAGGTCATCCGCGTCGCCGACTTCGCCGCCGCGATGACGCAAGCAAACGCGACGCGCTTCGGCCTCGCCGCCGGGCTGATCGGCGGCGATGCGGCGCTGTTCGACCGTTTTTGGGCGGAGAGCCGCGCCGGCGTCGTCAACTGGAACCGGCCGACCACCGGGGCGGCGTCGACCGCGCCGTTCGGCGGCATCGGCCGCAGCGGCAACCACCGCCCGAGCGCCTTCTACGCGGCCGATTATTGCGCGTGGCCGGTCGCCAGCCTCGAAGCCGACGCGATCACGGGCGCGGTGCCGACGGGGTTGCGATGATCCGCGAGATCAACTTCGACGGGCTGATCGGTCCGAGCCACAATTACGCCGCGCTGTCGCCCGGCAACCTCGCCAGCGCGCGGAGCGCCGGGGCGGTATCGCGCCCGCGCGACGCCGCGCTCGAGGGGATCGCCAAGCAGCGCGCCGCGCTCGGCCTCGGGCTGGCGCAGGGCGTGCTGCTGCCGCACGACCGCCCGGCGACGGGGTGGCTGGCGGCGCTCGGTGCCGAGGCGACCACCGACCCCATGCTGCTCGCCCGGGCGATGTCGGCGTCGGCGATGTGGACCGCGAATGCGGCGACCGTCTCGCCCGGCCCGGACACGCGCGACGGGCGGTGCCACCTGACCGTCGCCAACCTGATGGCGATGCCCCACCGCAGCCACGAGGCCGCGGCGACGCTGGCGCAGCTCCGCCTCGCCTTCGCCGCACCCCGCCTTCGCCGTCCATCCGGCGGTGCCGAGCTTCGGCGACGAGGGGGCGGCCAACCACATGCGGATCGCCTCGCGCCACGACGCCCCCGGGGTCGAGATCTTCGTCTACGGCGTCGACGGCGGCGGCTTCCCGGCGCGCCAGAGCCGTGCCGCCAGCGAGGCGGTCGCGCGGCTCCACGGCCTCGACCCGGCGCGCACGCTGTTCGTCGAGCAGGCCCCGGCAGCGATCCGCGCCGGCGCGTTCCACAACGACGTCGTCGCGGTGGCGAACGAGAGCGTCGTCTTCGCGCATGAGGAGGCGTTCGCCGGCGACTTTGCTGCCGACCTCGCGCGCGTCGCACCCTGGGCCGAACTCATTGTCGTGCCCGCCGCCGAGGTCAGCCTCGCCGACGCGATCGCCTCGTACCTGTTCAATTCGCAGCTCGTCACCCGCCCCGACGGCACGATGGCGCTGATCGTCCCCACCGAAGCACGCGACCACCCGCGCGTCGCCGCCTATCTCGCGCGCCTCGTCGCCGGCAACGGACCGGTCCGCGCGGCCGAGGCGGTCGCGGTGCGCGAATCGATGCGAAATGGCGGCGGTCCTGCGTGCCTGCGGCTGCGGGTCGTCGCCGATCCCGCCACGGTCGACCCGCGCTTCCTCGTCGACGCGGCGCGGCTCGACGCGATCGCCGCGGTCATCCGCGCCGAGTGGCCGGCCGAGATCGCCCCCGACGACCTGGTCCGGCCGAGCCTGTGGGCACACTGCCGCCGCGCCCGCGCCGCGCTGCTCGAGGCGCTCGACCTCGCCGAACTCGCCTGAGCGGAACCCCGGCTAGGGCCGGGCAAAGAAAGCCTTGCTTGGCTTGCTGCGCCGCACACCCCACTTGGCGACGATGAGCGAAGCTGCCCCGTCTGGTCGCGTCATCCTCGTCGGTGCGGGTCCGGGAGCCCCCGACCTGCTGACGCTGCGCGCCGTCCGCGCCCTTGCCGCCGCGACTGTCGTCGTCCACGACGGGCTGATCGATCCGGCGGTGCTCGACTTCGCGCCGGACGCGCGGCGGATCGACGTCAGCAAGCGCCGCGACCGACACACGCTGCCGCAGCCGGCGATCAACGCGCTGCTCGTCGCCGAGGCGCAGGCCGGCGAGTTCGTCGTCCGCCTCAAGGGCGGCGACCCGTTCATCTTCGGCCGCGGTGGCGAAGAGGTCGACGCTTGCGTCGCCGCCGGCGTGCCGGTCGAGGTTGTCCCCGGCGTCTCGGCGGCGCTCGGCGCGGCGGCGGGGGCGGCGATGCCGCTGACCCACCGCGACCACGCCTCGTCGGTCAGCTTCGTCGCCGGCACGTGTCAGAACCTTGGTCAGCAGGACTGGACCGGGCTCGCCGGCAAGGGGCGGACGCTCGTCGTCTACATGGGCGTGACCAACGCTGCGGGCATCGCCGACAAGTTGATCGCCGACGGCCTGTCGCCCGACACCCCCTGCGCGATCCTCGAACGCGGCTCGCTGCCCGGCGCGCGCGTCGTACGGACGCTGCTCGCCGACCTCGGCGGCGCGGTCGCGGCGAACCGCGTCGTGTCGCCGGCGCTGCTCGTCATCGGCGACGTCGCGCGGCTGGGCGTGGCCGACACGGTGACACGGGAGGTCGCATGCGCCTGCTGACCGGCAATATCCTCGAGACCGGCGACGTCGTCTGGTGGGACGGGCACGGGTGGAGCCTGCATCTGCGCGACGCGATCGATGTCGCCGAAGGCGGCGACGCGCTCCTCGCCGCGACGCTCGCCGCCGAACGGATCAACGATCCCGCGCTGGTCGACGCCACGCCGACCACCGACGGCCCGCGCCCGCGGACGATGCGCGAGCGCGTCCGCGGTGCCGGGCCGACCGTCCGCCTCGACCTCAACCGAGAGCCCGCCTGATGTACCGCTACGACGACTACGACCAGGCGATCGTCGACGCCCGTGTCGAGGAGTTCCGTGACCAGGTCGCGCGCCGGCTCGCCAACGAGATCACCGAGGACCAGTTCAAGCCGCTGCGGCTGATGAACGGGCTTTACCTCCAGCTCCACGCGTACATGCTGCGCGTCGCGGTGCCGTACGGGACGCTGTCGGGCACGCAGCTGCGGATGCTCGCGCACATCGCGCGCCGGTACGACCGCGGCTATGCCCATTTCACGACGCGGCAGAACATCCAGTACAACTGGATCAAGCTGGCCGAGGCCCCCGACCTGCTCGCCGAACTGGCGACGGTGGAGATGCATGCGATCCAGACGAGCGGCAACTGCATCCGCAACATCTCGAGCGACCAGTTCGCCGGGGCCGCCGCCGACGAGGTCGCCGACCCGCGGCCGTACGCCGAGCTGCTCCGCCAATGGTCGAGCTTCCACCCCGAATTCAGCTTCCTGCCGCGCAAGTTCAAGATCGCCGTCATCGCCAGCGACACCGACCGCGCCGCGATCCAGCTCCACGACATCGGGCTCCAGCTGGTCCGCAACGAAGTGGGCGCGCTCGGCTTCAAGGTCTGGGTCGGCGGCGGCATGGGGCGGACGCCGATGATCGGCCACGTCGTCCGCGACTTCATTCCCGTCGGCCAGTATCTGAGCTACTGCGAGGCGATCCTGCGCGTCTACAATCGCTACGGCCGCCGCGACAACATCTACAAGGCGCGGATCAAGATCCTCGTCCACGACCTCGGCGCGGCCGAGTTCATCCGGCAGGTCGAGGCCGAATGGGCCGAGCTCGAGCCGCTCGCGCTCGACGCGCCGGAGGCCGAATATGCGCGGATCGTCGCGCAGTTCGCCGAGCCCGACTACGACCTCTCGACGTCGGACAGTATCGACCGCAGCGATCCCGATTTCGCGCTGTGGGTCGACCAGAACGTTCACCGCCACAAGCAGCCCGGCTACGCGATCGCCACGATCAGTCTGAAGCCCGTCGGCGGCATTCCCGGCGACGCCAGCGCCGACCAGATGGACCTGATTGCCGACCTTGCCGCGCGCTTCGCCCATGACGAGATTCGCGTCACCCACAGTCAGAACCTCGTCCTGGCTCACGTCCGCAAGGCCGATCTTCATGCGCTATGGACCGCGCTCGACGCGGCGGGGCTGGCGACGCCGAACCTCGACCTCGTCAGCGACATCATCGCCTGCCCGGGGCTCGATTACTGCGCGCTGGCCAATGCCCGCTCGATCCCGGTCGCGCAGAAGATCGCCGCGCGGTTCGCCGACCTCGACCGTCAGCACGATATCGGCGAGCTGAAGATCAAGGTGTCGGGGTGCATCAACGCCTGCGGTCACCACCATGCCGGCCACATCGGCATCCTCGGCGTCGATAAGAAGGGCGAGGAGGCGTACCAGCTGAGCCTCGGCGGGTCGGGCGCGGAGGATGCGAGCCTCGCCAAGATCCTCGGGCCGGGGTTCTCCGAAGCCGGCGTGGTCGACGCGGTCGAGAAGGTGATCGAGGCGTACCGTACGGTGCGTTCGGGGCCGGGCGAGCGGTTCCTCGATACCTATCGCCGCCTCGGCGACGCGCCGTTCAAGGCCGCTGTCTATGGCTGAGGTCCAGGATCAGTCGCCGGTCGCCGGCGCGGCGTCGCCGGCCGAGACGACGCCGGCGCAGGTCATGAGCTTCCGCGACGCGCCGCTGTACGACGGGCCGGTTGTGCCGCTCGCCGAATTTGGCGCGACGTCGAACACCGCTGCCGTCCGGCTCGATCCGGGCGACGACGCGCGGGCGCTGATCCCCTACCTCGCCGGGCTGCGGCTGATCGAGGTCGCCTTCCCCAAGTACCGCGACGGGCGCGGCTACTCGAGTGCGCGGATCCTGCGCGAGGCGGGCTATGCCGGCGAACTGCGCGCGGCCGGCGACGTCCTCCTCGACCAGGTCGTCTTTCTGCGCCGCGTCGGCTTCGACAGCCTCGCCCCGGCGCGCCCGCTCGACGCGGCAGCGGTCGCAACCGCGCTCGCCCGCTTCCCCTACGTCTACCAGAAGGCGGCCGACGCCAAGGTGCCGGTGTGGGCGCTGCGGGAGGGTTCGGCTAGCGCCGACGAGCCGCGCCGTGGCTGAGGCGGCGCGGGTCCCCGACGTCATCGACGTCGCGCCCGCGTTCGATGCTGTCGCGGTTGCCGACGCCGCCGCGCGCTACGCCGCCGCCTCGACCGAGGACCTGATCGCCGGTCTGCTCGCCGACCTGCACGGCCGCATCGCCGCGGTGTCGTCGTTCGGCGCCGAGTCGGCGGTGCTCCTCCACCTGATCGCGAGCGTCGACCGGTCGGTCCCGGTGATCTTCGTCAACACGCAGAAGATGTTCGGCGAGACGCTCGCCTACCGCGATGCGCTCGCCGAGCGGCTCGGTTTGACCGACCTGCGGGTGCAGCGCCCCGACCCGTTCTCGCTCGCCGCGCGCGACGCGACGAGCCTGCGCTGGAGCTACGACCCCGATGGCTGCTGCGACCTGCGCAAGGTCGCTCCCCTGCGCCGCGCGCTGGCGCCGTTCGATGCGTGGCTGTCGGGCCGCAAGGGCTTCCAGGCGCAGACACGCGCCACGCTGCCGCGGTTCGAACTCGATGAGGGGCGGCTCAAGATCAACCCGCTCGCCGACTGGGACAAGCCGCGGCTCGACGCCTATTTCGCTAACCACGACCTGCCGCGCCACCCGCTCGAAGAGCAGGGGTTCGCTTCGATCGGGTGCATGCCGTGCACGTCGAGCATCGCGCCCGGCGAGGACCCGCGCGCCGGTCGCTGGCGCGGCTGGGACAAGACCGAATGTGGCATCCACGTCGTCGGCGGAGCGCACGACCCGGCCTTCTGAGCGAGCGCGGCTGGCCCTCGCCGCGCGGGCGCGGCAGTATCGGCGGATGGAGCCCACCCTCGCCGCGACGATCGCCCTCGCCGAGGCCAATTCTCCATTCCTGAAGGGGCTGGTCCGGCGGCGGCGCGCGACCGTCGAACGGATCGTGGCAGCTGGCTTTGACACCGCGTTAGCCGCGGCGATGGCGTTTGACCCGGCGTTGCCGGTCGCCGAGCGCCTGCGTGCCGCCAAAGCCGACGTCGCCCTCACCGTTGCGCTCGCCGACCTTACCGGCGCCTGGCCGCTCGAGCGCGTGACCGCGTCGCTGTCCGATTTTGCGGACGCCGCGCTCGACGCGAGCATCGCCGCCGCCTTCGCCGAGCGAGACGCCGCGCCGGCGGGCTTCGTCGCCCTCGCGCTCGGCAAGCTCGGCAGCCACGAGCTCAACTTTTCGTCCGACGTCGACCTGATCCTGCTCTACGATCCCGACCGATTGCCGCGCCGCGCGCGCGAGGAGCCGGCCGACGCCGCCGTCCGTATCGCCCGCCGCGTTGTCGCGCTGATGGCCGATCCGCTCGGCGGCCTCGTCTTCCGCGTCGACCTGCGGCTGCGCCCGGCAAGCGAGGTGACGCCGATCGCTTTGCCGGTCGCTGCCGCCGAGCATTATTATCAGTCCGAAGCCGAAACGTGGGAACGCACGGCCTTCATTCGCGCGCGGGCCTGCGCCGGCGACATCGCCCTCGGCGAGGCGTTCCTCGGCGCGATCCGGCCGTTCGTATGGCGGCGGAGCCTCGACTACACCGCGATTCGCGACATCAAGGCGGTTTCCCTGCGCATCCGCGACCACTTCGCCGAAGGCCAGGCGGTCGGGCCGGGGTTCGACCTGAAGCGCGGGCGCGGCGGCATCCGCGAGGTCGAGTTTTTCGCCCAACTCCACCAGCTCGTCTGGGGCGGCCGCGACGCCGAGCTGCGCGCGCCCGCCACGCTGGATGCGCTGGCTGCGCTCGCCGCGGCCGGTCGCATCGGCGCCGACGACGCGCGGGTGCTCGCCGACGCCTATCGCTTCCTGCGCACGCTCGAGCACCGCGTCCAGATGATCGACGACGCGCAGACGCATGCCGTGCCGGCGACCGCGCCGGTGCGCAAGGCGGTGGCGCGGCTCGCCGGCGAACCCGACTGGCGGCCGGTCGAGGCGCGGCTGCGGTCGATTACCGCGGCGGTCGCGGCACGCTTCGACACGCTCGTCGCCGACGCCGCGCCGCGTGCCGGCGTTCCGGCGGGGCCGGCACTGGCCCCGTGGCTCGCGAAGCACGGCCACCGATCGGGACTCGCGGCGCGCATCGAGCGGTGGCGGAGCGGGCGCTACCGGGCGCTGCGGTCGGAGACGGCGCGCGACGCGTTCGAGGCGCTGCTCCCCGATCTGCTCGGCGTCCTGGCGCAGGCGGCGGACCCCGACCATGCGGCGGCCCGGCTCGACTCGTTTCTCGCCGACCTGCCCGCCGGGGTCCAGTTTTTCGCGCTGCTCCGCGCCAACCCGCGGCTGCTGCCGCTGCTTGGGCGGCTGCTCGGCGTCGCGCCGGTGCTCGCCGATGCCTTTGCGCGACGGCCCGCGCTGTTCGACGCGCTGCTCGCATCCGAGAGCTTCGCGCCGCTGCCGGGCACCGCCGCACTCGCCGCCGACCTCGGACCTGGCGGCGGCTTCGAGGAGACGCTCGACCGCGTCCGGCTGTGGACCGCGGACAAGCGCTTCCAGCTCGGCGCGCAACTCGTCGAGGGGCGCGACCCGCTCGGCGTCGGCGCCGACCTCAGCGACGTCGCCGATGTTGGGGTGGTGGCGCTCGCCGATGCCGTCGCCGCCGACCTCGCGCGGGTCCACGGCAGCGTGCCCGGTAGCCGGCTCGTCGTCGTCGCGCTCGGCCGCTACGGCGGGCGGGCGCTGACGCATGCGAGCGACCTCGACCTGGTCTACCTGTTTACCGGTGACCATGCGGCGACCTCGGACGGGCCTAAGCCGATCGGCGCGACGCTGTGGTTCCAGCGCGCCGCGGCGCGGTTGACGGCAGCCCTGTCGGTGGCGACGGCGGCGGGTGCGCTCTACGAGGTCGACACCCGGTTGCGGCCGTCGGGGGCGAAGGGGCTGCTCGCCGTCTCGGTCGCGACCTTCGCGCGGTACCAGGCGACTGAGGCCGAGACGTGGGAGCACATGGCGCTGTGCCGCGCGCGTGTCGTTGCCGGCGAGCCTGGCGACCGAGGCGCGGTTGCGGCGGTGATCGCCGAGGTGCTCGACCGCCCGCTCGACCCGGCGAGGTTGCGCCGCGACGTGCTGGCGATGCGTCGCGACATTGCAGCGGCGAAGCCCGGTGGCGGGGTGTGGGACGTCAAGCTGGCCAAGGGCGGGCTCGTCGACCTCGAATTCATCGTCCATTTCCTCCAGCTCCGCGCCGGGGCGGCGACCGCCGACTTGCGCGCGGCGCTGGCCGGCTTCGAGGCGTCGGGGGCCATCCGTCCCGGCCTTGTCGCCGCGCACGACACGCTGACGCGCGTGCTCGCCGTCCTGCGGCTCGTCGGCCCCCTGCCGTCGCCGCTCCCGGCGCCCGTCGCCGCGCTCCTCGCCAGTGCCGCCGGGACCGGCGATGCCGCCGCGGCCGAGCGCAAAGTCGGACTCGCCAAGGCCGCTGTCCGTGCGGCATGGAGCCAGCTGTTCGAATCGGGAGAGTGACGATGACCCTTGAAGTCGGCGACGCCGCCCCCGCGTTCGACCTGCCCACCGACGGCGGTGCGAACGCGACGCTTGCCGGGCTCGCCGGGCGCAAGGTCGTCCTCTATTTCTATCCCAAGGACGATACGCCCGGCTGCACGACCGAGGCGATCGCCTTCACGGCGCTGAAGGACGACTTCGCCGCCGCCGACGCGGTCGTCATCGGGGTGTCGAAGGACTCGGTCGCCGCCCATGCCAAGTTCCGCGCCAAGCACAGCCTCGGCGTCGACCTCGGCAGCGATCCCAACGGTCAGGTCATCGAGGCCTATGGCGCGTGGGTCGAGAAGAGCATGTACGGCCGTAAATACATGGGGATCGACCGCGCGACGGTCCTGATCGACCGGGACGGGCGCGTCGCGGCGGTGTGGCGCAAGGTCAAGGTCGCCGGCCATGCGCAAGCGGTGCTCGAGGCGGCGCGAAAGCTCGGCTGATCCTTGCGGACGGCTTCGCGGTTATGCCGACTTACGCCTTGAAGCGCGGCCGGCCGATATAGTCGAGCTTGCCGAGCGGCATCCCGGCGGAGCGGAGCAGACCGTAGGCGATACTCGCGTGGAAGTAGAAGTTCGGCAGGCTGAACGACAGCAGGAAATCCTCGGCGACGTACGGCACGCGGCGTTCGCCGAAGACGAACTCGACGGGAGCGCCGGCGAGCGCGTCGATCTCGTCCGGTGCATAGCCGGCGAGCGTCGCCGCAGTCTCGTCCATCAGCGCCCGCATCGCGGCAAGATCGGGCGGGAACGCGCCGCGGTCGGGCGCATAGATGCCGGCGCGGACGCCGGCGATCGCCCCGACCGAGTGGTTGGCGACCGACTTCACCTGGTACGCGAACGGCAGCATATCGGGGGCGAGGCGTGCGTCGACCAGCGTCGCCGGGTCGATGCCGCGCTCGGCCGCGAACGCGTCGGCCTTGGCGAGCAGCTTGCCCGTCGCCGCGACGATCTGGGCGAAGGCCGGTACGGTCGCCGTATAGAGCGAGATCATGCGTGCCTCCCCAGGCGGACGATGATCGCCGCCGCCACGGCGAGCAGCAGGATCGCGCTCGCCTCGAAGACGATGTTCTCCGGGGCCATGTTCTTACCCTGCAGCACGATCAGTCGCGCCAGCGCGGTGATGGCGATGAAGATCGGATAGACGAAGGCGTTGCCTTTGCCCGTGTAGAACACGCCGACCATGCCGACGACCTCGGTGTAGAGGAACATCAGCAGGATATCGGCAAGGTTGATCTCGCGGACCGCGACGACGCGGACGATCTCGGTCCCGGCGGCGAGCAGGGTCATGCCGGCGATGACGATCAGCAGCCCGTGCTCAGCCAGGCTGAACGCACGCCCGGCAATGACCGAGCGGTGCGACAGCGCGGGTTCGCCGGTCAGGGTGGCCGGCTCGGGCGCGGCTTCCGAATCGATCATCGTTCCCCCCGTACCCGGCCGAAATGGCGTGCCAGATAGCAGCCGATGGCGACGAAGCCGGCGGCAAGCGCGACGCGCCCCAGCCGCGGCTCGGCGCGGTCGAGCATCGGCAGCAGCCAGACGCCGAGCGACAGGTTCGCGGCGCCCCACAGGAAGTTGAGCAGCGGCGACGACAGGCCCTTGCCCGGCGGATCGGCGAACGGCGTCGGAAACGCCTCGCCGCGCAGGCCGGTGGCGAGGTGGGGGATGCAGTTGCACAGCAGCGCGCCAGCGAGGAAGAGGAGGGCGTAGGTGCCGAAGCCGCCGCCGGTCATGTCGCCGCCGCCATCATCGCGGGGAACGCGCCCTCGTGCGCGGCGCGGAGGGTGGCGAGGGGGATGCTTCGACCGTTCGGCAAGACGACGGCATCGCCGCCGACAGTGCCGATCTTGCGGCGCGCGGTGTTGCTGACGTTGCAAGCACGATGAACGACATCCGATCCCGCGGCGACGGTGACCAGGTAACTACCCTGGTCTTCCGCGAAGAACAGCGCTGCGTCGTCGCGCTCGCGTAGGTCGATCGACCCCTGATCCAAACTGTCGGAGCGTCGCCAGTCGTCGATTTGAACACCTAGGCCGCCCGCCAGCGCCATCTCGGCGACCGCAACGAGGACACCGCCATCGGATAAGTCGTGCACCGAAGTCGCGTGTTGGTACGCCATTAGCGCTCGCACCGCTTCCCCCGCACACCGTTCGCTGAGGAGGTCCACCGTTGGCGACGGCCCGTCTTCTCGGCCGTGGACCTCGCGCAGCCAAAGGGATTGGCCAAGGCTGCCGGCGCCCTGTCCGATCAGCCAAAGCTCCTCCCCCGCCGCCTTGAACCCCATCGTCATCGTCTTCGCATAGTCGTCGATCAGCCCGACCCCGCCGATCGCCGGCGTCGGCAGGATGCCCGTCCCGTCGGTCTCGTTGTACAGGGACACGTTGCCGCTCACGACGGGGAAGTCGAGCGCGCGGCACGCCTCGGCCATGCCCTCGATGCAGCCGACGAACTGGCTCATGATCTCGGGCCGCTGCGGGTTGCCGAAGTTCATGCAGTCGGTGATCGCCAGCGGCTTGGCACCGACCGCGATCAGGTTGCGCCACGCCTCGGCGACCGCCTGCTTGCCGCCCTCGATCGGGTCGGCATAGCAATAGCGTGGCGTACAGTCGGTCGTGATCGCCAGCGCCTTCTTCGTCCCGTGCACCCGGACGACCGCGGCATCGCCGCCCGGCCGCTGGACGGTGTCGGCGCCGACCATGTGGTCGTACTGCTCCCAGATCCACCGCTTCGACGCGATATCGGGGCACGCCATCAGCTTGAGCAGGTCGGCGGCGAGATCGGTCGATTCCGGCACGTCGCTGAGCGGCGCAATCCCCGTGAAGGCGCGGTACTCATCGCGCGTCAGGGCCGGGCGGTCGTAGCTCGGGGCCTTGTCCGCCAACGGATCAAGCGGGATATCCGCGACGACCGCCCCTTCCCACGTGAGCACCAACTTCCGCGTGTCGGTCACGTGCCCGATCACGGCGAAGTCGAGTTCCCACTTGCGGAAGATCGCCTCGGCGAAGCCCTCGCGCCCCGGCTTTAGGACCATGAGCATCCGCTCCTGGCTCTCCGACAGCATCATCTCGTACGGCGTCATGCCCGTCTCGCGGCACGGCACCGCATTCATGTCGAGCTCCAGCCCGACACCGCCCTTCGACGCCATCTCGACGCTCGACGATGTCAGGCCCGCCGCACCCATGTCCTGGATGGCGACGATCGCGTCCGACGCCATCAGTTCGAGGCAGGCCTCGATCAGCAGCTTTTCGGTGAAGGGGTCGCCGACCTGGACTGTCGGGCGCTTGTCCTCGTCGCCCTCGGTAAACTCGGTCGAGGCCATGGTCGCGCCGTGGATGCCGTCGCGCCCGGTCTTCGATCCGACATAGACGACGCTGTTCCCCACGCCGGCGGCGGCCGAATAGAAGATCTTGTCCGTCCGCGCGATGCCGACGGTCATCGCGTTGACCAGGATGTTGCCGTTGTACGCCGGGTGGAAATTGGTCTCGCCGCCGACGGTGGGCACGCCGACGCAATTGCCGTACCCGCCGATACCGGCGACGACGCCCTTGATCAGATGCTTCATCCGGGGGGCGTCGGGCGAGCCGAAGCGTAGCGCGTTGAGGTTGGCGACCGGGCGCGCGCCCATGGTGAAGACGTCGCGCAGGATGCCGCCGACACCGGTCGCGGCACCTTGATAAGGCTCGATGAAGCTCGGGTGGTTGTGGCTCTCCATCTTGAAGATCGCCGCGTCGCCGTCGCCGATGTCGATGATGCCGGCGTTCTCGCCGGGGCCGCAGATCACCCAAGGAGCTTCGGTCGGCAGTTTCTTCAGGTGACGTCGCGACGACTTGTACGAGCAATGCTCGGACCACATCACCGAAAAGATGCCGAGTTCGAGCAGGTTCGGCTCGCGGCCGAGCGCCGCGACAACTTCGGTGTATTCGGCCTCGCTGAGGCCATGGTCGGCGACGATCGCAGGCGTGATCTCGGTCATGCGCTGGGCATAGCGAAGGTCGCCGGGACTGTCATTCCCCTGCCATGATGTTTCTGCTATGTTCTACCCGACTCGACAGGGAGCAAGCACATGACCGACATCCGCACGATCGCCGCCGACATGGTGGCGATGACCCGCGCCGGCGACTTCCACATTGGCGAAAAATACTGGGCCGACGACGTCGTCTCGATCGAAAGCATGGACGGTCCGATGGCGCGGCTCGAGGGGCGGCAGGCGGTCGAAGGCAAGAGCGCGTGGTGGTACGCTAATCACGAGGTGCACGGCACGACCACGGACGGTCCGTACATCAATGGCGACCGGATCGCGATCCGCTGGACGATGGACATCACGAACAAGGAAAGTGGCGAGCGGATGGCGATGGACGAGGTCGCCCTGTACACGATCCGCGATGGCCGGATCGCCGAGGAGCGCTTCTTTTACTGACCGCCGCGGGCGCGCGGCGGCCGACGACGGCTTCACCCTTGTCGAGGTCGTCGTCGCCCTGGCGCTGTTCGCGCTCGTCGCGGCTGCGGGCGCGGCGCTGGTGACCGCGGTGCTCGACGTCGGGCGGCGCAGTGCCGGACGCCTCGACCGACTCGCCGACGAGGAGCGCGCGCTCGCGCTGGTAACGCGCGACCTGACTGAAATCGCCGATGCCCCCCTCGCCGGCAGCGCGACCGGCATCGTCTTCGACCGGCATGGCGTCGGCGGGGGCGGCGAGCCCGTCGGCTACCGGCTGAACGGCAGGCAATTCGAGCGGCTCGCCGCCGGTGTGCCGCAACCGCTGCTGGACGCGGTCGCCGGCGTGCGGTGGCGCTACTACACGCCGGCGACGGGATGGCGCGATCACTGGCCCGGCACGGTCGCCGATACCGTCCTCTGGCCCGCGGCCGTCGCGGTCGAGATCGACCTCGCGGGGCCGCTGCCGAATGGACGGCTGCGGCGGATTGTCGACCTTCCGGTGCGACCGCTGCCGCCCGGTGCCGTCGCGCAATGATCCTCGTCAACGTCCTCGCCATCATCGCGATCGCCGCGGCGGTCGTGCTCGGCATGCTCGCCGAGGAGGGGCCGGCGATCGACCGCGCGGCGGCGTTCCGCGACGCCGCAGCCGCGCTCGCGATCGCGCGCGGCGGCGAGCTCAGCGCCATCGCCGCACTTCGCCGCGACCTCGCAACCGGCCCCGACAGCGACGATGCGACCGAGGCCTGGACCAAGGTCGCGCAGGCTGCGACGCCGATCGCGGGTGGGACTTTCGCACTTGCTATCGCCGACGCGCAGGCGCGGTTCAACGTCAATGCCGCGGCCGGCGCCGGCGAGCCCCAGCTGGCGGCGATCACCGCCGCGCTCGGGCTCGACCCCGACCTCGCCCAGCGGATCGCCGCCTCGATCGCCGAGCGCGGGCGCGTCCGCGATGTCGCCGAACTCGCCCGCGCCGGAATCGACGACGCCACCCTCGCCCGCCTGCGGCCGCTCGTCACCGCGCTGCCGGGCACGGCCGGGGTGAACGTCAACGCGGCCCCGCCGGCGTTGCTCGCGGTACTCGTCGGCGACTCGGTCGGCGGCCGACTGCTTGCCGACCGCCGCGCGCGCGCGGGGAAGCTAACCAACGCCGATTTCGCCGAGACGGGGCTCAGACTGCCCGCTGGCGCCGGGTTCACCAGCGATCATTTCCTCGTCACGACGAGGGTATCGCAAGGGACGGCGCGAGTGACGCTGACCAGCCTCGTCGAGCGCCGCCGCGGCCCGCCCGCGCGCGTCGTCGCCGTCGCCCGGTGGCTCGGCGCGCCGCCTAGCTGAAGACGGCGAGCGCGACCGGCCACATCGCCGCCGCAAGGAAGACGCCGAACGGCAGCCGGGTCGTCGCCGTGAGCCCGCGCCCCCACAGCAGTAGTGCGACGGCGAGCCCGGCGACCGCCGCGCTCCCCAGTACGAGCGGCAGGGCGGCCCAGCCGAGCCATGCCCCGGCGGCGGCGAACAGCGCCGCGTCGCCGCCGCCGAGACCGACCCGCCCGCGTACCTTGCGGTAGACGAACGCGACGAGCGCGAGGCTGCTCCAGCCGACCGCCGTCCCGATCGCGTGGTCGCCGAAACGTGTGGGTTGGAGCACCGCCGTCGCCGCCAGCCCGGCGGCAGCGAGCGGCCACGTCACCGCCGCGGGCAGCCAGAAATGCGCCCCGTCGAGCAGCGCGAGCAGCAGCAGCGCCCACCCGAGGGCCGCGACGGCGACCGCCGCAGCGGGATCGAGGGTCAAGCCGGATATTGCCCCAATCGCCAGCCCCCCTGCCTCAATCGCCAGCAGGTGCCAGCCGATTGCCGCTCCACAACCGCGGCAGCGACCTCGCTGGACGGCGAAGCTTACCACCGGCACAAGCTCGCGAGGCCCGAGCACCGCACCGCAGTCGTCGCACGCGGAGCGTGCGAGCGCGACCGGCCGACCCGCCGGCCAGCGCGCGGCGACAAGTGCGACGAAGCTGCCGACGACGGCTCCGGTGGCGGCGAGCAGCACGGCAGGGACGACAGACTCCGGCATTGTCATCCCCGCAGTGTAACCCGACGGTCGCGGGGCGCGAAGACAGTGAGAGCGGGTGTGGCGCATGGCCTGCATTGCGTCAGCCAGGCAGGCGGCTATCGTCGCTGCGGCATCGCGGGAGACGCGGGTGGCGGCGGCCGACTGGGGCGGGTTGATGGCGGCGGCGCAGACCGGCGACGGCGGCGCGTACCGGCGGCTGCTCGGCGAGATCCGGCCGTGGCTCGTCCGCTATTATGCGCGGCGGCTGCCGCCGGCGGGCGTCGACGACGCGGTGCAGGAGGCGATGATCGCGGTCCATGCCAAGCGCGCGACTTACGACGCCGAGCGGCCGTTCGGGCCGTGGCTGGCGGCGATCGCGCGTTACAAGTGGATCGACCGACTGCGCGCAATGAAGCGGACTGCCGCCGATCCGCTCGTCGACGACGTTGCGGTCGGTGACCACGAATCTGCTGTGACCAGCGCAAGCGTACTGACGGCGCTGCTCGCGACGCTCAAAGGACCGCAGGCGACGGCCATCCGTCTGGTCAAGCTCGACGGCCTGTCGATCGAGGAAGCGGCGGCGGCGACCGGGCAATCGCCAAGCCTCGTCAAGGTCAACATTCATCGCGGCATAGCGCGCCTCGCCGCGCGACTTGCCGCCGACACCGGCGAGGAGGCCGAACATGGCTGACGATGCCGAGGCGCTAATTGACACGCTGACCGCGCGACTGACGCCTGTCACACCGCGGAGGGCGGGCCGCGACTGGCTAGCCTTCGCGCTGCTCGCCGTGGTCGAGGCGGCGGCGTACATCGGTCTGATCGGTCCGCGCCACGACATGCATGCGGCGATGGGGCAGATGGCGTTCTGGTGGAAGGCGGTCAGCCTCGTCATCCTTGCCGCGATCGGCGTCTCCACGACCATCGCCGCCCTGTCGCCCGACCGCTCGCCGCGCCGCGGCCTGCGCCGGCTTGGAGTTGCTGCGGCCCTCGCGGTCGTTGCCGGCTGGATTCTCGACGCGTCGCAAAGCGGGACGGCGGCGCTAGTCGCCCGCCTCGACTGGCGCGAGGGGCTCGCGTGCGTCGGTGTCGTCGTCGCGCTGGCGCTGCCGGCGCTCGGCGTCCTTGCGCTGCTGATGCGTCGCGGGGCGGCGACTGATCCGCGCGGCGCGGCGACGGCGGCAGGGGCGGCGGCGGCGGCGTGGGGAGGAGCGGTGTTCACGATCAACTGCCCGCACGACGATCCGTTCTACATCGCCGTGTGGTTCGCCGCCGCGATCGGCGCGGTGATGCTCGTCGCGCGTGCCGCTTTGCCGAGACTGACGCGCTGGTAATCCGGTCGGTTGCATCCGTTCATCGCGGGGCCATCTCGGCTCGCCGCTTGGCGCTCGCATCGGCGCACGAACCCCGGCAGGTTGATCCTCGAGAGCTGGGGAGCTTCCGATGACACGACTGGCGCGCACGGGTGCGATGCTGTTGATCGCACTGGGTTTGTCGATGCCGGCATCGGCCCAGAGCTGGACTGGCGGCTGGCAGTGCGTGACCTTCGCGCGCGCGTTTAGCGGGGTCGAGCTGTTCGGTAACGCGGCGACGTGGTGGCACTCGGCGGTCGGCCGCTACGAGCAGGGCTTCGTCCCCCGCGTCGGCGGCGTCATGGTGTTCAAGCCCTTCGCCCACATGCGCGTCGGCCATGTCGCGACCGTCAGCGAAGTCGTCGGGCCGCGCGAGATCAAGGTCACCCATGCCAACTGGTCGCCGATCGACGGTCGCCGTGGCCAGGTCGAAGAGAACGTCACCGTCGTCGACACGTCGGCGGCGGGCGACTGGAGCCGGGTGCGCGTCTGGTACGCGCCGCTCGCCGACCTCGGGCGCACCGAGTACCCCATCTACGGCTTTATCTACGGCCATGCCGGGGCGCAGATTGCCGCCGCGGCGAGCCGTGGCGCGGCGGTCCTCGAGACAACCGAGCGCGCGATCGCCGCGATTGCCGCCTTGCCGGCCGAGCTCGCCGGGTCCTGACCGAGCGCCGCGACCGGCCGCGCGTCGTCGTCGCGCCGGCGCGGTTCGGCGACGGCGAGCGGCTCGCCGGTGGTTGGCTGCGGTTCAGCGCGATCCGGCTGACGCTCGACGGGCGCGACGAGGTCGTTCCGCTCGCCCGCGTCCGCAGCGTCATCGCCGATCTGCCGGCCGAGAGCCGCGCCTCAATTAGCGAGCGGTGCACGGCCCTCATCGCTGCGCGTCCACCCGTTGCCGGACTGGCGATGGACCGTCCACACGTGATGGGGATCGTCAACGTGACCCCCGACAGCTTCAGCGACGGCGCGCTCCGGCCCGGTGGCGGCGATCCCGTCGCGGCGGCGCGCGCGATGGTGACTGCGGGAGCCAGCCTGATCGACGTCGGCGGCGAGTCGACCCGACCGGGTGCGGCCGACGTGCCGCTCGCCGACGAACTGGCGCGGGTGATGCCGGTGCTCGGCGCGCTCACCGGGCTGCCGGTGTCGATCGACACGCGCAAGGCGGGCGTGATGGCAGCCGCGCTCGACGCCGACGCGGCGCTGGTCAACGACGTGTCGGCGCTGACCTACGACCCGGCCGCGCTGTCTCTGATCGCCGCGCGCTGCGCTTCGGTGGTGCTGATGCACGCGCAGGGGACACCGGCGACGATGCAGGCCGCGCCAGCCTACGACGATGTCGTCGCCGACGTGTTCGACTGGCTGGCGGCACGGATCGCGGCGTGCGTCGCCGGCGGGATCGCCCGAGAGCGGATCGTCGCCGACCCCGGCATCGGCTTCGGCAAGACGCCGGCGCACAACGCGGCACTGCTGCAAGGCCTTGCCGCGTTCCACGGCCTCGGCGTTCCGCTGCTTCTCGGAGCAAGTCGCAAGGCGGTCATTCCGCGCCTGACCGGCGACGGCAGCGGCGTCGGGCAGCGTCTCGGCGGCAGTGTCGCGCTCGCGCTGCACGGGATCGCGCGCGGCGTCCAGATCGTCCGCGTCCACGACGTGGCCGCCACCGTCCAGGCGATCGCGGTCACGCGCGCAGTCGCGTGACCGCGTGCACGACTTGCGCTTTACCCGCTGCCGGCTTTCGTTTAAGGGCAGCGCCTTGCGTCCGGCGGAAGGTCTGTCGGGCGGCGATCAGCCTATGACAAGCGGCGGCCATGCTGAGGCCGTGCGCGTGAATGGAGAGAACGGCTTGCAGATCATCGTTCGCGACAACAACGTCGACCAGGCGTTGCGTGCCCTCAAGAAGAAGCTCCAGCGCGAGGGTGTCTACCGCGAGATGAAGCTGCGCCGCCATTATGAGAAGCCGAGCGAGAAGCGCGCGCGCGAAAAGGCCGCCGCGGTCCGCCGCGCACGCAAGCTCGAGCGCAAGCGCGCCGAGCGCGACGGCGCGAAGTAAGGCTCGTGGCAGCCGCCGCCGGCAGCGGCGCGGCGGGCAAGTGGATCGCCTTCGCCGCCGTCCTTCTCGCGATCGTCGTTGCCCTCGTCTGGGCCGGTACCCGTGGTCTCGTCCCGAAGTCGGCGTCACCCGAGGCTGCGGCCGCAGGGCGCGCCTATCTTGCCGCTAACAAGGATAAACCCGGCGTGCACACGACGGCTTCCGGCCTCCAGTACGAGGTCCTCACCCAGGGCACCGGCCCGCGTCCGACGGCGGCCGACACGGTCGCGGTCCATTACGAGGGGCGGCTGCTCGACGGCACGGTGTTCGAATTCATCGATCGCGCGCGGCCAGCCGGCGGTGTTTCCGCTCGGCCAGGTCATCCCCGGCTGGACCGAGGGCGTCGCGCTGATGCCGGTCGGGTCGAAGTACCGCTTCACCATACCCTCGGACCTCGGTTATGGTTCGCAGGGTGCCGGCGGGGTCATCCCGCCCGACGCGGTGCTGGTGTTCGACATCGAACTGCTCGCCATCAAGGGGCGCTGAGGCCAACCGCCCGCTGGTTCAGAACTGGGCGTGGGCGCGGATCGCGAGCACCGGCACCGGGCCGCGGTCGCGGTTGTACGCCGGGTTGACGATCAGCTGGCCGTCGGCGGTAACGTGGAGCGGGCCGATCAGCGCGAGGTTGTAATAGGTTTCGGCGATCAGCTCGGGTCCGGCGTGCGGCAGACGGCCGTCACCAACGAGGATGCCGAGGCCGCCGGCGGCGAGGTAGCGGCGGCGCGCGGCTGAGATGTCGTTGGCGATTAGCGCGACGCCGACCTCGTCTCGGTCGCGCCCCCAGTTCTGGCCCTTGATCTGGACGCCACCCGATACCGTGCGGTCGGCGTCGGTGAACTCGTCGACCTCGGTGACGCCGTCGCCGATGCCGGCGCGGAGGAAAGCGCCAACGCTGTCGCTGAGCGCCTGCTCGGCGTTGACGCCGATGCCCTTGCGGTCGCGGAAGGCGCGGACTGGGGCGGGGTCGGGCGCGGTAACGTTGGCCCGGCCGTAGGCGACCGCGTCGTCGAGCCGGCCGAAGCGCCCGCGGCTGTACCAGCCCAGCACCCGTACCGCGCCGGGCCTACCGCCGAGGGTGAAGCGCCGCTCGACTTCGCCGACGACTTGGTATTGGCGGAAGTGCGTCTCGAGGTTGACGCTGTTGGGCACGGTCGACAGGTTGAACAGCCCGGCGCGCGCGGTCCACTTGCCGAGCGCCAGTTCGGCCGCGCCGCCGTAGGTATAGCCCCAGGCGTCGGCGGCATAGTCGAAGGTGCCGGTGTCGACCGCGGTCCAGTTGAGAAAGTCGTTGCGCGGATCGTGGGCATATTTGTTTGTATCGAAGACGTCGGCGACGCTGAACTTGCCGATCGTGATCGTCAGGTAATTGGCGGTTCGCCTGCCCGATAGCTGGTTAAGGTCGCCCGGCACTGTGTCGGCGTCGCCGCCGAGGTTCACGGTCTGGCGGAACAGCAGCCGCTGCAGACGGATGTACGGCGTTCCCTTGCCGACCTTGTAGGCCTCGGCCGAGGGGAAGCCGGCCGCGCCAAGCGTGTTGCGCAGGCCGAAGCCCTGGTCGGCCTCGGTGTCGGCCCAGATCTCGAAGCCGTGCCACGGGCTGATGCCGACGTAGAGCGTCAGGTCGGCGGTCTCGCGGAACTGGCCGTCGCCATTGAGGCTGTTCGGCCCGTCGTAGGGGGCGCGGAACGGCGTGTTGCCCTGGCCGACAACGGTCGCCTGGCCGTGGACGGCGAGGCGGCCGGCGATCAGGTCGCGGCCAACGACCGCGGGTTCGGCGTCGTTGGCGGCGGCTGGGGCGGCGGGAGCGCCCGATCCCGCGGTCTGCGCGAGCCAGCGGCGCGGCGGCGAGTGCCGCGAGGCAGGTGGCGCGAACCGCTGCAACGATCGTCCGCCCTGCCATCCCGCTTCCCCCGCGTTGCGCGTCAGGCCTAATCCGACTGCCGGTCCGCCGCAACCGGACGCGGGGCGAGCGCAACTTTGACCAACGCCACGACCGGATCGGCGAGGATCAACCCGAGAATGCCGAACAGGACGCCGAAGACGAGCTGCGCCGCGAGCACGATCGCCGGGGCGAGGTCGACGACGCGCTTTTCGATCAGCGGGCTGACGAACTGGTCGGCGAACTGGACCGCGAGGTAGACCGCGATCGTCTCGAACCCCGTTGTCGTGCCGGCCGAGAAGCCGACCGCGACCATCAGCACGCCGGCGACGATCGCGCCGATATTGGGGATGAAGGCGAGCAGTCCCTGGACCAGCCCGAGCAGAAGCGCCAGTGGCGTGCCGACGAGCGCTCAGCCCGAGGAAGATCAGCGTGCCCTCGAACAGCATGAGGACGAGCCGCCCGCCGACCCAGCGGCTGAGCATCCCCGCCATGTCGTCGAGCGTCGCCTTGGTCGCGGCGCGGCGCGGCTCGGGGGTCAGCCACTCGATACCGCGTTCGTACAGGCGCGGGTCGGCGGCGACGAAGATGCCAAAGACGACGATCAGCAGCAGGCTGCCGACGACGCCCGCCGCGCCGCCGAGCACGGTCAGGATCTTGCCCGACCGAATTGCCGATCTGCGCCTTGAGCGCGGCGATCGGGGTCGCCGCTCGCCCCGACGAGGCCATAGTCCTTGGCGAGCGCCGACAGCCGCTCGCTCTGCGCGACGAGCGTCGCCTGGAGCTGCCCGGCCTGCGCGGCGATCTGGGTCCCGGCAAAGAACAGGAAGGCGAGGACGGCGGCGACGAAGAGCGACGATGACGACGCCGAGCCGGACCCCGCCGCCGGACGCGCCACACCTTGCCGAGCAGCCGCTCGCCGCCCTGCAGCCCGGCGGCGAAGACGAGCCCGGCGACGATCAGCAGCAGCGACGACGCGACCTTCCACGCGAGGAACAGCGCGGCGGCGAGGCTCAGCCAGACGGCGGCATCGGTCAGAGCAGCGCGGGCACGGGTCGACAGGTCGATCGGGCTCGGCGGGACGGGGCCGTCGCCCGGCTGGCTCACCGGGCGGCCGGGGCCACGACCTGCGGCCGCAGCGAGGTGAAGGCGCGGTGCGGACGCAGCGCGCTGAGCCAGGTCAGCGGGTTCCAGCTCGCCGAGCCGTCGACCGAATAGGTGATGAACTCGGCCCGGCCGACGACATTCTCGATCGGCAGCAGGTCGAGCCCGCCGACGAGGCTCGAGAAGCGGCTGTCCTCCGAATTATCGCGGTTGTCGCCCATCAGGAACAGCCGGTTCTCCGGCACGATCACCGGCGGGGTGTTGTCCTGCGGGGTCTCGCCGAGGTCGAGGACGTCGTAGCTGCGGCCGTTCGGCAGCGTCTCGCGGAAGCGCGGGTAGCGGCACGCCGCGCCGCCGTCGGGGCGGGTGACGCGGTACTGCGGGAACTGGACGCAGTCGGTGTTCGCCGACACCTGGATGTCGGCCGGGCTCTCGGGCACCTTGGGCACCGCGACGCCGTTCAGGAACAGCACGCCGTTCTTCATCTGCACCGTATCGCCGGGCAGACCGACGACGCGCTTGATCCAGTCGTCGTGCTCGCGCGGGCTCTTGACGACGACGACGTCGCCGCGCTCCGGCAGGCGACCGAGCAGGCGGCCTTCCATCGCCGGCAGGACGCGCAGCGACGGCGACAGGTACGAATAGCCATAGGGGAACTTCGACACGATCAGCTGGTCGCCGGTCAGCAGCGTCGGCAGCATCGATTCGCTCGGAATGAAGAACGGCTTGGCGACGAGGCTGTGGACGGCGAGGACGGCGAGAACGAGGACGATCAGCTGGCGGACCTCGTCGGCCCAGTCGACCTTCTTCTTCGGCTTGGCGATCGTGGCGGTGTCGCTCATGTCGGTCTCGCGGTGATCAGGACGATCGCCTGTGCCCAGGGGTGATCGTCGGTGATGGTCAGGTGTATTACCGCGCTATGCCCCGGCGGCGTCATTTGCGCCAGCCTTTCCGCCGCGCCGCCGGTCAGCGCCAGCGTCGGCTGCCCGCTCGGCAGGTTGACGACGCCCATCGCGCTGAAGAACACGCCGCCGCGGATGCCGGTCCCCAGCGCCTTGGCGCACGCCTCTTTCGCCGCCCAGCGCTTGGCGTAGGTGCCGGCGCGGGTCAGCGGGCGGCGCTCGGCCTTGGCGATCTCGACGTCGGTGAACACGCGGCGGAGGAAGCGGTCGCCGAACCGCTCGATCGACGCCGCGATGCGGTCGATGTTGGCGAGGTCGTTGCCGAGGCCGAGGACGATCACGCCGCCCGGTTCCCGTGACGCGCGGTGACCATGGCCGTGCGCATCGCGCGAATGGCCGCGTCAAGGCCGGTGAACACCGCCTCGCCGATCAGGAAGTGGCCGATGTTGAGCTCGGCGACCTGGGGCAGCGCCGCGACGGGCCCGACATTGGCGAGCGTCAGGCCGTGCCCGGCGTGGACCTCCAGCCCGAGGCCGGCGGCGTACGCGGCGGCGGCGGTCAGCCGGTCGAAGGCGCCGGCGTCGCCGTGGGCATAGGGGCCGGTGTGGAGCTCGACGACGGGCGCGCCGAGCTGCGCCGCGGCGTCGAGCTGGCGCGGGTCGGCGGCGACGAACAGGCTGACGCGGCAGCCGGCGTCGCGCAGCCGCGCGACGATCGGCGCCAGGCTGTTATGTTGACCCGCCGCGTCGAGCCCGCCCTCGGTCGTCCGCTCGGCGCGGCGCTCGGGGACGAGGCAGACGGCGTGCGGGCGGTGGGCGAGGGCGATCGCCAGCATCTCGTCGGTCGCCGCCATCTCGAGGTTGAGCGGCACGGTCAGCGCCGCCATCAGCCGGACGAGGTCGTCGTCGCGGATATGGCGGCGGTCCTCGCGCAGGTGGGCGGTGATGCCGTCGGCCCCGGCGGCGACGGCAGCCGCCGCGGCGCGAACGGGGTCGGGGTGGTCGCCGCCGCGCGCGTTGCGGATGGTGGCGACATGGTCGATGTTGACCCCGAGGCGGAGGTCCCCGGCCATCGCGGTCACGGGCACAGCGCGGCCGAGAACAAGTCGTACGACCCGCCCTTGCCCTGCCACGCCTCGCCGAAGTCGAACGGACGGTCGGTGAAGACGATCAGCGCGAGGCCGCGCTCCGGCGCGATGACGTTGCGCACCTGCACCCCGCCGATCTCGCCGCGGCGCTCGACGAGGTGCTGCGGGGCGGCGCAGCCCTTCAGCGGAACGGTGTACGACCAGACGCCGAGCGCGGCATAGCCGATCTTCGGGTCGCCGCGCTCCATCTCGGCGCGGGCGGCGGCAGGGAGCAGCGTGCCGGTCATCAGCGCGCGGTCGAACGCGGCGAGATCGCGCGCCGGCCCGCGGATCGCGCCCGCCGCGCCGAAGCGGCCGATGTCGATGAACTCGTCGCTGCGCCCGTCGGCGAGATAGCCAGGGCGACCGAACGGCTTCTCGCCCGGCGGCACCAGCTTCGTTGCGGTCATGCCCGCCGGCGTGAAGATGCGCTGCGCGAGCAGGTCGGCGAGCGGCGTATGCGTCACCGCCGCCAGCACCGCGCCGACGATTTCGGTATCGCAGTTGTTGTATTCGAACCGCGCGCCCGGCTCGCGCTTGGCCGGGCGCAGGCAGACCGGACTGATCCCGGCATAGCGCGGGAGCGTCGTAGCGGTACTGGACGAGCGGTCGCCCTTCGCATCCGCAGGTCCGTCCTCGACGTTGGGCAGGCCGCTCGTATGCTGGAGAAGCATGCGCAGCGTGATCCGCCCGGCGTTCGCGATCTTCAGTCCGGGCACGTACGCCGCGACGGGCGTGTCGAGCGCGAGCGTGCCCGCGGTGACCTGCTGCATCACCGCGACGGCGACGACCTGCTTGGTCACCGACGCCCAGCGCCATCGGGCATCGCTGGTGCGGTACCGGTCGGTTCGCCGAGCAGCCCGCCGCAATCGTCGACGGTGTCGCTGACGACATACTGGCCGCTGACCCGCGTCGCGGCGCGCTCGACGGCGGCGCAGCGGTCGAGCAGCGCGTCGCCGGCGGGCGGCACGATCGTCGCGGCGAGCAGGGCGGCGAGGGCGATCAGCGGTCGCCCGGCTCCCCGGCTTGACGGCGGGGAGCGCGGCGAGCTCGGGCGGCAGCGCGTCGGGGGCGTAGGTCGGCACGGCCATCGCGAGCAGCGCCGTCAGCGGCACGCCGACGTCGGCGGTGCCGTCGCTGCGGTCGACGAGGCACGCGGCGTGGACGACGCGCCCGCCGGCCGCGGTTATCGCGGCGATCGCCTCGCGTGACGACAGCCCGGTGGTGACGACGTCCTCGACCATCAGCACCGTCGCCTGCGGTTCAAGCGCGAAGCCGCGGCGCAGCTCGAACGTGCCGCCCGGGCGCTCGACGAACATCGACGCGACGCCGAGCTGGCGGGCGACCTCGTAGCCGACGATCACCCCGCCCATCGCCGGCGCGATCACCGCGTCGACCGCGCGCGCCGCCGGCGGCAGCTTGGCGATCAGCGCGCGCGACCAGCCGCGTGGCTGCGCGCCGGATCCATCAGCACACGGGCGCATTGGAGGTAGCGCGCCGAGCGCAACCCCGAGGACAGGATGAAGTGCCCGTCGAGCAGCGCGTGCGCCGCGCGGAACTCGGTAAGGATGTCGGCGTCGGTCATCGTGCCCCCCGGCGGCCGGCGAACCCGAACGGCACGGGGACGATTGCGGAAGTTGACGAAAGTCGCACCACGCCGATACCCACCTGTAGGCCCGGCGAGCCGATCTGGTACATCAAGGGCGGGCGGGCGAGGGGTCGGGCGGCGATCACCGGCGCAGTCTAGCCGCAACCGGGCCCCGTAGGACAGAGGGACCTTCCGCCGCGCCGCTCAGGCCCGGCGTGCCACCCCCGACCGCGCCGCTCAGGCCTTGACCCGCTCGACCGTCACCACCGCCTTCGTCGCGCGGAGCGCGGCGATGATGTTGGTCAGGTGGGCGAGGTCGTCGACCTCGATGTCGACGACGAAGGTGTGGAAGCCGCGGTCGCGCTCGCTCAGCGCCAGGTTGACGATGTTGGCGTGGTGGTGGGCGAGGATCGCGGTCAGCGCGGCGAGGCTGCCGGGCGCGTTGTGGACCACCGCCTCGACGCGGGCGACGCCGCCGGTGCCCTCGCCCCAGTGGAGGTCGAGCCATTCGGCCCCGTCGCCGGTATCGGCCAGCCGGGCGCAGTCGATGCTGTGGACCTCGATCCCCTCGCCGGCGCGCCCGACCCCGACGATGCGGTCGCCGGGGACCGGATGGCAGCAGTTGGCAAGGCTGTAGGCGACGCCCGGCGTCAGCCCGGTGATCGAGATCGCGTCCTTCGCCGCCGCGCGCCGCTTCCGCGGCTTGAGGTTCGCCGTCGACCCCGGCAGCACCGCCTCGAGCAGGGCCGAGTCGCCGATCGTCTGCCCGGCGAGAGCGAGATAGAGCGCCGCCCGGTCGGCGAGCTTCAACCGGGCGAGCGCAGCGTCGACCGCATCCTCCGACAGCGGCAGCTTCAGCCGCCCGACGATTTCGTCGAACAACTTGCGCCCGAGCGCGAGGCGTTCGCTGCGCGCCTGCTGGCGGACGAAGCGGCGGACGGCGGTGCGCGCCTTGACCGAGACGACGAAGCTTTCCCACGCGGGGTCGGGGTGCTGCGCCTTCGACCGCAGGATCTCGACCTTGTCGCCGTTGACCAGCGGGGTGCGCAGGTTGACGACGCGGCCGTTGACCTTCGCCCCGACGCACGTGTCGCCGAGTTCGGTATGGACGGCATAGGCGAAGTCGACCGCGCACGCGCCGGCCGGCAGCTGGATCAGCTCGCCCTTGGGGGTGAAGGCGAAGACCTGGTCCTGGAACATTGCCAGGCGCGTGTGTTCGAGCACCTCCTCGGGCGTGACCGCGTGGTCGACCGCGTCGAGCAGCTCCTTGAGCCACGGGTACGTCTCGCGGACCGGCGCGGCCTTGTCGCCGGCGGCCTTGTACGCCCAGTGCGCGGCGAGGCCGAACTCGGCCTCGCGGTCCATCTCGCGCGTGCGAATCTGGACCTCGATGCGCAGCCGGTCGTGGACCAGCGTCGTGTGGAGCGAGCGATAGCCGTTGCTCTTCGGCGTCGAGATGAAGTCCTTGAACCGACCCGGCACCGCCGGCCAGCGCTGGTGGAGCGCGCCCAAGGCGCGGTAGGCGGCGTTGACGTTGGGCACGACGACGCGGAAGGCGACGACGTCGGGCAGCTTCTCGAACTCGATCTTGCGCGCCTGGAGCTTGCGCCAGATCGAGTACGGCCGCTTCTCGCGCCCGCGGACGCTCGCCTCGACCCCGGCGTCGGCGAGGACCGCCGCGATGCCGGTGCTGATCTCCGCGACGAGGTCGCCGCCGCCGGCTTCGCGCAGGTCTTCGAGCCGCTTGACGACGGTGTCGTAGCCCTCGGGCTCGAGCTGCTGGAAGGCGAGCGCCTGCAGCTCGTCCATGAAGCCGTAGAGCCCGATGCGCTCGGCGAGCGGCGCATAGATGTCCATCGTCTCCCGCGCGATGCGGCGGCGCTTCTCGGGCGACTTGATGAAGTGGAGCGTCCGCATGTTGTGGAGCCGGTCGGCGAGCTTGACCAGCAGGACGCGGATGTCGTCCGACATCGCCAGCAGGAACTTGCGCAGGTTTTCCGCCGCGCGCTCGTTCTCGGTCTGCGCGCCCTCGATTTTCGACAGCTTGGTCACGCCGTCGACCAGCCGCGCGACGTCGGGGCCGAACAGCCGCGCCACCTGCTCCGGGGTCGCGACCGTGTCCTCGATCGTGTCGTGGAGGATGCCCGTCGCGATCGTCTCGGCGTCGAGCTTGAGGTCGGTCAGGATGCCGGCGACCTCGACCGGGTGGCTGAAATACGGATCGCCCGACGCCCGCAGCTGCGACCCGTGCGCCTGCAGCGAGAAGACATACGCGCGGTTGAGCAGGTCCTCATCGGCATTGGGGTCGTACGCGAGAACGCGATCGACGAGCTCGTACTGGCGCAGCATGAGGGTAGTGTGGGGGTAGGGGCGCGAAAGGGAAGGGCGAACGCCGCTTACCCCGCCGGGCTGTCATGCTCGGCGAATGCCAGCATCCATCTCCGTGCCAGAAAATTATGCCCGCCGTCTCGCCCGACCGTGAATGCTGGCATTCGCCGGCATGACGCCGTTCAGGCGAGTGCGGCGATCAGCTCACTCGTAGTCGGGGCCGAGATTCTGGTTCCGCGGCGGCTGGGCGGCGGTGAGGCGGAGCGCCTCGGCCGACGCCGATAGCGAGCCGACAGCGTCGGGGGCGTCGTCCTCGCCGGCGATGACGCGCTGCATCGAGGCGACGAGCGCCTCCTGCATCGCGGCGGGGGCGATCTTCTCCTCGGCGATCTCGCGCAGCGCGACGACCGGGTTCTTGTCGCGGTCGCGATCGAGCAGGATCTCCGCGCCGCTGGAAATCTGGCGCGCGCGCGTCCCCGCCATCAGCACCAGCTCGAAGCGGTTGGGGATCTTGTCGACGCAATCTTCGACCGTGACGCGCGCCATCGGCAAAACTCCGGGAGATGTGCAGGATGCGGCGCAGGTAGCGTCACGGGGCGATTCGGTCAACTCGCCTTGACCCGGACCGTGCTTTCGCCTAACGACCGGCGCTTCGCAATTGGCCCCGCACGTCCGGTGAAGCGGTGGCCGCGCATGACGGTACTTGGTCATGCGGTGCGGTTCCGGGCCGCCACTGCTCCAGTGGTGCCACAGCAAATTGGATTTGGATCATGTCGAAGCGCGCCAACGCGAAGTATAAACTCGACCGCCGCATGGGCGAGAACATCTGGGGCCGCCCGAAGTCGCCGGTCAACAAGCGCGAATACGGCCCCGGCCAGCACGGCCAGCGCCGCAAGGGCAAGGTGTCGGACTTCGGCATTCAGCTCCGCGCCAAGCAGAAGCTCAAGGGTTACTACGGCGACGTCACCGAGCGCCAGTTCCGCGCGACGTATGCCGAGGCCGTCCGGATGAAGGGCGACACCAGCCAGAACCTGATCGGCCTGCTCGAGCAGCGCCTCGACATGGTCATCTTCCGCGCCAAGTTCGCGCCGACGATCTTCGCCGCCCGCCAGATCGTCAACCACGGCCACATCCTGGTCAACGGCCGCCGCTGCAACATCGCCAGCGCCAAGGTCTATCCGGGCGACGTCGTCGAACTCGGCAACAAGGCCAAGGAGATGGCGCTCGTTCTCGAGGCGATGGGTCTCGCCGAGCGCGACATTCCCGAGTTCCTGTCGGTCGACGGCGCCAAGGCGACGTACGTCCGCGTGCCGACCCTCGACGAGGTACCGTACGCGGTGAAGATGGAGCCGAATTTGGTGGTCGAGTTTTACTCGCGCTAAGCGGCGCGTGATTGCTGGAGGAACGCCCTTCGCGTTCGTCCAGCAATCAGCAACTCGCGTGCAGTGCGGCCGGCGGGTCGGCGAACCTTCGTCGCCGAACCCGTCCGACGGTGCGGCTTTGCCGCAGCGCTCCCCGCTAAAACCCTACGACTTCTTCCCCGCCCTAACCGCGGCCACCGCCGCCGCCAGCTTCTCGTACCCCACCGCTCCCGACAGGATGCGGTCGCCGACGATGAAGCTCGGCGTGCCGGTCAGGCCAAGTGCCCGGCCGAGCGCGACATTCTTCTTCAGCTCGGCCTTGAGCTCCGCGTCGGTCAGGTCGGCCGCGGTCCGCCGCTCGTTGAGCCCGGCCGCCCGGATCAGCGCGATGGTCCGCTCGCGGTCGACATGGCCCTCGGTTTCGAACAGCCGGTCGTGGAGCGCGGCGTAGCGCCCCTGCCGCGCCGCCGACAGCGCCGCCATCGCGGCGAGGCCCGATCCCTCGGTCAGCACCGGAAAGTCTCGATAGACGACACGGACCTTGGGATCAGCCGCGAGTAACTTCTTGATATCATTGTGTGCCGCCCGGCAATAGGGGCACGCATAGTCGAAGAACTCGACCAGCGTCACGTCGCCCTGCGGATTGCCGGCGACCGCGCCGGGGAACGGCGTCTCGACCTCGGCGCGGTTGCTGCGCAGCAAGCGGGCGACATCGCGCGACTGCATGCCAGTCATCGCCTCGGGAATAATCTCGGGGTGGGCGAGGATATAATCGTGGACGATCCGCTCGATCGCCGCCTTGTCGGTCGGCGCGACCTTGGGCCCGCCGCACCCGGCAAGCGCGACGGCAGCGAGCACGGTCAGGGCGCGTCGGGTCACTTGTGCTTCTTCCTGGCGAGTTCGTTCTGTTCGACCTGCGCGATGTCGTCGGCGCGCAGCCAGTCGCGGCTGCCGACGGGCAGGCCGGCGAGGGCGATCTTCGCGTTCATCGCCGCGCGCTTGGGATCGCCGTCGAGGTCGTAGCGTTCGGCGGTGGCGAGTGCGGCCCGGGCGGTGTCGCCCTCGCGGTCGTAGACGACGCCGAGCTCGTACCACGCGAAGGGGTTCTCGCGGTCGATGGCGACGGCCTTGCGCATCAAGGGCTTGGCCTCGGCGATGTTCGCCGGGATCCTCGGTCGTGACCAGCGCATGGCCGAGGAGCGTCGCGATCAGCGGCTGGCGCGGGGCGGCGGCGACGGCGGCACGAAGCACCGGCAGCGCAGCGGCGACATCGCCGCTCTCGAACAGGATCTGGCCCTTGAGCTCGAGTAGATAGGGATCGCCCGGGTGGGCGGCGAGCAGCGCGTCGGCCTCGGCGAGCGCCCGCACCGGTTCGGCCGCCTTGTGATAGGCGAAGGCGTGGGCGTAGCGCGCGGGGTCGGTGGTCAGCGCCGCCGGGTAGAGCTGGAAGGTTCGCGGCGGCTCCTCGACGAAGCCGACGAGCTTGGCCTTGACCCGCTGGAAGCGCGCCTCGAGCACCGGATCGGGCGGCGTGTTCCACGCCGGCGACGCCTTGTAGACCGCGTCGAGGATACCGATCCGCTCGCCGTCGAGCGGGTGGGTGCGCCCATAGCTATTTTTCTGCGGGACGCCGGCGCGATACTCGAGGCCGAGCAGGCGATTGAAGAAGCCGATGCTGCCGCGCCCGGACGTCCCGGTCTTGGCGAGATACGACGCGCCGGCGAGGTCGGCGCTGCTCTCCTGGTCGCGGCTGTAGGCGAGGACGCCCGCCTCGGCGGTGGCGACGCCGAGGCCGAGCGCGGCGAGCCCCGCCTCGGGCGCACCGGCGGCGGTCAGGCCGACGGCAGCGATCAGCGACAGGATCGAGATGTGGTTGGCACGCCCGATCGCCTCGCCGGTGCGGACGCTATGGCCGCCGGCGATGTGGCCGAGTTCGTGCGCGATGACCCCCTGGAGCCAGTTGACGGTATCGGCGTTCTCGATGAGGCCCGAGTAGATATAAACGTTCTGGCCTTCGGCGGCGAAGGCGTTGATCTCGGGCGAGCGGATCAGGACGACCTTGACCGACGCCGGCGTCAGCCCGGCGGCGACGACCAGCGGCCGCGCGATATCGGCGAACAGCGCCTCGGTCTCGGCGTCGCGGAGCACCTCCTCGGCGCGCACGGGCCCGGCGCACGCCAGCGCGAGCGCGGCGACGGCGGCAAGGCGGCGCAGGGACGGCATCGCTGGCACGTGGGGCGGATACGCTGAACGCCGAATGAAGGCGAGCCGCCGCGGTCCGCTCGACCGCGGCGGCGGGCGCCTAGCTGCCGAAGGTCCGCTGCCACCAACCGCCCTTGCGCGGGGCGGGTGGGGCGGTGTCCGCTGGGGAGATCGCGGTCACCTCGGCGGGTACGTCCGCAGCCGGAGCCGCAGCGGCGACCGCGTCGGCGGCTTCCGTCGCGGCGGGCTCGCCGGCGCTCGGGACTTCGGCCGCGACGGGAACGGCGTCCGCGGTCGCTTCCGCCGCCGGTGCAGCGTCGGCGGCCGGCTTGCGGCGGGTGCGCTTGGGCTTGGGCGTCGCCTCCGCAGCGGGAGCCGGCGCGGCGGGAGCCGGTTCGGCGACTCGTCGGCCGGCACGTCGCCTGCGACCTTCTTCGCACGCGAGCGCCGCGGCTTCTTCGCCGGCGCTGCCGCCGTCTCGCCACCGTCGGTCGCCGGAGCATCGGCTTCGCGCGTCGCCTCGGTCGGCGTCGGGTCGACCGGAGCGGTCGTGTCGAGCATGGCTTCGGGTTCGCCGCTCGCGTCGCCGCCCATCTCGCCGCTGTCCGGCAGCTCGGCGGCATCGTCGCTCGCGGTGGTCATGCCGCCCTCGCGGCGGCGACCGCCGCGACGGCCCCGGCGTCGGCGGCGGACATCGCCCTCGGCGGCATCGGCGACCGACTCGGCAGGGTTCAGTGCGGCCACGCCGTCGCCAGCCATCGCTGCCTCGGGGGTGTCGTTGTCGCCGTTCGGCGCGGCGGCGGCGATGGCGTCGCCCTCGGGCCGGCGGTCGCGCCCGCCGCGACGGCGGCGGCGGCGCCCGCGACCGCGGCCGTCACGGCCCCCGTCGCGCTCGTTGTCGCGCGCCGCGTCGCGGCCACCTTCGGGCGCAGCCTCGCTGTCGCCCTCGGCGTCGCCGCTCCCGGACGCGTCGTCGGTCATTTCGTCGCTGCCTACCGGCTCGTCGCGCCGGCCGCGGCGTCGGCGGCCACGGCCGCGTTCCTCGGCCTCGCCCTCGCCGTCGCTGACCTCGTCGTCGGCGCTCGGCACCTCGTCGTCGTCGACGACGACGACGATCGGCGGCAGCGGCGACATCGGCACCGGGTTCGCCGGCGGCGGACCGGCGGCGTCGAGCAGGAAGTTCGGCCCCATCAGCGTCTCGTCGGGGATCGTCTCGATGCTAACGCCGTAGCGCTCCTCGAGTTCGACGACGTCGGCGCGCTTGCGGTTGAGGATGTACATCGCGACCTCGGCCCCGGCGCGCAGCTGGAAGGCGTCGTTCTTGCCCTTGATCGCTTCCGCCTCGAGCGCCCGCAGCGCCGCGAGCGCCGCCGAGCCCACCGAGCGGACGTAGCCCGACCCATCGCACATCGGGCAGACGTGGGTCGACGCCTCGAGCACGCCGGTACGCAGCCGCTGGCGGCTCATCTCCATCAGGCCGAAGCTGCTGATCCGGCCGAGCGCGATCCGCGCGCGGTCGTTCTTCATCGCCTCCTTCATCGCCTTCTCGACGCGGCGGTTGTTGCCGCCGACCTCCATGTCGATGAAGTCGATGACGACGAGCCCGGCCATGTCGCGCAGGCGCAGCTGCCGCCCGATCTCGTCGGCGGCCTCGAGGTTGGTTTTGTACGCCGTCTCCTCGATGCCGTGCTCGCGCGTCGAGCGGCCCGAATTGACGTCGATCGAGACGAGCGCCTCGGTCGGATTGATGACGATATAGCCGCCTGATTTGAGCTGGACGACCGGCTGGTACATGCCCGCGAGTGCGGTCTCGACGCCGAAACGCTGGAACAGCGGGACGGGGTCGGTGTATTCGACCACCTTCGCCGTATGCGTCGGCATCAGCAGCTCCATGAAGGTCGATGCCGCCTTGAACCCCTCGGGCCCGTCGACGAGCACCTGTTCGATGTCGCGGCTGTAGATGTCGCGGATCGCACGCTTGATCAGGTCGCTGTCCTGGTGGACGAGGCACGGCGCGACGCTCGCGAGCGTGGTCTCGCGGATCTCGTCCCACAGCCGGGTCAGGTAATCGAAGTCGCGCTTGATCTCGGTGCGCGTCCGCTTGAGCCCGGCGGTGCGGACGATCGCCCCCATGCCCGGCGGCAGCGCGAGGTCGGCCATCACCTGCTTGAGGCGCTTGCGGTCGGACAGGTTCGAAATCTTGCGGCTGATCCCGCCGCCGCCGGTGGTGTTCGGCATGAGGACGCAGAAGCGGCCGGCGAGGCTGAGGTAGGTGGTCAGCGCCGCGCCCTTGTTGCCGCGTTCCTCCTTGACGACCTGGACGAGGATCACCTGGCGGCGGCGGATGACCTCCTGGATCTTGTACTTGCGGCGCAGCGCCTGGCGCTGGCGGCGGAGCACGTCGGAGCCCGCGTCGTCGCCGCCGCCGGTGACGGCAATCGCGTCGGGGTCCTCCGCGCCGTCCTCGCCCGCCTCGTGCTCGTCGTGGTGTTCCTCGGCGGCAAGCGCGGCTTCCTCGCGGAGCAGCGCCTCGCGGTCCTCGCGCGGGATCTGGTAATAGTCGGGATGGATCTCGGCGAAGGCGAGGAAGCCGTGGCGGTTGCCGCCATAGTCGATGAAGGCCGCCTGCAACGACGGTTCGACGCGGGTGACCTTGGCGAGATAGATGTTGCCTTTGAGCTGCTTGCGCTCGGCGGCCTCGAAATCAAATTCCTCGATGCGGGTTCCGTTGACGACGGCGACCCGGGTCTCCTCCGGGTGGCGGGCGTCGATCAGCATGCGCTGGGACATTCAGATGCTCCATGGCGCGCGGCGGGCCGTCGGCGAAAACGCGGCGGCGGACGCGCGAAAAAAAGGCCGGCACGCGCGTGTCACTGCGCGGCGATCGGCCGGGGATGGGGTGGGTAAGCGGGGTCGCGGCGGCTGGGCGGTTCGGGCGCAGCACCGAAGCGACCCTGCGGTCCCCTCCGGCTGAACGCTGCTGCTTCGACGACATGCGACCCTAACGTGTTCGAACGGCGCGCGGCGTGGGACAACACCCGATCGTCACGGCGACCCGTTACGGCAGGGGTAGCACCGCGGGCGGGCGGGGACAATGGGGGTGGATGGTCGTCCTTCCCAGATCCTCCCCCGGGGCGGGGAGGATCATGTTGCCGCTGCCCCGCGCCCCGCTTATCGCACGCCGATGCGCTGGCTCGCCCTCGTCCTGCTGCTGATCGGCCCGGCGGCCCACGCCGCGCGCGTCACCGGCGTCGCCGTCGACCAGTCGGTGGTCACGATCACGCTCGACGGGCCGGTCGCGACGGTGACGGCGCAACCCCTCACCGGACCGCCGCGGCTCGTCGTCGACCTCGGCGGGGTGACGGCGGCGCGGCAGGCGGTGCGGGCGAGCGGCGACGTTCTGGCCGCGCGCGTTGGGCCGTTCGCCGCCGACACGACGCGGCTGGTGATCGATCTGGCCCGCCCGATGACGCTCGTCGCCGCGGCGGTCGATGCGCACTCCCTGGTCGTGCGGCTTGCCCCGGCCGACCCGGCCGCGTTCGCCCGCGCGGTTGCCCGCGGGCCGCGACCGGTGCCGACCACGGCGCGGCTGATCGCCGACTTCGCCCTCGGCGACGAGGTCATGGGCGGCGACGGGGGCCCCGCGCCACCGCCGCGGCCCAGGCGCGGCGGCCGCCCGCTCGTCGTGATCGACCCCGGGCATGGCGGCAAGGATGCCGGGACGATTTCCGTTGCCGGCGGGTACGAGAAAAGCGTCGTCCTCGCCATCGCCCGCGCCGCCGCCGCGGAATTGCGGCGCAGCGGGCAGGTGCGGGTCAAGCTCACGCGCGACGAGGACATCTTCATCCCGCTGAACGAGCGCGTCGCCATCGCGCGGCGCGAGAAGGCTGACCTGCTCGTCTCGGTCCACGCCGATTCGGCCCCCAACCCGGCGGCGCGCGGCGCGAGCGTCTACACGCTGTCGGAAACCGCTTCCGACGTCGTCGCCGCGCGGCTGGCGGCGCGCGAGAACCGCAGCGGCGCCGTGCCCGGCATCGATGTCAGCGCCGCCCCCGACGTCGGCGACATCCTGATCGACCTGACGCAACGGACGACGATGAACGTGTCGGTGGGCTTTGCCGAGACGCTGTCGAAGTCACTCGGCGACGCGATCGGCTTCCGCGGCGAATTCCACCACTTCGCCGGCTTCCTGGTGCTGAAGGCCGCCGACGTCCCCGCGGTGCTGATCGAGACCGGCTATCTGTCGAACCCCGAGGACGCCGCGCTGTTGCTGTCCGCCGCCGGCGAGAAGCGCGTCGGCATCGCCATCGCCCGCGCGATCGAGGCGCATTTCGCCCAAGGGGGGCGGTAACCCCCTTCCCGCCGCCGTCGAACCGCCCATATCGTGACGTGACAAGGAGACGATCATGACCGAGACCGCAACCTTCGCCGGCGGCTGCTTCTGGTGCACCGAGGCGGTGTTCGACGCGCTGAAGGGCGTCAGCCATGTCGAGTCGGGCTATATCGGCGGGGCGCGGCCGAACCCGAGCTACGAGCAGGTCTGCAGCGGCGCGACCGGCCACGCCGAGGCGGTGCGGATCACCTTCGACCCGGCGCAGGTGACCTATGCCGATCTGCTCGACATCTTCTTCCACACCCATGACCCGACGACGCTGAACCGCCAGGGCGGCGACGCCGGGACACAGTACCGCAGCGCGATCTTCCCCCACTCGCCCGAGCAGAAGGCCGAGGCGGAAGCCGCGATCGCGCGCAACCAGGCCGACTGGGACAACCCGATCGTCACGACGATCGAGGCCGACGCGCCGTGGTACAAGGCGGAAGCTTATCACCAGCGTTACTTCGAGAAGAACCCGACCGCCGGCTATTGCGCCGCCGTCGTCGGGCCGAAGGTGGCGAAGTTCCGCAAGGGCTATGCCGCGCGGTTGAAGGCGGCGTAGGCGTCGCCTCTCCTGGGGGAGGTCAGCGGTTCGCGCGCCGTGCCTACTGGCCTCGACAAGCATGACCCGGCAACTGCGCGCCATGACAATCTTTGACGACTGGCGTGCGCGCTCCCCGTTCTACGACGCGACGCACGCCGCGGTGGCGCAGTCGGTCCGCGCCTTCGTGGCGCGCGAGGTCGCGCCGCACATCGACGCATGGGAGGACGCGCGGTCGCTGCCGCGTGACCTCCACCGGAAGGCCGCCGCCGCCGGTATCCTCGGCCTCGGCTACCCCGAAGCCTTTGGCGGCCACAGCGACGGCTTCGACATCTTCCACTCGCTGACCCAGTCGGAGGAGCTGGCGAGCGTCGGTGCCGGCGGCCTGTCGGCGTCGCTGATGACCCACGGCATCGGCCTGCCGCCGATCCTCGCGCTCGGCTAGCGACGAGATGAAGGCGCGCGTCGCTCCGCCCGTGCTCGCGGGCGAGAAGATCATCGCGCTCGGCATCACCGAGGCCGGCGGCGGCTCAGACGTCGCCGCGCTGACGACGCGGGCCGAGCGGCGCGGCGACAGCTACGTCGTCAACGGCGGCAAGATGTTCATCACCTCGGGCATGCGTGCCGACTATGTCACGACCGCGGTCCGCACCGGCGGGCCGGGGACGGGGGGCATCTCGCTGCTGCTGATCGAGACGGGGATGCCGGGCTTCACGCGGACGCCGCTCGAGAAGATGGGGTGGCACTGTTCGGACACCGCCGCGCTCTATTTCGACGATGTCGTCGTGCCGGCGGCGAACCTGATCGGCCCGGAGAACGCGGGCTTTGCCGGGATCATGCGCAATTTCAACGGCGAGCGGCTCGGCATGGCGCATTCGTGCTGCGCCTATGCCCGCGTCTGTCTGCAGGAGGCCGCCGACTGGGCGCGGACGCGGACGACGTTCGGCAAGCGGCTCGCCGAGCACCAGTCGATCCGCATCAAGCTCGCCGACATGGCGCGCCAGATCGCCGCGACGCAGGCGTGGGTCGACCTGAGCGCGTGGCAGGTCAAGACCGGACAGGGCCAGCCCGCCGATTTCGCGATGCTCAAGGTCCAGGCGACGCGGATGCTCGAATCGGTCGCGCGCGAGGCGTGCCAGGTGCTCGGAGGCGCGAGCTATCTCAAGGGCAGCAAGGTCGAGCGGATCTACCGCGAGGTCCGCGTCAACGCGATCGGCGGCGGCAGCGAGGAAATCATGCTGGACCTCGCCGGACGCCAGCTCGGCTACCGCTGAGCCGCGGCGCGGCGGAGGCGGTCGTTGATCGCGACGCCGACGCCGGTCGCCGGGATGGGAGCGACGGCGATCCGCGCCGCCCCGCTCGCCTGCGCGGTGTGAAGGGCGGCGAACAGCGCGGCGGCGGCTTCGGTCAGGTCGCCCGTGGCGGATAGAGTAACATCGCCCGCGACCGCGCCGAAGCCGATGACGAACTCGCCCGGGCGGCGGTCGGTGGCGTCGAGGCGGACCGGCTGGCGCGGCGCATAATGGCTGGCGAGCTGGCCCGGCGCCGAGATGCCGGCCGTGGCGTCGGCGTTGACCCCGAGGTCGGCGGCGGGGATGCCGCCGGGGCGGAGCAGGCTCACCCGCTCGCCGTCGACGGCGACGATCGTGCTCTCGAGCCCGCCCGGCGTCGGACCGCCGTCGACGATCAGCGGCACACGGTCGCCGAGACTGGCGGCGACATGGGCGGCGGTCGTCGGGCTGATCGTCCCGCTGGCGTTGGCCGACGGCGCGGCGAGCGGGCGGCCGATGCCGGCGAGGACCGCGCGCATGGCGATGTGCGCGGGCACCCGGATCGCGAGCGTCGGCCGCCCGGCCGCGACGGCGGGCACGATGCCGTTCCCGGCGCGCGCCGGCAGGACGAGCGTCAGCGGTCCGGGCCAGAACCGCGTCGCCAGCATGCGGGCGGTCGGGGTCAGCACGACGAGCGCCTCCGCGGCGGCAAGGTCGGCGACATGGACGATCAGCGGGTTGAACCCCGGCCGGCCCTTGGCGGCGAAGATGCGCGCGACCGCGTGCGGATCCGTGGCGTCGGCGGCGAGGCCGTAGACCGTTTCGGTCGGCAGCGCGACGATGTCCCCGGCGGCAAGCGCGGCGACCGCAGCGGCGATGCCGGCCGCGTCGGCGGCGACGATGCCGCCGGGGTCGCCGGGGGTCATCGCCTTCGCGAGTCGCGCCACGCAAACAGGGCGACCGCGATCAGCCCGACGACGAGCCCGCCGACGATGCCGAGCGACCCTTCGCCGACCGCCACGCCGATCCCCGCCCCGATCAGGAGCGACAGCGCGAGGAGGATGCCACCGGCCTGCATGGCGAGCGTCATCGGAGGAAAGGCGGGCGCGCGCAACCCGCGTGACGCCGCAGCCTCAGATCGTCGCGCACACCGGCGGCGCGTCCTTGGCCGTGCAGAAGTCGGGGCGCGTCTTCGACCGCCGCCAATAGTCGACCAGCCCGACCCGTTGAACCAACGCGGCGAACTGCGGGAGCTTGCGGCCGGGGGCCATCAGCGGCGAGTAGAGTCCCGCGGCGATACCCGGTCCGTCGGCCGCCTGCGCCTCGACCGACGCGAGCGCGGCATCGTATGCGCCGAGTGCGGCGAGCAAGTCGATCTTGACCTGCCCGCCCGACTTGACCGGCAACGCCATCAGCTGGCGCGCGGCGGCAGCCTTGGCCGCGGGATCGTTGGCAATCATCGCTTCAAAGGTGGCGATCCGCGCCACGCGCCAATCTTCAGGCGACTGCCGGATCGGATCGCGCGCGGCAGTGAGAGCGGCTGCCCATTCGCCGGTGAATGGGGCGGCGAGCATTGCGGTGAGCCCGGGGGTATGTGGATCGGCCGTCAGCGTGGCCCCGGCTTCGATCTGCGCTTTGCCGTCATAGGCCCGTCCAACCTCCAGCATCAACATGCCGAGCATCACCTTGGCGTTGCCGTCGAGCGGCCGCACGTCCGAAGCACGCTGCGCCTCGCCGATCGCGGCGTCGAGCCGCCCGACCTCGAAAAGGAAGCTGGTATAGGCATGGTGCTGGCATTCGCAGGCGAGCGGCCGCGCCGCGATCGCCTGCTTGAGCAGCCGCTCGCGGCCCACCCGGTCGCGCTGATCGATCAGGAATGCCTTGCCCAGCAGGGCCTCGCTGTTCGCCGGATCGAGCTTGATCGCCATGGCCGCTGCGTCGAAAGCAGTCTTGCGCATCGCCTCGCGTGCTACCGGCGTGCTGGCGGAACCCATCGCCGCCCCGGCCGCACTCTCGACCGCCGCCCAGCCCCACGAGAAGTCCGGCAGGGCGGCGACGACCTTGCGCGCGGAGTCGAGCGCCTTCGTCGGCTCGAACTCGACGATACCGGAAGCCTGGCAAAACGACAGATAGTCCTTGAGCACGGGATCGGGAACCGCGCCGGGATAGGTCGAGGCGCCGAACAGGCCGCAGCGCATCAGGCTGCCGGTGTCGATCGCGAGCTTGCGCGCGACCAGCCCCAGGGTCGCCGTCGGATAGTCGAAGCTGTACGACCAGAGCATCGTCCCCGAATGGTCGTTTGCGAGCCGGGCGACGACGCGCAGCTTGTCGGCGTCCTTGCGCACCGTCGCGTTGAGCACATAGGCCGGCTTGCTGCCCGGCGGTGGCGTCGGGGCGGTCGACACGCCGATCGTGCCGTCCTTGGCGAACGCGGCGCTGATCTCGTCGCGCATCGCCTGCGGCAGCCCGGCGGGCAGGTCGGGCGACAGCCGCTGGAAGTCGCCGAGGCGGACCTCGAGCGGATGCTCGACCTTGGCCGCGGGCCGCATCGCGAACCAGCCGCCGGTGGCAACGGCGGCGATACCGACGGCTGCCGTGGCCGCAATCAGCGTCCGGCGGCGCGCCGGCGCCGGCTGGGTGACGAGGGGACGGCTCCGCTGACCGTCCGCGTTCGCTGGGATGCTCGCCCCGGCGGCTCCAAGGGGCGACACTGCGTCGATACGTCCGACGAGCTGGTCGAGCGAACGGTCCCACCCGGTGAACAGGTCGATCCACTGCCGCGTCGACAGTTCATAGGCGAAGGCGTCGCTCGGCTCGACGTTCTCGAGGCGCAGCGCCATCAGGGGCACATGGAAGCGGCTGACGAGCGACAGCTCCTTCTTGATCTCGTCGGAATTGTTCGCCGCGTCGGAGAAGATCAGCACCATCGCGCGCGACCGGCGCAGCGCGGCGACGATCGCCTCCTGGTAGTTCTCGCCCGGCTCGACGTCGCGGCACGCGATCCAGCACGCGGTGCCGCGCCGCTCGATCGCCTCGCAGACCTTGAGCGCCTCGACCCGGTCCGCAGTCGCGTACGAGATGAACACCGGTCGCCGCGTGTCCGCGGCCGGTTGCGACGACGTCTCTGCAGTCGAAAACGTCATCGGGCCCCCAAGCCGCTTCAGGCTACACTAAGGTAGCAAAGGTGAATAGCGGCGGCCGGGACCCGCCTTCGGAGCTGCATTGACCATCGACTTCGCCGTGTCTGCGACCTCGGCGCGTGCCGGCGCGCTCGTGTCCGTGCGCCGCCGCGACGAACCGAGCGCCCGCGCGGCGAGCCGCTTTGCGCCGCCTCGCGGCGTCGACTAGGGTCGCGGGCGATGCGTATTCGTTCCTTCGGCCGTGCCGTCCTCGTCGGGGGATGGGCGGCAGGCGCGGGGGCGCAGACGATGCCGCCGGTCGCTGCCGCACCCGCGGTCGTGACCCCCGTTCTCCCGAGCGGTGCGACACCCGCCGGACTCGTCGCATGGCCCGACATGGCGGCCCCCTTCGGCACCGCCGCCGCACCCGACGAGGCGACGGGCGACGTCCGCTACGCGGTCACCGTCGCGGGACTAGACGACCTGCGCCTCGATGCCCGTTTCCGCGCCGAATCGGCGCTGTTCAAGGGGCGCGGTGCGGTCGCCAACCTCGCCCAGATCAACCGTCGCATCGCCGAGGACCGCGACCTGATCGACGTGCTGCTGCGCAGCCTCGGCCACTACGGCGGGCGGACGACGGTGACAATCGCGCCGGGGCCACCGACCACGGTCCATCTCGAGGTCGACCCCGGCCCAATTTATACGCTGAGCGACGTCGCCGTTGTCGTGCCGCCGGGGCGGTCGGCGAGCGACGTTGCCGACGGGCTCGGGGTCAAGACCGGCGACCCGCTGGTCGCCGAGAAGGTCGAGGCGGGGCAGGACGGGCTCAAGGCGTACCTCGCCGCGCACGGCCATCCGTTCGCGACAATCGCACCGCCCGACATCGTCGTCGATCATGCGACGCGCACCGCGACCCTGACGCAGGCGATCGATCCCGGCGCGAAGGGCGTGTTCGGCGCGATCCGGACTGACGGGAAGTCGATCGTCCCGCCGCGCGAGCTCGCCCGCCTCGCGCGGTTCAAGCCCGGCGAACCGTACGACGCCGGGCAGCTCGACGACCTCCGGCGGGCGCTCGTCGCGACCGGGCTTGTCGGCTCGGTGTCGCTGACCCCGGTCGCCGCCGGCCCTGCGGCGAACGGCGGCGAAGCGGTCGACATCGTCGTCAAGACGGAAAGCGCGCCGCTCAGGACGATCGCCGCGACCGCCGGCTATTCGACGTCGCAGGGGGTCCGCGCCGAGGCGAGCTTCCAGCACCGCAACCTGCTGCCGCCCAATGGCGCGGTAACAGTGCGCGCGGTCGGGGCCGAGCGCGAGCAGCTGTTCGGCGTCGAGCTGCGGCGGCTCAACTGGCGCCAGCGCGACCTGACGCTGACCGTCGGCGCGAGCTTCGACACGGCGACGCAGGACGCGTTCAATGCCCGGACGCTGACCTTCAGCGCCGGGATCGCGCGCGAGACCAACCTGATCTGGCAGAAGAAATGGTACTTCTCCGCCGGCGCCGAGGCCGACATCTCGACCGAACGCGACAAGAGCGCCGCCGGCAACCCCGAGCGCACCTATTACATCGCCGCGGCGCCGGCGAGCCTGACCTATGACGGATCGGACAACCTGCTCGATCCGCATCGCGGCTTCCGCCTGACCGGCCGCGCCTCGCCCGAGGTGTCGTTCAACGGCACCACCTTCGGCTACATGAAGCTGCAGGTCGAAGGCAGCGCGTACCTGCCGCTCGGCGACCGGGTGACGTTCGCCGCACGCGGCCACGTCGGCACCATCGCCGGGGCGGCGCAGCGCGACATCGCGCCGACGCGGCGCTTCTACGCCGGCGGTGGCGGGTCGGTCCGCGGCTTCGGCTTCCAGGCGGTCGGGCCGAAGGCGGCCGACGGCACCCCGACCGGCGGCGATTCGATCGTCGAGGCGAGCGCCGAGGCGCGTATCCGCTTCGGCAGCTTCGGCATCGTCCCGTTCCTCGACGCCGGCGAGGTCGACACCAGCCTCGTCCCCCGCTTCCGCAACGTCAGCTACGGCGGCGGCATCGGCGTGCGCTACTACACCGGCTTCGGTCCGGTGCGGATCGACGTCGCGACGCCGATCAACCCGCAGCGCGGCGATGCCCGCGTGCAGTTCTACGTCTCGATCGGACAGGCGTTTTGACCGCGGCGAGCTTCGCGCGGCGGCACAGCCTCGTGGTCGGCGGGGTGCTGGCGTTCGCGGTGCTGCTCGTCGTCGCCGTCGTCGGTGGACAGTGGTTCGTCGGCACCGACGCCGGGCGCGCACTGATCGTCCGCGCGCTTCCGCTCTATGCACCGCAGTCGGGGCTGCGCGTCACTGTCGGGCGGATCGACGGCGACATCTTTGGTCGCGCGACGATCCACGACCTTGCGCTGGCCGACCCGGCCGGCGTCTTCGCGCGCGCGCCGACCGTCGATCTCGACTGGCGGCCGTGGACGCTGACCGCGAACCGGCTGACGGTGCGCTCGGCACATGCGGCGAGCCTGACCGTGCTGCGTCGACCGAAGCTGCGGCCGAGCGCCGACGAGCGGGTTCTGCCTGACATCGACATCGTCGTCGGGCGGCTGACGATCGACCGGCTCGACCTCGCCGCCCCGGTCACCGGCACGCCCGAGACGCTGCGCCTCGACGGCGGCGGTGAGGCGGTGCGCGGGCGGGCGCGGCTGCGGCTGGCAGCGACGAGCGCGACCGGTGGCGACGTCGTCGCCGCGACCCTCGATGCCGAGCCCGACGCCGACCGCTTCGACGTAGCCGCGACCGTCGCTGCGCCGGCGAAGGGCACGCTCGCGCGGCTGCTCGACTTGCCCGCGGCGCTCGACGCGCGTGTCGCGGGGAAGGGCACTTATGCGGCATGGCACGGGACGGCGACGGCGCGGCTCGGCGGCGCACGCCTTGCCGACCTGACGCTGACCGAAGCCGGTGGCCGGCTCGGCGTCGCCGGGACGGTGGCACCCGCGCCGCTGCTCGACGGCATGGGCGCGCGCGCGGCCGCGGGCGGGGTGCGGCTCGATGGCGACGGGCGGCTCGCCGGGCGCGTGCTGACGGCGCGGCTCGCGGCGACCTCGCGCGCGGTCGCGGTGACCCTCGCCGGCAGCGCCGACTTCGGACATGAAGTGATCTCCGGCGTCCGCGTCGCCGCGCGCGTGCTCGAGCCGCGCGCGCTGTTCCCGCGGCTGACCGGCCGCGACATCGCGCTGACCGGGCGCGTCGGCGGCACCTTCGCCGTGCCGGTCGCGGACTATGCCGTGACCAGCCCCGCCTTTGCGTGGGGGGCGACGACCTTCACCGCCCTGCGCGCGAGTGGCCATGTCGTCGGCCGCGCGCCACTCGTCGTGCCCGTCAGCGCGAGCGTCGCCACCGTCGGCGGAGTCGGCGAGGCCGCGCCGCTGCTCGCCAACCTGCGCGCGAGCGGGCCGCTGACCGTCGCCGCCCATGCGATCACCGGGCCGCTGCGCCTCGCCGGCGCCGGCGTCGCGGGGACGGCGACCGTGCGCCTCGCCTTCGACGGCGACTATGGTGCAACCTTCGACGGGGTCGTCCCGCGCTACGCCGTGGGCGACCTCGGTGTCGCGAGCATCGCCGCGAAGGTCCGCGCCTTTCCCGCGCCCGGTGGCACGCGGGTGACCGGAACGGTGCGCGCGGTCGGCACGCGGATCGATTCCGGGCTGTTCCGGACCGTCTTCGCCGGGACGCCGGTCGTCACCAGCGCGGTCGACGTCGCGCCCGACCTCAGCGTCCGCCTCGCCGACCTGCGCCTTGTCGCGCCCGGACTATCGCAGGTCGGCGCGGGGACGATCGACGCCGTCGGCAACGCGCATATCGCAACGCGTGGGCAGTCGCGCGACTATGGCCCGGCGGCGGTGACGCTGGCCGGACCGCTCGCCGCACCGACCGCCGAAGTCGCGCTTGCGAACCCCGGCTACGGCGTCACCGCGGTCAGCGCGCATGTCGCGCCGGGGCCGAGCGGGTGGACGGTCGCGGCGCATGGGACGACGGCGGCGGGCGCGGCGACCCTCGACGCGCGCCTCGCGCCGGACGGGACGGGAGCCGATGTCGCGCTTGCCGTCGCCGGGGTGACGGTCCGCGGACCGCTGACCCTCGACGCCGCCGACCGCGCGAGCGGACGCCTCGCCGTCGGCGGCAGCGGCCTCAGCGGCACGATCGTTCTATCGCCCGCCGGCCCGCTCCAGCGCGCCGACTTCGCCCTGTCCGCGACCGCGGCGCAGGTCGGCGCGACGCGGATCGGGCGCGGCAGCGTCACCGGCCACGCCGTCGTCGGCGGCGCGTCCCCGGTCGTCGAGCTCCACGCGACGCTCGGCGACGTCCACAGCGGCGGGGTCACCGTCGCCACGGCGGCGGCAGCGGTCGCTTATGCGAACGATGTTGGGAGCGCGTCGGTGACCGCCGCCGGGACCGCCGGCGTGCCGTTCACGCTCGCCGCCGACGCCCGGGGGGCGAGCAACCATGTGGACCTCGGCGGCAGCGGGACGGTCGACGGCCGCGCCGTCCGCCTCGACCGGCGGGCGACGCTCGACCGGACCGGCGGCGTGTGGCGGCTCGCGCCGGTGACGGTCGTCACGCCCGACGGCCGCGTCGAGGTCGCCGGCAGCACCGGCGATGGGGTGCGCGCGACCGTGCGCGCCGACAACCTCGGCCTGTCGCTGCTGACCCTCATCGATCCGACTTGGAACTTCGGCGGGCGCGCGTCGGGCACGCTCGCGGTCGCGCTGCCGGCGAACGGTGCGCCGACGGGAACGGTGTCGCTGCGGATCGCCGGGCTGACCCGGGCCGGCCTGGGGGCACCGGTGGCGGTCGACCTCGGCGTCAACGCGGCGCTGACGCCCGACGCCGCGGCGGTGCGCGCGGTCGTCGTCGGGGGCGGGGCCGCGGTGGGGCGGGCGCAGGCCGACCTCCGCCTCGGCCCCGGTGCGAGCCTGCACGACCGGCTGCTCGCCGCGCCGCTGACGGGCAGCGCCCGCTTCGACGGGCCGTCGCAGGCGCTGTGGGCGCTCGCCGGCGTTTCCGGGCTCGATGTCCGCGGACCGGTCACGCTGGCGGTCGATGCCGGCGGCCGGCTCGGCGACCCACGGCTGGCCGGAACGATCGCCGCCCATGGCCTGCGGATCGAGAACATCACGCTCGGCACGGTGATCGACAACGCCACCATCGACGGGCGCTTCACCCAGTCGCGCCTCGACCTCGCCGCGTTCGCGGGGAGCATCGGCAAGGACGGACGCGTCGCCGCATCGGGGCGGATCGACCTTGCCGCCGAACGCGGCTTTCCGCTCGACATCGCCGTCATGCTCGACAACGCACAGGCGATCAACCGCGACGACGTCCGCGCGACGATGACCGGCAAGCTGACGCTCCACAGCGACGGCGGCGCGGGGCGGATCGCGGGCGCGCTCGATATCGTCCGCGCCCGCTACCGGCTCGGTCGCGCGACGGCCAACGCCGACGTGCCCGTCCTCGAGGTCAGCGAGCGGCACACCGAGGTGCTCGGCCGCGCGCCCGTCAAGGCAACGAAGCCGACGCAGTGGACGCTCGACGTCGCGCTCAATGCGCGCGACACGGTCGCGGTCGAGGGGCTGGGACTCAACTCGCTGTGGCGCGGTGCGCTGAAGATCGGCGGTCGCGCGACCGCGCCCGAGGTCGCCGGGCGCGTGCAGCTGGTGCGCGGCGACTACGACTTCTCGGGCAAGCGCTTCAGCCTGACGCGCGGCGACGTCCGCTTCGCCGGCGGCTTCCCGCCCGATCCGGTCATCGACATCGTCGCCGAGAACACGAGTTCGGGGTTCACCGCCGACCTCAGCCTCACCGGGACCGCGCTCCACCCCGACATCCGCTTCTCGTCCGTCCCGGCGCTGCCCGAGGACGAGGTGCTGAGCCGCGTGCTGTTCGGCGCATCGATCACGACGCTGTCGGCGCCCGAAGCGATCCAGCTCGCCGGCGCGCTCGCCAGCCTGCGCAGCAACGGCCGCGGCGTCGGGGCAGCGCTCGATCCGTTCGGCGCGGTGCGCAAGGGGCTGCGGATCGACCGGCTGCGCGCGATGCCGGCCGACACGCTGACGGGGCGCAAGACGACGATCGCGGCGGGCAAATACATCGGCCGGCGGCTCTACGTCGAGCTGGCCACCGACGCCCAGGGCTATTCGGCGACGTCGATCGAGATCGCGCTGTCGCGGTCGTTCTCGATCCTGTCGACCGTCGCCACCCTCGGCGGCACGAGCGCCAACCTGCGGGTCAAGCGCGACTATTGAACAAAGCGGCGGCCGGGCCATTTACGCGTCCGAGGGAGACGGACATGCTCGGTCGGATCGTAGCGATGATGGCGGGTCGCAGCGTCGCGCGCAGCGTCGGCGGGGCGGCATCGGGGCCGGCGGGAGCCGTCGTCGGCGCGCTGTTGCCGATGGTGCTGCGCCGCCTCGGGCCCGGCGGCATGATCGCCGCAGCGGTCGGCGGGATGGTCGTCCGCAAGGCGATGCGCGACCGCGCCGGGGTACGCTGAACCCCCGCGGTTAACTTCGCGTGTGAAGTTTGGTTCGTTCTAAGCCATTGCTTTCGCTTGCTCGGGTGAGCGGTAGTGGACGATCTGCACGTATCGTCGTGACAACTTAGACCCCGATCTAACCAGCATGCGAAGTTCCGGTTCATCGCCCGGTCATCGGCTTTTGACTATGGCTCAGTTCGCTGCCATAGCTGATTGCTTGGACTTGGGAGAAGGATGATCGTGGCGACCCGTGCCGTCGAACCCCGCAGCCGTCGCTACGATCCGGCCGAGACGCGCCAGCGCGTTCTCGAGGCGGCGAACCTGCTGTTCTCGACCAAGGGCTTCGCCGCCACCGGCACCGCCGACATCGCCCGCGCCGCCGACGTGTCGGAAGGGTCGATCTTCTATCATTTCGGCTCCAAGAAGAACCTGCTCGTCGACATCGGCCGCCTGTACGGCGAGCGGATGATCGCGGTCATGCAGGGCGACGACGCGCTCGAGGACCTCGAGCCCGGGGTGATGATCACCCGCTGCATCAACTTCTGCATCGAGCACCGCGAGTGGGAGACGCTGACCGGCGAGGTCTGCAGCGAAGGCAAGCCGCGCCAGATGATGGCGGCCGAAGCCGAGCCCTTCTACCGCGCGTCGCGCGAGGTGACATGCGACTGGGTCGCCAAGCAGATGACGGCCGCGATGGCGAAGCACGGCATCACCGGCGTCAACATCCCGTTCGCCGCCGCGCTCACCTATGCCGTCGTCGGCGAGGCGATCGATGCGGTCGTCGGCACCGAGGATAACGAGCGTCGGGCCGAGGTGCTCGCCGAGACGATCCGCTTCGTCCGCTCCGCCTGCGGCTACGTGCTGGCGTGAGGTTCGAGGGCGCGGCCGCGGTCCGTGACCTCGGCCCGGCCTTTTGGGATCCTGTCGCGCCGGCCGACTTTCCGGCCACGATCCTGCGATTCCGCAACGACGCCGCCGCGGCCGAAATCGGCCTCGACGGCTTGAGCGACGCCGACTGGGTCCGTCACTTCGCCCGCTTCGCCCCGCTGCCTGACAGCCTGCCGGTGCCGCTCGCGATGCGTTACCACGGCCACCAGTTCCGCGTGTACAATCCCGACCTCGGCGACGGGCGCGGCTTCCTGTTCGCCCAGTGTCGCGACCGCTTCGGGCGGCTGATGGACCTCGGCACCAAGGGGTCGGGGACGACGCCGTGGAGCCGCGCCGGCGACGGGCGGCTGACGCTGAAGGGTGCGGTCCGCGAGGTGCTGGCGACCGAGATGCTGGCCGCGCTCGGGGTCGACACGTCGCGGACGCTGTCGGTCGTCGAGACCGGCGAAGAGCTCGTCCGCGGCGACGAGCCGTCGCCGACGCGCAGCGCGGTGCTCGTCCGCCTCAACCATTCGCACGTCCGCTACGGCACTTTCCAGCGCCTCGCCGCGCTCGGGCTGGCCGACGACATGACGCGGCTGACCGCCTATGTGCTGACCCATTACTTCGCTGGCGAGGGGCTGGCCGACCCATACGCGACGCTGCTCGACCACGCCGTGACCAACGCCGCGGCGCAGGCGGCGCAGATGATGGCGGCGGGATTCGTCCACGGCGTCCTCAACACCGACAACATCAACATCACCGGCGAAGTGTTCGATTACGGCCCGTACCGCTTCGCGACCGCGTGGGACCCCGACTTCACCGCCGCCTACTTCGACCACCACGGCCTCTACAGCTTCGGCCGCCAGCCCGAGGCGCTCCAGTGGAACGTCTTCCAGCTGGCGCACGCGCTGCGCCTTGTCGCCCCGGTCGAGACGCTGCGGCCGCCGCTCGAGGCGTTCGGCGCGCGCTACACCGCGGCGCTGACCGCAGCGCTGCTGCGCCGGCTCGGCGTGCGCGCGTTCGATGACGCCCGCGACCGGGTGCTCGGCGAGGCGCTGGTGACGGCGCTCGGGAGTAGCCGCGCCAACCTCGACCGCTTCTGGTTCGACTGGCGCGGCGGCCGGCTACGTCCCGGGGCCGACGACTATGGCGCGCCCGAGTTCGCGCCGTTCGTCGCGGCGGTGTCGGCGTTCGCATCCGCGGCGACGACCACCGCCGACTATTGGTCCGACGCGGCGCCGTGCGGCCTGCCGATCGGCGAGATCGAAGCGTTGTGGCGCCGTATCGCCGACCACGACGACTGGGCGCCGTTCACCGCGAAGGTCGCCGCGATCCGCCGCATGGGTCGGGCAATGGCGGGCTGAGCGGTCAGCCGCGGCGCGGCTTCGACCGGTTGGCGGTCATCGGGTCGGGGCGGCGCGGCGGCTTCCACCCCGCGGGCGGCTCGACCGCCTGGCGCGAGCTGCCGAGTCCCATCGCGCCGGGCTGCTGGCGGTGAAGATCGCCGCTCTCCCGCGCCGCCGCCGCCACATCGAGTGCTGCCAGCTCGTCGCGCAGCCGCGCCGCGAGCTCAAAGTTGCCCGCGGCGGCGGCGGCACGCATCTGGCGGTCGAGCGTGTCGCGGGTGGTTGCCATCGCCCCTCAACGCCTAGAGCCGCGTCACGTGCCCCATCTTGCGGCCGGGCTTGACCTCACTCTTGCCGTAGAGGTGGAGGTGGGCGGCGGGGTCGGCGAGGATCGTCGCCCAGTCGTGGACCGCGTCGCCGAGCAGGTTGGTCATCGTCACGCCCGCGGCGGTCAGCGCGGTCGGCCCGAGCGGCAGGCCGCAGACGGCGCGGATGTGGTTCTCGAACTGGCTGACGCGTGCGCCCTCGATCGTCCAGTGGCCGCTGTTGTGGACGCGCGGGGCCATCTCGTTGAACACCGGTCCGGCACGGCAAGCGAAGAACTCGCACGTCAGCACCCCGACATAATCGAGCGCGTCGGCGGCGCGGCGGGCGAGGGCGATCGCGGCGGGGGCGTGGCGGGCGATCGCCGGCGGGGCCGGGACGGTGCTCGTGTCGAGGATGCCGTCGACATGGACGTTGTGCGGCACGTCGTAAACCACGGTCGCGCCGTCGCTGCCGCGGGCGAGCACGACCGAGAACTCGCCGTCGAAGGCGACCATCGCCTCGACCACCGCCGGGGCGCCGCCGGTCGCCGCCCACGCCGCGGCGGCGTCGCCGGGCGTGGCGATCCGCGCCTGGCCCTTGCCATCGTAGCCGAAGCGCCGGGTCTTGAGGATCGCCGGCGTCCCCACGTCGACCAGTGCGGCATGAAGGTCGGCGAGCGAGGCGACCGCGCGGAACGGCGCCGGGGTGCCGCCGAGGCGGGCGACGAAAGTCTTCTCCGCCAGCCGGTCCTGCGCCACCTCGAGCGCCCGCGCGCCCGGGCGGACGGGGACGCGCGCGGCGAGGTGGGCGACGGTCGCGACGGGCACATTCTCGAATTCGTAGGTGACGACGTCGACCGCGGCGGCAAAGGCGTCGAGCGCGGCCACGTCGTCGTACGCCGCGCGCGTCACCTCGGCAGCGACGTCGCCGGCAGGCAGCTCGGCCTCGGGCGCGAGGACGTGAATGCGGTAGCCCATCGCCGCCGCCGCCAGCGCCAGCATCCGCCCGAGCTGGCCGCCGCCGAGAATGCCGATCGTCGCGCCGGGAGCGATCATTCGGGGCGGTCGGCGACCCGCGCGGTCTGTGCCGCCCGCCATGCGTCGAGCCGCGCCGCCAGCGCGTCGTCGGTCGTGGCCAGCTGCGCCGCGACGATCAGCGCGGCGTTGACCGCGCCGGCATGGCCGATCGCAAGCGTGCCGACGGGGATACCGGCGGGCATCTGGACGATCGACAACAGGCTGTCCATGCCCGACAGCGCCTTGCTCTCGATCGGTACCCCGAACACCGGCAGGCGGGTCAGCGCGGCGACCATTCCCGGCAGGTGCGCCGCGCCGCCGGCCCCCGCGATGATCGCGCGCAGGCCGCGGCCCGCGGCAGTCGTCGCATAGTCGACCATCCGGTGCGGCGTGCGGTGCGCCGAGACGATGCGAACCTCGTGCGGGACGCCGAGCTGGGCCAGCGTGTCGGCGGCGGCGCGCATCGTCGCCCAGTCCGACTGGCTGCCCATGATGATGCCGACCTGCGTCATGCGTGCCCCGCGATGGCGAAGCGCCGCACCCTAGGGGTCGCGCCGCGCCATGGGAACCCCGCGACGGCCGGCGTCAGTCGCGCGTCCACGGGTCGAGGATCGTGTCACGCGGCACCGGGTCGGTCGCCGGATAATCGACGCTGTAGTGGAGCCCGCGGCTCTCGTGCCGTCGCCGCGCCGAGCGGACGATCAGGTCGGCGACCTGGACGAGGTTACGCAACTCGATGAGGTCAGGGGTGACGCGGAAGTCGCTGTAATAGTCGTGGACCTCCTTGCGCAGCGTCTTGACCCGGTGAGCGGCGCGCTCGAGGCGCTTGTTGGTCCGGACAATGCCGACATAGTCCCACATGAAGCGGCGCAGCTCGGCCCAGTTGTGGGTGACGACGACTTCCTCGTCGGAATCGGTGACGCGGCTCTCGTCCCACGGCCGCGTTGCCGGCGGCGGGGGCAGCGCGTCCCAGGCGTGGACGATGTCGTCGGCGACAGCGACGCCGAAGACGAGGCATTCGAGGATCGAGTTCGACGCCAGCCGGTTGGCCCCGTGCAGCCCCGACTGCGACACTTCGCCGACCGCGTAGAGCCCCGGCAGGTCGGTCCGCCCGGCGAGGTCGACGAGCACCCCGCCGCACGTGTAGTGCGCCGCCGGCACCACGGGGATCGACTGGCGCGTGCAGTCGATGCCGAGGTCGAGCAGGCGGGCGTGGATCATGGGAAAGTGGTGGACGACGAAGTCCGCCCCCAGGTGGGTCAGGTCGAGCCGGACGTGACTGAGGCCCAGCCGCTTGATCTCGGCGTCGATCGCGCGCGCCACCACGTCGCGCGGCGCCAGTTCCATGCGCTCGTCGTAGTCGGCCATGAAGCGCGTGCCGTCCGGCAGCAGCAGGTGCCCGCCTTCGCCGCGCATCGCCTCGGTGATCAGGAAGTTCTTGACCTTGGGATGGTAGAGGCAGGTCGGGTGGAACTGGTTGAACTCCATGTTCGACACGCGGCAGCCGGCGCGCCACGCCATTGCGATCCCGTCGCCGGTCGAGCCGTCGGGATTGGTCGAGAACTGGTAGACGCGGCTCGCGCCGCCGGTCGCCAGCACAACGGCGCGGCCGGTGAAGCGCTCGACCCGCCGGGTCACGGTATCGAAGGCATAGACGCCGTGGCATGCGCGGCGGACGAAGCGCGCGCCGTCGACGTGGCGTTCGGTAATCAGGTCGACGACCGCTTGGCCGGCGATGAGCGTGATGTTCGGATGCGCGGCGGCGGCCTTGGCGAGCGCGTCCTGGACTGCCCAGCCGGTCGCGTCGTCGACATGGGCGATGCGGCGATGGCTGTGACCACCCTCGCGGGTCAGGTGAAAGCGCTCGCCAACGCCTTCGCCGACGTTGAACGGGACGCCGATGTCGGCCAGCCGGTCGATCGCGCTGGCGGCGTGCTCGGCGACATAGGTGACGGTGGCGCGGTCGTTAAGCCCGCCGCCGGCGATCATCGTGTCCTCGACATGGCTGTCGATCGTATCGCCGGGCTCGAGGACGGCGGCGATCCCGCCCTGCGCCCAAGCGGTCGACCCGTCGCCGATGCCGCCCTTCGCCAGGACGACCACGCGGAACCGGTCGGCAAGCCCGAGCGCGGTCGTCAGCCCGGCGGCGCCCGAGCCGACGACGACGACGTCGTAAACCTGCGGCTCGCTCACGCCGCGCGCGCGGTCAGCTTGAGGAAGACGTCCTCGAGGTCGGCCTCGCGGGTTGAGACGTCGACGACGCCGAGCCCCGCCTCGCTGAGGCGCGCTAGGATGTCGCCGGCCTGGGCTTCGCGCTTGTCGTAGGTAATGCTCAGCGTCCGGGCGTTCCTGACCTCGACGCTGCCGCCGACCGCAGGCGCCTCGGTGACGTCGCGGTCGACGGTGACGACGAGGATCTTGTCCTGCGCCGTGGCGAGCAGCGTCTCGGTGCGGTCGTTGGCGACGATCCGCCCGCCGTCGACGATGGCGATGCGGTCGCACAGCGCCTGCGCCTCCTCGAGATAGTGCGTCGTCAGCACCACCGTCGTGCCCCCCGCGTGGAGCTCGCGGACATAGTCCCACAGCTGCGCGCGCAGCTCGATGTCGACGCCCGCGGTCGGCTCGTCGAGAACGAGCACCGGCGGCGTGTGGACGAGTGCCTTGGCGACCAGCAGGCGCCGCTTCATGCCGCCCGACAGCGTGCGGCTGTACGCGTGCGCCTTGTCGTCGAGGCGAACCGCCTTCAGCAGCTCCATCGTCCGCCGCGCAGCCTTGGGCACGCCATAGAGCCCGGCTTGCAGCTCGAGCGTCTCGAACGGGGTGAAGAAGGCGTCGAACAGGATCTCCTGCGGGACGATGCCGATCGACGCCTTGGCATTGCGCGGGTGCTCGTCGATGTCGAAGCCCCAGATCGACGCGCTCCCCCCCGACTTCCGGACCAGACCGGCGAGGATGTTGATCAGCGTCGACTTGCCCGCGCCATTCGGGCCGAGCAGGCCGAAAATGCTGCCACGCGGGACGTCAAGGCTGACCCGGTCAAGCGCGCGCTTCCCCCCGGCATAGGTCTTCTCAAGGTCGCGGATCGCGATGGCGGTGGTCATCGGTCGCCGATAGTCCGCGCCGCCGGGGCGAGCAAGGGCAGGGCACCCTTCCCGCGACCCTTCGCGCCTGCTAGTCGGCGGGCATGGACGCCATCCCGCCGCCCGAGGTCTTCTACGTCACCGCGACCCGTGTCGCATGCGACGGCGACGAGGATGGCGGCCCCAACGGGCATCCGCGTGTCTACCTGCAGATGGGTGCGAGCGGCTTCGCCGACTGCGGCTACTGCGACCGGCGCTTCGTCCTGACCGGCGGCCCGGCCGACCGCCGCTAGGGGCGCGAGCCCGCCGCCGCGTGGTGGCGGATAACCTCGTCAATAATGAACCGCAGGAACTTCTCGCTGAACTCGGGATCGAGCTTGGCCTGGCCGGCGAGCGCGCGCAGTCGGGCGATCTGCGCCGCCTCACGCGCCGGATCGGCCGGGGCGAGCCCGGTCGCGGCCTTGTAGGCACCGACCTTCTGCGTCGTCTTGAAGCGCTCGGCGAGGAGGAAGACGAGCGCCGCGTCGATGTTGTCGATCGACTCGCGATAGGCATCGAGCGTGGCGTCGGTCATCCGCGTCCCCCTTTTTCGCCGACGACCTTCGGGGAGCGCGGCGGGGAAGGCAAGCGCCGGCGCCGTGCGCGGGAGCGCGGGGACTGCGGCCATGTGACCGCCCGGCCTGGTGCGTCGTGCCACGGGCCTTGTCACACGAGAGCGGAGCCGTATAGCGGGGTCATGGCCGCGACCGTCCTGCCCTTGCGCCCGCGCTCGCCCGCCGGGCCGTCGCTGACGCCCCTGCTCGACCTGTGCGCGCCCGATCTAGGCGCCGTCAATCACGTCATCCTCGACCGCATGCAGTCGCCGGTGGCGCTGATCCCCGAACTTGCCGGCCACCTGATCGCGGGCGGCGGCAAGCGGCTGCGTCCGATGCTGACGCTCGCCTGCGCACGGCTGCTCGACTATGGCGGCCAGCGGCACCACGCGCTCGCCGCCGCGGTCGAGTTCATCCACACCGCGACCCTGCTCCACGACGATGTCGTCGACGGGTCGGACCTGCGGCGCGGCAAGTCGACCGCCAATACGATATGGGGCAACCCGGCGAGCGTGCTCGTCGGCGACTTCCTGTTCGCCCGCGCCTTCGAGCTGATGGTCGAGGATGGGTCGCTCAAGGTCCTGCGCATCCTGTCGGGGGCGTCGGCGATCATCGCCGAGGGCGAGGTCGCGCAGCTGACCGCGCAGCGCAACGTCGACACGAGCGAGGATCGCTACCTCGAGATCATCACCGCCAAGACTGCCGTGCTGTTTGCCGCCGCGTGCCAGATCGCCGCCGTCGTCGCGGAGCGCTCCGCCGGGGTCGAGGCGAGCCTCGAGGCCTATGGCCGCAATCTCGGCATCGCCTTCCAGCTCGTCGACGACGCGATCGACTATGTCGGCGATGCCGGCGTCATGGGCAAGGATGCGGGCGACGATTTCCGCGACGGCAAGGTCACGCTGCCGGTCATCCTCGCGTTCGCTCGTGGCGACGAGACCGATCGCCGTTTCTGGCGCGATGCGATGCTCGGCCATGCGGCGGGCGAGGGCGAACTCGCGCATGCCCGCCGCCTGCTCGACGGCACCGGGGCGGTCGCCGATACGCTCGCCCGCGCCAGGCACTACGGCGCGCGTGCCGCCGACGCGCTCGCCGGATTTCCGGCGAACGCCGCGCGTGCGGCGCTGCTCGAAGCGGTCGACTTCGCCGTAACCCGGACCTTCTGAGGGAGACGTCGATGCCGGCCCGCATCCATCAGCAGCCGCGAAGCACGATGCAGTCGGGCCGCGCGCGCGTGGGACGCTGGCTACTCGACTTCGATCCGGCCGAGGCGAAGCGGCTCGACCCGCTGACCGGCTGGACCGGGTCGACCGATACCCAGTCGCAGGTCCGCCTCGCCTTCGACGACCTTGATGCCGCGACCGCCTATGCCGATGCCAACGGGATCGAGTACGAGGTCATTCGGCTCGGCCCGAGCCCGCTGAAGATCCAGACCTACGCCGACAACTTCCGCTGACCGTCAGCCCTCCTCGCCCTTCTTGCACTTCCGCCGGCCGGGATAGTCGGGGTAGTCCTTGGCCCGATTGTCGCAGTCGATCACCCGCTCGCCGCCCTTGACGAGCACCCAGGCGCGGACCTCGGGGAACCTGGGGTTGAACATCGTTTCGACGCGGTTGTGGCGAAGCGCGCAGTCGTGGCAGTCGAACATCGCCACTCCATGCCAGTTGGTGACGTGCGCGAAGTTATGCTCGACACGAACGCGGTTGAGCGGACCGTCGAAGCCGGTGAAGCCCTGCATATCGCCGATCGCGATATTGTTGGTGATCACGATATCGGCGACCGGCGCGAATTCCGGCTTGGACCATAGTTGCACGCAGTCGGGGTGGGCTCCCGGTAAGGGGTGGAAGTCCTGGCAGCGGTTGTGATCGACCACCACGCGCTGGGATAATGTGACGTCGAACCCATCGGATCCGGAGTCGGTCACCACGTTGTTCGTCAGCCGTGCATCGGTCACGCGCCCCAAGATGACGCCGACGCTGGTGAAATGGTGGAACGCCGCACCGTCGACGATGATATGATCGCCCACCTGGAACTTGAGTGCCGCGCCCAGCGTGTCGCCGCCCTCGAACACGCCTCCGTGCCACGTCAGCCCCGAGATGTCGTCGAAGCGCCCTCCGCGCAGCTCCGCCTGTCCCGCTTCGACGGTCACGGGCGGCGTCCAGTGGCGATCGCGGAGCTTGATAGGCTCGTAAGTGCCCGGCGCGAGGCGAATGACGTCACCGGGGCGCGCCCTCTGCAGCACGTCGTTGAAGGTGGCGGGAGTGGCAAGCGTCTCGGCCGCGGCAGGGGCGGCGACCAGCGCGAGAAGAAGCAGCAGCAGCCGGACGATCATCGCGCTTCCCCTGATAACATCTGAGCCTAGCCTATGCCGCAGCGGCCGCCAATGGCCGCGACTTGGCCCTTCCAGACTGTGGCGCCCGACGTCTATAGCGGTCGGATGGCGCTATCGCACGCAACGACGATTATCCTGCCGCCGTACCAACGGGGCCCTGTCGCGCCCTCGCTGGCGCGACGCTCGGCGGTCGTGGCGCTGCAACTGCTCGCCGCTGCGATCTACGGCGTGGCCGCGGTCATTCTTCCGCCCGAGCTGATCGTCGTTCTCATCGTGCCGGTCGTTGTGTGTTTCCTGATCGCCCTGTGGCTGATGCCCGACCGGCGCATCTTCCCGCTGCGGCCGATCATGCGAATGTTCGGCGTGACGCTGTTCCTGATGCTGGCATGGCCTAACTATATTGCCGTCGTTCTTCCGGGCCTGCCGTGGCTGACGCCGACGCGCATGGCCCTGTTCGGTCTGACGTTCCTGTTTCTCTACAGCGTCTCGACGTCGTCGCCGTTGCGCCACCACCTGCTCACCGTCGCTGGGTCGTCAAAGCTGCTGTGGACCACATTCCTCATCTGGCAGGCGGCCATGGTCGTCAGTCTGGTCTTCTCGCCGGCCATCGCCGAATCGATGAAGGGCCTGTTCGACAACGAGCTGCGCCTCGTACAGATGTTTTTCATCGGCTGCCTTGTCTTCGCGCCCCGCGGCGGTGCAACATGGGCCGTCCGGCTGATGCTGATCATGGCGGCCATCTGGGCGGTCGACGGCTTCATCGAGCTACGCCTCGGGTACCCACCCTGGGCGTACAGCATTCCAAGCTTCATGAAGATCGACGACAATGCCCTGGCGAACATCCTCGGCAGTCAGGCGCGATCCGACGACGGCATCTACCGGGTGCGTGGGCCGTACGTGAACAGCCTTGTGCTCTCCGAATTCTTCGCGATGTGCACGCCATTCATCATCCACTTTCTTCTGACCGGAAGGCGACCGGCGCTCCGCGTCGCGATGGCTTTCCTGTGGCCGCTGGTCATCGCGGCGATCGTCGTCACCCAGTCGCGCCTCGGCCTCGTCGGCACGCTTCTGTCGGTCGGGCTCTACGTGCCGTTCTGGGCGTTCCGGCAATGGCGGGCGAACGGCACGTCGATCATCGGGCCGTCGCTTCTGTTCGGCGCGCCCCTTGTTGCGGGTGCGTTGATCGGCGTGATCTTCAGCAGCCACACGCTGACGATGCGCATCCTTGGGGGCGGCGCGCAGGCCTCGAGCGACGAGGCGCGGACCGTCCAACGTAATCTGGCGATCCCTAAGATCGCTACACACCCCCTCGGCTACGGTCTCGATCAGAGTGCCAAGACGCTCGGCTTCTATTCGCCCAGTGGCTTGCTGACGGTCGATAATCATTACCTGACCACCCTGCTCGACATTGGGATCCCCGGGGCCATTGGCTTCTATGGAATGTTCCTCGCCGCGTCGGTCATCGGTGTACGCGTCTTCATGACCACGGCGACGCGCGAGCACGAACTCGCCGGGCCGCTCGGGATTATGTGCTTCAACTTCGTGGTCCTGAAGTCGGTGCTCAGCGAGGAACACAGCCACTCGCTCGCGTTGCTGCTGGTCGGCATGTCCGCCGCGCTTTGGGCTCGCGAGCGAGGTCTGGTCGACCCCGACAATCTGTTTCCGCAGAACCGTCAACCGGGCTAAGTCAGTCGCGTGCGCCCGTAGCTCAGCTGGATAGAGCACGGGACTTCTAATCCTGAGGTCGCTGGTTCGACTCCAGCCGGGCGCGCCACACAGTCCACAGATGTGATGCCGCGCACTCGCGGTGTCTGCAGGTGGCGTGCTCAATTAGCAAGCGTCTTCAGAGGGTTATCGGCCGTGCCGCCGTCGTGAGGCTGGTGCAGAGACGCGCTTCGACAGCTTCTGCCGCCTTCTAGCGACGGTTTCTCGGTAAGCCGGTTTCGGCGTCGTCTTGATCGTATCCGCCGGGAGGCGGTTGGACGCGTGCTGGACCGTGCCGGCCCGCAGCTGATCGACACCCTCCTCGCGTATCCGGGTGTATCCGCCGTCCTGGCAACCAGGCGCGCTGAAGCCCAACTGCCGATGATCCCGATCGGCTTCGTAAGGGGCAACGAGATCCTACGTTACTTCTCGATCGTCGCCACAGTCGGGACGCCGACCGCGATCGCCGCCCAGGAGCTCCGCGTCAAGTGCCTGTTCCCCGCCGACGAGGCGACCGAACGCGGCCACCTCAAGCTGAGAGAAGAGAACTGAACGAGCGTTCGGTTCTAGAAAAGGGCAAAGTGCAGGTAGGTGCCCGATTATGGGTCGTCGATACTCTGCGCCTGGATGAGTGGCTCCAACACAGATAAAGGCCCGTACACAACTCGAAAGTGGGAACGGGAGGTAACGTCCCGGGCCTGTCACCAGACGCACGGCATGGAGCCTTGGAATGAGCGTGGCGTTCACGAAAGAGGGGGATGCCGAAGCAGTTGCCGCCGACCTTCCCGATCGACCCATCTCCTTGCATCGCAACCTCGTTACCGATTCCGGGCTCGCCCAGATCGATGCCGAACTGCGGGCCGCGAAAGCGGCTTATGCTGCCGCACAGGCGGGCAGTGGCATTTCGACAGATCGAACGGCGATGGCGCGAGCGACTCGAGACCTGCGCTACTGGTCATCGCGCCGTGCGACGGCACAGCTGGTTGAAGGCGACAACGCCCAGGGGACGGTTCGCTTCGGCGGCACAGTGGCAGTCGTCCGCGAGGACGGCTCGACCGCGACCTACCGCATCACCGGCGAGGATGAAGCCGACCCCGCCGCGGGGCGGATCGCTTACGTTGCACCCGCGGCGCAGGCGCTGCTCGGCAACAGCGTTGGCGATACTGTTACAATTGCGGGCAGGAGCGCTGAGATCATCACGATTGACGGCCATGGCGATCAAAGCGGGACCACCGAGCAGCCTCATAACCGGAAAACAACATGGCTCATGAACAACTGATAATCCGAACTGATGACGGCGCTTGCCCGTGCCAGCTGTTTACGCCGACAGTGAGTGCAGGTCCGTGGCCGGTGGTCGTTGTTTACATGGACGCAGGCGGCATTCGGCCGGCGATCAGCGACATGAGCCAGCGGCTTGCCGAAGCGGGCTACCTCGTCCTGCTGCCTGATCTCTTCTACCGATACGGGCCATACGGGCCGTTCGTACCGAAGGAGGTATTCGCCGGTGACTTCAGGCAGGTGCTCGGCCCGCTGAGTAGCCACGACTGACAACCTCAAGGCGGCGGCAGATACTGGAGCGCTTCTCGCTTATCTGGACACACGCGACGACGTAGCGGGGACTAAAGTGGGAGCGGTCGGCTTCTGCATGGGTGGCGGAATGGCGATCGCGGCGGCGGGCACGTGGCCCAACCGTTTCGCTGCGGTGGCAAGCTTCCATGGCGGCCGGCTTGCGACCGACCAGTCGACGAGTCCTCACCTGCTCGCGCGCGACATTGAAGCCGAACTCTATATCGCCGCAGCCGAAAACGACGCCAGCTATCCGCCCGAGATGGTCCGGCAGTTCGAAGCGGCGCTCGTGGCTGCGGGCGTGAGGTACCGTGCTGAGACCTACCCCGCCGCACATGGCTGGATGAAGCCCGACTTTCCTGTCTACGACTACGAGCAAGCTGAGCGGGGCTGGTCCGCCATGCTCGAGCTATTCGAGCGGGTGCTCTCCGCCCGTCGCTGACCGACTCCGCACAACCTAGGCATCCGTGCCTGCAGAGTGAACAAAGCCGCATGAACAGGTGGCCGATACCGCGGAGCGTCACATGCGCGGCGAGCGTCCGAGGACGGGCCTTCACTGCCTTAAGCCGCCGCTCGGTACTGTGAAAAGGCTGCCTGGCGATGTCGCAGAGCGTCCACATGTTCAGCGGTCCGCGCTTCTTGTCGGATATGAACCGATGCGGTGGCCGCTGTCGCCGACCACGGAGATCGACCGCCACCTCACCGGACTGTGCCTCACCCGAGAAAATGAAGGCACAGCCGGACCCGCCACAAATTCCTGAGCCTTCGATGCGGAGCGCAGGATAGAGGCTGTACTTGCATTCGCCTGCTGCCATGATTTTCCCGTTTGCCATCGCATAGTGGGACAAGCGGCACTGCACGGCCTTGCTGGCGCGCAGGAAGTTGCGTCACGAGCTTCATCGTCGCGCCTGCGCTGGGCCAGCAGGCAGGACTGGCCGGTGCGTTCGCGCTATCTAACGAGGCGTACAAGCGCGCCGCCGTTAGGGAAGTGTTTGCACGCGACCCTTGAGCACGCAAGGCTACATCGCCACATAAGCCAGTACCATAGGTTTTACTCAGTTCTGCCTGACTGGTAGCGGCCTAACCTAGGGAGTTTGTTCACTACGGGACGCGGCGGCACTTAGAGAGCGAGCGGCCTGATTACGCTGTTGAAGCGCTTTCGCTCTAAGCTCCGAACGCCAGCAGTTCGCCCATGTGCCGCCAGCTCATGCAGACAAAGGCAGTCGCCCCGTCGCGGCAGGTCGCGGCCATGGCGCCCAGCATCTCGGTCAGGAAGGCAGTAAACGACGTCTCCGACATCTCGCCGGCCGCCATCGCAAACTCGCGGTGCGTGACGCTGTCCGAACCGCAGACATGGCCGTCGATCGGGACATTGTACGGGGATCGGTGAACACGAGTTCGACCGGCTAGTTGCCGAGCAGTGTCGTGGAGTCAGATCGCTCGCGTGCATCGCCGCAGAGCAGGCGGTGGCGACCGAGGTGCCACAGTTCACCAAAGTGGGTCACCGGCCGCAGCGGCACTGGCAGGACGACGTCGTCGGGGCCGGCGGGCGTATCGATGCTAGCTTCGGGGGGCGTCGTCGAGAACGAGGTCGACTTCGACCAAGCTGAACCCGGTCAGCTCAATGTCGAATTCGAGGTCGATCAGACTCTGCAACTCGATCGCCAGTATCGCGCTGTCCCAACCGGCATTGAGCGCCAGCTTGTTGTCGGCGATGACATAAGCTCGCCGCTCGGTCGCGGTGAGGTGTGATAGCGCCAAAGTTGGCACTTCGGTGCGACCAAGCAGCTTCGCTGCCGCCCCCGGTCGAGCGCGGTGCTGATCTCGCAATCGTCCGAGATCAGCACCGGGATCCTAAAGCCGAACCGTTCGATGCTGCTCGCGATCTGGCAAATCTGCTTTTTGGAGTGGGTGCGCGCGTTCCGGAGATAGAGCTTAAGTAGAATTCGTCGTGACACCAATTGATGCATTCCGTCGACCCCGTGCCGTCGCGAATTCTCGCCCAAGTCTTTGGAGATCCGCAACACCGCCGAGCGATCATTGCAAGAACGGTAGGTAAACGTCACGCTTCCATCGCCGCATCGTGGGGAAACCAGGCTTTTCGATACCCGCCGGACACGCACGCTCTTTATACACCTGTTCAGGCCGCGCAGAGTCCGTGTTCACGCTAGAGCTGGTCCCTGATACCGAGGCCACAATTCCCTGTTCTGCCTAGAGAAATCGACACGCAAGCCATTGACCATGCGGCGATATCGAGGGGAATAGCCCATCTCGTAATAGCGAGGAAATCACCATATTCCCGGATGAAGCACCAGGGACAAGGAAATCTGGGATGAGACGGGTTGGCGCGCGATTGCGTCGCGCGCCACCGCCTCACGCGGCGTAGACTCTGTCGAGGACGTCGGCGACGGCGATCGCCTGTTCGACTGCCGGGTCATAGCCGTGGCCGCTCGCAAGTCGCGTCGCCCAGTCGGCGGCGGCACGCCCGCTCCAGGCGTCGGGCGGCGTACTGAGCAGCGTTGTCGCCGTGCCGGTGAAGCGCTCGGCAGTGAAGTCGTGGAACGACCCGCCGACGTTGCGCAGCGCCGCGCCGCCGGCGGTTCCATAGAAGACTGCGGCGATCTCGGCGTCGCGCCCGGCGTGGAGGTGCCACGAGCAGGTTAGACGGACGGCGGCATCGCCGAGTGGGAAACTCGCTACGGCAAAGTCTTCGACCTCGCCCGGCCGGAGCGGTCGCCCCTCGCGTCGGACGATTGCCGATACCGTGCCAGGCTCGCCGCCGAGGACCCACAGCGCGAGGTCGACGAGGTGCACACCGAGGTCGACGACGCAGCCGCCGCCGCTGAGGGCCGGATCGAAGAACCACGGCTTGTCGGGTCCATACGCGTTGTGGAAGACGAGATCGACGGCGAACACCTGCCCGAGTTCGCCGCGCGCGACGACGTCGCGAATGAGGGCCATGCCGGCGGTGAAGCGGTACGACAGGTCGATCGCCAGCAGCCGGTCGGCCGCGCGGGCAGCGGCGACGACGGCGCGCGTCTCGGCGGCGCTTCGGGCGAGCGGCTTCTGGCAGAAAACCGCAATGCCGGCCTCCAGTGCGTGGATCGCCTGCGCGGCGTGGAGCGCGCTCGGCGTCGCGATCACAACGCCGTCGAGATCCATGGCGAGCAGATCGTCGAGCGTTCCCACGACCGTCGCTCCGGGCGCCAGCGCGAGTGCCGCGGCAATCGCTTCAGGCGACGGATCGGCGACGGCGACGGCGGTCGACCCCGCTGCGAGCATCGCCGCCATCCGGTCGCGACCGATACGTCCGACGCCAAGGAAGCCCAGACGGGTCACAGTGTGACCAGCGCCTTGACGAAGCCCGGCGGCTTGTCGCGTGTCGCGTCGAGCGCTTCGGCGAGCCGCTCGAGCGGGTAGCGATGCGTGTAGAGCGGAGCCGGGTCTATGAGCCCGCTCGCGATGGCGGCAACCGCCTCCTCGACCCCGCGGCGGATGACGGCGGGATCGCGCTCGTGAGCGTTGACGACGTCGATCCCCTTCCAGTTCCAGTCCTGGACGTTGATCTGGCGTGGTCCGTCCTGGTGATAGCCCGCGATGACCAGGCGTCCACCGGGCGCGACGAGCGCGCTGGCGAGGTCGAGTGGCCAGGCCTTACCCACCGCTTCGATGACGCGCGGGCACAGCTCGCCCCCGGTCCGCGCGCGTACCGCCTCGATGATCGTCCAGTGGTCGTCCATCGGGATCGTCGCGACCGCCCCGAATTGCCGCGCGAGGGCAAGCAACTCGTTGCGGCGTGAGATGGCGATAACGCGCGCGCCGGCGTCGGTGGCGAGCTTCGTCAGCAGCGCGCCGAGGAAGCCGATGCCGACGATCGCCACCGTCTGCCCGGGCTGGATGTCGCTGCGGCGGAAGATGTTGAACGCACAGCCGAGCGGCTCGCCGGGGAAGGCTTCGCTGACTTGGGCAAGCGGGATCACGGCCGCGGCAGCCACCACTTCGAACTCGGCGAAGGCGCGGGTGCCGAGTGTCGCGACGCGGTCTCCGGGCGCAATGCCGGTGACACCCGAACCGACCACATCGATCACGCCCCACCCTTCGTGGCCGAGGCCGCCGGGTTCGCCCGGGTAGGTCAGCCACTCGAGCCCCGCCCACGGTTCGAGGTTCGACGCGCAGACACCGCAGCCCTCGATGCGGACACGGACCTCGCCGGGCGCCGGGTCGGGAACGGCCACGTCGGCGATCTCGATCCGGCCCGGCGCGGCGAGCACCGCCGCCCGCATCGTCGCTGCCATCAGGCGGCCTGCGCTGCGTCGTGACGCAGCGGCATGCCGATTTCGCCGGCGAACCAGCGCGCCGTGTGCGTGAGGCCGGTGTCGACCGGCACGCGCGGGCTCCAGCCGAGCAAGTCCTTGGCGCGGCTGATATCGGGTCGCCGCCGGCGCGGGTCGTCGACCGGGAGCGGCCGGTGGACGACGGTCAGCTCACGCCCGACAATCGCCCGGACCCGCTCGACCAGCTCGTTAACCGTGATCTCGACCGGGTTGCCAAGGTTGATCGGCTCGGGCGCGTCGATCTCGGCCTCCATCAGCCGCAGCAGCCCGTCGACCGTGTCACTGACGTAGCAGAAGCTGCGCGTCTGGCTGCCATCACCGTAGATCGTGACGGGAACCCCCGACAGCGCCTGGCACAGCAGGTTCGACACCACGCGACCGTCGTCGGGGTCCATGTTGGGGCCGTAGGTATTGAACAGGCGGGCGACCCGCACGTCGGCGCGGCCGCCGCGGGCGTAGTCGAAAGTCAGGGTCTCGGCGGCGCGCTTGCCTTCGTCGTAGCACGCGCGCGGGCCGGTGCAGTTGACCGAGCCCCGGTAGGTTTCGGTCTGGGGGTGAACCTCGGGGTCGCCGTAGACTTCGCTCGTCGAGGTCAGCAGGAAACGCGCCCCGGCGGCTTCGGCGAGCCGCAACAAGTGGTGGGTGCCGACCACGCTCGTCAACATCGTGTGCTCGGGGTCGGCACGATAGTGGGGTGGGGAGGCGGGGCAGGCGAGGTTGTAGACGCGGTCGATCCGGCCGGTCCGCTCGGTCACGGCCGGGGGCAGCGGTGCGACGATGTCGGCATGCACGAAAGTAAAACCCGGCGTACCCTCGAGCGAACGCAGGTTCGACGCACGCGCCGTCTGAAGATTGTCGACACAGATCACCTCGCGGCCCTGGTCGAGCAGTGCCCGGCAGAGATGCGAGCCGATGAAACCTGCTCCCCCGGCGACGACGGTGATGCCATTCATGGCGTCTTCCCTTCTCATACTCACGCGACCTGCAACATTTGAGCGGAGACTAAGTACGACGCGAGCTCAGCGGCACGATGGTCTGCGGTGTGGCGGGCAAGGACTTTCGCCCGGGCGGCCGTGCCCATCGCGCTGCCGTCGCGGTCCAGGGCGGCGATGACGTCGGCGGCGGTCGCGGCGAGGACGATCTCGTCGGGCCCGAACAGGTTGTCGATCCCGTGCCAAATATCTGAAATTATGGGCGTTCCACATGCGGCCGCCTCGAACAGGCGGACCGAGGGCGACCAGCCCGCGGCGATCATGTCGGCGCGGGTGACGTTGAGCGTAAATCGCGACGCCGAATAGAAGTCCGCATGCTCGGCTGGCGGAAGATGGTCGATCCGCTCGACATTCGCCGGCCAAGTCATCTCCGGGTACTGCGGTCCAGCGACAACGAAGCGGCGGTCGGGGAGGGCACGCGCAGGCTCGAGCAGCAGTCGTTCGAGCGTCGGCTGGCGGTCGGGACTGTACGTGCCAAGATACGACAGGTCCCAACGCTTGGTCGCGCCGGTCGGTACGTAGATTGACGGGTCGACCGAGCAGTAGAGCGCCCGTGCCGCCGGCGAGCCGAACTGTTGCTCCAGCCGTCGTAGTGTCGGACCGCCGGTAAAGGACAGGTACACGTCATAGCCGGGGATCAGTTCCGGCGATAGATACTGGCAAGCAGCGCGATCGAGCGCAGCCAGTGTTACCGGTGTGTCGATATCGTAGAAGGCGGTTACGCCACGCGCGGTTGCCTGAACATAGCGTCCAACCGCGATCCCGTCGGGAACGTACGACCCGACGATAACCGCGTCGGCAGCAGCAATCTCGTCCTTCCAAGCACTTAGCCCCTCGACGCTGTCGTAGAAGGCGAGGCGGCAGAAATCGGGGTCGGTCAGATCGCGTTTGTCGGCGTACCACGGCACGTCGCGTTCGAGGAACAGGATGTCGTGACCTCTCGTGCGCAGGGCCGTGAGCAACGCGCGGAAGGTCGTCGCATGGCCGTTGCCCCACGACGACGACAGGCTGAGACCGCAAACGACGAGTTTCATTGCGCTTTTCCGTGGGCGCGGAGCAGCGCGTCGACCTGCGCGCCCCTGAGGGCATAAGTGTGCTCGCGACGCACGCGCGCGAGGGCCGCGGTGCCGATGCTCCGCGCGCGTTCGGGCGTTAGCGCGGCGAGGTGGTCGGCGACGTCGCGGCCGTCGCGCGCGACGAGCACCTCGGTATCGGGGGCGAGGAACAGCTCGATCCCTTCCCACGCGTCGGTGATCAGGCACGCCGCGGCGCCCGCGGCCTCGAACACCCGCGTTGCCGGCGAGAAGCCGACGTTCGCCATGCTGTCGCGCGCGACGTTGAGTACGGCGAGCGGCGTCGCGTTGAAGGCGTTGTGCTCGGCGGTATAGACGTGCCCGCGGTGGCGGACGTTGGCGGGCATCGCTTTGGTCTCCCAGCCGTTGCCGCCGATCAGGAAGCGGCGCTCCGCCAGCGCGGCGGCGGGCGCCAGGAAGAACTCCTCCACGCGCGCCTCGCGGTCGGGCAGGCGGTTGCCGAGAAAGGCGAGGTCGGCGGCGAAGCGCGGATCGGGCGCGACCGGGAAGTGCGTCGCCGGATCGAGCGCGTTGTAGACCGGAACGCACTCCACGGCTCCGAAGCCGCGGTAGGCGTCGACTACCGGCGCGCCGCCGCCATAGGTGAGGACGAGGTCGAGGTGCGGCAGCGCCGCGCGGACCGGGTGGTCGGGCTCCGCGCGCATCTCGTCGAGGGTCGCCGCCGCGTCGACGTCCCAGAAGATCCTGAGCGCGCCCGGCCGCGCGCCGGCGATGATGCCTTCGAGCAGCTCGCGGTCGAACACGCCGACGCCGTTCGCCTTGACGACGACATCGGCCGAACCGGCCTCGGCGAGGACGCTCGCCAGCCCCTCGGCCGTCGCCGGGTAGACGACCGAGCGGCACCAGTCGGGCGGGGCGATGTCGCGATGCGCCTGGCGGTCGAAGGCGTCGGGCTCGTAGAAGGTAATGGCGTGGCCGCGCGCCGCGAGGTCGCCGAGGATGCCGCGGTAATAGGTCGCCGCGCCGTTCCAATACGACGACACGAGGCTCGAGCCGTAGAAGGCGATCCTCACGCGACGCTCCGCTGCGCGGGCGCGAGCGACGTATTCGGGGAGCGTCCCTGAAGGGACGCGGCGACGGCGAGCAGCTCGTCGACGCGGTGGGCGCAGGTGTGGCGGGCGCGGATCGTCGCCAGCCCCGCCGCCGCCGTCTCGGCACGCAGGTGGGGGTCGTCGCGCAAGCGTTCGAGCTGGCGCGTCATCGCCGCGCCGTCGGCGGCGGTCAGATAGTCGTCCCGCCGGAACAGCCCCTCGGCATCGTCCCACGGCGCGCTGACCAGCGGGATGCCGCAGGCGAGCGCCTCGAAGACGCGGATCGTCGGGATGCCCGGGAGGATCTGCGTATAGTAGCGCCGCGGAACGTGAACCGTCGCCAGATGCTGCGCGAAGACGGCTGGCGCTGCCGCGTTGGGCAGCCAGCCGTGATAGGCCGCCCCGTAGGCGCGGAGCGTGCGTAACGCCTCGGCCGGGTAGCGGACGCCGTGGATGTCGAGCGGCAGGCGCGCGGCGCGAGCGGGGGCGAGGAGGAAGCTCTCGAGTTCGGCCGAGCGCTCGCCGTCGCCCCAGTTGCCGATCCAGACGAGCCCGGCGCGCTCGCCTTCGACGGCGGGCGGGTGGAAGCGACGCGTGTCGGCGGCTTCGTGCCACGTCCACGCGTCGCGCCAGCCCCAGCGGCGATAGACCTCGGTCAGCGCTTCGCCGAACGCGAGGACGCCGTCGTAGCCCGACAGGTCGAAGGCGCGGATCGCTTGCGGATCGCTGACCGCGCGGTGGTGGGTATCGTGGAACAACAGGGTGAAGCGCCCGCCGCGCAGGCGCGCGCGGCCGATCGCGGCGACGAGCGCGGGATCGTTCCATTCGTGGACGATGACGAGGTCGGCGTCGGCAATCATTGCGAGCGGGTCGGCGGCGGGGTCATACTCGGTCGCGGTCAACTCGGGATAGGCGGCGCGCCATGCGGCGAGGCCGGCGTCGCCGTGGTCGGCGAGGAGATGGGTCAGGCTCCAGTTGCCGGCGGGTTCGAGCGCGCGGACGGCGTGGCCGCGGGCCACGAGTTCGGCCAGCACGCCACGGACGAAGTGGGCGTTGCCGTGGTTCCAGCACGACCGCAGCGAATGGGTGAAATAGGCGATCTTCATGCCGCCACCCGGGCCGGGGCGGCGAGGACCGTGCGGTAGATCGCCGCCATCGCCGCCGCCATCGCCGCCGGGGTAAAGCGTGCGGCGCTGGCGCGGGCGTGGGCGCGGTCGCCGGCCGCCTCGCGCTCGACCGGATCGGCGATCAGTGCCGCGATGGCGGACGCGAAGGCGGCGTCGTCACCCGGCGCGGCGAAGGTCGCGGCCCCGTCCCACAGCTCGCGGAAGGTGGGAATGTCGCTGAGCACGAGGGCGCAGCCGGCGAGCGCCGCCTCGAGGACAGCGAGGCCGAATGGCTCATAGCGCGCGGCGCTGACGAACACCGGGCGGGCCGCGAGGTGCGCGCCGAGGGTGGCGTCATCGAGGCGGCCGAGCGTCGCCAGGTGGCGCGGTTCGACGGTCGCGCCGTGCGGGCCGTCGAGCGAGCCCGCCGCTGCGAACGGGATCGCCAGTCGAGCGGCGGCCCGGTCGAGCGTCGCGACGTCCTTGCCCGCATCCCACAGCCGCCCGGCGGTGAGCGCGACGTCGCGCATCGGGGCGGCTTCGGCGGGGAGCGGCGCGCGACCGTTGGCGACGACGCGCGCGATGACGCCGTAGCGCACGGCGACGGCGCGGGCGAAGGCGGTCGTCGGCGCGACGACGGCGTCGGCCTCGCGCAGGCCCTCGCCGGTCAGCGCCGCCTGCCACGCGAGGTCGGCGGGGAGCGGCCCGCCGTGCACGGCGTCCCACCATGTGCCGACGCAGCTGTGGATCGCCGCGACGACGGGAATGCCGCCGAACCCTGCGGCGAGAGCCGGCTGGTTCAATTGGACAAGGTCGGCACGCTCGGCGCGGGCGAGGGCGGCGAGCGCAGCGCCGGCGGCGCAGACGGTGGCGGCGTCGTCGCTCATCCAGTCGAGCGCGAGGCCGGTGTCGACGAGCCGCGCGCCCGCCGCCTCGGCCGCCGCCGCCTGGTCGGCGTCCGCCGCCGGGCCGAGCAGGGCGAGCGTCGTCGCCCAGCCGTGGGCGCGCAGGCCCGCGGCAAGGTCGACCGCATAGGGCCAGACACCGCCGACGGCGTCGACGGTGAGCAGAAGGTGGCGGCTCATTCGGCAGCCATGCGCCCGAACGCCAACCCGCGCTCGGCGGCGAGCCAGCGGGCGAGGGCGGCGACGCCGTCGCGCCACGGCACGCGTGGCCCGAGGCCGAGCGCCGCTGTCGCGGCGCGCATGTCGGCAACGAAATAGCGCTGGTCGCCGGCGCGCCAGTCGGCGAAGCCGACCTCGACGCGCCGGTCGATCAGCTCGCCGATGTAGCTTAGCAGCGCGCGCAGGCTGACCGCGTTCGCCGGCCCGCCGCCAAGGTTGAACGCGCGCCCCCTGACGGTGTCGACCCGCGCCCACGCGGCGAGATAGGCGCCGACCGCGTCCGACACGTCGAGGATGTCGCGGACCTGGTGGCCGTCGCCGTAGAGCGTGATCGGCCGCCCCTCGAGCGCACGGATGAGGAAGTGCGCGACCCAGCCCTGGTCCTCGGTGCCCATCTGCCGCTGGCCGTAGATGCAGCTCATCCGTAGCACCGCGGTGCGCATGCCGAAGCTGCGCGCGTAGTCGAGGACGTACTGGTCGGCCGCGCCCTTCGAGCAGCCGTACGGCGTGTGAAAGTCGAGCGGCCGATCCTCGCCGACGCCGTTCGCACGCAGCGCTGCGTCGACCGGTCGGTAGGCGTCGGCTTCGAGGAGGAACTCCATGTCGGCGAGGTCGCCATAGACCTTGTTGGTCGAGGCGAAGATCAGCGGCGTGTCGGGCGCGCGGGTCCGCAGCGCCTCGAGCAGGTCGAAGGTCGCGCCGATGTTGATGCTGAAGTCGTCGCGCGGCTCGACCATGCTCGTCGTTACCGCGACCTGCGCTGCCATGTGGAACACCGCTTGGCTCCCGGCTGCCGCGGCAGCAAGACGGTCGGTGTCGCGGACGTCGGCGATCACCGGCACGATGAGCTCGCCGTGGCGCGACTGGAGCCAGCCGAGGTTGCGTTCGACGCCGGGGCGTACGAGCGCATCGTAGACCGTCACCCGGTGGCCGCGCGCGGCGAGCGCGTCGGCGAGGTTCGAGCCGATGAACCCCGCTCCGCCGGTGACGAGGACCGGGCGCGGATCGCTGCCGGGGCCGCTCACGCGACGAGCCCGCGCTGCTCGAGTTCGGCGCGCATCTTCGCGACGCCGTCCTCGGCCTTCTGCCGCGCGACCCACTCGGCGAGCTCGGCGAGCCCGTGCCCGAAATCGGCGCGGGCGCGGAAGCCGAGCCGTTCGGCGGCAAGCGTCGTGTCGCAGAAGCAGTGGCGGATGTCGCCGATCCGCGCCTTGCCGACGATCTCGGGCGTCAGGTCGTTCTTGCCCATCGCGCGCGCCAGTTCGGTCGCGACCTCGGTCACCGAGCGGTCGGTGCCCGAACCGATGTTGAACGTGCCGCCGACCGCCTGCGGCAGGACAAGCGCGTCGGCAAAGGCGCGGGCGACGTCGGTCACGTGGACGAAGTCGCGGCGCTGCTCGCCGTCCTCGAAGATCATCGGCTGCTGGCCGTTCAGGAGCCGCGACGCGAAGATCGCCAGCACGCCGGTGTACGGGTTCGACAGCGCCTGGCCCGGGCCATAGACGTTGAACAGCCGCAGGCAGACGCTCTCGATGCCGTACGGCGCCGCCATGATGTGCGTCGTCTGCTCCTGAACATATTTGTTGAGCGCGTAGATCGACGACAGGTTCGGGCGCTTCCACTCGGGCGTTGCGACCGGCGTCAGCGGGCGCCCGGCGGCGTCGGTCGGCTCCCAGTTGCTCAGGCCGTCGCGCAAGCCACGGCGGGCGGCGTCCTCGACCAGCGCGCCGGCGGCGTCGCGGTACAGCCCCTCGCCGTAGATACTCATCGAGCTCGCGGTGACGACGCGGCGGACGGGGCGATCGATCAGCGCCTCGAACAGGGTCGCCGTGCCGACGTCGTTGGTCGAGGTGTAGCGGACGACCTCGTACATCGACTGGCCGACGCCGACCTCGGCGGCGAGATGGATGACGCTGTCGACCCCCTCGAGCGCGGCAGTGACGGCGTCCTTGTCGCGGATGTCGCCGCGGATCAGCTCGGCGTGCGGGTTGAGCATCGCCGCGCCGTCGGTGACGCCGTGGACCTGGTCGATCAGCGCGTCGAGGACGCGGACGCGATTGCCGCGGCGGAGGAGCTCGTCGGCGACGAAGCGGCCGATGAAGCCCGCACCGCCGGTGATCAGGATGGTTTCCACGCCGCCTCGTCCGTCTTGTACCATTCCGGGTTGCACGTCGTTGTCTATTCTGACATTTCGGTGACCGTTACGGGCCAAAAGCATCTTGTTCATCTAAGTTCCATGCACGGCGCCGGTTTCTTGCGGGAACGGAACGGAGCTCTTGGCGAACCCGGGCCATTCCCGGTTCCGACGCGGTGATCGTCTACCTCGCCCGCCATGCGCGCCACGACGAGGTCGGCGCGGTCCTCAGCGGACGCTCTGAGATCGCGCTCAACGCCCCAGGCATCGCCGAGGCGGAACGCCTGGCAGCGCGGCTCGCGGGCGAACCGTTGGCGGGCGTCTACAGCAGCCCGCGCCGCCGGGCGTGGCAGACAGCCGAGGCGGTCGCTGGTCGGCACGGGCTGTCGGTCACGCGCGCCGACGGATTGGATGAGATCGACTTCGGGCGCTGGACCGGCCAGTCGTTCGTGGCGCTCGCGGCCGACCCCGACTGGCAGCGGTGGAACGCCGCGCGGGCGACTGTGGCCACTCCCGGCGGCGAGACGATGGCGGCGGTTGCCAACCGCGCGACCGCCGTCGTCCGCGCCGTCGCCGGCCCCCGGCCGGTACTGTGCGTCGCCCACGCCGACGTCATCCGCGCCGTCGTCGCCGCGGCGCTCGGCCTGTCGTTCGACCGTCTGCTCAGCTTCGACGTCGATCCTGCCGCGCTGACGACGCTCGCGATTGGCGACGAGGTCCGCGTCCTTACGTTGAACGAGCGGGTCGGCTGAACGCGGCGTACGACTTTTCCTCGACTAGTTCGGAGCCGAGCCGGTCGTTGATCTGCCGCTTGATCGCAGCGCGCTCGTCGTTCTCGATATAGACCGCGCGGGCGAGGCGGATGAACTCGGCGTCGAAGCGCTGCGCCGCCTCCTCGCCCCGGATCGCGTCCTCGATGTCCCACAGCGTGAGGTTGACCGCGCGCAGCGCGTCGGCGAGCGGCGCGACGCCCGGGCGGGCGAGAACCGGCGCGGCGATGGCCATGAGCTGTTGCAGCTCGTTCGCGACATTGGCGCGCGCCGCCGGCGCGGCGATGCGCGCCTGCTTGATCTCGAGGATGGTCACCTTGTCGATCAGTTCGCCCCACGACACGGGGATGTGCGGGGTCATCGGTCAGCCTCTGGTTGTGTGCGTTGCCCGCGCCGGGCGAGGTTGTGTTCGACCCGCGCCGCCACCTCGGCCCAGTCGCCGACGCGCGCCTGGCGGTAGAGGCGGAGCGTCGGATACCAGTCGCTGCGGTCGCCGACGACCGGCCAGCGCCAGTCGGGGTTGGCCTTCAGCAGCAGCCACGCCGGGCGGCCGAGCGCCCCGGCCAGATGCGCGATCATGGTATCGACGGTGATGACGAGGTCTGCCCCCGCGACGAGCGCGGCCGTCGCGCCGATGTCGAACGGACAGCCGCCACGGTTGAGCACCGGCAGGGGGGTCGGCTCGGGCATGAGCGTCACGCACGGCGCGAGGCGACACAGCGGCGCGAGCAGGGCCGGGGGGATCGAGCGGTCGGGATCCCAATCGCCGGCGCCGTAGCAGAGCGCGACCGTGCGCGGCGGCAGCGCGGCGGGGGATGCGGCGAGGTACGGCGGTGGCGCGGCCGACGGCGGCAGGCGCAGGGCGAAGTCGAGTTCGGTGATCTCGACGTCGACCTCGGCCGGCGACAGCGGGGCGGCGGGATCAAAGCGAACGACGCGTTCGGCGAGCGGTGCGAGCAAGTCGGCCAGCCGCGGCGGCGCTTCGATCGTCACCGACGCGGCGATCCGCTCCAGCGCCGGTAGGAAGCGGGCGAACTGGAGGGTGTCCCCCAGTCCATGATAGCAGCGCACGAGCACGTCGCGGCCGGCAAGCGGCCGCCCGTCCCACACCCAGCGGCGGTGGTAGGGCTGCGCCGGGTCGTCCCGCGTGGCGGGGTCGCGCTCGGCGAGCGTCAGCGCCGCGAGCCGCCACGCCTCGTCGTACCGCCCGCCGCGCATCGCCGCGGTCCACGCCGCCATGCGCTCGCTCATGGTTGCCGGCCGGGATGGAACATGCCGGCGGCATAAGCTTTGTAGCCTGTCACCGTAACGTTCGTAATCGCCAAGCCGTGTTGTTCGCCAACGAAAACAAGTGATCGGGCGAACGCGCGTTCCGCCGAGCCCGGCCCGAGGAGCCGACGTGGGGAGTGCCCTTTGACCGTATCCGCCACCACACGGATAACCAGCGAAGAGGCGCTTCGATCCCGCATCGCCGCGCTCGCGCCCTGGTTCCACAACATCGACCTCGGCGGCACGCCGACCGCGCCCGAGCATTTCCTTGGTGACTATCCGCGTGACAAGTACCGCCGCTTCGCCGCCGCGCTGCCCGCCGACCTGAGCGGGCGGACGGTGCTCGATATCGGCTGTAACGCGGGCTTCTACTCGGTCGAGATGAAGCGTCGCGGCGCCACGCGCGTGCTCGGCATCGACAGCGACGAGCGCTACCTCGCGCAGGCGCGGCTGGCGACCGGCGCGCTCGGCTGGGGCGCGGCCGACGGCGTCGAGTTCCGCAAGCTGTCGGTCTACGACGTCGCCGCGCTCGGCGAGCGGTTCGACTTCGTCATCTTCATGGGGGTGTTCTACCACCTGCGCCACCCGCTGCTCGCGCTCGACCTGATCCGCGAGCACGTCGCGGGCGACGTGATGCTGTTCCAGACGATGCAGCAGGGCGCGAGCGGCGACCTTGCGGTGCCACGCGACCATCCGTTCTTCGTGCCCGGCACCTGCGACCCGCCCGCCTTCTTCGACGATCCCGGCTATCCAAAGATGCACTTCGTCGAGCACGCGTTCGCCGGCGACTGGTCGAACTGGTGGGCGCCTAATGCCGCCGGCAGCCGGGCGATGCTGCGCGCCGCCGGCTTCACCGTCGCGGACACCCCGGAGCCCGACGTCTACCTCTGCCGCGTCGCCCCCGTGCCCTATGCGGCCTTGGGGCCGGCGGCGGTCTACCCGGCCCGTTCTGGCGAAGGGAGCGCGCGTTGATCGAAGCCGCGATGATCTGGAACGAGCCGAACAACAAGTCGCACTGGGACGTCGCGCTCGACCCCGACTGGAGCCGCTATGCCGAGACGGTCGTGCGCGCCGGCGCGGCGATCCACAGCATCAACCCGGCGGTGACGCGCGTCCTCGGCGGCATGACGCCGATCGACCCGCACTGGCTCAGGCGGATGGAGGCGCACGGCGCGCTCGACGCGGTCGATGCCGTCGCCGTCCACGGCTTCCCCCTCGATTGGAACCTGTGGCCGCTCAACGCCTGGCCCGACAAGCTCGCCGAGATCGCGGCGGTCACCACCAAGCCGGTCTGGGTGACCGAGGTCGGCGTCGGCTCGTTCGGGGCCGAGGAGGTCCAGGTGTTCGGCCTGAACCGCACCGCCGAGCTGCTGATCGGCCGCGCCCCGCGCATCTTCTGGTACTCGCTCTTCGACCTGCCGATGGCGTGGGGCGCCGAGACGCGCCACCGCGAGGCCGAGGGATCGTCCTACTACCGCCACTTCTACATGGGGCTGATCCGCGAGGACGGGACGGCGAAGCCCGCGCTCGACCATTATGCCCGCGTCGCCGGCGAAATCGGCCTGATGCAGTGGTTTCACTTCGAGGATCCACGCCTCGACGAGGCGGTGGCGATCATGCGGCGGCTCGGCGTGCGCAGGCTGCGGACCGGGCTGTCGTGGGCCGACAGCTTCCGGCCGAATGCGCTCGACTGGTTCGACCGGCAGATGGCGGCGCTCGCCGAGTTCGACGTGACGGTGACCTTCTGCTTCACGCCCGAACACCTCGGGCATGCACCGCACCACACGTCGCCGCCGGTCGACCCGCAGGCGTTCGCCGACTTCTGCGCGTGGATGATCGATCGCTATGCGCCCGCCCTGCCCGCGGTCCGGGAGTCGGCGGCATGAGCGAGGTCCGCGTCGCCATCATCGGGGTCGGCAACTGCGCGAGCTCGTTCGTCCAGGGGCTCCAGCATTACCGTAACGGCGCGAACGACACCGCCGGGCTGCTTCATGCCGAAATCGGCGGCTACCGCCCGCGCGACATCCACGTCGTCGCGGCGTGGGACGTCGACGCGCGCAAGGTCGGCCGCGACGTCGCCGGCGCGATCTTCGCCAAGCCCAACTGCACGGCGGTATTCTGCGGCGACGTCGAGCCGACCGGGACAGTCGTCGCGATGGGGCCGGTGCTCGACGGCGTCGCCGAGCACATGGCCGACGCGCCCGCCGACCGCACCTTCGTCGTCGCCGATGCCGCACCCGACGATCACGACCGCGTCGTCGAACGGCTGCGCGCGGCGAAGGCCGACGTGATGATGAACTACCTGCCCGTCGGCAGCCAAGCCGCGACCGAGTTTTACGCTGCGTGCGCGCTCGATGCCGGCGTCGCCTTCGTCAACAATATCCCGGTCTTCATCGCCAGCGATCCCGCCTGGGCCGAACGCTTCCGCGTCGCCGGCGTGCCGATCGTCGGCGACGACATCAAGGCGCAGATCGGCGCGACGATCGTCCACCGCGTGCTGACCGACCTGTTCGCCAAGCGCGGCGCGACGCTCGACCGGACGTACCAGATCAACACTGGCGGCAATACCGACTTCCTCAACATGAGCGCGCGCAGCCGGCTGAAATCGAAGAAGATCTCCAAGACGGAGGCGGTCCAGGCGGTCGACGAGCGAGCGCCTCGACGACGTCAACATCCACATCGGGCCGTCGGATTACGTCGCGTGGCAGAACGACAACAAGGTCGCCTTCATCCGCATGGAGGGGCGGCTGTTCGGCGGCGTCCCGATGAACCTCGAGCTGCGCCTGTCCGTCGAGGACAGCCCGAACTCGGCCGGGGTCGCGATCGACATGGTCCGCTGCGCCAAGGTCGCCCTCGACCGCGGTATCGGCGGGCCGATCGAGGCGGCGAGCGCCTTCTTCTGCAAGCACCCGCCGCGGCAGATGACCGACGACCTCGCGGCCGCCGCGGTCGAGGCGTTTATCGCCGCCTGAGCGCTAGAAGGTCACCACGAGCCGGTCGGCGAAGCCGCCGATCTTGCGCAAACGTCCCTCATCGCCCCCGGCGCGCGCGAGCCGCGGCTGGGCGAGCAGCGGCTTGACCATCCGGTGGAGCGTCGCGTGGTTGATCGCCTGCCCGAAGCAGGTGTGGAGGCCGTGGCCGAAATGAACGTACTCACGCGCCGGCCGCGTCGGGTCGAACCGCTGCGGATCGCGGATGCGGCGCGGATCCATCATCGCGCTCGGGAAGGCGACGAACATCTTCTTGCCGGCGTGGATCGTCCGCGCGCGCGGCGTCCCGGCGGCGACGACCGTATCGCGGAGCGTCTTGCGCGTCATCCACGGGGCCAGCGGATCGAAGCGCATCGCCTCGATCAGCAGCGCGTGGAGCTGCACGTCGTCGTTCGCCCGCGCCGCGGCACCCGCGACGGCGAGCCAGTCGGGGCGGCGGAGCAGCTGCTCGACGCCCTGCGGGACGACCATCGGCGGCTGCGGCGGACCGCCGACGATCATGCACAGGATAAAGGTGCGGATGGCGGCGTCGTCGAACCCGGGCGTCCCCGCCGCCTGCGCGGCGAGGCAGCGGCCGAGCACGTCGTCTGGGCCAGTGCCGGCCGCCTTGCGGGCGGCGATCGTCGCATCGATGTGATCGCGAAAGGCGCGCGCGAAGACCTCGACCTCGGCCAGCCACGGCTTGTCCTCGGCCGAATAGGTGAACTGGAACTCGAACAGCCGCGAGCCCCACACGGCGAGGCTGCCGGTCGCGGGTTCGGGTATGCCGAAATAGGTCGCGATCAGGTCGAAGGCGAGGCGGCGGACGAACGCCACGACCTCGACCCGCCCGCCTGCCGCAGCGACGAGCGCGGCCGCGCGGCGTTCGGCCTCGTCGCCGAGCCGCGGCAGGTCGGCGGCCAGCGTCACCGCGCGGGCGGCGGCGATCTGCGCGCGGTACGCGGGCGTATCGCCCATGCCGAGGAAGAACGGCTCGCCGCCGGTGATGACGCGCAGGTTGTCGGCATAGGGCACACCGAATGCCGAGTCGGTACCGTAGACCTCGAGCACGTCGTCGTAGCGCGTCGCGATGTTGAACCCGCCGATCCCGAGCGGAGCGAAGCGGCGGAGGAACGCCATCCCCGCCGGAATGACGGCGAGGCCCTTGCCGATCAGGATCCCGGCCTGCCCGGCCGGCCGGTACGGCTCGGTCGTCGCTAGCAGGGTCATAGCAGCGCCAGATAGCGGATCGCCGCCATCGACGGCAGGAAGAAATACTCGCCGCCCGCCATGCGGACATAGCTTTCGACCGCGGCAAGGCGGCGCAGCGGCTTCTCGCGGATCGTCATCGGGCCGGCCGGGCCGAGCAGCGGGTCCGACTCGCCGAACAGCGTCGCAAAGCTGGTGTTGAGCAGCCATGTCTGCTGGACGAACTCGAATTGTCGCGCGATGTCGGTGTTGAGGCACATGAACAGCAGGCCGCGGTCGACCTTGTCGTCGACGGTCGGATCGGCGATCTTTGGCCCGAACTTGCGCCCGCGGCGCAGGATGCGGTGGTTGTTCGCGGCCTGGAGCAGCTCCTGCCGGCTCTCGGCCGTCGGCTGCGGCGCGAGCGCGTCGCGCGGATTGGCACGGCGGACGTGGCTGCCGACCGGGCAGCCGATGCCGTGGGGATCGCGCTCGCTGAACAGATAGGCGTTGTCGGGCAGCCCGTCGGCCGCCGCCTTCAAATAGCCCGACGGGCACAGCAGATGGCCGTCGCGGCCGCGGCCGATGATCCGCTCGGCGAGCCAGTCGGTCGTGATGTGCGTCGCGGCCGGGTCGGCGGCGCGCATCGCCGTCGCGTTGGCGGCGAGCGAGTTCCAGAAGGCGGCAACGTCCTGGCGCAGCTCGCGGACGACCATGTAGCTGCCGTTGATACCGAAATCGGCGAAGCCCTCGGCGCGAGGGTGATCCGGCAGCCCGGCGGCATCGGGTCGCGGGTCCTGCCGCGCCGGGCGACCGCCGATCTCGCGCGGAACGATCGGACCGGGGGCGGGCTCGCTGTGGCCGTTCTGGTAGCCGATGACGATCTCGCCGAGCGGCACGCCGAGTACCGGGTCCTTCGCCGCCGGCCGGCCGTCGACGAGGACGCGCGCGGCTTCGTCGACGGGCACGGTCGCGCCGTAGGGAATCGGCTGCGACAGGCCGTCGGCGAAGCCGAAATGCTCGCGGCTGATTCCCGCCTTTTCGACATCGAGGAGCAGGTCGAGTTCGTGCACGGTGGTCACGCCGACCGCGGCGAGCGCCGACGAAACCTGCGCCGCCCACGCGATGCCCGCCGCCTCGTCGCGTTCGTAGAGCAGGACGAGCGCATGGACGGTCAGCGGCGTCGTCGTCTCGACCTCGTCCGCGCCCTCGCCGTCGACCGCGAAGGGATCGAGCGTCGGGCTGCCGACCCGGGTCGGATCGCGCAGCGGGGTGTTGCCGCTCCACGCCGGACCGCCGGGAACGACCGTCTCGAGCCACTTGCCGGCGCGGCGGTCACCGAGCCGGCGCAGCCGGTCGTCCTGGAACATGCCCTCGCGAAAGGCGCGGTCGAACGACGCGAGTGAGGTCGCATCGAGCCCCATCGCCGCCAGCCCCGACCACGTCAGCGCGAGCGCCGCCGAGCGCCCGCCCGTGCCGCCGCTGGCGTCGGTGATCGCGGCGACCTTCTCGAGTTCGGCGAGCCACGCGCCGCCGGCCGTGCCGGCCGGCCACGCGAAGCGCAGGAACAGCGCGCGGCCGTACGGCTGGTCGCCGAAGCCGCTGGCGACGATGCCCTGCGTCGCCGCGGCGACGTCGGGGGCGAGCTTCCAGCTCCCGCTCACAGGTCGAGCGCCCATTGCGTCGCTTGTGCCTCCGTCATGGTCGCCTCGCGCAGTCCGGTCGCAATGCGGAAGTTGCGCTCGATCTGGTCGACGGTCAGGTCGCGATACGCGCTGTACCAGAAGCGGCTGACCGTCCGCGAGGCGAGCGCCCACGTCTTGAACTGCCGCCCGTGGCTTGCCCCGTCGAGGACGAGCAGCCGGGTGCGCGGAAAGCCGACGCCGGCACCCCACGCGAGCGTCAGCCCCGAGTGCGACTTCTCGATGAAGTCGTCGAGGTAGCTGCCCCAGCTGTGGTCGAAGTTGGAGAAGAACAGCAGGCGGCTGCCGTTGTTGAGGAACGCCCAGTGCGCGAAGTGAACCGTCCGCATGCTGCCGAGATAGCCGTCGGTCGCGCTGACGCGCAGGAACAGGCCAAGCCCGTAGTGGCCGGCGCGGACGATCAGCGAGCGCAGGATGCCGGGCTTGATCAGGACGATCGACCCCATGTGGTTCTGCATGATCCAGTCCTCGCGGCGGACCATCTCGCGCAGCACCGCGTCGTCGACCGGCGGCGCGTCCTGACTGCTGTCGCGGAGCTCGTTCCAGCGCAACAGCAGGATCAGCGCCGGCAGGGTGACGGCGATACTGGCGAGGCCGAGGACGACCGCCCAGAAGGTCGAGTGGAGCGCCGCCACCAGCCCGATGGTGTGGCCGATGCCCAGCCGCTCGGCGAGTCGGCTGATCAGATGGATCACGCCGACCACCCCGCTGAGCAGCGCCGTCGCGAGGGCGGCATAGGCGGCGACGGCGACGGCGAGCACGACGACGCGCAAGGGGTTGATCAGCTTGAACTTGACGCGTGCCGGCGGCTCCGCGCCGCCGAGCGCCCGGTGATAGTGCCACAGCAGCCCGCCGACGAGGCTCGCGCCGATGACGGTGATGATCATGTACAGCTGCCAGCTCATCAGCGGCGCGAGGATCAGCCCCGGCAGCGAGAGCGCGAGGAGGACGGCGACGAGGAACGCGATCAGCCGGGCGAAGTCGGTAATCGTCTCGCCGCGCGTGATCCGCGGCGGCGCGGGGCTCGCCAGCGCCGGGAAGCGCACCAGCATCGCCTCGCGCAGGCGTCGGTGGAGGGCGGCCGCGGTGCCGGCGCGGTAGGGGTTGGGGCCGGTCCGGGCGGGATCGTCGAGCTCGGCGCGGGTGGCGAGGAACAGCGCGTGTTCGCTCAGGATGCGGTCGCGCGACAGGCCGCGGTTGCCGTGGAAGAAGACGCTCGGCTGCTGGACCTGCGCCTCGAGGAAGGCGACCGCCGGCCGCGCCGGGTTGCCGATGGCGGCGTCGTACAACGGTCCGCTGCCGTCGAACGGGCGCTTGCAGCAGCGTAGCATCGGCCGCAGCCGGTCGCCGAGCAGCGTCTCGAACTGCCCCCAGAAGACGCCGGGCTCCCCGTCGAAATTGGCCTCGATGATGAAGATCGGGTCGTAGTCGTGGCCCGGAAAGACGCTCATCGACAGGAAGTGGAGCGTCGGCAGGCCGTCGAGCAGCGCCTTGAAGTTCGGCCGCGCGGGATCGCCGGCGAGGTCGAGGTCGTGCCTGAGCGCGTCGATCAGCGCGGACAACCGATCGGCACTCTCCGGCTTGACCTCGAGCGGAACCGATAACGTTGTCTGCCGCATGTGCGCCCCCGCGACCGTGCGGCGAGCATGACATAGCCGCGTGCGGCTGTCACGCGGCTACTCGGCGGCGAGGCCCTCGGGCGGCAGGTTGTGGCCGAGCAGGCGCAGCAGGTCGGCGGCGGCGGTGACGAGGTTGGTCCCCGGGCCGTCAGATTCCCGCCACGCCGGCGGCGCGGAGGAAGTCGTAATCCTGCGCCGGGATGACGCCGCCGGCGACGACGCGGATGTCGCCGCGTCCGGCCGCCCGCAGCGCGGCGATCAGTTCGGGAACCAGGCTCTTGTGCCCGGCGGCGAGGCTCGACGCGCCGACGATGTCGACATCCTCGGCGACCGCGAGCGCCGCGGCCTCGCCGGGCGTCTGGAACAGCGGGCCGACGGTGACCTCGAAGCCGAGGTCGGCGTAGGCGCTGCCGACGACTTTCGCGCCACGGTCGTGGCCGTCCTGTCCCATCTTGGCGATGAGCACCCGCGGACGGCGGCCCTTGCGGTTGACGAACGCGGCGATGCCGTCCTGGACGCGGGCGAAGCCGGGGTCGCCGCCGTACGCCGCGCCGTAGACGCCGGTGACCATCTTCACGACCGCCGCGTGGCGCCCGAAGACGTCCTCCATCGCGCTCGAGATCTCCCCGAGAGTGCACCGCGCGCGCGCGCAATCGACCGCCAGCGCGAGGAGGTTCGCTTCGCCCGCCGCGCCGGTGCGCAGCGCGTCGAGGGCGGCCAGCGCCCGCGCGCCGTCGCGCTCCGCCCGCACTTTGGCGAGCAGCGCGATCTGCCCGTCGCGGACCGCCTCGGCGTCGACGTCGAGGATGTCGATCGCGTCGTCGGTCGCCGGCTGGTACTTGTTGACCCCGACGACGACCGTCTCGCCGCGGTCGACTGCCGACTGCTTGGCGGCCGCGGCTTCCTCGATCTGCAGCTTGGGATAGCCGGTCGCGACGGCGACGGTCATCCCGCCGCGCGCCTCGATGTCCTCGATCATCTTGCCAGCCTGGTCGACGAGCTCGGCCGTCAGCGCCTCGACATAGTAGCTGCCGCCGAGCGGGTCGACGACGCGCGTCACTCCGGTTTCTTCGGCCAGTACCAGCTGGGTGTTGCGCGCGATCCGCGCCGAAAAGTCGGTCGGCAGCGCAATCGCCTCGTCGAGCGCGTTGGTGTGGAGCGACTGCGTCCCGCCGAGAACGGCGGCGAGCGCCTCGACCGTCGTGCGGACGACGTTGTTGTACGGGTCGCGCTCCTGCAGGCTGACTCCGCTCGTCTGACAATGCGTCCGCAGCATCAGCGATTTGGGGTCCTTGGCGCCGAACCCGGCCATGATCCGCGCCCACAGCGTGCGCGCCGCGCGCAGCTTGGCCACCTCCATGAAGAAATTCATCCCGATGGCGAAGAAGAAGCTGAGCCGCGGCGCGAAGGCGTCGACGTCCAGCCCGCGCGCCTGCGCGGCGCGCACGTACTCCATCCCGTCGGCCAGCGTGAAGGCGAGCTCCTGGAGCTGCGTCGCCCCGGCTTCTTGCATGTGGTAGCCGCTGATCGAGATCGAATTAAACTTCGGCATGTTGGCGGCGGTGTACGCGATGATGTCGGCGACGATCCGCATGCTCGGCTCGGGCGGGTAGACGTAGGTGTTGCGGACCATGAACTCCTTGAGGATGTCGTTCTGGATCGTCCCCTCGAGCTTGTCCGGGCTCACCCCCTGTTCCTCGGCGGCGACGATGAAGAAGGCCAGGGTCGGGATCACCGCGCCGTTCATCGTCATGCTGACGCTCATCTCGCCGAGCGGGATGCCGTCGAACAGGATCTTCATGTCCTCGACCGTGTCGATCGCGACCCCGGCCTTGCCGACGTCGCCGGTGACGCGCGGATGGTCGCTGTCGTAGCCGCGGTGGGTGGCGAGGTCGAAGGCGACCGACAGCCCCTTCTGCCCGGCGGCGAGGTTGCGGCGGTAGAAGGCGTTCGACGCCTTGGCGGTCGAGAAGCCCGCGTACTGGCGGATCGTCCACGGCCGCCCGGCGTACATCGTCGCCTTGACTCCGCGGGTGAACGGCGCGAGCCCCGGCAGGCCGGGGTCGATGCCAGCGACATCGTCGGCGGTGTAGAGCGGCTTGACGGTAATCCCCTCGGGCGTGTGCCAGTCGAGGTCGCGCCCCTTCGTCTCCTTGGCCGCCAGCTTCGCCCAGTCATCGATCGTCATGCGGGTCTCCCGTCTGCCGCTATACGCGCGAAAACGCCGCCTGCCAGCGGGATCAGGACGCAATCCACGCGGCGAGCAGCGCGCGCGCACGGCCGTCGTCGATCGCCGCCGCCGCCGCCGCGACGCCATCGGCCCAGCCCGGCGCGACGCCGGCGACCCGCAGCGCGGCGGCGGCGTTGAACAGCACCGCGTCGCGATAGGCCCCCCGCTCGCCGGCGAGCAGGCGGGTCAGCGCAGCGGCGTTGTAGGCGGCGCTGCCGCCGCGGAGCGTGCTCAGCGGGTGGTGGGGGAGGCCGGCAACGTCGGGGTCGACGCGTTGCGGTTCGCCGACATCCGCGCCGGCGATCCACAGCAGCGTGCTCGGCCCGTCGATCGACAGCTCGTCGAGTGGCTCGTCGCCGGCGACGAGCAGCGTCGCTTGCGTGCCGAGCAGCGCGATCGCGCCGGCGAAGACGCCGAGGAAGCCCGGCCGCGCGACGCCGATCAGCTGGCGCGTCACGCCCGCCGGGTTCGCCGCCGGGCCGGTCAGGTTGAACACCGTCCGCCGCCCGATCGCGCGGCGCACCGCAGCGAGCTTGGCCAACGCCGGATGATGGACCTGCGCGAACAGGAAGGCGATGCCGAGCCGCGCGAGCGTATCCTCGGCATTCGCCGATGCCCGCGCCAGATCGAGCCCGAGCGCCTCGAGCGTGTCGGCCGCGCCCGCCTGGCTCGACGCGGCACGGTTGCCGTGCTTGGCGACCGGCACCCCGCACGCCGCGACAACGATGGCGACGGCGGTCGAGACGTTGACGCTGTGGCTGCCGTCGCCGCCGGTCCCGCAGACGTCGATCGCGTTCGGCGGTGCTGTGACGGCGACCATCCGCGCGCGCATCGCCCGGGCGCAGGCGGCGATCTCGACCGAGGTCTCGTCGCGAACCGCCATGTCGGTCAGGAAGCGCTGCGCCTCGGCGTCGCTCGCCGCGCCGTCGAGCAGGTCGGCGAACGCACGCGCCGCCGTCGCCGCGTCGAGCGGCGCACGCGTATCGGGCAGGATCACGCGGCGGCAGCGAGCGGGGTGTGGGCGACGCCGGCGAGCGCGAGGAAATTCGCCAGCAGCGCATGGCCGTGGTCGCTGGCGATGCTCTCGGGGTGGAACTGAACGCCATGGATCGGCGCGCTGCGATGGCGCAGCCCCATGACGACGTCGCCGGCGTGGGCGTTGGCGACGAGCGCGTCGGGCACGCTGTCGGCGGCGACGATCAGGCTGTGGTAGCGCGTGGCGGTGAACGGCGACGGCAGCCCTGCGAACACGCCCGAGCCGTCGTGGCTCACCGGGCTCGTCTTGCCGTGCATCAGCGCGCCGCGGACGACGCGGCCGCCGAACACCTCGCCGATCGCCTGGTGGCCGAGGCAGACGCCGAGCAGCGGCACGCCTGCGTCGGCGGCGGCGGCGATGACGTCGCGGCAGATGCCGGCGTCGGCCGGGGTGCCGGGGCCCGGCGACAACAGCATGGCTTCCGGCGCGAGGCCGAGCGCGGCCGCGGCGGTCAGCGCGTCGTTCCGGACGACCTCGACCGTGCCCCCGAGCTGCTGGAGGTAATGGACGAGATTGTAGGTGAAGCTGTCGTAGTTATCGATGACGAGGATCATGCGCGCAGCCTTACCGCGCCGCCCGGCGGAAGGCGAGGCTGGCGGCATTCAGCGGCTCAAGCGCGGCGCGACCTTCGGCGTCGATCCGGTCCAGCACCGCGACCGCCGCGGCCAGCCGGTCGAGCGGCAGCGTGGCGTAGGCCGGGCGCGCGACGACGGTGTCCCACTTCCCCGCCACCGCATTGTCGTAGGCGATCCGCAGGAAGCAATGGTCGGCGCGGATCGGCCAGCGCTCGGCTGCCGCGCGGGCGACGAGGCGGGCCACGGTGGCGTCGAGCGCGGCACGGAGCCGCGCGCGGTCGTCGCCGCCGCTCACTGGCGCCTCAGGGCGACGGCGCGGCGACGGCGCGGGGCACTCTCGGCGCGACGCTGAACCGCCGGAGTTGGTCGGCGGTGGCGACCTTCGCGCCCGGGAAGCGCGCGATCATCTTGGCTTCGTTGCGGCGCGCGTCCGACGGGCTGATAGCGGCCAGGTCCTTCGTCTTAACGATCGCGAGCATCGTGTGGTTATACGTCGCGCCATGCCCGTCGCTCGTGGGCATCGTGTCGCTTTCGGCAATCATCTTCGCGCCGGTAGTTGCGTCGGTGCCGCCGTTATCGGGAACGACGGGAGCGGCGACGATACCCTCGGCCGGCTGGCAGCGGGTGATATAGCCGTGGAGCTTCACCGCCTGGCTCGTCGTCAGCGCATAACTCGCGGGAATGGCGTTGAGGATCATCAGCCCGAACGCGCGATCGTCGTCGTTGCCGTCGAGGCAGCCGCTGACCCCAACCATGAAGTCGAGCCGCAGCGTCCGCACCGCCGGCTGGTAGTCGCGCAGGACGGCGAAGGAAGCGGGGTAGCGCGCGGCCATGAACAACGGCTCGGCGCGGTCGAGCGGCGTCGGCGCGCCGGTAGCGATGGCCGGAACGGCGAGCGCCGCCATCATCGTCGGGATCAGTCGCATCGCTCTCTCCCTCACTTGGCTGTCGGCCGCGGCAGGCGCGCCATGATCTCGGCGGTGGTCAGCGGCCGCGCCGCGGGCGCGGCCAACGCGGCATCCGGTGGCGCGGCGGCACGTGACTCGGCGGCAGCGGGTACGCTCCCGCCGAAGCGGAAATAGACCGCGCGGTCCTCGCCGCTCGTCGTCGTCGTCACGCTGAGCGACACGGCCATCAGCACCGCCCCCAGCGCGGCGAGGACAAGGCCGGGCGATGAGGTGGCGATCGCCGCCGACACGCCGCTCCCCGCCGCCTTCACCTCGGTCGGAGCCTCCGCAAGCTTGCCGAGGACGAACGCCGCGCCGACGAACGCGAGGATCATGCCGGTCAGGAACCCCATGAAGCGTGTCCACAGGCGTGACAGGACCGCCGCGGTCGCCTGCTTGTAGCGTTCGGCGACGACGTCGTGCTCGAGCTGGTAGGATCCGCGGTCGATCGCGACGGCGAGCCCACGGTCATAGTCGGGATCGGTGGCGGCGGGCCACGTGATCGCCGCCGCGGCGGGCGCGTCGCGCTCGAGCCAGTCGCGCAGCCCTTGGAACTCGCGGATACTGACGGCCGCGAAGAACAGCGCGGAAGCGATCAGAATGCCCGACATGAGGGGAAGCAGGCGACGTTGCCAGCGGCCGAGATCGTCTGCCATCGATTCCCCCCTGCTGACCCCATAGCAGATCGGCGGGTGGCGGGGAACTCCGCAACACGCGAGGGCTGGTGATGCGGGCGGCGAAGCCTTAGCGTCGGCCAAAATCGGGGAGGTCGTCCATGAAGTCGCTGCTTACCGCCTTGGCGCTGTTCGCGCTTGCCGCCGTTCCGGCTGCCGCGCAGCCCGCGCCGCCGGCCGCCAACGACTATCGCCAGCCGACGAACTGGCTGTGCCTGCCGGGCCGAGCCGACGCCTGCGCGACCGACCAGTCGGCGACGACGGTGGCCGCCGACGGGACGACGGCACCGTTGCCGTGGCACGCGGCGGCGAACGCGAAGGTCGATTGCTTCTACGTCTACCCGACCGTGTCGATGGACGCCTCGCCCAACAGCGACATGGTCCCCGGCCCCGAGGAAGCGTCGGTCGTCAACCAGCAGCTCAACCGCTTCGCGCAGCAGTGCCGCGTCTTCGCGCCGATGTACCGGCAGGTGACGATCCCGGCGCTGCGTTCGGCGATGGCGGGCGCGCCGATGGCCGGCATAGACCGCGAGCTCGCCTACCGCGATGTCGTCGACGCGTGGCGAACGTACCTGCGCGACCACAACCATGGCCGCGGCGTCGTCCTGATCGGCCACAGCCAAGGGTCGGGCGTCCTCAAGCGCCTGCTGGCCGAGGAGATCGACGGCAAGCCCGTGCAGAAGCAGCTCGTCCTCGCGATCCTCGGCGGGACCAACCTGCTCGTACCCGCCGGGCAGGTGACCGGCGGCGACCTCAAGACGATCCCGCTGTGCACCGCGGTCGGCCAGCGCGGCTGCGTCATCGCGTGGGTCACCTTCCGCGCCGACGCGCCGCCGCCGGCGAACAGCCGCTTCGGGCGAACGACCGCCGCCGGCATGAAGGTCGCGTGCGTCAACCCGGCCATGCTCCGCGGCGGCGTCGGCGTGGCGGACGGCTTCTACCCCGCCGGCCGCATCGGCCTGACCGAGCAGCCGCCGGTCGTCTGGGCGACGGGCAAGACGATCGCGACGCCGTTCGTCGCCGTTCCCGGGCTGGTCACGACCGAGTGCGTCGATCGCGATGGCGCGCAGTATCTCGCGCTGACGATCCATCCTGGCAGCGGCGCGCGGACGAACACCCTCGCCGGCGACGTCGTCGTCGCCGGGCACGTCCTGCCCGACTGGGGCCTCCACCTGATCGACATCAACGCCGTGATGGGCAACCTCGTCAGCGACGTCGCGGCCGCCAGCCGCTAGGCCGCTACTGCCCGAACCCCGCCTCGCCGGCGCGCGCGAGCGCGTCGCGGGCGGCGGCGAACAGCGCCCCGGCCTTGGCGCGGCACTCGGCGTCCTCGCTCGCGGGTACACTGTCGGCGACGATGCCGGCCCCGGCCTGGACGTGCATGACGCCGTCCTTGACCACCGCGGTCCTGAGCACGATGCAGCTGTCCATGCTGCCGTCGGGCGAGAAATAGCCGACGCCGCCGGCGTACGGCCCCCGCTTCTCGGCCTCGAGATCGTGGATCACCTCCATCGCCCGGACCTTGGGCGCGCCGCTGACCGTCCCCGCCGGGAAGCCCGCGAGCAGCGCCTCGATCGCGTCGCGCCCGTCGGCCAGCCGGCCGCGGACGTTCGACACGATGTGCATGACGTGGCTGTAGAACTCGACGCCGAAGCGGTCGGTAACGACGACGCTCCCCGGCGCCGCTACCCGCCCGACATCGTTGCGCCCGAGATCGAGCAGCATCAGATGCTCGGCGAGTTCCTTGGGGTCGGCGAGCAGCTCGGCGCGCAGCGCCGCATCCTCCACCGCGTCGTGCCCGCGGCGGCGGGTGCCGGCGATCGGGCGGATGGTAACGTCGCCGTCGCGGACGCGGACGAGGATTTCGGGCGACGAGCCGATCAGCGCGAAGCCGGGCAGGTCGAGGAAATAGAGGAACGGCGACGGATTGATCCGCCGTAAACTACGGTACAGGTCGAACGGCGGCAGCGGGAAGTCGACGGTGAAGCGCTGCGCCAGCACGACCTGGAAGATGTCGCCGGCGGTGATCAGCTCCTGCGCCGCCCTGACCATCGCCTCGTAACGACCCGGCGGCAGGACCGGCGTCATCGCGCCGTCGGGCAGCGCGAGTGGCGGGCGAACGGCGGCGGGGACCGGCTGCGCGAGGCGAGCGGCGGCGGCGTCGATCGCCTCGGCCGCGCGGGCTGGGGCGTCGGCGGGGCCGCCCGGGTACAAGGGTGCGACAAAGTACAGTTCGTCCTTCAGCCGATCGAAGACGAGCACCAGCGTCGGCCGGACGAAGAGCAGGTCGGGCAGGCCGAGCGGGTCGGCCTTGGGGTCGGGCAGGCGCTCGGCCAGACGCGCGGTGTCGTAGCCCATCGTCCCGACGAGCGTCGCCAGTGCCGGCGGCAGGCCGGCGGGCACCTCGATCCGGCACGCGGCGACGAGCGCACGCAGCTCGGCGAGCGTGCCTGCAGCGCACGGCACGAAGGCGTCGCGGTCGGTCCGCCAGTCGCGGTTGACCTCGCACGCGTCGCCGGTCGCGCGCCAGACGAGGTCGGGGTCGAGCCCGAGCAGCGAATAGCGCCCGCGGACCTGCCCGCCCTCGACCGATTCGAGCAGGAACGCGCCCGAGCCCGGCGTGCCGAGCTTTAGCATCGCCGACACCGGTGTCTCGGTATCGGCGACGGTCTTGCGCCAGACCATCGCGCCACGCCCGGCGGCGAGCGCCGCGGCGACGTCGTCGGTCACTGGGTCGCGGTGCCGGCCACCCGCGCCGTCGCCTTCGCCAGCGCCGCGTTGTCGCGGCGGACGCCGACGGCGCGCTCGACGGCCTGCGCGAACGCCGCGCCGATCTCGTTCGCCGCATCCTTGCCGAACTGCGCGCGCGCGCTGTCGACGAGCTGCGGCGCGGTCGCGGCATCGCCAGGCGCGACGCTGTCGACATGGACGACCCAGAAGCCCTGCGGCCCGGCGGGGAGGACCTTCGTCGCACCGGCCGGCAGCGTCACGAACAGCTTGAGCGGTGGCGGGATCTGCGCCGCCTGGTTGAGGTCGATCCGCCGCCCGGCAAGCGGGCGCACCGGCGGCAGGTTGTGCGCCGCGACGACGCTGGCGAACGGCCGGTTGGCCGCAGTTTCGGCGGCGATGCTGTCGGCGATCTTCCGTGCCGCGGCCAGGCGCGCGTCGTCGGTATAGGCGGCGACGACCGCGTCGTGGACCTTGGCCAGCGGCTGTGCGGCAGGCGGGGTGATGTCGCCGACCTCGACGACGGCAAAGCTTTCCTTCCCCGTCTGCTGAAGCGTCGGACCGTCGGCCGGATCGGCGTCGAACGCCTTGGCAACGAGCGGCGCGGCGGCCGGCGCGATGACGAACTGCGGGTCGGCGGGGTCGGTCCCCGCGCGCGTGACGCCCGGGACGCTGGCGACGGTCAGGTTGAACTTCTTCGCGACGTCGGCGAGGCTCGTCCGCCCCGACAGCGCGTCCTCGACCTTGCCGACGGTGTCCGACAGCGCCGCCGCGGCGCGCGTGTCGGCGAGCTTGGCGGCGATCTCGGCGCGTGCCGCCGCGAACGTCTTCGGCCGTGCCGGCGTGATCGCCGTGACGCTGACGACGTGCCAGCCGAACGGCGACTGGATCGGCGCGGTCGTGCCGCCGCGCGGCAGGGCGAAGGCGGCGGCGGCGACCCCGGCGCTCGTCGCGTCGGCGAACTTGGCCTCGGTCTGCTCACCGATGTCGATGTCGGCGGCGCCGAAGCCGGCGGCCTGCGCGGCGGCGGCGAAGCTCTGCCCGCCCTTGACCGCGGCGGCGACCGCGCTCGCCTTGGCGGCGTCGGGGACGACAACCTGGAGCAGCTTGCGCGTCTCCGCCCCGGCGTAGGTCGCGGCGTTGGCGTCGTAGTATTTGCGGATGTCGGCGTCGCTGACCGGAGCTGCCGCCAGATGAGCGCGGTCGACGAGTGCGTAGCGGAAGGCGCGTCGCTCGGGCAGGGTGAAAGCGGCCGTGTGGCTGCGGTAGAACGCCTCGAGGACCGCCGGCGTCGGCGCCGGGGGCGCGGGCACCGCCGTCACCGGCACGATCGCCACCGCGCCGGCGCGCCGCTCGAGCAGCAGCTCGGCATAGGGCGCAGCCATCCCGCGTGGGACCTGGGCGGCGGCGATGACCGGCGCGATGACCTGTTTGCGGACGAGGTCGCCGCGCAGGCCGTCGCGCAGGTCGCGCTCGCTGAGGCGCTGGTCGGCGAGCAGGCGCTGGTAGGTTGCCTGATCGAACTTGCCGTTGACGCGGAAGGCGTCGACGCTGGCGATCTCGCCGTCGACCGCGCGCCCGCTGATCGCGATGCCCTGGTCGTGGGCGAAGCGCTCGAGCGCGGTCGTCGCGATCAGCTCCTCGTAGACCTCGCCGAGCGCGCCCTGCCGCGCGGCGGTGCGCGCGTCGAGCTTGGGGTCCTGCTGGCGCGCGCGGCGCAGCGTGCGGTCGAACTCGGCGAGCAGCCGCGCCTCGCTGATGTCGGTCCCGCCGACGGTCGCAACGCCGCCGCTCGCGAGCCCGCCGAACGAGGTGTTGCCGACCCCGGTAAAGGCGAAGGCGACGAGGACCAGTCCGAACAGCGCCAGCGCGAACCAAGACGTCAGATATTTGCGGAAGAACGAGATCATCGGCGCAGGGTCATAGGGAGACGCGGCGGCCGCGGCAAGGGAGCTGCCCTTGCACGAACCAGCCAACGTGCGCGAAAGCAGGCGTATCGAAACCCGAGGGGGCGGCCTTGCACCGACCGAAACTGATCGCCGGCAACTGGAAGATGAACGGGACCGCCGCGGCGCTCGCCGAGATCGCGGCGATGGCCGCGGCAATCGCGGACGTGGCGGACCACGTCACTGTCGCCGTCTGCCCGCCCGCCACGCTGATCCACCGCGCTCGCGAGGCGGCCGGCACGGCGCGGCTGGTGATCGGCGCGCAGGACGTTCACGCCGAGCCGTCCGGCGCGTTCACCGGCTGCGTCTCGGCGGCGATGCTCCACGACGCCGGGGCAGGGCTGGTCATCGTCGGCCACAGCGAGCGCCGCGCCGGCCATTTCGAGACCGACGCCGACGTCCGCGGCAAGGCCGAGGCGGTGCTTGCGGCTGGCATGACCGCGATCGTCTGCGTCGGCGAGACGGCCGCCGAGCGCGACGCCGGCACGGCGCTGACGGTCATCGGCGGCCAGCTCGACGGCTCGCTCCCGGGGAGCGCGACCAACCTGGCCGTCGCCTACGAGCCCGTCTGGGCGATCGGCTCGGGCCTGACGCCGAGCCCGGAGCAGGTCGGTGGCCTACACGCCGCGATCCGCACCAACCTCGTCGCGCGGTACGGCGAGGCAGGGGAACACGTGCCGATCCTCTACGGCGGCTCGGTCAAGCCGGGCAACGCGGCGGAGCTGCTCAGCGTTGCCGACGTCGACGGCGCCCTTGTCGGCGGCGCGAGCCTGACCGCGGCGGAGTTCCTGGCGATCGTGCGGGCGGCGGGCTGAGGGGCGCGCGGTTGCGAACGCGGGCGGTCACCGCTACATCGCGCGGCGTACCGTCGACGGAACCGCCATGCTCATCACCTTCCTGCTCGTCATCCACGGCCTGATCAGCCTCGCGCTCGTCGCCGTCATCCTGCTTCAGCAGTCGGAGGGCGGCGGGCTCGGCATCGGCGGGGGCAATGCGGGCGGCATGATGACCGCGCGCGGCGCGGCGAACCTGCTGACGCGGTCGACGATGATCCTGGCGAGCGTGTTCGTCTTCACCAGCATCCTGCTCGCCGTCCTGGCGACGACGACCAAGCGCAGCCACGTCATCGACACGACGCTGGCCAAGCCGGCGACGACGAGCGCGCCGGCCGCGCCCGGCGGGGTCCCGCTGTTCCAGCGCACGGCTCCGGCCGCACCCGCTCCGGCCAAGCCCGTGCCGGCTCCCGGCGACTCGGTCCCGCTCGCCAACTAGCGTGGGCCGGGCCCGCTCGATCGTCGCGGGGACGATCGGCAACCTCGTCGAGTGGTTCGATTTCTACGTCTATTCGGCCTTCTCGCTCTACTTCGCCCATGTCTTCTTCCCCGCCGGCGACGCCACCGCGCAGCTGCTCAACACCGCGGCGGTGTTCGCCATCGGCTTCGTCATGCGCCCGGTCGGCGGCTGGCTACTGGGGCTCTACGCCGACCGCCGCGGGCGCAAGGCGGCGCTGACGCTGTCGGTGCTGCTGATGTGCGGCGGCTCGGGACTCGTCGCGGTGACGCCCGGCTACGACCGCATCGGAGTGATCGCCCCCGTGCTGCTGACGCTCGCGCGGCTGCTCCAGGGCCTGTCGGTCGGCGGCGAGTACGGCGCGTCGGCGACCTATCTGAGCGAGATCGCGGGGGCGAAGAACCGCGGCTTACTCGCCAGTTTCCAGTACGTGACGCTGATCGGCGGGCAGCTGCTCGCGCTCGCCGTCCTCCTCGTCCTGCAGGCGACGCTGAGTGAGGCCGACCTCCACGCGTGGGGCTGGCGCATTCCGTTCGTCGTCGGGGCCGGGCTGTCGCTGGTCGCCCTGTGGCTGCGGGCGTCGCTCGCCGAGACGACGGCGTTCACTCAGCTCGCCGCGGTCGCCCGCAACCCGTTCGCGCGGCTGGCGGCATTCCGCGGCCGCGTGGCGCTGGTCGTCATGCTCGGGGCCGGCGGCAGCCTCGCCTTCTACACCTTCACCACGTACATGCAGAAGTTCCTCGTGAACTCGCTCCACTGGACCAAGCCCGAGGCGAGCCGCGTCGCCTTCGCCTCGCTCGCGGTCTACATGCTCATCCAGCCGCTGTTCGGCGCGCTGTCCGACCGTCTCGGCCGGAAGCCGCAGCTGGTCGCCTTCGGGGTGCTGGGGGTCGTCGGCACCGTGCCGCTGCTGACCGCGCTGACCCACGCCACGAGCCACGTCGCCGCCTTCGGCCTGATCGTCGCGGCGTTGACCGTGCTCAGCGGCTACACCGCGATCTCGGGGCTGGTGAAGGCCGAGCTGTTCCCGGCCGAGGTCCGTGCGCTCGGCGTCGGGCTTCCCTACGCCGTATCGGTGTCGCTCTTCGGCGGCACGGCGGAGTATGTCGCGCTGGCGTTCAAGGGCGCAGGGAACGAGGCCGGGTTCTTCTGGTACGTCGCCGCGACGATCGGCGTGTCGCTGGTCGCGGTGCTGCTGCTGCCGGATACCAAGCGGGCGTCGCTGATCACCGGGTGACGCGGCCGGGCGGCGGTGGCCGTTATCCCCACCTTTCGCCGGCCGCCGCACTGGCGCTGCCCCCCATGCCCGCGCTAAGACCGCCGCCCATGGCGCGGTATATCTTCATCACCGGCGGCGTGGTCTCGTCGCTCGGCAAGGGGCTCATGGCGGCGGCGCTCGGGGCGCTGCTCCAGGCGCGCGGCTACCGCGTCCGCATCCGCAAGTTCGACCCCTACCTCAACGTCGATCCCGGCACGATGTCGCCCTACCAGCACGGCGAGGTCTTCGTCACCGACGACGGAGCGGAGACCGACCTCGACCTCGGCCATTACGAGCGCTTTACCGGCACGCCGGCGAAGCAGAGTGACAACATCACGAGCGGTCGCGTCTATTTCGACATCCTGACCAAGGAGCGCCGCGGCGATTTCCTCGGCGCCACGGTCCAGGTCATCCCCCACGTCACCGACGCGATCAAGGCGTTCGCCCTCGCCGATACCGACGACCTCGACTTCGTCCTGTGCGAGATCGGCGGGACGGTCGGCGACATCGAATCGCTGCCTTTTCTCGAGGCGATCCGTCAGGTCGGCAACGACCTCGGCCGCGGCAACGCGATCTATATCCACTGCACGCTGATCCCGTATCTGGCGGCCGCGGGGGAGCTGAAGACCAAGCCGACCCAGCACAGCGTCGCCGAACTGCGCGGCATCGGCATCGCGCCGCACGTCCTCGTCTGCCGCTCCGAACATCCGCTGCCCGACAGCGACCGCGCCAAGATCGCGCTGTTCTGCAACGTCCCCAAGGAAGCGGTGATCCCGGCGCTCGACGCCGATTCGATCTATTCGGTCCCGCTCCAGTACCATCGCGCCGGGCTCGACGCGCAGGTCCTCGCCGCGTTCGGCATGGCCGACGCTGCCGTTCCCGATCTCGACCGCTGGACGGCGATCATGGACCGGCTGCGCAGCCCCGAGGGCGAAGTGACGATCGGCGTCGTCGGCAAGTACATGGGGCTGAAGGACGCGTACAAGTCGCTGACCGAGGCGCTCGTCCACGGCGGCATCGCCAACCGCGTCAAGGTCAACATCCGCTGGATCGAGGGCGAGCTGTTCGAAGGCGACGACGCCGACGTCGCCGCCGAGCTCGAGCCGATGCACGGTATTCTGGTCCCCGGCGGCTTCGGCGAGCGCGGCACCGAAGGGATGATCGCCAGCGTCGCCTTCGCCCGCGAACGCCACGTGCCGTTCTTCGGTATCTGCCTCGGCATGCAGATGGCGTGCGTCGAGGCGGCGCGGAGCGCGGGCTTCGCCGAGGCGCGGTCGTCGGAGTTCGGCCCGACCGCCGAGCCCGTCGTCGGCCTGATCACCGAATGGACGACGGCGGCGGGCACGGTCGAGCAGCGCGCCGCCGACGGCGACAAGGGCGGGACGATGCGGCTCGGGGCGTATCCGGCGCGGCTCGCAGGCAACAGCGTCGCGGCGGCGGCGTACGGCGCGAGCGAGATCAGCGAGCGTCATCGCCACCGCTACGAGGTCAACATCGGCTACCGTCCCGCACTCGAGGGCGAGGGCCTCGCGTTCAGCGGCATGTCGCCGGACGGCGTCCTGCCCGAGATCGTCGAGCGTCCCGATCACCCGTGGTTCGTCGGCGTCCAGTTCCACCCCGAGCTGAAATCGAAGCCGTTCGACCCTCACCCGCTGTTCGCCGCCTTCATCGCCGCCGCGGTCAAGCAGAGCCGACTGGTCTGACGCCGGCCGGCGTGGACGAAGGGTGGTGGCCAAGCCGCTGTCCTACAGGGGGTTTTCGTGTTACGCCGAAAGACGGACAGTGCCCGGAAGGGCATGCTTTTTCTCATTGTCGAAGATCCCCGTGAACACCTCTGGGCGACGTTCGCAGGTGTGGCGTGCCGGCGAGCGGCTAAGCTTGGCGTTGGCAACGGCGCAACCAGTCTGCCGTTGTGCAAGCCTCATGTCGTCGAAGTGACGTTTCGCGCCTTTGGTCGGAGGCGCTGAGCGGCACCTGCCCATGCTGCATGGCGGTGCGTTTCGGATGCGCGCTCCCTAGAGCGTGGTATGAAGTTTGCGAAGTTACGTAGCCTTGGCCGCGGGAGGCGATCGCCGGCTCCCGCCGCGTCGGAGCAGCGTGAAAACCCTCGTCGTGCAAACTTAGTCCTGTTCCGCCGGACCCGGGTCCGCTCCGCATCGGCTTGATCCGCGCCCGCGGCTGCCGTTCGATCGGTAGGTCGGATAGCGCTGAAACGTGGATAAGGGTGACTCCAACGCAAATTCCACTTAACACAATATGGTATTGTGTTATCCGGAACTTAACGGGAGGGAGTTGCGATGCCGGGTGCCGAATACAGCTTCTACAAGCTGAACGCGTCGGGCCTCGTCGACAGCGCCAACGCCGTGCGGCTCCCCGACGACCATAGCGCGCTCGCGCATGCCCGAGACATGCGTCTGCCGTATCCGGTCGAGGTGTGGGCCGGTCGCCGCCGCGTCGCGCTCGTTCCGCCCTCGACCGAGCGCCGCGCCGCCGACCGCCGCGGCTGAGCGCACGCCGCGCCATTGCGGTAGCTTTGTTTTAAGCTTAGCTAGCTGCTGGTTTAAGCGTTCCGGATTAGACCGCGCTAAACCGCAGTGACTGCGCCCCTGTTGTCGGGCGTGTGGCGTTTGCTTCTGTCTCGCCCCTGGTGACCGATTGTGCCGCGAGCGCCCGGTCAGGTGTCGGTTTCGCGGGCGATCCAGTAATTGCGTACAGCGTCCGGATGCGGGGGAGAGTTTCGGAATGTTCGCGCAGAACCTGGCGAAGGTCAGCGTAAAATCATTTGTGGAAAGCCACGCCAACTACACGCATGAAAACGCTTTCGTCGCGTACATGCGCCGAAAGCGCTATGCCTATGTCACCGAAGCCGTCGAAACGATCTACAAGACCAAGGGCGGTGGGGTCGGGATAGACGTCGGGGGCCGGTCGAAGTTCTGGCCGACAGAGGTGCAGGACTTCTTTCGCGCTCATAATTTCAGGATGATTATCCTCAACGTTCCTTCCGACATGTCTCAGGAAGAAGACACCGACGTCTTTACGTTCCGATCGGGTGACGGTTGCGATCTATCCTCCTTCGGGAATCTTGATCTCTACTTCTCGAACTCGACCATCGAGCATGTGCCGGAAGGAACCGCGCTCGGTCTCGGTATGGCCAGCTTCGCCAAGGAAGCGCTGCGGGTGGCCCCGTGGGTGATCGTCCAGACGCCCGATTACATGTGCCCGATCGAACCGCACTTCATGCTCCCGTTCCTGCACTGGGTGCCGTGGCCCCTTCGCGCGCATGCCCTGCTGTTGATGACCGGGATGACGAAAAGTATCCGCGCCAAGGTCAATACGATCGGGCAGGCGCGGGAGAGGATACTCGGCGCGCCGGTCCTGCTCGACAAGGGCACCTTCAAGTATCTCTTCCCGGGCTGCGAGATCCGGCGGGAGCGACTTTTCGGTATCCCCTTCGTTCCGAAATCGCTGATCGCGATCCGCAAGGGCGTCAGCGGCGACCCGGCCTAGCCACCGACGCGCGGCGGCTGGCATGCACGCCAGCCAAACCGGCGGTCATAGTCGAGAAGCATGCTGCCGGATACGAAAACGCCCGGGCGCGAGCCCGGGCGTCGACGGTGACGAGACCAACCATGTCGCGCGGCGGCGATCACAGCCCCCTGGCTCGACCGCTGCGCGTCTTCGGCCTTGATGGCCGCTAACTCCCTGAACCCTGGCATTGCTCCGCCGGGCCTTGTATTTTCATTAAGGTCGCCCACGACCGCTGTCACCGGGTTTCAGCCATCGCCGAGGGCGAATGTCGCGGAGTGTTGTGCCCGTGCAACAGCTTCGCTAGACGAGCCGCTTCCCGAACTGAAAGTCGTGCCTTGCGCCTCAGCCGCACCTTCCTCCCCGTGCTCAAGGAGACACCGGGCGAGGCGCAGGTCGTCAGCCACCAGCTGATGCTCCGCGCCGGCCTGATCCGCCAGACCGCGGCGGGCATCTACGCGTGGCTGCCGCTCGGCCTCAGGGTGCTCAAGAAGATCGAAGGCATCGTCCGCGCCGAGCAGGACCGCGCCGGCGCGGTCGAGGTGCTGATGCCGACGATCCAGTCGGCCGACCTGTGGCGCCAGTCGGGCCGCTACGACGCCTACGGCCCCGAGATGCTGCGGATCACCGACCGTCACGACCGTGACATGCTGTTCTCGCCGACCGCCGAGGAGCTTTTCACCACCATCTTCGCGAGCGGCGCGCGGTCGTACCGCGACCTACCGCGGATGCTGTACCAGATTCAGTGGAAGTTCCGCGACGAGATCCGCCCGCGGTTCGGGGTGATGCGCGGGCGCGAGTTCCTGATGAAGGACGCGTACAGCTTCGACGCCGATCTGGATAGTGCGCGGCATAGCTACAACCGGATGTTCGTCGCCTATCTGCGCACCTTCGCCGCGATGGGGATGCACGCGATCCCGATGCGCGCCGACACCGGCCCGATCGGCGGCGACCTGTCCCACGAGTTCCACATCGTCGCCACGACCGGCGAAAGCGGCGTCTTCTACCACGCCAACTGGGATCGGGCCCGCTCGACCGAGGTCGACGTCGACGACGCCGGCGCGCTCCAGGCCTATGTCGACGGCCTCAACGCCGACTATGCCGCGACCGACGAGAAGCGCGACCCCGCCGCCGAGGCGGCCGCCGGCGACGCGCTCAAGGCGGCGCGCGGGATCGAGGTCGGGCAGATCTTCTATTTCGGGACAAGTATTCGGCCGCGATGGGCCTGTCGCTGCAAGGGCCCGCCGGCGAGCCGGTCGTGCCGCACATGGGCAGCTACGGCATCGGCGTCTCGCGCCTGGTCGGGGCGATCATCGAAGCGAGTCACGACGCCGCCGGCATCGTCTGGCCCGAGGCGGTCGCGCCGTACCGGGTCGCGCTGATCAACCTGCGCGCCGACGATCCTGCCTGCACCGCCGCCGCCGATGCTCTCGACGTCCGGCTGGCGGCGGCGGGTGTCGAAGTCCTGTACGACGACCGCGACGAGCGCGGCGGGGCGAAGTTCGCTACGGCCGACCTGATCGGCATGCCGTGGCAGGTCGTCGTCGGCCCCAAGGGCGTCGCCGCCGGCACGGTCGAGGTCAAGCGCCGCGGGAGCTGGAACCCGTGAGGAGATGTCGGTCGACGCGGCGGTCGCGCGCCTGACCGCATGATCACCCGCTACGAGCGCATGATCGCCGGGCGCTACCTGCTGCCCGGGCGCGGCGAGGGGTTCATCTTCCTCGTCGCCTCGATCAGCCTCGATCGCGGTCGCGCTCGGCGTCGCGGCGCTGATCGCGGTGATGAGCGTGATGAACGGCTTCCGCGCCGAGCTGTTCGACCGCATCCTCGGGCTGAACGGCCATGCGGTGATCCAGGGCTATGGCGGCCGGCTCGCCGACTGGCGCGAGCTGTCGGCCGATGTCCGCCGTTTGCCCGGCGTGGTCAGCGCCACCCCGATGATCGAGCAGCCGCTGATGGTGAGCTTCGCCGGACGGGTGCAGGGCGCGCTGGTCCGGCGGCATGACGACCGCCGACCTCAACGCGACCAAGGTCATCGCCGCCAACGTCAAGCGCGGCAGCCTCGCTGCGCTCGTGCCGGGGTCGAACACCGTTGCGATAGGCGCGCGGCTCGCCGAGGCGCTCGGCGCGCAGGTCGGCGACAGCATCAGCCTGATCTCGCCCGACGGCGCGGTCACCCCGTTCGGCAGCGTGCCGCGGATCGTCGCGTACAAGGTCGGCGCGATCTTCGAGGTCGGCATCTACGACTATGACAAGGCCTTCGTCGTCATGCCGATGGCCAACGCCCAGACCTTGCTCCGCCTCGGCGATGCGGTCGGCATGATCGAGGTCGTGACGACCGACCCCGACCGGGTCGATGCCATCCTCGCTCCCGCCAAGGGCCGCGTCGCGCGCTCGGGCAGGTGGCATCGTGGAAGGACACCAACGCCAGCCTGTTCGAGGCGCTCGTCGTCGAGAAGACCGTCATGTTCTTGGTCCTGTCGATCATCATTCTGGTGGCCGTATTCAACATCCTGTCGTCGCTGATCATGCTGGTCCGCGCCAAGACGCGCGACATCGCCATCCTGCGGACGATGGGGGCGGGCACGCGGCGCGCTGATGCGGGTGTTCATGACCGTCGGCGACGCTGATCGGCGGCCTCGGCGTCGTCCTCGGGCTGGCGCTCGGCTTCGCGCTGCTGGCGTTCCGGGCGGAGATCGTCAGCGGCGTCTCGGCGCTGACCGGCAGCAACCTGTGGGACCCGAGCGTCCGCTACCTGACCGATCTGCCGAGCCAGACCGACCCGGCGCAGGTCGTCGGCATCGTCGCGCTGACGCTACTGCTCAGCTTCCTCGCCACGCTGTTCCCGGCGTGGAAGGCGGCGAGCACCGACCCCGTCACGGTCCTCCGCTATGAGTGAGGCGGCGTGAGCCCGGTCCTCGAGGTCCGCGACCTCCGCCGGAGCTTCGCGCAGGGCGGGGTGGCGATCGAGGTGCTGCGCGGCGTCGACCTGACCGTGGGACCGGGCGAGATCGTCGCGCTGCTCGGACCCTCCGGGTCGGGCAAGTCGACGCTGCTCCAGGCGGTCGGGCTGCTCGAGGGCGGCTTCTCGGGCGCGATCAGCATCGCCGGCGAGCGGGTCGAGACGCTCGACGCGCGCCAGCGGACCGCGGTGCGGCGCGACAAGCTCGGCTTCGTCTACCAGTTCCACCACCTGCTGCCCGACTTCAGCGCGGTCGAGAACGTCGTCCTGCCGCAGCTGATCCGCGGGACCGCGCCGGGTGCGGCGCGCGAGCGGGCGCGGCTGCTGCTGACCGACCTCGGCCTCGGCGAGCGGCTGACCCATCGCCCGGCGCAGCTGTCGGGCGGCGAGCAGCAGCGCGTCGCCGTCGCCCGGGCACTGGCCAATGCCCCGGTCCTCGTCCTCGCCGACGAGCCGACCGGCAACCTCGACGAGGCGACCGCGGCGAAGGTGCTGGCCGAGTTCGTCCGCCTCGTCCGCGCCCGCGGCTCGGCGGCACTGGTCGCGACCCACAACCTCGCGCTGGCCGAGCGGATGGACCGCGTCGTGACCCTTCACGAGGGGCGGCTGGCGGCCTGACCGGCGACCTGCCGCGAGGCCGTAACTTCGCTAACTTCACACCGCGACGCAGGAGAGTTCACCGCGAAACGTCGGACCGCCGCGCCCCGGTCGCGACGGGCGGACCTACCTGGCCGTGCGCGAAACTTCACTGACTTCACACGACGAGCGGGTGAAACGACGGCGACCGCTCATACCCGATTTCCCCTGCCCCGATGCCGCATCTGTAGGAACAAAGCTAGCACAAAGAGCCGACTGTAGGCAAGGAGCAGAGGGATTGGTCAGGCGGCGACGGCGTTCGTCCGGCGGCGGGCGGCGGTGCCGACGAGGCCGAAGCCGGCGACCATCAGCGCCCACGCGGCGGGCTCGGGAACGGCGCCGGTCGTCTGGACGAACGACGCGCCGCCGGTGTTCAACGCGACATAGGCCTGACCGGTGCCGCCGTTATACTGCGTGTTCGAGTAGATCAGGTCGAAGGCGTACAGACCCTTCGTGGTGAAGACCGCCGCGGCGTCGGTCGTGCCGCAGCAGCCGCGCGAGAACAGCGTCTGGTCGCCGACCTTGACCTGGAGCGCATCGTCGTTCGACGTGACGAAGTCGATCGTCTGCGGCGCGTCGACCTTCAGGTAGCCGGTCAGGTGGAGCACGCCGTCCGACAGGTCGAACGCGTCGGACGGGCCGACATAGCTCGCCCCGTCGCTGCCGAGGAAGCCGACGATCGACGACTGGTCGCCGCCGTTATACTGGACATTGGTCGACTTGAAGGTCCCGGTCGGCGTGCCGTGGGCGACGACGGCAAGCGTCGCGGCGAGGTCGTACGCCTGGGTCGCGTCGGCCCCGACATGGAAGAACGTGCCGTTGAGACCGGCGGCTCCACCGGGCGCGTCGACCGCGCCGGTGATCGTCGTCGCTGCGCCGGCCGAACCGGCGGCGGTGAGCGCGAGCAGAGCGATGAGTGAGCGGATCATGATCGTCCCTATTCAGTTAAGATTGCCTCCATTACCATTACCCAATCCTTTCGCCAACTCATTACGCAGCCGTTAACTATCTATCGGGAGTAGCGGCGCTACGCCGCCTCGACCGCGCGATACGCCGCGTCCCAGCGCTCGATGTTCCGCACCGCGTCGGTGACGAACGGCGAGCGGCGGATGCTCCACAGGAACAGGTCGGGGGCGATGCTGCCGGGCCACGCCATCGGGCGGCGCACCTGGAGCAGCAGGACGACGCGGGTCTCGTCGGTCTCGTTCCACACCTCGTGCTCGTAGGTGTCGTCGAACAGGAAGCTGCCGCCCGCCGTCCAGTGGACGACTTCGGTATCGACCTGCATCCGGCACCGCTCGGTGGTCGCGGGGACGCGCAGGCCGAGGTGCCATGTCACGAGCCCCTTGGTGACGCCGCGGTGGCGCGGAATGTGCGCGCCGGGCGCAAGGATCGAGAAGAACGCGGTGTTGAGGTCGGGCACGCCCGCGAGCAAGGCGCAGGTGCGCGGCGCGCGGGCACAGTTGCGCGCGATCCGCTCGCCGTAGCCGTAGAGGAAGAATGACCGCCAGTCGCCGCCGCGGGCGATCCCGCTGTGATCGGGCGAGATGTCGGCGAGCGGCGGGATCGCCGCGTCGCGCGCCCGGATCGCCTCCATCTCGTCGCGGATGGTCCGCCATTCGGCGGCCAGCGTCGCGGTCCAGTCGAGCGCCGCCTGGTCGAGGATCGGCGCGTCGGGGATCAGCGACGAGGCGGCGGCGATCGCGTCGATGCGCGGGCGCAGCCGCTTGCCGACGGTGATGATGAACGGGCGCTTCGCCTCGCGCGCCCACGCCTCCTCGCGCCATTGTTCGGCCATGCTGCTCTCCTTCAGCAGACTGAACCCGAACAAAAGCGACACTTGAACTTCGGTTCCCATGACGCGCGCGATGCATAGTCGTCACGCCGTTCGCGGGAATTGTCGTTGAGAGCGGCGCGGTAGCGGCGAAGGGGTGCGGACTATTCGACCCAATCGAGGCCGATGTCGCGGAACACCGCGCGGTCGTCGGCCCAGTCTTCCTTGACCTTGACGTGGAGGAACAGGTGGATCCTGCGGCCGGTCAGCGTCGCGATGCCGGCGCGCGCCGCTTCGCCGATCGCCTTGATCATCGCGCCTTTCGCGCCGAGCACGATCGCCTTCTGGCTGTCGCGTTCGACGAGGATCTGCTGGTGGATGACGGTCGAGCCGTCGCGGCGTTCCTCCCATTTCTCGGTCTCGACCGTGCTCGCGTAAGGGAGTTCGGCGTGGAGGCGGTTGTAGAGCTGCTCGCGGGTGATCTCGGCGGCGAGCAGGCGCGTCGTCGCGTCGACGAGCTGGTCCTCGGGATATTCCCACGGCCCCGGCGGCAGCGCGGCGGCGAGCGCGGTCTTGAGCTCGGGGACGCCGTCGCCGGTCTCGGCCGAGATGAAGAAGGTCTCGGCGAACGGCACTTGTCCGTTCGCCTGCGCGGCGAGGTCGAGCAGCCGCGGCTTGGCGGCGATGTCGACCTTGTTGAGCGCGAGCATCTTCGGCTCGGGGCGGCTGCCGAGGCTGGCGATGATCGCCTTCGCGTCGTCCTTCAGCCCTGCCTTGGCGTCGACGACGAGGAGGATGACGTCGGCGCCGTGCGCGCCGTCCCACGCGGCGCGGACCATCGCCCGGTCGAGGCGGCGGCGCGGCGCGAAGATGCCGGGCGTGTCGACGAGGAGGAGCTGGCTCGCGCCGTCGACGGCGATGCCCATCAGCCGGGTGCGCGTCGTCTGGACCTTGGCGCTGACGATCGCGACCTTCTGCCCGACGAGGGCGTTGACCAGCGTCGACTTGCCGGCGTTCGGCGCGCCGACGACGGCGACGGTGCCGCAGCGGGTATTCGCGGTCATGCCGGTACTCCCAGTCGTTCGAGCATCGTCACCGCCGCCGCCTTTTCCGCCTCGCGCTTGTTCGGCCCCTCGCCGGCGGCCGGATCGTGGCCGCGGACGAGGACCTGGACGCGGAAGCGCGGGGCATGGTCGGGGCCGTCGCGCGCGATCAGTTCGTAGGTCGGGACCTGCCGGCTGCGGGCGAGCGCCCATTCCTGCAGGCGCGACTTGGGGTCGGCGAGCAGCCGCGGCCCGGCGTCGAGCAGCTTGCCCCAGTGCGCGCGAACGAAGTCCTGCGCCGCGGTGAAGCCGCCGTCGAGGAAGACCGCGGCGACGATCGCTTCCGCCGCATCGCCGAGGATGGTGTCGCTGTGGGCGAGGCCCTTGGCGCGAACGGCGCGCTCCATGATCAGGCGCTCGGCGATGCCCCAGCCGCGCGCGACCTCGGCGCACGCCGGCCCCTCGACGAGGCCGTGGTAGCGCGCGGTCAGCCGACCCTCGGGCTCGTCGTAGTCGGCATAGAGCCACGCCGCGACGACGCAGCCGAGGACGCGGTCGCCGAGGAACTCGAGCCGCTGGTAGCTCGCCCCTGGCGCGCTACTGTGGGTCAACGCCCGGCGCAGCAGGGCGAGGTCGGCAAAGGCGTGGCCGAGCGTGTCCCGCGCCCAGCCGGCGAGATCGTCGCTCACGGGTGCGCAGTCACGGGCAGGCGGTCACAGGCGCGTGCCGACCCGCGCCCCGCCGCCGCGTGCGAGCGACAGGAAGATGACCTCGGCGCGGCCGATCAGGTTCGCCGCCGGGACCAGCCCGACGCCGCCGTCGGCGATGCTGACGCGGCTGTCGGCGCTGTCGTCACGGTTGTCGCCGACAACGAAGACATAGCCGGCCGGCACAGTGACGAGCGGGGTGTCGTCGCGTGCGTCGCCGACGGTCTGGTCGAGCACGGCGAAGCGGCGGCCCGCGATCGTCTCGATGAAACGCGGATAGTGGCAGTCGGTGCCGCGCGCCGTTCTCACCGTCCGGCCGCCGCGGCAGGGCGTGCCCGAGGCGACGCCGAGCACGAAGTCGCCGTCGCGCACCTTGGGGACGCGATCGCCGTTGATTTCAAGCTGACCGCCGGTCATCCGCACGCGGTCGCCGGGCAGGCCGACGACGCGCTTGATGAAGTCGGTGCGGTTGTCGCGCGGGGTCTTGAACACGACGACGTCGCCGCGCCTCGGTGGCGCGCCGCCCAGCCGCGCCGCCGGTCCGGGCAGGCCTAGCGGCGGCGAGTAGGGGCCGATGCCGTACGGCCACTTGGCGACGATCAGGTAGTCGCCCGCGGCCAGCGTCGGCAGCATTGAATCGGACGGAACGTTGAACGGCTCGAGCACCAGCGTCCGCAGCAGCCCGGCGAGCAGAGCGGCCGACAACGCGACGCGGAACAGCCGCCGCAGCCCGGCGAACTGCCGCGCCGCCCGCGCCTTGTACGCCTCGCGCGGCAGGAGGGGAGCGGTCGCCATCGTCGCTGCGCTTGGGCGTCGGGGGCAGGAGTGTCAACGGTTCCCTTCGCTCCCGATGCGCTCTAAGCGGCACCGCTACGATAAGAGTTGCCCCAAGGGGAACCGACGAGATGACGACCCGCACCGCCTGGGCCGCGCTGGCCATCGCCGCCGAGAACCGGTCGCCGCTCGCCGCCCGCGTCGCCGACGCCGGGCACCGCGCCGCGCTCGGCCACGACCTCGCCGGCATCTGGTTCGATTTCGCCAAGCTCGACGTGACGGGGGCCGCGCTCGCCGGGCTCGCCGACCTCGCGGCGGCGGCAGGGTTCGACGCAGCGCGCGCGGCGCTGTTCGGCGGCCGGATCGTCAATCTGTCGGAAGGCCGCGCCGCTACCCATCCGGCCGAGCGCGGGGTGGGTGCGCCCGCCGACGTTGCCGCCGCCGCTGTCGGGCACGCGCGCGTGCGAGCCGTCGCCGAGCGGCTGCGCGCCGACCCGGAGGTCAGGCACGTCGTTCATATCGGCATCGGCGGCTCGGCGCTCGGCCCGGCGCTGCTGCTCGACGCGCTGGGATCGGCGGGCGACGGACCGCAGGTCCATGTCGTTGCCAACATCGACGGCGTCGCTCTCGAGCGCGCGCTCGCCGCGTGCGACCCCCACGCCACGCGGCTGGTGATCGTGTCCAAGACTTTCACCACGCTCGAGACGATGACCAACGCCGCGAGCGCGCTCGCGTGGCTCGCCGCCGCCGCCGTCGCCGATCCGCGCGGGCGGTGCATCGCGGTCACCGCCGCCCCGGCCAGGGCAGCGGCGTTCGGCATCAGCGAAGCCGACATCCTGCCGTTCGCCGAGACAGTCGGCGGGCGGTATTCGTTGTGGTCGGCGGTCGGCCTGCCGCTCGCGCTGCGCTGCGGACCGGACGCGTTCGACGCGCTGCGCGGCGGGGCGGCGGCGATCGACGCGCACTTCCGGGATGCACCGTTCGCCGCCAACGTCCCCGCGCTCGCCGGCGCGCTCGACGTCTGGGCCGCCGCGGTCCTCGGCCGCCCGACGCGCGCGGTCTTCGCCTACGACGAGCGGCTGCGGCTGCTCCCCGCCTATCTCCAGCAGCTCGAGATGGAATCGAACGGCAAGCGCGTCACCGCCGAGGGTAGCCAGCTCGACCGGCCGAGCGCGGCGATTACCTGGGGCGGGACGGGGACCGACGCGCAGCACGCGGTCTTCCAGCTGCTCCACCAGGGCAGCCACTCCGACCCGGTCGAGTTCGTCGCCGTCCGCGAGCCCGGCCACGGCCTCGACGCGGCGCACCACCGTCAGCTGCTCGGTAATGCCTTCGCGCAGGGTGCAGCTTTGCTCCGCGGGCGCAGCTACGACGAGGCGCTGGCGATGACAGGTGACCCGGAGATCTCGGCGGCGCGGACCTTCCCCGGCGGGCGGCCGTCGGCGACGATCCTTCTCGACCGGCTCGATCCGGCGACGCTCGGCGCTCTGCTCGCCTTCTACGAGCACCGCACCTTCACCGCCGCGACGCTGCTCGGGATCAACCCGTTCGACCAGTGGGGAGTCGAGCTCGGCAAGGAGATGGCGAACGCGCTCGACGCCGGCGGCGACTTCGACGCCTCGACAGCTGCGCTGATCGTCCGGGCGGGGCTTTAGTCGAGCGCGCTGTAGACCAGTGTCCGCAGCTCGCGCCGCACCGGGTAGGTCGAGCTCGGCATCAGCTGGGTCATGAACACGCACGTCAGCGCCTCGGTCGGATCGACCCAGAAGAAGGTGCTCGCCGCGCCGCCCCAGAAATACTCGCCGACCGAGCCCGGCATCAGCGTCCGCGCCGGGTTCGTCGTGACCGCGAAACCAAGGCCGAAGCCGACGCCGTCGTACGCCGCCTCGCTGAACAACGACTTCGACAGCGCCGGCAGGTCGACGCCGCCGGGCAGGTGGTTGGCGGTCATCAGCGCGAGCGTCTTCCGCCCGATCAGCCGCTCGCCGCCGGGTGCGGTTCCAGTCAGCATCGCCTGGGCGAACTTGACGTAGTCGGCGGTGGTCGAGACGAGACCGCCGCCGCCCGAGACGAAGCCGGGGAACTTCAGGAACTCGCTCGTCGCCGGGTCGTCCTGGAGCGCAAGCCCGCCGCTGGCGGTCGGCGAATAGCAGGCGGCGAGGCGGTGCTCCTGGCCCGCACGAACCGCAAAGCCAGTGTCCACCATGCCGAGCGGCTGGAGGATCCGCCGCGCGAGGAAGTCCTCGAACGGCTCGCCGGCGATCTTGCCGACGAGATAGCCAAGGACGTCGGTCGAGACCGAGTAGTTCCACGCGGTTCCGGGCGAGAACTCGAGCGGGAGCGTCGCCAGCGCGGCGATGAAGGCGTCGAGGTCGCCGGCCTTCTCGATCTCGCCGATCTTCAGCTGACGGTAGGCGGCGTCGACGTTGGTTCGGTTCTGGAAGCCGTAGGTCAGCCCGCTGGTGTGGCGCAGCAGGTCGACCATCCGCATCGGCGCGGCTGTCGGCGTCGTCGCGAAGCCGGTGCTGCGCGTGCCCGCGGCAAAGACGCCGAGCCCCTTCCATGCCGGGATGAAGCGGTGGACGGGATCGTCAAGCGCGACCTTGCCTTCCTCAACGAGCATCATGAAGGCGAGGCTCGTCAGCGGCTTGGTCATCGAATAGATGCGGAAGATCGTGTCGTCGGCGATGACCGCCCCGCGCTCGCGGTCGGCGAGGCCGAGCGACGCCGCATAGACCGGCTGACCGTGGTGATGGACCGCAACCTGGACGCCGGCCAGCTTGCCCGGGGCGACGTAGCGCGCGTCGAGGAAGGCGGCGATCCGGTCGAGCCGGCGGGCGTCGAAGCCGCTCACAGCGTCGGCTGGTCGAAACGGCGCGGGTAGATCTCGCCGTGGAGCTTCAGGACCATGCTGCTGCCGGTCGTCGTGCACAGTGACGGAACGACCGCGTGGACGACGCACGCTCCGGCCGCGAGCGCGAGCTTGCCCGCCGTGCCCAGGCTCGCGCGCATATGTTCGAAGTAAGTCTCGCCGACGGTGCGCGGGTGTTCGAACAGCAGGCGGTCGATCATCGTCATCCCCTTGGCGTCGCCGGGTCGCGGTCGATGCCTGCTCTATTGCGGGACACGCGTGCGATGACAACGGGGGATTTGCCCGCTACCACGGCCCGCGCGGGCGATTAGCTCAGTTGGTAGAGCGCCTCCTTTACACGGAGGATGTCGGCGGTTCGAGCCCGTCATCGCCCACGTTGCCGCTGTCGCCTTGCCGCTGGCAGGCGGTGTTGCTGCGCCGCAACACGCGAACGCCGACATGCTTCGCGTTACGCGTTCGGTACAATTCCGTAGTGGAACCGTCACATTACATCGCCACAAGGCGCGCCATCAGGGGCGGGGGCATTCATCCTTCGTTCAGCGATTCGGGGATTGGGACCATGCGCACCTTGTGGATGAACGCGTCGATCGCAGCGCTGGCGCTCGCAACATCGACGGCGGTGTACGCTCAGGAGACGACCGCTCTGCTGCGCGGTACCGTTACCGCCGCAGGCGCACCGGTTTCGGGCGCGCAGGTCACGATCACCAACGTGCCGTCGGGCACCGTATCGCGCGCGGTCACCAATTCGTCGGGCGTGTTCAACGTCGCCGGCTTGCGCTCGGGCGGACCGTATACGGTCGCGGTCGCCTCGACGCAGGGCAACTCGACGGTGACCGACATCCAGCTGTCGGTCGGGTCGCCGTACGACCTGCCGATCGACGTCGGCACGACCGGCGACATCGTCGTCACCGCATCGTCGATCAAGCGCGCCGGAATCGCCTCGGACGGGCCGCAGACATCGCTCGGGGCAGTCGACATCGCCAAGGTCGCCTCGGTCAACCGCGACATCCGCGACATTGAGCGCCGCTCGCCGTTCGCCACGCTCGACCCGTCGAACAACCGCGCGGTCTCGTTCGCCGGTGCCAACCCGCGCTTCAACCGCTTCACCATCGACGGCGTCCAGGTCGGCGACAACTTCGGCCTTAACCCCGACTCGAACCCGACCCGCCGCGGTCCGGTGCCGTTCGACGCGATCGGCGAGGTCAACCTGTCGATCGCGCCCTATGACATCCGACAGTCGAACTTCCAGGGCGGTGTCATCGACGTCACGCTCGCGTCCGGAACCAACGACTACAAGGTCAACGGCTTCTACTCGCAGAGCACCAGCGGTCTGCAGGGCCACACCATCGGCGCGCTGACCATTCCCAACATCGGCTACAAGAGTGAGACGTACGGCGTCTTCGCGTCGGCGCCGATCATCAGAGACAAGCTGTTCATCTCGGGCGCCTATGAGCGCAACACCGATCCGCGGCCGCTGTCCCCCGGTGCCGTCACGCAGGTCCCGAACCTGACGCAGGCGACGATCGATCAGGTTACGGCGATCGCCAAGTCGGTTTACAACTATACAACCGGCGACATTCTGCCGATCACCAAGAACATCGACGAAAAGTTCACGATCAAGCTTAACGCCAACCTGTCCGACCGGCAGAAGCTGTCGATCTCGTACATCAACGCGTATGACGCCAACAATTCGCTCGTCAATTCGGGCGTCACGGCGACCGGCGTCAACACCAGCTCCCCGACCGCCAACGCCGGCCCGGCGATCAGCCTCGCGTCGAACAATTACAAGTCGACCGAGCTGCTTCGCACCGGCATCGTCCAGCTCAATTCCGACTGGACCGACAAGTTCTCGACCGAACTCCACGCGGTCTACAAGTCGTACAAGCGCGGTCAGGATCCCGAACTCGGACGCGGCTTTGCCCAATTCAAGATCTGCACCGATACGGCCAGTCTCGGGTCGGCGACCGCATGCTCGGCCGGCAGCCCGGCGATCTATTTCGGTCCCGACGTCAGCCGGCAGACCAATGCGCTGCAGGTCGATACCTATGATTTCGCCGGCGTCCTCCGGTATCAGGCCGGCAAGCACGCGATCAAGGCGCTGTTCCAGTATGTCGATACCCACGACAACGATCCGTTCCTCCAGTATAGCGCCGGAGCATATTACTTCGACTCGATTGCCGACTTCCAGAACCGTAACGCCAGCCAGTTCGACTATCAGAACTCGCTCGACCTAAACCCGAACAGCGCCGCGGCGAATTTCAAGTTCGGCGTCTACACGACCGGGATCCAGGACGACTGGACGGTCACGCCGACGCTGCGCGTTACCGCGGGTGTCCGGTTCGACCTGTACGACAACTACACGCCGGTCGCGACCAACGTGAACTTCATTGCCCGCAACGGTTTCGCCAACACCAACAGCTTCGACGGCCTGTACGCGCTGCAGCCGCGGCTGAGCTTCGACTTCAAGGGCATTCCGCACCTCGACATCCGTGGCGGCGGCGGCATCTTCGCCGGCGGCACGCCCGACATCTATTTTTCTAACAGCTATTCGACGACCGGCGTTGTCAGCAACCGCATCCAGGCCGTCGTCCGCGCGACTGCGACCGGCGGCGCGACGACACTGTGCAATTCACCTTACAACGTCCCGCCGACTGCGACGACGCCGGCGCACCACGCCGGTCTGCACGGCGGCGCTCAACGGCGTGACCGGGAACGTCGATCTCGCCGACGGTCAACAGCTACCTCACCACCAACGTATCGTCGCTGGTCACCGCGCCGACGGCGTCGGTCGCGCCGGACTTCCGCCTGCCGAGCTACAAGCGGTTCACGCTTTCGGCGGACTACAAGCTGTTCGGCATCAACTTCGGCGCGGACTACGTCTATTCCAAGACGATCGAGTCGGTCGTGTTCACCGATCTGCGATCGATCCAGACGGGAACCCTGCCCGACGGGCGTCCGCGCTACAACTTCCGACCGACGCCGGGCGCCGGTATCCAGGCGAGCGACACCAACAGCGACATCCAGATTCGCAACACGCCGCTCGGGCGCACCCACATCGCCGTCGTCCGCTTCGACAAGGACTTCGACTGGGGCCTGTCGTTGTCGGGCAGCTATACCTATCAGGACGTCAAGGACGTCTCGAACGCGACATCGTCGGTCGCCTCGTCGCTGTACAACAACCAGGCGGTCGCCGATCCGAACAACGCCGCCTACGGCCGCAGCAGCGACGAGACCAAGTGGCAGTTCAAGTACAACGTCGGTTACGACCATGCCTTCTTCCGCGACTATCGCACGATTGTGCAGCTGTTCGGCGAGACCCGCGCAGGCCGCCCGTATAGCTTCACGATGAACGACACGTCGGGGCAGAGCCGGTCGCCGATCTTCGGCACCACGGGCAACAGCAACCATTATCTGCTGTACGTTCCGACGGGCACGAACGACCCAATCGTCACCTATGCCGACACGGTGGTCGGCGGCGTGACGACGCAGACCGCGGCGCAGGCGCAGGCCGCGCTCGACGCGATGATCAATGCGACCGGGCTCAAGAACTATCGCGGCCAGATCGCCGCGAAGAACATCGCCCGATCGCGCGCCAACACCAAGATCGACCTTCATCTCGAGCAGGAACTGCCGACCTTCGTCGGGCACTCGCGGATCAGCGTGTTCGCCGACATCGAGAACTTCGCTAATCTGCTCAACCACGACTGGGGCGGCTTCACGCAGGTCGGCTTCCCCCAGACCGCGTCGACGGTCAGCGTGCAGTGCCTGCAGACCCCGGTGAGTGCGACCAACCCGACGCCGGCGGTGACGACCACCGCGGCGCAGGCGTGCACGCAGTACCGTTACTCGAACGTGTCCAACCCGGCCGAGCTGACGACGGCGGCGCTGTCGCTGTACACGATCCGGCTCGGGGTAAGGTTCAAGTTCTAGGCGCAGCGCGGCGCGCGGCTAACGCCGAAATCGCTCTTCAGCGATCTCGGCGTTAGCCGTCGACCCGCGCCAGTCCGGCCGGCGGGGCGATTGCGCACTGCCGCCGAACCCGTCCGACGTCAGCCGCGGCTTTGCCGCGGCTCTTCCCTTGCAGGCGAGGGCAGGGGTCGCGGCAAAGCCGCGTCCGTCGTCGGACGGGCTCGGTCAACGAAGTTGCCCGCCCCGCCGCCCGGGTGTCGCCAACTCTTAGCGCTCGGTCCGCTCCACCGGCACCCCCGCCAGCATCTTCGACGCCCGGATCGTCAGCGACGTGCGGACATGCTCGACGTTCGGCGCCGAGGTCAACTCGCGAGTCAGGAAGCGCTGGAAGTCGTGGAGGTCGTGCGCGACAATTTTGAGGATGAAATCGATCTCGCCGTTCAGCATGTGGCACTCGCGGACTTCGGGGAGCATGGCGACGTGCTCTTCGAACGCGCGCAGATCGTCTTCGGCCTGACTCTTCAGGCTGACCATCGCGAACACGGTCACGCCGTAACCGAGCGCCGACGGGTCGAGGTCGGCGTGATAGCCGCGGATGACGCCGGCCTCTTCGAGCGCCCGAACGCGGCGCAGGCACGGCGGCGCGGTCAGCCCTGCCCGCGCGGCGAGATCGACGTTGGTGATCCGCCCTTCGACCTGAAGCGTGGCGACGATGATGCGGTCGACGGGGTCGAGGTGAAGGCGCGAGCGCTGCATGACGCAATCAATGCGACGGATTCGTGCGCATGCCTATCAGATTATGTCGCTTCGCCGCGTTTTCGTTGCGTCGCTCGTCGTCTGGATTACATGAGGCGCATGACCATCGCGACCAAGCTCCTCGTCCTCGGCGCCGGCCCGGCCGGCTATACGGCAGCGATCTATGCCGCGCGCGCCGCGCTGTCGCCGGTGCTGATCGAAGGGCTGCAGCCGGGCGGTCAGCTGACGATCACGACCGACGTCGAGAACTGGCCTGGCGACACTAGTGTGCTCGGTCCCGACCTGATGCTGCGGATGGCTGCGCAGGCGCGCCACGTCGGCGTCGACCTCGTCGCCGACATCGCCGTCAGCGTCGACCTGTCGGCACGGCCGTTCGTGGTCACGATCGATTCGGGCACACGTTACGCCGCGGACAGCCTCGTCATTGCGACCGGTGCACAGGCGCGGTGGCTCGGCCTGCCGTCGGAAACACGCTTCCGCGGCTTCGGCGTGTCGGCGTGCGCGACCTGCGACGGCTTCTTCTTCCGCGGCCGGACGGTCGCCGTCGTCGGCGGCGGCAACACCGCGGTCGAGGAGGCGCTGTTTCTGACCAATTTTGCCGCCAAGGTGTACCTGATCCACCGCCGCGATACGCTGCGCGCCGACCGGACCAACCAGTCGCGACTGGTCGCCAACCCCAAGATCGAGATGATCTGGAACGCCGAGGTCGGCCTCGTCGAGGGGACCGACACCCCGCTCGGCGTCACTGGTGTCGAGCTGGTCGACACGACGAATGGCGCGACGCGGCGCCTTGCTGTCGACGGGCTGTTCGTCGCCATCGGCCATGTGCCGGCGACGGTGCTGTTCGCCGGCGCGATCGACATGGATGACGAAGGTTACATCGTCACCGCACCCGAACTCGACGGCGACGTCGGTTCCGGGCGTGTTCGCCGCCGGCGACGTCCGCGACAAGGTCTTCCGCCAGGCGGTGACCGCCGCGGGCACGGGGTGCATGGCCGCGCTCGAGGCCGAGCGATTCCTCGCCCACGATGGGCTCGCCGAGCCGGCGAACGCCGAACACGCGCACCCGCTTCCCGTCGCGGCGGCCATGCGCTAGGCGTCGGGCGTCGCGCCGGGGCCTGTAGCTCAACGGTAGAGCCGGCCGCTCATAACGGCTTGGTTGGGGGTTCGAATCCCTCCGGGCCCACGCGACCGCGCCGCGAGCAGCAGGCGCTCGGCGCGCGCCCGCCAGCCGGCGGCCACGCGCGGCAGGGCGACGATCGCGGCGAGGTCGTCGTCGCTCACGCCCGACGACGATCGCGGCGAAGAAGCGCGCGATCGTCCAGTCGGGTGACCCGCTCGACCCGCTCCGCCACATCGCTCGACGCCGATCGTGCCGGGTTCGATGACGCGGTAGTACCAGCCGCTGATCGCCGACCCGGCTGAAGCGGTCGCGACCATCGTCCGGGTCGGCGAAAGCGAGGTCAGCTTGTAGCACGGGAAGCGCGGCTCGCTGACCTCGAGCAGGGTCGTGCCGATGCGGACGCGGTCGCCGATGTGCGACGTCGGTGTCGCTCCACCCGGCGATCGTCAGGTTCTCGCCGAACGCGCCCTCGACCATCCGGTCGGCGAGGTGCGGCGCGGCGGCCGCCCAATGCGCATAGGCGGTCGCAGGGTAGGCATAGACAGCCTTGTCGTGCCCGCCGTGGACGCTGAGGTCGGCCTGCGCGTCACCGGCAAGGCCCGAGTGGCCCGACGGCGACGCGCCCGGCGACCGGCGTCTTGATGAAGCCGCTCGGCACGCCCTTGGGGCCGAGCGGTGCGATCGGGCCGACGCGGACACCGACGACGACGGGGCTTGCAATCATCCGCGCGCGGCCGACTATCGGGGTCCCTGCCAACTACCTGAAAGGAGGTGATCCAGTGTCTCATTGTCTCGCGTCGCGGACCGTTTCGGCGGCTGGCGTCACTGCGGTGACCTTCGCCTGATCGTCGGTTCGCACCGGCAATGGGGGCCGTCCGGCATCGTCCGGGCGGCCCTTTTTCGTGAAACGGCCAGTCGATCACGCCACCGGCATATAGCGCCCACCAGACGATCACCGGCTGCAACGGCAGGCGGATGACGTGATACATCAGCGGCCAGCGGACGCCGCCGACGGGAACATCGGCGAGCGCCTGATGGACGTTCGCCGGAAACACGCACACCGCATAGAGCGCGAGCATCACGCCCGCCCACCAGCGGAAGCGGCGGGTCAGCAGGCCGATGGCGCCCGGCAATCTCGCACACGCCGGTCACCGCGATCACCGTCGCCGGGGCTGGAACCCACGCCGGCGTGATCGCGACGAAACCCGCCGGGAGCCGTCAGGTGCGCCACACCGGCGACGAGGTAGGCGACCGCGAGCAGGCCCCGCGCGATCCACCGCGGCGAGGCGGCGGGGCGGGGTCGCCGCGATCGTCACGCCTTGGCCGGCTCACCCGCCTTCTTGGTCGCGCGCGGCTTCTTGGCGGCCGGAGCGGCTTCGGCGGGCGCGGCGGCCGGGCGCTTGTTGCCGAGGCCGATGCGGATCGCGAGGTGCGGCGCCGCTCGGCGTAGCTCGGCGCGACCATCGGATAGTCGGCCGGCAGGTTCCACTTGGCGCGGTAAGCGTCGGGCGTCAGTCCATAGCTGGTCATCAGGTGCCGCTTGAGCATCTTCAGCTTCTTGCCGTCTTCAAGGCAGACAATGTAGTCGGGCTTGATCGACGCGCGGACCGAAACAGCGGGCTCCTGCTGGGCCTTTTCAGGCGCCGCAACCGTGCCGAGACCGGCGAGCGCCGCATAGACGTTGCCGATCAGCCCGGGAAGATCGGATACCGCGACCGAGTTGTTGGAGACGTGCGAACTGACGATGTCGGCGGTCAGCGACAGGAGTTCGGTGTTGTCATGCGCTTCGTTCATTTGAGTTCCCTTGGCAGGCCATCTAAGGCCACGACGGCGGATTTCTTCATCCGAATAGTAAGCGCCTATTGTGAAGTTCTGTCGATGTAAACGGGAAATTTACCTGAACGTGACCTGTTGGACGCGGTTGCGCCGCGAGCCTGATCGGCACCGCGAGCCGAACGGCCTTGCGCCCCGACGCCGCTCTGCTAAGCCGCGCCTGCGTCGGGGAGTAGCGCAGCCTGGTAGCGCATCTGGTTTGGGACCAGAGGGTCGCAGGTTCGAATCCTGTCTCCCCGACCAAGTTTTACTAAGCCACTGATTTCGCTAGGCCCACCCACGAGGTGCGGAGTCGTTGTGCACTTCACTGTGCCAATGCCCACGCCGAGCGAGGCGCAGCGATGGCCAGCCAGCAGCATCTCTACCGCCGCGGACCGATCTACTGGTGGCGTCGTGTTCTTGAATTGTCCCCTTCTGTTCGCTGTGATATAAGGCTTTCCTTGCGAACCAGCGCCAAGGCCGAGGCCCGGCAGCGCGCTGGTTATCTGACGGCGGTGGCGGGGAGCAGGGCGTTGGCAACGGTTCTCGATGATTCGCTAACGAATGAGCCGGACCGCGTCCTGACGGCCTCGGAACTGGCCGCGATCTACAAGGACGCGCTCAATTCGACGTTGGCCCGCTTTCAGCAAAATATGACCCCCGGCGAGGTCATATAATGATGAGTAGTTCGGAGACAAAGTCGGGAAGCGCTTGGCTGGGTGTGCCGCGAAAAGACCGGTTGGAGCAAGCGCCCTGGCCTCCGCTGGCGCACCCCTGCAGCACAGTTCATGCGGGCACACCCTGCAGCTCCCGGCTAGTGATTCCATACCCGGTCACTGGCGCCATCCTCTCGGCTTCCCGAGACCGAACTCTTATTCACATTCTGATTTCGGCATGATCGGGACCAATTACTCCCGTCTTTGGCGAGCTCGCCGTCTATCATCGATCGGCGGCAACCGCCGTGTCGGCTTCGAACAGCACCCGCGCGACGAGCGCTGCCAGCAGCGCGCCGGCGAGTTGCGCGGCGATGAACGCTGGCGCGTCGATCGGCCGAATGCCCGAGAAGCTGACCGTGAGAGCGCGGGCGAGCGTAATCGCCGGGTTGGCGAAGCTGGTCGACGAGGTGAACCAGTAGCCGGCCGTAATCACCGCCGCCACCGTGAGCGGGGTCCATGCCGGACGAAAACGCACCGAGCCGAGGATCGTCAGCAGGAGTGCGAATGTCGCTACGCCCTCTCCGAGCCACTGCCCAGTACCGGTCCTGGTCTTAACCCCGATCATCAGCACCGGCATGACGAACATCGTATGCGCGACCGCAACTCCAACCATGCCGCCGGCGAGCTGCCCTACGACATAGGCGAGCGCATCGCTCGGCGTCAGATCGCGGCGTAGCGCTGCGACCAAAGTCACGGCCGGGTTGAAGTGCGCACCGGAGATCGGCCCGAGGATGGTGATCAGGACCAGCAGCATCGCCGCCGTCGCCAGTGTGTTGCCGAGCAGCGCCACCGCGTCGTTTCCGAGCGATAGACGTTCCGCCATGATGCCCGAGCCGATGACGGTCGCGAACAGCAGGGCCGAGCCAAGCCCTTCGGCGAGCAGGCGTCGCGGCAGCGGCGGGGTCATTCGGCGGCCGCCGAGATCGCCGTGAGGTGCGCGGCCCCGGCGACGTCTCGGCCGGCGGCTTTCCGCTCGGAATAGCGATCGGTCAGATAGGCGTCGCGGTCTCGCACGAGCAGCGTGAACTTGACCAGCTCCTCGCAGACATCGACGACGCGATCATAGAGCGGCCCCGGCTTCATCCGGCCGGCGTCGTCGAACTCGGTGTACGCCTTGGGCACGCTCGACTGGTTCGGGATCGTGACCATCCGCATCCACCGGCCAAGGATGCGCATTGCGTTGACCGCGTTGAACGACTGCGATCCGGCGGAGACCTGCATGACTGCCAGCGTCCGGCCCTGGGTCGGGCGTACGCCGGCCTCCTCAAGCGGCAGCCAGTCGATCTGCGACTTCAGGATGCCGGTCATCGCGCCGTGGCGTTCGGGCGATACCCATACCTGGCCCTCCGACCACAGCGACAGCGCACGCAGCTCCGCAACTTTGGGATGGTCGGCGGCGCAGGACTCGACCTGGGGCAGGCCAAGCGAATCATAGACCCGCGTCTCGCAGCCCATCCACATCAGCAGCCGTTCGGCTTCGAGAGCGAGCAGCTTCGAGTAGGAGCGCGGCGTCCGCAGCGACCCGTAGAGCAGCAGGATGCGCGGCGAGTGCGTTGCGCCAGTCAGGCTCAGCTTGGCGAGGTCGGGCCGATCAAGATACGCAGGAACGACGTTGGGGAAATCGGCGATCACGGTGCCGCGTCTCCCTTGCCCAGCGCGCGCTGCATGTAGACGTTGTCGAGCCAGCGCCCGAACTTGCAGCCGACGGCATGCAGCCGCCCGACCTCGCGGAAACCTGCCGCCGCATGCAGCGCGATCGAGCCGGGCTCCGCACCGCCGATCACTGCGATCATCTGGCGAAAGCCGAACGCCTCGCACCGGGTCAGCAGTTCGGCCAGCAGTTGCCTGCCAAGACCCTTCCGGACGTGGTTGGCCACGATATAGATGCTGTCCTCCGCCGTGTAGCGATAGCCGGCGCGATCGCGGATCTGCGTCGCATAGGCATAGCCGGCGACGCTGCCGTCATGCTCGATTACAAGCCATGGCCATCCCGCCGCCCGTACCGCTTCCAACTTGTCTCGCATCGCTTCAACGGTCGGCGCCTCGGTGTCGTAGCTGGCGACACCGTGCAGGACGTGGTGGCCGTAGATAGCCGAGATCGCCGGCACGTCGGCCGAGACTGCGTCGCGGATCAAGTAGCGGACGTGGCGCGGACCACCTCGCCATCCTCCTTGACGAAGTCGTGCGCCAACTTCGCCGGCAAGATATCGAGCACGAGTTCCGACGGTCGGCACAGGCGCGTGCGCGATCGGCGTCTCCACCAGCGGACGGTTGATGAGGATGGGATGCGCCAGCATCGCATCGACCAGAGCGTCATCCGTCAGCGTAATGTCGCCGAGGCCGAGATCGGCATAGGGCGTCCCCTTCTCCCGCAGCAGCCCGCGCGGCGTCAGGCCGGCAGCAGCAATCAGGCCGAGCAGCCTGTCTCGCGTCGGCGGGTCACGGAGATACTCGACCACCACCGGTTCGATTCCGGCGGCGCGGATCATTGCGAGGACGTTGCGCGATGTGCCGCACGCCGGGTTATGCCAGATGGTGACCGTCACGCCGCAACCGCCGGGACGCAGCACGTCCCGCTCGTCGCGGCCAGCGACGCGAGCGCAGGCCCGCCGCCGTAGACGGTCGCTTCGCCGTTGGTCAGGAACGTTTCCCAGACGACGCCCTGAGGGTCGGCGATCCAGCTCTTGGTCGACTTCGCATAGCAGCAGGTGGTCGCGCCCTCGTCGAGCACCGGGCGATCGGCGGCCTTCAGCCGGCCATAGACTTCCGCGAGCTCGGCATCGTCCTCGACCTGAATGCCGAGGTGCTCGATGCCGCGCGCTGCATGGCCGGTTGAGATCGCAAAGTTGAGGCGTGGATCGTCGAGCATCCACTTGGCGTAATCCGCCTTGGTCACGGTCGGCTCCGCGCCGAACAGCGCGCTGTAGAATCGGGTCGAGTGCGCGAGGTCGTCGACGCCGACGTGAACGTGCATCCGCTTCATGCGACCAGCCTTTCGCTTCGGGGCTGGGCGGCGCACGACGCCCCGCCGCAGCAGTTTTCGGTGAGGTAGCCAACCAGCGCGTCCATCGCGGCGAAGTCAGCGGCGTAGATCAATCGGCGGCCGTCACGCCGGCAGGAGATCAATCCCGCGCGTGATAGATGCGCCAGGTGGAAAGACAGCGCCGAGGGAGCAAGCCCCACAGCCTCGGCGAGCGCACCGGCCGCAAGGCCGGCATGCCCGGCTTGCACGAGCGCGCGGAAGGCCGCTAGCCGGTGCGTTTGGGCAAGCGCCGCAAGGGCATCCACGATGTTTTCAGCGGCGAGCATGTTTCAATGATCGTTGAAACGATGAGGCCTGTCAAGTGACCCCACAAGCGGTCATTCTAAGGCGTCGACGTGCTTCGCCAAAGCAGCCGCTCATTCATCTTGTCTAATGGCGTTTTCTGGATCGCGGAACTGGCAGCGGAGTGACATGGACGGGGTGGAGAGCGGTCTAGCCAGTTTGGAACAACTACGCGGGGTGAGCCGACTTTCGTTCAGGATCAGCCTCGTCGGATCAGCTCGAACAAGCGGTACGGGCGTGTGGCTGCCATCGCGAGATGAGAGCGCCGAAGACGTACCTGGTGGACCACAGCTCGAGAGGTTCTGGTCACGAGATCGCAAAAGCTGACGCCCGGTCCATCAAAATCTAAACGCAGCGGATTACAAAGGATTTGGAAGAACTGTCGGAAACCTTTACATTCCTTTAATCAGACAACTCATAACCTTAGGGAATTGTTGCAGTTTCTCTACCGGCACGGTTATTGCATTGGGTGCAATGCAAGGCGCGATCTTCCGATCGTCCTTTAGGGGAGCACTGTACATGAAGTTGCGTTTGATGATTGCAGCGACCGTCGTCGCTGCTAGCGCTGTGAGCATTGCCTCCGCTGCGCAGGTCTCGCCGGTCAGCTATAGCTTCGATCAACCGACCAGCTGCGGCTCATTTTGCTATAATGACTCCGCGACACCGAGCAAGCTGACTGATGGCCTCGTCGGCGTTGCAGGGTGGGCGACCAACGCCGGCACCGAGTGGGACGGCTGGAATTACAAGCCGCTCGTCAATATCGATTTCAATTTCGGCACTACCAAGTCGATCTCGTCAGTAACGATCGGATCGACACAGGACAGTCTCGGCGACGTGGTGTTGCCGTCCTATGGTGTCTTTTCGTCGTCCGACGGCTCCAACTGGACGCTCGTCCAGTCGCTAATCGTCCCACCGAGCAGTGCTAACGACAACAGTCCTTTCAGCACCGCGCCGCACGGCTTCTTCACGCTCTCTGGGCTTGGTATCAATTCGCAGTATGTCCGTGTCGCGGCCATAGCGAACGGGCCATGGACCTTCATCGACGAAGTCAGCTTCCAGGGTGGGACTGTTCCCGAGCCAGCAGCCTGGGCGTTGATGGTGGTTGGCTTCGGATTCGTCGGCGCTGCTGCTCGCCGGCGTCCGGCCGTGCTTACCGCCTGACACGCATACAGGCTATGAACGAGGGGCGGTCCATCGCGGCCGCCCCTTTTTCGTCCACCGCCGGCGCCGGAAGGCGGGCGTCTTAATAACGGCCCCACTTTAGCGCTCACCAGAACCTGAATGAATGTTTGCTGCTGGTCGATGATCGAGCGGGCGCGAACGTCTGCTTCTGGGCGTAGGCAGACCGCTAGGTTGCGGCAGCTACGACCCATTTGCGGACATTCGCGACCTGATGTCGGCCGTTCGGAAGCGGACGTTCATTTATGCGGGCTGCAATTCGCGAGCAAGTTCGATCTTATTCAAAGTGGTAATTCCATTGCCTATCCCCGATGCGGCGAGACGTGAGCATGCCCGTTATGGTGGTGCGGTGCGGGCTCGGCATGGTCATCGTTGGCCTCGACGCTGATCACGTTGACCGCGCCGAACCGGACCCCGCGCTCGGCGATGATCTGATCCGCTAGCGCGTCGACCGCGGCTGTCGGCCCACGCAGCATCACGGTTTCGAGCGACGACTGATGGTCGAGAATGACGTGCGTCGTCGCGACGACGAGGGTGTGGTGATCGTGCTGGATATCGAGCAGCCGCTGCGCCAGCGAGCGGGTGCGGTGGTCGTAGACGTAGCTGAGGCTGGCGACGCACGTTCCGCCCCGCCCTTCGGTAAGCCGCTCCTTGTCGACCAGCTGGCGCACCAGGTCACGCACCGCCTCTGACCGACTGGTATAGGCACGATCACGAACGATGGCGTCGAAGCGCGTCGCAAGGTCGTCGTCGAGCGAGATCGTCACACGCTGCATGGCCGGCAAACTCCTAATACCATGACATGTACGCGGTTCATCGTGATCAGGAGAGAAATTTGCGGGAGCTGGCATCCATAGGAACAATCGGGGCGTATTGCATACGGATGTAATCAGCATCGTCGGAAGCATCATAACGAGGTATGCGATGCGGCAAGCTGGTGTCCGGGAAGGCACCCTGGCACTCGTGATGCTCCTGCCGGCGGTCGCGCGCGCCGACCCCGTGCCGGCCGATGCAGCCCCGGTGGACGCCGCCACCCCGGGCAACTCGTCCCCCGAAATCACCGTCACCGGGCGCGCGGCAAACCTGATCGGCATCGCTCAGTCGTCGTCTGAAGGGCAGATCGGCAAGGTCGACCTCGCTGACCGGCCGATCCAGCGCATCGGCGAGCTGCTCGAGGTCATTCCCGGCTTCATCGCCACGCAGCATTCGGGCGGCGGCAAGGCGAACCAGTATTTCCTGCGCGGCTTCAACCTCGACCATGGCACCGACTTCGCCCAGTTTATCGACGGGGTGCCGGTCAACCTGCGGACCCACGCGCACGGCCAGGGCTATACCGACATCAACTTCATCATCCCCGAGTTCGTCGAATCGATCGACTACGCCAAGGGGCCGTACCGCGCCGACGTCGGCGACTTCGGCACCGCGGGCTCGGCCAAGTTTCACACGGTCGACACCGCGACGCCGTTCGTCACGGGGACGATCGGCACCAGCGACTATTACCGCCTCGTCGCCGGCGGATCGACCAAGCTCGGCGTCGGCGACCTCTTTCTCGGCGGCGAATTCCTCTACGACAACGGCCCCTTTCAGATCCCTGGCGACCTGACGCGTTACAACGGTGTCGTCAAATGGACCGGCCCGGTCGGCAGCGGTACGCTCCGCGCCAGCCTCCAAGGCTATCACACCGATTTTCGCTCGGCCGAACAGGTGCCGCAGCGGGCGATCGACAGCGGACTGATCGACCGGCTGGGTTATCTCGATCCGTATCCTGGCGGTGCGACGACGCGGGTGCTGGCGTCGGCGAGCTGGACCCAGGACGGCGCGACGCCGATCACCGCCCTCGCCTACGCCAACTACTACAAGTTCAAGCTCGTCTCGAACTTCACCTATTTCCTAGACGATCCGGTCCACGGGGACGAATTCGAGCAGCGCGACAGCCGCTTCGTCGTCGGCGGGCGAGTCGATAAACGCTTTGCCTTCACCCTCGGCGTGCCGGTCGAACTGCTCGTCGGGGCCGATACCCGTGCCGACCTGATCGCGCCGGTCGGCCTCTATCACACAGAGTTCGGCAAAATCCGAACCGTCATCCGCCGGGATCGCGTCGACGAAGAATCCGCTGGCGTCTTCGCCGAGGCGACGATCCACCCATTGCCCAATGTCCGCGTCATGCTCGGCCTGCGCGGCGACGGTTATGCTTTCAACGTGCGGTCGAGCATCCCGGCGAACTCGGGGCATAGTACCGCCGGCATCGTCAGCCCGAAGGCGGCGGTCGCCTGGACCGCGATCAGGCAACTCGAACTCTACGCCAACTATGGCGAGGGCTTTCACTCGAACGACGGGCGCGGCACCGCGATCACCGTTAGCCCGAGCGACGGAGTAACACCGAACGACAGGGTGACGGCGCTGGTCAAGGCGCGCGGGTATGAGGTTGGCGCGCGGGCGCGGCCGATCACCGGCCTGACGCTGACCGCAACCTACTGGTGGCTTAACCTCCAGTCGGAGCTGCAATATCAGGGCGACGCTGGCGAAACCGCGCCGGTCGGGCCGTCGAAGCGGCATGGCTATGAACTCAGCGCCTTCTACAAGCCCGCCGACTGGCTGACGGTCGACGGGCAATACTCGCGGTCGTACGCGCGCGAAACCGATCTGTCGCCGGGGGCCGACCATATTCCGAACGCGCTCGAAAGCGTGATCTCGGCCGGCGTGGTCGGCAAATATCACCGGGCGTCGGCGGCGCTGCGCTTCCGCCACTTCGGCCCCTATCCGATCATCGAGGACAACAGCGTCCGCGCCAAGGCGTTGAACGTCGTCAACGGACGCGTCGGCTACGACTTCGGCCGGATTGAGATTGCCGCCGATCTGCTCAATATGTTCGACGCCAAAGATAACGAGATCGAGTATTTCTACACATCACGCTTGGCCGGCGAACCGCTCGAAGGCGTCGACGACCGGCATATCAAGCCCATCGAGCCGCGCCAGCTGCGGCTGTCAGCGACCGTTCGCTTTTAGTTGTGGGTCGACGTCGCGCTGCGCCCGCCAGTGTTCAACTCGCCAAAGAGGGTCCTCGGTTGCAGCTCAAACCCGTGGTTCCCTTCCGCGTGCGATGGCAAGGCTCGCCCTGTCCTTTCTGTTGCACTAGAGGGCACGTGTGCGGCGAAGCAGTATCATCATGGCGCTGACAGTAGCCCTGCCGCCCCTTGCAGCGGACGCGCAGCCGCCTCCTACTACTCGTGCGATGACGGTCTCGACGATAGCGCCGACCACCGCCCCGCGCGCGCAAATCAGCGATGTCGTCGTCAACATGCGCGACGTCGAAATCGCTCAGGTCGCCGAGCAGGTCGCGCGGATCACCGGGCGGACGATTATCCTCGACCCTGCCGTCAAGGGCGTCGTCAACGTCGTATCGGCCGAGCCCCTATCGCCCGAAGGCGTGTGGGACCTGTTCCGCTCGGTGCTCCGCGTCTACGGCTTTGCTGCGGTACGGTCCGGCGCGGCGTGGCGGGTGATTCCGCAAGCGGCGGCGGTACAAGGCGGCGCGACGGCGGCGATAGGAACCGCAGCGGTACGCGCGCAGGATGTCATCAGCCGTGTCATTCCGCTCCGCAACCTGCCGTCGGACGCCGCGGTCCGCGTCTTTCGCCCGCTCGTCGCGTCGTTCGGCAGCGTCGAGGCGCTGACCAACCCGAACGCGATCGTCGTCACCGACTATGCCGAGAACGTCCGCCGTATCGAGCGTCTCGCCGCGCAGATCGACCGCGGCGGCGGCACGTCGTTCGACAGCCTGACGCTCCGCTATGCCAGCGCCAAGGATGTCGGCGCGGCGCTGACGCGCATCCTCGGCGACGGCAGCGCGCCGGGGTCGCCCAAGGTCGCGGTCGACGAGCGATCGAACATCGTCCTCGTTCGCGGCGACACGAAGGCGCTCGCCGAGGCGCGGCGGATTGCGGCGCTGCTCGACAGGGCCGGCGGGGCGACACCGACGACGCGGGTGTTCCGCCTCAACTTCGCCGATGCCGAGAGCATCACCAACGTCCTGCGCGGCCTGACCGGCCAGCCGCAGACCGCGACCAACCCCGTCGCCAGGTCGCTTTCGCGTTCCCGCTCGACGCTAGGTGCGGGATCGACGGGCACCGCCACGTCGGGTCAGTCAAGCGGGCTCGGCGGTTTGGCGCAGGCGAACGGCTTCGGCGCGCTCGGCGGCGCAGGCGGTCTGTCGGGAGGCGGCGCGGTATTCGGCGGCGCGACGACGTCAGCCGGCGGCGTCAGCGGGGCCAGTGCGACAACCGGCGGCGTGACGACTGACGATCTGTCCATCCAGTCGTCGCCCGAGCTCAACGCGATCGTGGTGCGCGGCACTCCGGCGGTCATCGCGGCGATTTCCGGGCTGATCGAACAGCTCGACGTAAGGCGGCCGCAGGTGCTGATCGAGGCGGCGATTGCCGAGGTCACCAGCGACATTGCCGAACAGCTCGGCGTCCAGTTCGGCGCCGGCAAGGCGGCCGTCATCGGCGGCATCAGCGGCGGCACGTCGTTTACGAACAGCGGGGTATCGCTCGGCTCGATCGTGTCGGCACTGCTGCCCGGCGTGCCGACCGCCCTGTCGACCGGACTGTCGATCGCGGGGGGTAGCGCCGGCAATTTCAGCGTGCTGGTGCAGGCGCTCGGGACGTCGTCAAAGGCTAACTTGCTGTCGACGCCGTCGATCACCACGCTCGACAACGAACCTGCTGAGATCGTTGTCGGCCAAAATGTTCCGTTTCGCACTGGCAGCTATGGAACAGCCGCTAATACTCTGACTCCGTTCACGACGATCGAGCGGCAGGACGTCGGGCTGACGCTCCGCGTCGTGCCGCGGATCCACGAAGGCGATTCGATCCGCCTCGAGGTCAGCCAGGAAGTATCCTCGCTGGTGGGCGCGGTGACCGGCGCCGCCGACCTGATCACCAACCGGCGGTCGATCCAGACGACGGTGCTCGCCGATAACGGCGACACGATAGTGCTGGGCGGGCTCAGCTCGGACGACCGGACGTCGGTCAAGAGCCAGGCCCCGCTGCTCGGCGACATCCCGCTGGTCGGTAACCTGTTCAAATCGCGGCAGACCGAACGCGTCAAGCGGACGCTGTTCGTCTTCCTGCGCCCGACGATCCTCCGCGACCGCGCGTCGATCGTCGCGGCGGCCGACGCCAAGTATGCCCTGGTGCGGGCAGCCGAGGCCGGTGATCCCGAGCGCAGCCTGCTCCTCCACCCGCCCGCGCCGCGCCTGCCGCTTGAGATCCAGGGGCTGTACTAGCGAAATTAAGGCGACAGACAGCATCGCTGCCAGATCGCCCAGATCGCGCCTGTGAAGTCCGGATCCAATGATCCGCAACGACCGGCTCGAGAAGCTTGCCGCGGCTGTCGCGCGGCAACGCCGACGGGAATGGTCAGATCAGCGACTGCCGGCAAGTCTCGCGCTGCCGGCGACACCGCCGTGCCCGATGTTGCACCTGCGACGCTGTCGAGTTCGTATTGGTAGCGTGTGTAATTTTCCGTGAGGGTTCGACCGAAAGACGGCAAAATCTGCCACCGCGCATCTGTGCTAGCGTTGCTAGTCGGGCTTCATGCCGTGCTGCTTGTGCGATTGGTCGAGCCCTCAAAGGTCGTCAGACCGTCAGGTCCGGACATCGTGCTACAGGTACGGAACGTCGTAGCGCCAAAGCTGTCGCAGCCGGTCGCAACACAAATTTACCTCGATCCTCACCTGGCGCCGCCAACCGTCGAGGTTGTTGCACCAGCCGCCCCGGCGCGAAACCCGCCGCCGTGTGCCGTGCTTGACGTGATCGGGAACGCGCTCTCGGGCGAGGCGGCCGCTGCGACTGAGCTGCAGCCTGTTGCCGCTGGGCCCGGACATGCACTTATGGCGTGGGATGGCCACTGGACGTCCTCGCCGGCCACAGCATCGCTCCGCAAGAGCGTCACCGCACTGATCACTTCTCAACCTGAGGCGTGCCTCGACGAAGAGCTGGTTGGCCCGCGCCTGATCTTTGTTCCGGTATCTGGGGTCACAGTTAGTATTGGTTTCGGTTCGGGAACATGGCGATGGCGGCAGCTACTATCCTCTGATTAATATCGACTGGGCTATGACGGATTGTCGCACGTTGGTCATCAATATATTTGGAGTGTCTTGCGTCGTTTTGCACCTGAACTCGTAATTAACACATCCCGCATGCGGGCTTGTGGTTAGGGAGCGTAGCGTGATTTCGAGAATCACTTTGATCGGCGGCACTGCCGCCGCCGCGTTGATGGCCTTGTCATCGCCAGCACTGGCTTCAAGCCATCGCGAAGCGCCGAATATCACCAAGATGCCCAAAGTCGACAACACCGACGTCTACGCCTTCACGAGCTACGAGCCGGGCCGCGGGGCGTTCACGACGATCATCGCTAACTTCCAGCCGGGCGAAAACCCAGGCGATGGTCCAAATTACTACACCATGGATCCTGACGCGATCTACGAGATTCATATCGACAACGTCGGGGACGCGGTCGAGCATCTGACCTATCAGTTCAAGTTTAGCAACGCGCTCATCAACGGCAACGGCGAGACCGTCAACGTCAACGGCAAGACCCTGTCGATCCCGCTTCGCCAGATCGGTCCCATCGCAGCTCCCGGCGATCCCAATCTTGGCGAGAACGAGACGTACACGGTGACCCAGATCACCGGCGACCGCCGCCTGGGAACCCGCGCGACCATCGCGAACGCCGCTGGTGGCTCGTTCTACAAGCCGTTTGATAATGCTGGCAACAAGACCTTTCCCGGCGGTTATGCCAATTACGCAAACAAATTCATTTACTCGGCAACCATACCCGGATGCGCGACCCCAGCCCGCGTGTTTGTCGGGCAACGCGCCGAATATTTTGCGGTCAACCTCGGGCCGATCTTCGACCTCGTCAACTTCGTGCCCGTCGAGGGCGACAATGATCCCGTCTATGGCAACGGCACGCCGTTTCCGGGAGGCATTACCCAGAGCCAGGACAACCAGGAGCTGATCGGCAAGAAGAACGTCACGTCGATCGCCATGGAAATTCCGACGGCGTGCCTCGTCGGATCGGGTAATGGAGTCATCGGTGTATGGAGCACCGCCAGCCTGCCACAGGCCCGGTTGCTAAGAACTACGCCGAGCTTCGATACGCCAGCGCTGCAGGGCGGTGCCTATGTCCAGGTGTCCCGCCTCGGAATGGGCCTCGTCAACGAACTGGTCATCGGCATCAAGGACAAGGACCTCTTTAACGCCGCCGAGCCGAAGGGTGATGCGGCACTTATCGACTATGTCACGAACCCTACCTTCCCGGCGATCCTCGACAGCTTGTTCCGTGCACCGGTGCGCGGGGTGATCGGTGGATCGGGAACGATCGCCCCGACCAATTTTCCTCGCAACGATCTCGTGACGACGTTCCTGACCGGGTTCAAGGGAGTCAACCAGCTGTCGGTTGTAACGCCGTCGGAGATGTTGCGATTGAACACCAAGGTCGCGCCGACGCCGCAGGCGGCGCAGAGCCCGTTCGGCGTCGTGGGCAATGACCTTGCCGGCTATCCGAACGGGCGCCGCCCAGGCGATGATCTGGTCGATATCACCCTGCGCGTCGCGATGGGGCGGCTCTGTTACCCAATTCCCGTCGCCGGAGTGCAGACTGACCTCGGGCTTTGCAAGCCTGCCGACGCCCCGACCGGCCTCGCCGCCTACACCGACGGCGCGCCCTCGAATGCCAACAACATCCAGAACGCCTTTCCCTATTTGAATGCGCCGCTTCGGGGTTCGCCGCGTCCTCAGACCCAGCCGTAAGGAGGACGCAAAATGATAAGTAACCGTGTTCGCGGCCTCGCCGCAATCGGGTCGCTTGCCATCGTGCTGACGGCATGCGGCAGCGGCAACAACTCGTCGGCGCCCGCCCCCACGCCTGTCATAACGCCGCCCCCAACGCCTGTGGACAATCCCGCGAGCAAGTTCGGATCGTGCTTCGCAACACGGTTCGCCGCTGACCCGAACACCAAGGCGACCGACCCAGTGCCATGTCCCGATCTGCCGCCGCTCACCCTGACCGCCAAACCCAACGCGTTCTGATCGGCCGCCGCCGCGGGTTAACGGCCTGCGGCGGTTGTCCGGCTCCATCCGAAGGTCAAACTCGAGAAGACGGTATCGAAATCGGCCTTCGGGTCGGCGATCGGCTTGGTCCAGACGACGTTCATCTGCCACAACCCCCTAAATGGAACCTTGAATACCGCGCCGCCGTGCGCATCGGTGATTGCGGTTGCCACCGGGCGCGCGTCGAAGTCGAGGTTGTTCAGCTTGACGAACGCGCCAGCCAGCGGCCGCCCCTCGTAGAGGACAGTCACCGGCAGCGTCAGGTCGAAGTCAGCGGCGGTCGGGTCGCGCCCCGGAACGATCTCGAGCGTCAGCCCGACTGGTCGGGTTACCTGAGGTTGAGCGACGCCAGGCGCTCCGATGCGGACGATCGCCTTGGCGCGACGACTGTACAACTCCCGGCCCGGCAGCTCTGTTGTGCCCGCCGCCGCGCGCGCCGCGGTCGCCGGCGCGATGCCTTCGGCCTTGATATAGTCGTTGAAGCGGATCGCCGGCAGGTCGCTGGCGGCGCGGTTGGTTGCCAGGACGACGACGTAGGCTCCTGGTTGGGAGAAAGCGATGTTGGCGTCGGCGGAACCACCTGGGGGCAGCAGGGCCGCCCGAAGGTCCTTGGTGCCGCGGCTTCCGACGGCGGCGAAAGTTGCAATGCGATCGATGCCCGCCGACCAGCGCTGCCGCGCTGGACCATGACCGACTTCGATCGTCACCGGAATAGGTGTATCGACGGCGGCGGCGAAGTCGCGTGGCTGGAGCCAAAAATCATGCGCCGTTGCGGCGTCAATCGGCAGAACGATCGCAAGAGCAAGGGCGAGACAGCGCATGAATTTCGGTCCTGATCACAGATGTGCGGCCCGTGCCGCTCATCAAAGAAACGTATGGGTTCGCTGTTCGGTGCACTGCGTCGCGGCTGCCGTGCTGGCGATTGCGGCACCTGCCGCGGCACATACCGGCACCGGGCTTGCCGGCGGGTTCCAGTCGGGCTTCCTCCACCCGTTCAGCGGCTTCGATCATCTGCTGGCGATGGTTTCGGTCGGACTATGGGGCGCGTTCCTCGGCCGGCCGCTAATCGTCGCGCTACCGGTGATTTTTCCGACGGTCATGGCGCTTGGCGGGGTGCTCGGCATTGCCGGTGTGTCACTACCGCCAGTCGAGCTCGGCATCGCGATGTCGGTACTGGTCCTTGGCGCGATGATCGCCGGCGCGATCCGCGCGCCTGTATGGCTGGCGTCGCTGATCGTCGCCATCTTCGCCATCTTCCACGGCTATGCCCACGGCAAGGAACTACCGTCGGCGGCCGATCCGGTCGGCTACAGCGCCGGATTCGTCCTGGCGACGGGCCTGCTCCATGTCGTCGGGATTGGCATCGGGCTGATCGCCGATCGACCCGGCGGAGCGATGGTCGTCCGCAGCCTCGGCGCGCTGGTTATGCTGACGGGGTTATGGTTTTTCTGGACCGCCCTTCGATGAGCCGCGCGCGATGAGGGGCGGTGTCGTCCCGCCCGCGCTGATGTTCGCGGCGCTGGCATGCATGCTTGCCTTCGCCCCCGCCTGGCGTCGCGGGGCGGCAGGGCTGGCGGCTTTGGCTACCGCCTTCACAGTGGCGCAATTATCCCTGCCTCCGAAGTCGGTCGAGATTGTCTTCCTCGGCTGTTGGGCCAGCCTGATCGCGACGGCAGCAATGGTCCATTTTGGCGGCCACCTGAGCGGCTACCGACCGCTTGCCTTCGCGATCAATGCGGGTGCGTGGGCGGGTACGACGGTTGCAATTGCCGGCACGACGCTCGACCTCGTTGCGGCTGCTCTGTGGCTGGCATTAGCCGCTCCCTTCGCGTGGCTCGTCGCTAGCGGGCGCGGCGTCGCGGTCAAGGTCGTATCGAGTTGGCTGATCGCAATCGCGCTACTCGCTGCCGTCCTGCCGATCGTGCCGACGCCGGGCTATGCGCCCGATCATCTGGAGTGATAGCTGCGTCGTTGCGCATCTACCGCCGCCGTTTTCCGTTACACCGTTCATCTGCAAGACCGGAATTCTAGTTCGAACAGCAGTCGTCAGACTTCTTCAGCTGAGTGCTGCCAAGCTCGCCGCGAGGTCCATTTTTCGGAACGGCTTCGTCAGCCGCGGCAAGTCTGACGTGACACCGATAGCGTCGGCGTAGCCCGACACCAGCAGCACTTTGATCGTAGGACGCGCGCTGTGGAGACGTTGCGCAAGCGACGTTCCTGACATTCCAGGCATCAGGTGATCGGTCACCACGATCTCGGGGTCGATGCCGTGCTCGAGCAGCCGCAATGCCTCTTCGGCCGACGAGGCCTCAACAACGTGGTAACCGAGCTCGACCAGCATGTCGGCGGTGCTGAGACGCACAAGATCTTCATCATCGATGAGCAGTACCGTGCCGCTGTGGGCACCGGTGTCGCCAGTTGCTCCATTTAACTCGACCGCGGGCGCCACGGTATCATGTTGTGGCAGCCAAAGCTCGACATTCGTTCCGATGCCGGGCGTGCTCTAAATCGTAAGCGCGCCGCCGAGCTGCAAGGCGAGGCCATGGACCATCGACAAGCCAAGCCCAGTCCCCTTGCCGACACCCTTCGTCGAAAAGAACGGCTCTATCGCCCGTTCGAGCGTCGGATTGTCCATCCCGGTGCCGGTGTCGGCGACGGACAGATGCAGATATTGGCCGGGAAGCAGCTTCGACCGATGCCGCCGCCCCACTATCGCTGCCTCGAGCGAGATGCGAAGCGTTCCCCCTTCGGGCATTGCGTCTCTCGCGTTCACAGCAAGATTGAGGATCGCCATCTCGAGCTGGTTTGGATCGGCGCGCGCGGCGGGCAAACCCTCCTGCGCGGAGACAATCACCTTGATCTGTGGTCCCGTCGTGCTGGCGATAAGGTCAGCCATCCCGCGAGCAAGCAGGGCGACGTCAACGGGGACCGGCTGGAGTGGTTGCCGGCGAGCGAACGCCAGCAGGCGTTGAACTAAGGTCTTGGCACGATCAGCCGACTGAGCCGCGCCGGCGATCAGCCGCTGCTCGCGCTCTCCCCCAAGGCCCTTCCGCTGAAGCATGTCGAGGGCTGCCGACAATCGGGGTCAGCAGATTATTGAAGTCGTGCGCGACGCCGCCGGTCAGCTGGCCCATCGCTTCCATCTTCTGCGCCTGCCGCAGTGCGTCCTCACGCTCGCGGTCGTGGGTGACGTCACGGCCGACCGCATAGAAGCGATCGCCTTCGGGGACGGCCGTCCACGAGATCCAGAGTGCTTTACCGTCTTTTCGAACCACGCGGTTGTCGAACCGCTGAACAGCTCTCCCGCCAGCGATCGTCGTGACCATCTCGGCGGTTACCGCCCGATCGTCAGGGTGAATGAACTTCATGAATGAACGCGCAAGAAGCTCGGCGGTGGTGTATCCGAGTAGTCTCTCCCACGCGGGGTTGATCGTCCTAAGTCGCCCATCGAAATCGGCCGCTGCAAACAGATCGTTCGAGAGCTCGAAAACGCGGTTGCGCTCCCGAGTGGTTTCTTGGACCTCGGCAGCTAGTCTGTCTGCCTTGCCCCGAAGCGCCTCTTCGACCCGATGCTGCGCTGTGACATCGACGTTGATGCCGGTCAGTCGAACAGGCCGTCCTGCCGCGTCGCGAACGCCTGTCGCTTGCGACCGGACACAGCGCACCTCCCCGTCGCGCCGCTGTACGCGGAAATCCAGCGAGAAGCCTTCACCTGACCGCGCCCCTTCCAGCGCGACGGTAACGGCGCGCTCGCGATCGTCAGGATGGATCCTCCCGGCTCAGGCGTCGAAGAGCTGCTCGCGGGGCAGGTCGGCTTCAATGTCGAGGAGTGCGTACATCTCGGCGGACCAGATGAGCACGTTCGTCGTTAGCATCCAGTCCCAAACTCCGAGAGCGGCCGCCGTCTGAGCAAGGCGAAAGCGCTGCTGGCTTTCGCACAGTTCGGCCTCCGCCGCCCGTGCTGCACTGATGTCCTGTACTGACACCACGATGCAGCCGGGGTTGCCGGGCACCGGTGCGGCCGAAATCCGCACGGGAAAACGCGTGCCGTCCCGCCGCCGATACTCCTTCTCATATGTGTCGCAGTAGCCGCGCTCCAGAACCTGCGCATTGGCCGCCTCGTCGAGATGTAAGAACTCTGCCACCGTGAAGTCCCGCCAGTCCCAGCGGCCCTCGTCGAAATCAGCGCGGCTGTGCCCTGTCATGGCGTGAAAGGCATCGTTGATGGCAATCGTACTGCCGGTCTTGGCGTCGTAGATGCTCATCCCCATCAAGCGTGAGTTGAACACGCCGCCAAACCGCGCCTCGCTTTCACGTAGCGTCATTGCGTTCGACGCCGGCTCCGAGATGGCGGTTTCGCTGCTCTCCGTAATCACGACACGATCACCCAACACACTTCACGAAAGCTGGCACAAGTCGGTCGCCCGCTGAACCAGCCCATCGTTGGATTACCCCGCCCGGTAGACTTTAGCCAATACCGTCCCAGCCGGCTTCGCAGTCCGAAGCCTGCGACCATCGGTTGGGGTGCTGCATCCCGTTGCCGGCGCCACTATCCCCAGGCCTATACCTACGCGGCACCCGCAGCTGCCGTGAAGGAGCGTATGAACGAATGGACGAAAACGTCAGTTTGCGCCCAAAAGCGGCCAGTCCGGTTTCCCCCAGAGTCACCGTGATAACAGCCGGCCGGCCCCACCCATAGAACCGTGTTGGTTCAACACGTAACGGGCGCGGTCTTCATAGCGCGAACATCGCGCGTGCTGCCCTTAGGCACGCACCGAGGATGATCGCTGCGCCGGCCCAGACTTGCGGCTGGACCGCCTCGCCGAACAGCAGCCAGCCGATCAGCGCCGCCCAGCTGTTTGACTGCGCCGTCAAGCGCGCACTATGCCGCGATGCCGGCCGCGGCATGAAGGTAGGGAGAGGGTGAGCGGCGCATGGTCGGGGCGATACCCGGCCACGGGCGACCGGATCAGCCGCAACCCTGTCGCCAAGTCGTCAAACCCGTTCAACGACTTTCACCGATCCACGCGGCCAGGCGCGCTGGCGACGGGCGCCCCGATCGCCGACGACACTGCCTCCCGAAGGAGCGCTCCACGCTCCACCATCAGACCTGACTTTGCGTGTTCGTCTCGAATGCGCACGAAAAACCATCGCTGGCGCCGCGGCGCCCTTCTGTCCGACATCTCGTTCCCGACGCCGTTCCCGTTAGGTTTGATAATGGCAGTTATCAGAGGTCAGCCGGGTGGGCGCGGGCGGGTCCACCCGTCAACGCGACGCCGTCGCGCCGCACGACGGCACCTTCGACCTTTCCGCGTCTGCCGGTTTTCCATCGGGGTTCTAGAAGCCGGGTGCGGTACGGATTGGACCTGAAGGGGGCACCGTCGCTGCCCCGCGTTCGACGCGACGGAATTTCGGTAGCCGGACAAGCGACCCACTTGCATCGAAACATGGCTTATGATTTTTCGTTTCCGGAGCCGAGGGCCTTCGTCTTCGGCCTCTGCAGCATCGCTAGATCGCCCTTCGCCGATCGCCGTAGGCGGCATCTCCGATCGCGGCATGCCGAAACTCCTTCGGCCAGGAGCAAGCAGAACATGACCGGAGAGAAGACCATGAACGAGAACGAGCGGAGGAATGCGGCGGCCAACGTCATCGCCTCCTTGATGCAGTGGGAGACCCGCGGTCGCCTTGGGTGGGATGCGAGCCGGAACACTCTGTCCATCAACGGGCGGGGGTATCTGACGTGGTCGGCGGATCTGCCGCGAAACCGCTTCGTGAGGATCATCCTCGAGCGCGACTGCCTCTTGGCCGAGCAGCTGGAGGATCACGTCGCGATCGCGAGGAGCTTCATCCAGACGGGCGTCGAATTCGAGAAACGCGCCAATGAGCGTCGGGCGTACGAGCAGCGGATGAGGAAACTGCTCGGATCGCTCATGCGACGCAAGGGGGCGGAGACGATCCGGATAATCGATTTCACGTGCGCACCCGTAGTCGTCGGCGGCGATGACAAGTTCGGCGTGGACGTCTCGATCAAGATCGATGTCGTCGGCGACACCTTCAGGCACACCTTCCGAGTCGAAGACGAGGACGACCTGCGTTCAAAGTTCGCCGAGGTGCTGAGGACCGTTCCAAGCCTCGTGTCGTGAGCCGCTCGCCAAGAATAGACGGCCGTCTCCGTTGACTGCCCAAGAATGCCGGCGAAGTCGTCGCTCATTAGGCGATTTTTGAGGTGACATCTGCGGCGTCGGCACGGGCAATCAGATGGCCTAAGCCGCGATAGGCGAGGAAGCACACGCCAGCGAGGACGGCCGACAGCCAGGCGCGACCATCGGCAAACCCGGACGAATAGAAGGAGATTAGGCTCAGTAACCCCTGCGAGGCGACCATAATCGCAAGGATGGCCTGAGCCGCCCGCATCAGGCCGGCGCGCCCGTTCCTCATTCCGATCGGTAGGACAGCCAGGATCAGCATCGCGCCGAAGGTCCAGTAGCCCGAGTAGCCGCCCAACCGATGACTGACGAGCATCGGTATCGCGATGAACGCGATCAGCCCTAGGCAGCCGCGAGGTCCGAGAAAGAGGCCGAGAGCCCCGCCAAGGAACTGCATTCTCTTCTCCCGCTAAGTGATCAGAATGTCGGCTTGGTGGCGGTGGCCGCCGCCGTCGCAGCCGCTGCAGCGTCGATGCGGCGTTCGAGGTCCTGGAGCGCCAGGAAGCCCGCATCGAGCATGATGTTCACGTGGATCTGGCTCGAGTTCATCTTCAGCGATGGGCGATCGTTGCATTGCGGATCACCGGCCGCGCACCACGACGCCGAGAGCAGTTCTCCCGATATGCTCGACTCCTTCGGCCGCCCGTACTTCGCGGTCAGCGCCTCGAGGTAGCTCTTCGGCGTAGCACCGAAGAAGGAGGTGATGAACGTCACCGCCGACACCCGCGGGCCGTCCTCGGTCGTGAAGAAGTGGACGACCGCCCGATCGTCGTTGGTGCCAATAAGCGTGACCTCGCCGACGACCTTGACCGGGCGCGGGGGCGGGCGATGCTGTCGGACCGCTGCCGCCGCCGCCACCCGCGTCTGAAAGGACGCGACCTGGATGCCGTGCTGCGTCGGGTCAAACGGGACCATGCCGTGGTTGCCGCTGTTGGTCCGCATCCCCACGGTCGTGGCGATCCGCGCGACCTCGCGCGCCGACATGCCGAGCTTGAACTTCGCGACGTCGAAGGTGCGAATGTCACCTTTGATGAGCCCTCTCGACGCGAGCTCGGTGTCGACGCCCGATACGGTGCCGAGCTCGGTCTCGCGGCCCTGTTCATTTGGGTCACCGGCCGCGGATGCGTAACCGGTCGTCGTCGCCGAGCGCTTCGAACCCTTCGGCGCGAAGAGTGCCTTCAGATTGGCGACGTCGGCGGCTACCGCCGACACGATGTCACCCGACTGGGCTGCGGACGGCTGTGACAGGCCGAGGACCAAAGCCAGCGTCGCACCTGTCCTCAGGACCGCGTTGCGATCAATCATCTTTGCCCCCACCATCAAGCGACTCGATTGCTTAGGATATATCCCGTGGTTAAAGCGCGGTCCACACCGACGCTGCAGGAATGGACGCTCGATCCCTGCTCGCGTGGAACCTCCGTCAGTTGCGGACGGACCGGCAGATCTCGCAGGAGCGGCTCGCCGCCGACTCAGGCGTGGACCGGGCGTACGTCAGCCAGATTGAACGCGGCCTGTTCGCGGCATCCGTCGACGTGATGGACCGGTTGGCCGCCGCTCTCGAGGTAGAAGTCGGACGGCTCCTCGTGCGACCGCCCGACGACGCCCCTTCGCCGTCGAACCTGCGTAAGGGTCGGAAGACAGGCTGAGTCCCGTCTACCGTCCATGACCATCGGAGATGGCGGCGGCGAACATTAAACCTTCGCACCGACACCGGATGGGCTTCGCGGACGGCTCGCCCGCTCGCGCACTCTGATCACCAATGCGAGCAAACGTAGCGATATATGGGCGACACCCTCTTGATGACCCGGGTTCGCAGGGTGACGCGACGATCCAGCCGAAAAACCGATCCAGCGAGGGGCCGTCATGCACCCCAAGATCATCGAAGATGCGATCGCGGTGACCGGCCTAGACCTGGCGATCGACAGGCACAAGCAGGTGTCGAGCTCTGATCTCGTCGGCATCGAGCTCCTTCTCCAGCGCCCGGAGAACCTCGACATCGATCTCTCCGGCACGGAACAGTCGGATCAGTTCGCCGCGTGCCGCGACGATCCCGTCGAGCTGGGCGCCGAAGTGGTCGGTCCGCATGTCGGCCAACGCGCCGTTCGCGTCCACCGACCTCTGGATCGCGGATTGGCGGAACCTTAGCTGCTCGAGCAGGCGTGGGTGCCGATGGCCGCCGTCGTCGGTCATGGAAGCTGCTTCAACGGCATCGATCTGCGCGGCGAGCAGGCGGATACGCGCCGCGTCTTCGGCCAGGGCACCGCCGGCGGTTGCCGGAGCGCGATCGAACCGGAGCCACCGGATCAGCGGCCCGAGCGTGGCGCCCTGCACAATCACCGTGACCAGAATCACGGCGAAGGTCGCGAGCAGGATGAAGTCGCGACCGGGGAAGGCGCTGGGGAGCGCGAGCGCGGCCGCGAGACTGACGACCCCGCGCATTCCGGCCCAGCTCATTACCAGCGGTATGCGAAGCGGCGGATAAGGGTCCCGTCGGCGCAGGCCGGGAGCCAGCAGGCGCACGCCGTAGGTGACGGGCACGATCCACAGGAAGCGCGACACGATCACGGCGGCAACCACTGCGGCGACCGGCAGCAGCGTCTGCCGCGACAGGATCGCGCCGACGTCCATCCGTCCGAGCACGCTGCGCAGCGACAGGCCGATCAGGATGAAGATGAGACTTTCGAGAACGAACGAGATCACCTCCCACACGGCCCGCGACCGGAACCGCTGCTCGGCGTCGATGGATGCGTGCTGCTTCCAGCCCATGACGATCCCGCACGCGACGGTCGCGAGCACGCCCGAGACGCCGAGACGCTCGCCGAGGATGTACGACCCCCAGGCGGTTAGGAAGCTGGCGGCCACACCGAGCTCGCCGTCGAGGTAGCGCGTGATGAGCGCATTCGCGCCATAGCCGCACGCCACGCCGATCGCGACGCCCCCGACGGTCAGGAGCGCGAAGCTGCCCACCGCGCCCGCGCCGCTGAACGCACCGGTGAGGGCCGCGACGACCGCCAACCTATACAGCACGAGCCCCGTTGCATCGTTGAGCAGGCTCTCGCCTTCCAGCAGCGTGACGACGCGCGTGGGAAGGCCGAGCCCGCTCAGCACGGCCTTCGCCGCCACCGAGTCCGGCGGCGAGACGATCGCCCCCAGCGCGAAGCATGCGGCCAGCGGCAGGGCCGGCATGACGAGATGGGCGGTCCAGCCGACCGCGAACGTCGTGAACACGACCGCGCCGATGGCGAGCTGCGCGATGATCCGGAGGTCCGCCCGGAACGATCGCCAGTCGGTCATATAGGCGGACAGGAGAAGCAGCGGCGGCAGGAACAGGACGAGGACGAGGTCGGGATCGAGTTCGATGGCGGGCATGCCCGGCACCAGCGCGAGAGCGAGGCCGCCGACGATCAACGCCCCGGCCTCGGGCAGCCTGAAACGCCGGGCGAACACGGTCAGGACGACGCAGGCCGCGATCAGCAGCAGGACGACCTCGAAGCGCTGGGTGATCGTCATGACACCTGCCCATCCGCGCCGACCGGTTCACTGCGCACGGCATGCATTCACGGCTGCGTCAACGGCCCGTCGCTTCATCAGTCGAAGCGGAATGCCGACACCGCCGTCTCCAGCACCAGTTCGCCGTAGATCTTCTCTCCCGGCAGCTCGGACGCGCCGGCCGCGACCATCAGCGGGATCAGATGCTCGGCCGTGGGATGGGCAGCCCGCCCGCCCGGTGCCTCCGCCCATCGCGCGAGCCGCTCGGCACGAGCGTCGCCCGGCTGCATCAGCGTCCACGTCAGCCAGAAATCGAACGCCTTCGACATGGGGGTGACGCGCTTGTCGCCGAACCCCCGTCAGATCGTGGAAGCTCATCCCCGAACCGACGATCAGCACCCCCTCGTCGCGCAACGGCGCCAGCGCGCGTCCCGCCGCGATGTGGAGCGCCGGGTCCAAGCCGCGCTCCACCGACATCTCGATCACCGGGATAGTCGCTTCTGGAAAGGCGACCTTCAAGGGAATGAACACACCGTGGTCGAACCCGCGCTCGAGCTCGAGCTCGACGGGAACGCCCGCAGCACCGAGCAGCGCCGCGGCGCGAACCGCGAGTTCAGGCGCTGGCGGCGTGTCGTACCGGATCTCGTACGTGGCCGGCGGAAAACCGTAATAGTCGTAGATCAGCGGCAGGCCCGAGCCACTGGAGATCCGGAAGCCCTCCGTCTCCCAATGCGCCGAGATGACCAGGATGGCGACCGGCGGCTCGGGCACCCGGCTCGGCAGGGAGCGCAGGAACGCTCCCATGCCGGCCCAATTGCCTTGAGGATCGGGCATGAAGAAGCACGGGCCGCCACCATGCGGAATGAAGAAGGTCGGCTGGCGGGCGGCCACGGTTTCTTCGGAGTTCACGGTCGGAACGCTATCAGTTCGCGATCGGAAACATCGGCCGATGACTCTTGGTCTGCGACGCCGGAACGTTCTCCTGCATCACGTCCCAATGCTCGACCAGCTTGCCGTTCTTGACCCGGAAGATGTCGACCGTGACCAGCGGCTTCGGGCCCCAGCCGGTGTACAGGCCATGGATCATGACCAAGTCGCCATCCGCCACAATGACGCCGGGCTCGTACTTGAAGTTGGCGGGAAGTGACGCGACGACCTTGGGAAGATCTTCCGCCCCGTCAGGTATCATCGGGTTGTGCTGTAGATAAGGCTTGCCGAAGTAGAGGCGAACAGCCTTTGCGGCATCTCGCGTGACGAACAGCTCATGCATGGCGTTGCTGACCAGCTTCTTGTTTGCCTCTTGTATAGGACCGGCGATAGCCTGGCCTGCGGAGGCTAGCGAATACTATTGCAGAGACAGTCAAACTGTGTAGAACCGCTTTCACTAAACGTCTCCCCTCGGTTAGGAGACATGGTGATAACGGAACTACCACGACCTGATAATTCCGCGCGTCCGGCGCAGTGTATGCCGCTCGGCGGCATAATGTTTAGAAGAACGGAGTGACTGCCGGTGGACAAGCTCGCGTCGATCAAGATCTTCCTCCAGGTCGTGCGCGCCGGCATCGTTCGTCCGGGCGGCGGAACAGGTCGGCCTCTCGCAGACCAGCACATCACGCATGGTGCGCGAGCTCGAAGAGGCGGTCGGGGTCCGACTGCTGAACCGCTCCACCCGTAGCCTCAGTCTAACCGACGCCGGCGACAGGCTCTTCGCGTTCTACGGCCAGGTCGTCGACGATCTCGAGGCTATGGAGGCCGAGGCTTCAGGCGTGAACGGGTCGGCGGCTCCAGTCCGGCTCCGGGTGGCGCTTCCCCACACGTTCGCGACGCGGCGGCTCGACGCCGCGATTTGCCGGTTTCGGGAGGAGCACCCGACCGTCGACCTGGAAATCCGGCTCGACGATTTTCCGACCGACCTCATCCGCGACGGCTTCGACCTCAGCATCCGGATCGCGCCGGCGCTACGGTCGTCGACGATCTCGCGGCGCATCGCGTCGGTGCCGATCGTGACGTGCGCCGCGCCCGGATATCTGGAACGACGGGGCATTCCGGCTAACCCCGCGGAACTCGCGGACCACGAGTGCCTGATCTACACCGACAACGATCCGCCCGACGAGTGGACGTTCCAGCGTCAGGGCGAACGCATCGTGCAGCGCGTGCGCGGTTCGGTGAAGGCGAACAACGGCGACCTGCTGCGCGCCATGGCGGTCGCGGGCCACGGCATCATCTTCCAGCCCGCATTCATCGTCGGCGCCGAGCTCGCCGCCGGCAGGCTCGTGCCGATCCTCCAGGAGTTCGAGCCGCTGCCGCGGACCGCCTTCGCCATCTACCCGAGCAGGCGCTTCATCCCGGCCAAGGTCCGGGCGCTGACCGACATCATCGCGGTCGAACTCGCCGACGATGGCCGCGGGCGCGCGGGTGCAACCGCCGAGAACTGATCGCGCGCCCGCCAAACTGAGGCGACGCGCCACCCATCACGAAATCAACGAGAACCAAGGAACACGAAATGCCTGAGACCAGGAAGAACGGATTGATCGCGGCGGCCGGCATCGCCGTCGCGATGGCGGCAGGACCCGCGCCGTCTGCCGCTTCGCCGCTGCAGGTGACGGTATTCAACCCCGGCAAGGAGGCGATATTTCCGGTCACGTCCAGCATCGTCTACGGGCCGCACGAGGCGATGCTCGTCGACGCGCAGTTCCAGCGCAAATACGCCGCCAGGCTGGTCGAGATGGTCAAGGCGACGGGCCGGACGTTGAAGTACGTCTACATCTCGCACAGCGACCCTGACTATTATTTCGGCCTCGCCGAGATCAGGAAGGCGTTTCCGGGGGCGCTGGTGGTTTCGACCGCGCAGACCGCCTACCTGATATCCGCGACCAAGGACGCGAAGCTGCAGGTGTGGAAAGACAAGCTCGGCGTCGACGCGCCGGCCGAGCTGACCGTTCCCGAGGCGGTCGCGTCTAACGAGTTCAGCCTCGACGGCGAGAAGGTCGAGATCCGGGGCAACCGCGACGACCCGGCGCACAGCTACATCTGGATACCCTCGACGCGCACCGTCCTCGGCGGGATATCGGTCCTGACCGGCGGTCATCTGTGGATGGCGGACACGACTACGCTCGCGGGCATCGACGCCTGGTTAAAGGTCATCGACGATATGAAGGGCCTTTCCCCGGCCCGTGTCATCGCGGGCCACTTCGAAACCGCCAACCAGTCGCCTGCGCAGCTGGACTTCGTCCACGACTACCTTGCGGAATACCGAAAGGCCGCGGGCTCCGGCGGCGGTTCGGCGGGCATCGTCGCCGCGATGACGGCGCGCTTCCCCGACCTCCCCGGTCGCGACACGCTCGAGTTCGGGGCGAAGGCGTTCATGGGCGAGGCCGACTGGCATGTCGCGAGCCCCTATCCACCGGTCGGCCGGGTGGCCACCGTCGACTTCGGCGGGGCGGCGTTCCGGCTGAATTTCGTCGACAACAAGACGATGTCTTTCGAAGACACCTCAGGTGCGTTCCAGGGCGTCAAGGACACGGTGCGATACTCCGCGGTCGAGGTGAGCAGGAACGTGTTCATGGTATACTGGCACGAGCCGAGCACCGGTTCCAACGTCGTCCATGTACAGGACTGGAACACGGGCAGCGTGTGGACGAACATCGCCGGCAAGGACGGCTCGTTCACCAACCTCAAGGGGAAGATCAGGCTACAATAGGCCGCCGGCTTGCGACGCCATGCCTGAGCGGACGCAGTTCGTCCGACTATAACAAGGATCTGCCATGCGGCTCTTCTCGTTTATGTTGAGCCTTGCGGTCGTCACCGTCGCGGCAAGCGCGCCGGAGTGCGGCGCGGCAGCCAGTTCGGGTGAAACCAAGGCGGACGGAGGCACGCTTCGCCCACGCCTCGACGCGACAAATGGGATGCTTTGCCCGTCGCCAAGCCGTCGGGCAGCGCGTTGCTCCATGCCGCCTACCATCGAAGCGGCGGTGCCTGGAACCGGTCCTGTTCCTGTGCGATGGCGTGAACAGTCGACGGGTTGTCATCGTCACGACCCCGAATGCCCAGGTCTGTCGCAGGTGTCGATCTACCGCAAGCCGGATTTCGCGATGCGGAGCGAAGCGGCACGCGCAGGTGACGAGGATCCTGGCGCCGGTCAGATCATGCGCGAACTGTGGCGTCCCGACGGCAGGGCGCTAGGCTCGATCCACTCAGTCAATCCGGGCATCCTTGGCAACGCGCGCGACACCAGCCTGCCGACGCTCTCGAGCATGACCGTAGGTGGTGAGGTCACGCCGTGTCGCTGGACGGCGAGTGGGCGCGTGCTGTTCGTCGACGACAGGCGCACGGTCGTGATCACCGCCGAGGCGAATGGCAGCTTCACGTACCGCAGCTTCGACCACGCAAGGCATTCCATCCCCGTGGGCGGCACCTCCAGCATTGCGACCGCCACCGTCAGAGGTGGCCGCCTCATCCGATCGCCGCCAGGTCTCGAAACCTACGGATTCAGCGCCGGGCCATGGACCTACCGGGTGAAGGCGTCGGCGGACGACCGTCAGCCCGGCGCGACCCTGACGGTCCTGCGTTCGGGCCGGGCGACGACGAGTTCCATGGCGGTCGCCTACGAGATGGCGGCCGCACGAAGGGAATAGCCGGAGCCTTCTCCGGGGTGGAAAAGGATTCGGCCGACATGCCGTCAAGCACTATCGGGGAGCAGAAGTAGATGATCATCGACGCCTGGGGCCAGCAGCCGACCCTGCGTCACTCGCAGGATCCCATTTTCGACAGCCTGCGCCGGTGGACCAAGTCGCCTGCGCCGAGCGAGGAAATGCCGGTATCCGCCACCGTCGATGTGATGGACCGGGGCGGCGTCGACAGGATGCTGATCAGCGCCTGGGTGGCGCCTCGGAACGTTATGATCTCGAACGACGAGGTCGCGGCCTTCGTCGCTCAAGCACCCGAGCGGCTGGTCGGGGTGGGGTCCGTGGACATCTCGAAGCCCATGGAAGCGGTGCGCGAGGTGCGCCGTTGCGTCCGCGAGCTGGGCTTCAAGGGCATTCGCGTGCTGCCGTGGCTGTGGGAGGTGCCGCCGACCGACCGGCGCTTCTATCCGGTGTACGTGGCGTGCGTGGAGGAAGGAGTGCCATTCTGCACTCAGATCGGCCACACCGGCCCCCTGATGTCTTCCGAAGTCGGTCGTCCGATCTACCTGGATCAGGTTGCGCTGGACTTCCCCGACCTGGTGATCGTGGCCGGTCACATTGGCTACCCGTGGACCGATGAGGCGATCGCGGTCGCTACGAAGCACCCGAACGTCCACCTCGACACGTCCGCCTACACCGTGCGCCGCTACCCCCAGCCGCTCGTCGATTTCATTCGAGGACATGGTGTGGGGAAGGTTCTCTTCGGAACCAACTATCCGATGATCACCGCACAAAAAGCCCTTGATGGAAGTGCGGACCTCGGGTTGACCGAGCAGGCCATGGCTCAATTTCTGGGCGGCAACGCAGCTCGCGTCTTCAAACTCTGATAGCAGACCTGGCCAAGTGGTCGCGGTCGCGATCGCGGCGGTAGGCGACGTTGCCGTCAGCTCCCTCTTGCCGACGTGCGGTGAAGCGTCTTTGCTGACGGCATGGATCCCGACTTCGTCGAACGGTTACCCGACTTGGCCCTGTTCGTGGCGGCGGCCGATGCGCCCAGTCTGTCGGCCGCGGCGCGCGCGAACGGCGTTCCGGTCGCGCGGCTGTCCCGCCGTCTAGCCGCGCTGGAGCAGGCGGTCGGCGTTCGCCTGATCGACCGGACGCCGCGGCGGTTCGGTCTGACCGAGGACGGACGGACGTATCTTGCTGCACTCAAGGGATCGGTTCTAGGCCTGAGCGAAACCTATGCCGCGCTGAAGCATCAACGCGGCGAGCCTCAGGGCACGCTGCGGCTGTCGGCCAGCCCCGACTTCGCCGCTCCGTTCCTGTCCCCGATCATAGCCGAGTACGCCGCGCTATACCCGGACGTGGTGATCGACCTCGATCTCAGCCCGCGCCGCGTCGATGTCTCGGCCGAACGGTTCGACGCCGCGATACGGGTGGGGCCGCTGGCCGACTCACTCCTGACTTCGCGCCGATTGGCGACGGTGCCTTGCTTCCTCTATGCCGCACCCGCTTATCTTGCGGTGCACGGGACCCCGGCCCACCCAACGGATCTCGCCGACCATGACTGCCTGCCGCTGCGCACATGAACGGAATGGCCGGCTGACACGGGGCGGCGAGCGCTTCGATGCCGTGATGACCGGGCGGGTGCGGGCCAACAACCTGATCGTTCTGCGCCGCCTGTGCGGCGAAGGACTCGGGATCGTCGCGCTGAACGCGTTGATCGCGACCGACGGCGGGGAGCACTGCCCGATCGTTCCGGTCCTCGCCGACTGGCAACTCGAGCCCACCTATTTCTACTTCCTGACGCCGGGACGCCTACTGCCGGCGCGGACGCGTGCCTTCTTTGATCTGGCCCAGCGCAGGCTCGAGACGCAGGGCTACGATCGCCGGCGATAAGCAGCTTCTCGCCAGCGCTGGCTTCCGCCGCCCGGCCGCGGCGCCCCAATGCGACACTCCACTCGGGAGTGCCGACATGACCGCCAGCCGTTTCACCACCGCCGACAGCCTGATCATGCTCGTCGATCACCAGACCGGCACGCTCGGCTGGGTCAAGAGCCTGCCGCAGGCGACCGTCGTCACCGCCTCGGGTGCTGACGCGCCTCGCCATCGCCTACGACATGCCACTCGTCCTGACGACGACGATGGAGGCGCAGGTCGGACCGACTACCCGATGTCGCGGACCTTGCGCCGGACGCCTTTGCCAAGCGGTACGCCCGCGGCGGTGAACTCGATTGCTGGGACGACGCCAAGCTGCGCGACGGCGTCGCCGCGCTGGGCCGCAAGCGGATCGTCATGGCCGGCCTGACCACCGACATCTGCCTGTTCTGGGCGGCGCGGTCGGCGCCTCCACATCGGCTACGACGTCCTTGTCGTCGCCGACGCCTGCGGCACGACGAGTGTGCTCGGCGATACGCTGACTGACGACCGGCTTCGCGCCGACGGCGCCCATATCACGGTGATCAACCAAGCGGTTACCGAGCTGGTCAACAACTTCGGTTTGCCTGAAGAACAGATGGCGCAGCAGATCATGGGCGAAGAAATCATCTCGAAGCTTGGATGACCGCACCGGATGGAGAAGCGGCTGAGCGGCAGCTGCGACGTCAGCTCAAGCTGGCCAATCGTCGATCAGCCCGCCTCGAGACCATCCACGTTGAGGGCCGACCTAACCGCTGGCCTCATGAGCATCCTCGCCTGGAAGCGCTCCAGAGACGGCCAGTCCTCCAGCTTCAGCGCCGGGACCCAGGTGATCCAGTTCACTACCGCGAAGAGATAGGCGTCGGCGATTGAGACGCGATCACCCACCAACCACTCCCGGCTCGCGAGCTCCCGATCTACCCAGGACAGACGCAACCTGAGCCGCTCGAGACACGACGTGCGCCAGTCATCGCCGGTTCCGGGCGTGAAAAGAGGACTGAACTGCTTGTGGACCTCGCTGGCGATGAAGCTAAGCCACTCCTGCACCCGAACCCGTCCTGTCGTTCCGGCGGCAGGCGCCAATCCGGCGTCGGGCTGCAGGTCGGCGATGTACTGCAGAATGGCGGCGCTTTCGGTGATCACCGTCCCGTCATCGAGTTCGAGCGCCGGCACGTATCCTTTGGGGTTGATGGTCAGGAAGTCGCGACCATCGAGCGTGGTCTTCGACTTCAGGCCGACCTGTACCGCCTCGTACGGGAGACCGGCCTCGGCCAGCACGATCCGTGCCGCGAGCGACGCCGTACCGGGAATGTGGTAGAGCTTCACCGTTCGGTCTCGGATAGCGTCTTCAAGAACGTCCGGAACTCGGCGAAACTCTCCGGCAGCCGCTTGGCGAACGCTCTACGGAGGGTTCCGGCCAGCAGCTTGCCGAGCCCCGATGGCTTGAATTCGACGGTCTGCGTGACGCGGGTACCCCCGGATGCTTCTTCCACGGCATAGGTGTGGCGCATCTCGCCCAACACGACCCGACCGGCGATGGCGACCGTCGCGCGATGGATGAAGTCGACGTCCGGCCGGACCCGCTCGAAGCGGACCGTGGCGCGGCCCGACCCCTTGAAGCGTCCGCCGAAGGTCGAGCCGTCGCGGACCGGCACGTCCGAGACCGAATCGATAGCCTCGTAGAGCGAGTTCCAGCGGGCCTGCTCACGAGGTTCGGAAAGCAGCCGGAAGACCAGCGCAAGGGGCGCGCCGACGACTATGCTGCCGGTGATCGGGGTCATCGAAGCTCCTTTCGGTCAGTCCGCACAGGCCACGCCGCCTGAAAGCGGAATGGTCGCACCGGTCAGGTAGGCGCCCGCAGCCGATGCGAGATAGATCACCGTTGCCGCCATCTCCTCGGCCCGTCCGGCGCGACCGAGCGGGATCGGCAGCGTCCCGTCGGCCGCCTCGCCGTCGAACAGGAAGCCGGTCATCCGCGATCTGAACAGCCCAGCCGCGATCGCGTTGACGGTGACGTGATCGGCCGGCCAGTCGCGCGGCGAGATGGCGGGTCAGCATGATCAATCCCGCCTTGCTCGCACTGTACGGGAAGGAGTCCCATGACGGCGGTCGGAGCCCCTCTACCGACGCGATGTTGATAACGCGGGCAGGATCGTCGGGCGTCGCCGCCGCTTTGAGGAGCGGAAGCAGCCCGCGCGTGAGATCGAACACCGCGCCGAGGTTGACCGCCAGAACCTTGTCGAATGCGGTCCGTGGGAAGTCCGCAAGCGGCGCGGCGTGGGTGATGCCGGCGTTGTTGACGAGTAGGTCGAGTGTCGACGTCGACGAGCCGACGGCGTCGATCACCGCGGTGATCCCCTCCGTCGTCGACAGATCGGCGCGAACCGCGTGAACCGGACCGAAGGCGCCGAGCCGGCCGACGGCGGCGTCGAGTTCGTCACCCTTGCGGGCACAGATGTGGACCGTCACTCCCGCCGACAACAGGCCCTCGGCGATCATCGCGCCGATCCCGCGCGAGCCCCCGGTGACCAGTGCGGTCTTACCCTCGAGATTGAAGATCCGGCTCAGGTCCATCGACTCACCACATCGTCTCGAGCAGCGCGGTGACGTCGGAGACGGTGGCCGGCTGCCGCGGGTTGGTCCGCATCGGCGGGTCGCTGAACGCCTTCGCGGCAAGCGCGGGGAGAGCGGCCCGGGCGACGCCAAGGTCGCGCAGTCGAGACGGTAGGCCGAGCCTGTCGACGAGTTCCGCGACCGCGTCTGCCGCCGACCCGTCGTGATCGAGCGCCGCAGCGATCCGCGACTGGCGGCCGACATCGATCTCGGCGTTCCAGCGAAGGACGGCTGGCAGGGTGACGCCCGAGGTCGCACCATGCGGCACGCCGAAGGCCCCGAGCACGTGGCCGATCGCGTGACTGGCACCGACGCCGGTTCCGGCGCCTAGGCCGAGCATCGACAGCCACGCGCCATGCTGGCAGTCGCTGCGGGCCGCCAGATCGGCGGGATCGTCGTGGAGCCGCGGCAGGCCATGCGACAGCAGTCTCAGCGCCTCAGCTGCGGAGGCATCGTTGAGCGGGTGCGGCTTTCATCGAGCCGAGCCGCTCGGCGGCATGGTCGATCGCCTTCATTCCCGTCGCAAGCAGCGTCGCCAAGGGAACGCCGAGCGTCAGTGCGGGATCGTACACGATCGAGCGCGGCACCATCGCCGCGTGACCGAAGCCCTGCTTGACCTGCCGAACCGGGTCCGTGACGCCCCCGAACCAGCTGCCTTCGGCAGCGGAGAATGTCGTCGGCAGCGCGATCATCCGGAGCGCAGGAAGATTGCGCCAGTCGCTGGGGTCGACCGCGGGAGTCGGGTAGAGCCCAACCAGTCCAGGTTCGTCGACGATCCCGCGCCACAGGCAGAGCAGGATCACCTTCGCCGCGTCGATCACCGAGCCACCGCCGAACGCAATCAGCAAATCAGCTTCGGCGGCGCGTGCAGCTTGGGCTCCAGCGACGACGCAGGACCGCGGGACATGGCTCGCGACACCGGCGAAGACGCCGGCGAAGCGGTGCCCGAGGACATCGCGTAACATCCGAAATTCGGGCGTGTCCGCCTGGCGAGGCGTCGTGACGACGAAGACCCGTTCGGCCGATGCCGCCTCGCGCAGGATCGACATCGGCGAACGGTGCGCCGTGATGAACGCGCTCGATGGCGAGCTGGCGGTACAGGCTCATCCTGGCGTTCCGTCGACGCCGAGCGCATGAGTCCGCCAGGCTGGACCATCCCATCGAGTCGGACCGGGAACCTCGCGAAAGCGTCGGACCCACCTTCAAACAGTCCACGGGCGATGAATTGTGCTTGGCTGGCGAGTGCCGAGCGGCGCGACCACCAGCGACACCGGGACGTCCGCGGCGATCAGCAGCGCCTCCATCTCGGCGGCGTTCCGTTCGGCGAGCCGCGCCGCGACGACGGCGTTGATCCGGACCGCGTCGCGGCTGCGGGCTGCGAAGCCGGCGTGACCCGGGCCGTCGAACGGACGCACGTCCAGCGCCAGCGCCAGGCGTGACCAGAACTGGTCCTCCAACGCACCGACGCTGAGCATCTCACCGTCGCGGCAGCGGAAGACGCCGTACGCAGGCTTGACCAGCGTATCCGCCCGCTGAGCGGCCAGGTTCGTCAGTCCTTCGTGCGCGAACGCGCCGACCCGCGGGTTGAGCCAGTGGGCGACACAGTCCGCCATCGCGACGTCGAGATGTTGTCCGTGGCCGCTCGTTCCGCGCTGGAGAAGCGCGGCGAGGATGGCCGCCAAGGCGTAGGTCGCGGCGCACAGATCCGCTGCCGGAAGGCCGAAGGCATGGGCCGGATCACCTTCCGGAGCTCCCGACAGGGCGATCGCGCCGCCGAGAGAAAGATAGTTGACGTCGTGGCCGGGGCGATCGGCCATCGGTCCGGTCTGGCCGAAGCCGGTCAGCGACACGTAGATCAGGCGTGGCGCCGCGACGGACAGTTCACCGTAACCAAGTCCGAGGCGCGTCATCACCCCGGGTCGATAGCCCTCGACGACGACGTCGGCCGCGATCGCCATTTCCCGAACCCGGTCGCGCACTGCGGGATCCTTGAGGTCGGCGCAGACGCTCGCCTTGCCGCGGTTGACCGCCTCGAACACGCCGGGAGCCAGGCGCCGCGTGCCGTCACCGTGCGGCGGCCGCTCGACCTTGACGACGCTCGCACCGAGCTCGACGAGGCTCTGCGTTAGGAACGGACCGGGCAGGAGTTCGCTGAAGTCTACGACGCTGATGCCGGCAAGAGGTGGCGCGATCATCTTCGGGGAGGCGCGACGTTGCGGGCGTCCTGTGCGAGCACGAGATCCCAGATCGCCTGACCTGTCGGGTTGGTCCGCTCCTCGAAGACGTGCGCGACCAGCCCCGCGGCCCGGCCGATCAAGGCGAGCCCGCGACCCATCAGCGGATCGAGGCCCATATCGGCGAGAACCGCACCGTTGGCTCCGGCCGCGTTCAGCGGGAGCCTACGCCCGTATTCCTCGGCGAACACCTTTGGGATCGCCAGCGCGAACCGCCAGTGCTTGCCGAAATAGCCGTTAGCCTCCGACACCGCCCGCAGCGTCGGAACGCGGGGATCGCCTTCGACGTGGATCGGGTGGCCGATGCCGGCGATCTGACGCTTGGCGGCCTTGTAGTCGCGAATCATCGCGCTCGCCCGTGCCATGATCGCGGCGTCGTCGGCATCATCCGGCAGCGACGCTGCTTCGCGCATCAGCATCTCGGTCACGTTCTGCACCGTTCCAAGGAAGTTGCTTCCCGCGCCCAGCAGGCCCGCCGCGACCGCTCCCTGCAGCGATTCGGGGGCACCGAGCCAGGTGAGCCGGGCCGTGATCGCGCTCGGCGTCAGGCCGTGGTCGGCGGCGGTGACGAGGAGCATGTTGACCATCGCCTTCTCGCGCGACATCGGCTCCCGCCCGAAGGTGACGAGCCAGATCATGTCGACGAAATCGAGCTTGCCGATGACCTCGGTCGCGAGGTTCCTTCCCCTGACCATGATCGTGTCGGGGGTGGTGAAGCCAATCTCCGAAGTCACAGGCATCAGCGCGCTCCGACGCGACGGACGACGACCGCATCGAGCGGGATCGCCCCTTGACCAACGGCACCGACCCAGACCGGATTGAGATCCATCTCCTCGAGATCGGGATCGGCGGCGACGACGTCGGAAATCTTCAGGAGAAGACGCTCGAGCGCGGCGACATCGGTCAGAGGCCTGCCCCGGGCGCCGTCGAGCAGCGCGAAGCAGCGCACCTCGCGGACCATCTCGGCGGCGTCGGCAGGGGTCAGAGGCAGCAAGCGACGGGTCACGTCCTTGAAGATTTCGACATAGATGCCGCCTAGGCCGAAGGTCAGCATTGGCCCGAAGACGGGATCGCGGTGGACGCCGACGAACGTCTCGACGCCTCCGGCCGGCGCCATCTTCTCGATCAACACGCCGTCCAGCGAAGCATGGGGAGCGGCGGCGGCGACGGCGGCGTGGATGGCGTGCCACGCAGCCACCACCGCGTCGCGGTCGATCAAACCGACCGCGACGCCGCCGACATCCGACTTGTGGACGATTTCCGCGCTGACGATCTTGGCGACCACGGGATAACCGATCCGATCGGCGGCCGCGCATGCGGCCTCGCAGGTCGCGACAAGTGCCGCGGGAAGAACGACGACACCGGCAGCGGAAAGCCACGCCTTTGCCGCCGCTTCTCCGAGCGTCACCGACGGACCGGCGCGCGATGGCGGGGAGGAAAGCAGTCGGGGCACCCACGCCGCGTGGGAGCGCGCCTTCCACCGTCCGTAGGCCGCCCACCTCTCGACAGCACGTACGGCCTTGCCGATGCTGCGCACGGGAGCCATCCCGGCCGCGACCAGCGCGTCGTAGCCTCCGCCGGTCCGGTCGCTGATCCATACCGGCACGATCGGCGTAGCAGTCTCGCCCTGGACGCGGACGACGCTCGCCGCCGCCTGCGTCGTCGCCGCGCCGTACTCCATCGGAAACGGATGGAGGATCAGGTCGACGGTCGGGATCATCCGCGACGGCGGCCAACGTGCGGTCGATCACCGTCATGTCCGCCAGCACCTCGGCGGTCGTGTCGACCGGATTGCCGATCGCCGCGAAGCCAGGCAACAGCTCGGCGAGCCGCCTCGATGTCTCCGGCGCGAATTCGGCGAGCACCAGCCCGGCCGATCCGACCATGTCGGCGGTCAGCGCCGCGGTACCGCCCGACGAGCAGTAGACCGCGACCCGCGCCGCCGGCGGCGGACTGGCCCGGGCGAGCAGCCAGGCGGTGTCGATCAGTTCGTCGACGTCGTCGACCTCGACGATGCCGAGCTGGCGGAACACCGCGCTGTTGACCGCCGCCGATCCGGCGATGGCGGCCGTGTGCGACAGCGTCGCCTTGATCCCGTAGTCGGACTTGCCGACCTTGAGCGCGACTACCGGCTTACCTTTCGCGGCGGCGTGCCGGACGGCGGCGACGAACTTGGCTCCGTCGCGGATTCCCTCCAGCAACGTCACGATCACCCGTATGTCGGGCGCACCGGCCATGTAGTCGATGAAGTCGCTGACCTCGAGATCGACCTCGTTTCCGGCCGAACACCACAGCCCGACCCCGATGCCGCGCTCCATCGCCTGGAGGATCGTCCGCCCGAGCCCGCCCCCCTGAGTCGCGACACCGATCGGCCCCTTCAGGAGATCGAGTTTGAACGCGGGCGAGAAGGTGAAGCCGACACGGTCGTTGATGTTGGAAAGGCCGGGGCAATTAGGCCCGTAGATGCGCATTCCCGTGGCGCCAGCCAACGCCCGCATCTCCGCTTCGACCGCTTTCCCGGCGTCGCCGGTCTCCCCGAAACCCGAGCTGAGCACGATAGCGAAGGCGACGCCGTGGGCGGCGCAGTCGCGCAGCGCACCCATGACGCCAGCAGCGGGTATCGCGATCAGTGCGAGGTCCGGAACCTCCGGCAGCGAGGCAACCGAGCGCGAACACGGCCGACCGGCGACCTCGGCCCGCCCCGGATTGACCAGCCAAACCGTCCCCTGGAAGTCGGACTCCTCGACAAGGTTGTAGAAGGCCCTGCCGCCGATGCTGTCCCGGCGGTCGGAAGCCCCGACGATGACGACCGAAGCAGGTTTCACCAAGCGAGCGAGGTCGGGGAAGACGTAGCTCATGGCCGCATCGCGACGAGCATGTGGGCGAGACATTCGACGACGATCTCGCCCCGCTGGTTGATCGCGCTGCGCTTGAAGGTGAGCACACCGCGACCGGGCTTGGACGTTGTCCTCGCCGCAGCGACTTCGACCGCCACATGGATGGTATCGCCGATGAACGTCGGCCTGAGGAACTTGGTGTCGACACCGAGAAGGGCGAGCTGAGACGGCTCGAGCAGCTGGTTGACGATCGTTCGGGTGTTCAGCCCGGCCATGAACGCGACGATCAGGAGGCCGTGGGCGATCCGCTGCCCGAAGGGGCCGGCGGCGGCGAACTCCGCATCGACATGCGCGCGGTTGAAGTCGCCGGTCAGGCTGGCGAACAGCGTGACGTCGGCCTCGGTGATCGTCCGCGATGACGTCTTCCAGGTGAAGCCGACGGGAAGGTCCTCCCAGAAGTAGCGCATCGCGCCGAACTCGGCAGGCGTCGGCGGCGTCATGCGATCGCGCTCATGCCGAGGATCTCCCGGCCTATGATCAGCGTCTGTATCTCGGTCGTGCCTTCCGGGATCATGCCGCCGCGGGTATCGCGGAAGATGCGCTCGATCGGATAGCCGACGGCGTAGCCCTGACCGCCGTGGACCTGCAGCGCCATGCCGGCGACCTCGTGCGCCGCCTCTGTCGCGTAGAGCTTGGCGATCGAACATGCCATCCGCGCGTCGGCGCCCGCCTGCAACGTATGGGCCGCGCGAAGGCACAGCGCCCGGGCCGCCTCGACGCGTATCGTCATGTCGACGACATGCTTCTGGATCAGCTGGAACGTTCCGATCGGCTTGCCGAATTGTCGACGTGTCTTCGCGTAGTCGACCGCGAGATCGAGCGCGGCTTGCGCCGCCCCGACCGCGCCCATGGCGACGTTCAGCCGCCCCGGATCGAGCCCCGCCATGACGGCACGCAGCGCCTCGCCTTCGCCGCCAAGCAGGTTCTCGCGCGGTACGCGCACGTCGGTGAAGCCGAGTTCCGCCGTGCCGGTCGAGCGTAGAACCATCGTCTCGACCGCCCGGACATCGTACGGCGACACGTCGCGTTCGACGAGGAACAGCGACAGCTTGCCGTCGCAGTCGTCGCTGAAGGTCCGCGCGACGACGATGCCGAAGTCGCCCGAGACGCCGTTGGTGATCCAGAGCTTGCGGCCGTTCAGCAGATAATGGTCAGCTTTGCGATCGGCCCGGGTCTGGATGCCGGCGACGTTGGAGCCGACGTCGGGTTCGGTGATCGCCGAGAACACCTGCCTCGTGCCGGCGAACAGCGGCTCGAGAAAGCGACGCTTCTGCTCGGACGTCGCTTGGTTCGCGAGTAGGAGCATCGGCATGTTGTGGGTGTTCAACAGCGTCCGGAGTGACGACCAGTGATAGCCGGCCTCCTCCATCATCATAGCCCATGTCGGATAATCCAGACCGAGCCCGCCCACGGCTTCGGGCAGCCAGCCGCCGAGGTAACCGAACTGGGCGAGCTGCCCGAGCAGTTCGAACGGAAAGGTCTTGGCCGCATCATGCGCCGCGACGCCGGGTGTGACCTCGCGCGCCATGAAGCGGCGGATGTTGTCCCGCAGTAGCACCTGGTCGGAATCGAGCCCGTACGTCACGACGAGTACCGTCCACCTGTGACGAAGATCGTCGTGCCGCAGATGTAGCGGGCCGCGTCACTGGCGAGGAACAGGACCGTGTTCGACACGTCCCTCGGCTCGCCGAGAAAGCCGACCGGTATCTTCGCGACGGCGGCCTCGCGGAGTTTGTCGTAGTGCGGCAGAGACTTGATGCCTTCGGTCAGGATAAACCCCGGAGCGATGGCGTTGACCGTGATCCCGAACTTCGCGGACTCGAGCGCCAACGCCCGCGTGAACCCGACGATGCCTGCCTTGGCAGCCGAATAGTTGGCCTGACCGGGATTGCCGAAGATCGACCGCGACGAGATGTTGATGATCCGGCCGGCCCGCCTCTCCATCATACCGGGCAGCACCGCGCGGGAGCACAGGAAGCTCCCCTTGAGGATGATGTCGACGACGGAGTCCCACGCGCCGAGTGACATCTTCGCCAGATAGCCGTCCTTCAGGTAGCCGGCGTTATTGACGAGAATGTCGATGCCGCCGAACGCGGACGTAGCGGCCTCGGCAAGGGCGGCGACCTCGCCTTCGTCGGTGACGTCGCAGGGGACGGCGATCGCTTCATGCCCGGCCGCGACCAGGCCGCCGCCGATCCGGCGGCGGTTCCAGCGTCGATGTCCGACACCACCAGGCGGCATCCCTCCTCGGCGAGCGCCAGGGCCGTGTCGGCGCCGATCCCACGTCCGGACCCGGTTACAAGCGCGACTTTGCCGGAAAGACCGAGGTGCACGTCTGTCCCCACTAGAGCGCGCCGTCGGCGCCGCCCGGAGACTAGATACCGAGGCTTGCGCCCGTGAAAGGACGGCTCCACTCCGAAATGGCCGGACTCATTCGCTCAACCAGTCATGCCGTCGCGCATGGTGCGGCGCAGTTCAGACGGCGAGCGTCCGAACCAGCCGTTGCAGGCCCTCCGGAAACACCGTGCGTCGGACATGCCGAGCTCCTCGGCGATGTCTTCGAGCGACTTCTCGCTGAGCAGCAGCATCTCGGCGGAGCTTCGCCGAAGATCGTCGCAGATGCGGCGGAACGAGGTCCGCTGCTCTGATAGCCGACGCCTAAGCGTCGGCACGCTCATGCCGAGGCTCCGCGCGACCGCCGTTTGATCGCTGCGGCCGGCGAGGACGGCGTTGCGGACATCGCCAAGTAGCTTGTCGGCGCACCCGTGACGCACGGCTGTCGATCCGCTTTCGAGCTGATCCACCATGCGCACGTATTCACTGAACGAAGCCTCGTGCCAGCGCGTGAAGGTGCCAACGTCGAAGGGCGTCGCGGCATCCTCGGCCGCATACGTCAGCGTCGCACCGCTGCCCTCGCGATCGACCCTGACGGCGAGCACGTCGAGCAACGAGCTGCCGAAAGGCGTCAGCGCGGCGGATCCTCTGACCTTCACGGGCGCGAGAGGGCGCCCTACGGCCCAGCGCACCGCGCAGTGGATCACGACGACGAGTGCTTCGACATAGATCTCGGCTGCAAGCGACGGGCAGCCGCCGAGTGCGACCGAGAGACGCAAGGCTCCGTGACGATGAGCGAGACCGACCGAAAGGTCCGGACGGATAATCGTGGCGCCGGCCGCGAGTTCGAGCGAGCCCGTCACCAAGATCGACACCTTGGACCATCGACGCCATCAACAGTTCGAAATTGCCGGGCCGGACCGGCGCACCGGCAAGTTGATGGCCCTCGTCCGCCGTTAACGCGACATTGGCCGTCAGAAGTTTCCACGCGCTGACGAAGTCGATCCGCTGGCCGGGCGACGCGTCGATTCCGATGCGCTCGATCAAACGCGACGTCGTCTCGGCTCCGAGCAGGCATGCGATGTAGTCGAAGCCGACGCCCGGCGGCTCCGCGCCGCTGTCCAGGAAGTGCGCCGCCGAAGGCATCGGCTTTATCCCCAAGCGATTGCCGTAATCCGTCTTCGCGGTCGTCGGCGGGGGACAGGATGCGCCCTGCGACGCGCCGAAGCAATCGGCATGCATCGCAGGCCTCAGCGGGCGGTGCGAATGAAGGACGCGACCTCGCTCAACGCCTCCCCGGCTTCCGGGAGCGACGCGAGGAAGGCGTGCCAGACATGCGGCATATCCGGCCATACGCTAAGGACATTGCGGACGCCGGCCTTGGAAAGTCGCGCGGCGAAGTCCCGCGAGTGCGAAAACAGATATTCGTCGCCGCTGACCTGGAGGAGGGTGGGCGGCAGCGTCGACAGGGAAGCGTCAGTCGCCCGCAGCGGCGAGATGCGGACGTCCTCCAACGGAGTCGCGCCCTGCGCGTAGAGCTGCATCATCGCCGCGAGGCCGACGGCGTCCGGGCTCCCGTCGGAACGCGCTTCCTCAGAGACCACGGTGCCGTCGAGCGCCGGACAGATCAGAACGAGACGGTCGGGCGGGGCCGTCGCGCCCGACGCGCAGATCGCCGCAGCGAGATTGCCTCCTGCCGAATCGCCGACAAGCGCCAACGACTTCGCCGGGGAGGAGCCGCCGGGACCGCTCGTGCGCGCCCAATTCAGCGCCGAGACGCAATCTTCGAACGCTGCTGGAAAGGGGTGTTCGGGCGCGAGGCGGTAATCGACGAGGAGAACGGCCCAACCGGTCGATCCCGCGAGGCTCGCCGCGATCGGGCGGTGACTTTCCAGGTCGCCGGCGACCCAGCCGCCGCCGTGCAGGTAGACAAGGCGGCGGCTCGTGTCCGCGCCGGATGCGACGAGCCACTCGGCGGCGAAATCCGCGCCTTGCACGGACGTCACGACAACACCCGTCAAGGGAGGGCGCGGCTCGAGATCGCCGTATCGGCGGACGAACGCGCGCATCGAGCCGATCGGATCGGGATCGCCTTCCCGCGGCGCTCCCGCGGCCAGATGCGCGTTCGCCCGCATCACGTCGTCTCGGCGGGCGCGCTCTCTCGGCAGGGACATCGTGGATCCGATCAGAACTTGAAGCCGGCACCGACGCCGAAGTTACGCGGTGGGATGAGGTTGACGATCCGGACCGATCCCAGAAGCGGCGAGACGATCGCCATGCTCCCGATCACGTTCTCGTCGGTCACGTTGTGGACATAGGCGTAGAGCCTCCACCCGCCATGTCCGGGCTCGAACTGTACGGAAGCATCGAGCTTGCCGTAGCCGCCCTGCCGCGCATCGGCAGTATTGAATTCCGTGAAGAAGTAGCGGCTCCGATAGGCGTAGTCGATGCGTGGCGTGAGCCGCGCTCCGCCGCCGACCGGCACGACGTACTCGGCACCGACGTTGGCCTGGAACCTCGAGGTGAGCGCCAGCTGATTTCCTGAAACGTCGACCGCCGCCAATCCACGCCGTGCATCCGGCGTGACGAACTGGCGGTAACTCGCATCCAGGTAACTGGCTGTCGCGTTCAACGTCAGCCCGCGCATCGGCTTCAGGATGCCTTCGACCTCGACGCCGCCGATGCGAGCCTTCGCCGCATTCGAAAGGATCTGGGAGATGGTCCCGATCTGGAGCACCTGCAGATCCTTGTAGTCGCTGTAGAAGGCGGCGACGTTGAGCTGTGCGCGGTGGTCGAGGAAGTTCGCCTTCACGCCGACCTCGCCGTTCAGAACGGTCTCGGGCCTCACCGGCGGCGTCAGCGCGCCGAGGTTGATCGCGCCCGACTTGAAGCCGCGCGCGACGCTCGCGTAGATCAGCGTGTCGTCGTCGGCCTGGTAGTCCAGCCCGATCTTGCCGGACACGTTGTTCCACCGTGCCGAAGGATTGGCGGTCTGCGGCGCCAGGAAGATGACGAACTCGTTCGCCGACTTCCTGTCGCTCGTGAACCGCGCTCCCGCCGACAGCCGCAGCTTGTCGGTCAGGCGGTAGTGAGTGTCGACGTAGCCGGCGATGGACTCGGTACGAACCTTTCCGCCGGCGCTGAAGTTAACCGGGAACGGCACGTTGAACGGCGCGCCGGGTACGACGAAGCCAAGCGGGATGGCGTCGAAGACGAACGTCGTGCGGTCCTGGGTGAAGTTGACGTAGGTCGCGCCGACGAGCCAGTCGAACCGCCCGCTCGTCGGCGAGGCGAGACGGGTCTCCACGCTGTAGTCGTTGCTCGAGGTGACGAGCTCGCTAGTCGACTGGACGGCTTCGGTGCCGTCCTGATCGTATCCGATGTCGTGCTTGCTGTGCCGGTAGCTGCCAAGCAGGGTGAACTGGTAGTCGCCGAGGGCACGTCGGTAGTCGCCGACGATCCCGTAGACCTCCCGCTTGTTGCCGCCGAAGGTACTCTTGAGCGAACGCGGATCGAGACTCGGCCGCGCCCCGAACAGGAGTTCGGCGGGCTGCGGGAACGGATCGGCCAGCACCTTCTCGGCAGGGCCGTTGTCGTCCTCGTGGTAGTAGGACCCGATCAACCGGAGCGTGTCGGCGCCGAACAACGGCGTGGAGACCTGCAGGCGAACGGCCTGCGACTGGAGGTCGTCGAAGCGGGCACGGGCTCCCGGCTGTCCGGCAAGCTCGTTCCGGGTGAAACCCGACAGCGATTTGACCTCGTAGCTGAGCCGAGCCACGACGCTCCCGCCGAGCGTACCCGACACTGCGCCTTCGCTCTCCGCCCGCCCGTAATCGCCGAACGTGGCGCTGACATGTCCCGTCAGATCGGTCGTGGGTGGCGCCGAGATCACGTTCACCGCTCCGCCCGTGGCGTTGCGCCCGTATAGGGCGCCCTGCGGTCCGCGGAGCACCTCGATCCGTGCCAGGTCGAACAGCGCGACGTTGGTCGCTTCCTGGTCGGAGACGTAGGTGCCGTCGTTGTAGAAAGCGACACCCGGATCGCCGCCCGGGCTGTAGAAGTTGTTGCCGATGCCGCGGATGAAGATCTGCGATATGCCGAAGTTCGCCGAGAAGGTCGTGTTCGGCACGAGGTTCGCGATGTCGGTGAGCGTGTCGTTGCCCCGGGTCGTCAATTCCGATCCCGAGATCGCGCTGATGGTGTCCGGCGTACGCTGAAGCACGGATTCCCGCTTCTGGGCGGTCACGACAATCTCGGCGATCGTGTTGTCCGCAGTGGGCTCGGCGGCGGCCGGAACGGTCTGAGCCTCGGCGCCTCCGCCGATCTAGCAGCGTCACCAGGATCGTCGTCTGCAGCGTTCGTGTCGCCGCGCGACTAGTGCCTGTCGCCATCGAGAGCCTCCCCAACGTCTTTATCGTTGGCGGCAGGCTATCCCTGGCGGCGAAGACTCCAAGGTCGGCGCGGCTCAATCATTAGCGGACAAAATCGCTCAGTCGGATGCGATGACCTTGTAGATTTCCAAGCCCGAAGTCGCGGCTGCAAGGGCGCGGACACTGCGAACGAATTCCGCCGATCCGGGCTGAGACAGATGAACTTCGAGCGCGCCGCGATCGGCCCACCGCTCGAAGAAGACGAGTGTCGAGGGATCCTCGCAGTCGATGGCCACCCCGTGGCATAAACAACCAGGTTCGGCCCGCGAACGCATGACGTGTTCCAGCGCTGCACTCCGCAGCGCTTCCAAACTGTCGCTCCGAGCGGTGACGCGGCCGGCCACGATGATCATCGACGCTGCCCCAAGCGAGAGTTCAAGCTCCCGCGTCTCTATACCAAGCTCATGAAGGAGCGCACCCAAGTTTGCAACGGGAGGCGCTTCAGCTGCCTTTCGGTCGCCCCAACGGCGCATAGTCCAGCGCCTCCTCCAAAGCTCGGCGATCCGAAACGCCTTCGAGAGCATTAGACGCGAGGGCCTCACCCTCGGCCTTGTGGCGGACCGTACGGACCGATCCAAATGCCGCCGAAGCGCGCCTGTGGCGGTCTAAAGGCGCCATGCCGCGCGGACATAATTCCCTGGAGGCCTGCTGCTCCGCAGGCGTATCGGCCTGCTTCCGCTCCGGATGGGCGGCGGCACGTGGCAACTCGATGCGCCGCGCACCAGCACCCGCGCTGGGTTCGACTTATTCGACGTCAACGATTTTGCGCCGGCATGAGCATGGTGAGCGCCTGCTCCGGGCGACCGCCGACGAGGGCCAGGGTGCGGGGTTCGTCGCCATTCGCGAGGGCGGGTTCGCAATGCTCACCCCGGTGACGACGGCGGCCGAAGCCTAGCTGCACCTCACTGATTATGCTGCATTCAGGGCAGACTTAATTCGCATGACAAGGTGTTGATAAGGTTGGACGTAAAGAACGTCCACCTCGTCAGTGCCCCGCTGGTGCCTCAACTCACCGCCGCATGCCAGCCTGTCAAGTTTAAAGACCAACCAGCGCCGTCGCAAGCGACTGCCTTAATGAACAATCGGACGCGACGTGCGCTCAAAGCACGGTTCTGTCGACAGTTGTCGGGACGCTACGCTCGAAGATTTTCACCCCCGACGATTCGGCCACGAGCGTCTCGACCAGAAAGAACTGCGTCGGGGTCGAGCGCAGGGTGAACGTCACCCTGATCTGGCAATCCCAGTTCCCGCGCCGGAAGCGGCTGACCCGCTCGCCCGACCACATCCCGCTGTTGGGATCGCCGGCATCAATCGTTGCCACCGTGTCCGGACCGTGGCCAGAAAGGATCGTGCCGTTGGCGCAGGTGCGCGGTTGGTCCGGCCACCGCCCGGTGACGGCGAGCTTGCCGTTGGCGGCCGTGATGGCGACCACGACGGCGCCGGCGTCCGGAGCGATCGGAACGACGGCGATGGGCATCGTTGGATCGATGGCCGGAGGCGCGCGGACCGGTAGCATGACCGTGCTGTCAGCCGCATGGAGCGTCAGAGTGGTCTTTTCAGGCGAGGGCCAGACGAGCGGCCATAATCCCTCCGAGATCGCGAGTCGGAGCCTCTCGCCTGGCAGCAGTCGGTGCGCGATGAAGCCCAGCTCGAGGTCGACCTCGACCGGCACGCTGGGCGTCAACGGAATCACTGTCGAATGACCGTTGCGATGGGTTAGATCGAGGAGACCGTAAGCTAGGCGCCATGACGTTCCATCGGGCATGACCTTGCAGAGCCGGACCGCGACCTGCGCTGCCGGGCGATCGGCCGAAAGCCGAAGCCGGATCCGCGGTGTGCCGAGCAGGTCGACGGGCGCGGACAGCGCCGGCAGGTCGTAGACGATCGACAATAGATCGTCGGCGCGTTGATCGCGCGGCATCTCCTGTTGGCCGAACGGAACCCACTCCGGCGACTGCAGCCCGACGCGATTGTCGGAACGGTGGGTTCGCGGCGCGGCCGGTCCGGCCCGGTCCGACAAACCGTGGTCGGTCAAGAACAGGGTGCGCGTGACGACGCTCCTCGTCGGCCAGCCGGCTTCGGCCGTCCAGTTCCCGGGGGTGGCCCCCGGTGCGGACTGGGCGGGTGTCGAGGTCGGGTTGAAGTAGCGGAACATGGGCTCGGCCATGATCCCGGTCGACGCCCCGGTCAGCCACTGCGACCACCAGCGCACCTCCTCGTACGCCCAGTCGAGCGCCGGTCCGGGGCCGCCCAGCCAAGGATAGGTATGGCCCCACGGTCCGACGAGTGCCTTCTTCGGGCAGCGCAGTCCCGCGAGAAGACGCGGGACCGAGTTGACGTAGGCGTCGGCCCAACCGCCCACGATGTAGGTCGGGCAGGCGATCGCGGCATAGTCGAACGTCAGCGAACCGTGACGCCAGTACGCATCCTCGAGCGGGTGCTGCATCCAGCGCGCCATGATCGGTGGCACGGCCGCGAGGCGTGCGCGCCAGATCGCCTCCCAATCCTCCCCAGCCACGGCCGGATCGGGAGGGCTCGCCATCACCGCGGTGAAATCGACGCCCCACTTGAAGTTGGTCAGCCCCAAGCAGCCGCCGACGTAGTGCGCGTCATCGGTGTAGCGACGATCGGAGCACGCCATAGGCATGATCGCCTTCAACGCCGGCGGTCTTCGCATCGCCGTCTGGAGCGTCGAGAAGCCGCCCCACGAGATGCCGCGCATCCCGACCGCGCCGCTGCACCACGGCTGGCGGGCGAGCCATGCGATGATCTCCACCGCGTCATCCTGTTCGGCCGCCAGATACTCGTCGCGGAGGATCCCCTCGGACTCGCCCGAGCCGCGGATGTCGATCCGGGCGAAACCGATGCCATAGCTGGCGAGAACCTCGCCCCAGTGATCGTCTGCGGCGCGGTAGAGATCACGCGTCCGGTAAGGAATATATTCGAGGACTACCGGGCAGGGCGCGGCGTCGGCACCGGCGGGAAGCCAAAGGCGGCCGCACAACCGAACGCTGTCCCGCATGGCAATCCGGACCACATCGTTCTTTACGACCGCGCGTTTGGCCGGCAGCGCCCACGCCGACGGACTGGCGGCGGTCCCCCCTTCGGCGGCGAGCGCCAGCCCGGCCGCTCCTCCCCAGAAACTCGCGACGTGAACTGCGCACGATCCGCGTCCTCCGACTGCGCTCGTCCCCGGCGGACGGAGGCGTAATGTGACAGCCCCCGCCACTCGTCGCCATTGCCTTTGCGGCATGGTCCGATCACATTGCGGCAAGCGCGGCGCCGGCGATCCGGCCGGGGCGGTCGTACCGGTATAGGGCTTGAGGCTGACTGACGTATCGGTTCTCGCAGAGGCGCGACGCCTGATGGCCGTCGATCCGGTGCGGGCGGCGTCGTTCGCGCGAAAGGTCCTGGCGACGACGCCCAACTCGGTCGAGGCGCGGTTTCTCTGGGTGCCGCGTCGCGACGAGCGGGCGATCTCGCCGCCGCGATCGACGCGCTCGGCGCGTCGGTGAAAGCCCGCCCCGCGGCGTGGGGGACGAACTTCGAACTCGGGATGGCGCTTGCCGCAGGGGGGCACGTCGCCGCCGCTCTGCCCTGGCTCCGCGAGGCGGCGGCGCGCAATCCGGCCTCCTCGCTTGTCCTTCATGCTCTCGGCGACACTCTGGTCCTCGTCGGCCGGGCAGACGAGGCCGACGACCTGTGGCGGCGGCCCGTCCCCGGGAGCCTCGCCGACGCCCGGCTCCACGCGGCGACGCCGGCGCTGTTCGAGCGCGGCGACCCGGCGCCGCTCGCGGCGCTGGGCCTTCACCTCTGCGATCATGCAGCCGTCTGCCTGATCGCCGCCGCCGGCTTGCAAGCCTCTCATTACGAAGCGGTGAGGCTGTTGCTCGAGCAAACGCTCGCGGTGACGCCGGATCATCTGTCGTCGCGTCTCGCCCTCGCGTCCGCCCTGTATCGTCTTGACCGCGGCGAAGCGGCGCTGGTCGCGATCAACAGGGTCGCTGCCGTCGCACCGGCTCCTGTGGTGCGCGCCCTGCGAGGCTCGATCCAGATGCAGCTGGGAGCGGTGGCGGCGGCGATCGACGATTACGAGGCGATCGTAAGCGACGATGCCA